>CADEFU010000005.1:0-130645 GCA_902826695.1 uncultured Alphaproteobacteria bacterium | reverse complement strand
TGGCGGAAGCAGGTGGTCATGTGGTCGTTGACCATGCCGACGGCTTGGGCGAAGGCGTAGACGATCGTTGGGCCGCAGAACGTGAAGCCGCGCTTCTTCAGATCCTTCGATAGCGCTTGGCTCATCGGCGTTTCGGCGGGGACCTGTTTCATCGCCGCCCACTTGTTCTGCAAGGGCTTGCCGTCGACGAATTTCCAGAGGTAGTTCGAGAAGCCGCCGGGCTCTTTCTCCATGATGTCGAGATAGAGCCTTGCGTTCTTGATCGTGCCCTCGATTTTGCCGCGGTGGCGGATGATGCCTTCGTTCTGCAGCAGCTTGGCGATCTTGGGTTCGGTGTAGCGGGCGATTTTGGCCGGCTCGAAATTGTCGAAAGCTTTGCGGAAGTTGTCGCGTTTCCTGAGGATCGTGATCCACGACAGGCCCGCTTGGAAGCCGTCGAGGATCAGCTTCTCGTAGAGCGCGCGGTCGTCGTATTCGGGCACGCCCCATTCTTCGTCGTGATAGGCGACGTAGAGTGGGTCTTCACCCGGCCAGGTGCAGCGCGATTTCGGGGCCATTCGTTTAGTCCTTGGTGATCAGCGGGTAGCTTGGACGGGCAATGCGGACGGCGAGGTCGCCAACAGTGGCTTCGGTGTTGTCGCCAAGGCGGTCGAGGCGCACAAGGGCAAGCCCGTTCGTGCCGATGCTTCCCAGCATTTCGCCGAGTTCGGTGTCGCCGTGCTTCAGCGGTGTGCCGGGCGGCGGGAGCGGCGTTGTTGCATGGACGCGCAGGATGCGGCGGCGGGCGGTGGCGCGGTGCTTCATGCGGGCGGTGAGTTCTTGGCCCACATAGCAGCCCTTGTCGAAGTCGACGCCGTGCAGCTCTTCGAAATTGCAGTCGAGCGGGAAGTGCGTCTCTGGCGGGATGTCGCTCGCCTCCGGAACGCCGAGCGCGATGCGGTGGGCGTGGTAGGCGGTAGAGTGGTCGCTTGCGGTTGGGTCCGTTTGATAAGCACGGAAGCCCAGCGCGGCGAGGCGGGGATCGGCGAAAGCGCCGGCACTCTCACTCGTTGAGGCGACGACGGCGAGGTCCGTGCGTTCGGCGATCGTGACCTTGGCGCGCAGTTTGTATTTCTTGAGGCGGGCGGCGAGGTCGCCGGCCTGGGCCTTCGCGCAGTCGATCAAGAAGCCCTCGTTCGTTGGCGCGACCAGAAACGCGGCGATGATCTTGCCCTGCGGCGTCAGCAGCGCGGCGAAGATCGCGCGCCCGTTTGCCGCTTTCGCGACGTCGTTCGTGATCAGGCTCTGCAGGAACGTCGCCGCATCGGCGCCTGCGACCTCAATCACAGCGCGGTCGGGTAGAACTGTGGTGGGGAAACTCATGGGAATGAAGTAGGGCGGCGGCGTTCGGTTTGGCAAGGGTGCTTGCGAAATCGCGGGCCTGTCTGTAGCTGCTTCTCCCATGAGCGAGACATTTGATCTGATTTTGAAGGGCGGCACCGTGGTGACGCCGTGGGGCACGACGGCGACCGATGTCGGCGTACGCGGGGGCAAGATTGCGGCGATCGGCGCGCTCAGCGCCGCGAAGGCTGCGGCGGTCCGTGATGTGAAGGGGCTGCATGTGCTGCCCGGGGCGATCGACAGCCAGGTGCATTTCCGCGAGCCGGGGCCGACGCACAAGGAAGATCTGGAGACGGGAAGCCGTGCCGCGGTGCTTGGCGGCGTGACGGCGGTCTTCGAAATGCCGAACACGGCGCCGCCGACGACGACGGCCGAGGCGTTGAACGAGAAGCTACGCTTGGCACGCGGGCGGATGTGGTGCGATCACGCGTTCTATGTCGGCGCCACGCCTGACAACGCGGAGTCTTTGAAGACGCTTGAGCTGATGCCGGGGGCGGCGGGCGTGAAGATGTTCATGGGCTCGTCCACCGGCACGCTGCTCGTTGCGGACGACGAGCATGTCGCACGCGTGCTCAAGAACGGGCGCCGCCGCATGGCGGTGCACTCGGAGGATGAAGACCGTTTGAACGCGCGCAAGGGCGAGCGCATTACGGGCGATCCGCGCTCGCATCCGGTGTGGCGCGATCCCGAGGCTGCGCTGCTGGCGACGAAGCGGTTGACGGCGCTGGCGCGCAAGGCCGGGCGACGCGTGCACGTGCTGCACGTGTCGACGGGCGACGAGATCGAATATCTGCGCGCGCACAAAGATATCGCGAGCGTCGAGACGACGCCGAACCACCTGACGTTGATCGCGCCGGAGTGCTACGAGCGGCTCGGCACCTATGCGCAGATGAATCCGCCGGTGCGCGACCGCTCGCATTGGGAGGCGATTTGGAACGGCGTGCGCGAGGGTGTCGTCGATGTGCTAGGCTCCGACCACGCGCCGCATACGCGCGAGGAGAAGGACAAGGGCTATCCGGATACGCCCTCAGGCATGACGGGCGTGCAGACGCTGGTGCCGATCATGCTCGACCACGTGAACGCGGGGCGATTGTCGTTGGAGCGGTTCGTCGATCTGGTTTCGCACGGGCCGCAGCGTATCTTCGGGCTGCAGACGAAGGGCCGGATCGCAGTCGGGTTCGACGCGGACTTTACGATCGTCGATCTGAAGGCCAAGCGCACGATCGAAAACAAGTGGATCGCCAGCCGCTGCGGCTGGACCCCGTTCGACGGCGTGACGGTCACGGGCTGGCCGGTCGGCACGATCCTGCGCGGCGAGACGGTGATGTGGGACGGCGCGCTGAGCGGTGTCGCGAGCGGGGAGCCGTTGAGGTTTTTGGAGACGATGGGCGGGTAAGGGTACCCTCCGCGCGATTTTCGAACGAACAACCCCATGTACCCGAAACTTACGCGCCGGAAGCGCGTTTGCGGGCTGAGCGAGCAGGGGTGCGCAAGGCGCGCGCTTGGCGACGCCAAGCCTCGCCCCGCGTGCCGTATTTCCCAGTGTTGCCGTGCCGCGCGCCGCCTTGCTGCAGTCAGTCATCGCGGCGTCAGCTCCCTTACGGTGAAATGATATTGGCTAATATAGAACAAATGAGGAACTCTGGCAATAGCCTAAAGCCGGGCCAAAGCCCCCTCAGGCTCATCGGGCTTGCGGCGCGTAGGAACGAAAGTCCATTGAATTTGGACCGACGCGATCTCATCTAGATTGAAGCGTCATGACCGGCGGTAACACATCTCCGCAATCGAGCGAAATACCGCCCAACGAGCTGCGCCTAGCGTTTGCTTTAGGCACCGCCGATTGGGTGCAACAGACCCAGACCTGGCAGGACGAGCTGCTGGCACAACGCGCCATCGAAGAGAAGAACTACGATGAGGCTGCGCGGCTGCTGGAGCCGCTCGCGGCACGCGGCTCCGCATGGGCGCAACGCAATCAGCTCTGGGTTGACGAATGGCGCGCCGAAGCGGCCGTTGAGGCTGGCGACGAGGAGACCGGCGCGCGGTTGCTTGCGTCGCTCGCAGCCCGCGGCTCGCAATGGGCCGTGGATCGACAGATATCGCGGGATGAGCACCAGGCATGGCGCTTGACGCGTGCGCGCAACTATGAACGCGCGCGGCCGTTGCTTGAGTCTCTCGCGGAGCGCGGCTCACCCTGGGCGATGAACCAACTCGGTCGCCTGCACCGCGACGGCAAGTTCGGCACACCCGATTTGCATAACGCCATCGCGTTGTTCGACAAAGCGGTTTGCGTCGGCCATGTGCCGGCATACAAATGCCTAGGTTGCGCGCACTTGAGAAAGGGCGACTACGAGAGCGCCCGCATCGCCTTCATCACGGGCGCCGAGCTGGGCCACAAGGGCAGCATGGTGATGGCGGGCTTGATGCTGGTGTTTGAACCGCGCGGCGAAACCGATACCCAAACTGGCCTAGCGTGGCTCAACCACGCCGCTTATGGCACGAACGGGCAAGCAACGGTGCGTGAGTACCCACGTACGGGGCTCGGCTGTCTCCGTCTTGGGAGCAGAGCAATTTGGCTCGCGCTAGTGGCCGCTACACGCTCACGCCTCGATCGCAACTACTACAGGGTATCTTGAGGGATTACGGGGCGCTTAGATTTGGCTCTCTTCGCAAAAGTCCGTCACGTGTCCCCCGAATTCCCCGAATTTGGGCGGTAGGCTGGGAAAGGCTGTTCCTGTGCTCGCTTCCGCCCACGACTTTGAGTCGATCGCTCGATACGAGCCGATGTTCTAGTTCCTGTCGCCGTACGCTGCAGAGTTGAAGCGAACGGTTTGTGGCGCGCTCAATCAAACCCGACAAACACCGCCGCCTCGTCCACGCTCTTGCGTTTCGACACCACCGCGTTCGCGGGAAACGTGTCGTCGGGGAAGCCCATGGCGACGCAGATCATGATGACTTGGTCGTCGGGGATTTTGGCGTGTTCGCGAACCACGGGCGATTGCATGATGCCTTGGCTGTTGATCACGCAGCCCAGGCCTCTTGACCAGGCGGCATTGACGAGCGCGTTCGTGACGCCGCCGCAGTCGAACGGGCCGATGTCGCCGCCGTGGATGGAGCGGTCGTAGGTGACCACGACCGAGACCGGTGCGTCGAATTGACGAAATCCGCGCAGCACCCAGTCTTGTCTGGCCACTTGGTCATGGCGCTCGATCCCCATGGCGGCGAAGAGCTGTTTGGCGATTTCGATTTGGCGCTCGCGGTGCACGCCTTCATAGTTGCCGTGCGCGCGTATCTCGCGCGAGGCGGGGACGCCAGCGAGGTTGCGTTCGGTGTTGCCCTTGCGGATTTTGTCGAGCGGCTCGCCCGTGACGATGTAGAAGTTCCACGGCTGGGTGTTCAGTGAGGACGGCGCGCGGATCGTGAGGCCGATGACTTCTTTGATCAGCGCCTTCGGCACCGGCATCTTCTTGAAGCCGCGAATGCTGCGGCGGCCGAGAACGACCTCGTCGTATTGCATTGGATGGCCTTGAAATAGCTGAGTTGGCGACTTGCTTCCCGCAAATCGTCATGCCTGACAAGGGTTGTCGTTGGGCCCGAGGTTTCCGTAGGAGGCGCTAAGCCCGCAGGGGTTCAGGCCGTTGACATCGGTGCTGCCCCCCTCGAGTGCAGCAACTTCGTTGCGCACCCACTCCCCCAACAAGTTGGGGGAGACATGTCTTTTGATTGTACGTGCGCCGCGTAGCGGCTGCACGGGAGGGGGCGGCTCCGAGGTTTTCAGTGCACGCTGATCTCGTGTCCGACGTGGCGGATGTCCAGCGGGCAGAGAATGCCGCAGGTGCCGACGCGGACCGAGTGCAGACGGCCGTCGAGGTTCTTTTCCCAGAAGGTCAGGAACTTCGAGAGCACTGGAAACTTCGGGGCCATGTCCAGTTCCTGCCAGATGAACGTCTGCAGCAACTTGGGATGGTCGGGCATGTGGTAGAGAATTTCCGCCGTCGTCAGGCGGTAGCCTTTCAACATGAGGTCCAACTGAGCCACGTCAAACTCCTGCAATAGAGTACGCCAACGCGAATGCTCTTTAGGATCGGCGCACGAACATGAGTTTGCGACGCGATCCGTAAAATTATGGTGCTACGAGATTTTGCAACCGTCGAGCGTTTCATCATGGGACGCTTGACGTACCTGTCGGAATGCGCTGCGTTCGCAACAGTTTGGTCAACCCGTTAGCGCTCACCATGTTTGAGTGCCAAAGAGAAACGATAAATGTCCGAGAAATTCCGCTGCATCCTGGTAACCAAAACAGAAGCCGGTCAGAAGGCTCAGCTGTCGGAGATCGCAGAGAGCGATCTGGGCGAGGGCGAGGTCAGCGTCGCGATCTCGCACTCGACGCTCAACTATAAAGACGGGCTTGCGGTTACGGGGGCAGCGCCGGTCGTGCGTAAGTTTCCGCTGGTCGCCGGGATCGACTTTGCGGGCAAGGTGTTGAAGTCGGCCGATGCACGTTTCAAACCCGGTGATGCCGTCGTTGCGAACGGCTGGGGCATGGGCGAGGCGCACAACGGCGGCTACTGCACGCGGGCGCATGTGAAGAGCGACTGGCTGGTGCATGTGCCGCCGACGTTTACGGCGGCCGATACGATGGCGATCGGCACAGCGGGGTATACGGCGATGCTGGCGGTGATGGCGCTTGAAGATCTGGGGCTGACGCCGGCGAAAGGCCCGGTGTTGGTGACGGGCGCGGCCGGCGGTGTTGGCAGTGTGACGGTGATGTTGCTCGCGAAGCTTGGGTTTCGGGTCGTTGCGTCCACTGGGCGGATGAACGAGGCCGAGTACTTGCGCGGGCTTGGGGCGGCGGACGTGATCGACCGGGCGGAGCTGTCAGGCGATGTGCGGCCGCTTGCGAAAGAGCGCTGGGCGGGAGCCGTCGATTCCGTCGGGTCGAAGACACTCGCGAATGTCCTGGCGGGCACGAGCTATGGCGGCGCGGTTGCGGCGTGCGGGCTGGCGCAAGGGATGGATCTGCCGTCGTCGGTGGCCCCCTTTATCTTGCGCGGCGTAACGCTGGCGGGGATCGAGTCCGTGTACTGCCCGATGCCGCGGCGCGCCAAGGCCTGGGAGCGGCTCGCGCGGGATCTCGATATGGGCAAGCTCGCGAGCGCAACAAGGACGGTGCGGCTCGAAGAAGTGCTGGCACTGGGCGCCGAGATTCTCAAAGGGCAGGTCAAAGGCCGCGTGGTCGTGGACGTTGCCCGTTAGGAGTTGTTAACCAGCATCGGCCACCTTTCACTCGTGTGTTTGCGATTTCGGTAGAGTGCCGAAGCCGTTATAGTCGCGCGCGTTTTGACCCCGGGGGCCGGTGCCAGTGAACGAAGGTTTGGACTGGCTGTTGCTGATTGGCGGCGGGATGGTGGTCGGCGTCATTGCCGCCGCGCCGATCGGACCTGCGAACATCATTTGTATCCGGCGAACGCTGTCATATGGGCAGCTGAACGGGTTTTTGGCCGGATTGGGCGCCGCGATCGGCGACGGGGTGTTCGCGGTGATCGCGGGCTTCGGCGTGAAGTGGGTGTTCGACGCGATCCAAGACATGGGCGCGCCGCTGCAGCTGGCGAGCGCGGCGATCCTCATGTTTTACGGCGCGCGCGTGTTCGTCAATGCGAGCCCGCCCGAGATTTTGCGCAACCCAGACGGCAGCATGCAGACGGGGTCTGTCGGCAATCTCGCCGGCGGGTTTGCGGCGACGTTTGCTCTGACGATCACCAATCCGGCGACGATGGTCGGGTTTGCGACCATGTTCGGGGCCTTCCGCGAGGTCGTCGACTATCACGTGAGTCCGTTTGCGACGACTGTAATGGTGTTGTCGGCGTTTGCGGGCTCCGTGTTGTGGTGGTTCGTGGTGACGGCAATCACCAGCTACTGGCACCAGACGATCGAAACCCAAACATTGAAGCGTATGAACCAAGCGTCCGGCGCTTTCATCTTCCTCACCGGTGCGACGCTACTCGGCTATTCCGTGTGGCAGCGCCTCTTCGGGTGAGCGGCGCGCCGTTCAAACTGGGGTGCCTGGACCATGTGGTAATGCGCGTGCCCGACATGGGGGTGGCGCTGGCCTTCTATCGCGATGTCCTGGGTGCTCAGGTTGAGCGGACCATCGAGAAATTTGGCATCGTTCAGTTGCGCGCCGGGGCATCGCTGATCGATCTCATCGAAGCGAAGGGTGTCGAGCGGTTTACGCCTGCGACGGCGAACGTCGATCACATCTGCATCCGGATCGAGCCGTTCGACGAGATCGCGATCGAAGCCTACTTGAGTGCGCGCGGCGTGATCGTCGGTGAAAAGGGCATTCGCTATGGGGCGCAGGGCGAGGGGCCGTCGATCTATGTCCGCGATCCGTTCGGCACGACGGTCGAGCTCAAGGGTCCGGCGACGCCGATCGAAGCTGACGGACCTTTGTTGAAGACAGCACGGCTGGTGTTGCGGCCGATGCGAGGATCGGATGCGGACGCGTTGTTGCCGCTGTTTCGCGACGCCGAGACGTTGCGCTATTGGGCCTTCACGCCGATCGAGACGCTGGCCCAGATGCACGAGATCATCGCGGGCAACCTGCCGCCGGAGAATGCGCCGCAGTCGTCGTTTGCGATCACGCGCGACGGGCAGGCGGTGGGCGTCGTCAACTTCTATCGCCAGCAAGACGGGATGGCCGGGCTCGGCTACATCCTCAACAAGGCGCTTTGGGGCCAAGGCTATGTGAGCGAGGCGATCGAGGCCGCGCTCGATCACGGGTTCGGCACGCTGAACCTGCACCGCATTTGGCTCGAGATCGACCCGCGCAATCACGCGTCGATCCGCGTGGCGCAGAAATGCGGCTTCGTGGCTGAGGGCGTGGCGCGGGAGTCCTTTCTTCTCGCCGGTGAGTACCTCGATAGCCTGTACTATGCGATGCTGCGGGGCGAGTGGCTCAAGATGCGCGGGTTGGGCGGTTGAGTCGCCGGCGCGGGAGCCGTGGGATTTCTCATTATGTCACTGAATTTGTTTTCGGGGCGGCTCTAAAGGCCGGACGACCTTTTTCTGCCGGCAGCACGATTTCTTGACCGCTGACCCCTTCGAAGTGTCATATTACCCGCGCAATGGGGCTGGGCCCTTCACATTTGGATCGAGATTGTCTTGGAAAGTTCGCCGGTTCCACAAACGCTGAACCTGGAAGACTATGGCTGGGGCTCTCATTTTCAGGATCAGCTGACGCCGGCCGATGCGGGATTGCTGCCGGTGCGGGTGATGATGGTGCATCGCGACGCCTTGGATGTGGCGGGGCCGGGCTTCGAGGGACGTATTGCCGGTTTGACCCGGCGCCATTCGTTGAACACGGCGACCACCGGCGACTGGCTGTTGATCGACGCGTCTCACACGGCGGTGCGGGTGCTCGAGCGCCATAGTTTGTTCAAGCGCAAGGCCGCCGGCCGCGGGCGTAGCGTGCAGCGGATTGCCGCCAACGTCGACGTTGTGTTCGTCGTCACCTCGGCCAATCAGGAATTCAACCTGGCGCGCGTCGAGCGCTATCTGGCGCTGGCGTCGGAGTCCGGGGCCACGCCGGTGGTGTTGATCACCAAAGCCGATTTGTCGGACGACGTGTCGCCGTTTGTCGAGTTGGTGCAAGGCTTGCAGCCGGATTTGGCGGTCAAAGCCATCAATGCGAAGAGCCCGGCGGTGGGCGAGCCGTTGGCGCCGTGGCTTGCGCGCGGCAAGACGGTGGTGCTGCTCGGCTCGTCGGGGGTCGGCAAGTCGACGCTGGTCAACAGCCTGATGGGCGAAGACTTACAGGCCACGCAGGGCAGCCGCGCGGGCGGCGACAAGGGCCGTCACACGACATCGGCCCGCTCGCTGCACCGGTTGGCGAACGGCGCATGGTTGATGGATACGCCCGGTATCCGCGAGCTGCAGTTGCTGGACGCGGCGCAGGGCGTCGACGACGTCTTCGACGATCTGGCGGCGCTGGCTTCGACGTGCAAGTTTTCGAATTGCCAGCATCGGGATGAGCCGGGATGCGCCGTGCAAGAGGCGGTCGCGGCCGGCGAGGTCGATGAAATGAGGCTCATGCGGTATCAGAAGCTTCAGGGTGAGGAGCGGGTCAATTCGCGCGCGGTTGCGCATTCGAAGCGCCAGGCGCCGCGGGGTGTGAGGTGAGTTTGGAAGGCAGTGCCTAAGCCGCCCCTGTATTTTCGAGGCCGCCGGTGCCTGGGGAATATGTATCATGTCCCCGTATTTTGTCTTTCCTGTCAGGTTTCCCCAGAAGTCACGATTGCATACTCAATCTCGTCCCAATTGACCTGGGCGCGCCAGACACCTTCCGGACCCGGCGGCCGGATAATTGCATTCGCGACCAATTCCCCATCCGATATTCTAATTTCCAGCCCATCCGCCAGCGTGAGGCCGAGGCGAGCAAGGGCGCTCC
Organism: uncultured Alphaproteobacteria bacterium; assembly: GCA_902826695.1. Classification (GTDB taxonomy): domain Bacteria; phylum Pseudomonadota; class Alphaproteobacteria; order Micropepsales; family Micropepsaceae; genus SZUA-430. Next base: position 120,819 of record CADEFU010000005.1, on the reverse strand, counting down.
CAGTGCCGACAGTATTCATGCGAACATGTCCATCTATGTCGGCATTCTGGAAGTCAGCATAAACAATTGGTGGCGGCTTGCTCACTCTCACCTCCGGTCGCTTTTCGGAACCGTACTAATCCGGGGACACGTAACAATTAAAGCAGATCCGCCTGATCGAGCGTCGCAAATACGGGGCATTATACCTATTCCCCGCACCCTTCCGCTCCGGCCGCACGTCGGGGGGGGCGCGTAACAGACTCGTTGGTTTTGACCGCTATAACACTTGCATTTGTTCGTGTTTTGTTCTAGCGTCGAGACGGACAATAGAGCCGATACACGATGATGAGCGATGACGGGGGCTGCCGTGGGCCGGACTTGCCGCCAAGCCAGGATTTGGGAGGCGCTCAGCTGCGCCTTTGCCCCCTAACTCTCGGGTACATGGGGTTGTTTGCTGAAAAATCCGGCCCGGTATCCCCCTGCCGGGGGAATCCGCGGAAAGACCTAGGCGTGGGCCAGGCGGCTCATCCGGCTGATGATCTCTTCGGCGTCGCTCATCATGCGCTTGATGATCTCCGCGCAGGGCAGGACTTCGTGGATTGCGCCGGCACCTTGGCCCATGGCGAAGGCAGAGCGGTCGCGCTCAAGGCCTTCGGTCTGGCCGCCGATGCCGCCCATGACGCCTGCTTGGTGCGAGATCATCGCCTGCATCGGGAAAGGTTTGATGTCTTGCGGCCGGCGTTCCCAGTCGGCGACGTAGTCGTTCTTGAAGACGCGCATCGGCTTGCCGGAGTAAGAGCGGGTGATGATCGTGTCTTCGTCGTTCGCATCGACGACGACTTGTTTGTACATCTCGCCTGCATGTGCTTCGGCGGAGGCGATGAAGCGGGTGCCCACCCACACGCCTTGTGCGCCGAGCGCGAGTGCTGCTGCGAGGCCGCGGCCGTCGACGATCGAGCCCGCGGCGATGACGGGGACTTTCACGGCATCGACGACTTGAGGGACGAGCGCGAAGCCCGCGATCTTGCCGGTGTGGCCGCCGGCTTCGGTGCCTTGGGCGACCACCGCATCGAGGCCGCCGTCTTCGCCGGCCTTCGCGTGGCGGACGGTGCCGCAGACGTTCATGACCTTCAGGCCTGCCGCGTGGAAGCGGTCGACGAGGTGGCGCGGCGGTACGCCGAGGCCGGAGATGAAGGCGGCTGCACCTTCTTCGATGATGATATCGGCGGTGCGCTCGAGGGACTCAGGCACGGCGGCCAGAAGATCGACGCCGAATGGCTTTTTCGTCAGCTGACGCACGCGGCGCATTTGGGTGCGGATCTCGTCGGGGCTGCGGCCGGCCATGCCGAGTGTGCCGAAGCCGCCAGCCTCGGAGACGGCGGCGCAGACCTCAGCGTAGGAGACGCCGCCCATGCCGGCGAGCAGGATCGGGTACTTGATGCCGAGTAGGTCGCAAATGGGTGTGCGGATGGTCATGGGCTTGCTGTCTCCAATGTCTGACTTCCTATTTAGCGCTTTCGCTTGCGGTCCTGCTACTCGTCAGAGGCACGTTGCGGCTTGGCGAGCTTTACGGGTTTACGCTAGGGTTGGGCCAGTCGCCTTCGGAGGTCCTATGTTGCGCCGCTTGCTGTTCACGTGCTTTGCGATTTTGGTTGCAGTTCCGCTCGCGACAGCGGCGCCGGTGGACAACGGTCCGCCCTACACGGACAAGCAGTTCATCGAGCTTTCGGTCGATCGCCTTCCGAACAGCTTTCGTAGCGGGTTGTCGGAGTGGTGGGCGCGGGCGCCAGACTATCTGCGCCGCCACGTCTTGAACTCGCCGAGCCACATGTGGTGGCACATCGTTCTCTGCAACTTCATGGGCTTCCGGCCGGACGTGCAAGGGCCGCAGAACTCTCGGAAGTGCGAAGAGGATTCCTACAAGTCGTCGCAGCGTGGACGCAACTTCTGGAGCGAGGACGGCCAGTGGATCGGGCCGTCGGAAGAATGCAAGAAACGCGACAAGCGCACGCAATGGGGCGAGTTGATCTGCGATTGAGATGCGCGGGCCATTGCGCTTCTGGTCTATCGTTTGTGGTGCCGTGATCCTTGGGCTTGCGGCGCCGGGGCATGCCCTGACGCCGCGCAAGTACGAAGTCTATTTCGGCTACAATAGCTGCGTACTGACACCTGAGGGTGTCGCGACCGTCATGGATTTCGTGGCATACGAAGACGTGGCCTATAGGGATCGGTACGGCGTTGAATTAGAGGCTCATACTGATTCTCACGGCAGCGCGGAGCGGAACATGGCGGTGTCACGGTGCCGGGCGGAGGCTGTGGCGGCGGTGTTGATGCGTCTCGGCTATGATCGCGCGCGCATCAAAATTTGCGCGAGGGGAGACTCTCAGTCTCTCCATAGCAACGAGAAGACGCCTCAAGAACGGCGCGTGTATTTCGCGCCTTGGTTCATGACAATCACGAGCCGCGACGACTGCACACGACGATAGGGCCTCAAGCGTAGCGGCGTTGGGCCTCGAGGGTCAGGCCCAGCGCTACGGAGAGGAAGTCGTCGCCGCGTTTGATCGCGGCGCCGGGGAGTTCGTCGCGCAGGACGGCTTCGACGGCGGGGACGAGGCTTGAGCCGCCGGTCATGAAGACGGTGTCGATGCCGTCGGCGTCGATGCCCGCGAGCGCCAGGCAGTTCCAGATCGACAAACGCAGGCGCATGAGTTCGGCAGCGATGGCGTCGTCGAACGTCTCGCGCGTTGTTGGCGCGGTAAGGCCGGCCTCGACGAAGGCGAGGGTGATGGCCGTGCGATCGGCGGCGGTTAGGTCGATCTTGGCTTGCTCGACGGCGAAGGCGATGCGGTGGCCGAGGTGTTTTGAAAGCACGGTCAGCAGGCGCTGTGTTTTGTCCGGTTCGACGGCTTGGCGGTGAACCTCGGTCGCCTCGCGAACGACTTTCGGCGTGTAGCAGAGGTTGATCGTCGGCCACCAGGCGAGGTCGGCATAGATCGAGCGCGGCATTGGAAGCTGCTTGTCGATGAGTTCGGTGCCGAGGCCTAGCATCGGCATCACCGCGGCCATGCTGAGGTTGCGGTCGAAGTCAGTGCCGCCGACCCGCACGCCGGTGTTGGCTAAGATGTCATCCTTGCGGTCCACACGGTGGCGCCGGTCCGGGCCGATGCGAACGATCGAGAAGTCGGAGGTGCCGCCGCCGATGTCGGCGACGAGGATCGTTTCTTCGCGGGTGGCGGTGAATTCGTACTGTGCGGCGGCGGCGACGGGTTCGTAGACGAACGAAACATCTTTGTAGCCCGCTTGCTTGGCGAGTTCGGTCAAGCGGGCTTCGGCGCGGGCATCGGCGGCGTCATCGCTTTCGACGAAGCGCACGGGGCGGCCGTGGACGACCGCCTCGATCTCGGCGCCCTGCGTCGCTTCTGCCTTTGCTTTGAGGTGGCGCGAGAACATCGCGATTACATCGGTGAGTTTGATCGAGCGTTTGGACAACGCCGTGCGTTCGTCGATCAAGTTGGTTGAGAGGATCGTCTTGAGGCCACGCATCAGGCGGCCATCGTTGCCATGGACGTAAGCGTCCACGGCGTTGCGGCCGTAGAGGGGTTTGTCCTGTTCGGCGAAGTCGAAGAAGACCGCCGATGGGATCATCGCGGCATCGCCCTCAACAGGCACCAGCATAGCGCTGTTGCCCTTGACGATGCCGATCGCCGAGTTGGAAGTGCCGAAGTCGAAGCCTGCCGCGCGCATGATGTGTCCCCGTTGTTCGCGAGAAGGGACGCCCACTTAATACGTGAAAAAGCGTCTTGCCAGACTGTTTCTTTTGGCTAAAATCGAGGAGCCAATACGGATGCTTCGGCGTTAGCTGAGCACCAGGTCGGTTTCCCGATAGCCTTGCAAGTAGAGAGCTGCCGATAGGTCGCTGTGGTCGAGACGTGCGTGGGCCGCTTCGGCGACGATGGGCTTGGCGCGGTAGGCAATGCCGAGGCCTGCCGCGGTGATCATACCGAGGTCGTTCGCGCCGTCGCCGATGGCGAGCGTGTCCTTCATATCGATGCCGCCTTCATGCGCCAGCGCGACAAGTGCTTGGAGCTTCGCTTCGCGGCCCAAGATCGGCTCGTGGACAGTGCCAGCGAGCTTGCCGTCTTCGACGCCGAGTTCGTTCGCCTTGTTGGAGGCAAAGCCCGCGGCTTCGGCGACGCGAGAGGTGAAGAACGTGAAGCCACCGGAGATGAGCGCGGTCGTTGCGCCAAATTGATTCATCGTTTGGACCAAGATGCGAGCGCCGTCGTTCAAGCGGACGCGTTCGGCGTAGACGCGGTTGAGCGTCACTTCGGGCAGGCCCTTGAGAAGCGCGACGCGCTCGCGCAATGCGCTTTCGAACGGGATCTCGCCCTTCATGGCGCGTTCGGTGATTGCCGCGATCTGCAGTTTGACGCCGGCGTAGTCCGCAATCTCGTCGATGCACTCGCAGCCGATGATGGTCGAGTCCATGTCGGCGATCAGCAGGCGCTTTTTGCGGTGTGCGTTGGCGACGACGTTGGCGTCAATGTTGTGACCGGCCAGCACGTCACGAATTGGGGTGACGATTTTCGGGTCTTCGACCGCGAATTCGCAAGCCGTGCCGGGGGACAGCCAATGTGGTGCGCCGGCTACGATTTTTGACGCTGCGATGACGGCATCGTCGTGCAACTTCCCGAGCGCGGCGGACAAAACCAGCGTATGATTCATTGGCGCGTTCTGAAGGAGTTCGAGTGGCCGGACCGGATGCCGTTCTTATTGCAGGGCCCACCGCCAGCGGCAAGTCGGCGTTGGCGTTGAAGCTTGCGCGCGACTATGGCGGGGCGGTGATCAACGCGGATGCAATGCAGGTTTACCGCGAGTTGCGCGTCCTGTCGGCGCGGCCGGACGCGGCGGAGGAGGCTTTGGCGCCGCACTACCTCTACGGCTTTGTGAGCTCGTTTGAACCGTTCTCAGTTGGACGGTGGCTGGATGCGGCGCGCGGCGCGCTCGATGAGGTGCGTGCGAGGGGCTTGGTGCCGATCGTATGCGGCGGAACGGGTCTCTATTTTGCATCGCTGTTGAATGGGCTTTCACCGATCCCCGAGATTCACGCATCGATCCGCGTCGAGGCGCGGCAGAAGCTCAGCGAGCTTGGGAACGAGCGCTTTCACGCGGCGCTGGCCGCGCGCGATCCGGTGATGGGTGAGCGTCTGGCGCCCGGCGACAGCCAGAGGCTTGTTCGGGCGTGGGAGGTGATCGAGGCAACCGGGCAGTCGCTCGCCGAGTGGCAGATGCTGAAGGGGGAGCCGGTGTTGACCGGCGACCTGTTGCGTTACGTGCTGAAGCCAAATCGTGAGTGGTTGGTCGCGCGGATTGCCAAGCGGTTTCGCACGATGATCGACGAGGGTGCGCTTGAGGAAGTTCGGGCGCTGCGCGACGGCGGGCTCAGCGGCGATCTTCCAGCAGCGCGGGCGCTTGGTGTGCCGTCATTGATGGCGCATTTGGAAGGCCGGCTTTCGCTCGATCAGGCGGTCGAGCAGGCGATCGTCGAAACGCGCCAGTATGCGAAGCGGCAGATGACCTGGTTCCGGCATCAAATGCCCGATTGGCGGGTGCTTGAACTCAGCGAAACGGGCGCACAAGCGGCCGTAATCGAGGCGGATTTGGCATGAGTGGGCTCTTGACGCGGTGCAGCATGATCGGTTAGTGGTTTGGTAATAATATTGCTGGAAAATGCCTAAATGCGGAACTTTGTGCTTGTAATTCGCTGCGCCGCTGAACCCGGGACCTAAGGGGTCCGGAGCAAGCGGCGTGTCCGAAGGCCCCGACGGGGCCTTTTCTTTTGGCCGAAGACGAAACCGAACGAGTTTGAACATGAGTGGACCACAAGACCCGACCGGCGCAGAGATCGTGATCCGCGCGCTCAAGGATCACGGTGTCAGGCACATCTTCGGCTATCCGGGCGGTGCGGTGCTGCCGATCTACGACGCCCTGTTTCAGGATGAGGGGATCGAGCACGTCTTGGTGCGCCACGAGCAAGGCGCGACGCATGCAGCGGAAGGCTATGCGCGTTCGACGGGTAAGCCCGGCGTCGTGCTGGTGACGTCCGGCCCCGGCGCGACGAATGCGGTCACCGGCTTGACTGACGCGCTGATGGATTCAATTCCGCTCGTATGCATCACCGGGCAGGTGCCGACGCACTTGATCGGTATGGACGCGTTTCAGGAGGCCGATACCGTCGGCATCACGCGGCCGTGCACGAAGCACAATTGGCTGGTGCGTGACGTGCGCGATCTGCCGCGCATCATGCACGAAGCTTTCTACATCGCGACCACCGGTCGGCCGGGACCGGTCGTCATCGACATTCCAAAGGACGTGCAGTTCAAGCGCGGGCCTTACGTGGGGCCATCGAACATCAAGCACAAGACGTATCAGCCGCGCGTGAAGGGCGATCTGAAGAAGATCGAACAGGCGGTCGAGATGATCGCGGCGGCGAAGCGGCCGGTGTTCTACACCGGCGGCGGCGTCATCAATTCCGGGCCGCTGGCGTCACAGTTGCTGCGCGAGTTCGTGCGGATGACGGGCTATCCAATCACGTCGACGCTGATGGGGCTCGGTGCCTATCCCGCGTCGGACAAGCAGTGGCTCGGCATGCTGGGCATGCACGGGACGTACGAAGCGAACTTGGCGATGCACGGATGCGATCTGATGATCGCGGTCGGTTCGCGGTTCGACGATCGCGTGACCGGGCGGATCGATGCGTTCTCGCCGAACTCGAAGAAGATCCACATCGATATCGACCCATCGTCCATCAACAAGACCGTGCGCGTCGATCTCGGCATCGTGGGCGATTGCGCGTTCGTGCTTGAGGATATGATCCGGCTTTGGAAGGCCAAGCTTTTGAAGCCCGATCGCAGCGCTCTTAGCGCTTGGAACATGCAGATCGACGGGTGGCGGGCGCGCAATTGCCTTGCCTACAAGCCGTCGGCCGACGTGATCAAGCCGCAGTATGCGGTCGAGCGGCTCTACGAGCTGACCAAGGGGCGCGACACCTACATCTCGACCGAGGTCGGACAGCATCAGATGTGGGCGGCGCAGTTCTACCGGTTCGAGGAACCGAAGCGCTGGATGACCTCGGGCGGCCTCGGCACGATGGGTTACGGCTTGCCGGCGGCGGTCGGCATTCAGGTCGCGCATCCGGGATCGCTCGTCATCGACATCGCGGGCGAGGCCAGCGTGCAGATGACGATGCAGGAGCTTTCGACCGCGGTGCAGTACGATCTGCCGATCAAGATTTTCATCTTGAACAACAAGTATATGGGCATGGTTCGCCAGTGGCAGCAGTTGCTGCACGGCGGGCGGTACTCGCACTCCTACTCGGAGGCGCTGCCGGATTTCGTGAAGCTCGCCGAGGCCTATGGCGCCGTCGGCATCCGGGCGACGAACCCTGCCGAGCTTGACGACAAGATTAAGGACATGATCGACGTGAACCGTCCGGTGCTGTTCGATTGCGTCGTCGATCAGAACGAGAACTGCTTCCCGATGATCCCGTCGGGGGCCGCGCACAACGAGATGATCTTGGGCGACGCTGCGACCGATCCGACGGTCAGCGAAGCCGGAAAGGTTCTGGTCTAATGCCCAATCAACCAGGTTCCGCCTATTTCTTGGTCGATACCAAGGAGAAGGAAATCCGCACGACGCTGTCGGTGCTCGTCGACAACGAGGCGGGCGTTCTGGCGCGCGTGATCGGGCTCTTTTCCGGGCGCGGCTACAACATCGAAAGCTTGACGGTGGCCGAGGTCGATCATCTCGACCATACGTCGCGGATCACGATCGTGACGTCGGGCACGCCCGAAGTGCTGGAGCAAATCCGCCATCAGTTGGAGCGGCTTGTGCCCGTGCACAAGGTCGTGGATCTGAGCACCGAGAAACCCGGGATCGAGCGCGAGATGGCGCTGATCAAGGTCGCCGGCGCCGGCGAGAAACGGGTCGAGGCAATGCGGCTTTCCGAGGTGTTCCGCGCGCGCATCATCGATACGACGCATTCGAGCTTCGTGTTCGAGCTGACGGGTACGCAGCAAAAGATCGATGCGTTCGTCGATCTGATGAAGCCGCTGGGGCTGGTCGAAGTTTCGCGTACCGGCGTCGTCGCCATCAGCCGCGGCGCGGAGGCGATGTGACGCCCGGCTGCAAAACGATACGGCGCGGAAGTCGTGGACCCTTCCGCGCCGCTCTCCTCCCTGCGTTTCGCGGCCGGTTACGGCCCGACGCGGGTGATCACCATCGTGCGGCCGCTTTCGTTGTAGACCTGCACGGTGAAGAGGTTGCCGGTCATCACGGCGCGAACGACCGAATCCCACGCTTGCGCTTCGGGCGAGATGTGAGCGCCTTCGACGTTCAATCGCGGGCCGGTGCCGTCGTTGACGACGCGGCCGTTGCCGGTGACTTGGAAGGCGAATTCGATATTCGACGAGCGGATCCACATGTTCTCAGGTTCGCCGGGGCGGAACGTGCGATCCATCCACACGCAGTGTCCCGGGGGCGGCGCCATGACGCCGCCGGCAATGCCTGCGCTCTTGAAGAAGATCGTCATGGCCGTCGCGCCAGGGCGCCCCGCGCCGTCGACGTCGTGATTGACCATGATCTTCATGTTGCCGCCGCCGCGGCAGAGCAACGGGTAGCTCGGCGGTTCGGCCGAGGCCGTCGTTGCAGCGACCGTCATACCCGCAGCCATACTTGCGGCTGCAAGACCCAGTTTCCAATTCATCAGTGTTCTCTCCCGTTTCAAGCCGCGCCTTGCGATAGTCGGCGGCGTGGTCTTGATAGGCGGGGAAGATCGGGGGCGCTCCCGGTTTTCACAAGTGAGCACCGTCACGCGACCATCAACTGAAGGAACTTGAAGACATGCGCGTTTATTACGACCGCGATGCAGATGCGAACCTGATCAAAGGCAAGAAGACCGCGATTATCGGCTTCGGCAGCCAAGGTCACGCGCATGCGTTGAACCTGCGCGATTCCGGCGCGAAGGATGTTGTGGCGGCGCTCAGGCCCGGCGCATCGGCGAAAAAGGCCGAGGCGCAGGGGTTCAAAGTGATGGATGTCGCAGACGCTGCGAAATGGGCGGATGTGATGATGATGGTGACACCCGACGAGTTGCAGGCGGACATCTACAGACAATCGCTGCATGCAAACATGAAGCAGGGTGCGGCGCTGCTCTTTGCACACGGTTTCAATGTGCATTTCCGCTTGATCGAAGCGCGGCCCGATCTTGACGTGCTGATGGTGGCGCCGAAGGGGCCGGGGCATACGGTGCGTTCGGAGTATCAACGCGGCGGCGGCGTGCCGTGCCTGATTGCGGTGCATCAGGATGCGAGCAAGAACGCGAAGGAAATCGGGCTTTCGTACGCAAGTGCGATCGGCGGCGGACGCGCGGGCATCATCGAGACGAATTTCCGCGAAGAGTGCGAGACCGATCTGTTCGGCGAGCAGGTCGTGCTTTGCGGCGGGTTGGTGGAGTTGATCCGTGCGGGGTTCGAAACGCTGGTCGAGGCGGGTTATGCGCCGGAGATGGCCTACTTCGAATGCCTGCACGAGGTGAAGCTGATCGTCGACCTCATCTACGAGGGCGGCATTGCGAACATGAACTACTCGATTTCGAACACGGCGGAATACGGCGAGTACGTCACGGGTCCGCGCATCATCACGCCGGAGACGAAGGCGGAGATGAAGCGCGTGCTCTCCGACATTCAGTCCGGCAAGTTCGCGCGCGACTGGGTGCTCGAGAACAAGGCGGGGCAGGCGAGCTTCAAGGCGACGCGGGCAAATCTCGCCAAGCATCCGATCGAGGACGTGGGCGCGAAGCTGCGCGCGATGATGCCGTGGATCGCGAAGAACAAGCTCGTCGATCAGAGCAAGAACTAGTCTGGGAGCGCGGGCGTCCCGCCCGCTCTTCCTAACTCTCACACGCTACGCCGCTTGAGGCTCAGATAAGGCGGGCGGGACGCCCGCGCTCCCAGACTTGTCAGGTTATTCTTGACACGATCGTTTGTCAGGCTTACCCTGACGAAATGTCAAGGGGGTCTTGTCATGTTGCCGCGTTTGAAGCGGAAGCTTTATTGCTCGTTCTGCCGGAAGACCGACAAGGAGGTCGCGAAGCTGGTTGGCGGGCCGGGTGTGCACATTTGCGATGCCTGCATCGATCAATGCGTGCTCGTGATTGCGGGGAAACCCACCAGCGGCTTTGCCGGGTGGGAGAGCCTTTCAACGGAGCGTTTGCTGGAGGCGTTGCCGCCCTCGGAGGCTAGCGTCGAGGCCGCGCGCGGGATACTGCAGAGCCAGATCGATATCCTGCGCAAGCGCGACGTCAGCTGGGCGCAGATCGGCGAGGCGCTGGGCATCTCGCGCCAAGCGGCGTGGGAGCGGTTTTCGTAGTGGGTTTCAAACGGAGGCTCTGATGAAACGTCCATCGATTCCGCAGGCGCCGTATTCGGGTAGCTGTCTGTGCGCGGCCGTTCGCTATCGCTTGAACGCACGGCCGTTGGCGGCGAACGCTTGTCACTGCATGGACTGCAAGAAGCTCACGGGGGCGACGAACTTGTTGATGTTGCTCTGCGAGCGGGACGCGTTCGTGCACGAGCAGGGGGAGGTTGAGCGCTATTGCAAGCGGGCGGATTCGGGGAACGCGATCGACATTGTCCGGTGTGCCTCTTGCGGCGTAAGGCTTTGGCACGAACCGTTGTCGGCGCCGCAGCTTGTGTTTGTCGCAGCCGGAACCCTCGACGATCCGAGTTGGGTGGTCCCCACGTCGCACATCTTCACGCGCAGCGTCTCGCCGGGTGTCGTCATTCAGGACGATGCGTTGGTGCTGCGCGATGGGCCGACGGATCGGGCAGCTCTTTTTGACGCGTTCAAGCGCGTCTATGGCGCTTAGTCACGAACTAGAGTGCCAGACTCGCGGTGCATTGGCCTCAGATTCGGCTATACTGGCAGTCGATGTGCGGAGGGTGCGATGCCTACGAGCGGCTTCTTCGGATGGGTTTGGCGGTTCAATGCGTTGGCGATCGCAGCGGCAGCAATCGGAGCCATTGTCGTCCTAGGCCTGGTTGTTGCGTCTTGGCTAGGCCGAGGTGACTGGCGGCACGAGACCGGTCTGGTGGATCTCGGCCGGAACGAAGCACAGAAGGCGAAGTACGGGTTGGATCGCGGTGCTGCAGTTGAGGGCACCGCCTATGTGCTTCACTCGCTTCAACTCTATACATCGCAGCCAAACCCGCTTCCGATCAAGTCCTCGCATCTCTACGGTTCACGAACCGTCAATTTGCTGCTTGTCGATGGCGCCAACGCGAAGGGGAGATGGTTGTTCGACGGTGTGCGTCAGGTCATTGGGGTCCAGAACAAGGTGTTCGACCCGGCAACCCTCGGCGGCGATAATTCGCAACGTCGGGCCGTGGCGCTTATCGTTGAGGTGTTTTCCGCCGATACAAACAAAGATGGCGAAATCGATTTTGGAGACGATGTTGCACTCATTGCGTATCGTTTCGACAGCGGTGCACGGGTCGAACTGCTCACCGGTCCGCTTGCGATCGCATCGGTGCGTCAACTTGATGATGGCAAGATTGTCGTGATGTATGAAGTCGGTGAGAAGACGGTTGTCGCAAACTTCGACGCCAGAGATTTTCGACCGCTTGCACGTGGCGAGCTGCCGCGGCTTTCGACCGAGCGGCCAACGGATCAAGATGCTCCTGTGATCACGCGAGGCGACTAGCCGTGCGCGTGCGGCAAATTGCAGAGTGGGCAGCTCTCGTCACGGCTGGAGTTTTGTTGAGTGTTGCGGTTGCCTGGGCCGAGCAGGCGTTCGCTATCCCCAAGATCGTCGTGCAGGGTTTCTGGATTGTGCTGATGACGGTGGCGCTTGGCTTTGCGGCTTGGGCGGGGTGGGGGTATTACCGCGCCATTCGCAATGAAGACGAATGGGAGTGAACGCCATGCGCATTGGGACGCCGCTGTCGCCTTCGGCCGTGAAGGTCATGATGCTGGGGGCGGGCGAGCTCGGCAAAGAGGTTGTGATCGAGCTGCAGCGGCTGGGCGTCGAGGTGATCGCCGTCGACCGCTATGCGAACGCGCCGGGGCATCAGGTGGCGCACCGGGCGCATGTGATCGACATGACGGACGCGAAGGCGGTGCGCGAATTGGTCTTGAAGGAACGGCCGCATCTGATCGTTCCGGAGATTGAGGCTATTGCGACGGACGAGCTGGTGCGGATCGAAGCCGAGGGCTTGGCGCGGGTTATTCCGACCGCCACTGCGGCGCACATTACGATGAACCGGGAACGTATTCGGCGGCTTGCCGCTGAAGAGTGCGGGCTTGCGACCTCGAAGTATGCGTTCTGTTCGTCGCTTGAGGAACTGCAGAAGGCGATCGATGGCGGGATCGGGTATCCGTGCTTCGTGAAGCCCGTGATGTCGTCGTCCGGCAAGGGGCAGTCGAAGATCAAGGAACCAGACCAGGTTGCGAAAGCGTGGGACTACGCGATGGCGGCTGGGCGCGTAAAGCAGGCGCGCGTCATCGTCGAGAGCGAGATCAAGTTCGACTTCGAGATCACTTTGCTCACGGTCCGTCATGCCGGCGGGACGTCGTTCTGCGAGCCGATCGGGCACGTGCAGGTCGACGGCGACTACGTCGAGTCGTGGCAGGCTCAGCCGATGACGAAGGCGGCGCTCGAGACGTCGCGCGCGATGGCGAAGGCAATCACCGACAAGCTGGGCGGGGCCGGTATCTTCGGTGTGGAGCTGTTCGTCAAGGGCGACGACGTGTGGTTTTCGGAGGTCAGTCCGCGGCCGCACGATACGGGACTGGTCACGCTGGTGTCGCAGCATCAGAGCGAATTCGCGCTGCATGCGCGAGCGATCTTGGGGTTGCCGGTCGATACGTCGCTGCGTGTGCCTGGCGCGAGCGCCGTCATCTATGGCGGTATGGAGGCCAAGGGCATCGCGTTCGAGGGCGTGGCGGCGGCACTTTCCGTGCCGGGCAGCGAAGTGCGTCTGTTTGGAAAGCCGGAGGCGTTCAAGAAACGGCGCATGGGCGTTGCGCTTGCGCGTGCGGACAATGTCGATGAGGCGCGGTCACGCGCGAAGAAGGCCGCCGGGTCGGTCAAGCCCGTCGCGGCGCAATCGTGATTGACGAACCCGGCGCACACATCTTCGACCGCGAGACGCTGCGAGCGCGATTGCGCGACTACAACGTCGTCGTTTTCCAGATCGCGTCGAGCCTCGTGCAAAGCGGCGTGCTGGCGCTGGCGGCGATCGTGTTGATCGACGTTCTTTACGCGCAGCGCGACGTGCCGATCTTGTTGCTGCTGTGGCTCGCGGCTTTCGTGTTCGCGGTGCTTGCGTTCGAGCGGCAGCTTTATCTGCCGCTCGCCACGCCGCGCGGCGGGGTCAGCGATGTTTGGCCGCTGATGCTGATGGGCCTCGCGCAGTTCGTCAGTTTCGCTTGTCTGTCGCCGCGGGCGAACGGCGTGGCGCCTTGGGAACTTTGGTACTTTGCCTACACCGCGAGTGCGATCATGGGGGCGGCCACGATTTGGCAGGCGGCGCGGTTTGTCACGATCGAGGACTATTCGCCGGAGCTGAAGCCCGTGGGCGAGTCTTTCGCCGCATGGCTCAGGCGCGACTTGAAGGAGCTTGTCATCGTCGTGTCGGTGAGCCTCGTTCTCTGTGTCGTCGTGGCGCTGCAGCTGCTGCCGACTGCGGCACTCGAGTGGCTGACCGTGGCCGTGGCGCTTATTTCGATTTTCGGCAGCGCTTGGCTCGTGCGCCGCGACGGGCAGCGGTTTTGGGTGCTTTACGCCAGTGTCTATCCGGCTCCTGGCGCCAAGGTGCCTTCGTCCGGCGACGCGGGTACCTGAGCGAATGCCCATTTGAGCGGAGCGGGTAACGCGTCTTCGGGCGCGAACTCGATATGCAGAACGCGCCGGTGTGCCGGCGTGTTCGCGGGCGATGAGGCGTGAAGCAGGAGTGGGCGCATCAGCAGCGCTGAGCCTTCCGGTGCGAGGCAGGCCGTCTCTTCGCTCGATTGTCTGATGGCTTGGATGCGCTCGCGGCTCAGCCGCCCCAGCGCGTGGCTTCCCGGAATGACACGCAAGGGGCCGTTGTCGGCGTGGCAGTCGTCAAGGTGCAGGCGGATCGTCAGCATAGAGGCCAGCAGGCTCGCCGGCGGCTCAACGTGGGGGATGCCCGCCTTGATCGACCAGGGGCCCCAGCCCGCCAGGTCGTGACGTTCGGCAACGGCGACCGTCAGGTCCTGGTGCCAAAGCACGGGCCAGTTGGCCTCCGGCGTCTTGTCGAAAAAGAGGGCGCGGACGGGGATCGCGGTCGAGCCGACTATGGGGTCGATAAGCGCTCGTATTGCGCGCTCCGCGGCCAAATTCCTTACCTCCGGGATGGCGAGGAGGTTGCGCCCGCCGTAGGCGCTGCCACCACGGTTCAAGGACGTCCCTTGGCCTGCAGTCCTGCGTAGGCGGTCGACTTGAACGGCGTCCAGCACGCGTCCGGTGATCGAAAAGCCGTCCGTTTGGAGCGCGTGGGGCACCTGAGTCCTTTCGGTCGAAGGCGGCGCAGAATGTAGCAAAATCGCGAGGTTTGTCGTTGCCCCCGGTTGTGATTCGGCCTATTGATTCTCCAACGATGGTGCGGGTTTAGGCTTTGAATTTCACGGGGTCTTAACGGCACCAACGTATGGTGAATGCCGGCCAAAGCTCGTCGGCGTGTGAGGCAAGACGTATGCGTGCAGTGCGTAAAACGGATGAGATTGCAGGAGCCCAGGCTCCTTGCGCTCGTTCGCGCGCGCTCGCACCGTCTCACCTGTCTCTTCGGAACGACCTCGGACTGCTTCTACTTAGCAGCCTCTAGGCACGACTACGGCCGCATCAAAGCCCAAGGCGATGCGGTCGGTGCTTAGAGGAGGCCAAGAATTGAAGACCGGGCATCAGACCGAACCGCCGCAGGCGGGCTTTAGAGATAGAAGACAATGCCAAGTTCGAACCGCGTCTTGATATTCGACACAACGTTGCGTGACGGCGAACAATCGCCGGGCGCGGCGATGAATCTCGACGAAAAACTGAAAATCGCCGACATGCTCGAAGATCTCGGCGTGGACGTCATCGAAGCGGGTTTTCCGATTTCGTCGAACGGCGACTTCGAGGCCGTGAACGAAATCGCCAAGCGCGCGAAGAAAGCCGTGATCTGCGGGCTTGCGCGCGCCGGCGTGAAGGACATCGACCGCGCGGCTGAAGCGCTGAAACCTGCGAAGCGGGCGCGCATCCATACTTTCATTTCGACGAGCCCTGTGCACATGAAGCACAAGCTCCAGATGGAGCCGCATCAGGTGCTCGAGGCCGTCATCGGCAGCGTCACGCGGGCGCGCAACCATGTCGACGACGTGGAGTGGTCGGCGGAAGACGCGACGCGGACGGAGTTCGAGTTCTTGTGCCGGTGCGTCGAAGCCGCGATCAAGGCGGGCGCGACCACGATCAACATCCCCGACACGGTCGGCTATGCCATCCCGTCGGAGTACGGCGCGCTTTTCCGGGCACTGATCGAGAAGGTGCCGGGGGCGGAGAAGGTCAATTTCTCCACGCATTGCCACAACGATTTGGGGTTGGCGGTTGCGAACTCGCTCGCCGGAGTGGCGGCTGGCGCGCGGCAGGTCGAATGCACGGTCAACGGCATCGGCGAGCGGGCGGGCAACGCCGCGCTCGAAGAGATCGTCATGGCGCTCAAAGTACGTGCCGACATTCTGCCGTTTTCGGCCGGCATCGACAGCGTGTCGATCTCGCGCGCGTCGAAGATGGTGTCGAACGTTACAGGCTTCCCGATCCAGTTCAACAAGGCGATTGTCGGCAAGAACGCCTTCGCGCACGAGTCGGGCATTCACCAGGATGGGATGCTGAAGCACACGCAGACCTACGAGATCATGACGCCGGAGTCGGTGGGTGTTTCGAAGACGTCGCTGGTGCTGGGTAAGCTCTCGGGCCGGCACGCGTTCAAGGACAAGCTCGAGGCGATGGGCTACGAGCTCGGCGCCAATGCGCTGGAAGATGCGTTCCGGAAGTTCAAGGATCTTGCCGACAAGAAGAAGCACGTGTTCGACGAGGATATCGCGGCGCTTGTGGACGACGAGATCGCACGCGGGCAGGACCGTATTCAATTCGTGAACATGCGCGTGGTCGCAGGCACATTTGGGCCGCAGAGCGCGGAGCTTGAATTGTCGGTCGACGGCGAGACCAAGCTTGGCGTGGCGCGCGGCGACGGTCCGGTGGACGCGATCTTCAACGCGATCAAGATGTTGTTCCCGCACGAGGCGCGGCTGATGATCTTCGAAGTGCACGCCGTCACCGAGGGTACGGACGCGCAGGCCGGCGTCACCGTGCGACTTGGCGAAGAAGGCCGAAGCGTCACCGGACGCGGCGCCGACACCGATACGCTGGTCGCGGCGGCGAAGGCTTACGTGCACGCATTGAATAAGCTTCTTGTGAAGCGGACGAAATCGGCGCCCGAGCCGATGCTCGCTTTGCGAGGTGTCTAGAGCATAACAACCAGTAGCGGGCATCCGGTGCGGGTGCCCGTCAAACAGGGCGGAGAAGAAGTCGATGTTTTCGAGTTTGCTTGGAATGCTGTCGTCCGACATGGCGATCGACCTTGGGACAGCGAACACCCTCGTCTACGTGAAGGGGCGGGGCATCGTTCTGAACGAGCCTTCGGTCGTCGCGATCATGAACAAGGGCGGCAAGAAGCAGGTGCTCGAGGTCGGCAATGCGGCGAAGATGATGTTGGGCCGCACGCCCGGCAACATCGAAGCGATCCGCCCGATGCGCGACGGCGTCATCGCCGACTTCGAAGTAGCCGAAGAAATGATCAAGCACTTCATCCGCAAGGTGCACAATCGCCGCTCGTTCGCGAACCCGATGATCATCATCTGCGTGCCCTCGGGTGCGACGGCTGTGGAGCGGCGCGCGATTCAGGAATCGGCGCTCTCGGCCGGTGCGCGGCGTGTCTATCTGATCGAAGAGCCGATGGCGGCGGCGATCGGCGCGGACCTGCCGGTGACCGAAGCGACGGGCTCGATGGTTGTCGACATCGGCGGCGGCACGACGGAAGTCGCGGTGCTCTCGCTTGGCGGCATCGTCTATGCGCGGTCGGTGCGCGTAGGCGGCGACAAGATGGATGAGGCGATCATCTCGTACATCCGCCGGCATCACAACCTGCTCGTCGGCGAGGCGTCGGCGGAGCGGATCAAGAAGGAAGTCGGTTGCGCACGCGCGCCCGACAAGGCGCTGGAGACGCGGATCACGATCAAGGGCCGCGACCTGCTGAACGGCGTGCCGAAGGAAATCACGCTCAGCCAAGCCCAGATCGCCGACGCGCTCCAGGAGCCGGTGAGCCAGATTATCGAGGCGGTAAAGGTCGCGCTCGAGGCGACGCCGCCGGAGCTTGCGGCCGACATCGTCGACAAGGGGATCGTGCTTACCGGCGGCGGGTCGCTGCTCACCAATCTCGACCAAGTGTTGCGGGACGAAACGGGGCTTCCCGTCTCGATTGCAGACGAGCCGCTGTCTTGCGTGGCTTTGGGGACCGGAAAGGTGCTTGAGCACATCAACACGCACAAGCAGGTGCTTTCGTCGGTCTACTACTGACCGTATGGTGATGGGCGGCGCGGATTCGTGGGATCCGCAGCCCGGTGCGAAGCGAAGGGTACATTCAGCGTATGGCGTGGGATCGCAAGCGCCGAAGAGGGTTTGAGTCGGGCCCGTTCGGGTTCATCACTCAGAATCTGTCGCTTGCGTTTTTAACCGCGGTTGCGTTCGCGGTGCTTGTCGTCACGCGGGCGCAAGACGGGATATTCGACGGCGTGCGCGAGACCATCACGGATGCTGGCGCGCCGGTTCTGGAAGTGGTCGCTGCACCGGCAGCCGAGGTCAAGCGCTTGGGCGACGGCGTGACCTCGATCTTCTCGGTTTACGAGGAGAACCAAAAGCTGCGCGAGGAGAACGCACGGCTTCGCTCGAATCTCACCGAGTTGGCCGAGCTGCAGCGCAAGACGAAGCGCTATGAGGAGCTCTTAAAAATTCGCCCTGACGATCAAGTGACGTTCGTCGCGGCGCGGGTGATTGCGGATGCGACAGGGCCGTTCGCGCGGACCGTGCTCGTGAATGCCGGGCGCGAACAAGGGCTGACCAAAGGGCAGGCCGTTGTGGATGAGCATGGACTTTTGGGGCGCGTGGTGACGACGGGCAACCGGTCGGCGCGCGTGCTGCTGCTTACCGACTTGAACAGTCGCATTCCCGTTCTGATCGAAGGGTCGAATTTGAAGGCGATCATGGTGGGCGACAACTCGGGGCAGCCGATGCTTGAGTACCTGCCGCCCGGATCGCGCATCACAGCTGGGGCGCGGATCGTGACGACGGCGGACGGCAAGATGTTTCCGCCAGGCATCGCAGTTGGAACGGTTGCGGAAGGCAAGTCGCCGCGCGTGAAACTCTTCACCGGCGAGTCGCGGGCCGACTTCGTGCGCATCTTGAAATTTACGCCCTCTCTCGACGTCGACGATGCAGCGCCGGAGCCGTTGCCCGGTGCGCAGCCGCCGAAGGAAGGCGCAGCGCAACCCACGACGGCCACGCCGGGGCAACCGGCGGCGACTGCGCCGAGGCGGCCGAAGACGACGCCGGTCGCGGCGTTGATGCCGGGTTAGCGCGATGCTCGAGTATCTGCAGATCGGGATTGCGTGGGGGGCGCGCCAGATATGGCAGTCACTGCCATTGTTGGTGACGCTTGCCGCGCTGCTGTTGGCGTTGGCACCTTTGAATCTGTTTCAGGGATATGCGCCGGCGCCGGATATCGTGCTGGCCTCGGTTTTCTTTTGGGCGATTTTCGGGCCGCAGTTTCTGCCGGCCTGGGCCGTGTTTGCGTTGGGGCTGACGCAGGATATTGCGACAGGCGGCCCGATCGGGTTCTGGGCGTTGGTATACTTGCTCGCTTACGGGTTTGCGCTGTCGCAGCGGGTGTTCTTCTTTGGACGGACGGTGCCTGGCGTTTGGCTCGGCTTCATCATTGTCGCCTTGGTGACGGCGTTCGTGACTTGGATCGTGGGATCGACCTACTTTTCGCGTTGGCTGCCGGTCGCGCCGATCTTGATGCAGGCATTGGTGTCGATCGCTGTGTTTCCGCTCGCCGCCAAGGCGTTTTTCTTCGTGCGCGGGTTCTTGACCACCGCGCGCGAGGGATTGTGAGGCAGCCATGATGGACGGCCGCGAAAGTGTGCGTTACCGGGCCTTCTCGCGCCGAACCGCGATCCTGTCTGCGGGAACGGCGGGGCTTTTTGCGCTGCTCACGGGGCGGATGTTCCAACTGTCGGTGTTGCAGCGCGAGCAGTTCGCGACGCTCGCCGAAGACAATCGGGTGAACTTGCAGCTGATCGCGCCTAGGCGTGGCCGTGTGTACGACCGCACCGGTGTGGAGCTTGCGAATACCACCCAGAATTTTCGCGTGCTGTTGGTGCCGGAGCAGGCGAAAGACGTGCGGGCGGTGCTCGAGAAGCTGTCTCAGCTGATTCCACTGTCGCCCAACCGGCTCGAGCGCATCTTGCGCGATGCGCTGCGCAGCAAGGCGTTCAATCCGGTTCTCGTCACCGAGGGTCTCAACTGGGAAGACTTCGTTAAGGTCAACATCAACGCGCCCGACCTGCCCGGGGTCAAAACGGACATGGGCGAACTTCGTTCCTATCCCTTTGGGCCTTGGTTGAGCCATGTGCTGGGTTACGTCGCGGGCGTTACCGACAAGGACATCGAGAAGGAGCCGGAGCTCCTGTCGTTGCCGGGTTTCCGGATCGGGCGCTCCGGGGTTGAAAAGGCCGCCGACGATGCCTTGCGCGGGAAGCCTGGGGCGCAGCAGGTCGAGGTCAATGCGCATGGGCGCGTGATCCGCGAACTCGGACGGCGCGAGGGAACTACCGGGCAAGACGTCGTGCTCTCGCTCGACATGGAAGTGCAGAAGGTCGCGCAAGAGAAGCTTGCGGGGCAGAGCGGATCGGTTGTCGTGATGGATGTCACGAACGGCGAGATCATTTCCATCGTCTCGGCGCCGGGCTTCGATCCGAACGCGTTCACGGGGACGATTTCGCCCGCGATTTGGAAGCAGCTGAACCAGGACGAGCTTAAGCCGCTGCTCAACAAAGCCATAACAGGCATCTATCCGCCGGGGTCTACCTACAAGCCGATTGTGGCGCTGGCGGCGCTGGCGTCGGGAGCGATGACGCCGCGCGATCGTGTGCACTGTTCGGGCGCGCGCGCGCTCGGCAACCACGTGTTCCATTGCTGGAAGCGCGGCGGGCATGGCTCGGTCGATATGCACATCGCGATCAAACAGTCTTGCGACAGCTACTTCTACGAATGTGCGCGGCGTACGGGAATCGAAGCGATCGCGGCGATGTCGCGCAAATTTGGAATCGGACAAACCTACGGGCTTGAGATTCCGGGCGAGAAGTCGGGGTTGATGCCCGACCCGGACTGGAAGCGGCGCGCGCGGAACGACAGTTGGCGTGACGGCGATACGTTCAACGTGGGGATCGGTCAGGGTGCGGTACTGACGACGCCGTTGCAGCTTTGCGTGATGACCGCGAGATTGGCGAATGGCGGTAAGGCGGTGATCCCGCATGTGATCCGGTCGTTCGGCGGGGTGGATCGCGAGCTCGCGGTACCGGAAGATATGGGGCTCGACCCAGCGCATGTGGCCATTGTGCATGGCGGTATGGATGCGGTGACGAACCAGGGCGGTACCGGCGCGCGTTCGCGTATCGACGTCGAAGGTTTCGACATGGCGGGCAAGACGGGTACGGCGCAGGTGCGCAAACTAACCGCGGCCCTGCGGGGGCGGAACTCGGACTCGATTCCGTGGAAGTTCCGCGATCACGGGCTCTTCGTAGCATTTGCGCCGGTGAAAGAGCCGCGCTATGCGATCTCGGTGATCGTCGAGCACGGCGGCGGCGGGTCGAAGGCGGCCGCGCCGATCGCCAAAGAGGTGATGACGGTGGTGGCGCAGCGCGACCCTGCGCGTAAGAAGTATTTCGTCCCGCCGGCGCGCACGGCACAAGGCCTAGTCACGAAGGCTTAAGCGACCATGCCGCTCAACGACAGTTACGGGCCGACCGGACGCGAGACGCGGCTTCTGGGAAAGCTGCGTTCGTTGAACTGGACGCTGGTCGGGTTGATCACGGCTGTGTGCTGCATCGGGTTCGGCTTGCTCTATTCGGTTGCGGGCATGAGCCTCGAACCGTGGGCGGACCGGCAAATGCTGCGGTTTGCGGTTGGTGTCATGATCATGATTGGGATCGCGGTCGTCGACGTGCGGTGGTGGTTTCAGCTTGCCTATCCGATTTACGGAATTTCGCTGCTGTTGCTTGTGGCGGTGGAGTTCGTGGGGCGAATGGGCAAGGGGGCCGAACGGTGGATCGACGTCGGGCCGTTGCAGCTGCAGCCGTCGGAGTTGATGAAGATTGCGCTGATCTTGGCGCTAGCGCGGTTCTTGCACGGCGTGCTCGTCGACGACGTGTCGCGGCCGACACGTCTTTTCATGGCGGTGCTTCTGATCGCGTTGCCTGCCGGGCTCGTGCTTATTCAACCGAACCTCGGCACGGCGTTGATCTTGATCGTTGGCGGGTGCGGGCTCATCTTCCTCGCCGGGCTGAGTTGGAAGATAATCCTGCCCGTTGTGGCGTTGATCGTAGCCGCGGTGCCGGTGGGCTGGGAGTTCGTTCTTAAGGACTATCAGAAGCAGCGCGTGTACACGTTTCTCGACCCCGACAGCGACCCGTTGGGCGCGGGGTACAACATCACGCAGTCGAAGATCGCACTGGGGTCGGGCGGCCTCTTCGGCAAGGGTTTTGGCGAGGGGACGCAGAGCCGGCTCAACTTCCTGCCGGAGAAGCAGACGGACTTCATATTCACCGTGCTGGGGGAGGAGTTCGGGTTGTTCGGGCTCTTGATCTTGATGGGGCTCTTTACGGCGATCCTCTATCAAGGGGTTCAGGTCGCGCTCGACACCCGAAGTCAGTTCGGAAGGCTCGTCGCCATGGGTGTGTGTTTGAACTTCCTGCTCTACATCCTCATCAACACGTCGATGTCGATGGGGCTCATTCCGGTCGTCGGGATTCCGTTGCCGCTGGTGAGCTATGGCGGGACGGCATTGCTCACGGTGTTGTTCGGGTTTGGGTTGCTGCTCAGCGTGCAGGTGCATCGCGCGGTGGATATTCCGCGCTCTGCGGCGGCGTTGATCTAGGCCCGGGTCGCGCGGCGCCAGAGCCAGCGGACGGCAAAGAAGCCGGCCAGGAACACCGGGATCCACGGGATGATGCCGACGATCAGGGCAAGGACGGCGGCGCCGCTTGCGGCCATCACGCGCAACGAGTTTTGCCAGACGTCGCGCACCGGTTGCATGGCGTCGGAGACCGTCGACTGCGCTTCGAAGGAGATCGACAGGTTTTCCTTTGCGATGCGCTCAGCGAGGTCGCGCTGCTGAGCTTCGATCTGTTCGATCGAGGCTTGGGTTTGCGAGATTTCGCTTTCGACCTTGATCAGGTCTTCGGTCTTTCCGCCGCGTTTCGACAGTTCCATCATGCGGTCGCGGTAGTTCTTCAACTGCGCCAGACGGGCGTCGAGGTCTTTCACCTGGCTCGTCACGTTTTGCGCGGTCGTGGTGCGGGCTTTGACGAGGACGTCGTCCTTGTTTTCGTTCGGGAGCGGTTCGGTGAGCGCTTGTTCGAATGGGCCGACGCTGTCGTGCGGTAGGGCGACCGTCAGGTGCGCGACGGGCAGCGGCGCGTCGGGGGCGCCCAAGAGCTGGAACGACGCGGACATGATTTTGCATTTGAGCACGGCGTCGTTCTGGCACTTGTCGCGCGCGCGTTCGAAACGCAGGCGGATAAAGTCGCTCGCCATCGAAACGGTCATGTTGTGATCGTAGACGTAGGACTCGCCGGACTGGGCTTGTTGTGCGCCGCGCTTTAACTCGGGCTCCGCCATGTAAGCGCCGCCCATTGGCGCGGCGGCCGGCGCCATGGCGTCCATGACGACGGGGGTGTCTGCGACACGGCCCTCGGCGGTCGCCTGCTGCTCTTCTTGGCCGCAGGCGGTGAGCGCGGTGGCGCAAAGGAGAATTGTGACTGACGTCCGGCGCATCGAAACCTCCACTAGGTCGCGTCAGCGGCAATCTAGGAGGTGAATTGTGGCGGCGGCTGGACAAACTTGAGGCGCATCGGCAAACGTGGCGCCGTGTCGCAACAAAGGATGAATGCCATGAAAGACCTATTCTCGCTTGCAGGCCGCACGGCGCTCGTCACCGGCGGTTCGCGCGGCATCGGCAAAATGATCGCGGCCGGGTTCGTTGCCCAAGGCGCCAAGGTCTACATCTCCGCGCGCAAGGCACAAGCCTGCGAGGCGACGGCGGCGGAGCTTTCGAAGGGCGGCGGCACGTGCATTCCGATCGCGCTCGACATTTCGGAGGTGGGCGGGGCGCGCTCGCTCGCTGCGACCTTGGGCTCGCGCGAGAAGAAGCTCGACATCCTGGTCAATAACGCAGGCGCGGCCTGGCTCGAGCCGTTCGACAAGTTTCCGGAGAAAGGCTGGGACAAGGTGATGGACCTGAACGTGAAGTCGCCGTTCTTCCTGACGCAAGCGCTGCATGGGTTGCTTAAGGCGGCGGCCAGCGCAGACAGGCCGGCCAAGGTCATCAACATCACCTCGATCGACGGCATCTCGGTGACGCCGCAGGAGACTTATTCTTACGGCGCGAGCAAGGCGGCGCTTATCCACCTGACGAAGCGGTTGGCGTTGAAGCTGATCGAGGACAACATCGTGGTGTCGTCGCTGGCGCCCGGTGCGTTCGCCTCCGAAATGAACATCTTGGCCCGGGACGAAAGCGAGCGGGTGGGCAGGTCCGTGCCTGCGGGCCGTATCGGGCGGGACGAAGATATGGCGGGGGCGGCGATCTATCTGGCGTCGCGGGCGGGCGATTATGTCGTCGGCCAGACGCTGGTTGTGGACGGCGGGGTCGCGATTACGCGTGTGTTGGCGTAACGTTTTGCCAGCGGCGCCGTGCCGCGTCGCCGATTTCAGCGCTTTGTGGACAGGCTGGGTAGGCCTTGCTATACGCACGCCCTCTTCGCGGTTGCCGTCGGCGCTCGCGAGGATTCCAGACCGGTCGGGTGATTAGCTCAGTTGGTAGAGCAGCTGACTCTTAATCAGCGGGTCGTAGGTTCGATCCCTACATCACCCACCACCCTTCGCCTTCGGCTTCGGGTGGCTTTGCCGCGATGAGAACGGCGCGGGCCGGCGGCTAGCGCATGTGTTCCCAGAGGTCGCGTTCTTCGTCCAGGCGGTCGCGTTCGGTGCCTTTGAAGTCGCCGCGCGAGACGACGCCCACAAGCTTGCCGCAATCGACAACCGGAATGTGACGGAAGCCGCCGTCCCACATGAGGCGTAGCGCTTCGATCGCGCTCTTTTCCGGTGTCATCGTGGCGGGCTTTGGCGTCATGACATCGGCGAGCGCCGTCGTGTCGGGGTTCCGCCCGGCCGCAAGCACGCGGTTGACCGCGTCGCGGCCGGTGAAGATGCCGACGAGTTGGCCGCGCTCGTCCGTGACGAGGACCGAGCCCGCGCGATGCTCTTGCATCCGCTTGCAGGCATCCCTGACGCACGCGGCGGGCGCCATGGTGAGCGGGCGCTGATTGAGGACGATGTCCGAGAGAGTCCGCATGGGGCCGTCTCCATGAGAGTGAGAACAGCCTATGATGCCGGCCGTGGTGTCAGCCGGTCGTTGATCTCGGTCAAGAGAGGCGCGGATTTCGTGCGGACGTCAGGCCTTGCCCGGCATCTGCCACTGCCAGTGCGCCCAGGCGACGGCGATGAGGCAGGTGATGAGCAGTACGCTGTACTCGACGCCGTTGCGACCGAGGCCGACGACGAACCAGCCGGCCGGTGCGTGCACGAGCACGAGGCCGGCCGAAAGAATGAAGATGTGGCCGAGGCAGGCGAGCGTCACGAACCTGCGCGCGATGATGAAGAGCGGCGCGATCAGTTCGTAGATCGTGACCGCCCACGCTTGTTGCACGCCGAATGGGAAGCCTTGGCTGTCGAGCCAACCGCCGAACGGTTCCACGCCGCCGGACCACAGGCGGGCCGCGCCGTGAATCCAGATCAGTGCCGCGACGGCGATGCGTACGGCGTCGAGTGCGGCGGCGGTGCGTGCGGTGTCGGTCGGCATTCGTTCCTTCGTCAGCCGGCAGGACGTCGTTAGTTCCGCTTCGGGATCACAACCGGCAGCGTTTCGTAGCCCTTCACGAACGTGGAGTAGGTGCGCTTCGGTTCGGCGGTGACGACGATTTCGGGGAAGCGTTTTAGGATTTCTTCCCAGATGATCGTGAGCTGCAGCTCCGCCACGCGGTTGCCGACGCAGCGGTGGATGCCGAAGCCGAAGGAG
Organism: uncultured Alphaproteobacteria bacterium; assembly: GCA_902826695.1. Lineage (GTDB taxonomy): Bacteria > Pseudomonadota > Alphaproteobacteria > Micropepsales > Micropepsaceae > SZUA-430. The sequence continues at coordinate 95,317 of CADEFU010000005.1, read as the reverse complement.
ACGTGGTGGCGGGCGCGGTCGCGGTCGATGATGTAGTCGTTGGGGCGGTCGATCACTTCGTCGTCGCGGTTGCCGGAGACGTACCACATGACGACCTTGTCGCCTTCTTTGATCTGCTTCCCCTCGAACTCGTAGTCCTTGACCGCCGTGCGGCGCATGTGGGCGAGCGGCGTTTGCCAGCGGATCGTCTCCGAGACCATGTTCGGGATGAGGCCCGGGTTCGCGCGCAGCTTCGCGTATTCGGCGGGGTTGCGGTTCAGCGCGAGCACGGAGCCCGAAATCGTGTTGCGCGTCGTGTCGTTGCCGCCGACGGTGAGCAGCACCACGTTTCCGAAATACTCGCGCGGGGCCATATGCCTCGTTTCCGGGTGGTGGGCCAGCATCGAGATCATGTCCGCTTGCGGCGGCGCGTTGACCTTCTCGTTCCACAGGCCGACGAAGTAGGCGTTGTACTCGTCGAAAACTTTGAGCTTCTCCTCGAACGTTTCGATGAGGCCGCCTTTCATCGGCACCGCCGTCACGACGTCGGACCAGTGCGTGATCTGGCGGCGGTCCTTCTGCGGCGCGCCGAACAGCGTCGCCAGCGTCATCGCGGTCAGTTCCTTCGAGACGAGGTCGACCCAGTCGAACTCTTTGCCGATGGGAAGCGAATCCAAGATGCCGGCCGCGCGTTCGCGGATTTGCGGTGCCATGGCGGCGAGCTGCGCCGGCGCGACGGCGGGCGTCACCGCCTTGCGCTGCACGTCGTGGCGCGGCGGGTCCATGGCGATGAACATCGGCAGCGGTTCGAAGTTCGTCGTGCCGCCCGCGATCGTGATGCCGCCGCGCGTGTAGTCGGACGAGAACGTCTGGTGGTTCGAGTCGATCGCCACGATGTCGTTGAACTTCGTGATCGACCAATAGGCGCCGAACTCGCTTTCCGCCGTGTAGTGGACGGGGTCTTCTTTGCGCAGGCGTTCGAAATAGGGCCACATCGCGTCGGCCTGGAACAGCGCGGGCTGGGCGGGGTTCACCTTCTCCAGCGGCAGGGCGTAAGCCTCTTCGCGCGCGGCTTTGATGTCGATGGTTGCGTGGGCGTTCATGGCGTCAGGCTCCGATGCAATAGCGTTTCGCGTAATGGACACCCGTTTGGCGCATTCGGCAATGGGGCGGCGGACAAATCCGATGGGCCGCCGGTTGCGGCCTGGGCGCCGCGCCATTACGGTTTCTTCGGTTCTTGGGAGGTTTCACAGCGATGGTACGGGTTTGGCTGGCGGTGGCGGTTGCGGCGCTTTTGTTTGCAGGCCGCGCCGAGGTGCGTGCCGAGAGCGTCGATGCCTGGGGCGCGATGGCGATGCTCGAAGGCACGTGGCGCGAGGTGCGGGGCAGCACGGTCGTCGACGAGGTTTGGACGAACAACAAAGGCAACGTGATCGTGGGCGTGAGCCGCACGGTAAACGGACTTTCGAACGCGTTCGAGTTCATGCGCATCGAGAACCGCAAAGAAGGCATCCTCTTCATCGCGCAGCCCGGCGGGGAACAGCCGACACCGTTCCGGCTCACCGCGCACGATGCGAAGACGCTGGTGTTCACGAGCCCTGCGCACGACTGGCCGCAGCGGATTGAGTACCGGCGCACAGGCCCCGACACGCTGGAGGCGACGGTGGGGACGCTTGACGGCAAGGGGCAGAAGCTGACGTTCAATTACACGCGCGTGCGCTGAGGCGCGGGGTTCTGCGGTTTCCGCTGCTGGCCGTGTCGCAACGCGGCCACACTGTTGCGCTCGCCCACGCGGCGCGCTTTCGCATGAGTTGGCAATTGGCGAGTCTTGCGACCTGCAGTGATTCGCTGCTTGGAGGGGCTCATGCGTTTGTCGATCAATGCCGCTGTTGTTGCGGTTTCTTTTGCGAGCGTGGCGGCGGCACATGCCGGCACGTATGCCGGCGTCTTCGGCGGGTATGAGGCGCTGGACGTCACGGCGCGCGAGACCACGACGCCGCAAGACTATGACGGCGACGGCGGGCTTGTTGGGCTTCAAGTCGGGCACGATTGGAAGTCGGACGGATGGCTCTTCGGCGTCGCCGGCGACGTGGCCTACGACTTCGTGCATGCATCGATCTTCTTCACCGGCGGACCGGTCGTGTTCAAGACGCGGGCCGAGTTCGAAGGCTCGCTGCGTGCGCGGCTGGGCTATGCGATGGACGGGTTCACGCCCTACGTCACAGGCGGCGTCGCCTATGCGCAGTTCGAGACGAAGTATTCGCAGGTGTTGTTGCCGTTCTTCGTGACCGACCACGACGCGTGGGGTTGGACGCTGGGCGCGGGCGTCGAGGTGCCGATCGCGGAGCGGATGTCGTTGGCGATCGAGTACCGCTATAGCGACTACGGCTCGAACGGCAGCGGCTTCCCCGCGACGCCGGACGGCCCGCACGAGTTCACGACGGACCGGCTGACGGTTGGGTTGAACTGGGCGCTGTAGCGGCGCCAGAGCCATTGCGAGCAGGTTTGATCCCCGGGGCCGTGCAGGCGGCTCCGGGGATTTTGATTTCGGGTGTCGCGTGGAAGTCTGCGTCGGTGCGGCCCGACCGGATGGCCGTCGCTGTCGGGGCGGGGAATAGGTATGCTGTCCCTGTGTCATTGGAGATTCAAATTCGCGTTGCACGGGAATTTGGTTATGCGCGTCGCGTGCGCTATAGCACTTCGTCCAGATCGCCGAGGCAAGCCGCATGGCCGAAACAAAAGACGCCGACCAACAAGCCCTAATAGGTTCGCTTCACGAGCGCATTGCGAAGCTTGAGCTGATACTAGACCGTCTTGCACGAGAGAACGCATTCCCTGACCCAAGAGCTACCAGCGGGTTGTTGGGTACAAGGTTTGGCCGCCCTCTTGGGCTAGCAGGTGACTACTATGGCTACGCGTCCGCCCAGGTCGGTCTTGAAGCAAACTCAGTGGAGTTTGCGGCGCGATTGAGCGCACTTGAGGCTCGCGTTGAGGCGGAGAACGCAGAAGTCCTTTTCATACTAAGCCAGAGCAAAGCATTCGCTAAGCTGAGATTTCACCGAGTTTCGGAGGTGAGTTTCTATACCCCCGATGAAGCTAGGTTCGGCATCAACCTCTTGGAGGCGATGATCGGCGCTTTCCATGTAAACGGGTTACATCCAGTGCCAGGTGGCATCACTGAGTATGGCTCGCTCATGAGGCGCTTCTTCGCCAAATCCACCGAAGCCGTCACTAGTGCGGAGGCGAAAACAATCTACAAGAAGACGGGGAGGGCCATCGAGTTGGCTATGATCGACAAGGTTCAGGCGGAGACAAATGAGATCAATTCGCGAGCGATTGCGAATATGGTGCTGGCCCACAAGGACGTGCCCAACTACGTGCTTGTAACAGATGCTTTTGTTGCCGTGAAGGTGACGACGAATGGCGAGGCGAGGCAGTACCTCGAACAACTCTCAGATTCTCAACGGGATATGATCAAAAACAACCCCGGACTGAAGCGCGATGTGGCCGCAATGGAGGCTGCGCTGTTCGGTTCTCCCAGCAGGGCTGCTATTGCCGCTCAGGGTTCGTTGGCAACGGAACAAGATCAGGAAGACGAACCTCCGCCGCCTCCCAAGAAGCTAGCACCGCCACAAACCGTCATTGTTAGCGACGACTAGTCAACGTCATGACCCCAGACGAATTCCTCAGACGTTCGCGGACAATTACGGAAGAACTGACGCGCAATCAGCGCGCCCTGGCGAGCCTTGGGCCGGGCCCCCACATCGGCGTCATTGGAGATACCGCACAGCGTCTGTTGCGCGAGCATAAGGAACTTCTCGACAGACTGGAGGACGTTACCAAAGAGTACGAACGAGCCATTCTGCCCGCAATTTTGGGTCACGGGCCACGTGTCGGCTGACCCTTACATCGTCGCCGTTGCCCACCCGTAGCGTTGGTCTACTCATTCACGCTTTGCGACAGGGCGGCTCAGTCAACTGTGTCACCCAGCGTGTCCCAGAATCGAAGGGCTCAAGATCGGGCCGCCTAACCCATTGATTTATTGGTGGGTGATGCAGGGATCGAACCTGCGACCCGAGTCAGCTGCTCTGGGGCAGGACTGGGGGACGCGTCAAACCAAATACTGCCGCGCCCCATCATCCTGCGCCACCGACTTGTCTCCCCCATCCGGATACGCCCGGGCGCCGTCGGGGGCGTATTGGAGGATGTAGGCTTTGCGCGTCGTGTTCGTGCGGTTCGGGCCGGTGCGGTGGGGTGTGAGCGACGAGAAGACGACGATGTCGCCGGCTTTGGCTTCGACGGGGATGGCGCCTTGCGGGTTCGACAAGCACTGCCAGCCGAGCGGGGTTGCTTCGTGGGCGAGCGTGCCTAAGCGGTGCAGGCCCGGCACGACCCAGGGGCAGCCGTTCTCGACCGTCGCGTCGGTCAGCGCGATCCAGCAGGTGAGGTATTGCTGCGGCTCGACGTAGGTGTAGCCGTTGTCCTGGTGCCAGGGGAATTCTTCCGGGTTGCCCGGCTTTTTATAGACGGCTTGATCCCAGTAGAGGCGCGGCTTTGGGCCCAGTGTGTCGCGCGCGATTTTGGCGAGCACGGGGTGGCGGCTGAAGCGGTTTAGCGCGGGCGACTTTGCGACCAGGTGGATCGTGAACGTGATCGCATCGGCCTTGGCGATCAGGAATTTGCCGTCGGGCTGGTTTCTCAGCCAGCGCTCGCCTTCGGCTTCGAACGGGTCGATCGCGGCGATGACGGCCGCGACCTCGTCCGCGTTGAACGCGCGTTCGAACAGGAAGAAGCCGTCGCGGTCGTATTGCGCGGCTTGGGCTTGGGTCAGGATCGCGAGCGGCGCGGCACTCGGGCGCCAGGCGAAGTCGCGGTTTCGCGGGTGGAGCTTGGGCATGGGGTGGAGCCTACACCGTTTGCGTCTTTGCGGGAAACAAATCGGGCAGTGGCGCAGCGGCGGGCTGGCCGACTGGGCAGAGCGGCTTGGCGTGCTTGGCGTTTCATTCTGCCGCAGCGCCGTTGCGCCGGCCTCTTTGCTTGTGCTACTATAACTATTACTTTTCACATGGTGAAACGATGTTCTGGCGAATTCACACATTCGAAACTTCCGCCTCTCGCGCTTCGGTTGGTATCAGTGCGCCTGAAGGAAGGATTTCTGTCGCTTGGGTGCCCCCGCCGCAAACGGATGTCTAACGCCTATCTAACGGATTTCTAACGGATGAAAGCGCGGAAATGCGCCAATCTAACGGATCTAACGGATTCGATTTTGCATTCGCCGGAGGCAGCTTGGCGTTGTGGCCGGCGGTGCGTGGTTTGCGTGTCCTTAACGGAGACTCCGGCACACTGTCCCCTAAAGCCGCCCGCAGGCGCTTTCCGTAGGAGACAAAAACAATGACGCAGCCACTTCGGATCGACGAACTCGACCAAAACTTGCGCGCGAGAGGGTGCATCGACGCCGAGCACGCCGTGCAGCTTCGCCGCATGATCTATTCCAAGGGTTCGGTAACGAAGCACGATGCGGACGTGATGTTCAAGCTGGACCAGGCTTGCGCCGTCAAGCATTCGTCGTTCGGTGCGCTCTATGTGGAAGTGCTGACCGACTATTTCGTGTGGCAGACCTCGCCGCAGGGCTACGTCACGGACGAGCAGGCGAAGTACCTGATCGAAAACGTCACGCGCGACGGGCACGTGGCGGCGAAGACGGAGCTCGAACTGGTGCTCAACGTCGTGCATTGGGCGCGCGAAGTACCGGAAGCGCTTGTGATGCTGGTGCTCGATGCGGTGCGGCAGAGCGTGATGCTGTCGCGCGAGACCGCGTTCGGCGCGAACCGGCCGCAGGCGGCGATCGGTGCGGGCGACGTTGCCATTCTGTCGAAGGCGCTGCATGCGCCGGCGGGCGACGGTTGTCTGATGATCACGCGCCGCGAAGCGGACCTTCTGTTCACGCTGAACGACGCGACCAAGGCCGGGCACAACGATCCGGCGTGGACGAATTTCTTCGTGCGGGCGATCGCGAACCATCTGCTGAATTCGATGGATGCGCCGAAGATCCCGACGCGGGACGAGGCGGTGCATCGCGAGAAGTGGCTCAACGAGCGCGGCTCGGTCGGTCAGTTGCTGACGGGTGTCGCGACATCGCTGGCGCGCGGGAACGTGCCGTTCGCGCAGGTGTGGGAAGAGGTCGATCCGTTCGGTGCGGCGGCGGCGAAGAACGAGGCGCTGCTCGAAGAGCGGGCGCTGAAGCGCCGCTTGGCTTGCGAGCAGGTCGATGCGGACGAAGCGAAGTGGGTGGCCGGGCGCATCCTGGCCGACGGCACGGTGGACGAAACCGAGATTGCGCTGCTGCAATTCCTGAAAAAGGAAGCGACGGCGATCGATCCGGCGCTTGAAGCGGTGATGAAGCGCGCGGGGCTCTAAAGCCCCTCGTGTCTCTCATCCCTTAGGCGTGCTAGAAGCCGGGGAACCGGCATCTGAGTGGCGAGAGACATGACGAACTACGACTACGACTTGGTGACGATCGGCGCGGGCTCCGGCGGGGTCCGCGCGACTCGTATCGCGGCGCTCGCGGGCGCGCGGGCGGCGGTCGTCGAGGAGTACCGCACCGGCGGGACCTGCGTCATCCGCGGCTGCGTGCCGAAGAAGCTCATGGTCTATGCGAGCCGGTTCTCGGAGGACTTTGCGGACTCGGCAGGCTTCGGCTGGCACGTGCCGCACGCGACGTTCGACTGGGCCACGCTGATCGCGAACAAGGACCGCGAGATTGCGCGGCTTGAAGGGCTCTACAAGAAGAACCTGGCGAGCGCGGGGGCGACGCTGTTCGAGGACCGCGCGGTGATGCGCGATCCGCATACGGTGCACCTGCTGAAGTCGGATAAGACGATCACGGCGAAACACGTGCTGATCGCGACGGGCGGGCGGGCCTTCGTGCCGGAGGACGTCGAGGGTGGCGACCTTGCCATCACGTCGAACGAGGCGTTTCATTTACCGCATCTGCCGAAGTCGGTGATGGTGGTCGGCGGCGGTTACATTGCGATTGAGTTTGCCGGCATCTTCAAGGGGCTTGGGAGCCGCACGCTGCTGGTGCATCACGGCGAGGAGATCCTGCGCGGGTTTGATCACGAGATTCGCGAGCGCATGCGGCACGAGCTGCAGAAGCGCGGGATCGACGTGCATTTGAAGTCGGTCGTGGCCTCGATTAGGGCTGAGGCAGGGCGCAAGCGGGTGCGGCTCAAGGACGGCACGGAGCATGTCGTCGACGAGGTGATGTTCGCGGTTGGACGGCGCCCGAATACGGGGGCGCTTGGGCTCGAACACTGCGGCGTGGAGCTGACGGAACGGCGTGCGGTGAAAGTGGACGCCTATTCGCGCTCGTCGCAGCCGCATATCTACGCGGTCGGCGACGTGACGGACCGGGTGAACTTGACGCCGGTTGCGATCCGCGAAGGGCATGCGTTTGCCGACACGGTGTTCAACGGGCGGCCGACGGCGGTCGATCATGCCGACATCCCGACGGCGGTGTTCGGGACGCCGGAGATCGGCGTCGTGGGGCTCAGCGAGGAGCAGGCGCGGGCGCAGGTCGGACAAGTCGATATCTATAAGACGGCGTTCCGGCCGATGCGGGCGACGATGTCGGGGCGCGATACGCTGATCTTCATGAAGCTCGTCGTCGATGCGGTGAGCGAGCGGGTGCTCGGCTGCCACGTCATGGGCGAGGCGGCGGCCGAGATGATCCAGTGCGTCGCGATCGCGGTGAAGATGAAGGCGACGAAGCGCGACTTCGACGCGACGGTGGCGCTGCATCCGTCCGCGGCGGAAGAGCTGGTGCTGTTGAAGACGAAGTCGTGACGGCTATTTGGGCGTGCGCCAGCCCATGATGGCGAGTGCGTTGCCGTCGGGGTCCTTGAAGAAGCGCAGTGCGTGTTCCTTGCTTCCCTCGCGCTGCACGACCTCGGCGTCGCGTTCGAATTTGAGGCCGCGGGCGGTGAGCGCGGCTTCGGTTTCGTACCAGTCGCCGGCGTCGAAGTAGATGTAGGTGTTGTTCTGCAGGTCGCCGGTGAAGTGGGCGGCGCCGATCATCAGGCGGGTGCCGCCGGCGTCGAAGAAGGCCATGCCGGAGACCTCGAACAAGAGTTTGAGGCCGACGACGTCGCGGTAGAAGGCCACCGCCTTGGGTAGGTCGCGGGTGGAAAGGGCGATCTGGGCGATTTTGCCGAGCGGCATCTTGCGTCTCCTTTGTGCGGCGTGTTAATTAGCTTAGCTAACTAATTATGTAAAGAGGGCCGGTTGAAGAAGGGCGAGGCGCATCAGATCGCGGAGCGGGTGCACTCGGCGGCGTTGCGGTTGCTGCGGCGGTTGCGCAGATACGACTTTGCGATGGGGCTGTCGGCGCCGAAGTCGTCGGCGCTTTCGGTGCTCGTTTTCGGCGGGCCGCAGACGCTGAAGGATCTTGCCGCTGCCGAGCAGGTGCGCGCGCCAACAATGTCGCGGCTGGTGGCGGAGTTGGAGGCGGACGGTCTTGCGACCAAGACTGAGCATGCGAACGACCGCCGTGCGCTCAAGATTGCGGCGACGGCGAAAGGCCGAGCGCTGCTTGAGGCGGGGCGCGAGCGGCGTCTTGAGGTGCTGACGAAGCAGGTGGAGGGTTTGAGCGCGGATGAGCTCAAGGTTCTCGCGCGTGCGGCGGCGATTTTGGTGCGCCTGAACGAGGAAGGCTAAACGCGAAACGGCCCGCCGTTTGAAGGGCGGGCCGCTCGGAGAGGCTGTTACGGGTTGCCGCCGCGCGGGACGGTGACGAACGGCACCGACGAACCCGGCACGAACGTGGTGGGCAGTTTGCCGTCCCACTTTTCGGCCGCCGTCAGCGCCACGTAGCCAGGGTTGTCGCGGAGTGCCGCGGCCTTGGCTTGCAGGGCTGCCGCTTCGGCTTCGCCGCGCAGGCGGATCGCGTCGGCTTCGGCCTTGGCTGCGGTGATGCGGGCGGTCGCGTCGGCCGTCGCTTGGACAACGACGCGCTCGGCATCGACCTTCTTCTGCTCGAGCTCTTGCTTGGCCTTGCGCACGGCCGCTTCGGCTTGGGCCGCACCTTCGATGGCGGCTTCGTACGTGTCGGAGAAGTCGATATTCTCGATCTGAACGGTTTCGATCACGATCGAGGGCGGGATGCTCTGGCGGATGGCGGTTTCGACTTCTTCGCCGAGCTCTTTGCGCTTGTTGACGATCTCGCGCGAGTCGTAGCGGCCAAAGACCTCTTTGAAGCGCTTGCTCACGTTCGGGTTGATAATCGTTTCGGCAAACGCCGCGCCGTAGCGCGAGTAGACCTCAATCGCCTTTGTCGGATCGACGTGATAGTTCACGGACACCTTCACGTCCGCGACCTGCGTGTCTTTGGAGTACGAGTTGAGCGGCGGCGGGGTGAACTTCTGCGTACGCGTCGGCAGAAGAACCACGCGCTCCATGCCGGGGATCACGATGTTGATGCCGGGGTAGAGCACATCGACGGCCTGGCCCCAGCGCAGCTTCACGCCGACGTCACCTTGGTCGATCGTGCGGAACGGCCACAGCATGAAGATCGCCAGGACTACGACGATCAGAATGACGATCGGTACGCTCAGGAAGTTCGGAAAGCCGCCGGGCAAACGGCCGCCGGGGCGCTGTGTGAAGACGTTCGACATGGATCACTCCTCGATCTCAATGCCCCTCCCCAGTGGGCCGGACGTGGGGCCCGTGCATGTGGGGGTGGTGGGGTTCGCATTCAATTGTGCACGGGAGGGATGAAATGGTTGATAATAGTTGCAAGTGAAACTATGTTGCACGCTGAGACCGCCGATGAGGACGCGAAAAATGGCCGATTTGTTCGATAATCCAATGGGAACGGACGGGTTCGAATTCATCGAATACACCGCCCCCGATACTGCCGCGCTGGGGCGCTATTTCGAGAGCCTGGGTTTCCGCGCGGTTGCCAAGCATCGTTCGAAGAACGTCACGCTCTACAAGCAGCGCGACGTCAACTTCATCGTCAACGCGGAGGGCGAAAGCCACGGTGCGCGGTTCGCGAAGGCGCACGGGCCGTCGGCCTGCGCAATGGCGTTCCGGGTGAAGGATGCGGGCTTTGCCTACAAGCGCGCGCTCGAGCTGGGCGCGAAGCCGGCAGCGGGCAAAGTCGGGCCGATGGAGCTCAACATTCCCGCGATCGAAGGCATCGGCGGCAGCTTGATCTATTTCGTCGATCGATATGGGCCGGGCCAGGTTTCGATCTATGACATCGACTTCGTGCCGACGGATGCGGCGAAGGGATTGAACAACGACGGTGTCGGGTTGATCGAAGTCGATCACGTCACGCACAACGTTTATCGCGGCAACATGAACGTGTGGGCCGGCTTCTACGAGAAGCTCTTCAATTTCCGAGAGATCAAGTACTTCGATATCGAAGGAAAGCTAACCGGTTTGAAGAGCCGGGCGATGACGAGCCCGTGCGGAAAGATCCGCATCCCGATCAACGAGAGCGCCGACGACAAGTCGCAGATCGCCGAGTATCTGAACGAGTACAAGGGCGAGGGCATTCAGCACATCGCGCTGTCGACGAACAACATCTATGAGACGGTCGAAAGCTTGCGGAAGGCGCACGTCGCCTTCCAGTCGACGATCGACACCTATTTCGAGGGCATCGACAAGCGGCTGCCCGGTCACGGCGAGGACGTCGCGAGGCTCAAGCGCAATCAGATTTTGATCGACGGCGCGCCGCACGACGGCAAGGGGTTGCTGCTGCAGATCTTCACGCAGAACGCGATCGGGCCGATCTTCTTCGAGATTATTCAGCGCAAAGGCAATGATGGATTTGGCGAAGGGAACTTCCAGGCGCTGTTCGAGTCCATCGAACTCGACCAAATTCGCCGCGGGGTGCTGCAGGCATGAGCAAAAATTGGATCAACTTTCCGCGTATCGAAGGCCAAGCTTCGCGGCAAGCACATGCGGACTTGCCGGAAGGCACGTATGAGCGCGAGCTCGGTCGCGAGGGCTTCTTCGGACCGGCCACGCACATGTATCACAAGCACATGCCGACGGCATGGTCGTCCTTCTCCGGCCCCTTGCGGCCACGCGCCTACGACACGAACAAGTTTTCGGGGTTCAGCGCGACGCCGTGGTCGGCTAAAGCGCTGCTCAGCAATGCGCGGACTAGAATCCGCGTTTGGCAGCTTACGGAAAACATGCACGATCTCGTCCGCAACGGCGACGGCGACGAGCTGATTTTCGTGCATGCGGGGTCCGGCGATTTCTACTCGGACTTCGGCCACATGACGTTTCGCGACGGCGACTACATCGTCATTCCGCGTGGGACGATGTGGCGTATCGAGCCCCGCGAAGACTGCTCATTCTTGATGGTTGAGGCCGTCGACAACGCCTACCGGCTGCCCGATCGCGGGATGCTGGGCGAGCATGCGCAGTTCGATCCGGCGGTGTTGGAGACGCCGAAGATCAATCATCGCTTCCTGATGCAGCAGGACGAGAGTACCTGGAAAGTCGCGGTCAAGCGGCGCGGACAGATTTCGACGATCGTCTATCCGTTCAATCCGCTGGACGCGCAAGGCTGGAAGGGAACGGTCGTGCCGGTGAAGCTGAATTGGCGCGACATCCGGCCGATCGTCAGCCATCGCTATCATCTGCCGCCGTCTGTGCATACGACGTTCCTCGCCGACCGGTTTGTCGTCTGCACGTTTGTGCCGCGGCCGATCGAAAGCGATCCCGGCGCGTTGAAAGTGCCATTCTTCCACAACAACGACGACTACGACGAGGTCATCTTCTATCACGCCGGCAATTTCTTCAGCCGCGACAATATCAAGCCCGGCATGGTCACGTTTCATCCTGCGGGCTTCACGCACGGGCCGCATCCGAAGGCGTTCGCTGCCGGTGCGAAGTCGGAGCGTAAGGAAACGGACGAGGTCGCGGTGATGATCGATACGCGCGACGCGCTGGACCCGGCGCCGGATGCGGAGGCGGTGGAGGATCGAAGCTACGTCGACAGTTGGCGGGGGGCGAAATGAAGCTTGCGTCGCTGAAGGGGCCGCGCGACGGAAAGCTCATCGTCGTGTCGCGCGATTTGAAGCGGGCGATTGCCGCGGACGGGATTGCGCCATCGCTGCAGGTGGCGCTCGACACGTGGGAGCGATCGGCGCCGCGTTTGGCTCAAGTCTATCGCGAGCTCAATGAAGGTTCGCCGATCGGTTCGTTTTCGTTCCGGCCGCAGGATTGTGCCGCGCCGCTGCCGCGTGCGTTCCAGTGGGCGGACGGGTCGGCCTATGTCACGCATGTGGAGTTGGTGCGCAAGGCGCGCGGGGCGGAGATGCCGGCGTCGTTTTGGACCGATCCGCTGATCTATCAGGGCGGGTCGGACAGTTTCATCGGACCGACAGACGACATTCTGGCGGCGGATGAGGCTTGGGGCATCGATATGGAAGGTGAGGTCGCGGTGATTACCGGTGACGTGCAAATGGGCATGTCGCCGGCACAAGCGGAGCCGCACATTCGCCTGCTGATGCTGGTGAACGACGTCAGCTTGCGGAATCTGATTCCCAAGGAACTTGAGAAGGGGTTCGGCTTTTTTCAGTCGAAGCCCGCGACGGCGTTTTCGCCGGTTGCCGTGACGCCTGACGAACTGGGCGAGCATTGGCGCGAGGGTAAGGTGCATTTGCCCCTGCTGATCGATTTGAACGGCACGCGGCTTGGGTCGCCCAATGCCGGCGTCGATATGACGTTTTCGTTTCCGCAACTGATTGCGCATGTGGCGAAGACACGCGAACTTGAAGCCGGGTCGATCATCGGGTCAGGTACGGTGTCGAACGCGGATCGCAAATCGGGTTCGGCTTGTCTTGCGGAAGTGCGGATGCTCGAGACGATCGCGAAGGGCAAACCGGAGACGCCGTTCATGCGCTTCGGCGACAAGGTTCGGATCGAGATGAAGCTGCCGGATGGCTCGTCCGTCTTCGGTGCGATCGACAATCAGGTAAAGAAATACGAGGGACCGAAATGAAGCTCTACGACTATGCGTTTTCGTCGGCGGCTTATCGGGCGCGGATCGCGCTGAACCTCAAGGGGATTGCTTACGAGCACGTGATCATCAGTTTGCTCAAAGGCGAGCAGAGTTCCGCGGCGTACAAGGCCATCAACCCGCAGGCGTTGATCCCGACGCTTGAAGATGGCGGCTACGTCATCGGGCAGTCGCTTGCGATCGTCGAGTATCTGGACGAGATTTATCCATCGCCACCGCTGCTGCCGAGCTATCCGGCAGAGAAGGCGCGCGTGCGCCAGATCGCGTACGAGATCGCGTGCGATATTCATCCGGTCAACAACATGCGCGTGCGGGCGCAGTTGAAAGCGATGGGGCATGCCGACGACGAGATCATGACCAAGTGGTATGCGCACTGGATCACGGTCGGGTTCGCGGCGCTTGAGAAGCAGTTGAGCGGGTCGAAGCAGACGGGTGCCTATTGCCACGGCGATACGCCGACGCTTGCCGACATCTGCCTGGTGCCGCAGATGGCGAATGCGTACCGGTTCAAGGTGCCGGTCGATGCGTTCCCGACGCTGGTTCGGATCGACAAGACGTGTCGCGAACACCCGGCATTTGCCGCGGCCGCACCGGAGAAGCAACCCGATGCGGCCTGAGCGCAAACCCGCGGGCGAAGGGCTGCTCGTTCTCGAGCATTTCTTGCCGTACCGGTTGTCGGTGCTGTCGAACACGGTGTCCGGGCGCATTGCGAAGAGCTACGAGCAACAGTTCCAACTCACGATCCCGGAGTGGCGCGTGATGGCGGTGCTGGGGCGGTTTCCGGGCCTGACCGCCGCCGAGGTGACCGAGCGCACCGCGATGGACAAGGTGCAGGTCAGCCGGGCCGTCGCGCGGCTGAAGAAGACCGAACGCATCGAGCAGCGCGCGGTCGAAGGCGATCGTCGGGCGCGGCATCTGTTCCTCACCGACGCGGGCCGCGCGGTCTACGACGAGATCGTGCCACTGGCGCGCGACTACGAGCAACGCGTGACGGCGGACTTGAGCGCGGCGGAGCGGGCGCAGCTCGAACGGCTGCTCGACAAGCTCACCGCGGCGGCGGTGAAGCTTTAGACGGCGGATTGAAGCGCCAAGCTCGCCAAGCTGCTCGTGTGCGGCTTGCTGCGTTCGTGCAGTGTCGGTTTTGATTGGCTCACGCGAAGCCGCGAAGGACGCAAAGAAAAGGCGCGAAGCGGTTGGTTTTCGCGCGCTACCCATCTTGATGGCGCTTCGTGCCGTACTCCTTTCGCCGTTCGCATCCTTTCTTCACGACTTCGCGGGAGAAAATTCTTTGAGCGGTTCAGCTGGGCAACGCCTACTGGCTTGCATGAGCGGCTTGGCGAGCTTGGCGTTTCACCCTACTCGGCGGCTACGCGGCGGCGGCGGCGTTTGCGTTTGGATGGGGTGGGGGCGCCTTCGGCTAGGGCGTAGGTTTTTTCGCGGAGGAATTCCATCAGCTGTTTGCGGTCGGGGATCGCTTTCAGTTGCTCGTAGGGGATGCGCTCGCCGATTTGGATGACCATGTCGTTGCCGATGCGGTCATGGACCTCTTTGAACAGAAGCGACAGGCGCAGCGTCATCGAGACGTGGCTTGCGATCTGGAACAGGCGCGAGTTCTGGCCACCAAAGAAGACGGGGACGACCGGCGCCTTACCTTGCACGATCATGCGCGCCGTGAACGTCTTCCATTCGGGGTCTTTGGCATTGCGCGAGAGCACGCTCGGCGTCGTTGAAACCGTGCCGCCGGGGAAGATGATCAGCACGCCGCCTTTTTCGAGCAGCGCTTTCGCCTCGGCGCGGGATTTGATGTTCGTGTCGAGGGCTGCTTTCGATTCTTCGAAATCGATCGGCAGCAATGCGTTTCTGATTTCGTCGATGCGGTTCAGGAGCGCGTTCGTCAATATCTTGAAGTCGGGGCGGATGCGAGCAACGAGCCAGCAGATCATGATGCCGTCGAGTACGCCGAACGGATGGTTCGCCACGATGATCGCAGGGCCGCTCGACGGAATCTGAGCGAGCTGGTCCTCGTTCAAGAGAATGTTCAGCTGAAGCTTGCGGATGGCGGCGTCCCAGAAGCTTTCGCCGGGGCGGGGACGATCCAGGCGCTCCTGGTACATCCGCTTCAGTTCGGGTTGACCGGACAGGCGCTCGATCACGCGGATGACGAGGCGTTTGAAGGCGGGGTCGTTCGGCGAGGCGTATGAGAATTGATCGACTTCGGCGGCCATGGGGTCCTGGGCGTCAAATCACGCGTGTATTTTGCCCAAAGGACCGATCAATGGCGAGAGGTTGAAATTGCGGCGGCCGGCACAGGTTGCCCAGGCTATCCGGCCGATTTCAGCTTTCCGGTGGCAAACATGGGGATCAAGAATCCGGCGAGCAGCGTTAGGTTCGGGATAACGTTGAGGCCAAAGCCCGTGGCGACGGACAGTGCGCTGTCGATGACGAACCAAGCCGTGATCCCGGCGGCGATCGCGACCCAGAAGGGGCGCCCCTTTTCGCCGAGGTCGATCACGGGGCGCAGCATCATGAGCACGGTGAGGCCCCAACCGACGGTAACAGCTCCTAAGACCCCTTGGCTAAAGCGCATGGGCGCGTCGAACGCGAAGGGGCCGGGACCTTGGAGGCTTTCGTAGATCAAGCGTATCGGTCCTAAGGTTGCTTCGAAAGCGCCGCCCGCGATGACGAGGCCGAATACGATCACGCTCCACGCCCATACGCTGAGCCAGTTTCGCCAGAATACCGTCACGCCGTGACACTCCGTCGTTTCGCGGCTCCAGTGTTACATGCGCGTTCGAGGCTGGCCAGTACCTTAGAGGTAATCGTATTGCTGTTGGTCTTGAGGCAGCATGGGCCGATACGAGAGAGGTGATGATGGCGACGCGCGCGTTTCACAAATTCTGGCTGAAGGTGACGGCCATCGTGGTCGGGTCGTTCGGCCCCGTGTTCTTCCTTGGAACGATGGCGGAGACGGCGGAGCCGGCGCGGCTGACGCTGGATATCTTGAGTTGGCCCGTCGACGGCGCGACCACGTATGAGTCTGCGGACACACGGTTCTTGTCGGCGCTGACGGGCGGGTTTCTGTTCGGCTGGGGCGTGATGATCTGGTGCCTATCCGCTTGGGTCTACGACGCGGCGCCCGAGGGCGTGCGACGTGCCGTCGTAACCGGCGTGCTTGCGTGGTTCGTTTTGGACAGCGCAGGGTCGATCGCCTCCGGCAATGCGTCGAACGCGTTGTTCAACGTGGCGGTTCTTTTGCTTGCGGTTGGGCCACTGTGGCGCCCGGCGAAGGGCTGAGCGGGGCTACTCGGTCAGCGGGTATTCCGCCCAGAGCTTCGTTTCGTGGCGATAGGCAGCGATGAGATCGGCGAGGCGCGCGGGCTTGTAGCCGCGCTTCGCGTTCTCGGCGCCGATCTCCCACATCGTTTTGTATTGGTGCATGAGGACGCTGTAGGCCTCGTGCAGCGTCGTTTTGCGATCCCAGATGTGGGTGGCTTCGGCTCCGGCGCCGTTGATCTCCACGATCTTGAAGTTCTCGCCGCGTTGCAGGTCTTCGATCGAAGCGAAGCGCACGTCGAAGCGGCCGAAGTAGAACTCCTTCACGTCCTTGGCGATGCGGTCGAACGCGTCCGTCATCGCCTCGGTGATCAGGTGGTTGCCGTTCCGGAAGATCGTTCCGCGGCTGTGGCTGCCGGCGTAGGCGATGCGGAACGGCTGGCCCTGCGGCACGATCCAATCGAGGCGGTCTTTGTGGCGCGGCAAGTAGATATGTTGCAGCTGGCCAGCGCGCGGGTCGTGTTCAATGAGCTCGCGCAATGTCGATTTGCCGTCGCCGAAGACATAAGGGAAGTACTTCAGCGTGATCGAGAAGATGCGGCCGCGCGGTTCGCTGGGCTTCCTGATGTAGAAGATGCCGGCCTCGGCTTCGTGGTCGACGAGCGCCTGGAAAACGATACGCTCGCCAGGCGGGAAGGCGTCAAGGTAGCTCTGCAATTCGTCGTCATTGCGGACGCGGCGAACGCCCGCGCCGCGGCAGCCCATGTCCGGCTTGGCGATGAAGGGGAACGACAGGCCGGCGCTCTTGGCCGCTGCGAGCGCGTCGGCGGCGGTCGAGGTTTCGGTGCGGGTGTAGATCGCCCAGGGGGCGATGAAGCGTCTCGCGTAGGCGCCCGATTGATCGAAGACGGCGGCTTTCGATTCGCCGATCCAGCCACCCATCGGGAACAGCGGGTTCGAGATCGTTGGCAGCGTGAAGCGGAAGCCGTGTCTGATCGTGAGCCACAGCCAGTAAGCGCACATCGGCGTGTAGAAGTATTTCTGCGGCCAGAACTCGAAGAAGGAGATCTGCTCGCCCGACATGTCGAGCGGCGGCATTCCGGCGTGGGGATTGCGGATTTCGAGGCGGGCGGCGTCAGTCATCGGTCGTGTCGCTGTCGGTGACGAAACGGCGAACCACATAAGGTGCCAGCAGGACACAGACGAGTAACGCGGCCGCGAGCGACCAGCGCCACATGCCGAGGTGTTCGACCGTCATCGCGCCGAAGAAGAAGACGATGGAGAACACCGCTGAGGTCCAGATTAGGCCCGCACCTGCGGCGACCGCCGCAAAGGGGGCGAGGGGGAGTCCCAGCAAGCCGCTCGACGTGTAGGTAGGAAGGCGCAAGCCGGGCATGAAGCGGGCGCCGATTAGGGCGGGGACGTATCTTCGTTTGAGCCAGGCGCGGCCTTTGTCCATGCGCTTTTCGCCGATCAGCCGCTTGACCCAATCGTGCGTGCGCGCGTAGGCGCCGAGGCCATAGAGCAAGAGATCTCCGACGAAGATGCCTGCAATGAGGGCGGCGAGTGCCGCCCATGGGCTGATGAAGGCGTCAGCGGCGAGTAGTGCGGCGGCGATGGTTGCGGCGTCTTCAAGCACAAAGGTGGCGAGGATGATGGCGAACGCGATCGCCCAGGGATTCGAGCCGAGTGCGAGGAGGAGTTCTCCGGCCTCGCCCATCATGGCGCGGCCATCATGGCGAACGCCTTGGTGATGGCGGCCTCGACCTTGTCCTTCGAGTTCCACGGCAGGAAGTGGTTCTGGCCGTCGAGTACCGTGACGTCCATCGCGGCTGTGCCGGTTAGGTGCGACTTCATGAAGGCGACGTTTTGGAACGGGACGAGGTCGTCCTTCGTGCCGTGCACGATGGTGACCGGCGTTTTGATCGCGGCAAGCCGGGGTGCGAGAGCGGCGAGCTGCGGTTCAAGTGCGATGATTTCGCGGTTGGCGTTGCGGAGCATGCGCGGCAGCAGCGCGCTGACCGGCCAGGTGTCGCCGATGTACTGGATGAGCGGCACGTTTTCCTGCGCCGGGTCGAGAGAGCCGGCCACAATCACGAGGGCCGCCGCGAGGTCGGGGTGATCGGCGGCCACTTGCGCGACGATCGGGCCGCCGAGCGAATGACCGACGAGGACGGCGGGCTTCGATCCCTTTGCGCGGATCAAGGCTGCGACGGCGGCGGCCTGTTCGGCAAGCGAAGTGACGGCGTCGTCGGGGCCGCTTTGGCCGAAACCCGGACGGTCGATCGCGACGTAGTGGTAGCCCTTCGACACGGTCATCAGATAGTCGGCCCAGGCTTCGGCCTCGCCCGGCGTGCCGTGGACGAAGACGACGAGATGGCCGGCGGGATCGCCCGCTTCGATGTAGCTGAGTTGGTAGGCGGGAAGTTGAAGGGCCTTGTGCGGCAGCCGAGCCGACATTTCTTCGCCGCTGGTTTCAGGGCCGGGTATGGCGCAGCCCGCGAGCGTCAGCAGCGTTCCGACGAGCGCGACGCGGCGGGTCCAGGGCGGAAGTTCGAAGGTCATGCGCCGCATATTGCGCGGCGGGCGCGATCTGACAAGCGCGCCCGTCGATCACGGGCGCGTTAGCGGCGGTTGAACCGCTGTTAGTGAGGCTTGCGTGCGAGGGCCGTGCCGATTTTGTCGCCCAGGACCCTGGCGTTGAACGGCTTCAGGAGGTAGTTGTCCGCGCCCGCTTCTTTGGCGGCGATGGCGTTTTCGGCCTTCGCTTCGGCGGTGATCATAATGAAGGTCGTGTCCTTCAGCTTCTGGTCGCTGCGGACTTTACGCAGCAGGTCGTAGCCGCTCATCGGCTCCATGTTCCAGTCGGAGATGACGAGGTTGTAGTGCGCCTCGCGCAGCTTCGTCAGCGCATCCTCGCCGGTTCCCGCTTCATCGATGTCGTTGTAGCCGAGTTGGTTCAACTGGTTGCGGATGATGCGGCGCATCGTTGCGTAGTCGTCTACGACAAGGACTTTCATGAAGACACCCCGAAATGCGCGTTCTGCGCTTTGTTGTGTGCGAAGATAGGACAGCGGTGTTTCGGTTTGGTTGACGGCGGGCAAGGCGCGGTGCGAAGAAGGCGTTACTTAGCGTCAACTTGGGTGAACGGATCATGACTCTCGCAGGCAAAGACATCGTTGTTACAGGTGCGACGGACGGCATCGGCAAGGTGACGGCGCGGGAACTCGCGAAGCTGGGCGCGACGGTGACGATTGTCGGACGCAATGCGGCGAAGGGTGAGGCGGTCGTGCGCGAGATGCGGGAGAAGCTAGGCTACGATCGAGTGTCGTTCGTTGCGGGCGATCTTTCCACGCGGCGGGGCGCGAAGGCGGCGGCGGACGGGATCAAGGGGCGGATAAAGAAGCTGGACGTGCTTGTGAACAATGCCGGGGCGATGTTTCAGAAGCGCGAGCTGACCGAAGACGGCATCGAGAAGACGTTCGCGCTCAATCACATGGGCTATTTTTGGCTGACGGCGGCGTTGCTCGACCTTGTGAAAGCGGTGCCAGCCGGGCGCATTGTGACGGTCGCCTCGGCGGCGCATCAGGGGGCCAAGCTCGACCTCGAAGATCTGCAGAATGAGAAGCGGTATTCGGGGTGGGTAGCTTACGGACAGTCGAAGCTCGCCAACATCTACTTCAACTACGAGCTGGCGCGCCGGCTGCAGGGGACAGGCGTCACGGCGAATTGCCTGCATCCGGGGTTTGTGGCGTCGCGGTTTGGCGACAACAACGGTGGCGTTGTCAAACTCGTGATCGGGTTGGCGAAGTCGGTCGCCGCCATCTCGGAAGACAACGGGGCGAAGACGAGCGTTTATCTCGCGAGTTCGCCGGAGGTTGAGGGCATCAGCGGCAAGTACTTCGACAAATGCAAAGCCGTGCGCTCGTCAGCCGTTTCATACGACGAGAACGTGGGCCGCGAGTTGTGGCGGATTAGCGAGCGGCTGAGCTAGCCTTCGAATAGACTCCAACCGCCGCGACCGGTGAGGCCGCGGAGCATGAGATAGCTCACGAGGCCGATCGGGCCCACAACGAATGTAAGCAGCAGCGGGATGGCGACGACGAATTGGTTCAGGCCAACGCGTTGCGCGTCTCGCGCTATCCATGCGCCGACGAAAAGGTCGAAGACTATGTAGTGTGCCCAGCCGGCAACGAGGGCTTCTTTCACGGAAAACGTCTTAACCAGCGCGTCCAACGAGGCGAAGCCGGCACCCTCCGGCATTTGGATAACGCCACCCATGACGTTGGCGAGCAGCCAGGCGTAGGTCACACCGAGGACGATCGGGGCCAGCACCGAATGCACGAGCGTATCGGTGATCTTCAGCATCGGCAGGAAGATGATGAGTGCCCAGAACGGCATCACGCCGAAGTTCAGGAACAGGTACATCTGATCGGGCGTGATCGAGAGAAGTGTCGTCATGGATTCGACTCAAACTTGGGTCCAGGTCGCAATATTAGCGCGACCTACGCGGGGCCGCAAAATTAGCAGGTTTAGGCTTAACCGAAGCGGCGTTTCAGCCAATCGATCATGACGCGGTTTAGCTCGTCCGGCTTCTCGGCCTGGGTCCAGTGCCCGCAGTCCTTGATCAGGTGTTTCTCAAGATCGGGGACGTATTGCTCCATGCCGTCGGCGAGCGAGGGGCGCAAGACAACATCGTTCGCGGCCATTACCATGAGGCAAGGAACATCTATCTTCTGCGTGATGCCTTCGGTCGTCTGCCAATTGCGGGTGAAGTTGCGATACCAGTTGATGCCACCCGTGAATCCCGTGCGCGCGAACGCGTTGCGGTACACGTCGAGCTCTTCCGGCGTGAGCAGGACTTTGCCGGGCCAAAGGCTTTCGTCGACGTCGAAGGCGCGGGCGAGGGCGAAGTTCTTTTCTTCGGCGGGGCGTTTGTCGAACTCTTCAAGCGTCATGCCGGACTTGCGATAGAACAGGCGCAGCGTCTTTGCCGGATCGCGGCCCAACAGCGCGTCGGCCACGCCGGGTTTCTGGAAGAAGACGATGTACATCTCCTCGCCGTAGGCCATGCGCATCAGCGTGATCGGGTCCATCGGCGCGCGGGGCAGGAACGGCGTGTTGACGCCTATGACGCCCGCAACCCGGCTCGGGTGCAAGAGCGGCATCTGCCAGACGACAAAGCCGCCCCAGTCGTGCCCGACGAAGACGGCCTTATCGATCTTCAGCGCGTCCAGCATGCCGACGAGGTCGCCGGTCAAGTGGTGGATGTCATAGTCCTCGATCTCTGCCGGACGGTCGGTGTGGCCATAGCCGCGCTGATCGGGTGCGATGGCGTGAAAGCCCGCCCCGGCGACCGCCGGGATTTGGTGACGCCACGAATAGGCGAGCTCCGGAAAGCCGTGGCACATGACGACCGGCACGCCTTTGCCCTGATCGTACACCGCCATGCGGATGCCGTTGGTTTCGACGTAGCGCGGCGCATTCCAGTTGATGGTCATGTTGTCTCTCAAGCAGTTTTGAGGCCTAAGGCTTCGAGCATTTCCTTGCGCTCGGGGCCGAGCTTCGGCGGATAGGGCTTCTTCGACTTCGGTGTCAGCCATGTGCCCAACACCCGCAGCACCACCGTGGGCTGCGTGAGCCAGGCCGTCGGCATGGCGAGCATGTGGAAGCCCTTCATGATCGCGCGAAGGACGCCGAGATTGCTGCGTGTCGCGGGGCCGACAGCGTCGTCGGCGAAGCTCTTGATTAGGCGGGCTTTGAGACGCGGCTTGTAGCTGGGATCTTGTTCGTTTTTTGCGCGGCGGATGGCGCCCAGGTCCTGTTTCATCAGCGCGTCCCAGAACGGGCGGATTTCCTTGCGGGTGCGCTTGTCGAAGGCGATGGCGCGTTCGCAGGCGTCTTCCGTCGCGCTCATCACGTCGCCCAGTATGTGTGCGTGCAGAACGGCGGAAGAGCAGCCGCGGCCGTACAGCGGGTTCGTACGGATTGCGCTATCCCCGACGGCGAAATAGTTGAGCACGACCGGCGCGCCGGCCTTCACGAAATGGCGCCAGACGTTGTGCAGGTTGCCCATGCCGAAGACCTTGGTCACGGGTTCGGCGCGGGCCGGATCGATCCAGCGTGCCATGCCAGGAATCTTGTTGCAGATCGCGTCGAACGTCGCCGGGTTCAGCGTTGCCGTGCGTAGCTCCGACTCGATTTCGGGGACGGCGAGCGTGATCGAGAAGTGCCGGTTGTCGGCATTGAAGACGCCGTACTTGATGTAGCCGAGGTCGCCCGCGCCCGGGATCATGTCGCGCGGCGGCTCGTCTTGGCCGTCGCGCAGGCGATAGTGGCGCGTGAAATAGAGAATACCCGCGGGGCTCTTCTCTTCGTCGATCGTGACGCCACGCTCGCGCAGCCAGTCGGTGAGGATCGAGCTGCGGCCGCACGCGTCGATGACGTCGGTTGCGGTAAGATCCTCCGGCGCAGCGCCATCGCGCTCGATGCGCACGCCTTTGACGGCAGGAACCGGCCCGGACTTGTCGAGGATCAAATCGCGCACGATCGTGCTGGTCAGAAAGCGCACGCCGGGAAGCGTCTCGACGTAGGCGCGGATCGTGTACTCCAAGGTCGTACGACGCGAGAACAAGAACGCGAGATCGCGATCGCCGTTCATCGGCGTGTATTTGTCGCGCAGAGCGAGCGGCAAACTCTCCTCAAAGTCGACTTCGCGGGCGCCGGCCTTCTTCAGCATCTCGTGTAAGCGCGGGTGCCTGTCGCGGATCAACGTAACGAGGCAGCCTAAGAAGACGTGGCTGTGACGCAGTTGGGTCACGCCCTTGCGCTCCCAGGTGTCGAAGCAGGTTTCGACATTCGGCGGCGGGGGCGGGTCGCGGTCGACGACCACGACTTCGCGATCAGCGCGGGCGAGCGCCATCGCGGCGCCTAGTCCGGCTATACCGGCTCCGACGACCACAATCCGGTCGGTCATGCAAGTTTGATCCTATAGACGAATAGCGAATGGACTAGATTTAGCGTATCGCGGCGTTGTGTCGAGGGGTTCCCAGAAACGCTGCGGAACGCGGGCCATTATTAAGAGAAATTGAGTTGCAGTGGTGAGAGGTGTTCCGGTCTGATTTGGACGCGCGGAGGGGGTTTATGCGTAAGGCTGTTGTTTTTGGGCTAGCTCTGAGCTGGGTGTCGGCGGCGGTGGCGGACGATACGGTTCGCTATTCGCTCGCGCCTTTGATGACGAGAGACAAGCTTGAGGCGCTCGCGATCGAGGTTCGATTCAAGGGCGACGAGGACGGTGAAACCGTCGTGATCTTGCCCAACGAATGGGGCGGCAAGACGCAACTCTATCAAGGTGTTCGTGACTTCAAGGTGGATGGCGATGGTGTGGCGGTGGAGACGCCCGCGCCGGAGAAGCGGATCGTGCGGCATAAGCCCGGTGCGGAACTTCGCGTGCGCTATCGCATCGTTCAATACTGGGACGGCGTACCTGCGGCCACCGGCGAAAACGAGTATCGGCCGATCTTGCAGCCCGGATATTTTCATGTTCTGGGGAATGCGATCTTTGCCTATCCGGACAATCGCGACGAAAGCTCGCCTGCATCGTTTGCGGTGACGAAGGCTCCGCGTGGTTGGTCGTTCGCATCGGATTTGGAGCACGCGGCGAGCGGGCGCAAGCTAACGGTCGGCGACATTGTCGAGAGTGTTTCGGTCGGCGGCGACTTCCGTGTCTTGAAGCGCGGGCTCGTGCGCGTTGCCATCCGCGGAAAGTGGTCGTTCACGGACGATGCCTTCCTGGCGCGATTGCAGCCGATCATCGCGTCGCATCACAAGTTCTGGCGCGATCCGGACGAACCCTACCTCGTCACCGTGATACCGTTGGAGACGACGCCGGGTAGCCAGTCGCTGGGCGGGACCGGGCGCAGCGATGCCTTTGCGTTCTTTGCGACGGACAATGCGGACGGCGTCGTGCTCAACCAGATCTTGGCGCACGAACACTTGCACACCTGGATACCGCGGCGCATCGGCTCATTGCCCGCGCCGGAGGCGGGGAACGAGCGCAACGAGGCGCGTGACTATTGGCTGTCCGAAGGGTTCACCGACTTTTACACGAGCAGGCTTTTGGTGCGCGATGGGATTTGGTCGGTTCAGGATTTCGCCAGCGGCCTCAATGACATGTTGTTTGCGTTCGCCAATTCGCCGGTGCGGACAGCCCCGAACAGCCGGATCGTCGCCGATTTTTGGAACGATCCCAGCGTGGGTAAGTTGCCGTATCAGCGGGGGCAGTTGCTGGCGACGGTGTGGGACCAGAAGCTGCGCGCCGCGACGAAGGGCGCGCGCGATCTCGACGATGTCGTTCTTGCGATGAAGGCTCGCGCGGCAGGGCCCACAAAGCCGCCGCTTGCATCGCAATTGTTCGTCGAGGAGCTGAAGCGCGCAGGGGTGGACGTGGACGCGGACATGGCGCGGTATGTCGAGAAGGGGGAGGCGGTGCTGTTGCCCTCCGACGTGTTTGCGCCGTGCGGCACTGTGGCGACCCTCGATCTGCCCGCTTTCGATCGCGGATTCGATCCGGAGCAGACGGCGGCAAACGGCGACAAGATCACGGGCTTGCGCGACGACAGTCCAGGCTATCGGGCAGGCTTGCGCAACGGCATGCAGTTGCTGAAGCGCGAAGCGGGCAAGACGGGCGACAGCCGCGTGCCGCTCAGCTACCGGGTGCTCGACAACGGCGTCGAGCGGGTGATCACGTATCAACCGGAAGGGCTGAAGCGAATCACGCTGCAGGAGTTCACTCTGAAGGCGGGGATGACGGATGCGGAGCGCCAGGCGTGTGCGACACGCCTTGGCGGCATGCCCTAACTGCGCTTCGTGAGTATTTTTTGCAGCCAGCCGGTCGAGGCCACACGGGCCATAACGACGGCGAGCACAATGATCAGCAGGAGCGGTGCGCGCGTTACCGGGAGATCGAAGGCGTAGCGCAACACCTCGACCGCGCCGTATGAGGCGCCGATCGCTGCCGCGAGAATGACGGTTTCGGTCAGGATGCGGCGGGCAGTCCAGCTGCGTGCTTCGGTCATCGACGTACCTCCGGCGAGAGGGTGACGATACCTCCTTCCGCGCGCAGGCCGATTCACGTTCGCGTTAGTTGGGCTGACGCTTCAGAAACAACGCTGCTGCCGCGAACAACGCCCAACCCAGCATCAAGCTTGCGCCGCCGACCGGGATCAGCGGCTTGACGCCGGCGGCGTTCGGTCCGAAGGCGGCGTAAATGCCGCCGCAGAAGAAGATGATGCCGGCCAGGAAGGCTGCCCCCGCGAGATCGAGAAGCAGTCTGCGACCGAACTGGGCGCTCAAGATGCCGACCGCGATTAGGGCAAGCGCATGCGCGAAGTGCATTTCGCGCGCGGTATCGAAGACTGCGCGGATGACGGGCACGAACTCGCCTTCGAGCCGGTGGCCGACCGCGGCGGCGACGATCAGGGCCAGGAGCATGTTCAGGGCTCCTGCGATGAGCCAGAAGCGGGTCATGGTGCTCTTCCTCTGTCGAAAATTGCGGAATCGGCTTGACGACTGATTGCACGAACGGCTGGGCCGCGCCAAGGTGTGTAGACCGCTATTGAGAGACCCGCCGCCGATGCTCACCAAAGCCGACGATTACCCCATTCATCAGACGCCCGAGCCGATCGCCTATACGGGGACGGACCGGAACTTCTACGACCGCTACTTCTTCAACGGTTACACGCCGGACGGGGCGACGTTCTTTGCGGCGGCGCTTGGCGTCTATCCCGCGCTCAACGTGATGGATGGCGCGTTCTGCGTCGTGGCCGACGGGGTGCAGCACAATCTTCGCGTCTCGCGCGTGCTCGGCATGGAGCGGATGGACACGCGGGTCGGGCCGCTTTCCGTGGATGTGGTCGAGCCGCTGCACTCGCTGCGCGTTCGGGTGGAGAAGAACGAGCATGGGATTGCCGCCGACGTTCTGTTCCGCGCGCGGGCGGCGGCGATCGAGGAACCGCGCTTCACCTATCGCGTTGGCCCGCGGACGGTGATGGACTACACGCGACTGACGCAGAACGGGACTTACGAAGGCTGGATCGAGGTCAAGGGCAGGCGGATCGACGTGGCGGGTCACGTGGGCACGCGCGACCGCTCCTGGGGTATCCGTCCAGTGGGTGCGCAGGACTCGCAGGCCGTTGCGCCGCCGCGCGCGCCGCAATTCTATTGGCTCTGGGCGCCGATGAATTTCGACGACCGGATCACGCTCTATCACAACAACGCGGACGGCGAGGGGAAGCCCTGGAACACGCATGCGGTGATGGCGGCGACGGGCGAGGGCGCGGTCACGCATATGGCGTCGTGCTGTTCCGACGTCGCGTTCAAGTCTGGTACGCGACATGCGAAGTCGGCGACGATTTCGATGCGCGACGCGGAGGGACTCGACTACAAGATCGAACTCAAGCCGAAGTGGAATTTCTATATGAGTGGGCTTGGCTACACGCATCCGGAATGGGGGCATGGGCGGTTCCGCGGCGAGCTTGCGGTCGGATACGACACGATCGAGACGGCGAAGGTGAACGAGAGCGAGTTTCACTATCTTCATGTGCAGGCGTTCTCGGAGGCAACGCTGACCGGGCCGAACGGGCTCGTCCGCCGGGGGCACGGCGTGCTCGAGCAGTTGATCATCGGCGCCCATGCGCCGAGCGGATTCTCCGGTTTGCTGGACGGTGCGAAATGATCACCAAAGAACTTGAAGACCGTATCGTCCGCTACCTGTCGCATCGTATGCCCGAAGCCGGGCGTGTTTCGGTCATTGCTATTTCGCGTATCCATGGCGGGGCGAGCCGCGAGACGTTTCGGGTGCGCATCGACGCCGAGCGCGGCGGAGAGCGCGGGTTGATCTTTCGCCGCGATCCGATCTCGACGTTGATCGAGACGGAGCGCGAGGTCGAGTTCGCGGCCTACCGGTCGTATATGGATTCCGCCGTGCCGGTGCCGCGGGCGCTGTTCCTGGAGCGCGAGCTCGAGTGGCTGGAGCGGCCGTTCTTCGTGATGGAGGAGGTCGAGGGCTGTACGGCCGGGTCGATCTTGGCATCCGATCCGTATGGGCCGCACCGGCAGAAGATCGGCGAGCAGTTCTTTTCGATTTTGGGCGCTATTGCGAAGCGGGATGCGATGACGTCCGACCTCGCCAAGCACGTGCCGGTCGTGAAGGCGGAGGAAGCTTGGAAGATCGAACTTGCGAAATGGGAGAAAGTCGTCGACGAGGACGAGCTTGAACCGCAACCGATCGTGAGGGCTGCCATTCGCTGGATGCGGCGCAATCCGCCGCCGCCGGCGCAGAAGGTCTCGGTCGTGCATGGCGACTATCGGACGGGGAACTTCCTGTTCGACGGGACGGGCAGGATCCGCGCGATCCTGGATTGGGAAATGGCGCATCTGGGTGATCCGCTCGAAGATCTCGGGTGGGCGCTCGATCCCTTGTGGTCGAGCGACCGCGCGCATCCTGGCGGCATGCTGAAGCGGGAAGACGCGATTGCGATCTGGGAGAAGGCGAGCGGGCTGAAAGCCGATCCGAAGGCGCTCGCGTGGTGGTCGATGTTTGCGTCGTTCAAAGGGGCTGCAATCTGGATTTCTTCGGCAAAGGAGTTCCAGGCGGGCGCGAACACCGATCCGGTGATGGCGTTCTCCGGACTTTACTGCTTGCCGTTCCACAACAAGCGGCTGGCAGACATGTTGCTTGCTGCGCGCGAGGCCGCCTGATGAAACCGTCACCCGAACTTGTGTTGAACCAGGCGTTCGCGAAGATCGCGATGGAGATGGGGCCTGCACTACCGCCCGGCTACGGCCAGGGCTCGGCCACGACGACGGCTGTCTTGCTCTTGATGGTGGCGCAGGAGTTCAACCGCGCCGCGGACGTTCGCGCGAAGGAGAACCGCGTGATGCGCGCCCTGTTTGCCGATGCGGCGAAGGGAATCGGCGGACCGCTCAGCGCGAAGCTCGACGCAGTCGTCGGGGTGCGGGACGAAGATCTGACGGTCTCCGGCCTCGACCGCGTGAACGGGGAGCTGAAGCAGCTGTTGATCGACTTGCAGACGCATGCCGAGCAGGCGGGCGACCGGGTGCTGGAGCTGCGCATCCTGCGGTTCTTGAGTGAGGCGGCGGCGGCGCGGCAGGTGCATTTGCCGGCGATGTAGGGGCCGCCGTCCAAGGCTCGCGGCGTCTGCGACGATTTAGGTCTTTGCGGCTTTGCGGGACACACGACGCGCCGCTATTGGTTGCGCAACGTCGATGTTCCCCTTTTCTCTGCCACAGCTGCGCCCCGATGCGGTGCGGTTTGTGCCGTTCTTTGTCGGGTTGAACTTCCTGAACAGCATCCATGTCGTGTTCTTCACGGTGTGGTTGGCGAGTGTCGGGTTCGATCCGCATGCGACGGGGCTGCTGCTGGCGTCCATGAACGTGCTCAGGGTGTTTACGGGGCCGCTGCTTGGCGTGGCGGCGGATGCGTTTCATGCGCGGCGGCTGTTCTTGATCGGGCTGATGACGGTCGCCGGCCTTTGCTATGTGGGCTATGCGACGGTCGAGGGGACGGTTGCTGTCGTCGTTTTCTCGCTGCTGGCAAGCGCGGCGTTCTCGTCGATTGCAGCGTTGATCGAGGGCTTGTCGATGTCTGCGGCGACCGCGCGGGGGTTCGACTATGGGCGCGTTCGGTTGACAGGATCGGCCGCGTTCGTGGTGATGAACTTCGTCGGCGGGGCGGCGGTTGCGGCTTACGGGATCGACGCGTTTTTGCCGATCTTGATCGGGTCGGCGGCACTTGCCGCGTTGGGTGGGCTTGCGCTGCCGCGCGACGAGCAGCCCGAGGTGCGCGCGGGCGTTCGTTCGGTCGGGCGCGATGCGTGGCAGCTCGCGCGGCAGCCGCTGTTCGTGCTGATGATTGCCGCGACCGGGATCGCGCAGGCGTCGCACACGTTCTACTACGGGTTCGGCACGCTGAACTGGCAGAGGCTTGGGTACTCGGCGGATTTGATCGGCGGGTTGTGGGCGCTCGGCGTGATCGCGGAGATCGCCGTCCTCATGTACTCCGGGCGTATCGTGCAGCGGGTCGGGATTGTGAATCTGATGATGCTGGGCGCTGCGGCCGGCATCGTGCGTTGGACGCTGCTTGCGCTGTCGCCGCCGCTGTGGGTGGTGCTGTTCGCGCAGTTGCTGCATGCCGGTACGTTTTGCGCGGTGCATTTGGGCATGATGCACTTCATGCTGCGCGCGACGCCGGCGCATCTCGTGGGGACGGCGCAGAGCCTTTATTTCGCGGTCATGATCGGCGTGTTCTTTTCGATCGGGCAGCTCGCTTCCGGGGCGCTGTACGCCTCGGTCGAGGGTCTTGGCTATCTCTTGATGGCGGCGTTTAGCGCCGTGGCGCTGGCGCTGTCGTGGTGGTTGGGGCAGCTTTGGGACGGCGGGGTTCTGCCGGTGGGACGCGAGGCGGTGGACGAGGCGCGGCCGGTCGCCTAACCTTGCGCCAACACGGCATTGGAGAGATGGCCATGGGCTACCATCACTTGGCGCTGGCGACGCGCAACATGAAGGCGATCGACCATTTCTATCGCGAGGTCATGGGCTTCGATCTGAAGAAGGTCGAGGTCGGACCGACGCCGGACGGCGGCTGGGCGAAGCACTTCTTCTACGAGATCGAGCCCGACCGCTTCATCGCGTTCTGGGAGCTGCACGGGCCGAACTACGACGGCAAGAACTTCGAGACCGGCTTGTCGAAGGCGGTCGGGCTGCCGCAGTGGGTGAACCATATATCGTTCTACTCGCCGACGGAGGCGCACTTGGCCGAGAAGCGGGACATGTGGCTCAAGGGCGGGTTCGACGTGATGGAGATCGACCACAATTGGTGCCGCTCGATCTATACGAACGATCCGAACGG
This sequence comes from uncultured Alphaproteobacteria bacterium, assembly GCA_902826695.1. Taxonomy (GTDB): domain Bacteria; phylum Pseudomonadota; class Alphaproteobacteria; order Micropepsales; family Micropepsaceae; genus SZUA-430. Next base: position 65,093 of record CADEFU010000005.1, on the reverse strand, counting down.
GACGATGGTCGAGTACTGCGTGACGACGGGGCAGTTCACGGCGGCCGACCGGGAGGAGGCGATCAAGGCGGTCACGTCGGACGACGTGGCGCGGTCGCGCCCGCCGAAGTCGATCCAGATGCATAAGGCGGCCGATTATCGCCGCGCGGCGGAATAGCAACCTCAGGAGCGTTGAGATGAAGGTTTTGGAAATCCCGCAATACGGGATCGACAATTTGCGCGTGGTGGAACGGGCGAACGTCGAGCCTGGGCCGGGGCAGGTCAAGCTTCGGATGAAGGCGGCGACGCTGAACTATCGCGATTTGCTCACCGTGAACGGCGGGTATGGCGGCTCGTACAAGCTGCCGCTGGTGCCGCTATCGGACGGATGCGGCGAGGTGATCGCGGTGGGGCCAGGCGTCACGCGGGTGAAGGTGGGCGACCGGGTTGCAACCTTGTTTTTCCAGAACTGGATCGGCGGTGAGCCTTCGCGCGAGGCGCTGACGAGCGCGCTCGGCGGTTCGCTTGACGGCATCTGGCGCGACACTTGCGTGCTGTCGGAACAAGGCGTGTCGAAGGTGCCGGCGCATTTGAGCGATGCGGAGGTGGCCGCGCTGCCGTGCGCCGCTTTGACCGCATGGCGGGCGCTTGTGGTCGAAGGCGGGATCAAGGCGGGCCAGACCGTGGTGGTGCAGGGCACAGGCGGCGTGTCGATCTTCGCGCTGCAGTTCGCGAAAGCCTGCGGGGCCGAGGTGATCGTGACCTCGTCGTCGGACGAAAAGCTTGCGCGGGCGAAGGCGCTCGGCGCCGATCATCTCGTGAACTACAAGAAGACGCAGGCTTGGTCCGGCGCGGTGCGCGAGATCACCGGCGGGCGCGGCGCGGATCATGTGGTTGAGGTCGGCGGCGCGGGCACGTTCGGGCAGAGCCTCGCCTCGATAAGAATCGGCGGGCACATTTCCATTATCGGCGTGCTCGCAGGCGCGTCGAACGACCTCATGATCCCGTTCGTGATCGCCACGAACGCGAAGATCAAAGGCATCTCGGTCGGCGCCCGGCAGCACTTCGAGGACATGTGCCGCGCCATTGCGTTGCACAAAATCAAGCCGGTGATCGACAAGACGTTCGGGTTTGCCCAAGCCAAGGAAGCGCTCGGCCACATGGCGGGGCAAGGCCACTTCGGGAAGATCGCGATCGATTTGACGGCGTAGCGACTACGCGCGCGCCGTCAGGCCGTGAACCGCTTGCGTCATGACTTCCTCGCCGCGCTTCCAGATCATCTCTTTCCAGTCGTCCTGGTCGGGGAAGAAGGCGGCGCGGATTTGGGCTTTGATCGCCGGGGCTTCGTTACCTTGCGGGTTGCCGCGGGTGTGGAGCCAGTTGTCGGCGCGCAGGGCCATGAAGACTTCGAATGTGGAGACGGTGCCGAATTCGAGGCAGCCGACGGTGACATCGGTGCGAGGTAGGAGGCCGGGCAGGCATGAATCGATGCTACCCATGACGGCGGCCGAAACTGAGTCGCCCGATTGGGTCGAGCAGACGTCCGGCCACCAGCTCTTCGCGCGCTCATAGGCTGGGGTTCCGGTGGCGTCTTCGCTGATCAGTTCGCCGTGGCCAAAGGGACCGAGGCCGGTGTGGAAGTCGATCACGCCGACGCGGTGGCAGTGGGCGAGTTCGCGGCGCACCACGTGTTTCAGGACGCCGGCCGACCATTGTTCGCGCGTGCCGCCGAAATACATGCCGTCGGGATGCGCGTATTGGCCCTTGCTCACCGCTTCTTGCATCGTGAAGGGGCCGTACTCCTTGATGAAGTCGCGGAACAATTCGCTGCCTTGGCGCAGCGTTTCAGGGTCCAAGTCTTTCGGGGCGATCGCCGATTTCAGTTGCTCGTAGCCGTCGTTTGCGGGGTAGGGCGCGTTGTGGCTGACGAAATTGCGGTTGAGGTCCACGTTGTCTTCGGTGACGCGGCGGTTCCAGGCAAAGCCGTAGGGGTTCAGCGCGTGGATCATCACCACGCGCAGCTCGGGAGGCCAGGCTGAGTCACCGTTCGTGGCGAGCCAGCCGATTTGGCAGGCGGAGCCGGCATAGGCTTCGACGCCGTGGGTGCCCGAGATCAGGAGCAGGCCCGCAGCGGCGCGCGCGGGTCCGGAGACAGCCACGTCGATGAACAGGTCTTCGCCGCGCGGGCCCTTTGCGTGCGGGTGAAGATGGGCGGTCAGTTCGCAATGGCGGCGACGTGCGTGCCCCAAGAACTTTTCGCGGGCCTCGGTGTAGTCGGCGGAGAAAAAGGCTTGCGGATTGGTCATGTCGGCCGCTTCAGATTCGCCGGCCTTCATAGCGCATTTGCAGCGGCGAGGCGCTCACTTTTCCTTGGCGGACCATGCGCCGTCCCAGTCCGCCGGGGGTGGCTCGAGCTCGTAGTGGGCGATGCGGGATTCGTAGGTGTCGAAGATTTCCTCGGGCGCGTGTTCGAGCGTTCGGCCGACTTTGATTGCCTCGCGCGCGCCTGCCCAGTCTTTGGAGCGGAAGGCTTTGAAAAGGGCTTGGAAGGTGGTTTCGAGATCTTGGAACGTCTTCGTCTCGCGGACGTGCGCGTGGCCCAAGAGCGCGTAGATGTGGGTTGGCGTCGCGCGGCCCTTCACGGCGATATAGTCGAGTTCGAGGAAGGCGAACTTGTCGGCGATGACGGATTCGGTGTCTTCGCCGATGGCTATGGCGAAGCCGTAGTTGCCACAGAACGACTGGATCCGTGCGGACACGTTTACCGCGTCGCCGAGCGCGGAATAGTCGAAGCGCAATTCGGAGCCCATATTGCCGACGACGCAAGTGCCGGTGTTGATGCCGATAGAGACGTCGATCGGGTTCACTTTGTGCGACTTGTAGAAACCCTCAGCGGTCAGTTCCTGATTGAGGTCAACGAGCGCGTCCATCATGCCGAGCGCGCATTCGCAGGCGTGGGTTGCGTGCTCCGTATCGTCGAGGGGTGCGTTCCAGAACGCCATGACGCAGTCGCCGATGTACTTGTCGATCGTGCCGCGGTGGTTCAGCACCTGGCGCGACAACGGTGTCAGCGCGCGGTTGATGAGGCGGGTCAGGCCTTGCGGGTCGGCGCGGAAGCTCTCGGCGATCGGTGTAAAGCCGCGGATGTCGCAGAACATGATCGAGAGCTCGCGGGTCTGACCGCCGAGTTTCAGCTGCGAGGGATCTTTGGCGATGCTCTCGACGACGTCGGGCGGCAGGTACTGGGCGAAGGCGCTGCGGACGGTGCGGCGCTCGGCCTCGGTGCGCATGAATTTGACGAGGCTGGCAGAGGCGAAGACGAGGGCGATACTCACCGATGCGGCGACCGGATCCACAAGCTGATGCAGGGCTGTGAAGGAATACCACGAGTAGCCTATGGCGAATAGAACGGCACCGATGGCGACCGCTGCGATCCAAAAGACCGAAACGCGCGCGATAAGGATCAGCACGATCAGACCGATGATAGCGGCGAAAATTAGTTCGAATCCCAACGCAGTGTCCGGCCGCTCTAGATGTGCTCCAAGTAGCATTTGCTCCAGAGCTTGAACGTGTACCTCCACACCCGGCATTGCTGGGTTGGTCGGCGTCGGGCGCAAATCGAGAAGGCCGGGTGCGCTGGTGCCAACGAAGACGGCCGAACTTTCCAGCAGCGATCTGTCGGCCGAACCGTCGAGGATTCGCCAAGCCGGTATTGATCGCTTGTAGGCTTGTTTCTGCTTATCGTCGGTGTAGTGCAACCAGAGTTCGGCGTTCTGAGTCGTTGGCACCACGATTTCGCCGATCCGAAGCGAGACAACGCGGTTCGCATAGCCGGCGGCCATTTCCATACCTGCGCCCGGCGTGCTGATGAGCAGCGTTCCGCGCTGTCCGATCTTTTCGGTTAGTACGCGCAGCACTTCGAGTGTGAGGCTTGGGTAGATCTTGTCCTGATAGTTGAAGAGAAGCGGAACTTTGCGCACGACCAGGTCGTCATTGGCCGAGATCACAACGTTAAACGAGCCGTTTCCGGCGGCTGCGTTCTCCAACTCCGGCATGGTCGTGGTTACGCCGTACTGGTGCGGGAGCGCCAGGAGGGGTTTTCCGTCGCCGAGGATGGACTCGTCACCCACTCGCTTGGGTGGCCGTCCGCCGCGCTCATTGTTGAATGCAAAGCCTGTTACCGTCGATACGCCCTTTAGCGCATCGGCTAGAATTGCGTCATTGCGCGGCAAGGTCGTTAGCTGCGTGCGTGTCGCATCCCAATCCGTTCCCGCGGGTAGTTGTTTTGCGACTTGATCGGGCGATGTGTTGTCCGGCTCCGCGAAAACAATGTCGAACGCAACAACGGCGGTGCCCATCTCCCCAAGATTTCGAACCAGCTTTGCTACTGTTGTCCGAGGCCACGGCCACTGACCGATGCGCTTGATGCTCTCTTCGTCGATATCGACGTAGCGGACCTGGAGGCCGATTGTGTCCTTGGGGTTTACGTAGGCACGCGGACTCGTCCTCTGATAAAAGTCGAAAACCTGTGTTCGTAGCGAGTCGACGATGTTTCCTGGGTCGAGCAGATGAAACAGGACGGCTAGAATCCACACCACCCACGGCACGACGCCGAGCCAGCGCAACAGGCCCGCGATTCCCGCCATTGCGAGCGCGCTATCGCGGGTGGTGCCGTCGCGTTGTGCCATGTCCCCCGTTCAGTCCTTCATGCGGCCGCGTGCGTTCCCGGCGCACGGGTGAAGTCGTAGAGCCGATCCCAGAGCGTGTCGAGGCGGGCGAGCGCGTCCGGCAGGGCGACGGCTGCCATTTTTCCGTCTTTTTGGGTTAAGAAGCCGAGACCTTCGAGTTTTGTGAGGGCGTCGCCGACCTCGAAGTCGACGTCTATTTGGAAGGTCTTCTTGAGCCAGGCTTCGATTCGCCGATCGAGGTCGCCGGAATGGGCCACAGGCCCTGCGGTCAGGAGCGAGTGGTAAGCGAGGATCACTTCCTTCACTTCTTGATCTTCGGCGGCGCTGATAAGCGTCTCGAAGACGCCCACGTCATTGTTCACGTTCTTGAAGTAGATGTTGTCGGCGACTTTGCGTTGGTACTTCAGTTTGCGGAACGAATAGTTCGAGTACTGGCGCCACATGAAGGCGCCCGCGCCGATGACGACGGAGAGCGCGCCGACGGCTTTCATCAGTTGGTCGTGTGTCACCGCGCCAGAGAAGCCGAGATAGGCGCCAACGACGACTAGAATAACGGAGAGCGCCGGCAGCAAGTTCAGCGCGATTGGGACGGCGCCGAGCAATGCCGGGCCGCCCAAGAGCATTGCATCCAAGCGGCTCATGACGATCTGCACGTCAGGGAGCAGCATCGGCAGTTCGATACGGGCGATGCTGCGGAACGACTTTACCATCACGCTGCCGGGTTCAGCGCCGCCGGGGAGTTTGCTGTTGCGGCGCATGAATCGCTTGCGCGGCATGCCGGATGGTTGTTTGAAACGGACGAAGACGATGACGTCGTCGAGCGTATCGAGCGCGATCTCCTTCGACTTGAAGCCCAAGGCAGTTGCTTGTGTTACTGTCTTCGTCCGCTCGCCGCGGTAGAAGATGCGGATGACCTCGTAAGTTTCCAGCGGAGTTCGCGTCTTCACGTCAAACTGCGGATGGTCGCCGCCCAAGTTCGCGACCTCAGCTTGCGGCAACTCCATGAAGTTTGCGCGCGCCATAACGCTCTCGAAGGTCGCCATCAATTTCGCAAAGGCGGTATCGGCGTCGCGCGTTTCGCGGCGCACGGGGTGCGGACCTGAGGGCGAAAACCAGGCGTAGGTCTCCTTCAGTTCCGTCAGCTCGTCGTAGAAATCATGGTGAAAATATGCGCCAAGGAAAGTCGCGAGCGTCTGGAAATCGTTGACTTGATCGCTTGCGAAGCCCTGCTCCTTCATGGCGCTGATCAAGTCCGCCCGCAGCACCGGGATGAAGTGCAGCTTCTGTGGCGCGGGCGAATTCCCCGCGGTGTGGCTTTCGGCAGTCATGGCTAAGGCGCCTCTGAAGCCGGCGCATCCGCTAGGATAGAAGCGCGGGCTAAGTCCCCGTTGTCGAATCGATTTTTGGCTGAGTTGCGGCACAACGCAAGCGCCCCGGTGTGGCGGCAATCACCACCGGTTAACTCAGCAAGACGGTATGGCTCGCAACTTGCACACGAACTTGCTGGGCATTGATCGCGCGGGCACACTCTTGATTCGAGTTTGTTCCCTGGCGCAAAGCGGGTGCGCCGGTGGTTTGCGTGTGGGGCCTTACGTAATGACTGGGGTTGCTGAGGCTTGGCTGGACGTGTCGGAGGACGCGTCGTCTCTGATGCTGCGGCCTCAGGGCGACTGGGTCGTGGTTCATGCCGACACAATCGACAAGGCGCTCAGCGACATTCACACTTTCGATCGCAAGACAGCGACGTTCGATCTGTCCCACCTGAGCAGGCTCGATACCGCGGGCGCTTGGCTTATTTACCGCACAAGACGCTCGCTCGAGCGGGCAGGTGCCAAGGTTACGATCGCGGGCGCGACCGTGCCGCAATCAACGCTGCTCAATGCCGTCGCAAAGGCCGATCGGCCGCTGAGGGCCGAACCGCCGTCGGGAAACATCTTTACGAACCTCCTTGTGCGGATGGGATCGTCGTTGGATGAGGGCGCGCGTACCGGGCGCGATTTGGTCGGCTTCTTCGGACTGGTACTCGAGACGCTCGCCAAGACGATTGCCAATCCGTTCAGAATGCGGACGACATCGACCGTCTATCACATGGAACAGACGGGACTTAACGCGGTTCCGATCGTGAGTTTGATATCGTTCCTGATCGGGGCGGTGCTGGCCTATCAAGGGGCGGAGCAGCTTCGCAGGTTCGGCGGCGAGGTTTTCACGGTGAACTTGGTCGCCGTGTCGTTTTTACGTGAGATCGGCATTCTGCTCACGGCGATCATCGTTGCGGGCAGATCCGGCAGCGCGTTCACAGCGCAGATCGGTTCGATGAAGCTGCGCGAAGAAATCGACGCAATGCGCACGCTCGGGCTCGACCCGATGGAAGTGCTTGTGCTGCCGCGGGTTCTCGCGCTGCTCGTGATGATGCCGATACTGGGCTTCATATCGGCGATGATGGGCCTCTTGGGTGGCGGTTTGGTTGTTTGGCTTGAGCTTGGGATGTCACCTGCGATGTATGTCGAGCGCGTCAAGGATGCGATCGATGTCTGGGACGCGGGCGTTGCCTTCATCAAGGCGCCAGTGTTCGGACTTCTGATCGCGATGATCGGGTGTTTCGAGGGGCTGAAAGTCGAGGGCAGTGCCGAGTCGGTCGGTCAGCGGACGACGGTGTCGGTGGTTGAAGGTATCTTCACCGTCATTGTCGTGGACGCGTTCTTCTCCATCATGTTCGTGAAGCTCGGCATATGACACGCGACACCATCATTACGGTGCGCGGTTTGCGCAATCAGTTCGGGCCTCAGGTGATCCACGATCATTTGGACCTCGACATTTTTCGCGGTGAAGTGCTTGGCATCGTCGGCGGGTCGGGGACAGGCAAGTCGGTGTTGCTGCGTACGATCCTCGGCATTAACCGGCCGGCGGCGGGGCGAGTTGAAATCTTCGGCAAGGCGCGCGGGGAGATGACGCGCGCGGAAGAGCAATCGGTCGAGCGGCGCTGGGGCGTGCTCTTTCAGGATGGCGCTCTGTTTTCCTCGCTTACTGTCGCGCAGAACATTCAGGTGGCTCTCAAAGAGCACCTGCGCATGCCGCAGAAACTGATGGATGAAATTGCGGCGGTGAAGATCGGACTGGTCGGCCTGCCACCCGAAGCGGGGCCGAAGCACCCTTCGGAATTGTCCGGGGGCATGCGCAAGCGTGCGGGACTTGCACGGGCACTCGCGCTCGATCCCGAGATCGTGTTTTTGGACGAGCCGACGGCGGGTTTGGACCCGATCGGTGCCTCGGCTTTCGACGAGTTGATCAAGAATTTGCAGGCGACCTTGGGCCTCACCGTCTTCATGGTGACCCACGATTTGGACAGCCTTTACGCCATTTGCGACCGGATCGCCGTGTTGGCCGAGAAAAAAGTTCTGGTCACAGGTACAATCCAGGAAATGATGACCCAGGAGCATCCCTGGATCCGAGAGTACTTTCATGGTCCGCGCGGACGGGCGGCAATGGCCGCCAAGTCCGCGCCACCGAAATCTTGAGTTTGAGGGAGCGTTAGTCGATGGAAACGCGCGCACATCACCTGCTGATCGGGAGCTTCGCGATCGGCATCACGTTGGCAACGATCGCATTTATGTTCTGGATCGGACGGTTCGAGTTCGACCGGCAGTATCAGCTTTACGATCTGAAGTTCGTGGGGTCGGTTTCGGGCCTGAGCAAGGCGGCGGACGTTCTCTACAACGGCATCAAGGTCGGCGAAGTGATCCAGATCGAGATCGACAAGGACGATCCGAAGAACGTGCTGGTGCGAATTCAGGTCGAGCGCACGACGCCGGTGAAGGAAGATTCGTTTGCGCAGTTGGAGACGATGGGGTTGACGGGCGTTGCCGCGATTCAGATCGGTGGCGGCGAGGATCCGAACGCGAACCCGCTTGTGGCTGAGGAGAAGCAGCGTTATCCGGTCATTAAGACAAAGCCGTCCGCGATATCAGAGCTGTTCACCAGCGCACCGAAGTTTGTCGATCGCGGCAACTTGGTCTTGGAGCGGGCGGGAGCCTTCTTGAATCCCGAGAACGAGAAAAAGTTCACCGCAATGGTTGCGAACCTCGAGAGGTTGACGGGTAACATCGCGAAGGCATCGGACAAGTTCGACTCGATAGTAACGAACATCGACAAGATCGTCGCGGGCGACGCGAAGACGACACTCGCCGATATTCGTGGGGTTGCGGGCGACATTCGCGCGATCATGAACGAGGCACGCGGGCCGTTGCGCGATTTTGCACGGCAAGGTCTGCCAGAGTTGCTGCTTGCGATCGGCGATGCGCGGCAGATGATTGGGTCGATCGATCGGGCGGCACAGCGGCTTGAGAGCAGCCCGTCGTCGCTGCTGTTTGGCGACAAAGCGGTTGAGTACAAGTCCGGGGGAGGGCGCTGATGCGCGGGTCATTGCGTGGAGTGGCGATTGCGACGTTGAGTGCGGTCGCGTTGGCCGGGTGCAGTCTGCCTGATCTGGGCAGCGGGCCGCCGCCGGACCTCTATGTGCTTTCGCCGAAGAGCACGTTTCCGGAAGACCTGCCGACGGTCGAATGGCAGCTTGTGGTCGAGGAACCGTCTACGGCCAAGGGCATCGACACCGACCGCATCGCGATCGCGCCGTCGGCGCTGGAAGTGAAGTACCTTGCCGGGTCGCGCTGGGCGGATCGGGCGCCGCGGATGGTGCAGCAGCTTCTGATCCAGTCGTTCGAGAATTCGAAGAAGATCGTGTCGGTGGGGCGGCAATCGATCGGGCTTCGCTCGGACTATGTGTTGAAGGTGGAACTACGCGAGTTTCAGGCGGAGAAGACCGCTGAGGGCGGCACGGTCGCCCATGTGCGCGTAAATCTGAAGCTGGTGCGTGTGGCGCTCGGACAAATCGTGGGGTCGGAAAGCTTCGATATCTTGAAGCCTGCGAACAGCGAGAGCGTGCCCGACATCGTGCAGGCGTTCGACGACGCCGTCGGTGCGGTGTTGAAGCGCGCCGTTGCCTGGACCCTCAAAGCCGGCGAGGAGTCGAAGGACAAGAAGCCTCGGGACTGGAAATAGGCCTTAAGACAGGCGGCCGATCGCGGAGGCGAGCGCGACGTAGACCTTGCCGGTTTGCGAGGTCAGGTACGTTTCGACCAGAACGTTGTCGCGGTCTGTGCGCGCGGTTTGTTCCATCAGTGCTTCGAACTGAAGGACGTAGCGATCGACGGTATCGCGGAATTCGCCGTCTTCGCGGTACTTGCGGCCGATTTGTTCGGCTTGCTCGCGACCCAGGACTTGGACCAGGCGGCGGGCGAAGACGTTGCGCTCGCCGCTGCGGTAGCGGCGCAGCAGATCCATCGGCGGGTCGTCTTCGAGGAAGCGGTCTAGGTCGATCGCCATCGCTTGCAGCGTTTCGATCATATGGCGCGATGACGTGCCGGGTTGCTCGGCGGGCTTTGCCCCCCGTTGCTGTTGCGGGCTGGGTGGGGGCGTCGCGGGGTGCGGTGCGCGCGTAACCGTGGACTCAGGCACCATTTGATCCGGGCGCAACTCGACCATGCGCGGTTGCGCCGGAGCGGGCTGCTGGGGCGGACGCGCGGGTGGTGGAGCCTGATGGGCGGTGTGCTGGATTGCAGGCTTTTGGGTTTCTGTCTCAGCTGCGGCCAGCAACGATTTCATGTCCCAGGAGCCGCGGTCGTCGGCTGTGTCGGGCGTATCGGCGGGGCGGCCAAAGCGCTTGCCGAGGCCGAACCAGCCGCGTTGCTGTTGGTCGGGCGCAATGTCCTGTTGCTGCAGCGGTAGTGGTCTTTGGTCGGCGGCTGACGCCACTTGGTGGCGCGGTGGCGGCGCCAGGTTCGCGGCCGGCGGCACATTGAACGAAGGCGCGGCCTGCTGCTGCGCAGGTGCGGGCAGCGGTGGAGCCTTCGGCGGCTCGGCTTGACGGACACGTTCGAAAGCGCCGCTGACGCGCGTGTTGAAATCGTTGACGGCACCGGCTTGCTGATCGAGGGCAACCCGCACACGCTGCGCCTGGTCGGCTGCTGCTGCGGGCATTTGGTTTGTTAGTTTTCCCAAGCGATCGACGCTTGCCTCAATCTGCTGCGAGGCGGTCGCCGCGGTCTCGCGCAGGCTGATCAAGACGGAGCCCAAGCGGCCTGCTGCATCGAACGAGGAGTCACCGGCGGTGCGGATCGTTTGCATCGCTTGTTCAAGACCGGACGTGGTGAGCTCGGTTGAGGTGCGAAGTTTCTCGGACTCACGCGTGAAGAGTTGTGTCGTCTCCACGATACGCTGGGCCATGATCGCTGCGGTTTCGTCGAGACGGCGCGTGCCTTCGATCGTGAAGGTGCCGATCTTCTTCGACTCATCGACCATCACACCGACCAGCTTGCTCAAGCCTTCGCGCTGGAAGTCGAGTGCGCGCGCCATGTGGTCGTTTTCTTGCTTCAAGCGGTCGATCGTTTCTGCAAGTGCCGCGCGTTGGCGTTCGTGGCGCACGACGACTTGCTCGGAGCGCGCGGCGACGGCTTCACTGGCCGCATCCAAACGTTGCGCTTGGCGCTCAATCTCTTTTGCGGATTCGACGGCGCGGTTCGAGACCGTGGCGGATGCCGTTTGGAGCGTCGAGATCAGCCCTGCGATCGCGTTGTGCTCGCTATGCAGATTTTCGCTGGCGGTGCGGGCCGCGGTGCGCGCTTCTTGCAGACGCGACGTCAGTGTGTCGGATGCCGCCAACACGGCGGTGTCCAAGGCTTGTGTGAATTGCGCGAGCTTGTCGCGCTCAGCGCCCAACTTTGCCGTCGCACGATCGACGCGCTCCTGTGCGGCGACGGAGGTGCGCTCAATCATCTGCATGCGTTCGGCGGTTGCCGCATCGAGGGCCGCCATGCGCGAGGTTGCTGTTTCAACCGCGGCGTTGAAGACATCGAGTTCGCGGCGAATGGCGTGACCGAGGCGCGTCATGCCACGGGCTGCATGTTCCTCGGGTTCGCTGAGTTCGGCTGCGACGATGGCAAGCGCCGACGATTGGCCGCGCAGAATCTTTGCTTCGCGTGCAAGCAGGGCGATGAAAATCGCCAAGACAACCGGGACAAGGAGAACTGCGACGATCAAGCCGTACCACGCTACGGGAAGAGTGAAGAGCTGCGCCCAACCGATGAGGCCGGTGAGGTATGCACCGATTCCGCCAAGCCAGAAAAAGCAGAAGAAGCATGTTCCCCAGAACAAAGAACCGCCAGACTCCTGGGGTAAGTGGGCAGGCCGTGCCTCAACCGTTAGTGGTTCGTCGAACGCAGGCAGGGGCGCGCGCGGGAGCACCTGATGCTCACCCAGCGTGGCCTCTTCGAACTCCTGTATCTTTGATGGCTCGACGCGCTGCATGCGCTTTCCGTGATCACATTTACTATAAAGCTACCATTTCTTGTGACGGCTGACACTGAAGAAGATTCGCCACAGTACAAGCGGGCTGTGGATCGGCGACGCTGAACGTGTGAGTTGCGGCAACTTGGTCTTTTCGACAGGTTTGTGATCGGTGCGTGCTGCAATGGTGTGACTCATGCGCATCGATGTGAGCGCATCGTGTTGCTTTGAAGTTTGTGCCGACAGCCCACACTGGTTCTCAGCTGATTCGGAATTGGAGATTGCTCATGACGATGCTCATCGCGTCTTCGCTGTTCTTCCTTGTTTTGCACTTGTTGGTCGCCGGTACGCGGCTGCGCGATGTCATCGTGGGTGCGATCGGGGAGCAGGCCTACCTCGGTGCCTTCTCGCTCGCGAGCGTGGGCGGCATCGTTTGGATGGCGATGAGCTACAACGTGGCGTCGGGTGAAGGCTCCAGTGTCCTCTGGGATTTGGGACCGGGCGTGCGGCACAGCGGGATCATCGTGATTGCGATCGCATTCTTTCTGATCGTCTCGGGTTTGCTCACACCCAATCCGACCTCGGTCGGTATGGATGCAGCAGCGAAGCAGGAGGCGACGGGCATCCTTCGCGTTACCCGGCATCCGTTTCTATGGGGGGCGGCGCTGTGGGCGGCGTTTCATTTAGCTGCCAACGGCGATGCAGCGTCGGTGGTGTTCTTCGGAACGTTTCTGGTGCTTGCCGTCGCCGGAACTTACTCGATCGATGCGAAACGGGCGCGCAAGATGGCGGATGGCTGGATCGAGTTCGCGGGGCGAACGTCGAATGTGCCGTTTGCAGCCATCTTGGCGGGTCGCAACTCGCTACATCTGGGCGAGCTTTTGACCTATCGCCAGTTGATTGCACTGGCCGTTTTCCTTGCCTTCTTGTTTGGGCACGCCTGGCTGTTCAGCGCATCGCCATTTCCGGGCGGGTGGGTGCCGTTCTAAGCAAAATTTCCTAATCGCCGTTAACGATCTGGTTGGGTCTCGCAGCCTAAACTTGCGAGTTCCGGCGGAGGGGAGTGTGCCTGTGAGCGCTGTGGCGAAGGCTGTTGACTATGAGCACCTGAAGAACCAAGCGGCGGGGAACCTTCCCGTGATGCGCGAGGTACTGGATTTGTTCGTCGTACACACCGAACAGGTGATCGGCGAGCTTGAACGCGCCAGTGACGCGAAATCTTGGAAACTATGGACCCATACGCTTAAGGGCTCAGCGCGAGGCGTTGGCGCTTTTGCCGTGGCAGATGCGGCAGCAGACGCCGAGAAACACGCCATGGACAAGAGCAAGATTGCGCCGGTCAGGGCTGCCTTTGAAGAGGCGCGTGCCTTTATCAGACAGCATCCGTTGTGACACCTGTCACGGCCACAGCCTGTGAAGTTGCTTCGCGGGCCGATTGCAACAGATAAACTTATCGGCGGGCTGAGGGTTTCGAAGAAGCGATGGCGTTCAAGGTCAAGTTTTGGGGTACACGCGGGACCGTTGCTTGTCCCGGTCCCAACCATCTTGCGTTCGGCGGCAACACAAGTTGCGTCGAAGTCGCGATGGGTGGACGGCGCGTGATTTTCGATCTCGGCACCGGCGTGCGCAACCTCGGCAAGTGGTTCATGCGCAAACAGTTGCGCGAGGCGACCGTGCTCATGTCGCACACGCATTGGGATCATATTCAGGGCTTTCCCTTTTTTCAGCCGGCGTTCGCAGACGGCCACCACTTCCGCATCATGGCGGGGCACTTGGACACGGGTTTGCCCATTCAGACGGTGCTGGCGGGTCAGATGACGCATCCGTTCTTTCCGGTGCCGATCGACATTATGAAGGCGAAGATCGAGTTCCAGGATTTTCGCGCGGGCGACACGTTCATGCTCGAGAACGACATCAAGGTGCGCACGGCGCCGCTCAATCATCCGGACGGCGCGACGGGGTACCGGCTCGACTATCAGGGCCGCTCGCTCTGCTACGTCACCGACACTGAACACACGCCGGGCAAGCCCGACCAAAACATCCTCGGCCTCGTCGAGGGTGCGGATCTGATGATCTACGACTGCACCTACACCGACCACGAGTTCCAGTCGAAGCGCGGATGGGGGCATTCGACATGGCAGGAAGGCGTGCGGTTGGCGAAGGCTGCGAAGGTGAAGCGGCTCGCGATCTTCCATCACGATCCCGACCACGAGGATCATTTCATGGAAGAGGTCGAGGCGTCTGCGTTGGCCGCGTGGCCGGGCTGCTTCGTGGCGCGCGACAACATGCGGATCAATTTGATCTAGGTTTGCCCGAAAGCCATCGACAGCGTGAGTTCGCCAGCGTTAGCCGGGGGCTCAAGGCCAACGTAGAGGTCGTCCCCCTCGCCGACTCTGCTGCGGGGGTAGTAGCCTGTGCAAATCCAAAGACTGACGGTTCGCTCGGGGCCCACAAAGTCGTGTCGTGCTGCGACGATGTCGCGAAACTTGTCGAATCCTAAGTCGATCTCAGCGTCGTAAAGCCGAACCGATCTGAGGGTTGACGCACCTAGCGCACCCCATGGGTCTTCCCATCTCATGTTTATTCGATCGAGCGAGAGTGATCTCGCGTCCGCTTCCTGTCCCAGCGCGAGGCAAAGTCTCTTCGTGTGCCAGGTCAAAAGTATCTGGTGGCCGTTTCGGAAACCTATGCATACGGATCCGGAGAACCATAGGTGAGGCTGCTTGAGGTTTGCCAATACTTCCGGTGTGTCAGCCGTGATGCACTGAAATGCCATTCCCTCCAGGCGTGCGCCAATTGTTGGTGCGTAGGCGTTGGCCCAGTGGGTCATGACACCGTCACCTCAAGTAACGAGCAGCCGCCAGCGCTAATCAGCGTGAGGTCCGAGCCCATTGGAATTGCGCACGATTCGTTGCGGTGGATTGTTTGTTCCGCCGCGGCCGCTATCGCGATCTGCAGAGAGCCGTCTAGGACAAATAGGAAGAGAAAGTCACTGGAGGTCGTTCGCTTGGTTGACGCAGTGAGCTTGAGGACGCGAACGCTGGCAAGGTTTTTCGTTGCGGTGGTGACGCCCGTGTCGCGAAACGCGTAGCCGTCACCGTCGTGCCACGCTGCGGATGCGGCGATGTGGTGCACGAAACGCTGGCCACTGAAGTCGCGCGCCGGGTTCAGCGTCGATGTCGGTAGTGTGAGGTCGTGATCGCGGAAGGTTTCGTGTTCGGCGGGGCAGCCGATTTCGATGACTTCGAGACCGGTCGATGCTTCGAGCACGCGGTGGCGGATGCCCGGTGGCTGCAGGACGCAGTCGCCTTCGTGCATGACGAACGGCTCGCCTTGATCTTCGTAGACGACGCGTACCCAGCCTTTGCGCACGAAGATCATCTGGAAGCGGATGCGGTGGTGGTGGACGTAGTCGTTCACCGGGCCGCCATCGGGAATGCGGATGTGCGAGGCGATGTAGCGCCCGCCGAGACGCCCGGGGATCAGGTCGCGGTACTGCATGCCGGCGCGGCCGGCTTGCCATGCGCCGTCGTCGGCGCGGGTGATGACGAAGTCTTGCGTGCTCGGTGGAAGGACGGGATGGCCGAGGCCAGTGAACGGTTCGGCTTGTACGCCGCTTTCGGTCGCGGTGAGGCGCAGCATCTCGCCGCCCTTCGAGACGATGGCGATGCGCGGGTTGTCGGCCGGCATGATCATGTCGAGGCGGAAACCGCGGCGCTCGTGGTCGGCGATGGCGGCTTCGAGGTCCATCAGAAGCGAGGGCTCGGGCGGGCGATCGTGCCTTTGTCGGTTGCCATCAGGTGGGTCAGCGTCTGGTCTTCGTGTGTGAGGCGCCAGGAGAGCAATTTCTGCGCATAGGCGAGCGTGACTTTGGCGTAGTCGGCCGCTCCCGCCAAGTTCGTGAACTCATACGGGTCGCGCTGAAGATCGAACAACAGCGGGGCCAGGTTCGCGAAGTGCACGTATTTGAAGCGTTCGTCCTGGATGGCGCTGAAGTTGCACTGGTGCAGTTTGAGGCCGAGCGCGTGTTCGGCGCCGTCGAAGCTTGCGTCGCGGAAGTCGAACTCGAAGTGCGCGTGCTTGCGCCAGGACGGGGCCGCGCCCTTCTCGATCAGCGGCATGAGCGAGCGACCGTCGCATTGCGGCGGGATGTCCGTGCCGATGAAATCGAGCAAGGTGGGCATGATGTCGACGTGCTCGGTGAATTCGCGCACCCTTGCGCCGCGCGTCAGGTCGGCGGCCGGGCGCGGGTCGCGCACGATCAGCGGCACGGCGAACGACTCGTTGAAGTAGCTCGACTTGCCGAGCAGCCAGTGGTCGCCAAGCTGTTCGCCGTGATCGCTGGTGAAGACGATCAGCGTGTCGTCCCAGAGCCCCTCGAGTTTCAGGTGCGCGAACAGGCGGCCCAGATTTTCGTCGACCTCGCTCATCATCGCGAGATACACGGCGCGCATGCGGTTCAGTTTGCGGATGTCGTCCGGCGCTTGATAGAGCGGGTGCTTCAGTTGGTAAGCGAGCCAGGGGTGCTGGTTCGCTTCGTCGTCCGGCGTGGCGCGGCGTTGGGGCGGCGACAGAGTTTCAGGGTCGTAGAGCCGGTTCCACGGTTCGGACGCGACCCATGGCGGGTGCGGACGCAGCAGCGAGAGGTGAAGGATCCAGGAATCGTTGCGGCGTTCGCTGACATAGTCGATCGCTTGGTCGACGTGCCAGGTCGTGTCGTTGTGCTCCGCTTTCACGAACCACGGCTTCGGGTGCTCGGCGCCGTCTTCGTAGTCGGGGCCGCTCTCGCGCATCCAAATGATGAAGCGCTCCTCGTGCGGGAGTTCGTAACCGCGGGCGCGCAGGAACTCGGCCCAAGGCCCCGGATGATCCATGCCGGTGTCGGCGATCGCGGTCAGACCGGGTAGGATGCCTTCGTAGGTGTTGCGGCGCGGATCGTTCGGTGCGAGATCGCGCGGGTCGGCGGTTTGATCGGTGTAGCCGATGAGCGCGGGGTCGTAGCCGCGCTTGCGCGCCTCCAGTGCCCAGTTCGCGTGGCGCCGGTCGAGCGGCGTGCCGTTCATCGTCACGCGATGATTGTGCTGGTAGAGACCGGTGTGCAGCGTCGCGCGCGACGGCGAGCACGGCGAGGTGTTCGAGAAGTGCCGCGCGAACAATGTGCCTTCGCGGGCGAGCGCGTCGAGGTTCGGGGTCTTCACGACCGGGTGGTTCAGCGCCGACAGGCATTCGCCGCGCCACTGGTCGGCGGTGATGAAGAGGATGTTGCGTCGCTGGTGCATGATCTATTTGCAGTGTACCGCGATAGAATAGTACACACATTTCTTGAGGACAGGAGTTGTATGATGCGACGTACCCGATCGAAAAAGGTTCGGCGTGCGACACCCTCGGCTCGCCGCGATAGTCTCAATGAGCAAGTAGCTGAAGACGTACAATTTTGGTGCGCATTGGCCGCGGAAGCATTTTCGGACTGGAACAGCGCACTGGATGAAGTCGTGTTTCGTGATCTGTGACCGTTCGAAAGTTAGCGTGGCGTCCCTTTCGGCATTGCGAACAGCAGGAGTATCGGAACGATCCACACTGCGACGACTGCTGCATAGAATGTAACCGGCGGATACGGTCCGAAGACGTTCCACGCAACAAGTGAAAACAGCATGACAGGCTGAAGCCAAACCGCCAATAGGCCGCAAATGAGTATTGCCTTGGACTTGGTCTGCAGCCTGAAGATAAACTCAGCCACGATCGTCGCAGATGCAAGCAGGCCAATGTGCGCTCCTGCAACATAACTTCCCGTCCACAACATGTACGCGGAGCCACAAAGCAACGCGACAGCGAAGAAGACGGACAACACATCTGAGACCCGCCGCATGATACTGAGCGCCGGTTTGCCATCCTCTCTCATGCTAAAGGACGCTAACCTAGTGCGCGAACGCGTGACTGCGCGCTCACCTCGTCGAACACCTCGAACTCATGTTCGATGCAGCCGTCCATCAGCTTGCGCCAGACCGGTTCGGCGATCGTGAAGGGGAAGCCTTCTTTGGCGCAAGCCGCTTTCACCTTCGCGAGCACGTCGTTGATGCGCGCTTCGTCGCGCACCGCGCCGCGCTCTTGCTTGATGTGACCGGCGCGCTCGATGTAGGTCAGGCGCTCGGCCAAGATGCGCACCAGCGCGCTGTCGATGCGGTCGATCTCGCGGCGGACGTCGGCCATGTTTTGGCAGTCTTCGGCGGGTACGCCTTGCAGGTCAGGCCAGGGGGCTGGCATGTGATGCTTCCTCGATTTGGTGGCCGACCGCCGGTGGATATGGCCGCTTCACTTGGCGCCAGCAACGCGGCAAGCGGACGCTGGAAAGTGCTTGAGGCGTGATTGAAATTCTCTGGCGTGATCCAATTTATACATGTAAGTTCGTGTGAAACATTAAATATCATGATTGGACTGTAGAATGTCAGCAAACGTCGCTCAGCCGGGCGGGCAGCACAAAACGGATGTGGTGATCATCGGGGCGGGGCCGATCGGGCTCTTTGCCGTGTTCGAGCTTGGGCTGCTCGATCTGAAGACGCACCTGATCGACATCCTCGACCGGCCGGGCGGGCAGTGCACAGAGCTCTATCCGGAGAAGCCGATCTACGACATTCCGGGGCTCGTTGAGGTGACGGGGCAAGGGCTGACCGACAAGCTGATGGATCAGATCAAGCCGTTCGGCGCGACGTTCCATCTCTCGCAGATGGCCGAGTCGCTTGAGAAGGCGGGCGATGGCTGGCGGATCACCACCGATGCTGGGACCCAGATCGAGGCGCGCGTCGTCGTGATCGCGGCGGGCGGGGGAAGCTTCACGCCGAAGAAGCCGCCGATCCCGGGAATCGAAAGCTATGAGAACACGTCGGTCTTCTATGCCGTGCGAAAGATGGAACGGTTCCGCGACAAGGTCGTGGTGATTGCAGGTGGCGGCGACTCGGCACTCGACTGGACGCTGAACCTGCAACCGATCGCCAAGAAGCTCGTGCTCGTGCATCACCGCGACGGCTTCCGTGCGGCGCCAGATAGCGTGAACAAGATGCGGGCGCTGGTCGCCGAAGGGAAAATGGAGTTCCAGGTCGCGAACATCAAAGGCCTGAACGGCGCGAACGGGCAGCTTTCGTCGTTGACGCTGAACACGAAGGAGAAGGGCGACTATCAGCTGCCGGCGGAGATGCTACTGCCGTTCTTCGGGCTCACCATGAAGCTTGGGCCGGTCGCAAATTTCGGCATCAACTTGCATGAGAACCTGGTCCCGGTCGATACCGAGAAGTTCGAGACGACGACGCCCGGCATCTTCGCGATCGGCGACATCAACACCTATCCGGGCAAGCTGAAGCTGATCCTGTCGGGCTTCCATGAAGGGGCCTTGATGGCGCAGCAGGCGTTCCGCTATTGCAAGCCGGACGAGAAACTGCGTTTCCAGTACACGACCTCGTCCTCCAGCCTGCAGAAGAAATTGGGCGTCGCTTGATGAAACTGATCGTTACAGACCGAACCGGCAAGGTGCACGAACTGCAAGCACGCGACGACTGGAGCGCGATGGAGGTCATCCGCGACGCGAACCTGCCGCTTTCCGCCGAATGCGGCGGCGCGTGCGCGTGCGCGACGTGTCACGTCTATGTGGACGAGGCTTGGGTCGACCGGATCCCGGCGGCGCAGCAGCAGGAAGTCGATATGCTCGACTTCGGCGTCGCGGTGCAGGAGAATTCGCGGCTCTCGTGCCAGATCAAGATGAATGCCGAGCTCGACGGGCTTCAGGTTACGCTTGCGCCGGAGAGCCTTTGAGGCTCTCCGGCAGCCGACTTCGTTCTAGCGTTGGAGCGCTTTGTTCATCGCCGGATTATGGAACGTGCGACGGATGGCGGTTGTTGCGAAGTTCCCGAACCCGATCTTGCCCGAGAGGCGGCGGGCGGAGCCGATTGCAAGCGGCCCGCGGCCTGCGCTCTGCGCGCCGACCACCGTGCGGCAGGCGCCGGTGAAGCCTGCGCCGACGCAGACTTGCCAAGGCTCGGCGCCATCGACCGAAAGGCTTGCGCTTAGCGTCGGCCACCCGGCCGCCGCCAAGTTTGGCGTGTCCTGCGACAGCACGCGGGCCGCGCCCGTGTAGTTCACTTTCTCGTACATTGTAAGAACCGACGGCGCAGGCCGTTCGAGGCTCGACACGAGAACATCAGCACGCGGATCGTACGAGGTGAGGATGGTCTCGAAATCCGTGCTCACGGTGGGATAGTCCACGTCCTTGGTCGAGCACGTGACTGTGTGCATCGCGCCCGGCACAAAATGCATTTCCATCTTGCCCTTCAGGACTGGGCCGTTCGCATCGCCGGGACTGCTGGCCGTGTAGACGGCATGGTGAATTGAACGGCCGGATTGCGTACGCGAGCCGCTCGTTTCGATTTTCATCGCGAGCTTACTGTCGCTCGCCGATTTCATCGCTTCGCGCCAGAACTCCGGCGTCATCTGACCGTTCACCTCTTCGTTGATATCGGCTTGGCTACGATTGCGGGACGGGGGTGTGTCCATGAAAAGGCCAAGGCAGTACGCCGGGATATCCGTTTGCCGGTTGCCGAGAACGAACGTTAGTGCTTTGCGGTCAGGAACATCGACAGAAGCCCATCCGCTTGGGATCATCATTTGGAAACGCCCATCCGGATCCTTGTAGGTATCTGCGTAAGCGGGTGCCAATAAAGCTAAAGAAAGCGTGGCAACTGTCAGGTGGCGAAGCATGTGGGCTCCTTCTCGTGAGTCAGGGGCTCACCATATGCAGGCCAGTTCGAAAGTTCACGCACGCGCTGAGGGATTTTCGCCGCCGGTGCACGTTTTGCCATCGGCGCGCGTCGACTATGCGGCCGCTTTGCCCTTCGTGATTTGCCACAGCTTCAACGGCGTCAGCGGCATGTCTACGTGCGTCACGCCGTAGGCTTTCAGCGCATTGACGACGGCGTTGACGAGCGCGGGGGCGGCGCCCACGGTGCCCGCTTCGCCGCAACCTTTGACGCCGAGCGGATTCGTCTTGCAGGGAATCTCGTTCGTCTTGAACGTCATCATCGGGAAGTTGTCGGCGCGCGGCATCCAGTAGTCCATGAACGAGCCGGTGACGAGCTGGCCGCTGTCGTTGTCGTAGACCGCGACTTCGCCCATCGCTTGGCCGAGGCCCTGGACGACGCCGCCGTGGACTTGGCCCGCAACGAGAAGCGGGTTCACGATCTTTCCGAAGTCGTCGACGATCGTGTAGCGGGTGATGTCGGTGACGCCGGTTTCGGGGTCGATTTCGACTTCGCAGATGTGGCAGCCGTTCGGCCAGGTGTTCGACGCGTTCTTGAACTCGCCATCGGCAGCGATGCCCTCGACGCCTTCGATGTTGGCTTGCGTCTTTGCGATGCGCGCAACTTCGAACAGGCCGATCGAGCGGTCGGTGCCGGCGATGCGGAACTTCGCGTCGGCGTATTCGATGTCGGCGGCCGCCGCTTCCAGTTCGTTCGAAGCGATGGCTTTGCCTTTCTCCACGACGTCCTTGACTGCAACGCCGATCGCGCCGCCCGCCATGGTGAGCGAGCGCGAGCCGCCGGTGCCGCCGCCCGCCTTGATCGCGTCGCTGTCGCCGGAGGTGACCTTCACGATCTCGATCGGAACGTTCAGGCGTTCGGCGACGAGTTGCGCGTAGGCGGTTTCGTGGCCTTGGCCGTTCGATTGGGTGCCCGCGATGACGTGGACTTCGCCGTCGGCGCGCACTTCGATATGCGCCATTTCGAAGCCGCCGGCTGTCTTCTCGACGTAGTAGGACATGCCGATGCCGGCGAGTTTGCCGCGCGTCTTGGCGGCGGCGGCGCGCGCGGCGAAGCCCTGCCAATCGGCGAGCTTGGTTGCGTCGTCCATGTTGCGGGCGAACTCGCCGCTGTCGAGCACGTTCTTCGAGGGGAACGCATAGGGCATTTGCGCGGGCTGGATGAAGTTCTTCCGGCGCAACTCGGCCGCGTCGATCTTAAGTTCGCCTGCCGCCTTGTCGATCAGACGCTCGATCACGTAAGCGGCTTCCGGGCGGCCCGCGCCGCGATAGGCATCGACAGGCACGGTGTTTGTGAACACACACTTCGTGGCGGTGTAGAACGCGGGGATCGCGTAGACGCCGACTTGCATGCCGGGGGCGGCCATCGTGGGCACGAACGGCGCGAAGTAGGAGAGCAGGGCGCCCATCGCGGCGGTCGTCGTCGTGCGGATCGCCAGGATCCTGTGGTCTTTGTCGAGCGCGATCGAGGACTCGGTTACATGATCGCGGCCCTGCGTGTCCGACAAGAAGGCCTCGGCGCGTTCCGACACCCATTTGACGGGGCGGCCCAGCTTCTTCGCTGCAAAGAGTACAAGCGGATACTCGTGATAGATGAACGACTTCATGCCGAAGCCGCCGCCGACATCCTTTGTGACGATACGCAGCTTCGATTCCTCGATGCCGAGGACGAACTTCGACATGCCGCCGCGCATGCCGTGCACGCCTTGGCTGCCGGTGTAGAGCGTGTATTTGTCCTTCGTCTTGTCGTAGTCGCCCATGCACGCGCGGGGTTCCATCGCGTTCACGACGACGCGCTGGTTTACGAGATTGAGCGTCGTGACGTGGGCCGCTTTGGCGAACGCCGCATCGGTCGCGGCCTTGTCGCCGAGTTCGTGGTCGAGCGCGACATTCGACTTCATGCCGGGGTGGATGGGCGGTGCGGTGAGGGCCGCGACCGTGTCGACGACCGCGGGGAGTTCTTCGTAGTAGGCGTTGATCATTTCGGCCGCGTCGCGGGCTTGGATCGCGGTCTCGGCGACGACCATGGCGACCGGTTCGCCAAGGTGGCTGACGCGATCTTTCGCCAACGCGTAGCGCGGCGGGATCACCATCGGGCTGCCGTCCCGGTTCGGCATCACGGCGACGCAGGGAAGCGGCTTAATGCCGGCGGCTTCGATGTCCTTGTGCGTGAAGACGCCGATAACGCCGGGCGCGCTGCGCGCATGCAGCGTGTCGACCTCTTTCAGCTTCGCGTGCGCGTGCGGCGAGCGCAGCAGCACCATGTGCACTGCGCCGGGAAGGGTGAGGTCGTCGGTGAACTGACCCTTGCCCGTGATGAGACGATTGTCCTCAAGCCGGGGAACCGGCTGGCCTGCGCCGAACTTCATGTTTGAAGAGCCCTTATGAGCTTAGTTGCGATAGCTGGGGTCTTTGCGGTCGAGCAGGCGCAGCATTGCCGGCCAAACCAACTTGTCGGCGAAGGCGCTGCTGGTGTTCATGCCCGTAACCTGGCCGGTGACAACGTCCGGAACGCCGTCGTTCGGCTGGTTGATCTTTGTGCCTCCTGCCAGCGCCTTTACTTGGATGGTGCAGGCGCGCTCCAGATTGTAGAGGCGCAGGAAGGCGTCGGCGCAGGTTTGGCCGACCGTCAGCGTGCCGTGATTGCGCAGGATGAAGATGTTCTTCGTGCCGAGATCGTTCACCAGGCGCGGGCGTTCGTCGTGATTGAGCGCGACGCCCTCATAGTCGTGATAGGCGATGTCGGCGTGGACGAGCATCGCGTGCTGGCTGATCGGAAGGAGGCCGTGCGCCTGGCACGAGACGGCGACGCCGTCGGCCGTGTGGACGTGGATCACAGCCTGCGCGTCTTCGCGCGCCATGTGGATCGCCGAGTGAATCGTGAAGCCGGCCGGGTTCACCGGGTGGGGGCTCTCCATCACCTTGTTGCCATCGACGTCGATCTTGACGAGGCTCGACGCCGTGATCTCGTCGAACGTCATGCCGTAAGGGTTGATCAGGAAGTGGTGTTCGGGTCCGGGTATGCGCGCGGAGATGTGGGTGAAAATCATGTCCGACCAGCCGTGGTGCGCGACCAGGCGATAGGTCGCCGCGAGATCGGTGCGGATTTGCCATTCCTCTTTCGAGACTTTGTCGCGGACGGAGGGGACGGCGTGCAGGGCTGCGGACATGCGGTGTCTCCAATGCGGGTTCGGGATGAGAGTGGCCCTTCAGGCTTCAGCCTGTCAAATCAGCGCTGGCTAAGGACGCGTCCGACGGCTTCCTTCCAGCCGGCATACTTGGCGTCGCGTTCGTCGGCACTGATTTTTGGGTCGAAACGGCGTTCGCAGCGCCAGCTTGAGGCCACTTCGTCGAGCGACGAATAGATGCCGCTGCCGAGGCCCGCCAGGTAGGCGGCACCGAGCGCGGTTGTTTCTACGACTTCGGGGCGTTCAATCGGGCGGCCGGTGAGGTCGGCGAGCCATTGGCAGAAGAGGTCGTTCACTACCATGCCGCCGTCAACGCGGAGAGCGGCTGGGCTGCCAAGGCCTGCGTCGGACATGTCGGCGGCCATCGCCTCGAGCAGGTCGCGGGTTTGGAAGCAGACGGACTCGAGTCCGGCCTTGGCGATTTCGGGTTGGCCGCTGTCGCGGGTAAGGCCGACGATGGCGCCGCGCGCTTCAGCGTCCCAGTACGGAGCGCCAAGGCCGACAAAGGCGGGCACGAGATAGACGCGCGAGCGTTGGTCGGCTTGTTTGGCGAGCGCGGCGCTGTCGGCGGAGTCCTTGAACAGCTTCAAGCCGTCGCGCAGCCATTGGATCGTGGCGCCGGCCATGAAGATCGAGCCTTCGAGAGCGTAGGTGCGCTTGCCGTTCGTTGCGTAGGCAATCGTTGAAAGGAGTTTGTTGCGCGACGGAGCCATTGCAGCGCCGGTGTTGACGAGCGCGAAGCAGCCGGTGCCGTAGGTTGACTTCATTAGACCCTGTTTGAGGCATGCTTGGCCGACTGTAGCGGCTTGTTGATCGCCGGCAATGCCGGCGATCGGGATCGAGGCGCCGAAAAGCTTCTCATCGGTCGTGCCGTAGGCGGCGGCGGAGTCGTGGACGGTGGGGAGCACGGCGTTCGGGATGTTGAGCCAGTCCAAGATCTCGCCGTCCCAGCGGCCTTTGACGATGTCGTAGAGCATCGTGCGGGAAGCGTTCGTCGCGTCGGTCGCGTGGACTTTGCCGCCGGTCAGGCGATAGACGAGCCAACTGTCGATCGTGCCGAACGCGAGTTCGCCCTTTTCGGCTCGTGCCCGGGCGCCCGGCACATTATCGAGCAGCCAGGCGAGTTTTGTTCCGGAGAAGTAGGGGTCGAGCAGGAGGCCGGTCTTGGCCGCGATCGTGCTCTCTTTGCCTTCGTCTTTCATGCGCGCGCAGGTCGCTGCGGTGCGGCGGTCTTGCCAGACGATGGCTTTGTGGATGGGGGCGCCGGTTTTGCGGTCCCAGAGGACCGTCGTTTCGCGCTGGTTCGTGATGCCGATGGCGGCGACGGCATTCGCATGTCCCGCAACCGCCTCGCGGGACACTTTCAGCGTTGCGTTCCAGATTTCCTCGGCGTCGTGCTCGACCCAGCCGTCTTGCGGGTAGAATTGCTTGTGCTCGGCTTGTGCGACTTTGACCGGCGTGCCGCGCGTGTCGAACAAAATGGCGCGGCTGGACGTTGTTCCCTGGTCGATGCTGAGGATGTAACGGGTCATTGGGTTGGTCCGGTGAGTATCGTAGCGGCGGGGCGATGTTAGCCACGATTCCGCGGAAAGTGCGACTGTCTCCCACTGGACCTCTGGGCTCCTGCTGCTAAGTTGCCCACATGCTCGACCCGTTTGGCCGTCAGATCACCTATCTCCGCGTGTCGGTGACGGACCGCTGTGACTTCCGCTGCACGTATTGCATGGCGGAGGACATGACGTTCCTGCCGAAGGCTGAGCTGTTGACGCTGGAAGAGCTCGACCGGTTGTGCTCGGCCTTCGTCGCGAAGGGCGTGCGGAAGCTGCGGCTGACGGGCGGCGAGCCGCTGGTCCGGCGGAATGTGATGAGCCTGGTCCAGAGCCTCGCTCGGCACCTGGAGTCGGGGGCCTTGGACGAACTCACAGTCACAACGAACGGCAGTCAGTTGGCGCGGTTTGCGGGAGAGCTGAAGGCGGCGGGTGTGCGGCGGGTGAACGTGTCGCTCGATACGCTCAGCGCGGAGCGGTTTCGCGACATTACGCGGTGGGGAAAGATCGAGCCTGTGCTGCAGGGGGTCGATGCGGCGTTGGCGGCGGGGTTGAAGGTCAAGATCAACACGGTGGCGCTGCGTGGGATCAATGAGGACGAGATCGCCGATCTGATGACGTGGGCGCACGGCAAGGGTATGGACTTTACGCTGATCGAGACCATGCCGATGGGCGAGATCGACGCGGACCGGACGGATCAGTATTTGCCATTGTCGTTGGTTCGCTCGCGTCTGGCGCAGAAGTATACGTTGGACGAGAGCGACTATCGCACCGGCGGGCCGGCGCGCTACGTGCGCGTTGCGGAAACCGGCGGGCGGCTGGGGTTCATCACACCGCTGACGCATAACTTTTGTGAGAGCTGCAACCGGGTGCGGCTGACGTGCACGGGGATGCTCTATATGTGTCTGGGGCAGGACGATGCGGCGGACTTGCGTAAACCGTTGCGCGCGAGTGCGGATGATGCGGCCCTTGACGCTGCAATCGACGAGGCAATTGGGCGCAAGCCGAAGGGGCATGATTTTGTGATTGATCGCCGGAAAAATTCGCCCGCTGTCGCGCGGCATATGTCTGTGACCGGCGGCTGATGCGATTCAAGAAACCAGCTTTTGCGGCATCGAATGCTCCCGAAGCGCAGGCCGCGCTGAAGGAGCTTACGAAGCGTTACGGCAACGCGAAGGCGGACGCGGATGTCATCGTCGCGCTTGGCGGCGATGGGTTGATGCTGCAGACCGTTCACAAAAACACGAAGCGAGACTTGCCGATTTTTGGGATGAATTGCGGGTCGGTCGGCTTTTTGATGAACGAGTATTCGCCGAACCAGCTGCTGGAGCGGCTCGACATCACCGAGGCTCAGGCGATCCGCCCGTTGAAAATGAAAGTGAAGACGGCGTCGGGCAAATCGCATACGGCGCTCGCCTTCAACGAAGTGTCGATGCTCCGCGAGACGCGGCAAGCGGCAAAGCTCAGGATTTCGATCGACGGGATCGTGCGGCTGGAAGAGTTGATCTGCGATGGCATACTGCTTTCGACGCCCGCGGGATCGACGGCGTACAATCTCTCGGTCAACGGACCGATTCTACCAATCGATGCCGGGCTTTTGGCACTCACGCCAATCAGTGCGTTCCGGCCGCGGCGTTGGCGCGGTGCGCTGCTGCCACATTCGGCAAAAGTTGGCTTCGAGATTCTCGAAGCCGATAAGCGTCCTGTGAGCGCTGTTGCAGACCACATTGAGGTCCGCGAGGTGACGGAAGTTTCCGTTGCCGAAGATGCCAGTGTTTCGGTAACGATTCTGTTCGATCCAGACCGCTCATTGCAGGAGCGGATGTTGGCTGAGCAATTCGTTACGGGCTGACGCTTGAAGAAACGCATTACTCCGGAAGGCTTGAGCGGTCTCATAGGCGATATCTATGAGTGCGTTCTGACGCCTGCGCATTGGAACCAAACACTCACCCGGTTTGTGTCGGAGTTCAGTCCGCCGAATTGGGATGTTGCGGCTCTAATGTGGGAAGGCATGAACACACCCGGCGTGCGTTGGGTCGGGACCACGGGGCTCGTCGAGCACGCGTTGCGCGGTTACGAACACGTTTTTGCAGGTACGAATGTGTGGAGCCGGCGTGCGATTGCAGTGCCGCTGGGCGAAGTCATCGACACCGATCAGCTGTTGCCGCGCAATGAGTTTCTTGCGAGCGAGCTCTATCAAAAATTCCTAAAGACCTGGAACATAGAGCTTGCGCTCTTCGTCGTGTTTGACCGCGCGGCCGATGAGCAGCTCGCTATCGCGATGCCGGGGCCGGACGGATACGATCTTGAACCCCTGAAGCGCGGGATTCGGTTGATTGCACCGCACGTTCAGCGCGCGATGCGGCTTAGCCATGGGCTTGCCGACGCCAAGCTGCGCGCCGCGGGGGCAGAAGCGATTTTGAATCTTGGGCACGTCGCAATGCTCGCACTTCGCGGCGATCTTTCGGTGGTCAATTGCAATACGCGTGGTCATGCGCTCGAAGCCCAGAAAGTGTTCACAACTGAGCGCGGGCGCTTGCTGTTTGCAGATCCTAGCGTCCAGCGGCAGGTTGCGGATCTGGCGCGGGAACCGAAGCCCGCTAGCTTGGCGCTGCGGATCGAAGATGGTGCCGGCCATTCGTTTGCGCTGCTGGCGATGACGATGCAGCCGCACCGCGAGCAGACGCTCGGGGGATGGGCAGAAGGGGCGTCGATCCTGTTGTCGATATCGCAGCCGCATCCCGCGCCCCTGATTGAAGTCGATCGCTTGCGCGCTTGGTTCAATCTGACAGCGACCGAGGCAAGGCTTGCGGCCGCATTGGCTACCGGCAAGTCGTTACAGGACTATGCGATGGAGCGCGGCGTCACGGTCGACGCGGCGCGATATCTATTGAAGGGTGCGTTCCGCAAGACGGGCGCCGAAAGCCAAGCGCAGCTCGTCTCTCTGGTTAAGGACGTTCCGTTGGGCTGATCCTACCCGTTTGGGGAGCGCGAGCACGTATCGCGCGATGGCACCTTGCTTTGAGTGTGATTCTCGGGGAGGGTATTCATGTCTCGGCTAAGTGTGCGTTCGTTCTTGTTTGTTATCGCGGCCGGTAGCGCATCGGCTGCATTCGCCGGCAACGACTGGTCTGGTCTCTATTTGGGCGCCAACGTTGGCGGGGCTTGGGGCGAGGCGGATGAGTTTTACCCGTTTGGCGCCGGTGGTACCCCGATCGCCATCGATGTGGATGGTGCCGTCTACGGCGGGCATGCGGGCTATCAACTTCAGCGCGGTTCGATGGTTGTCGGCTTCGAGGTGTCGTTCGGTGACACGACCGCCGAGGGCGCCGGTAGCGTTGCGCCAACCTTTGTCAGCTGTCGCGATGGCGTTGTCGTTTGCCGGGTCACGGATGTCGAGTCGTTGACAATGGCCGGTGCGCGGCTCGGCTTCGCGTCGGAACAGTGGTTGTTTACGGCGACCGGTGGCTTTGCCGGCGCCGACATCTCAAGCGACGCCGTTATCGTCGCGACCGGGCTTTCATCCGTTCCCGACAGTGTGTGGCACAACGGTTGGTATGCCGGCGTCGGTGTTGAATATGCGATGACGCCGGATTGGTCGCTTGGGTTTGAGTATGTGCACGTCGACCTTGGCGAGCAGCGCCACGGCGATGTGTACGCCGCGGGCAACCGGCGCGACATCGCATTCGATATGGATGTCGTTCGTGCGCGGCTCTCGTTCAAGCTGACGGATTAATCAACCGCGCAGCATGTCGATTGGGGCTTCGATCTTTCCGTAGCCCGCTTCTTCGGGGATGGTGAGCAATTGTTTGCCATCCCTTTGGATAACGGTTGGTTCTACGGTGACGATCCGGTCGGCTTTGGCGTTGGCGATCGCTTCGGCCACGGTTTTGGCTCTGCCCAGCTTTACCAGGTTCATCTTCGTCGGGAAGATGATTGTCCAGCGCTTGTCTTCGATCGCGTCGTTCGGATTGACCCACACGGAGTCCACGGATTCGGAACCGTCGTGACGGCCGAGTTGGCCGGCCGGCGTTGCCGCCAGATAAAAGAACGTGTCGAAGCGTTTCGGCATGAAGACTGGCGTCACCCAATGCGCGAAAGGAACAAGCGCATCGCAGGCGATGCGCAGGTTCTCGCGGGTCAAAAATTCGACGAGGCCGACTTCGCTATTGTTGAGCTTGGGACGCCAAGGTGCGAGGGCGCTTGAGGCGGCGGCATCGATGTAGTCCGACGCGCCGGGCTGGCGGGCGAGGAGAATTCCCGATTCCTCGAAGCCCTCCCGGATCGCACAGGCGGCGAGGCTTAGGCGTAAATTATCCAACGTTTCTGCGCCCTCGGCGTGATTGCGCAGGGCGGGATCGTTGTCGTGCGGATCGACCTTGCCGCCGGGGAAAACCAAGGCACCGGAAGCGAAATCAATCTGATGATGTCGCTTTACCATGAATACTTCGAGACCGGACGCCCCGTCGCGTAGCAGCAGAATCGTCGCGGAAGGTAAGGGATTGCTGGGTTTTTTGGCGTCGGACATCGGTGCTCCAAAGTTAGTTCAAAATTTAGCAATTCAAATGCAGTGCAGCCTCTGGAGGCCGCCTTAAAGGGTGGTGGGGTAAACCTTGCGACGAACGGCATAGGTGCCGGACGTAAGACAGAGGTACGACGCCCATGAGCGACAAGTCATTCAGGCTTGCCCCATCTGATATCGATGCGGCCTTCGAACGCAATGAATTCCTGATCGTGTTCCAGCCGAAAGTCGATTTGGCGAGCGAACGCATGACGGGTGCCGAGGTGTTCGTACGCTGGAACCATCCGCAATACGGGCTGCTGCCGCCAGGCCTTTTTCTCGACTTTATCGAGGCGCAGGGGCGGATGGCCGATATGACGGCCTTCGTTTTCCATGCCGCGCTTCAGGGCGCGAAGAAGTGGAAGGAGAAGGGGCACGATTGGGCGGTCTCGATCAACGTCGCGCCGGGAACCGTAACGGCACCGGGGTTCGCGCATGGTCTGCAGATGCTGATCAACGAGTACGGCCTGGAGCCGGAACGGGTCATCGTCGAAGTGCCTGAGCGCGCGGTCGCGCAAGAGCCCGAAATGCTGTGCGAGAGCTTGCTTGAGGTGCGCCATATCGGGTGCCACGTGGCGCTCGACGGTGGCGGTATCGTACCGGTCGACCTGTCACAATTCGTCCCCATGCCGTTTACGTCGATCAAGGTTGGCGGCCCTGCGAGCATTCGCTTGGCGCAGCGACTGGGGTTGAAGGGCAAGGGTGCAATCGCGGGACGTCTGCGCTTTGCCCATCAGTACGAGCTGGAAGCGGTTGCGGTCGGTGCCGAAGACGAAGCGACGATGGCGGGGCTGGCAGCGATCGGCTTTACAGCGGCGCAGGGCGTGTGGATCCAAAAGCCGCTGACGCTGAACGAGCTCCTTGAGTGGGACGGCGCCTGGGCGCGTGGCCAAGTCGTGATGGATACGCCGCCGGTGGCGCCGCGTGCGGTGATACAGCCGCAGCAGTCCTCGACAAACGACGCGGCTCCCGCAATGCAGCCACAGCCGGCGAAGGCGACGTTCGCAAAGCCTGGGTCAGCTCCCGTGGTCAGCAAGGAAGAAATGCAGCGGGCCCTCGATGCCGTGCGGGCGCGACGCGCGCAGGCGCCGACGCTCCAGCCCAAGCCTGAGCGCAAAGAGCCGCCGACGTTACCGGTGCTCGATGCGACGGATCTGCTTGATGTTGTCGAGGATGAAGAGGCGCTTCCGCCCGCGGGCAAGCACGAGGGATTGGGTGTGCCGGGCGCGCCTTGTCCGAAGATGGATAGTCTGGTTCAGCGCCGCGCCAACGGGTGACACTCCCGAATAAGTTGGGTCAAACTTGGCCGTCGGTGACCGCTCCCCCCAAGGTCGCTGGCGGCCGTTTTCTTTGGCGTGCTATGAAAGCGGCGATCAGCTTTTGGAGCCAGTGCCATGGGATTTTACGAACGCCGCATCCTTCCTTGGCTGCTTGACAGCGCGATGAGCGCCAAGCCGATTACCTATCAGCGCAAGAAAGTCGTGCCGTTGGCAGAGGGGCGCGTGCTCGAGATTGGCCTTGGCGCGGGACAAAACTTGGCATTTTACGATCCGGCGAAGGTCAGTCACGTGTGGGGGCTGGAGCCGTCTGCGGAAATGCGGGAGCGGGCGCTGAAGCGGGCCAAGGACTTGAGGTTCAAGCTCGAGTTCTTGGACTTAAAAGCCGAGGAGATCCCACTCGACGACAAGACGGCCGATACGGTGCTGGTAACCTATACGCTGTGCACTATTCCTGAGGTCGTGCGGGCACTGAAGGGTATGCGGCGGGTGCTCAAGCCCGGTGGCCGGCTGGTCTTCTGCGAGCATGGCAAGGCTCCCGACCTCAACGTTCAGAAGTGGCAGACGCGTATCACGCCGATTTGGAAAGCGATCGGTGGCGGGTGTCATGTCGGGCGGCCGATCCCCGATCTCATTCGCGAAGGCGGGTTTGAGATTGAAAAGATGGAGACGATGTATTTGCCGGCGACGCCGAAATTTGCGGGCTACAATTATTGGGGCAGCGCCAAATAGCGTTTAGGTCGGCGCTCCAAGAATCCGCTTGGCAAACCCTGGCTCGGCTTGGCGAAAGCGCCGCTTGGCGAGATTGGAATCGGCGCGCTCAAGGAAGCGTTCGCAGGCGTCCTTAAGGTCTGTCGGCGCGCCGTCGAGATAGAGCATCTCATAGCTCAAGCGGCTTTGGATCGCGTCGCGCTGAACGCTGTAGAGATATTCGATGTCGACGCCGTCTTCGGCGAGCAGCATCGTTGCCTTGGTGTGCAATGCGGCATGCTGGTCTTCGAAGCGCAGCCGGAACGGCGTCAGATCAACACCGGCTTCTTCACACAGTTCAGCTCTGCCGCGGCCCTGCAACATCCAAAAGCCGGCGAACACGCCGGCCGCGATCTTTGCCTTGTCGCGTTCGGTCGTGGCGGTCGCGATCTTTTCGTCCGCCAAGGTGTGAACGGATATTGGGGCAGGCTTCAGGTTTGGGGTGTTGTGCCGAGGGGCCTGCGCGCTCGTCGAGTCCGACGCCACGTCGCGGGTCAGCGTCAACGCCAGCAGATTGAAGGCGACAAGGCCGGCGATACCGGCGGCCAGCATTTTCACGGTTGCGAACATCGGTCGATCGTAGCGTGGGCTCCCTTCCATCGGATCAGCACAATCCGTTCAATTGCGGCGATCTCGGTTACACCTTGTTAAGCGTGACGGTTACCCGCGCGTTTACGTGCGCCATGCGAAGTTGGCGTCGAATGGAGTGGGGCGTTTGTCATGAAGTCTTCGGTCACCATTACGCTTGGAGCGTCGCTGTTTGCGGTGCTTCTAGCCGCCTATCTCATCGCTTATGCGACGACGGTAAAAGATCCGGTCGAATGGAAAGATGGCGACCTGATCGTGCAAAACGCGAAGCTCGCTGAGACGTTGCCGCTGTTTGCGGCCGACGGTAGCGGCTTCACGCACATCGGCATGGTTGCCGTGGGCGATGGTGGTGCGGTCGTGATCGAGTCCGTCAAGGCGGTCGTTGAGACGCCGGTGCGCGAGTTCTTGGCGCGCGGCAAGGGGGCCGCTTACACGGTCTACCGGATTGAGTCGTTGAACGAGCAGCAACGCAAGGCGGTGGTCGAGGCGGCACGGCGGCAGATCGGAAAGCCCAGCGACTACTTCTTCCGCAAGAGTTGGGATCAGCTTTACTCGAGCGAACTCGTGCGGCTCGCCTATACGGATATCGGGTTCGATTTGGGGCGGCTTGTGAAACTCGGCAAAGTCGGCGATCTGAACATGATGCGCTCTCAGTTCGTGCGCACATGGCCCGGTAATGATGATTGCCGCCGGCGCAACCTCGACATGAACCAGTGTTGGACGATGCTCACCAAGCAAGACGTCATCACACCGGCGAGCATCGTCGCCGACGCGCACGTGACGAAGGTGTATGAACTCAAAGCGCCGGAGAGCACGGTGACGCTGACGAGTTACTCGTCGTCGCAGGAGAAGGGCAGCCCGCGGTAGCTGCCGCCTACTGCCTCACGGCGGCATAGAGTGAGATCGCGCCGGTAGGGGTCGGGATCACCGCCGTCTCGCGCACGTCGGCGAAGCCCGCTTCGAGCATCAGCGCCGGCAAGACGCCGTCGGCGTTCGGCTGCGTGTTTTGGAAGCCATCCAACGCCTGTACCTGTCGGAATGCGAGGCGCATCAGCGGCGACTTTTGCTCGCCGTAATCGGCCATGTGGAGTTCGCCGCCGGCGCGCAGTGCGGCGAAGGCGCTCAGCAGTGCCGAGCGTTTTGCGGTCAGTGGGACTTGGTGCAGCACGAGGCTTGAGACGATCTTGTTCGGGCGCACGCCGGCTGCCGCCGTTTCTTGCGCATATCCCTTGGCGAAGTGGACAAGAACGCCCGCGTTGCGCGCTTTAACTTCGGCGCGCGATAGGATGTCGGGATCAGGGTCGATGCCGTAGATCGAGGCGCCGGGGCAAATCTGCGCCAGCATGACGGCGAGCGTGCCGGTGCCACAGCCGACGTCGAGAATGACGTCGCGCGGGGTCGGGTTGATTTGCTTGATGAAGGCGCGGCGCCACGTGCGCTCGCATGTCATCAGCGAGACGGTCGCGTCATAGAAAGGCGACAAGCGGCGGTCGCCCAGTGCGGGTACGTAGTCACGATCATACATGGCGGGTTCTCCCCAGCCGGGAATAGTGCTCCCGGATGTAGTGGTGAACTTCATCTTATTCAACGTTTCGGGATAGATGACGCATGTGAAGGCGTCGTGTGACAGCGGTCATAATTTGACCGAGTACTCCATCCCATGACCGAGCGGTAACGTCACCGAAGCGAATCCGTTACTGCGGTCCTGCATGCGGTGAACGTAAGGACGCAGCGTTTTTTTGAAAGTGAATATATTGTCAGCCAACACGACGGCACCGCTGCTCAATTTTGGTGCAAGCATGTCGATCATCGGTACGTAAAGGTCTTTCCAGCCGTCGAGCAGCAGGAAATCGATCGGTGCGTCGATTTCGCGGAGTGTTTTCATCGCGTCGCCTTCACGAATATCGACGAATTGTTGCAGACCCGCGTCCGCGACGTTTTCGCGCGCGGCTTTTACCTTTGTTGGTTCGCGTTCGCTGCCGATGACGCGACCATTGTTCGCACGCGCCGCAGCGGCCAGGTAAATCGTCGAAATACCGAATGAGGTGCCGAACTCGACGATCGTCTTCGCGCGAATCGCGCGTGCGGTGATGTAGAGCATGCGGCCTTGATCGGGATCGACGGGAATGTAGGCGTTTTTCGAGTACGGCTCTGCCGCTTTGAAAATGCTGCGGCCGGTGAGCATCGCGCCGAGCGCAGCGGGCGACGCGCGCAGGAGTATCCACCGGTCGCCTTTCGCGCGGCGATGCAGTTGGTTCAGCGTTGCTGCAACGCGCGGGCTATCGAGACCGAGATCGGCGTTCATGGGCGTTGCTCCAACCGGACGAGGCGAATGGCTTTCTCGGGGCAGGCGGCCACGCAGAGGCCGCACGCGTGGCACACGTCGGGGGCCGTCACAAAACCTTGATTTCCGCCGTGTACAAGTACCTTAAGCCACGGAACGAAGGGTAGGGCTTTGAGCTCTGCTTTCGTGAGTTTGCGGACTTCGAAGACGGCGTAGGGACACACGTCGGCGCAGTCGCCGGCGCCTTCGCATTTGTGTGCGTCGATGACCGGCGCCACGATTTTGGGCGGTTGCTTGCACTCGACTGAGACTGCGGTCATCGGCTTGTCCTTGAGGTCAATCTGAGCTATTGCTCATGTTATACGAGCGTTTGCTCAGATTTCTTACTCGCATGAGGTGAGCGATGGCCAAGCGGGCCAAGAAGACTGCAAACCCGCGCAAAACGCCGGAGCAAGATCGATCGCGCGCGACGGTCGAGGCGATCGTGGAGGCGGCGGCTCACATTCTGGTCAAGTACGGGTACGACGCGTTTACGACCAATCGCGTCGCGGAGCGCGCGGGCGTCAGTATCGGCTCGCTCTATCAGTACTTTCCGAACAAGGACGCGCTGCTCTCCGAACTGATGCGCCGCCACGTTGCGCAGATCGAACGCGGCGTCGAGGAAATGGCGGCGTTGGCGCGCACTGCGCCGCTCGCCGAGGTCATTCGCACGGGCATCCAGGAGAACGTGCGGTCGCATTTGATCGATCCGGAATTGCATCGCGTCTTGTCGGAAGAGGTGCCACGACTCGGCTCGCTCGATTGGAAGGTCGCGTTTGTCGCGCGCATGGAAGATCGCGTGCGCGGAATGTTGGAGGCCCGGCGGAGCGAGACAGCGATCGCGGACACCGGACTGGCCGCCTACATCGTCACACGAACCGTGGAGGCCGTGGTGCACAACGCGATGCGCGAGCAGCCGAAGGCGCTTGCTTCGGGTGCGCTCGCCGACGAGTTGACGCGAATGCTTTTGGGATTCCTCACCGGCAAGGTGTCGGCTGCCGCCAGGCGCCATAGTGCGGCAGCGGAATAAGGGCGGCCGCGTTCATGCGATGAGCCGTCTTGCGTGCTTTGGCGAACACACGGTCGGGCTTGCATTTGCGCGGCACGCGGGTGCCAAATCGGCTGTGCGCCCAAGGGCCAGCTTGACTCGCTTGGTGCCCGCGCTGACGATTGCCGTCACTGGTCGCACTTCGGGGTTAACTATGGGCAGCTTTGGTCATTTTCTTTGGCAGACATGGCGCAGCATCGTCTCGTTCTTCATGTCGTTCGTGGTCCTGGGGCTCATGGTTTGGTTCACGCCCGATTGGGTGCAGGGATTCATCGAAGCGGCGGGCGGCCTCAAGTACATGATCATGGGTGGCGCCGAAGAGGTGATCGGCTACGGCCAACCGTCGGCGCTGTTCGCGGTACTCGTGGGCGACACGGCGATCGCGCTCGCCTTGATGACGCTGTTCACGCGTGTCGTCGTGCTGACGCTGATCTTGTGGCTCGGCGGGCTGATTTATGGCGCGTTGTTCGGGAGCAAGTCGGCGGATTAGTGGCGCCGCCTCCGCCAACCGAATACTAAGGCAGCGACGACTATCGCCGCCCACCCGATGCTCAGTATTTTGAGCATCGTTTCGGCTTCCATCGTGACGGTTAGGAAGTCGACCTTGCCGGTTTGCCAAAAGACCCATTCGCCGGCGAGCTGGGTCGCGAGCAGCTTGTTTCCGGTTTCCAGGATCACGATGCCGTCGCCCGTCGCGGGATCGACGCGGGCTGCGGTGTTGATCGCGGGCTCGTTGTTGCCGTCGTGGCCGATGACGAAGCTGCCGGCGTTGTTGGGCGCATAGAGCATCGTACCCAAGCCCCAGATTTCCGCGCCAAATTGCGACGCGTGCGGAC
This sequence comes from uncultured Alphaproteobacteria bacterium, assembly GCA_902826695.1. GTDB lineage: Bacteria > Pseudomonadota > Alphaproteobacteria > Micropepsales > Micropepsaceae > SZUA-430. The sequence goes on along the minus strand of CADEFU010000005.1, from coordinate 28,170 downwards.
GGCGCATCTCGAGCAGCGTTTGTGGGCGCAGGACATCGCGTCCCCGCGGCTCGCCATTGGCGCCGGGGACGTGGGCTTGTAGAAAGCGCGCCATGTCGTTTGCTGAGGTGTAGAGCGATGCCGCCGCCAGCGCCGCGAAGCGGTAGTGCGTTGCGGGTTTTCCGCGCTGGTCGAAGAAGTCCGCGACGTCATCTCCTTCGGCATCGTTGAGTGTGAACGTCGAACGGTTCATGCCGAGCGGGTCGAAGACGGCGGCTTGCATGTAGTCGTTGAACGATTGGCCGGTGATCTCCTCGATCAGGAGCTGCATCAGCGTGTAGCCTCCGCCGGAGTAGCGGAACTCCGTGCCCGGCTGAACACCGACGCGCACAACGCCGTCGCGACCTGGCGACGCGTCCGACGCGCGGGTGAGCGATGCCACGAGATCCTGCACGGGCGTGCCGGGGGCGAAGCCGGCGTAACCCAAGCCGTCGGTCAGGCCTGCGTTGTGGCTCAAGAGGCGGCGGACCGTGACCGCGTTGTTGTCGAACTTGCTCGGCGGCAACTGCCAGCGCTTGAGGTAGGCAGAAACCGGCTTGTCCAGATCGAGCTTGCCGGCTTCGACGAGGGTCATGATGCCCCAGGCGGTCACCCACTTGCTCATGGAGGCGACTTGGAAGCGGCTGTCACCGTCCACCGGTTTACCGGTCGAGACGAAATGGGAGGCCGCGATCTTGCCCTTGGCGAGCAACACGAGCGCGGCATTGCCTTTGTGCTTTGTGCCGAGGTCTGCGATGGCTGCGGCTTGGAACGCGGCTGTGTCCCCGAATGGTGCGAGCGGTTGGCGCCACCAACCTTCGATCGTTCCGGCGATCACGAGCGTCGTCCAGGCCACAAGCGCCAGCATTGTCAGCAGGATTATTCGGATCATCGGGTACCGTTGTTGAGGCGCGGCAGCATGGGAGGCTGGCGGGGTTCACGTCAATCTTATATCAACATGTTAACATGAGAACGAGAAAGACCGGCCGTTTGAGCCATGTTCGCCGCGGAGCCTTGCTCGATTCGGCGGCAGCGATGCGCGCGCTCGGTATTACGCGCGCAACGCTCTACGTTTATGTCAGCCGAGGCTTGATCCGCTCCGTGCCGCATCCGAAGGCGGCGAAGGCGCGTCTCTACGCCGCCGCCGACATCATGACGTTGATCGACCGCCGGACGCGCATGCGCCAGCCGCGTGCTGCGGCGGCGACCGCGCTCGACTACGGTTTGCCGGTGCTGAAGTCGGCGATCACGCATTTCGAGGACGATCGCTGCTTCTATCGGGATCGGGAAGCGGTCGCGTTTTCGCGTCACGCGACGTTGGAAGAGGCCGCGCGACTGCTGTGGAACAGCGGCGATGCCGATCCGTTTGCGGGCGTTCGCTTCGATCCGCGCGAGATCGCCGGTTGGGTGGCGACGGCGAAGGCTTCCCGGCCGTCCAGCGCGACGAGCCGCGCAAGCTGCTTGCTCTCGCTTCTGCCTGAGAAGGAAACGACGGCTTCGCACGATTTCAAGGAGGCTGCGCGACTTGTATCGGCGTTGGTTGCCGCGATTGCCGCGATCGACGGCGCGTACAAAGGCCCGATCCACCGTGCCGTTGCGGTCGCGTGGAAGCGCCCGAAGGCGGCCGACGCGATCCGGCGCGCGCTTGTGCTGCTTGCCGATCACGAACTCAACGCTTCCACGTTCGCGGTCAGGGTTGTCGCGTCGACGGGGGCAAGTCTCACGAACTGTGTGGTCGCCGGACTTACCGCGATGAGCGGGCCGAAGCATGGTGGGGCGACGGAGCGCCTGCGCGCTATGCTGTTAGAGGCTGACGCGTCCGGCGACGCTGCTGAGATCTTGGCGGCACGGCTCGCCCGCGGCGAGACCATTCCTGGTTTTGGCAACTCCGTCTATCGCGAGGTTGATCCGCGCGGGGCGGAACTGGTGTCGATAGTGAAGCTCGATGTCACTTTGGCCGCGACGCTCAAGGCCGCGCGATCGATGGCCGCCTTGGAGCCCAACGTCGATTTCGGTTTGCTGGCGCTGGAGCGCGCATTCGACCTGCCGCGCGGGGCGGCACTCGCACTGTTTGCGATTGGACGATCGGCCGGTTGGATCGCGCACGCATTCGAACAGCGCGCGACGGGCACGCTAATACGCCCGCGCGCGGAGTTTACAGTTGGCGTAAGACGCTAGCGGTTCAATTCCCGCATCGCCTTGTCGAGACCTTCGAGTGTCAGGGGATACATGCGATCGCTCATGATTTGCTTCATGATCTGGATCGAGGGCGTGTATTCCCAGTGGCGCTCGGGGACGGGGTTCAGCCAGATCGCGTGTTCGTAGATGCGGGTCAGGCGTTCGAGCCAGACGGCGCCCGGCTCTTCGTTCCAGTGTTCGACGCTGCCGCCGGGGTAGGTGATTTCGTAGGGGCTCATCGTTGCGTCGCCGACGATCACGACTTTATAGTCGTGCGGATATTTGTGCAGCACGTCCCAGGTCGGCTGTTTCTCGTTGTGGCGGCGGCGGTTGTCTTTCCACACGCTCTCGTACAGGCAATTGTGGAAGTAGAAGAAGTCCATGTGCTTGAATTCGGTGCGCGCGGCGGAGAACAGCTCCTCGCAGAGTTTGATGTGCGCATCCATCGAGCCGCCGATGTCGAAGAAGATCAGCACCTTTACCTTGTTGTGGCGCTCGGCCCGCATGACGAGATCGAGATAGCCTTGGTGTGCGGTGTGACGGATCGTTTCCGGCAGGTCGAGTTCGGTGAGCGCGCCCTCGCGCGCCCATTTGCGCAGGCGGCGTAGCGCGATCTTGATGTTGCGCGTGCCGAGTTCGACGCTGTCGTCGAGGTTCTTGTATTCGCGCTTGTCCCAGACTTTGACCGCCTTGCCGTGGCGGCCTTTGTCTTGGCCCATGCGGATGCCTTCGGGATTGTAACCGTAGGCGCCGAACGGCGAGGTGCCGCCGGTGCCGATCATCTTGTTGCCGCCTTCGTGGCGCTTCTTTTGTTCTTCGAGGCGCTTCTTCAGCTCCTCCATCAGTTTTTCCCAGCCGCCGAGCGCCTCGATCTGCTTCTTCTCTTCCTCGGTCAGGAATTTTTCGGTGAGGGCCTTCAGCCAGTCTTCCGGGATTTGCGCGAGGTCGGTGGGGTCGAGATTTTCCAGACCCTTGAACGCGTGGGCGAAGACGCGGTCGAATTTGTCGAGGTTGCGCTCGTCCTTCACCAACGCGGTGCGCGAGAGGTAGTAGAACTCATCGACCTTCATATCGATGACCTTCTTGTCCAAGCCCTCCATGAGGGCGAGGTATTCCTTCAAGGTCACCGGGATCTTGGCCTGGCGCAGGTCGTGGAAGAAGTTCAGGAACATGGGCGGACGTCCGAAGTGGCGAGTTGGGTTTAGTCTAGCGTCAGGTTTGATCGCCCGCTATCGGGAGATTGCATCGAAACTGTCGTGTTGCCGTACGGTCAGAGCTGGAATCGAGGCCTCCTTAGCGTTAGCCTGGCCAGGAAGTGTCGGGAGCCGGAAAATGACAGTTCGTATCGCGCTTGCCCTGTTGGCGGTTGCTCTTGCTTGGCCGAGCGCCGCGGCGGGCATTGGTGATGGAATGGATCCCCAACTGCTTGACCAGATTGCGGCCCGCCGAAAAGCCACAGGAGCTGACGATGGGCGAATTCGCGTTACAGACAAAGGTACATGTAATGACGGGATGCCGACTTGCTACGACGGGCCGAGCAATACGATCACCATTGCGGGCGATCCAACGAAGTATCTTTACAGGACCGTCCCACAGCCCGGCCAGCCGTCAGTCTATCCGTATTCATGGGCGCGGGCGGTCTACCGGGAAACGCGAAAGGCATATCTGTGGTGGGTGGAAGAAAAGAGGGATGGCGTCGATACGGCGGAGTACGATCGCTCAAATATTCTTCCGGCGGAGAACGAATACCTTAAGAGGCGTTACAATGAGCCATACCGTTTGTGCGGGCACTCGGTGAAAGAGTGCATGGAGCTGAAGCCTTAGCAGTAGTAGCACTTCGTAGGCAGCTGCCTCACCCGCGTAGAATGTTAGTGTCGCGGCGTCTCGCGCCGCCGTCATTCCGTTTGCTGCTTCTTGCAGGCGAGCGCGAAGTCAAATGCGCCGTTGCTCCGATCGCGCTGCAGTTGGCGGCCGATGCAATCAATGAGGAGCCCCTTGCGCGCCACCGTGATTACGGACTGCTGCGTCGGCGCGCCGTTTTTGTCGGGACCGGGGCCGGCGCGCAGACCCATGACAATTTTCGGCGAGCCGGCTGGCGGTTCGATGAGCATCTGGTCATTCTGCGCGGCAAGCGGCGTCTCACCGGCGCCGCGCACGTATTGGCGAACGCGGATCAGCCCCCCGAGATCCTGCTCGCCGGCATAGGTGCAGATGCCGAGATCAGGCGGGCCTTTGCTCTCGATGCCGACTCTCTTGAAGCTAGCGATTTCGAGAGGACAAAGTGCGCCACTCGGTGCGTGAACAAGCGTGCTGTCATCGCGCACCGCCCAATCGGACGGAATCGTGTCAGCAGCGCCTGTCGCAGCGAACCCGAGTGTCACGAGGAACGCCAACGCACCGAGCAGCTGCTTTGTCACGTTCAGTTCCTTTCTCTCCGCGCGAGGAATGCCAGGCGCTCGAACAGGTGTACGTCCTGTTCGTTCTTCAGCAGTGCGCCGTGGAGCGGCGGGATCAGTTTCGACGGGTCGCGTTCGCGCAGGGTTTCGGCGCTGATGTCGTCGGCCATGAGCAGCTTGAGCCAGTCGAGCAACTCCGACGTTGACGGCTTCTTCTTGAGGCCGGGCACTTCGCGGATTTGGTAGAAGATGTTCAGCGCTTCGCCGACCAGCTTGTCCATGATCTTCGGGTAGTGGACGTCGATGATCTTCGTCATCGTGTCGCGGTCGGGGAACTTGATGTAGTGGAAGAAGCAGCGGCGCAGGAAGGCGTCCGGCAGTTCCTTCTCGTTGTTCGAGGTGATCATCACGATCGGGCGTTGCTTGGCCTTGATCGTCTCGCCGGTCTCGTAGACGAAGAATTCCATACGGTCGAGTTCGAGCAGAAGGTCGTTCGGGAACTCGATGTCGGCCTTGTCGATTTCATCGATCAGGAGGACCGGCCGCTGGTCGTTCGTGAACGCTTCCCAGAGTTTGCCCTTCGAGATGTAGTTCTTGATGTCCTTCACGCGCGCGTCGCCGAGCTGGCTGTCGCGCAGGCGGCTGACCGCGTCGTATTCGTAGAGGCCCTGTTGAGCCTTCGTCGTCGACTTGATGTGCCATTGGATGATCGGCACGCCGATTGCCTTCGCCACCTCGAACGCGAGCACGGTCTTGCCGGTGCCGGGTTCGCCTTTGATGAGCAACGGGCGCTCGAGCGTGATCGCGGCGTTCACCGCAATGCGCAGATCATCGGTCGCGACGTAGTTGCTGGTGCCTTCGAACTTCTTCATCGGTCATCCTAGGTGTTGGTGAATAGGTGTTGGGCCAAACCTAGGGGGTCGGAAGCCCGCTCGCAAGTTTAAGGCGCGATCCCCAGCTGCTTCTGCGTTTTCTTCGGCAGACCTGACGCTACGATGGCGTGGGCGCGGGTGAGGTAGGCTTTGAGGTCCTTCGCGGGCAGGCGGGTGGGTTTGTCGAGATAGACCCACTCGGCGCGGGCGAGGTAGGGGGCGGGTTTGATGCCGGGAAGCTCCGTCAGGATGCGGAAGCTTTCGCTTGAGGCTTTGAACGACATGCCGCCAAAGCTTTTGTCGTTGTGGAAACCAATGACCGCGAACATCTTGCCGCCGACTTTGAAGACGCGGTCATTGCCCCACTGGATCGAGAGCGTGGCGCCGGGGAGGGCGAGAAGCAATTTTTCAATGTCGGCCGGTGTCATACGCGTCAGCGTGACGCGAATTCCTCGAGTTCGCAAGCGAGGCGCGTCATGAGCGCGGGCCAGTCGGCGAACCTGTCCGGGGTCAGAACGCGGGTGTTCGCGTACCAGGGATAGCGATCGGTGCCGAGTTGCTGCCAGAGTCGGGTCGCGGTGACGAGCCAGGTTTCGGTGCCGACGGCGGCGGCGAGCATCGCGGGCGCGGTCGGCGCTGAGATGACGAGGTCGAGCGCGTCGCAGAGGGCGGCTTTGTCATCGATATCGTTTGTGAGATCGAGCCCCGATAGGTTGTGGATTGTAACGCCGAGCTTCGCACACACGGCGTCGCGTTCGGCTTGGCAGTCGCCGTATTGCAGGTTGATGAACTTGACGGAGGTCTTGTCGAGGACGGGGGCCCACTGTTCGAGCGTGCTGAAGAACTTTGCGCGTTGCGGCGTGACCAGCATCGATTTCCAGCTGATGCCGACATAGGGGCCGGGGCCCAGCGCGGCCAGACGGTTGAGCCAGTAGCGCACGCGGGCGGCATCGGGCTTCAGGTAAGCGCGTGCGGGGAACGTGTCGATGCTGGGACGCAGGTGCTGCAGCGGGCTTCCCATCGCGGTGAAGGCATCGGGTGCGAGATCGCCTGTCGCCCAGGGCACGATGCGGGTTGGGCGGGTGTTGTCCTTTTTATAGAGCTCTGCGCCGACATGGGCGGCTGGGAACGAACGCCGGAACAGCGGCACGAGGCGCTGATCGACCGCCAGCATCACCTTGCCGCCGGGGCCGGTGCGCCCGATGAGGTCGTCTATCATGCTTGCGAACATGATCTCGTCGCCGAGGCCTTGTTCGCCGATGACGAGGAGATTGCGGCCGGTCAGCTCTTCGCCCTGCCAGCGTGGCGCCGCGATCGCGAACGCGGTCGCTTGGGCGAAGCTCGGGTTGTGGCGCTCTTCGTAGTCGGGCCACGCCTCGCTGAGTTTTCCTGCGGCAGCCAGGCAAAGAGCGCGTGCGTGACGGATCTCGGCGCGTTCGCGGTCGCTGGTGCCGAGATCGAGCGCGCGGGTGAAGTTGACTGCGGCTTCCCGGAAGTTTCCGGCGTTTGTGTGCGCAAGGCCGGCGTTGTGGAATGCCTGCGGTGCGTTTGGGCCGAGGCGTTGGGCTTTGGCGTGGCACGCTATGGCGCCGGCGAAGTCGAGCTGCTCGCAGAGGATCGTGCCGCGCGCGTTCCACAAATCTGCAGCGTTTGGCGTGTGCGCGAGAGCGCTTGTCACCACGGCGAGGGCGTCGTCGAAGCGGCCGGCGTCGCGCAGGCAACCGGCGAGACTGCTTGAGCCTATTGGGCAGTGCGGGCGCAGTTCGAGATAGGCGCGGAGTGCCTTCTCGGAGTCATCGAGCCAGCGCGCGTTCCACGCTGCGTTGCCGACATCCAGATAAATCGCGGCATTCGTCGGATCGAGCGCAAGAGCGCGCTCGAACATCTCGAACGCTTTGGTGCGCTGACCGAGGTTGCCGAGCGCGAGCGCCAAGAGGTGATAGGCCGTTGTGCAACGTGCGTGAGCTTCGGCGGCTTTTGCGGCGGCAACGGCTGCGTTCGCCCACTCGCCCTTTTTGTAGTGCGCAAGCGCTTCGCGCAGTGCTCCCGATGCTTCGGGTGGCAGCGCTTCTGGGCTGTTTGCGGTGCGCGCGGCTTGGGCCATCTTCTTCTTGTCCGCTCTGTTTGCACGCTTATTATCGTGGGGACACTTTAATGCGGCGCTAAGTGTGCGGGTGGCGGGCGTGCGCGATCTCAACGCTTTGTTGACTAAAAAGATTTGCGGCGGAAGTGCGGTGTTAACCCTGACGGCCTAGTGTCGGTTGCGTAGACAGACACGAAGGCCTGACGCGCATGACGCTGAAACTTTCTCTTAAGCCTGGTGAAAAGTTCGTTTTGAACGGCGCAGTGCTGATCAATGGCGACCGGCCCACGAGCTTTCTCGTCGAGAACCAAGTGACGGTGCTGCGCGATCGCGACATTCTGCAAGCGGCCGACGCCGACACGCCGGCGAAGCGCATCTATCTCGCGATCTTGAACCTTTATATGGGCGAGGGGCAGGGCGAAGGGCTGTACGACGAATTCGTGACGCAGATGTCGGCGTACATGCAAGACATCACGGATGGGGAAACGCTTCGCCTGTGTGTCGCGATCTCGCGCGATATGCTGGCGCGGCAATACTACAAGGCACTGATCAAGTGCCGTCAACTCTTCGACTTCGAACAATCGGGTCGGGAACTCGTGGAAAACGCGGCCTAACAAGCGGGACCACGACACCGGGTTGTTCGCATCGGTTGAGCAATAAGAAAAACAAGCTCAACCAAGCTTCGGCAGCGGTGGGGGTTAGTCGAGGGGCGGGGTCGGCAGCGTATTTGCCGACCCCGTTTTTTTATTCCTCCATATCTTCGCGCAGCGATTGCGCTGCGCGCCAGAAGCAATAGGCGGCGAGCGCTTGCGGAATCACGAGCGCGGCGAGGCCGTATTGGAGACTGTCGTGACCCATCAGCGGTGCTAGACCGTCGCTGATGGCGCCGACGAGCGGTGGCCCGAGCCCTAATCCGACCAGGGTGCCGACAACGCCTGCGGTCGCGGCGGCGCGGGCGCGCGCGTCATTCGGCGCTAGGCGTTGGAGCGCGGCTGCGGCTGGCGCGAGCGTGATGGTGCGAAAGAAGGCTTCTGCGGAGGAAGCGCTGAACAGGATAAGGACGGTCGGCGCGAAGGCCGCGGTTAGAGTGCAGGGGCTTGCGAGAACAAGGCCCAGTGCCGGCAGCCACAGCAGCCAGCGTGCATCGCGCGTCGAGAGGTAGTCCGACATGCGGCCGCCGAGCCACACGCCGCCAAGGCTCACGACGGCGCCAAGCGTGCCGACGACCGCACCTGCTTCACCCGGCGTCCAATTGAAGAAGCGCACGACATATGTCGTGCCCCAAACCAGGCTGCCGTAAATCGCGATCGAGACGAATGCGTTGCCGGCGAGGAAATAGCGGAACGCCGGTTTCAATGTGAGCGCACGGTAGGCGCCTGGAACGGCGGTTGCCGCGGCGTGGATCGTGACAGGTATCTCGCCGCGCTTGCGCTTCGGTTCTGGAAGCACAATGGCGGCAATAAACGCCGCCAGCAGGCTGATCCCCCCCAAGACATAGAACGCCGTGCGCCAACCGAACTGATCGTTCAAGAGGCCGCCCAAAGTGCCCGCCGCGATCAGGCCCGCTGGGCCGCCCATGACGTAGATAGCCATCGCGCGGCCGCGGCGTTCAGGCGGTACGTAGTCGGCAATCAGCGATTGGCCGCATGGGTTGCAGCCCGCTTGGCCGACTGGGAGCCCGATGCGCGCAGCTGCAAGATGCACGTAGGCGGTGCTCGCGCCGACGATGCCGGTGCAGAGCGCCCAGAACGTTGCGCAGACGGTCAAAATGCCGGTGCGGCTGATGCGGTCGGCGGCCCAGGAGACCGGGATCGAGGCGATCGAGAAGATAACGGCAAAGAGCGTGCCGGTGAGTAAGCCCAGATCCGTGTCGCTGAGTTTGAACTCGTGTTTGACGGGTTCGGCGACGACTGCCAGCAATTGGCGATCCATCATGCTTAGGCCGATAAGGACGGCCAGGATAATGACATAAGTATTCGCGCGTGCTTCCGCCAGCTGGTCTTGATTGCCGCTCACTTATCCCCCCGATATGCGCGCTAGTTAGAAGTACGCGCGGGGGCTTGGCAATGGCGCGGGCGCCGTTCGCCTTTAGGATGTGGTGTCGCTTGTGCGTTCGCCGCTCAAGCGGCGGCGTGTTCCTTGGCGCGCGCGAGGAGTTCCGTATAGGCGATGACTTCGGCGCCCGGAACGTGTGCCTCGGCTTCGCGACAGATATCGCTGGTCAGGCTGCGCGAGAGCACGACGATGATGTCGGGCTTTAGGCGCGCGAGGAGGTCCGGCGGCGAGAGGCGCACGCCGTGTGCTTCATTCGTGTAGCGGATCAAGTTCTTGTCTACGACTGCGGCGAGCGATTGGGGCTTGAGGCCGCCGTTTTCGATCAAGTTGCCCAGCAGCCGGCCCGCGCCCCAGACAGCGACTGTGCGCGGCGCCATCGCGTCGATGGTGCGGGCGACTTGTGAAAGCGCGTTCAGGTTCTGACGGCGCGCGGCTGTGTAGGCGGAGATGAGCGCGGCCGAGGCCTCGACTTCCTGCGGGTCGGCTTCGACCGCGAGGTGCGGCTCGTCGCCCTTCACGGCGATGACGGTCAGGTTCGCCGTGTCGCGGCTGTCGGCGATCGCGACCGCGCGCAGACCGCACACTTTCAGCATGCGTACGAGCGTGCGGCGCGAGAAGTGGTAAAGGTGCTTGTCGGCGAAGAACTCGTGAACGATGTCAGTCGAGCCGATCTGCGCGACGTTGGGCACTTCTATCAGGATGTAACCACCCGGCGCGAGCGCCGCGCGGTGGGCCAGAAGCGCTTCGCGGGCGCTCTCAAGGCGGCCGAGCGTGTGGCACGAGTAGACAAGGTCGAAGCCTTCGTCTTCTATGCGCGTGTCTTCGAAACGGGCGTGCAGCCAGATGCCCGCCTTGCCGGCCCAGGGGCTTACGATTCTTGCGTCGGGTTCGATGCCGATGATCTTTGCGTGCGGGTAGGCGGCTTTGAGCTCAAGCGCGAACGTGCCGCGATGGGCGCCGACGTCCAGCACGCGCAGTGTCTTGTGCTTGCTTAGGAACGGACGAAGGGTGGCGAGGTTTGCTTCTGCGCGGATGCTCTTGCCGAGGCGCTGCTTGGCGCTTTTGGGTGCGCTCTTGGCGGCGCGGGGGTTGCTCTGCATGAGGCCGCAGTGCGTGCAGAGGAAGACCGATTGCTTCTGCGCGGTCTTCTCGGGCGTGTAGACCGGTTCTAGCGAGGCGGCGCGGCAGAGGTCGCAGGCATGGGACATCGGTCAACTCAACGTTCGATGATCGAACGTTGAGGGCTTGCGGTTAAAGACGGGTTTAGAGCCGCGCCGTGCTTTGCAGATTGTGTCTAGTAAGCGACGCGGTATTCGGCGCGGCGGTCGTAGCCCAACGTCTGCATCACGTCGCCGGCGATCAAATTGAATTGCTGCGTCTGCTCAGGCGTAAGCGGGTAGTCCTCCGGCCGCGTAACGTTGTGCGGGCGGTTGAGCAGCCCCATGATGCGGTCGTCCCAGGGGAGCCCTAAGAAGTTTAGCAATCCTTGCCGCGTGTCGCCGCGCGTCGCCAGGTCTTCGAGGCGTACGGTGTGGCGGCGCTCGACGGGGATGTTGTCGAGGTTGTGCATGATGGTGCGATTGATTTCGCCCCAATGGAACGCGATGCGTTGGAACTGGTCGTAGGTCAGGAACTCAAGCTCTTGCGCGTGACCGCGCGGCGGCAGCGGCCACCAGTACTTCTTGTCCGGCGGCGGCGCGGGCAGCTCGCCGCGGCTGTCGTAGTAGCGCTGCATGATGCCGGTCGCGTGACCGTCGTAACACTCGGCGCCGTGCTTGTGCAGGTAGGAGCTTGCGACCTTGCGGCCATCGCGCACGAGGTGGATGTAGTGCGCGTTCGGGAACAAATGATCGAGTGCCGGGATCAGCCACGACAGCTTGCTCGACGAGTCGCCCCAAAGCGGCGCATCGGAATAGTGGATGGCGGCGGCATGGGTGGCGCGCAGCGTGTGCAGCGCTTCGCCGAGGCCGATCATGCCCATGTGGTACTTCACGGCGGCCGGTTGAACGTGATGCACCATGTATTCGTGATGCATCTCGACTTGCGGGAAGCAAGAGAACAGACGCTCCATCATCGCGGTGCCCGAACGTCCAGACGACACAACGAAGAACGGTTTTGTTTCAGAGGTCATCGCAATCCGAGAAGCGGTCGAGCGTGTAACGGTGCGTGCCGTCGGCCACGCACCGGCGCAGGGTGTGATTGTTATGAACTTGGTAACGGTTGAGCCTTTAGAATTCGTTAACGCGAATTTACGCTTTTGGGGCGGGGCGCCATGACGAAGAAACCTCACATCGCGGCTGTCGTGCAGGCGCGAATGCGTTCCACGCGGTTGCCCGGCAAGGTGTTGAAGCCGATCGCCGGTGAGCCGCTGCTTTGGCACATTCTGCATCGGTTGCGTAAGTCGCAGTTGATCGAGACGATCTGCGTGGCGACGACGCGCGATCCGGCCGACGACGAGCTTGCCGCTTATGCAGAAGCGCAGGGTGTGAAGGTCGTGCGCGGGCCGGAGGACGATGTGCTCGGCCGGTTGGCGCTTGCGATGTATGCAATCGATCCCGACGTCATTGTACGCGTCAATGCGGATGCGCCGTTGGTCGATGCGGCCTATGTCGATCACCTGATCGGCGAGATGATGCGGCAGCAGGCGGATTTCGTGATGCCGCGGGCGGGCGTAGCCGCGGTCCATGACAGTGCGGAGGTTATGAGCCGCTGGGCGGTCGATAAGCTCATCGTGAAGGCGCATGACGATCCGATCGCACGCCAGTACGTTACCGCCTATTTCAAGATGCATCCGGATTTCGTGCGTGTCGCTCAGATCGACGTGCCGGCGCAGTGGCAGTTCAAGGGTGCGCGGTTGTCGGTCGATACACCGGCCGATCTGACGTTCATCGAGGCGATCTATGCGCGGCTGCATGCGCAAGCCGGCGAGGCGACGCTGACGGATCTGGTGCAGTTGCTCAATCGCGAACCGGCGCTGCTCGATTTGAACGCGGAACCGGCAGCGCGCGCGAGCGGCGGCGCGGTCATCATGCGGTGCGACGAGGATCCGCTGTTCGGCCTGTTGCGCGTACGGCGGTCGCTTACGATTGCGCAGGCGTTGCGCGATCGCGAAGGGTTCGCGGTGCGCTTTGCGGTTACGCATGCAGACGCGGCCGAGGTTGTTGCGGACGCCGGCTTTGCGGCCGACGTGATGCCTGCGGGCGTGCGCGAGATCGACTGGCTTTTGTCGCTTGCCGAGGTGCAGCGGCCTGCGGCGATCGTGCTCGACGTTTGTACGGCATTGTCGGCGACATCGGTGATGCGGTTGCGTGGCGCCGATGCAATCGTGGCTACCGTTGAAGATATGAGTGCGCGGCGGCTTGCGGCGGATGCTTCGTTCTACACGCCGCTGCCGCAGGTATTTGGGCTCAACTGGGAAGGTGCGGAAGCCGAACCCTATGTTGGGTGGGAATGGGTCTCTCTTGCGCACAGCGACCGCGCGCCGCTTGGGCCGCGTGAGCGGCCGCACGTGTTGGTGTCGATGGGGCCAGATAGCGATGCAATGACGGTGCCTTGTGTGCGGGCGCTCGCCCGGCTTGAGCCGTCGTTCGATGCGACGGTCGTGATTGGACTTGGTGCACCGCGAGAGCTTGAAGGACAGGTTGCCCGGTACGCGCCACGTTTCACGATCGTGCGCAGCGGCGAGGATTTGCCGAAGCTGATGACCGGCGCGGATCTTGCGCTGATCGGGTTCGGCGGCGCGGCCTATGAGTTGGCGGCGCTTGGCGTGCCGGCGCTTTATGTCTGTACGCGCGATGAGCAGGCGCTGTCGGCGTCGGCGTTCGAGAGGGCCGGTATGGGTTACTCGCTTGTCGGCATGACGGCGGCGGCTGAGAGCAAGATCGCAGGGGCGGTCACCGATCTGCTCAACGACGCGGCGCATCGCCGGGCGATGAGTGCGGCGGGGCGTATGAACCTCGACGGGCGCGGGGCCGAACGCATCGCCGCGCGGCTGAAACTTCTTGTCGAGGCTCGCGCCGAGGCGCTCAGCGAGGTGCCGGCTGTGCGGGTTGCTGCGGCGAGTTAGGACTCCGTTAACTTCGCGCACTCTCAACGTGGCCTTAAACGTTCCCGGGGCATTGTCTGTTCCAAACGCGCCTTAGTGCGGTGGGAACGAGAAAAATGGATCCGTTGAAGTCGATGTTGCTTGCGGTGTCGGAGCTGCGCGCTCAGACCGCCTATATGCGAGACGTTTGTGAAGACCTGGCCCATGGCGCGCGTCTGCACGCCGCGTTCGGGCCGAGTTATGGCCAGCCGTTGTCGCTCGTCGATGTCGATCTTGGGTATGACTTTCGTGAGCTCTATATGCCGGGTCATCCGGAGGCGGACGCGCGCGGCTATGTGCGGGCGGAAGACGCGATGCAGATGACCGGCACGTCGCCGGAAGCGCAGGCTGCTTACGAAGCCTGCCTGCAGCACGCAGCCGAACTCGAGCAGTGCGTGGAAGCCGACGAGCCGGTTGCGCAGTCGGCCTAAGCGGATTTCGTCATCGCCGTCGCCTTGCGATAACACGCCGCCGCGGAGCGATTCTGCGGCGGTACTCGTTTGTTTGCGATGTGTTAGCGCGCGAAGTCGATAGGTCACATTAGATTTTCCACCTAAGCGCATGCAACGGCCGTCCCCAGGCCGGTTGCGAAGGGCGCGACCGCGACTGCCCGAATCAGGCAGAATGCGCGCTCCGATCCTCGGGAGATCGGCGGGGGAGAAATATGAATCGATCGCTAAGATTCCGCGCCTCAGGCGTGGCTCGTGTGCTGTCCGATCCACCGTCCGTTCGTTCCGTCTGAAGGCACTCTTTATTTCGCGCGTATCAGAGCGTTCCATGAAGCCAGCGATTGAGCCTCCGACCGAAACTCCTTCCGAACCGTCCGCCGCCGTGTGGACGTGGACGTTGCCGCAGCGTTTGTCGGCTGGGCAATGGGCGCTTGGCCTGTTTGCGATTGCGTGCATCGTCGGCATTGCGGTCATCGTGTTTCCGGAAGCTGCGGGTCTCGGGGGCCTTGCTTTCCTTGTCGGTCTCACGCTCTGCGGCGCGAGTTTGATGTTTGCGATCTCCTCCGGGCGGTTGGTGCCGCCCGAGGCCCCGGCTCGGTTGTTTGGGGCGGCGCTTGATACCGATCAGCGGGCTTGTTCGATCACGGCGCCGGATGGGTCGATTGCCTATGCAAACCCCGCGTGGCGCAAGACGTTTGGTTTCAGCTCGTCCGGCGGCGAAGTTTTGCCGGTTGCGGGCTTCTCGGGCGATGCGGAAACCGCGCAACGGCTTTACCGGCTTGTGCGGGCGGCGAGTCTGAAGGAAAGCCACGAGGAAGAGCTGAAGCTCAAGAACGTGGCCGGCAAGTGGGTGCATGTTGCGGTCGCGCCGATCAGCGGTGCGGGGCACACCGTGTGGCGGATCACCGATGCGTCGCCGCGGCGGCCGGTGCTGCAGAGCGTGGATGCGCAGAAGCAGTCGGTCGTCGTCCAGCTTCGACCGTTCGATCAGCCGCTGTTGCCGGGTGCGGCGGCGCGCATTCCCCAGTTCATCCACGACGCGCCGGTTGGCGTTGCGTTGATCGGCGATGACGGTGTGATCGCGGAGTGGAACGCGGCGTTCTCGGCGCTGATCGGGACCGACGCAAAGAAGCTCAAAGACAGGCCGGTATTCGAGTTCCTGCGCGATCAAGCGGTGCAGGAGATGAAGGCGCGGTTGTCGTCTTTGGACGTGGGCGAGGTTTCGCGGGCGCCGGTGGATGTTCGCTTCAAGTCCGGCAACGAGCGCACGGCGCAATTGTTTGCCAGCCGCTTGAACACCGAGGCGGGTGGCCCTGCCTTTGCAATTTATCTGATCGACACGACCGGGCAGACGGCGCTTGAGACGCAGTTCGCGCAGTCGCAAAAGATGCAGGCGGTGGGGCAGCTCGCCGGCGGCATCGCGCACGACTTCAACAACCTGCTCACGGTCATCAACGGGTATGCGGAGTTGCTGCTGCAGCGGCATCAGCCGGGCGATCCTTCGTTCGCGGATTTGAACGATATTCGCAATACCGGTTTGCGCGCGGCGTCGCTGGTGCGGCAACTGCTTGCGTTCTCGCGCCGGCAAACGCTTGAGCCGGAAGTCGTCAATCTCACCGATCTCGTCGCCGACTGGTCGGTGACGCTGCGCCGTCTGATCGGCGACCGGGTGAAGCTCAAGGTCGAGCATGGGCGCGATCTGTGGCCCGTGTTTGCCGATCCGACGCAGGTCGGCAATGCGCTGATGAACCTGTCGGTCAATGCGCGCGATGCGATGCCGAACGGCGGCACGCTCTCCATTCGCACCGCGAACGTCACGATCGGCGAAACGATGTCGCTCGGCCAAGTGCTGATGCCGTCGGGCGACTATGTGACGTTCGAAGTCGAAGATACCGGCATGGGGATCGCCAAGGAGTACCTCGGCAAGATCTTCGAACCGTTCTTCACGACGAAGGAGAAGGGGCACGGCACGGGGCTGGGGCTTGCCTCCGTGTACGGCATCGTGAAGCAAACCGGCGGCTATATCTTCCCCGAATCCGAAGTGGGCAAGGGCACGACGTTCCGCATCTATCTGCCGCGCCATGTTCCGGCGGCGACGCCGGTCGTTGCCGAACCCGAGAAACCGTCCGTGGCGCGCGATCTTACCGGTGTGGGTACGATCCTGCTCGTCGAGGACGAAGATGCGGTGCGCGATTTCGCGGTTCGTGCGCTCACTATGCGCGGCTACAAGGTGCTCGACGCCTGCGGCGGCGAGGAAGCGCTCGAACTCGTCAGCGGACACGATGGGCCGATCGACCTTCTGATTTCCGACGTCGTGATGCCCGGCATGGAAGGGCCGCAGCTCGTCAACGAGATGCGTAAAGTGATGCCGGGCCTGCGCGTGATCTTTATCTCGGGCTACGCGGAAGAGTCGTTCCGCAACGCACCCGACCGGCCGGACGACTGCCTCTTCCTGCCCAAGCCGTTCAGCCTCAAGCAGCTGACGAGCAAGGTGAAAGAAGTCTTGGGCGAAGAGTAGGTTCGCGCTTACGCGCATGTCGTTCTCCCGTCTTTTTGGCGGCAAATCAGCCATTCGAGAACCACATAGGCCGCAGTAGCGGCGGCGGTTCAGTGCTTGTCCTTCGGTCTTAAGTCCTCGCTTCCCCCTGGCCGCGCGTGCGCCGAAATCGCGGGCGGGGGAGACCGGGGTCAAAATTCGAGCGAACAACCCCATGTACCCGAGAGTTAGGCGGAAAAGGCACCGTGATCCTGGGGTGCCAGCGCCACTGGGAGTGCGCGTTCGTGTGCGCGGTTGCATTGGTGGGTCGCATGGCTCTCAGCGGTGGCGACATCTCCTGGCGGCGATTGCCGCTGCGCAAATCGGGCGCATGATTCAATAATTTTTACTGATGTTGAAGTCAAGTCCAGTTGTCACGGAGATGGTCATAAATCTTGGGTGCGAGGGTTGTGACGTCTTTCCGGGCATCTCGTGACCCCGGAATTCAGACCTACCTAAGTCAACTGATACGCCACCTTGCCGTCCTTCACCGCGATCAGGCCGCGCGCCTTTAGCGCTTCGACGATGGCGTCGACGGCGGCGTCGGTCATGGCGATACCGCGGAAGTGGGATTTGATCGTGCTGGTCAGCGCCTTCAGCGTCGAGGGACGCGCGCGGGCGCGCTTGTGCAGGTTCTCGACGACCTCGTCGACTTGGGATGCCGTCGCCGGCGCGGCTTTCGCTGTTGTTTTCGGCGCGGGTTTCGGTTTTGCCGCCGAGCGCGGTGCGGGTGCCGGCTTCGGCGCGGGAGCGCGCGCGTGGGGGATGCTGCCGAACGCGCTCCAGCGGTGGCAGTGAATGTTCTTGCCTTTCAGGTGGTCGATCAGCGGGTCGTAGTCCGTGTCTTTCGAGACGATGTGAAAGACTGCGCCCGGCTCCTCGACCGATAGGCGGCCGATGTAATAGGCGATGTGCAGATCCAGCGCGTTGCGGCCGCTGCCCTCGATCTGAATGTACTCGACGGCGTTGCCCATCGGCTGCAGCGCGCTTGCCAGGCCCAGCGCCACACGCGATTGCTTGGCGCCTACGAAGACCTTGATCTTGAACGCGCCGGTGTCGAGCGCGCCGATCTTGTCGGGCTGCACGTTCTCGAAGTCGATGAGGATGTAGGCGGGTTTCACGGGGCTTCCTTCAGCGGAACGCGGCGCATCATTTTTCCTTTCTGGGACCGGGCGATCATCGCCCCCTCTTTCTCACTTCCAAGAGATGCTGTTCCTCTATGCGCCGCCGCCACGCGGCGACGTCGCCGAAGTCGATCGGCCCGCGGCTGTGCTGAACGACGAGGGGGCGGATGACGAGCAGGTAGTACAGTGTCCCTGTGAGCGCGCCGCCGAGGTGTGCGCCGTGACCGATGGGCAGGCCGCCGCCGCCCGTTTGCCAGGCCAGCCCTATCAGATCGATGCCGACGAATGCTGCTGCACCCACGAGGGCCGGCATCGGAATGAAGCCGAGCAACAGGATCCGCGCTTCGCGGTAGAGGAACGAAAACAGCAGGATGATGCCCGAGATCGCGCCGGAGGCCCCCAGCGCGGGGAGATCGGGCTTGTCCATCAGGAACGTCGAGACGGCGGCGTGGGCGAGGGAACTCATGATCGCGGCGACGAGGTAGAAGCCGAAGAAGCGCGCGGAGCCAATCGTTCGTTCGACGATCGAACCGAACGTCGCGAGCACGTACATGTTCAGAAAGAAGTGAATGAACAGCATGTGCGAGAAGGCGGCGGTGAGTAGCGTCCAGGTGCGGCCTGCGCTGACTGCGTCGGCGCTGATGAGGAAGTTTTCGACCATGTAGGGGCTTTGGCCCAGCCAGAGCCACGCCGCGAACACGACGGCGTTGATGATCAAGAACAAGAAGGTGACGGGGGACATGCGGGGATTGTAGCTTAGCTCCGGCGTTTGCGCTGCTCCCAATCGCGTTATAGCGTCACGTTCCGATGACCGCGTCCGACCCCGAAACCGTTCTCTACCGTGTGTTTTCGCAGCGATTTCCGACGGAAGACGCGTGCCTCGACCATCTGCTTGCCGTGCGCTACGGGCGGCGGGGCGCTTGCCCGAAGTGCGGGCGGGTAACGACGTTCCACCGGCTGAAGAAGGCGCCCGCCTATGTCTGCCAGTGGTGCGCCTATCACATCCATCCCAAGGCGGGGACGCCCTTTGCGCGCTCGCGGACGCCGCTGCAGGATTGGTTCTACGTGATGTTTCTCTACTCGGCCGGGCACAAGCGGATGACCGCGCGCGAGGTGCAGCGGCAACTCGCCGTGACGTACAAGACCGCTTGGCGGATCGCGGATGCGATTAAGCGGCAACTGAACCGCGGAGATTGAGCGCGACTTAGAGCGCGCGCGTCACGAATACGACTGCAGCGGTAAGGAGGATCGTGAAAACGAGGCCCCAATGCAGGCGCAGATCCGTCGTGAATGAGACGGAGCGGAGATAAAGGTAGTAGAACGCGATCTCGTATTTCGTTTGGAGGCCCGCCGCGGTTGCAAAACGGGTGATGTCATAGAGGAGCGTGTCCAGTGTGGCTAGGCTTGCGCTAGGATTGAAGGTGTCGTCGAAGTAGCTCGCGGGCAGGCTAATGACGCCAAGCACAAGTGCGATGGCTCCCGTCGCATAGAGGCCGGCCACGAGCATCGCCTTCGGCGAAGCGATTTTGCCGGTGTGGATGAACGCGGCCGCGATGAACCAAATGGACACCGTCGATTCAGCGAGCGCGAACAGCGCTTGGGCGGCCATGCTGCCAAGCACAGCTAGAAAGCCGAGCGCATACGCGAGCGGGATGCCTGCGTGCGCGAATGGTTCGGCATAGAATGAAACGAGTGGCTGCTGCGTGTAGCCGGCGATGCGGATTAGCCATTCGTCGAACACGACCAGCGCAACGACATAGAGAGTCATCGCGACAACGAAGAAGCCGAGCGCGTTCAGAATGCTCACGCGATCTGCGGTGCCGATGGCGCCGAAGAAGGACTTTGGCGCAAAGAGAACGGCAAAGGTAATCCGGGGTAGTCCCGCAGTGAGGCGCGCCAGGCCGGCCGGCTGGGTGAGGGTCGCCGTGAAGGCTTCGTGTGCGCTTCGGTGAGCGTCTGCCATACGCCTGAACATACACGATGGTGATGTGACTTCCCTGCACTTGCGGGCGTCAGGACTCGGGGCCATAGTTGTGGCCTTGAGGACAGAGGGATTCCCTCCGCATGTGTGGTTCGATTCGCATCCGGTAGCTGATGTTCAGCTTTAGCTCGCTTTAGCCCCGCACAGGGCTTCGCGCGCGGTCGATTCCTCTTCTCATTCTCATGGCAGGTTCATGGCTTACATGGCGAATAGCGCGGTCAACCGCGTCAATGTTCACTATGCGATTCAGGCGTTCGCTTCCGCGGGCGCGGGGGCGTTCATTCTCGTCTATTTCGTGAAGGCGGGGCTTTCGTTGTCGCAGGCGTTGCTGGCGCTGGCGGCGATCGTGGCTGGGCGGTTCGTCACGCGGCCGCTGGTGTTGCCGTTTGCCAAGCGGTTCGGTCTCAAAGCCGTGATGATTGCGGGAACGTTGATGATGGCCGCGCAGTATCCTGTGTCGGGCTATATCGACGGGATCGGGCTTGCACTTGTTCTGCGGTGCGTGTTCTCGGCGTTCGGCGATGCATTTTACTGGACGAGTTATCACGCCTATTTCGCCTCGCTGGGTGACAGCGAGTTTCGCGGGCATCAGATCAGTGCGCGCGAGGCGATTGTCGGCTTGATTGGAATCGTTGCCCCAATCGTTGGCACGTGGGGACTTGTCACGTTCGGGCCGGAGGCGACGTTTGCGGCAGCGGGTCTGGTGCAGGCGTGCGCGGTGCTGCCGTTGTTTGCGCTGCCGGATGTTACCGTGCGTTCGGAGGCGCCGGGCGCGTTCGGCCAAGCATTGCCGGGTGCGCAGATCTTCGTCGGGCACGGATGGTTCACGGGTTCGTTCATTCTGTTGTGGTGGATCGCGCTGTTTGTGGCGCTTGAGAAGAGCTACGCCTCGTTCGGCGGCGCGATGACGCTGGCCGCGCTTGTCGGCGCGGCGGGTGGGCTCATGCTCGGTAAGGGCATCGACGCGGGTCACGGCGCGCGAGCGGTCGTCGTCGTGTTCGCCATGATGGCGGCGGTGATCGTGTGCAGGGCTTTGAGTTTGGACGCGCCTTGGTTCGCGATTGCTGCAAACGCTTTCGGCGTTTTTGCGATGTGCTTCTATGTGCCGACGTTGATGACCGCGGTTTACAATCTGGCGAAATCGTCGCCGTGTCCGCTCAGGTTTCACATGGCGACAGAGGCCGGGTGGGATGTCGGGTGCTTTACCGTGCTCATTATCGGTGCCGGCATGATCGCCTATGGCGTGCCGGCGGGGGCTGCGGTGCTTCTTGCATTGCCTGCGGTCGGGCTGACCGGCGTGCTGTTACGGCGACAGTATGCGGCGGCGGTGTGAGCGATCGCATCGCATGTGCCGCTACTTCGCGCTTTGACGTGTTGGCGGGGATTTCTTTTTCGGTACGCGTTTCGGCGTGACGCTCGACGGGGGCTCCGCTCTCGGCGCCATCGCCGCCAAGAGGCGGTCAAAGCGGGCCATCGCTTCCTGCGGGCGGTGGGGGGCGAGCGGCTTCTTCTTCATTTGGTTCGCTCCACAGGGCAGGCTTCGGACGGACGCAATGTGCCTTAATTGTTCTACGTTTTCCAAGGGGATATTTTTTGAGGTCAACTGCGCGAACTAAAAACGAACTTGAGGCCAAAATATGTTTTATTTCAATATCTTAACTATGCATTGCGAAAAGAGAACGAAGAGCGTACATCTCATTGCGTTGCAGGCGCAGACCCTAAGGTGAAATAAGGAGCCAGGACCAATGAGCAGCGCACTTCGCGTCGTCGAACAGCAGGACAGTATGGACCGTAAGAAAGCACTCGAAGCCGCGTTGAGCCAGATCGACCGCCAGTTCGGCAAGGGCTCGGTCATGAAGCTTGGCGCGGGTCACAAGCCGCAGGAGATTGAGGTCGTTTCGACGGGCTCGCTCGGGCTCGACATTGCGCTCGGGATCGGCGGGCTGCCGCGTGGACGGGTGATCGAGATCTACGGGCCGGAGTCGTCGGGCAAGACGACGTTGACGCTGCATATCGTTGCAGAGGTGCAGAAGGCGGGCGGCGTTGCCGCGTTCGTGGACGCGGAGCATGCGCTCGACATCGGTTATGCGAAGAAGCTCGGCGTCGATGTTGCCGAATTGCTGGTTTCGCAGCCGGATACGGGCGAGCAGGCGCTGGAGATCACCGACACGCTGGTGCGTTCGGGTGCCGTCGATGTCGTGATTATCGACTCGGTCGCGGCGCTGACGCCGAAGGCCGAAATCGAAGGTGAGATGGGCGATTCTCTGCCGGGCTTGCAGGCGCGTTTGATGAGCCAGGCGTTGCGCAAGCTCACCGCGTCGATCTCGCGCTCGAACACGATGGTCATCTTCATCAACCAGATCCGCATGAAGATCGGCGTCATGTTCGGCAATCCGGAAACGACGACGGGCGGTAATGCGCTGAAGTTCTACTCGTCCGTCCGGTTGGATATCCGCCGCATCGGCGCGATCAAGGAAAAGGAAGACGTGGTCGGCAGCCAGACCCGCGTGAAGGTCGTCAAGAACAAGGTTGCGCCGCCGTTCCGGCAGGTCGAGTTCGACATCATGTACGGTTCGGGCATTTCGAAGATGGGCGAACTCGTCGATCTCGGGTCGAAGGCCGGCATCATCGAGAAGTCAGGGTCGTGGTTCTCCTACGACAACCAGCGGATCGGGCAGGGCCGTGAGAACGCGAAGGCGTTCTTGGCGGAGAACCCGGACCTGGCGGCCAAGATCGAGGCGGCGGTGCGTGCCAATGCCGGCATCCTGGGAACGGCGCTCGCGACGGCCGGTGAGAAGGACGACGACGAGGACGAGGAATAGAGCCCTCGCCCACACAAGGTTAGAATTCTCTCCACCCCCTCAGTGCCCCCCATAGTGGAGAGATTAGGCCCGGACCTTCCCCCAAGGTCCGGGCCGTCCCTTTTTGGGGTGCGCGTCGCGTCGCCTGGACAGGGCGGGGGCGGGCCGATACATCCGGTCATCAACATTACAGGCTGATTTGAGCCACCCGATGACCGCTCTGAACGACATTCGAACGACGTTTCTCGATTACTTCGTGCGCCACGGCCATGAGCCGGTGGCGTCGTCGCCGTTGGTGCCGCGCAACGACCCCACGCTCATGTTCACCAATGCGGGCATGGTGCAGTTCAAGAATGTGTTCACGGGGGCAGAAAAGCGGCCCTATACGCGCGCGGTTTCCTCGCAAAAATGCGTGCGTGCGGGCGGCAAGCACAATGACCTGGACAATGTCGGCTATACGGCGCGGCACCACACGTTCTTCGAGATGCTCGGGAATTTTTCGTTCGGCGACTACTTTAAGGACGTCGCCATCGAGCTCGCTTGGAACCTGATCACGAAGGAGTTCAAGCTCGATACCAAGCGGCTGCTCGTCACCGTTTATTCGGAAGACGACGAGGCGGCGGCGCTTTGGAAGAAGATCGCGGGCTTTCCCGAGTCGAAGATCATCCGCATCCCGACGTCCGACAATTTCTGGTCGATGGGGGATACGGGGCCGTGCGGACCGTGCTCGGAAATCTTCTACGACTACGGCGACACGATTCAAGGCGGGCCGCCCGGATCGGCGGATCAAGACGGCGATCGTTTCGTCGAATTCTGGAACAACGTGTTCATGCAGTTCGATCAGGAGCCGGGCGGTAAGCGCGTGCCGCTGCCGAAGCCCTCGATCGACACGGGGATGGGACTTGAGCGCATCGCATCGATCCTGCAGGGCAAGACGGACAACTACGACACCGACTTGTTCCGTCGCCTGATCGACGCGTCGGCGCAGGCGACGAGCCAGCACGCCAACGGCGCGCATGCGGCGTCGCATCGCGTGATCGCCGATCACTTGCGTGCGTCGTCATTCCTGATCGCGGACGGCGTGACACCTTCGAACGAAGGGCGCGGTTACGTGCTTCGCCGCATCATGCGGCGCGCGATGCGTCATGCGCACATTCTGGGCGCGAAGGAGCCGCTCATGCACAGGCTCGTGTCCGTGCTCGTCGGCGAGATGGGGGCGGCGTATCCGGAGCTCACGCGCGCGCAGCCGTTGATCACGGAAGCGCTGAAACTCGAAGAGACGAAGTTCCGGCAGACGTTGGAGCGCGGGCTCAAGCTGCTCGACGAAGCGACATCCGGCATGGGCAAGGGCAAGACGTTGCCGGGGGACGTCGCGTTCAAGCTCTACGACACGTTTGGTTTTCCGTACGACTTGACGGAAGACGCATTGCGCGGGCGGGGGATCGGCGTCGACAAGGCTGGCTTTGACGCTGCCATGGCCAAGCAGAAGGAAGAGGCGCGCGCGGCCTGGAAGGGCTCGGGCGAAGCGGCGACCGAAGGCGTTTGGTTCGAACTGCGCGAGAAAGCCGGCGCCACGGAGTTCTTGGGCTACGACACGGAAGTCGCGGAAGGTGTGGTGACGGCGCTCGTGAAGGGCGGCAAGCCGGTGGCTTCGCTTGCGGTGGGTGACGAAGGCCAGGTTGTCGTCAACCAGACGCCGTTCTATGGCGAGTCCGGCGGCCAGGTTGGTGACGAGGGCGCGATGTTTACCGCCGCCGGTGCGGAGTTCGCGGTCAACGACACGCAGAAGAAGCTCGGCGATATGCATGTGCATGTCGGCAAGCTTAATCGTGGCACGTTGAAGATCGGCGATGTGGTCGACCTGCGCGTTGACGGCGTGCGGCGGACGGCGACGCGTGCGAACCACTCGGCGACGCATCTGCTGCACGAGGCGTTGCGACGTGTGCTTGGGCCCCACGTGACGCAGAAGGGTTCGTTGGTCGGGCCCGACAAGCTGCGCTTCGACTTCTCGCATCCGAAGGCGGTTAGCGAGGCCGAGGTCGCGCGTATCGAGGCGATGGTCAACGACATGGTGCGCGCGAACGACGATGTCGTCACGCGGCTGATGACGCCGGAGAAAGCGATCGAGCAAGGCGCGATGGCACTCTTCGGCGAGAAGTACGGCGATGAAGTGCGCGTGCTGTCGATGGGCGCGGATGCGGGAAAGACCTATTCGGTCGAGCTTTGCGGCGGCACGCATGTGCGGCGGCTTGGCGATATCGGGTTGATGAAGATCGTGGGCGAAAGCGCGGTCGCGGCCGGGGTGCGGCGCGTCGAGGCACTGACCGGGGCGGGGGCGCTTGCGTTCCTGAACGAGCAGCACAAGCTGGTGCGCGAGGCAGCGTCGGCGATGCGGGCGGCGCCAGCGGAGGTGCCGGAGCGAATCGCGCAGCTGATGGAGGAGCGCAAGAAGCTCGAGCGCGATCTCTCCGAGGCGCGGCGGCAGCTCGCCATGGGCGGCGGTGGCGGCGGCGGAGCCACGGGCGACACGGTAGACATCGGCGGCGTTACGCTGATGGCGCGTGCCGTCGAAGGCGTAGAGCCCAAGGACCTGCGCTCGCTCGTCGATCAAGCGAAACAGAAGATCGCCTCCGGCGTCGTGGTGTTTGCGACGGCGGCGGACGGCAAAGCTGCGATCGCCGTCGGGGTCACGGAAGACTTGGTCAAACGCTTCAACGCGGTCGAGCTCTTGAAGAAGGGCGTCGAAGCGGTCGGCGGCAAGGGCGGCGGCGGCCGGCCGGATATGGCGCAAGGCGGCGGGCCCGATGGAGGTCAGCTACAGGCGGCGCTTGCGGCAATCACTGCCGCGATAAAGGCCGCCGGGTGAGGCGGCGTCTGCCATGAATGTGCGCGTAGGCGACAGCAAGTCCACCTGGCGGCGCTGGTGCTACAATGTCGTGGAGGCCGGCGGTTCGAGTGCCGGCGCCCGCTTCTTCGACGACTTCATGGTCGGGCTGATCATTCTGAACGTGCTCGCCGTGATCCTGGAGAGTGTGCCCAGCATCCAGAAGCCGTTCGAGATGGAGTTCTACGTCTTCGACTTCGTCTCCATCATCATCTTCACGATCGAGTATGTCGTGCGACTTTGGGCGTCGATCGAGATACCGGCCATCAAGCATCGGGGCGCATTCTACGGGCGGCTGACGTTTGCGAGCCGGCCGTCCCAGATCATCGACTTTCTGGCGTTCGCGCCGTCCTACCTTTCGTTCTTCATGCCGGGCTTAGATCTGCGCGTCTTGCGGATGTTCCGTCTGTTGCGGTTCTTGAAGCTCGTGCGGTATTCGCCTGCGATGGTGACGCTCGGGCGTGCGCTCTACGAGGAGCGACGCGCGCTTGTCGGCGCGATGATCTTGATGATGGGCACGGCCGTGTTCTCGGGCACGATCATGCACGTCATCGAAGCCGAGGCGCAACCGGATCGTTTTGGCACGATCCCCGATGCGATGTGGTGGGCGCTCGCAACCTTGACCACGATCGGGTACGGCGACGCAGTTCCGATGACGCCGCTCGGGAAAATGTTTGGCGCGGTGGTGATGATCTGCGGCCTCGGCTTGTTCGCGCTGCCGATCGGTATCGTTGCGACCGCTTTCGTAAACGAGATTCACCGGCGCGACTTTGTCGTGACGTGGGGCATGGTTGCGCGGGTGCCGCTGTTCTCGGCGCTCGATGCGGCGGCAATCGCGGAAGTGATGAAGATCATGCGCACGCGCGCGGTCTCCGCCGGCACCGTGATCGCTGCGCGCGGCGAGGACGCGGAGGGGATGTTCTTCATCGCCGACGGCGAAGTGAAGATCCAATTGCCGCGTGGGCAGATCAAGCTGGGCGCGGGCGAGTTCTTCGGCGAGCTTGCGCTGCTCAAGCGCGTGAAGCGGATGGGAACGGTGACGGCCCTGACCCGCGCACACATGATGATCATCGACGCTCTCGATTTCGAGAACCTGCTTGAGCGCGACCAGGCGTTGCGTGAACGAATTCTGCAGATTGCGGACGAGCGATTGGCGGGCGAGTGGGCCGACGTTTCCAGCGATGTCGTGGCTGACGAGCTGGATCAGCGGCCCTCCGGCCGGCCACTCGGCGACCTGATCACGTAGCCCTCCCGGGCTTGTGCATCGAATTGATGTTCATGGGTGTTTTGTTCCGTCCGGCTTTCGCGGGTAGGCTTTGCCGGTTGGCCCTAAGGGCTTCAAGGATATGATGCAGAACGCGGCGATTTCGACGGGGAAGATCCTTCTCTACTTCGTGCTTATGGGCCTGACGATTGTCGGCACCATGGAGGTGGTGCTGCCGGCGGTGACGAGTGCGGTGGGTATGGCGCAGTCCCTGCCGCAGATCGTGACCTTGGGCGTCGTCAACTTCATCGGCATGTCAGTGCCTGCAATGCTCTTGATGATGGTGTTCGACGGGAAGTCGCCGATGGCGATGGGGTTCGCGCCAAAGAATGCCGTCGGTGATTTCTTGTCGGGCGGGCTGGCTGGCGGATTCATTTTCTTGAGTGCGGTCGCGGCTGCATTCTTTGCGGGGTTCGCACAGATCAATCCGGACTTCGCGACATTTTCCATGAGCGCGATGATGGCAAGCACGCTCGGCATGACGCTCGCCGCGGCCGGTGAGGAAGTGATGATGCGCGGGTATGTGATGCAGGAGTTGATGAGCAAGTTCTCGACGCCTGCTTCCGTGATCGTGTCGTCGTTGATCTTTACGGCGTTGCATGGTGGGGCGTTGGCGCAAAGCAACATGGCGCTTGTCGGCGCACTCAACATTTTCCTCGCGAGCGTGATGCTGTCGCTCGCCTATCTTGCCACGCGGACATTGTGGCTGCCGATCGGGTTGCATGCCGGGTGGAACATCACGCAGGGACCTCTGATGGGGTTCAACGTTAGCGGCAACGACTTCGATACCGGCTGGCAGCCTGTGACGATGACGGGGCCGGAGGCGATCACCGGCGGGTCGTTCGGGTTTGAGGGCAGTGTGATGGGGTTGATTGGGCCGACGCTGGGGATTTTGATGATGCTGGCGATGCGCAAGCGCAGCTGAGTGCCGTCTGGGAGCGCGGGCGTCCCGCCCGCTCTTCCCAACGTGTCATTTGCTGTGGTGTTGACGAGTTCTGCAAAGAGCGGGCGGGACGCCCGCGCTCCCAGACTTACATCTTCATCGCTTTCTTCAGGTTCTCGTCGATCTTGTCGAGGAAGCCTTCGGTGGAGAGCCACTTTTGGTCGGGGCCGACGAGCAGAGACAAGTCCTTCGTCATGTCGCCCGCTTCGACAGTGTCGATGCAGACCTTCTCCAGGGTTTCGCCGAAGTGCGTGACGTCGGGTGTCGCGTCGAGTTTGCCGCGGTGGATGAGGCCGCGCGTCCAGGCGAAGATCGAGGCCATCGAGTTCGTCGAGGTTTGTTCGCCCTTCTGCCATTGGCGGTAGTGGCGCGTGACCGTGCCGTGGGCGGCTTCGGCTTCCATGATCTGGCCGTCGGGGGTGAGAAGCACGCTCGTCATCAGGCCCAGCGAGCCGAAGCCTTGCGCGACCGAGTCCGACTGCACGTCGCCGTCGTAGTTCTT
>CADEFU010000004.1 GCA_902826695.1 uncultured Alphaproteobacteria bacterium | reverse complement strand
TCCGTGAAGGCGGTCGTACCGTCGGCTCGGGCGTCGTCGCGAAGATTGTGAAGTAGAGGATTGGTATAGGGGTGTAGCTCAGCTGGTAGAGCATCGGTCTCCAAAACCGAGGGTCGTGGGTTCGAGTCCCTCCGCCCCTGCCAAATTCGAAAGCGAAGTGAATGACCATGGCGAACGACACTAAGAACGAGAGCGGTAAAGCGGTTGAACAAGAGCAACCGCGGCCGGGCTTATTTGCCCGGATCATGAACGCGCCTCAGTTCTTTGCCGAAGTGCGCCAGGAGGCGAACAAGGTGACGTGGCCGACTTGGGCTGAGACCCGGGTCACCACGATTGCCGTGTTCATCATGATCCTGCTTGCGGTGGTGTTCTTTGCGCTCGTCGATTGGGCGCTGAGCAACATCGTGCGCCTCGTTTTGAACGCGGTGTAATGGCTATGGCAACGACGCAAACTTCATCGCCGCGCTGGTACATCGTGCAAGCCTATTCGAACTTCGAGAAGAAGGTCGCCGAGGAAATCAAGAAGCAGGCTCAGCAGCACGGGCTCGCGGACAATTTCGAGGAAATCCTCGTGCCGACGGAGGAAGTCGTCGAGATCCGCCGCGGGCACAAGGTGAACGCCGAGCGCAAATTCTTCCCGGGCTATGTGCTCGTGAAGGCGCGGCTGACGGATGAGGTTTATCACCTCATCAAGAATACGCCGAAGGTTACGGGTTTTCTGGGCGCGAACAACAAGCCGCTGCCGGTTAGCCAAGCCGAGGTGGATCGCATTTTGAATCAGGTGAAGGAAGGCGTCGAGCATCCCAAGAATGCCGTCACCTTCGAAGTGGGCGAGCAGGTGCGCGTGGCCGATGGGCCGTTCGCATCGTTCAACGGCATGATCGAAGAGGTCGATGAAGACAAGTCGCGGCTCAAGGTTGCGGTGTCGATCTTTGGCCGTGCGACGCCCGTGGAATTGGATTTCGGGCAGGTTGAAAAACTCTGACCGGGAAGTTGCGGGAGGGGAGGGCAGGTGCCCAACCCGTTTGGACCGCTAAGCCATAGAAGAGGAGAAGTTTCGTGGCGAAGAAAGTGATGGGGCAAATCAAGCTCCAAGTTCCGGCGGGAGCTGCAAACCCGTCGCCGCCGATCGGGCCTGCGCTCGGTCAACGCGGTCTGAACATTATGGAATTCTGCAAGACGTTTAACGCGCGGACGCAGGAGCTCGAAAAGGGCATGCCGGTCCCGGTGATCATTACGTATTACCAGGACAAGTCGTTCTCGCTTGAGATGAAGACGCCGCCGGCGTCGTTTTTGCTGAAGAAGGCCGCCAAGATCGAAGGCGGTTCGAAGAAGCCAGGCCTCGAACTCAAAGGGTCGGTGACGCAAGCCGACCTGAAGAAGATCGCCGAAATGAAAATGAAGGACCTGAACGCGAACGATATCGAAGCCGCGATGAAGATCATCGCCGGCTCTGCGCGTTCGATGGGTCTTGAGGTGAAGGGGTAAGCGCTATGGCTGATGCAAAAAAGAAGAAAGCCCCGAAGGAAGGCAAGCGTTTGACCGCTGCCCGCGCCGGGATCGACTCGCGCAAGCTCTACCCGCTCGATGAAGCGGTGAAGATGGTCAAGGCGCGCGCGAAGGCGAAGTTCGACGAGACGGTCGAAGTCGCGATGAACCTCGGCGTCGATCCGCGTCACGCGGACCAAATGGTGCGTGGCGTGGTGAACCTACCCAACGGCACGGGTAAGAACCTGCGCGTTGCCGTGTTCGCGAAGGGGCCGAAGGCTGCGGAAGCGAAAGCGGCCGGTGCCGACATTGTGGGCGAGCAGGACCTGTTCGACGTCGTGAACGGTGGCAAGATCGACTTCGATCGCCTGATCGCGACACCCGACATGATGGGCCTTGTTGGCCGTCTGGGTAAGGTATTGGGGCCGCGTGGCCTTATGCCGAACCCGAAGGTCGGCACGGTGACGATGGATGTCACGAAGGCCGTGAAAGACGCCAAGGGCGGCGCGGTTGAGTTCCGCGTCGAGAAGGCTGGCATCATTCACGCGGGCGTGGGCAAGGCGAGCTTCAGCGAGACCGCGCTTGTCGAAAACATCCGCGCTTTCTTCGACTCGGTCATGAAGGCGAAGCCGCCGGCAGCGAAGGGGAACTATCTGAAGAAGATCGCGATTTCCTCGACGCAAGGCCCCGGCGTGATCGTCGAGCCCTCAACGGTGATGGGCGCATAGGAGATTTGAATTCCGGCGGCGACGCCGGTGGACGGAGGTGGAAACACCTCCGCCTGTCCGAGACTGCAGGCGCTCCCTCAAAGGAGCTCAAACAGCGAAAGCCCGCATAGACAGGAGTTTAGTGCGAAAGTGCTTTGAACTCTTGGGACAGGTTTTTTTGACGAAGGGAAGGGCGGGGCGACAATCCCGGCCGGAACGAACGAACCTCAAGGAGTAACAATGGATAGAACGCAAAAAGCCGAAGTCATCAGCCATCTGAACGAACAGTTCGGCAAGGCCGGTGTCGTCGTGGTTGCGCGCTATCAAGGCATGACCGTGGCCGACATGTCGAAGCTACGGTCGCAGATGCGGGCGGTGGGAGCGTCTTTCAAGATCTCCAAGAACCGTCTCGCAAAGCGTGCTGCGGAAGGCACGATGGCGAAACCGATGCAGGACCTTTTGAAGGGTCCGACCGGTATCGCGATCTCGCTCGATCCGGTTGCCGCGCCGAAGGCTGCTCATGAATACGCCAAGACGAACCCGAAGTTCGTGATCCTTGGCGGTGTCGTGGGCAACCAGTTCTTGGACGCGAAGGCTGTCGAGGCGCTCGCCTCTCTGCCGTCGCTCGACGAACTGCGCGCGCGTCTCGCAGGCATGCTCAAACAGCCGGCGACGAAGGTTGCCAGCGTTCTGCAAGCACCGGCCGGGCAGCTCGCCCGCGTCTTCGGGGCTTATGCCAAGAAAGCATGAAACCACTGACTAATTGTCCCAAAGAATTGAAAGCATAAAAGGAACGCATACATGTCCAAACTCGAAAAAATCGTTGAAGAACTTTCCTCGCTTACGGTGATGGAAGCGGCCGAACTCTCGAAGCTTCTCGAAGAGAAGTGGGGCGTTTCGGCGGCGGCGCCGGTCATGATGGCGGGCGGCGGTGGCGGCGGCGGTGCTGCTCCGGCGGCTGCTGCGGCTGAGAAGACCGAGTTCAGCGTCGTTCTCGAAGGCGCAGGCGACAAGAAGATCAACGTCATTAAGGTCGTGCGTGAACTCACGGGCCTTGGCCTCAAGGAAGCCAAGGACCTCGTCGAAGGCGCGCCGAAGGAAATCAAGGCCGACGTTCCGAAGTCTCAGGCTGAAGAGTGGAAGAAGAAGCTCGAAGCCGAAGGCGCGAAGGTCGCGTTGAAGTAATACGCGGGGGTGTTTCAACCCGCGAAGACACAGTGACGGTTCACCGTCCGCGAGAATTTCTCGCGGGCGGTGAGGCCGTTTTTATCGCGTCGCCACGCTCTCTGGCGAATGTCGAACGAATTCAGAAGAGAGCGCGAAGACGAGACGGGATTTAGGGATCGATCATGGCGTTGTCGTTCACGGACCGCAAACGGGTGCGTAAGACTTTCGGACGTATTGCCGAGGTCGCGCAGTTGCCGAACCTCATCGAGGTGCAGCGCGAGTCATACGCGCAGTTCCTGCAGATGTATGTGAAGCCCGATGCGCGCGCTAACTCGGGTCTGGAAGCGGTGTTCCGCTCGGTGTTTCCAATCACCGATTTTGCGGAAGTATCGCGGCTCGAGTACGTGCACTACGAGTTCGAGGAACCGAAGTACGACGTCGATGAGTGCCGTCAGCGCGGCATGACGTTCGCGGCTCCCTTAAAGGTGAAGCTGCGCCTCATCGTGTTCGAGGTCGATCAGGAGACGCAGGCAAAGTCCGTCAAGGACATCAAGGAACAAGACGTCTACATGGGCGACATGCCGCTCATGACGGAACTCGGCACGTTCATCGTGAACGGGACCGAGCGCGTGATCGTCAGCCAGATGCACCGCTCGCCGGGCGTCTTCTTCGACCACGACAAGGGCAAGACCCATTCGTCCGGCAAGTTGCTGTTCGGGGCCCGTGTGATCCCTTACCGCGGGTCGTGGCTCGACTTCGAGTTCGACGCGAAGGACATCATCCATGTGCGTATCGACCGGCGCCGCAAGCTGCCGGTGACGACGCTACTCTATGCTCTCGGGCTGACGGGCGAGGAGATCCTTGCTCAGTTCTATCGCACCGTGGTGTTCAAGCAGACGAAGGAGGGCTGGACGACCGCGTTCGACGCCGAGCGGATGCGCAACATGAAGCCGGTGCACGATCTGAAAAATGCGAAAACCGGCGAAGTGGTGATCGAAGCTGGGCGCAAGCTCACGCCGCGCGGCGCGCGTAAGCTCGCGGAAGAGGGCTTGAAGCAGCTGCTGCTCCCGAATGAGGAGCTCCTCGGCCGCTATCTGGCGCTCGACATGGTCAATGCCGAGACCGGTGAGATCTACGCCGAGGCCGGCGAAGAAGTGACGGAAGCGATGCTTGAGGAGCTCGACGATGCGGGCTTCGACGAGATGGTGCTGCTCGACATCGATCACATCAATACCGGTAGCTTCATCCGCAACACGCTTTCGGTCGACAAGAACCAGTCGCGCGAGCAAGCGCTGATCGACATCTATCGCGTGATGCGCCCGGGCGAGCCGCCAACGCTGGACACGGCGGAGACGCTGTTTGCCGGGCTGTTCTTTGACTCCGAGCGCTACGATCTTTCGGCGGTTGGCCGCGTGAAGATGAATTCGCGCCTCAACCTCGATGCGCCGGACACGCAGCGGACACTCCGCAAGGAAGATCTGCTGACGGTCGTGAAGGTCTTGCACGACCTGCGCGACGGCAAGGGCGAAATCGACGACATCGACAACCTGGCGAACCGCCGCGTGCGGTCGGTCGGCGAGTTGATGGAGAACCAGTACCGCGTCGGCCTGCTGCGCATGGAACGCGCGATCAAGGAGCGTATGTCGTCGGTCGAAATCGACACCGTGATGCCGCACGACCTGATCAACGCAAAGCCGGCGGCGGCAGCCGTGCGCGAGTTCTTCGGCTCGTCGCAGCTGTCTCAGTTCATGGACCAAACGAACCCGCTTTCCGAAATCACGCACAAGCGCCGTCTCTCGGCGCTCGGGCCGGGCGGTTTGACGCGTGAACGCGCGGGCTTCGAAGTCCGCGACGTGCATCCGACGCACTATGGCCGCATTTGCCCGATCGAGACCCCGGAAGGTCCGAATATCGGTCTGATCAACTCGCTTGCCACGTATGCGCGGGTGAACAAATACGGCTTCATCGAAAGCCCGTACCGCCGCGTGAAGGATGGCAAAGTCACCACCGAGGTCGTCTACCTCTCGGCGATGGAGGAATCGAAGTACACGGTTGCGCAGGCGAACGCACCGCTCGATCCGCGCGGGCGCTTCGTGGACGAGATCATCTCGTGCCGGAAGGGCGGCGACTTCGTGCTGCTGCCGCCGGACCGGATCGAGTTCATGGACGTGTCGCCGAAGCAGTTGGTGTCGGTTGCTGCCGCATTGATTCCCTTCCTCGAGAACGACGACGCGAACCGCGCGTTGATGGGCTCGAACATGCAACGGCAGGCGGTGCCGCTGCTTCAGTCCGAGGCGCCGTTCGTAGGTACCGGTCTTGAGGGTGTTGTGGCCCGCGACTCCGGCGCGGCTATTGCAGCGCGGCGGTCGGGTGTCGTCGATCAGGTGGACGCGACACGTATCGTCGTGCGCGCGACGGAAGAGAACGACGCGGCGAAGCCGGGCGTCGACATCTATCGTTTGCAGAAGTTCCAGCGTTCGAACCAGTCGACCTGCATCACGCAGCGGCCACTCGTGAAGGTGGGCGACCGCGTGGTTGTCGGCGACATCGTTGCCGACGGTCCTTCGACGGATATGGGCGAGCTCGCGCTTGGCCGGAACGTGCTCGTCGCGTTCATGCCGTGGAACGGCTACAACTTCGAAGACTCGATCCTGATTTCGGAGCGCATCGTGCGCGACGACGTCTTCACCTCGATCCATATCGAGGAGTTCGAGACGATGGCTCGCGACACGAAGCTTGGGCCTGAGGAAATCACGCGCGACATTCCGAACGTCGGCGAGGAAGCGCTCAAGAACCTCGACGAAGCGGGCATCGTTTACATCGGCGCGGAAGTGAACCCGGGCGACATTCTGGTCGGCAAGATCACGCCGAAGGGCGAGAGCCCGATGACGCCGGAAGAAAAACTGCTGCGCGCGATCTTCGGCGAAAAGGCGTCGGATGTGCGTGACACGTCGTTGCGTCTGCCGCCGGGCGCGTCGGGCACGATCGTTGAAGTGCGCGTGTTCAATCGCCACGGCATCGAGAAGGATCAGCGCGCGCTGGCAATCGAACGCGAAGAAATCGAACGGTACGCAAAGGACCGTGACGACGAGCTCGCGATCCTTGAGCGCAACATCTATTCGCGCTTGGAAGAGCTTTTGCAGCACAAGCAAATTGCGCATGGACCCAAGGGCATTGCGCCGGACAGCAAGGTGACACCGGCGATGCTGGAGACCTTGACGAAGGCGCAATGGTGGCAACTGGCGCTGCGCAACGAAAAGGCGCAGGGCGAAGTCGAGGCGCTGCGCAAGCAGTACGACGACGCTAAGAACCGTCTCGAAGCGCGCTTTGCCGACAAGGTCGACAAGCTGCGTCGCGGCGACGAGCTGCCGCCGGGCGTGATGAAAATGGTCAAGGTGTTCGTCGCGGTTAAGCGCAAGCTGCAGCCGGGTGACAAGATGGCCGGCCGTCACGGCAACAAGGGCGTTATCTCCAAGATCGTGCCGATCGAGGACATGCCGCACCTCGAAGACGGGACACAGGTCGACATCGTGCTCAATCCGCTGGGCGTGCCGAGCCGCATGAACGTGGGTCAGATTCTCGAGACCCACTTGGGCTGGGCGTGTAACGGCATCGGACGTCAGATCGGCGACATGGTTGCCAAGTACCGTCGGGACGGTAAGGCCGAACCACTGCGCAAGCATTTGAAGACCGTGTTCGGTCAAGACGGCCACCTCGGCGAGATGAACGACGAGCAGATGGTCGATATGGCCGAGAGCATGGGCCACGGCATCCATATCGCGAGCCCTGTTTTCGACGGCGCGCATGAAGCCGACATCAACAAGATGTTGGATCTTGCGGGTCTCACGAGCAGCGGTCAGGTGACGCTCTATGACGGGCGGACCGGCGAGTCGTTCAAGCGCAAGGTCACGGTCGGCTACATCTACATGCTGAAGCTGCACCACCTTGTCGACGACAAGATTCACGCACGTTCGATCGGGCCTTACAGCCTCGTCACGCAGCAACCGCTGGGCGGTAAGGCCCAGTTCGGCGGCCAGCGTTTCGGGGAAATGGAGGTCTGGGCGCTCGAAGCTTACGGCGCGGCGTATACGCTGCAGGAAATTCTCACCGTCAAATCGGACGACGTCGCGGGCCGCACGAAGGTCTACGAGGCGATCGTTCGCGGCGACGAGAATTTTGAAGCGGGTATTCCCGAGAGCTTCAACGTGCTCGTCAAAGAAATGCGCTCACTCGGCCTCAACGTCGATCTCGTCACTGAAACCGAGACGCCGGCGGCTGCCGAGTAAACGCGCGAACAGAATTGAAGAACTAAGGAGACATGCACTCCATGAATCAAGAAGTCCAAAACGTCTTCGGTCCGGTAGCGGCCGCCCCGACGTTCGATCGCATCCGGATCGCGCTTGCGAGCCCCGAGAAGATCCAATCCTGGTCGTACGGCGAAATCAAAAAGCCGGAGACGATCAACTACCGTACGTTCAAGCCGGAACGCGACGGTCTGTTCTGCGCGCGCATTTTCGGTCCGATCAAGGACTACGAATGCTTGTGCGGCAAGTACAAGCGCATGAAGTATCGCGGCATCGTCTGCGAGAAGTGCGGCGTCGAAGTGACGTTGTCGAAGGTTCGTCGCGAACGCATGGGCCATATCGAGCTTGCGTCGCCGGTCGCGCACATTTGGTTCATGAAGTCGCTGCCGTCGCGTATCGGCATGCTGCTCGACATGACGCTGAAGGACCTGGAGCGGATTCTCTACTTCGAAGGCTACATCGTCATTGAGCCGGGTCTGACGCCGCTCAAAGAGCGCACGTTGCTTTCGGAAGACGAATTCCTGAGAGCGCAGGAAGAGTACGGCGACGACAGCTTCACTGCGATGATCGGGGCGGAAGCCATTCGTGAGTTGTTGTCGCGCCTCGACCTGAAGCAGCTCAAGATCGATCTGCGCGAAGAGATCGCGACGACCACGTCGGAGTTGAAGCCGAAGAAGCTCGTCAAGCGTTTGAAGTTGGTCGAGGCTTTCCTCGATTCCGGCAACCGTCCGGAATGGATGATCCTGCAGATCGTTCCGGTCATTCCGCCAGAGTTGCGCCCGCTGGTGCCTCTGGACGGCGGCCGCTTTGCGACCTCGGATCTGAACGACCTCTATCGCCGCGTTATCAACCGCAACAACCGCTTGAAGCGTCTGATCGAGCTCCGCGCGCCGGACATCATCATCCGCAACGAGAAGCGCATGCTGCAGGAGTCGGTGGATGCGTTGTTCGACAACGGCCGCCGCGGCCGCGTCATCACGGGTGCGAATAAGCGTCCGTTGAAGTCGCTCGCGGACATGTTGAAGGGCAAGCAAGGCCGGTTCCGTCAGAACCTGCTCGGCAAGCGCGTCGACTATTCGGGCCGTTCGGTGATCGTCGTCGGTCCCGAGTTGAAGCTGCATCAGTGCGGCTTGCCGAAGAAGATGGCGCTCGAGCTCTTTAAGCCGTTCATCTACAACCGGCTTGAGGCGAAGGGTCTGTCGGCGACCGTCAAGCAATCGAAGAAGATGGTCGAGAAGGAGCGCCCCGAAGTTTGGGACATTCTGGCCGAGGTCATCCGCGAGCATCCGGTTCTTCTGAACCGCGCGCCGACGCTGCACCGGTTGGGCATTCAAGCGTTCGAGCCGGTATTGATCGAAGGCAAGGCGATCCAGCTTCATCCGCTGGTTTGCACGGCGTTCAATGCCGACTTCGACGGCGACCAAATGGCCGTGCACGTTCCGCTGTCGCTCGAAGCGCAGTTGGAAGCGCGCGTGCTGATGATGTCGACGAACAACATCTTGAGCCCTGCGAACGGCAAGCCGATCATCGTGCCGTCGCAGGATATCGTCTTGGGTCTCTACTACTGCTCGCTCGATCGCGACGGTGAGCCCGGCGAGGGCAAGAGCTTCGTCGATCTGGGCGAAGTCGAGCACGCGCTCAGCCAGGGCATCCTTACGCTGCACTCGAAGATCAACGTCCGCTACAAGACGGTGGACGCGCAGGGCAAGCCCACGATCGTACGCGTCAACACGACGCCGGGCCGCCTGATGATCGCGGAGCATCTGCCGCGTCATCCGAACGTGCCGTTTACGATGGTCAACCGCGTGCTGCGGAAACCGGAAATCTCGGCGCTGATCGATATCGTCTATCGTCACTGCGGCCAGAAGGAGACCGTTCTGTTCGCCGACGCGATCATGGCTCTGGGCTTCAAGGAAGCCTACAAGGCCGGCATCTCGTTCGGTAAGGACGACATGGTCATTCCGCACACGAAGGAGCGGTTGGTCGAAGAGACGCGCAAGCAGATCAAGGACTACGAGAAGCAGTATCAAGACGGCTTCATCACCGAAGGTGAGAAGTACAACAAGGTCGTCGACGCGTGGTCGAAGTGTACGGACCGCGTCGCCGAAGAAATGATGCGCGAAATCTCGGCGGTAAAGCGCGACGAGACGACGAAGCGGGTCAAGGAGATCAACTCGATTTACATGATGTCGCATTCGGGTGCGCGCGGTTCGCCGACCCAGATGAAGCAGCTTGCCGGGATGCGCGGCCTGATGACGAAGCCCTCGGGCGAAATCATCGAGACGCCGATCATCTCGAACTTCAAGGAAGGCCTCACCGTTCTCGAGTACTTCAACTCGACGCACGGTGCGCGTAAGGGCCTGGCCGACACCGCGCTCAAGACGGCGAACTCAGGTTACCTGACCCGCCGCCTCGTCGACGTGGCGCAGGACTGCATCATCGTCGCCGACGATTGCGGCACGAAGCTTGGCATCACGGTGAGCGCCGTTCTCGACGGCGGTAACGTGGTGGCGACGCTCGGCGAACGCACTCTTGGCCGCACCGCCGCGGAAGACATCCGTGATCCGGCGTCGAACAAGATCCTGGTGAAGCGCAACGAGGAAATCACCGAAGACAAGGTGGACATCATCGAAACGGCGCTCGTGCCGAAGGTGAAGATCCGCTCGGTGTTGACTTGCGACCTCAAGGTCGGTGTTTGCGCGAAGTGTTACGGCCGCGATCTGGCGCGCGGTACGCCCGTCAACTCAGGCGAGGCTGTCGGCGTTATCGCTGCGCAGTCGATCGGCGAGCCGGGTACGCAGCTCACCATGCGCACGTTCCACATCGGCGGCGCGGCACAGGTTGCCGAACAGTCGTTTACGGACGCGAGCCACGACGGCAAGATTAAGATCGTCAACAAGAACTTGGTCAAAGATTCGACCGGCATGTTCCGCGTCATGGGCCGCAACAGCCAAGTCGTGATCGTGGACGACAACGGCCAGGAGCGCGCGAGCTACAAGGTTCAGTTCGGCGCGCATATGAAGTTCGACGAAGGCGAAAGCGTGAAGCGCGGTCAGCGTTTGGTCGAATGGGACCCGTACACGATCCCGATCCTGACCGAGAAGGCCGGCTACGTGAAATACGAAGGCTTGGTCGAAGGCATCTCGCTGCAAGAGGTGACGGACGAGTCGACCGGTATTTCGTCGAAGAAGATTCTCGACTGGCGGTCGAACGCGCGCGGCAACGACCTTCGTCCTGCGATTTCGATCCGGGACAAGAAGGGCGAGGTCATCAAGCTCTCAAGCAAGGCGGAAGCACGGTATCTGCTGCCGGTTGATGCGATCCTCTCCGTCGATGACGGGGCCGAGGTTCGCGAAGGCGACATCGTGGCTCGTATTTCGACTGAGGGTGCGAAGACCCGCGACATTACCGGCGGTCTGCCGCGCGTCGCGGAGTTGTTCGAAGCCCGTAAGCCGAAGGATCATGCGATCATCGCGGAAGCCGACGGTTGGATCGAGTTCGGCAAGGACTACAAGAACAAGCGCCGCGTAATCTTGAAGCCCAAGAACGAAAAGGACGAGCCGATCGAGTACTTGATCCCGAAGGGCAAGCACATCGCTGTCGCCGAAGGCGATTTCGTCGAGAAGGGCGATTTCATCTTGGACGGCAATCCGGCGCCGCACGACATCCTGCGTATTCGGGGCGTCGAGGCGTTGGCGGCCTACCTGGTTCAAGAAATTCAGGAGGTCTATCGTCTGCAGGGCGTGAAGATTAACGACAAGCACATCGAGGTCATCGTCCGTCAGATGCTCCAGAAGGTGGAGATCGAAGACGGCGGCGACACGACGCTGGTTCAGGGCGAGCAGCTCGATTTCATCGAGTACGAGGAAATTAACGCGAAGGCCAAGGCGGAAGGCATCAAGCTCGCCGTCGGCAAGCCCGTGCTCCTCGGGATCACGAAGGCGTCGCTGCAAACCCGTTCGTTCATCTCGGCGGCGTCGTTCCAGGAGACGACTCGCGTTCTTACCGAGGCTGCGGTCTCCGGTAAGGTGGACACGCTCGAAGGCCTGAAAGAAAACGTGATTGTCGGCCGCCTCATCCCCGCCGGTACCGGCGGAATGATGACCAGGCTTAAGCATGTGGCCGCGGAGCGCGACAAGGCGATCCTCGATGCCCGGCAGGCGGCGTTGCCGCCGGCAAGTCCGCCACCGCCTGCGGATGCGGCGGAGTAGGCTAGGGGCCTCAGAGAAGTCAGGGCGCGGATCCGAAGGGGTCCGCGCCCTTTTTTGTGTTGCTTCGCTTTCCGCGGCGACACTGCAAAAGCGCGCAAAATCGGTAAGAAGCGGCGATTGGGCCCCTGCGACAGAATATTTCGCGCAACTCGTTGACTATGTGGACAGCGCCACGTAGAACCCGCGCCATCATTTGACGGCTGGCCGTAGGGGTTGCCCCTAAACGCTCCGCTTTTTGTCCAATGACAGGTTTGAACGCAAGTCCCTCCGGGGTTTCCGGACGGTCCTCTGCACGTTGAACCAAGCGCCATGGGGTCCCGCGTGACCGCCCTGTGAGCGCTTTCTTCCGTTTGTGGCCGCGCGCTTGAGGATTGAATGCCGACGATCAACCAGCTGATCCGCAAACCGCGTCGCCCGAAAGTGCGTCGCACG
The DNA here is from genome assembly GCA_902826695.1 of uncultured Alphaproteobacteria bacterium. Lineage (GTDB taxonomy): Bacteria > Pseudomonadota > Alphaproteobacteria > Micropepsales > Micropepsaceae > SZUA-430. The sequence continues at coordinate 347,956 of CADEFU010000004.1, read as the reverse complement.
AAGGCGCCTGCGTTGCAGAGCTCGCCGCAAAAGCGTGGCGTGTGCACGCGCGTCTATACGACGACGCCGAAGAAGCCGAACTCGGCGCTTCGCAAGGTCGCGCGCGTTCGCCTGACGAACCAGCAGGAAGTGATCAGCTATATCCCGGGCGAAGGCCATAACTTGCAGGAGCACTCCGTGGTGCTCATTCGCGGTGGCCGCGTGAAGGACTTGCCGGGCGTTCGCTACCACATCCTGCGCGGCGTGCTCGACACGCAAGGCGTGAAGGACCGCAAACAAGCGCGCTCGCTCTACGGCGCCAAGCGGCCGAAGTAAGGGAGACACGAGATATGTCACGTCGCCGCCGCCCACAAAAACGCGAGATCATCCCGGACGCAAAGTACGGTGATCTCATCCTCGCGAAGTTCATGAACTGCTTGATGTACGACGGCAAGAAGTCGGCGGGCGAGCAGATCGTGTATGGCGCGCTCACCACGATTGAGCAGCGCGCAAAGTCTGATCCGGTGAAGCTGTTCCATGCGGCGCTCGATAACGTCGCGCCGGCGATCGAAGTGCGCTCGCGCCGCGTTGGCGGTGCAACGTACCAGGTTCCGGTTGAAGTCCGCCCGGAGCGCCGCCAGGCGCTCGCGATTCGCTGGATCATCAACGCCGCCCGCGCGCGCAATGAACAAACGATGCAGCAGCGCCTTTCGGCCGAGCTGCTCGACGCCGCCAACAACCGCGGCACAGCCGTCAAGAAGCGCGAAGACACGCACAAGATGGCGGAAGCCAACCGTGCGTTCTCGCACTATCGCTGGTAACGAAGAGTCAGACGTATCATGCCCCGCACCACCCCCCTCGAGAAGTACCGCAACATCGGCATCGCCGCGCATATCGATGCCGGCAAGACGACGACGACGGAGCGTATTCTCTACTACACGGGTAAGTCCCATAAGATCGGCGAAGTCCACGACGGCGCCGCTACGATGGACTTCATGGAGCAGGAGCAAGAGCGCGGAATCACGATCACGTCCGCCGCGACGACCGCCTACTGGAAAGACTACCGCGTCAACATCATCGACACGCCTGGCCACGTCGACTTCACGATTGAAGTGGAACGTTCGATGCGCGTTCTCGACGGCGCAGTCGCGGTGTTCGACTCCGTCGCAGGTGTTGAGCCGCAATCGGAAACCGTTTGGCGCCAAGCCGACAAGTACCGCGTGCCGCGCATTTGTTTCGTCAACAAGATGGATCGCACCGGCGCGGACTTCTACCGTTGCGTCCAGATGATGATCGACCGTCTGGGCACCAAGCCCTGCGTGACGCAGTTGCCCTACGGTGCGGAAGCCGACCACAAAGGCATCATCGATCTGATCGAGATGAAAGCCGTTGTGTGGCGCGACGAAAGCCTCGGCGCCAAGTTCGAAATCGAAGAAATTCCGGAAGACTACAAGGCCAAGGCTGCCGAATGGCGCCACAAGCTGCTCGAACTCGTTGTCGAAATGGATGACGATGTCATGCAGGCCTATCTGGATGGCAAAGAGCCAGATGCGGCGACGCTGAAGCGGTTGATCCGCAAAGGCACGATGAGCTTCGCCTTCGTGCCGGTGACATGCGGCGCCGCGTTCAAGAACAAGGGCGTGCAGACGCTGCTCGACGCCGTGGTCGACTTCCTGCCGTCGCCGCTGGACGTGCCCGCGATCAAAGGCATCAAGCCCGGCAAAGAAGAAACCGAAGTTGAGCGCAAGGCCGACGACAAAGAGCCGCTCTCGCTGCTCGCGTTCAAGATCATGGACGACCCGTTCGTCGGTTCGATCACGTTCTGCCGCATCTATTCCGGCAAGCTTGAGTCGGGCTCGACGCTGATCAACTCGACCCGCGACCGCAAGGAACGCGTCGGTCGTATGTTGCTCATGCATGCAAACAGCCGCGAAGACGTCAAGGAAGCCTTCACGGGCGACATCGTTGCTCTGGCGGCATTGAAGGAAACGCGCACCGGCGACACGCTGTGCGATCCGCAGCATCCGGTCATCCTTGAGAAGATGGAATTCCCCGAGCCCGTCATCGAAGTCGCGATCGAACCGAAGACGAAGGCCGACCAAGAAAAGATGGGCGTCGCGCTCGCGCGTCTCGCTCAAGAAGACCCGTCCTTCCGCGTCAGCGTCGACCAAGAGTCGGGTCAGACGATTTTGAAGGGCATGGGCGAACTTCACCTCGACATTAAGGTCGACATCCTTCGCCGCACCTACAAAGTCGATGCCAATATCGGCGCTCCGCAGGTGGCCTACCGCGAGACGCTGACGAAGAAGGTCGACATCGACTACACCCACAAGAAGCAAACGGGGGGTTCGGGCCAGTTCGCGCGCGTGCGCATCGTGTTCGAGCCGCTGCCGGCCGGCAGCGGGTTTGAATTCGAGAACGAGGTCGTTGGCGGTTCGGTGCCGAAGGAATTCATTCCCGGCGTCGAAAAGGGTCTGAACGCTTCGCGCGATAACGGCGTGCTCGCGGGTTTCCCGCTGATCGACTTCAAAGCGACGCTGGTTGACGGCGCTTACCACGAAGTCGACTCGAACGTGTTGACGTTTGAAATCGCCTCGCGCGCCGCGTTCCGGGAACTCAAGGAACGCAAGGCCGTGAAGCTGCTCGAGCCGATGATGAAGGTCGAAGTCGTGACGCCTGACGAATTCATGGGCGGCGTGATCGGCGATCTCAATGCCCGCCGCGGTCAGGTGCAAGGCACCGACCAACGCGGGAATGCGCAGGTGATCACCGCGATGGTGCCGCTCGCGAACATGTTCGGTTACGTGAATAACCTGCGGTCGATGAGCCAGGGTCGCGCAAGCTACTCGATGCAATTCGACCATTACGAAGACGTACCTCGTGCGATCGCTGACGAAGTGATCGCGAAGTTCGCCTCTTAGAGACAGATCTGGACGGAGACCGCCAATGGGCAAAGCAAAATTCGAACGCAACAAGCCGCACTGCAACATCGGGACGATCGGACACGTCGATCACGGCAAGACGTCGTTGACGGCTGCGATCACGAAGGTTCTGGCGAAGACCGGCGGTGCGCTGTTCACGGCTTACGATCAGATCGACAAGGCGCCTGAAGAGAAGGCGCGCGGTATCACGATTTCGACGGCTCACGTTGAGTACGAAACGGCGAACCGTCACTACGCGCACGTCGATTGCCCGGGCCACGCGGACTACGTGAAGAACATGATCACGGGTGCGGCGCAGATGGACGGCGCGATCCTGGTGGTTTCGGCGGCTGACGGTCCGATGCCGCAGACGCGCGAGCATATTCTGCTTGCGCGCCAGGTCGGCGTGCCTGCGTTGGTGGTGTTCATGAACAAGGTCGACATGGTCGACGATCCGGAGCTTTTGGACCTGGTTGAGCTCGAAGTTCGCGAGTTGCTCTCGAAGTACGACTTCCCGGGCGACAAGATTCCGATCATCAAGGGCTCGGCCCTGATGGCGCTGGAAGACAAGGATCCGAAGCTTGGTGAGCAGGCGATTTTGGAACTGATGAAGGCGGTGGACGAGCACATTCCGCAGCCGCATCGTCCGAAGGACCAGCCGTTCCTGATGCCTGTCGAAGACGTGTTCTCGATCTCGGGCCGCGGCACGGTTGTGACCGGCCGTATCGAACGCGGCGTCGTGAAGGTCGGCGAGGAAATTGAAATCATCGGCATCCGTCCGACGACGAAGACGACGGTGACGGGCGTTGAAATGTTCCGCAAGCTGCTCGACTCGGGTGAGGCTGGCGACAACGTCGGTTGCTTGCTGCGCGGCATCGAGCGCGAAGGTGTGGAGCGTGGTCAGGTTTTGGCCAAGCCCGGTTCGGTGACGCCGCACACGAACTTCAAGGCCGAGGCCTACATCTTGACGAAGGAAGAGGGCGGCCGTCACACGCCGTTCTTCACGAACTACCGTCCGCAGTTCTACTTCCGTACGACGGACGTGACGGGGATCGTGAAGCTGCCTGAGGGCACCGAGATGGTGATGCCGGGCGACAACGTGTCGATCGACGTCGAGTTGATCGTTCCGATTGCGATGGAAGAGAAGCTGCGCTTCGCCATCCGTGAAGGCGGTCGTACCGTCGGCTCGGGCGTCGTCGCGAAGATTGTGAAGTAACTCGAAGATCCGAATTAGGAAGAACGGCCCATGCAAAGCCAAAACATCCGCATCCGGCTCAAGGCCTACGATCATCGCGTGCTCGACGTGTCGACGCGCGAGATCGTAAACACGGCCAAGCGCACCGGTGCACGCGTGCGTGGGCCGATCCCGCTTCCGAACCGGATTGAGAAGTTCACCGTGAACCGCTCGCCGCACGTCGATAAGAAGAGCCGCGAGCAGTTCGAGATCCGCACCCATAAGCGGCTGCTCGACATCATCGATCCCACGCCGCAAACGGTTGATGCTCTTATGAAGCTCGACCTCGCGGCCGGGGTCAGTGTCGAAATCAAGCTGCAATAACGAAGAGAAGGTGGCGCTCGCCATGCGCACAGGGGTGATAACGCAGAAGGTCGGCATGATGCGTCTGTTTACAGACGACGGCCGCCACGTGCCCGTCACGGTGTTGAAGCTCGACGGCTGTCAGGTCGTGGCTCAACGCACGAAGGAAAAGGACGGCTACACCGCGCTTCAGCTGGGCTCAGGCCTGGCCAAAGTGAAGCGGGTGACGAAGGCCGAACGCGGCCATTTCGCCAAGGCTCAGGTCGAGCCGAAGCGCAAAGTCGCCGAGTTCCGGGTGTCGCCGGACAACCTCGTCGAGGTCGGCTCGTACATCACGGCCGATCATTTCGTACCGGGACAGATCGTCGACGTCTCGGGCATCACGATCGGTAAGGGCTTTGCGGGCGTTATGAAGCGCCACAATTTCGGCGGTTTGGAAGCCTCGCACGGCGTGTCGATCTCGCACCGTTCGCCGGGCTCGACGGGTAACCGTCAGGATCCGGGCCGGACGTTCAAGGGCAAGAAGATGGCCGGCCATATGGGTCAGGTCCTCGTCACGACGCAAAACGTCGAAGTGGCGAAGGTCGATCCGGAACGCGGCCTTATCATGATCAAGGGCGGTGTTCCCGGCGCTAAGGGCAGCTGGGTGATGGTGCGCGACGCGGTGAAGCGTCCGTTGCCTAAGGAAGCGCCGAAACCTGCTGCGGTGAAGAAGCCCGCGGCGTCTGCGGCGGCTTAGGGGAGCGACGGATATGAAAGCTAAAGTCGTCACCCTCGATGCCGGCAATGCCGGCGAGGTCGAACTGTCGGAAGGCGTGTTTGGCGTTGAGCCGCGCAAGGACATTCTTGCGCGCGTGGTGCAGTGGCAAGAGAACAAGCGCCACAAGGGCCAAGCGCGCGTGCTGACGCGCTCGGAAGTCGATCGCACGACGAAGAAGATTTACAAGCAAAAGGGTACGGGCCAAGCGCGTCACGGCGCAGCGGCGGTCGGCCAGTTCCGCGGCGGCGCTAAGGCGATGGGTCCGGTGCTTCGTTCGCGAGAAACCGACCTACCAAAGAAGGTACGTGCCTTGGGCCTCAAGATGGTCCTGTCTGCAAAAAGAAAAGATGGCCAGCTGATCATTCTCGATGCGGCCACGGTTAAAGAAGCCAAGACCAAAAAGGTCGTTGCCTCGTTCGGCAAGCTTGGCCTCAAGAACGCGGTCATCGTTGACGGTCCCGCATTCGACACCGGTTTTGAGCGCGCGGCGCGCAACATCAAGAACATCGATTTGCTTCCGGTTCAGGGCCTGAACGTGCTCGACATCTTGCGTCGCGAAACGTTGGTCGTGACGAAGGCGGCGCTGAGCGCGATTGAGGAGCGCTTGAAATGACGAAATCCAACTATCAGGCGATCCTGTCGCCGGTGATCACCGAGAAGTCGACGAAGCTGTCGGAGCACAATCAAGTCGTGTTCCGCGTGCCGCACGACGCGACCAAGCCGCAAATCAAGAAGGCGGTCGAGGAGCTGTTCAAGGTGAAGGTTAAGGGCGTGAACACGCTCGTGACCAAGGGCAAGAAGAAGATGTTCCGCGGCCGTCTCGGTCAGCGGAGCGACATCAAGAAAGCGGTCGTGACCTTGGCCGAAGGTTCGACGATCGACGTGACGACGGGGCTCTAAGACTATGGCGTTAAAGACCTTCAGACCCACGACGCCGTCGACGCGCCAATTGGTGCTGATCGACCGCAGCCAGCTCTTCAAGGGCCGGCCCGTGAAGCATTTGACGGAGCCGCAGAAGGAATACGGCGGCCGCAATAACACGGGTCGTATCACGACGCGCTGGCGCGGCGGCGGGCACAAGAAGCTGTACCGCGTGATCGACTTCAAGCGTCGCAAGTTCGACGTCGAAGGCACGGTCGAGCGGATCGAGTATGACCCGAACCGTTCGTCGTTCATTGCGCTGATCAAGTATCCGGACGGCGAGCAAACCTACATCATCGCGCCGCAGCGTTTGGGCGTTGGCGACAAGGTGATCTCCGGTCCGAAAGCCGACGTGAAGCCCGGCAATGCGATGCCGCTGTCGGCGATGCCGGTTGGTACGATCGTGCACAACGTCGAATTCAAAGCGGGCGCCGGCGGAAAGATCGCGCGTTCGGCGGGCACGTATGTGCAGTTCGTCGGCCGCGACCAAGGCTACGCCATTCTGCGTCTGAACTCGGGCGAGACCCGAAAGGTTCGTTTGGAGTGCATGGCGACGGTCGGCGCAGTCTCGAATCCGGATCATATGAACGTCGTGATCGGCAAAGCCGGCCGCAACGTCTGGAAGGGCAAGCGCCCGTCGGTTCGCGGTACCGCGATGAACCCGATCGATCACCCGCACGGTGGTGGTGAAGGCCGTACGAAGGGTGGCCGTATCCCGGTAACCCCGTGGGGTAAGTTCACGAAGGGCATGAAGACGCGCTCGAACAAGCGCACGTCGAAATTGATCGTGACCACGCGTCACCTGAAGAAGAAGGGCTAAGGGCGTCATGGCACGTTCAGTCTGGAAGGGTCCGTTCGTTGACGGCTTTCTGCTCAAGAAGGCAGAAGCCGCGCACAAATCCGGCCGCCGCGATGTGATCAAGATCTGGAGCCGGCGTTCCACGATCCTGCCGCAGTTCGTCGGTCTGACCTTTGGTGTCTACAACGGGCACAAGCACATCCCCGTTCTCGTGAGCGAAGAAATGGTTGGTCACAAGTTCGGCGAGTTCTCGCCGACGCGCACCTTCCACGGCCACTCGGGCGGCGACAAGAAAGTCAAGAGGGCCTGATGAGCAAGCCATCTAGAGAGCGCGGTTTGGGCGATAACGAGGCGCAAGCCATCGGCCGCATGATCCGCTCGTCGCAATACAAGCTGAACCTGATTGCCAACATGATTGCGGGCAAGAAGGTCGATCGTGCGATCGCAGATCTCACGTTCTCGAACAAGCGCGTCGCGAACGACGTCTTGAAGATTTTGAAGTCCGCTGTCGCGAACGCAGAGAACAACCACAACCTCGATGTCGACGACCTGGTCGTCGCGAAGGCCTGGACCGGCAAGGACATGGTGCTGAAGCGCTTCCATGCGCGCGGCCGCGGTAAGGGTGCTCGCATCCTGAAGCCGTTCTCGGAGCTCACGATCGTCGTGCGCGAAGAGAAGCAGGAAAAGAAGGCAAAGAAAGCAAAGGGCAAAGGTAAGCCCGCCGCGAAGAAAAAGCCGGAAGCGGCTAAGAAGGAGGCCGCGTAATGGGTCAAAAAGTAAACCCCGTCGGGCTTCGCCTCGGCATCAACCGCACTTGGGATTCGCGCTGGTTTGCGGATCGCCGCGAGTACGGACAGCTGTTGCACGAAGACCTCAAGATTCGCGAGTACCTGCTCGACAAGCTGAAGCAGGCCGGCGTCGCGCGCATCATCATCGAGCGCCCGCACAAGAAGTGCCGCGTGACGATTCACTCGGCACGTCCGGGCGTCGTCATCGGCAAGAAGGGCGCGGACATCGAGAAGCTGAAGAGCGACCTCGGCAAGTTCACGAAGTCGGAAGTGCACCTGAACATCGTCGAGATCCGCAAGCCGGAAGTCGACGCGCATTTGATCGCCGAGAGCATTGCGCAGCAGCTCGAACGCCGCGTTTCGTTCCGTCGCGCCATGAAGCGCGCGGTGCAGTCGGCGCTGAAGCTGGGCGCGCTTGGTATTCGTATCAACTGCGGCGGCCGTCTTGGTGGTGCGGAAATCGCGCGCGTTGAGTGGTACCGCGAAGGCCGCGTGCCGCTTCACACGCTGCGGGCGGACATCGACTTTGGCATTGCGACGGCCAAGACCGCTTACGGCACCTGCGGCGTGAAAGTGTGGGTGTTTAAGGGCGAGATCATGGAACACGACCCGATGGCCCAAGACAAACGCTTGAGCGAAGCGCAGGAGCAAGGCGGTCAGGCCCGCACGCCGCGTCCAGCCCCGGCGCCAGGCTAGAGATTTGGAACTGAACGATGCTGCAACCGAAACGGTCTAAGTACCGCAAGCAATTCAAAGGCCGCATTCACGGCAAGGCGACGTCGGCCAACAAGCTCGACTTCGGCGAGTTCGGCCTGAAGGCGATGGAACCCGATCGCATCACCGCGCGGCAGATCGAAGCGGCGCGCCGCGCGATCACCCGCGCGATGAAGCGCCAAGGCCGCGTGTGGATCCGGATGTTCCCGGATATTCCGGTTTCGAAGAAGCCGGCGGAAGTCCGCATGGGTGCCGGTAAGGGCGCGCCTGAGTTTTGGGCGTGCCGCGTAAAGCCGGGCCGCGTGTTGTTTGAGGTTGACGGTGTAAACACCGCGACAGCAAAGGAAGCGCTGAGCCTTGCGGCGGCCAAGTTGCCCATCAAGACGAAGTTCGTCGCGCGTCTGGGTCATACGGATTAGAGGCGTCAAGAGATGGCAAAAGCAAAGACATCGGCCACCGACTTCCGCGCATTGTCGCCGGATCAATTGTCGGAGGAGCGCACGAAGCTCTTGAAGGAGCAGTTCAACCTGCGCTTCCAGAAGGCGACGGGGCAGCTCGAGAAGACAGCGCGCGTGCGCGTCGTGCGCCGCACGATTGCAAAGATCAACACCGTCCTCGGCGAGAAGTCGCGGGCGAAGGCGAAAGCTTGAGACCACAATGCCGAAAAGAATTCTCCAAGGCGTCGTTGTAAGCGACAAGAATAAAAAGACGGTCGTCGTCGAGGTTGAGCGCCGGTTCATCCATCCGGTTCTCGGCAAGACGCTGCGCCGCTCGAAGCGCTATCACGCGCATGACGAACAGGCTCGCTTCAAGTCGGGCGACACCGTGCGCATTCAGGAGTGCCGCCCGATGTCGAAGTTGAAGCGTTGGGAAGTGCTCTACGACGCCGCTGCGTCGAAGGCTTAAGGGAACACGAAGGCGCCACGCCCATGATTCAGATGACCACCAATTTGGACGTTGCCGACAACTCGGGTGCGCGGCGCGTCATGTGTATCAAGGTGATCGGCGGTGCCCAGCGCCGTTATGCCACCGTCGGCGACGTTATCGTCGTCTCCATCAAGGAAGCGATTCCGCGTGGCAAGGTGAAGAAGGGCGACGTCATGAAGGCCGTCGTCGTGCGCACCGCGAAAGAAGTGCGCCGCCCGGACGGGAGCTGCATTCGCTTCGACCGTAATGCGGCGGTTTTGATCAACAACCAAGGCGAGCCCGTGGGCACGCGCATCTTCGGACCGGTTACGCGCGAACTTCGCGCCAAGAACCACATGAAGATCGTCTCGCTCGCGCCGGAGGTCCTCTAATGGCTGCGAAGTTTAAAAAGGGCGACCGCGTAATCGTGGTTGCGGGTGAAGAGCGGAAACGTGGCGGCGGTGCGGCGCGCACGGGACAGATCCTGAAGGTCTATCCCGATGAGGACCGCGTGCTGATCCAAGGCGTGAACATGGTCAAGCGCCACACGAAGCAATCGGCGCGCAGCCAAGGTGGCATCGTCACCAAGGAAGCGCCCGTGCACATTTCGAATATTGCGCATATCGATCCGAAGACCGGCGGGCCGACGCGCATCGGGTTCAAGACGCTGCAGGACGGCCGCAAGGTTCGCTTTGCGAAGAAGTCCGGGGAAGTGATCGATGTCTGAGAAAGAAACCAAGGGCAAAAAGGCCAAGGGTGAAGGCGAAGCGACGGGCGCGAAGGGTCCGCCGCCGTCGAAGACCGAAGAGAAGCGCGCCGAGAGAAAGGCGAAGGGTGCGAAGGCGGAAGCCACGGGCCCTGCCGTCACGTCGCAAACGGAAGCGCAACGCGCGAAGGGCGTGAAGCTCGCCGCCGGCGAGAAGTACGTTCCGCGGCAGAAGAAGCGCTACCACGACGTCGTACGGAAGCAGCTGATCGAGAAGTTCGGTTACAAGAATCCGATGCAGGTGCCGAAGCTCGACAAGATCGTGATCAACATGGGCGTCGGCGAGACGACCGCGGACACGAAGAAGATTCAGTCTGCAGTGCGCGACCTTGCTCTGATCGCCGGGCAGAAGCCCGTTATCACGAAGGCCCGCATCGCCATCTCGAACTTCAAGGTTCGCGAGAACATGCCGCTCGGCTGTAAAGTCACGCTGCGGAAGGACCGGATGTACGACTTCCTCGATCGCTTGATTACGGTCGCTCTGCCTCGCGTCCGCGACTTCCGGGGCGTGAGCGCGAAGAGCTTCGACGGACGCGGCAACTATTCAATGGGTCTGAAGGAGCACATCGTGTTCCAGGAGATCGACTACGACAAGATCGACACGGCGTGGGGCATGGACATCACCATCTGCACCACCGCGAAGACGGATGAAGAAGCCCAGGTGCTCCTGTCTGGGTTCCAGATGCCGTTTGCGAAGTGACGAATATTTAGGACGAACACGAAATGGCGAAACAGAGTTCGATTGAAAAGAACAAGCGGCGTGAGCGGCTCGTGAAGCGCTTTGCGGGCAAACGCGCGAAGCTGAAGGAAACGGCGAACAACATGTCGCTGCCTCCGGAAGAGCGTTTCGCGGCTCGGCTCAAGCTTGCCGAACTGCCCCGCAACTCGGCGCCGGTTCGTATCCGCAATCGCTGTGAGCTGACGGGCCGTTCGCGCGGCAACTACCGCAAGCTGAAGATGTGCCGCATTAAGCTGCGCGAGCTGGCTGCGCACGGGTTGATCCCGGGCATGGTCAAGTCGAGCTGGTAAGGGGAAGAAGATAATGTCGATCAACGATCCCATTGGCGATCTTTTGACCCGCATCCGCAACGGTCAGGAGCGCGGCTTGGCGAAGATCTCAGCGCCTGCATCGAAGCTGCGCGGCCGCGTGCTCGATGTGCTGGCCGGGGAGGGCTATATCCGCGGCTACGCCGAGGTAACCCATACGCAGTCGAAGCCGGAGTTCGAAATCGAACTCAAGTATTTCGACGGCAAGCCGGTGATCAAAGAGATTCGCCGCGTGTCCACGCCGGGCCGCCGCGTTTACTCTTCGATCAAGGAACTCAAGCCCGTTCGTAACGGTCTTGGTATTTCGATTTTGTCGACGCCGAAGGGCGTCATGTCGGACGCGTTGGCTCGCGAGCAGAACGTGGGCGGCGAAATTCTGTGTCACGTGTTCTAGAGAGCAAACGGGCGCGGGAAGGATAGGGATATGTCTCGTATTGGTAAGAAACCGGTGCCGCTGCCTACGGGCGTGACGGCGACCGTCAAAGACCGCGAAGTTAAAGTGAAGGGCCCAAAGGGTGAGCTTTCGCTGCGCTTGGTCGAAGGCATCGACGTTACCGTCGATAAGACCGGCGTCACGGTGGCACCGAGGGAAATGACCGACGATCTGCGCGCCAAGTGGGGCCTGCAGCGTACGCTGGTCAACAACCTGGTCGAAGGTGTGTCGAAGGGTTATGCGCAGCAGCTTGAGATCGCCGGCGTCGGTTTCCGCGCAGCGGTGCAGGGCAAGAACCTTCAGCTGCAGCTCGGCTATAGCCACGACGTGATCTATCCGATCCCGGCGGGCATCGACATCAAGTGCGAAAAGCCAACGCTGATCCTCGTGTCGGGTTCCGACAAGCAGAAGGTTGGTCAAGTCGCGGCCGAGATTCGCGGCTTCCGTCGCCCGGAACCCTACAAGGGCAAGGGCATCAAATACGCAGGTGAGAAGATCCGGCGTAAAGAAGGCAAGAAGAAGTAAGAGGCAGCCATGGCACTCAACCGGCAAGAATTGTTCGAGCGGCGTCAGCGCCGTGCGCGTTTCAAGTTGCGCAAGGTTTCGGGCTTGCGTCCGCGGCTGTCCGTGTTCCGCTCGTCGAAGCACATTTACGCGCAAGTTATCGACGATGTGAAAGGCGTTACACTCGCCTCCGCTTCGACGATGGACGAAGAGACGAAGAAGGCGCTCACCAAAGCGAAGGGCAGCGACAAAGACGCGGCCGCGGTCGTGGGCAAACTGGTGGCGCAGCGCGCGAAGAAGGTCGGCGTTACCGACGTCGTCTTCGATCGCGGTGGCTACATCTATCACGGCCGAGTGAAAGCGCTCGGCGATGCAGCCCGCGAAGGCGGGCTCAGATTCTAAGAGGATTTTGACCGATGTCCGGTGGAGAGCAACAGCAAGACCAACCACGTCGCGGACGCCGCGGCGGTGGTGATCGCGACGGCGGCGGTCGTGGGCGCGACCGCGGTGGCGATCGTGGTGGTGAGCGGAGCGAACTCGTTGACAAGCTCGTGCACATCAACCGCGTCGCGAAGGTGGTGAAGGGTGGTAAGCGCTTCGGGTTTGCGGCGCTCGTCGTCGTTGGCGACCAGAAGGGTCGCGTGGGATTCGGTCACGGTAAGGCCCGCGAAGTGCCGGAAGCCGTGCGCAAGGCGACTGAAGCGGCGAAGAAGTCGCTCGTGCGTATTCCTCTGCGCGAGGGCCGCACGCTGCATCATGAAGTGAACGGCCGTTGGGGTGCGGGAAAGGTCACGCTGCGCCCGGCACCTGTCGGCACGGGTATCATCGCCGGCGGTCCGCTGCGCGCTGTGTTCGATGCGCTCGGCGTGCACGACGTTGTTGCGAAGTCGGTTGGTTCGTCGAACCCCTACAACATGGTGCGCGCTACGTTCGACGCACTGAAGCAGCAATTGAGCCCGAAGATGGTGGCCAACAAGCGCGGCAAGTCGGTGGCCGAAATTCTGACGGCTCGCCGTGGCGGCGGTGCGGCTGTTGAAGCGGCGACGGAGTAATCGAGATGACACTGCGTACGAATGACGGCCGCCCGAAGGGCAAGACTGTGACGATCGAGCAGGTCGCCTCGCCTGCACGCCGCGAAGAGGGTCAACGTCAGACGCTCATCGGCCTCGGCCTCGATAAGATCAACCGCCGCAAGACGCTGCAAAACACGGACGCCGTGTGGGGCGCGATCTGCAAAGTCAGACACATGGTGCGCGTCCTCGACGGCGCGTAAACGAAAGCTACGACAATGAAACTCAACGAAATCCGCGACAACGAAGGTGCGCACCACCGCTTCAAGCGGCTTGGCCGTGGCAGCGGTTCGGGTAAGGGCAAGACGTCGGGTAAGGGCGTTAAGGGCCAGAAGGCGCGTACAGGCCATCACGGCATGTTCGGCTTCGAAGGCGGCCAGATGCCATTGCACATGCGCATCCCGAAGCGGGGCTTTAACAACATTTTTGCGCGTGAATTCGCCGAAGTGAACATAGGAACGCTGCAGAAGGCCGTCGAAAGCGGCAAGCTGAAGGCGGGCGTGACGCTGAATGCTGATGCACTTGCAGCACTGGGCATTGCCCGTCGTGCACGCGACGGCGTTCGCCTTCTTGGCAAAGGCGAGTTGAAGACCCAACTAAACCTGGAAGTCGCGCACGCCTCGGGTGCCGCGATCGAAGCGGTGAAAAAGGCTGGCGGCACGGTGAAGGTCATCGGCGTCAAGGCCAAGCACGTGACCCGCAAGGATCGTGCGCCGGGCAAGCGCGCTCAACGGCGCGTTACAGCGGCCAAGAAGCGTGAGGAACGCGCCTCGGCCGCCTTGCAGGCGAAAAAGGCGTAAGAACAGGCGTGCGGCTGAGGTGCAATGGCGGGGTCGTCCCCGCGCTCTAGGAGTGATCGCTAATGGCGTCAGCCGCCGAACAACTCGCCGCCAATGTCAATTGGTCGGCGTTCTCCAAGGCCGAAGAGCTGCAAAAGCGTATCTGGTTCACGCTGGGTGCGCTCATCGTTTATCGGCTCGGCACGTTCATTCCGATGCCGGGTCTCGACCCCATCCAACTCGCGCGCATCATGGAGCAGCAGACCCAGGGTATCCTGGGCATGTTCAACATGATGTCGGGCGGTGCGGTGGAGCGTATGGCGATCTTCGCGCTGAACGTGATGCCCTATATCTCGGCCTCGATCATCATGCAGGTCATGGCGACGGTCAGTCCGACGCTTGAGCGGCTGAAGAAGGAAGGCGAGGCCGGTCGGCGAACGATCAACCAGTATACGCGCTACCTGACGGTCGTGCTTGCGGTCGTGCAGTCTTACGCGATTGCGCGCGGGCTCGAGGCAAGCCAAGGGCTCGTCCTTAACCCCGGCTTTATGTTCCAACTGTCCACCGTCGTGACGTTGACGGGCGGCGTTATGTTCCTGATGTGGCTCGGCGAGCAGATCACGTCGCGTGGGATCGGTAACGGCGTATCGCTGATCATTTTTGCCGGCATCGTCGCGAACCTGCTGCAAGGGTTTGCCAGCACGATGACGATGGCAGAGACCGGCGCGATTTCGTGGCTTTCGGCGATCTTCCTGTATGCACTCGTTGTGGCGGTGATTATCTCCATTGTCTATGTCGAACGCGCGCAGCGGCGTCTCTTGGTGCAGTACCCCAAACGCCAAGTGGGCAACCGTATGATGGGTGGCGACAGTTCGCACTTGCCGCTCAAGATCAATACTGCGGGCGTGATCCCGCCGATCTTCGCATCTTCGCTGTTGGTGCTGCCGACCACGATCGCGCAGTTCAATGCGCAGAATGCGCCCGACTGGCTCACGGAAACTGTCCGCCTGCTCAATCATGGGCAGCCGCTCTATATGCTGCTTTACGGCGTTCTGATCGCGTTCTTCGCGTTCTTCTATACGGCCGTGGTTTTCAATCCGACCGAGACCGCCGACAATTTGAAGAAGTACGGCGGGTTCATTCCGGGCATCCGGCCGGGCAAAAAGACGGCGGAGTACATCGACTACGTGCTGACGCGGTTGACCGTTCTCGGGGCTGGTTATTTGGTGCTGGTGTGCATCATTCCGGAGTGGATTCTCGCCGGATACGGCGGCAACTTGATCCTGCTGGGCGGCACTTCATTCCTGATTATCGTGTCGGTGACGATGGATACCGTCGCGCAGATTCATAGCCACCTGCTTGCGCATCAATACGAAGGCCTGATCAAAAAGGCCCGCTTCAAGAGTCCGCGGGGCACATGATCATCGTTCTTTTCGGTCCCCCTGCCGCCGGCAAGGGCACGCAGGCTAAGCGCATCAAGGACAAGCATCGTGTCGCCCATCTTTCGACGGGCGACATGCTGCGGGCCGCGATCGCGCAGGGTACCGACATCGGAAAGAAGGCGAAGGCGCTCGTGGATGGCGGCTTGCTGGTTCCTGATGATGTGGTGATCGGCATCATCGCGGAGCGGATCGAAAGCGAAGACTGCGCCAAAGGATTTATCTTGGACGGGTTCCCGCGGACGCTGGGTCAAGCCTCGGCGCTGGACGCGATGCTCGCCGCCAAGAAACGCAGCGTGATGCACGTGATTCTGATGGACGTGGATCAGTCGCGGTTGACCAAGCGGGTGGAAACCCGGGTCGCCGAGACGCTCGCGCGCGGAGAGCCTGTCCGGCCGGACGACAGCCTCGACAAGTTCAAGGAACGGCTGAAGGTCTATAACGAGCAGACCCTACCCACGCTTCCCTATTACGAAGCCCAGGGAAAAGTCCGTCGGGTGGACGGGATGCAGACGATTGAGGGGGTTGGCGCCCAAATTGACGCGATCCTCAGCGACGAAAAGTCCGGGAAAATGGGGGCCCGGCCGTGATTGACCCCCAGGGAAATCGCCCTATACTCCGCCGCCTTCCGTATCAGTCGGGCGCGGACGCTGCCGCCGGGGTTACCCGGGGCTGGCGCCTTTTGGCTTTGATGAATTGAATTTAGGAGAACTGACGTGGCCCGCATCGCAGGCGTGAACATTCCGACCAACAAGCGCGTGCACATCTCGCTGCGCTATATCCACGGCATCGGCCCGGTGAACGCGGTTGAGATCTGCAAGAAGCTCGGCATCAAAGAAGAGATGCGCGTCAACCAGCTCTCGGAAGCGCAGGTCATTCAGATCCGCGAAGCGATCGATCGCGAGTACGTCGTCGAAGGCGACCTCCGCCGCGAAGTGGCGATGAACATCAAGCGCCTGATGGACCTCGGTTGCTATCGCGGGCTTCGGCACCGCAAGGGCCTGCCGACTCGCGGCCAGCGCACGCACACGAACGCGCGCACGCGTAAGGGTCCGGCGAAGGCGATTGCCGGCAAGAAGCAAGTCACGAAGTAATTCGAATTTAGGACGACCTGAGAAATGGCCACCGAAAAGAAAGCGCGCGTGCGCAAGAAAGAGCGCAAGAACATCACGTCGGGCGTCGCCCACGTGAACGCGACGTTCAACAATACGATGATCACGATCACCGACGCGCAAGGGAACACGGTTGCCTGGTCGTCGTCGGGGACGATGGGCTTCAAGGGTTCGCGCAAGTCGACTCCGTATGCGGCGCAGGTTGCCGCAGAAGACGCCTCTAAGAAGGCGATGGAACACGGCGTGCGCACGCTTGAGGTCGAAGTGAAGGGTCCGGGGTCGGGCCGCGAGAGCGCGCTTCGTGCGCTGCAGGCCGCGGGTTTCACGATCACCACGATCCGGGACGTGACGCCGATACCACATAATGGTTGCCGTCCGCCGAAGCGCCGTCGCGTCTAAGCCGATATTCGTTTCCCCCGAATAAGGAATTGCCCGTGATTGAGAAGAACTGGCAGGAACTGATCAAGCCGCAGAAGCTCCAAGTCGAGCCGGGCGCGAGCGCCCGTACGCAGGCCGTGGTCGTCGCCGAACCGCTGGAGCGGGGCTTTGGCCTCACGCTCGGCAATGCTTTGCGCCGCGTGCTGTTGTCGTCCCTGCAAGGCGGCGCCGTCACGTCGCTGCAGATCGACGGCGTGTTGCACGAGTTCTCATCGATCCCCGGCGTTCGCGAGGACGTGACGGACATCGTGCTGAACATCAAGCAGCTCGCGCTGAAGATGAGCGGCGATGGGCCGAAGCGTTTGGTTCTGAAGGCCGAAGGGCCGGGCGAAGTCCGCGCAAGCCAGATTACGACGGTGTCGGACATCGAGATCCTCAATCCGGACCTCGTGATCTGCAACCTCGACCACGGCGCGCGGGTTCGCATGGAGCTCACCGTCAACACAGGTAAGGGTTACGTCGCGGCCGAACGCAATCGTCCGGATGACGCGCCGATCGGGCTCATCCCGGTCGACTCGCTGTTCTCGCCGGTGAAGAAGGTTTCCTACCGCGTCGAGAATACGCGTGAAGGTCAGATCCTCGACTACGACAAGCTGACGATGACGCTTGAGACGAACGGCGCGATCACGCCGGAGAACGCGGTCGCTTATGCGGCGCGCATTCTTCAGGATCAGCTGTCGATCTTCATCAATTTCGAAGAGCCGCGCGAAAAGAAGACGGAAGAGCAGAAGACCGACCTGCCGTTCAACCCGGCGCTCCTCAAGAAGGTCGACGAGCTCGAGCTCAGCGTGCGTTCGGCGAACTGCTTGAAGAACGACAACATCGTCTACATCGGCGACCTGATCCAGAAGACGGAGGCGGAGATGCTCCGCACGCCGAACTTCGGCCGCAAGTCGCTCAACGAAATCAAAGAAGTGCTGGCCTCGATGGGTCTCCACCTCGGCATGGAAGTGCCGGGTTGGCCGCCTGAGAACATCGAAGAGTTGGCGCGGAAATTTGAAGACCAATATTAAGGAATAGGGGACTAAACCATGCGCCACGGTTCATCTGGCCGCCGGCTCAATCGCACCTCGTCTCACCGCAAGGCGCTGTTCGTCAATTTGGCGGCGGCGTTGATCAAGCACGAGCAGATCTCCACGACGCTGCCGAAGGCGAAAGACCTTCGCCCGGTGGTGGAGAAGCTGGTCACGCTGGCAAAGCGCGGCAAGACCGACCTGCACGCCCGCCGTCAGGCGCTTTCAGCGCTGCAGAACGACACGAAGATGGTCACGAAGCTCTTCGACGTGCTGGCCCCGCGCTACGCGTCGCGCAAGGGCGGCTACACGCGCGTGTTGAAGGCGGGCTTCCGCCACGGCGACGCGGCTCCGATGGCGATCATCGAGTTCGTCGACCGCGACGTGACGGCCAAGGGCAAAGACTCCGGGCCGGTGCAGAAGAAGGCTGACGAGGAAGCGGCGGCGTAACGGTCGCCCTTAAAGGGAATTTCGAAAGGGGTGGCCTGGTGGCCGCCCCTTTTTGTTTTGCCGGTCTCTGCTAACGTCGAGGAGGAAACGGGCAGGGAAGTTTCATGCAAACGGTTTCGCTCAAGACGAAAGCAGGCCAAGTCGAAGGCTCGTGCGATCCGAAGTTCTCCGGTGTCGTCGATGCCTTCGTGACGAATTTCGAGGCGCGTGGCGAGGTCGGGGCGAGCTGTGCGCTGACTCTTGAAGGTAAGACGCTTGTCGATCTCTGGGGCGGCAAGCGGGAACCGGGCGGGGCGGCGTGGGACCGGGACACGATCTCCTGCGTGTTCTCGTCGACAAAGGGCGCGATGGCGCTGACGGCGCATATACTTGCCGATCGCGGCCAGCTCGATCTCGATGCGTTGGTCACGAAGTACTGGCCCGAGTTCGGGCAGAATGGAAAAGAGAGCGCGCGCGTTGCGATGGCGCTCGATCACTCGATCGGTGTGCCGCACGTGCGGCAGGCGCCGAAGCCCGGCGGCTTCTACGACTGGGACTACATGGTCGATATGGTCGCGAAGGAGGCGCCGTTTTGGGAGCCGGGTACGCGTAACGGTTATCACGGCGTGACGATGTCGTGGACGGTCGGCGAGATCGTGCATCGCGCCGCGGCTAAGCGTATGGGCGTGTATTTTCAGGACGAAGTCGCAAAGCCGCTTGGCCTCGACTTCTGGATCGGCCTGCCTGAGGCGCAGGAGCATCGCGTGGCGCCGATGATTCCCGCGATGCCGACTGCGGAGGTCATGCAGTCACGTTTTTTCCTGAAAGCGATGAGCGACCCTTCCTCGCCGTCGCATCTCTTCATGCGCGACTTTCTTGCTTTCAGTCCGAATACGCGCGAAGGCCGGGCGGCAGAGATCGGTGCGGCCAATGGCATGACGAATGCGCGCGGCTTGGCCGGCATGTACGCGCCGCTGGCGAATGGCGGGACGCAGAACGGCAAGCGGTTCGTGGGTAACGACACGCTCGCGCGCATGGGCCGGGTCGCGATGGGCACGCACCAGGACGGTACGTTGATGATCCCGACGCGCTTTGCGCTGGGCTACATGAAGTCGATGGACAATCGCTGGCTGCCGGGTACGGACAGTGCGAGCTGCTTGCTGTCGGACAGCGCGTTCGGTCATGTGGGCGCCGGCGGGTCGATCGGTTTTGCCTGTCCCGAGACGCGCATGAGTTTCGGCTATTCGATGAACCAGATGGGGCTTGGGCTTTTGCTCAACGACCGGGGGCAGAGCCTGGTGGACGAGGCCTACAAGGCGCTCGGCTATCGCTCGAATGCGGGCGGCGTTTGGATTTCCTAGGCGAGGCGGCGGTCTGCCGCGCCCCGTATGATCTGAAGCGAGCCCAAGCATGATCTAGGTCAACGCGGTGGGTGGCGTTCGCGTGTCTTCTGCAATCCGTGACAGAAAGCGACCGAGCCAGTGCGCGGCCGCCATCGGAGAGGGATTGCCATGACATTGTTCCACGCTGTGGTTTGGTTGGACCATCATAACGCTCAAATTCAGCAGTTCTCGGACGGCAAAGTCGAAGCGATGAAGGTCAAGGATCACAATCACTACACACGCCAGCACGGCAGTGAAGTGCGTGCGGTCCACGAGTTCTACGCCGAGGTCTGCGACGCGTTGAAAGGCGTGGAAGAGGTGCTCGTTACGGGCGCGCGCCAAGCGCAGGCCGATTTCCGGCATTACGTGGAGAAGCATCGCGGGTCGCTCATGCCGCACATCAAAGGCTGGGAGACGGTCGAGCATTTGAGCGACGGACAACTGCTGGCCTTGGGTCGCAAGTTCTTCGACAAGGTCGATCGCGTGCCGCCCCCGTCTGCGGGGCGGCGTTAGGGCGCGAATTTTCGGCTGAGGCAAGGGGGCCAGACCGCAGAAATCAGCCAATCCAACGGATGTGGCGAATCTGATCCCCTATCGGATAGGTGGCCAGCTTGAAAAGGACGGGCGAGTCGCGTTTCAAAGGCGCCTGATGGGTGAGCGTTCTTAGGATTTGCCAGTCATGAAGATAAAGTCGGTTTCGATCGTCGCTCTAGGCCTCTTCGCCGCGCACGCTGCGTTTGCGCAGCCGCAACCGGCGCGCGTTGTCCCAACGTCAGCCGCGCAAATGCAATTGTCGTTTGCCTCCGTCGTGAAGCGGACGGCGCCGGCGGTCGTGAACATCTTTACGAAGCGCAAGGTGCGCAATCCGTTCGCGGACGATCCGATTTTCGGGCGTATGTTCGGCGGGCGTGAGCGCGTGCAGAGCGCGCTTGGGTCGGGCGTGATCGTGCGCTCCGACGGCGTGATCGTCACGAACAACCATGTTGTGGCGGGAGCGGATGAGATTGTCGTGGCCCTTGCCGATCGACGCGAGTTCGAAGCGAAGGTATTGCTCACGGACGAGCGGACGGACTTGGCGATCCTGCGCGTGAATACCGGTGGCAAGGTGCTGCCGACGGTTGCCTTCCACGACAGTGACAACGCCGAGGTAGGCGACATTGTGCTCGCGATCGGCAACCCGTTCGGTCTTGGACAGACGGTGACGAGCGGCATCATCTCAGCGCTTGCGCGAACGCAGGCGGGCGTATCGGACTATCAGTTCTTCATTCAGACCGATGCGGCGATCAATCGGGGCAATTCGGGCGGCGCGCTTGTGACCGTGGATGGAAAACTGATCGGCATCAACAGTGCGATCTTTTCGCGATCCGGCGGCAATATCGGGATCGGGTTTGCGATCCCAGCAAACATGGTCAAAGTGGTGCTGAACACGGCGCTCGGCGGAGCGAAGCAGGTCGCGCGGCCCTGGCTGGGCGTGGACGTGCAGCCCGTGGACGGATCGCTGGCCGAGAGCTTGGGTCTGGACAGGCCGATCGGGTTGCTGGTGCGTGAAGTTGCGCCGGCAAGTCCGGCGGCGCAGGCCGGGCTGCAGCGACAGGATGTAATCACGAAGATCGACGAGTTCGCGATCAACGACGAGCAGAGCTTGAACTTTCGCACGACGACAAAAGGCATTGGCAATACGGTGACGGTGACCTATGTGCGCGATGGGCAGGTGCGGACAACGGCGCTGCGGCTCGCCAGCGCGCCAGCTAACGCTGTGCGCGCGATGACGCAGCTGGACGGTCCAAGCCCGCTGCAGGGCGCAACGGTCGCAAACATTACGCCGGAAATGGCCGAGGACTTGGGTGTGCGGCGGACGAGCGGTGTCGTCATCACGGACGTTGATGGGAGGTCGACGGCGGCGCGGTTTGGGTTCGAGCCCGGCGATGTCGTGGTCGGCGTAAACGGGCGCAAGGTCGCGGATGTCGGGATGCTGCAGGATATTCTGCGGCGTGGCAGCCGCGTGTGGAACGTTGCGGTGGACCGGAACGGCAGAACGCTGACACTGTCGGTGCGCAACTAACGGCATACGGGGTATACTTCGGCCGATGGCAACGCTGTTTGAAGCCGCCGGTCTTGAGGAGGGTGCAGGCCCGCGACCGCTCGCAGATCGACTGCGCCCGGCCACGCTCAATGAGGTGATAGGGCAGGACCATCTGTTGGGTCCCGATGGGCCGATTGGGAGGATGCTGGCGGCGAAGCGGCTGTCGTCTGTGATCCTTTGGGGTCCCCCGGGTACGGGAAAGACCACGATCGCGCGGTTGCTGAGCCAGGGCTTGAACCTGCACTTCGAGCAGTTGTCGGCGATCTTCTCCGGTGTGGCGGAACTGCGCAAAGTCTTCGACATGGCGCGGGCGCGGCGGACGCAGGGAAAGGGCACGCTGCTCTTCGTGGACGAGATTCACCGCTTCAACCGCGCGCAGCAAGACTCGTTCTTGCCGGTGATGGAGGATGGGACCGTTACGCTTGTTGGAGCGACGACGGAGAATCCGAGCTTCGAGTTGAATGCGGCGGTGTTGTCGCGCGCGCAAGTGCTGGTGCTCAATCGTTTAAGTACGGAGCATCTGGAGTTGCTGCTCCAACGGGCGGAGGTGCTCGCGCAAGAAAAGCTGCCGCTCGATGACGATGCGCGTGCGGCGCTCAAGGCGATGGCGGACGGCGACGGCCGGTTTCTCTTGAACCTTGTCGAGGAAGTGCTGGCGCTGAAGGCGACGAAGCCGCTCACGACCGCCGATCTTGCACGAACGGTGCAGAAGCGGGCGCCGATCTACGACAAGGGTCGCGAGGGGCACTACAATCTGATCAGCGCGCTGCATAAGTCCGTGCGTGGGTCGGATCCGGACGCGGCGCTCTATTGGCTCGCGCGCATGTTCTCGGGCGGCGAGGATCCGCTCTACATCGCGCGTCGCGTGGTGCGGATGGCGGTGGAGGACATTGGTCTTGCCGATCCGCGAGCGTTGACGCTTTCGCTTGCCGCGAAAGATGCTTACGAGTTTTTGGGCTCCCCGGAGGGTGAGTTGGCGGTCGCGCAGGCGGTCGTCTTTCTGGCATGTGCGCCGAAATCGAATGCGGCTTACACGGCGTTTGGCGCGGCAATGCAGGCGGCACAGCGCACAGGCTCGTTGAGCCCGCCAATGCACATTCTGAACGCGCCCACGCGGCTGATGAAGGACTTGGGCTACGGCAAGGGCTATGTCTATGACCCCGAAACGCCTGAGGGCTTTTCGGGACAGAACTATTTCCCGGATGGCATGGCGCGCGAAAGTTACTACACGCCGGCCGGTGACGGTCTTGAGAAGGAGATCAAGGCGCGGCTCGACCGTTGGGCGTCGCTGAGGGGCAAGACATGAGGGTGCGCAACACTGCGCGCGCCGTCATGCTCGATCCGCAAGATCGGGTTCTGCTGTTCGAGTTTCATTTGCCGGCGGGCTTCATTGCCGACGAACCGCGGTGTTTCTGGGCAACGCCCGGCGGCGAAATCGAGCCCGGGGAAGATGTGCGCAGCGCGCTTGTGCGCGAGGTCTTGGAGGAGACCGGTATCGGCGGCTGCTCGTTCGGGAGCGAACTCTGGTTTGGCTCAAACGTGCTGATGTTCAAAGGAGAGCCCGTCAGAACGCATGAGCGCTTCTTCCTGGTGCGGAGTCCGGCGGCTGTGCCAAGCGCCGCCAATTGGACGAACGACGAGAAGGACGTGATGCGGGCGCACCGGTGGTGGACCGTTCCCGACCTCATTGCCGCGACGGAAACGATCTTCCCGCCGCGGTTTGGTTACTTGGTTGACGCGCTCCTGAAGAATGGGTCGCGGGGGCCGGAGGAGATACCCCTTTGAGCCCGCGCTCGGCCCATGCGATACCGCGCCCCATGGGAACGGTATTTGCGATTGCTTTGGGCGGCGCGTTGGGTGCAGTCGGGCGCTATGCGCTTTCGGGCCAGATCACTTCTTGGATCGGGCCGGGATTCCCATGGGGGATTCTGGTGGTCAACGTGGTCGGCTGCTTCATCATGGGCGTGCTCGCGGAGCTCGGCGCATTGACTCTGAGTGTGTCGCCGGAGATGCGCGCGTTTTTGACGACCGGAATCTTGGGCGGGTTCACGACGTTCTCGGCGTTTGCTCTCGATAGCGCGGTGATGATCGAGCGAGGCGACTGGGTGGCGGCGATGGGTTACGTCGCTGCGTCCGTTGTCGGCTCAATAGGCGCGCTGTTTGTCGGGCTCGCAGTCGCGCGGGGTTTGGTGTCATGACCACTGTCGTTCAACGTAAAATTAAGCCGGAAGAAGACGGGCTTCGTCTCGACCGTTGGTTTCAGCGGCACTATCCGCAGGTGACGCATGGGCGGCTGGAGAAGCTGCTTCGAACCGGCCAAGTACGCGTCGATGGCGCGCGGGTGAAGGCGAACCACCGGGTTGCGGGCGGCGAGACGGTGCGTGTGCCGCCGCTACCGACAAGCGACGCACCATTGGTCGAGAAGCCGAAGCCGTCGTTGCCGGCGAAGGATCGCGCATTCATCGAAAGCATGGTGCTGCATCGCGACAGGGACGTTATCGTTCTGAACAAGCCTGCCGGGATCGCGGTCCAGGGCGGTACAAAGACAGATCGCCATATCGACGGATTGCTACCAGGGTTGGTGGAGGAGGGCGCGGAACGTCCGCGGCTCGTGCACCGGCTCGACCGCGATACGTCTGGCGTCATGGTCGTTGCCGCAAACGCGCGCGCAGCGGCCTCCTTGGCGATGGCGTTCCGGCGGCACGATACGCGCAAGATTTACTGGGCGCTGACCACCGGCGTGCCGACGCCGCGGCGGGGCAAGATCGACGGGGCGTTGGTCAAGCGTGCCGCCGCAGACGGGAATGAACGCGTTCGCATCGCCGAGGCGGGTGATGAAGACGATGCGAAGAGCGCAGTCACGTTGTTCGACATGCTGGATCACGTGACGACGATGGCCTGGGTTGCGCTGATGCCGCTCACGGGTCGGACCCACCAGTTGCGCGCGCATATGGCGGCGATCGATACACCGATCGTGGGCGATCCGAAATACGGCAAGGAGCCTCCGCGGGCGCATGGCGAGATTCCGAAGAAGCTGATGCTGCACGCCCGCAGCCTGCGAATCCGCCACCCAAATGGGACGTATCTTGCGGTTACTGCGCCGCTGCCGCCGCACATGGCCAAGGTTTGGGACATGTTCGGGTTCGACAAAAACGACAAGCGCGATCCGTTCGAGAACTTCGAAGCGGACAAAGGCACGCCGGCCGGCGTTGCTGAGTATCGTCCGAACGATCGCAAGCGCGACAAGAAAGACGTGCAGCATCATGCGCGCCGCGGAAAGGACCGCGGCAAAGATCGCAGTAAGCGGAGGTGAGGTATGGCGAAGCGACCGCCGTTCATCCGCCATTGGTCAGAAGTCGAGAGTGCCGAACCGATACGCCATTGGCACACGAAGGAGCCGATGGGGCGGCCTGCTTCGTTCTCGACACCGTTTGAGCTGAAGCGCATCGTCATCCGTCACGATACGCTTATGCCAGGCTGGCGTTCGGCGCCGCCGCACGCGGAGCGCGACGAGGAAGAGATGGTCTTCATCCTCGAGGGGGCGCCCGATCTTTGGTCGGACGGGTACCTCCATCGGCTGAAGGCAGGGGACGCCGTGGGTTGGCCGGGCCGGGACGGCCTCGCGCACTGTATTGTCAACAACAGCGATGAACCCGTCCGTATGCTGACGATCGGCGAGACCTCGCGCTACAACTCGACGGTCAATTTTCCGGTGACGCGCGAAATCGCGGAGGCGGCGCGCAAGAACGGCAATCTGTGGTTGGACGCGCCGAAGCGCAAACTTGGGCCGCATGACGGCGTGCCGGATGCAGTGCGAAAGCGCGCGACACCCGCGTCGTGGCGGGCGAACCGCAAGCCGGCCAGCGTTGTCGACTGGCGCAAAGTTCTCAAGCCGGGCACGCCCTATCCGGGCGACGACGAAAAGATGGCCGACTTTGCGCACCTGTCGGTCGCGATGGGCTTGACGCGGATTGGTGTGGGCTATGACTTGCTCGCGCCCGGACGCCGGTCTTCATGGCCGCATGCCGAATTCGACGAGGAAGAGTTCGTGTATGTCGTGGAAGGCGAGCCGGATGCTTGGATCGACGGTCATCTGCACCGTTTGAAGCCGGGTGACGGTGCCGGCTTTCCGGACCGCACGGGGATCGCGCACTGTTTCATCAACAATACGGACAAGCCTGTCGGGTTGATCATCGTCGGCGAGGCTTCGCGCAGCCGTTCGAAGTGTGTTTATCCGCTGCATCCCAAGCGCAACAAAGAGATCGGCGATTTTCTTTGGAAAGACGCACCTCGGCGCGCGCTGGGGCCGCATGATGGGTTGCCGGACATGCGGCGTGCGGAGCTGAAAGCGAAGCGGCGGAAGAAATGACGTCGAAAGCGGGCGCGAAGCGCTTCTACAAAGAGGTTTCACTCCGCGAAGAGCCGACGGGATTTGCGGTGCTGCTCGACGGGCGTTCGATCAAGACGCCGGCGGGCACGCTTCTCGTGGCGCCGACGCGCGCGCTTGGCGAAGCGATTGCGGCCGAGTGGCGGGGGCAGGGCGAGACCCTGAAGCCGGAGACCATGGCGTTGACGAAGGCGCTCAACACAGCGCTCGACCGGGTGGTTGCGAATCGGGCGGCGCTTGTCGAGGATCTCGTGAACTACGCGAGCAGCGATCTGCTCTGCTATCGCGCGGAGGCGCCGGTCGAGCTCGTGGAGCGGCAAAGTGCGGATTGGGATCGTTGGCTTACGTGGGCGATGGAGCGGTATGGGGCCCGGCTGGCGGTCACGACGGGCGTGACGCATATCGCGCAGAGCGGCGACGCGCTGGCCCGGCTGCGCGCGGCGATCGAAGCGCACGATCACTATCGGCTCGTGGGGCTACATGCGGGGATTACGATTACGGGCTCGGTGGTGCTGGGTTTGGCGTTCGCTGCCGGCGCGGTTGGAGCGGACGAGGCGCTAGCGGCGGCCGAGGTCGATGCCACCTATCAAGCCGAGCTTTGGGGGCAAGACGCGGAAGCCGAGAAGGCGCGTGCGAACCGTCTGGCTGACCTGAAAGGCGCCGAGGCTTATCTCAAACTGCTTGGCTGACGGTTGCCGCAGCGTCAAGTTATGCGCAGGGGGTTCGGGGGCTTAGGCTTTGTGCGGTTGCACACCCCCCCAAACTGTGCAGATTTGCGCCAAGACTCAAGGCTGGGGCCGGTATGCACGACATCATCAAGGAACTCGAGCGCCGTCGCGCGGCCGCTCAAATGGGCGGTGGCGAGAAGCGTATCGAGGCGCAGCACGCGCGAGGCAAACTGACGGCGCGGGAGCGCCTCGAGATCCTGCTGGACGAGGGGTCGTTTGAGGAGTTCGACACGTTCGTCGAGCATCGTTCAACCGACTTCGGGATGGATCAGCAGCGCGTGCCTGGCGACGGCGTTGTCACCGGGTGGGGCACGATCAACGGGCGGCTCGTCTATTTGTTCGTGAAGGATTTTACCGTGTTCGGTGGATCGCTCTCTGCCGCGCATGCGCAAAAGATCGTGAAGATTCAGGATATGGCGCTGCGCAACGGGGCGCCGGTGATCGGCGTGTTCGATGCGGGCGGGGCGCGCATTCAGGAAGGCGTCGATGCGCTTGCCGGCTACGGCGAGGTGTTTGCGCGCAATGTGACCTCGTCGGGCGTCATCCCGCAGATCAGCATCATTATGGGTCCGTGCGCGGGCGGAGACGTTTACTCGCCGGCGATGACCGATTTTATCTTCATGGTGCGGGACACGAGCTACATGTTCGTGACGGGGCCCGACGTCGTGAAGACGGTGACCAACGAAGTCGTCTCGGCGGAGGAACTGGGCGGCGCGAAGGTGCACACGACGAAGTCGTCGATTGCGGACGGCGCCTATGACAACGATATCGACTGTTTGACACAGATGCGCCGGTTGATCGACTTCCTGCCGTCGTCGAACCGCGAGCCAGCGCCGTCGTGGCCGTCGTTCCAGGAAGTCGACAAGGACGACCCTTCGTTGGATACGCTGATCCCGGCGAACCCGAATAAGCCTTACGACATGAAGGAGCTGATCCTGAAGGTCGCCGACGAGGGCGATTTCTTCGAGATCCAGGAAAACTTCGCGAAGAACATCATCACCGGATTTGGGCGCATCGAGGGGGCGACCGTTGGCTTCGTCGCGAACCAGCCGATGGTGTTGGCCGGCGTGCTCGACAGCGATGCAAGCCGGAAGGCCGCGCGCTTCGTCCGGTTCTGCGACTGCTTCAATATTCCGTTGGTGACGTTCGTGGACGTGCCAGGGTTTCTGCCCGGTACGGCGCAGGAATACGGCGGGCTGATCAAGCACGGGGCAAAGCTGCTCTTCGCGTTCACCGAAGCGACCGTGCCGAAGATCACCTGCATCACGCGTAAAGCGTTCGGCGGCGCCTACGATGTTATGGCGTCGAAACACATGCGTGCCGATATCAACTACGCCTGGCCGACGGCGCAAATCGCGGTGATGGGCGCGAAAGGTGCGGTCGAGATCATCTTCCGTGCCGACATCAACGATCCGGTGAAAATCGCGGAGCGCACGAAGGAGTACGAGGCGCGGTTCCTCAATCCGTTCGTCGCGGCGCAGCGCGGCTACTTGGACGAAGTGATCATGCCCCACGGCACGCGGCGGCGGATCGCACGCGGCTTGCGCTCGCTTAAGAACAAGCGTGTCGAGATGCCGTGGAAGAAGCACGACAACATTCCACTTTAGGAGAGACGACATGCGTCGTGCCGTTTTACTTGCTGCCACGCTGGTCGTTGCGGCGTGCGCTGGGTCCGACGGGGCTAGCGTTGCCGCCGTGGCGCCGCAGCCGACTGTGGCGGCGATCAAGGGCGCTGACTTTGCTTGGCGCACGAAGACGTTAGCCGCTGATCACTTCGAGGGACGAGGTCCGGGAACGGACAAGGGCGAGGCTGCCGCCGATTGGATCGCCGACGAACTGAAGCGCATCGGGCTGAAGCCCGGTGCGGGCGGCGGGTCATACTTCCAGGACGTGCCTGCGGCTTCGATCGCGCTCGATCCGGCGAAGTCGTCGTTCGAGATTGTGGGACCGGACGGGGCAAAAGCGCTGAAGTTTGGCGACGAGGTCGCGTTCTGGACGCCGCGCTTCGACAAGGCTGATCAGGCCGTGAGGGACTCCGAGCTTGTTTTCGTCGGCTACGGCGTGACGGCACCGGAGGAGCGTTGGGACGACTTCAAGGGCGTCGACGTCAAGGGCAAGACGATCGTGCTCTTCATCAACGATCCCGGCTTTATTACGCGCGACAAGCGGCTCTTCAAGGGCCGGGCGATGACCTATTACGGCCGCTGGACCTACAAGTTTGAAGAGGCGGCGCGGCGCGGTGCGGCGGCAGTCATCATCGTGCACGAGACGGAGCCCGCGGCGTATGGTTGGCAGGTTGTGCGCAACTCGAACACCGGCGCCAAATACTACCTCGACAAAGAGAACGGCAATGCGGACTTGGCCACGGTGCATTCGTGGGTGACGACGGAGGTCGCAAAGGATCTGTTCGCGCGCGCGGGTCTCGACTATGCGAAGCTTCGCATTGCAGCTAACAAGCGCGGGTTCCGTGCGATGCCGATGAAGGGGCTGAAGCTGAACGCAGTCATGCATTCGGCGGTCGCGCGCATGAAGACACGCAACGTGATCGCCGCGGTGCCGGGGACGGCCAAGTCGGACGAACACGTGCTTTACACGGCGCACTGGGATCATATCGGGGTGAAGCCCGATGTGCCGGGCACCGACAAGATCCACAATGGCGCTGTCGACAATGCGAGCGGCGTGTCGGCGCTGCTGGAGATGGCCGAGGCGTTCGCCGCGTCGCCGCCGAAGCGTTCGGTGATGTTTGCGTTCGTGACGTTGGAGGAGCAGGGGCTCCTCGGTTCCGCCTACCTGGCGCAGCATCCCCCGGTGCCGTTGAACAAGATTGTGGCCGGGTTGAACTTCGACGGTGTCGGTCCTGCGGGGCCTTCGAAGGATATGACCGTGGTGGGTTCCGGCGCGTCGCAGCTTGAGGATGTTTTGAGAAAGATATTGAAGGCACGCGGCCGTGTGGTCACGGCCGATCCAGAGCCGGAGAAGGGCTCGTTCTATCGTTCGGACCACATCAGCTTAGCAAAGGTTGGCGTGCCGATGCTCTATGCCGGGCAGGGTCCGGATCTTGTCGAGGGTGGCATTCCGGCCGGTATGGCGCTGCGCGACGACTATCGGACGAAGCGCTATCACCAGCCCTCGGACGAATGGAACGACAACTGGGATCTGCGCGGTCCGGTCGAGACCATGGAGGTTGCCTACGAGGTCGGCAACACGATCGCCACTTCGAACGCCTGGCCTACCTGGTACAAGGGCAACGAGTTCCGCGCGGTGCGGGAGCGTAGCCTGCGGGCGAAGTAGGGCGGCACGATGGTTCGGCTCCTTGCGATCCTAACGGTGATGTTCGGTGCGGTGCTTCCCTCGGTGGGGGCGCCGTTCGATCCATTCGCGGGGCCGAAGCCGATCGCCGTTTTAATGGAGCAGGACCCGTGGCTGATGGTGATCGGGTCCGACACGCCGCGGATCGCCGTGTATGAAAACGGCGATGTGGTGTTCGCAAAGAAGACTGGTGAGAGGGCTTTTGCCTACCACGCTGTGAAGTTGAGCCCCGCCGAACTGGGTGCGCTGTCTCAGAGGTGGGCGCCGTTGGCGGCGCGTCCGTTAGCGAAGAAGCATTTCATGCTCAGCGGCGCGACGGACCAGCCGACGGCTGCGTTGTACTTCGCGAATGGTACGCAACAGTGGGCGGCGAGCGTTTATGGCTTGAGCTGCCGGAGTGCGGTGCCGCCGGCGCCGATGAACCCGAAGGGCGATGAGGCGCCGCCTGCCGAGCTCTTTGCCGAGCACAAGGCGCTGTGCGCACTCGACTATCCGTCGAGCCGCGCGTGGGAGCCCGCCTATGTCGAGGTGATGCTATGGGACTATTCCTATGCGCCGCAGGCGTCGGTGAACTGGCCCAAGGAGTGGCCGGGGCTCAGCTCGCCGCGGGCGATGAAGCGGGGCGACGCGTATTCGATTTTCCTTGACGGCCGCGAACTGCCGCGCCTCAAGGCGTTTCTGGCTACGGTGAAAGAGAAAGGCGCCGTCGCGCTCGGCGGCAAGAAGTGGGCGATCGCCTATCGCTATACGTTTGCGGGCGAACCCATCTGGCGCAAAGCGCTTTGGAGCAATTGATGTTTAAGAAAATTCTCATCGCGAACCGCGGTGAAATCGCCTGCCGCGTTATCAAGACAGCGCGCAAGATGGGCATTAAGACGGTTGCGGTCTATTCGGAAGCGGATGCGGCCGCGCTGCACGTCGAAATGGCGGACGAGGCGGTCCTGATTGGGCCTGCGCCTTCCGCGCAGTCGTACCTCGTGATCGAAAAGATCGTGGAGGCGTGCAAGAAGACGGGGGCCGAGGCGGTGCATCCGGGCTACGGCTTCTTGTCGGAGCGCACAGCGTTTGCAGAGGCGCTGGCGAAGGCGAAGGTCGCGTTCATCGGGCCGAACGCGCATGCGATCTCGGCGATGGGCGATAAGATCGAGTCGAAGAAGCTCGCGGCAAAGGCAAAGGTAAGCTGCGTTCCAGGATTCATCGGCGAGATCAACGATCTGAAAGAGGCTGCGCGGATCGCGGGGGAAATCGGCTATCCGGTGATGGTGAAGGCGTCGGCCGGCGGCGGTGGCAAAGGGTTGCGCATCGTTTGGCAAGAATCTGAGCTTGCGCAGGCGATCACGAGTTCGAAGAACGAGGCGCGGGCGTCGTTCGGAGACGACCGTCTCTTTATCGAAAAATATGTCACCGAACCCAGGCACATCGAGATCCAGGTGCTGGGCGACAAGCACGGCAACGTGATCCATCTGGGCGAGCGCGAATGCTCAATTCAGCGACGCCATCAGAAAGTCATCGAGGAGGCGCCATCGCCTTTCCTTGACGAGAAGACGCGGGCGGCGATGGGTGCACAGGCTGTCGCGCTGGCGAAGGCCGTCCAGTACGAGAGCGCGGGGACGGTGGAGTTCATCGTCGACAAGGACCGGAATTTCTACTTCCTTGAAATGAATACGCGCTTGCAGGTGGAGCACCCGGTGACAGAGCTCGTGACCGGGCTCGATCTAGTCGAGCAGATGATTCGTGTCGCAGCGGGCGAGAAGCTCTCGATCAAGCAGGAAGACGTGAAGCTCAAGGGCTGGGCGATTGAAAGCCGCATCTATGCCGAGGATCCCTACCGCAACTTCCTGCCGTCGACGGGGCGGCTTGTGCGGTACCGGCCGCCTGCGGAAGCGAGCGTGGTGGGCAAGACGATCCGCAACGATACGGGCGTGTTTGAAGGAGGCGAGATCTCGATCTTCTACGATCCGATGATTGCCAAGCTTTGCACGCACGCAGCGACGCGAGAGGCGGCGATCGATCTGATGGGCGATGCGCTCGATCACTTTGGGATCGATGGGATTGCGCACAACATTCCGTTTCTGCAGGCGGTGATGATGCATGAGCGGTTCCGTGCGGGGCGACTGTCGACGAACTTCATTGCGCAGGAGTTTAGGGACGGGTTCCACGGCGCGCCTTTGGGCGCGGAGCTGAAGGACCGGATGGCATGCGCCGCAGTGTTCATGCAGCTGCGCGAGGAAGAGCGTCGGCGGAAGATATCGGGGCAGCTGAACGGCGGGTCTCAAGTTCCGCGCGAGTGGACGGTGACCTTGAACGGGATGGACGCGGTGCCGGTCAAGACGATGACGGAGGGTCGCGACGTTATCGCTGTGCGCCTCGGCGACGGCAAGGGCTCGCGCATGGTCGAGGTCGAGAGTTCTTGGAAGCCAGGCGAGGCCGCTTTCGTTGGCGACATCGGCGGGCAGGCCGTGTCGATGCAAGTCGTGCGGCGCGGCGACGTGTTCCGGCTCGTACATCGTGGGGCCTCGGCCAATGTCACCGTGCGCCGGCCGCGGGTCGCGGCGTTGGCCGCTTATATGCTGGTGAAGCCGCCGCCGGATACGTCGAAGCATCTGCTGTGCCCGATGCCTGGACTGGTCGTTTCAATCGCAGCGCAGGTTGGGCAGGAAGTGAAGGCAGGTGAGCCGCTCGCCGTCGTCGAAGCGATGAAGATGGAGAACGTCCTTCGCGCGGAGCGGGACGGGCGGATCAAGCGCGTGGCGGCAAAGGCCGGCGATACGCTGCCGGTCGATGCAGTCATTCTGGAGTTCGAATAGCGCCGGCTACTTGGTTGCCGGCGCGTCTTCTTTCACGAACTTCAGGAAGGACGCGCGCACCCAGCCTTCGGCGGGCTTGCCCTTGGGCGGCGCCACGGCTTCGCGCACGTGCGCCCATTCGCCGTTGCGGGCGAGAACCTCCAGCCTGGTGTCCGTCTTGAGTTTGACGATCACGTCGGCGGCTGGCGAGGCGGCTTTGCGAAGCTTTGCATCCTTCGTCAGGGCAACGATCGGATTTGCCGGCTGAGCAGGCGCCGACGCGATTTGCGTTTCAGCGGGCACGACCGGTGCGGGTGGCGGGGCCATAAGCTGTTCCGAGATTTGTAGCCAACCGATGACGGCGAGCATGCCGATCCCACAAGCGATCAATATGTCACGCGTTTTGAAGCCGGGGCGTCTTGGTTGCGTGTCCGCCTTGGCCCCGTCATCGGCGCTCAGGTCTTCCGCATGACGGCGCAAGTCGGCCAGCTCGCCTTCGCGCACCGCGAGCGCCGCGCGTAACGCGGCGAGTTCGGTATGAAGCTGCGTGTCGTTCTTCGTGCGCATGCGCACTTGGGCAAGTGCGGCTTCCGCGGCTTCGGCGCGCGAGGTCGCGAGAGCGAGGTCGCGGGCTGATTGTCGGCTCCATTCGGCCTGCGCGGTGGCAAGGCGAGCGGCATCGTCAGCTTTGCGCTCGCGTGAGGCTTTGACGATTTGGTCTTGCGCTTCCTTCTGCCAGCGCAAGCGTTCTTCGTTCGCAAGATTGGCCGCCTTGGCGACCGTGGCCTCGCGCAGGTCGAGCTTAGCTTGAACTGCAGCGAGCTTTTCGCGCAACGTGCGGAGCTCAGTGTCGTTGGCAGGGGCTGGCGCGGGTGTGGTGCGCGCTGCAGATGCTGCAGCGAGCTTCTTTTGCCATGCGGCGTCGCTGGCGATAGCGCGGGCCGCCTCGGCCGATTTCCATTTCTTCTCGGCTTCCGCCAAGCGCGTATCGGCTTCGGTGCGCGCCTGTTCGGCCGCGGCTTGTGCGCGCTCGAGCGCGGCGTCGCGCTCGGCAACGGCCGCTTGAAGCTGCGTGAAGTGTTCAAGCAGGTCTGGGTCGTTCTGTGCGCCCTGCTCGCGCAGTGTGTCGGCATCGGCCTGGGCTTCGGCCATCGCCATGGCGGAGGCCTCACGCCAGTGGGCTTCGGCGGCGGCGAGGCGCTCGGCCTCGGCGTCCTTCCATGCCGCTTCGGCCTTCACGAGAGCGAGATCGGCCTCGCGCTTGACGGCATCCTTCGCCGCGACGGCGCGGGCGAGTTCGGCGTCGCGTTCACCCAGCGCCGCCTCGAGAGCGGTGATCTTCGCATTCGTGTCACGCGCCGCGTCGTGGCTTTGCGCAACGGCGGCGCTGCCGGCTTCCTTTGCATGGGCGAGGGCGGCGTCGCGCTCGCTCACGGCGAGCTGGAACTCTTCAAGCTTCGCGTTGAGTGCTTCGATTGCGTCGGTGTATTTGCGCGCTTGCTCTTCCTCGGCATCCACCAAAGCTTCCGCGAACTTTTCCTGCCACTGCTCTTGGATGGCTTGTAGGCGTGCGTTCTCGGTGGCGCTCCACGCTGCTTCTGCTTTGGAGAGCGTGTGCTGGAATTGTGTGGCAGCTTCGTTAGCGGCGGCACCAAGGCGGTCGGCGAGTTCGGCATCGCGTGCAGCCAGCGCGTCTTTGGCGGCGGCGAGCTCGTGGCGCAGAGTTTCCAACTCGCGGGTGTGGAGGGTGGTTTCGGCCGGGCTCGATGTGGAGAGGGGGGCGGCGCCGGGCGTTATCGCGTGTTCGATTGACGCAAGTGTGTTGCCGTTGGCGAGGCCGATGACTCGGACGTTTATTCTCACTTCTTTTTCAAGTGGGTCGGCGGTCAAGAAGCACAGGTCGTCGAGTTCGTCGGACTGAAGCGACCAAGAACCGTCGTTGTTGCGCGTTCCTTGCGACAGGCGCGCGGTCTGCGGCATGCGCTCGATGCGCAGTTTTAGGCGGCCTTGTTTGCGATGCGGTGCAACCAGCGGTGACAGGTTGAGTGTCAACGCGTGCGAGAAGTCTCTTTCCACTACTGCGGGCCGCGCCATCTTGGGCACTCCTGACCTTGCGAACTGGTGACATTGTCGCTTACCGGGGTTAAGTAATCCTCGCCTGAAATGCGGAACGTGTTACGAAAGCCCTAAGGAAAATGAGCGGAATCACAATTTTCAAATTGCGCATCAAGGGTGCCGTTCAGGGTGTCGGCTTTCGCGATTGGGCGATCGGTGAGGCGAATGCGCGCGGGCTGTCCGGGTGGGTGCGCAACCGGTCGGACGGCAGTATCGAGATGCTGATTGCCGGTCCCGACCCAAAGATCGACGACATGCTTCGGGCGGCGACCCAAGGGCCGGAGTTGGCGCAGGTCACAAATATCGACATTCACAAGGAAACCGAGATGCCCGCTCCCGGCTTTGTGCGCAAGCCGACACTTTAATTGGGGCTGACAGAACCGGCTGTGGTCGCGTAGTTTCGGTGATCGCGTCATTTCATCCGGAGTTCTCACATGAAGGCGGCTGTCTTACGGGAAGTGAAGAAGCCTCTCGTTATCGAGGACGTGCAGATCAACAAGCCAGGCGCCCATGAGGTGCTGATCCGCACTGCGGCGGCGGGTATTTGCCACTCAGACCTGCACTTTGTGGATGGGCTTTATCCCTATCCGTTACCCGCCGTGCTCGGGCACGAAAGTGCGGGTGTTGTCGAGCAAGTTGGCTCGGAGGTGCGCACTGTGAAGCCGGGCGACCACGTGATCACGTGTTTGTCGGCATTCTGCGGTCACTGCGAGCACTGTTTGACCGGTTACATGTCTCGTTGCGTTAGTCCGGAGACGAAACGGCAAAAGGGCGAGGAGCCAAGGCTTGCGAAAGACGCCGGGCCAATGAACCAGTTTCTAAATCTTTCATCGTTCGCGGAGCAGATGCTCATTCATGAGCATGCGTGCGTGAAGATCCGCAAAGATATGCCGCTTGATAGGGCCGCACTGATTGGCTGTTCGGTGATGACGGGCGTCGGCGCCGTTATGCACACCTCGAAGGTGCGTCCGGGCGAGACCGTGGCGGTGATTGGCTGCGGCGGTGTGGGCTTGGCATGCATCAACGGTGCGGCGATTGCCGGCGCGGGGCGGATCATCGCGGTCGATATGCAAGGATCAAAGCTCAACCTTGCGAAGCACTTCGGCGCGACCGACGTGGTCAATCCAAAAGATGGCGATCCGGTCAAGCAGGTTATCGACCTGACAAATGGCGGTGTGCACCATTCGTTTGAGGCAATCGGATTGAAGCAAACTGCGGAGCAGGCATTTCGGATGCTTGGACGCGGCGGCACGGCGAACATCATCGGTATGATCCCGGTTGGGGTGAACATCGAACTGCATGGCGCGGATTTTCTGGGCGAGAAGCGGATACAGGGTTCGTTGATGGGCTCGAACCGGTTCCCGGTTGATATGCCGCGACTCGTGGATTTCTACTTATCGGGGAAGCTAAAGCTGGATGAGATGATTTCGCGCCGGATCAAGCTCGATCAGATCAACGATGGGTTCGAGGAGCTGAAGCGTGGGGAGCTTGCTCGATCGGTGGTAATGTTCGACGCTTGAGGCGTCGGCGGGGAGTGATTTGATGCGGTCGATGACGGCGTTCCGGTTCGTCGCGGTAGTATTGTGTTCGTTGGTTCTGACTTCATGCGTTCAACCGGGGCAGCCGCCGCAGTCCGGCACTGGCCGCTACAGCGGCGCCGACTACAGCTATTGGCCGCATGAAGACAGCGATATCAGGCCCGATCCGGCCGTTCGCGTGGGCGTGCTCGCAAACGGAATGCGCTTTGCGATCATGCGCAATACGCAGCCGGCGGGGACGATATCGCTGAGGCTTCGGATCGCGGCGGGGTCTCTTCAAGAGAGCGATGCACAGCGCGGGCTCGCCCACTTCATGGAGCACATGGCCTTCAACGGATCGAAGAACGTTCCGGAAGGCGAGTTTGTGAAGCTTCTGCAGCGCAAGGGACTGGCGTTCGGGGCGCATACGAACGCGTACACGTCCACGGACGAAACCGTCTACATGCTGGAGTTGCCCAAGAACGATGCCGATCTCGTCGATACAGGGTTGATGTTGTTTCGCGAGATTGGCGACAGGCTGACGCTCGATCCCGCAGCGATCGAGCGTGAGAAGGGCGTTGTGCTCTCCGAGCAGCGAACGCGCAATACGCCAGAGTATCGTGCGCTGGAACGACAGTGGGCGCTTCTCTACGAAGGGCAGCGACAAGCGCAACGGCTTCCCATCGGAACGGCCGAGACAATCAAGGGTGCGACGAAGGAACTTCTAGAGGATTACTACAAACGCTTCTATCGGCCGGAGCGCACGCTGCTGGTCGTCACCGGCGATATGGAGCCCGCAGAGATCGAGGCGACGATCAGGGCAAAGTTCGAGGATTGGAAAGGTGAAGGGGCCGATCCGACCGATCCCGGGCAGGGGCCGCTTACGGCGCGCTCACTTGTTGCCGTATCGCATGTCGAAGCGAACATGCCTGAAAATGTCTATGTGACGTGGCTCTCCGCGCCCGAAGATGCGCCAGACAGCATGGCGGTTCGGGCGCTAAACTTGCGGCGTCAGATTGCTCTTTCGATCCTCAGTCGGCGATTGGGACGGATTGCGCGCGAATCCAATCCGCCATTTGTCGGCGCAAACGTTGGCCTCAGCAACTCGCGTGGTTTGTCGCGCGCGCTCAGCCTCACGGCGTCGGTGCGGCCGGGTGAGTGGCGTCGCGGGTTGGCCGCAGCGGAGCAAGAGTTCCGGCGCGCCGTTGAGTTCGGTTTCTCGCAGGCGGAGATTTCTCGTGAGCTCAAAGAGTGGCGGGCGTCGCTTGAGGATGCGGTGACAAAGTCGGCTACGCGGGAGACGCGAGAGTTGGCGAGCCAGATCGTTGGCTCCTTCAGCGACCGGCAAGTGTTCTCGCCGCCTGCCGAGCAGTTGGCTCGTTTCGAGCGGGCTGCTGCGAGCGTGACGCCTGAGAGTGCGCTTCAGGCGCTTAGGGATGTGCGCGGTGGCGAAGGGCCGATCGTGTTTGTGACGTCGGGCAAGGCGATCGATGGCGGTGACGGTGCTGTCGCGGCTGCATTCGAGGGTAGCGTCAAGACGGTCGTGGCGCCGGCGCCGCAAATCGATGCCAAGACATTTCCCTACGCCAGCTTTGGGACACCGGGTGGCGTTGCCGAGCGGCGGGAGGCGGCCGATCTAGGCGTGACGATGGTTCGGTTCGCCAACGGCGTGATGCTGAACCTTAAACCGACGCGTTTCGAGGCTGACTCGATCTATGTTGCGGCGCGGTTTGCGGGCGGCTTCATTCACATGCCGCGGGACAGGGTCGGTTTGAATTGGGCACTTCCGTTCGGGTTTATCGAAGGCGGGCTGAAGCGGTTGACCACCGACGAGCTTGAGGAGTCGCTCGCGGGGCGGATCGTGTCGAACTCGCTTTCGATGGACGAGGAATCGTTCGAGTTCAGCGGACGCACAAACCGGCGCGATCTTGCTCTGCAGCTGCAATTGCTTACCGCGTTTGCAACGGATCCCGCGTATCGCCCGGGTGGGCTTGAGCGGGTTCAGGCGGCAGCCGAGAGTTATATCAAGCAGTTCTCGTCGGGCCCCGGACGCGTTATCTCGCGCGAAGTGCCCACGCTGCTGCGTTCAGGGGATCCGCGATGGGCGTTTCCAAGCATCGCCAATATGAAGGCGTTGCGGATCGGCGACGTCGAATCAACGATGAAGCCGGTGTTGGCCTCGGCACCCATCGAAGTGACGGTCGTCGGCGACTTTTCACCGGACGAGGTGATTGCGTCGGTTGCGACGACATTTGCTGCGTTGCCTGTGCGGGCGGCGAAGCTGCCAGAGCGAGCGGGTGCGCGCGATGTTCGCTTCCCTTCGCAGGCTAAGTCCCTGCGCTTCGCACATGAGGGACGTGCCGATCAAGCGTCGGCTTATGTCGCGTGGCCTGCGCCCGACTTCTTTTCCGATACGCGGCGCGCGCGTGCGATCTCGATCCTGCGTGAAGTGCTGAAAGTGCGGTTGACCGAAGAGTTTCGCGAGGCGCAGGGCGCCACGTATTCACCTTCGGTTGGTGGCTGGCACTCTGGTGCGCTCCCGAATTTCGGCTACATCACGGCGTCGGCCGAAACGCGGCCTGACCTTGTGGACGGGTTTTTCCGGACGGTGGACAAGATCGTCGCGGAGGTTAAGTCGGGTTCGTTCTCTGACGATGTGCTTGCCCGAGCGCGTACGCCGATCATCAAGTCCGCGGAGACCAGCCGGTTGACGAACGATTTTTGGGTGTCTGCGCTTGAGGATGTACAGAGCGAGCCGCGGTCGCTCACGACGATCCGCAGCCAGCTTGGGGACCTTGAGAGCATCACGAAGGCTGAGGTCGTGGCGGTCGGGGCGGCCTATTTGACGAATACCCGGCGGATTGAGGTTCGCGTGTTGCCTCAGGTCGGCGCGGGCGCACCTAAAAATAGTGTTGCAACGGTGAAACAACCCTGAGTGGAATCGCGGATTGGGCCGGGGAGGGCGCGCTTGCGCGCGCTTTACGGGCCAGCCGCTCTCGCGCCATAGTCCGCCGCCTTGGTCTGCCGAGTCCGGAGTCTTGATGTTTAAGCTGTTGAATTGGTTGCTGACCTGGTGGAACGGGAACACGCTTGGGACCTGGATCTACACCAAGCGGAACGGCACGTTTGTTGGCGAAGATCTCTTCGGCAATTCGTACTACCAGACTCGCGATGGGAAGCGGCGGTGGGTGCTCTACAAGAACCTCGCCGAGGCTTCGATGGTGCCGGCTGAATGGCACGGGTGGATGCATCATACGGTGGACGAGCCGCCGACCGTTGCGCCACCAAAGCGTAAGGCTTGGGAAGTGGAGCATCAGCCGAATTTGACGGGAACGCCAAACGCGTATCGGCCGCCCGGTAGTCTGATGGGCAGCGGGCAACGTGCGCCCGCGAGCGGTGACTACGAAGCTTGGCAGCCGAAGTAAGGGGAGCGAGATGCAGAACGGATTTGTTGAAACGCTGCTTGGCGCGGCCGTTGTCGCGGTAGCGGTCGGCTTCTTCTATTACGGCTGGAACACGACGGGATCGGGTACGGTCGCGGGCTATGAAGTGGTCGCACGATTCGACCGGATCGACGGCATCTCTGTCGGCACGGATGTGCGCTTGTCGGGCATCAAGGTCGGCAGCGTGACGAGCCAAGAGTTGGATCAGAAAACCTACCGTGCGCTTGTGCGGATGAATATCAAGCAGGACGTGGCCATTCCGGAAGACTCGTCGATCAAGGTGGCAAGCGAAGGGCTTCTTGGCGGCGCCTATCTCGCCGTATCGCCGGGTGGGAGCGACGACATGCTAAAGACGGGCGGCGAGTTCAGCGCGACACAAGGATCGGTTGATTTGATCGGCTTGCTTGGTCAAGCGATGTTCTCGGGTGGGGACAGCGAGAAGAAGCCTGAAGAGAGCGCACCGTCCAGCCCAGCGCCGGCGACACCGTAAGAGAGTTTTGCTCCCATGAACCGTCGTGTAGCGTTGTTGATTGCCTCGTCCGTGTTGGTCACTGGGCTTGCGTTCGCGCAGCCGGAGACGCCACCCGTCGAGATGCCGATGCCGGTGCCGGAGGATTTGCCCGCGCCGCCGCCGCCGACGGACGCCGTTCCGCCGGTTGAGACCCCGTCGGGCGAGACCGTGGTAGCACCGCCGGAGCCGCCGCCTGAGATTATCCCTCCGCCGCCATCGAGTGCGGCGCCGACGGCGACGGGTGTTATCCTGGGCGGGTTGGACAAGGTTGCCGCGCGCACAGCGAAGCTTGAGGTCGGTCTGAAGCAGCCGGTGTTCTACAACACGCTGATCGTGACGGCCCATGCGTGCAAGACACGCCCGCCGGAGGAACCGCCTGAGGCTGCAGCGTTCCTCGAGATTCAAGATCGTAAGCCGGATGGGACTATCCAGAAAATCTTTTCAGGCTGGATGTTCGCGTCGAGCCCGGCGCTGAACGCGCTGGAGCATGCGGTTTATGACGTTTGGGTCGTAAGCTGTAAGACGGCGCCGACGCAGCCTGCGGCACCTGCACCGCCCAACACGTAGAAATCCGCTTTCATCGCCACCGCCTTGGCGAGCAGCTCTTTGTAGCGTGCTTTGGGCAGCTCGGTGGTGCCGAACTGTCTTAGGTGCTCGGTCATGAACTGCGTGTCGAGTAAGGCGTAACCGCCTGCTTTCAGACGAGCGGCGAGGTGGATGAGGGCGATCTTGCTGGCGTCGGTTTCGCGGCTGAACATGCTTTCGCCGAAGAATGCCGCGCCGATAGAAACACCATAGAGGCCGCCGACCAGCGCTTCGCCGTTCCAGACTTCGATGCTGTGGGCGTGGCCCTTGACGTGGAGGTTGATGTAGGAGCGTTCGATCAGCGGGTTGATCCAGGTGTTTTCGCGGCCCGCTTTCGTTTCTGCGCAGGCCGCGATGACGCTTTCGAAGGCGGCGTCGGCAGTGACCCGTAGCTTCGTCGTGCGGATGGTGCGGGCTAGGCGCTTGGGCACGTGGAAGGCGTCGAGCGGCATGATCGCGCGGCGGTTCGGGTCAACCCAGAAGACCTCGCTGTCGGTCCGCGTTTCGGCCATCGGAAAAATGCCGTCGCGGTAGGCGTTCAGCAGTGTCCGCTCGGGGATGATCGGACCGGGGCGCACGGCGTTCAGCCCGTCTGTTTCTTCAGGAAGTTTTCAAGCCAGTGGATCGAGTAGTCGCCATTGACGATGTCGGGTTCGTTGACGAGCGATTGAAACAACGGGATCGTCGTTTCGATACCGTCGATCACGAACTCGGACAGCGAGCGGCGCAGCCGCATGAGGCATTCGGTGCGGTTGCGGCCGTGCACAATCAACTTGCCGATCAAGCTGTCGTAGTAGGGCGGGATCTTGTAGCCGGCGTAGGCGGCGGAATCGACACGCACGCCCAGGCCGCCGGGCACGTGGAACTCTTTGATGAGGCCGGGCGAGGGGCGGAACGTGAGCGGGTTCTCGGCATTGACGCGGCACTCGATGGCGTGGCCTGAGAACGTCACATCGGATTGGTCGAAGCCGATCGAGCCGCCATGGGCAACGCGCACCTGCTCGCGTACGAGGTCGAGGCCGGTGATCATCTCCGTCACAGGGTGCTCGACCTGCAGACGTGTGTTCATTTCGATGAAGTAAAATTCGCCGTTTTCATACAGGAACTCGATCGTGCCGACGCCGAGATAGCCGAGGCGGGTGAGCGCGTCGGTGACGACGCGACCGATACTGTCACGGGTTTGCGCGTTCAGCGCGGGCGAGCCAGCTTCTTCCCAAACCTTTTGGTGGCGGCGCTGCAGCGAGCAGTCGCGCTCTCCCAAGTGAACCACCTTGCCTTGGCTGTCGGCGAGAACTTGGATTTCGATGTGACGCGGGAGCTGGAGGTACTTTTCGAGATAAACGCTATCGTCGCCGAAGGCGGCCTTGGCTTCAGAGCGTGCCGTGGCCAGGGCGAGCGATAGCTCAGACTCGTTGCGCGCGACCTTCATCCCGCGGCCGCCGCCGCCGGCTGCTGCTTTGACCAGCACCGGATAGCCGATCGCGTCGGCGATGCGTTTGGCGTCGGCATCGTTCGTTACGGCGCCGTCCGAGCCCGGCACCACGGGAATGCCAAGTCGCTTGACCGCTTTCTTCGCCTCGATCTTGTCGCCCATGAGGCGGATGTGATCGGGTTTAGGGCCGATGAAAACGATGCCGTGTTCTTCGATGATTTCAGCGAAGCGTGCGTTCTCCGACAGGAAACCGTAGCCGGGGTGGACAGCTTGGGCGCCGGTCACTTCGCAGGCGGTCACGATCGCCGGAATGTTCAAGTAGCTATCGCGGGCGGGTGGCGGACCGATGCAGACGCTCTCGTCGGCCATGCGCACATGCATGGCGTTTGCGTCGGCGGTCGAATGGACCGCGACCGTCTTGATGCCCATTTCGTGGCACGCACGGTTGACGCGCAATGCGATTTCGCCACGGTTGGCAATGAGGACTTTGTCGAACATCTTACTCGATGATCATCAGCGGTTCGCCGAATTCGACCGGCTGGCCATCGCTGACGATGATTTGAGTGACACGGCCGGCGCGTGGGGCCGGGATCTGATTCATCGTCTTCATCGCTTCGATGATGACGAGGGTTTGGCCCTCCGTCACCATGTCTCCGATTTTCACGAAGGGGTTGGCGCCGGGTGAGGGCGCGACATAGGCCGTGCCCACCATCGGCGAAGCGACGAGACCCGGATGGCTCGACACGTCGGTTGGTTTAGCCGCCCCGGCGGGCTTTGCGGTGTGAGCTGCTGCCGGTGCGTGGGCCATGGGGGCCGCGGCTACCATGTGCAGCGTGCGGGCGACGCGTACGCGCAGCCCCGCTTTCTCGATCTCGATTTCGCTCAATCCAGTTTCTTCGAGGATCGCTGCCAGATCGCGGATCAGCTTGCCTTCCAATGGATCGGTTTTTTCTTCTTTGCTCATCCTTGACCCTTCTTGGGTGCTGTTAGTGCGGCGAGGGCTTCGACGGCCAGGGCATACCCTTGCGCGCCGACCCCGCAAATCGTGCCAGTTACGGCGGGCGAAATGTAGGAGGTATGGCGGAACGGTTCCCGCCGGTAGGGGTTCGAGATATGGACCTCGATGACCGGGATTTCCAAGGCCTTCAAGGCATCATGCAGGGCGACTGAGGTATGCGTATAGGCGCCGGCGTTCAAGATCACCCCTGCCGCCTTGGTACGGGCCTCCTGGAGCCAATCGACCAGGTCGCCTTCGTGGTTCGATTGGCGGAAATCGACGGTTAAGGCCGCCTGAGCGGCCCGGGCGCGGACCTGCGCCTCGATGTCCGCCAGGGTTGTGGAGCCATAGATCTCCGGCTCCCGGCTTCCCAGGAGGTTCAGGTTCGGGCCATTGAGGACAAAAATCGGCTTGGCCATCTTGTCAGCGACTGGGTGTCCATGGTGAGGAATGCGCCGCTTTTATAGCCAGTCGGCGGGTGCGGCGGAAGGCACCAGATGACAGGTGGTTAGCGGGGGCAAGCCACGCTATCTCATTGACGAACCGTAGAAAATTGGA
Source organism: uncultured Alphaproteobacteria bacterium (assembly GCA_902826695.1). Taxonomy (GTDB): domain Bacteria; phylum Pseudomonadota; class Alphaproteobacteria; order Micropepsales; family Micropepsaceae; genus SZUA-430. The sequence goes on along the minus strand of CADEFU010000004.1, from coordinate 303,768 downwards.
CAAGCGGAATCACCTTTGACATTGCGCATTCAGCTGAACGGTCAGGAGCATGCTCTGCCTGAGGCGACGTCTCTTGCGGGGCTGGTCGAGCGGCTGGGGCTTGAGGCGCGCAAAATTGCGATTGAGCGCAACCTTGAGATCGTGCCGCGTTCGGCCTATGCGGCGACGATGCTGGTAGAGGGTGACCGGCTCGAGATCGTGAATTTTGTGGGCGGCGGATAAATGACGAACAACAACGATACGTGGAGCGTCGCTGGACGCACGTTCCGCTCGCGGCTGATCATCGGCACGGGAAAGTACAAGGACTATGCCGAGAACGCGGCGGCGCTGGAGGCGTCGGGCGCGGAGATCGTGACAGTCGCCCTTCGCCGCGTGAACGTTGCCGATCCGGGAAGCCCTAAGCTCGTCGACTTCATCGATCCGAAGAAGGTTGTGTATTTGCCGAACACGGCTGGCTGCTACACGGCGGAAGAGGCGATGCGTACGCTGCGCCTCGCGCGTGAGGCGGGCGGGTGGTCGCTCGTGAAGCTTGAAGTGCTTGGCGACCGTAAGACGCTTTATCCCGACATGATCGAGACGCTGCGCGCGACGGAGATTCTCGCCAAGGATGACTTTCAGGTGATGGTCTATTGCAGCGACGATCCATTGATGTGCAAGCGGCTCGAAGACGCGGGGGCGGCGGCGATCATGCCGTTGGCTGCGCCGATCGGGTCGGGGCTTGGCATTCAGAATCCCGTGAACATTCGGCTGATCATCGAGGCGGCAAAGGTTCCTGTGCTCGTTGATGCGGGCGTTGGTACGGCATCGGATGCCGCGGTCGCGATGGAACTCGGTTGCGACGGTGTGCTGATGAACACGGCGATCGCCGAGGCTAAGAACCCGGTGATGATGGCGCGCGCGATGAGGCTCGCGGTTGAGTCCGGACGGCTCGCGTATCTCGCAGGGCGGATGAAGAAGAAGACCTACGCCGACCCGTCGTCGCCGCTGGCGGGGCTGATTTAACCTCTTCACCGAATGTGTCACCATTGGAGTGGCAGGCTGGCGGGTCTAGTGCGCGCTCGGCGCCACTTCACACGCTCGGAGTACTCCGCGTATAGAAACCCGATGCGTCAATTCGAGAAAAGCTTCACCGCCCAAAGCGCCGACATCGACGAACTGGGCCACGTCAACAACGCGGTGTGGGTGCGCTGGGTTCAGGACCTCGCTACCGCCCATTGGGCCGCGGTCGCAACGTCCGAACAAGTGGCGAGCTACGTCTGGGTCGTTGTCAGGCATGAGATCGACTATGCCGGCAATCTGAAAGAAGGCGAAAGCCTCACCGGACGTACCTGGGTGGCTGAGGAAGCCGTCGGCGCGAAGTTCGACCGCTACGCCGAATTCGCGAAAGACGGCCGCGTCATCGTTCGCTGCCGAACCACCTGGGCCATCCTCGACCGCGCAAACGCGCGCCCCATCCGCGTCCCGAAAGCTGTGGTGGATAGGTTCGCCTAACAAGGGCCGTCGACCGGACAAATCAAAGGCTGGAAGACCTAGGGCGAGTTCCGCCGCAGCTTGAACTTCGGCCCCTCATACGTCCTAACCGCATTCCCGCGTTCGAGCGCGTGGTTCTTCGCCCACATCGCGGACTTCGCGTCCTCCGCGTGCGCGTCGCGCTCAGCCTGCAGCGCCAAGGCGAGTTTCAACCGCGCGACTTTCTTGTTCGCCGCTTGCGAGCGTTGTTCGCGCGAAACGGCAACAAGGCCTGAGGGCGTATGCGTCGCGCGCACCGCGCTCTCGGTCTTGTTGACGTGTTGCCCGCCCGGTCCTGATGCGCGCATGGTCTCATAGACGATGTCGCGCTCGTTGAAGTCCGGCGTGTCGCCGGTTTCCGCCACGCGGAACACGCCGACGAACCAATTCTTCCGCTTGTGCGCCGGACGAAACGGGCTGGTCCCGATCCAGCGCACCGTCCCCTCGCGCGCCGCGACGAACGCGTCGGCACCTTCGCCTTTGATGCGCAGCAAGATGGACGCCGTCGGTCCCACATAAGGCTCGACCGGTTCGCAGGCGAGGTTTTCGCGCGTTGCTTCGCGGGCGAACGCATGCGCGAGTTCGGCCGCGACCCATGCGCACTCCTCAGGGCCCTGGCCCGCCGAAATGTGAATGATCGCGACCGTCATACCCGCCTCGTCTTGTAGGTGATGAGCGGGCGCAACGTTGCGATCACGTCGATGAGCGAGACCGCCTTCAGATCTTCAATCACCTGGTGGATGGCCTTGTAGGCTTGCGGCGCTTCCTCGAAAATCAGTTCGCGGTCCTCGCAGATGACACGGCTGCCAAGCTTTGTGCGTTCGAGATCGCTGATCGTGAATCGCCGCTCAAGCTTCGCCTTTGCCTCACTCCGGCTCCACTTGCGGCCCGCGCCGTGCGCCAGCGAATGGAGCGCACGATCTGCATTCTCAAGCCGCGGCTGCACGATATAGGTGAGGTCGCCCCGCGAACCCGGCACCACGATAACGCCCTGGTCCGCCGGCGCCGCGCCCTTGCGATGCAGCCAGCCGCCGTCATGCGGCGTCACGCTGTTGTGGCAGATGTCGAGCCGCCGCTCGCCCGCGAGCCCCAACCGCTCGAAGAACCGCGCCGCGATGACGCGGCGGTTCGCGACAGCCCAACGCACCGCTTGATCGTGATCGCGCAGGTAAGCGCCGCACGCCTCGCTCCCCGCGAGCAACGGCTGCACCGTCTGCCGCTCCATGTGCCTGAGCAGAATGGCCTGTCCCAACCCGCGCGATCCGCTGTGCACCATCAGATAGACGGGCGCGCGATCGAACTGAAGCCGCTCGAACGCTGCCGAATCTTCGACCGCGTCCACGCACAGCAACTCGGCAAAGTGATTGCCGCCGCCGATGCTGCCCAGCGCGTCGCGCGCAAGCGTGTCCGGCAACCCGGCATCGTGAAGTGCGCCCGCCGCATCGCCGTCCCACACGTGCTCAAGTCCGGTGAGCTTGCGCTCCGCCGAATCCAGCTTGAACTTGCGGACCGGCGTCGTGGTCTGCCAAAGCCCCATGCCGCATCCGATGTCGTTGCCGACAAGATGCGGGTAGACATGGCTGCGCGACCAGAAGGCAGCGCCGACGGCAATGCCGCGGCCGGCATGCAGATCGGGCAGCCCCACCGCCCGCTCGATCCCTTCGAGCTTGGCGTTCTGATGCAATTGATCGACCGCCGTCTGCTCGATCCAGCTATCGGCGGAGGCGATGATATCGACGGTCGTTAGCGGACGGTCTAAGCCGCCGCCTTCACGGGAAATGCCCATGACTGTTGTTCCTGAAAGAAAGACGAAAAGAGAGCGATGACGGCGTTTTGGGCAACTTCACGCATGACGCACTCCTTCCTGTTCAGGTTCAACAAATGCTCCAAGGCGGAGCAAGCGGGCCGCGTCAATACCGGTTTCACCCGCCACGTTCAAGCGGAAATCCAGGGTCTGGCTTTGCGCCATCGGGCCTTGTTGGTCGCTGTTGCGCGTCAGTGAAGTGCCGGCGGCGCCTTCTTCGGCGCGCTTGCGCAGACGTCTTCGGGGTCTCTCTCCCACTTGCAGCTGAACTCGTACTCGCGCGCGGTGGCCCAGGCCCACCCAGTTTTGCCGTTCTGTTGTTGGAGACGAACCCACCAGCCGTCCCTACCGTCGACAACGGGCAATGCGTCGACCCAACGAATGACGGCGTCCTTGCTCTCCTCGTAGGTGAGCAACTTACCCTCTCGCCAAACTTTGTCCCAAGAGTCGCCCTCGTCGAGGTGCGTAAAGAGGTGGTAGACCGTATCGCATTGTTTGAATGCGCCACCCGGCTTCACGACGATCCCCCGAGTGGGCACGGTGAATGAGACTGTTTCTGCTGCATAGACCCAGGTCTCGGCTGGCACCGTTGTGGTTTGCGCAGCATCGGAGTCGGGCGTGGCGTGCAGCGCCGTCGGTTCGTTCGTGCGCCACCATCCGGTCGAGCAGCCCCGGCACTCGCCCTTGTTGGCGTACATGCCTTTCGCATTCGTCGGCGGTTTCATGTTCGCCGACGCGGGCGCTGGCGGACGACGCAGACAGTCTTGATAGACGCCGTTCTGGCGCGTTTCGGCTGCTTCGCGGGCCGCGAGCGCGGTCTCTTCAGCGGTGTTTCTGGGTGCAGCCGCGTCGACGGCAGGTTTGGCAGTCCCGTCCGTGGCGGGTGTCGCGGAATCGGTCTCGCTTGGGGAGCACCCGCTTGTAGCAAGTGCAACGGCCGCCACCAACGGCAGTAGATAGTTGGTCACGCTCCGTTCCATCGAATATCTCACGCTACCACCGGGTACAAATCGAACGAACCCTCGAGCCCTTTCAACGCTGCGGGGCGCGGCGGGCCGAACGTGAACGTGCCGAGCCCCCGCGCGAGCGCGTAGACGAGATCGGACGCCAAGATCTCGCCGCCGAGGGCAGCCGATCCGATGCGCGCGGCGATCACGACCGTTCGCCCGTAGAAGTCGTCACTGCGCTTGATCGCCTCGCCCGAGTGGAGCCCCACACGGATGCGAACCGGCAGGCCTTCGAATCCGGCGCTGATCCGCTCGCGCATCGCGAGGCTCGCCCGCAACGCCAACGCGGCCGAAGGAAAGGCCAGCATGAAACCGTCTCCCTGCGATTTCACTACGAACCCGTTCTGCTGCTCCGCCGCCTCACGCACGATGCGATCGTGCCAACCGAGCACGCGCATGAACGCCGCATCGCCCAAGCGGTCGAGCAACACGGACGACGATTCGATGTCGGTGAACGCAATCGTCACCGTGCCGTCCGGCGCAGAGGCCGAGCGCACGTCCGGTCGTTCGTCACGCACGTGGCGCTCGATCTGGTCGATATTCTTCGTCAGCGTTTGTCCGAACGACACTTCGTCCTTCTGCCCGATGGAGCCGTGCCACTGCACGATCCGCCAGTGTCCCCGCTCGATCGTCAGCACGAGTGTGAGGCGCACGCTAACCTCGGCGCCCGTCGGCAGCACCACACGCGGCCGGTCGGCGATCCACCCGACGTTTCCGATGGAGTAGGCAACGGGCAAGCCAGGCAGCAATTTGATTCCGCCCAGTTCTCCATTTTGGCGAAGCATGACTTCGGTGCCCGCGGGGCCCGTCCACCATTCGTCGGGATCGGTTCCGATGTTCAGCAGGCACGCGCGCGTCGAATACATCTCGCGCACGGCATCGGCGTCGTTGTCGCCCATGGCGGCGTAGAGGCGCAGCAAAAAGGCCCGCAGTTCTTCGCTCGGAACAATCTCAGCCATCTATCGTCCGTGGTTGCTTCGCCGGACATCGCGTTCGGCGATCGACGTGGGACCTATGACCGCTGATACCCCAAGCACAACGCAAGGACAAACCCGCCATGCCGGTGACGCCGGCCGGCTAGCGAGGCGTCGAGCCCCCGCGCTAACGCCGCGCGGGGGTTGCTCGCCGGGCTCTTAAGCTTCCCGGAACGCGAAAACGGCCACGATGCCGAAGACGCCGGCGGCGATCCAGCTCATCAGAACCGGCACGTGGAAAGTGCCGACGGCCACGTCGATGCCGTAGTACCCCCGATATGCCAGGGCGCCCGCTAGCACGCCCAACATGATTGCGGCGACGGTCGAGAACAGTTTCGGCACGTGAGCTGGAGGCAGTTGTTTCTTGTCCATAACGTTTCTTCCCAATAACCGCCCCGACAGCGAAGACGCGCTATCGCCCGCGCGGAACCGAGCCGGTCCGCGCGCGCAACATGCGCTAGTTGTCAGATGAAAATCGGGCCTACGGGCCCCGCTCCAGAGCAAAGCGACTATAGCGCAGCAGCGGGTAGTTGGCCAATCGGACCGCTTGCGCCGACCGAGAAGCGGACGAGATGGTTAGCTCGGCCGGGCTTTGCGTACTGCCGCCACCGCGTCCTTCAACTCTTTGAGCGTCTGGGCGCCGGAGAATGGTTCGTCGCCGATGAAGAATGTCGGCGTAGCGTCGATGCCGAGAGCTCGGGCTAAAGCTTGGGTTTCACTGAGGCGTTGGGCGACCTTTGGGCTTTTCATGTCGGCCTTGAGGCGTTGGATATCAACGCCGACGCTTTTGGCGAGTTCGAAGACGCGTTCTTCTGTGAGGTCTTCAGCGCCCATCATGGCCATATGGAAATCCCAGTATTTGCCTTGCGCAGCCGAGGCGATCGCGGCTTGGGCAGCCAATTCGGATTCGGGCGATAGGATCGGAAACTCCTTCAGGATCAATTTGATGTTGCCGTCTTGGTTCAGCAGGTCGGCGACGTCCTTTTTTACCTTGCGGCAATACGGGCAGCGGTAGTCGAAGAACTCGACGATCGTGACGTCGCCCTTCGGGTTGCCCGCAATCAGCGGATCGGCTTCTTGGTAGAGCTGTGCTTGTTGCGACTTCGCCTTGTCACGCATGCGGGCCATGCGCTGGCCCTCTTCCTTGGCCTTCATGCCGTCCAAGGCTTCGAACAGAACTTCAGGGTGTTCGATCAGGTAGTTGCGGACGATCTTTTCGACGTCGGTCTTGTTCATCGCTACGTCGGGGACATCGCCGCTCGAGAACGTGCCGGCGAGGCGCAGCGCGCCGAACACGGCAGTGATCATGATGGCGGCGGCGAGGAGTAGGTAGAGAACGCTTTTCTGGTTCATGAGTTTGGATCAACGGTTCTTTTGTTTGGCGGCTTCTGATTGGGCGATGGCCAGGATGTCGTTGGCGCGCTGCCAGTCGTTCGAGCCTTCTTTGAGTTTGACGACGGCGCGCTGCGCGAAGCTTGCTGCAGGCGCGTAAGCACGGAGCGCATAGTAGCGTTCGGCCGTGGCTAGCGCAGCGAGGCCGTCTTCGCCGGTCTGGCCGTAGGCCATGGCGAGGTAGAACCATGCCATGCCGTTGTCGCTTTCGTCCTTCAGCGAGTACTTCAGGTGCTTCTTCGCTTCGGGTATGAGCGACGTATCCTCGGTAGCGAGAAGGGCCGCGCCGAGACTCGCGCGGATCAGCGGTTCGTCTGGGGCGAGATCGACGGCTTTGCGATATGGAGCAATGCTTTCCTTCGGGCGGCTCGATTCCATCAGGATCTGGCCTTTGAGCTCCCAAAAGAACGCATAGTTGGGCCGTTCGGCGATGAGGCTGTCGATTTCGGGCAGCGCGCGATCGAGCTGCGCTGCGCGGAAGAACGCGGCTGCGCGTGCATAGCGGGCGGGGGCGCCTTTGTCGGACATCGGATAGCGGCGGAGCACGACTTCCGGCTTTTCGATGAAGCCGCGCAGCTTAGCGCGCATGAGCTCGTACTCGGCGATGTCGGCTGGCGAGTCGAGTTTGTCTTTGTAGGCTGACTGGTCGACGATGTTTTGCAGCGCGGAGACGCGGTCGCGTGAAAGCGGGTGGGAACGCACGAACGGATCTTGGCGGATGCCGCTTAGCGCTTCCTGGTCGGCGAAGAGGTCGAAGACCTTGGTCATGCCGCGGGGCGACTGGCCAGTGGCTTCCATGAACTTCGCGCCAGCCTGGTCGGCGGCAGATTCCTGAACGCGGCTGTAGGCCAAAATTTCACGGTAGGCGATCGACTGCGATCCCATCAGCAGGGCCATGCCGAGGTCGGGTACGCCTGCAGCGATGGCTGCCACGCCCGCGAGCATGCCGATGAGCATCGGGATTTCGGCTTTGGCCATTGCTTCCGGGCCGCGCATCAAGTGGCCGCCGGTGATGTGACCGGTTTCGTGGGCGATAACGCCCTTGAGATCGTTCGGCGTATCGAGAGCCATGATCATGCCGGTGTGCATGAACATGTTTTGGCCTGCTGCGACGAAGGCGTTGAGCGAATCGTCGTTGATCAAATAGATGCTGACAGCTTTCGGATCGAGGCCGCCCGCCTTGAAGATCGGGTCGCTGTATTTGCGCATAATGCGCTCAACCTCGGCGTCGCGAATGCCGGTGCCGCCCGCGGATGCAGGCGCTTGGGCAGACAAAAGGGCTGCGACCGCAACCAGGCCCAGGGTGGCGTTGCGTAGTCTGCGGGTAAGCGTCGAATGTCGGCTGGTCACGGCATCGGTCTCCAACTGAACGCAACAACCGTGCGCCTAAAAAGCGGCGCAAAGAGCCGGTTGTTTTCTGGCCTTCGCCTCTAACTGCCACGGTACGAATGTAGGGATTTCCCGTCAATCAGGAGCTTGTCACACAGCCGCGATGCGGCCGTCAGCGAAAGATGGCGCAATTGGCTGCTGTGCGATGCTAATTCTGGGCGGAGTATGAAGCGGAAGTAAGGTAAGTGACCCCCTCAAAACGCAGCGAAGTTGCGCCGTTTTTGGCGATGGACGTGATGGACCAGGCAAACGGGCTCGCTAGGGCAGGGCGGACCGTATTCCACCTGGAAACGGGCCAACCCGGCACGCGGGCGCCAAGGCTCGCGATTCAGGCAGTATCGCGGGCGCTTGGCGAGGATCTGCTCGGCTATACGGAAGCTCTGGGGCGACCTGCGCTGCGCGAGCGACTCGCCCGGCACTATCGCGACATATACGGCGTCACGGTCGCGCCGGAACGGATTGTCGTGACGACGGGGTCGTCGGCGGGGTTCACGTTGGCGTTCTTGGCGCTATTCGATTCCGGCGAAAGGCTTGCGATGGCAGCGCCGGGGTATCCTGCTTATCGTAACATCGCGCAGGCGATGGGGTTGGTGCCCACGTTCATCGCGTGCCGCGAGGAATCGGCGTTCCGCTTGACGGCGCGTGCGGTTGCGGAAGCGGGGGAGGGTGAGGGCCTGCTGATAGCGAGCCCCGCAAATCCGAGCGGGACGGTGATCGACGAGGCCGAATTGAAGGCGATCACCGATGTGTGTGTGCGCCGTGGGCAGAAGCTGATCTCGGACGAGATCTATCATGGCATTACCTACGGGGCGCGCGCGCAGACTGCACTTGCGTTCACGGACGATGCGATCGTGATCAACAGCTTCTCGAAATACTTCTCGATGACGGGGTGGCGGATCGGGTGGATGGTGGTGCCAGCCGATCTGGTGCGTACGTTCGAGAGGCTCGCGCAGAACTTTTACATCTCGCCGCCGACCGTGTCGCAAGTGGCGGCGTTGGCCGCGCTGGACGCGGGCGATGAGCTCGACGGTCATGTACGGACTTATGCGACGAACCGCGCGCGGCTGTTGCGTGCGGTGAAAGAAGCCGGGTTTGGTGTGGTCGCGCCGGCAGATGGTGCGTTTTACGTCTACGCCGATGTGTCGCCGTTCGGCGTGAGCGCAAGTGCGTTCGCGAAGAGCTTGCTCAATGACACGGGCATTGCCGCCACGCCCGGCGTCGACTTCGACCCTGCGCAGGGCGAGCGCTGGTTGCGGTTTTCGTATGCCGGATCGACAGGCGAAATCGAGCGCGCTGCCGACGCGCTCGTCGCTTGGTGTAAGGCTAGACGCCGCTAGCTGCCCATCCGTTTGTTCCACCAGCCTTTACGCTCCGGCTTTGGTTCGTTGGGCGTATTGGCGGCGGGTGGCTCTTCGGGTTTGGAGCCAAAGCCGAAGAGCGAGGCGATCGAGGTGCGTTCGGCCGGCTTCGGTTCCGGTGGCACTACCGGCTCGGGCGTCGCGTGGCGCGGCGGTTCGATGTTGCGCGGCATTGGCGGGCGTTCGCCGCGATTGGTTTCGTAACCGCCTGTCGAGGGCCAATCGGGCGCGTCGAACGCGTCGGCTGGCGTCGGCAGGTGGCCGATGGGCGAGGGTGCGGCCTGCGGCTGCGGTGTTGAGCCGTATCCGCTGCTGCCATCGCCGTCCGGACGACGGCCACGACGACCGCGTCGGCCGCGGCGGCGGCGTTTGCGGCCTTCGCCGTTTTCGCCGAACGCGGCAGGTTGCTGCGGTGCGGCCGCGTCGTCGCCGTCAGAGACCTCTGCGTCGTCGTCAGCGCCGTCGTCTTGGCTATCGCCTTCGGCAGTATCCGCCGCTGCCTCGGGCTGCGGCCGTTGGCCTTCTGCGGGTTGGCCATGAACTGGGCGGTTGTCGCGATCGCGGTTTCGGCCGCGGCGACGGCGGCGGCGGCGGCCGCCACGGTCTGCGGCACCGGCGGCGCGTTCTTCTTCGCCGCCTTGGGTGTCGTCGCGTTCTTCGACTTCCGTGATTTCGCCCGCTTCGTCTGCGACGTCGTCTGGCTCGTGGTTGTCGTCGTTGACCTCAAGCTCGCTTTCGACGGTGACGGCTTTGGCTGCCGCCTTGCGGGGCTCGAATGGAACGTTGGCGCCGCGTTCGATCTCATAGGACGAGGCGGCCAGGGAGGCTTTCGCCTCGATATAGATGTAGACGCCGTGGCGGTCTTCGATCGAGGTCAGCTGCGCGCGTTTGTGGTTGAGGATGTAGAGCCCGATTTCGGGCGGAATGCGCAGTGTGATCGCCTGCAGGTTTTCGCGCTGGCAATACTCTTCGACGGCGCGAAGCACGCGCAGTGCCATCGAACCGACCGAACGAATTACGCCGCGGCCTTCGCAGTGCGGGCAGGGGATCGTTGCACCTTCGACCATGCCGGCGCGCAGACGCTGGCGCGACATTTCGAGCAGGCCGAAAGGCGAGATGCGGCCAAGCTGGATGCGCGCACGGTCGTGGCGCAAGCTGTCTTTCAGACGCTTTTCGACGGAGCGGTTGTTGCGGTGCTCCTCCATGTCAATGAAGTCGATCACGACAAGGCCGGCGAGGTCGCGAAGGCGCAGTTGGCGCGCGATTTCTTCGGAGGCCTCCAGGTTCGTCTTGAGCGCGGTGTCTTCGATGTGGTGTTCGCGCGTCGCCTTGCCGGAGTTTACGTCGATGGCGACGAGTGCTTCGGTTTGGTTGATCACGATGTAGCCGCCGGAACGCAGGCGCACGATCGGATTGAACATGCTGTCGAGGGCAGCTTCGACGCCGTACCGCTGGAACAACGGCACGTGGTCTTTGTAGTGCTTCACCGATTCCGCGTGACTCGGCATCAGCATGTTCATGAAGCCATGCGCTTCTTCGAAGCCTTGGTCACCCTCGACCAACACGTCGTCGACGTCCTTTGAATAGAGGTCGCGGATCGTGCGCTTGATGAGGTTGCCTTCTTCGTAGACGAGCGTGGGTGCCGTCGACTTCAGGGTGAGGTCGCGCACGGCGTCCCACTGGCGCATCAGATATTCGAAGTCGCGCCGGATCTCTTGCTTTGTGCGATTGGCGCCGGCGGTGCGTATGATGACGCCCATGCCATCGGGCACCTCGAGCTCGCCGGCGACTTCCTTGAGTTTGCGGCGGTCGGCCGTGTTCGAGATTTTGCGCGAGATTCCGCCGCCACGATCGGTGTTCGGCATGAGCACGCAATAGCGGCCTGCGAGCGAGAGATAGGTGGTCAGGGCCGCGCCCTTACCGCCACGCTCTTCCTTCACCACCTGCACCAGCAGGACTTGGCGGCGCTTGATGACTTCTTGGATCTTGTAGCGGCGCATCGAGCGGTAGTCGCGGCGCGGAAGCTCTTCTTCCATTGCGTCGTCGGCGGGTTCTTGCGCTTGGGCCGCTTCCGCTGCTTCGAGCGGTGTTACATCCGATTCGATGACGGGCTCGGCTGTTGCTTCGACCGGTGCGGCGGGCGCTTCGGCAGCTACTGCGCCTTCGTCGGTTTCCGGATCGTGGACCCACACTTCCTCTGGGCCGCTGGTATCGACTTCGACGATTTCGGGGCCGTCTTCGCCGTTCGTTGCAGCTAGAGAGGCGGGTGCACTTGCGGCGTCGCCTTCGGTGGTTTCGGCAGTGTGCAGCTCAGAAGGTGCGCCTTGCGGCGCATCATCGTCGTCGTCTTCGAGTTCTTCGCTGCGGCGCGCGGCACGGTTGGCTTCGAGCAGCGCTTGCCGGTCGGCGGTCGGGATTTGGTAGTAGTCGGGGTGGATTTCCGAGAACGCCAAAAAGCCGTGGCGGTTGCCGCCGTATTCGACGAAACACGCTTGCAACGAGGGTTCGACCCTGGTGACCTTGGCGAGGTAGATGTTTCCCTTGAGGGGCCTGCGGGAGGCCGACTCGTAGTCGAATTCTTCTACTCGGTTACCATCAAGTATGACGACGCGTGTTTCTTCCGGGTGGCTCGCGTCCACCAGCATTTTCTTGGACATCAAGTAAGTCTCCGGAACCCGCGCGCTGCGGCTTAGCCTGCTGCGTGAGCACGGTTTGACGACCGCGCACGCCCGGTTCCAATGGGTTGGATGTTGGAGAAGCGCCGCTCGACAACGCGGCGATGAGCGGGTTCGGGCTTAGTGCCCGGACTCGCGCCGCGTGTGATGTGGCGAAAAAGGTCATGGGTTCTTTGCTTCGGCCCCTATCGCGTGCTGCCCCGGATTGGGCGGCCAGCGTTCTGGCATTGCGCGACCAATCAGGGTGCCGAGGCACAGCCATGGACGCGAAACGCCGAATCCGATCATCAAACTCCGCATTGCGATTCGAGTCTGATCTGCGACCGGCGGTGTTCTTGTAGACGTGTTGCCTCCCTGTCGCAACAGGAAACCCCGCAGAAATCTGCGGATTTGCGAGGTGGGTCTGGCGAAGACTCCCTCTTGCGGGCATACCGTGACCGATTCTTGGCTAACCGGTCGTCAACGAGGGCTGGTTGATGATCCGCGAGCGTTGGGAGCCTCGAAGCGCCGTCGCATGCGATTGGTTTGGAAAAGCCTGGTTTTCTGCATTTTGGTAGTTGCGGCGGCAGTTAGTGCCGGGGCCGCGCCGAAAGCCGTGGTCAACGAGATCAGGGTTGCCGAGCACTCGGACCGGACCCGGTTCGTGCTGGATCTGACCGATAGGGTGGACTTTTCTGTGTTCACCCTGGCTGACCCCTACCGCATCGTGGTCGACTTTCCCGAGATGGCTTGGAAAATCGATCCCGCCGTGGCTCAAAGCGGTACTGGGTTGATGAAGGGGTTTCGGTTCGGCCTCTTCAAGCCCGGGCACTCGCGGATGGTGATCGACCTGACCAAGCCGGCTGCGGTCGCCAACAAGTTCCTTCTGCCGCCCGAGGGGCAGCGGCGGTACCGGTTGGTCCTGGACCTCGTGGCGACAGAGCGCGCGGCCTACCTGAAATCTGCCGGTTGGCCGGAGGCTGCGAAGCCTGATGAGGCCGCACCAGGCGACGATATCGAGGTCGATCCTACGGCGGCCAAGCCCAAGCGCGCCAAGCGTGTCATTGTGATCGATCCAGGGCATGGCGGCGTTGACCCTGGCGCCACCGGGGTTTCTGGGGTGCTGGAAAAGGATCTGGTGCTGTCGGTTAGCTTGGCGGTGCGAGACGCACTTGAGCGCACCGGGCGGTACACCGTTGTCATGAGCCGCGACACGGATGTGTTTTTGTCCCTCAAAGCGCGGGTCGCGGTGGGCCGGCGCGCCAAGGCCGATCTCTTCATCTCGATTCATGCGGACTCCGCGCCAAGCGAAAAGGCACGGGGCGCGTCGATCTACACGCTCTCAGAGCGGGCGTCGGACCGCGAGGCGGAGCGCCTCGCGCGCGCTGAAAACCAGTCCGACGTGATTGCCGGTGTAGACCTGACAAACGAGTCTGACATCGTGACCAGCATTTTGATCGACCTGGCTCAGCGCGAAACTAAGAACAGTGCGGCGAAGTTTGCGCAGGCCCTCGTCCCAGAGTTGCAGCGCGTTGGTGGGGTTCGGCAGAAAAGTCATCGTTTTGCCGGATTTCGGGTCTTAAAGGCGCCTGACGTGCCATCGGTGCTGCTTGAGCTGGGCTATCTTTCGAACTCGCTCGATGAGTCGGAGATGAGAACCGGCCGGTGGAAGAGCGCAATGGCCGGGGCCATTTCGGTGGCCGTGGACAGGTACTTCAAAAGCAGTCGGCCGGAGCACAAAGCCGAAAGCGACAGGTGATGGTGGGAGCCCGGGAAATGCTCAAAAATTGCGACAAAAATGCTGGAGCCATTACGTTCGTGTCAGGATATTTCACCTGTCTCGCGGACGCAGCGTGATATAACTGGGGCGTGCGCGGTCTAGGCGCGGGATCATCGACACATGTATCGTTTTATTGCGTACACGCTTGGCGGGATTGCGGTCCTGACGATCTCGGTATTCGCGGGCGTCGCACTCTACCTCTACAAACTCAGCCAAGACCTGCCGGACTACAGCAGCCTCGCGACGTACGAGCCGCCGATCACGACGCGCGTGTATGGGAACGATGGTTCGTTGATCGCAGAGTATGCGCGCGAGCGGCGCTTGTTCGTGCCAATCGACGCGATTCCACGGCGCGTGATTGACGCTTTCTTGTCGGCTGAAGACAAAGATTTCTATTCGCATCCTGGCGTCGACATCAACGGCGTGACGCGCGCGTTTGTCACCAACTTGCAAAACTATGTTTCCGGGGCGAACCGCAGGCCGGAAGGCGCGTCGACGATCACGCAGCAGGTGGCGAAGAACTTCCTGCTGACGAGCGAAGCGACGCTCGAGCGCAAGATCAAGGAATGGATGCTCGCGTTCCGCCTTGAGGACGCGTACAGCAAAGACAAGATTCTAGAGCTCTATCTGAACCAGATTTTCTTAGGGTCGGGTTCCTACGGCGTCGCGGCGGCGGCCTACAATTATTTCGACAAGTCGCTCGATCAATTGACGGTCGCAGAGACGGCTTATCTTGCCGGTTTGCCGAAGGCGCCGAGCAATTACCATCCGGTGCGCAATTACCGCCGAGCGATCGATCGCCGGAATTGGGTGATCGCGCGGATGTCCGAGAACCAGTTCATCAGTTCTGAAGACGCGGGCAAGGCGCAGGCGGAAGAGTTGGTTCCGCACTTCCGGCCAGCGGGTGCGCAATCGCCGGAAGCGCAGTTCTTTGCCGAGGAAATCCGCCGCTGGATTCAACAGAACTATGGCGACGCCAAGCTCTACGACGGTGGTCTGGCGGTGCGCTCGACCTTCGACCCGACGCTGCAGCGATATGGCGTGCTGGCGTTGCGCAAAGGGCTGGTCGCCTATGACCGCCGACACGGTTGGCGCGGACCGGTCACCCGGGTGGATCTCGCGACGGATTGGAAGAAGACGCTGGGCGATATTCCGGCGCTGCTGGACGTGACCGAATGGCGGCTTGCGGCGGTGACGGGCTATGGGCCGAACGAGTCGGTTCAGGTCGGCTTCGCCGATGGGAAAGAAGGCCGTATCCCGCACGCCGAACTGAAGTGGGCGCGTAAGTTCATCACCGACGAGCGGATGGGGCCCGAACCGAAGAAGGCCGCGGAAGTCGTGACGCCGGGCGACGTCGTCTATGTCGAGGCGTTGCCGAAGGCTGCGGACGGCAGCACGAAGGGGCTGTACGGGCTGCGCCAAGTGCCGAAGGTCAATGGCGGTCTCTTGGCGATGGATCCACACACAGGGCGTGTGCTCGCGCTCGTGGGTGGGTTTAGCTACTACGCGAGCGAGTTCGACCGCGCTTGGCAGGCGTTGCGGCAGACAGGGTCGTCGTTCAAGCCGATCGTTTATGCGGCTGCGCTCGACATGGGCTACACGCCTTCGAGCATCGTGTTGGACGTACCGTTTGTGGCCCAGCAGGGACAGGGTTTGCCGATGTGGCGACCCGAAAACTACGATGAGGGCTTTGCCGGCCCTTCAACCTTGCGCCAAGGCCTTGAGAAGTCGCGCAACCTGATGACGGTGCGAATTGCCGCCGACATCGGGATGGACAAGGTGGTCGAGTACGCCCGCAAGATGGGCACCTCAGACAACATGTTGGCGGTGCTTGCGAACGCGCTGGGCTCGACCGAGTCTACGCTGGTTCGCATGACGACCGCGTATTCGATGTTCGTGAATGGCGGCAAGCGCATCTATCCGGCGCTGGTCGATCGTATTCAGGATCGGACCGGCAAGACGATCTACCGCCACGACAAGCGCGTTTGCGAAGGGTGCAACGCGGACGCTTGGGCGCAGCAGGATGAGCCCTTGATCGCCAACAACGCCGAGAACGTGTTGGACCCGCGCACTGCGTATCAAATCACGCACATGCTTGAGGGTGTGGTTGAGCGCGGTACTGCCATGGTGGCGCGTGAAGTTGGCGTGCCTTTGGCCGGCAAGACCGGTACGACTAACGACTATAAAGACGCATGGTTTGTCGGGTTCTCGCCGAACTTGGCTGTCGGCATCTATATAGGCTTCGACCAACCGGCGAGCATGGGTAGAGGCGAGACGGGCGGTACGAACGCTGCGCCGATCTTCAAAGAATTCATGAAGGAAGCCGTCGGCAAACAGGCGCCGGTGCCGTTCCGCATACCGCCTGGAATTCGCCTCGTGCGCGTCGATCTGAAGTCGGGCCGACCGTCTAGCTCAGGCGTCGTTCTTGAAGCCTTTAAGGCTGGCACCGAGCCCGGCAGCGGCTACGCAGCCCGCGGTGATCGTTTCGGGGCTGGGAGCACGGCTGTGGGCGAGGACGGTTCTGAGGATGGCTCATCGGATGAGACTGGTGCGGCGTCCAGCAATGGCGACTGGGGCCTTTACTGATATCGCTTGAGGATGGTTTGGGCGCGACCTATAAGTCGCGCCCTTTTTCGTGTGCGGAACGAGACAATGCGCGCAGAAATGCAGTCGATCGCCGAGCAGATCCAGCAATCGCTGGCACTGCTGAGGAGGCATCTTTGACCCGGACGCTGCACAGCGCCGGCTCGACGAGCTAAACGCGAAAGCGGAAGACCCAAAGTTTTGGAACGACTCCGCGAACGCGCAAAAGCTGATGCGCGAGCGAAACAAGGTCGAAAAGTCGTTGAATGACTTCAGGGAGCTCGACCGGTCGTATCGCGACACGGTGGAGCTGATCGAGCTTGCTTCGGTCGAGGGTGATGCTGGGCTTGTCAGCGAGTCCGAGGCGGCGCTGCGGCAAGTGGCGGCGCGGGCAAGCGATCTTGAAATGCAATCGCTGTTCTCGGGCGAGGCTGACGGGAACGATTGCTACCTCGAGATTCACGCCGGTGCGGGCGGGACGGAGAGCCAAGATTGGGCGTCCATGCTGTTCCGGATGTACACGCGCTGGGCCGAGCGGCACGGCTTTCGGGTCGAGTTTATCGAGGAAGGCGCGGGCGAGGAGGCTGGGATCAAGTCGGCGACGATCCTGATCAAAGGCGAGAACGCGTTCGGGTGGGCGAAGACGGAATCTGGCGTGCATCGGCTTGTGCGGATTTCGCCCTACGATTCCAATGCTCGCCGGCACACGAGTTTTGCGAGCGTATGGGTCTATCCGGTCGTGGACGATACGATCGAGGTCGAAATCGTGGACAAGGACCTTCGGATCGATACCTACCGGGCAAGTGGCGCGGGCGGGCAGCACGTCAACAAGACCGAGAGCGCCATCCGCATTACGCATATCCCGACTGGCATTGTCGTGTCGTGTCAGAACGACCGTTCGCAGCATAAGAATCGGGCGACGGCGTTCGCGATGCTGCGCTCGCGGCTTTACGAGGCTGAGCTTGAGAAGCGGGAGGCGGTAGCCAATGCGCAAAACGCTTCGAAGAGCGATATCGGCTGGGGGCACCAGATTCGCTCATACGTGCTGCAGCCGTACCAGTTAGTGAAGGACCTGCGCACCGGCGCGCAGAGCTATTCACCCAAGGACGTGTTGGACGGCGAGCTTGACGCCTTCATGCAGGCGTCCCTGGCGCAGCGTTTGAAGGGCGTGGCGGACGTGCCGATTGAGGACTTGGAATAGGCGCAGCAAAAAACCGCCCCCCATAGGGAGGCGGTTTTTCGGATTTCGTCTTGGCTAGTGGCCCGACTTGATGGCGCCGAGCAGGCTGCCGGTGCTGGTCGTGCGCGTTGCGCCTGCGGCCGGCCGGCCGAAGATGCCAGAGGCAGGTTGGACCTGAGCGGCTGGTTGAGCTGCTACACCGAGGTCGCGCTTGGGCTCGAACGAGGCCTTTGGCTCGGGCTTGCCCGCAACTTCTGCGAGAGGGTCGGCGCTGTGACGGCAGTTTCCTTCGAAGAACGCACCGATCTCAACGGCGAGCGATTCGTGTAGGATCGTGCCTTCCATGTGACACGTGCCGGACAGGTGAACTTTGCGAGCGCGAACGATGCCGTTCACGCGGCCGCGGATCGTGCACTCTTCAGCGACGATCTCGCCCTCGAAATTTGCCTTTTCACCGATCGTGACCGAGCCCGAACGGATGTCCCCATCGACCCGTCCATCGATCTGAATGTCGCCTGTCGAGGTCAGCGTACCGATAACGACAAGGTCGTTAGAAATGATCGAAGGCGCTGATCTGCCAAGCGTTTTCCGGTTCGTTGGAACCGGGAGATTGTCCATGGGGTTGTTAGGCCCCCCCTTGCTACCCTTTGAAAACATTTCGCCCCGCATCGAAGAACTTGGTCGGATCGCGAACGACGTCGTTGAACCAAATCTCGTAGTGAAGATGTGGTCCGGTGCTCCGCCCGCTTGAGCCCATGGTAGCTATTTTCTGACGAAATGCCACCGGATCTCCTGCTTTCACAAACACGCTTTGGAGGTGCCCGTAGCGCGTGCGTATGCCGCGGCCATGGTCAATTTCGACCATCAGGCCATAGGCCCCGCGGCGTTCCGTGGCGACGACACGTCCTGGCGCGGCCGCCAGGATGGGCGTTCCGAAGTCGCCGGCCATGTCTGCGCCCGAGTGGAAAGCCGTGCGGCCCGTGAACGGGTCCACGCGGTAACCAAAGCCGCTGGTCGAGCGGTATTGGCCGTGGGCGACCGGGGTCACGATCGGTAGGCGGCCCATGGCGGTCGTCAGGCCATCGAGGCGGCCGTAAGCTTCCGCGATGTCCGCGAACTGGCGATCAAACTCGTCGATGACGCCATCGATCTTGGAGGCGCGCACTTCCGAAGCGAGATACGGGCCACCTTGGCCATTGCGGCCAGGCTTCGCGCCGATCTGAGTTGCCACTTGATCAACGTTGAGGCCAGTCATCGATACGATCCGCTCATAGCGGTCGATCTGGCTGTTGGCCGATGCGCGCAAATCGCCGAGTAGGGCGACTTGCTGCTTCTTGACGGAGTTCAGCCGATCCTCGAGGCCCGCGATGCGCTGGACGACGTAGTTCTTTCCGCCGACGGCGGTCTGAACGTTTTCGATGACGCTGTCTTTGATTGTTTCCTGAGCGCGGCTTTGGCGGACAGCCGGTTCGGCCTCAGCCACCTGCATCATGAGGATATTCGTGCCGTTGGGCGCTGCTGCGTGCGCGTAGCGCGGACCGGCGTAGTCGACCATCGAGGCGGTTTGACGGCGGACGTCGCGAATCTGCTTGTCCATCGCCTGCTTTTGCATCAACAGCGCGGTCAGCTGGCGGTGCTTGGATTCAAGATCGCGGGTCGCGTTTTGGAAGCGCTCCTCGGCGAGTACGAGTAGGCCGTTGAGCTCGTCGTAGGCGAGCTGCATTTGTGAGACGCGGCCTTCGTAGGCGGCTTGCATGCTGGCGTAGCGTTGATCTTTCGCGGTGATGATCTGCTCTTTGAAGATCACTACGACCGAGGCGTAAGCGACCCAACCGAGAATGAACAACGTGGCCGAGGCAACGGTCATCTGGAAAGAGGGGGTGAATTCGAAGAACTGAACCGAGCCGCGGCTACGCAGATAAAACTGGCGGTGTGGAAACAACCGGTGGGCAAGCGCCGCCAATGAAGACATCCGACAACCTCAACTAAAAGCAAATGCGGTCTGGCGCCCATGCTCAAGCAGGTTCCCTGCTGTGCATAACGTGCGCCCCGACCCAACTGGGAAGCCAGGGGGGATTGTTACGGATTTGAAGCTTTTCGCCAAGCCGTAGAAATCCGCGGGTTCCTTACATCTTTTTAAGACAATGACTTAGCGGCTTCGAGCACATCGGCAACGTGTCCCGGAACCCGTACTTTTCGCCAGATTCTTGCAATCTTGCCTTTGCCATCGATGAGGAAGGTCGAGCGGTCGATCCCCATGTAGGTGCGGCCATACATGCTTTTTTCGACCCAGGAGCCGTACGATTCTATCACTTTGCCCTCCGGATCCGAGCCAAGCGGTATGGTCAACGCGTGTTTCTTGCGGAAGCGCTCATGGGCGGCAACGCTATCCTTGGAGACCCCGATTAGGGTCACGCCCAGCTTCTTGAACGCTGGCGCGGCCGCAGAGAAATCGATCGCCTCCTTGGTGCAGCCCGGGGTGTCGTCTTTCGGGTAAAAGTAGAGAACGATCGGTTTGCCGGCGAGTTCCTTGAGCGAGATCTTTTTCCCCGCGTCGGTTTCGAGGGTAAATGCGGGCGCTTTGTCGCCTTCCGCGATGGTCTTGGCCATTGGCCGATCCGCTCCCTTGTTGCTGGGCCGGGTTGAACCAGTTTTCCGGGCCGAAACCAAGCCTGCTCGGATTCTCTGGTTTGCCGCGGTGGCGTCCGTGTTAGTTTGACTCGGCCTGCCTGAGCCCCTTCAGGTCGCGGGCTCGTAGTCGTCGCGAGGGTGTTGGTTTGGTCAGGCGTTCAGCAGGCATGGCTTTGCGCGTTGCGGGGGTTGCCGTTGTGCTCCTCATGCTCGTGTCTGGCTTTTATGCTTGGCGCTTGATGAGCGGCGGGTCGCTGCCGGGGTTTCTCAGTTCGCAGATCGAGGCAGCGGTCAACGGTAGCCTCAAAGACGTTCAGCTGCGCTTGGGCGATAGCTCAATCGAGTGGACGGAAGGCAACAAAGTCGCGCTCATTCAGTTTGCCAACGTCGAAGCGGTCGATCGCAACGGCAACGTGATCGCGCGCGTACCGAAGGCGAACGTGTCGCTGTCGGGGCCGGCGCTCATGAACGGCGAAGTAACGCCGACACGGGTTGAGCTTTCGGGCGTCAGCGCGATGGTGGTGCGTCGCAAAGATGGCGGGATGCAGCTTGGGCTGCAGATGGACGAAACGCCTGCCAAGGAAGACAAGACGGAGACATCGTCCGGTGTGACCGAGGAGATGTTGCGTGCGCTGCTGTCACCAAAGGCGGACGACAAGCTTTCACGGTATCTCACGCGCTTCGCGATTAGCGATGCCAAGCTGACGCTATTCGACGAAGAGACGAAGTCTTATTGGACGGCTCAGAAAGCGTCGCTGGCGTTCGATCGTAAGGCTGGGGGCGTCGTCGTTTCGGTGAATGCGCCGGTGAGCCTGCACGACAAGACCTCTTGGCTGTTCACGGCGGCGGCGCGCTACACGAACGGGAACGAGCATGTGGCGCTTGAGGCCGCGTTCAAGCCGGTTCGTCTGAAGACGCTGGCTGCGAGCGGTGCGGGGCTTAAAGCCCTTGCCGGGTTCGACATTCCGGTACAGGGGACGGCGACGTGCGACCTTCTGATGAGCGGTCAGATGGGGCGCTGCAAGTTCTGGCTCAACGCGGACGCAGGATCGTTGCAGCTTCCGGCTTTGAAGCCCGATCCGATCGTCTTGAAGAATGCGGCGTTGACTGTGGAGTTGGACTTTCCGAGCAAGCGCTACTCGATCGAGGAGCTGACTTGGACGGGCAAGACCATTCGCGGAAAGGTCGCCGGGGAGGGCGCGTTTTCGTTCGGCGCGGATGGCGCGCTCGAGACACTGACGGCGGATTGGACGGCGCAAGATATCTCGATCGACGCGCCGAATGTGTTCGATGGTGGGCTCGCGCTCGAACGAGCGAGCTTCCGCGCGGCGTTCGATGCGGCGCGGGCGAACCTTGCGATCGAAGAGATTCGTGCGACGCGGGGGCCGTTTGAGCTGACGCTTGCGGGCGAGTTGCAGGACGGGCCGGGATCGACCGGCGTCGTCTTGAACGGGCAGCTGAAGGAATTGTCGGTTGAGAGCCTGAAGCGGCTGTGGCCTGCGGGGGCGGCCCCAGGCGCGCGCGATTGGGTGATGGCGAATGCTCACGAAGGCATCATTCGCAGTGGGACCATTGCCATCAACATCGCGCCTGGTGCGATCGTGGGTGGGCGCATACCCGACGAGATGATGAATGTCGTCTTGGCGATGGAGGGAATGCGGTTCACGTATCTGGAAGGTTTGCCGGATCTCACCAATGTTCGCGGCACGGCGACGGTGCTTGGCGACACGTTCAAGACGGAGATCGTAAGCGGCAATATCGGACGGCTTACGGTGGGCGCTGGCGGGTTCACAATTCCCGAGACGCACAAGCGCGGTACTGTGGGCACGGTTACCGGTGCGGTGACGGGGCCGACGCAAGAGTTGCTGCTTCTGCTCGACAAACCGCGGCTTGGCTATCCGACGCGCTATGGCATCAAGGCAGCGCAGGCGGGCGGCACGGCCAACGTGAAGTTCGCGTTCACGATTCCGATGTTGAAGGACTTGAAGGCCGACGATGTCGGCATCGATGTCGATGGCGAGTTCAAGGATGTAAAGCTGCCGGTAAACGAGCAGCAGCGCCTGACTGGCGGCGTGTTCCAGGTGAATTTGACCGGTAAGGGCCTGAAGGCGCATGGCGCCGTGCAAGTGAACACGGCGCCGATGGGCTTTACGTGGACGGAGGATTTCACCGGCACCGCGGCCGTGGGCACGCGGATCGACGTGACGTCGACGCTCAACAACGCGCAACGCGCGGCGCTGGGTCTCGATTTGGGCGGCTATATCGACGGTAAGACGTCGCTCGTTGCGTCTTTTGTCGGCCGCGGCGGAAAGTTTCAGAAGGCGCAGATCGACACGAACTTGACGGGCGCGCGGCTCGCAGCGCCGCAGTTGAACTGGGCGAAGCCCGAGGATGCGAGCGCCTCGCTGAAGGCCAACATCGTTTTCCGACCGGACAAGTCGATTGAGATTGCGAATATCGACGCGACGGGGCCGGGTATGAAGGCGTTGGGCCGCCTTGTGATTGGCGGCGGCGGCATCCGCGAGGCGGATTTCAAGAAGCTGCAACTTGGCCAGCGTAACGACTTCGTCCTGAGCTATCGCGACAACGCCGAGCGCGGGTTGGTCTTTGAGGCAAAGGGCCGTGCGATCGACGCCGGCGGGTTTCTTGAAGGTGATGACGAAGAGGCTCGTGCGCCGAAGAGCGATCGCAAGCGGCCGGTGTCGATCAAGGCCGACATGGATCTTGCCTATCTTCAAGGCGACGTGTGGTTTACGGGCGTGAAGTTCGACTACGCGAGCGATGGGTACAATCTGACTGCGTTCAAGGTCGATGCTTCGGCAGATGCGTCCAACGTGCGCGGCGAGATGGTGCGCGCGGCCGACGGGTCGCGGAAGCTGCGTTTGCAGACAGCGGACGCCGGACGTTTGCTGCGTGCCGCGACTGGGTTTCGCAGCATGATCGGCGGCGAGCTTGCGCTTGATGTCGATCTGTCGCCGATGCCCGTTGGTGGTCAGGCGGCAGCGCAGGCTTATGATGGAAGGTTGAAGATCGAGAAATTCAAGATCGTCAATCAGCCGTTCTTTGCCCGATTGTTGGCTGCAGGGTCATTCACGGGCCTCGACGATCTGATGCGGGACGAGGGGATTACGTTTTCGAGGCTCGAGCAGACGTTCCAAGGACGCGGCGACGTCATCACTGTGCGTAACGGTGTGGCGCAGGGGCCGTCGATCGGGTTGACGACGCAAGGCACGATTAACCGGGCGACGGATCGCATCGACCTGAACGGCACGATCGTGCCGCTTTACGGCCTCAACAGCATGTTCAGCGAGGTGCCGCTGATCGGCGACATTCTCGGGTCGCGCGATGGTGAGGGCATTTTCGGCGTGACCTACGGCGTCGCGGGGCCGATCGACGAGTTGAAGATCGCGGTGAATCCGGTGTCGATGTTGGCGCCGGGGTTCTTGCGCAAGATCTTCCAGATGGGACCGACGCCGCAAGCTGCGACGCCGATGGCGGCACCCGCGCCGAAGCCCGCGCCGCCCGAGACGAAGACGAATTAGACCGGCTTCAGCAGGACGTGCTTCTTCTTGCCGAGCGAGAGTTTGATCACGCCGTCATGTAACTGTGTTTGACCGAGCGTCAACTTCTCGTCAGACACCGCTTCGTCGTTTATTCGCAAGCCGCCGCCCGCAATCTGCCGGCGAGCATCGCCGTTCGAGGACGTGAGTCCTGCGCGGGTGAACGCGGCGAGTACGCTGATGCCGGCGGCGAACTCGGCTTGTGGGACCTCGATCGTCGGCAGGTTCGACGACATGCCGTCGCCTTCGAAGGTCTTGCGCGACGTCTCCGCTGCTTGATCGGCGGCGGCTCGGCCATGGCAGAGTGCGGTTGCTTCGTTGGCGAGCACCTTCTTCGCTTCGTTGACGTCTGCGCCCTTGAGCGCCTCAAGGCGGGCGATTTCGTCCAACGGCAGATCGGTGAAGACGCGCAGGAAGCGGCCGACGTCTGCGTCTTCGACGTTGCGCCAGTACTGCCAGTAGTCGTAGGGCGAGAGCATGTCGGCGGAGAGCCAAACGGCACCGGCGGCTGTCTTGCCCATCTTCGCGCCGGATGACGTCGTGATCAGCGGCGAAGTCAGGCCGAATAGTTCGGCGCTGTCCGTGCGGCGGGCGAGGTCGATCCCCGAGACGATGTTGCCCCATTGGTCGGAGCCGCCCATTTGCAGGCGGCAACCGTAGCGACGGTACAGTTCCACAAAGTCGTAGGACTGCATGATCATGTAGTTGAATTCGAGGAACGTCAGCGGCTGCTCGCGGTCCAGGCGCAGCTTCACGCTATCCATCGTGATCATGCGGTTGATCGTGAAATGGCGGCCTACGTCGCGCAGGAACGGAATGTACTGCAGCGTGTCCAGCCACTCGGCGTTGTCGACCATAATCGCATCGGTCGGGCCATCGCCGAACTTTAGGAAGCGGCGGTAGATTTCCTTGTGGCGTTCCTTGTTCGCTTCGATCGCGGCGTCGTTCAGAAGTTGGCGCGTTTCGTCCTTGCCGGAGGGGTCGCCCACCTTCGTTGTGCCGCCGCCAACGACCACGATCGGTTTATGGCCAGCGCGCTGCAGCACGCGCAGGCGCATGATTTGGGTGAGGTTGCCGATGTGCAGGCTGGGCGCCGTGCAGTCGAAGCCGATATAGCCCGCGATCCGTTCCTTCGCCATCAATGCGTCGAGCTCGGCCTCGGCGGTGCACTGGTGCAAGTGTCCGCGCGCGGCGAATTCCTTCATGAATGGGGAGCGGAACGCGCTCATCGTCTATAAAGCCTTGGTTTGGATTCGAGTTTGGGGCGGGGTGTTTAGCACGAAATGGTGCGCGTTCTGAAGGCAGTCGGGCTTATGAGCGGGACGTCGATGGACGGTATCGACGCCGCGGTGCTGGACACCGATGGAGAGCGGATTGAGGCCTTCGGGCCTGTCCGGTTTCAAGCCTATCCGTCCGAAATGCGTGCGCGGCTTGCCGAAGGGATGGAGCGCGCGGTTGCGTGGTCCGGGGCTGGGCCGCTGCCAGGTGCGTTGGCGACGCTTGAGCGCGAATTGACGCAGGTGCATGCGGCAGCAATCACTGCGTTGCTCGCCGAGTCGAAGCTTGCGGCGGCTGAGATCGACGTTATCGGCTTTCACGGGCAGACGTTGGTCCATCGCCCGCACGCACGAATGACGTTGCAGATCGGTTCGGGGCCGATGCTCGCACGTGCGACTGGCATCGATGTGGTGAGTGACTTTCGCACGGCCGATGTGCGCGCGGGGGGACAGGGCGCGCCGTTGGTTCCGATCTATCATGCGGCGCTCGCCGCAGATCGCGCACCGGTTGCCGTGTTGAATGTCGGTGGCGTTTCGAATGTGACGTTCGTCGGGCGCGGTGGAGAGCTCGTCGCCTTCGATACAGGGCCAGGCAACGCGCCGATCGATGATTGGCTTTTGAAGTACACGGGTAAGGCTATGGACCAAGGTGGCGCGTTCGCCGCCAAGGGGCGCGTGAACCCGAGCGTCATCGCCCATCTGCTGACGAATAAGTATTTCGCGCAGCCGGCGCCGAAGTCGCTTGACCGAATGGATTTCACGTTTGAGATGGCACGGAACCTGTCGCCGGAAGATGGTGCCGCGACGTTGACTGCGTTCACCGCGCAGGCGGTCGCGATGGCACGGGACCATCTGCCCCAGGTGCCGGCGATGTGGATCGTGTGCGGCGGCGGGCGACTCAATGCGACGCTGATGCGCGAGCTTCGCGCGGCGCTTGCGCCTGCGCGCGTGATCGGGGCGGAAGATGCCGGTTGGCGTGGTGACTTCGTTGAAGCGGAAGCGACGGCCTATTTGGCTGTGCGTTCGCTGCGCGGACTGCCGATCAGCTTTCCGATGACGACGGGCGTGCCGCGGCCGATGCCGGGCGGCACGCTTTGCGTTGCTTAGACCGTCGGCTCTTCGACCGGCGGCATGCGCATGTCGAGGTAATCTTCGATCGACTTCACCAGATCGGGCAGGTTTTGGTCGAAGAAGTGGTTCGCGCCTTCGATCTTGTTTTGCGTGATCTTGATGCCGCGCTGAGCGTTCAGGCGGTCCACCAGTTTCTGCACGTCGGCCTCGGGCGAGACTTGGTCGTTGCGGCCGTGGACGATGAGTCCCGAGGCGGGGCAGGGCGCCAAAAACGTGAAGTCATAGATGTTAGCCGGCGGGGCGACCGAGATGAAGGCGTGGATCTCCGGACGGCGCATCAGGAGCTGCATGCCAATCCAGGCGCCGAACGAGAAGCCCGCGACCCAGCAGGTTTGCGCGCCGGGGTTTTGCATTTGCAGCCAATCGAGTGCTGCAGCCGCGTCCGAGAGTTCGCCGATGCCGCCGTCGAACGTGCCTTGGCTGCGGCCAACGCCGCGGAAGTTAAAGCGCAGGACCGAGCAGCCGCGCCGTTGGAAGCAGTAGAACATCTCGTACGACACGCGATTGTTCATCGTGCCGCCGTGCTGCGGGTGCGGATGAAGGATCAGCGCGATGGGCGCCGACTTGTGCTTTTGGTGTTGGTATTTTCCTTCGAGGCGCCCAGATGGTCCGGCGAAAATGACGTCAGGCATGCGGGCTCCTCATTTACGGCACTATTCCTGATTAACAGGATCGGGATGTAGGTCTCCCGCTGCGGCGGAAAAGATATCCAGGTCAATATATTAGAGGTGGGGCGACGGAGGCCTGCCGCTAATACTTGACCCTGGTACTCGGGAAATCTATATCGCGCTGCGGAAAGCGATTGGGCGCGCTTTCTAACATGGGTCGTAGGCGAAAAAGCAAGAAAATCCCGCAATGCGCGACATCGCCGCCGATCGGACGCGACGTACGAGGAGATGGACCTCATGAATCTGAGCACCAAGGGCCGGTATGCGGTCATGGCGATGGTCGATTTGGCGCGGCACACGAACGGAAAGCCGGTGGCGCTGAACGAGATCGCGCAGCGGCAGGAGATTTCGCTGTCGTATCTGGAGCAGCTGTTTGCACGGTTGCGGCGCGGTGGGCTCGTGGTGAGCGCGCGCGGGCCAGGCGGCGGGTATCGTTTGGCGCGAACCCCCGAAGAAACGCGGATTGCGGACATTATGCTTGCCGTCGACGAGCCGATTAAGGCGACGCGGTGCGAGCTTGGATCGCCGCGTGGGTGCACCGGGCAGCAGGGTCGGTGTGTGACGCATGACCTGTGGGAAGAGCTTGGGCGGCAGATTCACATCTTTCTGAACGCTGTCACACTGGCTGACGTTGTGAACAAGAAGGTGCTCGGCATGAGTCGCAAGTTGGACTTGGGCGAGACCTCCAAGGAGCACGTGGCGGCCTAAGCGATGCGCGTCTATCTCGACCATAACGCGACATCACCGCTGCGCCCCGAGGCGCGGGCGGCGATGATTGCTGCAATGGACGCGACGGGCAACGCACAGTCGGTTCATGCAGAAGGGCGGCGCGCGCGGGGGCTGATCGAGACGGCGCGAGGTCAGGTGGCGGCGCTGGTTGGGGCTGCGCCAGACGATGTCGTTTTTACGAGCGGCGGATCTGAGTCGAATGCGCTCGCGTTGCGTGGCGCGATCCATGGTGCGGCAGTTGCGGGTACGCGGATCACGCGGCTGATCATCTCGGCGATCGAGCACGAATCGGTACGGGCGACGGCGGCGTTGTGTGAGGAAACTGTGCCGGGGTTGCGGGTGCTCGTTTGTCCGGTGAAGGCGAACGGCGCGGTTGACTTGGATGCCTTGAAGCGTCTGCTCGATGAGGGCAAGGGCCGCGCGCTGCTGTCGGTGATGGCGGCGAACAACGAGACGGGCGTCGTTCAGCCGGTTGCCGAGGCTGTTGCGATCGCACGGGCGCATGGCGCGCTCGTTCATTCCGATGCCGTGCAGGCGGCGGGGAAGATGCCGGTCGCCGGCGATGTCGATTATTTGTCGTTCAACGCGCACAAGTTTGGCGGGCCGTTGGGCGTTGGTGCGCTTGTCGTGCGCCATGGAGCGCCGTTCGCTTCACAGACGCGCGGCGGCGCGCAGGAATTTGGGCGGCGCGCCGGGACGGAGAACGTCGCGGCGATTGCTGGGTTTGGCGCGGCCGCCGATCTGGCGAAACGCGCGGCACTGGATGTGGCCTGGCGCACGGCGTTGGAGCGGCGGCTGAAGGGTTCCGCGGCGCGTGCCGTGGTGTTCGGCGAAGGCTCCGAGCGCTTGCCGAACACGGTTTGCATCGCGGCGCCTGGCGTGCCGGCGGAGAACATGGTGATTGCGCTCGATCTCGACGGGTTCGCCGTTAGCGCGGGTGCTGCTTGTTCGTCGGGCAAGGTCGCGCAGAGCCATGTGCTGACGGCGATGGGGGTGGAGCCGGGTCTGGCGGCGTCGGCGATCCGTGTGAGTTTCGGTTGGAATACGAAAGAAGAAGAGCTTGGCGCGTTCGCGGACGCGTGGGCTCGCATCGTCAAACGCGCCGAAGCGCGCGCGGCGGCTTGAGGATCGGATGGCAGAGCAAGCAACGATTGACGCCGTCAACGCCCGCGCAGGCGAGCGCTACAAGTACGGCTTCGTCACGGACATCGAGAGCGAGAAGGCACCGAAGGGGCTTAACGCAGATATCGTGCGGTTCATTTCGGCGAAGAAGAACGAGCCCGAATGGATGCTGGCGTGGCGGCTTGCGGCGTTCGAACGCTGGCAGAGCATGAACGAGCCGCGCTGGGCGAAGGTCAGCTATCCGCCGATCGATTTCCAGGATGCCTATTACTACTCGGCACCGAAATCGAAGCCAAAGCTGGAGAGCCTGGACGAGGTCGATCCGAAGTTGCTCGAGACGTACAAGAAGCTCGGCATTCCCCTGACGGAGCAGAAGTTGCTCGCCGGCGTTGCTGTCGATGCTGTCTTCGACAGCGTTTCGGTCGCAACGACGTTCAAGGGCAAGCTGAAAGAAGCCGGGGTGATCTTCTGCCCGATTTCGGAGGCGTTGCAGACCCATCCCGAGTTGATTCGGAAGTATCTGGGCACCGTCGTGCCCGTCACCGACAACTTCTATGCGACGTTGAACTCGGCCGTGTTCAGCGACGGGTCGTTCGTTTACGTACCGCCGGGCGTGCGCTGCCCGATGGAGCTTTCGACTTACTTCCGCATCAACGAAGCGGAGACCGGGCAGTTCGAGCGCACGCTGATCATCGCGGACAAGGGTTCGTACGTTTCCTACCTCGAAGGCTGCACGGCCCCGATGCGGGATGAGAACCAACTGCATGCGGCCGTGGTTGAGCTCGTCGCGATGGACGATGCCGAGATCAAGTACTCGACCGTTCAGAACTGGTACCCGGGCGACGAAAACGGCAAAGGCGGCATTTACAATTTCGTGACCAAGCGCGGCGATTGCCGTGGTGCGCGGTCGAAGATCAGTTGGACACAGGTCGAAACCGGCTCGGCGATCACATGGAAGTATCCGAGCTGCATTCTGCGCGGCGACGAGTCGGTGGGCGAATTCTTCTCGATCGCGATCGCCAATCACCACCAGCAGGCCGATACGGGCACGAAGATGGTTCACCTTGGGCGCAACACGCGCTCGCGCATCATCTCAAAAGGCATCAGTGCGGGTCAGGCGCAGAACACCTATCGCGGACTGGTGAGCGCGCATGCGAAGGCCGAGAACGCGCGCAACTATACGCAATGCGACTCGCTGTTGATCGGCGCGAAGTGCGGCGCGCATACCGTGCCCTATATCGAGGCGCGCAATCCAACGGCGCAGTTCGAGCACGAGGCAACGACGTCGAAGATCAGTGACGATCAGTTGTTTTACTGTCTGCAGCGCGGGATCCCGGCCGAGGAAGCGGTGACGCTGATCGTCAACGGCTTCTGCCGCGAGGTCTTGCAGAACCTGCCGATGGAGTTCGCCGTCGAGGCGCAGAAACTCATCGGCGTGAGCCTGGAAGGAAGTGTGGGATGACCGATCCACGGGACATACCTCGGGTGACGATCAATTGGGCCTACTTCAAGCCGCGTGGGTGGCGTGGCTGGTTGAGTGCAGCTGGCGTTCTTGCCGTCGCGGTCGCCGTGTTGGCGCTGATCGCCATCGTCGCGTCGACGCTGCTGGTGGTGGCTTTGATCGTGGGCGCCGCGTCGGCGGTTGCGTTTTTCATCGGCAACATCTTTCGCCGCAAAGGGCGCGAAGTTGGCCCCTACAAAGGGAACTACGATGCTTGATATCAAAGACCTGCACGTCGCCGTCGACGGCAAGAAGATACTCAAGGGACTGACGCTTTCGTTGGGCGAGGGCGAGGTACACGCGATCATGGGACCGAATGGTTCCGGTAAGTCGACGCTGTCCTACGTGTTGGCCGGGCGTGCTGGTTATGAGGTGACGCAGGGTAGCGTTACGTTCCGCGGGCAGAACCTACTCGAGTTGAACACGGAGGCGCGAGCAGCGGCCGGCATCTTCTTGGCGATGCAGTATCCGGTCGAGATTCCAGGCGTCACCACGATCAATTTTCTACGCACAGCGTTGAACGCGCAGCTCAAGGCGCGGGGCGAACCGGAGGTGGACGCGGTGAAGTTTCTGAAGCGCTTCAAGGAAGAGCGCGAGAAGCTCCAAATGTCCGACGAGATGGTGAAGCGTGCCGTGAATGTCGGGTTTTCGGGCGGCGAAAAGAAGCGCAACGAGGTGCTGCAGATGGCGATGTTGCGCCCGCGGCTTGCGATCCTCGACGAGACGGATTCGGGCCTCGACATCGACGCGCTCAAAGTGGTGTCGACGGGCGTCAATGCATTGCGTGCGCCGGACCGCAGCCTCCTCGTCATCACGCACTATCAGCGGCTGCTCGATTACATCGTGCCGGACCGCGTGCATGTGTTGGCGGCCGGGCGCATCGCGAAGTCGGGCGGTCCGGAACTGGCGCGCGAGCTTGAGGCCCGCGGTTACGATGAGATCGTGAAGGCGGCTTGATGGCGGCGGTTGAGACCACGGCTGATGTTTCGCACGAAAGCGCCCTTGTCGCGTTGTTCGCGAAGGTTGGCGCTTCGTTGCCTGGAGCGTCGTGGTTGCAGCCGTTGCGGGCGGAGGCGCTGAATCGCGTTACGCGCGAGGGGCTGCCGCATCGGCGCCTGGAGGCTTGGAAGTATACCGACCTGCGGAACAAGCTTGCGCACGGCTTCGATCTCGCGAGTGGCAAGGACGTTTCTGATGCCGATGTCCTCGATGGCTTGAAGGGGCATCGTGTTCGCATCGTCGGTGGCAAGGTTGTCGGTGTTCCCGATGACGTGCCCGATGGGCTTGAGGTCATCAGTCTGGCCGAGGCGCTCGGGATGCCGTCGCTGTGGCTCAGGCAATGGTTGCAGCCGACGGATGAGGCGGTTGAGAATTTGAACCTGGCTTTTGCATCGGACGGCGTTCTGGTGCGCGTCGCGCGGGGGCTCGCGGTGAAGCAGCCGGTCATCGTGCGCTCGACATTGAGCGAAGCGGCTATGGCGCATACCCGCAACGTGATCGTACTCGAAGAAGGTGCCGAGCTGACCTTGATCGAGCTCGATGATGGAGCGGCGCCGGGGCAGAGCTTTGCGACCACGGTGACGGCTATTTCGCTCGAGCCCGGGGCGCGGTTGCGGCATTTGCGCGTGACGGCGAACGAAGGCGCGAGTGTTGTCGTGCGTGCCGACACGATCGAAGTGGGGCGCGATGCGTCCTATCGCGGGATCGTTGCTTCGTCAGGCGCCGCAGTGGCGCGACAGCAGGCGAGCGCGCGGTTGACGGCGCCGGGCGCAGCGTTTGCGCGGGCGTGCGCATATGCGGCCGGGGAGGGACAGCATACCGATTTCACGATGCGGGTTACGCATGAAGCGCCGCACACGACGAGCCGCATCGTTTCGAAGGGTGTTGCCGCCGGCAGCGGTCATGGCGTGGTGCAGGGGCTCGTCGTGGTGAGGTCTGAGGCCCAGAAGTCGGACAGTCATCAGCTGTCGCGGGCGCTCCTGCTGACGCCGCATGCGGAGATCGATCAGAAGCCCGAGCTTGAAATCTATGCCGACGACGTGAAGTGCGGTCACGGGGCGTCGATTGGGGCGCTCGATGAGAGCCAGCTGTTCTACTTGCAGCAGCGCGGGATTCCGGAGGCGGAGGCGCGCAGCATGCTTGTCGGCGCTTTCTTGGGAGAGGTGACGGAGCGGTTGCCGGAGCCGTATCGCGCGCCGGTCGATGCCTGGCTTACGGCGCGCATGACGCAGGTGACGGCGGCATGACACGGCAGTTCGACATTGCTCAGGTGCGAGCGGACTTTCCGATCCTGCAGGAGCAGGTGAACGGCAAGCCGCTGACCTATCTCGATAATGCGGCGTCGGCGCAGAAGCCGACGCAGGTGATCGAGGCGATGACGCGGGTGATGCGGACCTCTTACGCGAACGTGCATCGCGGTTTGCATGCGATGTCAACGGCGGCGACAGACGCCTACGAGGGTGCGCGCGAGAAGGTACGGGCGTTCATCAACGCTCCTTCGGCCGATCAAGTTGTCTTCACGAGTGGCGGGACGGATGCCATCAACTTGGTGGCAAGTGCGCTTGGGCAGTCGATCGGTGAAGGCGATGAGATTGTGCTCAGCGAAATGGAGCACCACTCGAATATTGTGCCGTGGCATTTCTTGCGCGAGCGCAAGGGTGCGGTGATCCGCTGGGCGCCGATCAGGGATGATGGCGGGTTCGATCTTGCGGCGTTTGAGGCGGTGCTTTCGCCGCGTACGAAGATCGTTGCGATCACACATATGTCGAACGTGCTGGGTACCGTGACGCCCGCGAAACACATCGCGCGGCTTGCGCATGCGCGCGGCATCCCGGTGCTGCTCGACGGGTGCCAGGCGTCGGTCCATCAGAGGATCGATGTGCAGCATCTGGAGTGCGATTTTTATGTCGCCACCGGGCACAAGCTCTATGGGCCGACGGGCATTGGCGTGCTGTATCTCAAGAAAGAGTGGGCCGACCGCCTGCCGCCGTTCAAGGGCGGCGGGGAGATGATCGACGAGGTGTACTTCGATCACGTTACCTATGGACGTTCGCCGCAGCGGTTTGAAGCCGGAACGCCGCCGATCATTGAAGCGGTCGGTTTGGGGGCGGCGATCGATTACATTCGCGCGTTCGATCGCGCGGATTTGGAGGCGCAGGAGCATGATTTGCTGACCTACGCGACGGCACGGTTCAAGGAACTGAACTGGATTCGCATTCAGGGTCAGGCGCCGGGGAAGGGGGCGATCATCTCGTTCACGATGGATGGTGCGCACGCCCATGACGTGGCGACGATTGTCGATCGGCAGGGCGTTGCCGTGCGGGCCGGGCATCACTGTGCGCAGCCTCTAATGGAGCGCCTTGGAGTGCCGGCAACGGCGCGGGCGTCGTTTGCATTCTACAACACGCGCGCCGAAGTCGATGTTTTGATCGAAGCGCTGCACAAGGCCCGGGCGATATTCGCATGAACACGCAGTTGCCATTGCCGCTTGAAGGAACTGGGCTCTCTCCGCAGGAGCTTGAGGAACTGACGCAAGCGCTGATCCGCGAACTCAAAACCGTGTTCGACCCGGAGATTCCGGTCGATGTCTACGAGCTGGGCCTAATCTACAAAATCGATGTGTCGGATAAGAGGGACGTTACGATCGACATGACGCTGACGGCGCCAGCGTGTCCGGTCGCGGGCGAGATGCCGGGCTGGGTTAAGGACGCCGTGGCAAAAGTGCCGGGTGTCGGCGAAGTGACCGTGAACATGGTTTTCGACCCGCCTTGGACGCCGGAACGCATGTCGGAAGAAGCGAAGCTTGAACTCAACATGTTTTGAGCCCAGATTCATCTCATGAGCGAAGCCCCCAGAACCCGCCGTGAACGCCCGAAGGCGCTGCGCTTGACCGATGCAGCGGCCGAGCAGGTGAAACTTGCAATGGCGAAGGCTGAGAAGCCGTTTGTCGGCATTCGCGTCGGGCTGAAGAATGCCGGCTGCGCGGGGATGTCCTACACGATGGACTATGCCGAGAAGCAGAACCCGCTGGACGAAGTGGTTGAAGACAAGGGTGTCAAGGTTCTGATCGACCCGAAGGCGATCTTGTTCTTGATCGGGACCGAGATGGACTTCGTGCGCGACAAGCTGCAAGCGCGGTTCGTGTTCAACAATCCAAACCAGACGAGTGCTTGCGGGTGCGGGGAATCCGTGGCGCTTAAGGCTGCGGTGCAGTAGGTGTCGGTTAGCGCCGCCTTCCGGGAGCATGTCGCCGATCTGTTCGCGCCGTTCGGCGAGATCAAAATCAAATTGATGTTCGGCGGGGCCGGCATCTACTTCAAAGACCAGATGTTTGGGCTGATTGCGGATGAGCGCGTGTATCTCAAAGCTAACGATGAGACGCGCCCTGCGTTCGAGCGCGAGGGATCGAAGCCGTTCGTCTTCGAGAGCAAAAACGGCGATACGGTTGCGATGAGCTATTTCGAAGTGCCGCCGCGGTTGCTTGACGACACAGATCAACTCGCGAAGTGGGCCCGACGGGCCTATGAGGTGGCGATCGCGTCGCGGGGTAAGAAGAAGCCTGCGCGGAAGGCGGTGCTGTCGCGCGATCTGCCGCTCGTGGCCCCGCGGAAAACGAAAGCCGTGACCCGCAAACGCTGACTAGCGTTTCAGGACCAAGCTCTCCAACCCGTCGACGGTGAGGCGGTCGCCGTTGCGACCGAGGGTGCCGATCGGGGTTCGAACGGGCTTGCCACTTTGGGCGCGCGCCATGCTCCAGTTGCGTAGTGCGATCGCGAGCTGAAGCGAGAAGTCGAGCGACTGAGTCTTCTCCAACGCGACCACGTCGGTGCAGCCTTTCCCCGTTCCCGGCGGGAAACCGAACGTGTAGCGGGCGTCGAGGTTCCGGAACCAGCACTTAGCGTCGGTCCAGGGCGGGGGGGCGGTCATCGGCGCGACCGTCGGCCATTGCGCGGCCATGTGGCAGGAGCTGCAGGCCGATGAGCGGTCGTCGACGATGCCGTTCATGCGGCCGCCCCGGCCGAAACCCAGGCCGGCGTCGAAGACGATGCTCTGGCGCGGCTTTGCACCTGCGGTAGCAGCGTCGTCGCTGAGTTGCGGGTCGTTGCCCCACATCAGGCCCATCGGCACAAGTTTCGCCCACGGGTCGCTTGCGGGGATCGTACCGTCATAGCGGAAGCTGCCGAAGACCCAGCCTGTCTTGTAGCTGGCGCGGTCTTCGCGCACGGCTAGATCAATTTGAATCAAGCGCAGTTTGCGCGGTTCGCGAGATGCAGGCTTGTTATTGCTGATTGCTTCGGCGCAGTGACCATCGCCGGGTGTTGCGTCTGCGTGGATGTTTGCGTCGATCTCGGGTGCGTTGGCGAGTTTTGGATCGTCGGCGATGGTGGCTTCGGTGAAGACGATCTTGACGGCGACGGTGCCAACGGGGAACGGCAGTGCATTCAGGCTTGGATCACGACGCCCTGAGCCCCAGATTTTGCCGAGCACGGCACCGCCCGCGTCGTTGTAGAATGCAATCGCCCAGTTCTGACGGCAGGCAGTTTGTGCGTTGCCGAGTTCGCCGGGTGCGAGGTCGCGCCCACGGGTTAGGCCGTGGATGAACTCGCGGCCATTGGCGCCGGGACCGAGCCAGGGCATGTGGTGCCAACGGCGGCGTTTGTTCGCTTCTAGGTTCCAATTGATGCGATCTTGGCCATCGAGGGTGTAGGCGAGCAGCTCACGCAGGTAGCGCTCGGGCTCTTTGCGAAAGCTGATGCTCTGCCAGGGATACGGCTCGACGTTTGGTTTTGTAGGAAATTTGAAGCTGGGGGTGAAGACGTGGCCGCGCCACGTTGTAGGCGGCTTTTCGATGCGGTCGAGCGGCGCGGCACCGACGCACGCTGCCGTCATCAAACTGCTGAGGATTGCGAACCAACGAAAACGCATGCGCGGGACTTTCCCACGCGAAGGTGCGGACAAACAAGCGGGTAGACGCGTGCGGTTTAGAGCGGAACCGCTTCGATGGCTGCGCCACGCAGGCGTTCGAAGCTGCACTCGCCGTGGCGGGCCATTTCCACGAGATGGCGCGCGACGCGCGCGCGCTCGCATTCAGGCAGCGCACCGCGACGTTGCTCGATTTCCTTGACGGCGTCATCGAACGCCTCGCGGATCGTGCGCACCACAATCGGTTGCAGGTTGTTGAAAGCGGTTATCGAAGAGTCGGACATTCGTCCCTCCC
Source organism: uncultured Alphaproteobacteria bacterium (assembly GCA_902826695.1). Taxonomy (GTDB): domain Bacteria; phylum Pseudomonadota; class Alphaproteobacteria; order Micropepsales; family Micropepsaceae; genus SZUA-430. Next base: position 267,302 of record CADEFU010000004.1, on the reverse strand, counting down.
ATTAGGTGCCTGCAGATCTGGTGTCTGCTCTGCGCTTGTTTGAAACGCGTGGCACTGATTTGAGTCGAATCTACCACCACTGCGGTTGACTGGCAGTTCACAAATCATCGTGACGCGCTTGGTTTGTGACGGGCGCACTTGCAGCATTGTTTCGTCAGCCGATCTTCAGGCGTGGCGGGCTGGGGGTGCCTCGTTTTTGCCGCAAGCGCGAAGCCGTCGGCGGGCTTTTCGAGCGCTTCGGCCGATGCTACATCTCGCGCCCGCAGCAAAGTCGGATGGGTGGCCGAGCGGTTTAAGGCACCGGTCTTGAAAACCGGCGAGGGTTTGCGCCCTCCGTGAGTTCGAATCTCACCCCATCCGCCACCATTTGATCGTCGAGCCATGGGTGGCGCGCCAGCTTGCCGGTTAACCCCCTGTTTGTGTTTAAATGGGAGAAGCTGGCGGTTAGTGAGCGGCTTGATTGGAATAGAATGCGTTTTGTCCTTTGCCTTGTCTTGGCGGTTGTCGCGTTCGCGCCGGTCGCAGCGCGTGCCGAGAAGGCAACTTCTACCGTTGCCGCCGATTTCGCGAAGCTTGGGCGTGGCGTAGACGACGTAAAGCTCGTCGATGAGACGGGCGCGGGCGTGCTTTGGGGGGCGCTCTCGGGGAAACCGCGCGCTGTGTTTTTTGGCTTCACGCAGTGTCCTGTGATTTGCCCGGTGACGGTTTGGGAACTGGACGCGGCGCTGTCGCGCATCGGACCTAAAGCGGCAAAGGTGCAGGTCGTCTTTGTAACGCTGGACCCCGAGCGCGACACCGCGCCGGTGTTGAAGAGCTATTTTTCGGGCTTCAGGACGCGTGTGCGCGCGATCACTGGCCCGGCGAAGGACATAAAGCGGGTTGCGGATGCGTTCGAGGTGACGAGCGAGAGAGTTCCGCTGAAGGACGCCGACTACACGCTCGATCACACGGCTGCGGTGTTCCTTATGAATGAGCGCGGTGCGGTGGTGGATACGATCGCTTTCGGCACGCCGCAGGACGTCATCGAGAAGCGGCTGCGTGCGCTCATTGAGGCTGGGCCGAGCACGCCATGAGAGTGGCGGGGCGCTCGCAGTGAGTGCGGTTGCGCCGTTTGATTGGTTGGTTCCGCTTTGCATGGCGCCGTTTGTGGGCAGCTTCTTGAGCGTGCTTGTCGTGCGGTTGCCTGCCGGGGAGGACGTGGTTGCGTCGCGGTCGCGATGCCGGTCTTGCGCAAAGACGCTGTCCCCGCTGGAGTTGGTGCCCCTGGTGAGTTGGGTGGTGCAACGAGGGCGCTGCCGGGGCTGTGGCACGCGCATCGACGCGCTTTATCCAGGGATCGAGATTGCAGCCGCAGTCACCGTGTTATGGGCGATGACCGAGGTGCGCGGTGATCTGCTGTGGATCACGGTGGGGCTTGGTTGGGCGCTGTTGGCACTGGCTGCGATGGATTGGCGGTCGATGATCCTAGCCGACGTTTTGACCCTACCGCTGATCCCGGCCGGGTTGATGGTCGCTTGGTGGATCGACCCCCAGTCGCTGGTGTGGCATGCGATCGGGGCGGCGGCAGGGTTCGGCTTGATGGTTGGCGCCGCATGGGCTTACCGAGCGGTCCGGGGGCGGGATGGGCTTGGCTTTGGTGACGCGAAGCTGATGGCTGCCGCGGGCGCCTGGGTGGGGTTGGCGGGCATAGGGACGGTGCTTCTTTACGGGGCTATTTTGTCCCTGGGGCTCGCTTTGCTGGTTCACTTGCGCGGGAGGGCGATGACGGCAGACACCGCGCTGCCACTCGGCGTGGGACTTGCAGCAGGTCTTTGGTTGACGTGGCTGTACGGACCGCTGCTTCTGGGTGCTTGAACACCCGGGCGGGCGGGCGGTAAATGGCCGCGAACTGAGGATTTGACCATGGTCGCAGCTGCATCCGCGGCGGTTAGCGCCGAGCAGAAGCTACTCGACCACCTGCGTCGCGCCGGCAAGCTTGATGCCGAAAGCGCGGAGCGGGCCTGGCGCGTTTTCGAACACACGCGCGTTAGCCTTACCAAGATTCTGCTCGAATTGGGTCTGGTGCCGGAGCGCGACCTGGTCGCGGCGTTTAGCGACGGGCTTGGGATTCCGGTCGCGGACGGGGCCGAGTATCCGATCGAGCCAGTGCTGCCGGAAAGCGTGACTGAGAGGTTCTTGAAGGACTCAAAGGCCGTGCTGCTCGCAGCAAACGACGACACGGTAACGATCGCGACCGTCGATCCGCTGGACGGGTTTGTAACGGACGCACTGGCTTTGGCCACGAACCGCCGCGTGATTGTAAAGGCGGGGTCATCGACGGAGATCGAGGAGGCGCTGAAGCGGCTTTATTCGGCGGGCGACGCGGAGGCGCTTTCGGCGGCTAGCGGGGGCGGGCAAGGCTCGACGGATGCGGACGTTGCACGACTTCGCGAGAGCGCGAGCGAGGCGCCGGTCATTCGCTTTGTCAATGCGCTGATCACGCGGGCCGTCGAGGCCGGCGCATCGGACATACACATCGAGCCGCTAGAACGGCGGTTGCGGATACGTACGCGGATTGACGGCGTACTGAAAGAAGAGGAGCCGGCGGCATTCGAACTCGCGCCCGCGATCGTCTCGCGGCTGAAAATCATGAGCGGGTTGAACATCGCTGAACGACGTTTGCCGCAGGATGGCGCGGTGAAGCTTGCGATCCGCGGGAAAGAGATCGATCTTCGTATTGCGACGGCACCGGTTGTCTATGGCGAAGCCGTGGCGGTTCGCATTCTCGACAAGTCGTCGGTAGCGCTCGACTTCGACGCGCTGGGGTTCGACGCCGAGATGCAGGCAAAGCTTGTGGCGCTGCTTGCCAAGCCGAACGGGATCGTGCTGGTGACGGGGCCGACCGGCAGCGGGAAAACAACAACCCTGTACGCTGCGTTGCAGCGCCTGAACACGACGTCGCGCAAAATTCTCTCGGTCGAAGATCCTGTCGAATACAAAATACCGGGTGTCAATCAGGTCCAGGTGAAGCCGGAGATTGGGCTGACGTTCGCGAGTACGCTTCGGTCATTCTTGCGGCACGACCCGAATGTAATTTTGGTCGGCGAGATTCGCGATCCCGAGACCGCTCGGATTGCGGTGCAGGCCTCGCTGACCGGGCATCTCGTTCTATCGACCGTGCACACGAACAGTGCGGCGGGGGCCCTGACACGGCTGCTCGACATGCACGTCGAGGACTACCTGCTGACATCGACCGTGGCGGGTATTCTCTCGCAGCGTTTGGTGCGTCTGCTTTGCTGCGACTGCAAGGCACCCATCGTGCTTGGGGCCGAGTGGACGGCTGAACTGAAAGCAATGGGGGTCGAGGGTGCGCCGCGGGTTTTCGCCGCTAAGGGATGCGCGGCATGCCATGGGACGGGGTATCGGGGGCGGACGGTCTTGTGCGAGTTGTTGGTGCCCGATGAGAAGATCAGGCGCCTCGTGGGCGAGAGGGCAAGCGCTTCCATAATTCATTCCGCAGCACTGGCTGCGGGGATGGAAGGCTTGAGGCGCAACGGGCTTCGAAAAGTGCTTGAAGGCGTGACCACGGTGGAGGAAGTTTCCCGGGTCGCGCAGGAGGAAGGGTGAGCGGGATGTTCGGTCGGAAGAAGAAGCGTAAGGATCGGCGCGCGTCGCAACGCGGGTATTCGTTGCTTGAGCTCTTGGTCGTGCTGGCGATCATGAGCCTGCTCATTGCGCTCGCGGCACCGACGGTGATCGGATACTTCGATGCGTCGAAGGCGAAGGCCGCGAAAGTTCAAATCGCGAATATCGCAACGGCGCTTGACCTCTATTACCTGGCGAACGGAAGCTATCCCACCGATCAGCAGGGCTTGAAGGCATTGGTCGAGAAGCCTGAGGGTGCGACCGCCTGGGACGGTCCCTATCTTAACAAGGCGGGGGGAATTATCGACCCGTGGGGGCGGCCCTATCTCTATAAGCTGCCGGGAACGCACGGGAAATTCGATGTTTCTTCCCTCGGCGCCGACGGGAAAGAAGGCGGCGCAGGGGACGATGCGGATCTGGGATCCTGGTAGTTTCCCAGGGAAATCCAACGCCTCAATACTTGCGTATACTTCGCTGATGAGCCCGACTTGGCGGGCGCAAGGTTGGACGCATGACTTTACTTCCATACTCGGCAATCGAAAGGCGTTGGCTGGAGGCGATCCGGCGCATTGAATTCGGCACTCTGACGTTCGTTGCGCCAAACGGTGAGGTGCATGTCGTCACCGGGCGCCAGGCGGGGCCGAAGGCGCGGTTTGCGATCAAGTCTTGGGATGTACTCGTTCGCGTGCTTGCGCGTGGAGACATCGGGCTTGGCGAGGACTATATCGCGGGCGCTTGGGAGACGGACGATATCGAGGCGTTCGTTTCGTTGCTGTTGCTCAACCTCGACTACTTTGAGGGATATGCGCACGGCAACATCTGGAACCGTGTGGGGTTCGTGCTGATGAATACGCTGGTGCGGCGGAACAGCGAAAGCGGAAGCCAGCGCAACATCAAGGCGCATTACGACGTCGGGAACGACTTCTATGCGTTGTGGCTTGACGAAACGATGACGTACTCGTCGGCTCTTTACAAAGAGAAGGACAGCTCCCTCGCCGATGCGCAGCGTACGAAGTATGCGCGCATTCTCGATAAGTTCGTGGCGCCGCGGTCGAATGTGCTTGAGGTCGGATGCGGGTGGGGCGGCTTCGCTGAAGCTGCAGCACAGCGCGCGCATGAAGTGACCGGCATCACGGTGTCGCCGGCGCAGCACGCGTTTGCTACGCGGCGGTTGGGATCGAAGGCGGATGTTCGCCTTGAGGATTATCGCAAGACGAAGGGGCTCTACGACATGATCGTGTCGATCGAGATGTTCGAGGCGGTGGGTGAGCGGTACTGGCCGCAGTACTTTCATACCCTAAGCGAGCGCCTAAAGCGTGGTGGTCGCGCGGTGGTTCAGACGATCTCAGTGAAAGACGACGTGTTTCCCGGCTATCGCACGCGAAGCGACTTCATCCGGCACTATGTGTTTCCGGGCGGAATGCTGCCCTCGTTGGCGCGGTTCAAGGAGGAAGCGGAGCGGGCAGGGCTAAAGGTGCTCGACGTGTTTTCGTTTGGGCAAGACTACGCGCGGACTCTGCGGGCCTGGTCGGCAGGACAAAAGGCTGCTGAGGAAAAACTTCGCGCGATGGGGCATGACGACTATTTCCTTCGCAACTGGCAGTTCTATATCGGCATGTGTGCGGCGGCCTTTGCGGTTGGCCGAACCGACGTTCATCAGGTGGAGTTGGCGCATGCGTAGAGTCGCGTTCTTTGTTTTCGTGACGTTGTTTGGGTTTGCTTCGCTGGCTGCGGCTATGGCGCGGCCAACCGAGCTTGGCGGGGAGATCAGCGCGGCCAAGCCCTATGGCAGCGGATCGCTCAGCTGGCTGGTGTTTACCGCGTACGACGCGACACTTTGGACCGATGCGCCGCAGTGGTCGATGAACGCCCCGTTTGCTTTGACCTTGCGCTACCGGATGTCGTTCACGACCGAAGAGCTTGTAGAGCGTACGGCCGAGGAGATGAAAAAGGTGGCACCGACCTTGCCGAAGGACGTGATTGCTCGATACGCGTCGGCGCTGACGCGTGCGTTTCCGGCTGTGAAGGATGGTGATCGCATTACCGCGTTGCATGTACCGGGGCGTGGCGTACGGTTCTTCCACAATGGCGCGGTAACCTCGGAGATTGCAGACGGCGCGTTTGCTGATCCCTTCTTCGGCGTCTGGCTCTCGCCGCGGACTTCCGAGCCCCGCTTGAGGGCGGCGCTGCTCAACCTGCGTTAGTCGGCAGCGGCGGCGAGTTCGCCCTGGTCGCGGCTGGTGCCGTGCCAAGGCGCGTTTGCACCAAGTTTCTCCGCGACCGCCATGGCGCTCATCAAGCCGTCTTCGTGGAAGCCATGGCGCATGTAGGCGCCGCAGAACCACGTGTTACGACTGCCTTGCATGCTGGCGATCTGCGCTTGAGCGGCCATCGCACCGACATCGAATACGGGGTGGTGAAACACGTGGGTGTCGAAGATGTCTGCGGGCGCGACTTCGCTTTGCGGGTTTAGCGTCACGAAAAGCGGATAGTTCTCGTCGATGCCTTGGAGGCGGTTCATCCAGTATGTCAGCGTGACGGCCGGCTCGTGCATCTTGCCGCTGGCATGATAGTTCCAGGCTGACCAGCAACGGCGCCGCTTCGGCATGAACCGCGGATCTTTGTGCAAGATGGCGACGTTCTTTTGGTAGCGGATGGCGGAAAGCGCGCTGTGCTCGCTAGGCGAAGGGTCGCCCATTAGCGCAAGCGCCTCGTCCGTATGGCACGCGAAGACAACATGATCGTAGAGCGCCTCGCGCCCTTGCGTGTCCTTGATGCGCACGGCGCCGGGGTGACGCTCAACTAAGGTTGCGGCGCAGCCGGTGAGCGCGCGGTCGCGAAGGGCTGCGGCGATGCGTTGGACGTATTGTTGCGAGCCGGCGTCCACGGTCAGCCATTGCGGCTGGCCGCCGGTGGACAGCAAGCTGTGGTTCTGGAAGAAGTTCACGAAGACTTTTGCCGGGAACTTCAGCATCTGCTGCGGCGGGGAGCTCCAGATGGCGCCGGACATAGGCAGCAGGTAGTAGTACTTGAAGTGCTCGCTTAGCTTCATTGCGGCGATCAGATCGCCGAGTGTGATGTATGGATCGTCGTCGACGCGGCCCACAACCTCGCGGTTGAACCGCAGGACTTCGCTCAAGAGCTTCAGGAACCAAGGGCGCAGGAGGTTTCGGCGTTGGCCAAAGATGGTGTTCAGGTCCTTCGCGCCCCATTCGAACCATCCCTCACGCGTGGTGAAGGCGTAGGTCATGTCGCTGTTCTTGATCTTGACGCCCAAATGGGCGAACAGGGCGGTCAGGTTCGGGTAGTTGCGTTCGTTGAAGACGATGAAGCCCGTGTCGACGGGAATGATCCGATCGCCGTGTTTGACCGTAATCGTTCTACTGTGGCCGCCAAGGCGCGGCTCTTTCTCGTAGAGGGTGACGGTGTGCTTTTGCTGGAGCAGGTAGGCGGCCGAAAGCCCCGAAATCCCACTGCCGATGATCGCTATATTGGCCATGGGACCCGTTACGCTGGCCGAGGCCGCATGGATCATAGCCTGTGAATACCGAACGGCTCAAGGCAGGGGTTTTGGCGGCCTATGGGGCGCCAGCGGCCGCGCTGGCGATCCTATTGCTGCCACCCTACGTCTTCTTGCCGGCATTTTATGCCCAGACGCTAGGGTTGCCGCTGGATTGGCTCGGCTACATCATCATTTTGGCGCGGGTGTTCGATGCCTTTACCGACCCGGTGATGGGGTTTCTAAGCGACCGCACGGAGAGCCGGTTTGGGCGCCGGAAGCTCTGGGTGCTTATCGGGCTTCCGGTTGTCGTGGTTTCGGTTTGGGTGCTGTTCGTGCCGCCGGACAACGTAACGCTCTGGTATTTCGGGATTGGCTTGTTCGGGCTGACCTTGGGCTGGACGATGATGATCCTGCCCTACAATGCTTGGGGCGCGGAACTGTCGGGCGATTACGACGAGCGGACGCGCATCGCGGGGGTGCGTGAGGGGATCGGGCTGTTCGGCACGTTGATCGCCGCCTCGACGCCAACGATTTTGACGGCGAGCGGGTACAGCGATCCGCGCGTCCATATGATGGTGCTGGGCGGGGTCGTCATCGCGCTGCTGTTGCCGACCGTTGCATGGGCGCTCGCGCGGGTGCCGGAGCCTGCGCCGCTTACGCGGGCGCGGGTAAAGTTTCGCGTGGGCTTGAGCGCGATCGCGAGCAATGCGCCGTTCCGGCGGTTGATTACCGCTTACTTGATCAATGCCTTCGCGAACGGGCTCCCGGCGACGCTGTTCTTGCTGTTCGTCGCGCATGTGATCGGCGCGGGCGAGGCCTATGGTCCGTTGCTGCTTGCTTACTTTCTCGCGGGACTGGTCGCCATTCCGTTCTGGCTATGGCTGGCGCGACGGATAGGCAAGCATCGCGCCTGGGTGATGGCGATGGTCGTTGCGTGCGGCGCCTTTGCGTTCACGCCGTTCGTCGTAGGCGAGGGCGATGTGATTGCATTTCTGATTATCTCGATCGTGTCTGGGATAGGCGTTGGCGCCGACTTGGTGCTGCCGTCAGCTATCCAGGCGGACGTCGTGGATGCGGACACGCAGGCTTCGGGTGAGCAGCGGACAGGGCTGTTCTTCGCGCTGTGGGGCATCGCCACGAAGATGGCGTTCGCGCTCGCGGCGGTGTCTCTGCCCGTTCTGCACTTTGTGGGGTTCGACGCGAGCGCGATCGGCGTAGACGGGCGAAGCACAAACTCAGCAGATGCGCTGCTGGCGTTGACCCTGCTTTACGCGGCGGTGCCGATTGCGATCAAGCTCGTCGCGATGGCGCTGATGTGGAACTTTCCACTCGACGCGGAGCGCCAACGGGCGATCCGCGCCGAGATCGAGAAGGCGTGACGATTCAGCCGAATTTCACTGCGATGTGCCGGAAATAGGCGTCGACGTCGAGGCCTTTTCCCGTGACGCGTGTGACCAGGTCCTCGGTCGGGATCCGATCGCCTGAGCTGTAGATCTTGTCGCGGAGCCAGGTGCGCAAAGGCGTGAACTCGCCGCGCTCTATTTCGGCGTTGAGGTCGCTGGTTTTTCCATAGGCTTCGATGAGTTGGGCGGCGTAGAGGCTGCCCAGGGTGTAGGTCGGGAAGTAGCCGAACATGCCTGACGCCCAATGGCCATCCTGGAGTACGCCGGTCAGATCACTCATCGGCGTAACGCCGATCAGCGACTGGCTGCGCTTGTTCCACTCGCCCGCGAGATCGTCGACTTTAATGTCGCCTTTGATCATCGCGACTTCGAGTTCGTAACGAAGCAGGATGTGCAGGTGGTATGACAATTCGTCGGCGCTCGCGCGGATGTAGGTTGGGCGTACGCGGTTGACCGCTTGGAAGAGCTTATCTGCGTCCAGGCCTTGGGTTAGGGCACCGAGGTTTTCGCGCAAGCGTGGGAACAGGAAGCGCCAGAAGGCGCTGCTGCGGCCAACATGGTTTTCCCATAGGCGCGCTTGGGCTTCGTGCATGCCCATGGATGGAGCTTGAGCGAGAAGCGTGGCGCGGTCTTGCGGGGCGAGACCTTGGTCATAGAGGCCATGGCCGCCTTCATGCAGCGTGGTTAGGATCGCCTCGAGTAAGTCGTCGTGGTTGGGACGCAAGGCAAGGCGAACGTCGTCGAAACCTAGTGCCGTGGTGCCAGGGTGGGTTGCGCGATCGAGGTGGCCGCGGGTGAAATCGAAGCCGATCGTCTCTAGAACGTCGTGGCATACCGCCCACAGCTTTGCATCCGGGACTGCGCGCGTGATGCTGTCCGGCCAGGACGCTGTTTTGCGCGTCGACTCCTGGACCATTGGGACGAGGCGCTTGCGGAGCGCGTTCAACACGGGCTCGAGGCGCGCGCGCGTCATACCGGGCTCGTACTCGTCGAGCAGGATGTCGTACGGGTCGGCGTCGGGGTCGATGGTTTTGGACGACTCGCGGGCTAGAGCGACGAGCTCGCCAAGCGCCGGTGCCAGCAGTTTGAAGTCGTCGGCTTCGCGCGCGTCTTCCCAGGCGGCCGTGGTGCGTGACCGTGCGGCGGCGTAGGCGCGAACGAGGTCGTTCGGGAGTGCTAGGTCGCTTGCGCGGAGGTCACGCAACAGCTCGATTTCGCGACGCCAACGTTCGTCACCTTCGCGGGTCACGGCGACTTCTTCGATGAGATCGCCAAGATGGTCGGACGTGAGGAGCGCGTGTCTTGCGGCCTCGAGTGTGCCGAGTTGCTCGCCCCGTTCGTCGCGACCGCCGTCGGGCAGGGTTGTTTCTTCGTCCCATTCAAGGACGGCGATCGCGTTGTCAAAGTGCTGAAGCTCGGTGATCTTCGAACGGAGCGCTTCCTCGGCGCCGTCGTGGCGGCCGCCTTGCGAGCGTTTCGGGACACGCAGTTCGCGCGGCGGGTGGGCAACGAGGACCGCCGCCATGCCGCCATGTTGGGCGACGTTGACGACTTGCCTTTGGCTGACCCGGCACATGATGCCAAGGCCGTTTTCGGTCGGCGCGAAGCCCATGACGGCGTAGAATTGTTCGGCGAAGACGCGGCCATCTTGGCTGACGACAGGGAACTCGTGGACAGGCAGGCGGGTGGCTTTTTGAACAACCCAGTTCTCTTCGGTGTGGTCGACGTTCCTTACCGCTTCGTCGATCAGTCTTTCCCAGTCGGCGGCTGAAGTCGAAGCGCCAATCGTTACACCTTCGCCGCCGTAGGAGCGGTTTGGTTTCATCACAAGCTCTTCGCGGTGCGTGCGCATGAACTCGAGCAGGTCGCCCTCGACGTTGTGGGGCAGCGTCGTTTTTCGTTCGCCGACGATGCGTGTCCAAAGCACGTGGCGGCGGAAGAGGCGGCACTCCTCCGCGCTGAAGAAGCGCTCCGCGACCGCGGGGTCAGTGAGCACTTCCCAGCAACTTTTGTGATCGAAATCCCCGACGAGGGATGAGACGACGCGGTTCTGTTTAAACAGGTGTCGCATCGCTTCGAGAGGCTTGCCGAGTTCCTCTTCGAGTTCGATCAGGTCCCGGACCTCGTAGTCGCGATATGCGACATCCACGCACTCGTCGCCGTAGTAGACGTCGCCGTCCTTGATGCGCAACTCGCTTGGATCTGCGTGGGTGATCGTGAGGTTGTGGCGTTTGGCGAGGTATTGGCTAAGAACGGATTGTTCGTTGATGCCGTCTTCGGCGTATTTCGGCTCGACGAAGCTCAAGCGGCATTTCGTGCGGCCGAGCGCTCGCGCGTGGTCGATCAGGACTTGAATGAAGAGGTCGCGCTGGTCGCGCGGCAGTTCGATCCGGAGCGTGGGGTCGTGATCGAGAAGCGTTGGAATGATGTCGCGCATCACCAGTTGTTCGGCGAGCGGAGCGTAGTTGATTCCGCCGACGCCGGAGAGGTTGGCTTCCATGAAGTGGAGGGTGTCTTGCCAGCCCGCGGCGGTGAAGTCGCACACCGCATCGAGGCGGCCGTAGACTGTGTTGTTGCGTTGGTGCGCGGGCGTCCAGGTATCTCGGAGCCAACCTTCTTCACCGGGCGTGATCGCGATGATCTTCTTGACCACGGGATCGTTCAGGTAGAGCGATGGTAGCAGCTTCAGCGCGTCGGTGAGGCGTTGGCAGACGTGCTGGACGTAGCCGAGCTGCTCGTTCATAGCGAGGAGAGGTCGCAGCATCACGGGGATCGGTTCGAATTTGCCGTCGCGTTCGTAGGTGAGTTCGTTCTTTTGCGCATCTGCGCGAAGGCGTTGGCCGATTTGAGCGAAGGTCAGGTCGTTGATGTGGCTCGCCGACTTGCGTACGCGGCTGTCGAGAGCGGCGCCGGTGAGGCCCAGCGTTTCGTTCGGACTCAAGATGGTCGGATTGGTCATACTGTTTCCGTGTTTCCCGCGGTTCAGGGGGCAACGGTTAGCATGCGCCAATTGGACCCGTCACGGGTTGGTTTTTCGCTGCTAGTTTCGGCCACGCGGCTAAGGGAGTGGGACGCATGGGTAGGTTCTTGAAGTGGCTCTTTCTGGTCTTGTTGGTTGCGTTCGGGGCTTGGGTTTACTTCTTCCTTCAGGCTGCAGGCGTGTTCTTGGATATCAAGCCCGCCAGCGTCGGCGCGTGCCGCCAGGTCAACGGCGGCGGGATCGTCGGTGTTGAGGACTTGGCGATCGATGGGGAGACTAAGCTCGCCTATCTGGCGGGGTACGACCGCCGGCGAGCGCTGGGCGCGGGTGCGGCTCCGGACCCGAGGAATGTGCGCGGCGCGATTTGGACTTACGATTTGAACGCGACGGATGCACAGCCGGTCGATGCGACCGCGACAATGCTGCCGGAAGGATTCTGGCCGCACGGGATCAGCCTCTACCGGGGCGCGGATGGGCGCAAGACGCTGTTCGTCATAAGCCATGCGGGTGGCAAGCATACGGTCGAGGTGTTCGACGTCGCTGGCTCTACCCTTACGCATCGGCGCACGGTTGCGGGGCCGGAGATGGTTTCGCCGAACGATCTGGTGGGCGTTGGGGCGGACGCATTCTACGTGACGAACGACCATGCGAACGTTTCGGGGTGGCAGCGCACTGCTGAGGACTATCTTCGCCTGCGTCTGACCACGGTGCAGTACTTCGACGGCGCCAAGTTCGCGACGGCGCTTAGCGGCTTGGGCGGATCGAACGGCATCAACGTCAGCGCGGATGGTCGGTCCCTATATGTTTCCGCGGGGTCGGAGCGCACGGTCTATGTGTACGACCGCGACGCAGCGACGGGCGCGTTGAAGCAACGGGCAGCGGTTGTGGTTCCGGGGTTTGCGGACAACCTCGATGTTCTGGCGAATGGTGACCTGCTGCTTGGCGTGCATTCCAAGATTTTCCCATTGCTCGAGCATTTTGGCGACGCCACCAAGCTCTCGCCGAGTCACATCGTGCATCTGCGTGGGGACGGGAAGGGCGGTTTCGCGCCGCAAACGATCTACTACAACACGGGTGAGGAGATCTCGGGCGCGAGCGTTGGCGCGAGTGTCGACAAGCGGTTGCTCATCGGCGCGATCTTCGAACCGAAGATCGTCGATTGTGTGTGGGATGGTGCGCCCTAAGCCGGTCAGTATCGAGGTTCGTACCACCCGCGTGTCGGGTTTGTTGGTGGCGCCACCTTCGGCTCGCGCTTGCTACGTGTTCGCACATGGCGCAGGCGCGGGCATGACACATGCGTTCATGGAGGCTGTGGCCGGCGACCTTGGCGTCAGGGGCGTGGCGACGTTGCGCTACCAGTTTCCTTACATGGAACAAGGGTCAAAGCGTCCTGACACGCCCAAAGTGGCGCATTCGGCGGTCAGGGCGGCCGTTGCGAAGGCGCGCGCGATGCTGCCGGGTTTGCCGCTGATTGCGGGTGGGAAGTCGTTCGGCGGGCGAATGACGTCGCAAGCTGAGGCGTTGGAGCCGCTCGGGGTTAAGGGGCTCGCGTTCTTCGGGTTTCCATTGCATGCGGCGGGCACGCCGTCGGATGAGCGTGCGGCGCACCTCTTCGATGTGCGAGTGCGGATGCTGTTTCTGCAGGGGACGCGCGATGCGCTGGCGGACATGTCCTTGCTGAAGCCCTTGGTCAAGAAGCTCGGGAAATCGGCGACATTGCACTTGGTCGAGAATGCCGATCACTCCTTTCACGTGCCGGCACGGTCCGGGCGGCGGGACGATGACGTAAGACGCGAGATTTTGGACGCGTTTGCCGCGTGGGCGGGGAAGCTGTAATCAGGGCGCCCCGCTGTCGGGATTCGGTGGTAGATGCTTCGTTCTTTGCTTTCGGTCAGCGGATTTACGCTGCTCAGCCGGGTTGCGGGGTTCGCACGCGACATCTTCATGGCGTCGGTCCTGGGTAAGGGGCTTCTATCGGATGCGTTCGTGATCGCGTTCCGGTTGCCCAACCACTTGCGTGCAATCTTCGCAGAGGGCGCCTACAACGCGGCGTTCATCCCGCTTTACGCGTCGCTGCGTAAGGAGGGCGGGGAGGCGTCGCGAAACTTCGCGCGCAATATGATGGGATGGCAGATCGCGATTCAACTCGTGATCTTGGCGGCAGCTTTGATTTTCATGCCATGGGTGGTTGCGGCGCTGGCTCCGGGATTTGTCGAGCGACCCGACCAGATGGCACTTGCGGTTGAACTCACGCGGATCACGTTTGCCTATCTCTTGTGTTTGGCCATCGTGACCCATCTGGGCGACACGTTGAACGCCGAGAAAACATTTTGGCCGGCGGCGGCCGCGCCCGTGTTGCTCAACCTCTCCATGATCGCGACGTTAAGCGTTGCGTTCCTGTTTCCGACGGGGGCGCATGCGGCGGCGTGGGGCGTATTCGTCGGCGGGGCGGGCGAGCTTGCGCTGTTGCTCTATGCGACGGCGCGAAAGGGGCTGCCGGTGATGCCAATGTGGCCGAAGCTGACGGCGGACGTGCGGCAGTTTGCGGTCAGGTTTGGGCCGGCGGCGCTGGGCGCGTCCGGCGTTCAGATCGCACTTTTCGCCGACACGATCCTGGTCAGCTTTCTGGCGGTGGGTGAGCCGACGGCGCTTTACTACGCGGATCGGGTGAACCAGCTGCCGATCGGCGTCGTCGGTGTGGCGCTTGGTACCGTGCTTCTGCCCGAACTTTCGCGCGCGCTTGCCGCGGGAGAGGACGCGAAGGCGGCACATGCATTCAACCGGGCGACCGAGATCGGTTTGCTGCTGACGTTGCCCTGTCTCGTCATGTTTTTTGCCGCACCGGAGACGATCATGCGCGGGCTATTTGCGCGCGGTGCGTTCGATGTGCAGGCGGCGGAAGCGGCTGCTGCTGTGCTGACGGCTTATGCCATCGGCTTGCCTGCATTCGTTCTGCTTCGGACGGTGACGCCGCTATTCCATGCGCGCGGCGACACGACGACACCGGTTGTTGCGACGGTGGTGTCGATCGTGATCAATCTCGGTGTCAAATTTGCGCTGGTCTTTGGGCTAGCGTTCGGCGCCTCAGGCCTGGCGTTGGGCACCGCCGCCGGCGCGTGGGTCAATTTCGTGGTGTTGGCGGCGGTCGCAGCATCTCGGGGCTTGTTCAAGCTCGACGAGCGGTTGGTGAGACTGGCACCGCGGATCGTACTTGCAGCGGCTTATGCGACGGCTGTCGTCTACCTCGTGTCGGCTCCACTTGGCAGTCTGCTTGCCGGTGTCGCGTACCTGAGGGCTGAAATCTTGCTTGGTGCAATCGGAATCGTTGCACTCGTGAGCTATGGCGTCGCGCTGCTCGGGTTCGGGTGGAAGCGTTGACGCAGCTTGAGGCGATGGCGCTTACCTATGCGATTGAGGCGTCCGTGGCCGGGATCATGGCGCCTGCGATGGCTCGTGTGTGGTGGCTTTGTGCAGTCGCGGCTGTCGCCGGTACTACTGTGACACACCCCATTCTCTGGGCCGTGTTTTGGGATGCGCAAGGCGCGGTCGGCCCCATGGCGACGCCGTTACTTGAGGCGTGCGTGATTGCGGCTGAAGTTTTCGCTTACCGGATCGTTGCGACGCCGCGGTGGGATGAGGCTGCGTTGCTGTCGGTGATGGCGAATGCAGCGTCGTGGTGGGGTGGCGAGGCTATCTACGCGCTGACGTGAATCCGGAGCCAATCGCCAGCAGTAGGATGGGTAGCTCGATCCATGCGTGGATAGCGGCGGCAACGCCGTATGCTGCGCGGGCATCGGTGTAGCTCACGGCATAGATGCCGAATGCGATGGCGGCGATGGTGGAGACGCCGGCGGCGAAGACCGGCCAGCTCGGCCACGGCACGACCGTGTTGGTGGCGGCCGGCTGCTTGGCTTTCAAAAGCTGCGGCAGGAGCACAATGACGGCGACGTAGTGCATTGTCTGCGCCACGACCGCAGCCGAGAAGAGGTTGAGATCGGTCGATTCCGCGGGCAGGAACGAGAGCAGGGGCTTGTCGCCAGCGCCGAACACTGACGTCCACTGAAGTTCGGCCACTTGGAAAAGCGTGTTGGCAAGGGTGTGAAAGATGCCCGTCGCAACCAAGGCCGGTAGGACGAAGAAGGGAATCGAGAGAAGGAGGAGCCAGCGGCGGCGCTCATCGCCCTCGGTGATTTCCGCAACGAAACCTAGCGGCGTGAGGTTGTGGAGCCAGGCCCAGACCAGAAACGTGGGTATGGGCGCGAAGACCGCACCCAGCGCGAACGCGACGCCGATGGCGGCGCCGAGGAGCTTGTTGTTTCGCATAAGCAGCGTAGCGGTGAAGGCGAGCAGGGCGCCGAGGCCGAGCTCGATCCAGAGGAAGGCCTCGCCCATGACGAGGTGGAGGCCGTTCGCGATGCGCGCGGCTGCGATCAAGCCGACCAGAGCTCCGATGGCGGCTAGGGGCCGGCGCGGGATCCGGGCGCTGAATCGTTCATCCACGTAGCGCAGCTCGTAAAGGACGTGGGGGAGGCCAAAGGCGCTGATCATGAGCACAAAGGCGGCGATCGGGGCGACGGCAACGGCGGCTATGGAGATGATGGACGCCGCAATCCAGAGCGTAGTCAGCTGCGGTGAGGCTTCGAAGTGCGTGCTCGGGGACACATTCATGTGGAAAACCTTCGCTGTCTGACCGGTGCGTCTTGGACCGGTTCTGCACCTTCAGATTGAGAGATTGGCAGAGGTTGGGTGGTTTGCAAACGCCGCGTCTTGAAGAATCGTATGGAATTTCTCGCTTATCATAGTGCTGAGACTTCTGTGCGATGCGTTTGATATTCTCATCGTAGGTTGTGGTCGCGTGCAGATTGGCGTGTTGGACCGGCCGGTCGATGGTCGAGTTTTCCATACTGTCACCGGCATCGCCAGCAGTTGACCACTATTACGATCCGTCGCGGCTGCTAGAGTCAGATCACTGAAGTGATTCTTTCGCGCCTAGAGACGGGATGCCCCCCTACCCAAGCGTTCCCGTCGAACCCATCGCCTAGGCGCCGAATGCGGCAGGTGTTCGCCCCCAACGGCACCTGCCGCTTTTTTATTGCGTCAGCTCATCATCGCTTCGATCACGTGCGGGCGGCCGGTCTCCGCCAGGGCGCGCTTGAACGCCGTTGCGAAGCTGGCTGCATCGTCCACGCGCACGGCGTTAGCGCCGAGCGCGCGGCCGAGGCTCGTAAAGTCGATCACGGGTTTATCGAGCGAGAGGAGCGAGCGCGAGCGTTCGCTCTGCGCGGTTGCGCCGACTCGGTCGAGTTCCATGTTTAAGATGCCGTAGGACTTGTTGTTGAACAGGACCGTGATGACGTGGAGGTTTTCGCGCGCAGCGGTCCACAAGCCTTGGATCGTGTACATCGAACTGCCGTCGGCTTGGATGTTGACGACGGGGCGCCCCGGGCAGGCAATGGCCGCCCCAACGGCCATCGGAATGCCGTCACCGATCGCGCCACCGGTGAGGGCAAGCCAGTCGTGTGGGGCGGCGCTTTGCGAGGCGATCTGCGCCCAGGTGCCGGATGTGATTGCTTCGTCCGAAACGATCGCCCCTTCGGGCAGCAAGGCCGCAAACGCATCGCCGAAGCTTTGGACGTTGAGCTTGCCGCTGGTGGGCACGTCGGGAAGCGCGCCGCTTGCCGCAATTGGCGTCACTTTGGCACCGACTTCTTCGGCAAGTGCCGTCAGGACGTCGATGACATCGTTTTCGCTGTCCCAGGGTTGATGGGTTTTGCAGTCCGGCGAAAGGAAGGTCGATGGCTTTCCCGGATAGGCGAAGAAGGCGACCGGCGCCTTCGTTCCAACCATCACGGCGTGGCGGAAGCCCTGCATCATCATAACGGCCATTTCGCCCAGGTATGGGACGCGGTCCGGCCGGGCACGGCCGCGGCCACGCGCAAGGCGCGGAACGAACGTGTCGGCAAAGAGCTTTGCACCCGTCTTCTCGGCAATGGCAGCGGCGAGTGCAAGCGGACGCTCTAGGCCAGCATGGCCGCCGATGAGGAGTACCGACGGCTCGCCCGAGCGTAAGGCGGCTGCCGCGTCGCGCACGAGCTTCATGTCGACGGGTTTCGCTGCAGTGCGTTTTGCGGGCGCAGATTTGGCGCCTGCCGGCATTTCCGACCATGCCACGTCGGCGGGCACGATCAGTGTCGCGAGCCCGCCGTTCGGACGCATGGCGACTTCGAACGCTTGGCGCGTCTTTGCGACCGCATCGTCGCCCGACACCGGATCGCCGATCCAATCGGAGATAGGTTTTGCGATCGCGTGGATGTCGCTTTGGAGCGGGGCATCGTATTTGCGGTGATAGGTTGCGTGGTCACCGACGAGATTGATCATTCGCGACTGGCCGCGCCTTGCGTTGTGGATGTTCGCAAAGCCGTTCCCAAGGCCTGGTCCCAGGTGCAGGAGGGTGGCGGCAGGCTTGCCAGCCATTCGCGCGTAACCGTCGGCGGCGCCTGTGCACACACCCTCGAACAGGCCGAGAATCGGGCGCATGCCGCCGACCCGGTCGAAGCTTGCGACGAGGTGCATTTCCGAGGTTCCGGGGTTGCCGAAGCAGACCTCGACGCCGAGTTCCACAAGTTCGCGCAGGACGGCTTCGCTGGCATTCATGACAGACTCCTCGGGATATTTGTCGCGGCACGATAGCGAACGGCGGATTTGAGCGCCACAGCTAGGTGCTCCCCTGGCGGTTGGTGGCGTGTCCGCGGCGCAGGCCTTAGCGTTGCGGAAGACTGCTAAAGGACTGCTTCGTGTTTTTCGTTCTTAAGAATGTCATTCGGCTCGTTGTTTCGCTCATTTGCTTGAGCCCGATCAATTTGCCGCTGATTTCCATCGAGCGGACGCCGCTGGTGACCGAGGCCGACCAGCAAACACTCGAGGGCGCGAGTGCCGGCGAGATTTTGAGGCGCTTCGATCCGCGCAATATGGGTGCCGGGCAGACGACTGCGATCAGCGTGCGCGACAGCGAGATCAGCGGGGCGCTGGGTGCCGCGTTGTCGCGCGTGGGCGCCGCGCACGGGCGCGTGCTGACGGAGGACGGCAATGTTGTGATTCAAGGCACCGCGCAGCTGCCGATCCCGGAGACGTTCTTGGGGCGCTATCTGAATGTGCAAGCCCGCATCGCGCCGTCCGACAAGGAGTTGGACGTGACCAGTTTGTCGGTGGGATCGCTTAGCGTGCCAGGATGGATCATCCGGCCCGTTGCCATCTATCTGCTCGATTGGTTCATCGGCAAGGGCAAGGGCGAGCCGATCTACGCGAGCGTGAAGTCGGTCGAGGTCGTCGGCGACATGATCACCGTCGGCGTGCAGCCGCCGGAGGGGCTCGTCGCGGACGTGCAAGCGGCAACCGTGAAGGCAATGCAACTCGATAATGCCGAGGCTATCCGATCCTACTATTTGACGATTGCGCAGGTCAGCACGGCACAGACGAAGACACCGGTTTCGTTTGCGGAGTATTTGGGACCTTTGTTCTCGGTCGCGCAGGAGCGCTCACAGTCTGGCGATCCGGTTGAAGAAAACCGAGCGTTGATCTTGGCGCTCGCCATGTATTTCGGTGACAGCCGGTTTCAGGTGCTGCTGAAGGATGTCGATACGAGCGATATCATCAACACAGGCTTCAAGCCGGGGCATGTGAAGCTGCAGAGCCGCCATGACTGGGTGCAGCATTTTACGACAACCGCAGGGCTGCAGGTGGCGGCAGGAAGCAAGATCTCTAACCTGATCGGCGAGGTGAAGGAAATCAACGACGCGGACGGGCCTTCCGGGTTCAGCTTCGCCGACATTGCCGCCGACCGCACGGGTGTACGGTTTGCCGAGGTTGCGACCGTTTCGGAGGACTCCGCACGCGCTATGCAAAGCGCCCTTGCGACCGGCGCGCGCGAAGGTGACTTCTTCCCACGCGTGAGCGATCTGCCTGAGGGTTTGAGCGAGGCGGAATTCACGGCGCGCTATGGCTCGATCGACTCGCCGACGTTCGATAGCGTCGTGCAACAAATCGACGGGCGGATCGGGAAGATCGGGATCTACAACTAAAAGATAGAGTCGACGACTGCCGAAAAGCCGCCGATGAGTGGCGTCGTTCCCGCTTCGCCCCGGAAGGATACGGGCTTCGTGCGATCGACGCGGTAGGCAATCACGCCAGCGCTGCGCGCCGCGTCGGTTTCGGCGGGGGCGTCGGAGAAGAACGCGATCTGGCTGGCGCTGACACCGATCGCAGCTGCGATCTTTTCGTAAGAGTCAGGGTCGCCTTTCGCGCCTGTCGTGGTGTCGAAGTAGCCGCTGATCAGCGGCCGCAGGTCGCCTGCAACGCTGTGAGCGGCATAGAGCTTTTGGGCTTCGATGGAACCCGACGAGTAGATGTAGACGCTTAGACCGCGCTTGGCCCAGGCGCGGATGGCATCGATTGCGTCCGGGTATAGGTGCGCTTTCAGTTCGCCTGAGGCGTAGCCTTCGCGCCAGATGACGCCTTGGAGCGCTTTCAGCGGGGTGATCTTCTTGTCTTCATCCATCCAGGCCCGGAACTGAGCGGCCGCAGCGGCCGGCGTTTCCAGGGCAAGGCCGGTTGCCTCACGTGCGCCGGCGACGGCTTCTGCAATCTCAGTGTCGTCCCAACGGTCGCTCAGCGTGGTAGCGAGACGCGCGCGGGAGAACGGGAAAAGGATATCGCGGACGAAGGCGATGTCCCCGATCGTTCCTTCGATATCGAGTAGGATGACCCTCACGGCTCGTGTTTCGGGATCGTGTCGGCGATCTTGTCGCCTGTGAAGGATGCGACCCAGCCGTCGGGTGTGGTGAAGAGGCGAATAGCCGCGAACAAGGGCTTGGGGCCCATGTCGAACCAATGGCGCGTATGCGCCGGCACGGAGAGCAGATCGCCCGCTTCGCAGACAACTTTCAGCACGTGTTCGTTGTTACGCAGATAGAAGGCGCCCGCGCCTTCGACGAAGAAGCGCACCTCATCGTCGGCGTGCGTGTGCTCGGACAGGAACTTTCCGCGCATGGCTTCGCGGTCTGGGTGTTCGGGGTGAATGCGCACGACGTCGACCGATTGGTAGCCACCGATCTTTTTCAAGCGATCGATGTCCTTTGCATAGGCTTCGAGCACCGCGTCCTGGCCTGCGCCGGACGCCAACTGCTTGGTAGCCTCCCAGCGTTCAAAGCGCACGTCGAAGGGAATGAGCGCCTTGCGGATCTCGCGCTCGTCGCGCGTCGCATCTTGCGGCGCCTTACCTTTGGTCAGGTCGTAGACGGTCATCGTCGTCATGCCGGGATTCCTTTCAGCTTCAGCATCACGGTGAAAAGATAGTCGAACGCGTCCAGATGGCGAAGCGTTTCCGGAACGTCCTTGCCCCAGGCGTAGATGCCATGGCCTGCGAGCAGAAAACCCCAGCCGAGGCCATCTTTCTTCAGGCGGGCTTCGACGCGCTCGGCGAGAGCGTCCATGTCCTGGTCGTTTTCGAAGACGGGAACGTCGAGGTGGGTCTCGTGCGTCTTTGTTCCAGCGAAGGCTTTGAGCAGTTCGAGACCTTCGATGCGGACGCGATTGTCGTGGGCGAGGCCGATCGAGGCGAGCACAGCCGGCTGCGCGTGCACGTGGGTGACGGCGCCGATCGCGGGGGAAAGGCGGTACATGAGATAGTGCAGCGGCGCCTCGGCCGATTGGCGCGGGTGGGCGCCGCCGGTGAAGGCCGCGCGGATGACACCGTCGTGAGCAAGTTTGGTTTTGTCGCTACCGGAGGCGGTGATGGCGCAGTCTTTGCTGTCGATGCGGACGGAGAAGTTGCCGCTCGTCGCCGGGATCCAGTTTTTGGCGCCTGCGTGGTGGGCGAGCGCGATCACGCCATCCACCGCATCGCTGGGCAGGTCCAATGACGCTTGGTTCGCGTTCTTCATCCGCATTCCCTTTCAAGGGGCGTAAATATGGGGGGCAGGGGGCGAATGTCATCCCCTTCTAGGCAAAAAGAAGGGCGCCGCTGGCGGCGGCGCCCTTCGGTCAAGCCAGAAACGGGCGGTTAGCCGCCGCCGCGAATCTCTGTCCAGAATTTGACGATTTCTTCCTTGTTCTTGAGGCGGGCTTGGAAGGTGCCTGCTTCAAGGAATGACTTCACGTCGCGGATGAAGCCCATCTCTTTGAGCTGATCGTCGGTGTAGTCTGCAAAGATGCTCATGTTGGCCGGGCCGTTGTTCAGCTGCTCAAGCTGGTATTTCATCGCCGCCGGCGCGATGCCGCTGTCGATGAGCGCGTAGGCCTTGTCCACGTTCTTCGACTCTGCGTGCAAGACCAAGCCACAGACATACGTGAACATGCCGCCCGGCGGATTCATGTAGGCGACAGGCTTGCCTTCGCGCTTGAGCGCCGCGTGCGTTTGGTTCCACGTGATCGCAGCAACGATCTCGCCTGAAGCCAGACCCTGGCTGAGCGAGGTTTCGTCGGAGGAAATGAAACGGGCAGCCGCCACGAACTCGCGCAGCTTGTCCTGTACCAATTTCCACTGTTCGGGAGTCATGTTGTACGCATCGACGCCCCAGGTCTTGGCGATCAGCGTAACAGTGTCATCCACGCCGTCGAGGCCGGCGACCTTGCCCTTGTATTTCGGGTCGAAGAGGATCTTCCAGCTTTCCTTGCCGACATACTCGGGCGCAAGGTCGGTGCGGTAGGTGACCGACGTGTTCGCCCAATATTGCGGAATGAACCAGGCTTCGGTTTCGGACTTCATCATGCCCGGAATGTTCTTCAGATAGTCCGGGATGTCTTTCCAGTGCTTCAGCTTCGTCGTGTCGATCGGTTGAATGAGGCCAGCTTCTTGCCAGCGTCCGAATTCGTATGAGCAGGGCGCCATGACGTCGGGTTTGTAACCCGTGCGCATTTTGGCAAAGGCTTCATCTTCGTCGGCCCAGATCGCCGTGCGCGGGTCGACGCCGTACTTTGCTTTGTACTCAGCCAGGAACGGTGCGTCGGCCCAGTTTTCCCATGTGAAGAGCAGAGGCTCGCCTTCTGATGTATCCGGCGTTGGCGTGGCGGTCGTGGTCTCGCCCGCCGGCTTGTTCATTTGTGTGAAGTAGTAGTAGCCGCCCGCACCAAGCAGAGCGATTGCAAGGATGGCGATCAGACTTCTGTTCATCAGGTTCCTCCCCTTGGGGCTTCGGTCTTCACTGTCGGGCAAAAAAAAACATGCGGTCCGCAATTAGCGGACCGCATGCCCAATCACGTCAAGCGGATTGTTGTCGCTACCAGCTTATTGAGCCGGGGGAGCGGCCGGGTCGGCCGGAGCCGCTGCCGGGTCGGCCGGAGCCGCTGCCGGGTCAGCCGGAGCCGCCGCCGGGTCGGCCGGAGCCGCTGCCGGGTCGGCCGCCGTCGCGTCGGCCGGAGCCGCTGCCGGATCGGCTGCCGGATCGGCTGCCGGGTCGGTCGTCGCCGCGCCTTCGACTGCCGTGCCTTCCGCACCAGCGTCCGCCGGCTTCATCTTGTTCGTGTAGTACCAGTAAGCCGCGACCGCCAGGATGACGACCGCGATAAAGAGAAACAGACCAGTTCTATTCATTCTTTCTCTCCGTTTATGGCCGTCGTGGTGGCCATGATTCCCCGTTGAATGTCGTGCCGTTCGATAGAACGCTGAATTGGCCCTTCGCATCAAACTGCAGCTTGCGCTGCCGCCGAAAATGCAAATTCCCCACTGCACGTTCTATGCACGACTGAAGGAAAGCGTAGCAGTTCCCAAGTGCTCAACAAGCGCAGCGCGGTCGCACCCCCTGGTTCGTTCTGCCGCAGAAACCGGCTGAAAACCTGGCGGATTCGTTAGCCTTTCGGACAATCGCCGGTTGCTGGCGGGCTTGGTCGGGCCCTATGCTGCGGGTGCACGGTCGGGCGTGCGATTGGGGTCCCGATTCGCAAGGTGCGCGAACGCTTCGATGAACGTTCACAAGGGGGCACTCTTAGAGGAGATCGACGCCTCGCGTTTGGACGCGAGCGAGTCGTCGTCATTTTTGAATGACAATCCCACTGTGCAGTACGTGGACTGCGTGTTTGTCGATTTGTGCGGCAACGTGCGGGGCAAACGGATCGCACGAGGTGAGCTTGAAGATCTTTTTGCGCGCGGTCTTTCAGTTCCAGGATCGATCTATTTTCTGGATGCGCGCGGCGAGGTGGCGGGGGCTAAGCTCGACGACTCCATGGGAACAGCTTGGCCGGTGGCGGGAACGATCACGCAGGTGAGTTGGTCGCAGCGTCCTCATGGGCAGGTGCTGATGACGCTCAGGGATGCTGCGGGCACGCCTTACTTCGGCGAGCCGCGCAACGTGCTGAAGCGTGTGATCGGCCGATTTGCGGATTTAGGCGTTGAGCCGGCGGCGCGGGTTCGCGTGGAATACTACCTCGCTGATCAGGAGCGCGCGAAGAGCGGATTGTTGCAGCCGACGGGTATGCTCGGCCCTGCGGTTGCGGCCGAGATTGAGTCCGGCATTGTTGAAGCTGCTGCCGCCCAAGGGCTTCCTGCGCTTTCGTTTGTTGCAGGGCAATCCCCGGGGCAAGTCGCGATCGAGTTCAACACCGCTGCGGATGCATTGCGGGCGGCGGACAACAGCGTCTTCTTGCGTCAGGTCGTGAGAGCGGTTGCTCGGTTGCACAAGCTAGACGCCGTGTTCATGGCAAGGCCGTTTGCCGATCTCGCGGCGAGCGGTATGCGCTTCCAGGTGGGGCTGCGGCGCGGCGAAGTTAGTGTGTTTGCGACGACCGAAGGCGGGGACATGTTGCGTTCCGCCGTTGCCGGACTGCAGGCGGTTATGGCCGATTCCATCGCTCTGTTCGCGCCGAGCGTGAATTCGTTCCGGCGTTTTACGGGAAGCCATGCCGTGCCGAGGAACAAGCGGTGGGGCTATCTGAACAAGACGGCGAATATCTCCATCGTGCAAGGCAGTGATGACGCGCCGCGGATCGATGTCGCGATCGCCGGCGCGGATGCGAATCCGTACTTGGCGCTGGCGGCGATGCTAGCGGGTGTCCACTATGGGATTTCGCAAGGCTTGGACGCGGGAGCGCCTGCGGACAGCGATGTCTCAGGATTTGTGGATCCGACTCTGCCGATGGCGATCGACGCAGCGCTGCTGACGCTTGAGAACGGGCCCGTTCTGCGGGAGTACTTTGGGCCGGCCTATGTCGATCTCTATTGTGCGGCGAAGCGTACGGAGCTTGAGCGGTTCCGCAGCTTTATTCCGCCGCACGAATATGACTGGTATTTGTGACGACCTGCTCGGCCGCGTAGGGCAGCGTGAAGTAGACGCTTGTGCCGATTGCCAGTTCGCTTTCGATGACGAGCTTGCCGCCGTGTAGCTCGACGAGCGCCGTTGCCACGGTTAGGCCCAAGCCCATGCCGCCATTGTTCTTCTGGCTCGCGGATTCGACCTTCTCGAACGGCTTGACGATGCGTGGGATGTCGTCGTCGTCGATGCCGATGCCGGTGTCGTGGATCCAGAATGCTACGCCGTCTTGAGCGTTGCGCGCTTCGACCGTGATGTGACCGCCTGTGGTGTTGAACTTGATTGCGTTCGACAAGAGGTGGAGCAGCACTTGCTTGATCGCGCGCCGGTCGGCACGGACGGCTGGCAAATCGGGTGTGTTGAGATGGATCTCCAAACCCGCTTCGTCCGCTTGCGGCTTGATCGTCTTGATCGCGTCGTTGACGATCGAGGCAGCCTCAACCGGTACGAACTCGAGATCGATCTTGCCGGATTCGATCTTGGCCATGCTCAACACGTCGTTGATGAGGTCGAGCAGGTGTTGGCCGCTGCGATTGATGTCGGAGGCGTACTCGGCGTAGCGGGGCGAGAGTGGGCCCAGCATTTCGTTGCGCATGACATCGGAGAAACCGATGATCGCGTTTAGCGGCGTGCGAAGCTCATGGCTGACGTTAGCCAAGAACTCCGACTTCGAGCGGCTGCCTTCTTCGGCGCGCTCCTTTTCGGCTTCGAGGCGCGTCGCAAGTTCGCTCAGCTCGCGCGTCTGCTGTTCCAACAGACCGCGCGAGTGTTCGAGTTCGTCCTCGTGAGCCTTGAGCGAGGTGATGTCGGTTGCAACGGCGATTTTGCCGCCGTCGATGGCGCGGCGCTCACTGACAAGCAGCCAGCGGCTGCCTGCGCGCTGCAGTTCGATCGTTCCGGTGCCGCCAGTGGAGTCGAACATTTCAAGAGGTTGGGTCGTCGTGTCGGCGCTTTGACCGGGGGTTTGTGCACGACCGAAGATCGCGGTCCTGGACTCGCCCGGGCGCGCGGTTTCTACGCCGTAGAACTCTTTGAAGCGTTTGTTGCAGACGATCAGTTGGTCATCACGATCCCACAGGACGAACGCTTCGGCGGCGTTCTCGAAGGCGGCTTCGAGCACACGTTCGGCTGCGTTGACGCGCGCGTCGGCGCGCTTTTGGTCGGAGATGTCGAGGACGATCCCCGAAAGACGCCCGCCTTCGGCGCGAAGCGTGCGGTAGTGTTGGCCCTTCGCGCGGACCCAAACCCAGTGGCCGTCGACGTGGCGGGCGCGGAAGGACTGGTCGTAGCTATCGGCGCCGGTACGGATCGAGGCTTCGATTGTGGTCAGCACGTGGCGGTCGTCGGGGTGGACGAGTTGTTCGACCTCTTCGAGGCTCAGCACTTTCGGTTGTTTGCCGCGGCCAAGCAGGGTGTTCATGGTGCCGGACCAGTAGAGGCGCTTGTTCGACAGGTCCCAATCCCAGATACCGCATTTCGCGCCGCTGACAGCGAGTTCGAAGCGTTCTTCGGTGCGGCGCAGGACATTGTCGACGCGCGATGTTTGCTCCATTTGATTGAGCAGCGCCCAGGCGAGGGCCGCACCGAGCAGGCTCGGACCGAAGATCATGATCGAATAGAGCGGCAGCGACTGGTACCAGCCGGAGAGCGCATCGGCGGCGCGCACGACCGAAGTGATACGCATGTCGTAGCCGGGGATCAGCCGCGTCGTGGTCAGGTAGTTCGCGGCGCCATCGGAGATGTAGCGAAGCGTGGGCGTTGTCGAAGCCGTTGCGGGTGCGGCGGACGAGACATGTGCGTAGAGCAGATCGTCGATATTGGTGGCTGCGATCTTGTGAGCTTGCGCGTCCGCGAGGATGACGTTCGTGCCTTTGCTGCCTTGGATGCCTTGGAGAATTCCGCGCAGGTAGGCGGGGTCGATCACGGCGAATAGGAACTGGCCGGCGAGCGTGTCGCTGCGCATGGCAACAGCGATCGGGCTCTTACCGAACTCGCTGTCGGTGATGGGGCCGGCCATGAAGCGGACGCTGGCCGGTGCGGCGGCGAGCCTGTTGAGCAAGGAAAGGTCGCTGAGACGGCGCGGTTCGATCGGCGTCCCGTTTTTGTCCCAGTTGACGTTGCCGAGCGCGTCGGTGGCCACCACGTTGACGACCGCGGGATCGATGGCAGCATACGTGCCGCCCGATCTTGCCGCGCGGCGGATCATCACCTGCGTGCGATCCAAAGTGTTGGCGATCAGAGCGGCGGAGACAGAAATGTACGAACGGGACTCGCGTTCCACCTGCTCAAGGGCGATTGCGTGATCTTTGCGCAATTGGATTGCGGCCGCAGCCGCCACCGAGAGAACAGTTGCAAGGGTGCCGAGCACTATCCAAATGGACGTACGGCGCCGTGTCGCCAAGCCATTCAACGCACTCATCGCGCGTGTCGGCGATGGACGCATCGCTGTTGTTGTAGCCATTGCCATTTTTGATCGCACAGACTCGAATCAGGGTCGGGAGCCGATTATGTCGGCCCCTCAGGCCTTGTCATCCCCGGTGGGTGCAATCTGCAACAGGTGAGAAGCGAATCGTGGCCGAAGGGACTCAGCCCAGAGTCTTCTCCGTGATCTCCAAAACGTTTCGGGAAAGGCCTGGTGTTTGGTTGATGCGCTTCAGCTGATCGCGCATGAGTTTTTGGCGCTTTCCGTCGAAGCGGCGCCAGGTTTCGAAGGCACCGCACAGGCGCGCGGCGACCTGTGGGTTCATTTTGTCGAGCGTCACAACGTGGTCTGCCAGGAAGGCGTAGCCGGAACCGTCGGCCGCATGGAAGTGAAGTTGATTGTTCATGACAAAAGCGCCGACCAAGGCTCGGACGCGATTTGGGTTTTCGATTTGGAAGGCGGCGTGTTTCGTGAGTGCCTTCACGCGCGTAAGGGTGTCGGCCCGGCAGGAAATGGCCTGCAACGACATCCATTTGTCGGTGACCAAGGGGTTTGCTTTCCACTGGTCGTGGAACAGTTTGAGCGCGGTATCGCGCTCGGCGCCGTCCATGTCGGTCAGGGGGGCAAGCCCGCCGATCGTGTCGGTCATATTGTTGGCGGCGCGGAAGTGTTCGAAAGCCAGCGTGCGCGTTTCCTTCGAATCTTCTGCGGTGAGATAGCGCAGGCACATGTTGCGCAGCGCACGGCGGCCGGCTGAGGTCGCGTCGGGCGAGTAGGGTTCGTTGCTGTTGAGCGATTGGTAGAGGTCGCGCAGGCTGCCCTTGTGCGCGGTGGTGAGTGCTTTGCGCAGCGTCTCGCGGGCGGCATGGATCGCGTCTGGGTCGGCTTCGTCGATCACCTGCGCCAGTTCCATTTCGGTCGGGAGTTGGATGGCAAGCGCGGTGTATGCGGGGTCCTTACGCGCGTCGCGCAACAGTTCGCCGAAAGCATCGACGTAGAGCTGGTCGACTTTCGGCGCCTTGCCATCGCGAACCTCAGCCGTCATGCGGACGAGGACGTCGGTGGCGAGGCGTTGACCGGCTTCCCAGCGGTTGAAGGGATCGGAGTCCTTGGCCATCAAGAACGCATTGTCCTCGCCGCTCATGCTGACGTCGAAGCGAACAGGGGCGGAGAAGCCGCGACCGATGGAGGGGACGACCGGCTCGGTGACGCCGGATAGTTTGAAGGTCTGTTTGGCTTCGCACAGGCTCAGCACTTGCGTTGCCGCCTTGGTGCCGGCGTGGGACGCGATGACATCGTGACCGGACTTGCGACCGACGAGGCCGACCACCACGGGGATGTGCATCGGCTTCTTGGTGCTCTGTCCGGGTGTTTCGGAGAGCTTCTGCTGCAGCGTGAGTTCGTAGGTCTTCGTGTCGGCGTCGTACTTACCCTTCGCCGTGACATGGGGGGTGCCGGCTTGGGAGTACCAGAGTTTGAACTGCGTTAGGTCGACGCCGCTTGCGTCCTCCATCGCTTTGATGAAGTCGTCGCAGGTGGCGGCCGTGCCGTCGTGGCGCGCGAAATAGAGGTCGCTGCCTTTGCGGAATTTCTCCGCACCCAAGATGGTGCGGACCATGCGACAGAGCTCGGCACCCTTCTCGTAAACGGTTGCGGTGTAGAAGTTGTCGATCGTCAGATAGGAATCGGGGCGCACGGGGTGGGCGAGGGGGCCTCCATCCTCTTGAAACTGACGCATGCGCAAGGTGCGCACGTCGCTGATGCGTTCCACGGCCGCGGAGCGCATGTCGGCTGAAAACGACTGGTCCCGGAAGACGGTAAAGCCTTCCTTGAGCGAAAGCTGGAACCAGTCGCGACAGGTCACGCGGTTGCCCGACCAGTTGTGAAAGTACTCGTGGGCGACAACGGCTTCGATGAGGTCGTAGTCGGTGTCGGTCGCGGTGTCTGGGCGGGCAAGGACCAGCTTGTCGTTGAAGATGTTGAGGCCCTTGTTTTCCATCGCACCGAAGTTGAAGGCGCTGACGGCCACGATGTTGAAGACGTCGAGGTCGTACTCGCGGCCGAATGCGTCTTCGTCCCATTTCATTGAGCGCTTGAGCGCGCCCATCGCGAAGTCGACTTTGTCCTCGTTGCCGTGGGTTACGTAGATGCCCAGCTTCACGCGGCGGCCGCTGTTGGTGACGAAATGGTCTTCGACGTGGGCAAGGTCGCCCGCGACAAGCGCGAAGAGGTAGGCAGGCTTGGGGAACGGGTCCTCCCATTCGGCCATGTGGCGCCCGCCGGGCAGAGCGGCGTAACCGTCGGGGTTGCCGTTCGAAAGCAGGACCGGGAAGCGCGCCCGGTCCGCGATCATGCGGACACGATATGACGACATGTTGTCGGGGCGGTCCAACGAGTATGTGATGCGCCGGAAGCCTTCGGCTTCGCATTGCGTGCAGAACATGCCGTCGGACATGTAGAGACCGCTGAGCGCGGTGTTTGCCTTTGGATTGATCTCGACGGCGGTGTCGAGGCGGAAGCGCGTTGCAGGCGGGTTCTTGATCGTGAGCGTCTCGCCCGCGACTTCGTAGGCTTCTTTCGGCAGCGGCCGACCGTCGATTTTGACGTTGAGGAGCTTTAGATGTTCGCCGTCGAGGACGAGCGCGCCGCCGGCGTCGCCTTGGCGCTCGATGTGCAGCGTTGCGTAGACGCGTGTCGCCGTTTCATCGAGGTGGAACTCAAGCTCGGTTCGGGCCACGCGGTAGGGCGCGGGACGGTAGTCCAGGCGGCGGATCGGGATCGGCGTCTCGGTCTTCATGTGCGGGGCCCATCAGGTTTGGAGCCCGCCTTGTATGCGATTTGCGCCGCGCGGGGGTAGGGGCTAACCGAACAAAGAGTCGAGATCGAGTTTGGGGCCGGTAAAGCCGCCAAAGGTTCCCTGTTCTGCGATTTCCTTCGCCGCAGCGCTAAATCCGCGCCAGGCAGCGCGAGCAAGCGATCCGCCAACGCTGATCCGGCGGACCCCGAGATCGGCGATTTCCTTGACGGTGATCCAGGGGCCGCCGATCAAGTTCACGGGTTTGGGTGCGACCGCTTTTACGACGGCCGCGATGTCATCCTTGTTGGTCAAGCCCGGCGCGAACAGGCAATCGGCCCCAGCGGCCGCATAGGCTTGAAGGCGCTTGATGGTCTCAGCGAGGTCGGGGCGGCCGGCGATGAAGCCCTCCGAGCGGCCGGTGAGGAGTACGCCGGTGCCGGATTTGTCGATCGCGGTGCGCGCGGCCCTGATGCGTTCGACGGCGAGGTCGAATGCGTAGAGCGGCTCGCCGCCGCCGCGGGTGGAGTCTTCAATGGATAGGCCCGCGATGCCTGTGCGGGCGGCTTTGGCGACGTTTGTCGCAACACCCTCCGGCTCGACGGCGAGGCCGTCTTCAAAGTCTGCATTGACCGGGATCTTCACCGCCGCGGCGAGCGCGGTCAGGTGCCCGAGCAGCTGATCGAGTGTGACGTTGTTGTCGGTGCGCCCTTGGCTCCACGCGAAACCGGCGCTTGAGCTTGCGATCGCTTTGAAGCCGAGCTTTTCGAGGTAGATCGCACTGCCGACATCCCATGGGTTCGGGATCACGAAGCAGCCGCTTTCGTGGAGGCGGCGGAAAGTTTCGGTCTTGGACATGGGCATGCTCCGGGCGGAAACAAATTCGGGCGTCGCGCACATTGGCGGACGCCCGAACTGGCACCTTCCCGAAAGCTGCTGTCAACAGCCTATTGGGCGTTGTCCTGGTTGATGTAACGCAGGAGTGTGTTTGCTTCCTTGGAGAGCTGCTGGATTTCGTGCGGAACGTTTTCCGGTTCCTGCTTCACGAAATCGACAAGCGCATGGAGAATTGCGGCCATCTTAGGTGCGTTTACGACCAAGCGGGCTTGGTGTTCGATCTTGTCAGGATAGAGATCGTATTCGGCGCCGGGGACGCGCCAGCCGCCCCATTCGGCTTCACCGGTTATGACTTGCGGGTGGGTGCCGGGGTAGGGGTGGTGCGAACACTCCTCGGGCGACTTGTACTTGTTGCGACCGCGGACCAGGCGCCATTGTTCGGTCGGAGCGCCAGCGGTGGTGGCAGAATTGTGTACGGTTTCGCTCTGCAGTTCTTCGGCCGAGAACTCGCGGCCCAGACCCACGTCATAGAAAATGCGCAGCGGCTCGTCCAAGCCCTTGGCCCATTGGGGCATCACGCGTTCGATCAGCGACCATGTGCCGACAGTGCGCACGTAGACACGCTGGTTCTTATGGAATTGTGCTTTCGCCATGACCGACCCCTGGCGCCTTTTTGGCGCTTCAACCCAGAGTGCGATCTTGACGCAAGCGGCTTAAGTTGCGGTTAAGCGATCACTCGGCGGGCGAGATCCGGGGACGGAAAAACCGCGCAGTGACGCGGCCATACCAGCCATAGGCATCGGCCATTAACGTGTAGGCAACCGGAACGATAAAAAGCGTCAGCAAGGTCGACGACAGGATGCCGCCGATCATGAGCACGCCCATGCCGTTTCGGAACTCCGCGCCCTGGCTTACCGAGATGGCGACGGGGATCATGCCGAAGACCGTCGCAAGCTGCGTCATGAGCACGGGGCGCATGCGGCGCGGCCCTGCTTCCTCCATGGCCGTGCGGGCGTCTAGGCCCCGCGTTTCGCGCGCGGTGTTGGCGTAGTCGACAAGCAAGATGCCGTTCTTCATCACGAGGCCCATCAGGGCGATCATGCCGATTTGGGCGAACATGGTCATCGTCATCCCGGTGAACGACAGCGCCGCGAATGCGCCGACGAACGACAGCGGTGCGGTCAGCATGATGATGGCAGGCTGGGAGAAGCTGTTGAACTGGCTTGCCAAGATCATGTAGAGCGCGACGAGCGCAAGCACGAAGGCAAAGCCGATGGCGGCCGCGGATTCCTTCATGCGCTCCGCCTGGCCGATGAATGTGCCCTGGTAGCCCTGCGGCAAGCCGATTTCGTTGACGATCTTTTGCAGCTTGTCGGTTGCCGTGCCTAGCGCGACGCCGGGAGGATTGTTGGCGAGGATTGTGATCGTCCGGGCGCGATTGCGCCGGTCGACTTGGGCCGGACCTTCTTCGATGTTGAATGCGGCAAGGCTTGCGAGGTCGACCAAGTTGCCGTTCGTCGAGCGAACTTGGATCTGATCGAGCTTTGTCGGGTCGTTGCGTTGGGCCTCTTCGAGGCGGACGCGGACGTCGTAGCGGTTGCCGAGCTCCTCGTACGTGCCGGCGTCAACGCCGCCGATAAGCGCGCGCACAGTCGTGGCGAGCGGGCGGATCGCGACGCCGAGGTCGGCCGCGCGGCCGCGATCGACCTGGATTTGCACTTCGGGCTTACCGGCTTCGTAGGACGAGCGGGCGTCGGTGAAGGTCACGGTGTCGGCGCGCATGCGCGCAACGATCGCGTCGGCCTTTGCGCGCAAGACTTCGAGCGAGGTTCCCTGCAGCGAATAGGTTATTGCGGTGTTGAAGCTCGAGTTGCCGCCGATCCACGGAACTTCCACGGCCTCGATGTGCTTTGCTTCCGGAACCTTGGCCGCCAGCAGTTTGCGTACATCCTGCATGATGACGAACTGGTTTTCGGCAAACGAACGTTCGTGCTTCGGCGTGAGGCCGATATAGAGGTTGATGCGGTTGATGCGCGGTTGGCCGCCGCCGCCGACGGTCGCGAAGACGGTCTTGACGTGGTTTGCGCCTTCCAGCGCCTTGCTGACGCGTGCGGCGACCGCCTTCGTGTCGGCGATTCCGGTTCCGTAGGGCAGGTCGATGGTCGCCAGGAATTCCGAACGATCGGTCTTCGATTGAAAGTCGAAGGGTATGCCGCGGGCCAGCATCACGCCGCCGAAGATTGTGGCCAAGCCGATTCCCAGCACCATCCAGCGATGGTTGAGCGACCAATGGAGCACGCGCTTGTAGGCGGTTTCCATGCCGTGGTGAAAGGCTTCGACGCGGCGGGCAAGCGGGCCCAGGTGGAGCTTGCTCAGGAACTTCGAGCACAGCGCCGGCGTTAGTGTGAGCGAGACCAACAGCGACACGAGCACGGAAAAGACGATCGCCAGACCGTATTGATAGAAGAAGCGGCCGACGACGCCTTCCATGAAGGCGATGGGCACGAATACCGCGACCACGGCCCAGGTGCCGGCCATGACGGCGACGGCAACTTCACTTGTGCCCTTTGAGGCCGCTTCGGCGGCGCTTAAGCCCTCCTCGAGTTTGCGGTGGACGCTTTCGAGGACAACGATCGCGTCGTCCACGAGAAGGCCGACCGACACGGAGAACGCCATCAAGGTCAGATTGTTGAGCGTGAAACCCGCCCAATAGAAGGCGAAGAAGGTCGCGATCAGCGACGTCGGCATGGCGACCGCAACGATGATGGTCGCGCGAAAGTCGAGCAGGAATGCCATCGTAATGACAATGACGAGGAAGATGCCGAGCACGATGTCGAAGCCGACGTCGTTGACCGAGTCTTCGATGAAGAGCGAGATATCGCGCGCAATCACCATGTTGACGCCGGCCGGCACGAGGGCGCGCATGTTCTCGATTTCGTGCTTCACCGCCTTAGCGACTTCGACAGTGTTTTGGCCGGATTGGCGGCGGACTTCGAGCGAAATGCCGGGCTTGCCGTTCAGTGTGGCAAACGTGCGCTCATCTTCGGCGCCGTCTTCGATGCGGGCCACGTCGCCAAGCAGTGTTGGGAGCGCAAGCTGGCGGAAGGCGACCACGATATCTTTGAAGTCCTCGACTCGTTGGACTTCGCCTTTGGTTTTGACGCTGAATTCGGCGCGTTCGCCGGCCAAGGCGAGGTTGCCACCGGGGATATCGGCGTTTTCGCGGCGGAGAGCCTGAACCACATCGTCGGCGGTCACGTTCAGGGCGCGCATCTTGTCGGCATCGAGCCAGATGCGCACTTGGCGTTTGCGGCCGCCCAAGATCGTCACTTGGCCCACACCCGCGACGCGCTGCAGGCGTTCCTTGATCTGCTTGTCGGCGAATTCGGTGAGGTCGCGGGTCGGCATGTCCCCGGAGAGCATGACCGACAGGATCGGCTCCGCGTCCGGGTCGATCTTTTGGATGATCGGCTGTTCGGCGTCTTGCGGCAGGTCGCGGATCGCGAGGTTCACCTTGTCGCGGACGTCTTGGGCTTTGACGTCGGCGTTTTCGTTCAGGCCGAACTCGATGATGATCTGCGAGAGGCCCTCAAAGCTTTGGCTGGAGAGCGATTTGATGCCGGAGATCGTGTTGACCTGGGCCTCGATCGTGTCGGTGACGTCGGTTTCGATCGCGTCGGGGCTTGCACCCTCGAGCACGGTCATGACGTTTACATACGGGAATTCGACGCGCGGAAAGAGATCGACGCCGATCCGCTGAAGCGATACCCAGCCAAGAGCGACCAGAGCGCCAATGACCATGGTGGCCAGAACGGGCCGGCGGATCGAAAGGTCGGAAATCCACATCGGTTAGAGCTTCGCCTGGGTCTGGGCCTTCGGCGGCGCTGGTGGCTGATCAATCTTGACGGGCACGCCATCGGCGAGCTGCGAGAGGTTCGGACCCATGAGCAGCTCCGTCCCTTCGGGCACATTGCTTAGCAGTTCGATGCGTTGGCCGTCGATCTCGCGCGTTGAGACTTTGATCTTTTTCGCGCGGCCGCCCTGGGCGACAAAAGCGTAGCGTGAGCCGTCGGGGCCGAGGATGGCCCTGCGATCCACCACGAGGCCGGAACGCGCGTCCGGCATCAACTCGACACGCGCATACAGACCGGGCAAGATTTTATAGTCCGGGTTCGGAAGTGCGAAGCGCACTTCGACGCTGCGCGCCTTGTAGTCGACACCGTAGTTGATGACGGCAACTTTGGCCTCGAACGGTTCTTTGATGCCGTCAACGTGAATGCGCCCCTTCATGCCGAGTTTAAGCTGCTCGAAATGTGCGGATGGGGCGACGACGATAACCGCGAGCGGATCGATCGCCATGATTTGTACGACGCCGGCTGACCCGCCCATCATGCCACCGCCGCCGAAACGCGAGGCCATGAAGCGGCCTTCGTAAACATCCTTCTTGGAGATCACGCCAGTGTACGGTGCGCGTACGAGCGTGTCTTTAAGTTGCTGCCGGCTCTGCGCAAGCCGCGCTTCCCACACACCGAGTTGCGCAGAAGCGACATCGGTGTTTGTGCGAGTCGTGTCCATGCGGGCTTGGCTGACCCAGCCGCCGCCCTTGAGCGAGTCCTGGCGCTTGTATTCGGCTTGAGCATTGCGCAGTTGAGCGCGCGCGAGAGCGACTTGTTTCTCAAGCTCCTGTACTTGCAGTTTGATTTCAATGTCGCGTGTGCGGAACAGGGGATCGCCTTTTTTCACGCGACTGCCGACGCCGACCATGACTTCTTCGATGATGCCATCGACCGACGGACCGATATCGGTTTGACGCGACGGCGTCAGCGAGCCCGTGGCCATTATCGGCACGGAGATGTCGGCCTTCGACACCTTGGTGGTGGTGACAGCGACAGCCGAGACCACCACTTCTTTGGGGGCTTGCTTCGACTGCGCAGGCTTTCCGCAGGCTGCGAGGCCCAAGGCAAGCGTGGCAATAGCGGCGGCGGCAAGAAGCCGGTGTGCGGACATAGCGCGAAGATACCTATTGACGTCAGGAATTAGTATACGAGATTACTATATGCTACGATACCAATTCGTGAACAGCAGGTAACCCGTCTTTGAGTGAGACATTTTCGCCAGCAGAACGGAGCAAGTCGGCGCGGAAAGCCGCCGGTCAAAAACCCGTGCGCAATATGGAAAATGAAAAGTTGCGGGCGGAGATGGAGGTCGAGCGGACGCTCGGCTGGTTGTTCCACGATATTCACCGGTTGCTGGGTAAGGACTTCGAGAGCCGGATCGAGGGGCTTGGGCTCACGCGGTCGCAGTGGCGGGTGCTTGTTACGATCGAGCGGTCGTCAGAGCCGTTGACGCAGACGGAACTCGCCGAACTGACCGAGATCGAGAAGGCCCCGCTGGGCAAGTCGCTCGACCGGCTTGAGCAAGGCGGGTGGATTGTCCGCAAGTCAGATCCGCATGATCGTCGTGCGCGGCGGGTTTACGCTACGGCAAAAATCGAGAAGGCATTCCCGCAGCTCGCCGCAGCTGCGAAGGCTCTGTTTGCGCGCGCCCTACAAGGTATGCGACAGAGTGAGGTGAAAGAGTTGATTGCGCGGCTTGAGAAGCTGAAGCGCAATCTCGGCGGCGCAGACGACGAATAGCGCCAGCGCCGCCCCAAGGTTTCAACTTTGAGGGCCCGCGCATGAACTTCGATTTCTCCGACGACCAAAAAATGCTGAAGGATCAGGCACGCAAGTTCCTGACCGAAAAGTGCTCGACGAAAGTCGTGCGCAGGATCCTCGAAAGCGATGAGCCCTACGACAAGGCGCTGTGGAAGCAGATCGCCGAGATGGGCTGGCTCGGCACGGCGATCCCGGAAGAGTTCGGCGGATTGGGCCTGGGTCATCTCGAACTCTGCGTGGTTGCGGAGGAGTTGGGCAGGGCGGTAGCGCCGGTTCCATTTTCGTCGTCGGTCTATCTGGCGACCGAGGCGCTGCTGATTGCCGGTAGCGACGCGCAGAAAAAAAAGTACCTGCCGAAGCTTGCCGCCGGTGAGTTGATCGGGACGTTTGCGATCGCGGAGGGCCCGCAGCCGCCGAGCCCGAAGACGGTGAAGGCGACGTTCAAGGGCGGCAAGCTTGATGGCACGAAGGCACCTGTTCCGGACGGCGACGTTGCGGACTTCGCGATCGTGCTGGCGCGCAGTGCCGATGGTGCGGGCGAGCGCTCGTTGTCGCTCGCCATCGTGGATCTAAAGGGTGCGGGCGTATCGCGCCGGGCGGTGAAGACGGTCGATCCGTCGCGCAGCCAGGCGGAGCTTACGTTCAAAGGTGCGGCAGCCGAACAACTTGGTGCAGCCGGCGACGGCTGGGAGCTTGCCAAGCGTGTTCTCGATCGTGCGGCGATCCTGATGGCGTTCGAGCAGGTGGGCGGCGCGGATGCTTGCCTCGTCATGGCGAAGGACTACGCGCTGAACCGCTATGCGTTCGGGCGCACGATCGCATCGTTCCAGGCTATCAAGCACAAGCTCGCCGACATGTACGTGCTGAACGAACTTGCACGCTCAAACGCGTATTTCGGCGCTTGGGCGTTGTCGACCAATGCAGCCGATCTGCCGGAAGCGGCGGCGGGCGCGCGGATCAGTGCGACGGATGCGTTCCACAACGCGTCGAAGGAGAACATTCAAACGCATGGCGGCATGGGCTTCACGTGGGAGCTCGACTGCCACCTCTATTACCGGCGTTCGAAGACGCTGAGCCTCGCGCTTGGTGCGTCTCGGGTGTGGAAGGACCGGTTGGTCACGCACCTTGAGAAGAAGAACGTCGCTTAAACAGCCATTCACATCGAAAGACAGATCCCATGGATTTCAACGATACCCCGCAAGAAGCCGCCTTCCGCTCGGAAGTGCGCGCCTGGCTCGAAGCGAACGCGAAGCCGAAGTCGGCGCTCGGATTCTCCGCCGAGAACCCGCGCTTTCAGCGCAACGAACAAGAGTCACTGAAGATTGCGAAGGCCTGGCAGGCGAAGAAGGCCGAGAAGGGCTATGCGCGCATCACCTGGCCGAAGGAGAACGGCGGGCTTGGCGGCACGCCGATGCAGCAGGTGATCTATGGCCAAGAAGAAGCCAAGTTCGACGTGCCCTCGGGCTTCTTCGAGATCGGCCTTGGCATGTGCATACCGACCGTGACGCACTATGCCTCAAAGGACGTTGCGTCGCGTTATGTGAAGCCGGCGCTGCGTGGTGAGGAAATCTGGTGTCAGTTGTTCTCGGAACCGTCGGCTGGCTCGGACGTGGCCGGTTTGAAGACCCGCGCGGAGAAGGACGGCGATGACTGGGTGATCAACGGCCAGAAAGTCTGGACCTCCGGCGCCCACTATTCGGACTATGGCATCCTGCTCACCCGCACCGACCCGAATGTGCCGAAGCACAAGGGTTTGACGATGTTCTATCTCTCGATGAAGTCGCCGGGCGTTGAAGTGCGCCCGATCAAGCAGATGTCGGGCGGGGCGAACTTCAACGAAGTGTTCTTCAACAATGTGCGCATTCCCGACAGCCAACGTCTCGGCAACGTGGGCGACGGCTGGTCGGTGGCGCTGACGACGCTGATGCACGAGCGCTTGGCGGTCGGCGGTGGGCAGGGCGGCAGCGGTCCCGACATCAAGGAACTGATCGGCTTAGCGCGCGAAACGGAGCTTGAGGACGGTCAGGCGATCAAGAATGCGTCGGTTCGCGAGAAGATCGCGGAGTGGTACGTGCGCGGTCAGGGATTGAAGTACACGACCTACCGCACGTTGACGGCGCTCAGCCAAGGCCGGGTGCCGGGGCCGGAAGCGTCGATCGCGAAGATCGTTGTGGCGCCCAAGATGCAGGACCTGTCGTCGTTTGCCATGGACCTTGAGGACATGGGTGGTGTGATGGTTGGCGAAGACTCGCCGCTCATGGGCGCGTTCCAGCAGTCGTTCATGTGGGCGCCGGGCCTGCGCATCGCCGGCGGCACGGACGAGATCCTGAAGAACATCATCGCGGAGCGCGTGCTTGGCTTGCCGGCGGATATTCGTGTCGACAAGGACATCCCGTACAACAAGCTGCCGACGGGTCGCTGATCGATGGCGGCCCCGCACCTCCCGACCGACCTTGCCGTGGCGATTGTCGATCCACTCGCTCATGCGGATTCGGCTCGCATCCATGGCGCCTATACCAAGCTGCGCGCGGACTATCCGCTCGCGGTCGCCGAAGTTGAGGGATGCGAGCCGTTCTGGGCGGTATCGAAGCATGCCGACATTCTCGACATCAGCAAGCAGAACGCGCTGTTTTTGAATGGCGCCAAGTCCACGACGTTCACGACGAAGGCCGCGACCGAGCAAGTGATGAAAATCACCGGCTCGCCGCACCTCGTGAAGTCGCTCGTCCAGATGGATCCGCCCGATCATATCAAATACCGCATGCTGACGCAGTCGTGGTTCTTGCCGCAGAACTTGCGCAAGCTTGAGCCGCGCCTGCGGCAGCTTGCCAAGATTTACGTCGACCGTATGGCCGACAAGGGCGGTAGTTGCGACTTCGTCGGCGATGTCGCCGTTTGGTATCCGCTGCGCGTGATCATGGACATTCTTGGCGTGCCGGAGGCCGACGAGCCGCGCATGCTGAAGCTGACGCAAGAACTATTCGGCGCTACCGATCCCGAACTTGGCCGTCAGGGCGGAACGCCCGGCGGCTTCGGCGCGCTCATGAGCGATGAGGCCGTCGCGTCGCTGCAAGGCGTCGTCATGGACTTCTTCCAGTACTTCAATGCCATCACCGAAGACCGCCGCGCCAATCCGCGCGACGATGTGGCCAGTGTGATCGCGAATGGCAAGATCGACGGGCAACCGCTCGATCCGTTCAACGCCATGTCCTACTACGTCATTCTTGCTGCGGCCGGGCACGACACGACCAGTGCCTCGACTGCAGGCGGCTTGTGGGCCCTGATCGATAACCCGGCCGAGTTCAAGAAACTGAAGGACAATCCAGCGCTGATGCCGAGCTTCGTCGACGAAGCGATCCGGTGGACCACGCCGGTGCGCCACTTCATGCGTTCCGCGACTCAGGATTACGAACTGCGCGGCCAGACGATCAAGAAAGACGATTGGCTGATGCTGCTTTACCCGTCCGGCAACCGGGACGAGGAAGTGTTCGACGAGCCGTTCAGCTTCAAAGTCGACCGCAGCCCCAACAAGCTGCTCTCCTTCGGCTTTGGCGCCCATGTTTGCATCGGCCAACATCTCGCCAAGATGGAGATGCGTGCGTTGTTCGATGAGCTGATCCCGCGCCTTCAGTCGATCGAGTTCGACGGCGAACCTAGGCTCTCGGCGGCCAATTTCGTCAACGGCCCGAAGAAGATGCCGGTGCGATACAAGATCAACTAGACGTCATCACCATACGGGCCACGAAGCCTGGGAGGAACGCGATGAAGTTCACCTGGTTCAACCTGATGCCGTGGCCGCATTTGCCGGATGACTTTCGCGAGAAGCATCGGTCGGTCTGGGTGGATATAGATTCGCGCCTGTTCGACGCCGAGAAAAGCCATGAGGTCTACAATACCTACATGGACTTGCTCGAGTATGCGGGCACGCTTGGGTTCGACGGAATCGGGGTCAACGAGCACCACCAGAACGGATACGGCATCATGCCGTCGCCGAACATCATTGCGGCGGGGCTCGCACGCCGGACGAAGGATGTGGCGCTCGTCGTGCTCGGCAACTCGATCGCGCTCTACAATCCGCCGGTACGGGTCGCGGAAGAGTTCGCGATGCTCGACTGCATATCGGGTGGCAGGCTTGTCGCGGGTTTTCCGGTCGGCACGTCGATGGATACGAACTACTGCTACGGGCAGATTCCGGCGCTGACACGCGAGAAGTATCAAGAGGCGCACGATCTCATCATCAAGGCCTGGCGCGAACCCGATCCGTTCGCGTGGAACGGGCGCTACAGCAAACTGCGCCATGTCAATATCTGGCCGCGGCCCGTTCAGAAGCCAAACCCGCCGATCCATATTCCGGGTGGCGGGTCGGTTGAGACCTACGACTTCTGCATCGACAATACGTACTCGTATTCGTATTTGAGTTTCTCCGGCTACATTCGCGGTAAGGCGCTGCTGCAGGGCTACTGGGATCGCCTCGCGCAGCGGAATGCGGCCGACTCGTCGCCTTATCGCGCGGGATTTGCGCAGACGATCTGCGTCGCCGACACGGACGCGGAGGCCGAGCGGCTCTACGCGAAGCATGTCAGCTATTTCTACAACCGCTGTCTGCACGTCTATCCGGGCTTTGCGGATGCACCGGGCTATCGCACGATCAAGACGATCCAGACCGGTGCCCTCTCGCAGTACGCGCCACCGATCGACGGGTACTCGAGCTTGACGTGGAAGGACTTGACCGAAGGCGGGCATGTCATCGCCGGGAGTCCCGAGACCGTGCGTCAGCGTATGGAGGAAATGATCAAGGGGCTTCGCGTCGGGAACGTCTTTTGCCTGATGCACATCGGCGATATGCCGCGCGAGAAGGCGATGTACTCGACGAAGCTATTCGCCGAGAAAGTGATGCCGAAACTTCGAAACGTGTTTCCGGAGTGCGACGGCGATGATCGGTTCTGGTGTAAGCCGATGAAGGGGCAAGTGAGCGCCGGCCGCTTGCCTTCGGACGCCGATGCCGTTCGTTTGGCGCGCGCGTGAGGGAGGTAGCGATGGAGCTCAGGACCATCCAAACGCATCGCGTGCCGGTTCGCTACTACGAAGGGGGCAGCGGCGCGCCGCTCGTGTTTCTGCACGGTGCCGGCGGCATTCTGCCGGGCGAACCAATCCTCCACAAACTCGCGGCCAAGTACCACGTCTATGCGCCGCTGCTGCCAGGCTACGGCGATAGCCAGGAGACGCCGGCGCTTCGCGACATGTTGGACTTCACGCTGCATTCGCTCGACGTCGTGGCGGCCCTGGGCGTCCAGGACCCGATACTTGTCGGGCATTCGATGGGCGGGATGATCGCCGCGGAGATGGCAGCTCTCGCGCCGAACGATTTTTCTCGGTTGGCGCTGATCGCGTCAGCGGGGTTGTGGCTTGAAGCCCACCCGATCCCCGATCTGTTTGCGATGCTGCCTTACGAAATGCCGCCCTATCTCTTTCACGATGTGGAGATGGGCACGAAGCTGATGACCGCGGGCGTTGCGCTGAACGATCCCGAGTGGCTAAAGGCCTTCTTGGTCATGAATGCCCGCCAGATGGGTACGGCGGGAAAGATTTTGTTCCCGATCCCCGAGCGTGGTCTTGCAGAAAGGCTCTATCGCATCAGCGCCAAGACGCTGTTGATCTGGGGCGCAAGCGACAAGCTGATCCCGCCAGCTTACGGCGAGGCGTTCAAGAAGGCGATCAAGGGTGCGCAGCTGACGATTATCCCGAAAGCAGGACACCTCGTTACGCTGGAACAGCCAGACGAACTTGTGTCGGCATTGGGGACGCTCAGCTGATCGTCACTTCACCGTGATCCAGGTCTTCGTCTTGCCGTTGAATTCGACGGTGAAGGTGTTGTTGGTCAGGTTGCAGTCGCCGGTGCGGCCACCGGTGAGCGCTACGTCGATTTTCTTGTAGTCCAGCTTCAACGTATAGACCCGGTGAAACTTGCCCTTCTCGACGTCGGCCGCCGGGGCTGAGAACAGAAAACGCGCTGCAACACCACTGTGAGCCGCGATTTGAGCGAACGGGGTGTTGGAGACGACCTTTCCTTTGGCGCCGGAGAGACGGTCATCTTCGGTTACGACGACGGATTGCAGTCCTGCTTGGCCGATGAACGGTTGATCGCCAAGGTTGCGAACGCGCATGACGAACGGCCAGTGAAAGATGCCGTCGGGGGTGACCCAGCCGCCAATGCGTGGGACGCGCGTTGCGCCTGCGGGCGGGCGTTGCATGAGGTCGAGCTCGAGGAAGCGGTCGGCCGCCGGATCGGAACAAGGTGAGACCAGTGACTGAAGCTGCGGGAGCTGCACCGTCACCGGCACTTTGAGGTCTGCGGCTTGTGCGGTGGCCGTGAAGGCCAGGGTGAGGC
Organism: uncultured Alphaproteobacteria bacterium; assembly: GCA_902826695.1. Lineage (GTDB taxonomy): Bacteria > Pseudomonadota > Alphaproteobacteria > Micropepsales > Micropepsaceae > SZUA-430. The sequence goes on along the minus strand of CADEFU010000004.1, from coordinate 224,397 downwards.
CGATGGCGACAGTACGTTTCATGCGACGATCCTTGAGCTTTGGTGGAGAGCGCTTGCGCAGGCGTTCACGGTGATCTTTACGGCAGACAGCAGTTGGGCCTCGGTCAAGGTGGAGGCGTGCGGGACACTATGCCCGGCGGCGGCGAGGCGCGCCACCTGCGTGTCCAGATAGGGGACGTGGATGAAACCCGCGATTTTCGGACCGCCTGTGCGAGCGAGCGTCATCAGACGGTAAAAAACAAGGTTGCAGACATAGTCTCCGGCGTCGTCGGAATGGCTAACGGGTATGCCGCCTTCGTGCAGGGTGCGCTCAATTTCGATGAGTGGGAGGGCACTGGGGACGGCGGGCGTTCCATCATCGACGACGCAAACGCCTTGGGCACAGGCGCCGGTATGATCGGGCCGATCCGTCGCGACCGCGTTGCGGGCGGTCGATTCAAGCGTGACGCCCTTTGCCTTGGCGCTGAGGCCGAAGGCAATGACGGCGTCGGGGTTGAGCGCCGTTACGAGAGGGGCGTAGTCGCGTTCCCACAGATCGAAGCGCACCGGCATGGTGCGCATCGACAGGCGGGCGCCGTGCGGCTGCCATCCGATGCGGGCAAGCTCGGCCATGGCCCAAGCGGTGGGGTTTTCAGGCGCGCCAGGGAACACGGAGAATCCGGTCGCCAAAATGTGAACTGTCATTCGACGCTCTTGGTCATCGTCACAAAGGTTTTCTCGTGCGCTTCGGTTTCGCAAGATTGCCGACGCCAAGCTGAAGCGCGCTTTGTGCCGTTTTCGCGTCAGCTTGCTTTAGGTGCATCCAGGTTGCGCCCTTGTCGCCCCACGCATTGGGGATTCGTTGAAAGACGCCGGGTTCGGCGGCGGTCAGCATCTCCTGTTGCTCCGGCGTGAGCTTGATCATCGCGCGCGCCTCCTTTTCCGAGAGCGTGGCAAATATCTTGCCGTTGAGCCGGAACGACGTGAGGTCGAAGTGCGGTGCTTCGACGGCGCCATCGACGGCCATGGCAAGCTTTCGAAACGCCGCGACTGTCACCATGCTACGGCGTCACGATATTGAAGTTCGGTTGTACCGGGTCGATCAGCGCGACGAGATCGGCGTAAGCGTTGGTCGTGGTGCCGGTCACCTTGATCGCGCCCGTCGTGGTTTTGACCGCAAGGGGTACGCCCGCGAGCAGGGTCTCCAAGAGGTCGGAGCGCTTCATCGTCGCCGTCGCATCGGCCTTGTCGTCGGCGATGCCCTCTTCGTGGATCATCACGCCGTTGGCGACGGTGATCAGATGCTTCTCGTTTACGTCGGACAGGACGAGGTTGATCTTGAAGGCTTTGCCGACGGCGCGTTCGGCGTTGAAGCGGACGGCCGCGAAGTCGAGCATCATCGTCGTGGGTGTGGCCCGGACCAGCGCCGCGCTAAAGCGCTGAATTCCCGCATCGACGACACCGTGTCGAAGTTCCTGTGCGCCCGTTAGATAGATGTTGCGCCAGGTGCCGGCTTCGGCGCGATAGCCGAGTTGGGTGTAAACATCGGCGAGCATGTTCTTCGCCTTCGCGTTTGCGCCATCGGCAAAGACGACGTGGTTGAGCAGCATGGCCGCCCAGCGGTATTCGCCGGCTTTTATGGCCGTTTCAGCTTTCGCAATGACCGCATCGGCGCCGCCCATCGCTTCGATGTAGTGGGTGCCGGCCGCGACCGGCGGAAGCGCGTGCAGCGAGGTGGGGTTCGCGTCATACCAGCCCATATAGCGCTGGTAGACGGCTTTGGAATTGTGGCTCATCGTGCCGTAGTAACCGCGATTGTACCACTCGCGCGCGAGAACATCGGGAAGCTGAAGCTGCTCGGCAATCTCGACACCCGTCAGACCGTTGTTCATCAGACGCACGGTTTGGTCATGCAGATATTTGTAGGCGTCGCGGTGTTTGGTCAGGAAGTCTTTGACGACTTCCGTGCCGAAGCGCGGGATGCCATGGGCCGCAAACATCACGTCGCTCTGATCGGCGTAGAGACGCAGTGACTGCGTCAGGTAGTCGGCCCAGTCTTTCGCGTTGCGGACCAACGCGCCGCGCGCGGGCAGAAGATTGTGCATGGTGGCGTTCGCGTTCTCCGCCATGAACAACGCGCGCATTTGCGGCAGATGGAAGTTCATCTCGGCCGGCGCTTCGGTGCCCGGCGTGACCTGGAACACCAGTTTGACGCCGCCGATCGTCATTTCCGTGCCGGTCTTGGCTATGATGTCCGTCGGCGCGATCAGGGAGATCGACCCGTTGGAAACCCCTGGGCCGAGCCCTGAGGTCATTTCGCCTTCGATGCCACGGGGCAGGGTGGTGCCGAATTGGAAGCGGGCGCGGCGCGTCATGGCGGGGCCGGCAATCACGTTTTCGGAGATCGAGTGTTCCATGAAGCCTTCGGGGGCGATGATTTTCACGCGCCCGGCTTTCACGTGTTCCTCGGTTGTTACGCCGCCCACGCCGCCGAAATGGTCGGCATGGCTGTGCGAGTAGACGACCGCGATGACGGGCTTATCGCCGACGTGCTTCTTGACGAGGTCGAGTGCGGCTTTGGCGACTTCGACGGTAGTTAGGGGGTCAACGACGATGTAGCCCGTGTCGGTGACAATGAAGGACACGGTCGAGACATCGAAGCCGCGCACTTGATAGATGTGTTCGGCGACCTTGTAGAGGCCGTGCTTCGTAAGAAGTTGTGCTTGGCGCCAGAGGCTCGGGTTGGCGCTTTCCGGCGCATCGCTCTTGAGAAAGTCGTAAGACGCGAGATCGTAGACGAGCTTGCCTGCTTCATCTGTGATCTTCGGATTTTCGCGCGTGGCGATGAAACCGCGGGCTGCGAAGTCGAAGTCCTGCGTGTTCGAGAAGGGCAGGTCCTTCAGCATTTTCTCCCGGACCTCTTTGGTGGACGTCGTTGCCTCGGCGACAACATCCTTCGGGATGCTCGGCGCGGGCGCACCGAGCAGCATCGGCAGAACGCCGCGGAACAGGTAGGCGAAGCCGATCAGGACGAACGCGGTTGCGCCGACGCCTATGGCCAGGCCGCGAAGGAAGCGGCTGGTGAGGATGCGTTGGACGATCGGATTGTTCACGACGGCGTTCATGGAGATTCCTCTGGGATGGCGGTCGCTTGCAGGCTAGCCGAGAGGCGGGACCCACGGCAATTGGGGTCCTGCGACGGATCGGCCCTGGCGCGGAGCGGTTGTTGACTGTTTGATCGGAGCGCGCGCGAACCGATGCGCCGGAGGTGTCCCTTGCTTCGTCTTCTCAAGTACCTGCTTCTGGTCGTGCTGCTCTTGGGCGTGGTTGGGGCGGCCATCGTGTTCAGCGGGAACACGTTGACAGTGATCGGCTGGCTATGGGGTCCGACGCATGGGTGGGATCTCGCGCGCAAAGCGCCGGCGCCGGACTACGCGCAAGCCTCGTCGTGGGCAGCGCGGCCGGGGCGGGAGAGCCCCGCTGCGTTCGTGCCGCAGGGAGTTGCTCAACCGGAGGGCCGGCGTGCGGTCGATGTCTTCTTTATTCACCCGACAGGGTATCTGAATGGGACCGATTGGAATTCGCCGCTGAATCCGAACAGCCGGACGGAGGAGAACACGCAATGGATGCTGGCGAACCAGGCGAGCGCCTATAACGGCTGTTGCAATGTTTACGCGCCGCGGTACCGGGAGGCTTCGATATTTCGATGGTGGTCGGCGTCGGACGATATCGCGCAGAAGACGATGGATTTCGCCTATGCCGACGTCTTGCGTGCGTTTGAGCATTACATCGCGAACGAAAACAAGGGGCGCCCGTTCATCATCGCGAGCCACAGTCAGGGCACGTGGCATGCGCTGCGCTTAATTCAGGACAAGATCGACGGGACCAGCCTTCAACCAAGCATGATCGCTGCCTACATCATCGGCGGGCAGGTCAAGAACGCGGACGTCAACGCTCTGAAGTCGGTCAAGGTGTGCGACGGTCCGACGGAGACCGGCTGCATCGTTCATTGGGCGACGTTGGTCGATGGTGCGACGGTGCCGCCGGAGATGAGCGACCTGGTTTGCGTGAACCCGCTAAATTGGCGGCGGGATGGCGGGCGCGCGCCAGCCGAGCTTCATCAGGGAGGCGTGCCGCCAAGCGGGAAGTTCTCCGCGAAGCTGTGGGGCGATGATGCACCACAGGGCGTTGTGTTCGAGCCCTTGGGTGCGCCGCTGCCGAAGCTAACCGCGGCCGAATGCAAAGGCGGGATCTTGTGGGCTTCGGACCAGTCGGACAACCCGCTGGGGCAACTTGCGATCGGCGAGAATTATCACGGGCTCGACTATCCGCTGTTCCACATGGACATCCGCAAGAACGTGGCGGAGCGGGTCGGCGCCTATCTGCAGCGCGCGCTGACGGATGGACCCGCGCCGGAGAAGTAGGCCGTCAACGGAACCGCTTAAGCCAGTAGATCATGTTGTCGAGAGCGAAGGCCGCGTGGTCCGCGTCGCGCATGTGAAAGGCGATGTCGTGTTCGCACGCGGTCTTGATCGTCGCCACGTTGGCACCGAAGCCGAGCGTCTTTGCGCGCGTAACGGCCGTCGCCGCGTCATCGCCGAGGCCGCCTTGGAAGAGACCGGCGGCCGGAACGTCGACAAAGGCGTAATTCGGATTCGTGCAGGCCAACAGGCCAGGCGCTTCGATTTGGTCCGGCGCGAATGTGACCGTTTGACCGACATAGAGCGCGGTCGCCGCCTCGTCCGGGACAAAGCCGGCTTCGACCCACGGCGCGGGATCGGCGCGTCCTATCGTCCAGGTGCCCATGAACGGTTTGTCCGTGCACGCGGCGAGTGCAAGGGCAAGCAGTGCGGCAGCAATTCTCAAAGCGCGCTCCATCGTGATGGAGCATCCTGAGCGAGGGCGGTGGCGTACGCAAGGTGTCACCAGCCCCGGTATTTGAGCTTCTCGGCGTACTTTCGCTTTTGCATCCGGCCGAACCGTTGGCTGCGGGCATGCGCGTGCGCGATGTTCTCGGAGTTTCGGGCTTCTTCGCGCTGGAGCTTCGCGTAGCGTTTGAGACGGTCCGCGTCGAGTTGGCCGCTCTCGATGGCAGCCTGTATCGCACAACCCGGCTCGTTCTCATGGGTGCAGTCGCTGAATCGACAGGAAGCCGCAATCTCAGCGATGTCGGCGAAGACTTCACCGAGGCCGCCCGCGACATCCACGATCTGCAACTCGCGCATGCCGGGAGTGTCCATCAGCCAAGCGCCGTTCGCCAGACGATGAAGCGAGCGTCCCGTGGTGGTGTGCCGGCCGCGGGCGTCGTCTTCGCGTATCCCGCGTGTCTCCTGCAGTTCGTCGCCCGCGAGCGTATTCACGATTGTGGACTTTCCGACGCCGGAGGAACCGACAAGCGCGAGTGTTTGACCCGGTGCGAACCACGGCTTCAGACTCTTGATCGCCACCGCGCTGCGCGCGTCGAAGGCTTCGACCACCAAGCCCGCCATGAGCTTTCGCGCCTCGTCGACGTAGTCGGATACGTCCGACGCGAGGTCAGCCTTGGTGATCACGACGATCGGCGTCGCTTCCGCTTCGGCGGCAAGCGCCAGATAGCGCTCCAGGCGTGCGATATTGAAGTCCTGGTTCGCAGAGGTCACGAGGAACAGCGTATCGACGTTCGCGGCGATCAGCTGTATCCGGCGCCCAGTGCCGGCGCTCTTGCGCTTGAAAACGCTTCGGCGCGTCAAGACACGGACAGGGCGGCGCGTGCCTTCGTCGAGCAACAACCAGTCGCCGACGGTGGCGACCGCTTCATCGTCGTCGGCGTCGAGGGGCGCCACGCGGCCGGCGTACGCGTGTCCCGCGACTTCAAGGGCGTCGCGGTGCACGGCGAGGACGCGCACGGGGATTGTTGTCGACAGTTCGTCGGCCGAAAGTTGCGCCTGAAAGTGCGTGTTCCAGCCGTAGTCCCTTAGAGTCAGTTGTTCTGAGTTTGTCACTGCAATGTCGTCCAGCTTTTGCGGCGGCGGCCGCCGCGTGAATGCAAGCGCTCACGCCCAAGCGGGCGCGAGACGAGGCAGAGCTGGACGTTGATGGTGTCGCTTAGACGAGCGCCAAGGCGCGGCCAGCCCGCGGTGAAACAACGGCAATGGTCATATGCTTCTCCCTGGCTGGTGGTTGCGACGCGGGAAAGTTAGGCAGTCCGAAGCCCAAGATCAAGTTCCGGACTGCCACAGTGCTAGTTTGATTTGCTTTTCAGCCAGTCGCCGATGATCTGCCCGAGTTTGGGGTGGAACGGGGCTTGGCCGCCGGATTGGAGGCGCCGGAAAGCCGTAGCCTGATCAGGCGACTGCAGCAGAAAGTGGTCCATGTCCGGGATTTCGATGTAGATGGCCGAACCCGCGCGAGCAGCGTTCGCCGCGTCGACCAGCGCCTTGCTTTCCTCGACGCCCGTGACGAAGTCGGCCGCGCCATAAAGGACGGCCACGTCGACCCCTTTGAGGGCCGCCCAAAGGCCGGCGTTGTTCTGCGCGGCGATTTGCTGGAGGTAGGCGTCCGAAGCCGGATAGCTCATGAACTCCGCGCATTCCGGTTTCGCCTTCAAGATCTCGGCGCGCGGGGCGCGATCGATCAGCATGCGGTGCGAGCACCATTGCTTCACGAGCATCGCCGCGCCGATTTCGGCCGGTTGCGCTCCGCCGAGCTTGAGCTGCCGGCGGGTGTTGATGAGTTCGTATTCGTACCAGGTGAGGCCTACGGTCTCGAGAACGAAGAGGCCGCGCACCGGTTCTTGCGCGGCAACGAGCGGGCCCACGACGCCGCCTATGCTGTGGCCGACGATGAACGTGCGCTTGGCATCGACGTAGGAGAGCTTTTTCAGAGCGCGCAGGCCTGCTGTGTAGCCTTCGACTTCGGTATCCAAGTTGACGTCGCTGCAGGGCGTGCCGGTGCTGTCGCCGATGCCGCTTTTCTCGACGCGGATGGTGACGAAGCCCTGGCGCGTGAGTGAGGTGATGAGCGGGCGGTAACCTTCGTTCTCGCTTCCCGGGTTGTCGATCGGGTAGCAGCCGATGCCGCCGACAAGCAGAACGGCAGGGTGCCGCCCGCCGCCTTTCGGCTTGGTGATGACGGTGCGGCGGATGCTGCTGCCCGAGGCGACGGCGTCGTAGATCACGTCAATGTCGGCAGAGGTTTCGAGCGGCGTGGGGACGAGCGTTGCGGTTGTCGTGGCGCGCGCGGCGTTGCGGACGTAGTCGATCTTGAGTTCGTCGCCCGGGCGCTTGGTGCGGAGGAAGGCGATGACCTCGGCTGAGGACGACATCGGCTTCCCATCCAAAGCAACGACGATGTCGCCTTTGTTGAGGCCCGCGTTGGCGCCGGAAAGGCCCGGTTGAACGGCGACGATCAGGACGCCTTCGTTGGGTCCGAGTTTTTGCGCGGCGCGGACGTCCGGCGGCATGTTGTTGGACATTGCGATGCCGAACGCTGGGCGGCGGGGCAGGTCGACAGCTTGTGCGGTAGCCGATGCGGTCAGCATCAGTGCGAGCAGCAGGACGTGCTTCAATAGCGTACGCATGACTTTTACCCTCAAATCAGATCTCGCAACGTGATCGTCACGTCGCGCATGTTTGCTGCCGCTTTCACCGTGAGGCGCACTTGTGTGCCCGGCGGGGCCGTCTTCAGTCGTTCGCGCAAGTCGACCAGGAAAAGTTGCGCTGCAGGCTTGCCGTCTACCGCGGTGACGATGTCGTCTACGCGCAGGCCGCTCTCCGCCGCAGGGCTGCCCGCAACGACGGACATCACTTTAATCCCCGCCGCGTCCAGCGACAGCCAGAGACCGCTGCGGTCGGCTGGATCGGGGACGGCGTAGTTTGCACCGGGCGTCAGATACAGGTGCTTGCGAGCGTAATCAAAGGTTGCGCGGAAGCGCTTGAGCACGCCGGTGCCGATGCTGCCGGCGACGTCGGCGCTTGCAAAGCCGCCGGTCTTGAGCAGCGGCATGCGGGTGACGATGCCGGTGAGGTCGTACCCGGCGAAGGCAAAGGTTTGCGCGCGGACGACGTCGGCGGGGATCGGGCCGCCAACGCCCCAACCCGTCACGGCTTGTACTTTCTTGGTGCGTCTTGCGCGGAGGTCGTGACGATCCACGAACGGGCCGAACAGCGTCAGCGACGAGCGGTCGCCTGTGTCGATGATGAAGTTGCCTTGTAGGCCATCCACGACGGCGGGAAGCGTCGGGATACCTTCGTAGAAGCCGAGCGTGCTGGGCTTGCCTAGTGTGCCCGGCGGGCTCCAGGTTTTGGGTTCGCTGAAGGTCAGCGTTTGGCCTCCATAGTCGATCTCGACGACGAAGCGCTCGAACAGCTCGCGCCCAACGAGGCCGTCGAGGCGGCGGAAGCCGATGGCCTTGCGGATCGCTTCGAGCGAGATCACGCGGAATTCGTGATCGCGAATCGTAACGCCGAAGAGGTCGGCGCTGCTGACGTCCGTGCGCCAGGCCTGCTGGCGGTTGGCGCCCGCACCCCAGGCTTCGCCGTCGGGATCGAGTTTGAGGCCAAGTTCCTTCGCGACGGCCGGGTCCAAGATGTTGGCGCCGCCGGTGTCGAAGATGAACTGGAAGGGCCCCTGGCCGTTGATTGAGACAGGGACGAAGATGCGGTTGTCGATCAGGGTGAACGGGATCGTGGCAGGTTTGCCGCCTGCCAGGTCGATGGCCGCAGTTTGGGCCGGGCGCGCGACGGCGATAACCAAGAGCGCCAAAAACAAAATCTTGTAGCGTTGCACGCGCTGGTCCGGGAAATGCGCCATAATCTGGCTGGCAACCTCGGCGATGTGCGGGTTGCGATCTAGAACCACAATTGCGTGCAAGGACACCATCGCGTGAAATGCTGGAAAATTAGGTTTGGCGAGTATTACGGCCGGGCGGTTTTGCAGCGAACCGTGGAGTCTTTGCGGGTGTGGGAGTTCGAGCACGCGCCGTTCTGCCAGATCCCGGCGCACACGCACGAACGAGCGCACCTCATCGGGGTGCTTTCCGGGTCGATGGTCGATGCCGATGGCGGGTCGGAGATCGAGCTCCTCGCGGGGGATGTCGCGCTCTATCCACGCGGCACGACGCATTCGACGTCGATGGGCGCGGAGGGTTCGCGCAGCGTCGTGTTCGAGTTCGAAGCCGACGATCTGCCTCGGATCCTGCCAGCCTACTTCCCCCAGTTGGGCAAAAGCTTGGTCCTGCGGGGGCGGATGACGGAGGCGGTCGCACGCACGGCGCATGGCGCGCGCGGGGAGATTGAGGCCGCTGTCCGGGAGATGCTGGCCGAGCCGCCGGGGAATGTCACAGCCGAACCGGCATGGCTTGGGGTTGTGAAGGCGGAATTGGATCGAACTGGGGCACTGGAACCCGACGTCGACGCACTTGCGGCGCTTGCGGGCCGGCATCCGGCGCATCTGATGCGGGCGTTTCGGCAGCACGTGGGCGTGACGGTCGGCGAGTATGCCCGCGCGCGTCTGGTGGCGCGGGCGGGCGAGGAATTGCGGCGGGGGGAGAAGCCGCTCTCGGACATCGCGCTTGCCTATGGTTTTGCCGATCAGAGCCACTTCTCGCGGACGTTCAAGCGCTTCATGAACATGACGCCGGATGCGTACCGGAAGGCTCACGCAAATACGACAAACGCGTAGCGCAAGTGATGGGTGCCGCAGCGCGCCACGCATAAGCCGCAATCGCTGCAACAACGTCAAAATCGCAGCGTAATCGCGACGTTATCGGCGCGCACTTCTCATCTTCGCAGGCGGGAGTTGGACCACCCGCCAGCTTGAGGGATTTCACCATGAAACCGTATCTGCTCTCGCGCGGGGGGCCTTGGGGCTCGCCGGGCGTTTTGTTGCGCGCAAGCTTGATCGCAAGCGCGGCTACCTTAACCACCATCGCGGTTGGACCCGCCAGTTTCGCGCAACCGGCGCCGCAAGTTCAGCCGGAACCGGCCGTGCTCGTCACCCCCGACGACATGCACACCGGTGCGCTGCTTCTGAAGACGACCGAAGGCGGCAAGTTCTTGGAGGCGCCGCGCCTCAAGACCGATGTCTCCATCACCGTCACCGGGCCGACTGCGCGGGCCGTCATCACCCAACGCTTCGAAAACCCGTCCGACAAATGGGTCGAAGGCATCTACGTTTACCCACTGCCCCAGAACGCAGCGGTCGACACGCTGAAGATGCAGGTTGGCGACAAGTTCCTGGAAGGCAAGGTCAAGGAGCGCGTCGAGGCGCGCCAGATTTACGAAAAGGCGGCGGCCGAGGGCTACAAGGCGACGCTGATCGAACAGCAGCGGCCGAACATGTTCACGAACTCTGTCGCGAATATCGGGCCACGCGAAACGGTCGTGGTGCAGTTCGAATATCAGGAAGCCGTCAAGCTCGACGGCGACAAGTTCCAGCTGCGCGTGCCGCTCGTCGTGGGCCCGCGTTACATCGCGCCGAGCGGCGAACCGCTTCTGGTCGCCTACACGGACGAGAGCGTGATCGTCGCGACGCCGACTGTCGTGAAAGACGCGCACAAGATCACGCCGCCGGTGATCCACCCGAAATTCGGGAAGATCAATCCGGTGTCGCTGAGCGTGAAGTTGAAGTCTGGCGTATCGTTGGCGGTGGTTGAGAGCCAGTTCCATCAGGCGAAGATCGAGCGTCCGGATGCGCAGTCGGCGACGGTCACGATCGACGGAAACGTGCCGGCCGATCGCGACTTCGTCTTGAACTGGAAAGTTGCGGCGAACGCGATGCCGCAGGCAACGTTGTTCCGTGAGACGATCGGGGCGGACAACTACTACCTCGCGATGATCGTTCCCCCGGCAAGCACCGCGAAGGTGCGTCAGCCGCGCGAAGCGATCTTCGTGATCGACAATTCCGGCTCGATGGCCGGCGAATCCATGCGGCAGGCGAAGGCAGCGTTGCTGCTCGGGCTGACGAAGCTGAAGCCGGAAGACAAGTTCAACGTCATTCGTTTCGACGACACGTTCGACGTGCTCTTCAAGTCGGCCGTTCCGGCAAACGAGACGAACCTGAAGGTTGCGGCGAACTTCGTCAGCGGGCTTGACGCGAACGGCGGCACCGAGATTTACGCTGCACTCCAGGCCGCGCTTTCCGATCTGACGCCGACAGACGCTTCGCGCTTGCGGCAGGTGATCTTCCTGACCGACGGCGCCGTGGGCAACGAAGACCAGGTGTTGCAGGAAATCGGCAAGTCGCTGGGCCGTTCGCGTCTGTTCACGGTCGGCATCGGTTCGGCGCCGAACTCTTACCTGATGGAGCACATCGCGGCACAGGGCCGCGGGACGTTCACGCATATCGGGTCGGAGTCGGAAGTCGTCGCGCGGATGGCCGAGCTCTTCAACAAGCTCGAAACGCCCGTGATGACGGACTTGCGCGTGGCCGACGGCGTGAAGCTTGAGACCTCGCCGAACCCGATACCGGATCTCTATGCGGGTGAGCCGGTGGTGCTGACCGCGGTGACGGGCTCGCAGTCGGGCAAGGTGAACATCACCGGCCGCATGGGCACGACGCCGTGGGCAACGACCCTCGATCTTGCGACGGCCGTCGAAGGTTCGGGCGTGTCGAAGTTGTGGGCGCGCTCGAAGATCACGTCGATCGAGTCGACGCGCTACAAAGGCGCGAACGAGGGCGACATCGATGTGGCGGTGCTGAAGGTGGCGCTCGACCATCATCTGGTGTCGCGGTTGACGAGCCTTGTTGCGGTCGACGTGACGCCGAGCCGTCCGGTCGGGGAAATGCTCAGCAGCCATGAGATGCCGACGAACCTGCCGCACGGTTGGAACTTCGAGAAAGTCTTCGGTGAAGACCCGTCGAACCCGCTGATCAAGGCGTCGGTCGATCAGGAACTGCTCAAGAAGCTCGCAGGCTCCGACAAGGCCGTGACCGCGAAGGACGGCGACGGCGTAGCGCTTCCCCAGGGCGACGCGGGCACCGTGCTGAAGTTGGTGATCGGCCTTCTGTTCCTCTCCTCGGGCGTGATGCTCCTCCTCACGCCACGCAAACAGAAGGCCTGAGCACCATTACCCCTCCTTCGCTCTACCAAGCGGGGGAGGGGACCACCAACGGGAGAACGACGATGCTAGCGCCCGCCGAAATACTGCAGATGGAAGACGAAGACAGATTGGAACGCCAAGCACGCCAAGCCATGCACGCCAGCTGGTATGGCGCTTCGGCGGCGCGAAGCGCCAGCGTTGCGCGCTTCGCGCGAGGAGGCTTCGCCGAGCAGGCAGAGCGGCTTGGCCTGCCTGGCGTTTCACGTACTTTCAAGCTTGATCGACTGGGTGCGTACGCCACAAAGATCCTCGCGGCGGCGATGATCTTGGTCGGCTGCTATTTTCTCGGTCACGCATTGCTTATCCAAGCCAAGGCCGTGCTCGCGCAGGTGTTGCTCGATCGCGCTTGGGAGACGACGCTTGCGACCGGCAAGCCGACGAAGGCTTGGAGCTGGGCGGATACGTGGCCTCTCGCACGGATCTCGTTTCCAACGCTGAACGAGACCGCGATCGTGCTGCAAGAAGCAGGAGGCGAGGCGATGGCGTTCGGGCCTGCGCATGTGGCGGCGTCGCCGAAGCCGGGTGCGGCCGGGGTAAGCGTGATCGGCGGGCACCGCGATACGCATTTCAGCTTCATCAAGCACCTGAAGGTTGGCGACGAGATCGTGATCGAAACGCCGGAGCGCAAGACAGTGCGCTACCGCATGACCGGCTCGACCATCGTGCATGCGGGCGCATCGGGCATCGCGACAAAGGCAAAGACCCAGCGACTCGCGCTTGTCACCTGCTATCCTTTCGACGCGGTCGAGCGCGGGCCGTTACGTTACGTCGTCTTCGCGGAGGCGAAGTAATCGACAGAGCGCGCGATCCGTGCTTATTCGCGCGCCCATGCATCCGCTCGACAAAGACACGACACTCGAACGCCTCAGCGCCGATCGGCTCGCGGGGCGAGCGAGCACATACTACTCAAACTTCAACGGCACCTTCGGCGGCTTCACCGCAGCCGTGCTGTTGCGCGCGGTCCTCGACGATCCGCGACGGCAGGGCGTGCCGGTCGCGCTGACCGTAAATTACTGCGCGGCGATCAACGACGGGACTTTTGAGATCGCGGTTGCGGAGAAGCGCACCGGCAAGTCCACGCAGCACTGGAACGTTGAGCTTCGCCAGGGCGAAACCGTTGCGGCGACGGCGAGCGTCGTCTGCGGGCATCGGCGTGCTGTGTGGTCGCATCATCCCGCGGAGATGCCGAAGATGCTCCCGCCGGAGCAAGTGCCGGTGTTCTCGGGCTTCAAGCCCGGCGGTTGGACAAGCCAGTACGAGATGCGCTTTGCGGAAGGTGAACCGGACTTCATGACACCACGCGAGGACGGTGACATCCGCTCCGCGCGCTCGCAGTTATGGATGCGGGATCGGCCGGAGCGGCCGCTCGACTATCTTTCGCTCGCGAGCATGAGCGACGCGTTCATCATCCGCGCGTTCTTGGCGCGCGGGAAGTTCGTGCCGACCGGCACGATCACACTGACGACGTTCTTCCACGGGAACGAGGAGGCGATGCGCGCCCAAGGCACGCACCCGATGCTCTGCACCGCTGATGCGCACCTCTTTGCCGACGGGTTCGCCGATCAGATCGCGCACCTGTGGGGCAAAGACGGGCGACTTCTGGCGACGAGCACGCAGGTCGTCTGGTACAAAGAGTAGCGGATGAAGGTCGCCATCATTGGGGCGGGCCCGGGAGGCCTGATGGCGGCAGAGGTGCTGAGCGCGGCGGGCGCGGACGTAACTGTGTACGACCGCATGCCGTCGGTGGCACGCAAGCTGTTGATCGCCGGACGCGGCGGGCTGAACCTCACACATTCCGAGCCGTTCGAGCGGTTCGTGGCCCGCTACGGCGCGGCCGCGCCGCGTTTAAAGCCAATCTTAGAGGCCTTCGCGCCGAGCGCGCTCATCGCGTGGGCCGAGGGCCTTGGCCAGCCGACATTCGTCGGCACGAGCGGACGCGTCTTCCCGAAGGCGATGAAGGCATCGCCGTTGTTGCGCGCTTGGCTGACGCGGCTTGAACGCCAAGGCGTCGTGATCAAGCCGCGGCATGAGTGGCATGGTTGGGACGAGCACGGCCGTTTGCTGTTTGCGCAGAGCGGCGAGACCGTGCACGTGACGGCCGACGCAACGATCCTTGCGCTCGGCGGCGCCAGCTGGCCGAAGTTGGGGTCGACGGGCACGTGGGTGGATGTCCTGCGTGCGCGCGGCGTCGCAGTCACGCCGCTTAGGCCCGCCAATTGCGGCTTCACAGCCGCGTGGAGCGAGACGTTTCGCGACCGCTTCGAAGGTACGCCACTCAAGAACATCGCGCTCTCGTTCCATGGCGAGACCGTGCGGGGTGAGGCGCTCATCACGCGCGCGGGTATCGAAGGCGGCGCGGTCTATGCGCTGTCGTCGGCGTTGCGCAGTGCGCTCGACCACACGGGTCACGCGACGTTGATGGTCGATTTGCGCCCGGATCTGAGTCATGCCGACGTGCTGGCAAAGCTTGCGCGGCCGCGCGGAAGCGAAACGGTGGCGAACTTCTTGCGCAAAACACTCGCGCTCGCGCCAGTGGCGGTGAATTTGCTGCGCGAGACGCACGGGAAGGATTTGAGTTTGGATGCGCCCACACTTGCGCGGCACATCAAGGGCGCCCCAATCACGCTCACCGGCACAGCGCCGATCGACCGCGCGATCTCAACCGCCGGTGGCGTCGCGCTAGATGCGGTCGACGAAAACTTGATGCTCAAGGCGATGCCGAACGTCTATGCGGTCGGCGAAATGCTCGATTGGGAGGCGCCGACGGGCGGGTACCTGCTGCAGGCGACGTTTGCGACGGCGGTAGCCGCGGCGCGGGCGTTACTCGCGAGCGAGCGCCACACTGCCTCACGCTAGCCAAACGAGGATTAGGTTGGGTTGACGGCGATGGATCATCAAAGCGGAAGTAAAGTCTGTACCGCGGAGAGCGGATTTCCGAGATTCGGCACTTACCGCGTTGGCGCCATCTCGCCGTACGCACCCCATCGGCTTGCGTCATTGCCGTCGCGGCACAGATACGATGCCCCGCGTGTGCGGCAGTAGGCGAAGTTGCCGCTTTCGAGGCCGATGACGAGGTCATCGCCGCTCTTGATCATCAAATAGAACGTCTTCTCGTCCTTGTTGATGTAGGCGGGGCCGTCGTGCCAGTCGATCGATGAGACGCTGTGCGGGAAGGCTTGAATCTCTTCCGCGCTGAAAATGTCGGCGAGCGTGTAAGCTTTCACCAGCTTGCCATCCGCGCCGTAGATGGCGACGGCGGTGCCGTAGCCTCTGTTGTGCCAGTTATCGAGCGTGACGAGGCGGCCGTCGTTCGCGACCATGAACTCCACGGGCGCGACGGGGTTGAGCAGTGTGGTGCGCGCGGTCGAGCGGTAGCCGCCGTCGCTGTCGCGCCGAAAGAACTCGGCGGTCGCATACGCACCCCGGCTCGCACCCTGGAAGCCGCGCAGATCGCCCCAACTGGTGCCGGGTACGATCCGTACGAAGTGGTCGCGCGATGCGCTGAAGACTTCCCGCGTTTGTGGCGACGGCCAGTCGTCGGCCGACGCGGTGCCGAGCGTAAGCAAGAGAATGAGCGCCAAGGTGCGTATGGGCATTGGACCTCGAAGCGATTTCGGAGCGGCCCGAGCTTGGGCTGCGATTGTGTCTTTCGCATGGGGTACTGCAAGCCAAGTGCTTCTTGCACTTGTTCGTCTTTTGTTCTACACTGAGTCGCTGCAGAAACTGACTTTTCTACGATCCCAGAGGTACATGCGGTGCCCACGGGTATCGGGGGTAGGGGCAAACGGGATTTGGCCCGCATTTCTGGCGGTTTCTCCACCTAAGTTCAGGGTACATGGGGTTGTTCGCTCAGATTCCGACCGGTATCCCCCCTGATGCGCCGGTCCGGAGGGCGCCTTCGATGAGTCTTGCCGCAATCGCCGAGCTTGAGCCGAAGCGGCAGGTCCTGAAGGACGTGTTCGGCTACGACCGGTTCCGGCCGGGCCAGGAGCTGGTCATCGATGCGCTCCTTAAGGGGCGCAATGTGCTTGCCGTGATGCCAACGGGCTCGGGGAAGTCACTCTGCTTTCAGGTGCCGGCACTGGTCATGGGCGGGCTTACCGTCGTGGTCTCGCCGCTGGTCGCCTTGATGACGGACCAGGTGCAGGCGCTGAGGCTCGCCGGCGTTGCGGCCGACGCGATCAACTCGTCCCAGACGCGCGAGGAGAACGTCGAGGCTTGGCAGCGCGCGGCCGCCGGAAAGACGCGCCTGCTCTACATGGCGCCGGAGCGGTTGATGACGGAGCGGATGCTGGGCGCGCTCACCAAGCTCGATGTGCGGCTGATCGCAATCGACGAGGCGCATTGCATCTCGCAATGGGGCCCCGCGTTCCGGCCGGAGTATGAAGCGCTGAAACAATTGGGCGAGATCTTTCCCGATATTCCGATTGCGGCTCTGACCGCGACGGCCGACGAACTCACGCGGGCCGACATCGCGCGGCAACTGTTCGGTGACAATGTCGAGACGTTCGTGCTCGGGTTCGACCGGCCGAACATCTCGCTCACCGTGGAACCGAAGCGGGAGTGGAAGCGGCAAGTGCTGTCTTATGTCGAGGCGCGGCGGGGACAGAGCGGGATCGTCTATTGCTTGTCGCGCAAACGTACCGAGGAGGCGGCCGAGCTGCTCACCGAAAGCGGTATCAAGGCGCTCGCCTATCACGCGGGGATGGATAAGGACACGCGGGAAGCGAACCAGAATGCTTTCATGACGGAGCCCGGCCTCGTGATGGCGGCGACGATCGCGTTCGGCATGGGCATCGACAAGCCCGACGTGCGCTTTGTGGTGCACGCTGACCTGCCCGGCAGCGTCGAGGCGTACTATCAGGAATTCGGACGCGCGGGCCGCGACGGCGCAAAGGCCGAGGCGCACATGTTGTTCGGACTCTCGGACATCCGCATGCGGCGCATGTTCATCGATCAGGAAGACGCGGGCGAGGATCGCAAGCGGCGGGAACACCAGCGCCTGGGTGCGCTGATCGGCTATTGCGAGGCGTCTTCGTGCCGGCGGCAGATCTTGCTTGGCTACTTCGGCGAGAAGGCCGCGCCTTGCGGGAACTGCGACGCGTGCCTGGCACCGGGCGAAGTCGTCGACGCGACCGCCGACGCAAAGCTTGCGATCGAGGCGATCCGCGCGACGGGTTCGCGCTTCGGCGCGGTGCACATCGTTGACGTGTTGATGGGAGCGCAGAACGAGCGCGTTCAGCGTCTGGGGCACGACAAGCTTGGCGCGTATGGATCGGGAAAGCACTTGAAGCGAGAGGAATGGCAGCAGCTGATCCGGCAGCTCGTTGCTGCGAATTTCTTGACGCTCGACATTGCCGGCTACGGTGGACTTCAAATCGCCGAACAGGGTAGGGCCGTGCTGCGCGGCGAAGCGCAGTTCCGGCACCGCCCAGCCGTGCAGCCTCGCCGGTCGGAGCGGAAGACGAAAGCTGCCGCTGCCGCTGGTGTTTTGACGGACGCCGAGACAACGCTGCTCGATACGCTGAAACAACTCAGGCTCAGGCTCGCCAAGCAGCGCCACGTGGCGGCCTACGTGATCTTCTCTGACAAGTCGCTCATCGACATGGCGGCGCGAAAACCGCAGACCCCTGACGAATTCGCCGAGGTGCATGGGGTTGGGGCCGCGAAACTCAAGGCATTTTCCGGGGTTTTTCTGGCCGCGATCGCGCGGCATCAGGCGGAGGCGTCTGCTATCATCGCAGGCGAGGTGCCTGGCGATGACTAGAGTATCCATAAGGTTGAGCGCGGCGGTCGCTCTGGCGTTGGCGGGCGTTGCGTCGGCCGATACGCTCGGGCGTGTGCGGCCGGATCCTGCTGCCGTGTGCGACGCCGCAAAGCCCTACGAACTCTGCTTCGAGAAGCCGACGGATGGAATTGCCCGGGCGGCGTATCTGTCTGAGCCCTTCTATGCGGTTATTCTGAAAACTGTAGCGCGCTGCAGCGTGACGGAGGCGGAGCGCTTGAAGGTGCAGGCGCTTTTTCCCCGGCATAAGGTGTTCTCGACGCGGTTCTATTGCGGTGAGGATATCGAGGAGAACATCGCCTATACGAGCGTGGACGAGAAGTACGGGTTTTTGGCGGTGTACGCGGGGACGACGTATTTTGACGCGAAGAAGATGATGACTGCGGTGAACGCCACCGGACGTTTTCACGGCGCGAACATCCGCAAGATGCAGGCGAAGCTGGTTTATCCTTGAAGGGCCCGTGTTGCGGCGAATGCCGCAGAGGTGAGCGAGAATGACGGTGAAAGTGTTTGTTGCGCTTTTGGTGAGCGTTCTTCTGTCCGCGGTGGCGGTCGCCGATGCCGATCCGGCGGTGGCGCGGATCGACAAATTTCATGACGCGCTGCTCGCGGCCATGAAAGACGGACCGAAGCTGGGTGTCGAGGGGCGATACAAGAAGCTCGAAGCGGACGTCGACGGGCTGTTCGATCTGGCGACCATGACGAAGTTCACTGTCGGCCCGCCATGGGCGAAGATGAGCGCCCAAGAACAGGCATCGCTGATCGCCGCGTTCCGGCGTATGACGATTGCGAGCTATGCGCGTAACTTCAATGCGTTCAAGGGGCAGAAGTTCGTGACTGAGCCGACGGCCGAGAACCGCGCGCCGGATCGGCTGGTGAAGGCCCAAGTTGTCCCCGTAGGCGAGAAGCCGGTGAATCTCGTCTATCGCATGCGGGAAAGCGGCGGCTCGTGGCGCGTCATCGACGTGATCTACGAGTTCGTCAGCCAGCTTGCCACGCGACGGGCGGATTTCGCGTCGACCGTGGCGAGCGGCGGTGCGCCGGCGTTGGTCAAGAAGCTGGATGAGATCAGCGACAAGCTGATGAAGGGCAACTAGCGCCTGTCGGCGAGTTTTAGGAGTGGCGGCAGGACGAAGAGCACAACGACGAGGATCCAGAGCAGCGAGATCATCAGAAGGGCGCCCATCGAGGAAGTGCCGGGGTGGCTCGAGAACCAAAGTGCGCCAAAGCCCGAGGCGGTCGCGCCGGCGCTGAACATCACGGCCCTGGTGAGTGGCGAGCGCAGGAGTTCGCGGTTGCCGGCCCGCCAAGCCATAACGAAGTAGATGTCGAAGGCAACGCCGATCCCAAACAACAACGGCAAGGCGATGATGTTGGCGTAGTTCAGTTTCATCCCGATGGCGACGCAGGTCGCCAGCGTCAGGGCGCCGGCAAGGACAAGTGGGATAAGCGCGAGCAGGACGTCTCTGACATTGCCCAGTGCAGCGGCGAGGATCAGTGCGATGACGAGGAACGAGTAGACTCCGGCATCTGTGAAAGCACCGGTGATGGTGCGGCCGGACTCCGAGAGCGACAGCGGTACGCCGACTGCTTCCGGCGCGACCGACTTCACTTCGGCGACGAAGCGCTGGAGAACGGCGTTGTCGGTCGGGTCGCCCTTCGGATAGATGCGGACGCGCACTTGGCCCGACGGCGCGATGAAGTCGCGAGCGATGTCTTTGGGCAGGGTCTCGAGCGTTACGGGCTCGGCGGTAAGGAGGCTGCGGACATTGCCCAGAAGCGTGTCGAGGCCTGCCGTCATTATCTTTGCGACCTCTGCGCGCTTGGCCTCATCGGCGGCGGCGAGGCGGTCGAGGGAGGCGGCGAGCGAGAGGGCGCGTGCTTTCGGTTTGTCGGGTGCCGTCTCTGCCGCTTTGCGCAAGGCGACAATGGTCGCAGCGATCGCTGAGACTGTCTCAGCGTCAGTCGGCGCCGGTTTGGTGATGACGGGATTGAGCGAGAGGTCGAGCAGCAGATTGGCGTCGGCAATGAGCGCGAGCTTGGCGTCTTGGTCCCTTGGGATCAGATCGTCGATGGTGACGACCTTGGCGACGTCCGCGAGCGGGCGGAGCCGCGCGGCCAACGCTGCCGCGTCTTCGCGGGTGTTGGCGAGGGCGTCCATCGCGTTGGGTGAGCGGTCCGGATCGTGCGCGAGGTCGAGCAGGGTCGAGATCGATTCGGCGCTGCGCGAGCGCAAATTGAGGAGGTTGAAGTCGAAGGCGAGACTTGGCAGCAGGGTGACGGCGGCCGCACCAAGAACGACGGCCACCAGCGCGAAGAAGCCGGGCGCGCGCAGGAGAACGTGGTCGAGCCAGCCTAGAGAGGCAAAGCCTGCTTCTTTTGCTTCCCCGGCGGGCGCTATCAGTTTGATGAGCGCAGGGAGCAGCGTCAGGCTCAAGAGGTAGGTGATCAGCATGCCGGCGCCGGCGATGAGACCGAGTTCGGCGACGCCCCGGTAACTCGTCGGCAGGAAGCCGAAGAAGCCGGCGGCAACTGCGAGCGCTGCCAAGGTCAGCGAAGGGCCGATGGCGCGGGCGGCTTCGACAATGGCCGTGGCGAGGTCGCCTCGGTCGTGACGCTCGGCGCGGTAGCGGACGCCGAACTGGATGCCAAAGTCGACGCCCAGGCCCACGAAGAGAGCGACGAAGGCGACCGACATGATGTTGAATGCACCGACCAGGTGGAGGCCAAGAGCGGTGGTAATGATGAGGCCGGTCAAGATGGTGGCGAGGACACAGACGATCAGACGCAGCGAGTGCAGTGCGAACCAGAGCATCAGGACGATCACCCCGACCGTGGCGCTAGCGATCAAGACCGCGTTCTCGGTCAAGGTCGCGAATTCTTCGTCGAAGATGGGCACAGGGCCCGTCAGGCGCAGCGTGATACCGTTTTCCGGCGTGAGGCCCAACGTACGTGCGGTTTCGCGGATCAGCGCTGTCGGTTTCGCGCCGGGTTTGAGTGTCCCGAAGTTGAGCGCGACCAGTGCTTCGATGACGCGGCGGGTTTCGCGTAGATCAGGCTCGCCCTCCATCATCATCTTGCGCCAGGAGAGATGCGCGGATTTGGCGTCGAAGTATGTCTTCAGTGCGGAATCGAACTCGCCGATTGGGCGCTCAAGCCGGTCGAGCGTGATCGCGCCGCGTTCGACGCCCAACAGAGCCGTCGAGAGCGAGTCCATCACGCCGCGCAGGCTGGGGTCGGCGGCGAGGGCACCTAAGAACGGCTGAGCGGCGATGATTTGTTCGGTCGCCGATTGCGTCTGTTCGAGCGGCAGATAGAGCAGACCGTTACGCTCAAAGAACGGGCCGCCGCCGGGCTGCCTTAGAGCGTGGATGAGGTTGGGATGTTTCTCAAGTTCCGCGGTCAGCGACTTTGCCGCCTGCTGCGCGCGCTCGGGCGTGGTGCCGTCGATCACGATCAGGATCATGTTCGCGGGCTGCGGAAAGATCTCTTTGAATGCGGCTTCCTGCTTGCGCCAGGGGACTTCGGGCGACACCAGCTTGGTCGTGTCGGTGTTGATGGCGAAGTGGGTGGCGGCGAAGTAGAGGCTGAATGCCGCGGCTGCGACCGCCGCCAGTGCGACGAGCGGTGCCAAACGGACGCAGGCGCGTGCGCACATGGCGAGCATGGATGCCAGCATCGGCCTTGGTGCGCCCCTGATTTTGAGTCCCCTGTGGTCAGTACGCCCGAGGGGGTGCTTCAAAGTCAACGCCGGTGCGGCTATAGAGCGGGAAACGTTAAGGATGACTGCCATGACCGACACACCGCCCGACCGGCTTTCTGCCACGCCAGGCAGTCCGTACTACAACGAGGAGCTTCTCGCGCGTGGTGTGGGCATCAAGTTCAACGGCACGGAGAAGACCAACGTCGAAGAGTATTGCGTCAGCGAAGGCTGGGTTCGCCTTGCCGCAGGCAATGCGCGCGACCGCAAGGGCAATCCCATGACGATCAAGCTCAAGGGCGTGGTCGTGCCCTACTTCAAGGAGCCGGAGCCAAGCTAGCGCTTCACATCGAGCGATGCCGTGCTCATCGCTGCGTGCACGGCATCGGCGCCAAGCGGGAAGTAGTCGCCGAGGATCGAATGCTTCAGGCACGCGGCGGCATGCCCGAACTTCAACGCTTCTTCGTCCGCCATGTTGGTGAGCAGGCCGTGAATGACACCGGCGGCGAATGCGTCGCCGGTTCCGACGCGATCGACGATGCCGGAAAGCTCGACCGGCGCGACCGTGTGAACGGCGCTACGTGTGCGCAGTTGAGCGCCGTAGTTCATGTGCTCTACCGCGTGTTGGGCGCGGGTGGTGTAGGCGATGCGCTTCAGGTTCGCAAACGCGGCGAAGGCCGCGGGTGCGGCTGTGTCGATGCTATCGAACGATTTGCCAAGCACCAAGGCAATGTCGCGCTCGTCGCCGAAGATGATGTCGGCTGTTTCAAACAGCTGGCGTAGGATTGCCGGGGCTTCCGTGCGCCATGGCTCCCACAGCTTCGAACGGTAGTTGCCGTCGAATGAGACGCCGATGCCGCGCTCGCGTGCAGCACGCGCCATCGCTATGGCGGCGTTGGCGCAGTTGCGGTTGAGCGCGGGCGTGACACCCGATACGTGGAACCACGCGGCGCCGTCGAGTGCTGCCGGCGTTGCGCAGAGTTCGGGGCTGCCTGCGAAGGCGGAACCGGTGCGGTCGTAGAGGACCTCCGACGGGCGTCTAACAGCGCCCGGGGTATAGAAAAATAAGCCGAGGCGGCCTTGACCGGTTTTGATCGCGCGTGTGTTGACGCCATGTCGGCGCAGTTCGGCAACGGCGGCTTGGCCGAGCGGGTTGTCGGGCACGACCGTAAGTATCTGGGCGTCGTGACCGAAGGCGGCGAGGGCGACGGCGACGTTGGCTTCGGCGCCGGCAAAGGTCGCGCGCAGGTCCGCCGACTGCAACAGGAGTTCGCGGCCAGGCGGGGCGAGGCGAAGCAGTATCTCGCCGAAGCAAACGATGCGTTTGGTCACCCGCTATCTCCCGTTGGTGTGCATTCAATGGTTAGCATGGGCCACGCGCGTTCGGCGATACGGTTGTCTAACGCGAGATACTACGACAATGTGCCTGAGTTCGAAGCGGCTGGAGGGTTACGAATGAGCGACGATATCCGCGCCTTGGCACACGCACGGTGGCGGGTCGCGATCGGTCTTTCAGCCGTTGTATTCGTGCTCTATTTCGGTTTCATCCTTGCTGTTGCGTTCGCGAAGGAAGCGATTGCGGTGCAGATCATTCCCGGCGTGAGCGTGGGTATTCTTGCGGGCGCAGTGGTGATCGTGGGGGCTTGGATCACGACTTGGGTCTATGTCGCGTGGGCGAACCGACACTTCGATTCGAGCCTTAAGTCTATTAACGAGAAGGCTCGCGGATGAACGAGACGATACCCGCGACGAGCCTTGGCGAGCCGAACACGACGGCCATTCTGTTCTTCCTCGCGTTCATCGCGGCGACGCTTGGCATTACCTATTGGGCGGCGCGGAAGACGAAGACCACGGAGGAGTACTTCGCGGCCGGCCGATCAATCAGCGGCCGGCAAAACGGGTTTGCGCTCGCCGGAGATTATATGAGTGCGGCGAGCTTTTTGGGGATCGCGGGGCTGGTTTCGCTGTCGGGGTTCGACGGCTTGATCTACTCAACGGGTTGGCTCGTGGGCTGGCCGGTTGTGCTGTTCTTGATCGCCGAGCCTTTGCGCAACTTGGGCAAGTACACCTTCGCCGATGTCGTGAGTTTCCGGTTGAAACAGACGCCGGTGCGCATTGCGGCGGCGATCGGCACGTTGGCCGTTGTTGCGTTCTACCTCATCGCGCAGATGGTGGGGGCGGGCAATCTCATCAAGTTGATGTTCGGCGTCTCCTACGAGGTGGCGGTCGTTTCCGTTGGGGTGGTGATGCTCGCCTATGTGCTGTTCGGGGGCATGATCGCCACGACGTGGGTGCAGATCGTGAAGGCGGTCTTGTTGCTTGGCGGGGCGGCGTTGCTCTGCGTGCTGACGCTCGCACAGTTTTCTTTCGATCCGTCGCTGCTGTTTTCGAAGGCTGCGGAGATGTACGGCGAGGAGGTGCTGGCGCCGGGCAAGCAAGTCGCCAATCCGTGGGACGCGATCTCGCTTGGTCTCGCCCTGATGTTTGGAACGGCAGGGCTGCCGCACATCCTCATGCGTTTCTACACCGTGCCTGATGCGAAGGCCGCGCGGCAGTCCGTGTTTTGGGCGACCGGCCTCATCGGTGTGTTCTATCTGATGACATTCATCTTGGGCTTCGGCGCCATGGTGCTGGTCGGGCGCGAGGCGATCTTGGCGGTCGACAAGGGCGGCAACATGGCAGCGCCGTTGATTGCGGAGGTGCTGGGTGGCACGGGACTTCTGGGCTTCATCGCGGCGGTGGCGTTTGCGACGATCCTTGCCGTGGTCGCGGGGCTGACGCTTTCCGGTGCGGCCGCGCTCAGTCATGATCTTTGGGTGTCGGTTTATCGCAAGGGTGATGCGCCGCGCGATGAGCAACTGATGGTCGCCCGTGGCGCGACCGTCGTTCTAGGCATCGTCGCGATACTGCTTGGCATTGTATTCAAAGGTCAGAACGTGGCGTTCATGGTGGGGCTTGCGTTTGCGGTTGCCGCCTCAGGAAACTTTCCGGCGCTCGTACTTTCAATTTTTTGGCGCGGCTTTACGACGGGCGGCGCCGTCGCATCGATCGTGACGGGGACGCTGGCCAGCTTGGCGCTGATTGCGGTCTCGCCCACGATCATGATCGATCTGATGGGCGGGGAGAGCGCGATCTTTCCGCTTAAGAATCCGGCGATCGTGACCATCCCGCTGGGGTTCGCGGTTGGTATTCTGGTTTCGCTTCTGGCGCCTGAGGATTCGGCGCGCGCCGCTTACGACGCCAAGGAGCGCCGGATGATCATGGGCGTGGAGTAAAGCTGGCGGTGCCCTAACCGCGGTCGGTGAGGACGCTCATGCAGGCGGCAGGGAGCGCCCGGAGTGTCATCGGCACGCTGGGCACGTAGGTGCCCGGCTTCGGCTTCATCCAAGACCGATCGTCGAACCACGATTGCAGTTCGGCGCCGCAGCCATCGCCTTCCGGCGGCTCGTCCTGCGCCTTGCAGTCCTCGCTGTCGGCTGGGCACGCGAGGCGGACGTGCATGTGGGCGGCGTGGCCGGTCCATGGGCGTATTTTGCGGAGCCACGAGCGATCGCCGCTGGTGGTGCGTTCGCACATCGCGCGTTTAATCGGTGGGGAGATGAAGATGCGCTCGACGCCCGGCGACTGTGCGGCGTGTTTCAGCATCGAATACTGTGCGTCGCCAAAGCCGCTGGTGACGCGCAGCGTTGCAAAATCGACGAGCGGTGGTGCGTTGTAGGCGTCGAGCTCGCGCGTCGTGTGCTTGCCGGCGGGCATGGTGTGGAGCCAGATGTCGGCGTCGAGGCCGACTTGGTGCGAGGCGTGGCCTGTGGGCATCGGGCCGCCACGGGGCTGCGCGAGGTCGCCGATGATAATGCCGTTGTGTCCGTCTTGGGCCACTTTGGTGGCGATGCTCTGCACGACCGCGATCAGGCCCGGGTGGCCCCACGCGCGGTTGCGGGCAGGATTGGCGACCTGCCAATGTGCTCCATCGAGCGGAAGTTGGATGGCGCCGGCAACGCAGCCGCGTGTGTAGGAGCCGAAGACCTTCGGGGTCCCGATAGACGCAGAGCTGGCAGCGGCGAACTGTTTGGCAGCAGGCGCATCGGGCGAGACTGATGGCGGAGAGCTTGTCGGTGTGCCTGGCGTGACGGCGGTTGCGGTTTGCGGCGGTTTGCTTTCGCAGGCTGCCGCGGCAATCACGAGAGACACGAGCAACAGGCGGACAACGAGAGGCATAGATAGGGGTACCTGAGCGAATCCTGACCTCAGGCAATATCCGCCCGCATCGTGGCGGAAGCTAGACGAGCATGGTTGTAAAACGGCGCTTTACCCACCATTTGCCGCAGAAGCGAGGGATGGTCTTGGGCGGGGGCTTCGGCTAAAACCCGCGACTTCCAAGGGCTCGCGCGCCCTCTTTGAAGAGAACCTGTGACCATGGCCGCTTTGTTTCCGGTGCTGTTGACTATCCAGATCGTCGTCTGCGTGGCGATGATCGGCGTGATCTTGTTGCAGCGTTCGGAGGGCGGGGGCCTTGGACTCGGCTCAGGCGGTGGTGTCGGCGGCTTGATGTCGGGCCGCGGCGCAGCGAATGCGTTGTCACGCACGACGGCGATCTTGGCTGCGATTTTCATTACGACGTCGATTGCGCTCGCGCTCATCGCCAAGGCGACGCGGTCCGGCGCGCCTCTTACGCCTGGGGCTGCAGGTGGCCCCGCGCCACTGACGACATTGCCGGGTGCGCCGATTCCCGCGCCGGCTCCGGGCAGCGAACCAGCTCCCGCGGCGCCGTCGAATCCCCCTGCGATTCCCGTTCCCGCTGCGCCTGCGACGCCTCAACCGGCACCTGCGCAGCCGAGCGGCGGTACGCCCTAGCGATTTTCCGCTAGCGTTTACGGCCTCGCGGTCGCGTGAAACGCGTTCCACGGATGTGGAGCGAATTTCCTTGTTTGCGTTCTCTCTTGCCAATTAGGGTGCAGGTCCATGGCGCGGTTTATCTTCATCACCGGCGGCGTGGTCTCCTCCTTAGGAAAAGGTCTCGCTTCCGCGGCACTCGGCTCGCTTCTTCAAGCGCGCGGGTTCAAGGTTCGTCTTCGTAAGCTCGATCCGTATCTCAACATCGATCCGGGGACGATGTCGCCGTATCAGCACGGCGAGGTTTATGTCACCGACGACGGCGCGGAGACGGATCTCGATCTCGGTCACTATGAGCGGTTCACGGGTGTGTCGGCCACAAGGGGCGACAACATCACGACCGGCCGCTTGTACATGGATATTCTCACGCGCGAGCGTCGTGGGGACTATCTGGGCGCGACGATCCAAGTCATCCCGCACGTCACGAATGCGATCAAAGCGTTCGTCGTGGACAATTCCGACGACGTTGACTTTGTGCTGTGCGAGATCGGCGGCACGGTCGGCGACATCGAAGGCTTGCCGTTCTTCGAAGCCATCCGTCAGTTGAAGAACGATCTGGGGCGAGGTCAGGCGCTCTACATTCACGTGACATTGGTGCCGTACATCGCGGCATCGGGCGAGTTGAAGACGAAGCCGACACAGCACTCGGTCAAGGAGTTGCGCTCAATCGGTATTCAACCCGACATCGTGCTGTGCCGGTCCGATCGCGAGATACCTGCGGACGAGCGCAGCAAGATTGCGCTGTTTTGCAATGTGCGGCCCACGAGCGTCATTCAGGCGTTGGACGTGAAGACGATCTACGAGGTGCCGCTCAGCTATCACGCGCAAGGTCTGGACGACGAGGTGTTGTCGATCTTTGGCTTGAACGAAGTTCCGGCGCCGAATCTGGACCGCTGGAAGAGGGTCGTGAAGCGGATCAAGGAGCCGGAGGGCGAGGTCAAGGTCGCAATCGTCGGCAAGTACACAGGGCTCTTGGACGCATATAAGTCGCTGAACGAAGCGCTGACGCATGGCGGCATCGCAAACAATGTGCGCGTAAAGGCGGAGTGGATCGAGTCCGAGATATTCGAGCAGCCGGGACACATTCAGGCGCTTGAGGACGTGCACGCGATCTTGGTGCCGGGCGGATTCGGCGAACGCGGAACCAAGGGTAAGATCGAGGCCGCGAAGTTCGCGCGCACGCGGAACGTGCCTTATTTCGGCATTTGCTTCGGGCTGCAGATGGCGGTCCTCGAAGCCGCGCGGAACCTACTCCACATCGCGGACGCGAGTTCGACCGAGTTCGGGCCGTGCAAGAGCGTGCTGGTCGGCGAGATGACCGAGTGGATGAAGGGCAATCAGCTTGAGAAGCGCAAAGCCGGCGGCGACTTGGGCGGTACGATGCGCGTGGGCAAGTACCCGGCCCTGCTGAAGCGGGGAAGCAAAGTCGCCGAGATTTATGGAACGACCGAAATCGAGGAACGCCACCGCCACCGCTACGAGGTGAACCTCGCCTATCGCGAGGCGTTGGAGAAGGTGGGCTTCATCTTCTCGGGCATGTCGCCTGACGGGTTGTTGCCGGAGATCTGCGAGCGCAACGACCACCCGTGGTTCATCGGCGTGCAGTATCACCCGGAGCTGAAATCGCGCCCGTTCGCGCCGCATCCGCTGTTCGCGAGCTTCATCAAAGCGGCGATCGAGCAAGCTCGGTTGGTTTAGCGGACGGCCTGGTGCACTGCTTTCAGCGTGGAGAGCAGCTTCTCCGCGCCGTTCAGCGGCAGGCAGCTTGGACCGTCGCACAGCGCCTTGTCCGGGTCGGTGTGGAACTCGAGGAAGACGCCGTCGGCGCCGGCGGCAATAGCCGACTTCGCGATGACGGAGACTCCTTCGCGTCTTCCACCGGTTGAGGCGCCGCTGGTGCGCGGGTCGGCGCCCGGGAGCTGGACGGCGTGCGTGGCGTCGATCGTGACGGGGACACCAAGCTTTTGCATCTCGCCGATACCAAGCATGTCGACGACAAGGTTGTTGTAGCCGAACGACGAGCCCCGTTCGCACAGCACGATGTCGAGTTTCGGCGCAGCCTCACGTGCCTTGGTGATGATGTTCTTGCAGTCCCAGGGCGCCAGGAACTGAGCCTTTTTGACGTGCAGCCAGCCGCCCGCGGATTCGGTTGCGCGCGCGGCAGCGACGACAAGGTCGGTTTGGCGGCACAGGAACGCGGGTATCTGCACGAGGTCGGCGACGGCAGCGACAGGGGCCGCCTGATCAACTTCATGGATATCGGTGGCGATCGGAACGTTTAGTTGCTTTTTCACTTCGGCCAGCATCGCCAGGCCATCTTTCAGGCCGGGGCCGCGGTAGCTCTTGATCGAAGAACGGTTCGCTTTATCGAAGCTCGCCTTGAACACATAGGGCAAGCCGAGCTTTGCCGTGACCTCTTTCAAATGGCGTCCGACGGTGAGCGCGAGGTCGAGGCTTTCCAGGACGTTGAGGCCCGCGATGACGAGCAGCGGTTGGCCCGCGCCCAGCGAGATATTCCAACGCTTCAGATGAACGGCCGTCATTCTGCTCTCCCGGCAATGAGGGGCGCATGGGTACACCACGCGCCCCGGCCAAGGCTAGAGCAGCAAATTGGCGCGTTTACTACGTTGCAGCAGGCAACAACGCCATGACGGCGCCTACGACGCTGCCGATGAGGAGAGCAAGCGTCGCAAGTGCTTGAACCAAGAAGCCCATCGAGCGTTGGTCGGCGGCTCGCTTGTAACCCTCCATGTACATGACACGGCCGGTGATCCAGATGAGTCCGACAACGGCAACGAAGGTGGGGTTCCAATAGCCGGCGCATATCCAAAGGGACGGCAGGAAGATCGGCAGCCATTCGAGTGTGTTCATGTGGACGCGGAACACGCGCTCGAAGTCCGGGTTGCCGGTCGTGGCGGGCGCCTTCACGCCGTACTTCTGGCGCGCGCCTCCCACTTGAAGGCCCATATAAAAATAGAGCAGCAGCGCTGCAATCGTGACAAGAACGATCCAAGGCGACATATGCGGTTCTCCCCTGTGCCGCCAGCGCAGGCCCGCGCCTGGTTTGGCGACTCAATGGGCGTTAGGCTAAAGGTCCGGGAACACAAATGCAGGGAAAACATGTCCGCACAGCCGCAGACGCAAGCCTGGTCGGGGCGATTCGCTTTCTTAATGGCGACGGTGGGGTCGGCCGTCGGCCTCGGGAGCATCTGGAAATTCCCCTACATGGTCGGGGCGAACGGCGGTAGCGCGTTTCTGTTCGCCTATCTCGTAGGCCTTGTGATTTTGATCCTACCCCTGATGATCGGCGAGTTCGTCATCGGGCGGCGCGGCGGCAAGAGCGCGGTCGGAAGCTTAGCCAAAGTGGCGAGCGAAAGCGGCGCGACGCGCGCGTGGGGCATCGTCGGCGGCTGGGGTGTGCTGACCGGGTTTTTGATCCTGAGCTTCTATTCGGTCATTGGTGGATGGACTGTCGCCTATGTGCCGCAAGCGTTGAGCAACGCTTTCTCCGGCAAGTCGCCCGAGGATGTCGGGGCGCTGTTCGCGAAAATGTTGGCCGATCCGGTCGGTCTGACGTTCCATCACGCGGTGTTCATGGCGCTAACCGCGAGCGTCGTCGCGCGCGGCGTGAGCGAGGGGATCGAGCGTGCAGTGACGCTCTTAATGCCGCTGATGTTCCTGATCCTGATGGGCCTCGTCGGCTATGCATTCATGACGGCGGACATGACGAAAGCAGCCGAGTTCTTCTTTAAGCCGGACTGGGAGAAGTTGACGCCCGCGGTCGCGTTGAGCGCGGTGGGGTTGGGCTTCTTCTCGATCGGCACCGGTATTGGCGCGATGATCACCTACGCAGCCTACGCGCCGCGAGACATCAGGCTGGGCGAAGCGGCAATCTGGACCATTGCCGCGGATACGTTCGCATCGTTCCTCGCGGCGTTCGCTATCTTCCCGCTTGTCTTCGCCTACAATTTGAATCCGGGCGAAGGTGCCGGCCTCATGTTCACGACGCTGCCGATCGCCTTCGGACAGATGCCGGGCGGGGCATTCGTCGGCGCCGCATTCTTCTTCCTGCTGGTGATTTCGGCCCTCGCGTCGGCAATCTCGCTGCTGGAGCTCGTGGTCGCGTGGGCGACGGAGCGGTTCGGGATCAGCCGCGGCACCGCCGCATACGGTAGCGCGCTCGTGTGCTGGGGGATCGGCATCGGGACCGTGCTATCGTTCAACAATTGGAGCGCGTGGTTCCCGCTGTCGTCGGTGTCAGCGTTCGAGAACAAGACGTTCTTCGACGTGATCGACTACATGACCTCGAACATCATGCTGCCGCTCGGCGGCATCTTCTTGGGCCTGTTCGTCGGCTGGGTCATGTCGAAGCAGGCTGTGCTTGAAGAGTTGGGAATCGCGGACGGGCCGGCATGGCGGGTTCTGCAATTCCTGCTCGGCGTCGTGGTGCCGATTGTGATTTTCATTCTGTTCGTTGTGAACCTCGGGTTCGTGAAACTGGCCACCAGCGGCTAAATGGCGGTCTTTCGCTCGCGCGGCGCATTCGCTATGAGGTGCGCCGCGTTAGCTTTTGAGGATACGTCCGCATGACCGCCATTATCGACATCCGTGGCCGCGAAATCCTGGACAGCCGCGGCAACCCAACCGTTGAAGTCGACGTCGAACTCGAGGGCGGCATCGTGGGCCGGGCGGCGGTACCGTCCGGCGCCTCCACTGGTGCGCATGAGGCGGTCGAGAAACGCGACGGCGGTAAGCGCTACGGCGGCAAGGGCGTCGAGCACGCGGTCGCGGCGGTCAATGGCGAGATTTTCGACGCGCTTTCGGGGATGGAAGCGGAAGCGCAGCTACACATCGACCGTACACTGATCGAACTCGACGGGACGGCGAACAAGAGCCGACTGGGTGCGAACGCGACGTTGGGCGTGTCGCTTGCCGTTGCGCATGCCGCGGCAAAGGCGCGGGGGCAGCAGCTGTTCCGCTATGTGGGCGGCACTAAGGCGCATGTGCTGCCGGTGCCCTTCATGAACATCATCAATGGTGGCGCGCACGCCGACAATCCGATCGACTTTCAAGAGTTCATGATCCTGCCCGTGGGTGCCTCGACATTTCGCGAAGCGCTACGCATGGGCACGGAAGTCTTTCACGCACTGAAGAAGGCCCTGAAGGACGCGGGCCACAACACGAATGTGGGCGATGAAGGCGGCTTTGCGCCGAACCTGAAGTCGGCGGACGAAGCGCTTTCGTTTGTCATGCGTGCGATCGAAGCCGCCGGTTACAAGCCCGGCGATCACGTCAAGCTTGCCCTCGACCCGGCATCGACGGAGTTCTTCAAGGACGGCGTCTATCACTTGGAAGGGGAGGGCAAGAAGCTCGATTCCAATGCGATGGCGCGGTTCTACGAGGATCTGTGCAAGCGCTATCCGATCGTGTCCATCGAAGACGGGATGGCGGAAGACGACTGGGTGGGCTGGAAGGTGCTGACGGACCTTGTCGGGAAAAAGGTGCAACTTGTCGGCGACGATTTGTTCGTCACGAATCCGACGCGTTTGCGCGAGGGCATCGCCAAGGGCGTCGCGAATGCGATCCTGATTAAAGTCAATCAGATCGGGACGCTGTCGGAGACGCTGGATGCGGTCGAGATCGCGCACAAGGCAGGTTACAAGGCGGTGATGTCGCATCGCTCCGGCGAGACCGAGGACACGACCATCGCCGATCTTGCGGTGGCGACGAATTGCGGGCGGATCAAGACGGGATCGGCGTCGCGGTCGGACAGGCTGGCGAAGTACAACCAGCTTCTGCGCATCGAAGAGGCATTGGGGCCCACCGCCGTTTACGCGCAACTCTAATGTCGGCCGAACTGCGCGAGCTGGAAACCCGCGCACGCGCCGGCGATGTCGAAGCGCAGTTCGCTCTTGCCGTCGCGCTCGATCGCGCCGGGAACCGGCTCGTCGGATCATCTTGGCTGGAAGAAGCGGGGCGCAACGGGCACCCCGAGGCGCTCGCGGTTCTCGCCGTTCAGGATATGCAAGGGCTCGAACGGCCGCGCCAGCCGCAGATGGCGCGCCAGCGGTTGGAGCGCGCGATGGCGCTTGGCGGCAAGAGCGCGCGACGCCTCTATGCAACGCTGGCAGCGACAGGCGCGTTCGGTGATCCCGATTGGCCCGCTGCGATCGCGCATGTCATTGCCGTGGCGAAAGACGGAGACCTGACGTGCTTGCGTCAGCTTGCGCGTCTTGTCGAAATGGCGGCGCCGGGGTCGGCGCAGGCCGAGGACTTGCTTGTTCGGGCCGGCCTCGCCGGCGACGGGCTTGCCGGGTACGCGATATTGCAACGGCATCGGCGGTTGGGACGGTCTCTCGCGGGCGAGCGTGAGTTTGCACTGTGGCGCGAGGGATTGAAGGCCATTGGACACCCTCTCGCACCATTGGTCGCCGGCGTGACGGGGCCGGTTGGTGCTGCGCCAAAGCTGCTTGAGAATGGCCCTGATTGGGATGCGATTGCCGCGTTACTGACTGAGCCGCCGGGATTGGATGTTCCGGTGGCGGGTTTCGTCAGCGAGACGCCGTACATCCGTCGTTTCGAGAAGCTGCTCAGCGATGAAGAATGCGCATATGTGATCGGCATCTCGGCGCGATTGCTTGCGCCGGCGCAGGTCGTCGATCGCTCGGCAACCCGTGGCGCGGCAAGCGCGCTGCGTACAAACAGTGTCGCGGTGCTGTGGCCGGAAAATCAGGACCTTGTTCTGCACGCACTCAATCTGCGGCTGGCGAAGGCCGCTGGCTTGCCGGTGCAGAACGGCGAGATGATGAACATCTTGATGTACAAGCCTGGTGAGGAGTATCGCGCGCACTTCGATTTTTTCCCATCGGGTGTCGCAAGGGCTGATCGCGGCGGACAGCGCATTCGCACGCTACTGGTCTATCTCAACGCCGACTATGACGGTGGCGAGACGGATTTCAGCGAGGCAGGGCACAAGATCAAAGGCGACGTAGGCGATGCGGTGTTGTTCCACAACTGCAACGCGGCGACTGGCGAACCCGATCGAACGACGCTGCACGCGGGCCTTGCGGTGACGAGCGGTCAGAAATGGCTTTTGTCGAAGTGGTTCCGCGAACGGGCGTTCGTGTACTGAGCGTCGGTTAATTCCGCTTAACTCAATTCCGCTTGCCCGGCGGAATCCGATATGTTTCGATTCAGGGATGGACGAACAAGCAGCAGTTGCGGCGCCACGCTCGAGGCGCGGGTTGGGGTTCACGCTCGTGATCTTCGCGCTCGTCGTCTATTTCGGCTACTTTGCGATCTATGGGAAGCATGGCCTCGTCAATTGGGTGCGGCTGCAGCAAGAGATCTCGCTGAAGCAGGGTGAGCTTGACCGCGTCCGAGCTGAACGCGCGGCGCTTGAGCATCGTGTGCGGTTGCTTCGCCCTGAGAGCGTTGATCCGGACCTCTTGGAGGAGCAGGCGCGGGCGCGGCTGGGGCTCAGCCAGCCGGATGAAGTCGTGATCTTGAAGGACAAAAAGTAGGCTGTTGCAGCGCAGCACGGGCTCGCGCCTTGCGCGCCCACCTGGCGGACGGTACAGGAACGCCTTGAGACATCAGGAACGACCGCATGGCGAAAGCCGAGACGGCCGCGCGGGCTGGCGCGCCCGCAAAGCCGAAGACCAGCAAGGACGAGTTGCTCCAATACTACCGCGAGATGCTGCTGATCCGGCGTTTCGAGGAGAAGGCGGGACAGCTTTACGGCATGGGACTGATCGGCGGTTTTTGCCATCTCTACATCGGTCAGGAAGCCGTCGTTGTCGGGATGCAAGCGGCGATCGGCGAGGGCGACCAGGTCATCACCGCCTATCGCGACCACGGCCATATGCTCGCCTGCGGGATGGACCCTGCGGGTGTAATGGCGGAGCTGACCGGGAGAAGCGGCGGCTACTCGCGGGGCAAGGGCGGGTCCATGCACATGTTTAGCCGGGAAAAGAATTTCTTCGGCGGTCACGGGATTGTTGGCGCGCAGATTCCACTGGGCACCGGCCTTGCGTTTTCGAACAAGTACAAAGGCAACGATCGCGTATGCCTGACCTATTTCGGCGACGGGGCTGCCAACCAAGGACAGGTGTACGAGAGCTTCAATATGGCGGAGCTGTGGAAGCTGCCCGTCGTTTATGTGATCGAGAACAATCAATACGCGATGGGCACAGCGATTGCGCGGTCGAGCGCGGAAACGCATCTGTTCAAGCGCGGCGCGTCATTCAACATTCCGGGCGAGGAAGTCGACGGGATGGACGTGCTGGCGGTGAAGGAGGCTGGTGATCGTGCGGTGAAGTGGTGCCGCGACGGTAAGGGGCCCTTTATCCTGGAGATGAAGACGTACCGTTATCGCGGGCATTCGATGTCGGATCCGGCGAAGTATCGGACACGCGAAGAAGTGGATCATGTGCGCGAGACGTCGGACCCAATCGACCACGTGCGCAAGTTGCTGCTGGACGGAAAGTTTTCGAGCGAAGAAGCGCTGAAAGAGATCGACAAGGAAATCCGGGTCGTCGTCAATCATGCGGCCGAGTTTGCGCAAACGTCTCCGGAGCCCGATCCGTCGGAGCTCTGGACCGACGTGATTCATTGAGATGCGAGGGGGAAGGAGGAGCCATGCACCTTAGACCTTCGACACTCGCTGCCGTTGGCGCCTTGTTTGCGCTGGCCGCGCCACCGCTTGCCGCAAAGCCGCCGGCGCCAGCGCCTGTGTTGATGGCGAAGGGACCGAACCTGGTCCCGATCGCGTCGCGCATGGCGAAGGGCACGATCTCCGTCCGTAACACCGGGACGGTGGCGGCGGGGCCGTTCAAGGTGACGGTCGAGTGCAGTACGAACTGTGCTGAGCCGTCGCCCGCAGACTCGGCGCCCTACGAGGACCCCGCGTTTGCCAATAAGCTGACCGTGTCGGTTCCCGGGCTTTCGCCGGGGCATGTCTACAATCACAAGATCGCCTTCTGGGGAAGCCTTGCCTGGCGGTCGGGCAACTACGAGTTCACGGTCACGGCGGATGCAGCGAATACCGTCGCGGAGACGAACGAGGCTGACAATAGCGGCGGTACCGTGATGGGCGTTCCATAGAAATATACGACGAAGGGATAAGGGCTGATGTCTATCGAACTGACGATGCTGGCGCTGAGTGTGGCGCTGTTGTTTGTGCTGGTGTTGATCCAAGCGTCGGCTGGAACACAGGCGCAAGGACTCTTGAAAATGGCGAATGCGCGGGATGATCTCGGGCCGCCTTCCGTTTGGCAGGCGCGCACCAAGCGCTGCGTCGACAATCATCGCGAGGGTCTTATCCTGTTCGCCCCGCTTGTGCTGATCGCGGCGCAACTCGACATATCGAACACGATGACGGTGTGGGGAGCGCAGTTGTTCTTCTACTCGCGCATCGCGCACGCGGTCGTCTATCTCGCCGGCCTGCCGTACGTTCGCCCGCTCTTCTGGGCCATCGGCATCGTTGGCACGATCATGATCTTCCTCGCCGTGTTTCGCATTGGCGCCTAACCGGACGAAACCCGCGACATGCCCACCGAAATTCTAATGCCCGCGCTTTCTCCGACGATGGAGGAGGGCAAGCTTGCCAAGTGGCACATCAAGGTGGGCGACAAAGTAGCGTCGGGCGACGTGATCGCGGAGATCGAGACCGACAAGGCGACGATGGAAGTGGAGGCCGTTGACGAAGGCGTGGTCGCGCAGCTGCTGGTCGAGGAAGGTGCGGAGGGCGTCAAGGTCAACGTGCCGATCGCCGTACTGCAGGGCGAGGACGAGCCGAAGGTGAAGTCGAATGGCGGAACAGCCGCCGTGGCGCCGGTCGCGAAGGCTGCGCCGAAAGCAGCAGCCGCCGTTCAACCCGCTGCGGCGACCGTTGCGAGCGATCCAACTGTCGCTGCCGGTACACCGATGGTCACGATGACTGTACGCGAGGCGCTTCGCGAGGCGATGGCCGAGGAGATGCGGCGCGACCCGAACGTGTTTCTGATGGGCGAGGAGGTCGGGCAGTATCAAGGCGCCTATAAGATCAGCCAAGGCTTGCTGGACGAGTTCGGACCGCGGCGCGTGATCGACACGCCGATCACCGAGCAGGGCTTTGCAGGGTTAGGCGTCGGTGCGGCGTTCGGGGGCTTAAGGCCGATCGTCGAGTTCATGACTTGGAACTTCGCGATGCAGGCGATCGATCAGATCATCAACTCGGCCGGCAAGACGCTTTACATGTCCGGCGGGCAGATGGGCTGTCCCATCGTGTTTCGCGGGCCGAACGGCGCGGCGGCGCGCGTGGCGGCTCAGCACAGCCAGAGCTACGGTTCGTGGTACGCGCATGTGCCGGGCTTGAAAGTTGTGGCGCCGTATTTCGCGGCGGACGCGAAGGGCCTGCTGAAGGCGGCAATCCGCGATCCCAATCCGGTGATCTTCCTTGAGAACGAGATCGTCTACGGTCGTTCGTTCGATGT
This sequence comes from uncultured Alphaproteobacteria bacterium, assembly GCA_902826695.1. Taxonomy (GTDB): domain Bacteria; phylum Pseudomonadota; class Alphaproteobacteria; order Micropepsales; family Micropepsaceae; genus SZUA-430. Next base: position 187,485 of record CADEFU010000004.1, on the reverse strand, counting down.
GCCGAAGATCGACGACTTCGTGCTGCCCATCGGCAAGGCGCGCGTCGTGCGCGAGGGCAGCCATGTGACGCTGGTCGCCTATTCGATCACGGTCGGGCTCGTGCTGCAGGCGGCTGAGGCGCTGGCGAAAGAAGGCATCGAGGCCGAGATCATCGACCTGCGTTCGCTGCGGCCGCTGGACACCGCAACGGTCGTCGAGTCCGTGAAGAAGACGAACCGCGTCGTGACGGTTGAGGAAGGCTGGCCGATCTGCGGCATCGCCTCAGAGATCGCGACACAGGTGATGGAGCAGGCGTTCGACTATCTCGACGCGCCGCCCGCGCGCGTCACGGGCAAGGACGTGCCGATGCCGTATGCGGCAAACCTGGAAAAGCTCGCGCTGCCCAGCGTGGACGAAGTGATCGCGGCGGCGAAGGCCGTGCTGTACCGGAGCTGATCGGCGTGACAACCCCCATTCTCATGCCTGCGCTGTCGCCCACGATGGAAGAGGGCAAGCTTGCGAAGTGGCACGTCAAGATCGGCGACAAGGTGAAATCGGGCGACGTGATCGCCGAGATCGAGACCGACAAGGCGACGATGGAGGTTGAGGCGGTCGACGAGGGGATCGTGGCCGACTTGCTCGTGGCCGAAGGTGCTGAGGGCGTGAAGGTCAACACGGTCATCGCGCAGCTGCGGGACGAGAGCGAGAAGTACGTTGCGGGGCCGAAGCCAGGCGGTGCGCCGGCTGCAGCGGCACCCGCGCCCAAGAAAGACGCGAAACCTGCGCCGGTTGCGACGCCCGCGCCGGCGCCTGCGCCGAAGGTTGTTCCGGCGGCCGCCTCCGGCATGGGGCCGATGCCGCCGACGGTGCCGGGCGCGCGTGTGTTCGCTTCGCCGCTGGCGCGGCGCGTCGCGGCGCAAGGCGGCGTGGAACTGACAGTAATCCAAGGTTCGGGCCCGCACGGTCGCGTTGTGAAGGCTGATGTTGAAGCGGCGCTGAAGGGTGGGGTGTCTGCGGCGCGTCCGCCAGCGGCACGGCCTACGCCCGTTGCCGCGCCGCGTCCGGGCGAAGCGCCCGTGCCTTCGTCGATGCCGGATGCGCGGCTGTTCTATCCGAAGGACTCTTACGAAGAGCTGCCGCACGACTCGATGCGCAAGACGATTGCCAAGCGCCTCACCACGGCCAAGCGCGACCTTCCGCACTTCTATCTGAAGGTCGATTGCAACATCGACACGCTGCTCGACGTGCGCAAGCAGATGAACGAGAAGGCGCCGACGGAAGGCGCGGGGGTCTACAAGCTTTCGGTCAACGACTTCATCGTCAAGGCGGCGGCTCTCGCCCTTATTCGTGTGCCGGGCGTCAACGCGTCGTGGACGGAGACCGCACTGCTTCGCCACAAGCATGCGGACATCGGCGTTGCCGTCGCGCTCGATTTCGGCCTAATCACGCCGATCGTGTTTCAAGCGGAGGCCAAGAGCCTCGCCGCCATTTCGCGCGAGGTGAAGGAGCTTGCCGCGCGGGCCAAGGCGAAGAAGCTCAAACCCGCCGAGTTCGAGGGCGGCACCTTCGCGATCTCGAACCTCGGCATGTTCGGCGTCAAGGACTTCACGGCGGTGATCAACCCGCCGCAGGCTGCGATCCTCGCCGTCGGCGCTGGTGAGCAGCGCGCCGTCGTGAAGAAGGGCGCGCTCGCCATCGCCAACGTGATGACGGTGCAGATGTCATGCGACCACCGGGTGATCGACGGCGCCCTCGGCGCCACATGGCTCGAGGCGTTCAAAGGCTACATCGAAGACCCAGTGACGATGTTGGTGTGAGTCACTCGTGTTACTCGCGAGCGGCGATAAGATGATTCACACAATGAAACTATGAAACGATGGGCGCTTCGCGCCGAAGGCGCTCGTCATTGTTCCATTGTTTCATTGTGTGAAATGTTCTTGGTGAGTTAGCTCGGCTTGCAGTAGACGCAGATCTTGTTGCCGGTCGGGTCGCGCAGATAGGCGCCGAAGAATGTCGTCGAGTCTGCGGGGCGTGGCCCGGGCGCGCCCTCGTCGGTGCCGCCGTGGCTTAAGCCCGCTTTGTGGGCGGCTTCGACTTCGCCTTTCGTCTTGGCCTTGAACGAGATCATGATCCCGTTACCGGCGCGGGCCGGGTTGCCGTCGGCGGGCTTGGCCACGATGTAGACATCGTGATTGTCCTGGCCCTTAGCGCCGTAGCCGGTCCAGCCGCCGTCGCTGAACTTCCGATCGCAGCTCATGGCACCGAAAACCGCGTCGTAAAAGGCTTTGGCCTTTGCTTCGTCCACGGCGCCGATGGTGACGTAACCGATCATCATGATGAATGCTCCTCAGGTGGTTTCGGCGGAAAGCCTAGTGCGACGAAACGAACAAAGCAAGAACATACAAGTGGCTTACTCCGTTTGGTGTGCCCCTTTCGGTTGACCTCAGACAGACCGGCACCTGATTTGCGTTAGTTAACAACGGCGCGGCCGTTCGTGCCTGCGGCCGCGCACAGGGGCATTGTTGAAGGCGACCACATCGTCTAACCCGCGATGCCGAAAGTGCCTTTCCGCCGACTCACAAGGATGCTGGAACCCATGGCCGATACACAGTTCGATCTCATCGTCATCGGCGCCGGGCCAGGCGGTTATGTCTCCGCCATTCGTGCGGCGCAGTTGGGCCTTAAGACGGCGGTCGTCGAGCGCGAGCATCTGGGCGGCATTTGCCTGAACTGGGGCTGCATCCCGACGAAGGCGCTTTTGCGCTCGTCGGAGATTTTCCATCTGATGCACCGGCTCGGCGAGTTCGGGTTCTCAGCCGACAACATCAAGTTCGACATTGCGAAAATCGTCGAACGCAGCCGTAAGGTCGCGGCGCAGCTGTCGAACGGCGTCAAGTTCCTGATGAAGAAGAACAAGATCACCGTCATCGACGGCGAAGCGAAACTCGTCGCGAAGAACAAGATCGCGGTGACGGGCAAGAGTGCCGGCGAGTACGGCGCAAAGAACATCATTATCGCGACGGGTGCGCGGGCGCGCGCGCTGCCGGGGCTCGAGGCCGACGGCAAGCTGGTCTGGAGCTACAAGGAGGCGATGGTGCCGCCATCGATGCCGAAGTCGCTGCTGGTGATCGGGTCGGGCGCGATCGGGATCGAGTTCGCGAGCTTCTACCGGACGCTGGGGTGCGAGGTGACGGTCGTCGAAGTGCTCGACCGCGTTCTGCCGGTCGAGGACGAGGAGATTTCGGCGCTGGCGCTGAAAGCGTTCACGAAGCAGGGCATGAAGGTGCTCACGGGCGCGTCGGTCGAGAAGCTCGCGAAGGGTTCCGACAATGTCACGGCGACGATCAAGACGAAGGACGGGAAGACGCAAACCCTGACGGTCGATCGCGTGATCGCGGCCGTCGGCATCACCGGCAACGTCGAGAACCTGGGGCTTGAGGCGGTCGGCGTGAAGGTCGACCGCGGGCACATCGTCGTCAACGAGTGGGCGGAAACGGCCGTGCCCGGCCTCTACGCGATCGGCGACGTGGCTGGGCCGCCGTGGCTGGCGCACAAAGCGAGCCACGAAGGCGTTATCGCCGTCGAGCGCATCGCGGGCGTGAAGGGTCTGCATCCGCTCGACGTTTCGAAGATCCCCGGCTGTACCTATTGCTGGCCGCAGGTCGCCTCCGTGGGAATGACGGAAGCGAAGGCGAAGGCCTCAGGGCGCGAGGTGAAGGTCGGCCGCTTCCCCTATATCGGCAACGGCAAGGCGATCGCGCTCGGCGACACGGAGGGGCTGATCAAGACCGTGTTCGACGCGAAGACGGGCGAACTCTTGGGCGCTCATATGATCGGCGCCGAGGTGACGGAGCTGATCCAAGGCTACACGATCGCACGCACGCTTGAGTCCACCGAGGCTGAGCTCATGCATACGGTCTTCCCGCATCCGACGCTCAGCGAGATGATGCACGAGGCGGTACTGGATGCGTACGGGAAGGTGATGCATGTTTAGCGCCAGCGGCGAAGCGCTGGGAGAACGGTCGACAAGGTTTGGTGTCGCATTGTTTCTGGCTCTTCTGCTTTCAGGCTGCGGTCGCGGCGACGGCCCCAATGCAGATACGATGATGGCGCAACCGACCAAGATTCATCTAATCCCCGACATTTGGCACATCAAGCGAGTCGGCCATCTTCGCGACGGTCAACAGTTCATTATCGACACGCAGCTCTCTGGCCAGAACGGCGTCGTCACGGACTATCTTTGTACATACATCTTCGACAAAGATGGAAACTTGACGTCGCACACGATCGAGTCGCTCGGTGTGCGCTCCAACGACAACGCGAAATTTGATGCCGCGCTCCAGCGCCAGCTCGATGCGCTTGGCCAATACTCCGTCGCAGACGTTTGGGTGCGGCCGTTCAGGGTTAGATACAATGGGATCGAATTCGGACTCATCCCACGCCAGCTTGACGACGGAAGCTGGCGCGTCGAGTTCATGCCAGGAAATACCCTATCGTTTTACCCTCCGTGGGACGATGGTGGGTACGACACCTGACTATTCCGCCGCCTTGCTCTCCAGCATAGCGATGTGCGCGTTCGCGAGCTTGGCGACGCCCGTGTAGTCCGTCTTGCCGGTGCCGAGCACGGGCACGTGGTCGACGTGGATCACGCGGCGCGGGACGGCGAGCTCCGGCACGCCATGGTTCTGCGCCCAGCCTACGAGTTCGCCGCGGTTGGCTTCCTTGGCGTCGGTGATAAGAACGATCTGCTCGCCTTTGCGGCCGTCGGCAACGGCGATGGCGGCGTGCATGTTGTCCGGCCAGAGGGCCGAGGCGCAGTTCTCGACCACGGCGAGCGAGACCATTTCGCCGCCGATCTTGGCAAAGCGTTTCACGCGGCCGCGGATGGCAATGAAGCCTTCCGCGTCGATCGCGACGACGTCGCCGGTGTCGTGCCAGCCGTCGGTGAGCGGGTGGAGAACGCCGGGTTCGGACGGCTTCAGATAACCCTTCATGACATTCGGGCCGCGCACGAACATGCGGCCTGCGTTCGGGATACCTTCGACGGGTTCGAGCTTCGCCTCCATGCCGGCCATGAGCTTGCCGACCGAGCCGAAGCGGTTTGCGCCGGGCGCATTCGCGGCGACCACGGGGGCAGCCTCGGTCACGCCGTAACCTTCGAGGATTTCCATGTTGCAGCGGCGGCGCAGCAGTGCGCGCGTCTCGTCGCGCACGCGTTCGGCGCCGCAGACGGCGAGGCGCAGGCTTGAAAGATCGCCCTCGTCACTGGCGCGCGCGTATTGCGAGATGAATGTGTCGGTCGCGAGCAGGATCGTCGCCTTCGTGCGGCGAATGCGCTTGGTGATTTCCTTCACCTGAAGAGGCGAGGGGTGGAAGACGGCTTTGATGCCCACCATCAGCGGCATGATCGCGCCGACGGTCAGGCCGAAGCAGTGGAATGTCGGCAGCGGGTTCATCAGCACATCTTTGCCCGGATAAAGGTCGAGATGGGCTTTGATCTGCTCGACGTTGGCGAGCAGGTTCTGGTGGCTCAGGACGACACCCTTCGGGTCGCCTTCGGTGCCGGAGGTGAACAGGATGACGGCCGTGTCCTTGTGGTTCGGCCACTGCTTGATCGCCCAGTGCGGGATGAACGAGCCGATCACAGCTGCAATCTTGTCGACGAGCGAGAGCTTCTCGCGGACATCCTCGAGATAGACGATCTGGACCGATTGCGAGAGCTCGGCGATCAGTTCGTCGAGCTTGGCGAGTTCGACGAACTTGCGCGCCGTCGCGATGACTTTGATCTGACCTGCCGCGCAGGCGGCCTTCAGGTTCCGCGCGCCTGACGTGAAGTTCAGCATCGCCGGCACGCGGCCGAACGCGTGGATGGCGTAGAACGTCAGCACGGCGCCGGCGCCAGTGGGCAGCATGACGCCCACAGCTTCTTTTGGCTTCGCGTATTTGCGCATGGCGCTACCCAGCGCGAAGGCGGCGCGCACGATCTCGTCGTAGGTGAGCTGGCGATCGTCGGCGTCCCAGATGGCGACCGTCTTGCCGCCGAAGCGGCTGCGCGCCTGGAGCAGCGCGGAGATGATCGAACGCTCGGTGCGTAGAATGTCGAATGGCTCGCGGATCGAGCCCTGCAGGGCGACGGCGGTCAAAGCGACTCCTCCCGTGCGGCTTAAGGCCGCTCACGTTTTGTTTCAGATAAGGTAGCGCAGTTGAGCACTCAAGCAAGCGGTTGGTGAACGGCGTGGAATATTCAGGCGAATCAGGGTCTTGAAATTCGCCTGCGAGCGCCCTGTTGCTACCTAGGCCGGTCGCGATTCTTCGCTTTTGCCGCTATATGGTCGCCCTCATGACAACCGTTTTCGATCAATCGAACAAAGACCGCCGGGCGCTGCGCCATCCGGAAAAGCGCGAACGGCCGGTTAACCCGATACCGCGCAAGCCGGAATGGATCCGGGTGAAGGCGCCGGGCTCGAAGGTGTTTGCCGAGACGAAGGCGGTGGTCAAAGCGCACGGGCTCGTCACGGTGTGCGAAGAAGCCGGGTGTCCGAATATCGGCGAGTGCTGGTCGAAGAAGCACGCCACCTTCATGATCATGGGCGATACGTGCACGCGGGCGTGCGCGTTCTGCGATGTGAAGACGGGGATCCCTGGCGCACTTGATTCGAGCGAACCGGAGAAGGTCGCGCAAGCTGTCGCCGAGCTTGGGCTCGAACATGTTGTCGTGACGTCGGTGGATCGCGACGATCTCGGCGACGGCGGGGCTGAGCACTTCGCGAAGACCATTCGCGGCATTCGTGCGGCGTCGCCGGCGACGACGATCGAGGTATTGACGCCGGACTTCTTGCGCAAACCCGGGGCGCTTGAGATCGTGATCGATGCGAAGCCGGATGTGTTCAACCACAATCTAGAGACGGTGCCGCGGCTCTATCTGAGGATCCGACCGGGTGCGCGTTACTTTACGAGCTTGCGTCTGCTACAGCAGGCGAAGGAAATCGATCCGGCGACGTTCACGAAGTCCGGGATGATGGTGGGCTTGGGCGAGACGCGGGAAGAGATCATGCAGGTGATGGATGATCTGCGCGCCGCCGGTGTCGACTTCATCACCATCGGGCAGTATTTGCAGCCCTCGCCGCGGCATGCGGCGATCGATCGGTTTTGGCACCCGGATGAGTTCGCCAATCTTGCCGAGATCGCGCGTGCGAAGGGTTTCTTGATGGTGTCGGCGTCGCCGCTGACGCGTTCGTCTTATCTCGCCGGCGATGATTTCGAGCGGCTGCGCGCGGCGCGGCGTGCACAGTTGGCTGGAGCGTAAGCCTGCCTCGCCACAGCGAAAAGCGCATTGTGCCTTACAGCGACGAGCAGATGTTCGCGCTCGTCGCCGACGTGGCGCGCTATCCCGAGTTCCTGCCGTGGTGTGCCGCGACCCGCATACGCTCGCGAGAAGGCGATGTTTTCACCGCCGATCTCATCGCAGCGTTTGGGGCGTTGCGCGAACAGTTCACGAGCCGGGTGACGCTTGATGCGCCCGCGAAGGTCATCACCATCGAGTACATCGAGGGGCCGTTCGAGCATCTCACGAACCGTTGGCAGTTCTTGCAGTTGGAACGCGGATGCGAGGTAGCGTTTGACATCGACTTCCGCTTTAAGAGCCGCGCATTGGAGGCGCTGATCTCCGGCGTGTTCACGCGTGCGATCGAGAAGATGACCGGCGCCTTCGTAACGCGGGCGGATAAACTTTACGGCTCAGCCGATCTGCCGGCGCAGTAGGTTCAGCGCAACTTCGACGCTGGCGGCGCGGATTTTGTCGCGTCCGATGGAGCCGAAGCGGTGTTCAGCGGCGATGGTTGGGTGGCCGTTGCGCGCAGCAGCGAACTGGACCAGGCCGACGGGCTTTTCGGCAGAACCACCTGAGGGGCCGGCGACACCGGTGACGGCTACCGACACGTCGGCCTGCGCATGGCGCAGCGCGCCTTCGGCCATCGCGCGCGCGGTCGCTTCGCTGACGGCGCCATGGGCCTGAAGGATAGAGTCGGGGACGGCGAGCTCGTCCACTTTCGCGGCATTCGAGTAGGTGACGAAGCCGCGCTCGAAAACGTCAGAGGAGCCTGCGATCTCCGTGAGCGCGCCGGCGACGAGACCGCCGGTACAGCTTTCAGCGGTCACGATTCGGAGTTTCTTCGTACGCGCTTCGGCGAGGACCGCTTCTGCGAGCGCGAGGACGCGCGGGTCAAACACTAGAACCACCCCATGATGTCGAACGCCAGGAGCGGCAGTAGCGAGTATGCGCCCGCGATCAGGTCGTCGAGCATGACGCCGGCGCCGCCTTCGAGTTCGCTATCGGCCCAGCTGGCGGGCCACGGTTTGATCGTGTCGAAAAGGCGAAAGACAAGGTAGGCGCCGATGAGGCCTGCGAGCGTCATGGGGACGACCGTCATCGCCAGCCATTGGGCGGCAACTTCGTCGATGACGATCTCCGGTGGATCGTCGCGGCCGGTTGCTTTCACATAGCGGTCAGCGGCGACCCAGCCGATGACAGAGGCGATAACTGCGGCGACCAGAAGCGCGGGCCAGCCGCCGGTGATGCCGATCAGGTAGCCGAATGGAATAGCCGCGAGTGCACCCCAGCTGCCAGGGGCGAGCGGCAACAGGCCGACGCCGCCAACGGTGGCGATGGCGGTCATTGGTTCGGCGAGGCTGCGGCCGGCGGGCAAGGTTGCGATCTTCATCTCGGTCATCATGGCAGGCGCACCGTTGCGATCGCTTGGGCTGCGATGCCTTCGCCGCGGCCGGTGAAGCCGAGGCCTTCGGTGGTGGTCGCTTTGACGCTCACGCGCGTGCGGTCGAGGTTTAAGAGTTCGGCAATACGGGCGCTCATGGCTTCGCGGTGGGGTGACACTTTCGGGCGCTCGCAGATGAGGGTGATGTCGACGTGCTCGATGCGGCCGTTGCGGTCGGCGATCAGCTTGGCGGCATGGCTTAGGAAGAGGTGCGAAGCCGCGCCTCGCCACTGCTCGTCGCTGGGTGGGAAGTGTTGGCCGATGTCGCCCAGCGCTGCTGCCCCCAGCAATGCATCGGTGAGTGCGTGCAGTCCGACGTCAGCATCGGAATGACCGATAAGGCCGTGCGTGTGCTCGATGCGCAAGCCGCACAGCCATACGTGATCGCCGGGGCCGAAGCGATGAACGTCGAAGCCTTGGCCGGTTCGGATCGTACCGGCATTGGCGAGCATGGCTTCGGCCATCGCGAAATCCTCGGGGGAGGTGAGTTTGAAGTTGCCGCGAGAGCCGGGTACGGCGGCGACGGTTAGGCCTGCATGTTCGGCGATTGCTGCGTCGTCGGTGAACGTCGTATCGCATGCCGCGCGGTGGGCAGCCAGAATCTTCGCGAAGTGGAAGCCCTGCGGCGTTTGCGCGAGCGCGATGTTTTCGCGGGGAATGGTTGTCTCGATTTTCGTATCGCGGACGCGCTTGAGTGTGTCGGCGACGGCGAGCACAGGGATCGCGCCATCGTGCGTCTTTAGAGCGCCGATCGTGGCGGTGATTGCCTCCGCGCTGACAAACGGTCTCGCGGCGTCATGGATCAGCACGAGGGCGGGTGAGGTGGGCGCCAGGCCTTCGAGACCGCGGCGCACCGACTCCTGACGTGTCTCGCCACCAACGATAGGGGAGGGGAGCGTGAGGCCGCTGGTCACCTCGTCATAAAGTTGGCGATGATCGGGCGTGATGACGACCTGGACTTGAGTGATCGCGGGGTGGCTTGCGAAGGCCTCAATTGTCCGGCGGAGGACCGGGGTGCCCCCGATAGGGCGATATTGTTTCGGGCGGCCCTCGCCAGCGCGCGTGCCGTGGCCGGCAGCGACGATTAGGGCAATGCAGGGGGGAGTGGCGGTCATTGGCGGGGAGAAGGGCACGGGGTTGCGCTGAGTCGTCAAGCGGCGGGTTTTGCTGCACTTGCGAAGTTGTCCAACCTGACCTAGTGTGACCTGAACTTGGGCAGCGCGTCTCGGTGCATAGATAGTGGGCAACCCCTTCCAAACCTTCGGCCAACAGCCTGTTGGCCTGGCCCCGATGGCCGGGGTGACAGATGCCCCGTTTCGGGCGGCCGTGCGCGGGTTTGGGACGCCGCTCGTTTACTCGGAGATGGTCGCGAGTGCGGAGCTTTTGCGAGACCGCAGGAGTGCTGCGCTGCGCCTGAACGCCGATCGGGACGAGGGGTCGATTGCCATTCAGCTGGCGGGGCGGGAGCCGGCGATGCTGGCCGAGGCCGCCCGGCTTGCAGAAGGCGAGGGGGCGTTTCTCATCGACATCAACATGGGTTGCCCGGCTAAGAAAGTCGTCGGCGGGCAGTGCGGCTCGGCGTTGATGCGCGAGCCTGAGCTTGCCGCAGCGTTGGTGCGCGCGGTCGTAGGCGCTGTGTCCGTGCCTGTCACTGTGAAGATGCGGTTGGGCTGGGACGATGACCAGCGCAACGCACCCGAACTCGCGCGACGGCTTGAACAAGAAGGTGCAACCGCGTTCACGGTCCATGGGCGTACGCGCGCGCAATTCTACGATGGCGTGGCAGACTGGAATTTCATCGGCGAGGTGAAGGCCGCGGTGAAGGTGCCGGTGCTCGCGAATGGAGACGTGCGGTCGATATCGGACGCGGTGCAAATTCTGAAGACCTCGAACGCAGACGGCGTGCTCGTGGGGCGCGGCGCGTTTGGGCGGCCATGGATTATCTCGCAGATGCAGGCTGCGGTGCGCGGTTCCCCCGTGCCGGATGAACCGAGCGACGCCGTGAAGTGGGAGGTGGCGCTGACGCAGTATCGCGGGTCGCTCTCGCACTACGGCGCGGAACTCGGGCGGCGCGTGGTGCGCAAGCATCTGGGGTGGTACGCGGAGCAAATCTCCAAAGACAAGCTGCTGCGCGATCGGCTGGTGCGCGCGAGTGACCCGGAGCCGCTGCTTGTGGCGCTGGCGCGCGGCGACGTGGCAGCTGCAGCATGAGCATAAAAGCCCCCTCACAAACGAAGGAAGCCAGGGCGCCGATCACCGCTCTGCTCATGGAAGGGGTCCTGGCGGCGGTGCCGCATCCGCTCGTCGCGCTCGATGGGAACGGTGCCGTGCTGTTCGTCAATCCACCGGCGGAGCAGTTTTTTGACGTGAGCGCGGCCGTGTTGCGACGCCAGGCGTTCTCGGCGGTGCTGCCGTTCGGGAGTCCTATCCTGGCGCTGATCGGTCAGGTGCGCGAGCACGGGGTGACTGTCAGCGAATACGAAGTTGAGATCGCCACGCCGCGGCTGAGCCCGCGAGTGGTAGACGCGCATCTGTCGCCAATCGTGGACGTTGCGGGCGGCGTGCTCGTGATGTTTCAGGAGCGTTCGATCGCCCAGAAGATGGATCGGCAGCTGACCCAGCGGCACGCGACCCGGTCGGTCACGAGTATGGCTGCGATCCTGGCGCACGAGATCAAAAATCCGCTGGCGGGCATTCGCGGGGCGGCGCAGCTGATCGAGCAGAATGCATCGGAGAGCGACCGTACACTGACGCGGCTGATCTGCGAGGAGACGGATCGGATCCGCAAGCTCGTCGACCGCATGGAGGTGTTTACGGATCGCAGGCCTGTCGAGGGGCGGCCGGTGAACATTCACGAAGTTCTGGATCACGTTAAGCACCTGGCGAGGTCCAGCTTCGGGCGCGGGATCGTTTTTACCGACAACTACGATCCATCGTTGCCGCCGGTGATGGGGGATCGAGACCGTTTGATCCAAGTGCTGTTGAACTTGGTCAAGAACGCGGCGGATGCGGTGACGGGCTTCAAGGACGCGGAAATCGTTCTGTCGACGGCGTTCAAGCCCGGCGTGCATTTGACCGTTGGCGGATCGCGAGACCGGTTGGCGCTGCCGCTTGAGGTGAGCGTGCGCGACAACGGTGCAGGTGTGCCGGCCGAGATGCAGACATCGATGTTCGAGCCGTTTGTGAGCTCGAAGCCGAAGGGGGCGGGGCTTGGCCTCGCCATTGTCGCCAAGATCGTCAGCGATCACGGCGGCACGATTGAATGTGAATCCGAACCGCGACGCACGGTGTTTCGTTTGCGCCTACCCATGCATCGCTAGAGGAGTGCCTGCCTATGAACGCTGGAACAATTCTTGTTGCGGACGACGATGCGGCGATCCGGACCGTGTTGAACCAAGCGTTGGGGCGAGCAGGGTATCTCGTTCGAACCACGGGGAATGCGGCGACGCTGTGGCGATGGGCCTCGGCCGGGGAGGGGGATCTGGTCGTCACGGACGTGATCATGCCTGACGAGAACGCATTCGATATGATTCCGCGGTTGAAGAAAGTGCGGCCGGATCTGCCGATCATCGTGATGAGCGCGCAGAACACGTTGATGACGGCGATTACGGCGGCGGAGCGCGGGGCGTATGAGTATCTGCCGAAGCCCTTCGATTTGAATGAACTGACGACGGTGGTGCAGCGGGCGCTGCAGACCAAGGCGAAGAAACAAGTCTCCAACACCGTCGAGCGGGATGAAGATCTGCCACTCGTCGGCCGGTCGCCTGCGATGCAGGAGATCTACCGCGTGATCGCGCGCCTGATGCAGACGGATTTGACCGTGATCATTGGCGGCGAGTCCGGCACCGGCAAAGAGCTGGTTGCGCGCGCATTGCATGACTTCGGCAAGCGGCGAAATCGGCCGTTCGTGGCGGTCAGCATGGCCGCAATACCGCGCGAGATGATTGAGAGCGAGCTGTTCGGGCATGAGCGCGGGGCTTTCCCAGGCGCGACCGCACGCTCGCCCGGCAAGTTCGAGCAGGCGGACGGCGGCACGCTGTTCCTCGACGAGGTTGGCGACATGCCGATGGAGGCGCAGACGCGCCTCTTGCGCGTTCTGCAGGAGGGCGAGTTTACGCCTGTCGGCGGGCGGCAGGCGATCAAGGCGAATGTGCGTATTGTTGCGGCAACGCATCGCGACTTGCGGCAGCTCATTCATCAAGGCTTGTTCCGGGAGGATTTGTTCTTCCGCCTCAACGTCGTACCGATGCGGCTGCCGCCCCTGCGCGACCGGCTGGAGGATATTCCCGACCTCGTGCGCCACTTCTTGAAGCTGGCAGAGCGCGAGGGTATGCCGCAGAAGACCGTCGATCCGGGCGCGCTCGAAGCGTTGCGGCACTATCGTTGGCCCGGGAATGTGCGCGAGCTTGAGAACGTGGTGCGTAGGCTCGTGGCCCTGCATTCAGACACGACGATCAAAGCGGAGATGGTGGAGGCCGAGGTGCGCGAGCAGGCGGTCTTGGAGACCGCGACCGGGAAAGAGAGCGACGAGCCGCTCAGCGCGATTGTCGAGCGCTACCTCGTTTCGCAGGTGCAGAAGATGAGTGGACGGCTGCCGCAACCGGGGCTCTATGAGCGCACCCTGCGCGAGGTGGAACGCCCGCTGATTTCTATGTGCCTCGGGCTGACCGGCGGAAACCAAATCAAAGCCGCCGAAATCCTCGGGGTTAACCGGAATACCCTCCGGGCGAAGATTCGTAGCCTTGACATTCCCCTGTTGAGGGGTTTCAAGTGATGTAACACCGCAACGAAAATCGGCAACACTGTAGTCATCCGGGTACAATGACACCGGAAAGACACCCGAGTGTGGCTGAAACCATACGTTGCAGATTTCGCACAGGGGTAGGTCCCAGCTTCGACGCATGACCGTCCAACAGGCACCAGACCACGGCCAGGATTGGCTGCAGCGAAACTTCTTCTGGGTCGCCCGGACGTCGGTTCTTTCCTATGTCGTCGTGGCCGCGGCGTTCGTTGCCGTTGTCGTGACCTACTTGATCCTCACCGGGTCAACGCCCATCGAGCCGACAGCGCCGGGGGTTCAACTTTATCTCATCATCATCGATGCGTTCTTGCTGTTGGCGCTTGTCGCGCTCGTTCTCGGGCGACTGGTGCGCATCTGGGCGGGACGACGCTCGGGCACTGCGGGCACCCGACTGCATGGGCGCCTGGTTACAATCTTTAGCCTGATCGCGATCATTCCCGTCGTGCTGACGGCAGGCGCCGCGGCGGTCACGATCAATCTGGCGATGGAAGCTTGGTTTAGCGGTGGCGTCCGGTCGGTCGTGGACAATGCCGTATCCGTGACAAGCGCCTATGCGGATGAGCACACGGACAAGATCCGCAGCGAGATGGACTTCGCAACGTCGAACTTGAATCTTCTGACTCCGCTCGATTTGGCGACCGGCAAGCTCAACGCCTACCTTGAGGCTCTGTCGAAGCGCGTGCGTGCGGACATCAAAGTGTTTGTGAGCCGCGATCGGAACCTGCCACAGGAACGCGACACCTGGGGCGGAGGGTTTGCGACATCCATCGATCCGCCAGCATCCGACGAAGTGGATCGCGCGCGCAGCGGCGAGACGGTTGTCGTTGTCGACAACGAGAATGGCCTGGTGAGAGCGATCGCCAAGCTGAACGTTCACGAGGTGACCGGCGAGGACATGTTTGTCGTTCTTGCCCGCGATGTGAACCCGAAGATTCTCGAGTTCATCAAGAACACCAACAGCGTCGTCGAGAACTACAACAAACTCGAGAAAGACCGCGACTCCGTTCAGGCCACGTTCGTACTGATGTACGGGATCGTCGCGTTCCTGGTTCTCTTCGGCGCAAGTTGGATCGGCCTTGGCGTTGCGAACCGCTTGGTGATGCCGATAGGGCGGCTTATTGGTGCAGCCGAAAGGGTGTCGGAAGGCGACCTCGCGGCGCGCGTGATGCTTGCCGACGATGACGACGAGTTGGCCTCGCTCGGCCGTGCGTTCAATCGAATGACGGCGCAACTTCAGAGCCAGCGCAACGAGCTGGTCGAGTCGCACCGCCATGCGGAGCAGCGCACACGCTTTACCGAAGCTGTTCTGTCGGGCGTTTCCGCGGGCGTTGTCGGCCTTGACGGGCAGGGTAGATCCGATGTGGTCAACCGGTCGGCTCTGTTGCTGCTTAGCGCCAACCGAGATGACCTCATCGGAAAGGATTTGAGCGACGTCGTTCCTGAGGTCGGCGAACTGGTCAAGCGGGCGCTGACGGGGACGGAAGCGCGGGTACAGGGCCACGTCGATATCGCGCGCGGGGGCAAAACGCGAAACTTTACGGTGACGGTCACGCGCGAGCGCGCGAGTGAGGACGATCGCGGGTTTGTGGTGACGTTCGACGACATCACGGATCTGATTTCGGCGCAGCGGACGTCGGCGTGGGCGGATGTCGCGCGGCGCATCGCGCATGAAATCAAGAATCCCCTGACGCCCATTCAGCTCTCGGCGGAACGGCTGCGGCGCAAGTACAAGAAGGAAATCGCGACGGACCCTGAAGTGTTCGAGCAGTGCACGCAGACGATTATTCGTCAGGTGGGCGACATCGGGCGAATGGTGGACGAGTTCTCGTCGTTTGCACGCATGCCGCAGCCGGTGATGAAGGACGAAGACATCGGTGAACTGATCCGGCATGCCGTGTTCTTGCAGCGCGTCGCGCTGCCGCAGATCACGTTTGCGCTTCTGACGCCGGACGAGCCGATCAGCGTCGAGTGCGACGGGCGGCTGGTCAGTCAGGCACTGACGAACGTGCTCAAGAATGCGGGCGAAGCCGTGCGGGGGAAGTTCGGCAAAGAGGGCGACGAAGAGCAGCCGCTTCGCGAAGGAGGGCGGATCGAGATTCGCTTGGTAGAGGATTCGGCTGGTGTTGGGGTCGAGGTCGTGGACAACGGCGTCGGATTACCGAAGGAAGACCGCAACCGGCTGACGGAGCCTTATGTCACGAAGCGGGCAAAGGGCACCGGTCTTGGCCTTGCGATCGTGAAGAAGATTATGGAAGACCACAAAGGCGCGCTCACGCTTGAGGACGCGCCTGTGACTGACGAAACCGGTGCTCCGCGCGAAAGCGGGGCGCTGGTCAGGCTTACCTTTCCGCGGCGCCTTAGCCCCGCAGTCAAACTCGCAGGTGAATGACAATGAGCAAGAACGGCGCACTCCAAGCGCTTGATATCCTGATTGTGGACGACGAGGCGGACATCCGCGAACTCGTCGCTGGCATCCTTTCCGACGAGGGCTACAGCACGCGCCTCGCCGGCGATAGCGACGGCGCGCTGCGTGAGGTGCGCTCGCGCAGGCCCGCGCTCGTGATCCTCGACATCTGGCTGCAGGGCAGCCGGCTCGACGGGTTGCAGGTGCTGGATGAGATCAAGAAGGACAATCCAGATCTGCCGGTGCTCGTTATCTCGGGCCACGGCAACATCGAGACCGCAGTCACGGCAATCAGAAAGGGCGCTTACGACTTCGTCGAAAAGCCCTTCAAAGCAGACCGCATTTTGCTGACGGTCGAACGCGCCCTGGAGGCGCAACGTCTTCGACGGGAAAACGAATCCCTGAGAGAGCGTCTGTGGGACGATTTCGATCTCGTGGGGCAAAGCCATGCGATCGGCCAACTGCGCCAGTTGATCGAGAAGATCGGGCCGACGAACAGCCGCGTGATGATTTCAGGCGGGCCGGGATCGGGCAAAGAGGTTGTCGCACGACTGCTGCATGCGAAGTCGCGCCGGCAGAAGAGCCCGTTCATCACGATCAACTGCGCAACGATCCAGCCCGAACGGATGGAGATCGAGCTGTTCGGTGTTGAGGGCGCGAGCGAAGGCGGGCGCAAGGTTGGCTTGTTCGAGCAGGCACATGGCGGCACGCTGTTCCTGGACGAAGTGCCGGACATGCCGCTTGAAACGCAGGGCAAGATCCTGCGCGTTCTGGTCGAGCAGAACTTTACGCGGGTCGGTGGCGGCCAGCGTGTACAGGTGGACGTGCGGGTGATCTCGTCGTGTTCGGCTGATGCGCGCACGGAGATTCAGGACGGGCGTCTGCGCGAAGATTTGTTCCATCGCTTGAACGTGGTGGGTATCCGGGTACCGCCGCTGGTCGAGCGCCGCGAGGATATCCCGATGCTGATCGAGCACTTTATGCAGCGGATCGCCGGCGCTACGGGCTTGCAGCCGCGCAAGGTCGGCGACGATGCGATGGCGGCGCTGCAAGCGCACAATTGGCCGGGCAACATCCGGCAGCTGCGCAACAACGTCGAGCGCTTGATGATCTTGGCGGCGGATGACCCTGACAGCGTCATCACGGCGGAGATGCTGCCGGCGGACGTCGGCAACTCGACTCCGGCGGTGAGCCAGGGCGCGGGCAGCGAGCGCATCATTGCGCTGCCGCTGCGCGACGCGCGCGAAATGTTCGAGAAGGAGTATCTACTTGCGCAGATCAACCGCTTTGGCGGCAACATCTCGCGCACGGCGGCCTTCATCGGGATGGAGCGTTCGGCGCTGCACCGCAAGCTCAAGTCGCTCGGCATCAACACCGGCGGCCGTGGCGACGATATGATCGGGTAATGAGCCGCGTCGCTTATGTGAATGGGCGCTACGTGCCCTTTGCCCGTGCTGCGGTCGCGATCGAGGATCGCGGGTTTCAGTTTGCGGATGGGGTGTACGAGGTGTGCGCCATCCGCGACGGGGTTCTTATCGATGAGGAGCCGCATATGGCGCGGCTCGCGCGGTCGCTTGGCGAACTCAAGATCGCGTGGCCGATCGGTGAGCGGCAGGTCCGGCACGTGATGCGCGAGACGGTCCGGCGCAACCGAGTGCTCGATGGGCTCGTCTATTTGCAGATATCGCGCGGTGTCGCGCGGCGCGATCATGGGTTTCCCGCCGCGAACGTGAAGCCAACGCTTGTCGTCACGGCGCGAGCGCTCGATATCGGGAAGTATGAGGCGCTGAACCAGAAGGGCGTCGCGGTCATCACGCAACCCGAGAGCCGTTGGGCGCGGTGCGATATCAAGTCCACTGGTTTGCTTGCGAACGTGCTCGCGAAGCAGGCTGCGCGCGAGGCCGGCGCGTTTGAGTGTTGGTTTGTCGACCGCGATGGGTTGGTGACGGAAGGCGCATCGACCACCGCTTGGATCGTGGATGAGCACGGCGTGTTGCGTACGCGTGCGCTAAGTCACGCGATCCTACCAGGCGTGACCCGCGGCGAAATCGGACCGTTTTGTCGGCAATTGGGTGTGAATTTTGAGGAGCGAGCGTTCAGCATCGCGGAGGCCAAGCGCGCACGGGAGGCCTTCATATCCGCAGCTTCCTTCGGTGTGCTATCCGTCACAAAAATCGATGGTCAGGCCGTCGGTGACGGGAAACCAGGCACGGTGACTGCCAGAATCGGCAAAGAGTACTGGTCTACTCGCTAGTTAACGCTGGTACCTCGCGGCGTTCGCACTTGCTCCTTTCTTACGGCTCGTCCATTTTCACCGACAACGGGTATGCGGGTGATTTGAGTCGCGTCGTCGTATGCCTGTCGTATTCGTCTGATTGAGTTGCGACTCCGGGAACCCCGCGTGTATCGGGGCTTAGCCAGTGAAAAATGGGGCCAACCCATGAGTGAACGACAGCAGAACCTTCAAGACACGTTCCTAAACGCCTGTCGCAAGAACAAAGCACCCTTGACCATTTTTCTGGTCAACGGGGTAAAGCTGCAGGGCATCATCACGTGGTTCGACAATTTCTGCGTGCTGCTGCGCCGGGATGGCCACTCGCAGCTGGTCTATAAGCACGCTATATCGACCGTGATGCCGTCGGTTCCGGTTCCGCTGTTCGAGCAGGAAACCCCGGAAGCCGAAGCGGCGCACTGACACTTTTAGGCATTTGGATTTGATCGAACCGTCACGCGGTCGATCGTTCGGCGATTGGAACCAAGGTTCCCGCCGCGCGATCGTCGTGCATCCATTTCTGAAGCGCTCGGATGAGCCGCGCTCGCTTGAGGCCCGCCTCGAGGAGGCAAAGGGACTTGCGCGCGCGATCGACCTTGATGTCGTCGCGGCCCTGCCCGCGCCCCTCGCCGAGCCACGCCCTGCGACGTTGATCGGGAAGGGGAAGGTGGATGAGCTGAAGGCGCTGTGCGCGGCCGAGAAGCCCGAGCTCGTGATTTGCGACGGGCAGCTAACGCCTGTGCAGCAGCGCAATCTTGAGAAGGCGTGGAACACGAAGGTGCTCGATCGCACCGGGTTGATCCTCGAGATCTTTGGCGAGCGCGCGCGGACGGCGGAGGGCCGGCTGCAAGTTGAACTTGCGCATCTGAGCTATCAGAAGGGCCGTCTCGTGCGGTCGTGGACCCACTTGGAACGGCAGCGCGGTGGTTTCGGCTTCTTGGGCGGTCCGGGTGAAACGCAGATCGAAGCCGACCGGCGCGCGATCGGCGACCGGATCGCGAAGCTGAAGCGCGAACTGGAAGACGTGAAACGTACGCGGCAGCTGCACCGCGAGGCGCGTAAGCGCGTGCCGTTTCCGGTGGTGGCACTCGTCGGCTACACGAACGCCGGCAAGAGCACGCTCTTCAATCGCCTGACCAGCGCCGAGGTGATGGCGAAGGATCAGCTGTTCGCGACGCTTGATCCCACGATGCGCGGGCTCGTGCTGCCGTCCAAGCGGCGGATCATTCTCTCCGACACTGTGGGTTTCATCTCCGACCTGCCGACGCAGCTCGTCGCCGCGTTCCGTGCGACGCTGGAAGAGGTGCTGGAAGCAGACTTGCTGCTGCACGTACGCGACATCAGCCACCCGGACGCCCAAGCGCAAAAGGATGACGTGCTCGACGTGCTGAGCGAACTCGGCGTGGGCGAAGTCGCGCAGAATGCCATGATCGAGGTTTGGAACAAGATCGATCTCATTCCGGAGGCCGAGCGTCCCACCGCCGCGAACGGCAAGCGCGAGCCGCGCAGCGTAGCGGTATCGGCGTTGACCGGCGAAGGGTTCGACAAGCTGCTGGCCATGATCGATGCAACGTTGGCAGCGAATGCGATCGAGGCGGAATTGCGGCTTGAGCCGGACGCCGGTGCCGATATCGCGTGGGCGTATGAAAACGGCGACGTACTTAAACGCACCAGCGACGCGAAGGGCCGCATCAAGCTACGCGTGGCGATTGCCGGCGCGGCCTTGCCGAAGTTTGAGCGCCGGTACGGCACGCGTCTGGTACGGCACTAACGTTCCAGGCGTTTTGCGTCGTCCCAAGCGGCGTCCATGTCCTCAAGCGAGACCTCGCCGAGCTGGCGACCGGACGTTTTGATCGTCGCCTCTATGTGTTTGAAGCGCCGGACGACCTTAGCGTTCGTGCCGCGGAGAGCCTCCTCCGGATCGACACCGAGATGGCGCGCCAGGTTCGCGCAGACGAACAAGATATCGCCGAGTTCGTCGGCGAGCTTCGCCTTTGGCGCGCCGGCGTCAATCTCGACGGTCAGTTCCGCGATCTCTTCCTTCAGTTTGTCCAGGATAGGGGCCCGCTCGCGCCAATCGAAGCCGACGCTCGCCATTCGTTTCTGGAGTTTTAAAGCGCGAGTCAGGGCAGGGGAGGGCAGTGGTACGTCGTCCAGGATGCTGGCGCCGTTGTCGGGGCGCGCGGCGCGTTCACGCTTTTTATGCTCTTCCCATGCGATGGTTTGGGCTTCGGCCGTCTTGACGTCCGCCTCGCCAAACACGTGCGGGTGGCGGCGCAGCATCTTTTGCGAGATCGCTTCGACCACATCCGCGAAGGTGAAGGCCTTCGCCTCGCTGGCCATCTGGGCGTGGAAGACGACTTGGAAGAGCAAGTCGCCGAGTTCGTCCTTCAAGGCGCCCATGTCGTTGCGCTCGATCGCGTCAGCGACCTCGTAGGCCTCTTCGATGGTGTAGGGGGCGATGGTCGCGAAGGTCTGCTCCACGTCCCAGGGGCACCCACCCTCGGGTGCCCGGAGCTTGGCCATGATGGCGAGCAGCGCGTCGATGCTCTTCAGGTTCGTCGGCGTGTCCATGGGCGGCTCGCGGGCTCTCTAGGGTGATATCAGCGGTCGTATCGAAGCCTGCGAACTGGGAACAGCGCAGAGCGGGGCGCACGTGTAGTTTTCGGCAGATATCCGCCATTCCGTGTGCATCTTTATCGCATAATATGTATTATGGGAAATGAGAGATAGCGGTAGACTGGGTTTCTGCGGTTCAGAGCCCGCCAGCACCTCGACGCGCGTCTCGGTGCTCCAGGTCACTCTTGCGGTTCGTCGTCGACGGTGGCGGCTTCAAGTTCGGCTTGGACCGGCGTTTCATCGCGACGCGCGATCTTGGCGAGCCATTCCTTGCTCCATTTGTTGTGCGTGATCTCGCGCAGTTGGCGTTGCGCAATCTCGACCGTTGGTGCGGTCCCCGTCCCTACTTTGGTGGCGAGCGCCGCCACGCCGACCGAGAGGCCCTTGAAGGCCTGGTACTCGCGGTGCTCGGACGAGCTCCAGCCCAGGATGCGCTGCTTGACGATCGATTGCCGGAGCAGCTGGACGCCTTGGCGGAACAGGCCAAGCGTACGGATGTCGTCCTCGGTGAGCGTCAGTTCGGTGGCGACGCGCAGCAGGATCGCTTCGCCGTTCGCCTCGAGCGCGGCCGCGCGCCGCATGAGGTCCCAGAGCGTGTTGTCGTCGGTTTCGTGGTCGGCGTCGCGGAAGGCGTAGTTGCAGAGCTTCCAGAGCGCGAAGAACTCGCCGTAGAGCCGGTAGAACTCGGCCACGCTGGCCAAACTGTTCTCCCGGCGCCGCTGCCGCAGCGCCCACTCGGAGCTCAGCCGGTTGCCGACGAGCCAGGCCAGGCCCACCGCGACTACGGGGCCGACGAGCGCTTTGACGATCTCAAATCCGATGGCGTCGAACATGTGCGGCCTCCGGCACGGGTCGGCGACTGTGCGAATCGGGCCGACGCACGCAGGATGCCGTAACCGCTCACGGAGCTATAGCGCATAGCGTTGGCTGACGGTGGTCAGCGCATCAGGGCACCTGTGCTATAACGAGCATGAAGTTGACGCATGGAGTTATTGTGATCACTCGGCTTGATCGTAGCGAAATGCGATTGCGAAAGGCCTTGAGCGCGAACTTCGCGAATGAGGTCAAGCGCGCCTCAAAGGGAAGCGATTGGCGGTGTGCAGGTGGCGTTATCTTTCGCGATATCTCTGGGTGGTTTGTTTGCGCAAGCGGCGGCCCTTGGGTGGCGGAGGCGCGGACTGCCGTAGAGCTGAAGGCCAAGCCGATGCTTCTTGACCCTGTCTTTTGGAAAATTGTTCAGGCGGAGGAGAACGTCAAGCAACCGCTTTCCTTTCGCTATCATGGTGCTTGGACTTGTTCGGCACCGGTGTGGAGGTTTAGCGATCTGCCTGAACCATCGGGAGACCAGGCTGCGGCGTTGCTCGCTAACAGCATGATTGAGTGGGCAACCGAGCAGCTGCAATTGATTGAGCCACAACTTGAGTTGCAGGAGTTTCTTCGCCGCGCCAGGGAGGCCACTGAACGGGCTCCACGAACGTCGCAGCTCGCAACAGTCATATGCACGCTTGTTTTGTTGAACCGGAATGAAGAGGCGCGAGAGCTTTGCCTTGAGGCAGTGAGAAATGGAAATGAGGCGGGGTTCACGGTCGGCCGGCATACTTTTCCGCAGTTGGCGATCGCGTGGCTTGATAGCGGTGATGGGTCACAATCCAAGCACTGACAGTGCCGCTCCAAAGCTACATAGCCGACCGCCGCGCCAACCACGGCAGGATTTGAACCCGTATCTCTCGCACCGCCCGACCGGCTGACCAAGTGTGTTGCCCTAAGCGCAGCTGTCGAGGCTGCGCCCTTGAGACGACGCTGATGACGTTCGAGAGTATCTGGTTATGCCGACCGGCTACAACAAGTCACCACCGCAGGCGCCGGCCGTCGTGCCTTGGGCCTTGTAGGCTTTGATGACGTTGCGGCCGGTCGTCCAGCGGTGGACCTCGTCCGGGCCGTCGACCAGGCGTTGGCTGCGGATGTGCGTGTACCAGGCGGCGAGCGGCAGGTCGCGGCTGTAGCCGAGCGCACCGTGGAGCTGGATCGCGGTGTCGACGACACGGTGGACCATGTTCGCGAGGTAGACTTTCGCGATGCCGTTTTCTTGGCGCAGGTCCATCTTGTTTTCGGCCTTGTAGGCGATGTGCATCAGCATCAGGCGCGCGATGTAGAGGTCTTGGGCGCAGTCGGCGAGCATGAACTGCACGGCTTGGCGATCTTCAAGCTTCTTGCCGAACGTCGTGCGCTCGGTCACGTGCTTCACCGCCATGTCGAGTGCGCGCTGCGCCATCGAGACGTTGTGCATGCCATGACGCAGGCGCCCGTATGCCAAGCGGTGCTGGCCCATCGCGAAGCCTTTGCCTTCGCCGCCGAGCAAGTTCTCAGCCGGCACTTCGAGATCGGTGATTTCGATCTCGGCGTGGCCGCCGCCCAGGATGTGCGACAGCGGACCTTCGAGCGCCATCGTCGGGATGTTGCGCTTGATCTTGTAACCGGGGTTCGGCAGCTCGACGAGAAACGTCGAGTACTGCTGATGGCGCGGCGCGTCGGGATCGGTCTTCGCCATCACGAGCGCGATATCGGCAACGCTGGCCGCGCTCGAAAACCACTTCTCGCCATTTAGAACATAGCGATCGTTGCCTTTCTTCTCGGCGCGGGTTTGCATGCCGGTCGCGTCGGCGCCGGCAGCTTTTTCCGTCATCGAGTAGCAGATGCGCTTTTCGCCGTTGAGCAACGGCTTCAGGAACTTCTCCTTTTGATAGTCGGTACCGTGCTCGAGCAGCGTCAGCATCGTCGCGTCGTCGGGGCCTTGCGTGTTCATCGACAAGGCGCCGAGATAACTTTCGCCAAGCTCCATCTGAACCAGCGCGTTCGCCAAGGGTCCAAGGCCCATGCCGCCATGCTCTTTCGGGATGAAGGGACACCACAGACCTTGGGCGCGCGCTTTTTTGCGGAGCTCGCCCAGGACCTTTTTATAGTCCTCGCCATCGATCAGCCGTTTTTCCGCCGGCACGCATTCATCTTGCACCCACTTGCGGATGCGTTCGCGAATGGCGCGAGCTTCGGCGGGGATTTGAAAGTCGATGGTCATGGGGTTTCTCCTGTTCGAATAGCTTCCTTGGGACCCACCATGAGGCCCCTCCCCTGCCCCCGCAATCGGGATTTACCGTGCGTCAACGAACGCGGGGCGTTAGAGTGGCGGGGATGGCCATTCCCTCCCAACGGCAACTGACGGTTGGTTCGCTGCTCCAGCGCGGGCATGGGATCAATTTGTTCTGCGCGTGCGGGCACAAGACCGCCGTGCTGCCGGAACAGCTCGCAAAGCTGGCGCATCCTGAGACGCGGTTGCTCGATTTGCGGCGGCGCGTGCGCTGCTCGATGTGCGGGTTGAGCGGGGCCAGCGGGGATATCCGGATGACGACATTTGCCGTGCCCACGATCGTCGGCGCGCGCGATCCTTTGCGGCCGCGGACACGCCATTGATGGAGGCTGTCGTGGAGCTACTGACGCCGCTGTTGACGGTGGAGACGGCGATTGCGGTCGGCGTTGTTGCGGCGGCGGGCGTGTTGCGCGGTTTCTCCGGGTTTGGATCGGCGATGGTGTTGGCGCCGAGTTTGGCCGCGCTCTATTCGGTGAAGATCGCGGTGCCACTGATCATTCTGCTTGAGGTGGCGTTGTCGTTTCAGCTGCTGCCAGCGGCGGTGCGGCTGGTGGTGTGGCGGGAGATCGGGATCCTGACGCTGGCGGCGCTGCCGGGGCTTGTTGGCGGCGTGCTGTTGCTGGAAGTCGTGCCGGAAGCAACGCTGAGGCTCGCCATATCCGTCGCGATCGTCGCGTTCCTGTGTTTGCTGTTCGCGAACGTCCGCCGCAAAGGGCCCGTGACCGATGCAGGGCTTCTCGCGACCGGGGCGCTCTCTGGCGTCGCGAATGGCGCGTCGGGGGTCGGTGGGCCGCCGGTGGTTCTCTACTATCTCGCCGGCGATGGAAGCGCGGCGGCGCTGCGCGCAACCGTGATCTGCTATTTCTTTGCGCTCGATGTTGTGTCGGCGGGCATTTTCGCCGCGCGCGGATTGATCACGGCGCAGGTCGTGGGATTGACGCTTCTCAGCGTTCCGGCGGCGGTCGCGGGCGTGTGGCTGGGCAGCCGCTGGTTTGCGCAAGCGTCGGAGGCAACCTACCGCCGCGTGGCCTATGGGCTCATCGCGGCGGTCGCCGTGGTCGGGCCGTTCGTCTGATCAGGTCAGAACGAAATCGATTTCCACGATCACGTTTTGGCGGATGACGTTCGAGGGCTTGTAGCGCCAAGCTTGCACCGCCCTCAGAGCCTCAGCTTCGAAGTAGCCGGCCGGCTTTGCGCCAATCACACGCACGTCGCGGACGCTGCCGTCAGGCATGATCGTGATCGAGAGTTGCACCTTCCCCTCGATTTGGCGCGCCTCGGCGACGCGCGGATAGCGTGGCAGACCCTGCACGATCGGCAGCTCCGGTATCGTCCGGTTCAAGACCATCGTGTTTGCGTCCGACGTGGACTCCGCCGGTTGCTGCGGCGGCAGCGGAATCGGCGGCACTTGTGTTGCAATCGGCGGGGTCAGCGGTTGGCGCGGAAGAACGCGCGGCTTCGGCGGAGGCTCGACGTCGGGCTTTGGCGGCGGCGGTGGCGGGTCAAAGCGAACCGTCTGTACGACGGGCGGCTCGCTGTCCGGCTTCATGATCGGCGGCACCACCTGGAACGCGACGGCGACGTAATAGAGAATGGCAACGTGCAGCAGGAGCGAAAAGGCAACGATTTGCGGGGTCCAAGTACGCGGACGGGCTTCAACTGTGGTGGACATGGCAGCACCTCAGGTCGATGACAATCGGAAGCAGCCGCTTGCGCAACAATTGTCCTGTGCTGCAGCCTTTGCGGTCACTTTCCGTACGAAAGGATAGCCGCGGCGGAAAGATTCGCATAGGCCCGCCAGTGCGGCAGATGGCCGTCAATCCGGGATGTCCTCGCCTAAGAAAAAAGGGCCGGTTACCCGGCCCCATAACGCTTTCTGCTGCGCCGAGGGTCAGTCGACGACGTCTTCGGCGACGAGCGCTTTGTTCTTGTAGCCTTCGTGGTCGATCGCATCCATGAGGCGCATCACGTCGGCGTAAATCACCTTTTGGTCGGCACGGATGAAGATCTTGCGTTCCTTGTCGCCGCCCGTCTTCTGCCGGATTGCATCGGAAAGGGTTGCGAACGTCGCTTCGAGTTCACCGGTGCTTTGGGTGCCGACGTTGATGACGCCGGTATCCTGCAAGCTGACGAAGATCGGCTCGACCGGGTCAACGATTTGCTGGTTGGGGTCCGGCGGCGGCAGATCGAGCGGAATGCTGATCGTGGCGAGCGGCGCCGACACCATGAAGATGATGAGCAGCACCAGCATGACGTCCACGAACGGCGTCACGTTGATTTCGGAGTTGTCGCCGTAGCGGCCTCTTTTTCCGCCTGCGCTTTCACCAGTTCCGACTGTACCAGCCATTGTTCGTTCCTCGGACTACTGGAGCTTAAATTCGACTTCGACGATCGTCGTGATCGAGCGGCCGGACGCTTTGTAGCGCCACCGCTTCACGGCCGACAGCGCCGCATTCTCAAACCAACCCTCTGGCTTTGACGACACCACGACCGCGTCGCCGACGCTGCCGTCCGGGTTGATCGTGATGCGGATACGCACGATGCCTTCACGCTCAGCTTCGAGCGCGCGTTCCGGGTAGCGCGGCGGGGGCTTCGATACAGGGCTGTCGATGACTTGCTTGTCCGACAGAATGGTCGTCGCGTCCGACGTGCTTTCCGCAGGCGGTTGCGGCTTCAGCGGTACCGGCGGCACCTTCACCTGAACCGGCGGTGTGGGAACCGGGCGCGGACGGAAGCGGGGCTTGTCCTGCACCACAACCTCCGGCGGCGGTGGCGGCGGCGGTGGCGGCGGTGGCGGTGGAGCCACGGCGAGCACCGTCTCTTCCGGCTCTTCAAGCACGTTGGGGATGATGCCCCACGTCACGGCGACGTAGTACAGCAGCCCAATGTGGAAGAGCACAGAGACGATAATCGTTATGTATACCGTACGCCTATCCATGGCGGTCCATTACCCGATCGATCTCTTGCACTACTTGATCGGGGCGACTTGGCGATCCTCGGCCACCAGAGCGATCTGGTAGAAGCCGGTGTCCTGGATCACGTTCATCACCCGCATAACTTCTTTGTACTGCACTGTCTTGTCCGCGCGGATGAAGACGCGCCGGTTGTAGTTGTTGCCTGCGGCGGAGACGAGGCGCGTCGAAAACTCAGCATAGTTCACCTGAACGTCGCCGATATAGACCTTGCCGTTTGCCTGCAACGAAACGTAGACCGGATCCTTCACCTTCGCGGGCTTCGAGGCGGAAGGCGGCAGTTCGACTTTCACGTTCACGCTGGCCAGAGGTGCCGCCACCATGAAGATGATCAGGAGGACCAACATGACGTCCACGAAGGGCGTCACGTTGATCTGACTGTTGTCGTCGTACCGCTTCCCCGCCATGTGCGCTTACTCTTCCCGAGCGACGCGGACAGCGACTTCGTTGGCGAAGTTGTCCATGCGCGTTTGGTAAGAGCCGATGCGACGAGCAAACATATTGTAGAAGATGACCGCGGGAACGGCCGCAAAGAGGCCGATGCCGGTGGCGAACAGCGCTTCGGCAATACCGGGCGCGACGACCGCGAGGTTGGTCGTCTGCGTTTCGGCGATGCCGATGAACGAGTTCATGATACCCCAGACGGTACCGAACAGACCGACGAAGGCGGCGATCGAACCGACGGTAGCGAAGATGCCCATGCCCGACGACAGCTCTTCGCCGGCCTCAGCTTGAACGATCGCCATGCGTTGGGCGACGCGGCCCGACGCGTTGCCCTTCTTACCGGCCGAAAGTTCGTCGGCGGCGGCAATGAGCATCTTGGCGAGCGGGTTGCTCTTGAAGTTGCGCGAGGCGGCTTTCGCGGCGTCTTGCAGCGAGCCTGCGCTGCGGAACGCCGAGAGGAAGCGGTTCGTCGTGCCGTTCAATCCGGAGAAGAACGAGAACTTCGAGATCATGATCGCCCACGTGATGACCGACCAGAGCATCAGCAGCACCATGACGGCCTGCACGACGATCGACGCTTCAAGGAACATCTTGATCGGCGTGATCTTGTTTTTTGACTCTTCTTCCGCGGTGGGGGCGGCGGCTTCCGGCGCCGCAGGCGCTGGTACCGTGCTATCCGTTGTCGGAAGCCCATCGGCTCCAACGCCCGGCGGTGCGGGTTCGGCAGCCGGGTCAGTGCCCGGTGCGGCGGGATCCGCTGGTGCGGCGCCAGGCGCCGCCGCTGGTTGAGCCGGTGCCGGTGCCGGCTGTGCCATTGCTGCGGAGACCATCAAGGTCAGTCCGAGCATCAATCCTGCCGCGGCAGCAACGCGCGCGATCGTCATCCGATTACCCCTGTTGACAGTTACACGTCCCATAACCACTTGCCTTCCATCGCCTCGATGTCAGGTGCTGATTTGAGTCATAGCACATGACATAAACGATCAAGCGGCGACATGCCGCTTAATGCTTAAAACTCAATTCAACCGAGAGTACCCCGGCAACGCAACCGCTTGATTGTTGTTGAGATAATAAGCCGCCCCAGGATGGGACCCAGCCTGTTACCTCGAACAGGTCGCAAACCTAAGCGGTTCGGACTGCCCGACGCTCCCCCAATTGTCTTACAAATGCCTCTCGCGCCAGCGTGAGCTGACGCAACCCCTGCTAGAGTTATCTCAAGATTCAAGAGCACAATCAAACTGAAAAACTGACACACTGTCCCCAATGTTAATCGCGAGAATGCGCGAGATTCCCCGCCAGATTGCATTGGTGCAGTTGCTGGCTTGCCGAGGAGTGTCACACCTCGATCACCATGCCATCGAAGGCTGGTTCGACCCCTGCCGGAAGCGACTGGCGAAGGGTCTGGTAGTCGAGGTCGGTGTGTAGGTTCGTGAGAATCGCCCGATTCGGCCGAACGCGCGCGATCCACTCCAACGTCTTTTCGACATGAGCGTGAGTCGGGTGCGGGCGATAGCGCAGCGCATCGACGATCCAACATTGAACGCCGTCGAGTGCTTCGAATGCCGCGTCGTCGAGGCCGACGACATCCGACGAGTATGCGACGGCGCCAAAGCGAAACCCCTGGCTGATCATCGTGCCGTGATCTTGGTCGAAAGCACGCACTGGGATTGGCCCCCCTCCCCCGTCGATCTGAAACGCGCGGAAGGGACGTTCGATCGTGTGGTCTTGGATGACAGCCGGATAGCCACCGACTTCACTCCCCATGAAGCAGTAACCGAATCTTCCTTTGAGCGCCTTGAGTGCTTCCGGCGACGCGTACAGATCGACCCGGCGCATCATGTTCTGGGCGATCATGCGCAGATCGTCGAGGCCGTGCACCTGGTCCGCGTGATCGTGGGTGATCAAAACGGCGTCGAGTTTGCCGGTGCGGGCGGCGAGCAGCTGCTCGCGCATGTTCGGCGACGTATCGACGAGTACCCGCGTCTGGCCTCGTTCGACTAGGATCGAGCACCGCGTGCGGCGGTTCTTCGGTTCGCTGGGGTCGCAAGCGCCCCACTCCCCTGCCCCATCGGTTCCACCCAGACGCGGCACACCACCGGAGGAGCCGCAGCCGAGGATCGTGACCTTGAGGCCCTGCGTCATTGCGGGCGCCGTGCTTTGGAGAACAGGCGGAAGAAGTTTTCGGTGGTTACATCGGCCAGCCGATCGGTGGCCACGCCTTTCAATGCCGCGACGTTGGCTGCTGTGTGCGTAACAAAGGCCGGCTCGTTGCGTTTGCCGCGGTGAGGCATCGGCGCGAGATACGGCGCGTCGGTTTCGACCAGCAGGCGATCGAGGGGCACGTTTGCGACAATGCGGCGGAGTTCCTCAGCTTTCTTGAAGGTCACGATCCCGGAGATCGAGATGTACATTCCGAGCTTGAGCGAGGTCTCTGCGAGCTTTGCGGTGGACGAGAAGCAGTGAATAAGGCCCGGAAATTGTCCGCGGGCGCTTTCTTCTTCAAGGATCTGGCACAGGTCGTCATCCGCATCCCGGGCGTGGACGATGAGCGGTAGTCCGGTTTCGCGCGCGGCTTCTATGTGGGCGCGAAAGTTCCTGATCTGATCGTCACGCGGGCTGTGCTCGTAATAGTAGTCGAGGCCGGCCTCGCCGATGCCGACGACGCGCGGATGGTTGGCGCGCTCGAGCAGCGCGCTTGCTTCGTTGATCGGTTCTTCGGCGGCTTCGTGCGGGTGGATACCGACCGAGCACCAAATGTTGTCGAACCTCTCGGCCACCGCGCGCACGCCGTCGAATGCTTTGAGCCTGGTGCCAATGGTCAGCATCGTGCCCACGCCCGCTTGCTTGGCGCGCGAGACGACGGCGTCCAATTCCGTTGCGAAGTCCGGAAAGTCGAGGTGGCAGTGGCTGTCAACGAGCATGGGCGTGCGCACTCAACGCTGCGAGGCCGCCTCAATAGCAAAAAACGCGTTGAGGACCAGTTGTTTCTTGTCGAGGTTTAGGTCGTCGGCGCGCGTAGCCTCCAACTTCAGCGCATCCCAAAGGGCCGGCCAGCGCTCAAGCGGCACCGCCGCGCGCAGGTGTCGCAGAACCGCGTCCTCGCCCGGTATCGGTGGCAGCGGTGCGTGGGCGCCACGGACAATTCGCTCTTCCAGCTCTGTGAGAAGCGTCACGAATAGAGGCAGGCCGCGTTCGTTCGGTGCGCGGGCTATCTTTTCGGCGAGTGCAAACAGTTTTGCACCATTCAACCGCGGGAGCGCGAGCAACAGCTCGGTGATCTCTTTGTACATGCCGAGAGCTTCGGTCTCGGCCAGTTCGAGTGCGCGGCCCGGCGCACCTCCCGAGAGCGCCGACAGAATTGCGCGCGACTTGCTGTCGAGGTTGGGCGCAAGTTCGGTGACCGCCTCTTCCATCGGTTCCGGATCGAGCTTGCGCAGCGTGAGCGTCCGGCAGCGCGAGCGCGTGGTCGGCAGCAAGCCCCCAGGCGCGTGTGAGACGAGCAGCAGCAGCGCTTGGGCGGGCGGCTCCTCAAGGATCTTGAGCAACGCGTTCTGCGATGCGCGGTTCATGTCATCGGCCGCGTCGATGATCGCGATGCGCGCGCCGCCTTGCGACGCGTGACGCGCGAAGAAGCCGTGCAGGCGGCGTACCTCTTCGACCGGGAGTTCGAGTTTGAAGCGCTTGCGATCGGCGTCCCACGGGCGCCGGATCACGATCAGATCGGGGTGCGCGAGCGCTGCGACTTGACGCTGAATGGGGTGATCGTGGGGTACGGCAAGATCGTCAGGGCAGTTTTGGGCGCCATGCGCCAGAAGAGCGCGCGCGAAGCGCCAGGCGAGCGTTGCTTTGCCCGCACCTTTCGGCCCCGCGATGATCCATGCGTGATGAAGGCGGCCCGAGCGCGCGGCAGTCGCCAACGTCTTCGCGGCATCGCTGTGACCGAAGAGGTGCTGTTGCGCGCGGGGATGCGGCAGCTCACCAACGCGATCGCTTTCGGGAACAGGTTCCGCTTCTGCGGTGCGTGCGCGCGGCGCCATTAGCCGAGGCTCAAGCGCGATTTGATTGCGGACTGCACAGCGCTTTGCACCTGCTCAATCGATTGTGCGGCGTCGATGACGATGCAGCGCTTCGGCGCGCGCTTGGCTATGTCGAGAAAGCCCTGGCGCAGGCGTTCGTGGAACTCACGGCCCTTACGTTCGAATCGCGTTTCGTCGTCGTGACGCGAAGCTGCCCGGTTTAGGCCTTGATCGGTGGCGATGTCCAAGACGATCGTTAGGTCGGGGTCGGCACCGGTCATTGTCGCGCGATGAAGATCTTCGATCAGGCGGCGATCGAGGCCTCCCGCGTATGACTGATACGCCATCGTGGAGTCCGCGAACCGGTCGCAGACGACATGCGCGCCCCGCGCGAGCGCAGGTTCTATCACTTGCCGCCAATGCTCGACGCGCGCGGCGTAGAAGAGCAGCGTCTCGGCCATTGGTGACCAACGGTCGGCGGCCCCGGTGACGAGCAGCGCTCGGATTTCCTCGGCCGATGGCGAACCGCCGGGTTCGCGTGTTTGGACGACGTCCGCGCCGGTCTGTTTCAGATACTGCACCAGAAGCCGGACCTGCGTGGATTTGCCGGTGCCCTCGCCGCCCTCGAACGTGATGAAGCGGCCGCGCTTCATTGCGTCGGCGGGGCGGCGTTGGCTTCCGCGCTTTCGGGCAGTTGGATCAATTCGGAAGCGGGGCTCGGCGTGGGTTCACCTGAAATCAGATCTTTGAGGCCGACCTTGATTTGCGTGAAGAGGCCGCCTGAGTCGACTTCGGCGCCGGCATAGACCGGGACTGTCGTATCGGGCACGCCAGGCGCCGAGATTGTGAGCTTTCCGAGTTCTTTACCGCGCGCCACCGGGGCGGCGACGGGCTCGTTGTAAGAAAGGACGACTTTGAGGCCGTCGCGCGAGGCGCGCCGCATGAGGATCTTTACCGGTTGGCGGACCGCGAGTGGGACCGCGCTCGCTTCACCTGCAAAGACTTCAGCTTCGCCGACGATATCGCCAGCCTTAAGCAGCGCGTAGGTGCGGAATTCACGGAAGCCGAGGTCGAGCAGGCGTTTCGATTCCGCCGCACGATCGGCCTCGCTCTTGAGGCCGTTCACAACGAGGATCAGGCGGCGGCCATCCTGCGCTGCCGAAGAAACCAGGCCGTAACCCGAGTCGGCAGTGTGGCCGGTCTTCAGTCCATCCGCGCCCGGGTAGCTGCCGAGCAGCAGATTGCGGTTCGCCTGTTTGATGCCGTTCCAAACGAACTCGCGCTCGGCGAAGTAGTGATAGTGCTCAGGGAATTCGCGGATCAGGTATTGCGCAAGCTTGGCGAGGTCGTGCGCGGTGACGTGCATCTCTGGATGCGGCAAGCCACTGGCGTTCTTGAAGACCGAATCTTTGAGGCCGATCTTCTTGGCTTCCGCGTTCATCAACTCCGAGAATGCCTCTTCCGAGCCCGAGAGGTGTTCGGCGACGACCGTGCACGCATCGTTGCCCGATTGGATGATGATGCCGCGTAGAAGGTCTTCGACCTTTATCTGCGAACCGACGCTGACGAACATCTTCGAGGATTCGTTCTTGCCGGCGACAGAGAGGCGCCAAGCGCGCTCGCTAACGGTGAAGGTGTCGGTCAGTCGCAGTTCGCCGTGCTTTAGCTTCTCGAACAGGATCGCGACCGTCATCAGCTTGGCCATCGAGGCCGGGGCCATCGGCTGGTCGCCGTCTTTCGAGAACAACAGCGACCCTGTCTCGTAGTCCATCATCACCGCAAACTGCGCGTTGGTCTGTAGCGCGGTGGAGGGATCTGGGGTGACGGGCTGCGCAGCCGCAAAGGTGGCTGTGAAAAGCACGGCGAAGACGGCAGTTAGAGAACGCATGAGTTCCTTACTCGACAACAATGTGGGCGCCGTTCTGACCCTTTTCGATAACGGAGTTCAACATCGAATCGGCTTGTTCGACGTTGGTATAGGGTCCGAAGCGGACTCGGTAGACAGGTTTGCCGTTGGCGCTGGATGCGGTTACGCGTGGCGCGCCGACATAAACGAGGCGCTGCGCAAGGCGGTCAGCGTTGGAACGGGACAGGAAGGCACCGACCTGTACCCAGATTTGGGTGTTGGCCGGCACGGGGACCACGGTCACCACGCCATCAGTACCATCGTTTGCTTGCGATACGATGGGCGCCGCGGACGCCACTCGGATTTCCGGTGCACTCGTGCGCGGCGCGGCGGAGGCTGCACCCGGCGGTGGGGCGAGTTCGCTGCTGGCGACCGAGGTGACGGGCGCGGCACTGACGGCGCCGGGACGTGCGGCTGCGATTTCGTCTTCGTCTTGCGGCGGGCTGGCGCCGATCTCGGCCCTGCTCTCGAACTGAACGCGCACGCGCGCAGTACCGTTCTGTTTGAATCCCAGCAGGTCGGCGGCGCGACGGGACACGTCGATGATCCGGCCGCGTGCGAACGGTCCACGGTCGTTGACGCGCAGTCTTAGCGAGCGGCCGTTCTCCAGATTCGTCACGCGCACGATCACGGGCATGGGCAGCGTGCGATGGGCTGCCGTGAACGCATGCATGTCATAGCGTTCGCCGTTGGCGGTTGCTTTGCCGTGGAAGTCTTCGCCGTACCAAGATGCGATTCCCGTTTCGTCGTAGAACGGGTCTTCCTTCGGGTAGTACCAAACGCCGGCGATTTGATACGGGTTGCCGATCTTGTAATTGCCGCCACCCCCGCTGGGTTGGTTCGTCGCGCAGCTAGCAAGACCGATGAGTGCGAGTCCGATCAGAGCTAAGCGCGCCGGCTGTGCGAAACGCATGGCACTTTTCCGTAGCGTGAGAGGTGGCCACCGGGCTTGCAATCACGACTCCCGCGACGCGCCCCGGCGCGCTAACCTGCGCGAGCGCCGCTCGAGGTGCAAGATGTGGATCGGACCACTTAGACGATAGAAGAGATGGGCTGCTCGCCCAGGTGGTGTGGGCTGCTCACGAAAGGGATCAATGACTTACAAGCCTTTTGACCTCACGGGCAAAGTTGCGCTCGTAACCGGCGGAAACGGCGGGATCGGATTGGGCATGGCCGAAGCGCTGGCGGCGTCTGGGGCCGACGTCGCGATCTGGGGCACGAATGGGGACAAAAACCGCGCGGCAGAGGCGACGCTGAAGGCGCACGGACGGCGCGTGCTCACGCAAAATGTGGACGTGTCGGACGAGGCCCAAGTTGTTGAGGGCATGAAGACAGTCGCCGCAAAGCTTGGACGTATCGATGCGGTGTTTGCGAACGCCGGCATCGGGTCGGCCGCGCGGTCGTTCCTCGATATCTCGCTTGA
Organism: uncultured Alphaproteobacteria bacterium; assembly: GCA_902826695.1. GTDB lineage: Bacteria > Pseudomonadota > Alphaproteobacteria > Micropepsales > Micropepsaceae > SZUA-430. The sequence goes on along the minus strand of CADEFU010000004.1, from coordinate 152,735 downwards.
GCAGTTTCGCAAGGTCGTCGCGGTCAATCAGGAAGGTGCGTTTTTCACGCTGCGCGAAGGTGCGCGGCATATGCGCGAGCGCGCGGGCAAGGGTGACCCTGGCGGATCGCTGGTCGTCGTTGCGAGCCTTGCCGGCATCGAAGGGGCTGCGCGCAATCAGCACTACGCGGCGACCAAAGGCGCGGTGATCTCGATGATGCGCGGTATCGCGGTCGAGTTCGCGCGCGACGGCGTGCGCGCCAATGCGATCCTGCCCGGATGGATCGCGACCGATATGACGGCAATGGCGCAAGCGTCGCCGGCGTTTTCCGAGAAGGTCATCCCGCGCGTGCCGATGCGGCGCTGGGGGCAGCCCGCGGACTTCGGCGGCATCGCGGTCTATCTCGCCAGCGATGCTTCGGCGTATCACTCCGGCGACACGCTCGTGGTCGATGGCGGGTATGCGGTGTTCTAGTCGAGCTTCGCGCCGTCGATGATGGCGAGGAAGTCCGACGCCTTCAGGCTGGCGCCGCCGACGAGGACGCCGTCGACGCCTTTGGCGTGAAGGATTTCCTTCGCGTTTGACGGCTTGACCGAGCCGCCGTAGAGCAAACGGATGGCGCGGCCGGCTGCACCCAACTTCGCTTCGATGCGGGCGCGGATGAAGGCGTGCGCTTCTTCGATGTCGGCGCGTGACGCAGTCTTGCCGGTGCCGATGGCCCAGATGGGTTCGTACGCGACGGCGGTGTTCTGGGCTGTAGCAGCGGCCGGAATGCTGCCGTCGATTTGGGCTGCCAGCACGTCCTGCATGCGGCCTGAGGCGCGCTCGGCGTCGGTTTCGCCAATGCAGATGATGGCGGCGAGGCCTGCACGCCAAGCGGCGTTGGCTTGGGCGGCGACTTCGGCGCTTGATTCTTTGTGATCGGTGCGGCGTTCGGAGTGACCAACGATGACGTAGCTGGCACCCGCGTCCTTCAGCATCTCGGCGCTGATGTCGCCGGTATGGGCGCCGCTTTCTTTAGCGTGGCAGGATTGGCCGCCAAGGCGCACGGGGCTTTGCTCCACCGTATCGATGAGCGCGCGCAAGAGGGTCGCAGGCGGGCAGACAAGCACCTCGGGCACGGCGCGGCCTTTCAGCGCGTTTGCCAGCGCCACGACCTCTGCCTTGGCGGCTAGAAGGCCATTCATCTTCCAATTGCCTGCGATGAGCTGCTTCACGGTCTTGCTTCCCTGCCGGGTGTGGTGGGCGAACGAAAGCCACTGGCATCCGTCCAGGTCAAGCGCTGCCTGGCTTGCCGCCGGGTGGGGTGGCCCCTAATATCCCGCCCGCTTCGGTTTAGGGTGCCGGCCGGCGCCCTCTTTAAGCGGGCCTCCCGGCTTCGTGCGCCCGAAAGCGGTCGGCTGACAACAACTTAGATAATCCGGTTACAACACCCCATGCTTGAAAGTTTGCGCAATTGGTCCAAGGGATGGGTCGCGGCGATCCTCATTCTGCTGCTGGTGGGCAGCTTCGGTATTTGGGGTGTCCAGGACTGGATGAACGTCACCACGACGACGAAGATCGCGACCGTCGGCGGCACCGACATCACGCCCGAGCGGTTCCAGCAGGAATTTACGAACTACATTGCCAAGTTCGCGCGCGAGACGAAGCAGGAGCTTTCGACCGCGCAGGCGAAGGCGCTGAACTTCGACCGCGTGGCCCTGGACGAGCTGCTCACGCGCGAGGCGCTGCTGGCTAAAGCCAAGACCATGGGGCTCAGCGTCACCAACGAGCAGATCGTGGATGTCTTGCGGGCCAATATCGGCGACGGCCGCGGCGGCGTGGACACCAACAGGCTGCAGATGATCCTGCAGCAGGGTCAGTTCAGCGAGGCGCAATTCTACGAAATGATCCGCAGCGATTTGCTGCGCAGCCAAATGTTGCGCTCGATCACCAGCGGCACGACGCTGCCGCCGGGGCTTGAGCGGGCGCTGCACAAGTACCGTTTGGAGCGCCGCGTGATGGAGTACGTGGTGATCGATGCGGCGCGCGCTGGCACGATTGGCGACCCCGCCGAGGCTGCGCTCAAGAAATACTACGAGAAGCACGCTGCGGCGCGTTACAGCGCGCCGGAGTACCGCGGCTTTAGCTACGTCGCTATCAAGCCCGCGGATGTGGCGGCCGGCGTGGTTGTTACCGAAGAAGAGATCAAGGCCGCCTACGAGCGCGCGAAGCGGTTCTTCGAGACGCCGGAGAAGCGCAAGCTTGAGCAGATCAAGTTCAAGTCCGAGGCGGCGGCGAAAGCGGCGAAGGCAAAGCTCGACGCCGGGCAGACGTTCGAGGCCGTGGCGCAGGCGGAAGGGTTCAAGCTTGAGGACATCAAGCTTGGCGACGTTTCCAAGACCGACACCACGATCCCGCCTGCTGCGTTTGAGCTTGCTCTGAACAAGGTCAGCGAGCCGGTCAAGGGGCCGTTCGGCTGGGTCATCGTGCGCGTGCTTGGGATCACGCCCGGGACCGTCAAGACGCTCGATGAGGCGCGCGAGGAAATTCGCAAGCGGTTCGTCGAGGACCGCTCGAAGGACCTGTTGAGCGCGCTCACGAACAAGTTCGAAGAGGCGGTCGGCGAAGGCAAGACGATCGAGGAAGCGGCCACGTTGACGAAGGTCGCGGCGGTCAAGGTTGCGGCGGTCGATGCCGGGGGTAAGGACGCGGCGGGCCAACCGGTGGCTGGGCTGCCTGCGGGCGATTTCTTGGGGCAGGTGTTTGCGGCGGATACGGGTGCAGACTCCGACATCGGGGAGGCGACGGATGGTGCGCGCTATATGTTCCGCGTCGACAAGGTCACACCGGGCGCGAAGAAGCCGTTCGATCAGGTGCGCGCTCAGGTGCTCGCCGATTGGCGGGCGGAGGAGCTTGAGAACAAGCTGATCAAGATCGCCGACGACCTCGCCAAGAAGGGCGATGCCGGGCAGTCGATGGCCTCGATCGCCTCGTCGCTCGGTATGTCGGTGTTGAAGACCGATCCGATGGATCGCAATCCGCGCCATCCCGTCTTCGGGCCGGACGCGGTCAGCGCAGCGGGCGATGTGAAGGTTGGCGGGTTCTTCTCCGGTTCTGTAGCGACGGGCGTCGGGCGTGTTGTCGGTCGTGTGGCCAGCGTTGAGTTTGTGCCGGAAGCGGATGACGATCCGGCGCGTCAACAGTCGGCGGCGATGTTGCGGCAGGTGTTTGCGGAAGACTACGTCGATCAGTTCACCAAGGCCGTGCGCGGCGAGGTGGGTGTTGTGATCGACGAGGCACAGTTCAATAAGTTCCACGCCAACGAATGACGGAACCCTTTCCCACGCTTGAGGCGTTCCGGCAGGTCTATGACGCGGGCCGGGCGCAGATCGTGGCGCGTTCGGTCGTCGCGGACTTGGACACGCCGGTGTCGGCGTGGATGAAGCTCGGCGCGGGCGACCCGTACGCGTTCCTGCTGGAGAGCGTTCAGGGCGGCGACACGCGCGGGCGGTACTCCATCATCGGCCTCAAGCCCGACATCATTTGGCGCTGCCGGGGCGCGAAGGCGGAGCTGAACCTGCGCGCGCAGGAGGCGCCGGAGGCTTTTGTGCCGGAGGCCGCCGCGCCGCTCGTTTCGCTGCGCGCGCTGATCGCGGCAACGCGGATGGAGCTGCCCCCTGCCCTGCCGCCGATGGCCTCGGGCCTGTTCGGCTATCTCGGGCACGACATGGTGCGCCTGATGGAGCGGCTGCCGGCGACGAAGCCCGATCCGCTGGGCGTGCCGGACGCCATTCTGGTGCGCCCCACGATCGTTGCGATCTTCGACGCGGTGCGCGCCGATGTGACGATCGCGACGCCGGTGTTCCCGCAAGCCGGGGTGAGCGCGCGCCAGGCCTACGACCGGGCGGAGGAGCGGCTGTCGGCCGTCGCCGTCGACTTTGCGCGCAACCGGTTGCCCGAAGACGCCTATGCCGGCGATCCGCTGGCGCTGGCCGAGCCGCAGTCGAACACGACGAAGGCCGAGTACCTCAGCATGGTCGCCCGCGCGAAGGAGTACATCGCGGCCGGCGACATTTTTCAGGTGGTGCCGAGCCAGCGCTTCCGCCGGCCGTTCACGCTGCCGCCGCTGCAGCTTTATCGCGCGCTGCGGCGGCTGAACCCCTCGCCCTATCTCTACTTCCTGAACTATCCCGGCTTTTCGGTCGTGGGATCGAGCCCGGAAATTCTGGTGCGCGTGCGCGACGGCGTGGTGACGATCCGTCCGATCGCGGGCACGATCCGGCGCGGCGCGAACCCGGCCGAGGACAAAGCGTTGGCCGACAAGCTGCTCGCCGATCCGAAGGAGCGGGCGGAGCATTTGATGCTGCTCGACCTCGGCCGCAACGACGTGGGCCGCGTGGCGGTGACCGGCACGGTGAACGTGACGGAGCAGTTCGTGATCGAGAAGTACAGCCACGTGCAGCACATCGTCTCGAACGTCGAGGGCAAGTTGCGCGCCGACAAGGACGCGGTCGACGCGCTGGTCGCGGGCTTTCCGGCCGGCACGACCAGCGGGGCGCCGAAGATCCGCGCGCTTGAGATCATCGACGAGCTGGAGAAGGAAAAGCGCGGCATTTACGGCGGCACGGTCGGCTATTTCTCGGCGAACGGCACGATGGACACGTGCATTGTGCTGCGGACCGCGATCGTCAAGGACGGCACGATGTACGTGCAGGCCGGCGGCGGCGTGGTCGCCGACAGTGACCCGGAGGCCGAGTTCATGGAGACGGTGTACAAATCCGCGGCCCTGTTCCGCGCCGCCGAAGAGGCGCAGCGAGCGGCCGGCAAAGTGAACCGCTAGCGCCGCCCAAGCGCGATGCAAAATCTTATCCGTTAGAAGCGTTAGAACGGCGGGTTTGCGCGGCTTCATCCGTTAGATATCCGTTAGATATCCGTTAGAAATCCGTTTGGTAAGCGTTTGCCGTCCGTTTGCGGCGGCGCCAACCACGGCTTAGGCCGCAGCTTCCGCGCGCACATTTGCGACGCGAATCCGATGCGCGATGCCGTGCACGCCAACGCAGGCCGATACGCTGCACGCTCCCGCATGCCGTTCGGCGCGCGAAGCGTCATCACCCAGATGCAGTTTTCAAGTCGCAGCCGCTCAGCCGCAAAGGCGTGAGGGAACGCGCCCAGACCTAAGCGCTGATTGTACTATAATTGGGTCTTTTCTTGGCGTCAAGAGCTCCGCCTCCCGGCGCAGTCTGGGAGCGCGGGCGCCCCGCCCGCTCCTTCTTCTTCCCCGGGACCGCCGGCATCTTGCCGGCCCCTTTCTTCTTAGTGGCGCCTGCGCTACTTCTTGGGTAACCTAGAAAAGTAGGCATTGCTCATGCGAAATTGGCTGGTGCTTTTTCTACTTTGCGCCTTGGCGCTTTGCTTTCGCGCGTCGGCAAGCGGACTGACGACGAAGGATGGCCGCGCCATTCAGTCCGTGGCGGTAATCTCACGCTTGGGCGATGACATACTCCTCTTCTATGTTGAGCCTGCAATGGCGGGAGCCCGAAGAATAGCGCCACTTCCGTTCCGCATCCCTCAATTCGAAATCGACGCCCGAATTGAGAGAGCGATCGCGTCGTCTTTGGAAGGCCGCGTAAAAGTCGTAACACTCCCGGCCGGAATAGTTCCCGCAACGCCGATCTTAGACGAAGACGACGTGCCCGGCCTTCTCGCCAAGCTCCCGGCAAGATCGGACATCGACGCCTACATCGTACTGTGCCATGACGAAAGCGCCGTCGAGATGGGCGCGATCCGCTCTACCCACGGACTGGTGCTTTACCGCCGTTGGCATCCCTTCGACGACATTACGGGTCTCTTCGCGTTCTACCGCTTTATGATCGTGGACGCACGTACGGGAGAAGCGATTGAAAATCGCACGGGCGGCATTGAGACCAGCATCTTCGAACCCTCAACTGCGCGCCGAGAAATCGACGATACCTATTGGCCGGGCGACGGCGTTTTGCCTTCGCCGCAACAGGCTCCGGCACTGCGAGACAAGTTCTACGAGTTTGTCGACGAGAGCATTGCGTGGACGCTTCAGCGATCAAAGTTGGTCGAGTGAGTTTTGCAGCGATGGTGAAGGCCCGGTCGTGAAGCACTGAGCGGGCGAGGGAGAAGCGGGCGCCAGGCTGTGGTGTCCAGGCAAGCCGTCGCCGGCAGACACCATAACCTGTCACCTCATTTTACGCGCAAAGATCAAGCGAATTCCCACCCGCCCGCGCACGCAGGAGCGTCGCGCCTCGCGCCGGTGCGGCCCTGCCCTTTCTCGCGCTCACGGTGCTTCTTGCAGCGCGTCTTGGACGAAGCCGTGCGGGTCTTCTGAAAACTGCCGCATGAGTTTGAAGTGTTCGATCTGCTCCAAGGTTGCGGGCTCGAGCCCTGCCTTCGTGAGCAGCAACAGCTGAGCGCCGGGATAGGCCATCAGAATTGGTGCGTGGGTCGCCATGATGACTTGGCACTTGCCGAACTCTTCCATCCGCCGCAGCACGCGAAGAAATTGCAGCTGGCGCGACGGCGACAGCGCCGACTCGGGCTCGTCGAAGAGAAAGATGCCTTGCCGCCTGCAGCGCTCCTCGAAGAAGCGCAGGAAGCCTTCGCCGTGCGAATGCGAGAGGAAATCGGGCGGGGGCTTTGCGGTCTCCACCGCGACACGGTCGAGGTAACGCGCGACGGCGAAGAAACTCTCTGCCTTGAAGAACCAGCCCGACGTGATCTTCGGCAGCCAACTGCCGCGCAGCGCATCGGCAAGGCGGCCGCCCGACGTCTCGATCGAGCCCGCATGATCGACCGGCATGTAGCCCTTGCCGCCGCCTGCATCGTCATAGCCCGCCATGGCGGCGATGCCCTCCAGCAGCGTCGATTTTCCCGTGCCGTTCTCGCCGACGACGATCGTGATCGGATGCGTGAACGCGAGCTCGAAGTCGGCGCGGAACAAGGGCAAGCAAAACGGGTATGCGGTTTGTCCGCGATGCCCACCTCGTCGAGCCAAACGCGCTTCAGATAGGGTGCGGGGAGGCTGATCGTGCGTCGGCTGCGGGGCATGGTCGGCTGGCACTCCGTGAGCGGTCGCGTCGTGGGGTAAGCCTATCGCGCCCCCCTAGTTGCTTGGAGGACCTAAGCTGTCACCCTTTACCCTCTTTCTCTGGTTGGTGGTTCACGCCACGTTCCCGCCGCTGCGCCCAAATCCAAACAGATAAACCTGGTTTGTGCTTTCCGCGCGCCACCCCTTTTCATTGTCCCTGCGCGATACTGTTCTGGCGAGCCCGGGGGCATGGCTTGCGTGGCATTAGGCGTGGGGGCGTCGCATGCGGTGGTATCGCAAAGCGCAAATTGCGTTGTTCGGGGTGTTCACGGTCGTGTTGCTGACGCTCGCGTGGGCTGTGTTGCCCGTGACGGAGCTCAGCGTCGCCGGTGAGAAGACGTTTGTATTCGACCGGGTGATCTATACGGCGGTTGCGCTGGTGCTGGCGGGGCTGCTCGCGGCGGCGGCTGGCGGCGAGAGCGACTTCAACGAAGCGCTGCGCAGCAAAGGGATCGCCTCGGTCGAGAGCTTCGATGCGAACAAGGCGTTGATCCATTGGATGCGGATCGGAGCAATCGCGTTTCTGCTCGCGCCGTTCGTGCTGCTCGCGCTTGAGAGCGAAGGGCACCTGAAGCCGCTGACCGGCTTGTACGCGCTGCTTGGCCTGAACGAGAATAGCCAGAGCGCCAGCGTCTATGCTTTGCTTTACAATTCCGTCTACGGATTGTGCGTCACTCTTCTCGCGATCGACTTTTTCCTGACCCCGCTCACGGCGCAAGTCATGCGCACCGAAACGTCGTTTGCGACGAAAGACAAGCTTGCCAACTATGTGGCCGATATTTGCGGCCGCTTTCTCGGCGCTATGAAAACAATCGCCGATCAGAATGTGCCGACGTTGCGGGGCGCCTCGCAGGTGTCGACCACGCTCACGGCCTTCGTGACCGAAGTGGATACGGCCAAGCGAACCGTTACCCTCGCCGCCGCGTTTAGCTCGGAGGAAAAGGACGCCATCGTCGCGCGCCTGACCGAGGTGCAAAGCGCGATGGAGGAACTTATCGAATTCCCCAAGTTCCTGACGAGCTTTGATACTTCGAACGCGAGAAGCGGCATCAAGCAGTTCAAACGAGTGGCGAACGACGACATCGGCACCGCGTTGAGGGATCTCCGCACCAGCCTGGCAACGGTGTACAGCGAGTTCAAACTCGATCAGCCGGTTCTTTCAAGAGACATGCTCGAACGCTTGGCCGGCAACATCGAGCAGAGTTGGAAGAGAATCTGCAGCGACGCGCGCGTGCACTATAAGGTGCCGGCGCCTATTGGGCCTCAACCCGAGTTCGCCGCCGCTGCGAAGTAGCTTTTCAAGGCAGGGCGAGCAGAAGATATATGAGGAGTATACGTATTCACGCCCCTCAGGGAATAGGTAAGCTGTCCCCGTCCCTTTGTGTCTCAAGAACGGGGTGCAGTCCAATATGCTGTCCCTCAATTCGCTCAATTCGTCTCAGACACGCCGTGATAGGAACGATGCGTTGCTGGTTGGACATCCCAGAGCTTCCCTTTCCAGGGAGCTAAATTTGGAGAGACGACGGAAGAGTTCACTGATCTCTCGACCGTGGCACGTACGTAGTCTCTTGCCGTTGCCGCATGGACACCGCCAGTGGCCTTTAGGCTCGGGGCCCTCCAAGATATCGGATAGTGCGGACCAGTTTTGCACCTGGATTCCGGCGAGGTCACAGAGCGCTTCTCGCCTACCAGCTTCGCCGTGGCTTCGGGAACTAAATGGCCATTCGCCATTTTGTTCGTAGTACTTCTGAGCAAGAAAGTACTCCCTCACAGGCCCATCAAGAAACGTCAGAAATTTCAGATTCGGCCGCCTCATCATCCACTCGATTGGCACAAATAGGCACGCACCCCTGTCGCTGTTGTGGCGTTCGTCGATGCGAGGAATGCGGTTGCCAGTCTCGACAAGGGTTGGCGGTATTGTCGGGTACGTTTCACCAAGCGAAATTTCGATCTGGAAGCGATCGATTAGGACGTTTTCGTGCCAAATGGGAAAGCTACCCACGACGACTTCGTGGCCATTGAACGCAGTATGCCGTAGCTCGCAGTATTTGTCGTCTAGAGCTGCTTCAATGTCCGCCCGAAGGTCGTCCAGCATTAATCCCGCCACCAGGCCTTCGCCGGGGCGGAGGTCGCCGCAACCGCCGTTTTTACAACGGCACTGCGTATAGCCTCGTTGCGTTCGCTCACGGGTCCAAGTACCGCCGTCCAACCCTTTGCGTCCACTTGCCTAATCACCGACTTTGTCGCCGCTTTCATTTCAAGCCAGGCGTCGGACACCGCACCGCTGAGATCATTGCCCTTCGGATTCGCCGGATCTTCGACATTGGGTGGCACTTCGGCGTCCGCGATTGCACGAAGGGCTATTTCGACTTGCTCAGGAAGTCCACGCCGCTTGAAAGCATTGAGCGCATCGATGTTCATCAACTCCCAGATGAACTGCTTGACCGGAATCGCGCGACGAACGCGTATGAGTTTCAGAAGACGTACCGCGTCAATGACTCCGCATCCCCTTACATGCTCGATATGAACGTCAAGGTTTGTTTTGAGGCGCGATTTCTCTCCGGTCGTCTGGTGGAGGTAGCAGTCCTTCTGGGAACCATCGGTGAACCTGCCAGGCACAACATCAATGTGAAAATCCTGCCCCTTCGACGCAACACCGCTCCCGAGGAGGCGGAGCGCGGATGTTTTGCGCCTAACTTGGTAGCCGCTCCCTAAGGCCGCAGCAACGTTGTTGTAGATGTCTTCCAACGTGTCTCCGCAACCAACTTCGTCAGCATGGACGTAGAAGATGAGATCGAGGTCGTACTGTTCGCGAATGAGAGTGCCTTTCGCCATGGAGCCGCCATAGCGAAACGAGAACTTTTTCCCGGGGAACGCAGAACGAAGCAAGCTTTCAACGTCCGCGCGGCGCGTACGCAGAGTCTTGAGTTCATCACTATCGTCGGTCAGGGTTTGGTCGCCCAGGACACTCTGTAAATACTCTTGATCAGACATATCAATCCACCCTCAACTTGAACGTAAATCCGCCGTTGGCTTTGTCGTAGTCAAAGACGCGGAGCGCCGGGTGGCGCTTCACTAGACGGTCTCTGCCGAGCATGATGGCGACTGGCGCCGGTACAGCGGGAAAAAGGTCGATCTCGTCGACAAACCCTTTATCAGCGGCCAGTCTGCCCAGGAAATCCTGATAGGCGGTTCCAAAGGAGCGAAGATCAGCGACAGTGCGAAGGCAGTTTGGTGTGGGATCGTCACTCGCCAACCGTATTTCATAGATCTGCGCCTGAGATCGCGCCGGTTCTGGGAGGTCTTGGACCTCTATGGTGCCGCTGAGTGACACAACCAGTGCAATCCGCTTGGCTTCAGAGGTCTCCCTGAGAGTGCGCACATCGAATGCCGCCCTCGGCCGCTCCGACTTCCATCGCCAATCTTGCGTATCACGATGCCGTTGAAACAGTTCCAAGTGCACTTTGTTCTCGAGTTTCGCACCGAGATAGACAAGAAGCGGGATGGGCGCCAGCGCGAAGACGGATAGCCTGGGTGTCCTCGCGATAGGTCCGCCAGCGCCAAATAGACGATTGAGATCACGATCGATTCTGGCACAGCAAACCTCGGTGAAGCTTGTGCTCTCGACCTGCCCTTCCAAATCGCGCAGGTCGATCTCCGTGAAGCGGCTCTCGGCTGGCCACATAGGTGCGATTGCGGCGATCATGTCATCTCTCAAGATGTCGACGGGGACACCCCGAATGGGCGCTGTTAGTGCGCACACAACAGTCTGCATCTCGGGCCCCAACCCGGTCACTCGATTGATCCGCTCTTCGTGTTCGGTCTTGTACTCGCGTAGCTGCGACACAGTGAAGTCGGCAGGCCGATCGTCGATGAGTTTGTGACATGGCCGACAGAGCAACATGAGATTGTTCACGTCGTGAACATCAGCCGGTCGGGCATCGGCGCCGCGAGGGCCCTCGGCACGGAACGCAACGATGTGTGCTTGTTCGGCGAAGTTCGCTTCGTGCTTCGTCAAGTCGTGCTCAAACAGATACTCGTTGCACCCGCGGAACTCGCAGCGTCCGCCTGCGCGCACGGCCAAAAGACGACTTGTCGAATGCGGAATACTGCGAGCCTGAACCGTCGGGGACGGAGTGGCTGCGACCGTTCCGACCACTTCCTTTACACTCACGACGCGATGTTCCGGGTTCATTCTTCGGCCTCAGCACCTGCTACACTGAGGTTAGAATCAATATCCGATTAGTCAATATCTTGTGCTTGTCAACTCTGTGGATTCTATAAGTTGGTGGACAAAGTATCCGAGGCGTCCCGAATTCACAATATGTAGTGCCCTGAAAGGGCCGTTCCTTTTACGCACAGAATAGGAGAACACGTCGCACCTCCCGACCCAGGCGCACGCCCAGGTCGGGAGCCTTCTTCACCTCACCCCTCCACCGCCGTCACCAATCCCGCGCCGACGGTTTTGCCGCCTTCGCGGATGGCGAAGCGGACGCCTTGTTCCAGGCCGACCGGTTTGCCGCGTTCGAAGGCGATCTCGGCTTGGTCGCCCGGCATGACGAGCGCGTTGCCGTCGACTTGGATCACGCCGCTGACGTCGGTTGCGCCTCAGGCGACCTTCGCGCGTAACCGGTCGTGAACGGCGTGTGGTGGCCGCCTTCGTCCTTCGTCAGGACGAAGATTTGCCCCCTGCCCTTCGCTTGCGCGGTCCGGGGTGGAACTTCCCGCGGCGTTCTGCGTTCTCTTCCTCGGCTAACAAGGAGAAATTGAGATGATGAGACTTCCATTGGTGGGGGCGGCCTTGCTGCTCACACTGGGCTTTGCCACGATCCCCGTCACCACGGCGGCTGCGGCGCCCGCGACACCGGTCACCACACAGGCAGGCGAATTCAGCCTCGCGCAGTGGGATGATCGTCGCGACCGTGGCGATCGGTACAGATACCGTGCCCGTTGCCGCAACACCGTGCACTACGGTTGGAAAAACCGGCGTTGCGTCCGCGTGGATCAACGCGTGTGCCGCAACCGCGCCGGCAGAACGTATGTGGCCGATCGCCATGTCACGGTCGCCCCGCGCTGGCGCTGCCGCCGCTGATCGGCTCTGACACGTTTGGATGAGGTCTCAGCCGGCGCGGCAAACACCGCGCTGGTTGGGGTCTTGTGCCCTCGCGCGCCCTGTATCGCGCGCGTCCTCAAGCGAAGTGCGATTGGCTGCGCGCGCGCCGCCAACGCCTCGTTACTCTGCCTCTGCCTCGGCGTCGGCGTCGGCGTCGGCCTCTGCCTCGGCCTTTGCCTTTGCTTTCGGCGCGGCCTTCTTCTTCGTCTTTGACGGGGCGGCGGCGAGTTTCTCGGCGCGGCGGCGGGCGATTTCGGCTTCGACGACGGGCAGCAGGTCGGTCGCGCTGGTGCGCTGGACCGTTGTGCCTTGATCCTTCAGGCGGGCGGCGTTGTCCTTCAGCGTGGCGAGCGCCACGTCGGTCATTTGGGGGACACGATCGCGCAGGTCGAAGATGACGGGGGCGGCCGCGGGTTCTTTGTGCGCGTTCTTGACCGTGTCTTTGCTCATCTCGTCACCTCGTCGTCGTTCAGTTCAAAACAAAAGGCGGCGAAGCGTTGCCTCGCCGCCCCTTCCCATTTACGGGAATGTTCACTTCCGCGCTTTACTCAGCGCGAAGGTTCACGGCTTTCGCGCCACGCGCGTCAGCTTCCGTGTCGAACGACACGCGTTGACCTTCGTTCAGTGTGCGCAGGCCGGCGCGTTCCACGGCCGAGATATGGACAAAAACGTCCTTTCCGCCGCCCTCTGGCGAGATAAAGCCGAAGCCTTTGGTGGCGTTGAAGAACTTGACCGTGCCGGTCTTCGAAGACATGTGATTTTCCTTAAACTACATGGATGTTTCGACCCACGCGACATGCGTGGACCCCGTGAAAAGCTTTTGCGTTGGAGAAGGGTTTCGAACCGGGTCGCGTTCGCGAGGGTTGGTCCGCACTTCACAAATGTGCAGCCGTCACAAGGGTCGTATAGGCGGATTCGGGCAGATTCACAAGGATTACCGCTGCGGCATGTGCGGCATCCCCGCGGGTCAAGCCTTGCAGAACGGGCCGGTGGTCCGCGGATTTGCCCCGATTACACGTTTCGCGAATGCCGTTAAGCTCTCGCCAACAAACAAAGCGATACGCGGGGAAACATGGCACAGGTTCAGGGCGCACCGGCACAAGCCGGCGGCGGGCAGAGTTATGGCGCGCCGGCTTATCGCGGGTATGTGCTGGTCCTCTTGATGCTGGTCTACACGCTGAACTTCATCGACCGCAATTTGCTGTCGGTGATTGCCCAGCCGGTGATCAACGCCTTCGACCTCTCCGATACCGAGTACGGGTTTTTGAACGGGCCGCCGTTTGCGATCTTCTATGCGCTGTGCGGCATTCCCATTGCGATGGCGGCGGACCGGTACAATCGCGTGGTGATCATCTCGCTTTGCATCGCGATTTGGTCGGTGATGGCGGCGTTGTGCGGGTTCGCCACGAGCTTTCTGTTCTTGCTGATCGCGCGGATCGGCGTGGCGATCGGCGAGGCGGGTTGTACGCCGCCGGCGAACTCGCTGATCGCCGACTACTTCAAGGCATCAAGCCGGGCGAATGCGCTGGGGATCTATGCGATCGGCGTGACGCTCGGTGGGGCGCTCGCCAACGCGTTCGGCGGGCCGATTGCGACGGGCCTCACCGGTGCGAATGTCGAGGCGTGGCTGCTGGCGAACAATATGTCGGCGCTGTTTCCGATCGATTGGGCCAACGTCGAGGGCTGGCGGATCGCGTTTGTCCTGATCGGGGCGCCCGGCGTGGTCATCGCGCTCGTGGTTCTGCTGACGGTGAAGGAGCCGCCGCGCGGGTTTTCAGATCCGCCGGGGATGGCACGGCCCGAGCGCGCGGGCTGGTTCGACGCGTGGCGCGAGCTTGCGGGCAAGCCGACGTTTTGGACGATGGCGATGGGAGCGGCCGTGACCGCGCTGGTCGGCTATGGGCTCGCCGGGTTTCAGGCGCCGATGGCGCAGCGCATCCATGGGATCGGCCCTGGCGAGTTTGCGCTGAGGTTCGGGTTGCCGCTGGCGCTGTTCGCGGCGCTTGGGACGTTCGTCGGCGGCTTCCTGACGGAGCGGTTGACGCCGCGCTCGCCCACCGCGGTGTGCTGGATCCCGGCGCTTGGGCTTTTCCTGTCGGTGCCGTTTTATCTGATGGCCTATTTCACGACGACCGAGAACATCGATATGGCGTGGTGGCTGTGGAGCGCGGCCGCCCTGCTCCACTTCACCTATCTGGGCAGCCAGTACACGATCGGGCAAGGCGTTGTGTCCACACGCTCGCGCGCGTCGGCGATTGCGATCTTGCTTTTGATCGTGGCGCTGATCGGCAACGGGCTTGGACCTCAGATCGTGGGCTGGCTCAGCGACATGTTCATGGGCATGGAGTTGGCCGCGCGCGATTCCTCGGGCGCCCTCACGAACGCGATGTGCCGGGCGAAGGACGTGATCGCCACGCTGCCCGACGCACAGAAGGCGATCTGCGCTGCCGCGTACGGCGAAGGCTTGCGGCTTGCGATGGCCGCGACCGTGCTCTTCATGATCCCGGCGGCCGGGTTCTTTTGGGCGTCGTCGCTGACGTACAGCCGGGACCTGGTTGCGAAGGGCTGAGTTTCCGTTACGGCCAGAAATCCGGCCGGTGGCGTGATTTGACTTGGGCGCGCGATTGTAGATCACTCGCGCGACCACGTTATTCACCCGCAAAGGAGACGACCCATGGGCGAAGCTTACATCATCGACGCGTGCCGCACGCCGCGCGGCATCGGCAAGATTGGCAAAGGCGCGCTGGCCGATTGTCATCCGCAACAGCTGGCCGCGACCGTCTTGAAGGCGATTGCGAAGCGCAACGATCTGAACACGGCCGAAGTCGACGACATTATCTGGGGCACTTCCACGCAGCGCGGCAAGCAGGCGATGGACATGGGCCGGATGGCGGCGCTGGACGCCGGCTACGACGTGCGCGCGAGCGGCGTCACGCTCGACCGCTTCTGCGGCTCGGGGATTACGTCGGTGAACTTCGGCTGCGCGTCGATCGCGGCGGGGTATGAAGACCTCGTCATCGCGGGCGGCACCGAGATGATGTCCTACACTGCGAGCCTGCGCGACGGCGCCGGTCCGCCGACGCTGATGGACGCCGGCAACATGCATTTGCGCGCGCAGCATCCGCAGTCGCACCAGGGCGTTTGCGCGGATGCGATCGCGACGCTTGAGAACATCCCGCGCGAGGCGCTGGACGAGCTGGCCTACGTGAGCCAGCAGCGCGCGGATGCGGCGATCAAGGGCGGCCATTTCAAGAAGAGCGTCGTGCCCGTCTACAAGGAAGACGGCACGCTGGCGCTCGACCACGAGGAGTTCCCCCGTCCGCAGACGACACGCGAAGCGCTGGCTGCGCTCAAGCCTTCGTTCGAGGCGATGGCGGAGTTCAATCTCGACGGCCAGGGCACGTCGTTCGCGGGGCTGATCCGGCAAGTTCACCCGGACTTGAAGATCAAGCATGTGCATCATGCGGGCAATTCGTCGGGCGTCGTGGACGGCGCGGCCGCCGTGCTGCTCGCCTCGCCCGGCTACGCGAAGAAGAACGGCTTGAAGCCGCGCGCGCGCATCGTCGCGATGGCCAACGTCGGCGACAGCCCGACCTTGATGCTGAACGCGCCGGTGCCGGCGGCGAAGAAGGTGCTCGCGAAAGCGGGCTTGACCGTCAACGACATCGACCTTTGGGAGATCAACGAGGCGTTCGCGGTCGTGGCGGAGAAGTTCATCCGCGACCTGAAGCTCGACCGCGCGAAGGTGAACGTGAACGGCGGGGCGATGGCGCTCGGCCATCCGATCGGCGCGACGGGCTCGATCCTGATCGGCACGATGCTGGACGAACTGGAACGCCGCAACCTGAAGCGCGGGCTGGTCACGATGTGCGCCGCCGGCGGCATGGCGCCCGCGATCATCATCGAGCGCGTCTAACACGACAAGCAATGCGGGGTGAGAGACGAGTAGCGTCCCTCACCTCGCGGTTCCGAACAGATGCGCTTTGCTTACTTTCCGCTCATGGCGGCGAAGGCATCCAGCGCTCGTTTGCGCGCCCGGTCGTGCGCGACGATCGGCGCCGGGTACTTCAGTGCTCGAAAATTAGGCGCGTCCCACGGCCGGTGCACGAAGCGCGTGTCGCAGGCTTCAAGCTGCGGGATCCACCGCCGCACATACGCCCCGTCCGGATCGAACTTCTCGCCCTGCAGCACCGGATTGAAGATACGGAAATAAGGCGCCGCGTCCGCGCCGGAGCCCGCGACCCACTGCCAACTCGCCGAGTTGTTCGCGAGATCCGCGTCGAGCAGCGTATCCCAAAACCAATCCGCCCCGCGCCGCCAGTCGGTCATCAGATGCTTGATCAGGAACGACGCCGCCGCCATGCGCACGCGATTGTGCATCGTGCCCGTGACCCAAAGCTCGCGCATCCCCGCATCGACCAGCGGATAGCCGGTCTCGCCCTTCGTCCACGCGCGAAACCCCGCCTTGTCGTCGATCCACGGAAACGCATCGAACGCGGGCCGGAAGTTCCGCTCCGGCAACGTCGGGAAGTGATAGAGCAGGTGATACGAAAACTCGCGCCAGCCGATTTCGGAGAGGAACTTGTCGCCGTTCGCCTCCGCACGCGGGCTCTGTTTGGCGACCTCGATCGCATGCCAAACCTGACGCGGACTGATCTCGCCCCAATGCAGATGCGGCGAGAGGCGCGAGGTGTTGTCCTCCGCCGGCCTGTCGCGCCCGTCCGCATAACGCAGCAACCCGTCGTCGACGAACGCCGCCAGCCGCGCTCGCGCGCCAGCTTCCCCGGGCGTCCACAGCGGCGCAAATCCGCGCGCCCAATCAGGCCGCGTCGGGAGAAGCTGCCAGTCCGCTAACGCATCAGACGCGGGCCACGTATCGCAAGGTATCAGAGACTTCGGCACGGGCAGAGCGGACGCTGGCTCCAACGTCGACCGCGCCGCGCGCCAGAATGGCGTGAACACCTTGAACGGTGTGTCGCCGCCGGTCTTCACCTCCCACGGCTCTTTCAGAAGCGACCCGTTGAAGCTCGTGACCGTGACGTCGCGCGCCTTCAGCGTCTCTTTCAGCTTCGCATCCCGCGCTGTCGCCCACGGCTCGTAGAGCCGGTTCCAGAACACGGTCTTCGCCCCGGTCTCGGCGACGAGCTCAGGCAAGACCTTTTCCGCCCGACCGCGCCGCAAGATCAAACGCGACCCGCGCTTGGCGAGGTCGCGTGCGAGCGCCTCCAAACTCTTGTGCAGCCACCAGCGCGACGCGCCGCCTGCCTTCCACGTTCCGGCCGCGGCGTCGTCGAGCACGTAAAGCGGCACGATCGGCACCTTCGCCGCAATGGCTGCTGCCAACGCCGGATTGTCGGAGAGCCGCAAATCCTGCCGGAACCAAACGATGGCGGGCGGCGCGGCCGTCTCTTTGCGTGATGTCATGAGCGAACTACGGCCAAGCCGGCCGTCCGGATCAATCCACCATCTCGAACGTCAGCCCCGCGTGCTCGCGCAGCCGCTCGACCAGCGGTAAGCCCAGCGCGGAGGCCGGCGTCCAGAACCCGCCGCCCACATCGTCGCCGAGTTCGGAGAGGCAAATCGCCGCCTCCGAAATCATCTTCGCGGTCGACCCGTACCCCGGATCGCGATCGCCCGTGACGCGCGCCTTGAACGTGCGCCCGTCCACGGCCGTGCCCACGAACAACAGGTCATAGCTCCCGCGCTCGCGCTGCTCTGCCGTCGGTCCCTGCCCCGGCTTTGGCAATACGTAGTTGTTCAGGAACGAGCGCGTGGGCGAGAACGCGGCCGCAAGCCCGAACGCCCCCAGCGCTCCGGTCAGCGCCACGGCCGCCGGCGCACCGAACAGCCCGCCGCCCGTCAGCATCGCCTCGTCGTAGAGGAAGTCGCGGCCATAGGCATAATTCATCACCGCGTTCGACCGTTGCACGACGCGCGTGTTGATGCCCGCCATCACGAACGGCGCCGTCCACGATGCGGCGTCCTTGTCGTACGTCACCGGCGTGGAGCCCGGCTGGCGCGGCCCTTTGCGTGCGCCTTCGGGGTTCAGCGCATAAGGATTGCCCAGCATCTTGCGCACCGCGGGATCGCGCGTCGCTTCCTCCACCAGGTTCATCATGCTGGCGATCGTGCCGCCGCTGGCGCCGCCCTTCATCGACTTCACGCGCATGCGGATGGCGGTGCAGGGCTTGCCCGTCAGCTTGCGCACCTCCTCGTTCAGGAACAGCACGCCGAGGTCGGAGGGAATGGAATCGAACCCGCAGCACGGCACGATGCGCGCGCCAGAGGCTTCGGCCTCCGCCTGATGCGCGTCGATCATCTTGGCAATCCACTGCGCCTCGCCGGTCAGATCGCAATAGTCCGTCCCAGCCGCCGCGCACGCGGCCACCAGCTCCGACCCGTATTTCGCGTAAGGCCCGACCGTGGTGAGCACGACCTTCGTCTGTGCGACCAGCGCATCCATCTCCGCCCGGTTCGACGTATCGGCGACGATGATGGCGATGCGTTCGCCCTTGGGCCCAAGGCCTGCCTTCACCGCCTCGAGCTTTGAAGCATTGCGCCCCGCCATCGCCCAGCGCACGGCGTTGTCTCCGGCGCGCGCGGTGAGATATTCGGCGATCAGCGCCCCCACATACCCCGTGGCCCCGACCAGAATGATGTCGTACCGCACGCCGTCCGCGGGCCGCTTGCTCTTCGTCATGTCTCATAGACCCTTGATTGCTATGGCCCCCTTATAGCGGCTTCGTGCAACCGGCGATCAAGTCTTTGGTGCACAGGGTCATGGGCGGCGGCGGCCGGGGCGCTTAGGGTCACGCGCATGATCACGATTCCAACCTGGCGCCTGAACCTTCTGCGCCTCGCCTATCTGTTGCTGGCCGCGGGCCTCGGCTCCGTCATCTGGCCCGACATCTTCGACCTCGCGAAGAGCTGGTCCCTGATGTCCGGCGTCGTCAAAGCGATGCTGGCCGCGCTCGCCGCACTCGCGATCTTAGGTCTGCGCTATCCGCTGAAGATGCTGCCGCTGTTGTTCTTCGAGCTGACGTGGAAAGCGATCTGGCTCGCCCGCATCGCGCTCCCGCAAGCAACAGCCGGCACGCTTGACGAAAACACAACGCAGACCCTCTACGAATGCGCCGCGGTGGTTATCATGTTGCCGCTCATCCCCTGGGACCACGTCTACCGCACCTACCTCACCACCCCCGGCGACCCGTGGATCAAGCGCGGCGATAGCTGAAGCGCACAACCCAGCTTGGGACCGCGGGCGTCCTCGCCCGCCTCTGCAACGACCGAGACCATCACATGTCCCGAAAGAGTTTCGGAGTTTAGGTCTTAGTGCCGCCACCAACTTGAACGCGATTATCGACGTGCTTTTGGTGAAGTTCTGCGATCATCACCGAAAGCTGGACCGTTGGGTCGCGCCATTCGGTGTGAACCCTCCGCTGCGCTCGGAACCAATAGAGTGTTCCGAGAAGTCCCAGAAGATACGCCAAGCAAAACACGAGCTCCCAAGTTTCTGGAAGACCCATTGCGAGGCGTACACCGATGCTTGGGCCAAGAATCACAACAAAGGAGACCGCGAACAACCGGATGAAGAAGTTTGCAAATCGACGCCACTTGATGAATTGTCGAAACTTCAGCATACACAGCCTGACGCCCATCATCTTTGAGTAGACGTCGGGAGCGAAAAAGCCAGCGATCGCGTTTCGCCAGTCAGCGTCCATTCGAACAAAGTTGTTGTCGATGACCCATGCCAGCCTGGAGGCGGCAACTACGAGTCCGATGCCAACGCCGAGTACCACGAAAGTTGACAGTGATTCTGTGCACAACGCTGCGAGTAGGTCGTCGCGGCCGTTACAGCTGGCAGAACCGAGGCCAATTGCTGGGAGCGCTACGATATGGAACAGCGATATGACCGACATTATCAATAGCGCGTAGCAAAACGCAGCGAACGGATACTTGAGCCGATTGTCGTCTTCCGAGTGAGCGGTCTTGATATCGTACAGCGCTATGTGGCGTGCCGATTGCGGGTTGTCATTCGCGTAGTATCGCAGTTCGTAACGCTGTTTGTCGCGATTGTACCGGACATTCTGCTTTCGCAGAATTTTGTAGTACTCCTTCTGGGCTGATCTGGCCTCAGGTGAGTCGTCGGCAACAAGTATCTCAGGCTCGGTTCTTGTCTCACCCTCGGATTCAGCGATGAGGGGTTGGGAAGTTTGATCGCTCGCGACGAGCGCGAGGTCAGCCGACTCAACAAGCGAGGGGCTCCAAACTGCGTGCTCACGGTTCTTTGACATTTGGCTACTCCCCCAAGCTTTTTTCTTTTCTTTCTCCACATCGCACTGACGGTACGCGTCGCGGGGACATGCGTCCAGCAATTGCCGGCGCATTCGGTTGTTACGCGAAAGCCGACAAAGGAGATCGCGCTGTGATTGTCCGTTAGCGTCATGTATGTGCGTCTGAACGATCAACCCAATCGAAATTCCAGCGTTCCTTGGGTACGCGCCCACGAAATTCCCGCCACGAGTTAGTTTGGGGCTGTGAGCTTGATCAGTTCGTCAATGGCGGCAATCGCCTCTTGTTCGTTGGTATTCTCTCGAATCCAGATTCCGAAAAGTATGGGGAACAATTGGGCTCGTGACATTCCGAGTTCCTTAGCTAAGCGGTCAAACCAGTCGTGGTGATCGACACCTTGTATGGAGGCGAGTATGGCTCCGACGTCGGAAGATCCTGTTGCCGCTTCAAGTTTGTTGGGGTTCGCATAGGCCATGGTTCGAAACAGAATCTCTATCGCTTGGTCGCCCGGCAAGAATGTCGATCTTGCAGCCACGTCTTGTTGGACACTACCGCGCAAATCTCCATCATAGACGCCGACGATTGAAGCCGCCTTGAAGCGTTGGGTTGTCTCCCTCAGCAACCGAGTGATGTTGCCTTCGCCCTTGCAGTCGATGATCTCAACTTTGCGCGAATACGAAGGTCGGTACCTCTCAAGTGATCGACGCAGCAACTCGCTAGCGTTCTCGTCTTCTACGAGCGCAAAGACATCTATATGAGCCTTTATGCCAATCGTCTTAAGAAGTGCAGGGGCCGGATATCCGTCCACAACGCGAATGCCTCCCTGATCTCTATACAGGAAGACGCACTGCCCGTCGGCAAAGCAGTTGATGATTTCCGGCGAGTGACTGCTAAGTATAACTGACAACCATTTTTCGACAGCCGACCCCATTAGAAAGTGGGAAAGAGCCTCCTGTGACGCTGGCGAGAGGTGTGTCTCTGGTTCCTCTACTAGCACGAGGGTTTGCTTGTCGCATCTGCCGATCGCCCACCACAGGAATAGAATCGCGAGCTCGCCAGCACCCATCGTGCGGCTATCATAGCGATCATTCCCGAGCGCGACCTCGAAGAACGGCGACACATCACTTTCGACTTCGACCTCGTATATCTTGATCTCGCGATAGTCTCGTTGAGCGATGTAGTTTATTTGGTTACGCGCTTTGTCATCAAGCACGCGATGACCTACGCCATTGATGATATCCTCTACGTCAGCGAAGGATGAGAAATGCTCTTGCTGTTTCATTACTTCCGCGGATGAATCAAGGTGAATGGCCACAGCATCCACTTTCGACTCGCTTCGGACGCCGTCCTGTGAGAATGCGACCTTGGCGACGGCTTGCTGTGTGCCGATAGTGTACTCCAAACTGGCAGAGCCCGAACTAAGCTTTAGTTTCATTGATCTGCGCGTCGTATCTGCGCCTGCCTGTGCAACTGAACACCAGAGTGCATGAAGGAGAGTTGTCTTCCCCACCCCGTTTGGCCCTGCAAGTACGACCAACGGTGTGGCGAATGGAATCTCACCAGACCCAAGGCTTGGAATCCCCTCAAACACAAACCGCTTAGGCCTCTTAGGCCAGTCACTGGCTCGCTCTTTGAGGCGGCGACGCCACTCTTGAATCTCAACGCGCCTCAAGAGAGTTCGCTCCAGAGTTCGATGTTCAGCTTTACTGCTAAGACTGACTCAAACGTCTCGCCGCTTCGTGAGCCGAGAGCGCTGTGAATGCGCGTTAGTACCGGCTTTGATATCGCGTCCGGTAGCGGTCCATAGGCTTCCTTGTAGCGGTAGACATACCATAAGGCTAAATCGCGGTAAGCCACTGATGATACGTCCGTCACTCTTAGGCTTGCCCGATCTTGAAAAACTCGTCGGGCTTCGGCGGTGAAGTTCCGCAATAAGGTGCTGTCATCACCGTTCAGAAAGTCGAGCATGAAATTCTTGTTCGGCTCAAAGTCATTGAACCGTACGAAAAACAGAAGCCAGCTTAAGGCACTCGCCTTATTGAGGCGCGCCACCGACACCTCGTTCCTGGAGAGCGTGAAAAGAGAGATTGCCCTTTCCGCGCGCCTGAGAACACTCTTTGGGAACGGTTTTCTTTCCTTGAATCGCTGAGAAATGAGGCCTTCAGTTCCCTTGATGGAAAAAGTCTTCTCCTCGAGAAAGAACAGCAGTCGCGCAATGATATCATCATACGCGAGACGTACGTTGGAGAACCCGATGGTCTTCTTGTCGTTCTCGCCACGAACGAATGCCGCGACTAAATCCTTCAGTTGCTCTCGAGCTGGGCCGTAGAACGCATTTCGCTGCTCGCCAGCGGTGAGCATGCTTGGTTGATTGAGCCGATAGAACAGCTCTGATGGTTCATCCGGGGAATAGTCCGTTATCTTGAAACAACGCAGAGTGTATTGATCGAGCAATCGCCGGTCTTGGGCGCTGAGGCTTTTGTAAGTTGCACCGTTCAGGCTCTTGATCTTGGTATCTAGCGGGGTGATACTGCCATCAATGGTGAATTCGTTGTGTACGAAGTCACGGATAGCGGCGAGCCTTTGCTGTCCATCGAGGACTTCCATGCGCCCGTCGCTCTTTACTACAAGGAACACGGGGGGAATGGACCAGCCGCGGAGAATAGTGTCGATTAGCCGTTTCTTCTTTGCGGGAGGCCAAACCTCTTGGCGTTGGAAGTCGGGCTGAAGGTCAATATCATCGGCGTCGACGCGATCCACAATCGTCCGAAGGTCAGGTTCCCAAGGCGCGAGTTTCATCGACCAACCATTTGAAGTTTGAGCAAGGGGAAGGACTTTAGCGGCAGCATACCGATTCCACCTCACAACAAAAGCTCGACCTATTGTTTTCACTCGGTGGAGGCAGATGTGCAGCGACATGAACGATTCATGCACATCCGAAAATCGTCCACTGGTTGTGAGCGCGATTGAGCGATGAGGATCAGGGGCCTGCAAAAGACTCAGGCAACACCTTGCGGCGCAAAGTCCGATCGCTGTGTATACGACAGCTGCCGCGCTCGACATTGCCATTCGCCCACGCGATTGCAGCATCATTCGACTTAACGCGAGGAGGAACGACCCATCCAACTCCACGCCAGCGACTGGGAAGCCGGCATCGCCACCGCTGGCTTTCCGGGTCCCTCGGTCGGCGCCGTCTTGAGTGGGCGGCTTGAGAGCCATGATCCGGTCGCGGGCGTGCTGCGCGTCTCTTATGCGCCGAAGCCCGAATACGCCAATCCCGGCGGCGCGGTCATGGGCGGGCTCGTCGCCGCGTTCCTCGACGATTGCATGGGGCCGCTGATCGTGGCCGCGACCGGGGCTGAGACATTCCCGGTCACGCTCGACCTGCACACCACTTGATTTCAAGCCGGTGCCCGTCGGCCCGCGCGCCGTGGTGGAGGCACGGATCGACCGGCTCACCGCCGCCGCCGCCTTCACCAGCGCCACGATCCACGGCCCGAACGGTGACCTGCTCGCCCGCGCCGTCCAAGCCGCCAGGCTGCGCCCCGCCGCACTTGGGAGCGTTGTGAACTATCAGTCTCTTGCGCTAGCTGATTCGTAATCTATAAGTTACAAAGCGGCAAATGCGCCAAAGGATGGTCGAAGTGGCCAAGCCCAAAACAAAACCGATGACGCTTAAGACCAAACGTTGGGACGTCGCCGCGCAGTTGGACACGCCCGAACGCATCGCGCTCTATTTGGAGGCCGCATTCGAAGACGGCGACCCAGCGCTGATCGCCGCCGCGATCGGCGACGCGGCGAAAGCCTTCGGCATGACACGATTGGCGAAGAAGACTGGGCTCGCCCGCGAGGCGCTCTATCGCGCTCTCAGCGACGACGGCAATCCGGAACTCTCAACCGTCCTCAAAGTGTTGCGAGCGCTCGGCCTCAGACTGTCACCGGTCGAGGACGAGGCGGCTTAACCCCGGGAGCGCCGGCCTCCCTGCCTGCTGTTTGTGAATCGTCGCACGCCAGGTGCCGCTGGAAGCCGGCTCCCAGGCAACCGCCTCACACCGTTCGCACCAGCCGCCGCAGCAAGGTCGCCGTCGCGCGTCGCAAGCGGCTATTTCAGGCGCAGCGCCGTTTCGAGGTAGCACGCGTCGTAGGCCGATAGGGCATGGCGCCGCGCAAGGTCGATGACGGCAGCCATGTCGTCGCTCGCAACGCGCGCTCGGGTGTCACTCGGTGACATCACTCGGTGACATGATACCTAGTACCCTCGCGGCGTTGCTTCAAAACAATGAAGGGCGGGATCGTTCCCGCCCTTCGCGCATTTAGTCCCAAGTGCCGGCAGGATGCCGGCTCTCTCAGGCTTAAGCGGCCTGGTAACCCAGCACGGCTTTCACTTCGAGGAATTCCTTGAAGCCGTGTTCGCCCCATTCGCGGCCGGTGCCCGACATCTTGTAGCCGCCGAACGGTGCGTTGAAGTCGGGGCCGGCGCCGTTCAGGTGGACGTTGCCGGTGCGCAGGCGCGCTGCCACCTTTCGGGCGTGCTCGACGGAGCCCGACTGGACATAGCCGGACAGGCCGTACGGCGTGTCGTTCGCCATGGCGATCGCCTGCTCTTCCGTGTCGTAGGGCAGGATGGAAAGCACCGGTCCGAAGATTTCCTCGCGCGCGATCGTCATGTCGTTCGTCACGTTCGCAAAGACCGTGGGGCGTACGAAGTAGCCGCGGTTCAGGCCTTCGGGTCGGCCGAGACCGCCGGTGACGAGTGTTGCGCCTTCATCGATGCCCTTTTTGATCAGGCCTTGGATCTTGTTGTACTGCGCCTCGCTGACGACCGGGCCCATCACCATGCCTTCGGAGAACGGATCGGCGACCTTCACCGATTCCGCCGTGGCCTTGGCGATCGCGATCGCTTCGTCCTGTTTCTTGCGTGGCACGAACATGCGTGTCGGCGCGTTGCACGACTGGCCGGAGTTGCCGAAGCAGCCCATCACGCCGCCCGTGACCGCCTTCTTCAGATCGGCGTCTTCGAGAATGATGTTCGCCGACTTGCCGCCGAGTTCCTGCGTCACGCGCTTGACCGTGTCGGCCGCGGCTTTGGCGACCGCAACGCCCGCACGCGTCGAACCGGTGAACGACATCATGTCGATGCCGGGGTGAGACGACATCGCCTCGCCCACCGTCGGACCGTCGCCGTTGACCAGGTTGAACACGCCCGCCGGCACGCCCGCCTCGTGGAAGACGTCGGCGATCAGCATCGCGTTCAGCGGCGCGATTTCGGACGGCTTCAAGACCATCGTGCAGCCGGCCGCGATCGCGGGGGCGGCTTTGCACATGATCTGGTTCACCGGCCAGTTCCACGGCGTGATCATGCCGACGACGCCGACCGGCTCGTGCACGATGCCGGTCGTGCCCTGCACCTTCGTGAATTCGAAGTCCTTCAGGATCTTCATCGTCTGCATCAGATGCGCGACGCCGGTTGCGGCTTGGGCCGCCTTCGACAGCCACATCGGCGCGCCCATCTCGAGCGAGATCGTCTCGGCGAACTCGCCGAAGCGGCGCTGATAGACTTCGGTGATCTTTTGCAGGAGCGCGAGACGCTCTTCCTTCGTCGTCTGCGAGAAGGTCTCAAACGCCTTGCGGGCGGCGGCGACGGCTTTGTCGACGTCGGCCTTCGAGCCCAGGCTGATCTGGCCGATCGGCTCTTCGGTCGCCGGGTTGATGACGTCGAGGGTCTTGGAGGTGGTGGGGTCGACCCACTTGCCGTCGATATAGAACTGGAGGCGTTTGTGCATGGGGTTGCTCCTTCAGCATGCGGTAAGGTTGAGGATGACTGTGGCGCTTCATATAGGCCGTTGTGCGACGTCTGGCGAGCCGATTTCCGGCTGAAATTCGCTGTCCAAGCCCCTGCCGGTTGTGTTTATCTCAGCCCTCAAGTCCGACAACGAGAGCCCGCGCACGTCGATGATCCTTTTGATCGACAACTACGACAGTTTTACTTGGAACCTGGTCCATTACCTGGGGCAGCTGGGCGCCACGGTTGAAGTCGTGCGCAACGATCAACTGACGGTCGATGAAGCGATGGCGAAGAAGCCCAAGGCGATCGTCCTGTCGCCGGGCCCCTGCGACCCCGACAAGGCCGGGATTTGCCTGAAGCTGATCGAACGGGCGCGCGAGACGACGCCGATTTTGGGCGTCTGCCTCGGCCATCAGGCGATCGGGCAGATTTACGGGGGCAAGGTCGTGCGGGCGCCGGCGCCGATGCACGGCAAGGTCTCGGCGATCCGGCATACGGGCGAGAGCGTGTTCAAGGGCCTGCCCTCCCCTTTCAAGGCGACCCGGTATCACTCGCTGACGGTGGACCGGTCGAGCCTGCCCAATTCGCTCACCATCACGGCGGAAACGGACGACGGGGTGATCATGGGCGTCTCGCATCGCGATCACCCGGTGCATGGGGTGCAGTTCCATCCTGAGAGCATCGCGACGGAGCATGGGCACGATTTGCTGCGCAATTTCTTGACCCTTGCGCGGGCGGCATGAGCGTGGATCGTTTCAAGACGCTGGTCGCGAAGGCGGCCGCAGGCGTGGCGCTCACGAAGGCCGAGGCGGCCGACGCATTCGACACGATTATGGACGGCCAAGCGAGCGAGGCGCTGATCGCTGCGTTTCTGACCGCGCTCCACATGCGGGGCGAGACGGTGGAGGAGATTACCGCCGCGGTGCAGGCGCTGCGGGCGCGGGCGCTGAGCGTCGATGCGCCGGCGGATGCGATCGACACGTGCGGGACGGGCGGTGACGGCTTGGGAACGCTCAACATCTCGACGGCGGCGGCGTTCGTGACGGCGGCGTGCGGCGTGCATATCGCCAAGCACGGCAACCGCGCGCAATCGTCGAAGAGCGGGTCGGCCGACGTGCTCGCGGCGTTGGGGGTTAAGATCGACCTCTCGCCGCCGCAAGTGGCGCGTTGCATCACTGAGGCGCATTTGGGCTTTCTATTTGCGCCCGCGCATCATAGCGCGATGAAGCATGTGGGACCGGTGCGCCAGCAGCTTGGCTTCCGCACGGTCTTCAATCTGCTTGGGCCGATGAGCAACCCAGCGCGCGTGAAGCGTCAGTTGATCGGCGTGTTTTCTGACAAGTGGCTTGAGCCGCTCGCGCATGTGTTGAAGGCGCTTGGGACGGAGCGCGCGTGGCTGGTGCATGGCGCCGACGGGTTGGACGAGCTTTCGATCAGCGGGCCGACGCATGTGGTGGAGTTGAACCACGGCGACATCCGCAGATTCACGGTGACGCCCGGCGACGTTGGGCTTGCGACCTATCCGGTCGAGAAGATTCACGGCGGCGATGCGGCGGCCAATGCGGGCGCGATCCGGCGGCTGCTCGACGGCGAGGCCGGCGCCTATCGCGACATCGTCTGTTTGAACACGGCGGCGGCGTTGGTCGTCGCCGGCAAGGCGAAAACACTTGCCGACGGCGTTGCGGCTGCGCGCCAGGCAATCGACGATGGCCGTGCGCGGGCAACGCTCGCGCGGCTTGTGGCGGAGTCGAATGCCGCGTCGGCGGGTGTGCTCGACAAAATCGCCGCGTACAAGCGCACCGAGATTGCGGCTGCCAAGGAAGCGGTGCCGCTTCGCGAGATCGAGGCGGCGGCAAAGCGTGCGCCGGCTGTGCGCCCGTTCGAGGCGGCGTTGCGCAAGACCATCGACGCGGGACGGTTTGCCTTGATTGCGGAGATCAAGAAGGCAAGCCCGTCCAAGGGCCTGATCCGGCCGGACTTCGATCCGCCCGCGTTGGCGCACGCCTATGAGGCGGGCGGCGCCGCGTGCTTGTCGGTTCTAACGGATACGCCCTCGTTTCAGGGTGCACCGGCGTACTTGGTTCAGGCGCGCGGCGCGACGAACCTGCCCGCGCTGCGCAAGGACTTCATGTTCGACCCCTATCAAGTCGTCGAGGCCCGGGCGCTCGGCGCCGATTGCATTCTGATCATCATGGCGGCGGTAACCGACCAAGAGGCGCAGATCCTGAACGCGACGGCCTTGCAGTGGGGCATGGATGTGCTTGTCGAAGTGCACAATCGCGAGGAGCTGGAGCGTGCGCTGAAACTGGCGCCTAAGCTCGTCGGGATCAACAACCGGAATTTGAAGACGTTCGAGACGTCGCTCGGCGTTACCGAAGAGCTGGCGCCGCTCGTGCCGAAGTCTGCGCTCGTGATCGCGGAGAGCGGGATCAATTCGCACGATGATCTGGTGCGGCTTGCGCGTGCCGGCGTGCGCGCCTTCCTGGTCGGCGAGAGCTTGATGCGGCAGCACGATGTGAGCGCGGCGACACGCACGCTGCTCAAGGGGGCCGCATGAGCAAGCTCACGCACCTCGACGAACACGGCAAAGCGAAGATGGTAGATGTGTCTGCCAAAGACACCACCACGCGCACGGCGATGGCCGAGGCGATCGTGCGGATGAAGCCGGATACCCTGGCGCTGGTGCTGGAAGGGACGGCGCCGAAGGGTGACGTGCTGGCGGCAGCGCGGATCGCCGGGATTATGGCGGCAAAGAAGACGTCGGAGATCATTCCGCTATGCCATCCGTTGCCGATCTCCGGCGTGACGGTCGCGTGCGAGCCGGACGAGGAAGGGTCGCTCATCCGCGTTCTGGCGAGCGTTAAGGTCACGGGGCAGACCGGGGTCGAGATGGAGGCGATGACGGCGGCCAGCGTTGCCGCGCTCACGATCTACGACATGCTGAAAGCGGCCGAGCGTGGGATCGTGATCGAGACCGTGCGGCTGCTCGCCAAGGAAGGCGGCAAGTCGGGCACCTATCGCGCCGAACCTGAGAAGACGGGCGCGCGCGGGCGGATCGTGCGGCGCGCGACCACGGCGGCGGCCTCGCGGCTTGTGCGGCATCGATCGACGCCCGCCGAAGTGCCGATCGAGTCGCCGCAGCGGAAATCTGCGTCGGATCATGCGGCGCGGCGCGATGCGCTGCGGCGGTTCATGTCGGCGCGTGGACTGACCGCGCACGCGTGGGCGAAGGATGCGGGGATTGCGGTTGGCGTGCTGTTCAGCTTCCTGCACGGGCGCACGCACGCGCTGACAAAGGCGGAAGAAGCCAAGCTCGCCGACGCGCTGGGCGTTGCGCCTGAAGACATGTATCGCAGCTAGGTCATGCTCTCTGTCGCCGAGGCGCAAGCGAAAGTTCTCGAAGGTCTGAAGCGGCTTGGGTCCGAGCAGGTTTCGGTCGGCGCGGCCGGCGGGCGCGTGCTTTCGGCGGATGTCGCGGCCAACCGCACGCAGCCGCCATTCGACGCAAGCGCGATGGACGGCTACGCGGTGCGCGCGCAAGACGTTGCGGTGCTGCCGGCGAGCTTGAAGGTTGTCGGCACCGTTGCTGCGGGCGCATCGTTCGGCGGCTCCGTGGCCAAGGGCGAGGCAGTGCGCATCTTCACGGGTGCACCCGTGCCGAAGGGCGCGAACACGATCGTCATTCAGGAGAATACGAAGGTCGAGGGCGACGTCGTGCGCATCGTCGACGGTGCGTCGCCGGAAGGGCGGCATATCCGGCGCGCGGGGATCGACTTCAAGAAGGGCGATAAGCTGCTCAAAGCGGGACGGCGTTTGACGGCGCGCGATATCTCGTTGGCGGCGTCGATGAACCATGCCGCCCTGCCCTGCGCGCGGCCGCCGCGGGTTGCGATACTGGCGACCGGGGACGAGCTTGTTCCGCCCGGTGGCGATGCGGGGCCGGCGCAGATCATTGCCTCGACGTCGGCAGGATTGGGCGCCGACATTCTCGAGTGGGGCGGCACGGTGCGCGAGCTCGGCATCGCGCGGGATAAGGTCGACGATATCCGTTTCAAAGCGGCGGCGAGCGATGGAGCGGACATCTTCGTCACGCTCGGCGGCGCGTCGGTGGGGGATCACGACCTGGTTCAAAAGGCGCTCGCGCCGGAGCTCAAAGTCGCGTTCTGGAAGATCGCCATGCGGCCGGGCAAGCCGCTGATTCACGGCAAGTATCGCGCGATGCCGTTCCTCGGCCTGCCCGGAAATCCGGTCTCGGCGATGGTGTGCGCGCTGCTCTATCTCAAGCCGATGATCTTCAAGATGCTGGGGCGAACGGATCCGCCGCATGCGATGATCAGGGCGCGGTTGGCTGGCACGCTGCGAGCAAACGATACGCGGCAGGACTATGTGCGGTGCCATTTGCGCGGAGAGGCCGACGGCACGTTTGTGGCCGCGCCGTTTCCGGTGCAGGACTCAAGTATGCTGCGCCTTTACGCTCACGCCGATGGTTTGATCGTGCGCCCGCCAGGCGATCCGGAGCGGACAGACGGGACCGAAGTGACAGTGCTTCGGCTGGACTGAGCCACAAAAACCCTGTTGACGCGGCAGCGGAACAACACTAGAACAAACACCGATTGTTCCGACTCTGTTCCTACATATAGGGCCTTCTCCCATGCTGACCCGCAAACAGTACGAACTCCTGATGTTCATTCACGAGCGCCTGCGTGAAACCGGCGTCGCACCTTCGTTCGATGAAATGAAGGAGGCGCTGGATTTGCGCTCGAAGTCCGGCATCCACCGGCTGATCACAGCTTTGGAGGAGCGCGGTTTCTTGCGGCGGCTCGCGCATCGGGCCCGCGCGCTTGAGGTTGTGAAGCTCCCGGAAAATTCGAACATGCCCAAACCGCGGGCGCGAACGGTTTCTGCCACTGGACACAAGCCTGCGTTCGGCGTTGTCGACGGCAGCGGCATACGCCCACCGCAAGCGAGAGCGTCGGGCACAGGCGCCAAGCGCGTGATCGAGGTGCCAATCATGGGACGGATCGCTGCCGGTACGCCGATCGAGGCGCTGCAGAACGCCACCGACAATGTGATGGTTGCCGAAGGGATGTTGGGATCGGGCGAGCACTATGCGCTCGAGGTCACCGGCGATTCCATGATCAACGCAGGGATCTTGAACGGCGATACGGTGCTCATTCACCGCACTGAGGATGCGTCGTCCGGCGATATCGTCGTGGCGTTGGTCGATTCCAGCGAGGCGACGTTGAAGCGCTTGCGCAAACGCGGACAGCAGATTGCGCTTGAGGCCGCGAACCCGGCTTATGAGACGCGCATCTTCGGACCGGACCGGGTGAAGGTGCAGGGCCGCCTTGTCGGGCTCGTGCGGCGGTATTGATCCAACACTGTTCTTGATCGTCATGGCCGGGCTCGACCCGGCCATTTTTTTGGCCTCAGTTCCGTGATTGGGTCCATGGTCTCACGCCGCGTTCGCGCGCAACGGATGTCCACTCAACGCCGGTGTCGGAGACAGTGGCCGCGATGGCCCCTTCGCGGGAGAGCATCGCTTGCGTAACGCCAAGTGGCGGCCCCGCGCAGGGTATGTGACCGCCGCGGGCGAGGTCGATCATGATCGTCGCACTGGCGCAGTCTTCTTGCAGCGCTTCTTGGGTGAAGGCGACGGCAACCGTTTTGCCTCGTACTTCTGCGACGCACCCCACCGAGTCACAGCGGAAGCCGCTCTCGCGATCTTTGAGCGCCTCCGCGACGTCGCGGTCGTCGCCGTCGCGGCGGAGCCACATCTCGACGTCGAAACGGCCGCGGCGCGAGGAGAGCATGTGCAGTTTGCCGTCGGTGCCGCGGATCGCGACATTGTCGCCGTCGCCTGTGATCAGCACGTCGGGGAGCGAAGTGTTGAAGGTCAGTGCTAGGCCGAGCGCGATGGGGAGTGCGCCAAGCCATCGCCAGGATGCTTGCCAGATGGCGAGCCAAAGTCCGCCGGCCACGATGAGCGCGAGCGCAGAGATCGGCCACGCGGCGACGGTTTGCGTGGCGCCAGGCCAAGACGCGACCCAGTGAGCTACGGCGAGCATGGCTTCGATCCCCCACCCCATCACGGCAAGCGGCGCGGCTTCGAGGCCGAGGGGCATCAACAGTAGCGCGAGGACGCCTGCCGGCATGATCACGAAGCTCACGAGAGGCATCACGATGACATTCGCCGCAACGCCGTAGTCGGCGAAGCGGTTGAAGTGGAAAGCGGCGAATGGCGTCGTTGCGAGCCCCGCTATGAAGCTGGTCGCGGCCGCAGCGGCGAGCAGTCGGCCTGCGCGCACGACGAGGCTCGGTGGTTCAGCGTCGGGAATGCGGCGGGCGTTCCACCATTCGTAGACAGCGATGAGCGCAACGACCGCAGCGAACGACATCTGGAAGCTTGGGTCCATCCAGGACTCCGGCGCGCCGGCGAGCACGGCTGCTGCGGCGATAGCGACGGTGCGCATCGTCAATGCGGAACGGTCGAAGATGATCGCAACGAGCGCGACCGCCACCATGATGAAGGAACGCTGAGTCGGCACCGATGCGCCGCTCAAGAGCAAGTAACAGAACGAGGCGACGAGAGCCGCGACAGCGGCCCATTTCTTGACGGGGTAGTTGAGTGCAATCGGCGGGGTCAGGGCGAAAATCAGGCGCAAGGCGGCGAAAAAGCCGAAACCTGCGAGGGTCATGTGCAGGCCCGAGATCGAGAGCAAGTGCGCGAGGCTCGAGTCGCGCATCGCTTCGTTGTCCTCCTCGGCGATTTGGCCGCGCTCGCCGGTTAGGAACGCGGCGCCGATCGGGCCCGCTTTTGGCGACATGTGAGCCATGATCCGGTCGCTGACCTCGCGGCGGAAGCGGTTGATGCCGTCGAAGGCTTCTTCGACCGTTGTGGCTTCGCGCGGGGGCACGATGCGCTTGACCGGGACGAGCGAGAAGCCGACGGCGCCGATGCCATCGAACCAAAGCTTGCGGGCGAAGTCGTAGGCGCCGGGCGCGACGGGTGGCGGGAGAGGCGCCAGGCGGGCGCGAACTTCGATCCAATCTCCCGGTGCGATGCGTTCGGTGAGTTTAGTGACGGAGACGCGAACGCGTTCGGGTGTGGTGTGAAGTGCGGGCGCTGTTTTGAAGACGCTGAGCCACAGGCGCGTGCGGCCATTGTCCGCCGGTTCAGATCGCTCGACGCGAGCCGTGATCGTGAGCAACCTCGTCTCAGATGCGATTGTCGCTGTGTGGAGCGTGTTGCTTCGTATGGCGGCCAGCGAGAACCCGGCCGCGCAGGCAGCAATGCAGGCGAACGCCGCAGCCGCGCCATCGCTGTCGCTGCGGGCGACGATGAGCCAGGCCAGGATAGCGGGGATCGCGATCATCGCCGCAGCCAGCGGCGGCTCGATGGGGAGCGCGAAGTATGCCGCGATGCCGACACCGGCTAGTGCTGGAGTGAATAGTCCGCGGCGGAGCGCATCGGCGCGCCAACCTGTCGCAATGAGCGCCGGGATACCCAACAGCGTTGCTTTGGCGCGCGCCATTGCCGCCGCCCACCACGGTTGGCGCAGGGTCTCGGCTTGCGTGACGGCCTCGCCCAAAGGCACTCCCCATGCTAGAGCCTCGCGGCTCATCCCTCATTCGAACTCAAGTCACATGTCACTCGTCACTCGTTTTGCTCCCTCGCCGACAGGATTCCTCCATATCGGCGGCGCCCGGACTGCCCTCTTCAATTGGCTCTATGCGCGCCGCATGAAGGGCGTGTTCCGGCTGCGCATCGAAGACACGGACAGGCAGCGGTCCACGCCCGAGGCTATCGAGGCGATCCTGGAGGGTATGCAATGGTTGGGGCTAAATTGGGACGACGAGGTCGTCTATCAGTTTGCGCGGGCCGAGCGGCATGCGGAAGTTGCCAAGCAGTTGGTCGCAAAGGGGTTGGCCTACCACTGCTACGCCTCGCCGGAAGAGCTGGAAGAAATGCGCGAGCAGCAGCGGAAAGCGGGCAAGCCGATCCGCTATGACGGGCGCTGGCGGGACAAACCGGCCTCGGACAGCCGGCCAAATGTGCCGCCCGTCGTGCGGATCAAGGCACCGCAGTCGGGCGAGACGGTGATTGCCGATAAGGTGCAAGGTGAGGTCCGCTTCTCGAACGAGGTTTTGGACGACTTCATCCTGCTGCGCTCAGACGGGACGCCGACCTATATGCTGTCGGTCGTGGTCGACGACTTCGACATGGGGGTCACGCACATTATCCGTGGCGACGATCACCTGACGAACGCGGCGCGGCAGCGCCAGATCATCGACGCGATGGGGTGGCCCGCGCCGACATACGCGCACCTGCCGTTGTTGCATGGCGAGGATGGGCAAAAGCTGTCGAAGCGGCACGGGGCCCTTGGTATCCACGAGTACAAGAACTTGGGCTATCTGCCGGAGACGATGCGGAACTATCTGCTCCGTCTCGGCTGGAGCCACGGCGACGACGAGATCATTTCGACGCAACAGGCGATCGAGTGGTTCAACCTCGACAGCATCGGGCAGAGTCCTTCGCGCGTGGATTTCAAGAAGCTCGACAATCTAAACGGCCACTACATGCGCCAGGCCAGCGACGCGATGCTGGCCGATGGAACGATGGCCTTGCTGAAGGCGAAGGGCATAGCCGTCACGTCCGATCTGCATACGAAGTTGGTGGAGGCGATGCCGGGCCTCAAAGAGCGCGCAAAGACGCTCGTTGAGTTGGCCGATGGTGCCTACTTCCTCACGGCCAAGCGGCCGCTTGAACTGGACGACAAGGCAAAGAAGCTTCTCACGCCGGAAGCGCGGGCAATCTTGCGCGGCGCTGGCAAGGCGCTTGAGGCCACCGATTGGTCTGCCCAGGCACTGGACGAGGCCACCCGGGCCTATGCCGAACAGAGCGCGCTCAAGCTCGGCGCAGTGGCACAGCCGCTTCGGGCGGCGCTGACCGGGCGAACCACCTCACCTGGCATCTTTGACGTCCTGGTGGTGCTGGGGCGGGCAGAATCGCTGGGGCGGATCGGGGACCAGGCGGCTGGCTGACCGCCGTCCCATACCCACGGGGGCCAAATGGCTTTTTCCGCCATTTTCTGCTTAAACTTGCTGGAAAATATTGCGGCGCACAATAGGACCGGCTACGCCCGGTTCAGCGCTATTGCCCTGTCAGGAGGTTCCTATGCCTAAGCCCCCCTTCGCCTCGAAGCCCAGCGGCTCGGCTACCGTCGTCGTCGGCAACAAGAACATCCAGCTTCCGGTGTCCCGCGGAACGGTCGGACCCGATGTCGTCGATGTGCGCAAACTCTACGCCGAGGGCAACATCTTCACCTACGACCCGGGGTTCACATCGACCGCCAGCTGCGAAAGCGCGATTACATACATCGATGGCGACGAAGGCGTTTTGCTCTATCGCGGCTATCCGATCGAGCAGCTGGCTGAGAAGAGCGACTTCATCGAGGTCTGCTACCTGCTGCTGCATGGCGAGCTGCCGTCGGCGACCCAGCTATCGACGTTCCGCAACGCCATTACGCGCCACACGATGGTGCACGAGCAGATCAGCATGTTCTTCCGCGGCTTCCGCCGCGACGCGCACCCGATGGCGGTGATGTGCGGTGTGGTTGGCGCGCTGTCGGCGTTCTATCACGACTCGACCGACATCGACGATCCGATGCAGCGCACGATCGCGAGCCATCGCATGATCGCGAAAATGCCGACGATCGCGGCTATGGCGTTCAAGTATTCGATCGGCCAGCCGTTCGTCTATCCGCAGAACAACCTGGGCTATTCCGAGAATTTCCTGCGGATGTGCTTTGCTGTGCCGGCTGAGGACTACAAGTCCAACGCGGTTCTGGCCCGCGCGCTCGACCGCATCTTCATCTTGCACGCCGATCACGAGCAGAACGCGTCGACGTCGACCGTCCGCTTGGCGGGTTCGTCGGGCGCCAACCCGTTTGCCTGCATTGCGGCCGGTATCGCGTGTCTGTGGGGCCCTGCGCATGGCGGCGCCAACGAAGCCGCGCTCAGGATGCTTGAAGAGATCGGCTCGGTCAGCCGGATCCCGGAATATGTCGCGCGGGCGAAAGACAAGAACTCAGGCTTCCGCCTGATGGGCTTTGGGCATCGCGTATACAAGAACTATGACCCGCGCGCGAAAGTCATGCAGAAAACGTGTCACGAGGTGCTCGACGTGCTCGGCATCCGTAACGATCCGCTGCTGCAGGTCGCAATGGAGCTCGAGAAGATCGCGCTCAACGACGATTACTTCGTCGAGAAGAAGCTCTATCCGAACATCGACTTCTACTCGGGCATCACGTTGAAGGCATTGGGCTTCCCGACGTCGATGTTCACGGCGCTGTTCGCGCTCGCGCGCACCGTCGGCTGGATTGCACAGTGGGCCGAGATGATCGAGGACCCGAGCCAGAAGATCGGCCGCCCGCGG
Organism: uncultured Alphaproteobacteria bacterium; assembly: GCA_902826695.1. Taxonomy (GTDB): domain Bacteria; phylum Pseudomonadota; class Alphaproteobacteria; order Micropepsales; family Micropepsaceae; genus SZUA-430. Next base: position 116,031 of record CADEFU010000004.1, on the reverse strand, counting down.
CAGCTTTACGTCGGCGCCCCAAAGCGCGACTACGTGCCGGTCACCAAGCGGTAAGGGATCAAGCGGCGCCTGCGGGCGCCGTTTTCCTTTTCGGCTCGTCGAGCAGCTTCAACACGGCACGCGCGGCGCGCACGCTGGGCTTTTCGTCGCCGAAGCCGAGCGCCTTCACCGCTTCGGCCGATGCCGTTACCTGGGTGACCCGCGCCGAAGGGTTGGTCAGCAGCTTGACAAGTTCGGCCGCGAGGTTTTCGGCGGTGCATTCCTCTTGGACGAGCTCCGGGATCGCTTCGCGCTTGAGGATCAAGTTCACGAGCGTGATGAACGGCACTTTGATGTAACGGCGCGCGATCAGGGCGGTGAGCTCGCCGACACGGTAACCGACGACCATCGGGGTTGCGGCAAGAGCGAGCTCGGTTGAAACCGTGCCGGAGGCGGCAAGCGCCACGTCGGCCGCATCGAAGGCGCCGAACTTGTCGTCCTGGCTCTCGACGATGAGGACATCCCTGCCCCACTGCGCCGCACGGGCGCGAACGCGCGCTGCGACGGTTGAAACGGTCGGGATGACCACGCGGAGCTTGCCGGTGGCGGCCTCGGTCTGATCCACGGCTGCTTGGAACACGGGCCAAAGGAAGCGGATCTCGCTGAGCCTGCTGCCCGGCAGCAGAACGAGCACCTTCTCCTCGGCGCCGATGCCATGGCGTGCGCGAAAGGCGGCGCCAGTGCCCGAGGCGGGGGCGCGCTCGATAACCGGGTGGCCGACGAACGTCGCGGGCAAGCCCACTTGCGCGAAGAAGGGCACTTCGAACGGCAGCAGGCAGAGCACGTGGTCGAAGAACTTCGCCATCTTGGCGGCGCGTTTCGGGCGCGAGGCCCACACCTGCGGCGCCACGTAGTCCACGATCTTGAGATCGGGCATACGTTTGTGGATGCGCTTGGCGACATTGTGCGTGAAGTCGGGACTGTCGATGACGACGACGATGTCGGGCTTCATTCGCACGGCAAAGTTCACAGCCTGATAGACGCGCATTACGATGCGGCGGAGACGCGGTACGACCTCTCTCAGTCCCATCACTGACGTATCGTCGAGCGAGTAGAGGCTCTGCAAGCCGGCTGCGCGCATCTGAAGGCCACCCACGCCGACGATTCGCAGACCCTCAGGCGACAGTTTCTTCAGCCCTTCGATCAACTGACCGCCGAGGGCGTCGCCGGAGGGTTCGCCGGCGACGAGCATGATGGTGCGCGTCTTCATGGTGTCTCCAGTGTGTCGGCGCAGACGAAGAGGCCTAGTTCGTCGGCCTTAGCGCGGACGCGGGCTTCGTCAACGACGACGCTGCGCCCGGCTTCGACCAGAATCCCGGCGAGACCTGCACCGGCGGCATGGACGACGGTGCTTTCGCCGATTGCGGGCGGGTCCATGGTGGTCAATTGGTTTGGGGCCATCGCCTTGACGAGGACCGCGTGCGGGTGGGGACCAGGCCCCAGAGCGCGCAGCATGGCATCGGTCCCTTCGCGGGTTTCGGACGCTATGACAACCGACCCCTCAACGACGACGGCTTGGCCACGCTTCGTTTCACCGTGCTGTTTGGCAATTTTGAGCGCCTGCTGAAAGGTGAGCGCGACGCCCGGTTCGGGCTCGCGCTTCGTCAGACAGCCCTTCCGGGCGGCGAGGTTCGGCGCAGCCTCAAGGGGCGAGACAACGCGAAAGCCGCGCGCCTGAAACAAGTTGGCGGCGGCGCGATGCAGCGTGTCGTCGCTGCGCCAAAGCCCGCCAAGAAGGCGTACGAGGAACTCAAGACCGCCCAGATCGGGCCGGATCTTGATCTCGCGTCCATCCGGCCGAAGGAATTTTCCGGCAAACGTTATGTCGCCGCAGCCTACAGCTTTGAGGCGCTTGATGGTTGCGCCAATCTTGCTGATCGAAATGCGTGTGTGCTCGATGGAAGGCGCCACGGCATCGGCGAACTCGGCCACGGCGATCACGTGACATGCGCGATCCGAAGCTTGGCAGGCACGCACGATTTCAAGCGGCAGCGCGCCGGCGCCCGCGATGATGCCAAGCTTCGGCAAGACGTGCGTCACGCGGTGTCGGAGCGGCTCTCGCGTTCGGGCATGCAGAGCGGGCGGTTGCCGCCTGCGCGCACGAAATTGACGATTTCCATCACTTCCGTGTTGCTGGCGAAGAGTTCGGCGACGTCGGCCAAACGCTCCTGGAACGTGCCTTCCTGCGCGAACATCAGGCGGTATGCGTTGCGCAGTTCGTGAATCTGGTCGCGGGTGAAGCCGCGACGCTTCAGGCCCACGAGGTTCAAGCCGGCAAGGTGGGCGCGGTTGCCCATGACGGAGCCATACGGGATGAGGTCGCCTTCAAGGCCGGCCATACCGCCGACGAAGGCATGCTTGCCGATACGGCTGAATTGGTGCACGGCCGCGCCGCCGCCGAGCCAGACAAAGTCGTCGACAACGACGTGACCGCCGATCATGGCGTTGTTCGCGAATACGCAGTTCGAACCGACTTGGCAATCGTGGGCAACGTGGCTGTCGGCCATGAACATGCAGTTGTCGCCGACTTTGGTGATGCCGGTGCCTTTGGCGGTGCCGGGATTCATCGTCATGTGTTCGCGGATGATGTTGTTCGCGCCGATGACGAGATCGGTTTCTTCGCCCTTGTAGGCGAGGCTTTGCGGCGGCTGACCGAGCGAGGCGAACGGATAGACGATGGTGCCTTTGCCGATAGACGTGCGGCCGTCCACGCAGACGTGGTTGATGAGGCGAACGCCTTCGTCCAGCGTCACTTTTGGGCCCACGACGCAGAAGGGGCCGATTTCGACGGACTCGTGAATTTTGGCCGCGCGGTCCACGACCGCTGTTGGGTGAATCTTAGTCATCGGTGTTTGTCGGCTTTCCTGCTTTGTCCATGATCATTGCGCTGTACTCCGCCTCTGCGCAGAGCTTGCCGTCAACGTAAGCTTCGCCCGCGAACTTCCATACCGGCGCACGCGCGCGCATGAGTTTTACCGGAATACGCAGCAGATCGCCCGGAACCACCGGATGGCGGAAACGCGCTTTGTCGATCGACATGAAGTAGACGAGTTTGTCGGACGCGTTGGCGTTCATCGAATACATGACGAGCGCGCCGGCGGTCTGCGCCATGGCTTCCACGATCATCACGCCCGGCATGACCGGGAAGCCCGGGAAGTGACCGAGGAAGGCCGGATCGTTGATCGAAACGGCGCGAATTCCGGTCGCGCTCAAGTCAGGAACGATGTCCACCATCTTGTCGATCAACAGCATCGGCGGGCGATGGGGCAAAAGCTCCATCAGCCGCCTGGTGTCTACAGACGGAAGGTCATTCTTTTCCGTTGTCGCGCTCATTCTTGCTCCGTGATTTCGTCAACCGGGCCAGCGTACCTACTTCGCGGCGCCATTGCTCAATCGGGCGGGCCGGATAGCCCCCATAAACTTTGCCTGCTTCCAGACTGCGCGTGACACCAGATTTCGATGCGACGTAGGTGCCTGCGCCGATCTTCAAGTGATCGGCCACCCCGACCTGACCGCCGATGACCGCAAAATCGCCGAACTCGCAGCTGCCGGAGAAGCCGCTTTGAGCCAGGATGATGACGCGGCGGCCGATGCGGTTGTTGTGGCCGATATGAACCAGGTTGTCGATTTTCGTGCCTTCGCCGACGACGGTGTCGGAGAGTGCGCCGCGGTCGATCGTAGCGTTAGCGCCGACTTCGACGTCGTCTTGCAGGATGACGCGGCCGAGTTGCGGTATCTTGAAGTGACCGGATGCGCTGCTGACATAGCCAAACCCGTCTTGGCCGATGCGCGAGCCGGACTGCACGATGCAGCGATCGCCGATGAGCGCGTGGCTGATCGTAACGTGGGGTCCAAGTAGCGCCTTGCGGCCGATTTTAACGCCGCGGCCGAGCACCACGCCGGGACCGATCACGCTATCGTCGCCGATTTCGACGTCTTCACCGATGAAGACGTCGGGAGCGATTACGGTGCCCTCCCCTACGCGCGCGGAGGGCGCGATGCGGTGTACCGGTGGCTTCTTCCTTGGCCAGATTAGACAAGCGTCCGGATACATGGCCGTGGCGACCTTCGCAAAGGCGAGGGACGGCTGGTCGCAAATGATGGCAATCGCTGTGGCGGGGACGCTGCTTTCGAGAGCCGGCGAGACGAGTACGGCGCCTGCCTTGGTGCGTTCAAGAGCGCTGCGGAACTTCACGCCTTCGCAGTAGGACAGATGGTCCGGACCTGCGCTGTCGAGCGCCGCCACGTCGGCGATGCTGCGCTCGCAAGCGCGCGCCGGTTTGCCGCCCGTCAGCTCGGCGATGCGAGGGTGCGAGAACGGCCCGACGTTGTCGAAGAATCGTGGGTCTGCCATAGCGCCAAAAAGATAAGGACCGGGCCCTTATCGGGCCCGGCCCTCTATCGGACTTCGTTCCGCGAATAGCAAGGGCGGCGCGCCCTCACCTACGGGACAAATCGCCTGGGTTAACCGGCCGGCTTAGCTGGCGTGGCCGGCTTCGCAACCGCCTTCGGCGCAACCGGCGTCACGGTAACCTTCGGCAGCGCGGTGTTGAGGCGCGTGATGACAGTCTGCGTCACGTCGAGCTGGGTTGCACCCAGGACGACGAGGCCGCGGTCGAGCAGCAAGTTCGAGCTACGCTCGACCATGATCTTCTCGAGGATCGGGCCCAGCGCCTTTTCGACTTGGGTGCGAGCGTTGGCCAGACCCTGTTGGATCGCGGCTTGACGGTCTTGCACCTTCTTCTGGAAGCTGGCGCGGCGGCCTTCGAGCTCTTTGATCTTCGCCTGGCGCGCGTCGGCGGCCATCATCGGCGCCTTCTTTTGGAAGTCGGCGACGTCAGCTTGGAGTTTCTTGTTCTCACCCGAGAAGTCGGCTTCCATTTTCTTGGCGAGCGCTTCGACTTGGGTGTGCATGTTCTTGCCCACGGCCGACTGGCGCAGAACCGTGCCACGGTCGAGGAACAAGATTACGGCTACGGGGGCCTTCGTGACCGGAGCGGCCGCGGCAGCGGGAGCTGCGGGCTTCGGCTGCGCGAACGCCGGCGCGCCGAGCGCGATGGTGGCAGCGAGTGCTGCTGCGAGAGCCAGAGTTTTGGTTTTCAACATGATGTCAGTCATCCTTCGTTCGTCTACGTCGTCGTGGTGTTTAACCGGCCGGCTTTGCAGGAGCCGCTGGCGGCTTTGCTACCGCTTTTGGAGCCACCGGCGTCACTGTCACTTTGGGAAGCGCGGCGTTCAAACGCGTAACTACAATCTTCGTCACATCGAGCTGGGTCGAGCCCAGCACGACAAGGCCACGGTCGAGCAGCAGGTTTGCATTACGCTCAATCATGATCTTTTCCAGGATGGGTCCGAGAGCCCCCTCCACCTGGGTGCGCGAGTTTGCGAGGCCTTGCTGAATAGCCGCCTGGCGATCTTGCAGCTTCTTCTGCAGCGCAACACGGCGGCCTTCGATCTCTTTCACCTTTTGCGCGCGCGCATCCGCCGATAGGACGGCGGCCTGGCCTTGCAGCGCTTGCACGTCGGCTTGGAGCTTTTTGTTCTCGGGCGAGAAATCCGTTTCCAGTTTCTTCGCAAGCGCTTCGACCTGAACATACATGCTCTTGCCGGCCGCGGAGTCGCGCAGAACGGCGCTGCGATCCAGGAAGATGATCACGGCTTGCGGCGCCTTACCGGCGGGTGCCGGCGCGGGCGCGGCCGGCTTCGGCTGTGCTACGGCGGTAGTACTACCAAAAGTTAATGTTACTGCGACCATAGCGGCCGCGGCCCATAGGGCCTTCGTCGTCGTCATCGGTGTTGTGACTCCTGGAGCCGACCTAGAACTTCGTACCCGCGCTGAAGCGGAAGGACTCGGTTTGGTCGTAATCTTCATTGTTCAAAATTTGCGAGAAATCAAGCCGCACCGGTCCGAATGGCGAGTTCCAGTACACGCTGATACCCGCCGATGCCCGGAGTGACATGTCGTCCACGATACAGCGGTCGATTCCGTCGCCGTCCAAGTCCGCACCGCCCACGAGCCCATCGGTGTCGCACGGGCCCTTGTCCGCGACCATGCCAACCGTACCGAAGTCCGTGAACAAGGCCGTCTTGATGCCCAGTTCCTCCGGCAGGAAGTTCGGGACGCGCAGTTCCACGGTACCGATTGCGTACACTTCGCCACCAACCGCCGGCGGAGTACCCGTGTAAGCAAGATCGCGCGGACCAATGCCCGACGTCTTGAACCCGCGGAACGAGCCGCCGCCTTTGAAGAAGCGGTCGTTCGTCTGCAGCTCCTCATCGCCATACGCGATGATGTAGCCGGCGGTGGCCGAGACGTTGAGAACGAGTTCATCGAACCAAAGCCGCTTGAACCAATTCGTGCTGAGCTCGGTGCGCAGATACTTCTTGTCGCCGCCAAGGCCGGATGCGTCGCCGCTCCACGTCAGATCCCAACCGTTCTTCGGTTCGATCGGATCATCCTTGTCGTCGTAAAGATATGTGAAGCCGAACGACGATAGCGTCGTTACACCATTCTCCGACGCGACATTCAGACCTTTGATGTCGTCTTGTCGCAGCGTGTAGCGCAGACCTACGCGTCCGTTCTCGGACAGCGGGAAACCGAGCCGAAGGCCAAGGCCACGAATTTCCGCTTCGTAGTTCGACTCATCGAAGGTTTGGTACGTGTTGTAGAGGTCGAAGCCCGCCGACATGTTGCGGTCCAGGAAGTACGGCTCCGTGAAGCGCAGGTCGACTTGCTGGCGGAGGCTTGAGACCGAGACCTGAAGGCGCAGGAACTGTCCACGGCCGAGCAAGTTCTTTTCGGTCAAGCTGACCGCACCGACAACGCTGTCGGCCGAGGAGAACCCCGCGCTGATCGAGAATTCGCCGGTCGATTGCTCTTCCACTTCAACATTCAGCACCGTGCGATCGGCGGACGAGCCCGGCTCTTCGGTGATTTCCACCTTCTTGAAGAATCCGAGACCGCGGATACGCGAGCGCGAGCGGTTGATCAGCACGCGATTGAACGCATCGCCTTCCACCATGCGGACTTCGCGGCGGATGACCTTGTCGAGCGTGCGCGTGTTACCGACGACGTTGATGCGCTCGATGTAAACGCGCGGACCCTCTTCGATCTTGAGGACAACGTCCACGGTCTTCGTGTCTTTGTTCCGGCGGACGCGCGGGCGGATGTCTACGAAGGCGTAGCCCTTCGTGCCGGCGGCCAACGTCAGCGCGTCAACGCTCTTGTCGATCAGTTCGGCATTGTACTGCTCACCGCTTTCGAAGCGAATGAGGTCACGCAACTCGTCGATCGGGACGTCTTTGAGCTTGGTGTCGACTTCGACCTTTCCGAAATTGTAGCGGTCGCCTTCGTCCACGGTGAACGTGATGTAGAAACCGCTGCGGTCCGGCGCCAGTTCGGCAACCGCCGAGACAACGCGGAAGTCGGCGTAGCCTTGGCTGAGGTAGTAGCGGCGGAGCTGTTCGCGGTCGAAGGTCAGACGATCGGGATCGTAGTTGTCGTTCGACTGAAGGAAGTTCCACCAAATCGACTCGCCCGTCGCAATCTTGTCGCGCAGCGTGCCGTCGGAAAATGCCTTGTTGCCGATGAAGATGATGCGGCTAACGCCGGTCGTCGCGCCTTCGTTGATTTCGAAGACGAGGTCCACGCGGTTCTGGGCGAGTTGAACGGTCTTGGGCTCGACCGACGCCGCGAAGCGGCCCGAGCGGCGATACATTTCGACGATGCGCTGAACGTCGGACTGCACCTTCGAGCGCGTGAAGACCATACGCGGCTTCAGCTGAACTTCGTCGGTGAGCGTCTTTTCGGAGACCTTCGAGTTACCCTCGAACGCGATGCGATTGATGATGGGGTTCTCGACGACCTTGACGGTCACGACACCGCTCGACTGCTGAATCTGCACGTCGGCAAAGAGGCCGGTGCCGTAGAGCGTCTTTAGCGACTGATCAACTTGGGTCTGCGTGAATGGCATGCCCTCGCGAATGACCATGTAAGAAACAACGGTCGATTCTTCGATGCGCTGGTTGCCTTCCACATTGATGCGGGAGACGACCGGGCCATTGGCCTGCTGTGCGGCAACTGGTGCTACGGCGTAGATGAGCGCGAACAAAAGCGCCAACGCCGTTCCTAGTACTCTTTTCATACGTGACGCCCCGAGGCCGAACCAAGAAACCCAGATACTGCAAGCACTTCGATCAGAATAGTTTGATCTTCGTAATGTCATTCCAAGTCGCGAACAGCATCAGACCGATCACCAAAGCGAACCCGATCCGAAACCCAAGCTCTTGCGCGCGCTCCCCCAAAGGACGCCCACGTACAGCTTCTATGCCATAGTACAGGAGATGTCCCCCGTCGAGCATAGGGATGGGAAAAAGATTAAGTAAACCGATGCTAACGGACAACACCGCCGCCAGGTTGATTAGCGCAACCACCCCGAAAAATACGAAAATCTGGCCCGAAACCTGGGCGATGCCGATCGGGCCGGACAACTGACGATAGTCGCCAGTGCCCATCAGCAGACGCTGAATGAAGTCGAACGTTTTAACTACGATAAACTGTATCTGGCTGGCGGCCCGATTCACCGCCTCAACCGGCCCATATGTTACAAGGTTGAAAGATTTCGGTGACCCTTTGACGGCCATCGTGAGCCCGAGCGAGGCAGCGACAACCGAGTCGGGATCGCTTTGATTGCCTATCGGGCCCGGAATCACTTTTAGCATCAGCGCGCCAGCGTCTTTTGGTTTGGCGGGGTTCGCGCCTATGCGCCCCAGTGTCAGGGTGAGCGGCGCGCTGGGGTTTGCGCGAATCGCGTCGGACACGACCTTAAGCGATTCGACGAGCTGGCCGTTCACTTCGAAGATAACATCGTCGGCCTTCAGCCCAGCCGCAGCAGCCGGCGACCCATCAGCGACCGCACCCACCTTGCCGGGCTGAACGTTGCCGACACCGATTCCCGGGTCCATCACCTTGTTGCCGAGGGGGTCCGTCTTTTCGATTGGCGTCGGCGTCACAACAAGCGTGAGCTTCTGACCGTAGCGATCGACGACCACTTGCAAGGGCTGGTCGCTTCGCACGCTGACGATTTGCATGATGTCGCCGAATTCGCGCACCGGGTGCCCGTCAATGCTTTGGATCACATCCCCGACTTTGATGCCGGCCTTTTCAGCCGGATAGTTCGGCGCGACGAAACCAATCTGCGGCGCAGCTAGCCGCTCGCCATAGAGCAGGAACAGGCCCGTTAGAATCACGAGCGCCAGCACAAAGTTCGCGACGGGACCGCCGACCGCGATAATCGCCTTCTGCCATAACGCCTTATGATGGAACGAGCCGGCCCGTTCCGCGGCCGTCGCTCGATCCACTTTCTCGTGGTCGGGCGCGCTCGATACGCCGTCGTCGCCCCAGAACTTTACGTACCCGCCAAGTGGCAGCGCGCTGAATTTCCAGTGTGTTCCGTGTCTATCGTGAAAACCCCAAATGGTGCGACCAAAGCCGATCGAGAAGCTCTCGACCCTCACGCCAAACCAGCGGGCGGCGAGAAAATGCCCGAGCTCATGTACGAAGACGACAAGGGTGATCGTGGATAGGAACCCAATCCCGCCAAGGCCGAACAGCCAGACCCAGCCTAGAATCGTCGTCGGATAATCCATCGTTTCCGTCCCGTGTTTTTATAGTGCTTCAGGTTGCCAGGCGCCGCTTTGTGTAGTCGCGGACGACTTGGTCTAAGGTAAGCGCTTCAGCGATAGATGCAGGGGCCCGGCCAGGCGCATCGCAGCCGCTTAACGCCGATTCTACAACGCGCGGGATGTCCAAAAAGCCAATTTTCCGCGCCAAAAACGCCTCCACGGCGACTTCGTTGGCCGCATTCAGGATGGTAGGAGCGCTACCCCCTTGCCGCAAGGCTTCCTGTGCCAGAGCGAGACAGGGAAATCTGACAGTATCGGGCGTTTCAAATGAGAGTTGCCCCAAATCGGCGAGGTTGAGTCTGCGTGTCGGCGCCTCGATTCGATTCGGATAGCCGAGCGTGTAGGCGATCGGCGTGCGCATGTCGGGACTGCCCAACTGGGCCAGTACGGAGCCGTCGATATAGGCGACCAAGCTATGCACGATCGATTGGGGGTGCACGATGACGGACAAGCGCTCAGGCGGCACGGCGAAGAGATGATGCGCCTCGATCAGCTCAAGGCCCTTGTTCATCAACGTTGCGGAGTCGACCGAGATCTTCGACCCCATCGACCAATTCGGATGCTTGCACGCTTCCGCAGGCGTCGCCTTCGCCATTTGCTCGCGCGTCCACGTGCGGAACGGGCCACCTGAGGCTGTCAGCGTGATTTGTTCGATCGCGTTCGGCTGCTCGACTTCGAAGACTTGGAAGACGGCGTTGTGTTCGGAATCAACGGGAAGAAGCGTGGCCTTCGCGCTGCGCACCTCGCGCATGAAGAGGTCGCCCGCACAAACCAGGCATTCCTTGTTGGCGATGGCAACCGTTGCGCCGCGTCGAACGGCGGCGAGTGTCGGGCGCAGGCCGGCAGCGCCGACGATGCTGGCCATAACCCAGTCGCAGGTCTTGGCGGCAGCAACTTCAAGGGCTTCTGCGCCGGCGGCAACTTCGATTCCGGTTCCGGTGAGTTCGTCGCGCAGTTCGCCGTAGCGCGAGGCGTCGGCAATCGCGACGAACTCGGGCTTCAGTTTGCGGGCTTGGGCCGCGAGTTCGGGTGCGTTGGTGTTCGCCGTCAGCGCAACCACGCGGTAGGTGCCGGGTGATCTGGCGTTATGGTGCTCAATCAGATCGATCGTGCTGACGCCGACGGAACCGGTAGAGCCTAGGATCGTTACGCTGCGGCCTTGAACTTCACTCACGGCATCATCCACGCGATCGGCGAGTGCCCGGACCACTCAATGTACGCCGCCAAACCTAATGCGGCGAAGATCATGCCGTCGAGCCTGTCTAACGCGCCGCCGTGACCTGGGATTAGGTCAGAGGCGTCCTTCACGCCAAAGGTACGCTTCAGCGAGGATTCGGCGAGGTCGCCGCACTGCGTCAAAAGTGAGAGCGCCGCGCCTGCCGCCACGAATGCGGGCGCTGAAACGCCGCCGACGGCTTGGGCGAAGGCGATGGTGGCCGCGATACCGGCGGCAAGGCCGGCAACCGCGCCCGTCCAAGTCTTTGAAGGCGATATACCGGGGGCGAGCTTGGGGCCGCCGAAAGTGGACCCCGCGAGATAGGCCGCGCTGTCGGTCGCCCAAACCACGCAGAAGAGCCAGATCACGGTTTCAAGCCCGAACGGCACGCGCTGGCGGAGCCAAACGAGGGCAAGGCACGGGATCGCAATGTAAAGAACGCCGAGAGCGACCCAGATACCGCGCTCTTCGCGTGCCTGGGCGGCGACGTTTCCGATTAGGGCGCAAAACAGGATGCTCGCGAATGCGAAGTCGGCGTGGCCAAGGGCGTAAATTGCTTGGGAGAGCGCGAGGGCGGCGATGTGAAGGCCCATGCGCCAGCCCCAAACCTCGCGGTGCACGATCGCCACCCACTCGCGGGACATGGCGACACCAGCGGCGGCGACCCAGGCGGCAAGGATCCAACCACCTAAGTAGACAGCGCCGAGCGCCGCCGGAACGAGGACGGCGGCGGCGATGATACGAGGCCACAGACTGGAAGGCTTAGCCGTTTGCGTCACGTGCGCCCGCCTGCGGCCGGCGTGAGGCCGCCGAAGCGGCGGTCGCGGCCTTGGAACTCACGGATCGCGGCGATGAGCTCGGCCCTGCCGAAATCGGGCCAGAGCGTGTCCGTGAAGACGAACTCCGAGTAGGCCGACTGCCAGATCAGGAAGTTGCTCAAGCGCTGCTCACCAGACGTGCGGATGACGATTTCAGGATCGGGGATCCCGGCTGTGGCGAGGTACGACGCAAAGAGGTCACGAGTCACATCAGCGGGCGCTATCTTGCCTGCGGCGGCGTCTTCGGCAATCCGGCGCGCGGCCTCAACGATTTCGTCCTGGCCACCATAGTTGAAAGCGACGATCAGCTTGAGCTTGGTGTTGTCTTGCGTGCGCTTTTGTGCGTGCTCAATTAGATCGACAATATCCCCTTCGAGCTGGCTCTTTGCACCAATTACGCGAATTTGGACGCCGTTGCGGTGCAGCTCCTCGAGGTCGTCGCGCAGATAGAAGCGCAGGAGCCCCATCAGGTCGTTGATCTCAGTGCGCGGGCGCTTCCAGTTCTCGGAAGAGAAGCTGTACAGCGTGAGGTACTCGAGGCCGATATCGCCTGCGGCGCGCACCACGTTTCGGACGGCTGCGACACCGGCGCGGTGGCCCATGATGCGGGGCATGTGACGCGCCGAAGCCCAACGACCGTTGCCGTCCATGATGATGGCGACGTGGCGGGGCGGTGGTCGGTCTAGCTCTCCGGGCGCGCTGGGCATGGGGTACGCAGGTGGCTAGACCTGCATTATTTCCTTTTCCTTAGCGGCGAGCGCGTCGTCGATCTCCTTGATGTGCAAGTCGGTTTGCTTTTGCACGAGATCATGCTGCTTCTTGTGCTCGTCCTCGCTCATCTGATGCTCCTTCTCGAGCTTCTTCAGATGTTCCATGCCGTCGCGGCGGATGTTGCGCACCGCTACGCGCGCCGCTTCGGCATACTTCGCGCCGATCTTGGACAACTCCTTACGACGATCTTCGGTCAGCGGCGGGATCGGAATCCGCAGCAGTTGACCGTCAACTTGCGGGTTTAAGCCAAGGTTCGCACCGCGGATCGCCTTATCGACCGCGACGACGAGACCGCGGTCCCACACCTGCACGGTCAGCATGCGCGGCTCTGGTGCGTTTACGGTGCCCACCTGGGTCAGCGGCATGGCGCTGCCGTAGGCGTCCACGTGCACGGGTTCGAGCAACGAGACCGACGCACGGCCGGTACGCAGTCCCGAGAACTCAGACTTGAGTGTCGAGACGGCGCCTTTCATGCGCTTCGTCAGATCGTCCATGTCGAACGGTTTTGTTTGCGCCATTGGGGCCCTCCTGGCGAAGTTTCGCGTTAGCTCGAGATCACAGTGCAAGGACCTTTGCCCTGCAGCACGCGGACGAAGTTCATCTTCTCGTGGATGTTGAAGACGATGATCGGAATGCCGGCTTCACGCGCAAGCGAGATGGCAGAGGCGTCCATCACCTTCAGATCGCGCGAGAGCACGTCCATGTAAGTGAGTTTGTTGTAACGTTCGGCCTTCGGGTCCTTCTTCGGATCAGCCGAGTACACGCCGTCAACTTGCGTACCTTTGAGGAGCGCGTCGCAACCCATCTCGGCGGCACGCATCGCGGCGGGCGTGTCGGTGGTGAGGAAGGGACTGCCGAGGCCGGCTGCGAAAATCACCACCCTGCCCTTTTCCATGTGGCGGATCGCGCGGCGGCGAATATAGGGCTCGCAGATCGAGGTCATCGGGATCGCGGATTGAACGCGCGTCTGTACGCCGACCTTCTCCAAGATGTTCTGCATCGCCAGGGCGTTCATGACCGTGCCCAACATGCCCATATAGTCGGCTGTTGCCCGATCCATGCCGGAGGCCGCCGCTTGCATGCCGCGGAAGATGTTCCCGCCACCGACGACCAGGCAGACTTGGACGCCTATGTCGATCGCGGCTTTGATGTCCTCAGCGATCCGGTTCACGGTCGCGAGTTCGATGCCGTAAGAGCCCGAACCCATCAGCGCCTCACCGGACACTTTTAAGAGAACCCGGCGGTAGATCGGCGCTGATGACATCGTTCGGTCCTTAAATAACTTAGCCTTTCGCTGCGGCGGCAACTTCGGCTGCGAAGTCACTTTCCACTTTCTGGATGCCTTCGCCAAGAGCGTAGCGCACAAAGCCCTCAAGAGAGACCGGGGCGCCAACGTCTTTTTCCGCGTCTTTCACGACCGCGGCGACCTTCTTCTCGGGGTCCATGATGTAATTCTGCTCGAGGAGGCAGACTTCCTCGTAGAATTTGCGCATACGGCCTTCGACCATCTTTGCGATGATGTTCTCGGGCTTGCCCGACGCGCGCGCTTGGTCGGCGAAGATCGATTTTTCCCGTTCGACCAGTGCGGGGTCCACTTGGCTGGCGTTCAGCGCGGCCGGGTTGGCGGCCGCAACGTGCATCGCGATCTGACGGCCTAGCGCCGCCAGCTTGCCCGCATCGCCCGACGACTTCAGCGCGACGAGCACGCCGATCTTACCGAGACCGGGAACGACTTGGTTGTGAACGTAGCTCGCCACGAGGCCCGGGGACACGCTGAGCTCCGCGGCGCGACGCAGTTCCATCTTCTCGCCGATCTTGCCGGAGAGCGCGGAGACTTTGCCGGTGACGGTGTTGCCGTCGCCGAACGCGGCGTTGCCGAGCTTTGCGACGTCGCCGCCTGCGCCGAGCGCAAGCTCGACGATCTTCGACACCATCGCTTGGAACTCTTCGTTCCGCGAGACGAAGTCGGTTTGCGAGTTCACTTCGACGACGGCACCTGTGCCGCCCTTCGCCATGACCGCAACGAGGCCTTCGGCGGCAATGTTGCCGGCCTTTTTGGCAGCTTTTGACAAGCCCTTCTTGCGCAGCCAATCGACCGCGGCTTCGAAGTCGCCCTTCGTTTCGTTGAGCGCGGCTTTGCAATCCATCATGCCGGCGCCGGTTTTCTCGCGCAGGTCTTTGACCATCGTGGCTGTAATTTCAGCCATGGGAGGCTCCTATTCGTTCGAGTGGGTCGCGCGGGGATGTTGCACCCCGCGCGCGATGCCTTAGTTGGGCAGCTCTTGCACCGGGCCGTCAGCCGAGGCGCCGATATCGACGCCGGCCGAGCCTTGCGCTGCAGAGATGCCGTCGATCACCGCGCGGGCGACCAGATCGCAATAGAGCGCAATGGCGCGCGACGCGTCGTCGTTGCCCGGAATCGGGAATGCGATGCCTTCCGGATTCGAGTTCGAGTCCACAATTGCGATGACCGGGATGCCGAGCTTGTTGGCTTCCTGAATGGCGATCGCTTCCTTGTTCGTGTCGATGACGAACAGCATATCGGGGACGCCGCCCATGTCCTTGATGCCGCCAAGCGCGCGCTCGAGCTTTTCTTTGTCGCGTGCGAGGTCCAGCGCTTCTTTCTTCGTGAGGCCCTGCGCGCCCGAGTTCAGCGTCTCTTCGATCGATCGCAGGCGCTTGATCGAGTTCGAGATCGTCTGCCAGTTCGTGAGCGTGCCGCCGAGCCAACGGTGGTTCACATAATATTGCGCGCAGCGCTTCGCGGCGTCGGCGATCGGTTCCGAAGCCTGGCGCTTCGTGCCGACGAACAGGACGCGGCCGCCTTGGGCCACGACATCGCGCACGGTCTTCAGCGCCTGGTGCAACAGCGGCACCGTCTGCGTCAGGTCGATGATGTGGATCTTGTTGCGCGACCCAAACAGGTATTGCTGCATGCGCGGGTTCCAGCGATGTGTCTGGTGCCCGAAATGCACGCCAGCTTCCAACAGCTGACGCATGCTGTAGTCAGGTAAAGCCATCTGGCTTCGTCTCCTTAACCGGTTGAACCTCCGCGGGCCATCACTGAGCCGAAACTCAGCACCGGAGGGCGGCCCGCCATATGGCGGCCAGGCAACCCAAGCCCGCGTGTGGAATGGCCGCGGTTTTAGGGGGTTGCGTCGAGGCGTGCAAGGGCGGCAGCTTGGAGCGAAACGCGACAAATCAGCCGAAAATCGGGAGCCCATGACTGCTATTCGTCCCACAATCCTAGGCCTGGAGCGCAACGGGATCGGGGAGGTGTCGTTTTTGGGCCTCGGGCGCAAGGACATCATCCCGCTTTGGTTCGGCGAGGGCGACATCGTCACCCCACCCTTCATCCGCGATGCCGCCAAGCGGGCGCTGGACGACGGAAAGACCTTTTACACGTTCACCCGCGGCATCGCCGAGCTTCGCGGGGCCATCGCGGATTGGGCGTCGCGCCAATCCGGCCGCGAGATCGACGCCGAACGGGTGACCGTGCCTGGGGCCGCGATGATGGGCGTGCAAATCGCGCTGCAATGCGTGTGCGAGCCGGGCGACAATGTCCTCATCATCTCGCCGATGTGGCCGAACATCTTCCAAGCGGTGATCGGATCGGGCGCAACGCCTCGGTTTGTGCGGCTCGACGGCGGCGCGAACGGCGAGCCGTGGACGCTAGACCTGCAGCGTCTCTTCGACAGCGCCGACGCACATACGAAAGCGATCTTCTTCGCCTCCCCCTCCAACCCCACCGGTTGGATCATGAGCGAACGCGAACAGCGCGCGATTCTGGAGTTCACGCGCAAACGTGGCATCGCGGTCATCTCGGACGAGGTCTACACACCCATCGTCTACGACACACCCGCACCGAGCTTCGGCGCCATCGCCGACCCCGAAGACGACGTCTTCATCATCAACAGCTTCTCGAAGGCTTGGGCCATGACCGGCTGGCGGATCGGCTGGCTCATTCACCCGCGCCGGTTGGCCACACAGATGGCCGAGCTCTCCGCCTACAACAACACGGGTGCGACGGTGTTCGCTCAATACGGCGCTCTGGAGGCAATCACAAAGGGCGACGACTTCATCAAGTGGCAGGTGCAGCGCTGCCGTGAGGGCCTAGCCATCGTCGAGAAGGCGATTGGCGCAAACAACCGCATGAGCTGGTGCAAGCCTGCCGGCGCCTTCTATGCCTTCATCGCGATCGAGGGAATGACGGACAGCCACGCCTTCGCCAAGCGGCTGCTCGAACACGCCAAGGTCGGCGTCGCGCCCGGCATTGCGTTCGGCCCAAAGACGGATAAGCAGAACGACCGCTTTATCCGGCTTTGCTTTTTCCAGGCGCCCGAGCGGCTCAGCGAAGCGATGCAGCGGATTGCGAAGGCAATCTAAACCTCCTCAACTTCGCGCACACCGTTGACGACGCGGATTGCGCCCTTCAACGCCGGGGTTACGGCGTAGCGGCCGGGTAACTCCAGTTCCACTTCGCGTTCGCCCTTCTCGACGGGGAAGATGAGCGAGACGAGACCTTTGCCTTGTTGGTCCTTCAGCCGCTCTTTGATGCTGGGCAAGGGCTTTGGGTCGTCGATGAAGATGCGCAGTCCCGCGCCCGTTTGGGCAGCGGCGTCGTTCAGGTTTTGAATACGCATGATCTGGAGTTTCAGGTCGTCGCCGTCCCATCTGGTGGTTACGTCGAGCACGACTGATTTGCCCGGCTCAAGGTGCTGACCACCTTGGGCGAGCGTTTCGGCGAAAACGACCGCTTC
The DNA here is from genome assembly GCA_902826695.1 of uncultured Alphaproteobacteria bacterium. Classification (GTDB taxonomy): domain Bacteria; phylum Pseudomonadota; class Alphaproteobacteria; order Micropepsales; family Micropepsaceae; genus SZUA-430. Next base: position 98,743 of record CADEFU010000004.1, on the reverse strand, counting down.
GAACATACCTGAGGCGTCGGAGAAGCCGATGTGCGCCATGCGCTTGTCGTCCTTGGTACGACGCTCCTGGCGGCGGATGACGCTGCCTGCGAGCGTGACCGCACGGTCTTCGTGACGTTTGTCGGCGGCGAGTTCGGCGTAGGGAACGACGCGCATGCGCGCCAGCGTTTGGGCGAACTCGTCGAGGGGGTGGGCGGACATGTAGAAGCCGATTGCGCCGAACTCGCGCGAAAGGCGCTCAGGCATCGACCACTGGTTCACTTCGGGAAGCGCGCGGTCGCGTACGGTTTCGACCTCGCCGAACAGGTTGACCTGCGCGCTCTCGCGTTCGCGGGTGGTGATCGAGGCTTCGCCGAGCATCATCTCGATTGCGGCATGCACCTGAGCGCGGTTCGAGTTTAGGCTGTCGAATGCACCGGCGGCGACCAGGTTCTCCAGGATGCGGCGGTTGACATATTTGGCGTCGACACGGCGAGCGAAGTCGAACAGGCTCGTGAACTTGCCGCCTGCATTTCGTACGTCGATGACGTGATCCATCGCGGCGCGGCCGACGTTGCGGACTGCTGCGAGCGCGTAGTGCACGACGTCGGTGCCGTCTTCGCGGCGGCTTGCAGTGAAGAGAGCTGCGGATGAGTTAATGTCGGGCGGAGCCACGGTGATGCCGAGGCGTTCGGCTTCCTGACGGAAGATCGAGAGGCGCTCGGGTGAGCCGATATCGAGTGTCATAGATGCGCAGAAGAACTCGACGGGGTAGTTCGCCTTGAGCCAGGCTGTTTGATAGGCGATCTGCGCGTAAGCGGCGGCGTGTGCCTTGTTGAAACCGTAACCTGCAAACTTTTCGGCTTGTAAGAAGATTTGTTCGGCGATGTCGGCGGGGATGTTCTTTTTGGCCGCGGCGCCATCGATGAACTTCACCCGGTGTTTGGCCATCTCCTCTTTGATCTTCTTGCCCATCGCGCGGCGCAGTTCGTCGGCTTGGCCGAGTGAATAACCCGCAAGCTCACGCGCGATCAGCATCACGTCTTCTTGGTAGGTCATCACGCCGTGCGTGTCAGACAGGATCGGCTCGAGCGAGGGGTGCAGATAGAACGGCTTCTCTCGACCGTGTTTGACAGCGATGTACACCGGTATCTGGTCCATCGGGCCCGGCCGATAGAGCGCGACAAGCGCGATGAGGTCCTCAACGCGGTCGGGTTTCATCTTGCGCAGCAGGTCGCGCATGCCGGTCGATTCCAGCTGGAAGATGCCGGTCGAGGCGCCTTTGCCGAGTGCTTCGAACGCCTTCTTGTCGTCGAAGGCGACCTCTTCCGCCTTCACACGCACGCCGTGGCGGGCGGCGATCATTTTCTCGGTTTCCGCGATGACCGTGAGCGTCTTCAATCCCAAGAAGTCGAATTTGACGAGGCCCGCCTTTTCGTCCTGCTCGTAGTCGAGCTGCGTCACCGGCATGTCGGAGCTTGGGTCGCGGTAAAGCGGGACGAGTTCGTCGAGCGGGCGATCGCCGATCACGACGCCCGCGGCGTGGGTCGAAGCGTGACGGTAGAGTCCTTCAAGCTGCTGAGCGATTTGAAACAAGCGCGCAACGGACTCTTCTTCGTTCTCCATCTGCTGCAGTCGCGGTTCTTGAGCGATGGCTTCGCGCAGTGTGATCGTCTGGCCGGGCTGGACCTTGATCATCTTCGCAATGCGGTCCACCTGACCTTGCGGCAGTTGCAGCACGCGGCCGACATCGCGCAACGCCGCGCGGGCTTGGAGCGTGCCGAGCGTGATGATCTGCGCAACGCGATCGCTGCCGTATTTGTCCTGTACGTAGCGGATAACTTCGCCGCGCCGGTCTTGGCAGAAGTCGATATCGAAGTCAGGCATCGAGACGCGTTCGGGGTTCAGGAAGCGCTCGAACACAAGGCCGAAGCGAAGCGGGTCTAGCGACGTGATTTGTAGCGCCCAAGCGACGACTGAGCCGGCGCCGGAGCCACGGACGCCGACGGGGATGCCCTGGCCCCGGGTCCACTTCATGAAATCGGAAACGATCAGAAAGTAGCCGGGAAACTTCATCTTGTTGATGATGCCGATCTCGTAGTCGAGACGGTCCCAATAAACCTTCTCTTCCGCGTAGAGGCCGTTTGCGGCGAGGCGGGCTTTGAGCCCAATCTTCGCCTGCTCGCGAAGCTCGTCTTCGGGCGAGAGGCCCGAGGTGGGCACGAAGTCCGGCAGGATCGGGTTGCGTTTCTTTGGGATGAAGGCGCAGCGCCTGGCAATCTCGATCGTGTTCTCGATGGCTTCCGGCACGTCGGCGAACAGCGCCGTCATTTCCTCAGCCGATTTGAAGTAGTGCTGGTCGCTCTCTTTGCGGCGGTCGTCTTGGGCTACGTACGCGCTGTCGGCGATGCAGAGCAGTGCGTCATGGGCTTCGAACATGTCCTTCTTGCCGAAGAATGGCTCGTTCGTGGCCACAAGCGGTAGCGCGAGGTCGTAGGCGAGCTTTGCAAGGTGCGGTTCGGCCGCCACTTCGTCGGCCATGCCGTGCCGCTGAAGTTCGACGTAGAGGCGATCGGCGAACACGGTCCGATAGTTCTCGAGCCAAAGTCTGGCTGCGTCGAGTTGGCCTTCGACGATGAGCTTGTTGATGAGGCCTTTCGGGCCGCCGGTCAGCGCGATCAGGCCAGCGTTGTGCCGCTCCAACATCTCCCAGGTGATGTGCGGCGGTTCGCCGGGCTTCACGTCGAGGTGGGCTTTGCTCGCGAGTTTGATCAGGTTTGCGTAGCCTTGCTCGGTCTGCACGAGCAGGACAATGAAGCCGTCGTGGCCGCTGCGGGTTTGGGTGAGGTTGCGCTTCGAGCCTTCGCCTTCGACATGGAGGGCGAGTTGGCAGGCCATTATTGGCTGTACGCCCGCCTTCGTCATTGCTTCGGTGAGGTCGTAGAGACCGAACAGGTTGTTCGTGTCGGTCACAGCGACAGCCGGCATCTTGTGCTTTTGGCAGAGCTTGGCGATCTCGCCTGGCTGCATCGCGCCTTCGAGCAGCGAAAAGGCTGAGTGTACGCGCAGGTGAACGAAGTTCGCGTGTGCCGGCATGGTGCCTCAAGGGTTACGTGGGCGGGATGTAAGTCCCCTGCCCCGCCTGATCGCAACAGGCCGGGGCTAGGTTTTCAACAGGCTCAAGTGCAGCCAGGACAATCCCCACACAATTGCCATCAGACCGTACGTGATCGCATCCATTAGGCGTTGTGTCGGGTGCAGGTTTAGGTAGCGCTGAACAATGGTGACGATGAAGCTGCCTTCCTCTGCGTTCGACGGGTTGCGCCAGCGGCCGGTGGTCAATCGGGACTCGATGTTGTTCAGTGGGCAGACGCCTTTGTTGAGCAGCCAGACCGCGATAAGGCCGGGGATGTAAATCAAATGCCCGATCAGCACCGGCCCGCTTGGTATCAGCCAGCCGAGCAACGCGAAGAACACGAGCGCCATGTGTAGAGCGTGGCAGAAGATGCCCAGCGCGTTCGCCGCGCTGCCGGTTACGAGCGGCTGCTCACTCACGGCTTCAGTTTGCCCGCGTCGATCAGCTTGCCGTTGTGGAGCAGCCAGGTGCGATCCATTTTGACCGCCATCTGAAGATTGTGGGTCGCGATCAGGGCGGAGACGCCACGGGCGCGGGCGGTTTCGACGAGGATGCCGAAGACCATGTCGGCGGTGCGCGGGTCGAGGTTACCGGTCGGCTCGTCGGCGAGGATCAGGCGCGGTTGGTTCGCAAGCGCGCGGGCGATGGCGACGCGTTGTTGCTCACCGCCGGAGAGTTTCCCCGGGCGATGCGTGAGGCGATGTTGGAGGCCGACCATCGTGAGCAGGCGGCCTGCGATCGTCTCGGCGTCTTTGCGGCGGCGGCCGGCGATCATTTGCGGCATCGCCACGTTTTCGAGCGCGTTGAACTCAGGCAGTAGATGATGGAACTGGTAGACGAAGCCGAGCTGCGTCCGGCGTATGGCAGTTCGCTCTTCGTCGTTCAGCTTCGAGCAATCGCGGCCGTTGATGACGACGGTGCCGCTGGTCGGTGGCTCAAGCAAGCCCGCGATATGAAGTAGCGACGACTTGCCGGAGCCAGAGGGGCCAACGAGCGCCACGATCTCGCCCGGCATGATTTGGGAGGTGAGGTCGTGAAATATCTCGATGCGTTCCGCACCTTCGCCGAACGAGCGCGTTACCCCTTGCAGAATTAGCGAAGGGACTGCTGTGCGCGTCGCTGCGGCTTCGGTGGCGGCGTATTGCTCATTCATAGCGCAGTGCATCCACCGGATCGAGTTTCGCTGCGCGCCAGGCGGGATACACCGTCGCCAGAATGGAGAGCGTGAGCGCGGTGACCACGACGTAGATAACTTCGCTCGTTTCCATTTTTGCGGGGAGACGGCTTAGGAAATAGAGCGCCTCCGGGAACAGGTCCATGCCGCTGACCCAGATCAGGAACTGACGGATCTCTTCGATGTAGGTGCAGAAGAGCACGCCGAGCAGGAAACCCATGAGCGTGCCGACGACGCCGATCGCGGAGCCCGACATCAAGAACACGCGCAGGATAGTGCCTGACGTCGCGCCCATCGTGCGCAGTATGGCGATGTCGCGCGTCTTGTCCTTCACCATCATGATCATGCCGGAGATGATGTTGAAACCGGCAACAATGATGATGAGCGAGAGGATGAGGAACATCACCGTGCGCTCGACTTGGAGCGCACCGAAAAGGGTCTTGTTCTCTTGCTGCCAGTCGACGATACGCGCGGCCTCACCCACGACGTTGGTGATTGCGGGGCGCACGTCTGCGATCTGGTCGGGATTCGACACCATGATTTCGATGCCGCTGACGCCTTGACCCTTGTTGAAGTAAGACTGGGCTTCGGGCAGCGGCATGAAAATGACGGACTCATCGAACTGCGACATCCCTACTTTGAAGGTACCGGCGACCGTGTACTGCTTCTGCCGCGGCGTCACGCCAAACGGCGTTACGTTGCCGCGTGCAGCCGTCAGCGTGATCTGCATTCCGGGAAGCAGCCCGAGTTGGTTCGACAAGCGTTCGCCGATCAGCACACTCTCGTTGTTGCGCTGGTAGCGTTGGATCGCGCCGTCGCTCAGCGAGTCGACCACGAGCTTCGTATTCATAATGTCCGATGCGCGCACGCCGCGCACGAGCACGCCCGGCGAGCCCCCGCCGGCGGTCAGCAGCGCTTGGCCCTGCACGAGCGGCGTCACGCGCACGACGCCGGGAATACGGCGCAGCTTCGTGGCCATGTCTTCCCATTTGTGCAGCGTGTTCGTGATGCCGTAAATCGTGAAGTGTCCGTTGAAGCCCAAAATCTTGCCCATCAATTCGGCGCGGAAACCGTTCATGACGGCCATGACGATGATGAGCGTCGCCACGCCTAGCGCGATGCCGGCGAGCGAGAAGCCGGCGATGACCGAGATCCAGCCTTCCTTGCGGCGGGCACGCAGGTAGCGGCCGGCCAGCATGAACTCGAACGGCGAGAACGGCGCTGTGCCGGTTGCGCGACGCGGCCGCGGTTGCGGTGGTCGGCGCATTTGCTCTTGGCCTTGGAAGTCGACGACGCGGTTCATCAAGCCCTTCGGGTGAACAGATTCAATGCAGCCTCAGGCGCAAGGTGCTGGCGTTCGCCGGTCTTGCGGTTCTTGATTTCGACCTGGTTGTTGGCCAGGCCACGCGGGCCGACCAGCACCTGCCATGGCAGACCGATCAGGTCGAACGTCGAGAACTTCGCCCCTGCCCGTTCATCGGTGTCATCATATAGGACTTCCACCCCGGCCGCGCTCAGTTTTTGGTAAAGATCTTCGCAAACCTGACGAGTCTTCGGGTCGTCCGCCTTGAGGCTGATCAAGCCCACCCGGTAGGGCGCAACGCTTTCGGGCCAGATGATGCCCGCGTCGTCGTGGCTTGCTTCGATGATCGCACCCATCAGCCGCGAAACGCCGATGCCGTAGGAGCCCATTTCGACAAGGACGTCTTCACCGCTTTGGTTCGTGACCTTGGCGTTCATCGGCTTTGAGTACTTCGTGCCGAAATAGAAGATGTGACCAACTTCGATACCTCGTGCAGCAAGCTGCTTGTCCGCCGGGATTTTCGCGAAGGCTTCGGCGTCGTGTTTTTCGTCGGTCGCCGCGTACAGCGACGTGCGCTGCTTGATGTAAGGCTCAAGGTCGCCGTCGAAATCGACGTTCTCCGGCACGGCCATGTCGACCAAATCTTTGTGGCAATAGACTTGGCTTTCGCCGGTGTCGGCCAGAACGATGAATTCGTGGGAGAGGTCGCCGCCGATGGGGCCGGTATCGGCTTTCATCGGCACCGCCTTCAGGCCCATGCGCGCGAACGTGCGCAGGTAGGCGACGAACATCTTGTTATACGAATGGCGCGCGCCGGCGGCGTCGAGGTCGAACGAGTACGAGTCCTTCATCAGAAACTCGCGGCCGCGCATAACGCCGAAGCGCGGGCGGATCTCGTCCCGGAACTTCCACTGAATGTGGTAGAGGATGCGCGGCATGTCCTTATAGGAGCGCACGGCCGAGCGGAAGATTTCGGTGATCATCTCCTCGTTCGTGGGGCCGTACAGCAGATCGCGCTCGTGACGGTCCTTGATGCGCAGCATTTCCTTGCCGTAGGCGTCGTAACGTCCGCTCTCGCGCCAGAGGTCGGCGGCTTGCAGCGTGGGCATCAGCAGTTCGATCGCCCCTGCTCTGTCCTGTTCCTCACGCACGATTTGCTCGATCTTACGGAGCACGCGATGGCCAAGCGGCAGCCATGAGTAGATGCCCGCCGCCTGCTGGCGCACGAGGCCTGCGCGCAGCATGTAGCGATGCGAGACAATTTGGGCTTCCGCGGGCGTCTCACGCAGCGTGGGCAGGAAGGAACGGGATACGCGCATTGGTCTTTTGATTCTCAGTCGTGGGTTGAGTGACACTCTTACCGGCGGCTCTGTGAACCGGCAAACAACGCAGTGCGCTCGGCGTGCGGTTCGCGCACCAAAATCAACAGCATTTGGGACGTTATGGTTCTGCAATGGCTTGTTTGCGCCATTTTTTACACCACCCCGCTGGTACCGCGCCTCTGCATGTAACGGCGTCACGAACCGCTCGACGCCGCGAAGACTCGCCGCCCGCTGCACTAGAACATAAATCGAACGGATGCCGCGGTGAGGCAAGACTCACCTTGCCATCCCGGCCCCCCGGAAGGGAGGGCCGGGACTACCGACCATTGCCTACTGCAACGTGGGGCTATCGAGGTTGAGTTTGTCGATCGGGATGCGCTGCAAGTCCGGCTTCTTCTTCTTCAAGGCGCTGAAGAAGACGCTGCCGTCACCGACCACGACCATCGAGGCCTTCTTCGGGTCATAGAGTTTTGCAGCTGCTTCTTTCGCACTCTGGGGCGTGACGGCCTGGATGTCGGCGACGTAAGTCGTCAATTTTTCGAGCGGGATGCCGAACGTCGCGAGCGTTGCGAGCTGCCCGCCGAGGCCCGATGCCGTTTCCACGTCGCGGCCGAAGGAGCCGATCAGGTTTGCTTGGCGCGCGCCAAGTTCGGCGGCCGGGACGTCGGCGCTCATGATCTTGACGAACTCTTGCGTCATAAGGTCGGCGACTTGAACGGCAGACTCGTTCTTCGTTTGCGCCATTACGATGATCGGACCCGGCGCTTGGCGCGCGGCAAAGCCGGAGCTCACCCCGTAGGACAGGCCGCGCTTGATGCGGATTTCTTGGTTGAGCCGCGCGGAGTAGCCGCCGCCCAAGACCGAGTTCGCGACGAGCGCCGGGAAGTAGTCGGCGGCCGTGCGTGGGATTCCAAGCATGCCAAAGCTGACCGCCGCTTGGCCGGACTTCGGCAAGTCGACGACGATCGCGCGGGCGCTTTGGACGCCGAGTTCAGCCTTGGGGGCCGTGCCTGCCGGATTGGGTGGTTGCTTCCAATCACCGAAGTATTTTTCGGCGAGCTTCAGGCCGTCCTCCGTCGAGACGTCGCCGGAGATCACGAGCAGTGCGTTGTCCGGGCGCCAGTGGGTCTGGTGAAACTGTGCGAGGTTTTCCGGCTTGATCGCGGCCACGCTTCTTGGCGATGCGACGCTGCCATAGGGCCCAAGGCCGAACAGCACGCGCGTCATGGCGAAGCGCGCGACTTGGCCAGGTTGGCGGAGCGCCACCTGCAGGCCGTCGAGCGTCTGCTGGCGCTGGCGTTCGACCTCTTCCGCGGCGAAGGCTGGGTTACGCGCGACGTCGGCCATGATCGCCATCGCGTCAGCGGCGCGGTCGGCGCGGGTTTCAAGCGAAACCACGGAGTTGTCTGCGCCGGCACCGGCGCCGAGTTCGGCACCCAAGGCTTCGATTTGGCGTGCGATGTCGGTGGCGCTGCGCGTCTTCGTGCCTTTGGTCATCACGTCGGCTGCGAGTGCGGCGAGACCACCCAGCGTTTCCGGGTCGCTACTCGAACCGGCTAGAACGCCGAGTTGCGCGCTCACGATCGGCACGCCGCGCTTTGCGGCGACGATGACGCGCAGACCGTTTGCGAGTTTCGTGTCGCTGGGCGTTGGCAGCTTGGCGGCGACGGGGGCTTGCGGTGCCGGCGCTTTCACACGCTCAGCTTCGGGTGCGAGCTTGAAGACTGTGATCTCGCTCGCGGGGATGTCGAGCTTTTGCGCTTGGACCGTGGCGGCGGTTGCGATCGTATCGCCCTTTGCGTCCTTCGGTCTGGTTTCCTCCGCCAGGTAGCGGATCGTGATGCGCTTGTTGTCGTCGAGAATAGATTTCGCCACGCGCTGAACGTCGGCGGCTGTGACCGCCTGGATGCCCGATAGCAGCTTGTCGGCGTAGGTCGGGTCGCGAAATCGGATTACGGCGTTTGCGAGTTCGTTCGCCTTGCCGAATGCGGTCTCACGGCCTTCCAGTGTCTCGGAGACGAGTTCATTCTTGGCTTCATCGAGTTCGGCGGCGGTCACGGCGGTGTCGCGCAGCTTGGCGATTTCGGCCATCAGGCTTTTGGCGCCGTCTTCCGCCGATTTGCCTTCGCTTAGGATGGCAGCAACGGTGTAGGCGCCGGGGTCGCGCGTTGCCTCCAGGCTCGTGAACACCTGGGCCGCGATTTGCTGCGTGTAGACGAGCGATTGGTAGAGCCTTGAGCTTTCGCCTTTGGCGAGGATCGCGTCGAGCACAGTCAAGGCTGCCAGATCGGGGCTGAGCGAATTCGGCTGCGGGAACGAGATCGACACGGCCGGCAGCGGCGTGTTCGGCTCATAGACCGTGTAATCCTTGGGCGCCGTGCGCGCGGGTTCGACGGCAGTCACGCGCGGGATCGGACGCTTGGGCGCAGCGATTGGCGCGAAATACTGATCGACCCATTTGTCGAATTGCGCCTGGTCGAAGTTGCCGGCGACGACTAGCACAGCGTTGTCCGGGCGGTAGTACGTCGCGTGGAACGCGCGCACGTCGGAGACCGTCGCGGCATCTAGGTTTTCGATCGAGCCGATGCCCGGGCGGCCATAGGGGTGGACGGTGAAGTTCGTTTGCGGGAGGTAAAGGCCGAAGAGCTTGCCGTAAGGCGAGGCCAGGATGCGCTGGCGATACTCTTCCTTCACGACATCGCGTTCGGACTTGAAGATCGCCTCGTCCACGACGAGCGAGCCCATGCGCTCGGCTTCCGCCCAGAGAAGGCGTTCGAGGTGGTTCGCGGGCACGACTTGGTAGTAGTTCGTGAAGTCGTCGTAGGTGGAGGCATTGTTGAAGCCGCCAACGTCTTCCGTCAAACGGTCGAGCGTTTCCGGCGGCATGTTCTTCGTTGCCTTGAACATGATGTGTTCGAAAAGGTGCGCGAAGCCTGAGCGGCCCTCGGGATCGTCTTTCGAGCCGACATCGTACCAGACCTGGACTGAGACATTGGCCGTGTTCGGATCGGGCATCGCGTAGACTTTGAGGCCGTTCGGCAGCGTGCGCTCGGTGAACTTCAGCGGCTCTACCTTCAGCGCAGCGGGCGCTTGCGGCTTGGTCGTGGTGGAGTCGGAACAGGCGACGGCGAATAGCGCGAGCACAGATACGGCGGCAGCGGACAGGATTTTCATGCGACTCCCCAGGCGTTAGCGGGCGAGACCCTAGGCGAGCGGTCCCCCGCCCCGCAACTCACCGGTTCGTGTAGGGTGCAGTCGGAATTGTGCCGATTTCCGCGATAGGAATGCCGTGGTCCGAGGCGCCCGGCGGCGACTGATCGTCCCGGTCGTCGCGCAGGTGGTCATTGATGACTTCGTGACGCAGGACGTCGGCGATGCGTTCGCGGTTGCGGCCGTAGAATTCCTCCGAAACTAAAATGTGGTCGAGGATGTCACGCTCGCCGTCATGGATGTGCGTGTGTATTTGGGCCGAGCGTTCAAGGGCGATGCGGAACGTCGAATAGAGAATGACGTCCCAGAGGGCCTTCTTCTCGTCGCCGTCCATGTCCTTGTGCGGCGTCGGTCCGCGGACGGTTTGGGTACTGGCCGCATCGGGCGTGTCGTTCAGATCGCCGAGCACAACGACCGGCTTCTTCGTTTCTTTAAGATCGGCCAGGATCAAGTGACGCAATGCGGCCGCTTCGGCTGCGCGCACGATGGTGGCGCGCGCTTGGCCAAGCGAGGCGGCGAATGGATCATCACCGTCCTCGCCTTCGCGGATCAGCGGGCCCTTCGACTTCAGATGCGCGACGTAAACGGTGAGGTCCACGCCGTTCACGTCAACGACGGCACGCAGGACCGGCCGCTGAAACTGCGTCACGGCGACCGGCACTTGGCTGATGGCACCGCCGTCCACGCGGAGCGGTACCGTCAGGTCAACCGTTGCCGGAAAGGCAATCGTGCTTGAGACGGCTTTGATCGGGAAGCGGGAGATCAATCCTAAGCGCGGGCGCTTTGCGACGTGGCCGGTCAGGTTTTCCGCACGTGTCGCACCGGGCGCGACGACGTTTGCGTTGCCCGCAAAATGGAAGCTGCGCTTCATCACATCGGCGAGCGCTTCCTCGAACCAGACTTCTTGGACGCCGACGATGTCGGGCTTGGCGCGATTCAGGACTGACGCGATCCAGTTGGCCTTTGTCTCGTATTGGTCGCGCGTGTCCTTCAACCGGTCGTAATAGCGCACGTCCGGAAGGATCAAGTTTTCGACATTGAAGGAGGCTACGCGGAATCGCATGGGTTACGCGGTTGGACTCGGACGCCTGTGCATCGCCTCACGGTGCATGATGTAGAGGCCGCTCGCAACCAGGATCGCCGTGCCTAGAATGGCGAGCGGGTTTGGTATGTCGCCCCAAATCAAGAACCCGAGCAGGACGGCCCAGAGGACGCCGGAGTAGCGGAACGGGGCGACGACGGAGACCTCGGTGCCGCGGAAAGCGCGGATGATGAAGACGTTTGCGCCGGTGACGAGAACGGCCGAGCCCGCCAGGAGAGCTAGCGTGTATGCGTTGAGGGGGCCCCAGGTTTCGAGTGGTGCGCCGGCGGCGCCGAGCAGCATCACCGATGATGTCGTCGTGAAGGTGATGAGTTGGGTTGGTATTGTTGGATCGATGCGGCGGGTGACGATGTCGCGAATTGCGACGAGCGTGGCGCAGGCGAGTGCGCTCAAAGCATAGATGTTGATCCCCTGCCCCGTCGGTTGGATGACGAGTAGGACGCCGAGGAAGCCGGTTACGACCGCTGTCCAGCGGTGCCAGCCTACCGCTTCCTTCAGAACGACCGCAGAGAGGATCGTGAGGATGATGGACGTCGTAAGCTGGATCGCCGTCATGTCGGCGAGCGGGATGTGCGGGAGCGCGAACAGGAAGCAAGCCGCAAGGGCCGCTTCTAACGCGGCGCGAAGGAGAACGCGCGGCTGAAAGGCTTGGCGCCATGCGGCGCGGGGAACCGTGTTGGCTACGTAGACGCTCATCAGCAGGACGGCGATGGCGCCGCGGACGACCATGATCTGGGATATGGGCAGGATTTCGCCCGCGAGCTTGATCAAGCTGTCGTTGGCGACGAAAAGCGCCATGGCGATGAGGACGGCGACGATGCCGCGTGTGTTCGCGTGCTGTGCGCTCACTCTTCGGCTTGCTGGTCCGCAGCCCTCTGGCGAGAGCGCAACGATTCTTGATGCATGGCAAAGAGACCGCTGAGCACAATGAGCGCCATGCCGATGTATGCGTATTCGTCCGGGCGCTCGTTGAACAACAGGTAGCCCCACAGAACGCCCCACGCAACGGCTGAATAACGGAACGGCGAAACGACGGAGACAGTCACGTTGCGGAACGCGAGCACCATCGCCCATGAGCCGAAGGCGACGAGCAGGGCCGATGCCGCAAGCAGCGTACCGCCCAAAGCCGTGATCGGCACCCAGGGCTTGGGCTCTAGATCAGCGAAACCGATGAGACAGACCGCGACCGTCGTTGTGAAGGTGATCACCGACGTCGGCACGGCGGGATCGATGAAGCGGGTGACGAGCTCGCGCGCGGCCATCAGCAGGGCTACGACTAGCGCGCCGACGATGTGGACGCTCACGCCGCCAAATGAGGGCCGCGCGACCAAGAGGACTCCGATGAAGCCGAGGATGACTGCGTACCATCCGGCACGGCCGACGCGCTCGCGCAGCATCCAGGCGGAGGCGACGGCAAGAATCAGCGGCGTCACTTGGGTGAGTACCGTGATCACGTTGAGCGAGAGGTGCTGCAGGAGACCGATGAACAGCACAGCGATCGCGCCTTCGATCAGCGCGCGGAGGAGGACCAGCGGGTGCAGCACCATGGGCCAGGTGCCCCAGTGGGCGCGGGCGACCAGTGCGGCGCCGACGAGGTATGTCGCGAGCATGCCGCGGATGGCCATGATCTGATCCGGCGGGATGGTCTCGCCAGCGATCTTCACAATGCCGTCGCTCAGCAAGAAGAACGCCTGCGAGGCGAGCATCGCCAGAATGCCAGCCATATTTGAGGCCGCGGTCGGCCTGCCCTCGCCCATGTATCCCCCACTGCCCGCTCTCAGCGTAAGTCGAGCGGGCTCGGGCGCAAAGATCATAACCCTGGCAGAAGTGCCGGGGTGGCCAGAAATTTCAAAGTAAATGCTGAGGCTTAGTAGCCGGGCGGCTGCATCGTGGTGATCGGCGTTCGGTAGCCCATGTTGTCGATCGTTCGTTTGACGTCGACGTCTGGGGCGGCGTCAGCGCCGGAGCCGGGTACGCGCGCCTCGAGATCACGGACCGTGAAATCCATCCGCGTGTCGTAAGTGCGATCGACCTGATTGCGCAGGCGCTGCAGCGCTTCGTACCATCGGTTTTTCGAAGGCGTGTTGTGGCAAGAGGCCAGTTCCTGAGGGCTCGTCGCGCCCCAGCGCCGCTCAATGCAGTCATAGGGGTCGAACGACATGCGGAACAGACGTTCGACGATATCGGGGTAGCGCAGTGTCACGCGCTGACCGGCAGAGTTCGTGTATACGACCGTGCAGACGTCGGCAGATTGCTCGTATGCACGTTGTAGGTCTTCTCTCAGGTTGAGCCCGTCATATGAGATGCGTTCGTCGCGCTTCATCCAAAGGCCGATCAAGCGTTCCACATCTTCGCGAAATGCTTTGAACGCAGTCTTCAACCGCGCGTCGCGCGACGGCGTCGAGTAGATTTCCCACTCCATGCTGTCGGTGCCGTAGATGTTGGCCGGCAGGCGTTCGGGATGCGGTTTGCGGTCTACGCCGGCTTCGATTGCCAATTCGACGAAGCGCTGGCGGTCGAAGAGGTCGTTGCACAACGTCCTCAGCGTGGCCTTGAGTTCGCCGACCGGGTTGAAGCTGAGTTTGCCGCCGGCCATCGCCACGCGGACGTACTCGTAGAAGCCGAGTTCGAGCCCGTTGTAGGCGAACTTGCCGCTGCGCCAGTCTTCGCGAGGGTCGGGGTCCACGTTGCCGTAGAATTGTTCGGTCGAGTAATCCGCGATCTGATTGTTCTTGGCGATCGTGATGCGGCCGCCTTTTTCCATGCGGATCGGGCGGAAGTTCTTGAAGCCCGCGCCCATCGCCGGCAGGTCACGGCCGAACTGAGCGCCGAAGACGCTGCGGGTCAGCGTGTAGTCGGGATGCGCGTCCATGTAAAAGATGCGGCCGTCTTCGCCGACTTTGTAGACAAGTGCGACGTGGCCGTTGACGTCGTAGATCGCGGTGCCCGGACGGATCGAACCCGGTTGGATTTTCACCGGGTAGAGATCCGTGATCGGGTTTTCGTCCATGTCGGGACCAATGCGATAGGTCGCCGACGACACCGCGTTCTTGATCCAGTTGATGACGGTGCGTCCGTTTTCGCCACCGGTGATGTTGCTTCGGCCGCCGACGCGATTGCCCTTGTGCGAGAACCGTACGTCGCCCTTGCCGCGCGGGTAGACACCGTTGACGAACGTGAATGGCAGACCGTTCTTCCACGCGTAGTAGGCGCGCAGCATGTAGACGAGGTCGGCGCAATCGGCGTTGAAGGTGATGCCGCGGCCGTCGGTGCCGCGGTACGGATTTGCGTCGGAGTTGATGCAGTCATCCGGCGTCTCGCAGCGGCTTTCGCCAATGCGTTGGATGAACGCGGAGTAGCCCTTTTCGTCCTCGGCCGTCCACTCCGGCTTGGTGACGCGCCAAGCTTGTTGCGCCCACGCGGGTGAGACCCAGAGCGCCAGTAAGAACACTATGAACAGACTACGAAACATTCGCTCCTCAACTCAGGCGCCGTGTCGATGTTCTCGAAAACCTGTCCGCCACGCAATTCCCCTTTGCGGACACAGTTGGGAGAAAGCCTCGTTCTGCGCTGGAAAAGTGTTGTTTGCGTGACAAGATGCTGGGCGGTTAACGGGCAGGAATCCTCGCAAGGGAACACGCCCTCAAAACTCGCCTGCTTGGCGACTATTGGCGTTTTCCGCCGGTCAGCCAGGCGATGTCGTCGAGGCTGACGTTCTCGACGAGCAAGAAGAGGCCGAGCCAAACGACGAGCGCAACGCCCAGCGCCAGCACAGCCTTTCGGCCAAGACGCGGATCATTTGCGGGCGCGGACGGATCGGTGCCCGGCACGACGTGGCCCTCGTCGATCTGTGCGCGATCGCCGATCGGCAGCAACACGATGAACGCCAACCACCAGGCAATCGAAATCACCATCAAAGAGCCCGCGATGCCCATTAGACCTGCTCAAGCTCGATCAGCGTGCCGTTGAAGTCCTTCGGGTGCATGAAGATGACGGGCTTGCCGTGCGCGCCGATCTTGGGCTGTCCGGTGCCGGTGATGGTCGCACCTTGGGCCAGCATCTGGTCGCGGGCGGCCATGATATCTTCAACTTCGTAACAGACGTGGTGGATGCCGCCCGCGGGGTTTTTTTTCAAGAAATTCGCGATCGGCGAGTTCTCGCCCAGCGGTTCCAGCAACTCGATCTTCGTGTTCGCAAGTTCCACAAAGACGGTGGTGACACCATGGTCGGGTTGCGGGACCGCCGCCGACACCTTGGCGCCCATGGCGAAGGTGGAGCGGTAGATTTCCGCAGCCGCCGCGATGTTTGGGACGGCGATGGCGACATGGTTCAGGCGGCCGAGCATGCGTTTCGGGTCCTCATTGTGCAGTAGCGAACATGAGGCAACGTAGTTCGGTTGGCGCGCTGCGGCAAGGCGCGTCCTATGGCTTGGCGTAAGGGCTCCAATCGCATAAGGAACCAAGATGCTCCGTACGTTACAGATTCTAGGCACGCTTGCCGTTAACGCGATTCCGCTGGCCGGCGTTCTTTGGTTCGGCTGGAACGTGTTCGAGGTTCTCCTCGTCTATTGGTTCGAGAACGTTGCGATCGGTATCTTCCACGCGGTGCGGCTTGGCATTTGCTCGCGCACGAACGCGGTGAAGGGCGGCCTGGGCACTACCGCCTTCTTTGCCGCCCACTACGGCATGTTCACGCTGGTGCATGGCGTCTTTGTCTTTTCTTATTTCGGCATCCTTTCCGACGGAATCCGCTCCCTGCAGGGCGGGCTCAGTTTGCCGGTTCTCTCGGTCTTCGGCTGGCAGGCGCTCCAACTCGCCTACGACACGGTGGCCACTGGCGGGTTCAAGGGGCGCGACCCCAGCAGCATGATGTTCGAACCCTACCCGCGCGTGCTTGCGCTGCACTTCACGGTCATCGTCGGCGGATTTCTGATCACCGCGATTGGAGCACCGATTTGGGCCCTCATCGTCCTTGTGATGGTGAAGACACTCTGCGACGTGTTCATCGGGCTGGTGCTTACGCCAGGCGGGCGAACGCCCGCCGAACTTCTCGCCGCGTTAAGGAAACGCCAGGGGCAGTAGCGTCACAAAGGTGTCAAAAGCTTGTCTGTTGCGCCTTCGCATGGTCTTGTCGGGCAAACCATACTGGGGAACACCGACACATGGACTTCGTTATTTCATTTGCCATCGGCCTCACCGTTCTAACGATGATCCCCGTCATTTGGCAGCTCCGCCGGCACCCCCGAGGGTTGTACATCCTTTTCTTTGCGGAAATGTGGGAACGCTTTTCGTTCTACGGCATGCGTGGCTTGCTCATTTTTTATCTCACGCAGCACTACCTGTTCGACGACGTAGCAGCGAATGCGCAATACGCAACCTACAACGCGCTCGTTTATCTGTTGCCGTTGGTCGGCGGTATCCTAGCGGATCGATTTATCGGAACGCGCAAGGCGATCGTATTCGGCGCAGTGCTCCTAGTCGCGGGCCACGGAATGATGGCGTTCGAAGGTGCGCCGGCCACGCAAACACTCACTTACGGTGGCGGCGAATACATATTCGACGTACAGGGACGCGGCGATAAGCAAGTTATTCGCCTCAACGTTGCTGGAGGCAAGTACGAATACCGCACTACAGCCGACGGCGGCTTCGAAATTGTGGGGCTGCCAGAGGGTGCACCAATTCCATCCATTCTGCCCAAGGATTCCTACAAGATTGGCGTGAAGAACCGCGACGAGTTCTTTACGAACATTCTCTACTTGGCGATGGCGTTGATCATTATGGGTGTCGGCTTTTTGAAAGCCAACATCTCATCGATCGTGGGCCAGCTTTACGAGCAAACTGACCCGCGCCGCGATGCCGGGTTTACGCTCTACTACTACGGGATCAATCTCGGCGCGTTTTGGGCAACCATCGCCACTGGCGCGCTAAACGAGGCCTATGGCTGGTGGGCTGGCTTTGGAGCAGCAGGCATTGGCATGATTGCCGGGCTCGTCGTCTTCGTTCTTGGCCGCGGCTGGCTGGACGGGAAAGGCGAACCGCCGAACCCTGTTCAGTTGGCGAAGCCGGTCGTCGGTCCGATCAACACCGAATGGCTCATCTATCTGGGTGGTATCCTTGGTGTCGGCGTGGTTTGGCTGTTCGTGCAGAACCATGACGCTGTCGAGCAGACGTTGAAGGTGGCATCCGGATTGATGCTACTCTACCTAGTGTTCTATATGTTTACATACTGCACCTGGGTTGAAGCTCAGCGGTTGATTCTTGCGATAATTCTTATCGGGTCGTCGGTGGTTTTCTGGACGCTGTTCGAGCAAGCGGGATCTTCCCTCAACCAGTTTGCCGATCGGCACACAGACCTTCATCCGGGCGGCATCGAAGTTACCGCAACACAAGTGCAGTCGGTTAACTCAGGGCTAATTCTTATCCTTGCCCCAATCTTCTCGTTCCTATGGGCAGTCCTCGGAAGAATGAACCTTGATCCGAACCCTGCGCTGAAGTTCGGACTTGCGTTGGTCCAGGCCGGCGCCGGCTTCTATGTGCTCGTTTGGGGCTCTCAGTTTGCGGATGCGAATTTCCAAGTGCCCCTCTTCGTCCTTGCTTTGTGCTATTTGCTGCACACCACCGGCGAACTTTGCATTTCTCCGGTCGGGTTATCGCAGATGACAAAGCTATCGCCGACTGCGCTGATCTCGACTGTGATGGCGACTTGGTTTTTGGCTTCGTCCGTTGCCCACATGGCGGCGGGGTTCCTGGCGCAGATGACTGCCGCGGACACCGTTGCCGGCCAGGTCTTGGATCCAGCCAAGGCGTTCGCCACTTACATGAACACCTTTGAATTTATTGGGCAGATTGGACTTGCAGCGGGCGGAGTGTTGATCGTGCTTTCGCCGATTTTGCGCTACCTGGCGCATGACCGAGCTAACCGCGCCGCGGTGCAGCCGGCCGAGTAACCGTCGTCACATCTTTTATCTGAAACGGCGCCGCGGAACCCCAGGTTTCGCGGCGTTTTCGTTTGATGAATGAACCGCGGCTGAACATCCGGTTCGAGTGTGCTTCAGGCTCGCTCTGCGAAGCTCCTGTCATTGAAGATGGCATCGCAACGAAGGCCATCGGGTCTTGAAACAGGAGGTTCCAATGAAACTCAAACTCGCAATCGCCGGCGCCCTTCTGACGCTCGGCCTCGCCGCACCCGCTTCCGCCTACGCGCCGGGACCGTGGGCACCGTCATGGGATTTGCTTGGCACACGCACGGTTCGCCACATCGCCGAGCACGACACGATCCCCGCTTTCGGTCATCAGCGTTATCGCCAGATCAAGATCTGCGCCTATAACAAGCCGATCCGCTTCTACGACCTCGATGTCGTGTTCCGCAATGGCGGTCACCAGGACGTCGGCGTGCGCAGCGTGATCCAACCCGGCCAGTGCACGCGCGCCGTCGACCTTTACGGCCACCGCCGCGACATCCGCTTCGTGCGTATGGCTTATGAGTCTCTCGGTTGGAACCACGGATCCCGCGCATTCGTCCGTGTGTATGCCCGCTAACCGGGACGGGCGCCGCGGTCTCCCTCCCGCGGCGCCCTTATTCTTTTAGAGACGATTGCTGAAGAGAACTTCGGTCGTGCCTGCTGGCATCGTGACGAAGTCGCCGTCACGGCCGACATGCAACGGGCCTTTGAATATCTCGCGCGATTTTCCCAAGAACGGTCCCTCCAACGCCGACAGCGGTAACGGCGGGACGATGTGATAGAGCAGCAGCGCTTTCACTTTCGCGCCGGCCGCGACTTCGGCGGCTTCTTCCGGTGTCGTATGATAGTCGAGAATGTCGTGCATGATTTTGGCGATGTTCTTGCGCCCACTCTTTCCGGCGGCGTCGCCGATCAGGCCAACGAGCTTCGGCGACAGCGCTTCGTGTACGAGCAGGTCAACGCCAGCCGAGCGCTGTTGGACAGCAGCGGATTTCTTCGTATCGCCACTGATGACAGCAGTGCGGCCCCTGTACGTGATGCGATAGCCGACAGCCGGTTCGACAGGGGCATGTTCGACCTTGAAGGCCTCGATCGTCAGGCCGCCTTCGTCGAGAACGATGGCGTTGCCGGCCGCATCCAGTTCGAAGGGCTGAGCGATGCCGCCAAAACCCGCCGGGGGCGCGATGGCTTCACCGTGGTGAGCGGTGCGGTAGCCCTTGTCGGCGGCGTAGGCCGCGTTGAAGCCATTCACGACGGCGTCCACGCCGGCCGGCCCGTGGACGGGTAGCGGGCTTTCATTCGCGGCGCCGACCCAGCGCTGGAGCATCATCTCACCCAGGCCGTCGATGTGGTCGGAGTGGAAGTGCGTGAGCAACACGCGCTCGACGCTGCCCGACTGAAGACCCATGCGCGCGAGCGTGCGCACACCGCCGGTGCCTGCGTCGACGACGAACATGCGCTTGCCCGCGATCACGACGACGCAGGGGCCGCTGCGATCGGCGGCCGGCATCGGCGCCCCTGCCCCGCATAGACCGACGTGCAGACCGTCGGGCAAAGCGGCGACCGCGTCGGTTGCCATGTTGCGTTCTAAGACGCGCTGCATCAGCGCAAGCGCGATCTCGCCGCGGAAGACATATGCGGCGGCGCCCGCGGCGACTGCGAGGAACAGCAGCCCCAGCAAGATACGTTTCATGCCATCACCCCTTGACCTTTATGATAGATAGTGACACTTCTACTGCCACTATTTCAAGCCCCCTGGGAGCCTTAGCCGATGAAAGTATTGCGCACCCCCGACAGCCGGTTCGCCGATCTGCCCGATTATCCGTTTCCCCCACACTATATGACGATCCGCGACGCGGATGGCACGGAGATGCGGTTGCATTATCTCGACGAAGGGCCGCGGGATGCAGCGCCGGTTTTGCTCATGCACGGCGAGCCGTCGTGGTCGTTTCTCTACCGGAAGATGATCAGCGGGCTCGTCGCGAAGGGGCATCGCGTGGTGGCGCCGGATCTCATCGGGTTCGGCAAATCCGACAAGCCGACGGAGCAGAGCGACTACACGTTCGAACGGCACGTTAAATGGATGAGCGACTGGCTCACACAGCTCGACCTCAAAAACGCGACGTTCTTCGGGCAGGATTGGGGCGGCTTGATCGGCCTTCGCTTGGTCGCGGCGTTTCCGGATCGCTTCGCGCGTTTCGTCGTGGGCAATACCGGGCTTCCGGTCGGCACGGGCATGAACGAAGGCTTCAAGCAGTGGCTCAACTTCAGCCAAACGGTGCCTGAACTGCCGATCGGCGAGATCGTCGCGATGGGGACGAAGAAGGGTCTCACCGACATCGTGAAGGCTGCCTATGTGGCGCCGTTTCCGGATGAGACTTACAAGGCCGGTGCGCGGCGCTTCCCGGCGCTCGTGCCGGTGACGCCCGAGCATGGGTCCGTCGCCGAGAACAAGGCAGCTTGGGAGGTGCTTTCCAAATTCTCAAAGCCGGTGCTGACGCTCTTTAGCGACTCCGATCCCGTTTCGAAGGGCGGCGAGCGCGTGTTCCAGGAGCGCGTGCCCGGCACGAAGGGCCAACCGCACACGATCATCAAAGACGCAGGCCACTTCCTGCAAGAAGATGCACCCGACGAGTTGGTAGCTCACATCCATCGCTTCATCACGGAGACGCGGGCATGAAATTCGAAAATGCTGTTTATCCGAGGGGCGAGCAGCTGACCGAGGCGGTTGCGAGCGGTTCGAACGGGCCGATCGTGATGGTGAATCTGCTCAAATTTAAGGACAATGCCGTCTACAAGGACGGACGTGCGGACGATGCGTCAGGCCGCGAAGCCTATGACCGCTACGGCCGCGAGATGATCAAGTTCGTCACAGCGAACGGTGGGCGGTTGCTCTTCATGGGGCCTGTGAAGTCGCTTGTGATCGGCGATGTCGAAGAGGTGTGGGATGCTGTGGCGCTCGTCGAGTATCCCTCCTCCGAGGCGTTCGTGAAGATCGCCATGTCGCCGGACGTTGCGAAGTTCGGCGTGCATCGCGAGGCGGGGCTTGCCGGGCAGATCCTGATTCAATGTCAGCAGGCAGCGCCATGATGCTGACCAGAACGCCACTTAAACTCTCCGTCGTCCTCATCGCGCTTCTCGGGGTCATCAACCTAGTGCGCGGGTCGATCCACTTATTCGCGCCCGATGGAGGGCTTGAAGCCATCGCAGGTCTCGACATCTCGCAGGCGAGCGCCGTCGTGCTTTCGTTCATCGGCGCGGTCGGTGTCGGCCAACTGACCATGGCGCTGGTGGACCTCACGGCTGCAGGCTTCTGCCGGTCTTTCGTGCGGCCTTTGCTGTTGATCCATACCGTGCAGGCAGTGCTCGCGGTGTTCCTGCTCTTTGTGTGGCGCCCCCTTCCCCACGCGGTTCCCGGGCAATGGGGCGCGCTGATAGCGGCTGTGCTGATTGCGCTCGTGATGGCGATCGAATTTTCGCGAAAAGACAATGCTGCAACGTCGTGAACCCTCAGGCCCGATCGATGGGCGACGGGCCCGCGGCGCAGACAACCGCCGCAAGATCGTCGATGCTCTGCTGAAGCTGGTTGAAGGCGGCAATGTGGATCCCAGCGCGGAGTCGGTTGCGAAGGAAGCGCGCGTGGGCTTGCGCACGGTGTTTCGTCACTTCGCCGACATGGAGAGCCTGCACGCGGCGATCTCCGAACGCATGACGGCCGAGATCAAACCGATCTTAGAGCAACCGTTTGCGGCGTCGGATTGGCGCGGGCGGCTCGAGGAGCTTGTCGACCGCCGGGCCGAGATGTTCGAGCGGCTATTGCCGTTCAAGATTGCGGGCGACGCGCACCGGCATGGCTCGTCCTTCCTGACTTCCGAGCACAAGGCGCTTGTGCGCGCCCAGAGCGAGGCGCTACGGCGCGTGCTGCCGGCAAAGATCGCCGACGATCGCCCACGGTTCGCGGCGCTCGATCTCGCGCTCAGTTTCGACGCGTGGAAGCGGCTGCGTCACGATCAAGGTGTGGGCGTGCGGGACGCGCGTTCGGCACTGCGCTTTGCCGCCTCGGCGTTGACCTCGTCCGAGCCCGGCAGGTAGGGGCGGCAGCGCGCCGGCATTGGCGGCACGACCGCGTTGGGCAAGCTTGCGAAGAAGCGGCGCATGTCCTTGTCGCAGAGGACCGCGTCGCGACCGGCTTGCACGAGTGCGTCCACGTTGGAGTCCGCGATCGTTAGGCCCGTCGGGATCGCCGCCAGCTCTTTGCGCTTCTCGTCATCGGCCAAGTCGGACAACGCGACGTGCGCGAAGTGCGGCTCGACCTTGCGGCAGGCGGTCGGCTTGCCGTCCGTCCCTGCAGGGCAATCCCGGCGCGCGAAGGCTGCGGCCAGGCGGCCCGTCATTTCCCGGGCATGGATCAACGTTTCGAAACCGTACCGGTCAATCGCGGTGGACGTCACCGCGCCGATGACGCGGAAGACGCTGTCCAGATAGGGCACGTCGGTCAGTTCGCGGTCGGGCTCGGCTTGGCCGTCGACGCTGACGATAACGATGTGCTGCAGGCGCTTTAAGCGATCTTCGTCGAGCGAGCCGCCTTCGCTGACCGGGGCCATCAACTGCATGAAACCGCGCAGTGCCAGGTTGTCGGAAACGCCGCCGTCAAGCAGGTGAACATAAGCGCTCTGGCGTTTGTCGAGGTACGAACCTGCGAGGCTTGCCAGGTTCCGGCGACGCGAGAGTTCGTCGTCGATCTTGGCATATTCATCGATCCATTCCGGTCGTGTGCAGGACTGCTTGTCGTCGTAGGCATAGTTCCTGAGACTGATCGGCGTGAAGAGCACTGGAAACCCGTTCGAGGCGGCGACGGCGCGCGCGAGCGGGTAGGATGTGATGTCGGAGCAAATCCAGTCGAAGGTATCTTGCGTGAAGATGAAGGGCGCTTCGTTCGCGAAGTCGGTCGCCTGGACGCCGAGGAACGGGCGGCCCAACTTTGCGAGTTCGCCGAAGTCCGTACCTTTGAACAGCAGCTCGTCGTAGACGCGAGCCATTTCGTCGTTCGTGCCCCAGTTCGGGTTGAACAACCAGTCCCAGCGCCACGGCATCAGGTAGATGCCGAAAATCTCACCGTTCAAATCGTACTTGAGGAACTCATCGACATAAGTGTCGAACAGCGCCTCGCGCTTCAGCGCGAAGGCAGAGGCCGTGAAGCTGCCGCCGGAGACGCCGGTCACGACATCGATTTCCGTCGTCAGTGTGCGCGGGCCTTGACCGTAGTCGACGGTGATTTCGCGCAAACCGGTGAGCACGCCATAGCCGAACGCGGAGGAGCGCTTGCCACCGCCCGAGAATGCGAGGACGACGAAAAGTTCGGGCGACGTGTTGTCGGGTACAGAGCCGATTCGATACGCGGGTCCGTGGATCGCCGTCTCAAGCGGGCGGTTCGACTGCGCGCTCAGCGAGGCACAAGCCGCCAGCGCCAGCAACGATATGGTCACGACGCCTGCGCGCAGCGCTGTCATGGGACCCCTCCCCTACGTTCCCCGCTGGTCGAATCACCAGCATCGAGCGGAGTCTGCACCGGCGTGCGGTCTCGGCCACGCAACTACCACTTGTTGAAGACGAAGAATGCCCCGCCTGCGATCAGCGCGAAGCCGAGCAAGTGGTTCCATTTCAACGCCTCGCCCAGATAGAAGACCGAGAAGAAGGCGAAAACGATGAGAGTGATGACTTCCTGCATCATTTTCAGTTCCGCGGCGGTGTAGGTGCCGTGGCCCCAGCGGTTTGCCGGCACCGCGAAACAGTACTCGATGAAGGCGATGCCCCAGCTCGCCAGGATCACGAGCCAGAGCGCTTGATCTTTGTACTTCAGGTGGCCGTACCAGGCGAACGTCATGAAGACGTTCGAGATCAGCAGAAGCAAGATCGGCGTCACGCTTGCCGGCATGCTGCCTCCCGGCGGCTTTGAGTCGAATGCCTAGGCTTAGGCGGCCAGCTACCGGCCGCGAAGCTTCTTGGTGCCTTCACGTAGCGCGTAGGCCGAGCTTGTGCTGACGACGCCAAGCGCGTCAGCGGCGCTGCCGGGTGCCGCGTGGCGGCGGACGGAGCCGATGCGCATGAAGTGGCCCGGGCTCGCTTCGGTTGCTGCCGCAACAACCTGGCATGCGCCGGTGAAGTTAACGTTGTCGCAAACCTCCCAGCGGCCGTACCCGGCGATCGCGATGCCGGTCGAGATGGCGCGGCCAGTGAGTGCCGGCACATTGGCCGTGTTCTGCGCGATCGTGTGGGCGACGCCTTCAAAGCCCGGACCTGCGAACAGCGTGAGAACCGACGGGGCCGACTGTGGCGCGTTGACCAGCATCTCGTTCACGCGCGGGTCGAAGGAGGCGAATACGCTTTCGAACTCCTTCGTCATCAACGGATAGTCGGCTTTCGTCGCGGTGCATTGCACGAAGAACAGATTGCCCGGCACGACGTGGATGACCTGCTTGCTCTTGGCTTGGTACGAGGTCTTCGGATCGTCGCCCTTGGCAGTGGCGGTCGCGACCAGGAAGTAGGCCTTGCGGCCCTTGTGGGTGACCTGACCGGCGTCGTCCAGGACGACGTCTTTGAAGCCGCCCGCGGCAAAAGTCTTCTTCCAGAAGTCGGTTGTGAAGAGCTTGATGAACGCGTCATCGATTTCGGCTTGGGGCATGTCGCGCGTTTGCGGCGTCGGCGACGCGAGCACGAGGCAAAGGCCGCCGGGCTTGCGATCGAGCGGGGATACAATGTTGACGGCGATCAGGCTTGACGCATCCGGTTTGTTCGTCTTCCAACCCGTCGGTACCGCGATGGTGAAGCGGCCGTCGTCGTCTCGGTAGGTGGTGCTCGCGCTCAACGCCGCAGCGCTGACGGACAGGAGGGCAACGGCGGCTATCAGCGAACGCAGCATGGCGAGACCTTGGGGTTGGTTGCTCTTGCCCCAAGCACGCCTTGAGAAACCGCCATTGTCAATTCAACACACGCGTCGCAAGAACGGCGGTTGGTGGTGCACTTTGCGGTTCGCGGCTAGACGAACCAGAGCACCGCGGCGAGCACGACGGCTGCGATCCAGGCAGTCTCGGCCGCCATCAAACCGACCGGACGCCAGCCAACCTTAACGAGAGCCTTGAACGAGGTCTTCATCCCCAGCGCGGCAATGGCGGTCACGAGGCACCACCTGGAGATGTCCGTGATGCCGTCGACTGCCGGTTTGGGGATGAGGCCGGTCGAGTTGATAACGACCAGGGCTGCGAAACCCACAAGAAAAACCGGCAGGAGCGTCGCCTGGCGGCGTTCGCCACCGCCTGTTCGTGCGAGGACGAAGGCGATCACGAGGACGACCGGCAAGAGCATCGCGACACGCAGCATCTTCACATAGGTTGCGATGTCGCCGGTCTCAGGCGAGACCATGTAGCCCGCACCGACGACCTGGGCGACGTCGTGGATTGTGCCGCCCAAGATAATACCGGCATCGC
This sequence comes from uncultured Alphaproteobacteria bacterium, assembly GCA_902826695.1. Taxonomy (GTDB): domain Bacteria; phylum Pseudomonadota; class Alphaproteobacteria; order Micropepsales; family Micropepsaceae; genus SZUA-430. Next base: position 73,072 of record CADEFU010000004.1, on the reverse strand, counting down.
GGTGGTCGAAGCCGAGCCATCCTATCCACAGCGGATAGGCGATCATCGCGAGTGTCGACAGGGCCGTGACGGTAACAACGGCAAGGATGGTGTCTCGTTCACTTTCTTGAGTGCGCGGCAGGACGGAGGCGATTGCCAGCGCCGCGGCGACGCCGCAGATGGCGACTGCGCCGCCCGAAAGCACGCCGAAGGTGCGGCTCAGATTCATCAGGCGCGCGCCCAGCAGCCCGAACAGAATCGTGGTGGCGACGCCCACAACCACCATCGCAACAGGTGCCGGACCCAGACTTGCGACCTGTTCGAATGTGATACGCACGCCGAGCAACGCGACGCCGACCCGCAAAACGGTGCGCGACGCGAACTCGATGCCCGCGACGCAGCGGCCTTCTTCGTGAAGAAAGTGGAACGCCATGCCGAGCAACAAGGCGAACAACATGACTGGGGCGCCGTAGTGGTCGGACAGAAACGTGGCGGCCAGGCCAATGGTTAGAGCGACGAGTAGTCCCGGATAGATCGCGTGGAGCACTGCGCCGCGCGGAAGGAACCGCAGCCATGCGGGTGGTGGCGAGGGCTCCGCTAGCGCGATGCCCTCCATCGAATCCAATGATGCGAGGCGGTCGAGTTCGGACCGCATCAATTGTCTTTGAAGTTCGGCCGGCGTTTTTGCAATTGCGCCATGACGGCTTCGACTTGGTTCGGCGAGCCGCCCAGCGCCGTTTGCTCCTTCGACTCCGCCATCAAAGCGTCGGCGTCGCTTACCAAAGGCAAGGCGTTGTACATGCGCTTGGCGGCGCGGATGGCATCGGGGTTCTTATCTGCAATCTCGCGCGCGGTGGCGAGCGCGTCTGCGCGCGGGTCGGCGGTCAGGCGCGTGATGAGGCCAAGCTTCGCGCCCTCCTCAGCAGTGAATATCCGGCCCGTGTAAGTGAGTTCGCGCAACACGTCGTCGCGCACGAGGTTTCGCATAATTGCGGTGCCCGCCATGTCGGGGATGAGGCCCCATTTGATCTCCATGATCGAGAGCTTCGTGTCGGGGGCGGCGTAGCGAATATCGGCGCCCAACATCACTTGGAATCCGCCGCCGAAAGCAACGCCGTGGACCGCGGCGATGACGGGCACAGGAACCTCACGCCAGACCCAGGCCGCGTACTGGGGCCGGTTGGCGATGCCGTGCGATCGCGTCATTAGACGACCCTCGGGGCGCACTTCGCGTCCGGCATCGGCCGTACGTTGGAAGTTGCCCATGTCGAGCCCGGCGCAGAAGGCGCGACCCTCGCCTGACAGCACGACGGCGCGCACGCCACGCTCCGTCTTCAGCCGCATACCCGCAGCGATGAGCGCCTCAAACATGGTGTCGTCGAGAGCGTTCATCTTGTCGGCACGCACGAGGCGTACATCGGCTACACCGTTGTCGATTGTTACGGTCACGCGGTCGTTCATGGGCAGCATCCAATGTGGTTCACGCCGCAGCATTTCCGACTTTTCGTGGGCAGGCAAGCGGCCTAGTCTGCGCGATCGCTATGAGAGGCTCCATGATCACAGTTCATCACCTGAACAATTCGCGCTCGCACCGGGTGCTGTGGCTCCTTGAGGAGCTGGGCGTCCCCTACGAAATCGTGCACTACAAGCGTGACGCGACCACGCGGCTGGCGCCGCCGGAACTCAAGAAAGTGCATCCGCTCGGCAAGTCACCGGTGATCAGCGATGGGGACCGGGTGGTCGCGGAGTCCGGGGCGATCATCGAGTATCTGACCAAGGTGCACGGTAAGGGTAAGCTTTGGCCGAGCAACGATGCGCCGAACTGGGCGGAGCATACGCACTGGATGCACTTCGCCGAGGGTTCGGCGATGCTACCGTTCCTGCTCGGGCTCTATGCGGGGTTGCTTGGCGAAGGCGCCGCGCCGCTTAGGCCGCGGATCGAGGGCGAGATGGCCAATCATCTTGCCTATATGGAGGGCGCGCTCGCGACACGGGACTATTTCGCTGGCGACTCGCTGACCGCCGCGGACATCCAAATGTCGTTCATCCTCGAGGTCGCGGACACGTCCGGTCGCTTGGCACCCTATCCGCGGCTGCAGAGTCTGCTTGCACGCATTCGGGCGCGGCCAGCGTACAAGCGCGCCCTTGAGAAGGGCGGCCCCCTGGAACTCACCCGGCGTTGACGCGCATAATGTCTCAGATTAGAATTATTCTAATCTAATGCTCTGGAGGTTGCAATGACTTCAATCGATATCGGTATCCCCGCCGACGCCCGCAAAGACATCGCCGCCGGGCTGTCTCGCGTATTGGCCGACACGTACACGCTGTACCTGAAGACCCACAACTATCATTGGAACGTGACGGGGCCGCAGTTCAACGACCTGCACGCCATGTTCATGACGCAGTACACGGAGCTTTGGAATTCGGTCGACTTGATCGCGGAGCGTATTCGCTCGCTCGGACACTTCGCGCCTGGCGGCTACAAGGCGTTCGCAGAGCTCTCGTCGATTACAGAGGACACCAGTGTGCCGGCCGCAACGTCGATGATCGAGAACTTGCTCAAGGGACACGAGACGGTGGCGCGAACGTGCCGCGAGTCGTTTCCTGCGGCTGAGCGGGCGGGCGATCAACCGACGATGGATCTCCTGACGCAGCGGCTGCAGGTACACGAGAAGACGGCCTGGATGCTGCGCAGCATCCTAGGCCGATAGACCTACCACTCTTCGATGAGTTTGAAGGACGTGCCGGCCTCACCGTAAACGCGCAAAATGCAGGGGCCGGTTGCGTCGGGTAGCGTCCATTGGGTCGAGGGCTTTGCCGTGTCCTCGACCAGGTGGACAACGCAGTTCACGCGCAGCTTTGAAAGCGTTCCGTTGACCGACGTGAACGTGAACTTCGGGCGGCTTAACGGGTGTTCCCAGACCGCGATGTCATCGTCGTCGTCGCCGGCGCGTTCAAGTTTGCCAGGCTGGGACAGTGGTGCTTTGCTCTTCAGCGTGCCGGCGGCATTCGCAATCAGGCGCAAAAGATCGGCGCGATCGGTACCCTTTGGATCGAAGTCGTCGGTCGCGGCAAGCGAGGGCGCGCACGCAACATAGTGCAGGTTCCCCGACAGAGCTTCCAAACGGATGCGAAGGCGCTTGGCGGGATTCAAGATCCGCTTTTCCAAGTAAGCCCCATCCTCGATCATCGCGTGGCGGATGTAGGGCAGCGCGCGCGACGGATTTCCGGACTGATTGTAGGCGTAGGCGAGCGCGAACGAGATCATCGCCTGCTCGAAGAGATTTAGCTGCCCGTCGCGCGCGCTCTCCAGGACGGCGATGCCTTCGGCGAATTTGCCGCCGGCAACGAGCGTGCGACCGCGATCGTAAAGTTCGATCACGTTTGGGTGCACCGCGCGCGCCTGTCCGTTCTGAAGCGCGTAGAGAATTTCGACGGTGTTGCCGTACTGATCCGCAGGCTGGCCGTTCACTGTGGCGGGTTTGTAGTCCCATTTGCGGATCGCGCTGATGGCTGCAGAGATCATGCGCTTCGAGCCGACGCGATCGAGGATGACGATGTCACGCGTGTCGCCGTCGGAATCGATCGTGAATCCGATGCGCACCCAACCTTCGCTGTCGTGGGTGACATCGAATTCGGGAAACATCGGCGCAGGCTTACTCTTGGCGGCCGCCGCGACGAAGCCGGGAATGGCACCGCCGCTGCCGCAGATCGAGTTGTCACCGCCTTGCGGTGTGAGGGCGACCGGGCCTGCGGCTTGCGCGGGGATTACAGTGACACCGCAGGCGACACCGATCGCCAGTGCGAGACGCGAAATTCTCAATGCACTCATTCTTGTCCCTGCATCCGGCAAAGTGGCCCCGGCCGTCGCAACGATAGCGCCCGCGCGAGGCCGCTTCGACCATCTGCTAGTGGTGAGAATCACGCGCACACCTGCACGATGTATCCTATTCGGCCGCTGCCGGGGTAAGCTTGCCGCCCGCATAGTCGCTCCACTCCACCGTCTCTGTCGCCTTGGCAAATGCGCGAGTATGAACGGCCAATTCTGGGTGATGTGACAGGCATCGTTCCTTACCGGGGATGGCAGTGCGGGTTTGCCCATGCGTTCTAGGCCAAAGCCACCTGCATAGCTTGTTGAAGCGGCGCTGGGGGGCGGCGTCACAACGCCCGTGAGAGGCGCTGGGGCCGGTTAGTCGAGCCGCGCGAACTCCACCTTGACGACCGGCTTCTTGCCCCAGACGTCCTGAATCTCGCGGCGCACAGCGCGGCGAACTTCTTCGCCTGCCTTTGCCTCATCGTCGAAACGGCGTCCCAGGCGGTCTTGGGCATCGACCGCAGCTTGTTTGGCAGCAGCGACTACATCCTTAGGTAGGCCCGCGCAGACGACAACTGGGTCGGCCGCGGGGCGAGAGCGGCCGTCGAGCACGATGGTCACGGCCACGTAACCGGCGAACGCGAGCGCACGGCGTTCTTTGAGCGCGCCGTCGTTGCTTGTGGTGAGGACTGAGCCGTCGAGGTGGAGGCGGCCGTACGGGGCCTCGTCGATGATCGTGGCGGGGCCGGGGGCCAGGCGCACGATCGACCCGTTCGGGGCGTGGATCGCTTCCGGGATTTGCAGGCTCTTGGCAAGGCGCACGTGTTCCATCAGGTGACGCTCTTCGCCGTGGACCGGTACCGCGATACGCGGGCGGAGCCAGCCGTACATGTCCGCGAGTTCGTCGCGTGCGGGGTGGCCGGAGACATGAACGTCGTGGTCTTCGGCCGAAATCACCTCGACACCGCGCATCGCGAGATCGTTGTGGAGCTGGTGGATCGGCCGCTCGTTGCCCGGGATAACGCGCGAGGAGAAGATCACCGTATCGCCCGGGCCCAGCGTCACGTGGTGGTGTTCGCCCTGGGCGATGCGCGAGAGCGCGGCGCGCGGCTCACCCTGGCTGCCGGTGCAGAGGTAGAGCACTTTGTGCGGGGGTAAATCCGAAGCCGTTTCCTCGTCGATCAACGAAGGCATGTCTTTGAGGTAGCCGGTCTCGATCGCCGCATTTGCGATTTTGTGCATGGAGCGGCCGACAAGAGCGACGTGGCGGCCCGCCTTCTGTGCGGCGCGGACCACGGATTGCATGCGCGCGACGTTCGAGGCGAAGGCGGTGACAGCCACCCTGCCCTTGCACGACGCGATGACGGATTCGAGGCGCGTGCCAACATCGGCTTCGGAGCCGGAGCGGCCGGGGACGAAGACGTTGGTCGAGTCGCAGATCGTGGCGAGGACGCCTTCGTCGCCCAGTTTGCGGAGTGCGTCGATGTCGGTTTTGCGTCCCACGACCGGCTTCGGGTCGATCTTCCAGTCGCCGGTGTGGAGCACGGTGCCGAGCGGGGTTCGGATCGCAATGCAGTTTGGCTCGGGGATCGAATGGGTAATGTCGATGAACTCGAGTTGAAAAGGACCGAGTTTCAGTTCGCCGCCAAGCGGAATGACGTGAAGCGGCACTTCGTCGAGGATGCCTTCTTCTTCCAGCTTCCCGCGCACGAGCGCGGCGGTGAATGGCGTGGCATAGACCGGCACTTTCAGACGTGGCCAGAGGTGACCGACGGCCCCGATGTGATCCTCGTGCGCGTGGGTGAGCACGATTCCCAGCAGGTTTCTGCGGTGTTCTTCGATGAAGCCTGGGTCCGGCATGATCACGTCAACGCCAGGCGTATCGTCGCCGCCGAAGGTCACGCCAAGGTCGATCATGATCCACTGGCGCTTCGTCGGCGGCCCGAAACCGTAGAGGTTCAAGTTCATACCGATCTCGCCCGCGCCGCCTAAGGGCACGAAGACCAGTTCGTCGTTGGCGCCGAGCGCTTTCTTTGTCATTCGGCGGCTGGCCGGTGCGCGAGTGCCTTATTGCGCTCGTAGATCATGTGCAGACCGCGGATCGTCAGGTCATGGTCGACGTGCTCGATCGCCGTGGTCGAGTGGCGGAACAGGTGCGCGAGCCCGCCGGTGCCGATTACCTTCATCGGCTTACCGTACTCGGCCCTGATACGGGCGACCATGCCTTCGATCATGGCGATGTAGCCCCAAAAGACGCCGGATTGCATCGCGGGCACGGTGTCCTTGCCGATAACGGCTTGCGGGCGCTCAACGGCTATACGCGGGAGCTGAGCCGCCGCCATGTGAAGCGCTTCGATCGAAAGGTTCACGCCGGGGGCGATGACGCCGCCCTCGTAGCTGCCCTTTGGGCCAACGATGTCGAACGTGGTGGCGGTACCAAAGTCGATCAAGATCAGGTCGCCGCCGTAATCTTTGTAGCCGGCGATCGCATTGACGATGCGGTCGGCACCGACGGCGTGCGGACGGTCCACGTTGATCGCGATGCCGAGGTCCACTGCCGGGTCGCCGACGACAAGCGCCTCGCGATTGAAGTATTTCGCGCAAAGACGACGCAGAGGGAACAGCGTTTGAGGCACGACGGTCGCCACGATCGCGGCACCGATCTGCGAGGTCTTGATGCCTTCGAGTTGCAGAAGCTGCACCAGCCAGACGTAGTACTCGTCGGCTGTGCGCCCATCTTTCGAGGCTGCGCGATACTGTGCGCGGATCTCCTTGCCGTCGTGGACGGCGAAGACGATGTTCGTGTTGCCCGCATCGATCGCCAGCAGCATTCCGTCCTTAGGCAAAGAACACCTCTCCTGCTGTTATCGCCCGCCGCGTACCATCGGGCAGCAGCAAACTTAGAGCGCCGTCCGGCATAAGCGTTTCGAAGCGGCCCTTCAGTGTTTCGCCGGACAAGCGCACTTCGATCGGCTGGCCGAGGCCCGCCGCAATCGCGAGCCAGTCTTCGCGGATCGCCGCAAAGCCGCTGACGCGCCAGACACGAAACCGTGTTTCCCAGGCTTCCGCAAGCGCGGCGAGCGCTTCGGCAGGGCTGGGCGCGGCGCCATGCGCGCCGATAAACGTGGCGGGGTGAAGCGCCGCCGTAGGGGCGTGAACCAGGTTAACCCCAATTCCGACCGCGACCCAGGGGAGCACATCGACGCCTGCGTCGCCTGAGGACTCAAGCAGAATGCCGGCAGCCTTCTTGCCGTCGATCAGAATGTCATTCGGCCACTTTACGCGGACGGCACTGCGCGACGCATAGGTGGCGGCGAGGTCGTGGACGGCGAGAGCCGCGACGAAGGAAAGGCGCGCAGCGTCGGGAGCCGTGACGCCCGGCGCCAAAAGCAGCGTCGTCATGAGATTGCCTTCGGGCGACTCCCATTCCCTGCCCCGTCGCCCTCGACCGGCTGTTTGGTGTTTCGCCCATATCCACAGCGGGCCGCGTTCGCCCGCGCTCGCGCGGCGGCGCGCTTCCTCGTTCGTCGAGTCGAGCGTGTCGAAGCTCGCGACCGAATAGCCCGCCGGGACGCGGGGGGCCATCATGTTACGGGAACAGGCTTTTGGCGGCAGCCGACGCGGCGTCGATCAACGGGGCCAAGACCACGACGGAGCCGATGACGAACGCACCGGAGGCGCCCAGCAGGGCCGAGTTCACGAGGCCCAAAGGCTTTTCGAACTTCGCCGCCGGTTTGTCGAAGAACATCACGCGGACGATGTTCAGATAGTAGTAGGCGCCGATAACGCTGGTGATGAGGCCCACGATCGCGACCGTGTACATCCACGGGTGTTCGGCGGCGGAATGGATGAGCGCCAGGAACACATACCACTTGCCGAAGAAGCCAGCGAGCGGCGGGATACCGATCAAGCTGAACATCAGGATCGCTAGCAGATACGCCGTCGTCGGGTCGCGATCGGAGAGGCCTGCGAGATCTGAGACGTTCTCGACCGCTTCGCCGTTGCGGCGCATCAGCAAGATGCAGACGAACGTGCCGACGGTCATCGCGAGGTAGATGACGAGATAGACGAGAACGCCGTAGACGCCCTCCTGGCTGCCCGCGACGAAGCCAGTGAGCGCGTAGCCCATGTGGCTGATCGAGGAGTAGGCCATCAGACGCTTGATGTTCGTCTGTCCGATCGCCGCCAGAGCGCCCCAAACCATCGATGCAACGGCAACGGGGGCGATGATTTGCAGCCATACGCCCTCGGCTGGCCCGAGCGCGCCGAAGATGAAGCGCGCGATCAGGGACATGGCCGCGATCTTTGGAGCGGCGGCGAAAAATGCGGTAACGGGCGTGGGTGCGCCTTCGTAAACGTCAGGCGTCCACATATGGAACGGGACGGCCGAGATCTTGAACGCAAGGCCCGCGAGCACGAACGCTGCACCGAGTTTCACGCCAACGCCCGCGCCGTCGCGCGTAAGCGCGGCCGCGATGCCTTCAAATGTGGTCGTTCCGGTGAAGCCGTAGAGCAGGCTCGCGCCGTAGAGCAGCATGCCCGACGAGAGCGCGCCCAGGACGAAGTACTTGAGCCCGGCTTCGGTCGAACGCGCATTGTCGCGGGCGAACGAGGCGAGGACGTAGAGCGCGAGGCTCTGCAACTCCAGGCCCACGTAGAGCACTATGAGGTCGTTTGCCGAGATCATCAGCATCATGCCGAGCGTCGCCAACGACACGAGCAGCGGGTACTCGAAGCGGGTGAGCTTTTCGTCGCGCAGGTAGTCGAGCGACATCAGCATCGCGATAGCGGAGCCAGCGAGCACCAGGAGCTTTGTAAAGCGGGAAAAGCCGTCGACGACGACCGTGCCACCAAAGGCAAGGGTGCGTGCGTCGGGGCCGCCCACGACGAGGACGGCGGTTACCAGAAGCAGGATCACACAACCGACGGTGACCGCTCGGGAGTGCTTGTCGCCCGCGAAAACGCCCAGGAGCAGGAGCAGCATGGCGCCGCAACCGAGAACGATCTCCGGCATCATGGTGACGATGTCGGCGTTGAATTGAACCATATCTACCGCGGCGCTCATGGGGTGGGCTCCGTCGGGGCTGTCTCAGCCGCCTGCAGCTTACCTTGAATGTTTTCCAGCGTTGCTTCGACAGACGTGCCCGTCATGTCGAAGATGGGCTTTGGGTAAAAGCCGAAGAAGAGCGTCGCGGCGACCAGCGGTGCGAGCACGATGATCTCGCGACCGTTCATGTCTTCGATGTCTGCGAGCGATTTCTTTTCCAATTCGCCGAACACGACGCGACGGTAGAGCCAGAGCGCGTAGCCCGCACTCAAGATCACGCCGGTGGTCGCGATGATCGCGACCGTCGAATTCGCCTTGTAAACACCGACCAGCGACAGAAACTCGCCGACGAAGCCGCTGGTGCCGGGGAGACCGACGTTTGCCATCGTGAAGACCATGAAGACGGCGGCGTAGATCGGCATTCGGTTGACGAGACCGCCATAGGCCGCGATCTCGCGCGTGTGCATGCGGTCGTAGACGACGCCGACGCAGAGGAAGAGCGCGGCAGAAACAAAGCCGTGGCTGATCATTTGCACCACCGCGCCATCGACGCCTTGGCGGTTCAGGGCGAAGAGGCCCAGCGTCACGAAACCCATGTGGGCAACGGACGAATAGGCGATCAGCTTTTTGATGTCTTCCTGCATGAGCGCCACGAGCGACGTGTAGACGATCGCGATCACGGAGAGCGCGAACATCATCGGCGCGAAGTAAACGCTGGCGTCCGGGAACATCGGCAACGAGAAGCGCAGGAAGCCGTATCCGCCCATCTTCAAGAGGATGCCGGCAAGGATGACGGAACCTGCGGTCGGCGCTTCGACGTGGGCATCGGGGAGCCAGGTGTGGACCGGCCACATCGGGAGCTTCACCGCGAAGGAGGCGAGGAAGGCCAGGAACAGCCACATCTGCATGTCGCGTGGGAAGTCATGCTCAAGCAGCACGACGATGTCGGTGGTGCCGGCCGTCACGTACATCGCCATGATGGCGATGAGCATGAGCACGGAACCGAGCAGCGTGTAGAGGAAGAACTTGAATGACGCGTAGACGCGCCTGGCGCCGCCCCAGATTCCGATGATCAAGAACATCGGGATCAGGCCGGCCTCGAAGAACAGGTAGAAGAGCACCATGTCGAGCGCGACGAACACGCCGATCATCAGCGTCTCGAGCACCAGGAACGCAATCATGTATTCCTTGATGCGTGTTTCGATCGACGTCCAACTCGCCAGGATGCAGAGCGGCATCAAGAAGGCGGTCAAGATCACGAATGGGAGCGAGATGCCGTCGACGCCGAGGTGGTAGCGGATCGAGCCACCGAGCCACGCGTGGTTTTCGACGAGTTGGAACGACTTGAGCGACGGGTCGAACAGCGACCAGGCGTAGAGCGAACACCCGAACGTGATCAGCGTCGTCCAAAGTGCGATCTGTTTGGTCAACATGTCGCCCGCGGGACCGCGCGCCATGAGCAAAATCATGGCGACGCCGATGAGCGGCAGGAACGTCGTGAGGGACAGGATCACGCTCATTTCGCGCCTCCCGCCACGAACCAGGTCGCGACCAAGACGACGCCGATCAGCATCGCGAAGGCATAGTGGTAGACGTAACCGGTCTGCAGGCGAACTATCGACTTGGTCCAGTCAGACACGACGGCGGCAACACCGTCGGGACCGAAGCCGTCGATCACCTTGCCGTCGCCGAACTTCCACAGGAAGTGGCCGAGGCGCATTGCAGGACGGACGAACAAGAAGTCGTAGATCTCGTCGAAGTACCATTTGTTATAGAAGAATTGGTAGACGATGCCTTGGCGCGCAGCCATGCGGGCGGGCAGATCCGGGAACTCGATGTAGTAGACGTAGGCGATCAGCAGTCCCAAGATCATCGCGGCGGCGGGTGAGAAGAACACCCAGGTCGGGACGTGGTGAGCCCCTTCGAGGGCTGTGTGAGCTTGGAGGTTCACGATGGCCGCGCCCCAGAACTCCTTGTGCTCGTGGCCGATGAAGAGCTCCTTAAACGCAAAGCCGGCGATGACGGCGCCTGCGGCGAGCAGGATCAGCGGAACCAGCATCACTGGCGGCGACTCGTGTGCGTGGTCGAGAACGTGATGGTCGCCGCGGTGTTTGCCGTCGAATGTCATGAAAATCAGGCGCCAGGAGTAGAACGACGTCATCGCGGCCGCGATCACGCCCATGGCGAAGGCATAGTTCCCGACGGCGGTGTGAGCCGCGAACGCGCTTTCGATGATGGCGTCCTTCGACCAGAAGCCGGACAGGCCTGGGAAGCCGGTGATCGCGAGCGTACCGATCACCATCAGCCAATAGGTGTAGGGCACCTTCTTCTTGATGCCGCCCATGTTGCGCATGTCTTGTTCGCCATCGAGGGCGTGAATGACCGAGCCCGCGCCGAGGAACAAGAGCGCCTTAAAGAAGGCGTGGGTGAAGAGGTGGAACATTGCCGCTTGGTACGCGCCGACGCCGGCCGCGAAGAACATGTAGCCGAGCTGCGAGCAGGTCGAGTACGCGATCACGCGCTTAATGTCGTTTTGGAAGAGGCCAACGGTTGCCGCAAAGAACGCGGTCGTGGCGCCGATGACGGTCACGACTTCGAGCGCCGTCGGCGAAAGTTCGAACAGCGGCGAGCAGCGGCAGACCAGGAAGACGCCGGCGGTGACCATGGTGGCGGCGTGAATAAGCGCCGAAACCGGGGTTGGACCTTCCATGGCGTCGGGCAGCCAGGTGTGCAGCATGAACTGTGCGGACTTGCCCATCGCGCCCATAAAGAGCAGCAGGCAGATCGTGGTTAGGACATCGACTTCGTAGCCGCCGAAGGTAAGCGATTTGCCGACTTGGCCCTTTGCAGCCTCGAACACGGCGGTGAAGTCCAGCGTGCCGAAGACGAAGAAGATCGCCATGATGCCGAGCGCGAAGCCGAAATCGCCGACTCGGTTGACAAGGAATGCTTTGATGGCGGCGGCGTTCGCGGACGGCTTTTTGTACCAGAAGCCGATCAGAAGGTACGAAGCGAGGCCTACGCCTTCCCAGCCAAAGAACAGCTGGACGAAGTTGTCGGCGGTGACCAGCGCCAGCATCGCGAACGTGAAGAGCGAGAGGTAGGCGAAGAAGCGCGGACGGTGCTCGTCATGGCTCATGTAGCCGATCGAGTAGAGATGGACGAGCGAGGAGACGCCCGTCACGACGACGAGCATCACGGCGGTCAGCGTATCGACGCGAATCGACCAATCGACTTGGAGCGCGCCGGAGTCCAGGAACTGGAACAGCTTGACCGGGCCTTCGACGTGGCCATGGCCGAAGACGAAGAAGCTCAAGAAGACGAATATGGAGAGCGCCGCGGAGACGAACAGAAAGCCCGTGGCGGTGTACTCGGCCGCGTGCTCACCGAGGCGCTTGCCCATCAACGCGGCCAGAATCGCGCCGAAGAGCGGGAGAAGGAGGATGGCTTGATAGATCACGTCCGCCTCAACCCTTCATGATGTTGACGTCTTCGACCGCGATCGTGCCGCGGTTGCGGAAGTAGACGACAAGGATGGCAAGGCCGATCGCGGCTTCCGCAGCTGCGACGGTGAGGACGAGGAGTGCGAAGACTTGGCCGGTCAAGTCGCCCAGGAACGCCGAGAACGCGACCAGGTTGATGTTGACGGCCAGCAAGATGAGCTCGATCGACATCAAGATGATGATGACGTTCTTGCGGTTCAGGAAGATGCCGAAGATGCCGATCGTCAGCAGGCAGGCGGAGACGAACAAATAGTGGTCTAGTCCGACGACCATGGGTTAGAGCCCCTCCCCTGGGCGGACTTTACGTAGTTCCACCGCCTCGGAGCGCTTGCGGCCGATTTGGACCGAGGCGCTCTGGCGCTTCACGCCTTCGCGGTGGCGGAGCGTCAGGACGATCGCGCCGATCATGGCGACGAGCAGCACCATGCCGGCCGCTTGGAAGACCAGGACGTACTTCGTGTAGAGGATGTGGCCCAGGGCTTCCGTGTTCGTGATGCCGGCGGGCGTCGGATTTTCGACCGCGGTGATCGCCGGCGTGAGCACCCACGCGCCGCCGACGGCAGCGAGCTCGAACAAAAAGACGATCGCAATGATGACGCCCATGGGGGCGTACTGCATGAACCCTTGGCGCAATTCCGCGAAGTCGATGTCGAGCATCATCACGACGAAGAGGAAGAGCACGGCGACCGCGCCGACATAGACGACGACCAAGACCATCGCCAGGAATTCCGCGCCCAAGAGCACGAAGAGCGCCGCGGCGTTGAAGAACGCCAGGATCAGATACAGCACCGAGTGCACGGGGTTGCGCGCGCTGACCACAAGCAAAGCTGCCGCGATCAGCCCGGTTGCAAACACATAGAAGGCGACGGTCGCCAGAATCACGTCTTTATTCCTTCACGTCAGCGGTAAGGAGCGTCGAGTTCCAAGTTCTTTGCGATCTCGCGTTCCCACCGGTCGCCGTTCGCGAGGAGCTTGTCCTTGTCGTAGAACAGTTCCTCGCGGCTTTCGGTGGCGAACTCGAAGTTCGGCCCTTCAACGATCGCATCCACCGGGCAGGCTTCTTGGCAGAAGCCGCAGTAGATGCACTTCGTCATGTCGATGTCGTAGCGCGTGGTGCGGCGCGAGCCGTCGTCGCGCGGTTCGGCCTCGATCGTGATCGCCTGCGCGGGGCAGATCGCCTCGCACAGTTTGCAGGCGATGCAACGTTCTTCACCGTTCGCATAGCGGCGCAGCGCGTGCTCGCCGCGGAAACGGGGTGAGAGCGCGCCTTTCTCGAACGGGTAATTCAGCGTCGGCTTCGGGCGGACCAGGTACTTCAACCCGAGCCAAAACCCCCGAAGGAAGTCGATCATGAAGATGGTGCGGAGGAACTGCATCGACCTACCCCGGCAACTTGTCAAAGGCGATGAGATAGCCCGCGGTCGCGACCACCCAGAACATCGAGATCGGCAAAAAGAACTTCCAACCGATGCGCATCAGCTGATCGTAGCGGTAGCGCGGGACGATCGCCTTGACCATCGCGAACAGGAAGAAGATCACCCAGATCTTGATGATGAACCACAAGACGCCGGGGACCCAGGTGAAGGGCGCGACCTCGATCGGCGCGTGCCAGCCACCGAGGAACATGATCGTCATCATGGCGCACATGAGGACGATTGCGACGTACTCCGAGAGCATGAAAAGCAGGTACGGCGTCGAAGAGTATTCGACCATGAAGCCCGCAACGAGTTCCGACTCGGCTTCCGGCAAGTCGAACGGCGGGCGGTTCGTTTCGGCCAAGGCCGAGATGAAGAAGACCACCGCCATCGGCAGCAGGTGGCTGAACAGGTACCAGTGATGCATGCCGCCGGCTTGGGCATCCACGATCTTGGAGAGGTTCAGGCTGCCCGCGGTCAGCAGCACCGTGATGACGACGAAGCCGATTGAGACCTCGTAGGAAACCATCTGCGCGGCGGAGCGCAGGCTGCCCAGAAACGGGTATTTCGAGTTCGAAGCCCAGCCGCCCATGATGATGCCGTACACGCCGAGCGAGGAGATCGCGAAGATGTACAGAACGCCGACGTTGATGTCGGCAAAGACCCAACGGTCAGCGACCGGAACGACAGCCCACGCGCCGAGCGCGAGCGTGGTCGAAACCAACGGCGCGAGCAGGAACACACCCTTGTTCGCACCGGAGGGAATGACGACTTCCTTGAAGACGAATTTGAGAAGGTCCGCGAACGACTGGAGCAGACCGTAAGGGCCTACCACGTTCGGGCCGCGGCGCAACATCACGGCTGCCCAAACCTTGCGGTCGAACAGCAGCATGAAAGCGATCATCAGGAGCAACACGACGATGAACAGCAGCATCATCGCCGACATGCCCACGATATCGAGCCAGAAGGCGTTCGGCCAATAGAAGTCGAGAAGCGCGTCGTTGATGCCTTTGAACCACTCGGTCATTTGCCCTACTCCGCTGCCGCGCTGAGGCGCGGTTTGACGAACAGGGACGAGCACTCGGCCATCACATGGCTGGCGCGGGCGATCGGATTCGTAAGATAGAAGTCTTTCACGGGGTACTCGAACGGCGTCTTGGCGATTGTTCCCGCCGCGCCGATCGATGTCCAAATCCCGACATCGACGCCTGGGTGGGCCGGCGCGCGGTCGGTTTCGGCAAAGTGCGGCGCGTCTTTCAGCATTGCAAGGCGGAGAGTGCCCATGTCGTCGTAGGGAAGCTTCTTGCCGAGCACGTCGGAGAGCGCGCGCAGGATCGTCCAATCTTCACGCGCGTCGCCGGGTGGGAATGTGGCGCGGCGGGCTTGTTGCACGCGGCCTTCGATGTTCACGTAGGTGCCGTTCTGTTCGGTGTAGGTGCTGCCCGGCAAGATCACGTCGGCGCGGTGGGCGCCGGCGTCGCCGTGCGAGCCTTGGTAGACGACGAACGCTTGACCCAACTTCTTCGTGTCGATTTCGTCAGCCCCAAGCAGATAGACGAAGTCGATGTCGCCGCGTGCGGCGGCGTCGAGGATCGCAATCGTGTCCTTGCCGCCCTTCTGCGGCAAGAAGCCGAGGTCGAGCGCGCCGACACGCGCGGCCGCCGTGTGCAGCACGTTGAAGCCGTTCCAACCGCCCTCGCCGCTCGGTCCGATCATGCCGGTGTTGCGCGCGATCTGCGCAGCGGCATCGAGGATCGCGGCGCCGTCGGGACGCGCGAGCGCGCCGGCGCCTAAGATCAGCATCGGGTGCTTCGCGTTCTTCAGAACTTCGAAAGCGCGGTGCTTGCCTGTCGCGATGTCGGCGAGATCGGCCGGGTTGTTGTCGAGATCCTGCACTTGATAGGTCAGGTCGAAGCGCGGACCGATGCGCATGATCTTCAGGTCGTTGCGCAGCCAGGCTTTGCGGATGCGCGCGTTGACGAGCGGCGCTTCCCAACGCGGGTTCGTGCCGATAAGCAGCAGCGCGTCGGCGTGCTCGATGCCGGCAATCGTCGTGTTGAACAGGTAGCCCTGGCGGGGGCCATGGCCGAGCTTCGCACCATCTTGGCGGCAGTCCAGGTTTGCCACACCGAGCGCGAGCATAAGGTCTTTGAGCGCTTTGATCGGTTCGGCACTGACGAGGTCGCCGACGAGGGCGGCCATACGCTCGGGCCGTGTTGCGCGTACGCGATCAGCGATGGCCGCGAAGGCTTCCGCCCAAGAGGCCGGTTGCAGCTTACCGTTCTTGCGGACGTAGGGCTTGTCGAGGCGCTGGCGGCGCAGGCCGTCCCAGACGAAGCGGGTCTTGTCGGAGATCCACTCTTCGTTGACCTCTTCGTTGACGCGCGGGAGGAAGCGCATCACTTCCGCGCCGCGCGAGTCCACGCGGATCGCGCTGCCGACGGCGTCCATCACGTCAACGGACTCGGTCTTCGTGAGTTCCCAGGGGCGTGCGTTAAACTTGTAGGGTTTCGAGGTCAGCGCGCCGACGGGGCAGAGGTCGATGACATTGCCTGACATCTCCGACGAAACAGCGTGCTCGAGGTATGTCGTAATCTCCATGTCCTCGCCGCGGCCGGTCGCGCCGATCTCGTCGACGCCGGCCACTTCCGCTGCAAAGCGAACGCAACGCGTGCAATGGATGCAGCGCGTCATGATCGTATTGACGAGCGGCCCCATGTTCTTGTCGGTGACCGCGCGCTTGTTCTCTTCGTAACGGTTGAACTTCGCGTGGCCATAGGCCATCGCCTGGTCCTGCAGGTCGCACTCGCCACCTTGGTCGCAGATCGGGCAGTCGAGCGGGTGGTTGATGAGCAGGAACTCCATCACCCCTTCGCGCGCCTTCTTCACCAGCGGCGACTTCGTATTGACGACCGGCGGCTCGTTGTTCGGGCCAGGGCGGCAGTCGCGCACACCCCATGCGCACGACGCGACGGGCTTCGGCGAGCCTTTCAACTCGACAAGGCACATGCGGCAATTGCCGGCGATCGACAAACGCTCGTGGTAGCAGAAGCGCGGAATCTCGGCGCCGGCCGCTTCGCAGGCTTGCAGCAGCGTATAGTCCGCGGGGACGTCGATTTCTTTGCCGTCGACGATGAGTTTGGTCATGGCCCTACTCCGCCGCCACGGATGCGCGCGAGCCCGCGCGTTTGGCGTTGATGCGGCGTTCGATTTCGCTGCGGAAGTGGCGGATCAAGCCTTGGATCGGCCACGCGGCGGCATCGCCGAGCGCGCAGATCGTGTGGCCTTCGACTTGGTACGTCACTTCGAGCAGCAGATCGATTTCCTTCGGCTCCGCGTCACCGGTGACGAGCCGTTCCATCACGCGCCACATCCAGCCGGTGCCTTCGCGGCACGGTGTGCACTGGCCGCAGGATTCGTGCTTGTAGAAACGGGCGAGGCGCGCGATCGCCTTCACGATGTCGGTCGAGCGGTCCATGACGATGACGGCTGCAGTGCCGAGGCCCGACTTCACGTCGCGCAGGCTATCGAAGTCCATCAGGACGGTGTCGCAGATCGATTTCGGAAGCAGTGGCACGGACGAGCCGCCAGGGATCACGGCTAAGAGGTTATCCCAGCCGCCACGCACGCCGCCGCAATGCTTGTCGATGAGCTCACGGAGCGGAATGCCCATTTCCTCTTCGACGTTGCAGGGCTTGTTCACGTGGCCGGAGATGCAGAAGAGCTTCGTGCCGGTGTTGTTCGGACGGCCGAGCGCCGAGAACCACGCGGCGCCGCGGCGTAGGATTTCGGGCGCGACCGCAATCGACTCGACGTTGTTGACCGTCGTGGGACAACCGTAGAGGCCGACATTCGCGGGGAACGGCGGCTTCAGGCGCGGCATGCCCTTCTTGCCTTCGAGGCTTTCGAGCAGCGCGGTTTCTTCGCCGCAAATGTACGCGCCGGCACCATGATGGACGTAGCAGTCGAAGTCCCAACCGGAGCCGGCCGCGTTCTTGCCGAACAGGCCCGCCGCGTAGCATTCCTCGATCGCCGCTTCGAGGCGTTTGTATTCGATGCGGAATTCGCCGCGCACGTAGATGTAACAAGCGTGCGCGTTCATCGCGAAGCTCGCGATCAGGCAACCTTCGAGCAGCGTGTGCGGATCGTGCCGCATGATATCGCGGTCTTTGCACGTGCCTGGCTCGGACTCGTCCGCGTTGACGACGAGATACGCCGGACGGCCGTCGGATGCCTTCGGCATAAACGACCACTTGAGCCCCGTCGGGAAGCCCGCGCCGCCGCGGCCGCGCAACCCCGACTTCTTCATCTCGTCGATGATCCAGTCGCGACCCTTGGCGATGATGTCCTTTGTGCCGTCCCAGTTGCCGCGTTTGCGCGCGGCGGGGAGGCGCCAATCATGGACGCCGTAGAGGTTCGTGAAGATGCGGTCTTTATCGGAAAGCATCAGCCGCCCTTCGTATAGAGAGATGCGTCGGTGAGTGTCTGCGGACCGCCTTCGGGCGCCGACGTTTGGCGGCCGATCTGCGAGCCCGGCTTCGGCTTACGGCCGGCGCGCAGGTCGTTGATGATCGCTTCCGCCCGGGCGCCGTCAACGTCCTCGTAGAAGTCGTCGCCGATCTGGATGATCGGTGCGTTCACGCAGGCGCCGAGGCATTCGACTTCCATCCACGAGAGCTTGCCGTCGGCGGAGACGGTCTCAGCGTGGGGATGAATGTGCTTCTTGCAAGCCGCAACGACTGCGTCGGAGCCACGCAGCCAGCACGGCGTTGTCGTGCACACCTGCAGCAAGTGCTGACCCACAGGCTTCAGGTTGAACATCGTGTAGAACGTCGCGATCTCGAGCACGCGGATCGGCGATACGCCGATCATCTCCGCGATCACGCGGATCATCGGCTCGGTCACGTGGCCGCCGTTCTGCTCCTGCGCGCGCCACAACAACGGCACGACGGCGGAAGCTTGGCGGCCTTCCGGATACTTCTTCAACTGCTTCTGCGCCCACGCGAGGTTTTCCGGCGTGAACGCGAAGGAGGTGGGCTGGTCGGGGGCGAGACGGCGAAGGCTCATCGGTCAACCTCCCCGAATACGATGTCGAGGGAGCCGAGGATGGCGGCGACGTCGGCGATCATGTGGCCTTTGCAAAGGAAGTCCATGGCTTGCAGATGCGGGAAGCCAGGGGCGCGGATTTTACAGCGGTAGGGTTTGTTCGAGCCGTCGCTGACCAGGTAAACGCCGAACTCGCCCTTCGGCGCCTCGACAGCGGCGTACACTTCGCCGGCGGGGACGTGATAGCCTTCGGTGTAGAGCTTGAAGTGATGGATCAAGGCTTCCATCGACTGCTTCATCTCGGCGCGCTTCGGCGGGATTACCTTGCCCGAGGTGTCGTGCACCGGGCCTTTCGGCATCTTCGCGATGCACTGCTTCATGATCTTCGCCGCCTCACGCATCTCTTCCATGCGCACGAGATAGCGGTCGTAGCAGTCGCCGTTCTTGCCGACGGGGATGTCGAATTCGAGGTCGGAATAGCACTCGTAAGGTTGCGCGCGGCGCAGGTCCCACGCCATACCGGAACCACGGACCATCACGCCGGAGAAGCCCCAGGCGAGCGCGACCTCGGGCGTGACGACGCCGATGTCCACGTTGCGCTGCTTGAAGATGCGGTTGCCGGTGAGGAGCGTTTCAAGATCGTCGAGCGTCTTCGGGAACTCGTCGCACCACTTGTAGATATCGTCGAGCAGCTTTTGCGGCAGGTCCTGATGAACGCCGCCGGGGCGCACGAACGCCGCGTGCATACGCGAACCGGACGCGCGCTCGTAAAAGCCCATCAGGATTTCGCGCTGCTCGAAACCCCAGGTGACCGGGGCGAGAGCGCCGACGTCCATCGCCTGGGTCGTCGTGTTCAGGAGATGCGAGAGAATGCGGCCGATTTCGCTGTAGAGCACGCGGATGTACTGCGCGCGCGACGGCACGGTTATGCCGCATAGACGCTCAACCGCAAGGGCGAACGCGTGCTCTTGGTTCATCGGTGCGACGTAGTCGAGGCGGTCGAAATACGGCACCGCCTGCAAGTACGTCTTGTTTTCGATCAGCTTTTCGGTGCCACGATGCAAGAGGCCGATATGCGGATCGACGCGCTCGACGATTTCGCCGTCGAGTTCGAGCACCAACCGCAACACGCCGTGCGCGGCAGGATGCTGTGGGCCGAAGTTCAGATTGAGATTGCGGGCTTTTGGTTCGGTCGCGGTGGTCATTGTTTCGCGGCCTTCTCATCGCCCGGAAGGATGTGCTTGGCGCCTTCCCACGGCGACATGAAATCGAACTTGCGGAAGTCTTGAACGAGCTTTACCGGCTCATAGACAACGCGCTTTTGCTCGTCGTCGTAGCGCACCTCCACAAAGCCGGTCAGCGGGAAGTCTTTGCGCAGCGGATGACCGGTGAAGCCGTAGTCCGTGAGGATGCGGCGCAGGTCCGGGTGATCCGCGAATTGGATGCCGTACATGTCAAAAGCTTCGCGTTCGAACCAATTGGCGGCAGGCCAGATGGCGACGGCGGATGGGACCGGCGTTGCTTCGTCGGTTTCGATCTTCACGCGGATTCGTTGGTTCCGGTGCATGCTCAGCAAGTGATAGACGACGTCGAAGCGCTTCGCGCGGCTCGGGTAGTCGGCGCCGCAGATGTCGATAAGGACCGCGAACTTGCACGCCTGATCGTCGCGCAGAAAGGTGAGCAGGCCCACCAGAGTGTCGGGCGAGGCGCTGAGCGTCAGCTCGCCGAAAGCGATGCTGTTCGCGATGCCGAAGCCGCTGCGCTTTTCCTGAATGTAATCGCTTAGGGCTTTGATGTCGTCTGCCATCGGGGGCCTCAGCGGATGATGTTGCCGGTGCGGCGGATCTTCTTCTGCAGAAGCATCACGCCGTAGACCAACGCTTCGGCCGTTGGCGGGCAGCCCGGCACGTAGATGTCAATCGGTACGATGCGATCGCAGCCGCGCACGACCGAGTAGGAATAGTGATAGTAGCCGCCGCCGTTCGCGCAGGACCCCATTGAGATCACGTAACGCGGCTCAGGCATTTGGTCGTAGACCTTGCGCAGCGCGGGCGCCATTTTGTTTGTCAGCGTGCCGGCGACGATCATCACGTCGGACTGGCGCGGGCTTGCGCGCGGGGCAAAGCCGAAGCGCTCGAGGTCGTAGCGCGGCGTGGACGCCTGCATCATCTCAACCGCGCAGCAGGCGAGGCCGAAGGTCATCCACATCAGGGAGCCGGTGCGGGCCCACGTGATCAGATCGTCCGCGCGGGCGACGAGGAAGCCCTTATTGTCGAGTTCTTCGCGGGCGTTCAGGAAGAATGGGTCGTTCGGGTCGATGGCGCCGCGCCCCTCGACGCCTGCGCGGCCAGCGCCCATTGCCGGGGTCACTCCCATTCGAGCGCTCCCTTCTTCCATTCGTAGATGAAACCGACGGTCAGAATGCCGAGGAAAACGATCATCGACCAGAAGCCGAACATGCCTGTCTCCTTCAACGTGATCGCCCAGGGAAACAGGAAGGTGACCTCAAGGTCGAAGATGATGAAAAGGATCGCGACCAGATAGAACCGGACGTCGAACTTCATGCGGGCGTCGTCGAACGCGTTGAAGCCGCATTCGTAAGCAGACAGTTTTTCCGGGTCGGGTTTTGACGGCGCGACGATCATCGGCACCACCAACAGCACCAGAGCCAACACGCCCGACAGCGCCAGAAAAATCAGGATCGGCAAGTATTCGACGAGGATGTCCGTCATCGGTGCCCAAACGGGGCGGCACACGCGTCATTTCGCGCCCCCGCCCTGCCCTCTTGGAACGCGCCCGCGAGCGACTCGCCGCGGGCCGCAAATCAGCCCAAATTCCGGCGCGAACCTAAAGATTGTGCAACGCAAAGCAAGCGCTTTGGCGTGGGTTTCATGCGACAGATTTGGAGGAAATTTGGGACACGATCCGGATGCCGTCCTTCACCGAGGCTTCTGAAGGCAATCCGTCGCTTTCGCGCGGGTTGTTTGCGAAAGCCACCCACAGCACAAGGTGAAGGGTGGCGGGAGCGACGGGGCTCGAACCCGCGACCTCCGGCGTGACAGGCCGGCGCTCTAACCAACTGAGCTACGCCCCCGCAAAGGGCAAAAGGGCGACCCTTGAAGTCTGGCCGCCGGAAGGCGGTGGGTGTACTGAACGGGCCCTCAGGTGTCAAGCAAACCCAGGTAAAGCGCGACCAATGGCCGAAGCCTACAAGGAACCCGACAAAATCGTTCAATACATGGCCGCCCTCGAAGCCAATTTGGAAAAGGCGACCGGCAAATCTCTTGCCCAGTGGATCAAGATAGCCAAGACCTGCCCGGAGACGAAGCCACGGGCACAGCTGAAGTGGTTTAAGGACAAGCATGGGCTCGGCCAGTCGCGAGCCATGCTGGTGCTTTGGCGCACCAATGGCCAGGGCGGATTTGGCGACGAAGACCCTGACAAGCTCATGGACGCTCTGTTCGCAAAAGCGCCCGATCTGCGCCCGATCTACGAAAAGGTCGCAGCCTATGTCGAGAAGTTGGGTGCGGGGACGTTGAGCCCACGCAAGAGCTATGTGGCGCTGTACCATTTGAAGCAATACGGCGCGATCAAACCGAGCAAGAAGGGGCTCTTGGTTGGACTTGCCATGCAGAAGTATCCGAAGTCGGCGCCGCTGATCGACGTCAAGAACTTCGGCGGCGGGGACCGGAACAAGAAGGCGCTCGTCCTTGATTCTGCCAAGGCGTTCGATGCGGAGGCAAAGGCTCTGATCAAAGCCGCCTACGAAGAGAACTGAGGCCCCTGATGACCGACACTCGGCGCAGCGTGGATCGCTGACGTGCCCTTGTTCCATCCGACGCTCTACGACTGGTCGAAGCCCGTCGATAGCTTTTGGGAAACGCAGCGCGCATCGTTTGGCGACGTCGAAGCGCCGCCGTTGCATGGCGATGCGAGCGCCGACGTCGCCGTTGTCGGTGGCGGTTACTGCGGGCTCTCGGCGGCATACCACCTGGCACGTGCGGGGATTGAAGCGCGCGTTCTTGAGGCTGGGCCAATCGGCTGGGGTGCTTCGGGACGCAATGGCGGGTTCTGCAGCGTTGGGGCATCGTTTCTTGGCGCCGCGGAACTCAAAGGTATCTACGGCGAAGACGAGACGCTTGCTTTCTATCGCGCGCTTGTCGAGGCGGTGCAGCTGGTCGACGCGCTGGCGAAAGATGAAACGATCGATCTCAAGCGTCAGGGCGATGGCGTTTGGACGTTTGCGCACAAGCCTGGGCGGGTTGGCGAGCTGCAGACGCATGCAGACGTGCTTGCCCGAATTGGTGTTCCCGCGCGGGTCGTCGATGCGAGCGGTTTCGAGAGCGAGGCGTTCGCGTGCGCCGAACAAGCAGGCGCGCTTCATGAAAGCGTCGGCTTTGCACTCAATCCCCTGGCTTACTGTCTTGGGCTGGCGCGGGCGACGGTGAAGCGCGGCACGAAGCTGCACCAGAACTCGCGCGTAACGGCATGGCGGCGCGAGGACGCGCAGCATGTGTTGGTAACGGCCAGCGGATCATTGCGCGCTAAGCGCGTGATCGTCGCGACAAACGGGTGGTTACCGGAAGAGCTCGTGCCGGAGCTAGCCGGTCGTGTGATGCCGGTGCTGTCGAACATCGTGACGACGCGACCGCTGAGCGACGACGAGCTTGCGCGGCAGGGGTGGCGGACCCAGGCGCCGGCTTCGAACACGCGTGCGCTGCTTGCATATCTGCGGATGTTACCGGACAAGCGCCTTATGTTTGGCGGCCGCGGTGACGCGACCGGCAGCCCCGCCGGTGGGCTTGCGATGCGGCGGGTTTTGACGCGGCGTATTGCTGAGATGTTTCCAGGATTTGCAGGGATTGAAACGACGCATTCCTGGCGCGGCTTCATCGCTGCAACGCGACGGCTGACGCCGGCGATCGGTGAGTTGCCGAACGATCCAACCGTTTCATTTGCGTTTGGGTGCCATGGCAACGGTGTTGCGTTCATGACGTGGGCGGGGCGCGAACTTGCAAAGCGGATCGCGGGAACCGCGGGCGCATTGCCTGCGCCAGTGAACGGTTTACCGCCGCGCTTTCCGTTTCCCTCGCTGCGGTTGTGGCAGCTGCGCGTGATGCTTGCGCGGGCTTGGGTGGAAGACACGGCGCTCTAGGCCGTGACGTTCTGCCAGTTACGTTAGGCCAACGAGCGTATCGAACACCTGTTGATCATTGATAATGCGCGGGACCTTGTTCTGGCCACCCAGGCGGCCGCGCGATTTCATCCAACGCGCAAACGTGCCTGCCGGGACGGGGCGAACATCGGGCGCGCGCAGGCCGAAGCCATCGGCGCGGTGGGCGCGGTAGTCGTCGTTCAGTGCCCGCAACCGTTCGTCGATGAGCGTCGCGAACTTTTGGATCGTATCGGCGGCTGGCATCGGCTCGAATTCGACCACGAACAAGTGGCCGCCAAGGTCGCCTTGTTGCTTTGGGAAGACCGCACCCATCGAGAAGTCGTTGAGCGTGAGGTTCAGCGTTGCGGCGGCGCGTGTGACGGCATCTTCCACTTCCTCGCCGATCAGGTGTTCGCCGAAGGCCGACATCATGTAGCTGGTGCGGCCGGTAATGAAGAGGCGTGGCGGCTGTTTCGAGACGAAGCGGACAGTGTCGCCGATGACGTAACCGAAGACGCCCGCGCACGTTGATAGTACGATCGCGTAGTTGACGCCGGTTTCGACGTTGCCGAGCCAGTGGCGCGTAGGGCGCGCGCTGTCGAGTTCGTCTACCGGCACGAACTCGTAGAAGAGGCCGGTGTCCGTCAGGAGACGCAGGCCCAGGTCTGGCGTCTCATCCTGCAGTGCGATGAAACCTTCTGACGCGGGATAGACTTCGCGCAGCTCTGCGCCGCCTGCCAGAAACTGCTCAAATCTCGCGCGGTAGGGTTTGAAGTTCACGCCGCCATGCACGAGCATTTCGAGATTGGGATAGAGATCGCGCGCCGTCATCGTGCGGCCGGCGTTGGCTTGCTGCTTGTCGAATAGGATCAGTAGCCACGGGGGCGCGCCGGTCAGGACGCGGATGTCGGTCTCAGCGGCGAGCACGGCGAGGCGGCGGACCTTTTCTTCCCAATCGGTGATGAGCGCGAGTTCGACCGGCGGAAACGCGAACTGCTTTGCCCACCACGGCAGACGTTTGATCGCGATGCCCGAGAGGTCGCCTGACCAGATGCCGTCGGCCTCGCGCACGAGGTCTGTCGAGCCGCCCAGCATGAAACTCTTGCCGCCGAAGACGCGCGAGGCGGGACGCGCCGTCACGTGATGGGTGAAGAGGTCGAGACCCGCTTTCGCGTTCGAGCGGTTCATCGCGTGGGTGACGGGGATGTATTTCGACGTACCCGACGTCGTTCCGGAGGTGACCGCGAAGTAGGGCACGCGGCCGGGCCAGGTGACGTTCTCGACGTTCGGGAAGGCGGGCTTCCAGTAATCGCGCCAGAAGTCGTCGTAGCGGCGGAGCGGGACGGCGCTCTGGAACTCTTCGATCGTCGATATGCTGGCAAAGCCGTGGTCGCGACCGAACTTCGTGCCCGCGGTCTTGGCGATGAGGCTCATAAGTTGACGACGTTGCGTCTCGACGTTCTCCAGCCGCGCCAATGCGGCGCGGCGCTGTTTGGCGTAAAGGCGCAGCGCCGGGGTGAAGTCGATCATTGCGGCGCGAGCTGCGTCTTGTGTTTGAACGTGGCGCGCACGGTTTCGATTTGGAGTGGAACTTGGAAGGAGCGGCCCTCCTGGAATGCCCCTACCTGATCGCGGAACGTTGAGGAGTTGAACCAGCCGTCGTTGCCGCCGAGCATGACGAACCAATTCGCGTCGGGGTTTGCGAGGTCGGAGACGTGGCGGGCTTGAGCGCCGTAACGGGTCGCGTGGCGTTCGGCGGAGGTGTCGTGGTCGGTTTTCAGCAACGTCTCGCTCGAGCCTGCGGCGGGGACGTCGTCGAAGACATAGCGGCTGCCGATGACGGGGATCGCCGCGAACTGGCCTTGAACGATCAGACGGTGCATGTCGCCCCAGGTGGCGTACGACTTCGATGCTTCTTCGGCGGTGGTCAACCCGGCTGCGAGAGCGTCACGAAACTTCGCGGCATCGAGCGAGGGAAGTTGGGCGGCGAGGCGAACATAGGGGCTGCCTGTGGCGTCGAACGCAAGGATCTCGTGCTCCGGGAACGCCTTGGGCAAGAAGCCCTTCATCGCCGCTTCGAAGGCGACGGCACCGGTGCTGTCGCGGTCGTAGCGGCCGTTCCATGCTGCGATCGTGTCGACCAATTTGGTTTGCGCGAGCGTCAGCGTGAGCGCGTCCGCTTTGACACGTGCGATTAGCGCGTCGCGCATGGACACGGAGGAACTCGCGTAGGTGTCCATTTGCAGCCGCTTCAAATCGTCGGCGGTGACGCGCGTGCTCGCACCCAAGACTTCTTGCATGCGCTTGACGCGGTCGTCGGCTGAAAAGAAATAACCGATGGGGATAGATGCCTCAGCGCCTCGGTTGTTGGCAGAGGCGACGAAGCCCACTGGCGGGTTGTATGTCGCGGGCAGATCGCGGGAGGTTACGATTTCATTCCACGCGGCGGCTTCGCTCAGCGGGCGGATGAGATCGTTCGGGAGATCGTTCGCGCGTTTCGGCAAGTGGGTCGCCGTCACCTGGCCGATGTTGCCCTTCGTGTCGGCGTAGACGAAGTTTTGGGGCGAGATTGCAAAGCCTTCGAGGGCGGCGCGGAACTCGTCCCAATTGCGTGCGCGGTTCACCTTCAGCATTGCGGTGAACTCGTCCGACGGATTGTGGCCGATCCAGCGGAGTGCGAACTGTTCACCTCCGCGCTTTGGGAGGGCTGCAGCGTCGGAGAGGATCGGGCCGTACGGCGTGTCGCGGACTTTCAGTTCGTCGTCGAACCACCAGCGGGTCTTCACCGGCACTGTGCGTTCCGTGATTTGATCCGCCGGGAGTTTGCTGACGTCGAAAAGATCGCTGCCGGCAGAGCGCATGTTCGTGCCGCCCCAGGCGATATTCGCGTTGCGGCCGACAGCGACGAACGGCACGCCGGGCACCATGAAGCCGACCATGTTGTAGGACGGCGACTTGACGCCCGCGAGCACCCAGAGGTTCGGCAAGCTGATGCCTAAGTGCGGATCGCTTGCGATCATAGCGGCACCGGTGCCGGTCTTTTGCGCACTGACCGCCATCGAGTTCGAACCGTTTCGGCTCATCGTCGAAAGCAGGCGCGAGAGTTCGTTTGCGGCCGTGCGCTTGTCCCATGCGAAGGACGGGGCGGAGGCGGTGCCCTCTTTCAAAATCTCGGCCCACAGTTGCGGCCAATCTTCGCGTTCGCGCAGCGGCATCAGGCGGATCCAGACGAGCCACGAGACGTCGACGGAAGCGAGGCGGCCGATGGTGAGGATCTCCTCGCTGCGCCATGGCTCCCTGTCGAGACCGAGCAGCGCGTACTCGTGGGGGAGTTCTTTTGCGGTCGCTTGATAGTGGTTCACGCCTTCGACGAACGCATCGAGCCAGGCTTTCGTATCAGCCGGCATCGCAGCGTAGACGGCTTTGGAGGTCCGGCCGAGATCGAGGATGCGTAGCGCGTGTTCGATGTCTGCGACCTGCGGGATCGGGCCCGCCATTTCGGAGATGCGAGCCTGCGAAATGCGGCGCATCACTTCCATTTGGCCAAGGCGCAAGTGCGCGTGCACGAGGCCGAGCGCAAACGCGGCATCGCGGTCCGTCGCAGCTTCGATGTAGGGAACTTGGTGCTCGTTCCACCATACGGTGACCGGCTGCTGCACGCGGACGCCGGCTGACGGCACCATCGTGAGGCGCTGGTCGAGCGTGCGCGGTTCGGGCAACGGCGTGAAGACTGCACAGCTCGCGAGGGCGGTGGCTAGCAGGGCAAAAGTCAGCAGCCTTAGGGTCGCGTGCATCGTGGAGCCTTGGTGTGATTCATGTTGCGGTAGTTATACGTGAGTGCGCCTACGCCGGATGTCCGTCGAATCTACGTCGCCAACTTGGAGATTCGCTGGCTGCCACCCACTCGCTATACCAAGCTGCAGCAGTCAGCCCGCTTCAGGTCGAGCGGGCGCGACGGATCTTCAACAACATGACCAAGTGTTTGCCGCAGCTTCCGCCGCTGGCCGTGAGCAGAGGTCAGGGCTTGCCGGTAGAGGCGAAACTTGTGTAGCGCTTGAAGGCTTCGTCCAGAACGCCGTCGACGGCTTTGGGCAGGTCTTTGTATTTCTTCGGGTCATGCCCAACCACTGCGTATGTCAGTTTGACGTGCGCGCCGGTGCCTTTGGGTTTGATCGTCACGACCATGTGGCCTGTGGCGCCCATGTACGCCAGTGGGCCAAGGCCGCCACTGAACACGAGGCGCGAGCCGGGAGCTGCCTGCTCGACGGTCATGTGGCGGACGAAGCCGCCATCCTTCAGCGTCTCGCACCAGCAACCGCCGGGTTTGACGTCGATCGAAATGTTCTTGCCATCGCCGGAGTACGAGTGCGCGGCGGCGTTCCACCAGGAGCCCGCTTGGACGAAGGCGTCGTAGGCGCCTTGGGGGGTAACGGTCACGTCGGCTTCGTAGGCGACGGCGAAGCCAGACGTGGATTGGGATGTCACCGCAGCTTGGGTTTTCGTTGAGACCACAAGCGCTAGGCTTGCGATGGTGGCGGTAATGACGCGCAGGTTCATATCAAACTCCCCAAAGCAGCAGGTGGCGTCACCCTCCTCCGCCAAGGCTTCGGAGGGCACGCCTTCGCCTAGCCGCCTTCGCGCGTCTTACGCCAAGTGGCGTAAGCCACCCGAAGCCGAAGGCGAAGGGTGGTGGGCGATGACGGGCTCGAACCGCCGACATCATCGGTGTAAACGATGCGCTCTACCAACTGAGCTAATCGCCCTGATTTCCTGGAAATAGCAGAGCGTTTGCAGCCCCGCAAAATTAGAAGGGCGCGAGCCTTGCGGTCGCGCCCTCGGTTTTCCGCCGATTGGCCGAAAACTTAGTTCACGGCATCTTTGAGTTGCTTGCCGGCGCGGAATTTCGGCTGCTTGGACGAAGGAATCTTGATTTCTTCGCCCGTGCGCGGGTTGCGGCCCGTGCCCGCCTTGCGGGTCGTGACCACGAAGGTCCCGAAGCCGACGAGGCGGACTTCGTCGCCGCCCTTCAGCGTGTTCGTGATGACCTCGAGCGCAGTGTCGATGATCTTCTCAGCCTCAGCCTTTGGCACGTTCGTCTTTTCAGCGACGGCCGCGACCAGATCGTTCTTGTTCATGAGTCCTCGCGGGTTTTCAAAAAAGGGCGGATTTGCCCTGGAACTTGGCGGCGGAATTTAGGGGTTTCGAGGGGTCTGTCAAAGCGAATCCGCAGAAATCCGGGCAATATGCCGCTGGATAACAATAAAAAGGCCGCCGGGCTTAACCCCGACGGCCTTGGTTTTCTGCCGTTTGCTCTATTTTTGGGCCTGCCTAGTGGGCAACCACACCTTCGTGATCGTCACCGTCCTTGCCCCGGCGCGGAGACTCATCGGGCGGCTCTTCCCACTTTATTGGCGTCGGCATGCGGACGAGGGCATTCGAGAGCACCTCTTCCACGTTCGCCACCGGGATGATTTTCAAGCCCTTGAGAACGTTGTCGGGAATCTCGGCCAAGTCCTTCTCGTTCTCTGCCGGGATCAGCACAGTCTTGATGCCGGCGCGCAGCGCCGCCAGGAGCTTTTCCTTGAGTCCGCCGATCGGGAGTACCCGGCCGCGCAATGTGACCTCGCCCGTCATGGCGACGTCATGCTTTACCGCGATACCTGTCAGCACTGACACGATGGCCGTCGTCATTGCGACACCCGCTGACGGGCCGTCTTTCGGGGTTGCACCCTCCGGCACGTGGACGTGGATATCACGCTTGTCAAAGGTCGGCGGCGTGACGCCGATGGAGGCCGCGCGCGATCGGACGAACGAGCGCGCGGCGTCGATGGATTCCTTCATCACATCGCCGAGCTTGCCGGTCGCCTGCATGCGACCCTTGCCCGGCAGCATGACAGCTTCGATCGTGAGCGTTTCGCCGCCGACTTCGGTCCAGGCGAGGCCCGTGACGACACCGACTTGATCTTCGACATCGATATCGCCGTAACGGAACTTGCGGACGCCCGCATACTTCTCAAGGTTTTTGGGCGTGACTTGGACCGACTTCGCTTTCTTCGAGACGATCTCGCGCACGGCCTTGCGGGCGAGGCCCGCGAGTTCGCGCTCAAGGCTACGCACGCCCGCTTCGCGGGTGTAGTAGCGAACGAGGTCACGCAGACCTGCATCGGTGATCGACCACTCGCCCTCTTTCAATGCGTGCGCTTCGATCTGCTTGGTGATCAGGTGGCGTTTGGCGATTTCGACCTTCTCATCCTCGGTGTAACCGGGGATGCGGATGATCTCCATGCGGTCCATCAGCGGCTGCGGCATGCGCAGGCTGTTCGACGTCGTGATGAACATGACATCCGAGAGGTCGAAGTCCACTTCCAGATAGTGATCCTGGAAGGTCGCGTTCTGCTCGGGATCCAAGACCTCAAGCAGCGCCGACGACGGGTCGCCGCGCCAATCGGCCCCAAGCTTGTCGATCTCGTCGAGCAAGAAGAGCGGGTTGGCGGACTTCGCCTTCTTCATGCCCTGGATGACCTTGCCGGGCATCGAGCCGATATAGGTGCGGCGGTGGCCACGGATTTCCGCCTCATCGCGCACGCCGCCAAGCGACATGCGAACGAACTCGCGGCCGGTTGCTTTTGCGATCGACTTGCCGAGCGAGGTCTTGCCGACGCCGGGCGGGCCGACGAGGCAAAGGATCGGGCCGCGAAGCTTACCCGCGCGTTGTTGCACGGCGAGGTATTCAAGGATGCGCTCCTTGACCTTCTCCAGACCATAGTGATCGTCGTCGAGGACTTTTTCGGCCTCGTCGATGTCGCGCTTGACCTTGCTCTTCTTGCCCCAGGGGAGCGAGAGAATCCAGTCCAGGTAGTTGCGAACGACGGTCGCTTCCGCCGACATCGGTGACATTTGCCGGAGCTTGCGCAGCTCGGCCATCGCCTTGTCGTTGGCTTCCTTCGACAGCTTCGTTTTCTTGATACGATCTTCGAGTTCGCCGAGTTCGTCGCGCTGTTCTTCGCCCTCGCCCAGCTCCTTTTGAATCGCCTTCAGCTGTTCGTTCAAATAGTACTCGCGCTGCGTCTTCTCCATTTGACGCTTCACGCGCGTGCGGATCTTGCGCTCGACCTGGAGGACGGACATTTCGCCTTCCATGAAGCCAAAGACCTTCTCCAAGCGCTCGCCCACAGGCAGCGTCTCAAGGAGCGCCTGCTTATCGGCGATCTTGACCGTGATGTGCGAGGCGATCACGTCGGCCAGTTTCGACGGGTCGGTGATCTGGGAGACTTCCGACTGCGATTCCGGCGGGATCTTGCGGTTCAGTTTGAGGTAGGCCTCGAACTGCGAGGCAGCGGAACGCGCGAGACCTTCGACCTCACGCGGGTCTGCCAAATCATCGGGCAGCAGTTCGGCTTCGACCTGAAAGAAGTTCGCGTTTGGAAGAAACCGGCGAATGCGGGCGCGCTGCTTGCCTTCGACGAGCACGCGCACCGTTTGGTCGGGCAACTTCAACAGCTGCACGACTGACGCCAGCGTGCCGACGGTGTAGATGTCGTCTTCGCCGGGCTCGTCCTGGGCCGGGTTCTTTTGAGTTACGAGGAGAATCTGCTTCTCCTCAAGGCCCACGTCCTCCAGTGCGCGCACGGATTTTTCGCGGCCGACGAAGAGCGGCACGATCTTGTGCGGGAATACGACGATGTCACGGAGCGGCAAGACCGGGAAAACGCCGACCGGTTTCGTGGCGGTTTCGTCTTTTGATCCTGACATGCTCTACCTGCCTTTCATTAGTTCCGGCGGTGCCGGCGCGGCCCAAATGAGCACGAGTCGGCGAACGCAATAATCCTAAACGACGGAATGAAGTGGAGGCGAGAACTCCTCCCTTCAAGGGGCCTGTAAGAATGCGCAGCAGGATAGGGTTTGAAGCCCGTACCCTTAAGACGCTGCGGACGAGGCTTCACCACGCTTGTCAGCGTAGATAAGCAGAGGACGCGCCCGCCCTTCGGCCACTTCACCGTTGATGACCACCTCGGTGATGCCACGCATCCCCGGAAGATCATACATAGTGTCCAGAAGAATGTTTTCCATGATGGAACGCAAGCCGCGAGCGCCCGTTTTGCGGGCAATCGCCTTGCGCGAGATGGTCCGGAGCGCGTCGTCGGAGAACGTAAGGGCAAGCCCCTCCATCTCGAACAACCGCTGATATTGTTTGACCAACGCATTCTTCGGTTTGGTGAGAATCGAGATCAGCGCTTCGACGTCCAAATCCTCGAGCGTGGCGAGAACGGGTAGACGGCCGACGAACTCTGGGATCAGACCGAACTTCAAAAGGTCTTCCGGCTCGATTTCGCGCAGGATCGCACCCGTGCCGCGATCGTCCGGTGCTTGCACATGCGCGCCAAAACCAATCGACGAGCCCTTGCCGCGCGCGGAGATGATCCGCTCAAGACCTGCGAACGCACCGCCGCAAATGAATAGAATGTTGGTCGTGTCGACCTGCAGGAATTCCTGTTGCGGATGCTTGCGGCCGCCTTGCGGCGGGACGCTGGCAACCGTGCCTTCCATGATTTTCAAGAGCGCTTGCTGCACGCCTTCGCCGGACACGTCGCGCGTGATCGACGGGTTGTCGGACTTGCGGCTGATCTTGTCGACTTCGTCGATGTAGACGATGCCGCGCTGCGCGCGCTCGACATTGTAGTCGGCCGACTGAAGCAGCTTCAGGATGATGTTCTCGACGTCCTCGCCGACGTAGCCGGCTTCGGTGAGCGTCGTCGCATCGGCCATCGTGAAGGGAACATCGAGGATGCGGGCGAGCGTCTGTGCGAGCAGCGTCTTGCCGCAGCCAGTCGGCCCGATCAGCATGATGTTCGATTTTGCGATTTCGACTTCGCCGGTCTTACCCTGATGGTTCAGGCGCTTGTAGTGATTGTGGACGGCAACGGAGAGGACCTTCTTGGCGTGGTCCTGACCGATCACGTAGTCGTCCAAAACTTTGCGGATGTCGGACGGTGTGGGGACACCATCGCGGGACTTCACCAGCTGGGTCTTGTTCTCTTCACGGATGATATCCATGCAGAGTTCGACGCACTCATCGCAGATGAAGACTGTTGGACCGGCGATGAGCTTGCGCACTTCGTGCTGGCTCTTGCCGCAGAACGAGCAGTAGAGAGTGTTCTTGGAGTCACTGCCGCTCTTGCTCATCCTCTTCCCTCCAGAGCCCAGGGACTGTGCCGTTTTGGCCAGCTCGCGGGCGTACTACCGACAGAGCCAAACGCGTGCCGAATCCCCTACGCGCTGCCCTTCGACGCCAATTCGAGCATGCTAGGCCGCCACGGATCAAGATTTCATTAATCGCAGGTGTAACCCTGAAAACGCGCAATCTGCCCGGGAATCAGTCGGTTTTGCCGATGTCCATTCCGGCCGGGCGTTTGGTGAACACCTGGTCGATCAGGCCGAAGGTCTTGGCCTCGTCGGCTGTGAGGAAGTAGTCGCGGTCGAGAGCCTTTTCAATCGCTTCAACGGCTTGGCCGGTATGCTTCGCGTAGATCTCGTTCAAACGTCTCTTTAGTTTCACGATTTCTTTCGCGTGACGGGCGATGTCGGTGGCCTGTCCCTGTGCCCCGCCCGACGGCTGGTGCAACATCACTCGCGAATTCGGCAGGGCAAACCGCTGACCCTTTTCCCCTGCGCACAGCAGCAAAGATGCAGCAGAAGCAGCCTGGCCGATGCAGAGCGTTGCAACCGGTGGGCGGATGTATTGCATGGTGTCGTAGATCGCGAGGCCCGCCGTCACCAACCCGCCCGGCGAGTTGATGTACATCGAGACTTCCTTCTTCGGGTTTTCCGCCTCAAGGAAGAGAAGCTGCGCCGTCACGAGGGTCGCGATTGTGTCTTCGATCGGGCCCGAAACGAAGACGATGCGCTCCTTCAGGAGCCTCGAATAGATGTCGTACGACCGCTCGCCGCGCGACGTCTGTTCGATCACGAAGGGCATGTAGTAGTTGGCGTAGGTTTCGCGGACGTCTTTCATCGTGATCTCCTAACTCTACTAACAGGCCCTAGCCCTGGGAGCGCGGGCGTTCCGCCCGCTCTTCGCCGAATCCGCCGACCTACGTTTCCAGTAGCTAGCTCGCCTTCAATATCTTTGCCAGGTCGTCGGGATCCTTGAACAGGTCTTCCCGACTCACTTGCTTGTCCGTGATCTTTACCTGACCGCAAAGGAAGTCGACGACCTTGTCCTCAAAAATCGGCGCGCGCAGCTGGGCCAGCGCGTCCGGGTTGTTGCGGTAGATCTCGATGATCCGCTGCTCCTGGCCCGGGTACTGGCGAGCTTGCATCACGACGGCGCGATTCAGCTCTTCCTGGGTGATTTGAACATTATTCACGCGGCCGAACTCGGACAGCACGAGGCCCAAACGGACGCGACGCTCCGCAATCGAGCGAAATTCGGCCTTCAGCTCGTCTTCGGACTTGGTCTTGTCTTCCTCGGCAAGCTCGCCGGATTTGACGTCCTTCTCAACCTGCGCCCAGATTTGACGGAACTCCGCCTCGACCATGCCTGACGGCAAGTCAAAGCTGTGCGCCGAATCCAGCGCGTCGAGCAGCGCACGCTTCAAGTGAGCACGGCTGGCTTGGGTGAACTGGTTTGCGAGCTGCATGCGGGCGGCGTCGCGCAGCTTGTCGAGGCTGTCGAGACCCAGCTTGGTTGCGAGCGTTTCGTCCACTTCGGCTTCGATACCGCGGCGGACTTCCTTCACGGTCACGTCGAAGTCGGCGTACTTGCCGGCCAGGTTCGCGGACGGATACTCGGCCGGGAACTGAACAGCGACGACTTTAGCGTCGCCCGCCTTCACACCCTTCAGCTGATCTTCGAAGCCCGGGATGAACGAGCCGGAGCCGATCACGAGTTCGGCGTTGTCGGCAGTACCACCCTCGAACGGGATGCCGTCGATCTTGCCGACGAAATCGATCACCAGCTGGTCGCCGTCTTGGGCCTCAGCGCCATCGCCCTTCGGCTCGTAGGTCCGCTGCTGCGAAGCGAGGCGTTTCAGCGATTCCAGCACGTCGTCGTCGGAGACGTCGGTCTGCGGGCGGATCAGCGAGATCGTCGAGGGTTCCGCGAGTTTGAAGTCGGGCATCAGATCGATGCCCATTGTGAAGATGAGATCTTGAGTGCCGGCAATCACCTGCTCGACTTCGCTTTCGAGCTTGATTTGCGGGGACATGGCAGGGCGCAACGAGCGTTCGTCCACGGCCTTTTGGCTGTACTCGGCGACCGCCTCTTGAACGATTTCGCCCATCATCGACTTACCGAATGTCTTGCGCAGATGCGCGACCGGCACCTTGCCCGGACGGAAGCCCTTGAGCTGAACTTGATCCTTCATGCCCTCCAAGCGCGAGAGCAATTTGGCGTCGAGGTCGCTCGCGCCGACGGTGATGCGGAACTCGCGGCGAAGCGTGTCATTCACCGTTTCGGTAATCTGCATGGGCGTTTAGTCCTGTTTCATTCGTCTTAAAGCGCCGGCTATCGGGTTTCAGGAGCGCGATGGTGCGGGCGAAGGGATTTGAACCCCCACGACTTTCGTCACTGGAACCTAAATCCAGCGCGTCTACCAGTTCCGCCACGCCCGCCTTTAGTCGCCAGCGTGCGATACCTGAAATCCGACGCCAGCACGTAAAGGCGGTGCCGGTGGTGTCTCGAAGGGGCGGTTCTATAGCAGGGGGGTGGCAAAACTCAATGGGCGGAAACGCGCGATTTCCAAGACCCATCCAACGCCTGGGGTAGAAGGTCGGCGAGGTCTTCGGCGATCAATCCAGGACCGGCCAGTCTGCCGCACGTGCCGTGAAGGAAAGCGCCAAGGCGGGCGGCGTCGAACGGGGACATGCCTTGGGCAAGGAGGCCGGCGATGATTCCGGCCAAGACATCGCCGGAACCGGCGGTTGCGAGGGTGGCTGGGGCGTTGGTGTTGACGGCGGCCCTACCGGAAGGGTCAGCGATTACGGTGTCCGGGCCCTTGAGCAACACGACTGCCCCTGCCCTTTTGGCGGCAACGCGGGCGGCATCGATCTTGTTCGCCGCTTGCGCCAAGACGCCCGGGAAGACGCGCTCGAACTCGCCCTCATGCGGGGTCAGGACGCAGCGCTGGGTCAGGAGCTTGATTAGGGCGTCCGGGCTTTCTGCGAACGAGGTCAATGCGTCAGCGTCCAGGACGGTCATGGCCTCAGACGACAACGCCACGGCCACGCGCTCGCGGGTTGGTTGGCCGATGCCGTTCCCGGGGCCGATGACGATGGTGTTGAAGCGCTTGTCTGTGAGCAAGGCTTGGAGCGCTGCCGGTGTGGCGGCCTCGCGCACCATGATCGAGGTCAGCGACGCGCTGAGTACAGGTAGCGCGGAGGCTTCGCCTACGACCGTGACCAGTCCGGCGCCGGTACGTAGCGCGCCGCGCGCGGCCAGACGTGCAGCGCCCGTCGCACTCGCGGGGCCGCTTACGACGATACAGTGACCGCGGTGATATTTGTGTGCGGTGGGATCGAGCGTGCCTAGGCGCGGGGGCACAGTGTTCTCAACGCAAGCACCGCGATGGCCGCCGACGTCCAACATTCCGTCGGGAATACCGATGTCCACGCAAACAATTTCGCCACAATGTTGTCGGCCCGGGTAGAGCACATGCGCGGGCTTCTTGCGGTAGAAGGTAATGGTCAGCGCTGCGGTCCAGGGTTGGCCGTCGCCAATGAACTTTGCTTTGTCGCCGCAAACGCCGCTTGGCACGTCTATCGCGACGACGGGCACGTCGGCCATGTGGATGTCTTCGAAGAGTTGGCTGAGCTCCGGAGACAGGCCCCGGTTCAATCCTGCACCGAAGATGGCGTCGACGATCAGACCGCCGTGGATCGGTTCGCTCGGGTTGAAGGGTCGCGACTTGCCCTTCCACTCGGCTGCCATCGCGGCGGCGTCGCCTTTGAGCGATTTGATGTCGCCGATCGCGATCACCTCGACCTCATAACCTCGCGCTTGCAGATGCCGCGCGACGACGTAGCCGTCGCCGCCGTTGTTGCCGGGGCCGCAAAAGACTGTGGTGCGGCACGGCGACCAGCGCTTCGCGATTTCGTTCGCGACCTTGCGGCCGGCGTTCTCCATCAGCGTGAGCGTAGGCACGCCGGAAGACGCCGCGAGGCGATCAACCTCGTTCATTTCCTCGACGGTTAGTATCTCAGGGCCGGGCGTCCACATGGGACGTCACATATCTGGCGGGTGACGATCTGCCAAGTTCAGTCGCTTCTCCAGCGCGTGCGCAGCCTGGAGTACACGCGCGTCGTCGCCGTGGCGGCCGACGATTTGGATGCCGATCGGGAGGCCCGCTTCTGTGAAACCGCAGGGGACGCTGGCTGCTGGTTGCTGGGTCAGGTTGAAGGGGTACGTGAACGGCGTCCACTCCATCCACATCGTGCCGTTCGGATCGAAGGGGGTGACGAGCGGCGTGTTGAACGGCGGGACTGCGATCGTCGGGGTCACGATGAAGTCGTAGTCGCGCATAAAGGCTTTGAAACCAGCGCCATAGGCGGCGCGTTCCGCCGTTGCGAGTTGGAAGTCTTTGCGGGTGATGGAGCGAGACTCTTCGATAATAGCGCGGAGGTTGGGGTCCAGCAGCGCAAGTTTCTCTTCGGGATAGTCGGCGAGGAGAAAGCCGGCGCTTGAGAAGTACAGCGTCTTGAAGAACGAAGACGGATCGCCGCCGGGCGGGTCGGCGTTGGTGACCGTTGCGCCGAGCTCGGCGAAGTGCTTTGCCGCCTCGGCCACGGTTGCCTCGACTTCGGGATCGACGCGTTCGACCCAACCCAAGCGCGGCGAGAAGGCGATCTTTGCGCCGCGCAGACCCTTTTCGAGGCTCCAGGAGAAATCAACCTGTGCGAAGGGTTGTTGGTACCAGTCGCGCGCGTCGGGTTCCGAGATGACATTTAGGAACAGCGCGCTGTCGGCGACGGTGCGCGACATCGGACCGACGTGGGCGAGATTTGTGAACGGGCTTGCGGGCCAGGCGGCGACGCGGCCAAATGTCGGCTTCAAGCCGAAGACGCCGCTGAAGCTTGCCGGGATGCGGATGGAGCCACCAGCATCGGTCCCGATCGCGAGCGGACAGTAACCTGCGGCGAGCGCGGCACCTGCGCCGCCGCTGGAGCCGCCCGGCGTCTTCGTGATGTTCCAGGGGTTGCGCGTGATGCCGGTGAGCGGGTTGTCGTTCGTGCCCTTCCAGCCGAACTCGGGCGTTGTCGTTTTGCCGATGAACACCGCGCCGTGCTCGCGCAGGCGCGCGACGCTTGGGGCGTCGTGTTCGGCGGGTTGGTTCGGGTCCACGGTTTTCGAGCCGCGCATCGTCGGCCAGCCCTTGGACACGACCAGGTCTTTAATCGCGACGGGTACGCCGTCGAGCAGACCTTGCGGCTCACCCACCATCCAGCGCTCTTCGGAGGCGCGGGCTTGCGCCAGCGTCGCTTCGGCGTCGATCAGGCACATGGCGTTGATTTTCGCGTCGAGCGCATCGATGCGGCCGAGCAGGTATTCGGCGACGTCCACGGGGGAAAGGTCTTTTCTGCGGTAGGACGCGACGAGTTCGGTCGCGGTCATCCAATGAATGTCGCTCATCGCGCCCTTCCTATTTGATGACGGTGTCGGCGGTCTCGCCAAGCTCCACGAGGGAGATGGCTGGCCCATTCGTTTCGAGCACTGTTATCGATGCGTGCGCAGGTTTGAAGCACACCACACGGTCGTCACCGATTGCAGCGCCAAGCGCGACGTTGATCGCGACGAAGTGCGAGAAGATCGCCGTGTCTTCGTTGAGCTGCGTCAGATAGGTGACAACGCCGTTGCGCCAGGATTGCAGCGCCGGTTCGGCGGCGCCCCATTCGCCTGTCATGAGACCACGCAACCAGTCGGCGCGCTTTTCGAACGCGATCGATGCGGGTGTTGGGATCTCGGCAACGGCGTTTGCGATCGTCGACTCCATGCCCATGGCGCGCGCGAACGGAATCGCGGTTTCGCGCGCACGTTTGAGCGGGCTTGAGACGATCAACCTCGGCGGCGTCTTCCTTAGTATCTCGGCAGCACCCTCGGCTTGCTTGCGGCCGAGGTCGGTTAGGCCAGGGTCGGGGTCGGCTTGGCCCCAACTGCCTGACGGTTCGCCGTGCCGGATGAGATAAAGCCGCGCCATGGCTACTGCAGAACGATGAGGTTGGTTTTGTCGCCGGGCGTCACGCGGCCTCGCCGGCCGAGCGCTTCGCGTTCCATCAGATCGTTCAGTGTCGCTGGGTCGTTGGCGGTGTGGGCGAGGAAGCGTTTGCCGTTGCCGAGGCGGCCGACAATTATGCCGATCTTCGGTCCGGCGCGGTCATGCATGACGGTGTACGTTTCCACGGTGCCTTCCCCTTCCGGTCGCACTTCGACTTCCGGGTGCGGCATGGCGTCGATATCGCGTTGGTACGACTTTGGGTCCTCGCGCGTCCACGCCCCCTTGACCGGTGTCGTCGAGTAGATGCCGAGCGAGTGCTTCGTCACGTACCAACCGTTCGCCGTGACGAGGCCGTAGCTGCCGGGCTTTGAGCGCACCTTCTCCATCATCGTCACGATCGAGTGCATGACGTAATTGTTT
Organism: uncultured Alphaproteobacteria bacterium; assembly: GCA_902826695.1. Lineage (GTDB taxonomy): Bacteria > Pseudomonadota > Alphaproteobacteria > Micropepsales > Micropepsaceae > SZUA-430. Next base: position 33,484 of record CADEFU010000004.1, on the reverse strand, counting down.
CCGGCACCCCCGAAGTACGGAAGACCGCCCGTGACCGTAAGGCCGCGCGGATCGTCTTCCGCAATGCCGAGTTCTGCCGCGCCGATTTCGACCGCTGACGGGAAGCAGGAATAGAGGTCGATGAAGCTCATGTCGGCGACTGATTTCCCCGCCATCGCAAAAGCCTTTTGGCCCATCGTTCGAATCGCTGGTGAAGAATAGTAATTCACGCGCTCGCTGACGTGCCAAATGTCCAATGCATCGGCGCACCCGTGCAAGTAGACCCACTTCTCAGCCGGAACGCCCAGTTCGCGCGCAGTCTTGACGTTCGTCATGATGACCGCTGCGGCCATGTCCACCTGGATTATGGCATTCATGTATTTTGTATACGGGAAACCGACGTAACGGTTGTTGTCTGCAGGCGTTGCTATTTCTTCGGGCGTGCGGAATTTCGGGAACCACGCGTGCGGATTTGCCGCTGCAACTTTGGAGAACGGCGAGAAGAGTTTGCCAAGCGCGAGTTGGTGCTCGCGCACCGAGCGTCCTTTGTGACCGCGGATGCCGTTTTCAAACAGCGGATAGGCGTTCACCGGGAAGTAGAGCGCGTGCGCCTTTTCGATGTCGTTCGTGCCGCGGCGACCGTCGCCGATGTGGATGGGCTCGCCGCCGGCGTCTTCACCCCATTTGAGCGCGATGCCCTTGTTCAGTGCGCCGATCAATGTTGCGAGGTCTTCGGAACCGGCGAGCAGCGCGAGCTTTGTTTCACCGCGTGCAATCTCTTCGGCGGTGCGATTGACAAGCCATTGCGGGGTGTTGCCGCCAGCTGCGGTGTAGTACTCGCGCCGTGCTTTTGCGCCGATCCGGTTGCCCAGCGACCGCGGTGCGTTCGAGTATTGACCGATCGGAAGGCGGCCGGCCTCGGAGGAGTCGGCGGTAAACCGCACGACGGAGATATTGTCGATCAGCGCTGGAATCTTGTCGCCAGCGCCGGTGTCTGCGAGTGCGCGCCTGGTTGCCTCGTGCAGCAGCTGCATCGGGTCGAGGCTTTCTTCGAACTTGCCAGCTAGCGCGGTGCGCTGGGTTAGCTGACCGCCGCCGATCAAGACCGGCATGTTGTCGTCGATCATGTATGTCACTCAGTTGCGTTTGAAATGTGCGGACAGGCGGCGCACCGACTCCTCCAGAACGCTGCGCTGCTTGCAGAAGGCAAAGCGCACGAGCGTCTGCGGAGCGTCGCCACTGAAGAAGACGGAAAGCGGGATCGCTGCGACCCGCGCATGCTCCGTCATGTGTTTGCAGAACTCGACGTCAGAGCCGTTGAAGCGCAGCTTCGAGATGTCGGTGGTGAGGAAGTACGTGCCTTGCGCGAGTAGCGGCTCGAAGCCGAGTTGGCTGAGTGCATTCGAAAGGTAGTCGCGATTGCCTTCGAGCTCCTTCGCGAGCGTGAGGTAGTAACTCTCGAAATTGTCGAGGCCGTGGGCGACGGCGATCTGGAGCGCGGCTGCGGTCGTGAACGTGATGAACTGGTGGGCCTTCGAGACGGCACCGATGAGAGCGGCGGGGCCTGTGACCCAACCGACCTTCCAGCCGGTGAGGGAGAAGATCTTGCCGGCTGAGCCGACGCGGACGCAGCGCTCGTACATGCCGGGCAACGTCGCAAGCGGGGTGTGCTTCAACCCGTCAAACGTCAGATGCTCGTAGACCTCATCGCAAATCGCGAGCGCGTCGAAGCGCTTGAGGAACGTCGCGAGCAGTTCCAGCTCGGCACGGGAGAACACTTTGCCGGCCGGGTTCATCGGCGAGTTCAGCAGGACGACTTTGGTCCGCGGCGAGAATGCCGCCGCCAAGGCTTGTTCGTTGAGCGTCCAGCCGGGGGCTTTCAACGGAATCGATTTCGCCACGCCGCCCACGGCTTCGATAATCGGGCGGTAGGAGTCATAGGCGGGCTCGAAGAGGATCACTTCGTCGCCAGGTTTGACGAGGGCCATGATAGAGGCCGTCAGCGCTTCGGTGCCGCCGGAGGTGACGACCACTTCGCTGCGCCAATCATATGCAAGGTCGTAGAAGCGCTTGGCGTGCGCGGCGAGCGCCTGGCGGAGCGCCTCGACACCCACCATCGGCGGATACTGGTTGGGGCCCTCAATCAGCGCTTGTGCCGCCCGCTCGCGGAGCGCGAGGGGGCCATCGGTGTCCGGAAAGCCCTGGCCGAGGTTGATGGCGCCATGTTGCTGCGCCAGCTGCGACATAACTGTGAATATTGTCGTTCCAAGACCGGCAAAGGTGGGATTCAGCGGCTTCATTTTGGTGCCTCGCGAAGCGGCGGCACCTTGGCAAAGCGCGGAAGTGGTCGCAAGGCGCGGTGATCGTGCCCACAGTTTGTGCACACTTGCCTAGGTTCAGAGCAGAATCCCGGATGTTCGCGGTTGCACCCAAGCGCTAAGGTCCGCCCCGTTTTGAGGGCTCATTTCGGCCCTCCGCAGAGGCGGGACTAGCGATGAAGAAGATCGAAGCGATCATCAAACCGTTCAAACTCGACGAAGTGAAAGAGGCCCTCCAAGAGGTGGGCGTGCAAGGCATCACCGTTACGGAAGCCAAAGGCTTCGGTCGCCAGAAGGGGCACACCGAACTCTATCGCGGCGCCGAGTACGTGGTCGACTTTCTGCCGAAGGTGAAGATTGAGATCGTGCTCCCGAACGAACTCGTCGACCGCGCCGTCGAGGCGATTCAAAAAGCCGCGCGCACGGGCAGAATCGGCGACGGCAAGATATTCATTTCCTCCGTCGAGGAGGTCATCCGCATCCGCACCGGCGAAACCGGGCAAGACGCAATTTAGGAATCAACCGAGCTTCTCAAGGAGACACATGAATGGCTAACGCTGATACTGTCCTCAAGAAGATCAAAGACGAAGAGGTCAAGTTCGTCGATCTTCGCTTCACTGACCCGCGCGGTAAGTGGCAGCACGTGACCTTCGATCTGTCGCTTGTCGACAAGGACCTGTTCGAGACGGGGACGATGTTCGACGGGTCGTCGATTGCAGGCTGGAAAGCGATCAACGAGTCGGACATGACGCTGTTGCCGGATCCGTCCTCGGCCGTGATCGATCCGTTCTTTGCTCAGAAGACGCTTGTGCTGTTCTGCGACGTGCTTGAGCCGTCCACGCATCAGCCGTATGGCCGCTGCCCGCGTTCGATCGCGAAGTCGGCTGAGAACTATATGAAATCGCTCGGTATCGGCGACACGGCGATGTTCGGACCGGAAGCGGAATTCTTTCTCTTCGACGACGTGCGGTTCGACGTTGGCATGAACAAGTGCTCCGTCGAGATCGACTCGGCGGAAGGTCCGTACAACACGGGCAAGAGCTACGACCAAGGCAATCTGGGTCACCGTCCGCCGGTGAAAGGCGGGTACTTCCCGGTGCCGCCGGTCGACAGTGCGCAGGACATTCGTTCCGAGATGCTCTCGATCATGGGCGACATGGGCATCGAGCCCGAGAAGCACCATCACGAAGTCGCGCCGTCGCAGCATGAGCTCGGGTTCAAGTACTCGACCCTGGTGAAGACTGCGGACCGCATGCAGATCTACAAGTACGTGATCCACCAGGTCGCGGCCGCTTACGGCAAGTCGGCGACGTTCATGCCGAAGCCGATCAAGGGCGACAACGGCTCGGGCATGCACGTGCACCAGTCGATCTGGAAAGGCGGCCAGCCGCTGTTCGCCGGTTCGGGTTATGCCGACCTCTCCGAGATGTGCCTCTACTATATCGGCGGCATCATCAAGCACGCCAAGGCGATCAATGCGCTGACGAACCCGCTGACGAACTCGTACAAGCGCCTGATCCCGGGGTTCGAAGCGCCGGTGTTGCTGGCGTATTCGTCGCGCAACCGTTCGGCCTCGATCCGCATTCCGTTCGGCGCCGGTCCGAAGGCGAAGCGTATCGAAGTCCGTTTCCCCGATCCGGGTGCGAACCCGTACCTCGCCTATGCGACGATGTTGATGGCGGGTCTCGACGGCATCCAGAACAAGATCCATCCGGGCCAGCCGATGGACAAGGACCTCTACGCACTGCCGCCGGAAGAACTGAAGGACGTGCCGCAAGTTTGCGGTTCGCTCCGCGAGGCGCTGGAGCACCTCGACAAGAACCGTGCGTTCTTGAAGCGCGGCAACGTCTTCTCCGACGACTTCATCGACAGCTACATCGAACTCAAGATGCAGGAAGTGTATGCCTACGAGCACACGCCGCATCCGATCGAGTACCAGATGTACTATTCGGTGTAGGCAAATCGCCGAGATCAACCCAAAGGCCGGGAGCGATCCCGGCCTTTTTCTTATTGACCCGCGCGGTTAGCCCGCGACTTCGCCTTCGTAGACTGACGCGAGATAGGCGCTGACGTCGGCGCTGCTGCGCGGCGATTGCAGGAAGCGTACCCAAGCCTTTTGCTCGTGAATTACTGGCCCAAGTTCCCAGACGCAGAGCGTGCCTTTGTGGCGGCCGGATTGGACGAATGGTGCGAACGCGCTCATTGCTGCGTCCTTGTAGTAGACGGACTCCCACATTTCGTTCGCGTTGCGCCAAGTGCACACGGGCAAGAAATAGAAGTCATTGCCGGCACCGCAGCGGTGCAGAATGGCGAAGCCGAGATCGCGGTCGAGTTCGAGGTTGCCGCGCGCGGCCTCGGACGTGATGAACGTGCGCGCCAGATCGCGGACAGCGGCAGTTATGGGCGTATCGTGGCGGGCGATGTCGTACCACTTCAGGCGGGACGAACCTGCTGTGAGTAGCTGGCCCGGCGTTGCCAGCTTGGCGACGTGGCGGTAACCGGGTTCGACCGCGATCGGATCAATCATGTTGCACCCACTAGCACACAGGATTTGCATCCGCTATTTGCGCGCGCGCTCGCTCGGGCGCTGCGCGCCTCGGGTGGAATTGGAGCTCAAGCGGCCGTGACGCATCGGCGGGAGACATATCCCGACCCTGCGCATTTGCCGCTGTTCCGTCAGGCTTGAAGCCGCCACAGCGAATGGCTATCTTTGCAATTGATAATCATTCTTAGAAAGGCTCCCCGTGCTCCGTTTCCTTATCTCCGGCGCCATTGCGTGCGCGCTCGCGCTGACCGCGCAAGCCGACGAGGTCAATGTCTACAGCGCACGTCATTACGGCAGCGATCAGCAACTTTGGGACGCGTTCACGAAAGCGACCGGCGTGACAGTCAATGTCGTCGAGGCCGAGCACGACCAACTCGTCCAACGATTAAAGAGCGAAGGTGCGGGGTCGCCGGCCGATGTGCTCATCACCGTCGATGCCGGGCGGCTGGCGCTTGCGGTGAATGCCGGACTGCTTCAACCGGTCAAGATCGCTTCGCTTGATAAGATCGTGCCAGCGCATCTTCGTCACCCGGACGGCTATTGGTATGGCGCGGCCGTGCGGGCGCGCGTGCTCGTCTATCACAAGGATCGCGCGAAGCTGGCGGACATCGCGACCTATGAAGCGCTCGCCGATCCAAAGCTGAAGGGCAAGGTGCTCGCCCGCAGCGGCACGAACATCTACAATCTGGGGCTTGTCGGCTCGCTCATCGCAGCGCATGGCACAGACAAAACGCGCGCTTGGGCGAAAGGGATCGTCGCGAACCTCGCGCGCCCGCCGGAAGGCGGCGACATCGATCAGATCAAAGCGGTCGCAGCCGGTGTGGGCGATGTTGCGATTTCCAACAGCTACTATTTCGCGCGGCTTGCGGCTTCAGCGAAAGCCGAGGATCGCGCGATTGTCGCGAAGCTCGGCGTTGCGTTTCCCAACCAAGGCGATCGCGGCACGCACGTGAACGTCAGCGGTGCGGCGATCACGAAGAATGCGCCGAACAAGGCGAATGCGATCAAACTGATCGAGTTTCTGTTGTCGCCAGAGGCGCAGCGCCTGTTCACAAACGGCAGCTTGGAGTTTCCGGCCAATCCGAACGTAGCGCCGCATCCGGTGCTGGCCGCGTTCGGTGCGTTCAAGCAAGATCAGATCAACGCGACGGCGTTCGCCAAGAACAGCGTCGAGGCCGCGCGCATCATGGACGAAGTGGGCTGGAAGTAGTCAGCGCGCGAACGCAAACGAGAGCCTGGGGTCGAGCGCAAGCGATACGCGCTCGCCCACCGCGGGATGCGAGCCGACAGCGGCGCGAGCGGTCAGAACACCGCTGAGCCCGGTTGACGGGACGGGATCAAGCTCAAGCAGCATGGACGCACCCAGTATGCGCGCGGAGCGGACGGCAGCGTGAGAGCCGCCGGGCGCAACGATGAGGCCTTCCGCGCGGACCAGAACGTCAATGTCGCCGCTTAAGCCCTTCGCGTCTATGGCGCCGAAGGGCGTCACGGCTTGGCCGTCGGCCACGCCAGCGGGAATGATGTTGATGTGCCCGAAGAACGAGGCGACGAAGCGGTCGACCGGCGCCAGATAAAGCGTTTCGGGCGGTGCAACTTGGAGAATCGCGCCGTCGCGCATGACCGCCACGCGGTCGGACATGTAGAGCGCCTCTTCCGGGTCGTGGGTCACGAACAGGACGGACGTGCCAAGCTGCTTCAGCAAGCTCACCATCTCGCGGCGCATCTGCTGGCGAAGCACCACATCGAGGCTCGAGAACGGTTCGTCGAGCAACAAGACTCGCGGCGAGGGCGCTAGCGCGCGAGCGAGAGCCACGCGCTGTTGTTGACCACCGGAGAGCTGGTGCGGAAATACGTTGCCCTGACCGGCGAGTCCGACGAGATCCAGCAACTCGCCAGCGCGAGTGCGGCGTTCGCGCCCGGCGGTACGCAGGCCGAACGCGACGTTCTCGGCGATCGTCATGTGCGGGAACAGCGCCAAATCTTGGAACAGCAAGCCGACGTCGCGCGCTTCCGGCGGGATGTAGACGCCCGCTCCGTTCACAAGCTTTTCGCCGACGTGCACGGTGCCGGATTGTGGGGATTCGAGGCCGGCCGCAATCCTAAGTGCCGTTGTCTTGCCGCTGCCGGACGGGCCAAGCAGGCTCACGATCTCGCCGTCGCCAGTCGCCAACGTGAAGTCGCGGAGCGCCGTACGCGTGCCGTAGCTGTGCCCTACCCTCTCGAACTTCAGCGCCGTCATGGTTGCACCTCGATGGCGCCGTGCCGTGCGCGGCGCATGCCGAGACAGAGCAGGACAACTGGGATGAGACCCGCTGCGGCAATTGTGAGCGAGGGAACTGCCGCTTGGTCCAGCCGTTCGGTGGTCGCGAGCTGGAAGGCTTCGGTTGCCAGCGTGTCGAAGTTGAAGGGTCGCAAGATCATCGTGGCGGGCAGTTCTTTCATCACGTCAACGAACACGAGGGCGGCGGCAGCGAGCACCGTTCCTTGCATCAGCGGCGCGTCGATGCGCCAGAACACGGCCGCCGGTTTGTGGCCCAGCGTGCGCGCGGCTTCGCCGTAACGCGGGCCGAGCTTCGCGTAGGCCGCATCAATGGGCCCGTGCGCAACGGCGAAGAAGCGGACGATATACGCATAGACGAGCACGGCGAACGATCCGGAGAGCACCAGCCCTTGGACACCTGCGCCAGATCGGAGCAGCGCATCCGCCCCACCTGCCACGATCAAAAGGCCGACGCCCGCGATAACGCCGGGGGTTGCGTAGCCAAGATAGGCGAACCGGGCCAGTTGTCGTGCCAGCGATGCGGTGCGGCCCGACGCATAGGAGACCAACGCCGCCAGTGCGACCGCGATCGTTGCAGCGACGACCGCAAGGGCGGCCGTGTTCGCGGTAAGGGTTGCGAGGCGCGTGGCATTGATCTCCCCGCCGGCGTCGATCGACATGGCAACGAGCACTACCGCGGGCACCGCAAAGCCGCAGACGAACGGCAAGGCGCATAGTGCCGTCGCTGCGGCAGCGTTTAGAGGGGTAAGCCGCGAGCGCGTGACCTCGCGCGCGGTCGATCCTTGAGCGGCGTAGCGGCGAGCGCCGCGGCTTGCCTGCTCGAGGGTCACGACGGCGAAGACGGCAACGAGCAGTAACGAGGCGAGTTGTGCTGCGGCGGCAGGGTTTCCATAGGCAAACCAGGCGCGGTAGATTCCCGTCGTCATCACCTCGAGGTCGAAGTACTTCACGGCGCCGAAATCGGCGAGCGTTTCCATGGCAATCAGCATCGTTCCCGCAACGATTGCTGGGCGCGCCATCGGGACGGCAATCCGGATGAAGGATTGCGTGCGCGACAGACCTAAGGTTCGCGCGACTTCGACGGCCGACGCGGATTGCTCGAGAAACGCGGCACGGCTGATCAGGTAGACGTAGGGATAGAGCGCAGCGCTCAGCACGAAGATTGCACCGCCGAGCGATCTGACGTTTGGAAACCAATAGTCGCGTACACCCCAGCCGGTGGCGTCGCGTAGCGCGGTTTGAACCGAGCCCGTGACTTGCAACAGATCGGTGTACGCATAGGCCAAGATGTAGGCGGGCATCGCCAGCGGCAGTACGAGCGCGAACTCCAAGACGCGGCGGAACGGAAACTCATACATGGTGACGAGCCACGCGGTCCCAACCCCAGCTACGGCCGAGAGAGTGGCGACGCCCACGACCAAAGCGATCGTATTTAGGACGTAGCGATCGAGCACGGTGCGGGCAAGGTGTGCCCAGAGGCCTTGCGTGTCCGCGCCGACGAAGGCGAGCACCGTCGCGACCGGTAGCACAATGGCCAACAGCAGCACGACGACGCCAATAGCGGCTGGGGACGACACCCTCGGCAAACGCAACCCTCCCGATCAGCGCGAGTTACGGGCTTGGGCGCATACTTGGCAAGTGTCGTGCAGCTTAACTCTAAGCGTCAGCCTGGCGTTAGGCGGCGCTTGAGAACCTGGTAGCCCGCGAGGAACGCAAAGCGAGGGGCAAGAACGAGGTAACGGCGCCACAGGCGTTTGGGTTCAGAGATGAGTCGGTGCAACCATTCTAGGCCGTTCTTCTGCATCCAGACCGGCGCGCGCTCCACCCTGCCGGTGTGGAAGTCGAAGGCAGCGCCAATGCCGATGAGCGTCACGCCTGGAAGGCGGGCGACGTGCTCGGCCATCCACCTTTCTTGTTTCGGGCAGCCGAGACCGACCCAGAGAATGTCGGTCTCGGCGTCCAATATCTTTCGCACGACCTCGGCGTCTTCGGCGTCTGTCAGCGGACGGAACGGCGGCGCGTAGGTGCCGACGATGTTGAGATTCGGGTAGCGCATCTTCAGCGCTGCTTGCAGCTGATCGACCACGCCTTCGGCGCCGCCATAGAAGTAGTGACGCCAGCCGCGAGATTGAGACGCGGAGCACACTTCGGAGAGAAGGTCGGGACCGCAGACGCGGGCCATCGATTTGTGGCCAAGGGCGCGACCGGTCCACACCAGCGGCATGCCATCTGGCGTCACCATCGCGGCGCCGCGCATGCTTGCCATGTGGAGCGGGTTCGTGCGGGTCAGCATGATACTGTGCACGTCGGCGACGCAGACGTATTGGCTTTGCGGTTTGCCGATCCAACCCGCAAGGCGCTCGATCGCGGTCGGCATATCGATCGCACTCACCGGGCCGCCGACGATATCGATGGTGCCTGTCATCCGCGGGCTTTGTTGTTCAGGAACCAGGTGTAGGTCGAGGCCAGGCCGTCGCGTAGAGCAATTTTTGGGGACCAGCCAAGGCTCCGCAACTTGCTTGAGTCCATCAGTTTGCGCGGCGTGCCGTCTGGTTTGGCGAGGTCGCGCTCGATGTTACCCTTGTAGCCCACGACGTCTGCTACGGTTTGGGTGAGCTCCAAGATCGTCACGTCATCGCCGGCGCCGACGTTCACGTGACTGTCGCCGGAGTAGGATTTCATCAAGTGAACGAGAGCGGCGGCGCAATCGTCGACGTGCAGGAATTCGCGGCGTGGTGTGCCGGTGCCCCAGATGGTCATCGTGGGCGCGTTCGCGGCTTTCGCCTCGTGCGCTTTGCGCATGAGTGCGGGGATCACGTGGCTTGATTGAAGGTCGAAGTTGTCGCCGGGGCCGTAGAGGTTCGTCGGCATGGCGGAGATGAAGTCGGCGCCGTGTTGCTTGCGGTAGGCCTGGCAGAGCTTGATGCCCGCGATCTTGGCGATCGCGTACCACTCGTTCGTGGGTTCAAGCGGGCCCGTGAGCAAGGCATCTTCGGTGATCGGCTGTGGCGCGAACTTTGGATAGATGCAGCTTGAGCCGAGGAACAGAAGCTTTGAAACCTTCGCGCGATGGGCTGCTTCAATGAGGTTCGCTTCGATCAGCAGGTTGTCGTAGAGAAAGTCTGCCGGATAGGTGTCGTTCGCAAGAATGCCGCCGACTTTGGCCGCTGCCAGGAAAACGGCGTCGGGCTTCGTGGCATCGATCCAGGCGCGGGTGGCGGCTTGGTCCTTAAGGTCTACGCGGGCGCGGTCGGCTGTGACGATCTCGCAGCGTTCGCTCTTAAGCGCGCGCACGATGCCGGCACCGACCATGCCGTTGTGGCCGGCGACGAGGACGCGTTTGCCCGCGAGGTCGAACTTAGGCGTCATGTTTCGCGATGGCCTTCATGTCTTCGCGCACCATTTCGACAACGAGTTGTTCGAACGTGGCTTCGTGCTTCCACCCGAGCACTCGGTGGGCCTTGGACGGATCGCCCAAGAGCAGGTCCACCTCGGTCGGGCGAAAGTACCGCGGGTCGATTTCAATAAGGACGCGACCGGTCTTAGCATCGCGGCCTTTTTCTTGGGCGCCCTGCCCGCTCCATTCGATGCGCATGCCGGCCTCTGCGAACGCGCGCTCGACGAACTCGCGCACGGAGCGCGTTTGGCCGGTCGCGAGTACGTAGTCGTCGGGCTTTTCCTGCTGCAGCATCAGCCACATGCCGCGAACGTATTCGCGGGCGTGACCCCAGTCGCGTTTGGCGTCGATGTTGCCCAGATAGAGTTTGTCTTGCAGGCCCGCTTTGATGGCGGCGACGGCGCGCGTAACCTTGCGCGTCACGAACGTTTCGCCACGGATCGGACTTTCGTGGTTGAACAAGATGCCGTTCGACGCGTGCATACCGTACGCCTCGCGGTAGTTCACGATGATCCAGTAGGCGTAGAGCTTGGCGGCCGCATACGGACTACGCGGATAGAACGGCGTCGTCTCGCTTTGTGGGGTCTCGTGGACTTTGCCGTAAAGCTCCGAGGTTGAGGCTTGGTAGAAGCGCGTCTTGTTGGTGAGGCCAAGCAAGCGTATTGCTTCGAGCAGACGCAGCGGACCGATACCGTCAGCGTTCGCCGTGTATTCCGCGGTTTCGAAGCTGACCTGAACGTGCGATTGGGCGGCGAGATTGTAAATCTCATCGGGTTGCGTTTGCTGCACGATGCGGATCAAGTTCGTCGCATCCGTCATGTCGCCGTGATGCAGGATGAAGCGTTGGTTCTCGACGTGCGGGTCTTGATATAGGTGCTCAATGCGGCCGGTGTTGAACGAGGACGAGCGGCGCTTGATGCCGTGGACAGTGTAGCCCTTTTCGAGCAACAGCTCCGCCAGGTACGCACCGTCTTGGCCGGTCACGCCGGTGATGAGCGCAACCTTAGAATCTGGACGCTTCGTCATTCTGGTCTTCCGTTGAGTTCTGGAGAATCGGCTGCCGGAGTTTATACCGCTAGTGGGCGTTTCTCTGGCGGAAGACTTCGACAAAAGTCAGCAGCAGGATCTTGATGTCGAGAAAGACGCTGGCGTTTTTCGCGTACCAGACGTCGGCTTCGACGCGGCGGCGCATTTGCTCAAGTTCCTTCGTTTCGCCGCGCAATCCATTGACCTGGGCCCAGCCGGTCATGCCGGGCTTTACGTGTTGGCGGACTTCGTAGTTCTCGATCAAAGTGCCGTAGTAGCGGTCGTGGGCGAGCGCATGCGGGCGCGGGCCGACCAACGACATTTCGCCACGAATGACGTTCAAAAGCTGCGGAAACTCGTCGAGGCTGAGGCGGCGCAGCCAGCGGCCGACGCGCGTGACGCGCGGGTCGTTCTTTTGGGCTTGAGTGACCACGTCACCGTTTTCGGTCACCGTCATCGTACGGAATTTGAAGATTTCGAAAGCCTTGCCGCGCAGGCCGAGGCGGCGCTGGTGGAACAGAATCGGACCCTTCGAGTCGAGTTTGATCGCCAGCGCGATCAACAGCAGCAGCGGCGCGATCAGGATGAGGATCGCCGCGGCGGCGCCGAGATCGAGGACGCGCTTGGCCGTCAGCTGGCCCAGGTCCATTGGCGCGCGCTGCAGCTCTACGGAGTACAGGCTGCCGATGCCGCGGACGGGATAGTGCAAGAATTGCTCGACTGCGGGCGACGGAATTACGCGCACGGCGCGTGGGATGACTTTCAAACCTGCCAGAACTTCATATAGACGGCGTTCGCCGAAGGCGCCGCCGGCGATACAGATTTCGCCTTGCCCGCCCGCGTGGGCCAGCGCCATGACCTTGTCCATCGAGCGGCGCAGTTCGTTCGGCCATTCATGCGGCGCGCAGTCGGCACGAAACAAGACGAGTCGTGGCGCGGAATAGCCCGCGCCTTCCAATTCACGCAGCAGCGCGACCGTCGGCGGATCGTTCTCGACCCCTATCACAATAACCTCGTCGCCGTTGATGCGGGTCGCAACGTGCTTGGCGAAGAGGCGCGGCAGCGTCACGCGAACAACGACCAAACCTACGTAACCCAGCGCCATGAACGACATCATTGCACCGCGCGAAAGCATTTCATCCGCTTTCAGCGCGAAGCTGAAGAACGTCACCGACAATATGGTACCGATCCATACGAAAGTGAGATCGCGCAGCGCTTCGATGCTGCTTGGGTCGCGCAGGCGCTGGTTCGTCTCGACGGACTTGATTGCACCCGCAAACAAGGCTGCCGTCAGTAGGCCGACCGCGACGCTTGCGAGCCGGTGGCCAGGATTGCCCAGTACGAATGCGTGGTACGCGACGTCTGCGATCACGGCGGCGATAAGAATGATGAGCGATTCCGCGACGGCGAGCGCGAAGCGCGAAGCGGCCGCGTGGCTTGAGGTTGGCGGCGGCGTTTCCTCGCGCACGATCAGCTGAAGTTTGACGCGTGCCGGCGCTTCCGGCGCGGGCGTCGGTGGGACGTCGTCGTTGTGGTCGAGGTGCTTCATGTGTGCACGGATTTTGGTTGGGTAGGTACCAGGTAGTCGCTGTGGCGCTCACTGCCTTCGGCGCGGTTCAGCGCGACACCGGCGATCGTCGCGCGCATTGCGCGTAGCGTGCGGATGGCCCCGGCGACGGCGTCGCGCGGTGTGCGACCGGCCTGCACGGTCAGCAACGTGGCGTCTGCGATGCGCGACAGCGACCAGCTGTCATGCACGGGGCTCAAAGGCGCGGAGTCCACGATGACCAGATCGTAGCGGCCGCGCAGGTCGCTCAGCAGCTTCTCCATCGCGCTCGAGCCTGCGAGCTCAGCGGGGTTCTCTGGGCGCTCGGTGCAGGCGAACACGGCGACGCTCGATTGCGGGTCGGTTGACGCGCAGCGTTCCACGGGATCGTTGCGCAACGCTTGAAGTACGCCTGCGGTGGGCTTGATGCCGATCGCCGTTGCGACAGAGGGTTTGCGGAAGTCGGCGTCGACAAGCGCAACCCTGCGGCCCGACCGGGCTGCGAGGCGCGCCAAGTTGACCGCAACGACGGTTTTGCCTTCACCAGGCGTCGCCGAGGTGACGAGGACAGTGCGAGGTACGGCTTCGACCGAGGTCACGGCCAGGTAGAGACCGCGGATGGACTCCGCGAAGGCGCCGTTTGGCTCGCGCACGGTGAGATCGGTTAGAGCGAAGGCGCTGTCTTTGATCGCCGGTACGGACGCGACGGCAGGCGCGCCCAGGAACTTGCTGACCTGCTGGCTTGTGCGGAAGGTCGCATCCAGACCCTCCGCCATGAACGCAAGGAACAGAGCGAGCGCGATGGCGACGGGAAGCGCGATGCCGAAGATGGATGCGAAACGCGGCGAGGCCTGCAGCGGCGCTACGGCGCGCGAGACGACCCGCGCGTCGGGCGTGGCGATGCCTTCTTGACCCTGCACTTCCTTCATGCGCGAGAGGATCGCTTCGTAAAGAGAGCGGCTGGCAGCGGCGGTTGCTTCGAGCGCTTTCAGTTTGGCGCCGGCGCTACCTTCGTCGCGGAACTTCGTCTGGAGAGCGCCGAGGCTCGCATCCAATGAGGCGATGTTGGCTTGCGCGACGGCGACGTCGTTGGCCAGGCCCTCGACGATGCGGCGGACTTCAATGGCGATGCGCGCGCGCGTGTCGGCGGCTTGGGCGCGGATATCGATCAGTTTCGGATGCTTTGCCAGATAGCGCTCTGAGAGCGTCGCAGCCTGGCGCTCGAGCTCGGCTTGCTGGGCGCGGAGTTGGACGATGAGCGGCGAGCCCGCGACTTCGGAGGCGTCCGCAGCGCGGCCGGCCCTTTGGAGTTGCACAATGCGATTGTGGGCGGCTTGCTTTTGGGCGAGCTCGGCCTTTGCGGTGATCAGCTGGGTGCTGACGCTCGCGGTTTGCTGATCGATCAGAGAGCCGCCGACGCCCGCGGTGTTCACGATGCCATGCTTGGCCTTGTACGTTTGCACTTCGACTTCGTCGGCCTGGACTTGGGTCGCGAGCTGGCGGGCGCGGATGGCAAACCACTCGCCGGCTTTCTGCGTCGCTTCGAACTTCGTGGTGAGCTGATCGTCTATGTACGCGTCAACCCAGGCGTTGGTGAGTTCGGCAGAGCGCTCAGCCTTGACCGAGCCGACGCTGACCGCGATCGACGTCGACAGACCGGCGGGCTCAACCTTCAGGCGCTTCAGCACGCGATCGATCGTTTGCTCGAACGCGGGCGTTCCGGGCGCGGACGGCGCTGCACCGGCGGTACCGAACTCGCCATCGCGGTCGAGGTTTAGCTTTTGAACAACCGTCGCCGCGAGCTTGCGCGAGGTCAGGATTTGGACTTGGTTTTGAATCGAGGTGGGATCGGTGGGCAAGCCGCCAAGTACCGCGTTGCCGTCGGCGACGGCGTTCTTGCGCTGGTCGAGCATGAGAACCGCGCTTGCGCTGAAGAGCGGTGTGATGAACAGCCACGCGGCCGTGGCGATCGCGAGCACCACCGCGGCCGTTACGAGCATCACGTTCACGCGCGCGGCAAGGATGCGCCAGAGCGCGCCCAAGTCGAATACAGGCGTTTCGGGCGCGCCGAATTCCGGCAGCCGATCGAACTCGTCCGCTTCGGGCATGCTGTGTTTGACACGCATGTTCACGCGAACACCTGTTGAGCTTTCGGGGACATCATGGGCGCGGATGCTTCGTTCTGGGGCGGCGATAACCAACGAAGTCCGACTATTGCAGCGGCCATGCCACCGGACGCGGCGTCTTCAAAATGCGCACAGAAAAGTGGATAGCGCGCACACATGTGCGGCATTCCAGCCGATCCTGCCCGTGACATCGTTTGTTACCCTATTGGGCGGAAGCGGGGGCGCTTCCTTTCCCATTCCCAGTAGCTTCAACTATACTTAGCTTACGCTGCGTAACGAAACGCCAAATGGTCCCAGTTGTTCCAAACCTGGCAAAAAAAAATTCGCTAGGAAACTAATCGCGATTCAGGCGGCGCACCAAACGCCGCCGCAGCCCTTCGGGGAGCGATCGCGATAATCTTCGCGCGGCGGGCATGACAACATTGGCAAAGCCCAGCACGGCGCGTCCTTTGAGAGTGAAGTGCAATAGCAGCGTGTCGAGGTCTTTGGTCTGCTCGCTCCAAGCTAGCTTGTAGTCCGCAGCCGGCGGCATGAGTTCCAGCACTTTCAGCCCGTGTTCGAAGCAGAACTCGATCACCATGCCCAGGTGGAGCCGGCCGGGGCTGAACTCGTGGAACACGTCGTTCATGGCGGACATATAGGCGTAGTACCGCCCGCCATGCGCGAAACCCCACTGGGACGCTACGACGGCCTCGCCCGCCTGGAGAGAAAGGCCGAGGAGTTCCAAACCGGGTGCCTTGGTCAGGCCCTCCACGGCGGGGCGGAAGCCGGGGTCACGGAAAGCCGCGCTCGTGCGGCCGTTCTTGTGTAGCCAGGCGACGCGGGCATCGTAGGTTTGCCGCAGGATCGGTGTCGTTGCCTCGGCATCAAACGTTACGACATGCTCGATCCGGTGCGCGCGATTCAAGCGGTTGGTGAGGTTGCGCATGTTCTTGCGCGTTTTGGCGTTCACGGTTTGCGCGAACTCTTTGATGCTCGCAAAGGGGCGCAAATCCACGATGACGGCTTGGGCGGTTTCCACGGTGGCGGCGCCGCACGTTGTCAACGCCGCGTGCAAGACCGAGCCCCGGGTCACCGCTTCGATTTGCAGGCCGTCGGCGGTTGTGCGCAGCGCTTCTATGACGGCCGCGATACACTGTGGGGCGTCGTGCTTGGCCGCGAACAGGGCGCCCGCGAACTGGCCGTATGGGGCATCGAGACTTGCCGCGATCCATGCACCTTGGCGACGAAACAAGGCGAGCGGCCAGATGCAGCGAATTTCGCCGCCGCGCCAAACGGCGGCGACGAATTGGCGATAGCCTTCGTCACCGGTGCGGGCGGCCGCCAGGTGGCTGATCCAAGCGTGCGACTGAAAAAACGGGGCGTCGTGATCCACGTTCAAGCGCTCAAGAGCGGTCCAGCGGGCCGCCAGCGCATAGATTTCCGTGGGTGCGTGCAGGAACTCGACGCGGAAGGCCAGGTCACGGTGGGTCACTGCCTCGGCGATCACGGTGTCACCTCATAAGCCGGGATCGTGCGGACCGCACGCTCGGCCTTGGGGTCCAGCGCGAAGTCGATGCGCAGCTTCTTCTTTGCGGCGGCCGGCTGCAGCAGTTTGTGAGCAGCCGCCACACCGAACTTCGCCCAATAGGCGGGGCCGGAAATGTCTTGCGACAGAGGCCTTTCGCCCAGGCGCTTGCGCAGGACACCATTGGCGCGGTTCACGATGAAGTTCCGGCGGTTGGACGTCGTAAAATGCTCAGTCGTGAACGAGACGTTGACGCAGTCGCCGTTGACGATGCGGTGGGGCGCGTTCAGCGGCCAGTGCAGCATGTGGCCCGGGGTCAGTTCGAAGACCTTTGCTTCGCTTTCGAACGCCGGGTCGTAGGGCAAGCCAAACTCATGCACTTCGCCAAGGGCGATACGTTCGAGCGCTGCTTGGTTCAGGAACGGGGGGCGGTTCGGATAAACGCGAACCTGCTTCGTGCCCGCGATCTGCCAGAGCGTTTGGCCGGGGATGTCGCAGTGGTAGTGGACCTGCACCTTGGGCGAAGAAATCAGCAGCGTCATCTTGTGCAGGCGCGTGCGGAAGCCCGGCACCATGCGGTGCATCTCGTCGTAGATCGCGTCCAGCAGCTCGTTATAGGCGGGATTGGCTTTCGCCGGGTTGAGCAGCAGGATCCAGATCGTGCCCTTGGCGACCGCTTCCAAGACCTGTTCGCCGGAAAGGCCCGCCATCTCGCCTTCGCGGCGGCTTCGCGGGTCGTGCGAACCAAGATCCATGGTGTTGACATAATAGTCAGCGCGGCCGGCGCTTTCGATCACGCGGGCAAGCGCTTCACGCGCAAACATCGGATGGGAGGCCAGCGAATGGCGCAGCATTAAGGGAGCTGTGCCAAAATCGGCCAGCTTCACCTCTTCCCAGGCGATGATTGGGCTTTGCCCCATGCGTTCCCTGCGCTGCGGACACGGTTACATTCAAAAAGCGGACCGGCACAATGACCTGCGTCATGGTGGATGTGGGGGGCGATGGCTCGGCTTTTGCTAATCTGAGGCGATCTTGGGTGTTTCCTGGCGCAAACGGCCGACATGACCTTTCAAAGCCTGCGGCTCTACACGGCGTTGTCGATCGTGGCGCTCTACATGACGCTCGAGGCGGCGTTCATGCTCGTGCGCGTTCCGCCGGGCACGATCAGCGCGGTGCCGACCGGCGAGTTGTTGCTCATCGGTTTCATTCTGACCGCTGTGTTGGACGCCCACCGGTTCGAGCCTTTCTTGCGCACGGTCCCTGCAGCGCCGCTTGCGATCTGGTGGCTGGTGGGCGGAACCCAGCTCGCGATCGGCTTCAGCGCTTACGGCTTTTGGGCGATGCGCGATGCGACGGCACTCGTCGAGTCGCTGTTCTTGTGGGTTGGGTTCGTGGTGGCCGGCGTGCCAGGCGCGATTCCGCTCATCATGCGCTGGTTCCGTTGGACGGTGATGGCGGGCGTTCTCATTGCGCTGACATTTCCGTTCCGCGAATACATCTTGGCCGTGTCGCCGGTGATCATTTCGGCGAACATGCGTGAGATCCCTCTCTTCTTCACCTATCAGCTGGCACCGATCACGGCATTGGCGGGCGGATTCTGGCTGTTGCTCAGCGACCAACGGATCGGATGGTTCCGCGTGGCGTGGCTTGGCGGGCTGATCTTCGTATTCGTGGCGGCGCTGTTTCAGGCGCGCCTGATCTATCTGCAGATCTTGCTGATGTTCGCCATCCTGGCGTTCACGCAGCGCGGGCGGCTTTCGACATTGTTCGCGCCGATGGCAGCGGCAGCCGGCGTCTTCGTTCTGATCCTGGCGCTTGGCGTTCCGATACCGGGGCGCATCAGCGAGAACGTATCGCTGTCGTTCTACGTCGAACACTTCCTGGCGATCACCGGTGCGGGGGCCGACAACTATGGCGGCGACGAGGCATTGCGCGGGGCGGCGGGTGGCGTCGGACAGCGCATCGACTGGTGGGGCGCCATCTGGGAAAACGTCACAGCGACGTGGACGCGTACGATGTTCGGGTTGGGCTACGGCATATCGCTGGTCGGACTTGCGAACGATACGTCGATCGATGCCGCGGTGCGCGAGCCGCACAACTCGCTGGTGTCGGCGCTGGGGCGGCTCGGGTTCGTCGGGCTGATCAGCTACATCTGGCTGCACGCGGCGTTGGCGTGGATCGGGGTCAAGACGCTGCGTGCCTATAGCATGGCGGGCTTTGGGCGCGTGGCCGAGTTCGTCTATGTGCTGGGCGTGTTCTTCTTGTTGCTCTGGCTTTCGGCCATGGGCGAAGACGCCTTCGAGAAGCCGTTCGTCGCCATTCCCTACTACTTCTATTACGGCGTGATCTTGAACCTGTGGTACCGGCACCAGAACAGCGCGAGCGTTCAGAGCTGAGGCGCGTACGTCACGGTTTCATGGTTCGTGAGGAAGCGGACGTTCGGCATCCCGGCCAAGCGCTCTAGCGTGTCGTCGAGGAGTTGCCAGAGATTGCGCTCCTCAAGCTCCCAGGAATGGCCCCAGAGATGGAGGATGCCGTTCGTTCGGCGGCACGCATCGGCGCACGCCGCGATGCGTGCTTCGAGATCCGGCGCGCGGAGCGCGGCAGCGAAGGCTTTGGCGCGAGCGGGGTGCGGGGCCTTGGCGAAGTTGCGGGCGTAGGTTGCGCGCGCGTGCGGGTAGAACTGCAGGGTGACCGGCATATCGAACGGGTCGGCCTTAAGCTTTGTGTGGAAGCTTTCGACCGTGCGCGCGTAGGTGTAGCCCGCGTTGCGGACCGCTGCTTTGACGGCGGCGTTGTAGCGGCCACGCACGTAGCAGAAGCCATGGAGGGGTGTGCCGGTCGCGCGTTCGAGCGAATGCTTGTTGGTGGTGATTTGGCGGGCAAGTTCGGCCGGATCCAATGCCGTTAGCACGATGTGGTCGATGCTGTGGCCACCGATTTCGAATGTGCGGGCAAGACGCTCGACCTCGCCCGGCGTCATGACGGGGCGGCCTTCTGCGTTACGATCGGGAACGTAGAACGTGCCCTTCGCGCCGTGCTTGGCCAGTAGTTCGGCGATCTTCGCGTCGGCGGGGTAGCCGTCGTCCCAGGAGGTGGTGACAATCATGGCGCGGGCGATCGCCGCAGCTCAGAGGCTGATTTCAGGGACGCGGATGACATCGCCCGGCAGTATAGCGAGATCGGAGGTGATCTCGTACTCCGTTTCGAGCGGCTCGCCGGCGCGGCGGATGAAGACGCGCCCCTTCGAGGCGCGGTAGGTGTGGCCGCCGGCGTTGGCCAGGGCGGCGAAGAGCGACATGCCTGGGCGGTAGGCGAATTCGCCCGGCTCGCCCACTTCGCCCAGCACGTAGAACTTGCCGTAGGCGAGCACATCGACGGCGACGCGGGCGTCTTTGAAGAGGCCCGCCTCGACGAAGGCTTGGGTGAGTTTTGCGGCAGCTTCGGCCGTGGTCAGTTTCGCGACGGCGATGGGCGCCAGCGGCGGCACCGTGATCATGCCGGTTTCGTCGATCGTGTGATCGGTTGTCTTGGCTTCGAGTTCGAAGACGGAAACTTTCACCTGATCGCCGCTTGCAAGGCGATAGGCGTTGGGCGCGGTGGCGGTGAGCGCACGCTCGGCCGGGTCTTTCGGTTGGGTGGTGGCAATGCCGCCCGCGGCACAGGCGGCGAGCAAGAACGCCGTCAAGACGACGCAGAGATGGCGCGCGGTGATCATGGTGCTCGACGATAGTGGGCGCCGCTTAACGCGCTATTAATGGCGTATTGGTTGAAGTTGCGGGTGTTTCCTCAACCCGCTCATCAATTTCGTACACCGATTGTCATGGCGGCGGCGCTTGCGCTTGGCGCGCGCGTTGCGCATGCGGGGCCCGATCCGGTGGCGGTGCGCGAGCGGTTTGAGGCGCTGCACCAAACGGCAGGGATTGCGGTCGCGGGCTTCGAGGTTCGACCGTCATTTGGTGTGGAAGCGGGTTATGACGGCAACGTCGCGCAGAGTGCAGGCGGGGCGGCGAGTGCTGCGCTTGGCTTGCGCGGGACTGTGGACGCACGGCGTCGCAGCGGGATCTACACGATCGAGCTTGGCGCCGCAGCGGCGCAGCGGTGGTATCCGAACGCGCCGTCATACGACAACTTTAGCGGAGCGCTGCGTGGCGGGCTTAGCGTCGAACTTTCGCATCTGACGTTGCGCGCGTCGGCAGCCTATGCCGAAGAAGTCGAGCGTCCGCGCAACAACGGGATCGTCGTGGACGGTGTGTTCGAAGCGTTCGAGACGCCGGCGCAGGTGACGCATGTGCCGCTTCAGCTTGAGGCGGAATACCGCGCGGGTGCGTTGACCTTTGCGGCGTCGGCGCGGGCGGATCGCGTGGCGGCGGAGCGGCAGCGCACGCAATCGGGGGCGACGGTCGAACCTGAGGCGCGCACGGGCTTTGAGTACGCCTATCGCGCCCGGGGTAGTTATGCGTTCTCGCCCGCTTACGACGTGTTCGTTGAGGCGGGTGGAGATTTGCAGCGCTACGATGCGCAGGCCGCGGGCAGCGACACGTGGCGCGCCGTTGTGGGCGGGCGCTTTGAAATCACGCGGCTGATCGTGGGCGAGGTGCGCGCAGGCGTTGCCGAGCAAACGTTTGCGGACGGCGCGTCGGCGTCGGGGTTCGTCTATGGCGCGCGCTTTCGCTGGTTTGCGCATGAGCTGCTGACGCTGACCTTCGAGGCGGAGCGCGGGTTTTCGGCAGAGGCCGAACAAGCGGGCGGCGTGACCTTCGCGGTGCCGGCCGCGAGCGACGCGTTTCGCGTGCGGGCGGAGGCCGAGCCGCTTCGCACCTTGATCGTGTTTGCGGAGGGTGCGTACGAAACGAGCGACCGCGGGCAGCGGGACGAGACGTTCACGAGCTTAAGCCTCGGCGCAGCGTGGGCCTTCGCGCCGCATTTCAGGCTTGAGGCGGAGGTCGCGCATCTGATGGGCGCGTCGAACTTCGCGGGCGATTTCGCGCGGACGCAGGTGACTGTGGGGGTGACGGCCGCGTACTAGCGGGCGCGCCCCTGCCCCGTCGGCGCGATGGCGGCCGGAGGGCAAGCCGGACAAGGCGTACAGGGGTCGGTGTCCGGGATCGCGGTGGTGCGTTTGCGATAAGTTGTTGAAGGTGCTGCGGAATTGCTGTCCGGCGACGTTGATGAGCGTTGCTTGACTTCGCCGGGGGCTAACGGGCGGCGGAGATTGTGTCGTGTCCCCTAAATAAGCTTTGATCGAGCGGCTGGCGGCCAGCTTTTTGGACCGTGCCCCCTCGCCCGCTCGCGGGAGAGGGGCCGGGGGTGAGGGAATCTCAATCAAGCTCGGCTTCGAGATTTGTCTCCTGCTGACGCAGCCGGCGTGCTGCACGAATGCTCTGACCGTCACCCATTGGTCGTTGTTGTTACGATGTTGGGGCGCTGACACCCCCTCACCCCCGGCCCCTCTCCCGCAAGCGGGCGAGGGGTGAAGTGCTGCGGGCGTATGTCGGGAATTTGGAACGATGTGGCGCCGAACATCGCCGAAATCGCCGAACGATTCAATCGGTCATTTCGTCGCATCAGTTATATTGATGTTCTGATAGGTGCGGATCCGGCGCAAGACTCAGGCGCAAGACACTGGCTCAAGCCTCGGACCCAAGACTCTGGCCCAAGACTCAGGCGCAAGACACTAGCCCAAGACTCGCGCTCAAGACTCAGGCCCAAGACTCAGCGCCGGCTGATCTGCATCCCGCCGTTAGCGCCACTCAGAAGGGTCGCTTGAAAGCTTCGTCGAGGCCGTCGAGGGATTCGCAGAACGCGTCGGGGTCTTTGCTGGTCTCGAACGCGGTGGCGGCGGCGTTGAGTTTTTTGGTGCGCTCGGCGAGCTGGGAGATCGTGATTTTGCCTGACGCGGCGTCGGCTTGGTTGGTGGCGGCAAGCGCGGCGACGCGGGCTTCGATGTCCGCGCGCTCGGCGCAGGGGCGGCCGGAGAATACGAGCACAGAGACAAGCGTGAGGGCGGCGACGCCCGCAGCTCCGAGTGAAGCCCAGCGTGTGCGGGGGGTAAGCCCCGCCCAGGCGGCCTTCGCGCGCGCGAGTGCGGCCGTTAGCGTCGTCGCGACATCGCTCAATCCCCGCATTGTTGCGGTCCGTCCACGCAGCTGATTGTCACCGTCACGTTGACGGTGCCGACGGAGGTGCCGCCGTTACCGTCGGAGATCGTGTAGGTGAATGCGTCGGTGAACTCGATAGGTCCGAACACATTTGTCGTCTTCGTCCAAGTCAAGATGTTGCCGTTCTTAGCGACCCCGCCAAGCGTGCCGTTCGTTTTTGCGGTTACCGTGAGCGTGTGGCCGTCGGGGTCGGTGTCGTTCCAGCGCGGGTCGATCGTGATCGAAGGTTTGAACGGTGTCGACTGCCCCATCACCCAGGTGCCGTTGTAGGCGATCGAGTCGGCGACGGCGGTGGGGGCGCGGTTGGTGGCGGAGACGCTCATCGACACAGTGGCGGTGTCGGTCATGCCGTCGCCGTCGGTGATCGTGTAGGTGAACGTATCCGTGCCGGTCCAACCGGTTTGGGCGGCGTAGGCGAGGCTGGTGCCGCCGCCGCCGATCGTCACGGTGCCGTGCGCGCCATTCGTCTTGGCGGTGATCGTGACGGCGCCGCCGTCGTCGGTGTCGTTCAAGCGCGGATCGAATGTGCGCGTCTGGCCGCCCATGACGCCCGAGTTATCGTCGATGGCGTTGGGCGGGTTGATGCCGTGCGTGACCGTCACGCTGACGGTCCCGGTCGAAGCGCCGCCGTCCACGTCGGTGACGGTGTAGGTGAAGCTGTCGGGACCCGCATAGTTTGTCGTCGGCGTGTAGTTCAGCGACGTGCCGCCGCTGCCGATCGTGACCGTACCGTGCGCGGGGGTGGATTTGGCAGTGATTGTGAACGCATCGCCGCCGGGGTCGCTGTCGTTCGTGCGCGGGTCGAAGTTTAGGGGGACGTTCTTTGCCGTCGTGGGGCTGTCGTTGACCACCGTCGGGTTCAGGTTGGCGAGCGTCACCGTCACCTCACCCGAGGCTTCCATGTCTTGCCCGTCGTTGATCGTGTAGACGAACTTGTCGATCGCGTTGCGCTTGTGGGTGCTTGAATAGGTGACGGTCGAGTTGCCGCCGGAGAGCGCACTGGTGCCATAGCCGCCGCCCATCGCGCTGAATAGCGTGAGCGGGTTGCCGTCCGGGTCGGTGTCGTTCGTTCGTGGATTGAACGTGACCGAGGGTTGATCTTCGGTCAGCGTGATTGCATCGGCGACCGCGACCGGCGGGCGGTTCACGGTCGTCGCCGAAACCACGTGCTGCGTGCGATTGCCGGCGGCGTCGTACTTATAGACGATCTGCTTTCCGTCGTCGTAGCGCACGGAGATGATGCGCCCGAGCGCGTCGTAGGAATAGGTCGCGCCCGCGATAGCGGAACCCGCAGTCACGCACAACGCGGCCGTGAGCGCGGCGGCGCGAAGCATGACGGGACTTTGTGACGAGGAACGCAACGTCGGTACCGGAGGCTTTGCGTAACGCATGACGCTCTCCACATGACAGAAGCAGATCTGAACGCGACGCGCACTCTATGTGCATGTTCGAAGTCTGTGAAGACATCGCGCGCGTCTGTCGGTGTTTTTTACTGAGAGTCAAAGTTGCATGTGACGCTACTCGCGTGCTGCGCGAATTTCGTTTGTTGCGAGCGAACCACAATTGACAACACACCGCGTTCGCGCGCACTTCTTCAATCGCGCGCACGTGACGACTGCGCACTGTCGTGCCTCTAGTTCCTGCGTTTCAGTGTGGTTCCTTATCGCAACTGACGGGAGGTTCTCGCATGACGACGATGCGGATTTTCTTCTTGCTAATCGCGGGGTTGGCGCTGGTGCCGTGCGCCGTGCTCGCCACCGCGCCCGCTCAACTTCTCTATTGGATTTCGATGCGCGGCATCACGGAGGACGCGCAGCCTTCGTATGTGGCGGCGAGCTACGCACAGAGCGGCGCCTACACCACGGCGTTTGCGGGCTGCAACGGCCACACGTTCTACTTGACCGCAGCAGATGCGGCGACCGTGCAGGCGGCGCGCACCGCGGGCGACACCGTGCAGATGCACGCGGGCCAACCGAACACGACCGTGAGCCAGTCCGGCATCATCTGCCTCGTTCAAGCCGACCAATAGCTTACGCGGACCCCGCGCCGGTCCGCGCTTCCTCTCAACGTTTCAGCATAGCCAGGTTGCCCATGCCACGCTTCCCCCTCGCCCGGTTGGGCACGATCGCCGCTCAGAGCGCCGCCGCTTTTGCGGTGTCGGTGGGGTTGATGACGAGCTTGGTGCACGCACAGCCCGTGCCGACGCTGCCCACGATCCGCACCGGCTCGGCGCCGCTGGTCACGCCCGGCGACGCGCAGACTTATTACAACGCGCAGGGGCTCACGAGCCCCGCGTCCGGGCCGGCCGATCCGATGATCGTGCGCACGGCCAAGGCGCTGAAGAGCGACATCGATCAGATTTACAGCTTTGTGCGCAACGAGATCGAGATGGTGCCGACGTTCGGTCTCAAGGGCGGCGCGCGCGGGGCGTTGATCGACAAGCGCGGCACGCCGTTCGATCAGACGGCGCTGTTCGTGGAGCTTGCGCGGGCGGCGGGGTATACCGCCGAGTACCAGCTCGGCACGATCACGCTGACGGGGGCGGAGTTCACGGCGCGGTTCGGGGTTTCCGATGCCGCGCTTGCGACGAAGCTGCTCGGCAATGGCGGCATTCCGGCGACGGTGAGCGCCACAGGCAGCGTGATCAACTCCGTCACGCTGATGCATATGTGGGCGAAGGTCACGGTCGGCGGCAGTTGGTACCACTTCGATCCGGGGATGAAGCCGAGCACCTGGGTCAGCGGCGTCAATGTCGATACGATCATGGGGCTGAACGTCGGCACGCTGCTCGCCACGGCGAACACCGGCTCGACCACTGACACGACGAACGGCACGCCGCGGGCGCGCGGGTTCAACCGCACGGGCATCCGCTCCACGATCCAAACCTATGCGACGAATCTGCTGACGCATATCCGCACGAATATGCCGAATGCCTCGATCACAGACCTCGCGGGCGGGGCGACGATTCAACCCTACACCGGGCCGAACTTGCGGCAGGCCTCCCTACCCTATTGGACCTCCACGACGAGCACGTTCACCGGCGACGTGCCGGATGCGCTCAAGGCCCAGCTCCGGCTGACGTTCGGCAACCCCGCGCTCACCGTGACGCTTGCCGTCGATAAGATTTACGGCAAGTCGCTGGTTATGCGTGGGTACTTGGGGTTCTACGCCGCAAGTTGGGACTTGATGCTCGGCGGTACCGTGATCAACGCCAATGTCGGGTCGCTCTACACGCTTGAGGCGCTGATGCCCTACGCCGCGCAGAGCGGCGCGTACATGGATACGACCGCAAAATTGACGATGGGCGGGGCGTATGGGGCGACGGAGATCTTTCATGGCTGGGGTGCGACAGGCCGCGATCTCGGCCAATACATCGAGGCTTCGCACGTCAACCAGGACGACGCCCAGGTCATCCAGCCGCAGGGCTGCCCGCCGCCGGGCGAGGGCTCGAACAGCCACAACCAACAGATGCCGATCAAGCGGCGGATCGGTGCGCTCTATCTCTCGCAGACGCAGTCGTCGCTGGACCTGTTGCAGAATCTCGGCGCGGAGAAAGTGCAAACGCACTACGTGCTCGGCATCGTTGAGAGTTCTTACAAGGATCAAGACGGCTGCGGCGGCCCCGACGACACGTCCTATCGGCTAAACGTTGAGGCAGGATTCTCTGTCAGTGGTGCGTCCACGACCGCGGAGGCTGGCACCGCGCGCACGCTGTCAACGGTGATGTCGGTTCTCGAAGGCAGCATGACGGAGCAGGTGTCGGATGCGCCAAGCCCGGTATCGACGATCGTCAAGTTCGACTGGGCAACCGCGAACGTGCCGACGCAGTGGTTCTACTATGCGACCCCGGCAAACTGGACATGGGTGCAGACGCAGCTGCTCAACGACTATTGGGGCAGCAGCTCGGCAACCGCGGGCACGGCGGGGGGCTATCTGACCGCCGGCTACGAAGTGGTGTTGGCGCAAAGCTCGCATTTGGGGCCGGGCGATGCATACGGCCCACAGACCACGTCCCTACCTCCCTACACCCCACTGGGTATCTTCGGCCTGGAACGCGGCGCAGCCTTCTTCGCCGAAAAGACCGACGGGTCGGCATTCGCGCCGGTCGTCGTGCGGCTCGGTCAACTCTCGAAGGGTGGCGGCGGCACGGACACGAAGCCCGACAAGGTGTTTTCGATCCCGGAAGATTTCCTGGACCGGCAATTCAAGTCGCGGGCCGAGTCGTTTTCGATCGACATGAAGACGGGCGTGGCGGCGATCAAGGCGGCCCCCGACATCACGGTCGGCAACGGCGACTACCCCTACAGTCTCTCGTTCCAGCGCAGCTTCCGCACGGGCACCGACACGCATAACGAGCCCGCGACCAGCGGCCCAGGGCAGCTTTCCGAGCCGGAGTTCATGTTCCGCAGCACCGGCTGGACGTCGAACTTCAACCGCCAGCTTGTGATCAGCTCAGATCTCGAAACCCTGTTCGGCGAGGACAAGACAGAGCGTGCGGCGGCGACCATCGCCACGCTGCGCGCCCTGCGCAGCCTCGCGCAAGGCTCGGTGTCGCAGCTCGACACGGTGCAGCGCACGGTGACCTCGGCCGTCGTCGCCGCGTGGTGGGCCGAGCAGGCGGCAGCCAATACCGCGACCATCGTGCACGGGGCTGACAGCCGCGTCTTCGTGCGCCTGACCGACGGCACGTGGAGCGCGCCCGCAGGCGACCACGCGACGTTCCAACAGTTCGGCGCGCGGACTAAGGAGCAGTCGCCCTACACCATCGGCGGGGACGAATACTACAGCTACAACACGATCTGCGGGAAGATCACGAACAAGGATCGCTCGATCGAATATTACGGGCATTGGGACGGCGCCTTCACCACCTGCCAGACCGGCAACGGGCGCCAGATCGTCAAGTCGCAGAACGGGCGGCCATTCCGGCGGCATACGTTTGCCAACGGCATGCTGGTCGAGTGGGTGAACAACGGCTTGCAGAACAATCTCGGGCGACGGCTTGAGATCGTTGGCACACCGAACTCCTTTGGCATCTATCAGAGCAACACGATTGGGATTCGCGATCCCAATACCGCGCGCGAGGCGACGTTCACACTCTCCCCAGCCAGCTATGGGCCGGCCTTGATCACGCTGACGGCGACGAACCCGTTGGGGCAGTCGTGGGTTTATGAGCAGACCGCGCTCTACCCGTTCGTGCGAGCCAACGCGTTCGAAGTGCGGCCACCGTCGACGCCGACGCAGCCATGGTTCCGCTTCGACTTCACGGGCGACATGAAGGGATCGGTCGCGACGTTGGGCGATGCGCTGGGGCGGCAGACCAACTACTGGACCTCGACGGGGCGCGTTGGCGCTGTGGAAGCGCCGGCGTTGACCGTGGGTGGTCCGCGCGCGCTTTCCCAAGTTCGCTATGACCGGTTCGGGCAGCCGGTCGCGAACATGGACCCACTCGGGCGGGTGAGCACCACCGAATACGACAACCACCGGCGCAAGGTGAAAGCTACCGCGCCGGAGGGGAATTATTCGGTGTGGACCTACGACGCGCGGTCGAACGTGCTGACGGAGACTCAGCATGTGAAGCCCGGGACGGAACCCGAGATGGATCCTGATTCGCGCACGGTATCGACGAAGACGTACGACAGCCTGTGCAACATGGTGCTGACCGACACAAACGCGCGCGGCAAAACGACGACATACGAGATCAATCAAACGACGTGTCTCGTCACGTCGGTAACGCAGCCCACCGTGGCTGAGGGCACGCCGGTCACCTTATATACCTACAACAGCATCGGCAAGGTTTTGACCACGGAGGACCCGACGGGGCTCGTCACCCAGAACACCTACAACCCAACGAACGGCAACATCGAAAGCGTGATCGTGAACCCCACGGGCTTCGCGATCACCACGCTGTTTGCCTATGACGCGGCGGGCAACATCGTGCAGCTCACCGATCCGCGTGGGTTTGTGCACACCGGCACGTATGATGCGCTGCGCCGGCTCACGAGCTACACCGCGCCCGCGTCAACGAACGCCAAGACCAAGTGGACCTACAACGTGGATGGCGAGATCACGAAGATCGAGCGCGCCACGAACGCGGCGCAGACCACCTGGGCCGCGACCGACTACACCTATTGGCCAACCGGCCGGGTCAAGACGATGACCGACGCCGACGGGCGGCTCACCAGTTACGAGTACGACACGCGCAACCGGCTCGCGCTCACCACCGATCCCGAACTACGCCGCGCCTCGAAAATCTACGACGAAGCCGACCAGGTGATCGAGGAGCGCCGCGCAGTCGCGACAGCGTTGGAACAGGCCTATTCCAAGTTCGCCTACACGCTGAACGGCAAGCAGGCCTGGATTAAGGACGCGAAGAACAATCAGACGATCTATGAGTACGACGGCTACGACCGGTTGAAGAAGACCACGTTCCCGGACGCGACATACGAGACGCTGACCTACAACGTTCGCGACAGCGTCGAGCAGAAGCGCACGCGCAACGCCGAGATCATCACGAATACGTATGACGAGCTCGACCGGGAACTCACCCGCACGGTGCCGCAGCCGGGCGGCGGGAGCATTACCACCTCCACGAGCTACGATCGCGCGTCGCGCGTCACGGGGAAGAGCGACACCGCCGGTCACAGTTTGACCTACCGCTTCGACACGGCGAAGCGGATTGATCAGGTGACACAGGCGGCGCCGACGTTCGCGGGGACACGGGTGGTGGGTTACGTGCTCGACCTCGCGGGCAACAAGGAGCGAACAACCTGGGCCGACGGGTACTACGTCGTCTACGGTTATGACGCGCTGAACCGCATGATCACGGCGACAGAGAACGGAACGTTCGTGCTCGCGAGTTACATCTACGATCCGCTGTCGCGGCGCACGTCGCTGGTGTACGGCAACGGTGCAGCCCAAGGGTACACCTATTCGACCCAGGGCGACCTGCTCACGCTGGCGAGCACGCTCACCGGCACGAACAACACGTACACGAACACGTTCTCGAAGGCGCATCAGCTGGCGAGCGAGGGGGCTAGCAACGCCGCCTGGCAATATGTCCCGGCCGCGTTCCAGACCACCAACTATGCCGCCGCGAACACGCTGAACCAGTACGTCAACATCACGGTGGGCGCGAACCCGACGGTCACGATGGCCTACGACGCGAACGGAAACTTGACCGGCGACGGTGTGTGGACGTTCGCCTACGACGCGCAGAACATGCTGCGGTCGGCCGTGAGTGCCGCGAGCACGAGCACCTATCAGTACGACCCGATGGGCCGGCGGCAGATGCTGACCGAGGGCGGAACCACCACCACGTTCCTGCACGACGGGGATGAGGAGATCGCGGACTACGCGAGCGCCGCCGTGCTGCGGCGCTACGTGCCGGGCCCAGGCACCGACATGCCGATCGCGATGGTGACGCCGAGCGGCGGGAGCAACACGCGAAAATACTTCCACACGAACCGCCAAGGCTCGACGATCGCAATGTCGGCCGATAACGGGACGATGGCGGAAGGCCCATACACGTACGATGCGTACGGCAACGGCGCACCCGCGACAGGCGTGCCGTTCAAATACACGGGGCGGAGATTGGATGCGGGGACGGGGCTGTATTACTACCGGGCGCGGTACTATTCGGCGGCGCTTGGGAGGTTTTTGCAGGTTGATCCGGTTGGGTATGAGGATCAGCTCAACCTCTATGCTTACGTACACAACAGCCCTTTAAATGGAACTGACCCAAGCGGACGCATATCGAGGGGTGAGCTACTCTTTTTGTGCAATATGGGGTACCGAATTGCGTGCGCTTTAGCTGGCGAAAATCCCAACCCACCCAGAGCGGAAGACCCGCCAGGACGCCAGGAACAGCAAGGAGATCCGCCCAAGCCAAGGACTCCAGCACCTGAGCCACCGAGAGGTCGGTTTGCGCCTGGACCCGGTGGGCAATTGAAACCGGACAAACCGCCTAGGCAGCTGCCGCCACAACCAGGGCAGCAGCCACAGCCGGGGCAGCAGCCACAGCCGGGGCAGCAGCCACAGCCGGGGCCGGGCATCGGTCACAATGGAGGGCCGCCTCTTGACCCGCGCCAAGCCGCGCCTCCGCCGCCGCCACCACCGCCACCAATCTTTCCATGCGGGGGCTGCCATCGATGATGCCTAGTCACTTCTTCCTAGCGGCTTGTTCCATGGAGCCGGAACGTGTAGTGCACAACTGAATGGTCGCAATTGATGGCACGGGTACCCAAAGAAGGATTTCTTGCGGATATGACCGATAGAAGCCTGAAACTTGCATCGCGCGCCTTAGACGCAAGAAAATATAATGAGGCTGCCGCGTTGTATGAACCACTTGCCGACGCTGGTGTGGAGACTGCTCTTCTAAACCTTGGCTGGATGTACAAGAACGGCCACTTAGGTTCTCCGGATTTGGACAAGGCGATATCGCTTTACGAGAGAGCGTCCAACAAGGGCAGCGCCATAGCCAAGCATTACCTCGGGCGTTCACTGATGGAGAAAGGTGAGTTGAACCGTGCGCGCAGCCTCTTTCTTGAAGGCGCCATGCTAGGTAACAAGGCTTGCATGACTATGGCGGGCAAGATGCTTGTGCGTGGACTGGGTGGAGAACAAAATGTTGATGTAGGCACCACTTGGTTGGTTCGTGCGGCTGACGCCGGGCAACTATTCGCGCAAAGAGAACTCCTTCGTATGGAAGTTCACAACTCACGCTCCCTGTTGCATCGTTTTTTCTTATACCTTAGGATCGTTAAGGTCGTACTTGTGGCGATCCCACGTATGGTCTTGCATCCACTGTCCGATGACTTTCGATGACAGTGGATAGTACGGAAATACGGAAATACGGGGACATGATGCATATTCCCCTCCGCTCACTCAATCCGGGGACACGTCATGATTTGGTCCCGCAATCCGGGAAATTCCGGGGACATGTAATAATTTCGAATTGACGCCTGTCCCTACCGAATATTCGAATCTTTCGCGGTCGCGCATCTTCCGTACCGATGGTGCAAGCCACCCAACACGCGCACCGCGACGACTTCACCTTCACGCTCCACCGTGCGCCCGTCCGGCGCATCTTTGCCGAGTGCGAGATGCGTGCGGCTCGTGTTGTAGTAGTCCGCATAGGGTAAGCGTCCGGTGATCTACGCGGCGATGGCGGGTTGATTTTTCTGCTTGGCCCAGTTCCAGGGCAGTAGCTCCGCGACCCGGTTGACGGGGTGGTCTGCGATCTTGGCGAGGATGTCGCGCAGATAGAGCTCCGGATTGAGGCCGTTGAGCTTGGCGGTTTCGATGAGCGAGTAGAACGCCGCGGCGCGTTCGCCACCCTTGTCTGAGCCCGCGAAGAGATAATTCTTGCGTCCCAAGGCGACGCCGCGCATGGCCCGTTCGGCGGCGTTGTTGTCGATGGCGAGCCTCCCGTCGCCGAGGTAGCGCACGAGGCTCTCCCAGCGCGAGAGCATGTAGCGGAACGCCTTGGCGAGGTCGGACTTGCCGGAGAGTTTGGGTAGCGTTTCTTCGGCCCACAGCTTTAGCACCGAATTCCGGGGACACGTAACAATTTCAAATTGTGACGAATTCCGGGGACCGAATTCCGGGGACACGTGACAGACTCAAACAACAGCTTCTGAATTTGTTACGGGCAATACGGGGACATGATCCCTATTCCCCTTCGCCTGCGGGCGACCTACAGCAAAGGTGCCTGATCTGCGGTAAGCGTTTGGTGAGGGCTGCCTTGCGCGTTTGCTGCGGATGGGGATCGATTTGCGTATCTTGGCCACACGCATATCCCTAGGGTTATCCCTATGTCTTCACCTACGATTTCCGGGGAGAATTCCGGGGACATGTAATGATCTCGTCCGGCGAGCGTTTGCCCGCAACGCGAGCCCACGCCCTGAGGCGCGCGAAGCAAGCTTGCATGGACCCGCTCGGGCGGGTCAGCAACATCACGCAGCTCACCGATCCGCGTGGGTTTGTGCACACCGGCACGTATGATGCGCTGCGCCGGCTCACGAGCTACACCGCGCCCGCGTCAACGAACGCCAAGACCAAGTGGACCTACAACGTGGATGGCGAGATCACGAAGATCGAGCGCGCCACGAACGCGGCGCAGACCACCTGGGCCGCGACCGACTACACCTATTGGCCGACCGGCCGGGTCAAGACGATGACCGATGCCGACGGGCGGCTCACCAGCTACGAGTACGACACGCGTAACCGGCTCGCGCTCACGACCGATCCGGAACTTCGCCGCGCCTCGAAACTCTACGACGAGGCCGACCAGGTGACCGAGGAGCGCCGCGCCGTCGCGACGGCGTTGGAGCAGGCCTATTCCAAGTTCGCCTATACGCTGAACGGCAAGCAGGCCTGGATTAAGGACGCGAAGAACAACCAGACGACCTACAGCTATGACGGCTACGACCGGCTCGAAAAGACCACGTTCCCGGACGCGACGTTCGAGACGCTCGCCTACACCCTGACGGACAAGGTTGCCTCGAAGCTCACCCGCGGCAACCAGCTGATCCAGAACAGCTACGAATTCCGGGGACACGTAACGATTTCAAATTGACGACGCCCGTGAGTTCACATTA
>CADEFU010000003.1 GCA_902826695.1 uncultured Alphaproteobacteria bacterium | reverse complement strand
GAACTGTCTCCCATTTTAGGTGTCTCACTTTTTGGGTCCACTCCAATACCTATTCCCCGGCTTGAGAATTGAGGGGACAGGCACGCTGTCACCTTATTATTAAACTGACGGGAATAGGTATGCTGTCACCCTATTCGTCTTCGGTCACCGTATTTTTCGGTATCGAATCGAACCCTCCTGCGCATCCGGCCGCCGCGCTTCGGCGAACTTCTGCTGATACACCTGCCACTGCGCTTGCGCCTTGCGGAGAGCATGGGCTTGGGTGTTGGTCGATAGTAAGTGTGTGAGAAACCCCACAGCGCAGAACGTGGCCGTAGTGTAGGTCCGGGCGCGGTCGTGAGCAAATCAATCGGCAGGGGAGCCAAGCGCATGCGCGTGCCCTCCGAGACGATCTGACAGGACACAAAACGAGAGCACCAAATCATGCCCGATGCAGTTCCTAAAGGAAAAATGCGATCCGGCTGCGGATTCAGGCTTCTAATGATCCGCAGCGATAGCTCAACAAGACAAAGGAGAGTTCGCTCATGAACAGGCTACTGACGTCTCTGTGCTTTGCAATGATTTCCGCCGGTCTCGCGCAAGCGGACACGGTCCGTGTGATCACGCCAGTCGATGCAAACGGAAATCCGACCGGCCCGTCTCGGACGATCATCATCCCGGATGAGCCTGACGCTACTGCGGTTGTCGAACCGGTCGATGCGAACGGCAATCCCGTCGGTCCGCCGGTCGAGATTCCAGACGCGACCGTGGCGCCGCCGCCTCCAGACGCGGCACCCGATCTTGTGCCGGACGAGGGTTCGATCCCTGACGACCAGGGTTCCCCGCCTGAGAGTCCTGAGCCTGAGCACCCGGAGCCTGAGCGCGGAGACTAAGCCCAGAGCCTGAGCCCCGAGCCTGAGAACGTTGACGATGGGTCATCGATCATAAACGAGAAGGAGTGACCAGCCTTGAAACTGCGATACGCATTTGGCGTCGCCATTGTTTCCGCCTTCGTCAGCCTGTTGGCTGCGGCAAGCGACCGGCAACAAGGCGTTTGGAGCAAACGCGGCAACTTTGTACAGGTCAACGCCGCCTGCTTTCAGTACTACACGTGCGGACCACGCGAAGCGATTATTTATGCGGCCGACACGCAGATCGTCTCCACGCCGCGCAAAAAGGTGTGGGGCGTATGCTCGGCCGGCGGTGGTGACGTCAGCAGCTGCAATCACTGCCTGACGAGCACGCCAACAGAAAAGTGCGAATGGGTGCTCCGCAGACGTTGAGTTGCCCCACGAAAACCAGGATCATTGAGTGAAATACCTGAAATACGGGGACATGATACATATTCCCCTCCGTTTGCGAGACGTTTGCGTTAGAGCGTCCGCCTTCGCTTTCGCTTCGGCGGATGCAGGCGAGGACGCCCGCGGTCCCAGGGCTGGGGCGTGCTTGCCAGCGCGGCGCTTTGCGACCGCGATCAGCAGCCCGGCGGCGGGACTGCACGCACCGAATCGTTGCCTCGATCGCCCTTTTGCGGCGGCGAATTCTGGGACGGTTATGTATTCACCCGATTGCTACGGCCAAGGCGCATGACCTCACGACGCGAGCTTGCCGCGCCGGCCTTTTGCGCTGATTCAGATTCAGCAAGAGCCGGCTGGAAGCCGGCGCTCCCAGGCGTTTTCTCGCATCTTTGATCTACGATAGAGTGAGCTCAGCATCGGGAGACTTGCATGCACGCCTATGTCGTCGAAGCGTTTGGGCCGCCGTCGGGGATTGCGTTTGAAGAGGTCGCGGCGCCTTCGCCTGGCAATGGCCAAGTCCGGCTTCGCGTGCGCGCGGCCGGGGCGAGTTTGCTCGACGCGCTGATCGCGGCGGGCCGGTATCAGGTGAAGCCGCCGCTGCCGTTCTCGCCCGGCTCGGAGTTTGCGGGCGAGATCGATGCGGTCGGGCCGGACGTGACCACGCACAAGATCGGGCAGCGGGTGATGGCGGGCGGGTTCGTCGGCGGCTTTGCCGAGAGCGCGGTCGTGCCGGCGGTCGGGGCCGTGCCGATACCCGATGCCATGAGCTTCGAGACGGCGGCGGGGTTTCGGACGAATTACATGACGGCGCTGCACGGCTTCAAGCAGCGCGCGGGGCTGGCTCCGAGCGAGACCGTGCTCGTGCTTGGGGCGGCGGGCGGCGTCGGGTCGGCGGCGATCGAGATCGCCAAGGTCATGGGGGCGAAGGTGATCGCCGCGGCGTCGAGCGAGGCGAAGCGCGCCTTCGCGACGAAGCTGGGCGCGGACCACGCAATCGGCACCGAGGCGGAGGCGTTTCGCGACCGGATCAAGGAGATCACCGGCGGGCGCGGCGTCGACGTCGTGTACGACCCCGTCGGCGGCGCGCTGACGGAGCTGGCGTTCCGCTCTCTGGCGTGGCGCGGGCGGCATTTGGTGGTCGGGTTTGCCGCGGGGTCGATCCCTGCCCTGCCGGTCAATCTTGCGCTTCTGAAAGGTGCGGCGCTGGTCGGCGTCGACCTGGCGCGGTTTTCGTTCATGCACGAGCCGGCGGTCGCGCAGGAGAACCTGAAGCAGCTGCTCGCGTGGTTCGCCGAGGGGCGGCTTCAGCCCACGATCGGGCGGGTCTATCCGTTCGCGGACGCGCGCCAAGCGCTTGCCGACATTCTGGAGCGGCGGGCCGTCGGCAAGTCGGTCGTGCGGGTGGCTTGAGCCAACCCCCAGAAGACACGCTGCCTGGGAAACGGTCAGGATTGAAGCGGTTGGCGCTGGCGTGATAGTTCACGGCCCATGAGGAAAATTCTGGTTGTCGCGGCAGGGGTTGCCCTGCTGCTTTTTGGTGTTGGCGTGTCCGTGCCGCGGGCGGTTGCGTTCGGGGTCGACGTGCCTGAGCGCGGCGTGGGCAGCGAGCATGAGCGGATCACGCGGGCGGCCCTTGCCGGGATTGGGCGGGCAA
This sequence comes from uncultured Alphaproteobacteria bacterium, assembly GCA_902826695.1. GTDB lineage: Bacteria > Pseudomonadota > Alphaproteobacteria > Micropepsales > Micropepsaceae > SZUA-430. Next base: position 462,298 of record CADEFU010000003.1, on the reverse strand, counting down.
CGCTTGACGTGCTCGCGGGCCATGGCGACGCGTTGGGGGCGGTTGGGATTCTCGACGATCTCGCAAACGCGCCGCCGGAGGCGCACTGCAACAATGGCGACTTTCTTGAGGGTGCCTACCCGAACACGGCTGCGCGCGCCGAGGCTGCGCTGACAGCGTGCCGTGCGTTCATCAAGGCGGAGATCGACGGGGCGGTCGCGCTTGCCAAAGACCTCGCTGTGCCGACATCCGAGAACCTGCATCTCGACTGCGATTTTCGTGGGCCGCGGCGATCGGCGAAGTGCGAGGTGTTGCGGCATCTCGGGCGTGCGCTGCATACGTCGCAGGATTTCTATGCGCATTCGAATTGGGTCGATCAGCCGGCGGCGGGCGAAATATCTGCGGCGAACCCGCCCGGCCTCGCCAAGAAGGGGCGCGCGTTGTGGCTCGATTTAAGGTCCGATGTGCCGTTTCCGAAGGGGCTGATCAGCGGGTGCGTGCCCGGCGGCGAATTGCTTGAGTCGCTGGTGGACGATTGCGCGTACGGATCGTGGATTCCGATGCTTGGCGTTGGGCGCGTCACGCGTTCGAGCCTGAACAAGGGAACAGGGCCCATCGGTAAGGGCGGCACGACCGGAACGGGCACGACCGAGCGCGGCAAGATCAACGGCAATTTCCGCAATGCGGTTGCCGCCGCGATCGAGGATACGCGCGACAAGTGGGCCTATTTTCAGGAGCGCGTGCGCGCCGCGTATGGCGCCGACGGCGAGACGATCTTGTGCGCGTTGATGAACGACGGCCTTGATGCGCCAGCGTGCGCCAAGGTGGCAGCGATTGCGACGACCTGTACGCAGCGGCGTGCATTCTACATCGACGAACCCTCGAGCGGACGCAAGCCCACTGAGCCGACCGCCGACGAGCGCGCCGAGGCTGCCGGCGTTGCGGAGCGGCTAAAGAACTCCTGCCGGATCGAAGAGGCCGACCTTACGCGCGATGCGGTGATCGGCGGCGGGAAGGCGGATGACGGGCGCGCTTATGCACTGCTGCGGGCGGTCGATCTGCTCTCGATTTGGAATGCGTGCCCGGCGGACGGGCGGGCTTACTTCGATCTTGTGGCACCCGAGCACAAAGAGGCGCTGTTGCAACGGCGCTCGGAGACGCCTGCCAAGACGCAACGCAGACGGCGCGAGATGCTGGGTGACGCGTATGCCGATTGCATTTTGGATGCGCGGCTGAGGGAGCTTGGGCGGTAGGCTAGCGGCCGTCGAATTCCCAGACGTTTTCGAACGGAACACCGAACGCCTCAGCTATTCGCGCGCCACTCGGCGATGTCGCGGGCCATGTGGGCGCGCTTTAGCGTCCTTCGCTTCAGCAGGGCCGCGAAATCCGGGGCGTGATCGAAGTACTGGAGTTGGAAGCGGTAGTAGTTGACGTATTCGAGTACGGCGAGCGACGTCATCGCGACGGACGCAATGCGCACCGCCGGCCAGGCGCCGCCTGCGGTGGCGATATCGTAGGCGGTCGCGGCAACGGTGAGGACGGTGAGCGCGAGCGCGTAAGGCTCGGCGGCGGCGAGGCGCGGGAGCCAGCGGTCGAACGGGCGCGTATCACCTTCGACGCGCAGCAATACGATGCGCCAGTAGCATGCGCCGATCACAAGCAACACCGCATTCGCGGCAAGCGCTATGGCCAAGGTGAGGTTCGGCGCGCTGCCCGACGACCAGAGTACCGACAGCACAAAGGCCGGCAGCAGCACGACGTTGAGTGCCTCAAGCTGCCAGTACTGGCGCAGACGTTTTGCTATGCGGCTTGTCATACCCCCTCCTTCCACGAACATGACGCGCACGACGCACAAGGCAAGGCACATCGGCGTGAAATTCGTCCCGCCATCCCCCAGTTGAGGTATGGCCGCCGGAGCGGCCTCTCCTCTACCCCGGTCAGCATCTTGGTCGGGAGGCGTTTGAGATGATTCGAAAGATAGCGTTGGTTGGCGCGATGGCGGCGGGGCTTGGCGGGTGCATGGACCTGATCACAGGCGGGCCCTTGATCATCGAAGGGCGGGCGACGGGCGAAATCGAGTTCGTCAATGCCACGTCCTATACGTTCGACGTCGTGCTGATCTCGGAGTGCGGCGTGGGCAGCTATGGGCTGAACAGATTGCCGGACAATGAGGCGATACCGCCGGGGAAGAGCTATCGCTTCACCGTGTCGGCGGGATGCTGGGACGTGGGCGCCGGTGCGATCGGCATCGGCGACGCGCTGCACCGGTTGAGTGTCAATCCGGGCCAAGTCACGCGCTATACCGTCAACTAAGCTCGCGCGGAAAGCAGAATGGCCGGGTCTAACCCCGGCCATCAATCAGTTCAGTGGTTCGTGCGGCTCGCGCTTCGTGCGGCGGAGCTCCTTGATGGCCTCGCCGATCGACCACCAGATTCTGATGCCGTTCGGGTCACCTTTTCGGATCATCGCGTTTTGGTAGCGCGTTGCTTCACGCAACGCTTTCTCGCCATGGCTGTCGATTAGTTTCCAGGCAGAGCGGATCACGTCGGGATCCGGATCGAAATGATGTGCGCGCTTCGTCATGACCGAACCATGCATCGTGCGCGAACGAAGAACCACAGACCGGCAGTCGAAGCGCACAAAAACAACGCAACTTTCAGGCGTCAGTTAAGAGACGCATTGAGAGGTAATTGCGACTTGAGCGTGCGTTAACTCGGGGCGATTTTCCCCTGCGCGTTTGGACGGGCTAGAGCGGTGCTCGTGTAAATGGAATTTTGAGCTGACCCCAAAACGTTTCAGGCATCGGGTGGTTGATGCCTATGTCGGCTGGCGGGCGGCGGGCGGCGTTGAAATACGTCCCAAACAGTTGATCGAACAGCATCAGATTCTCGCCGTAGTTACGGTTTCCTTCGGCCAAAACCTTGGAATGATGCCAGCGATGCAATTCCGGCGTGTTGAAAATCAGGTTCAACACGCCACAACGCATGTCGACGTTCGAGTGGGTGAGAATGCCTATGATCGCTGTGATCGCACTCACCATGATCATGATGTCTTTCGGTGCACCCAGAAGGAGAAGTACCGGCATCGCGACCGCCAGACCTGTCAAAGTATCCACAAGATGGAATCGCCCGGTGTTCAGGAACCACAACCTGGTGACACTGTGGTGCACGGCGTGGAAGCGCCACAGGGGAGGCCATTCGTGCGCCAGGCGATGTTTCCAGTAGAGACCGACCTCGGCGATCACGAGCCCCAAGATCGTCTGCACAGCGAATGGGAGGTGCACCGGCCACCATGCACCCGTTTTTGGGCCAGCGAATTCCGCCAGGCCCATGACGGCTACAAGCACGATGATGACTTGGGCGACGCCTTTGTTCAGCAGCGTATGGGCGATGTCGGGGATTATCTGGCCATCGTTCTCAAGCCAGGTCCGCTCATGCGGCATTACGCGTTCGAGCACGGCGATTGCGATCGCCAAAGTCACGTAGGCGATGTTGAAGACGAGCACTGCGTGCCCGATTAGAATCCCGTAGTAGACCGCCGCGACCGACGCCACGAACAACAACGGCCACCACGCGTAGGAGAGCGCCTGCCGCATCGGTGTTCCACTGTGCTATCAGGCTGACTGTATAGACAGGGTCGCGCCGGCAGGAAAGGTACATCCTTCACGCCACGGCGCGGCGGTGGCCGGCGGCGTCCAGCGCGTAAATCACGGTTTCGTGCTCGCGGCCGCGCAGTTGCGTTGGGCCTACGAATTTGAGCTTCTCAACCAGTGCACGTTCGACGCGCATCTCCTGCTCGACCGCCTTGACGAGCGCTTCGCTGGCAACGAGGCGCGTGCCGAGTTCCTTGGACAGCGACTGCAGGCGGCTTGCGACGTTCACGGTATCGCCGACGACGGTGAAGGTCATCAACCGCTCGCTGCCGACGTCGCCCAGCATCACGTGGCCGTAGTGCAGACCGACACCGATTTGTACTTCGAACTTGCCCTCGGCGACACGTTCGGCATTCCAGCGGGCGATCGCGTCGATCATCGCGTAACCGCAGGCGAGCGCGTCGCCGGCGTCGCCATTGCCGCGGTCCGGTGCGCCGAAGACGGCGAGCAGGCCGTCGCCCAGGATTTTGTCGAGCGTGCCGCCATGTTGGAAGATCACCTCCTCCATGCGGGCGTGGAACTCGCGCAGGAAGGCCATCGCTTCTTCGGGCGGCATGGTCTCGCAGCGCGTGGTGAAGCCGCGGATGTCGGCGAAGAGGATGGCGACGGCTTGGCGGCGCGTGGTGCCGAACGGCTGTTCGCGGGCTGAGAGTTCGTCGACGACCTTTGGCGAGAAGTGACGCGCGAGATTCGCGCGGGCGCGCTCCGACGTGGCGGCGGCGAGGACGAGGCGGCGCGAGCGCCAGACGGCGACCGCGAGGCCCAAGGCGAGGAATGCGAGGATGACGTAGTCGTACACCACTTTGATCACCGGTAGATAAGAAGGATCACCGTATTCGCGCCACATCTCCTGCCCGCCCGTCAGCGTGAAGAACGTGCCGGGTTGGGCAGCTGCGGTGCCGACCACCGCTGCCCATCCGAGGGAAATGCAGAAGCCGGTCCAGAGGATGAAGCGTGGCGAATAGCTGAAGGCGCCGTGGACGAGGAAGGCGACGAAGAAAAGGAGCGCACCTTCCTTCACGGCGAGCGTCACGGGCGGCAGGTCGCTCGCGAACGAGTTGCGCACAATGAGCGCCCATGCGAGGTAGGCGCAGTCGATCGCGATGAAGACGTACTTCGCCCACGTGACTTGCGGCCAGCGGCGCAGCGTCTCGAACTGCGCAAGGCCGATGGCGGCGATGCCGAGCGGCATCAACAACAGAAACACCCAGCCGTCGCCGACAAACGAGCCTGTGACGGCGAACAGGAGAACGAGCGCGATCACGATCACCGCTCGCACGGCGCAGGCGAGCATGAGGCCGCGCCGCTCCGTGTCGTGGAACGACGTCAACAACCGCTCGGCCATGCCGGGGTCGTAGCCCGACGGCACGACGCCGGCCACGAACGCGCGCAGCTTGTCGAATATCCCCGCCACTGAATCACTCCACCCTTCCCTGCGAATCATAAGCGAAGACTCTGCGCGGTTCCTACAACCGGCGCCTGTAGGCGTTCTCTCTTTCGGAGGATTGACGCCAGCGCCCGCGTTGGCGCAGGCTGTGGCCGTCATGTTGGTCAAGGGAACCCGGTGCGATACCGGGGCTGCCCCCGCAACTGTAAGCGACTTTTCTGGGCGAGAGCTCAGGATGCATCGGCCAGTACGCCACTGATCCTCGTTGGATTGGGAAGGCGGCCGGTGAAGGGTCGCGAAGCCAGGAGACCTGCCAGCGTGAGTCACCCCTCTCCGGCGCGGCGGGCGCTTTAGAGACGGATCCCTCCGGCGCGGTGACGTTGGGCTTCGTGGTCATGGTGACCACGGGGACCACGGGCGCTTTGGCAGGGATGACGTGCGCCCGGAGTCATTTGTTGTTCGGGGTACACCACATGTTTCGTTCTGTTCTTCTTTCTTCCGCAGCCTTCGTTTTGCTTGCCGCGTCGCTGGTCCGTGCCGACGAGCCGGTCGAAAAAGTCGTCGTCACGGCGAGCCGCATCGGTTCGAACTCGGCCGACCGGCTCGGCACAGCGGTCTCCGTGCTCGATCGCGCGCAACTCGAAGACCGGCAGACCGTTTTTCTGTCGGATGCGCTGCGCGACGTGCCGGGCGTTGCGGTCAGCCGCGCGGGCGCTGCCGGCGGCGTGACGCAGATCCGCATGCGCGGCGCTGAGGGCAATCACACGCTGGTGCTTTTCGACGGGGCAGAGATCAGCGATCCGTTTCAGGGCGAGTTCGACTTTGCCGGCTTGCGCGCGGGCGAGATCGAGCGCGTCGAGATTCTGCGCGGCAGCCAGAGCGCGCTCTACGGGTCGGATGCGATCGGCGGGGTGGTGAACATCATTCCGCGCCGCGGGTCGGGGCCTTTGGCGGGCGAGGCCGTGGCGGAAGCTGGTTCGTTTGGGACCTGGTCGGCGGGCGCTAACGCCGGCTACGGCGACGACATGTTCGACGTGTTTGCGAGCGCGAGCCACTTTGCGACGGCGGGCACGAACATCTCGCGGTTCGGGAGCGAACGGGACGGCGCGCGGGATACGGCGCTGTTTTTGAACGCGGGCGTGCGCCCTTCGGACGTGTTCGAGGTGCGCGGATTCCTGCGTTACGTCGACAGCTACGCCGAGGGCGATCCGCAGGACTTTGCGTTTCCTTCGACGCCGACGCAGGGGCTTGTCATCGACGGCAACGAGGCGTCGGAGACGGACCATTTGGCCGGCCATGTGCAGGCGGAGCTTTCGCTCGACGACGACCGGTGGCAGACGCGGGCGAGCTATGCGTTCGCCGATGTGGAGCGGCGGAACTACAGTTTCGGTGCACCCTCGTTCTTCACGGCAGGACGGCGCGACAAGCTCAGCCTCGTGTCCGGATATACGCTCGACGTGCACAAGCTGACGGGCGCGATCGACTGGAAACGCGAGACCTACCGCAACCTGCCGATCGGCGCGCCGACGCCGTTGAACGACGAGCGGGCGTTAGAGACGACGGGCTATGTGCTCGCCTATGACGTTTCGTTGGGCGACTTCGATGCGGGGGCCGCCTACCGGCACGACAGCAACAGCCGGTTCGCAGATGCGGACACCTATCGCTTTCAGGCGAGCTATCGGCTCGGCGATACGCGGCTGCGCGCAAGCGCGGGGTCGGGCATCAAGAACCCGACGAACTTCGAGCTGTTCGGCTTCGATCCGGGCTCGTTCATCGGCAACCCAAATCTGAAGCCCGAAAAGTCCGTCGGCTGGGACGTCGGGATCGATCACCGGTTCTGGGGCGGCAACGCGCGCGTGAGCGCGACTTATTTCGAGGCAACGCTGGACGACGAGATCTTCACCGACTTCCTGCCGCCGTTCTTCGTCGCGACACCGAAGAACCGCACGACGCAAAGCGAGCGGCGGGGCGTAGAGCTGACGTTCGACGGCAAATTCGAGGATTGGACGGTCAATGCGGCCTACACCTACATCGATGCGTCCGAGAACGGACTTCGCGAGGTACGGCGCGCGCCACATGTCGCTTCGTTGAACGTGACGTACGAGATCTCCGACGATGTCTCGGCGACGCTTTCGGTGCGCCACAACGGCGAACAGCGGGACAACGAGTTCGTGTTCGCGACGCCGGCCGACTACGTCACGCTGCCCGCCTTCACGCTGGTGAACGTGGGGGCGCAATACAAAGTCAGCGAAAACGTGCAGGTGTTCGGGCGCGTTGAGAATGTGCTGGACGAGAAATACGAAGAGGCGTTCTCGTTCCGGGGGCCGGGGATCGGCGCTTATGTCGGCGTGAGGACTTCGTTCTAGGCGGCGCCGAGCTGTTTTGCGATCGCTTGAATCCGCGTGGTGACGCCGAGCTTGGCCTTGGCGTTGCCGACGTGGAAGCGAACCGTGCGCGGGCTAATCTTCAGGATGGAGCCGATCTCGGAGTCTGTCTTGCCTTTGGCTACGAGCTGGAGGCACTCAGCTTCGCGCACCGTCAGCGGACCATCGTTCTTGTTCGGATCGATGAGTTCGTTGAAGCGTCCGTAGCCCGCGTGGGCGGCAGCAGCCAGAAGCGCCAATACGCGCGGCGAGAGGTCGGGATGCGCGCCAGAAAACGCCGCGTACCAGACAAGTTTGCCTCGGTCGTGGATCGGCACGGCAATGCCGTCGAAGCCGCGGAAGTAAGGCGGGAACATCGCGTACCAGTGATCTTCGGAAAGGCCGCGCACTTTGCGCACGTCGGACATCACGAATGGCTGCTCTGTGGTTTTGGCATGGACGACGAGCGGATGTTCGGCAATGGGAATTTCGGTGTTGAGGGTCTCAACCGCGCTGCGTCGCGCGGCGTAGATAATCGACTCGCCGAAATCGTCGAACAGCTTCGAGACGTCGAAGATCAAACCGGAGGTAAATCCGTATCTCGTACCGATCGCGGCCATGGCTTGGCCGATGTCGTCGCCGGACTTCGCCGACGACAGCTGCGCTACCAAATGTCTTAATGCCTCAAGCACGATCTTTTCTCCGTGCACGCGAGTGCGACAACTTGGTATACACGTGACGGGCGTCACAAGCAAACGCTGCGGCCCGGAAATCAGCGCAAATTAAAGCCCCGTTCATCGGTGTGATTTACATTGACTTTGCGGGCTCCGCACCGGCATATCGCAACTGCGAAGGCCGACTGTGCCTCGCAATGCGCTCAAGCCGCGTGAACGGCTCGAGATCTGAAAGCGGTCTCTCTTCGATACCTTTTGAGCGCGAATTCTTCCCGGACTGCCCAGGTAACACGCGGGGCTTCCTCAACCCGCGAATTTTCGCGCCGGCGCCATCGTTGCGACCGTTGCGCGCTGACTCGCATATTTGAAAGTGAACTTGAGTGAACGATTTTTCTAGTTTGGGCCTTGAGCCGCGGCTTCTACAAGCGCTGGCGAACGAGGGCTACACGACCCCCACTCCAATCCAGGCGCAAGCCATTCCGCATGTACTCGCCGGCAAAGATTTGCTCGGCATCGCGCAGACCGGCACGGGCAAGACGGCGAGCTTTGCTCTGCCGATCCTGCAGCGCTTAACGCAGAACAAGCGTACAGCGGCGCCGAAGACGGCGCGCGCCTTGATCTTGTCGCCGACGCGCGAACTTGCAGCGCAAATCGCCGATAGTTTCCGCGCTTATGGCCGCAACATGAACGAGGCCGTGACAACGATCTTCGGCGGCGTAAGCGAAGGCCCGCAGAAGCAGACGATGGCGCGCGGTATCGACATCCTGGTGGCGACACCCGGACGTCTGCTCGACCTCGTCAGCCAGCGCGCTGTCGACTTGAGCAAGACGGAGATCTTTGTGCTCGACGAAGCGGACCGGATGCTCGACATGGGCTTCATCCGCGACATCCGCCGGCTGATCACATATCTGCCGAAGGAACGGCAGAACCTGTTCTTCTCGGCGACGATGCCGGAGGAGATCGGATCGCTCGCAGGCGATATGTTGAAGCACCCGGTCAGCGTGTCGGTCACGCCGGCTGCGACCACGGTTGAGCGGATCGCGCAGCGCGTGATTCACGTGGACAATGCGTCGAAGCGGGCACTGCTCATCGAGCTGTTGCGCAACCACGACGACATGAGCCGCACGCTCGTCTTTGCGCGCACGAAGCACGGCGCGGACAAGGTTGTGCGGGCGTTGGCAGCTGCGGGGATCGTTGCCTCGGCCATTCACGGCAACAAGAGCCAGAGCCAGCGCGTCGCGACGATGAACGCGTTTCGTGCGGGACGTACGCGGGTGCTGGTTGCGACCGACATCGCTGCGCGCGGGATCGACGTGGACGGTATCTCACATGTGATCAACTACGATCTGCCGAATGTGGCGGAGTCGTACGTGCATCGCATTGGGCGCACGGCGCGCGCCGGAGCCGACGGGATTGCGATTGCGTTCTGCGATCGTGAGGAACGCGGGCTGTTGCGCGACATCGAGAAGCTTACACGGCAGACTATCCCTTCGAGCAATTGGACCGCGCGTCCGGGCGAAGTGCAGGCGGTAGATGCCGCCGCGCGTCAGCACGTGAACGAAGAGCGGCCGGCACGGCGCGCAAGACCGCAGGGAGAGCGCAAGCCCCATGGCGAGCGGAAGCCTTACGGTGACCGCAGGCCGCATGGCGATCGCAAGCCCCACGGGCCGCGCAAACCGCACGGCGAGCAGCAACCGCACGGTGAGCCGCGCGCGCAGGCGGCGGACAAGCCGCGTCATCCGCAGCATGCCGAGCGGCACGCGCCAGGCGGACACGCTGCAAAGCCGCACGGCGAGCGCCCAAGACACGGCGAGCGCCCAAGACACGACGAGCGCCAAGGACACGGCGAACAACGCGCGCATGGTGCTGGCAAGCCGCGTCACCCGCAGCATGCTCCACGGCACGCCGCGGGCGGGCACGATGCCAAGCCGAACGGCGAGCGTGGTCATCATCAAGGCGAACGACCGAAGCACGGCGACGCTGCGCGTCCTCACAAGGGACCGAAGCCGCACCGCAAGGGACAAAGCCCGAAGGCAGCGCAAGCACGCGCGTCCGGTGGCGCCGTGCGCGACGGCGGCGGCAACGCCCTGCCCCGCTTCCTGCAGCGCACCGCGCGTCACTAATACGCGCGATCCCTCGCCCGCCCTCATGGGCGGGAGAGGGGTGACGGATTGCTAACCTCGTGTTAGGGACGCCTTCGTGAACAACGAGGCGTCCTTTTTCATGCGCGAGAACAAACTCAGAAGCCTTTGGACGAGCGGAAAAGCCGCGACGAATGCGTGGGCGCAGCTGGCGGCGACGTATGCAACGGAGGCGCTTGGCCATCAGGGATGGGATTCGATCACGGTCGACACCCAGCATGGCGCCGTGGGCTATTCAGAGATGGTCGCGATGCTGACCGCGATCGGGACGACGCCCGCCGTGCCGCTCGTGCGTGTCGGCTGGAACGATCAGGCGGAAGTGATGCGGGCGGCGGATGCGGGGGCAATGGGGATCATTTGCCCAACCGTGAACACGCGCGAAGAGTGCGAACGGTTCGTGGGCGCAATGCGGTATGCGCCGCTTGGCTATCGCAGCATGGGACCGATGCGGGCGCGGTTCTACGGCGACGACTATGCCGCGAAGGCAAACGAGACGCTGCTTGCGATCGTGCAGATCGAGACGGCGGCGGGGCTTGAAAACGTCGAGGCCATCGCGGGGGTAAAGGGGCTCGATATGCTCTACATCGGGCCATCGGATTTGGGCCTCTCGCTCGGGCGCGAGGGACGTATGGACCAGACCGATCCGGTGGTGGTGAAGGCGATCGACAAGATCTTGGCGACGGCAAAGGGCGCGGGGCTCAAGGCCGGCATCTTCTGCGTAGACCCGGCGTACTCGAAGCAGATGTTCGCGAAGGGATTCGATCTCGTGACGTGCGTGTCGGATGCCGGGTTGCTTCGGGCGGGCGCTGCGCTCAGGAAGCAGTTCGGGTAGTTCGTCAGCGCGCCTTCCCACTTACCTCGGTTGCCAGCTTCTTCGGCGCTTGCAGATGCCAAGCGACGGTGATGCGGTGTTCGAGCTCGTCTTCCTTGATCTTCGATAGCCGGATCAGAACGGCGGGCCAACCTTTGTAGTGGTCGATTTCGAAGTAGATCTTTGGCGCGCGTGCCATGAGGAACTCCTTCTCCTCGAGCGAGCACATCAGGACCAGAATGTCCGGCTCACGGATGCGGGCGAGGAACTTGCCTTTCACCTTGAGGCTTGGCGTGCCGTAGGAGGTTGCCTCTTCGATGGCGGGGAGCTTCGTCGCCTTGGCGGCCTTGGCGACGCGTTTGAAGTCGGCGTCAAGGTCGCTTGGCGTGCTGGCCGGTTTCGGCGACTTCTTTCCGGGCTTGGCACTTGCTCTCGGCATCGCAATCGTCTCCACTTAGCGCATCAGCCATCATGTTAGAGGAGCATCATGTCCGAACCTGTCATCCTGGTCGAGAAGCACGGTGAGGCTGCACTCGTCACGCTGAACAGACCGCAGGCGATGAACGCGCTGTCGCGTGAGCTGCGCAATGCGATTGCGGAGACGTTCGACAAGCTTGAGGCCGATCCAGGCACGCGCGTTATCGTGCTGACGGGTGCGGGGAAGGCTTTTTGCGCGGGGCTTGATTTGAAGGAGTTGGGGAGCGGCGCGAATTCCGTTTCCGGGTCGGTCGAAACGCGCGATCCGGTGACATCTATGGCGCGGTTCTCGGGACCGATCATTGGGGCGATCAACGGGGTCGCGATTACAGGCGGGTTCGAGGTGGCGCTCGCGTGCGATGTTCTCATTTGCTCGAGCGAAGCGCGATTTGCGGACACGCATGGGCGGGTTGGAATCATGCCAGGGTGGGGACTTTCGCAGCGCTTGTCGCGGACGATTGGGATTTACCGGGCGAAAGAGCTGTCGCTCTCCGGCAACTTTATGAGTGCGGCGCAGGCTTACGACTGGGGGATGGTCAATCGCGTGGTGCCGCCGGCGGAGTTGATCCCGCAGAGCTTGAAGTTGGCTCAGGACATGCTCTCGCTCGTGCCGGCGTGCCTGGCTGCCTACAAGAAGATTATCGACGACGGGTACGCGCAACCGTTTGGCGAGGCGATGGTGACGGAACGGCGGCTGTCGGCAGCGGCGAACAAGGCGGTGAGCGCGGAGGAGATCGAGAAGCGACGCGAGGCGGTTCGAGCGCGCGGCCAGGCGCAGAAGGCGTGACCTCATGACCAAACCGATTTGGGCGCTCGACGCCACCGATACGGCCAAGCTGATCCGGAAGAAGCAAATCTCCGCGAAGGAAGCGGTTGAGGCGCACCTCGCGCGGCTCGACGCCGTGAACCCGAAGATCAATGCCGTCGTGCGGTCGCTGCACGATCAGGCGCGCGCAGAAGCGGATCGCGCCGATCAAGCGATGGCGCGCGGCGACGGTTGCGGGCCGCTGCATGGCGTGCCGATCACGACGAAGATCAACACCGATCAGGCCGGGCTTCCGACCGACAATGGCGTGAAGCTCTTCAAGGATTTGATCGCGAAAGAAGACGCACCGCCGATCGGCAGTTTGCGACGGGCGGGCGCGATCGTGATCGGGCGGACCAACTCGCCAGCGTTTGCGATGCGCGCGATGACGGACAACGCCCTGCACGGCCTCACGCTCAATCCGTGGCGCAAGGACGTGACGTGCGGCGGCTCTTCGGGCGGCGCTGGTGCGAGCCTTGCCGTGGGCATCGGCGCGCTGGCGCAGGGGAACGATATCGGCGGCTCGATCCGCTGGCCGTCGTACTGCAACGGCGTTGCGGGTTTGCGGCCGAGCGTGGGGCGCGTACCGGCCTACAACGCTACGTCGACGGTGCCGCGCGCGTTTGCAGCGCAGTTGATGTCGGTGAACGGGCCGATGGCGCGCTCCGTGCGCGACTTGCGCTGTGCGCTCCGCCTGATGGCGGAGGGCGATCCGCGCGATCCGACATGGGTGCCGGCGCCGCTCGACCAGGGGCCGCTGCGTGCGCCGCTCGACGTGGCGGTCGCGATCGACGACGCCTTGCCCGCCGCGACGAAGGCAGCGATGCGGCGCGCGGCGTCGCACTTGCGCGAGATGGGCTACGAGGTCGACGAGGTGTCGCCGCCCGATATCGACCGGGTTGCCGATCTGTGGTCGGACTTGGCGTTCTCGGAGATCGGCTCGATGCTCAGGCCGTTCGTTCCGGCGACGGGCGATGAGGACATGGGGCGCTTCGTCGAGGCGCTCACCGAGATCAAGGGCACTGCCGATGTCGCGAAGTATCAGGCGGGTCTGCGGGAGCGCGACGCGCTTCTGATCAAGTGGCAGGTGTTTCTCGACAAGTATCCGCTCATCATTCTGCCGGCGTGTGCGGAGCATGCCCTGCCCTTCGATCTCGACAAACAGGGTGTGCCGGCGGTGAAGCGACTGCTCGCGGCGATGAAGTATCAGATCTCTCTGCCGGTGCTGGGCTTCCCCGGTCTGGCACTGCCGATGGGCACGCATGACGGGCTGCCGATCGGCATCCAGATCGTGTCGCGCCGGTTCCGCGAGGATTTGTGCTTGAACGCGGGCGAGTTGATCGAGTTCCGCGAGGCGCCGGTCACGCCGATCGATCCGACGTGGTGACTGACGGACGCGGTCGCGACCACCCCACTGTTGTCATCCCGGCCAAGCGAAGCGCGAGCCGGGACCCAGGCGTGACAGGCACGGTGTCACTGCTCAGCGTGTCTCCCCTGGGTCCCGGCTCGTAAGCTACGCCGCGCCTCACTTGCGGCGGGCTTCGCTAACGTCCGGGATGACAAGCTTTGCAGAGCGCTCAATCCATCAGCTTCTGTGTGAGGTAGATGTAGTGCTTAGCCCAGCGATCGGCGTTCATCGCCGGGTCGGCGTCGTTCGAGTGTCCGCCGAACGTGTTCTCGTAATAGATGTAGGGCGCGCCCAGTTCGGCGAGCTTGGCCGAGAACTTGCGGGCGTGGCCGGGGTGGACGCGGTCGTCCTCGGTGTTCGTGGTGACGTAGGGCTCAGGGTATTTCACGCCCGGCTTCAGCTTTTGGTAGCCAGAGTACGCGGCGATGAACGTGCGGTCGCCGGGCACGTCGGGGTTGCCGTATTCGCTCACCCAGGAGGCGCCGGCGGAGAGCTTGTGATAGCGCAGCATGTCGACGAGCGGGCTTTCGACCACGACCGCGTTGAAGAGGTCCGGGCGCTGCGTCATCGACACCGTCGTCAGCACGCCGCCGTTCGAGCGGCCGTAGATGCCGAGGCGGCGCGGGCTCGTCACCTTGCGCGCGATCAGGTCTTCGGCAACGGCGGCGAAGTCGTCGAAGGCGCGTTGCCGGTTCTCACGCAAGGCAGATTGGTGCCAGGCGGGGCCGAACTCGCCGCCGCCGCGGATGTTTGCGATCACATATGCGCCGCCGCGTTCGAGCCAGAGCTTGCCCATCTCGGGGATGTAGGCCGGCGGCTTTGAGATTTGGAAGCCGCCATAGCCGTAGAGGATCGTCGGCGTTGCGCCGTCGGCCTTCGTCTTCTTCGGCCGGACGAGGAAGTAGGGAATCTTCGTGCCGTCGCGCGAGGTCGCCCAGTTCTGTTCCACAACGTGCGTCGCTGACTTGAACCGCGCGGGAAGCGCACGAATGGCGCCGACCTTTGCCGTCGAAGCGTCAGCCCACCAGAGCGTCGTCGGGTTGAGGAAGCCTTCGGAGGTGAGGAACATCAGCGAACCGGATTTCTGTGCGGCGCGAATGATGAGCTGGGCATTGGCAGGTAGGTTCAGGCGCTTGCCTTGCCAGGCTTTGCCGTTGCGCGCATAGGCTTCGACGGCACCCGTCACGTTGTCCAGCAGTTGCACGACGACGTGGTTCTTCGTCGTGTGCACGTCATCGATCGTTTGGCTGGCGCCCGGCTGCATGACAAGCTGAGGCGTTGCCGATGCGCCTTGCGACGCGAGATCGAGCGCCACCAAAGCGCCGGACTCGAAGTTGAGAAACTTTTCTTGCAGCGAGAAGATCAGCGCCCCATCGACGAAGCCGTGAAAGTCCGCTCGCTGCGGGAGATTGAGCTTGGTCCGCTTACCGCCGTCGAGCACGTAGTATTCCGCCTCGAAAAAGCCGACGCGGCGTTGCGCCAGGACGGCTACGACCTTGCCGTTTGCGTCGCGCACGACTTGCGGCGCGACGAGCGTGTCTTTGCGTTCGCCGCGGAACACCTCTTTCGCTTGGGCCCAGGTTTGGCCTCGTTTCAACTCGCGGATCACGAAGGGGTAGCCCGACTCGGTCGTGTCGGCGTCGGAGGTGGGCTTGGCGATCAGC
Organism: uncultured Alphaproteobacteria bacterium; assembly: GCA_902826695.1. Lineage (GTDB taxonomy): Bacteria > Pseudomonadota > Alphaproteobacteria > Micropepsales > Micropepsaceae > SZUA-430. The sequence goes on along the minus strand of CADEFU010000003.1, from coordinate 446,937 downwards.
AGCGTGTCGCGGTCGACCCAGTCGACGTTTTGCTTGGCGCGGTCGAGGTGGAAACCGTCCTTTACGAACGTCTTCGTCGTGGTGTCGAACTCGCGCAGTTCGACGGCGTCGCCGCCGCCGTCGGAGAGGCGGAGCAGGCATAGGCGCTCATCCGGCGGCAGGCAGTCGGCGCCCTTCAAAAACCAGTTCTTGCCTTCGCCCTTCGACAGCGCGTCGAGGTCGAGCACGGTTTGCCAACGCGGCTTGCCGGCGCGGTAGGAGGCCAGCGAGGCGTGGCGCCACAGCCCGTGCGGGTGCTTCGCGTCCTGCCAGAGATTGTCGACGCCGCCGGCACGGAAGCCGGGGTACGACAGGCGGTCCTTGGCGGTGAGGATCGCGAGCGCTTCCTTGCGGTAGGAGGCGAAGCGCTTGTCGCCGTCGAGGCGGGCGGCGGCCTTTGCGTTTTCACCCTTTACCCACTCCAGCGGCCGCGCGCCGTGTACATCCTCAAGCCAGATGTTGGGATCGTCGCTTCCTGTGCTCACGGATGCGCACGCGCTGAGGCCAAGTGCTGCAACGAACAGGAGAAAGCGCATATCATGGTCACCTTGGTTCAAAAGACCGGCTGTTCTTATGGCGAAAGCCGGTTGGCGAGGAAAGAGTGCGCTGCGTCAGCAGGCCGACCACAATTGTCACCGCGGGGACATAACGGGCCGATTCGCGCGGATTCCAGCCGCCCAGCGGAGGTGGTGGCGGGCCGAACACGGGTGTATACCGCGACCGTGATCGCCATCAGCTGTACCAAGAGTGCAGTTGAAGCGGAGCCCATCGGTCCGTACTTCCGCGCACGAACAACACAAGGACGCATGTCCATGACACAGATTTTCAAACTTTCCTCTGCCCTGTTGCTCAGTACGATGCTGACCCTGCCGCTTGCCGGATGTCTCGACGACGTGGACGATATGCATGCCGGCGGCGCGCATGGAGCACACGGCGCTCATGGTGGCGGCGCGGTGAAGACGCCACTCCTCGCCACGCTGGGCACGCATTCGCACAAGATCACGACCTCATCGGCGGAAGCGCAGGCTTACTTCGATCAGGGCTATCGCCAGCTTTTCAACTTCAATCATGCGGCGGCGATCGCGGCGTTTCAGGAAGCGCTGAAGCGCGACGCCAACTGCGCGATGTGCTGGTGGGGGATTGCGTTCGCGCACGGCCCCAACATCAACATGCCGATGATGCCCGAGGCGCTAACGCCCGCGAACGAAGCGATTGCGAACGCGCAGCGGCTGGCGGGCGGCGCGAGCGCGGCAGAGCGCGATTACATCGCGGCATTAGCGAAGCGCTACTCCACCGATCCAAAGGCGGACCGCGCGGCGCTCGACAAAGCGTTCGCGGCGGCGATGCGGGAGGTGGCGCGGAAGTATCCGGACGATCTCGACGCGCAGGTGCTGTACGCGGAGGCGCTGATGGACACGACGCCGTGGGACTACTGGAAGGCGGACAACAAGACCGCCAATGCGGGCGTCGAAGAGCTGGTGCCGACGATCGAGGCGGTGTTGAAGAAGGCGCCGAACCATCCCGGCGCGATCCATCTCTACATTCATGCGGTGGAGAAGGCCGATCCGAAGCGTGCGGAAAAGCCCGCCGAAAAGCTCGCTGCGCTGATGCCCGGTGCGGGCCACATCGTGCATATGCCAACGCATATCTACAATCGCGTCGGTCGCTATGAAGAGTCGGTGGAGCTAAACAAGCAGGCGGCGAAGGCGGACGAGACTTATTTCGACGTCACGAACGACCGCGGCATGTACGCGGGGATGTACTACATCCACAATCTGCACTTCGTGTGGACGGCGGCGACGACGGAGGGCCGGTCCGCAACGGCACTCGAATACGCGAAGATGGTCGTCGATAAGGTGCCGGCTGGAATGGCGCGCGAGGTGCCGGGCGTCGAGATCTTCACGCCGACGCTGATCTACACGCAACTTCGCTTTGGCAAGTGGGACGATGTGCTGGCGACGCCGGCGCCCGACAAGGCACTGCACTTCGCGACCGCGATCTGGCACTACGCCCGGGCGCGCGCCTTCGCCGCCAAGGGCGACCTGAAACAGGCGAAGGCCGCGTTTCCGAAGATCGAAACCTCGTTCAGTGCGGACGACGCAAAGCGGTTCGCCGGCTTTGCCGTGCCGGGGGAACAACTCGTCAAGATCGCGGCCAACGTCGCGGCCGCGGACATCGCACTGGCCGAGGGCCGGATGAATGCCGCTATCGCGAAGCTGCGCGTCGCGGCGCGGACGCAAGACGCCCTGCCCTACATGGAGCCGCCGTGGTGGGATTTCCCGGTGCGCCAGTACTTGGGTGCGGCTCTCCTGAAGGCGAACCAAGCGAAGGCGGCGGAGGCGGTCTATCGCGAGGACTTGAAGGAATGGACGAAAAACGGCTGGTCGCTGTTCGGGCTTCGCGAGGCGCTGAAGCTCCAGCGTCGGGGCGGCGCGGCGGGCGCGATCGATGCTCAGTTCCGCCAAGCGTGGGCGCGCGCCGATGTGGAGCTGACGCAGAGCCGGTTCTAAGGCCTCGACTTCGCAGCAATTGAACGTATCGTGAGACCTTCGTACCTGGAGGACTCACGACATGCCCGACGCGCCGAATGCCTATCAAAGTTTGGTCGACGAGTTGAATGCGCTGCTTCGGCTCAAGACGACCGTCATCGGCATGAAGTTGTTCGAGCGTGCCGAGGATATGGCGGCGGTTCCGAAGATCCGCCGGCCGAAGGCGGTTCATACGACCGATCAGATCGTGTCGATGGCCTCGCGCCTTGGATGGACGGTCGGCATCACCGCGGAGGACCTTGCGGGCTCGCAGTGCCGCGCGGTGATCGGGCTTGCCGAGCACGACGAAGAGTGGTTGTCCGGCAAACAGTATGTCGGTGTTTGGCATGAGGATGCGACCAGTGCGCGGGCGCGGCAAGAGGCGCTCTCCGTCGTGCCGTATGGCAAGTACCAGGCGATGGCGGTGGCGCCGCTGGCGAGCGGACGTCTCGATCCGCCGGACATCTGCCTCGTCTATGCGACGCCTGGGCAGATGATCATCCTGATCAATGGGCTGCAGTACCGGAACTACAAGCGCTTCGATTGGAGCGTCGTGGGCGAAACGGCGTGCGCGGACTCGTGGGGACGCGCGCTGAAGACCGGCGAGCCGTCGTTGTCGCTCCCCTGCTTCGCCGAGCGGCGCTATGGCGGCGTGCCGGACGAGGAGATGCTGATGGCGCTCTCGCCCGCGCAGCTGCGCGTTGCGATCGAGGGGATGAAGGCGCTGGCGAAGAACGGGCTCAGGTATCCGATCCCGCCGTACGGGATCCAGAACGATGTGCGGGCGGGGTTGGGGGTTAGCTATGGGGGCGGGTGAATACGTAAGCCGTCCCCGTGTTACGCAACGCTGCGGCCGACCTCGGGAAGATTCTGGACCGCATCGAGGCGATCAACTAAGCCCTCTCCCCGCGCGACCGAACGGCGGTGAATACGTTCTGAACTGCGCCCGTAGAAGGGCAGCACGAACCGGACGCTGACCTACACGGCCGCGGACGACACAGCAACGGGAAGCCTTCAGACGGCGATGCTTCTGCCGACTGCACGCTGGGCACACCCGGCTTCAAATTCGCACGACCTCCATCATTTGATGGTAGCGGACGACCGCGGCACAGATCGTACGTTGGATGACTCACTGCGCCCAGGGATAAAGCCAATGCAACGCCGCTTCGCAGTCTTCACGGTAGCAATCGCCCTCCTCTGCCCGCTCACTGCTGCCGCGGCCGATATCGGTGGGGCGATTGTTGCGGCGCCGGGCGCGCGTTCAGTTGCCGGCACGCGTATCGAACTTTGTCCGGTGAACGGCGATCAGGCGGACTGCGCTGCGAACGTGCCTATAATTATTCAAAACGGCAGCGCCGTCGGCTACTTCCGCTTTACGGGCGTGACGCCTGGCACCTACCGACTCGTCGCCTATCGCGACTTGAACCGGACGGGCGACATGGACGCGGGTGACGAGGCCGCCGTGTATTCGCGCTATCCGAACCAAGAGCCGGCGGACGTTCAACCCGGACGCCTTGATGTCGCTATACGTCTTATTCCCTACAATGGGGACGTGAACGAGTTGTTCGAGGGCCGCCGCCGCGATCGCGTGACATTCACGGGTACACTTCCCGCCGATCCGTCATTGCTCGTGCGGCGTTGGGGCGGCACGGGCCCGATCGCCGACAACTACAACACCGTGACGGGCGCTTTCGTCGCCACGACGTGGTCCTCGAACGGCATCGAGTTCCGTGCGAACGGCACGTATGAGAGCGCCGATCTCTATCAGCAGACGAGCCGCTGCACGGTCTTTATCGACAAGGGCCGCTACACGGTCGCCGGCAACCGCATCCGTCTGACGCCGACCGCGGCGCAGCAGCATGCCTGCGGCAACGCGCGGGTGACGACGCGCCCCGGCGTCAGCCTTGCACCCACGGATTATCTGTGGCGCATGCAATACTACGCGGGTCAGTCGCTGAACTTCGAGCTGATCGCGGCGTCCAAGCTGCGCGATGAGCGCGATTGGTATTACGCGACGCAATACGTCGCGACAACGCCCTAGCTGACGAAACAAGAACAGAGCTCAAGCGGCCTGGCAACTACCCATCCCCGCAGGGGGCGGGTATAGAGTGGTCCATTGCCATTCAACACCGCCACAGGAGGCCCCATGAGCCAAGCCCAAAAACGCAGCGCAGCAGAACCCGACCATCTCGACCCGCGCCTCAATCACCTTGCGATGTCGGACGAGGCGCAGCCTTTGTTCAACGCGGTGAAAAAGCATATCGCGGAGAATGTGGCGCCGATCGAGGCTGAGTTTCATCGGCTCGGCGAAGGGCGCAAGGACCGCTGGTCTTGGGCGCCGGGGCAGCTTGAACTTCTCGAGACGGCGAAGAACAAGGCGAAGGCGTCCGGGCTTTGGAACTTCTTCCTTCCGCATGCGGAGATCGGGCGCGGTCTGACCAACCTCGACTACGCCTATATTGCGGCGGAACTCGGCAAGCATTCGCTGGCGTCGGAGTCGCTGAACTGTTCGGCACCCGATACCGGGAACATGGAAGTGATCGAGCGTGTCGGCACGCCCGAGCAGAAAGAGCGCTGGCTGAAGCCCTTGCTGAACGGCGAAATCCGCTCGGCCTATGCAATGACGGAGCCCGGCGTCGCGTCATCGGATGCGAAGAACATTTCGATGCGCGCGGAACTCGTGGGCAACGAGTGGGTTCTGAACGGCGAGAAATACTACATCTCCGGCGCGGGCGATCCGCGCTGCAAGATCATGATCGTGATGGTGAAATCGAGTCCCAACGCCGCCGCGCAGTTCCAGCACTCGCAGATTTTGGTGCCGATGGACACGCCCGGCGTGAAGATCCTGGGCGCCATGTCCGTGTTCGGCGAGGATCACGCGCCGCGCGGCCATATGCATTTGAAGTTCGACAATGTGCGCGTGCCGGCGTCGAACATGTTGCTCGGCGAAGGGCGCGGGTTTGAGATTTCGCAACTGCGGCTCGGGCCGGGGCGCATTCATCACTGCATGCGCTCGATCGGCCAGGCGGAGCGGGCGCTTGATCTCATGGTCAAGCGCGGCGTCTCGCGCGAGGCGTTCGGCAAGCCGATCATCAACCTCGGCAAGAATATGGAACTTGTCTCGCGGGCACGGATCGACATCGAGGCGATGCGGCTGATGGTGCTGAAAGCGGCGCGCGCGATGGACGTGCTCGGTAACCGCGAAGCGCGCGTGTGGGTCTCCATGGTCAAGGCCATGGTGCCCGAGCGTGTGTGCACGATCATCGACCAGGCGATGCAGATTCACGGCGCGACCGGCATCTCGCACTGGACGCCTTTGGCCGAGATGTACGCGCATCAGCGCCATCTGCGCTTTGCCGACGGTCCCGACGAGGTGCACCATATGGTGGTGGGCCGCGCGGAGATCACGCGGCACTAAAACTGTCGACGGCGGGGTGGGCTTCGCGCCCTCCCCGCGCGTCTCACATCGACTGAATGCGCGGCAGCCACATCCCTGCGATGGCGCCGAAGATTCCCAGTGCCATAACCCCGGTCAGTGCGACCAACAGCAACGCCATCGCATAGTGCCCGAGGGCACCGGCGCGGTCGCGCACGCGGAAGTACAGCTCAAGAATTGCGAGCGGCAGCAGATAGTTCGCGAAGGCAATGAACCGGTCGAACGGCCCGTCCAAGTTCTCGCCGATTCCGACGGGGGCGCCGTTGCCAAGAATCCACGCCATGATGCCCACGCGATAGAACCACACGCCGCTCACGGCAATGAACAGTCGTAGCGCCCATCTGTGATGCGTGGCGATGTCGCGCGCGATCGCGTAGCGCACGGCGATCACGGCGAAGAAAATTATCAGCAAGGCGTTGAGCGAAATCGCGACTTGATTGACGAAGCCTCCGAACACGCCGCGCGCCCACACCATGTAAAGGCCACCCAAGCTGATCACGATCGCGGTCGCGATGTACGCCCGCCCGTTCCAACGATGGAAGGCGGGAGCTCTGGCGCGGATTCCGGGAACCAGCTGCAGCGGTCCGCCAACGGTGATTACGAAGGCGAGTACGAGGTGGGCCACGACGGCGGCGTTGCCCAGCGGATCGCCCTCGATGATTCCGTTCATCAAGCGCTTGTTCCACGCTTCGAAATTTCCCACCGCGCCTGTGCCGCCGTAAAACACCAGGACATAGGTCGCGAAGGCCGCTTGTCCGATCGCTGCGGCCACGTACCAAAGCACCGCCGCTGCGGTCAATGCGCTCCCTGCCCAGCTTTCGCTTGCGGTCCCCGTCGGGCCAAGACCATCCGTCGCTGCCATCGATTGCGCGCGCTCCGTCCAATGACTAAACGTGCGCACGATTACTGGAGAGGGACGGCGCAGGCCTATGGCAGCAAGGGACAAAAAGGCGGCTCCACGTCCCATTTCGCGAACTGCAGGTCCCACGGTCGCCGCCGGTTACGCCCGGGCGCTCTTGGAGTTTGCGGTCGGCAAGGGAGCCGATCGCAAGGGCCTTCTTGCGAAGGCGGGCATCACGGCAAACGAACTGGCGGACGCCGACAGCCGCCTGCCCTTCGATCGGTTCAAGGCGCTGATGCGGGAAGGACAATCGATGAGCGGCGACCCTGCGCTCGCGCTTCACTTCGGCGCGGGGTCCGACTTGTCGGAGTTTTCGATCGTCGGACTCATCGCCGATGCGTCGGAGACGATGGCGCACGCGCTGCAGCAACTCAACCGCTATGGTCAGCTTATTGCCGAAGTCGATCTGGGTGCCGGTGAGCGGTTTCGCAACGTCCGCGACGACGAGGGTATGTGGCTTGTCGATCTTCGACAGGACCCGAACAGTTTTCCGGAGATGACTGAGTCCACCTTCGCGCGCATCGCTTGCCACTCCCGCCTGTTCGGCGACGACGACAAGCCATTCGTCATTGGCGCCCGGGTCACGCACGAGGCACCCTCGTATCGCGCCGAGTACGAACGCGTGTTTCGTGCGCCGGTTTCGTTCGGATGCGACCGCAACGCATTGCTTATCGACGCGTCTTGGATCAATCGCAAGGTCGCGCGTACGACCCGTTACGCGTTCGGCGTGTTGAGTCAGCGCGCGAGCGAACTGTTGGAGTCGCTCGAAAGTTCCAAGACCACCCGGAGCCAGGTCGAGCGCCTGTTGATCCCGCAACTGCACACAGGTGCGCTGGACATCGAACAGGTGGCGCAGCGCCTGGGTTTGAGCCGCAAGACGCTGTACCGAAAGCTCAAAGCGGAGGACACGACGTTCGAGCGCGTGCTCGACGCGTTGCGCCACAAAATGGCGCTGCACTATCTCGACGGGAAGAAGGTGTCGGTGAACGAGACCGCCTACCTTGTTGGCTTCTCGGACCGTTCGACGTTTGCCCGCGCTTTCAAGCGCTGGACGGGCGCATCTCCGCGCGCAAGACGCGACGGCTGACTGCGGCGGTGCTTGCTCTCCTGCCGCTCATGAGGCAAATGGGGGGAATGAGCGACAATCCGGAATTCGATTTCATCATCGTGGGTGCGGGCAGCGCGGGATGCGTGCTGGCGAACCGGCTTTCGGCGGACGGCAAGAACTCCGTCCTGCTGCTGGAGGCGGGGGCGGACGACAGGCCGACGAAGGCGCCGTCGCAGTTCATGTCTAATTTGATGATCCACATTCCGGTGGGTTATGCGCAGGGGCTGAAGGATCCGAAGATCAATTGGCTGTTCCCGACGGAACCCGACGCCTCGTCGGGCGGGCGCGTGCATATGTGGCCGCGCGGTAAAGTGCTGGGCGGGTCGTCGTCGATCAACGGGCTGCTCTATATCCGCGGGCAGCAGGCGGATTATGACGGTTGGCGGCAGTTGGGCTGCGAGGGGTGGAGCTGGGAGGACGTGTTCCCCTACTTCCGACGCGCGGAGCATCAAGAGCGCGGGGCCGATGGCTGGCATGCGACGGGTGGGCCGTTGAACGTTTCGGACGTGACCGAGCGGCATCCGATTTCGGACGCAGTGGTCGACGCGTGTGTGGAGGCCGGTGTTCCGCGCAACGACGACGTCAACGCCGACACGCAGGAAGGCGCCGGCTACTATCAGCTGACGGTGAAGAACGGTCTGCGCCAGTCGGCGGCGGTCGCCTATCTGCATCCGGCGATGAGCCGGCCCAATCTTAAGGTCGAAACGCGGGCGCTGGCGCGGCGCGTGACGATGCAAGGGCGCAAGGCGACGGGCGTCGAGTACGCGCAAGACGGGCGCATCGTCACGGCGCGGGCGCGGCGCGAGGTGATCTTGGCCGGCGGCGCGATCAACTCGCCGCAACTGCTGCAGCTGTCGGGCATCGGCGACGGGCAGTTGCTGCAGAGCCTCGGGCTCGCGACAGTGCACGATCTGCCGGGTGTCGGCGAGAACTTGCAGGATCACTATGTCGTCGGGACGACGTTCCGATTGAAACCGGGCACACCCTCGATCAACGAGACGAGCCGCGGCCTGCCGTTCGTGAAGGAAGCTTTCAAGTATGTGTTCCAGCGCAAGGGCTTGCTGACGTTGTCCGCCGCGCACATCGCGGCATTCGTCAAGTCGCGGCCCGATCTGATCTCGCCCGACATTCAGTATCACATCCTGCCCGCGACGGTGGACACGGAGAAGTTGGCGAGCACGGGCAACATGGAGCTTGAACAGGCGCCGGGCCTTACGATAGCGCCGTGCCAGTTGCGGCCCGAGAGCCGAGGATGGATCCGCATCAAGTCGGCAGACCCGACCGTCTATCCCGCGATCCAACCGAATTATCTGAGCGACCCGCTCGACCGCGAGGTGATCGTCGCGGGGCTGAAATGGGCGCGCAAGATTGCGACCCAACCCGCGCTTCAACCTTACGTGCAAGGCGAACTCACGCCCGGCGAGGCTGCGAAGACCGACGCGGATCTCTTGGAGTACGCGCGCAACAACGGCGCCACGATCTATCACCCGGTCGGCACCTGCCAGATGGGTCACGGGACGCGCGCGGTGGTGGACGCGCAGCTGCGCGTACACGGCATCGAGGGCTTGCGCGTCGTTGACGCCTCGATCATGCCGCGGCTGGTTTCGGGCAACACGAACGCCCCGACGATCATGATCGCGGAGAAGGCGAGCGATATGATTTTGGGGCGCAAAGCTGCGTGACGGACGGCGGCGTCCGCCCGCACTTTCCTGCCTGCAATGGCGAAACGACCGCTTGCAAGCGTATTCCGGTGGGTGACGGTTTCGGCTAGAAGAGCTTAAGCAACCTATTGAACGGACAAACGCCATGGTCGACGCCGCCGCGAAGAAGTCTCCCGATGCTCAGACGATCGACGCCCTCATTGTCGGGGCGGGCTTTGCGGGCATGTACATGCTGCACAAGCTGCGTGGGCTGGGCATCAGCGCGAAGGTGGTCGAAGCCGGCAGCGGCGTCGGCGGCACGTGGTACTGGAACCGCTATCCGGGCGCGCGCGTCGACATTCAGAGCCTGGAATACAGTTTCGGCTTCGACGAGAGCTTGGAATCGGAATGGCGCTGGTCGGAACGCTATGCGCCGCAGGCCGAATTGCTGCGCTATGCCGAGCACGTGGCCGACCGCTTCGACCTGAAGCGCGACATCCGCTTCAACACGCGCGTCACGGCGGCCCATTGGGATGAGGCGGCGCAACTATGGCGGGTCGAGACGGATAAGGGCGCGCGCATCGACTGCCGTCATTTGATCCTGGCGACCGGATGCTTGTCGATTCCGACCGATGTGACCTTCCCGGGCTTGGACACATTCAAGGGGCCGATCTACCGGACCTCGCGCTGGCCGCATGAGGGCGTCGATTTCTCGGGGCAGCGCGTGGGGATCATCGGCACCGGCTCCTCGGCGATCCAGTCGATTCCGGTGATCGCCGCTCAGGCCGCTCAGCTGACGGTATTTCAGCGCACACCGAATTATTCGATGCCGGCCCACAACGGCCCCATCCCGCAAGCCGATTTCGAAGCCTGGTCCAAAGACCCGCGCGCCTATCGCGCGGCCTCCAAAGACACTGCCGGCGGCTTTCAGAACGAAGCCAACGCGACCACGCTCGCCACCGAGACGGCGCCGGACGCGGTTCGCGCCGAACTTGAACGCCGCTGGGCGTGGGGCGGATTTCGCATTCTCGGTGCGTTCGCCGACACCGGGATCGACCCGGCCGCCAATCGCATCGTCCAAGACTTCATCGCCGAAAAGATCCGCGCGCAGGTTGCCGACCCCGGCGTCGCCGATCTGCTGACACCCAAGGATCATCCCTTCGGCACCAAGCGGCCGTGCGTCGACACGGGATACTACGCGACCTTCAACCGGCCCAATGTCGAATTGGTCGACCTGCGCGCGACGCCGTTGAAAGCCTTCAACGCGCAGGGCATCGCGACCAGCGCGCGGCAGTACGATTTCGACACCGTCGTGCTCGCCACGGGCTTCGATGCGATGACCGGCGCCATCGACCGTATCGATCTGCGCGGCGTGGGCGGGCGGCGCATCAAGGATCATTGGGCCGAGGGACCGCGCACCTATCTGGGTCTGATGGTGGCGGGCTTCCCGAACATGTTCACGATCACCGGCCCGGGCAGCCCGTCGGTCCTGACCAACATGATCAACTCCATCGAACAGCACGTCGAATGGATCGCCGACTGTCTCGTGTCGCTAAGCAAGCGCCAACAAACCAGCATCGAGGCGAGCGCCGAGGCCGAGGCTGCGTGGTGCCGCCACGTGGCCGAAGCGGTGACCCCGTCATTGTTGCCTCAGGCGAACAGCTGGTACATGGGCGCAAACGTGCCGGGCAAACCGCGGATGTTCATGCCCTATGCGGGCGGCCTCCACAGATACACGGAAATCTGCAATCAGGTCGCCGCGAAGGAGTACGAGGGCTTCATCATCCGCCAAGGCGACCGCGTCTTGAGCGATTCGCGCGTCTTCACGAGCCATCCGCCGATGCCCGACATCCCCGCACCGCTGTGGCCCATCATCATCGAGCGCCTGACCGCGGCGGGGCTGATGCCGGCGACAACATGAGCGACGCGGTCGGGCCCGGCGATCTGGTGCTATGCGTTAACGCCGCGCCAAATCATGTGACCGGACAACCGGTGCCGCTGGTTGCCGGGGAGACCTATCGCGTCATCGAGGTCTTGGAGTTCGCCTGCCCTTGCGGACGTTCCGACGCGCTCTTGGATGTGGGCGTCGATTTCGCGTGGTGCCAAACGCGCTTCCGGCTGCTGCCCAAGCCCAAGGCGGAGAGCACGCCCCGGCGCGTGTCGGCGCCCAAAGAGAAAGAGAAGGTTCGCTGATCGGCGATCGCGGTGCTGGACCTCAGGCTTTGGCCGCCACTTCCTTTGCGTAGGCGTTGCCGGCGAGGACGAAGTGGATCGCGGCCCAGACGTTGACCAGTGAGGTGAACATCAGGGCGTAGCGGAGGGAGTCTTGTTGGTAGGATTCTTTCAGCGCGTCGCTGAGGGCACCGACGGCGAGAGGGCCCAAGCCCAGGGCGATCAAATTCAAAATGAAGAGCATGATCGCCGAGAGCGTTGCGCGCATTGCGAGCGGGGCGGTGCTTTGGACGATGGCGAAGCTTGGGCCCAAGTAGAACGCGCCAAGCACGGTCGCGGGTAGGTAGAAGATCAGCGCGGTGTTGAAGTCATCGGTCAGGTAGAACGCGAGGCCGAGCGGTGCGGCGGCGAGTTTGCCGACGGCGATGATCCAGGCGTTCCAGCGCTTGTCGCTCTTCCCCAAACGGTCGGCGAGGTAGCCGCCGAGCAGCGCGCCGCTCGCGCCTAGGATGCCGACGATGGGGCCCAAGATCAGGCCGATTTCGGTGCCGGAGATGTTGTGCGTGCGTTTCAGGAATGGGGCCGCCCACATCACGCCGCCGTAGCCGACGAACGAGGTCAGCGTCAGGCCGATGACGACGTGGCGGCAGGCTTTCGACTTCCAGATGAAGGCGAAGCCCGCAAGCATCGCCGCCTTGGCTTCGTCGAACGTTTGGGTCTTGCGGTGAGCGCTTGCGAGGCCGTCGGCGAGGCCGCGCACGGGTTCGGACACGGTGAAGTAGATCAAGGCTGCGATCAGCAGACCCGGCAAGCCCACAACAAGGAACACCGAACGCCAACCCCAGATCTCCGCCAGCGGCGCGCCGATCAGGAAGCCAAGCATGCCGCCCACGTAAACGCCAAGCGCGTAAAACGCGAGCGCGCGAGAGCGTTCGTGCTCGGCGTACATGTCGGCGATCATGGAATGCGACTGGGGCGAAGAGCCGGCCTCGCCGATGCCGACGCCGATGCGCGCGAGCAGAAGCTGCGTGTAGTTTTGCGCCAGACCGCAAGCGGCGGTCATGACGCTCCATACCGTCACGGCGCCTGCCACGATGTTGCGGCGGTTCATGCGGTCGGAGAGCACGGCGAGCGGTACGCCCAGCGTCGCGTAGAAGACGGCGAAGGCAAAGCCGGTGAGCAGGCCTAATTGCGTGTCGGAGAGGTTCAGGTCTTCCTTGATGTGCTCGGCGACCGCGCCCATGATCGTGCGGTCGAGGTAGCTTGAGGTGTAGGCCAGGGTGAGGATGACGAGCGCATAGGTGCGGTGGCGCTTGACGTCGTCAGGAATCTGCACGGCACCCTTCGGTGCCGCCGTTACGGCCTCGGCCATTCGTCCTCCCGCCGGGCCGTTCTCGTGTGCCCTGTGCTTCGTTCGACCGTAACCCGCAATCGCTCTTGCGCGCAATGTGGGCCTCGCTGTTAGAGTGCCGCGATAGGAGACATTTCATGAAAGACTTTGCAGGCAAGGTTGCCGTCATCACGGGCGGCGGAACGGGTATGGGACGCGAGCTGGCGAAGCAGCTCGTCGCCGAGGGATGCACGGTCGCCATGTGCGACGTGTCGGCGGAGAACATGGCGGAGACGAAGCGGCTGTGTCAGTCGAACGCCCCGCAGGGCACGCGGGTGATGACGTTCGTCGCCGACGTGTCGAGCGAAGAGCAGATCCTGCGCTTTAAGGATGCGGTGGGGCGCGAGCTCGATACGGATCACATCAATCTGCTGTTCAACAATGCCGGTATCGGCGGCGGACCAAGCTTCATCAACACGCCGCGCGAGGATTGGGAGAAGACGTTCAACGTATGTTGGTACGGCGTCTACTATTCATGCCGGGCGTTCATGCCGATGCTGCTGAAGGCGCGCGAGGGGCACATCATCAACACGTCGAGCGTGAACGGGTTCTGGGCGTCGCTGGGACCGACACGCTCGCACACCGCCTACCCCGCGGCAAAGTTTGCGGTGAAGGGGTTCACCGAAGGGCTCATTACCGACTTGCGGCTGAATGCACCGCACATCAAGGCGTCTGTCGTGATGCCAGGGCATATCGGGACCTCGATTGTCGAAAACTCCCGCAAGGTTTTGACCGGGCGTAGCATCGCCGAGATGTCGCCTAAGGAAGTCGAAGATGCGCGACGCTCGCTTAAGGGCATGGGCATGCCCGCGGACTCGCTGACGGATCTGCAGATTCAGCAGATGATGCAGGAGATGGCGCGGCAGTTCGAAGCGAATGCGCCGACGAGTGCGGCCGAGGCGGCGACAATCATTCTGAACGGCGTACGCGAAGAGCGTTGGCGCATCCTGGTCGGCAAGGACGCCGATGCGCTGGACGCGCTCGTGCGGGGCGAGCCGGAGCAGGCTTACGAACAGGCGTTCATCGATAAGTACCGCGCCAGCGGACATTGGCGGGCGTTTTAGGCCGCTAAGTCTTGAAGGTTCGCTCACCCGGGAGCGCGGGCTTCCAGCCCGCCCTTAGGGCCACCTGAACTGCCGCAAGAGCGGGCTGGAAGCCCGCGCTCCCGGGTGAGCGTGACCTCAGTCACTGGTGAAGCGACCCGAACTATGGTCGTTTTGGCCTATGAAACCTGTATCGCGTCGCGTTGTTCTGGCGGCTTCGGCTGCTTTTGTTGCCATCCCCGCGCCTGCGCGGTCGAAGATCGACCTCGACAAGCGGGCGCTAATCGACCTTGAGCAGAAGTCGGGTGGACGGCTGGGCGTTCACGTCATCGACACGGCAAGCGGGCGCACGCTTTCGCACCGCGCCGACGAGCGATTTGCGATGTGTTCGACGTTTAAGCTGCCGCTTGCGGCGGCGATCTTGCGCGCGGCGGACCAAGGCCAGTTGAAGCTCGACACGGTCGTGCCCTATGGCAAGGACGACATGGTGTTCTACGCACCAGTCACCGAGAAAAACCTCGACAAGGGCGGGATGCCGATCCGCGACCTCGCGGAGGCGGCGCAGAAGACGAGTGACAATGTGGCGGCCAACCTGCTGGTGAAGCAGCTCGGCGGGCCGGCCGGGTTCACGCAGTTCTTCCGCGACATCGGCGATACCGTCACGCGGCTCGACCGGTACGAGCCGGCGATGAATGCGGGCGGGGTCGAGAACGACGAGCGCGACACGACGACGCCTAAGGCCATGGCCGAGACAATTCGCAATCTTCTGCTGGGCGAGTTGCTGTCGCGCGAGGCAGCCACGACTCTGCGCGCATGGATGATCGACACAAAGACCGGGCTCAAGCGATTGCGCGCTGGGTTTCCTGCCGAATCGACCGCGGGTGACAAGACCGGCACGGCCATGAACGGCAAGGTCGGCAAGTACAACGATGTCGCCATCGCATGGCCCAAGGACCGCGCGCCGCTGGTCGTTGCCGCTTACTTCAACGTACCGCAGACGAGCGAGGACATCGAAGACCGGTACCAAGCGGTGCTCGCAGAAGTTGGGCGCATCGCTTCGGTCTGGGCGGTCTAGACGACGCCGCAGTAGGCGCCTAACCTCCGGGCAAACATAAACTGCCGGAGGAAGCACTTATGTCAGCTGCCTTTCAGACGTCGGGGAAGAGCCAAGCCTGGTCGATGCCGCTTTCGCAGATCGACGTCAGCAAAGCGGAGCTGTTCGAACGGCAGGAGCACTGGGAGTATTTCAAGCGGCTGCGGAAGGAAGACCCGATCCACTACTGCGCGAACAGCGACTTCGGGCCCTATTGGTCGGTCACGAAGTTCAAGGACATCGTGCAAATCGAGACCAACCCCGCCATCTTCTCATCCTATCCGGACATCGTGATCGGCGACGCCCCGGCGGAGTTCCGGCCGCCGATGTTCATCGCGATGGACCCGCCCATCCACGACGAGCATCGCAAGGCCGTGAACCCTGCGGTCAATCCGCAGCGCCTGGCTGAGCTTGAGCCGATCATTCGCGAGCGCGCCGGCAAGATCTTAGACGCGTTGCCCATAAACGAGACGTTCAACTGGGTGGACAAAGTTTCGATCGAGCTGACGACGCAGATGTTGGCGACGTTGTTCGACTTCCCGTGGAAGGACCGGCATCTGTTGCCTTATTGGTCGGACATCACGACTACGTCGGAGACTGTGGGCGTCACCACGCTGCCGCGCGAAAAGCGGATGGAAATTTTGATGGAGTGCCTTGCCTATTTCACGCGACTTTGGAACGAGCGCGTGAACAGCGACAAGCAGGGCTTCGACTTCATCTCGCTATTGGCGCGCAGCCCGTCGACGAAGGACATGCACAAGGACCCGATGCTTTATCTCGGGACGCTGATGCTCTTGATCGTCGGCGGCAACGATACGACGCGCAACTCGATCTCCAGTGGCGTGGTGCAGCTCAATCGGAACCCCAAGGAGTACGACAAACTCCGCGCGAACCCGGAGCTTGTCCCCTCGATGGTGTCGGAGATCATCCGCTATCAGACGCCGCTCGCGCATATGCGCCGCACAGCGCTCGCCGATGCCGTCGTCGGCGGCAAGACGATCCGCAAGGGCGACAAGGTCGTGCTTTGGTACATTTCAGGCAACCGGGACGAGAGCGAGATCGAGCGGCCGGACGAATTCATCATCGACCGCGCCAATCCGCGGCATCACATCTCGTTCGGCTTCGGCATTCACCGCTGCATGGGCAACCGCGTCGCCGAGATGCAGCTCAAAATCATCTGGGAAGAGATCTTGAAGCGCTTCAAGCGGATCGAGTTGGTAGGCGAGCCGGTGCGCGTCCGGTCGAACTTCGTGCACGGGTTTACCGAGGTGCCGGTGAGGATCACGCCCTAGGCATGGAGATCGCGGCTCTTCTCGTCGTCAACGCCGTTGTTACGGTGCTTTGCTTCCTGGCGCTTTGGCTTGTTTCGCTGCGGCTGAAGGACGTCAGCTTCATCGATAGCTGGTGGGCGCTCGGGCTCGTCGTCACGGCGTGGGTCAGCTACATGAATGCGCCGGGGTCGCCACATGCGACGGCGCTGGTTTGGCTGTGCACGATTTGGGGCTTGCGGCTCGGCGGCTATTTGTTGTGGCGTTGGCGTAGCCACGGCGTGGACCGGCGCTATGCCGCGATCTTAGGGAAGGCGCAGGCGCGCCGCGGGTGGAGCTTTGCGTGGGCGGCACTCGTCATGGTGTTCGCACTGCAGGCGCCGTTGCAGTGGATCGTCAGTCTGCCGGTGCAGTTCGGCGCAATGGGGACGTTGCCTTCGCTCGGCGCGCTTGCGTGGTGCGGTATCGCGCTCAGCGTCACCGGCATCTTGTTCGAGACGATCGGCGACTGGCAGCTGGTGCGCTTTCGCGCCAATCCGGCGAATGCGGGCAAGGTGCTCGATCACGGACTTTGGCGGTACACGCGGCATCCGAATTACTTTGGCGATGCGTGCGTGTGGTGGGGGCTTTGGCTGGTCGCGGCAGAGGCCGGGTTCGGGCTTTGGGCACTGCCGGGGCCGGTGCTGATGACCTATCTGCTGACAAGCCTTTCGGGCGTGCCGACGGTCGAGGGGCATCTTGCGCGGTCGAAACCCGGCTACGCGGCGTATGTGCAGCGGACATCCGGGTTTGTGCCGTTGCCGCCGAAACGCTAAGCGGCCATGGTCAGTGTTGCACGAAGGCCGCCGCCTTCGCGGTTGACGAGGGCGACGTCGCCGCTGTGCGCGCGGGCGACGGCGCGAGCGAGCGTAAGGCCTAAACCGTAGCCACCGGCTTCGCGATTGCGCGAGGCGTCCAGTCGCGCGAACGGTTCGAAGGCACGCTCCATATCTTTGGGTTTCAGGCCCGGACCGTCATCATCGACGACGACAGCGATGCCTTCAGCTGCGCGCTCAACGGATACGCGGGCGCGCTTGCCGTACTTGACCGCGTTTTCGATCAGATTGCGGGCAGCGCGTTTGACATCGTTGGGGCGGCACTTCGCGGGCGTTGCGCCGGCGGGCGCGAACGCGACGTCGCGGCCGAGGTCGGTCAGGTCGTTGCACACGCTTTCGACAAGCGCGGCGACGTCTACGTCGCGCGCTTGCTCTTCACCGATGCCGGTGCGGGCGGCGGTGAGAGCCGCTTCGGTCATCGCGTGCAGTTCGTCGAGGCTCGTCTGCATGCCCTGCCTGACATCGGCATCGTCGATGAACTCCGTCTTCAGCTTTAGCGACGTGATCGGCGTGCGGAGATCATGTGCAATCGCGCCAAGCAGCGCTTTCTGATTGTCGAGCATCGCCATCAGGCGGTGGGACATGGTGTTGAACGAACGCGCCGCCGTCTTGAGCACGACGGGGCCGGTTTCGGGGATCGGTTCGACCGCCTGCCCTGCTGCCATCTTCGCGGAGGCTTGGGCGAGACGCTGAAGCGGGCGTGACAAGCGAAAAGCCGACCAGATCGCGACGACGATAAGTGCGAGCGAGGCAACACCTGCCGATAGCAGAAGTCCCGGCAGGAGATTTGCGCCCTCAGGCCAAAAGAACTCTGCGTTCAACCAACGCTCGCCCGGCAGCGCGATGGCGACGCTCAAGCGCTCAATGCCGCCACGCTTCTTGGGCATGAAGGGGAGGATCTCGGGTGTGCCGCGCTTGGCGACGCGAACGTCGGCCGTTGCGAGGGACCCTAGTGCCGCTTTCAACTTCTTCTCCGCAGACGGGTCCCGCTCGGCATTGAGCGCGACGCGCGGGATGTCGCTTGTCGAGACGCGCTCGCGGCGAACCGAAGCAACCTTGAACAGCGCTTCGTGTTCGCTGGCAGGAAGGCGCGCGATCAAGCCCATCAGCGCGGTGAGCCGGTCTTCCAGGGCGCTCATGCGCTCGGCGCGGATTTCCTGCGCGCGATCGTATTCGGCGATAGCAAAGGTGATTGCGTTCGACGCGAGGAGTGCGAGGAGTATCGCAGCCGAGAGCTCAAGCCAGAGCGGAATGCGCCAGCCCCTCATGCCGCGATCGGCTCAGCGACAAAGATATAGCCGCCGCCCCAGACGGTGCGGATGATCTTGGGGTCGCGCGGGTCGCGCTCGATCTTCTTGCGCAGGCGCAGCATCACGTTGTCGACCGCGCGGTCGAAAGCGGCAGCGTCGCGGCCTTGGGTGAGGTCGAGGAGTTGGTCTCGGGTGAGCGTGAGATTCGGACGCTCGATCAGCGCGCAGAGCATGCGGTACTCCCCGCTCGAGAGCGCGATGCCGATGCCGCTGTCGTCGCTGAGTTCGCGGCTCGCGACATCGAGGGTCCAACGGTCGAACTTGATGCGGCCGCTGGACGGCTCGCGTTTGGGCGGAGGAGCGTGCACGCGCTTCAGGATTGCCGCGATGCGAGCAATGAGCTCTCGCGGGTTGAACGGCTTGACCATGTAGTCGTCGGCGCCGAGCTCGATGCCGAGGATGCGGTCAACATCCTCGCCGCGCGCCGTCAGGAATAGGACCGGGATGCCGTTCGTTTCGCGCAGGGTGCGGCAGAAACTCAGCCCGTCTTCGCCGGGCATCATGATGTCGAGGACGATAAGGTCGAAGGCCCCGGTGCGCAGGTGCTTGCGCGCGGTGGCTGCGCTTTCCGCGCCAAGCGCGCGGTAGCCGTTCTTCTGCAAGTACTTGATCAACGGCTCGCGAATCTCGCGGGCGTCGTCAACGACCAGAATGTGTGGGCCTGCGACGGTCATGCGGTGATCTTGGCCGAAGCATTCGATGTGGATGGCGAAACATTGTCGCAAACTGTGTCAGAAAAACGGCCGCGCGACAGTTCGCGACCAGCGCCAACGCGCCAAACGGGCGGGCTTGGCGCAGCATCTGTGAACCGATCCGCGGCTGTTCGCGGGTTCATAGCCAAGGAGAAAGCAGATGATGATCAACAAGACATGGGCGATGGTCGGGGCCGGGGCTTTCGTGCTGGTGGTGGGGGTGGCCGCGATTGCGCTGGCCTCAAACTGGGGCGGGTCCAAGCGGCCCGCCGCCGCCCAATCCGCTACTTCGTCGAACGCTTTGCGGTTCGCTTCGTTCGACGCGGACAAGAACGGCAGCATCACGCGGTCCGAGATCGATGCGGGGATCACGACCCAGTTCGGTGCTGCGGATGCGAACGGCGACGGCAAGCTCGATGCGGCGGAGATCCTGCGCTACAACGACAAGCGCAAGGCCGACCGCCGCGCACGGTACGAGGCGTGGAAGGTGAAAGCCGCCGCGCTGGGGCGCGATCCCGGCCGCCCGCCATCGGACCGCGACACCGTCGATACCCTGCGCATCGCCGATTGGAACCTCGACGGGGTGGTCACGCCGGACGAGTTCGGTGGCAAGACCCGCGCGCTCGCGATGCGCGCCGATCGCAACGGCGACGGGATCATCAGCGCGGAAGAGCTGACGCGGCGGACGTCGTTACGCAAAGCACCCAAGTGAAACGAAGAAAGCGCCGCAGCTGTTGGGCTACGGCGCTTTTGGCTTCACGCGTTGTGGGCGGGAGGTGCGCGGGATCGGGTGCCGCGCTGGGCTATGGCGGCGCCTCTGTCGATCAGGCGCGCAGAAATGCGCTCAACAGCGAAAGCGATGGGACGCGGCGGGAGGGAGACCTGGGAGAAGAGGTCGGGGCCGCCGGGTGCTTTCGGCTGAAGAGCGCGGAAAATCGTAACTTTGGCCCGGATGGCGATGCGTTCGGGCGTGGCGCGGTGGCTACTGGCCGCGGTTGGACTGGCTTTGGCCGCTGCAGCGAGTGCAGGCATAGCGGCGACCAATGTCACGCCGAACAAGACGATGAACGCGCTGATCAGCCAGGGCGGCGTGCGCTCGTCTTCTAGGGCGATGATGACCGGTCTCTTCTTCACGGATGCCGCTGCGGTTGAAAGCCTTGTACAATTTGCAGATAGGAACTCATTTTCGAATTGCGAGCCCCCTCTCCGGCGAATTGCATGAACCGTGTCTCAGCCGCCATTGCTTCGGCCATCTTCTTCATTCTGGCGCCCGGCACGGTAGCCGGCGTGCTGCCATGGTTGATTTCGGGCTGGGAGTTGCGCCCGGCATTCCTGGGCGAATGGACGCGGATGGCGGGGGCGGCGCTTGCCGCCGCGGGGCTTTTCGCTCTCATGGACTCGTTCGGCCGCTTTGCGTTTCAGGGGCTTGGAACGCCGGCGCCGGTGTTGCCGACCAAACATCTGGTCGTGACGGGGCTCTACCGGCATGTGCGCAATCCGATGTACGTGGCCGTCGTCGCGCTCGTACTGGGCCGGGCGCTGCTTCTTTCCGATTGGCGTCTACTTGCTTGCGCGGCGGCGGTTTGGCTTGGATTTCAAGCGTTTGTCACGATGTATGAGGAGCCGACGCTGCGTGAAATGTTCGGCGAAGACTACGAAGTCTACTGCCGCGGCGTGCGGCGATGGTGGCCGCGGCTTTCGCCCTGGCGCCCGCTGTCGTGATCAATATGACGGCGAAGAAACTTGCACTCTGTGACGGGTGAGCATTGATTGGATCAAGTTTGCCTGGCCAACGTGCGTCGACGTGCTTAAGGTCGGGCAGCTTCAGCGCGCGAGATTTCGTGAAGCGCGCAAACCGGAAACTCCACAGCGGCCTTTTTCCGGAATGCTGGAGCGGCGTGGATCGCGGCCGCAATTTGGCGGAATGGAAAGCTTCTCAGCCCAAAGAAGAAGCATCCCCGGCCATCCAACTTCGCTCGCACCTCGAAGGACCATTCCCATGGCAGACAAGAAAACACCGAAAGACAAGACGCCCGCCGAAGTCCTGAGTGAGCTTATGAATGTGCCGTTTCCGAACAGGGCCTATGTCGAAAGCATGAAGCGCGTCTTTGCGATGCAGAAGCACATGCTGGAGAATTTTCAGAGCAATCTGGACGTTTGGTTCGATCGGCGGCGGGAAGGCACCGAAGCGGCGCTCAAGATGCTGCATGAAATGAACGGCGAGACCGACCAAGAGAAGCGCGCGGAAGCTTGGCAGCGCTGGGTTTCCGGCGCGATGGCGCGGATCATGGACGACGTGCAGACACAGTTCGACTTGATGGCCAAGATTACCGGGCAACTGGCAGAGGACGGCAAGGTCGTGATGCCGCCCCCGCTCACGGCGGTGAAAACACGGCCGCTGAACGGCAAATCGGGCCATGATCGGCCGGTGAAGAAGACAGCTTCGCGCTCTAAACCGGGCGAATCGGCAACGCGGACTCCGCATTGAAGCGGTGCCAGTGACGGTTCGTTGACCACGCAGTCGCACGATGGCAGCGCCTGAAGGCGTGTTCACAGTAATTTTCAAAGGCGAAACAGAAACGCTGTGCGGTGCAGCAATCGTGCGGGCGCTCTCGAGGATCGCCCGCCTGCGCGCTTTGCAAACGAACATGCTGCAGCGCAACCGCGTGCCGTGCGATGTGCGCAATTTCAGTTGTGACGTTCATCGCATCTTCATTGCTTAGACAATTTGTCACGAACTCGTCAGCGACAGGTAAGGGCGTTTGTGGCACCGTGCACCGCGGTGGAGGTTGGCGTTCTGGCTGCACACTCGAGCGAGAACGAAACAATGGAATGGAGTGCACGATGAAGAAGAACCGGTTGTTCGATGTGCTGGCCATGGGCCCAGAGCTGATTGACGAAGCCAAGCGCAACGGCATCAGCATCAACGAGTCATATCTGCTCGTACATCGCGTTCTTTCGCAGGCGCTAAAAGAAGACCTCGCGCGTATCCCGAAGGAACGCCTTCGCGATCATCTGGCATCGCAGTTGAAGAACCTCGCGGCGGCGTAAGGCGGCCGCGCTAGCAACAACGCGTTGCCGCACCGCTATTGCGGGCAGTCGGCGCCTTTCTTGATCCAAGTATCGGCCGCGGCCACGAATGCCGCGTGCGCCATTTCCGGCGGCTTGCGTTTCCCGCCGGGAGCCCACGCCCAAAGGACGAATGGGTCTGAACGCAAGTGCTCGATCACCTTCTCGCCCGTCTTGCCGCCGTTCTTTGCGGGGTCGAGCAGTGCTTTGCAGAGTTGGTTGGGCGAGAGTCCGGTCCAGCCCATGGTCATAGGCGCCATGTGCCAATTCTTGGTGCCGGGGATATTCATCGCGTCTTGGTTCTTGTCTTGATGGCACGTCGTGCAACGCATGCCGGGCGGGCCGCCACCGTCGGGTCCGCGCATGACGTTAAAGGTATGCCGTTGACGCGTTTCGCCTTGCGTCGGCCAGTTTACCGTTGTGTGGCAGTTCATGCAGCGTGGGTGGTTCAGCACTTTGGCTACCTCGCGGAAGGCGGCCGCGGAGGGTGACTCCGGCGGCGCTGCGTTCGTGAGAGAGGTGCTCGCCGCCAACGCGGCGGCAAGCGGAAGTGTGATGAACCAACCCCTAGCCATTTGCGGCCCCCGTCGCGGTTGAGGCCGTGAGCGTGGTCTTCATGAACGGCAGTTCGCGGATGCGTTTCTTCGTGAGCGCGAAGATCGCGTTGCCGACGGCGGCTGCAATCGGGGCGGTGCCCGGTTCGCCTGCGCCGCCGGTGCGCGCGCCCGATTCGATGAAGCGGACCTCGTGCACCGGCGCTTCGGCCATGCGGACCATCTCGTAGTCCGGGAAGTTTTGTTGGACCACCCTGCCCTTGTCGATCGAGATCTCGCCATAAAGCGCTGCGGTCAGGCCATAGATCGCACCGCCTTGGATCTGGGCGGTGAACGTCGCGGGGTTGATCACCTCGCCGGGATCGACGGCGCTCCACACTTTGTGCACGCGCGCGCGGCCGTCGGCGCCGATCGAGACTTCGGCGACTTGCGCCACGATCGTACCGAACGCGTCGCGGATTGCGATGCCGCGAGCACGGCCTGCTTCCGGGGCGACGGACCAGTTGGCCATCTCTGCTGCGAGTTCGAGCACGGCCTTATGGCGCGGCGCACCTTCGAGATGCGCGCGGCGGAACTCGAACGGATCCTTGCCGGCGGCTGCGGCGAGTTCGTCCATGAAGGTTTCGATGAAGAAGCCTTGCTGGGTGTGGTCGACACTGCGCCACGGGCCCCACGGAATGGGATTCGTGTCGCTGGCGTAGCGCGCGGCTTGGTTGGCGAAGTCGTAGTTGACGCGGATCGCCTCTGGCGGGTCGTGCTTTTCGGTGAAGGTGTGCAGCCAGGCCGTCACCTTGCCCTTGTCGTCCATTGCCGCGCGCATCTTGGCGAGCGAGGCGTGGCGGTAGAAGTCCTGCGTCATGTCTTCTTCGCGGGTGAAGACGACCTGCACCGGACCCTCAACCTGGCGCGCGATCGCAACCGCCTTGTCGAGGTAATCGAGCGTGCCGCCGCGACGGCCGAAGCCGCCACCCATCGCGGTGTGGTTCAGCGTCACGTTGTCGATCGGGATGCCGGCCGCTTTCGCCGCACGCGCCTTCGCGCCAAGCCCGTCCTGGAAGCCGCCCCAAATCGTGAGCTTGTCGCCCTCGAAATGCGCGGTGCAGTTCATGACCTCCATCGCCGCGTGGGCGAGGAAGGGAACTTTGTAGGTCGCTTCGATGACGCTCTTCGCGCCTTTGAGCGCTTCGTCGACGTTGCCGCTGGCATGGTCCTCGGTGAGACCGCCCTTCGCCAACGCCGCTTCTTTGCCGGCGAAGATCGTCGCCTGAGTGACGTTCGCGTTCTGGCCTTCGTCCCACTGCGGTTGCAGGGCGGCGAGTGCTTCCTTGGCGCGCCAGGTGTTGTCGGCGACAACGGCGACGGCCGCCGGGAGCTTCACAACCTTCTTCACGCCCTTCATCGCCGTCGCGGGCTTTTCGTCGACCGACTTCAACGTGCCGCCGAAGACGGGCGAGGCGGCGATGACGGCGTAGCTCATGTTCGGCAAACGGACGTCGATACCGTATTTCGCGCTGCCGTCCACTTTGCCCGGGATGTCGAAGCGCGCGATCGGTTGGCCGACGATCGTGTAGTCCTTCTTGGCCTTGAGCGGCACATCGACGGGCGGATCGTAGGCGGCAGCGGCCGCCGCCATTTCGCCGTACGTCGCACTCTTGCCGGAAGCGTGGCTGAGCTTGCTTTGCTTGGCGACGATTTCAGACTCCGGGACGCCCCACTTTGCGGCGGCGGCCTTGATGAGCATCCAGCGCGCGGCGGCACCGGCCATGCGCATGCCGCGAACGCCGGTAAAGCGCACTGCTGTCGAGCCGCCCGTGATCTGCAGGTTCATGGACTCGGCGACCTTGCGGGCGCCAAACTCGGCAACCCCCGACATCCAAGACGGGATCGACATGTCGCCGCGCAAGTACTCGCGCGCGAGCGCGCGGTTCGCGAACGCCATGTCGGCCGGCGCTTGCTCCATGCGCACGAGCGACCAGTCGGCGTCGAGTTCCTCGGCCAACATCATCGGCATGGACGTGTGAACGCCCTGCCCCATTTCGGAATGCGGGACGATGACGGTGACCGAGTTGTCGGTGCCGATGCGCACCCAGGCGGACAGCGGGGTCGCACCTTCCTTTGCGATCATGCCTTTGGCGCGATCGAGCGTCGAGTACGGCATCAGCGCGTAACCGACCGCGAGGCCGCCGGCTGCGGCGACGCCGCCGAAGATCACCAATCTGCGAGAAACCATGGTGTGTCTCCTATACTTTGGCGGCGGCGTGGATCGCCGCGCGGATTTGTGAGTAGGCGCCGCAGCGGCAGATGTTGGTCATCGCCGCGTCGATCTCGGCATCGGTCGGCTGCGGCTTTTCCTTCAGCAACGCGACGGCGGCCATGATCTGACCGGACTGGCAGAAGCCGCATTGCGGCGCCTGCGCTTCAATCCAGGCTTGCTGAACCTTGTGCAACGTGTCGCCTGTCTTGAGACCTTCGATCGTTGTGATGTTCTTGCCAGCCGCAAGAGCGGCGGGGAAAGAGCAGCTGCGCGTTGCCGCGCCGTCGATCAAGACCGTGCAGGCGCCGCAAGAACCGACGCCGCAACCATACTTCGTGCCCGTCATGTTGAGCACATCGCGTATCACCCAGAGTAGCGGCATACCATCTTCGGCCTCCACCTGGTGCGGTGTGCCGTTCACGTTGATTGTGATCATCGGCTAAGTCTCCTTACTGTCCCTGTACGTTGTGGCGCCTTTGCGGGCAACGCGCCCGCACCAGCACAAATTAGTTCGACGATGCGTTTCAGCGCTTGGCCGTGCGCCGCTTCGCCTTCGGTAGCGGTCGCGACTTTCACACCTTTGGCGGCAATCGCGATCATATCGGTGAGTTCGCGCGCGGTGATGCCGCGCAGCGTGAGCCGGCCGGCGCGCGCGAGGCCCGCGATTGCCGTCTCCAGAACCTTCGCGAAACGCTTGGCGTGCCCGGTGATGGCGGCACCGCACTGGCGGCTGCTTTCTTCCACCAGTTCGGTCGCAAAGGGCGAGGCGGCAACACTTTCCACGAAGCTCGTGTGATAGGCAGCCACAATTTGCGTCACGGCATCGGCGGCGTCGCGACCACCTTGGGCGGCGGCTTCCTTGGCGGCGGCGACCGCACTTTCGTGAAGCTGATCGACAAGCGCCGCGAACAGCGCCTCTTTCGAATCGAAGTGGTGGTAGAGCGCCTGGCGCGTCAGCCGCGCCTCTTCGGCCACCATCGCCATCGAGGTTTGGCGAAAGCCGTGACGCGAGAAGACGACTTGAGCTGCGCGCAAGATGGCGTGCTTTGGATCCATGGCGACAGATTTGACAGAAATCGTCGAACTGTCAAATCACGACACCTTCCC
Organism: uncultured Alphaproteobacteria bacterium; assembly: GCA_902826695.1. GTDB lineage: Bacteria > Pseudomonadota > Alphaproteobacteria > Micropepsales > Micropepsaceae > SZUA-430. The sequence goes on along the minus strand of CADEFU010000003.1, from coordinate 420,458 downwards.
CTATCGCGTGCATTGGGCGTTGTTTCGGTCGCGCCCAAAGGTATAAGAAGCGTACAAACGGAGAAACAGATGTCGCGAGCGGGGAAAGTTCTGATCTACGGCGCAACCGGCTACACGGGGAAACTCACGGCGCGCGCAGCGAAGGCGCAAGGGCTTACGCCGATCCTTGGCGGGCGCAGCGTGGAAAAGGTGAAGCCGCTGGCCGATGAGCTCGGGCTCGAGTGGCGGGCGTTCTTTTTGAACGAGACCGAGAAGCTCGAGAAGGCGCTCAACGAAGTTTCGGTTGTGCTGCACATCGCCGGGCCGTTTTCGGCGACGTCGAAGCCGATGGCGGACGCGTGCATCAAAACCAAGACGCACTACCTCGATATCACGGGGGAGATCGGTGTGTTCGAGGCTCTCGCCGCGCGCGATGCGGAGGCGAGACAAGCAGGCGTGATGCTGCTGCCGGGGGTTGGATTCGACGTTGTGCCGTCGGATTGCTTGGCTGCGCACGTGGCGCGGCGGCTACCGGATGCTGAAGATCTCAAGATTTACATCGGCGGGCTCTCGGCCATGTCGCGCGGCACCGCGAAGACGGGGGTCGAGGGGATCGCGAAGGGAACGCTCGTGCGGCGGAACGGCGAAATCGAGCCGCTTGAAGGTGCGAATGAAGACTTGATCGATTTCGGGCAAGGGCCGCGGCCCACGATTGCGATGCCGTGGGGCGATGTCTCGACGGCTTATCACTCGACGAAGATTCCCAACATCGAAGTGCATTTTGAGTCGTCGCCGCAGATCGCGCGGATGATGAAGATGCCGTTCTTCATGAAGGCGTTCCTGGGGCTGCCGTTTATGCAGGCGCTCTTGAAGCGGCAGATCGACAGGCAGCCGGAGGGGCCGACGGACGAACAGCGCAGGACGGGCCGCGCGATCTTGATCGCGTCGGCGCGCAATGCGAAGGGCGAGACCGTGCGTTCGCGGCTGACAACGCCGGAGGGCTATACGCTGACCGCGGCGACGGGCCTTGCGATCGTGAAGCGGGTCTTGGACGGTGACTTCAAGGCCGGGTTTCAGACACCGAGCTTGGCTTATGGTGCGGACTTCGTTTTGCAGTTCGACAACGTGCGGCGGGAGGATTTGAATGCGTAGCCGTGTTCTTGGTGCTTGTTTGCTTGTTGGCGGACTTGGGACGGCGGCCGCTCTTTCGGCGCGCGCCGAGGCGACGGCCGAGTGGATTTGCGATCAATCGCGCAACAACGCCGAGCACATTCAGTGCGCGGATCGAGAGTTCCGGAAGTACGACGCGGAGATGGTTCGCGCCTACAATCAGCTGCTCAAGACGTCCGACCCGGTGGCGCAGCGCGCCTATGGCCCTCCGCCGCGTGAGGCCTTGAAGAGCTCGCAGGCCGCTTGGCTCGCGTTTCGAGATACGAATTGCCATTGGAAGGCCACCGCGTTCTACGGCGGATCGGCGCAATCGGTGATCCGCGCGAGTTGCCTTGCGATTGCGACGCGTGACCGGGTGGAGGAACTGAAAGCCGCCGGGCCAGAGTGATGCGGGGCTTTACGGCGTCGCAACCGTATTCAGGCTTTCCCACTTGCCCGACATCACAGCCAGAACCACGCCCGCCGTGTCGTTGACCGCGTCCGCGAGTTCGGCGCGGATCGTGCCTTCGCGGATGCGGTTCGTCCAAAGCTCGGGCCGGCTCTTCAGTTGGCGGAACCAATATTGCAACGCCTTCGTCGCGCGGGCGTGATCGGCCTTGGAGAAGTCCACGATCAGCGGATCGCGCACGGCGTCGACACCGTCATCCGAAGGCCAGGTGATCAGGAGAGGGCCTGACAGGTCCGACACGCCGGCGTTCGCAGCGAGCTTTCGCGCGAGAGCGTGATCGTACCACGCGATGAGGTCGTCGCAGTCGCGCGCTGAGAATGCGGCGGTGATCTCGACGGCATCGCGGCCGATGACGATCGGCCAATAGGTCGCGAGCACTTTGGACGGCGCTGAGGCTGCAACGGCACCGGGCGCCATATAGTCCATCGATGCGAGCATGATCTCGCAGAACGATTTGTGCGTGCGCTTCTCGGCATCGGTGACGGCGGCCCGAGGCAAGAGGACGAACCCGAAGGCGCGCTTTGTGTCGAGCGTCGTTATCGATTGCTGAAAGTAGCTCAGCACCTTGGCACCACCATGGCCGTTCTTCTTCGGCAGCTCCGGCGGATCACCGGCGGCGGCCGGCGGCAGCGGATCGGGAGCGGGATCGTGCGCGGCGGGCGGCAGTTCGCTGGCTGGCGGGTCGGTTGGCGCGGGCGAAGGCGGTGGCGGCAATGCGGCGCCGACGGTTGCAGTTTCGTCGACCGGGCTGGAACGTTCCGCGTCGATGAGGATGTAAACGATCGCGCCAAGTATGAGAGCGATAACGCCCGCGGCTAAGGCGATGCGCTTCATCGGCGAACCCTACTCTTCTTGCCGCTTACGGGCGGAGACGAACACCGCGATGCCGTTGAACACCGCGAGGAAGAGTAAGAAGACGAGCGCGATTCCTGCCGCGCTTAATGTCTCCAGATACCAGTTCGCGGCGATCGTCGCGGGGATTGCGCCCGCGGTCGCGACGCTGTGCTTCAGAGCGAAGTCGGTGGGGCTGGCCATCGTTGTTCCTCTGCCGATGAGAATCACTTGGGCAAGGATGAGGCAGGTGTGCGCCCGGCGCAAATGCAGGGTGTGCGCGCTTTAGCCCAGATCGGCCAGATACTTCAGTATTTCCGACGGTTCGAGGCGGTATCTGAAGTCGGAATCGAGAGACACACGGGCAACCTTGGCATCCTTCCGGACGACGAATGTCGCGGGCGCAGGAAGCATCCAAGAATCGTTGCCGTAGAGCAATTCCAGGTCGATGCCGCGCGCGAGATAGCCTGCGCGCAGCTCGTCGGAGACCGGAAAGATCACGCCGCACTGCATGGCAAGCACGCTGTCCACGTCGCACAACACGTCGAAGTCGATGCCGCATAGATCCTTGATGCGGCCCCCTCCTCCGCCAATTTCCGGCGTGACGGCAACGAGGCGGGCACCGGCGGCTTGAATTTGTGCGGCGACTTTGCCGAGGGCTTTCAGCGCCGTCGTGCAATAGGGGCACCATGCACCTCGATCGAAGACAATGACGGCCGGGCCTGTCTCCAGCAAGCGCGCGCGGGTGACGAGCTTTCCTTCTCCGTCGGGCAACGCGAAGTCGGGGAACGTATCGCCTTCCTTCAGCGCGCCGGCGAGGGCACCGCTTTCGTTCAAGTGTTTGGCAAGTTCGTCGTACAGCTCGCGCGCCCGGTCGCTGGAGGCATCGCGCAACTCCTGGAATTCGTCGGTCAGCGTCTTTCCGTTCATGCCAGAGCCCTCAGAAGCTTTACGATTTGCTCAGGGTCGAGGCGTTCGCGGAACTCCGGGTTGACGTAGGCGTGTAGAATCGTGCCGTCGCGGCCGACGATGTAGGTCGCGGGGATCGGCAGGAACCAGCTGTCGTTTCCGTAGATCAACGGGAACAGCGTGCCGTCGTTGCTGAATGCTTCACGAAGCTCATTCGATATCGCGTGAACGAGGCCGAATGCGAGTGCGAGGCCGTTGTCGAGGTCGCAGAGAATTTCGAAGCCAAAGCCGCGCTCGCGTTTGACCTTGAGCGGGAGGCCGCCCGCTTCGGGGCTGATCGCGATCAGCGTACCGCCTGCCGCTTTGATTTCGGGCTCCGCGGTGTGCAGCGCTTCAAGCTCGGCCGAGCAGAACGGGCACCAGACGCCGCGGTAGAAGCTCAACACCAGCGGTGCACGCTTAATCAGCTCCTCCGCTCGAACGAACTCGCCCTCTGCGGTCATGAGCGCGAAGTCGGGGCATTTGTCGCCCGCCTTCAGTGCGCGCGACGCAGCTTCGGATTCGATCAAGCGCGCTACGACCTGATCGTTCAGCGAACGGTAGGGCTCGCCGACTTTCTCACGCCAGCCGGCCAACACTTCAGACAACGAAGGTTTCTTCATGAGGGAGAATCTAAGGGTTTTTCGGGTCACAGCACAATCACAACGCAATAGCGGGCGGCTATTCAATCGGCAGGCAAACGGCATTTCAGTTCGAGACGGGGATCGCCGAATTTGGGAACCGACGCTGAGGCTCACGCCCAGTCAGTCTTTAGAACCCTCAAGGAGAGCCCTATGACTACGAATTCCCTGAAGACCCTGTCGATGGTGAGCCTTCTCGCGCTCGGCACGTTTGTTATGACCCCGGCGGCAATGGCGGGCGACTGCCCCGCCGGCAAGCAAGGTGCGAGCCCCCTCGCCGTCGAAACAATGCCGAAGAACGTAACGGACACCGTGATCGGCTCGATCGATCTCGGCAACGGCTACAATATCGCGGGCAAGACGATGCGGCTGCGCAAGCTCGTCATTCAGCCCGGCGGCGTGGTGCCGAACCACAGCCACGCCGAGCGACCTGCGAACATCTACGTCGTCGATGGTGCGATCACCGAATACCGGTCGACCTGCTCGGTTCCGATCGAACACAAGGCGGGCGATGTCGCGGTCGAATCCGGCAACCTGTCGCATTGGTGGCGGAACAATTCGAACAAGCCCGTGACGCTCGTCTCGGCCGACATCGTGCCGACGCCGATGATGAACAAAGAAGGCGGCATGTAATCCGTTAGGTCCTCGCGCGGTCCCCAGCCTCTCTCCCCCGAAGCGCGAGTACCGAAAAGGCGGCGTCCGCTACCCCCAGAGCGGACGCCGCCATCGTTTTCTCACACATGAGGATCCGGCCATGGCACAGGCTCGTGCAATTCCACTCGACACAGCGAGCGAGGCGGGACGGCCTTCGCTGACTTTCCGACTGATCGTCATTGGAGTCATCAGTTTCCTGACGCTCGTCGATTTGTTTGCGGCGCAGGCGATTCTGCCGTCGCTGACGAAGGCTTATGGCGTCACCCCGGCGCAGATGGGATTTGCGGTCAACGCCAGCACGCTCGGTATGGCGGCGGCGGGGGTCGTGATGGCGTTCGCCGCCTCGAAGATCAACCGGCGACAAGGGATTTGGGTCAGCCTCGCTTTGCTTGCAGTCCCAACGACTTTGCTCGGCATGATGCCGGATCTCATGACGTTCACATGGCTGCGCATAGCCCAAGGCGTGTTCATGGCCTCGGCGTTCACACTCACGATGGCCTATCTCGCCGAACAATACAGCGCGAGTGAGGTGGCGAGCGCGCTTGCCGCCTATGTCACCGGAAATGTCGCGTGCAATCTGTTTGGCCGGTTGATGTCGGCTTCGCTTGCGAGTTCGTTGGGACTTGAGGCGACGTTCTATGTGTTCGCGTTGCTCAATCTGGCGGGTGCGGTACTGGTGTTCTTCACACTGCAGAAGATGGCACCGATGAACGGGATGATGTCGAAGTCGCCGCTGGCGGCGTGGGCGACGCATTTCCGCAACCCCTCGCTGCGCGCGGCTTTCATTTTGGGCTTTCTGATCCTGTTCGTGTTCTTGGCGACGTTTACGTACGTGAACTTCGTGCTGGCGCGCGAACCGCTTTCGCTGTCGCCGATGACGCTGGGTCTCGTCTACTTTGTGTTTCTGCCGTCCGTGTTCACGACGCCGCTCGCGGGGAAGGCGGCTATCCGATTTGGTGCGCGACCGACGTTCTGGGCCTCGTTTGCTGTTGCAGCTCTTGGATTGCCGCTGCTTCTTCTGCCCAATTTGGCCGCGATCATGGTCGGCTTGGTTCTTGTCGCGGTGGGCACATTCTTTGCGCAAGCTGCCGCCACGGGTTACGTCAGCCGTGCCGCCACGACCGAACGCGGGGCGGCGAGCGGGATCTACCTTGCGTCCTATTATCTCGGCGGGCTCGTCGGGTCGGCGGCGCTTGGGGTGGTGTTCGACATGTTCGGCTGGACCGAGACGGTTATCGCACTCGGCGTTGCGTTGGCCGTTGCGGCGGCGGTCACCATTCAGATCAAAGAACCCGGTTAATGGAGGTGACGATGGCGCGCGTAGCCCCTATATCAACGCTCAAGAGGGAGCCCGCAGTCATGACCGCCACCGGCAAGCCCCGTGTCGTTATCATCGGCGCCGGATTCGGCGGCTTGTCGGCTGCAAAAGCCCTGAAGCACGCCGACGTCGAAATCACGATCGTCGACAAGCACAACTATCACCTGTTCCAACCGCTGCTGTATCAAGTCGCGACCGCGTCGCTGTCGCCGGCGGAAGTGGCGCAGCCTATCCGCAGCATCTTGCGCGATCAGCCAAACGTTCACGTGTTGCTCGACGAAGTGACCGACGTCGATGCGGCGACGAAGAGCGTGCGGACGGCGGGCGGACACGCACTGGGCTACGATCATCTCATCATCGCGACCGGCGCGCGGCATAGCTATTTCGGCAAGGATTACTGGGAAGAGATCGCGCCGGGCATCAAGACCGTGGACGATGCAACGCGCGTTCGCGCGAAGATCCTGCTCGCGTTCGAGCGCGCAGAAGGCGAAAAGGACAAGGCCAAGCGGGACGCGCTGTTGACGTTCGTGATTGTGGGCGGCGGGCCGACGGGCGTCGAGATGGCGGGTGCGATCGCCGAGCTTGCGCGGCGATCGATCACCAAGGACTTCCGAACGATTACGCCGCATTGCTCGAAGATCATGCTGGTCGAAGCCGGGCCTCGGCTGCTGCCGTCGTTCCCCGAATCCCTGTCGGAAGAAGCCAAGCGCGCGCTTGAAGCGAAGGGCGTCGAGGTCAAGCTCGGCGTTCCCGTAACCGATATTGCGCCCGACAACGTGATGCTGGGCTCAGCTGCGATCCCTGCAAGGACAGTGATTTGGGCGGCGGGCGTGCGGGCCTCGCCTGCCGGCGAGTGGTTGAAGGCGCCGTGCGACCGCGCCGGACGCGTGATCGTGAACGCGGATTTCTCCGTACCGGGTGTGAGCGATGTGTTCGTGATCGGCGACACGGCGGCGTTCAAGGACGGGGACGGCAAAATGCTGCCCGGCGTCGCGCCGGCTGCAAAGCAGGCGGGAACATATGTCGGGCGCCTGGTTGAGGCGCATGCGATGAAGAAGACGTTGCCCGATGCGTTTCGCTATGCGGACTATGGAAACCTGGCCACGATCGGGCACTCGAAGGCTGTGGTCGATTTCGGCTTTGTACGGCTGAAGGGGCTGATCGCGTGGATCTTGTGGTCGGTCGCGCACGTGTACTTCCTGATTGGGTTCCGCAACCGCTTCTTCGTCGCCACCGGGTGGGCGTGGAGCTATTTCACCTATCAGCGCGGGGTGCGGTTGATCACCGGGTCGCCCGCGATGCCGAAGGCCGACGCTCTGAGCGAGGCTGCGTAGGTTCACCTTCTCGTATCGTTGTCGGAAGCCCTCGCCTGCGCGGGGGCTTTTTCGCCGATTCCAGCCGTGTTTCGTCATAGCAGGCGGCTATCCAAAGGCCAGTCAAACGGCATTTCAGGTACGACGCGATGAGGCGCAGTGTGGGCGGTGAAGAGATCGCCAACACGGGAGTCCCCGCCAATGCTTGATACCAACACCAAGATGCAACGCATGCTGGCCGGCAAGGTCGCAATCGTCACCGGGTCAACGTCCGGGATCGGACTCGGGATCGCGCGCGCACTTGCCGAGGCCGGTTCGGCCGTCGTGCTGAACGGACTTGGCGATATGGACGAAGTGAAACGGACGCGGGTTGCGCTGGAACAGGCGACTGGCGTGCGCGTTGCGTACGACGCGGCCAACCTGATGGACCCCGGCGAGACGACGGCCCTTGTTCAACGCACCGAGAAACAGTTCGGCCGCGTCGATATCCTGGTCAACAACGCGGGCATTCAACACGTCTCGCCGATCGAAGAGTTTCCGGCAGAGAAGTGGAACGCGATTCTCGCGCTCAATCTTTCGGCCGTGTTCCACGCAACGAAGGCCGCCTTCAAGGGTATGAAGGAGCGCAAGTTCGGGCGCATCATCAACGTTGCCTCGGCCCACGGTCTCGTCGCGTCGCCGTTCAAGTCGGCCTATGTGGCGGCCAAGCACGGCGTCGTCGGCTTGACGAAGGTGACCGCGCTTGAGGGCGCCGAATTCAACGTCACCGCGAACGCCATCTGCCCCGGCTATGTGTGGACGCCGCTCGTTGAAAAGCAGATCGACGATCAGGCCAAGGCGCACAACATCTCGCGCGAGAAAGTCATCCGCGACGTGCTGCTGGTCAATCAACCGAACAAGAAATTTGCCACCGTCGAAGAGATGGGTGCGCTGGCGGCATTCCTGTCGAGCGACCTGGCCGCGTCGATCACAGGAACGGCATTGCCAGTTGATGGCGGCTGGACAGCACACTGACGACAGCTGAAGGGGTTGGGAGGACACGATGAACATCCAAACGCGCATCCACGACGTGCCGACCACGGCGCACGAGCGGGCGGCGGCCTTCGGCACGAAGACGATCAACTTCGCGCTGCAAGGCGGCGGGGCGCACGGGGCCTTTGGGTGGGGCGTTCTCGACCGATTGCTCGAAGACGGGCGGTTGGAGGTCGATGGCTTCTCCGCCACGAGCGCCGGCGCGATGAACGCAGTCGTTTATGCGTACGGCCACATGCTGGGCGGCAAGGACAAGGCGCGCGAACTGCTCGAGACGTTCTGGAAGCGGATTAGCGATGCTGGCGCGTTCTATAGCCCGATCAAGCGCACGCCGCTCGATCACTTTTGGGGCGTGAAGGACAGCGCCTCCTATCGAATGTTCGAGCTGATGACACACTCGTTCAGCCCGTACGAGTTCAATCCGTTCAACTTCAACCCGCTGCGCGAGATCGTGGCGAAGACCGTCGATTTCGAACAAATTCACATGTGCGAGTGCACGCGGCTGTCGATTTGCGCGACGAACGTGAAGACCGGCAAGGCGCGCGTGTTCTCCAACAAGGAGGTCACGCTGGACGTGGTGATGGCGTCGGCTTGCCTGCCGATGCTGTTCCAGGCGGTGGAGATCGACGGCGAGGCGTATTGGGATGGCGGATATAGCGGCAACCCTGCGATCTATCCGCTGATCTACAACACCGACACCAGCGACGTCATGATCGTGCACATTAACCCGATCGTACGGGCGAAGGTGCCGAAGCGGTCGTCGGAGATTTACAACCGTATCAACGAGATCAGCTTCAACTCGTCGCTCTTGCGCGAGATGCGGGCGATCGCGTTTGCGACCCGGCTGATCGACGACGATTGGATCAAGCCCGAATACCGCGATCGGCTTAAGCGGCTCAACATTCACGCAATCCGCTCCGACGACGTGATGTCGGATTTCACGGTCGCGTCCAAATTCGAGACCGATTGGAAGTTCTTGACGAAGCTGCGCGATCTCGGCCGCGAGGCCGCATCGATGTGGCTCGAAGCCCACTTCGGCAAGGTCGGTGTCACATCGAGCGTCGATATCCGCAACGAATACCTCGAAGGGAGGACATCATGATCAAGTTGTTTCGAAGCAAGCGCGAACGCGGCGACTATTGGCTCGCCGGCGAATTCTCGCGTCAGGTTCATCCGTTCGCCGATCCAGCCATGGCGACGTGGAGCGAGCTTCTGGGCCGCGAGCAGGCGCGTCTGTGGCTTGCCGCGCGCGCGAATGAAGGACGGGGCCGATGAACAAGACAGTCCCCCTACCCCGCAAGCGCGGGCCAACGCCCAGTGGCATCAAGCGTCTCAACCTCGCGCTGCAAGGCGGCGGATCGCACGGCGCATTCTCGTGGGGTGTGCTCGACCGGCTGCTGGAAGACGAGCGGATCGAGATCGACAGCATCACGGGCGCATCTGCCGGCGCGGTGAACGCGGTGGTGCTTGCGGACGGCTTGGCCTCGGGCGATCGCGCGCAGGCGCGCGACACGCTGAACCGGTTCTGGCACGGGATCAGCGATGCCGGGAAGTACAGCCCCTTGCGCCGTTCGCCAGCCGAAGCGTTGCGCGGCGGGTGGAGCCTTGACTCCTCGCCCGCGTATTTGTGGATCGACATGCTGTCGCGCATCGCCAGTCCTTACGATCTCAACCCGTTCAACCTGAACCCGTTGCGCGACATTTTGAAGAAGTTCGTCGACTTTGACCGCGTGCGCGCGGGCCAGCTGAAGTTGTTCGTCTCGGCAACGAATGTGGAGACCGGGCGAACGAAAGTGTTTCAGCGCGCTGAGTTGACGGTCGATCACGTGCTGGCCTCGGCCTGCCTTCCGTTCATGTTCCAAGCGGTGACGATCGACGGCGTGCCCTATTGGGACGGCGGCTACATGGGCAATCCACCGCTGTGGCCCCTGTTCGAGCACGCGGCAAGCGACGACGTGATGATCGTGCAGATCAATCCGATCCGCCGGCCCGGCGTGCCGCGTACGGCGCGCGATATCTTGAACCGCCTGAACGAGATCACTTTCAATGCCTCGTTATTGCGCGAGTTGCGGACGATCGACTTCGTGACGCGACTGATGGACGAAGGACGGCTTGAGGGCACCGGCTACCGGCGCGTGCTGGTTCACATGGTGGAGGACGAGATGGCGCTTTCCGCACTCGGCGCCTCGTCGAAGCTCAATACCGAGCACGAGTTCCTCGACATGCTGTTCGCCAAAGGGCGTCAGGCGACGGAGCACTGGCTGTCGTCGCACTTCGACGCGCTTGGCGAACGATCGACCGTCAACATCCGCGACCTGTTCCAGGGCGATGAAGACGCGCTGGACGGGCAACGCATCACGCGCGACGCCCGCTTCCGGCAAGCTTCAGCCGATTAACCCCCACTCAGGAGAAACACCCATGCCTCCCATGCGCAAACAGACCATCGCAACCTTCGTGCTGTCGCTCTACATAGCCTTCGTTTTTGTTCAGTCGCTGTTCTTCAAATGGACGGGATCGGAGGAGAGTATCTTCATCTTCTCGACCTTGCGCGACTGGTCGGGCATCGCTCTGTTCGAGCCCTTCGGCCGCTACTTCATCGGGTTTAGCGAACTCGTCGCGTCCGTACTCCTGTTTGTCCGGCCCGCGCGGATTTGGGGAGCGGGCATGGCGCTTGTCATCATCACCGGCGCGATCGTGTTCCACCTCTTCACGCCGCTCGGCGTCGAAATCAAAGGCGACGGCGGGTTGTTGTTCACGCTGGCTTGCGGCGTCTGGCTATCGAGTGCGACGATACTTCTCATCCATCGCAGCGACGTGATCGCACTGCTGCAAACCATCGTGAATCTCGTGCGCCGCGAAGGCGTTGCGCACTGAGTGCGCCCTGTTGGGCACCAAAGAGCCGCGCCGGACACCCCGCGCGGCCTTTGTTTTCCGCGGCAAAGCGGAACCCTCTACCCCTAAAGTAGTACTTCGATAGGACCGGATTCCTGTCTCCGCCTGCACGCGGTGCGCGCACCGCGCGGATAATATTCCTGGCATGCGTCATCGTGTTCCCGAAATACATTTATCCCAAGCCGACACAGCATTTTCGCATTGACGCTGGAACTGGCGCTGGTAGTTAAACGCCGTTCTGGGATGGCGCTGCTCACTCTCCCTCTCGCGGCGCCTAGCGAAAATCACATTGGGGTCTCTCATGAAGGCAAAAGGTATTTTGCTCGTCACCGCGGCGGCTGTCTCGTTTGCAGCCGCGTCGCAGTCGAGCGCACATCATCGTGGTTGGTACATTGGGCTGGAAGCCGGCGCGACTTGGATCGACGATACGTCGGTCATCTTCTCGCGTTCGGGCTTCAGCGATGTCGTCGTCGTCGACGAAGCGTCCGCGCGTTCGTCGTGGTGGGGCGGTCGTGGCTCAAACGGCAGCTTGGACTTCGATACCGGCTGGGCAGGCTTTGCCACGGTCGGCTACGGCTTTGAAAAGAACTGGCGGATCGAACTTGAGCTCGGCTATCGCGACAACGACGCGCAGCTGGACCGGACGAAATGCTACGGGTACGGCGAGGAAGTCTCGTTCGTGAACGAAGGCCAGTACTGCAGCACGCGCACGTATGAAGGCGATCTGACCGAGTACACGGCCATGATCAACGTCATCTACGACGTGCCGCTGACCGAGAAGCTCGACCTCAACCTCGGCCTCGGCGCGGGCGTCGACTACGTGCAACTCGATCTCGCCCGCAATGGGCGCACGTTCGTCGACGAAAGCGACACGCGCTTTGCGTTCCAGGCGATCGCCGGCTTGACCTATCAGGTCACGAAGCGCCTCGACCTGACGCTGACCTATCGCTACTTGAACGTGAGCGAGCCGGAGTTCGCCGCACGCTACAAGACGCTGGAACTCGACGATCTCGAGAAGCACACGGTGACCGTCGGCTTGCGCTACGACCTCCACGAGGACGAAGCGCCGCTGCCGCCACCACCGCCGCCGCCCCCGCCGCCGCCGGCTGGGCCGAAGCAGTTCATCATCTATTTCGGCTTCAACAAGTGCAACATTTCGGCGGAAGCCGATGCGGTGTTGAGCGACGCGGCAGCGACCGCGAAGTCCACCGGTTCGGCGACTGTGACCGTCGTTGGTCACACCGACACGGTCGGCTCTGACGCTTACAACCAGCGTCTGTCCGAGTGCCGGGCAAATGCGGCGAAGACGAACCTCGTCAATAAGGGCATCCCTGGCAGCGCTATCTCTGCCTCGGGTCGCGGCGAGGGCGAACTCACTGTGAAGACCGGCGACGGCGTGAAAGAGCCGCAAAACCGCCGGACGGAGATCAACCTGAACTAATCGGCTGCGTATTAGCCGATGTGTACGGGGCGGGACCGAAAGGTTCCGCCCTTTTTCTGTGTCAGAATGTAGCTCTCGCGCCACCATCGGGAGCGGGGCCGGTGCTAGGATGGCCGCAGACAAGAGAAAACTGGGGGGGGGCTTATGGGAAAGACGATTCGACGGCTCGCCGCAGCATCTGTGGCGTTTGTAGCGGCGGCGGGAGCGGATGCGGGCGAACGAGCCTGGTACATCGGGATCGAAGGCGGCGCGGAGCTTGACGGGCATTTCAGCGCCGACGCGGGCACCGGGTACGCAATCATAGCTACCGTCGGGCACCGGCTTGGGCCGAACTTCGACTTGGAAGGTGAAATCGGGTACCGGTCGGCCAGAGACGGAGCGTTTGACTACGACGTTGATCAGATCAGCGTGATGCTGAACGGCATCTACAATGTCCCCCTCACCGAGCAGCTGTCGTTCTCGGTCGGCGGCGGGCTCGGCGTGGACTTTATTCACGCAAGCTTCAACTTCTTTGTGCCGATCGAAGATGACTCCGTGCAGCTCGCCGCACAGTTCAAGACCGGTCTGAGCTTCGCGCTCAGTGAGTCAACGGAGCTGGTCGCGAACTACCGCTATGTGAAGGCGTTCGAAGGCGATTTCATCGAGTTGGAAAGCAGCACGCTATCGGTGGGCCTGAAGTTTGCGCTTTAAGCTTGCCTGCACCGCTTGAGCGCATGAACATGCACCACGTTGGAGGTGCTTCATGACGAGCGTTGTTTTCCGCAATCTTCGCCTGCTCGATCCGCGCTTCGATGAGGCGCGCGGCGGGTATGAGGTCCTTGTTGAGGGCGACACGATCCGCGAGGTGTCGGATAGGCCGATCAAGGCTTCGGCTGCGCGCATCGTCGATTGCGGCGGCCGGACATTGATGCCTGGGCTGATCGACTGTCACGTGCATGTGTATTTGGTGGAGCTTGGATTGCACCGGCTCGAGTCGATGCCATTGACGTTGATGACGGCCAAGGCCTCGAAGCTCATGCGGGAGATGCTGGACCGCGGTTTCACCACTGTGCGCGATACCGGCGGCGCGGATTGGGGCATCAAAGAAGCGGTTGAGACGGGCGTGCTGGCGGGGCCTCGCCTCTTCATCTCCGGGCGGCCGATTTCGATGACCGGCGGGCATGGCGACTCGCGGCGGCGAACGGCGGGCGACGAACCCTGCAAATGCTGCAACGCTTTGTCGTTTACGTTGGAGATCGCGGACGGCGCCGACGGCGTGCGCAAAGCGGTGCGCGAGCAGATGCGGCAAGGCGCCGACCAGATCAAGATTTTCGTGTCGGGTGGCGTCGCCTCGCCTTGGGATCCGCTCGACAGTTTGCAGTACAGCGCGGCGGAGATCGCGGCGGCGGTTGAAGAGGCGCACAGTTTCGGGCGCTATGTGCTCGCGCATGCCTATACGCCGGAAGCGATCACGCGGGCGGTGAAGAACGGCGTTCGCACCATCGAGCACGGCAATCTGATCGACGACAAGAGCGCGCGGTTGATGGCGGAGCGCAAGTCGCTGATGGTCGCCAATCTCGTCGCCTATTACGCGATGAAGGAACGCGGGCGGCAGTTCGGGATGTCGGCCGACCAGCTGGCGAAGAACGAAATCGTTATCGACGGCGGATTGAAGTCGCTTGAGATTTGCAAGCGGGCCGGCGTGCCGGTTGCCTATGGCAGCGACTTGCTGGGGCAGCTGCAAGTCGATCAGTCGCGGGAGTTCCTGTTCCGCGCCGAGGTGCTGTCGCCGATCGAGATCATCCGGCAGGCGACGCTGGTGGGCGCCGACGTCGTGCGGCAGACGGGCAAGCTCGGCGTGATCGAGCCCGGCGCGTATGCCGACTTGATCGTGATCGACGGCGATCCGCTGAAAGATCTCGGTCTGTTTCAGGATCAGGGTGCCCATATTCCGGCGATCATGAAGGCCGGCGCGTTCCACAAGAATCGGCTTTGTTGAGGGTGGCGTCCGGCATGGTGCGCTCAGTCGCGATTCTCGCTGCCGTACTCGCTGTTTCCGGATGCGCCGGCGTTCCGGCGCCTGAAGCCGCGCGTGCGTGCCGGCTTGGCGATGCGATGGTCGAGACGCAGCTTTTCTTCGGCCTGAGCAAGCCCCAAGGCGGCACGGTGAGCGAGCGCGACTGGCGGGCCTTCGTGACGGCCGAGATTGCACCGCGGTTTCCGGAGGGCTTCAGCGTTCTTGATGGCGCCGGGTTCTGGCGCGACGCGGCGAGCGCGAAGACGATTTCGGAGAAGAGCAAAGTCGTCGTTCGCATGCACGCGGAGGGCGCGGACGCGGACGCGGCGATCGCTGCGATCGTTGCGGCCTACAAGACGCGGTTTCAGCAGGACGCGGTGATGCGGGTCGACCGGCCCGTGTGCGCGCAGTTCTAACGCCTTCGATCGAGCGAGCGGAGAGACAAAACCTATGAAGCGGATTGATGTGACGGTCACCGGCGGGTGCCAATGCGGTGCGGTTCGCTATCGCGCGAGCGCGATGCTCGACAATTCGCACCTGTGCCATTGCCGGATGTGCCAGAAGGCGGTCGGCAATGCGTTTGCCGCGCTCGTCGCCGCGCCGAAGGACGCACTGACGTGGACGCGCGGGGCGCCCGGCGTCTTCCGCAGTTCCGAGCATGTCGAGCGCGGCTTTTGCGGCGCCTGCGGCACGCCGCTCTTCTACAACGACGTGACGGGCAACCGCGTGAACCTCACGATCGGCTCGCTCGACAATCCTTCGCAGTTCCCGCCCAAGGGCATGATGGGAACCGAGGCGATGGTGCCGTGGTTCAAGGAGCTTGCCACGATCCGCGATTACGGACAGACGGGCGCGGACGACGGCGCCGCGTGGGCCGCGGCGATCAAAGCGACCGGCCGGCAACATCCGGACCACGACACGCCGGCCTGGCCGGTGCGGCCGTAAGACCCGCGCGCGGCAGGCCTGCGCGCGATGCACAATCGAATCCGTTAGATGCGTTAGATCGGCCGCCTTCTGCAGATTTATCCGTTAGATATGCGTTAGAGAAGCGTTTGGGATCCGTTAGGCGGTGCGGCCGGCGCGTCGCCTAAGGCCGCGCAACGTGCACGGTTATCGCGCAGGTTTTCTGCACCTCGCGCATGCGGGAAAGCGTGCACGATCGGATGTCCGGATGTGCGGCATCGGCCGCCGCGGGAGCGACCCCGCGCGAAGCGTCTTCAAAGAGATGCGGTTTTCAAGTTGCAGCCGCCCGCGCGCCCCAAGCGCGCGAGGGAAGTCGCGTCATCGGCGCCCGAGATCGAGCACGCCAATTCAGCGTCGGAACAAAGATAGAACTTTCGGCGAAAAAGTCAAGCAAAAATAGGGCTTTGTGCATCGTGCTAGCCTGTGCCGGGCGATGGTCGCAACGGTGCGGGCCGTTGCCCCGCGGCGCTCCGGCGCTCGCGTATGCTATCCTCGTATTCCGGCCTCACCAGCCCGAGAAACTATGAAGCGGACAAGGCATCCTGGGGGCATGTGACACACTTCCTTTTGTTACGTGTCCCCTGAATTGCGTCGGCTCTTTTGTTGGAAGTGTGGTGATTGACTCAACATGGATTGCGCTTGGTGGGCTTGCCGTTTTTTGCGCGCTGGTGTTTTGGGCTACTTTTGTGATGAAGCCTGACTAATGTCATACAACATTGTAATCGTTTGGGCTCGTGCACCCTCCGCATCTATGGTGCAGGCCACTTAGAAAAGTTAAACAGGGGACAGTATACTAATCCCATCTGTTGTTCGATGGCGCGAGCAAGCTGCTGCGACAATTGCCGCGATGACTTTCTGTCGTTTGGGCTTATGTTGCCGAGCTTCCCTGGCGTCTCGCGCCGGCGGCTGCGCCTTGACAATTTGATACGGGATCAACGGCGTTTGGCGGGCCAAACCGCGGAGGATGGGAATACCCTTGCGTCGGTGATGTTGTTTCGGGCTTGATGCCCGTCCCTTTACCGGTTGTGCGTCCGATCTTCACGGAATCTAGCATTTCTGTGGCTGTGAATTCCGGGGACACGTAACAATTTCCAATTAACGCCGCCCGCGAGACGTTATGTTCTCGCGTGACTCGTCTGGCAAGAGCGGTCGCGCCCGGCTTTCCGCACCACATCACCCAACGCGGCAGCCGCCGTCAGCAGGTGTTCTTCGTGAATACGGGGGCACTATGCTTATTCCCCGCACCTCCCGCACATCATACCGCAAGATCCAAGTCCTGGCTTGACTTCGCCGCACCTCATTCTCTCTTTGTTCGAACGCACCCTGCCGCCCGCACCTCACGGCCCGCCTCGCTCGCAATGTCGTTCCCGGTGCCGCGCATCACGTGACGCAACGCGGCAACCGGCGCGAGCCGATCTTCTTCGAGCCTGGCGATCGGGAGGTCTATCGCGATCTGCTGGCCGAAGCCCCTGCGGGCGCACGCTCTATCCGCCCACACACTGCGCAAGCGCCCGGCGTCGTGTGCTAACGTATTGACATTGTGCTAATTGATTGACATACTGCCATCCCATAGTCAGGGAATGCAGCCAATGACGACAAAGCCACCCGACCCCGGCACGCAAGGCGAGCTTGGACGGCGCGAACGCCAGATCATGGAAATTCTCTATCGCCGCGGCCGCGCGAGCGCGGCGGAAGTGCTTGCCGATCTCAGTGACCCGCCGAGCTATTCGGCGGTGCGCGGCATGCTTCGCTACCTTGAAGACAAGGGGCACCTGAAGCACGAGCAGGATGGCCCGCGCTACGTCTACGCGCCGACATCGCCGCAGAAAAAGGTCCGCGCGTCGGCGCTCTCACACTTGGTGCACACATTCTTCGAAGGCTCGGCGAGCGCGGCGGCGGCGGCCTTGATCGAATCGAAGCCGCTCTCGCGCGCGGAGGTCGAGCGTCTCTCGGACCTTCTGGCGAAGGCAAAGAAGCAAGGCGCGAAAGATGAGTGAAGCGTTCGTCCCCGTCATGGCGTTGCTCGTCAAATCGACGCTGATCGTAGGCGTGGCTCTCGCCATCGTGCGGGCGATGAAGATGCTGCGCGTTGCGGCTGCCGCGCGGCATCTCGTTTTGCTGAGCGCGTTCGCCGCGCTTGCGCTGCTGCCGATATTGGGTTTGGCGCCGCCCCGCGTGACGATCGCCGTGCCGTACGCTCTCTTCGGCATCGCCTTGCACGACCTTTCGACACCGGGCGTACACCTGCCCGATCGAACGACCATCGCGTGGATCTGGATTGTCTACGCGGCTGGCGCGATTGCGATGCTTCTTCGCCCTGCAGGCGGCCGCATCGCGCTGGAAGCGCTCTGGCGCAAGGCGGAGCCGCTGGCGGCGCCAAACGTGGAGTCGTTCGCGCGCATGGCGGGTGTCGCCGGCGCGATCGAGGTGCGCATCGCGAATGCGCCAATCGCACCGTTGACCTGGAGCCGGCGCGTCTTGCTGCCGCTGCAAGCACGGGACTGGCCCGTTGCACGCCTGCGCGACGTGTTGTTGCACGAGCTCTGCCATGTGGCTCGGCGCGACAGCCTCACGCAACTCATGGCCGCCGTCGTGCGCGCCGCATTCTGGTTCAGCCCCGCCGTGTGGCTCGCCCTACGCGAACTCCGTTTTGAGCAGGAGTACGCCTGCGACGAGCGCGTCGTGGAATGCGGCGCCGAGGCCGTCGCGTACGCACAAACCCTGGTCGATGTCGCCGCGACGTCGCATCCCGGGCCGTTGGAAGCGGCTGTTTCGACCGCCATGGTGCACCACTCAAGTCTCGAACGACGCGTCGCGACGATCCTGCAGCGCGGGCCTGCGCGGCCAATCGGCGGTGCGTGGATGGCCCTCATCAGCGCGTCGCTGCTTCTTGCCGGTTTGGTCGTCGCCACGGCGCACCCGATCGACCCCTCGCGCAGACTTGGACCGTTGGTGCCGCTCGACACCACGCTCGCCCCGCTCAACGGTACGGAGAGGTAGACCATGCATATTTCTAGGCGGATGCTTTTGGGCGGCGCGACCGCTGCCGCAGCCCTCACACCCGTGCTGTCCGGCGCGGCGACAACGGACGCCGCGCTGCTGGCGGCGAAGATGCAAGGCACCGCGACACCCGGCATGGCGGCATTGGTGATCCGCAACTTCCGGCCCGAGCGCGAATTGGTTGCAGGCCGGCGCCGTTTGGGCGCCGACGCCCGCGTGCAACCGGGCGATCGCTGGCACCTTGGCTCGAACGGCAAAGCGATCGTCGCGACAATGGTCGCGCGTCTCGTCGAACGCGGCGACCTCGGCTGGGATCGCCCGCTCGCGCGGATGCTTCCGCAATTCGCCGCGACAATGCACGAGAGCTATCGCGACGTAACCTTGCCCGAACTCTTCTCGCACCGCTCCGGCCTGCCGCACGACTTGAGCGACGTTCAGGACGGCTTCTTCAACGCCCTCTTCACCGACCAAACGACTCTGCCGGCGCAACGCCTGCGCTATCTCGACCGTGCGCTTCGCGAACCCCCGGCCGCGGCCAAGCGCACGGAGGTCTCCTACTCGAACACCGGCTATGTCGTCGCTGCCGCCTGTGCCGAAAACGCCACCGGCCGCGCCTTCGAGGCACTCGTCGTCGAGGAAGTGTTCGCGCCGCTGCGTATGTCGTCGATCAGCTTCGACCCGTTTGGCGGTGGCGGTCCTATTGGCCACCGCGACGGCCGGGTCGCCGATCGGCCGAGCGACACCAACCCGCGCATGTTTGCGCCGGCGGGCGGCATCAGCATGAGCCTGCCCGACTGGAGCCGCTTCTGCATCGACCAAATGCACGGCGAACACGGCCGCGGCCGCTTGCTAAGCCGCGAGACCTATCGCCTGCTGCACAAGCCGCAAGATGCCGGCGGATTCTCCGCGCTCGGGTGGGGTTACGTGCCCAGTTTCCTGGGCAGGCGCGGCCCGGGCCTGTTCCACGCCGGCTCCGACGGTAACTGGACCTCGGTCGTCATGCTCTTCTGCCAAACCGGCAACGGCGTGCTCGTCGCCTCCAACGCTTACCAGAGCATGGGTGGCGAGCGCGTCGTTCACGAAACGATGCGCGCGATCGTTCCGCTCATCGCCGAGGCAGAGCCCGTGGCCGCCAAGTGAGGATCACTCGCGGCAGCCCTCGCTCCCTTGAAGCTTGCCCATACATTCGAACGCGGGATCCTTCACCCAGCCGAGCTTCCCGCTCGCAAGCTTCAGCTGCACCCACCAGCCGGTGACCACGCCGGCCGGCGGTGGAACTGGCTCGTCCCAAGCGATCGGCTCGTTGGGGTCCCCGCTGGCCCAATCGTGCTCAGGCTTCGTGCCCTTATGCCAAAGCACGTAGAATCCCTCACCCAGGGGTTCGAGCATGTAGACGACATCACCTACGGCGAGTGGCGGAGTCTTCGTTGCCATGCGCACGACGCCGCGCAGCGGCACTAACCGGAACTGGCCATCGACCGGCTCGACCCATTCCCCGGGCGCCACGGTGGCGACGACGGGCGACGCGGGGTCCAGCCGCTCGCGCACCTGAACCGGCGTCGAGGCACGCCAGTGCCGGTAGCACTCGCCTTCCCCGAAGCAGATCCCGCGCACGGCATAAATCCCGCCATCCAGTGGCGGCGCCTCATTCGACGGCGCACATCCAGCGGCCAGGAGCGCCAGCGCGGCGGCAAGCCCGCGCACAAGGTTTGTGAGAGACATCCTGGGCGTGTCACCAAATCCGGATGCGTTGGTCCGGGGCTAGGTAGAGTTTCGCGTCTTCTTTGACGGCGAAGGCTTCGTACCATTCGTCCATGTTGCGCACGGTGCCGTTGGCGCGGAATTCGCCGGGCGAGTGGCTGTCGGAGACGACTTGGTTCCTTAGCGCTTCTTCGCGTTGGATTTGGCGCCAGATTTGGCCGAAGCCCAAGAAGAAGCGTTGGATGCCGGTGTAGCCGTCGACGACCGGCGGCTCCTTGCCCTTGAGCGATATCTTGTAGGCTTCGAGCGCGACGTTGAGGCCGCCGAGGTCGCCGATGTTTTCGCCGAGCGTGAGGCGGCCGTTCACGAACAAGCCGGGCAGCGCTTCGAACTTGCCGTATTGCTCGACGAGCTTGTCGCCCAGTTCCTTGAAGCGGCGCTCGTCGTCGGCGTTCCACCATTTGCGCAAGACGCCGTCGCCGTCGGACTTGGAGCCTTGGTCGTCGAAGCCGTGGCCCATTTCGTGGCCGATGACGGCGCCGATGCCGCCGTAGTTCACGGCCGGGTCGGCATTCAGATCGAAGAACGGCGGCTGCAGGATCGCGGCCGGGAACACAATCTCGTTCCAGACGGAGCTGTAGTAGGCGTTCACCGTCTGCGGGGCCATGCCCCACTCTTTGCGGTTGGCGGGTTGCGCAAGGCGCGCCACGTCGCGCGCGCGGTTGAACGCGCGCTCGCGCAGGCGGTTGCCGAACGCGTCGCCCGCTTTGATGTCGAGCGGGGCGTAGTCGCGCCATTGGTCGGGGTAACCGATCTTGACGTTGATCTTGTCGAGCTTCGTGAGCGCGGCCTTCTTCGTTTCCTCCGACATCCAGGCGAGCTTGCCGATGCGCACTTTGTAGGCGGCGCGCAGGTTCTCGACGAGCTCGGCCATCGCAGCTTTTGCGGCCGGGGAGAAGTTCTTCTTCACGTAGAGCTGGCCCACGGCCTCACCCATCGGGGCGTTGAACGGCGTGCCGCTCATCGTCGTGACCGCGCGCTTCCAGCGGTCGCGCTGCTGCGGCTGGCCGGTCACGACTTTGCCGTTGAAGTCGAACGCGGCGTCGTCGAACGCCTTCGGCAGGACATCGGCCATGCCGTTCAGATAGTGGAACGCCACATAGGCGCGCCAGGTGGAAACCGGCGTCGCGCGGTAGAGTTTCGCGAGCGCCTGGATCGCATCGACCTGCACGAGGATGAAGAAGTCGTGGTTCGGCGCGCCGAACGAGTCGAGCGCCGCCTGCCATGGGAACTCCGGCGCGAACGCCAAAAGCTCGGCACGCGTCTTCGGATTGTAGGTCAGGTCGCGGTTGCGGGATTTGTCGCGCGGCCAATGAAGCTCGGCGATCTTCTGCTCGACTGCGACGATCGCGTCGGCGCTCGCTGCGGCGTCGGGGTAGCTCGCCAGCGTCAGCATCTGTTCGACATAGGCGCGGTACTTCGCGCGCGTGTCGGCGAACTTTTTGTCGTCTTTCAGATAGTAGTCGCGGTCGGGCATGCCGAGGCCCGCTTGGCCGATGCCCATCACATACGTGTCCGGGCGCTTCGCATCGAGGTTGACGCCCACGCCGACCGGAGCGTTCGCGCGGAACTCCGGCCCGCCGAGCAGCGCCGCCATCTCCTCATGCGTCTGCACGGCGGCGATGCGGCCGAGGTCCGCCTTCGCGGGCTCGAGCCCCTTTGCATCGATGCCGGCCGTGTCGATGAACGCCTCGTAGTAGTCGACCGCCTTGCGTTCGACCGTGCCGGCCTTGGGCTTCTTGCGGCGCGCGTCGTCGAGCACAATCTTGACGTCGTCTTCCGACTTCGCGGCCAGGATGTTGAACGAGCCCCAGCGCGAACGGTCGGCCGGGATGGGCGTGTTCTTCATCCACGTGCCGCCGACGTGGCGGAAGAAATCGTCGCCAGGGTTGACGCTCTTGTCCATCGCCGAGAGGTCAACGCCCCAGGTGCCGATGCCCGCTTTGCCCGCGGCCGCGCGCGCGGCGCCGTGGAAAGCGCCTGCGCCAAGAGCGACGGCCGTGGCGGCGCCGGCGCCGAGCAACATCGTGCGCCGATTGATGTTCAAGCCCATATGCTGATTCCCCTGATGACCGCCGTGATCTGAGGGCAAGCTCTAGCACCGGTCACGTCACGAGTTCGAGAGGAAGAACTCGCGCGATGGGGGAAATGCTGCAGTGCGCCGTCGCACTCCGGGCGCGCGGACACGCCTTAGACTATCGCGGTGCGTTCTCGGAATCGCCGACGAACGTCGCGAGTTCGATGCCGGCGTCACCTTTGAACACGAGCGTGTCACCGGTCGCAGCGACGGTGCGTACTTGTTTGAGCATCGCGTGGAACCGGCCTTCGACGTCCATACCTTGTTCGCATGCCATGAGCGTCGTGTGCATCTGTCCGAACCGGATGGCGTCGCCGTTCAGCTGGTAACTGCCGCCCCAGGAATTGCAACCGCCGTGACCACCGACCTGCCCGTCCGACCGGAAGTGAATCGTCGGTGCGCGCCGGACATCGCCGACCGGCGCGCCCGCAAGCGACTCGAGTGTCCACTTCGTGCCGACAAGCGACGCCGAGGCCGGCGCGTCATTCGCGGTGCAGGCGGCGAGGATCACGGCGAAGAACAGTGTCAGGAAGACTTTCATAGGCGCCTTGCTGCGGTTCGGCAGAGCATAGCACGATCGGGCCGCGGCGTGTCTTGTCTCCCCCAAACTGCGTTTGGGGGAGTGGGTGCGCGACGAAGTTGCTGCACCCGAGGGGGGCTGCGCAGCCTTCGAGGTTTGAACGCGGGCGACGGAACAGTAGCTAGAGAGTCAGCGCTGCCCCCCTCCCGTGCAGCCCTGCTTCGCCAAAGGCTTCGCAGGGCGCACGTACTCCCCCGAGCTTGGCTCGGGGGAGACAGGCTCTTCCCTTCCATCGGCAACAATGACACAACCCGCGCGCCATGGGTGCGCCGCTTATTCAGCTTCAGAACATTGCTTTGACCTTCGGGGGCACGCCGCTTCTGACGGGGGCGGAGCTTGTCGTGTCGGAGGGCGAGCGGATTTGCGTCGTTGGGCGCAATGGGTCCGGCAAGTCGACGCTGCTGAAGATCGCGGCCGGGCTGGTGGAGGCCGATGCGGGGACACGGGCGGCGGCACCGTCGGCGACGATCCGGTATCTGCCGCAGGAACCCGATCTTTCCGGCTTTGCGACGACGCTCGCGTTCGTCGAAGCGGGGATGGCGCCAGGCGACGATCACTACCGGGCGCAGTATCTGCTCGAGTGTTTGGGGATGACGGGGAACGAGGCGACCGATCGTCTCTCCGGCGGCGAGGCGCGGCGCGCGGCGCTGGCGCGTGTGCTGGCCCCGCAGCCGGACATCCTATTGCTCGACGAGCCGACGAACCATCTCGACCTGCCGGCGATCGAATGGTTGGAGAGCGAACTTTCCGCGATGCGATCGGCGTTCGTGCTGATCAGTCACGACCGGCGCTTCCTGGAGCGGCTCACGCGCGCGACCGTATGGCTCGACCGCGGGGTGACGCGGCGGCTCGAGCAAGGCTTCGGTGCGTTCGAGGCGTGGCGCGATACGGTGCTGGAGCAGGAGGAGCTTGAGCAGCACAAGCTCGACCGGCGCATCGTGATGGAAGAACACTGGGTGCGCTACGGCGTGACCGCGCGGCGCAAGCGCAATGTCGGGCGCATGGCGCGGCTTGCCGATTTGCGCACGCAACGGCGCGAAGCACGGCGCGCGACGGGGAATGTGAAGCTTGCCGCGACCGAGGGCGAGACGTCGGGCACGGTCGTGATCGAAGCGAAAAACGTATCGAAGGCGTTCGGCGATCTTTCGGTGGTGAGCGACGTTTCCATTCGCATCATGCGCGGCGATCGTGTCGGCATCGTGGGGCCGAACGGTGCGGGCAAGACGACGCTCGTCAACGTGCTGACCGGGCGGATGCCCCCCGATGCGGGCGAGGTGAAGCTGGGCTCGAACGTGCAGATGCACGTGCTCGATCAGCGGCGGGTGACGCTCGATCCGGATGTGAGCGTGAAGGATTTTCTCACCGGCGGGCACGGCGAGAGCTTAAGCGTGGGCGGCGTCACGAAGCATTATGCGTCTTACATGAAGGACTTCCTGTTCACGCCCGAGCAGGCGCGCACGCCTTTGCGCGCTCTATCGGGCGGCGAACGCGGCCGCCTGGTGCTTGCGAAGGCATTGGCGGCGCCGTCGAACCTGCTCGTGCTCGACGAGCCGACGAACGATCTCGACTTGGAGACGCTCGACCTGTTGCAGGAGATGCTTGCCGATTATGCGGGGACGTTGCTCGTGGTGAGCCACGACCGCGACTTCCTCGATCGCGTGGCGACGAGCGTGCTGATGGCCGAAGGTTCGGGGCGCTTCGTCGAATATGCTGGCGGCTACTCGGACATGGTGGCGCAGCGCGGCCGAGGCGTTACGGCGAAGGCGCGCGCGCGGGAGGCGTCGAAGCCGGAGAAGGCCTCCCCTGCCCCGCGTGCCGTCCAGACCGAGCGGCGCAAGCTCAGCTTCAAAGACAAGCACGCGCTGGAGACGCTGCCCGGGCAGATTACGGCGCTCGAGCGCGAGATCCACGCGCTGACAGCGCGCGTGTCGGCGGCTGACTTCTACGCGCGTGACCCGAAGGGCTTTGCGGCCGCGACGGCGAAACTCGGAGAGCTGCAAGCGACGCTTGCAGCCAGCGAGGAGCGCTGGCTTGAGTTGGAGATGCTGCGCGAGGAGCTGGAGCAGCCGTAGGTCGCCACGCTCCGCCAACGCACCGCTTCACGATTTGTAGTCCACATAGATCGGCGAGGACCAGGCGCGCGGTTCGGCGGGGGCAGTGCAGTCGCTCGCGCCGGAACGGTAGTCGCCGTAGCAGAGGTTGACCTTGACGCACTTGCCCGATGCGTCGCGTTCGCATTTCAGCGGGTCGGCGTTGATCATGGGTTCGGCTTGCTGGATCGCCTTTACGTAGTAGAGCGCGTCGCGCTTGTCGGTCGCGTAACTCGGGTCGGTGAAGGTGAACGTGCAGCTGCCGTCCTCCTTCGCCTCGCACTGGTGCACGATGAAGCGGTCTTGGATCAGGCTTGCCAGCTCTTCGCCTTTCGTCGCTTGTGGCCGGATCTTCACGACCTCGATGCGCGTGATCTTCGAGCGCTCGTCCGAGGGGTTGTCGCATTCGCTGTTGCAGAGTTTGGCGATGCGCTTCTCGTCGAGGCCGGCTTTCGCGAAGCTGGGGCAGCCGGGCTTTTGTTTGAAGGCGCCGATTGCGCGCACTTGAAACGTCGGCGCGGCCTGACCGGCGACGCGGCTTCCCATCGGCGTCTTCGCACCCGCTTTGTCGACGGCGTGGAACCAGAGCAGGATCTTCTGACCCGAGGTCGCGTAAGTCTCCCGCCGTTCCAAGCCGTCCCAAATCGCCTCGCGCGAGCGGCCATTCGCGTGCACGGCGGCGAGCCCACCGGTCGTGAAGAAGCCGCCTTGGCGCTCCACCTCGCGGGTGCGCAAGCCGCCGAGCTTCAGCAGCTGCTCGGGCGGAATCGTTTGCGAATGCGGGTCCTCATCGTCCGCGTCTTCGCTTGGCAGCATGAGCGAGCGCCACCCGGCATCGATCGGGCCCCGTGTGTCCGTGTTGCCGCGTCGGGCGACTTGCTTGTAGCCGGTGCCGGGGCGTGCGCCGTGGGTATCGCTCGAACCGATGAAGCCCCAGTGGAAACGCGTCGCTTGGGCTGCGTCGTCGAAATGCGTGGAGGCGACGCCCGCTTGCACCGACTTGCCGGGACGGTAGTTCATCGCCGGCAGGAAGCAGTCCGTGCACTGACCGGAGTCGAGCCAGTCCTCCGGCGTCGTGCCGGGCACGGCCAGATGTCCTGCCGAGTTCATATCGATGTAATCCTGCCGCGCCTTGGCGGCGCGCGCTGCGCATTCCTTCGCGTCGAGCTTTGCCTTCAGGCAGCGCTCTTCAATGAGTTCGCCCGCGCGCCAGCAGCCCGCCTTGAAGTTGCCCGCGGGCGCGGGGCATGAGCGCGTGCCGTCGGCTTCGTTCAACACTTCCGACCAGCTGCGATACTCCTCGGAGTTTCCGTGGCCGGAATAGACTTCGATCAAGGGAATTTTGTCGGCGCGCTCGTCCGGGTGCAGCGCCTTCGCCCAGTTGGAGCCCGGCGGCGTCGAGAGGCCCCACGACGTTCCGTGCGGGATGACGAGCGGTTTCAACTTCTGTTCGTCGAACAGCTTGCGCACGAGTTCGCCCGGCCGGGCCGCCCACTCGATGCAATCCGGGCCAAGCTTGTCCGACGGCGTGTTGGGGTCGCACGACGGCGTCTCACGCGTGGCGGCCATGAAGCGGTTGAAGTCGAAATACGTCTGACGATTGGCGAAGTCCCGGAGCGGTACGAGCGGCGAGATCGGCGCGGCAAGGCGCGAGGCGCTGTCCCGGTCGCCGGCCGCGATCGGCCGCGCCGACACTTTCGCGTCGTCGAGATCGCGGAAGATGACGTTGTGATGGCCGTGGTGAAGTTCCGGCGTACGGCCGACCTGCGTCCACTCGAAGCCGATGAAGGAAACGAGGTCGGGGTTCGGGCCTTCGCCGGCAACTTTCTGGCAAGCGCGCACCGCGTTTTTCACGATGTCCCAGCGCTTGGGCGTGATCGACTCGGCATGATCGGTCGAGGCCCAGAAGTCGAGCGCGGAGCAGTAGCGCGCGTAGTCGCACGCATCGGCCAGCGGATTCGTGCCCACCCCGCCGAGCAGCGGAAGCGCCAGCTGAAACGCGTCGGCGGAGAGCGTCGTGTGGACGTGCAAATCGCCGAACAGGATTTGGTCTTCGTCCTCACCCGCAGCTAGGCGCGTGGCCGTGCGGGCGGCGATCACGTCGGCGGGCAACGCCTTGCCCTCGATAACGCCTGCTCCCTGGTCGCTTCCGAACCAGCCGCCCCGCGCACCGAACCAGAAGGCGGCAGCGAAAGCCGTTATGAGAAGCACGATCGCGATGATCCGGCGTAGCATGGCGTTTCCCTGGTGAGCGACCTATGCCGCTTCTTGGGACGCAGGCTACGACGAGAGCGGCAAACTGGAAAGCCCCGCCTGCACCACCTCGTTGCGTCATTGACCTGCGCAAGGTTCGCCGATGTCGTGGGGAACTATTCCTTTCGGCTGATGCCATGTCCAAGGCTTGTCCACAGCGCCGAAGGACAACTGCCACTGCTGACATCGCGTGCGGGGTGCGCATCAGCCAGCGGGTGAGCCGGGCGACCTAGTGCAACCGGCCCGGTTTTGCTACGCGTTTTAACGTTCCACACTCATGCGTTTTGGGAGTTCGTCATGCACGTTGCACCTGGGTCCGGCATAAGCAACGCCTGGTCAACCGTGAAGCAGGGCTCGGAACGGGTTTGGGGTTGGCTGGCCTCGCCGTGGACGCTCGATGCGGCGTATGCGGCGCGCATGGTGGACCAAGGGCCAGTCGGTCAGCAGTTGCGCAGTCTGGGCGAGCGCACCCAGGCGCACGGCACGACGATCGAAGTGATTAGCGCGCAGGTCAGCGACCTTGTGCGCGATCACGAACTCATTCGCACCATGCTCGACCGCCACACCGATGTATTCGAGCGCATAGAGGCCGCGCTCGCCCGGCTCGCGGAACAATCGCAAACGCAAACACGGACGAATACAGAAACGCTGCAGTTCGCGACCGAGGTGCGCAACCGGCTCTTCGAAAGCCGCTCGGTTGCCGAGGACCTTGCCTCGGTACGGTCGGAACTCGCCGACGGGGTTCGTCGGGTACAGCAGACACTTGCGGAGGAGACGGCGAGCATGCGGTCGCGGCTGTCTTCGCTCGTTTCGTCGGAGCAGATACAAAATTTGATGGGGCAAGCGCCGGTGGCGCAGGAACTCGCGTCCACACGGGCGCAGCTGAGCGGCGAAATCGAAAGCATCCGCGAAAAGATGGCGACCATGCCTTCCCAAGAGCATGTGCAAACGCTGATTGGCGGCGGGATGGTCGTGGACGAGCTTGCTTCCGCACGGCGCGAGTTTGCGGAGGAGATCGACACTGTGCGGCGCGCGCTGGCGCGCGATGTGGCGGGGCTTCATGAGCGGCTTGCCACCCTGCCCTCGGCCGAACAGATTCAGGCGCTGGTCGGCGAGACACTGCTGCAAGAGATCACGTCGGCGAAGAAGCAGCTCGAAAGCGAAATCGCGACCGTGCATGAGGCGCTCGCAGCGGAAACGACGAACGTCCACGCCCTGCTCGCCAATTTACCCTCGGCCGATCAGGTGCACACACTGGTCGGCGGGACGGTCGTCAACGAACTCGCCCCGGTGCGGACGCTGTTGGAGGGGCTGCCGTCTGCGGAGCAATTACAGACTTTGGTCAACAGCGGACCCCTTGTGCAGGAGCTCTCAACCACGCGCGTTCAGGTGGCGGACGGGCTGCAGAAGCTACATCAAGCGCTGGCGGAGCATACGGCTGGCGTGCGCGAGCGCGTTGCAGCCCTGCCGTCGACAGAGCAAGTCCATGCTTTCGTTGAGGGTGGGACTGCGGCCAACATTCAAAGCGCGCGGCGGTTCATCTCGGAAGAAGCTCAGCGCGGCCAGGCCAACGCGGAGCGCATGACGCGGAAGCTGGAGTTCCTGCAGGCGCGTAGTGTGATCCCGCTCATGGCGCAGGGACTTGTGATGTGCCGCAACCCCCTGGGCTTTGTGGCGGTGCCGGCGGACGACTTGGCGACGATCGGCGCGCTTGCGGACGGTGTCTTGCCAAAGCAAGGAACCTTGAAGGTCGTCGAGAAGTTCTTGAAGCCCGGCGGTACGTTCGTGGATGTCGGGGCCAATGTCGGTATGTTCAGCCTGATGGCCGCGCGTATCGTAGGCCCCGCAGGCAAAGTCGTCGCGATCGAGCCTGCGCCGGCCGTGGCCGAAGCGTTGCGCGCAACGGTGCGGGCGAACGGGCTCGGTCATGTCGTGAGCGTGAAAGAGATTGCGGCCGGGGCGGAGCACGGGCTCGGCACGCTTTCGGTGGCGACAAATGGCGGGCATAGCTCGCTGCTGCCGTCGGATAGCGCAGACAACACGGTGGTGGCGTCGATCGCGCCGCTCGACGAGGTGCTCGATGGCATGCAGCCCGACATGATCAAGATCGATGTCGAAGGCTGGGAGGCCAGCGTCATCGAGGGCATGAAGGGTGTCCTGCGCGCCAACCCGGATGTCATCGTGATCATGGACTTCGAGCCGCAGCATATCCGGCGCACCGGCTTGTCCGCCGCCAGCTGGGTGGACCGCGCGCTCGGCGCGGGCCTGCAGATATTCGAGATCGACGAGCGCAACGGCGAGCTCACGCCCCTTCGCCGCCAGGGGATCGAGGAAATTCAATCGATCAACGTGGTCATCGCGCGGAACGATCCATCGCGGCGCGATGCATCACCCGCGACGGATACCTGGTTGCGACTGGGGCCCACTGCGGCGGCGTGATACCGGCGCTAAGTCAGCCCAAGTTGCGCGCGAAGAGTGCGAACAGGCGTTCCCAGTGACGTTCGGCGGCGGGTTTGTCGTAGACGGGGCGCGCCGGGAAGGCGAAGCCGTGTTCGGTTTTGGGGTAGATTTCGACTTCGGCGTTGGCGCCGGCTTCTTTGAGTGCGCGGGTGAGCGGTTCGACCTGGTCGAGCGGCATCCAGTGGTCGGTTTCGGCGCAGGCGAAGTAGAGTTCGGCTTTGGCCTTTTTCGCGACGACGTGCGGGCTGTCGGGTTGGTCGGTGATGAGGCGTACGCCGTAGATCGATGCCGCGGCGGCGACGCGGTCTGGGTTACGGGCGGCGGCGTTGATCGCGTATTGGCCGCTCATGCAGTAACCGACGGTGCCGACCTTGCCTTTGCTTGCCGCGCTGTCGGCGGCGGCGAAGGTTAGCAATGCGTCGGTGTCGTCCATGATCTTGGCGATGGTGAGGGAGCCCATGAGATCCATCATGCGCTTACGCTCCGGGGCGTTGGGGTCCATCGGGATGCGGCCGAGCTCCATGACGCCGGCGCGATAGTAGAGGTTGGGCAGCATCACGTAGTAGCCCGTGGCCGCCAAGCGTCGCGCCATGTCGCGCAGTTCTTCGCGGATCGCTGGCGCGTCCATGTAGAACAGGATGATGGGGTACGGGCCGCCGCGTTCCGGGTGCACGATGAACGTGCTCATGCGGCCGTCTTTGGCTTCGATGTCGAGTTGGCGTTCGTGCATGGGCGATCCTAAAGATTGGCGAGCATCGTCACGAGCAGGCCGGCGGTCAACATGAGTTGAGCTGCGATGTAGGTGACCCAGACGGCTTCGTTGATGCCGGGGAACGGCTTTGCGAACTTGCGGACAGCGATCAAGGAGTCCGAAACCGCGAAGATAACGGCGCCGACCCCCAGGTACCAGGGCGCGCCCTTCACGAAGAAGGCGGCGGCAACCATCGTCATGATCACGGCGAAATAGGCGTAGACGGGCAAGCGCAGGCGGCCAAGGGACGGGCGCAAGATGCCGAGCAAGATGCCTGCGGCCAGCGCGGTGGCGACGATCGCGACCGGTGCGAAGCCCGATGCGGATGTCGCGTGCGGCAGGAAGGCGGCGATGTAGGCGACGTGAGCCACAAGGAAGCTCGCGAGCCCTGGCACGAAGAAGCGCGACTGGTCTTGAAGGGCGAGGAAGTAGTCGCCGAGCGCGCTCAGGACCAGCGCCAGTGAAAGGACCAAGAGTGCGGCGACGGGAAAGCCGGGCACCGCCAGATAGGTCAGCGGGAGCAGCGCGAGGATCGCGATCGGCGCGGTCTTAACCGCCGTGCGTCTTGGGCCTGCCGGCTGATTGATCACGCCCAGATAAGCGACCGCGATCGCCAACGACAGCGCGGCAATCGCGAGACGCCATAAGTCCAGGCCGTCACTGCGGTTAAGGAGAAGGTCGAGCATCACGTTGGTAGTAGCCCATTCGAGGTATCGCGCCAAACGCTAAGCCCGCATGCATCATTGACGGCTACGGCTCGGCCTTGCGGCAATGCGGGGCACAAGGGTTTAGGCATGACATCGAGAATCGTTATCGTTGCCCTTCTTACCGCAGCGCTGGCCATGGTGGCGACCGAAGCCGACGCGAAACGTTCGCGGGGCAAGAAAAAGTACCGCGCCAAGCCTGTGCCCGTCGCTTATGTGCAGCCTGCGACTTCGGACAAGCGCGACAACAGCACTTTGTGCGATGGCGGCGTCCTGATCACGGCGGACGATCAGATCAAAGGATGCAGTGCGCTTATCGCTTCGGGACGGCTGAACCGGGAGCGCAAGGCGACCGCACTTTACAACCGTGGAAACGCGCACTTCGCGAGAAGCGATCTTGGGCGGGCGATCGACGACTACACGCAAGCACTGTCGTACCGGCAAGGCTATGCGGAGGCGCTGTTCAATCGCGCGGTTGCGCATAGCATGGGCGGCGACATGCAGCTCGCGGCCGGCGACTACACGTCGGTGATTGCACTGACGCCGAACGACGCAGATGCGTTTGCGGGTCGCGGCACGGCCTATGCGCGGCTTCAGCAGTACGACAAGGCGGTCGCCGATTTCGATCGGGCGATTGCTTTGGCGCCGGGAAACCTATCGGCACTGACGCAGCGCGGGCACCACAATGTGCGGATCCAGCAATGGGCGGTCGCGATCGCGGACTACGGCGCGGCGCTGGCGATCCAGAAGACGAACGCCGAGGCCCTTTATGGACGCGGTGTCGCCAAGGTCTATTCGAACGATGTGAAGGGCGGGCAAACGGACTTGGCGCAGGCAATGGCGCTCGACTCCGGTGTAACGGCACGGATGACCACACAAGGCGTTCCGCCGCCGCAGATCACCGAGAACCTTCCGCGGATAGAACGGCGGGAGAAGCCGAAGGTCGAGGG
This sequence comes from uncultured Alphaproteobacteria bacterium, assembly GCA_902826695.1. Taxonomy (GTDB): domain Bacteria; phylum Pseudomonadota; class Alphaproteobacteria; order Micropepsales; family Micropepsaceae; genus SZUA-430. The sequence goes on along the minus strand of CADEFU010000003.1, from coordinate 388,206 downwards.
GGCGCCAGAAGAAAAGCCGCGACCGCCAGAAGGCGATCGCGGCTCTGCGAGCGGTGCTGCGGCCGGCAGCTAGTTGCCGGGCGCCGGCGGCACGGGCGGGACCGGTGGGACCGGCGGAAGCGGAGGCATGGGGGGAAGCGGCGGCACCTGCGGATGCAGCTCGTCCTTCTCCAGCACGCCGTTCTTGTCTTGGTCGAGGTCGGCGAAGTGCTTTTCAGCGCGCGTCAGGAATTCCTTCCGGCTGACTTTACCGTCCTTGTTTGCGTCGGCGCTGTCGTGACCGCCTCTGGTGCGGACAATGATCACGCGCCGGTCCCCCTTGCCGTCACCGTCGTTGAGGACTTGGACGTCGACGTCCTGCTGACCGTGCGCGCCCGGCGGCAGGATCATCATGTGATTGCCGCTTTCGTTCTGCCACGTTGGGCCGGCGCCCTGTCCGGCGGGCGACATGCAGACAACCTTTTTCTCATTTGCGGATTCGGTCGTCGTACACGTCATGTCGTTCTTTTTTTCGACGCGTACTTCTTCCGCGACGGCAACCGCCATCGTCAACAAGGCAACGCTCGCGGTCGCCAACAACAGATGATGTCTCACTTTTCCCTCTCCACTGAACTCAAGGTGCGCGTGACGTTTACCGGACGGGCGGCCTTAAGGTTTGTCGATTCTGGGTCCAAGTGATGGCGAAACCCGGCGCAGACCGCAAACCGACAAACTTTGACACAGATTAACTGTGCTTCACCTTGCGGGAATGCCCGGGGGTTGTATCTGATCCGCCGCATGGCCGACATCGCCCCGCATGTTCTGATCGTGGACGACCATCGCGACATCCGCGATGCGCTTTCGCGCTACCTCACGGACAACGGACTCAAGGTCACGATGGCCGAGTCCGCCGCTTCGGCGCGGCGGGTCTTGAGCCAGCGGGATGTGGATCTCATGGTGCTCGACATCATGATGCCGGGTGAGGATGGCTTGAGCCTCTGCCGCAGCGTGCGCGAGCACAAAGGGACACCGGTGATCTTGCTGTCGGCGCGGGCGGAGGAATTGGATCGCATCGTCGGGCTTGAAGTCGGTGCCGACGACTATGTCACCAAGCCGTTCAGCCCGCGTGAGTTGCTCGCGCGCATTCATGCCGTCTTGCGGCGGACGAACGAGTTGCCGCCGGGGCAACGGCCCCGGATGGGGCAGCGCTTCCGTTTCGCGTCGTGGGTTTTGCATGGACCGGAGCGGCAGGTCGTGGGTTCCGACGGCGTGGTCGTGTCGCTGAGCACGACGGAGTACGCTCTGCTTGCGACGTTCGTCGAGCATCCGAACGTTGTGCTGACGCGCGATCAGCTGCTTGACCGGGTCAAGGGGCGCGGCGCGGACGAAGTGTTCGATCGCAGCATCGACACGCAGATCAGCCGGCTTCGGCGAAAGCTCGAGGATGATCCGCGCAATCCGAAACTCATCAAGACGGTGTGGGGTGCGGGTTATATCTTTGCAAGCACGGTGGAAGCGCTATGAGCTGGTTTTCGCCGCGAACCGTGCGTGGGTGGTTTGTGCTGATCGTGCTCGGCGCGTTGGTGCTGTCGCAGCTTGCGTCGTTTGCGTTGCTGAAGGGGCAGCAAACAATCTTACAGTCGGCACTGCACGAAGCGGAGGCCTTTCGGCGGACGGAAGGCATCGTCGCGCTGACCAAGGGCGCGACTGAGGAAACGTTGAAATCGATCGAGCAGACGGCGAGCGGACCCTCGTTCCTTGTCGGCTTTGCCGATCAGCCGGTGGTGAGCGCAAAAGATCGCAACGACTCTCTTAGTGTTGCGTTGGCGCGAAGCATGGAACACGAGCCCAACGCCGTTCGCGTGGCATGGGATGAATCGAACAACCGCATGCATCTCAGGCGTGTCGAACGAATCGCGGGCGGCCATCGAACCTTGATCATCACGAGCACCGGACAGGGTTTGTCGGAGGCGACCGAGCGCGAAGTCACGGTTACGATTCCAACGATCGATCCGACTGCTCCGGGGCAGGTACCGCCGGTACCGCCGGTACCGCCCGTTCCGCCGCTGCCACCCACACCGCCCCACGTGGAGTGGCTCATGGCACCCGCCGACGGCAGCGCGCCGTCGCGCCTCGATATTTCAGTCGAGATCGCGCCGAAGCGCTGGCTGAACGTGTCGGCGGTGCCGCCGGAGGCGCCGTCGGTCACGTGGCCGCTGATTTGGACGGGCGCGCTGGCCGCGGTGCTGGTGGCGCTGGCGGCGGTGTGGGCGGCGGGCCGTGTGGCGAGACCGATTGCGGGCCTCACCTTGGCGGCGGAGCGGATGGGGCGCGGTGACGGGCTGGTGCTTGCGCCCGAGGAAGGGCCGCAGGATGTGAAGGCTGCCGCAAGCGCGTTCAACACCATGGCGACCAGGATGCGACGGATGATCGAGGATCAGCGGTCGCTCTTGAGTGCCGTCGGGCACGATTTGCGCACGCCGATTGCGTCGCTGCGCATTCGCACAGAACTGGTGAAGGATCCAGAGCTGCAGACGAAGATGCGCGGGTCGATCGAGGAGATGGAGCGGCTGACGGAGGCGACGTTGGCGGCGGCGCGCGGCGGGGAAAGCGGCGAGCCGACGCGGCCGGTCGACCTGCCCTCATTGATCGAGGCGGTGTGCGACGACCTTGCGGATACGGGGTGTGCGGTATCGTTCAGCAGCTTGCCGGTCGCGCGGGTCGATGGGCGGGCGAGCGAGTTGCGGCGGGCGCTGCGGAACCTCATCGAGAACGCCGTGCGCTATGGCACGCGTGCGAGCGTGTCCATGGTCGCGAGCGATGGGTTTGCTGAGATACATATCGACGACGCGGGGCCGGGCATTCCAGAGGCGGCGCTCTCTCATGTGCTCAAGCCGTTCGTGCGCTTGGAAGAGTCGCGGAGCGTCGAGACAGGCGGGCATGGTCTGGGGCTCACCATCGCTCGCGCGATCGTCGAGCGGCACGGCGGGGAGTTGAAACTCGCCAACCGGCCCGAAGGTGGATTGCGGGCGACGCTGAAGCTGGTGCTTGCGAAGGGCTGAATTGCGGGGCACGATCTTCGTCTGAACTTCAGGCGAGACCCTTGATGACCGGCAAGTTGATTAGCGGGAAGCGCGAACTGCCATCGACCCAGCTCACAGAGCGGGTGGCGCGCGCGGCGTCGGCATTTGCGTCGATGGGGATCGGACGCGGCGACGGCGTCGGGCTGATGCTGCGCAACGACTTCGCGTTCTTCGAGGCGGGGATGGCGGCGGGCATGCTCGGTGCCTACTCGGTGCCGGTGAATTGGCATTTCACGGCCGATGAAGCGGGCTACATCATCCGGGACTCCGGCGTGAAGGCGGTGATCGTGCACACCGACCTGCTCGACATCGCGTTGAAGGCGACACCGCAGGGCGTGCCGGTGCTTGCGGTCGATACGCCGCCGGAGATTGCGGCCGCCTTTCAGTTGTCGGCGGCGGATTGCGAAATGCGCGCAGGCGTCAAGGTTTGGGATGCGTGGATCGAGAGCTTTCCGCCGCACGCACCCAGCATTCAGGATCCGCCGGGGGCGATCATCTACACGTCAGGCACGACGGGCCGACCGAAGGGCGTAAAGCGCAATCCGCCGACGCCGGCGCAAGCGCTCGCCAGCACGAAACAGCTCGCGCGCGCCTTCGGGTTGGAGAACGTGCTGGTGCACGGAAAGCCGGAGCGTATCGTCACCGTCGTGACCGGGCCGATGTATCACTCGGCGCCGAACGCCTATGGGGCGATCTGTGTGCGCGCGGGCGCGGCGGTGATCTTGCAGCCGCGGTTCGAGCCCGAGGAGTTGCTGCAGCTGATCGAGCGGCACCGCGTGACACATCTGCACATGGTGCCGACGATGTTCGTGCGGCTGCTGAAGCTGCCCGAGGACGTGCGGCGAAAGTACGACGTGTCGTCGTTGAAGTTCGTCGTGCATGCGGCCGCGCCCTGCCCGCCCGACGTCAAGCGCGGGATGATCGAATGGTGGGGGCCGGTGATCAACGAATACTACGGCGCGACGGAAACGGGCGCGGTCGTGTTCTGCAGCGCCAAGGAATGGCTCAGCCATCCCGGCACCGTCGGACGCGCGCAGCCGGACGTGAAGCTCGTCATCGTGGACGACGCGGGGAAAGAGTGTCCGGCGGGTCAAGCCGGCGACGTCTATGTGCGGCTGACCACGGGCGTCGATTTCACTTACCACAACGACGACGAGAAGCGGCGCAAGGCCGAGCGCGACGGCCTCATCTCGGTCGGCGACATCGGCTATGTCGACAAGGACGGCTTCCTGTTCCTCTGCGACCGGCGCAATCACATGGTGATCTCGGGCGGCGTGAACATTTATCCGGCGGAGATCGAGGCGGAGATTTTAAAGATACCGGGCGTTGCCGACTGCGCGGTGTTCGGCATTCCCGACGCCGAGTTCGGCGAGGCGCTCTGCGCCGTCGTGCAAGCGCAGCCGGGCGCGCCCGTGAGCGAAGGCGACGTGAAGGGATACCTGCGCGATCATCTGGCGAAATACAAAGTGCCGAAGGTGGTGGAGTTTCGCGCGGAGCTGCCGCGCGAGGATTCCGGCAAGATCTTTAAACGCAAGCTGCGCGATCCGTACTGGGAAAAGGCGGGGCGGAAGATATGAGCACTGATGTGAGGCACGCCGCCCTTTTCCTCGCCTGCGTCCTTGGCGGATGCGGTGTTTCGGACACCACGCCTGCGTGTCACGTCGATGCGTCGCGCGCCATCACATGGAGCAATGGCAATGCGCCCGATCGCCTAATCGTGCGCGCGGCCGGAACGGATTGCGCCAACGCCGATATTATCGCAATCGTGACAAACGCAGAAGGCGCGGAGATCTTACGCGCGGCCGCTCTTGGCCACGCGATGGCAGAGTATGGCGACAACCAACCCATGCCCCTACCGCCCGTTTCCAACGCGAAAATGGCGGAGTACGTCGATAGCATTGCGCAGGGCGCGACGCTGATTGCGGCGGGTGAACTCCCCGAATGGTCGGGTCCGCCGCACTTGCCTCGAGCAACCGCGGACGCTTCGTATGAGCCTGAGCCCTCGCTCCCGCGCGGTGCTTACGACGATCTCAGATCGCGCAATGTGCGCGTGCTTTGCTTCGCTACGGGACCGGAGGCCGCCACGTGCTATGCTTACGATCCCACCACTCGCCGCGCAGTCGCGATCGCAACCCATGGCATCTAGCGCCGCACTCCAACGCGCCGCGTCATGCTAGATCTAAACAGGGGACATGACGCACCCGGGAATAAGCGCCAGAGGCTGCCACGTGTTCCCTGAAATGTGCCCAGCGTTAGAGCCACCCGCCGTGTTCGCGGCGTAGCGCGAAGAATTCGCGCCGCGTCTTTGGGCCGTAGGTGACGAAGCTCGGGTCTGGTTCGGCGAGATAGGCCTGCTTTTGGCGCGTCAGCGCGTCGGCTGCGGCGCGTTTGCGCTCCGCGGGCACGTCGACGCCGTAGATCTTTGCGGCATTGAACCCGAATATCTTGGCCTTGAGTTCCTTCGTCAGCTTCGGATAGCCGTACTTGTCGACGAATTCGTTCGAAATCTGAAACGCGCGAAACGCCTGGATCTGATCCTGCGGCGAGCCGTACCAAATGCAGTCCGTTCCCCACATGACGTTGTTCTCGCCCACGTATTTGAGCAGTTTGCCCCACACATGCGCGCCTTGCGCCGGGTCGCGCGTCATCAGGATGCGCCAGGTCGAGCCGAGCTCGCAGTAGACGTTCGCGTTCGGCTTAACGCCGTTCTCGATGAGAGACTTCACCAGCGCATCGACGCCGGCCTCAGCGTTCGCCGGATTGTAGGGGCCTTCGGTCAGCGCCGCGTCATAGCCCGAGTGGTAGAGCATGAACGTCATGTCCGGGTACTTCCGGGCCACCACGCCGATGTCGCGGCAGGTCGAGTGTTCGTAGGAGTGTTTGCCGAAAGGCAAGCCCTTGTGCACGCAGATGATCTTGACGCCCAGCTTGCGCGCCTTCTCGATGAAGGGAATTCCGTGTTTCTCGTCGTCGAGGAAATAGCCGGGACCGCCGTTCGGGCCCCATTGCGTGTAGCTCTTCCACGCGATGATGCCCCACTTTTCCTTCAACTCCTCCATGCGCTCCATGTCGCCTGGCAGGTTCGGATTGATCTTGCCGTGCAGAAAGAGCCGCTGTCCGCGGCCGAGCTTTTCGACCAAGGCGCGCGTTGCGGCCGCCTCTTCGATCGTCAGCGGCGCATCCTCGAACGTCGAGGGCACCATCGACATGACTGCGACCTGCGTGTCGGAGTCGAGGAACACGTCCTTGATGTAGTTCTCGCCGTTGAAGCAGTTCACATAGCCGTACTCGCCCTTGCCGATGTCGTGCGCGCATGAAGCGTTCGGGAAATTCTTAAGCCCCTTGATCCAGGGAGAGTTCGGATTGCGCCAGCGGCCGAGCGCGTTCACGTGATGGTTTTGGACGTCGAAGATGAACTCTTGGCCTTCGAGGTGCGCGGCTGCGACGTCCCGATCGACGCCGGCGATCTTCGGCAGATCGAATGTGCCGCCTGTCCGACCCGCCGCGGCATGCGCCTTGTTGAGCGCGAGAAGTGTTGTCGCCGCCCCGCATGCCGAGACCATGAAGTCACGCCGCCCGACGCCCTGCCGCCGGGCATTATCGCTCGCACACGCGTGCGCCTCGGCGATCGCCGCTTCTTGAGCGGTGTCGAGCGGCAAGGGTGCGTACTCACCGTTCGAGGTCGTGTCGATCTTGATGGGCAAGCGAAAACCGTCGGGATCGTGGCGGTAGCGCATATGAACCTCCAGTGGCTCAGATCAGCTTACACGGCCCACATGCCGGTCGGAATGGCGCGACCGGCCTGTGTGCCGCTGCACCGCTTCGCTGGGAGTCACACCTTCGCGATCGGACGGTTCGCTTGCTAGGCGAGGAAGAGTGGATGCCGGCGCAAGTGAAGTGGCCGCCGCCGAATCGGTGAATTGGGCGTCGAGCCAGAGCAGCCGATCTTGCGCGATAGGCTTCAGCGCCTTCGGCTCAGGCAGCGCGATCGTCACGTTGAGAAGGCGGGACGGCGGATTTGCTTCGATTTTGTGTCACCCGTGCGCAACACGGGCACGCTCTTGCGCCGTCGGTCTTAACTGCTCCGCACGGCGGTGGTAGCGCTACGGAAATGCTCTGGACAGGACGAGTGAGGATCACGTGCGTATAGCCATTCTTGCTGCAAGCGTCGTTTCGGCCGCCGGCCTGACGGCTGGCGTTGCCGTCGCGAATCCGACGGGCGGCTTTCATGCCGGCGTGTTCGCATCGTATGCGCAAAGCGGCGACGCCACTTTGCTATCCGGCGCAAACCCAGCGACCCAAGCCACCTTCATCGACACCGGCAGCGTTGCCTCAGTGATTCCTGTCGATGGATCGAACTTCGGCGGGGGCGCGCAAGTGGGTTTCGATTGGCTGCTCGGCGACAAAGCGTTCATCGGCGTTGAAGCGAACTTCACCTACCTTGGCGTGGATGAAACGTCCTCACGGCCGGGACCTACGGATGCATCGCGCATCATGACCGCGAACGTCCAGCAGGAGTACCTGGCGACCGCCCTGGTGCGCGTCGGCTATTGGGTCAGTGACGACGTGGACCTGCACGTCGCAGGCGGCTTCGCGTTCGGCGACACGGAAATGACGACGGCTCTAACCCGCATACCAAGTTGTGTCGGCAACAACTGTCAGCAGGGCGCAACGTCCGACACGGCGACCGGCTGGGCTCTGGGTGCTGGCGCGGAGTTCGCGCTATCGCCGAAAATGGGGTTGCGCATCGACTATCTGCACTATGACCTGGGCGAGCAGTCTCACCTCATGACCGACCCGGCGTTTCCGGCCTTCATCTACAATGCACGGTCGGACTTCTCGGGCGACCTCGTGCAAGCCGGCATTAGCTGGCGCTTCTAAGCTCCGCCCCTACCTACGCACGCCGATTGCCCCCGCGATTGAACGCAGCGCAGACAGCGGGGGTTCGGACCTTCGCCGCTGTGCGCTGTGCGCGAGGAATCCGGCAAGGGAATTGAAGGCGATCTAGTTAGACGTCACCGGCGGCTCTTGGCGATCGGGCCGCACATGCTGTTGATGACGCCGAACGGCTTCGTTTCCGTGCCGTCGGAGAGCAGGATGCTGAGCAGCCAATAGTCTCGATTGCAGATGGCGGCGGGCAGCTTCACGACATAGGGCGTCATTGGAGACGGGAGGCGGTCCGGCAGGCGGACGCGCACCGTGCGGCCTGTTTGCGTGATGCCCATCATGCCGTTCGAGAGCGGCGGGCCCGGCATGAAGCTTCGGAAGACCACCTTGATGAGACGGCGTTGCCTGCCCTTCTCATCTTCGTAGGCGTTGGGGCCCGTTACCGCGCTAAGTTCGACGAAGCGACCCTTCGCCGTTGCCTTGATCGTGCACGGGCGAATCTCGAAGTAGGGGACTTTATCGTACAGCAGGCTATAGCGGTCACGGCAAACGTTGAAGTCTGCTGCCGTTTGAGCCGTCTGAGGAGGTGGAGGCGGCGGAGGCGGTGTTGGTGGTGCCGCCAGCGCGGCCGCTGTCATCACGACGAGCAGGATGACGCCAAGCGCCAGTCTTTGTTTCGCCATCCCAATCCTCGTGGAGCGGAGGCGAAAGGGCGCCCGCCCCTTCGCTTTCCCGATGCGTGACGCTTCTTAAGCCTTCGCCGTCGGCCGGTCGCGGACGCGGTCGCAGATGGCGACGATCGTTTTGGCTTCGGGGTTGATCGGCTGACCCACTTGCTTGCCGAAGTCGAGGAAGGCGAAGAGGTGGATGTCGGCGTAGGTGAAGCGGTCGCCACAGACCCATTGACGGCCGGCGAGTTGCTTGTCGAGCCAGAGTAGCCGGTCTTGCGCGATGCGCTTAAGGCCGTCGGCGGCTTCGGGCGCGGTCGGGATGCGATTCTGGAACAGCGGCAGTCCTTGGCTAAAGCGGAAACCGTTCGCCATCGGCTCACAGATGTTGAGGTCGATGCGGCGCGTCCACATGCGCGTCTCGGCTTTCTCCTTCGGCGTGGTGCCGATGAGGGCGGGGCGCGGGTGCGTGTCTTCGAGGTATTCGCAGATCGCGGTGATCTCGGCGATCACCGTGCCGTCGTCGAGTTCCAGGCAGGGCATCTGGCCCGCGGTGTTTTTGGCCGTGTAAGCGGCTTGGCGGTTCTCGCCCTTCATCAGGTCGACTTCGACTTTTGCGATGTCGAGACCTTTCTCGGCCATGAACATGCGCACGGCGCGCGGGTTGGGGCCGACCGAGTTGTAGAATTTCATGGGGAGGTCTCCGGTTGCTGTGCGTTCGATGAAGCACCGGGGCGGAGTTGTGTCAACGCCCCCACCGTTGTCATCCCGGAAGTTAGGCGAGCCCAATTGCGCAGCAATTGGCGCGTGAGCCTTACTATCCGGGACCCAGTGGATTGGCTGATGACTTTGAGCCCGGTCTTCTGGGTCCCGGCTCTCGCTTCGCTCGGCCGGGATGACAATAAAGAGCTATGGCAGCCGGTAGTCGCTTTTCGCGCCGGGCGCGCCTTCCGTTGCGGCGCGGCCGGTTGCCACCATGTGCTGAAGGTGGGCGAGCACCGACATGGCCGCTGCGGGGTGGAGGCGCTTGTCGACCTCGGAATAGACTACGGCGACGATGTCCGTGATCTGTGCGAGGCCCCGCTTAAGGCACTCGGCGATTTGGCGTTCGCGGGCGTGGCGGTGTTCGATGAGCGTGCGGACGAACGCTTGGGGCTTAGAGATTGGGTTGCCGTGGGTGGGATAGAAGGCCCGGTCATCGCGGTGTGTGAGTTTTTCGAGGCTTGCGAAGTACTGCGCCATGTCGCCGTCGGGCGGGGCGATGACGGTCGTCGACCAGCCCATCACGTGGTCGCCGGAGAATAACGCCTTCTCTTGCGCCAAGCCGAAGCAGATATGGTTCGACGTGTGACCCGGCGTGTAAAGCGCGTCGAACGTCCAGCCGTCGCCCTTGATCGTGTCCCCGTCCTTGAGTGTTACGTCGGGGCGGAAGTCCATGTCGCCGCCCTCCTCTACGTCGACGCCGTCGTGCTTTTTGCCGGCACCGTGCGGTCCGTAGGCGTAGGTCTTCGCGCCAGTTGCCGCTCTCAGAGGTACTGCCGCAGGCGAGTGGTCGTTGTGGGTGTGGGTGATCAGGATGTGGGTGACGGTTTCGCCCTTTACAGCCGCGAGAAGCGCTTCGACATGCGCGTCGATCAGGGGGCCCGGGTCAATGACGGCGACCTTGCCTCGACCGACGATGTAGGTGCCGGTGCCCATGAACGTAAACGGGTTCGGGTTCTCCGCGCAGACGCGGCGGATCAAGGGCGAAACCTCGACAACCTTCCCGTAGGCCGCGTCATAGGTGCGGTCTACGGGGAGTCTCGGAAGCGCGACGTTGAGATCGGCGGCTTTCACCTACTTCGCCTCTTTCACCTTCGCGAGGAAGGCGCGGATGCGCTCGGCGTTCTTGCCGAGGTCCGACTTGCCCACGCGCGACATGGAGCGGATGTCGAGGCGCGAGCCGGTGCCTTCGGCGGCGATGCGGATGATGATGTCGTCTTTGAAACCCCACCAGGCAGTGGTTTCCGTCGCCTCGATCCGGCCCTCGGCGGCATCGGCGGCGACGATTTCCCAGCCCATCGCCTTCGCCGTTGCTTCGGCGCGGGCGAAGAGGTCGGCGGGCGCAACGTCGGGCAGGATGAGCGGCTGGATATCGGCGTAGGCTTGCTGCTGCTTTGCCGCGTTCTCGTCGGTCTTGTAGTCGACGCCGTTCGGCGCTCCGGCGCGTAGCGGCGCGATGGCGACGAACGGCGGCGGGTTCGCGGTGTCGGTCGTGATGTCGTGGATCATCGGCACGCTTTGAGACTTCATGAGGCTCGTGACCGGGTAGTATGCACCGGCGACCGCGAGCACGACGCCCAAAGCCAAGGAGCCGAGACCTTCGCCCGAACGCGTGAAGACCGCTGCGATGATCCAAACCACGGCCACACCAACGGTCGCGAGCGCCGCGTAGGTGCCCCAGCGCAGCAGCTCGAACGCGTGCGCGAGATCGAACCCCGCGTAGCGATAGGCAGGCGCCGCGCCCACAACGAATGCAGCCGCGATTAGGCCGGCAATCAAAGCCAGGCGCGCGAACAGTCGGTTCATCGATCTCTCTCCCTCTCAGTTTGTCGTTAGGGCGCAGTTTGCAGCGCTTGGTTGTTCGCGCGCAAGGCGACGTTTTCGACGCACATTCGCTTTTGCGGCTCGATTGTCAGCGCTTGTTTGCCGCGTGTATAAAGACCGGTCGGGGGACTTCAATTTTTCGGGGGCAGCTATGTTGCGATTTGGGTTGGCCGCGGGCGCGGCCGCGATCTGCATGCTTGGTTTATCGCTTCCGGCGCAAGCGGAGGACGAGAAGACGCAACCTCAGATTCCGACCTGCAGCCGGCCGCTCGGCGCGATCACGATTGTCGACGGCGACCGCCGCGGGTGGACGGTCTATGACCTGCAGTCGCCGCAGAAACTGCTGAAACTTTACGTGCAGCAATCCGGGTGCTTCGTACTTGTCGATCGCGGCGCCGGCTTCGACGCGGCACAGCGCGAGCGCGACCTCGAAAAGCAAGGCGATCTACAACGGCGATCGAATGTCGGCGGCGGACAGGTGCGCGCGGCGGACTACATTCTCGTCGCCGAGGTCGTCGCTGCAGATCGCGATACCGGCGGCTCTGCAGTCGGCGGGATTATCGGCGGGATCATCGGGGGGCCGATCGGCGGCGCCATCGGCGGCGGTTTGCGCACGCGCGATCTTGAGGCGCAGGCGATCTTGTCGGTCACGGATGTGCGCACGTCGGAAACCAAAGCGGTGACCGAAGGCCGCGCCAAGAAGACGGACGTGACGTTTGCTTTGGGCGCCGGCGGCGGCGGCTGGGGTGGCTGGGGCGGTGTCGTCGGCGGCGGTTACGAGAACACGCCGATCGGTCAGGTGGTGTCGCTCGCGTTTCTGCAGGCGTACACGAACATGGTTTCGCAGCTCGGCGCATTGCCGGCAAATGCGAATGCGGCTGCGCCCGAACGCGCCTACCAAACCATCCGCGCGACAAGCATGCGCAAATTCCCGGATTCGGGCGCCACGGTCGTGCGCCGACTGCAACCGGGCATGCGCCTCTATCCGCTCGGCGAAAAGGACGGCGCTTGGTGGAAAGTCGAAGATGAAAACGGCAACCAGGGCTGGGTTCTGAACACCGATCTCGAGCCGCTTCGTTAGACGGTCAGGCAAGAGCGACGGGGCGCGCTAGCGAGCGCGCCCGTCGTTTTAAGCCGTCGGCAGTTTGTAGGCCTTGAACTGGTCGCGTAGCGCGACTTTTTGGATTTTCCCCGTCGCGGTCAGCGGGATTTCGTTCACGAAGGCGACGTCGTCGGGCATCCACCATTTGGCGATCTTGCCTTCGAGGTATTTCAGGACCTCTTCCTTCGTCACTTTCGAGTCCGGTTTGCGCGTGATGATGAGGAGCGGGCGCTCGTCCCATTTCGGGTGCGCGACGCCGATCACGGCCGCGATCGCGACGCCCGGGCAGCCGACGGCGACGTTTTCGACATCGATCGAGGAGATCCACTCGCCGCCGGATTTGATGACGTCCTTCGCGCGGTCGGTGATCTGCATGAAGCCGAGCGGGTCGAGCGTCGCGATGTCGCCGGTGTCGAACCAGCCGTCCTTGTCGACGATCGAGTCCGTGCCGTGGCGGCCGCCTTCGCCCTTGAAGTAGCTGCGCGAGATCGCGGGGCCGCGCACCATCAGGTGGCCGAACGCCTTGCCGTCGTGGGCTAAGTCCTTGCCGTTGTCGTCGGTAATCTTCATTTCGACGGTGAACATCGCGCGGCCCTGCTTCGACTTCACCTTCAGTTGTTCCGACCAGGGCAGGTCTTCCATACCGGACTTGAACGAGCCGATCGTGCCGACCGGCGACATTTCGGTCATGCCCCAGGCGTGCATGACTTCGACTTCGTATTTCTTCTCGAACGTCTCGATCATCGACGGCGGACAGGCGGAGCCGCCGATCATCACCTTCTTGAGATAAGGAAGCTTCAAATTGTTCGCTTCCATGTGGGCGAGCAGCATCTGCCAGACCGTCGGCACGGCGGCGCTGATCGTCACTTTCTCCGTGTCGAGGAGTTCGTACACGCTGGGGCCGTCGAGCTTTGCGCCCGGCATCACCATTTTCGCGCCAACCGACGGACAGGCGAACGTCGTCGCCCAGGCGTTGGCGTGGAACATCGGCACCACGGGCAGCAGCGTATCGGTCGACTTCGCGCCGACGCAATCGCCGCCGTTGACGGCCAGCGCGTGCAGCACGTTCGAACGGTGCGAGTACAGCACGCCCTTGGGATTACCGGTCGTGCCCGACGTGTAGCAGAGGCCGGCGGCCGTATTCTCGTCGAACTTCACCCAGTGGAAGTCGTCGTCCACGTCGCCGATCAAATCCTCGAACGCGATCGCGTTTTTCAGGCTCGTCTGCGGCATGTGGGCTTTGTCGGTCAGAATGACGAACGTTTCGACGCCGTCGATTTGCTTCGCGACCTTCTCAAGCAGCGGCACGAACGTCAGATCGACGAAGATCATGCGGTCTTCGGCGTGGTTGACGATGTAGACGATCTGCTCCGGGAACAGGCGCGGGTTGATCGTATGGCAGACCGCGCCGATCCCCATGATGCCGTACCAGGCTTCCAAGTGACGGCCGGTGTTCCAGGCCAGCGTGCCGATGCGGTCGCCGAGTTTGATGCCGCGACGGGTGAGCGCCTTCGCCACCTTCCGCGCGCGCGAGTGGATCTGCGCGTAGTTCGTGCGCACGATCGGGCCTTCGACAGAGCGGGTGACGACCTCGCGCTCGCCATGGAAGCGCATCGCGTGGTCGAGAATCTGCGGAACGACGAGGGGCCAATCCTGCATGGAGCCGAGCATTCGCGTATTCCTCCGAGTGTGTGGTTTGAAGTGAGTTTAGGGGTAGCAAGGATACGGGGCAATATGGCCACAATTGCGGTCAAGCGCCTCCTGTCGGCTTACCTAATCCAGGCCTATAAACTCGGCTCGGAATTCGAGAGGCTACAAGTGCTTAAGCAGAACACTCTTCCCGAGGTCATCGACAGCGAGCGTGAGTTGATACTCGCAGCCCCCAAGCGGTATGGCGCTCTCTTTGACAACGCTATTCACGCTTATGGTCTACTGGGGAGGTCGATAAAGTCGATAGATGCCGACCGGTTCATTTTCGCCGGATTCCTTTCGCTTACCCGCAAGCACCATCTCCTCGCGACACTCTCTGCGGTCCGGTTGCATCACGTGCAAGCAATGATGAACCTGCGGCAAGTTCTTGAGGCTGGCGCTGCGGCCGCGTATGCGATAGCCCACACTGACAGCGCCGACTTCGCTGAGACCTTGGCCGACGGAACTCTCGATGCGTCCCAGAAGCTCAACACCAAGCGATACAAGTGGTTGGAAAAGCACTACCCACTTGGCTCCAACATGATCAAGAACCTAAAGGATCAAATCAACCTATCCGCTGCGCACGCCAGCGTTATCAACACAACGCTCACATTGAACCTTGAGACAACAGGCGAGCGATTTCCTACGACGTTCTTTGACATTGAAGATGACTTTGTTGTGCGGAGCGATCTCTGGTTCACTACGGCTGTGGCGCTTGGCGTGATGGACCTACTGCATGAGGTGAATCGAACTGTGGGATCGGTCAAATTCGCAGACGATTTCGTCCCTACGTTCGGAGCATTGCTCCAAGCGAATGAGCGGTTGAGAAGCGAGGCCATGGAAAGCGACGCGTACAAACGAAGCCAAGCACTAAGGAAAGAGTGATTTTATGACCCTCACCAATGCTCAGACGCGCGATGTCGAGGCGCTGATCCATCCGTACACCAACCTCGCGCGGCATCGGGAGGTGGGGCCGTTGATCCTGGAGCGGGGACGCGGGATCCGCGTGTTCGACAACCGGGGCCGCGACTATATCGATGCGATGGCAGGGCTTTGGTGCGTGAGCCTGGGCTACAGCGAGGAGCGGCTGATCGAGGCGGCCGCGAAGCAGATGCGGGAACTGCCCTACTCCCACATCTTTGCGGGCAGGAGTCACGAGCCGGGGATCGAGCTGGCAGAGAAGTTGAAGGAGGTGGCGCCGTTCACGGCCTCGAAGGTGTTCTTCGCGAACTCCGGGTCGGAGGCGAACGACACGCAGATCAAGCTCGCCTGGTATTATTGGAACGCGAAGGGCAAGCCAGCCAAGAAGAAGATCATTAGCCGGACGAAGGGCTATCACGGCGTGACGCTGGTGAGCGCCAGCTTGACCGGATTGCCGAACAACCACCGTGGGTTCGATTTGCCGTTCGGTGGCATTCTGCATGCGGACTGTCCGCACGCCTATCACAGCGCCGAAGCCGGCGAGAGCGACGACGACTTCGCGGCGCGGCTCGCACGTAACCTGGAGGCGCTGATCGAGCGCGAGGGGCCGGAGACGATCGCGGCGTTCATTGCCGAACCGGTGATGGGCGCAGGTGGCGTGATCATTCCGCCACCGACCTATTTCGACCGCATTCAGCCGGTGCTTGAGAAACACGACATCCTGTTCATCGACGACGAGGTGATTTGCGGCTTCGGGCGCACGGGCAACTATTGGGGTGCGCAGACCTACAACATGCGGCCGCACACGCTGTCGTGCGCGAAGGCGTTGTCGTCGGCGTATCTGCCGATATCCGCGATGCTGATGCATGAAGAGATGTATCAAGCGATGCTCGATCAAAGCCGCGCGATCGGCACGTTCGGGCATGGGTTCACCTACAGTGCGCATCCGGTTGCGGCGGCGGTCGCGGTCGAGACGCTGAGGATCTACGAGGAGCGCAACATCGTGGCGCATGTGCGGCGCGTGGCGCCGACGTTTGCGAAGCGGCTGAAGGCGCTCAACGAGCATCCGCTGGTCGGCGAAGCCGTGGGCGTCGGATTGCTCGGCGGCGTGGAACTCGTGGCCGACAAAGCGGCGCGGCGGAACTTCCCCGCCGACAAAGCCGTCGGCATGGCGTGCGCGGGATTTGCGCAGGAGGAAGGCATTTTCACGCGGGCCATGCTTGCCGACCGGCTCGCGTTCTGCCCGCCGCTCATCATCACCGAGGCGGAAATCGACGAGATGTTCGATAAGTTTGTACGGGCCCTCGACAAAACGGAAGAATGGGTGCGGCGCGAAAAGCTTCGCGGTTGAATCTTCACGGCGGCGTGACTGCAGCGCGCCGCGACAGTCGCTAGTCTCTTGACCTCTCTTTGGGGGACGCCATGTGGGTTCGTCGGTTACTTTTGATTCCGATCTTTCTGGGGTTGGGCGCTCTTGCAGCGTGGGCGTTTTTCGTCCGCCCCGCAGCGCCGCCGGATGCGCGCCTTGCTTGCCACTACGGCGCTTATGATTTGGGCAATGGCCGCGTTGCGGCGGTGACGCCGACGAGTGGGCCGCAGACGCTGCGCATGACGTTCATGAGCGGCGAGACCTGGCGGCTCAAGGCCGATCCTGCGGTCACTTATGAGTCCGTGCCGTTCGCGTTCTTGCCTTCGGTTGGCTGGACCGATGCGCCGGTTGACGGGGTCGCGGTGCGATTCTCGGCTTGCGATGAGGCCACCGTAACGATCGTTGGCGGCGCTTTCGCGGGT
This sequence comes from uncultured Alphaproteobacteria bacterium, assembly GCA_902826695.1. Taxonomy (GTDB): domain Bacteria; phylum Pseudomonadota; class Alphaproteobacteria; order Micropepsales; family Micropepsaceae; genus SZUA-430. The sequence goes on along the minus strand of CADEFU010000003.1, from coordinate 371,500 downwards.
ACCGGGCGGCGACAGACGTTCGACATCACCGAAGCGACCTTCGAAAGTCACGGGCTGAAACTTGCGGGACGGCTGGTTATGCCGCGGCTTGAGGGCGCCATTCCGGTTGCGGTGATGGTGCACGGATCCGAGCGCGACAGTGCGATCCTGTTCAACCGCATGCAGTATCTGCTGCCGGCCAGCGGCGTCGGCGTGTTCGTTTATGACAAGCGCGGAACCGGCAAGTCGCAAGGGAGCTACTCGCAGGATTTCAATTTGCTGTCGGACGACGCGGTAGCGGCCCTGAAAAAGGCGCGCGCGCTTGCCGGCACGCTCGCTCGCGAAGTGGGCTTCGAAGGCGGGAGCCAGGCGGGCTGGGTTGCGCCGCTAGCTGGGCGCAAGGCCGACGCCGACTTTGTCGTTGTCGGTTATGGATTGGCCGAGAGCCCGCTTGCCGAAGATCGGGAAGAGGTGTTCGACGACCTGCGCAAGGCGGGCTTCGATAGCGAAGACGTCATCGCTAAGGCGCGCGAGATTACGGAGGCGACGGGCCGCGTGATGGCGTCGGACTTCGAGGAAGGCTTCGGGGCACTCGACGCGGTGCGAGCGAAGTACGGGAAGGAGCCCTGGTATTCGAAGATCGAAGGCGAATACACGGGCGACTTTCTCGCCTATCCCAACTGGGCGCTTCGCCTGCTAGGCCCGATGGTCGATGTCGGCACGTCGTGGGAGTACGACCCGGTGCCCACATTGCGCGCGTATGAGAAGCCGCATCTTTGGGTGCTCGCGGGCCGCGACAGTTCTGCGCCGGCCACGAACACGTTGCGCATCCTGCGCGAAGTTCAGGCTACGCGGACGAATTTGGATATCGTCATGTTCCCAACGGCCGATCACGGCATCATCGAGTTCGAGGAGAAGAACGGCGAGCGCGAGCACACGCGCTTCTCGGCGGGCTACTTCCGGCTGGTCGCGGACTGGATCTTGTTCAAGGACGCGAAGGTGGCGGTCGAAGGGCCGGTCGTTTACAGCGGTAAGGCTGCAGCTCCACAATAGCCCAAATCACTTCGTCATGGCCGGGCAAGCGAAGCGCGACCCGGCCACCCAGGGACCAAAGCAGAGCGGCTGAGATGCATGGGCGGTGGCCCTGGGTGGCCGGGTCAAGCCCGGCCATCACGACTATTTCTGGTGTCGCGGCTCAACGACTCACAAATAGTCGATGGCCTCTCCGTCAGGGATGTAGCCGAAGACTCGAAATCCGTCCGCTGTTTCCTTTCCGGGAAGGTGGATTCGTTTGAGCTCGGCGAAGATCTCTTTTCGATGTTCGGGGCTGTCGGCGAAAATGTCGACGTGGAGGATGTCTGCATATCCGCCTGCCCTGAAATGGTAGAACCATCCTCTCTCGGGCGGCGATCGATACCCATTGGTTGACAGCGTGCTCCAGAGAGGCGCCGGACTGAGGGCAAACATCGCGAGCCTAAGCTCATCCCACTTCGTATTGTTCATCGCGGGGCTGAGCATTCGCGTTACCGTTTCGCGAACGAGTGGGTCATTTCGATACCGGCGGGGTCTTGGTGGGTGATCACTTCGGCGTCGGGGAAGGCCGCCATGATCGCTTCTTCGACCTCGTCGCTGATGCGGTGAGCTTCGAGCAGCGTCATCTGCGGCGGTAGCTCGAGATGGAGCTGAATGAATGCGCGGTGGCCGGCGCGGCGCGTGCGCAAGTCGTGCAGGCTTTCCACACCGGCGTGGCGGTTCACGATGTCCTTGATGCGCTGACGCTCGGCGTCGTCAAACTCGCGATCCATAAGTTCGTCGTAGGCGCCGCGCAGAATCTTGAACGCGCCCCAGGCGATGACGGCGGCGATGGCGAGGCCCAGGATCGGGTCGGCTATGGTCCAACCCCAGAGGCCTGCCGCAACCAATGCAGCCACGACGGCGAGGTTCGTGGCAATGTCGGTCGTATAATGCAGCTGGTCGGCACCGATCGCGAGCGAGCGCGTGCGGGCGATGACGTAACGCTGGAAGAGGACGAGCGCGAGCGTGAGCACGAGCGACACCGCGATGACGGCGAGTCCTATGGTCGTCTGGTGCACCGGCTCCGGCGCAGCGAGGCGTTCCAGCGACTGGAAGAAGAGAAATGCAGCCGAGCCTCCGATGAAGGCGGCTTGGCCGAGGCCCGCGAGCGCTTCGGCTTTGCCATGTCCGAAGCGGTGCTCTTTGTCGGCGGGCGTGAGCGCGTGGCGGACGGCGAAAAGGTTCAGTCCCGACGCGACGAGATCGAGCGTCGAGTCGACGAGCGAGGCCAGCATCGCGACCGAGTTCGTCGTGGCCCAAGCCCAGAGTTTGATCGCAATCAGCGTTGCGGCAACCGCAACGGCGGCATAGGTCGCGAGGCGCTTCAGTCGTTCGGCTTCGGCCCCGGTCGTGTTGTTTGCCGCAACGGTGTCGGCGCTCGTCATGGGAACAGGCGCTCCGTGCGCCACGGTGCGTTCGCGCTCTCGCGGCGATAGACGAGGCGGTCGTGCAGGCGGAACGGACGGTCGCGCCAGAATTCGATTTCGACGGGGCTCAGCCGGAAGCCGGACCAATGCGGCGGGCGCGGGACTTTGGTCAGGCCGTAGCGCGCGGCGTACTTCGCGACCTCGGTTTCGAGTTCGAAGCGGCCTTTGAGCGCGCGCGATTGGCGCGAGGCCCAGGCGCCGATCTGGCTGTCCTTCGGACGGCTCGCGAAATAGGCGTCAGCTTCACCGTCGCTGACAGTCGAGATCGTACCGCGCACGCGGATCTGACGGCGGATCGACTTCCAATGGAAGCAGAGCGCGGCCTTCTTCTGGCCGAGCAGTTCCCTGCCCTTCGCGCTTTCGTAGTTCGTGTAGAAGACGAAGCCCTGCTCGTCCTGGCCCTTGAGCAGCACCATGCGCACATTGGGCAGGCCGTCGGCATCGACCGTCGCCAACGCCATGGCGTTGGCGTCGTTCGGTTCCTTCGCGGCGGCCTGCGCAAACCACTCGTCGAACAGCAAAAAAGGGCTGTCTTTGGCGGTGATTTCGGGCGCGGCGTCTGGGTTTGCCTTCACGTCCACGGGTTTTGAGGCTCACGCTGTGGCTTGGCGGTCCAGTATATAGGGTCGGTCGAGCTGTCGCCGCTCGATTTTGTCGCGCGATTTTGAGAACCGGTCGCAACGCCCATGCTTGGTAAACTGCGCATCACTGTGCTCACCGTCATTGCGCTCACGATCAGCGCGTGCGCAACCAACGTCGTTGCCGATAAGGCGGCGCGGTTCGAGCAGGCGACCGCAGCCTACGATGCAGGCGACTATCCGCGGGCGTATGAGATTTGGTCCGAGCTCGCCGACGAAAACGACGTGGCCGCGATGCGAAATGCGGCCAATCTTTTGCGCCAGGGCAAGGGCGTGGCGAAGGACAGCGTGAAGGCGTTCAAGCTGTTCAAAGAAGCTTCCGACAAGGGGCTTGTTACGGCGATGGCGAATCTCGCCGACATGTACTACGTCGGCGAAGGCGTCGAGAAAAATATCGAAACGGCCATTACGTGGTATGCGCGGGCGGCCACCGCCGGCCTTTCGATTGCGCAGGTGAGGCTTGCGGAATTTTACGAGCAGGGGATCGGGGTTCCGCGCGACCTGGACCGGGCGCGCGCGCTGTTGGATCGTGCGGCGCGCAACGGCTATGCGCCTGCGCGAGCGAAGCTCCAGATGATGGGCGGCGGCACAGTCAGCAATACGCCCATCCCGAACGACGGCGCCCCGAAGCCCGGGCAAACACGGATGTCGCCGGGCGATCCGATGAACGTCGACGTGGCGCGTGCGATGCCAGCCGCCGATACGGTGCTGATGAATGCGGGGTTCGACGCCTATGTCGCCGGCGACAGGGCGCGCGCTTTCTCGGTGTGGCGCGGGGTGGCCGAACAGGGGAACCCGGAGGCGCAGCTGCGTATCGGGCTCATGTACGCGCGCGGCGAGGGGACTTCCCAAGATATGATTGAGGCCTACCGGTGGTTGAAACTGTCTGCCAACCAGGGCCAACCAAAGGCTGTAGTCGAAGTTGCCGAAGTTGCGAAGGCGCTGGCGCCGTCCGAGCGTGTGATCGCGGATTCCTTGGTAAAAGCGCAGAAAAACCAACCCAAGAACGCGCCATAATATATTGTTCTAATTTGTAATTTGCGGTTTGAACAACGCGCGTAGTATTGCCGGGTCTGAGGAATTTCTGTAAAGCTGTTGTTGGACTTGCGCCTCCCCCTCGGCGTGTGAGCCCCTGCGTATGTACGACCCCTATTCGGTACTTGGCGTTTCCCGTTCGGCGAACGACGACGACATCAAACAGGCGTTTCGCGCGCTCGCGAAGCGCTTTCATCCGGACACGCCCGAAGGGTCGGCCGACAAGGGCCGGCGCTTCCAAGATCTTTCCATTGCCTATGAGATCTTGGGCGATCGCAAGAAGCGCCACCTCTATGACCGGGGCGCGATCGATGCGCACGGCAATCCGCGGCCCGGGTACGTACCCATGCCTGAGGCCCAGGAAGAAGAGGCCGGCGACACCGAAACGATCACCCGGCCGGAGAAACCGAAGAGCAACGGCGAAGCGGCAAGCGGGTTTCGCGGTGCGTTTGAGCGTGCATTCGGCCTTGGGCCTGCGGCGGAACGCAAGAGCCGGGTCGAAGACCTGTTTTCCGAATTCTTCGGCGAGCGTTCCGGGAACCGAACGCGGCCAGCACCCGGTAAGGGGCTCGATACACATTACGATTTGAACGTTACGTTCGAAGAAGCCGCCCTTGGCGGCACGCGGCGGGTGAAGCTGCCCGACGGCAAACGCTTTGACGTGCGGGTTCCCGTCGGCGTGCGCGAGGGTCAGGTGATCCGGCTGCGCGGGCTCGGCGAAGCAGGGCTACCCGGCGGGCCCGCGGGCGATGCCTTGATTACAATTTCGATCGAGCCGCATCCTTACTTCAAGCGCGAAGGTAAGGACATTTACCTCGAACTTCCGATCACCCTGAACGAGGCCCTGCATGGGTCGAAGGTGAAGGTGCCTTCGCTGCAGGGGCAAATCACGATGGCGATCCCGCCGCGGGCGAATGCGGGGCAACAGTTCCGGCTTAAAGGTAAGGGCGTTCCCGGACAGGGGCTGCAGCCGGCCGGCGATCAGATCGTGACGGTGCAGCTCGTACTGCCCGAGCAGGCGGATCAGAACTTGAGCGATATCGTAAAGCGCTGGGAGACGGCGCACCCCTATCAGCCGCGGCGGAAGTTCGGCGACGCGTGACGTTGGGGGCGTGCGCGCGCTATAGGTCGCGCATGGTCCAAGACAATATCGACGCGCTGGCCGCGAAATTGCTTCATCACTTCGGGCTTGGGCTTCAGCCTGGGCAGTCGGTTGTTCCAAGTATCGTGCCGACGGCGGTGTTTCACCTTCCGGGTGACCCGACCAACGCGCCGTATGTTTATGGGCGCTATCACAATCCGACATGGGAGGCGCTTGAGAGCGCGCTCGGCGTGCTCGAGGGTGCGGAGACGTTGACGTTTCCGTCGGGGATGGCCGCGATCGGTGCGGTGCTCATGACGATTCCGCGTGCAGGCGATCGCGTGCTGTTGCCGGCGGACGGGTACTTCGCGGTGCGTGCGCTCGCGGAGAAGTTTTTGGCGCCGCTTGGTGTCGGTGTCGATACGCGACCGACAGCGCGGTTTCTCGATGGCGGGTTCGCGGGATATCGGCTTGTTCACATCGAGACACCTTCGAACCCGGGGCTCGACGTTTGCGACTTGCGCGCGGCAGCGGTGCAGGCGAAGGCCGCCGGGGCGATCCTGTCCGTCGATAACACGACAATGACGGCGCTTGGGCAGCGGCCGCTGGAGCTCGGCGCGGATGTTGTCGTCTGCTCGGACACCAAAGCCGTTAGCGGACACTCAGATACGTTGATGGGTCACGTGGCGACGCGGCGCGGCGACTTGATGGAGCGGTTCAAGGAGTGGCGGAAGTATTCCGGCACGATCCCCGGGCCGTTCGAGGCGTGGCTCACCTTTCGCGGACTTGAGACGCTTGAGGTCCGGTTCGCACGGATGTGCGAGACGGCGGGCGCCGTGGCAGCGCTGCTTGCCGAGCATCCGAAGGTTCAATCGGTTCGCTACCCGGGTTTGCCACGCGATCCGGCGCATGCGATCGCGGCGAAGCAGATGGTGACGTTCGGGTCGATGATCTCACTCACATTACGAGACGCTTCGTCCGCCGAGCGGTTCATCGAGAGTTGTCCGTTGGTCCAACCGTCCACGAGCTTTGGCGGCGTGAGGACGTGCGCGGAAAGACGCGCGCGGTGGGGCGACAGTGTACCCGACGGTTTCGTCCGGTTGTCCGTGGGGCTTGAACCGTCAAATGCTCTCTGCCGCGCGATCGAAAATTCTCTCGATAAACTCTGACAATTCAACTGCTTAGGCTCTTTTTGACTTGATGGTCCAGCGTTTGGACCGCTCACTCGCACGAACACTGGACTCAGGCTGAGTCGTTTCGTCGCGACGTGATCCACACCCTGACGCTCGCGAGTCCACAGATTGATGATTTCGTTGCTGTGCGCTGTGAATCGCTCGTGAATCATTCGGGGTCGCGATTACCTGTTAGGAAATTCGTAACACACAGGCTTATTGGACTTCTCAGTCCAAAAGTGATTCGGCACCATAATTAAAGGACGAATCAGATTGATTCGGCCGTGGGGGCCAACAAGGTGTGATTGGTGCGATGAGCCGTTCAGCAACAGCCGTGAATCTCAACAACATCCCGGTGTCGCATTCCGCGATTCTGTCGATCCGGGCGCGCATTCTGGAAGCGGCGGCGGAGATGTTCCGCTCCCAAGGCTACGACGTGTCGATGGATGCGATCGCGACCGCCGCGACCGTGTCGAAACAGACGCTCTACAATCAGTTCGGTTCGAAGGAGGACCTGTTCAAGGCAATGGTTGCCGACCGGGCAGCCGCGATGCGCGCGCCGCTGAACGTGTCGGCACTGGAGCGACATCCGCGCGACATGCTCGCCGACGTGGCGCGGCAGTACTACAGCCACGCGTGCACGCCTTACGAACTCAGCTATACGCGCATGATCATTGGCGCGAGCCAACAGTTCCCGGAAATCGGCGAGGCATATTACGAGGCCGGGCCGAAGCAGATTTTGGAAGCGCTGACGCAGTGGATCGGGCGCGAAGAACGCATCGGCCGGCTCGACACGGGCGGCGATCCGCAGTTCGCGGCAGAGCACTTCTTAGGGTTGATCACGGCGCGCATCGAGACGCGCGGGCTCCTTGGGCTCGATGTCGAGATGTCGCCGACGGAGATCGAGCGGCGTTCGCGCTTCTGTGCGGAGATTTTTATGCGCGCGTTCGGGCCGGAAGGTTTGCCCCGGTAGCGACAACGGCGGGACACCACGAGCTGCCTCCATCGGAGTAGTGCCCTTCTCCGGCAGCTCATCTCCTCGCGTCCGCCGTTTAGGCCGCAGCGGTTGTTCTGGGTAACGACCGCTGCGGCCATTTTCTTGCGCGGGACGGCGCAAGCGTTTATGCCGCCAGCCATGACACAGTTCGGCAGACAACTTCGCTCGCTTTGGCACCTCGAGCCCGAGGGCACGTTTCTCAATCACGGATCGTTCGGCGCGTGCCCGAAGGATGTGCTCGCCGAACAGGCGCGATGGCGGCTATTGATGGAGCGCCAGCCGGACTGGTTCTTCCGTCACACCGTGTCACCGCGCGCAATGAACAACGAACTTCGTGTTGCGGCGGAGCGGCTTGGGCGGTTCGTCGGCACCGACGGCGAGCGGATTGCGTTCGTCACCAACGCGACCGAGGCGGTGAACACCGTGCTGCGGTCGCTGCGGCTTCAGGCGGGCGACGAGATCTTGGTGCTCGACTGCGTCTACAATGCGGTCAGACTTGCGGCGGAAGAGGTGTGCAAGGCGGCCGGCGCCAAGGTTGTGAAGGTTTCGCTGCCGATTCCGATTACGGCAAACGATGTCGTGGAGCGCATTGCCGATGCTGCTGGGCCGCGCACACGGCTCGCGATCATCGATCACATCGCCTCTCCCACCGCTGTCGTGTTTCCCGTGGCCGAAATCACGCAGGCCCTGAAGGCCAAGGGCGTGCGCGTGCTGATCGACGGGGCGCATGCGCTTGGGCAGCTTGCGCTCGATCTGCCGGCGATCGGGGCGGACTGGTACACGGCGAATGCGCACAAGTGGCTGTTCGCGCCGAAGGGGACCGCGTTTCTTTATGCGACCGAGGAGGTTGCGGGCGAGACCGTGCCGCTCTCCGTCAGTCACTGGCACGAGCTTAAGTTTCCGCGTGCGTTCGACTATGTCGGTACGCGCGACGTCAGCGCGTTCCTCAGCGCGCCTGCGGCGATTGATTTCGTGGAGCGGTTCGGCGCAGCGGAGGTTCGCGACTATCTCGCGCGACTGTCGCGTGAGGGCGTCGCGCTCACGGCGCGCCTTGGCGCCGAACCGATTGCACCCGACGCGATGATCGCGGCGATGCGCGCCTATGCGCTGCCGCAGCGGCGCGAAGCGGTGCCGGACGATGCGTTGCAGCTGATGCAAGGGCTTTGGGAGAAGCACCGCGTGCAAGTGGCTTCTTCGGTGTTTCAGGGCAAGCTACTGCTAAGGCTGTCGGCGCAGATCTATGTCGAGCGCGCCGACTTCGAGCGCGGCATAGCGGCGCTCGACCGGCACGGCTGGGCAGATCGTTGACCTAAAGTGCCGCTGCCAGGAACAGAACCGCGGCGATCGTGCCGAGCGCGCTGCGGACGGCGTGGAGATGGCCCCAACGCACGAGCAGCGGGCGAATGTCGGGGCTGCCGCTTGCCGGGTCGATCGCGTTCAGCTTGTGATTGGTCGGCATGATTAAGTAGAGCGTGTAGGGCCAGTTCGCGAGGATGATCACGGCGCCAAGCAGCCACTTCCAATCCCAATCGAAGAAGAACGCAACGATCGCGCACGCGCCGCTGACGACGGCGAGGGATGCCTGCATTATGAAGCCCGCGTGGTAGGCGGGCTTCCACTGGGTCAGCAGCGGGCCGTCCTCCAACTTCAATCTTGCGGGATGCTCGGCGACGTTGATGTAGATTGCGGCGCCGGCAAAGGCCGCAGCCGTCATGAGTGCAAGCAGGCCGAAGATCATGGTCTTGTCCTTCTCTCAATCGGCGACAGTGCGCCCTTGCGCGCGACAACTCAACGGGTGTCATAGCCGCGCACCCGCGCTTTACTCGGGTTCCGGCGCGGTGCAGGTTAGGCGATAAGTTGGAGACGGCCATGGCGTATCAAAACACCGGCGGGCGGCGGCGTTCGCAGAGGAACGTGCTGGGTGGCGAACTCGCGCACTGCGGCAGCGATCCTGTCACCGGATTCTTCCGCGACGGATGTTGTAATACGGCGCCGCAAGACGTTGGCTCGCACACGGTTTGCGCCGTCATGACGGCGGAGTTTCTGGCGTTCTCGAAATCGCGCGGCAACGACTTATCGACGCCAATGCCGGCGTACGAGTTTCCTGGGTTGAAGCCCGGCGACCGGTGGTGCTTGTGCGCGCCGCGCTGGCAGGAAGCGTTCCTCGCGGGGCATGCGCCGAAGGTCGTGCTCGCCGCCACGCAGGAAGGCGCGCTGGAACATGCGGCGCTTGCCGACCTCAAGAAGTTCGCGATCGACCTTAACTAATGCCCCTCGCCGGTTTGACCAGGCGCGCGAATTTGACTAGCGTCCCGCGCTTGTCGAAATTGTTCCAGATCGCACGGCGAACGGGCGGCAGAAGATGAGCCAAATCAAAGGGTTAATGCAGGGCAAGCGCGGCCTCATCATGGGGGTTGCGAACGATCGTTCCATCGCTTGGGGCATTGCGAAGGCAGTGCACGACCAGGGCGGCGAGCTTGCTTTCACCTATCAGGGCGATGCGCTGAAGAAGCGCGTCGATCCGCTTGCGGCCTCGGTCGGCTCGAAGATCGTGCTCCCGTGCGACGTGACCGAACAGGGCTCGATGGACGCGGTGTTCGAGACCTTGAAGAAGGAGTGGGGCTCGCTCGACTTCGTCGTGCATGCGATCGGCTTCTCGAACAAGGACGAGCTGCGCGGACGTTACGTCGACACCTCGCTCGACAACTTCACGCTCACGATGAACATCTCGTGCTTCTCGTTCACGGCGATCGCGCAGCGGGCCGAGAAGATGATGCCGAACGGCGGCTCGCTTTTGACGCTCACCTATCTCGGTTCCGAGAAGGTGATGCCGCACTACAACGTCATGGGGGTCGCGAAGGCCGCGCTTGAGGCGAGTGTGCGTTATCTCGCCGAGGATCTCGGCAAGAAGGGTATTCGCGTCAACGCGATTTCGGCGGGGCCGCTGAAAACGCTGGCCGCGTCGGGTATCGGCGACTTCCGTTTCATCTTGAAGTGGAACGAGTTGAACGCGCCGCTCCGCCGCAACGTGACTTTGGAAGAAGTCGGCAGTTCGGGGCTTTATTTGCTGTCCGATTTGGGCCGCGCGGTCACCGGCGAAACCCACCACGTGGACTGCGGCTATCACATGATCGGTCTGGCCGCCGTCGACAAGGTTGCGGAAAGCGCCGAACTCTTGAAGACGCTCTCACCGGACGAATGACGCCGCACACGATCTACTTCGTGCGGCATGGCGAGACGGTGTGGAACGCCGAGCGGCGGTGGCAAGGGCGCAAGGATAGCCCTCTCACCGATGCCGGGCGCGAACATGCGCGGGCGAACGCAGAGACGCTGCTTGCCGCGGTGCCCGATCTCCACGCCCTGCCCTTCGTCTCGAGTCCGCTTGGCCGTGCGCGCGCGACGATGCACATCATTCGCGCGCGGTTGAACCTGCCGGAGCATGACTATGCCGTCGAAGACCGGCTGGCCGAGCTTGGGTTCGGCGACTGGGAGGGCATGACGGCGCGCGAGATCAAGGCGGCCGCGCCCGAGGCCTGGGATTCTTTCCGGGAAGCGCCGTGGAACGGCGCACCCTGCGGCGGCGAGAGCTATGCGCAACTTGCCGGCCGCTTGAAGATGTGGCTCGCCGACCTCTCGGGCGATGTCGTCGTCGTCGCGCATGGCGCCGTCGGGCGCGCATTGCGCGGCCTCAATGGGGGCATGCCGGTGACTGAGATGCCGGGTTTACCGACGCCGGAAAACGACCGGGTTTACCGTTTTTGGAACGGCACCGAAGCCGCACTGTGAGTTTGGCCCGAGTCGGGTTAGAGCTATCGTCATGAGTCACAACACCTACGGCCATTTGTTTCGTGTCACGACCTGGGGCGAGAGCCATGGGCCGGCGCTGGGCTGCGTCGTCGACGGGACGCCGCCGGGCATTGCGCTGACCGAGGCCGACATTCAGCCGTGGATGGACAAGCGCCGGCCAGGCACGTCGAAGTTCGTCACGCAGCGGCAGGAGACGGACGTCGTCAAGATTCTCTCCGGCGTGTTCTCCGACGACACGACCGGCGGTCAGGTCACGACCGGCACGCCGATTGCGCTGCACATCGACAATGTGGACGCGAAGTCGAAGGACTATGAGGGCATCAAGGACAAGTTCCGCCCCGGTCACGCCGACTATGCCTATTTCATCAAGTACGGCGTGCGCGACTATCGTGGCGGCGGACGGCAGAGCGCGCGCGAGACGGCGGCGCGGGTTGCGGCCGGAGCGATCGCGCGCAAGGTGCTCGACCACATCGTGCCGGGCGGCGTGCGGATTCGCGGTGCGCTGATCCAAGTGGGCTCGCACAAGATCGATCGCGGCAACTGGGATTGGGCGGAGGTCGAGCGCAATCCGTTCTGGTCGCCGGATGCAAAGGCGGCCGCACTTTGGGAGACGTATCTCGATGAGCGGCGCAAGGCGGGCTCGTCCTGCGGCGCGGTGATCGAGGTCGTGGCGGAGAACGTGCCCGCGGGGTTGGGCGCGCCGGTCTACGGCAAGCTCGACGCCGATCTGGCGAGCGCGATGATGTCGATCAACGCGGTCAAAGGCGTCGAGATCGGCGACGGGTTTGCGGCGGCGGCTTTGTCCGGCGAAGAGAACGCGGACGAAATGCGTATGGCGGGCGGCAAGCCCACGTTCCTTGCAAACCACGGCGGCGGCGTCCAAGGCGGTATCTCGACGGGCCAAGACGTGGTGGTGCGGTTTGCGGTGAAGCCGACGTCGTCGATCCTCTCGCCCCGCAAGACGATCACGCGCGACGGGCAAGAGACGGACATCCAAACCAAAGGCCGCCACGACCCCTGCGTCGGCATCCGCGCGGTGCCGGTGGGCGAGGCCATGATGGCCGCGGTGCTGGCGGATCATATTTTGCGGCATCGGGGGCAAGTGGGGTAGCCGCTTGTGAAGAAGCCCTCGCGAAAGCAACAGTCGCGTCAAAGAAGAGACAACCAATCATCAAAACGGCGCGCCAAACAGAGCCTCGCGAGCAATGTTGCCGATTCGGCTGCGAACGCAGCCGCCGACCAAGCTCTCAACGCCGCCATCGATGCCATCGGCGGACTCATCGAGGCGATTGGCGATCTTGTTGACCTTTAAGGTGCTTCGGACAGTGCTTGAGCTAGCGACCCGTTGCCGATCAGTGATAATCTTGTTGGAACCTTGAACAAGTGAGATGCCGTCATGGTTCTCGACGATCTTTTTGGGAAGCCGAAAAAGAAGCGCAAGCGGCCGGCGAAGAAGCGGTCGGCTTTGGAGGTGGCGCTGGGCGTGCCCGCGCCGCGCAAACGGCGCAAGCCGCAGAGTGCGGCGAAGAAGGTCGAGAACGCCGTCGAGCGCGCGGTCGGCAACGTCGTCGAAGGTATGGTGACGGCGGCGATCAAGAAGATCACCGGGTAGACGCCTTGAGGTCAATCGCTTCGGTCACGCTTGCATCGACGCTTGCACTGCTCGGTTGCACGCCGCGGGAGCAGCGGATCGACGGCTATCTTACGTTTGGCTGCGGTGACCGGTACGTCCAACAAGTTGACGTGCGCGAGAGGTGGTTTGTGAACATGTCTGATGCGCTGCGCCGTGCCAATTACCTGGAGAACCCCGGTTCGGCGTGGATGACGGTGCATGTTGTGTTGATCGGTACGGTTTCGAACGAGCCGAAAGACGGCTTCTTCGGTCAGCACGCTAGACAGTTCAATGTCGTTAGGATCGAGGACCCGCCCACCGTCGAGTGGGGTGAGAGTACGAAGGTGGCGCATGTTTCACGTCGTTACCAAGGCATTGTACTCATGGGGCCTGAGTCCTATGGCTTTGTTCCGTTCGATCAAAAAGATGAGATGTGGCAGGTGGTCCCCGGCAAAGTTGGCTGGAAGGAACTCAATGCGCCATTTCCCAAGCAACCCACGATACTCAATAGCGCCGCACTCTATGACGCCGTTGTCGAGATTGTCGGTCGTGTTGGTCCACCGGGGATCTACAATTCTAGCAGTAACGCCATCCGCGAGATTGCGGTCGATGAGTTCAAGTATCTGCGTCCCGCGACTCCTGCGGACACAGCCGGCACAGCGGTGTTCAATGGCGTCACGGCCGCCATCGAGCGCTGTGAGCGTCCGTCAAGTTAGCGCCTTGCGTCAGCGAGCAGAAAGAGCGGGCGAGACGCCCGCGCTCCCAGGCTTAGGCGCTTAGTGCTTGGTGCACCGCGATAGGCGTCGAGCTGCGTTTCGCCGGCAAGATCAGCGTCGCTGTTGTCCCCTGCCCCGGCTTGCTCTCGATCTTGAACGTGGCGCCGAGCGCTTCGGCGAAGCGTTTGCAGAGCGGCAGGCCTAGGCCCGTGCCCTCGACGCGGGCTTTCATGCTGTCGCCGACTTGACCGAAGGGTGTGAGCGCGACATCGATCTCGCCTGCCGTCATCCCGACGCCGGTGTCGGCGACCGTTATGCGAAGCGCGCCCGATGGTTCGATCGCGGCGACGACGGCGACTTGGCCGCCTTCAGGCGTAAACTTTATCGCGTTTGTGACGAGGTTGATGAGGATTTGTTGGAACAGGCGTTCGTCCGTCCTCACGTGCTTTGGTAGGGATTGCGCGTGCCATTCGAGGGCGATGTTCTTGCGCGCCGCCCGCTCGCGCACGAGACGGAGCGCGGCTTCGACCGAATCTTCGACGGCGAATTCGCTTTCGCTGATCACAAGCGCGCCGGCCTCGACCTTCGACAGATCCAAGACGTCGTTGATCAACCTCAAGAGGTGGATGCCGCTGTCGTTGATGTCCTTGGCGTAAGACGCATAGCGCTCGCTCACCGGGCCGAAGACGCCGTTACCGATGGTCTCCGAGAAGCCGATGATTGCATTCAACGGCGTGCGCAGTTCGTGGCTCATATGAGCGAGGAATTCGGACTTGGCACGGTTTGCGCCTTCGGCATCGAGCTTGGCGCGCGTGAGTTCCTGCTGCTTGTCGATCAGGGCCTGGCGCAGCTTCACCTCGGCGACGACGAAGGAATGAACCTGGCCCGCAGCGCTACGCTGGCCCAACGCGTAGACCAGGAGAAGGGCCGCCGCCAAGATGCCTTCGAACGCGCCGGTCACGGCAAAGGCGACGGCAAGCGGGACAACGGTGCACAATGCATAGTACATCGCGGCGCGCGGGATCGGCATCAGCGCCGCGCCGCCGCCCATCGCGTTGCCGAGCACGAGGACGGACAGCAACGTCAACTGTGCGGGCGAGGCGTATTGGTAGAACATGACGGCGCCGCCACCCCAAATGAGGGCGCGGACCACACTGAACTTCACAATGATATCGACAATGCGCGCGGATTCGGCGTCGTTGAGGACGCGCTGTCCCAATCCATGGAGCAGGCGCGGGATCACAACGCTCACCGCGCACACGAGCAGCGCCCATGTCGCGAGCATGGGGGCCGGCACCGCGCTCCAAAACGCGGCGACGATCGCCACCATGATGATCACGCCGGAGATCGCTACCAGCGGCGCACTGACCATGACCGCGTGGATCTGCAGCTCCGCCGCCGACGGCGTGCCATCGTCGGGTCCTATCGGGCGGCCGAATAACGGGCGCAGCGTGGCGAATTTCGTCTCCATAGCGGAGCGTCTTATGACCCAGAATAGCGTTGCAGCGACGCTGGCACGGGCGCCTTAACGAACCGTCAACGCTTGGCGAACGAGACCACCTTCGACAGAAAGGCGGGCGTTTCGGTGCGCAGCGTCAAGCCTGCCGTCGCAAACGCATCCGCCACGTTCCAGCTCAAGTAGCTCTCGTAATAGGGCTCGTGGAACGCTTGCGGGAAGAACTCGGTCAGCGCCTCGAAGCCCGGCGTGTCGCCTGGTTGGATCGACTCCACGAAGACGAAGACGCCGCCGGGTTTCAGGACGCGGGCGATTTCTTTCGCCACCACGGGGCGGACCTTCGGCGGCAGTTCGTGGAAGAGATAGATGCAGGTGACGATTTCTTGGCTTTCGTCCTCGAGCGGCATCGCTTCGGCGTTCGCTTCGACGAAGGCGACATCGTGCCAGGGTTTCAGGTTCTTGCGCGCTTCGTCGAGGTAGGCGGGCGAGAGGTCGAGCGCGGTCGTCTTCAGGCGCGGCCAGTTGTCTTTGACGAAGGTGAGGAAGCGGCCGGTGCCCGTTGCCACGTCGAGCAGCTTCAGCTTGCGCTGGTCGCGGCCCTTCATGTGTTCGGCGATCGGAACCAGCGCTTGGCGGCGCATCGCGTCGGCGGTGCCGGCGAACAAAGCTTCGACCTGGAAGTCATAGCGCTTGGCCGAGTCTTCGGTCAGCCAGCCGCCGGTTTGGTAGTGGAAGTTCTGGAGGTAGTAGCGCGGGAAGTCCTTGCGCAACTCATCCGACAGAACTTCGTCGTGCACGTGATCGCGGCGGCGGCGCGCGACCTTCGGCACGTCGCGCAGGAAGTCGAGCGACTGCTGAAGCGTTTGAAGCGCGCTGCGGTCGAGCGCGGACGGCGCGGCGTAGAGGCCCAGCTCGATGTTCTTCCAATCGCGCTCGAACAGCGCCTGCAGCTCGCCAAGGAATTTCTTGCGGTTCGGGTAGTCGTTCTCGACCTCGACCTTGCGGTCCGCGAACGCGGTGCCGCGGCCCATGCGGTTTGCGATGAGGTGATGGCCGCCGTACCAGGCGACACGCGCGGTCTGCGTCAGGCGATAGGCGGCACGGGCGATCGGGTTGGGCATGGCGGTCACAAGTCACGGACGGGCCTGAAGTGTAGCACGCCCGACGGCGCTTTGCGTCGTCGGGCGTAAGGCAATTCGCGGCGAGGTCACAGCACCAGCAAATGCAGATTCTTCGAGGCGAGCATCATTGTGGCGGCCACCGTCCCCGTGCGGACCGCCTTGCCGGACAGACTGCCCAGGAAGTTAGCGGTCGAAAACGCCTGAACGGTGCGTGCGCCAGCTCCCGTGATCAGTTGTATGAGGTCGGAGATCGCCCTGGAAATGACCATGTCGACCGGTGCTAGCGCGCTCCAGAGCACAACCGCAAAGCCCAGGACGGATGATCCCAAGGCGAGGAGGTACAGGGTCTCATCGAGCCGTGCATACGTTCCAAGGCTTAACAACCCCAGAACCGAAAGCGTAAGGATCGTCGCCTGCCGCCACACCTGCATGCGGGTTACACTCAAGAGAGCTTCGATTGCGGAGTCGCGTTTGTACTTTACGGGGGAATCCGTGCCGTGATCGGCGCGATGCAGGAAGCTCGACGTCAGCAATTCAAGCAACGACAAAATTACGATCAATGACGACGTGGCGCCCAACTTCCATTTCGAAAGCCGGGCCAAATCGGCATCTCCCGCCATTCCAAGCGAAAGAGCCAACATTTCAGGGGACAGGCTCAGCAAAACGATCAGGGCGGCAAATCCAACGCGAAGAATCCGGCCGCCGCGCGAGATACTTGATTTGGAGGAGCTCATGACATTTCACCTCATTTGGGAGCGTGCGGGCGTGCACGCCATGCATCCCGTCTCTCACAAGCCGCAGCGGAGCTTTAGGGCGAAAAGTTCGAATCATAGTCTAGAGCCTGTGGATACACGGCCTTCATTTCGCTGAAAAAGTTTATTGCGCAATATTCTTGCGAACGAGCAAAACGCTCATTCTCCGGGATTTCGTGCGGGGACACGGTTCAAGATAGTCTGGACAAAACTCAGAAATATCCAAAACTAGCGCAACTATTTCTGAAACTTTCGAACGGCGCCTTTGACCCCGCATGGCAGATGAAAAGCCTCACGCCGATACGCTCGGCGATGTCCTTGCAGTGATCGCGAACTGTCTGGAGCTTGGAAAATTTTCGAAGCAAACACCCGCAACAAGGAAAGACGCCGCTCTCGTCGCCAATCTGATTTGCAAACAGATCGAAACGCTGCCGATCGAAGAGAACAGGCCAAATATCTGGCTCCTGCACGCGGCAAATCCCGACGGATTAGACGTCGTCAACCTGCAACAGACCTTCAACGAAAGGAAGTTCGAAGACTGGCTCAACAAGATCCATCACATGCAAGCGGGCACCGCGTCCGCGCTCATGTTCTGGTTCGTCTTTGCTTGGAAGAAGCGAGAGCCCAAGCGGCGGCAGCTGAGCGCCGAGGTAAAGGCTGCCGCGCGCCGCATCTTGATGCTCTCACGCTTACCTGAGGCGGGAAGGGAAAAGAGGTTCGAAACGGCGCTCAAGAACGCGACCGACTCGATCTTCCCGCAGGGGACGTCGCATTTGGCGACCGTCCAAATCAACCATCTGGTCGATACAATTCGGGAAAACAAAGCCGCCTGGCTAAGCGACATTCAGGGACTTTACAGGGTCTATCGCCATCGCTCCGACGACAACGACGACAGCTTCATTGCCGAACTCTTCGAGATTGCCGCGCCCAAGAACACCAGCTTCGGATTCTCCGGCACTTACTATGAGTTCGGCGGCGTCCCAAACAATTTGCGAACCAAGACCGAAGACCGATGGGATTGCAGCGGTTTTGTGGACAACGACCTGCTGCACACGTCGATGTCGAAGAAGACCGGCGGCAACAGGATCGTTCACGAGCAAATGCAGATTGCGTATCCGACCGGAGAAGGCTCACCCGTGATGTGCGGCATCCGGGTAGGGCTTACGGACACGAACTCGCACCTCGGTGTGTCGATCGTGCTGTTCGAGAATCTGGCCAAGACAAGTCAGCAGATCAAAAAAGTCGCCAAAGGCGCTGTGAAAAGCTACGCTGAAAGCCGCAACGGGGTCTTTGCGATCGACCCGGAGAACCCGCTCCACCGACTGCGGCACAAAGCGCTCAAAGAACTGTTTGCCGAAGCCGAGGCGGCGCGACTGATCATGAAGAAGAACACGGTGTTCGACTTCGATGCGGCCGGCATGGCCAAAGATTTTCGCAGGCGCCTCGGTACGCATGTCGGCGATCCGTTGCACGGTGAAGCGAAGTAGCTAGCGGCCGAATATCGCCACAAGTTCGATGTGCGGTGACCAGAGGAATTGGTCGACCGGGGTCACGGATTTGAGCTTGTAGCCGCCGTCGATGAGGATGCGGGCATCTCTGGCAAAGGTCGCGGGGCTGCAGGAGACGGCGGCGATCGTTTTGACCTTCGACGTCGCGAGCTGTTCAGCTTGGGCTTTGGCGCCGGCGCGGGGCGGGTCGATGACCACGGCGTCGAAGGCGTCCAGCTCGTGCTGCAGCAGCGGGCGGCGGAAGAGGTCGCGGCGTTCGGCGGTGATGGGTTTCAAGCCCGGCGCGTTGCGCGCGGCGGTCAAGGCCGCGATCGCGTCGGTTTCGCTGTCGAAGGCGGCGACCGCGGCGTGGCGGGCGAGCGCGAACGTGAAGGCGCCGCAGCCGGCGAACAGGTCGGCCACGCGCTTGGCCTTGCCGACGGCTTCGGTGACGAGCGACTGCAGTATCTCTTCGGCTTCGGGCACGGCTTGCAGGAACGCGCCTGGGGGCGGCGTTACTTCGGCCCCCGCCCAGCGGATGATGGGCGGCGTCGATTGCGCGACGAGCTCGCCGTTCACGGTGAGGCGGACGAGGCCGAGCTGTGCGGCGAGGTTGGCGAGTTTCGAGCGCAGTGCGGGGTCGAGCGTCGTGCGGCCGACGCCCAGCGACATATCGATCCCATTGTCGGCGCGCATGATGTCGATTTCGGCGCGCGCATGTTCGGGCAGAATGCTGGCCAGTTGCGCGCGCAGTTTGGCGACGAGCGCGAATAGGTCCGGGTGCAGGACGTGACACTCGGCCATGTCCACGATGTGATGGCTGCCGCGTTCTTGGAAGCCGATCATGACCGCGCCTTCAACGAGCTTGGCCGTGAGTACGGCGCGGCGGCGCGTACGGGGGGCGACGGCGACGAGCGGTGCGACTTCGACGTCCGTGATACCGCGTTGTGCGAGCGCTTGTACGACTTGTTCTTGCTTCCAGGCGCGGTAGGCTTCCGCCTCAACGTGCTGCAACGCGCAGCCGCCGCAAAAAGTGAAGTGCTTGCAGGGTGGCGTTGCGCGCGTGGGGCCCTTCACGACGAGTTCGACGATGCGTACGCGATCGCCGTCGTCTGCCACCGCCGCCTTGTCGCCCGGCACGGTGAAGGGCACGAACACGCCCTGCCCCGTTTCGCCGTCGCCCTTATGGCCGATGCGGAGGATTTCGACGGTGCGGGGAGTGAAGTCGTAAGGGTTCATGAGGCCGTCAGTTCGAGAAGGGCTGGGCTATTCCCATCGCATATACGCGTTGATGGTCATCGAGGAGCGGGCGAGACGCCCGCGCTCCCAGACTGCTCATGCGCGAAGACCGCCGGCTGCTGCTTCGTGCCCCAGCGCCGTCAGTGCGGTTGCTACGATGTGCGGGGCGTTGAGTTCGGCGATGTCGTACTGTTTTTGCGGGGTGTCGTGGTCGATGAAGATGTCGGGCAGCGTCATCGGGCGGAATTTGCAGCCGCGGTCGAAGAGGCCCGCTTTGGCCATGAACTGCATCACGTGCGAGGCGAAGCCGCCGATCGCGCCTTCTTCGATCGTGATCAGGACTTCATGGTTGGCGGCCAAGCGGCGGATCAGGTCTTCGTCTAGCGGCTTGCAGAATCTCGCGTCGGCGACCGTCGTCGGCAGGCCGCGGGCGCCGAGGTCGTCGGCCGCTTTCAGAGCTTCGGCGAGGCGGGTGCCGAAGCTCAAGATCGCGATCTTCGAACCTTCGCGGATGATGCGGCCCTTGCCGATCTCGAGCGGCGTGCCCTTCGCAGGGAGTTCGATGCCGACGCCTTCGCCGCGCGGGTAGCGCACCGACGACGGGCAGTCGTCGATCGCGGCGCAGGTCGCGACCATGTGCTTCAGTTCGAGTTCGTCCGATGGCGCCATGACGACGAAATGCGGCAAGCACGCCAGGTATGTCGTGTCGAAGGAGCCCGCGTGCGTTGCGCCGTCGGCGCCGACGAGGCCCGCGCGGTCCATCGCGAAACGGACGGGAAGCTTCTGAATCGCGACGTCATGCACGACCTGGTCGTAGGCGCGCTGAAGGAACGTCGAGTAGATCACGGCGAAGGGTTTGTAACCTTCGGTGGCAAGGCCCGCGGCAAACGTCACGCCGTGTTGTTCGGCGATGCCCACGTCGAACGTGCGGTCCGGGAAGCGCTTTTGGAAGAGGTCGAGGCCGGTGCCGGACGGCATCGCCGCGGTGATTGCCACGATCTTCTCGTCGGCTTCGGCTTCCGCGATCAGGCTGTCGGCGAAGACTTTCGTGTATTGCGGCGCGTTCGAGGGGGCCTTCTTTTGCGCACCGGTGACGACGTCGAACTTGACGACGCCGTGGTACTTGTCCGCCGCATCCTCGGCAGGGCCGTAGCCTTTGCCCTTTTTCGTCACGACGTGGACCAAGATCGGGCGATCGATCGGTTGGTCGCGCACGTTCTGCAGTACGGGGAGAAGGTGGTCGAGGTTGTGGCCGTCAACCGGGCCCACGTAATAGAGGCCGAGTTCTTCGAACAGCGTGCCGCCCATCCAATAGCCGTGCGCATAGCGTTCGGCGCGGCGCGCGCTTTCTTCGATGAAGTGCGGGAACTTCTTGGCCAGCTGCTTCGCGAAGTTGCGCAGCGTCGTGTAGCCCTCTGACGAGACCATGCGCGAGAGATAGGCGCTCATGCCGCCGACGGGCGGGGCGATCGACATGTCGTTGTCGTTCAAGATCACGATCAGACGCGAGCGCGCGGCGCCGGCGTTGTTCATCGCCTCATACGCCATGCCGGCCGACATCGCGCCGTCGCCGATGACGGCGATGATGTTGCGCTTTTCGCGCTTCAGATCGCGGGCCACGGCCATGCCGAGGCCGGCGGAGATCGAGGTCGAAGAGTGCGCGGCGCCGAACGGGTCGTATTCGCTCTCCGCGCGGCGGGTGAAGCCCGAGAGCCCACCGCCCATGCGTAGCGTGCGGATGCGGTCGCGCCGGCCGGTTAGAATTTTGTGCGGATAGGCTTGGTGGCCGACGTCCCAGATCAGGCGATCATGGGGCGTGTTGAAGACGTGGTGGAGCGCGACGGTCAGTTCGACAACGCCCAAGCCCGCGCCGAGGTGGCCGCCGGTGACCGAGACGGCATCAATCGTTTCGGCGCGCAGTTCGTCGGCCAGCTGTTTTAGTTCGTCGCGCGTGAAATGCCGGGTGTCGGCGGGCGACTTGACCTTGTCAAGCAACGGGGTTGCGGGCATTTGACCCTTCAAGCCTTACAGAAACTCGTGACGTCCGCCTGTTGAGGAAGGTAGTGCAGCATGACAGCGGATTCTAGCGGCATTTAGGCACGGCGATTAACGACATAGGCTGCCAATCCGCGCAGAAGGTCCGCTTTTTCATCGAAGACTTCAAGGTGTTGTGCGGCTTGCGTGGCTAACAAATCCGCTTGCGCGCGCGCGCGCTCGGGACCGAGCACTGTGACGAACGTCGCCTTGCCTGCCCTTTCGTCTTTGCGCGTGGCTTTGCCCATCAACGTCGCGTCGCCTTCGACATCGAGAAGGTCGTCGGTGATTTGGAAGGCAAGGCCCAGATCCTGCGCGTAATTCGTCAGTGCACGGTGCATCTGGGCGGAGGACTTGCCCATGATCGCGCCCGACTCGCAGGCGAAGGAGAACAGCGCGCCGGTCTTCAAGCGCTGAAGGCGCGTGATGTGTCCGATATCGCTGATGTCGTCGGCTTGAGTGGCAATGTCGATCATTTGGCCGCCGACCATGCCGTTCCAACCGGCGGCTTGCGCGAGGCGGGCGACGAGTTCGGCGCGAACATAAGGGTCAGCGTGGGTTTCGACGCTGGCCAGAATTGCAAACGCATGCGTGAGCAGTGCGTCACCGGCGAGTATCGCCGTCGCCTCGTCGAACTTCTTGTGCGTCGTCGGTTTGCCGCGGCGCAAGTCGTCGTTGTCCATCGCGGGCAGGTCGTCGTGGACGAGCGAATAGGCGTGGACGCATTCCGTGGCCGCGGCGACGCGGGAGAGCGCACGGCGGTCCACGCCGAACTGGCGGCCGGACTGTAGCACCAAGAACGCGCGGACGCGCTTGCCGCCACCCAGGGTCGCGTAACGCATCGCCTCGATCACGCGCGCCTGGGGTCCTACGGGTTCGGGCAGAACCTCGTTTAGCGCGTCTTCCATGAACGCGCGCGCTTCGTTCAAAGCGGGTTCAATGGCGGAGGTCATCGGCTATTTCTCAAACGGAGCGGTCGCGGGACCCGAGGGGGTGATCACGATCTTTTCGATGCGGGCTTCGGCGTCCTTGAGCTTGGCCTCGCAATGGGCTTTCAGCTTGCTGCCGCGCTCGTAGATTTCGATGGAATCTTCGAGGTCGACCTGGCCTTTTTCCAGCCGCTGGACGATTTGCTCCAGTTGCTGCAAAGCCTGCTCGAATGTTAGGGCGGCGATGTCGTTTTTGGCGTCGGCGGCCATCGGGTTTCCGGGGTGGTTTTGGCTGCGCCGGGTATACTGGGTTGAGGGGCGAAGGTCACCTGTTTTTGCGGTGTTGATTCGGCCCAATCACGAAGGAGCGCAACCATGGGAAGCGACGAGCAGTTTCACTTTGAAGGCAGCGACGGGGCGAGGATTGCGGCTTACCGTTGGGGCGCCCACGGGCCGGTGAATGCCGTGCTGCAGATTTCGCATGGGATGGGGGAGCACGCGCTTCGCTATCTCGCGCCGCTTCAGCCGTTGCGCGAGGCAGGGATTGCGATCTACGCGGAGGACCATCGCGGGCATGGGCGGACGTCACCGGACAAGCTCGGCGACTTTGGACCGGGTGGGTTTGCCTCGATCGTCGATGACATGGCGCGCTTGAGCGAGATCGCCAGGCGCGAGAATCCGGGGCGGAAGGTGATCCTGCTCGGGCACTCGCTTGGATCGTTTGCGCTGCAGATTTATCTCGTGAAGCATAGCGCGCTGATCGACGGCGCGGTGCTGTCGGGGTCGGCTGCGCTCGACATGTTGCCACCGCCCGACGGCGAAGGCGGCTTGAAGGCGTTCAACAAAGCGTTCGAGCCGGCGCGCACGCCGTTCGATTGGCTGAGCCGCAATCCGGCCGAAGTCGACAAGTACATCGCCGATCCGCTGTGCGGGTTCGATGCGACGCCGGAGTCGCTAATGAGCGTGTTCACGGCGGCGCAGGTGATGTTCGAGCCGGATGCGTTGAAGCGGATCCGGCCAGAGCTTCCGATCTATCTCTTCGCGGGCGACAAAGACCCGCTGAACAGCAACCTCGCCGGGCTGACGCCCTTGATCGAGCGCTATCGCGCGGCGGGCATCAAGGACGTGACGCACGATTTCTACCGCGACGGCCGGCACGAGATGCTGAATGAGACGAACCGCGAAGAGGTGGTGGCTAACCTCGGCCGGTGGATAGCGCGCGTCGCCGCCTAGCGGGCAGCCGCGTCGTACTCCATAGCGCCCATGATGTTGCCTTCGGTGTCCTCGAAGAAGAAGAGCTTGCCGACGCCGGCGATGACCGTGCGCGGCATGACGATCTTGCCGCCCGCCTTTTTGATCGCGGCTTCCGCTTTCTCGCTGTTCTCGACCGAGAGCGAGCATTCGAGGCCGTAGATCGGCTTGCCCGGCACGATTTCGCGGCGTTGCTGGAGGCTTGCGTACATGCCGCCCGGACCGCCGGCGCCTTGGATCATGTAGAAGCCGGGCGGGCCGAAAGCCTGAAACGACCAGCCGAACGCGCCGGCGTAGAAGGCCTTTGCGCGTTCCATATCGTTGGCGTTGACGGCAAAGTGGGCGACGTGGGCCATGGATCCTCCGAAGATAAGAAAGCGATGAAACGCAGATCTGCGTCTTCTGTAGGCGGTATACGCACCACCGGTCTTGCGATAAAATGCCAATAAATGTCGCGAATGCGCCAAGCAAAGATTCCCGCCAAACCGGACGGATCCGTTTGGGTTCGAACGTTTCCTGTGCGCTTCACGAACGGCTATGCGAGTGCCGCGCACGATCACGCGTGGCATCAGCTTAGCTACGCGTCGGCCGGGGTACTGCGCGTGGCGACGGCGGACAACGCGTGGATCGTGCCGCCGAACCGAGCGGTCTGGATTCCCGCCGGCATCGAGCATCGCGAGGAGATGCGCGGCGAAGGCACGATGCGCAGCCTCTATCTCGCCACCGGTATCGCGCGCGCCCTGCCCCGCGCCTGCGCGGTGATCAATGTGCCCGCGCTGTTGCGCGAACTGATCCTGGAAGCGACAGCGCATGGCGTACTCGATGCGGCGGTGCCGGGGCAGCGGCGGCTCGCGCAGGTGATCGTGGATCGGTTGACACTTCTTGAACCCATGCCGTCGCAAAACCTGCCGATGCCGCGCGATCCGCGCGCGCTTGCGATTGCGGAGCGGCTCAAGAAGAACCCGGCAAACGGCGAGGACCTTCGGCGGCTCGCCCAGCGCGCGGGTGCGAGCACGCGGACGGTGCAGCGGCTCTTCACCGCCGAGACCGGGATGAGCTTTGTCCGGTGGCGCCAGCGTTTGCGGCTGCTCGCGGCGGTCGAGCGGCTTGGGCGCGGCGGCAGCGTGACGACCGCGGCACTCGACGTGGGCTACACAAGCGTGAGCGCTTTCGTCTCGGCATTTCGCCACGAGTTTGGCGTGACGCCTGGCCGGTTCGAGAAGGCGTGACGTGGCTGCCGTCTCGCCGCTTTCCGTTCGCATGTGTTCCTGCCCGACCCGCGCACAGGTTGAAGCGGCGTTGTTGTGACGGCTGCGACAAGGCACGACCGGGCGCGGTGTTACAGTGCGCGCTGCGTCGCCCGACGGAGGCCAACAGATGCGCATGCTTGCTCGCTTGACGATCCTTGCTGTGTGGGCCGCGATGGCGCTCGCGGCGTGCGGTGCGGCGCCGAACGTTCCGACCGGCCACTGGCAATCGCCCGGGCACGGCACCTATACGAACCCGTACATGACGGGCGCGGAGATGCATCTCAACATCGACGTTGCGAACGATGGCAGCTTCCGCGGTACGTGGGGCCGGTACTTCTGCACCGCTTTTCCGGGCGCTTACGGGCTCAGCACGTATTCGTGCACGCTGACGGGAAGCGAGCGCGCGTCGGGCCGCTTCGCGCCCGACGGCTCGGGCGAGATCGATCTCGCCACGGTGGGACGTAGCGCCTTCACCTGGACGCAGGCCAGCGCGGGCGAGCTTGCGATCGACCTGCCGAAGAGCTGGCAAGGCGACCCGCAGGTGCTCTATCGGGCGCGCATGACGCGGGACGGCAAAATCAAACCGCCGAAAGCCCCGGGAAGCGACGGACCGGTCCTGTCCGCCGTCACGCTCTATCGCGCGTTCAAGCAGGACGAGGCTACCGCACTCGCGCGCTATCGCGGGCAGACGCTCGAGCTTGAGGGCTTGCGCGGCGCGCTGATCGAACTCAGCAACGGCGGCGCGGCCATTCACGTTCCCGACGGGTTCACGGCCCGCGCGCTGGTTCTCACGTTCGCCGACCTGAACGAAGTACGCGATATCACCGAAGGCGCGAAGTTCCGCTTCCGCTGCACGGTCGCGAGCTTCGAGTATCAATACGTGCACATGGAGAACTGCTCGATCGTGCGCTAGGCTGGGTGCGACGGCTGCAGATCGGCCGGCGCTAACACGCGGAGACACGACCCATGACACAGATCCCTCCCGCCATCGTCGATCCGCGGGCGCCGAAGGGCAGTTTGCTCGTCGTGGGCGTCGGCGCTTCTTATGGGCTTGGGGCTGCGATCGCGCGGCGGTTTGCGGCGGGCGGCTTTCCCGTCGTCATCGCGGGGCGCAACGCGGCCAAGCTCGAGGCGACCGCGGCCGAGATGAAAGCGGCGGGTGCCGCGGTCACGATCGCCGTCGGCGATGCGTCCAACGCCGAGGATGCGAAGCGGTTCGTGGCGGCGGCGGAGCGCGTCGCGCCGCTCGCGATCGCGGTGCACAACGCGGGCGGAAACCGCATGGTGCCGTTCCTCAAGACGGAGGAGGACCTCTACACGAGTTTTTGGCGCGAGCATGCCTTGGGCGGGTTTCAGCTCGCGCAAGCGGCGCTGCCGGTCTTGACCGGGCACGGGCGCGGCAGCCTGTTCTTCACCGGCGCCAGCGGAAGCCTGCGCGGCAAGCA
This sequence comes from uncultured Alphaproteobacteria bacterium, assembly GCA_902826695.1. GTDB lineage: Bacteria > Pseudomonadota > Alphaproteobacteria > Micropepsales > Micropepsaceae > SZUA-430. The sequence goes on along the minus strand of CADEFU010000003.1, from coordinate 344,998 downwards.
GAACTTTGCCGCGTTCGCGGCTGCGAAGGCCGCACTGCGCGCGACTGCGCAAAGCATCGCGCGCGAGTTCGGGCCGCAGAACATCCACGTCGCGCACGTCGTCGTGGACGGCATGATCGAGGGCGAGCGCCTGCTCACGCTGTGGCCGCAAGCCAAGGACCAGAAGGGGCCGGACGGCATGCTCAACATCGCCGCGATCGCAGAGGCCTATTGGATGCTGCACCACCAACACCGGAGCGCGTGGACGCAAGAGCTGGACGTGCGGCCGTGGGGGGAGAGTTACTAAGGCGGTGGGGATGGTGCTTTGTGACGTGTCCCCTGATTAACGACAATGGCGAGTCTTAGCGGTCGCAGCATTGCCCGTGGGTTGATTGGGACGACACAGCCAGCCGGCTCTGACTCTGCGAGGCAGGAGGTCCGGCACTTGACGCGACACCCCGCTGCGGCAATATCCCGCCATGAAGATTCAATCGAAGAACTTCGCCAATCCCGACGATACACATAGCTTTGAAAAGCTGGTTCAGCATGTTGTCGAGATCGGCGACCTTACAGTCGGGCACATCGTGACAGAGCCCGGCTGGCGTTGGTCGACTCACGTTCGGCCGCGCGTCGGCGGCGATTGGTGTCAGGCGCGCCACGTCGGCGTCATTTTGTCGGGCCGTTTGGGGCTCACGTTTCCCGATGGTTCGACCGCCGAGATCGGTCCAAATGAAGTCTTCGAGATTCCGCCCGGGCATGACGGCTACACCGTTGGTGACGAACCGTGCGTGCAAATCGAATGGACTGGGCCACGCGCTTTTATCACAGCTCAATCGGGTTCCGGACGGATGCTTGCGGCGATTCTGTTCAGCGATATCGTCGGGTCGACTGAGATGGCGAGCCGCCTGGGCGATACGGCTTGGCGGGCGCTTTTGTCTTCTCACTTCGAAAGCATGCGCGGCGAACTCGATCGTTATCGCGGCCGGGAAGTGAAGACGGCCGGCGACGGGCTGCTTGCCACGTTCGACGGACCTGCCCTTGCGCTCTCCTGCGCGACGGCGATGCGGCGCGTGGCGGTTCGCGACGGCCTCAAGATCCGCATCGGCGTTCACGTCGGCGAGATAGAGCGCGTCGGCAACGACGTCCGCGGGATTGCCGTTCACGAGGCGGCCCGCATTATGGCGCAATCTTCGGGCGAGGACATCGTCGTCTCGGATCTGACGCGAGCGATTGCCGCGGCCGCAGGCTTCTCGTTCGAGGATCGCGGCGTGCATGTGCTGAAGGGCCTACCAGGCGATTGGCGCCTCCACGCCCTTTGCGGAAGCGGGCCAGCGTAACCGGCGGATCAGACCGCTCGCACCTGCTCAGGCCGCAGCGGCCCACCCGTCCTGGACGCCAAGCCGCCCTCTCATTTGACCGCCACGAAGCTGCTGCTGCCGGCGGCGATGCGGCGGACGCCGGTCGCGCCCGGGACGGCGACCCATGTGGAGCTTCCAGCGGCCATCTTGAAGACACTGCCACCCGTGCCGACAACGTACGCGGTACCGTCGGCGGCAACGGCGATATCCGTGCCCGCTCCCGGCAGTTTCACCCAAGCGCTGCCGTCATACTTCCAAATGCTGTTGATCGAGTTTGTCATCCAGGGATTGCCGTCGGGGCCGCCGGCGATCGAAACGCCGGCACCAGAGCCCTTGACCCACGCCTCGCCGCTCGCGTCCCACCGGTAGGGCGCGCCGTCCATTCCGATGACCCAGACTGCGCCGGTGCCGTTTCCGCCGATGTCCGTTGCGGCACCCGGCAACAGGTTCCATTCCGATCCGGTCCAGCGCCAGATCTCGTTCCTTGAGTTGACCACCCAGGGATTGCCGCCGGGCCCCGCTGTGATGCGAACGGCGCCGCCGGAGAAGATCTTCGATCCGCTGCTGGAGGCCTTCACGATGTACTTGTCGCCTGGATAGACCGAGTCGACTTTGCTGATACCCAGAAACGTCGCGTCGCCGGCTAGTGCCGCATCGACCGCCCCCGTCATCAGGCGGCCAACGGCGGGCGCCGATGCCGGGCATGACGATCCGCTTGCGACGCTGCCGTCGGCACAGACCGATGAGACGGCGAACTCAATTCGCTGCGGCGCCGACACGGTGACGCCTGGAACGGAATTGAGTTCCACCTGAATGCCGTTGCCGGTGATCCCGCCGACGAGATTGCCATAATAAGCCTCAACTTCCAGGTACTGCGCACCCGATTGACCGACTGCGGCCGATGCGAGACCCAGAGCGGTGACGGCGAATATCGAGATTCGAACATTCATATCGTGAGCTTCCTTTTGTCCTAGCATCCAATATCTTTTCACCGCACCGTAATCAGGCGGTAGCGGCCGCTGGCGAAAGCCGGCCACTGCCGGAATCACATGCCGCCCACCTATGTGCCCGGAACGATTTCGATCGTGATTTCTTGGCTTTCGTCGAAGTCCTTTTGCTTCCAGGGTTTGCCTTCCTCTTTCGTCTCGGGGGTCAGCGGCGCGCATCCTGCGGGTGGGCGTTTCGGCTTGCCCTTGGGCGGCTCGTTGTTTTTCCAGCAGAACTTTGTGTTTTGCGCCTTCAGCGACCATGTCCCGGTAAATGCATCCCCGGCCGGGCCTTCGCCTGTGTAGGTGCCGTCCTCGGAAAGGCGGAGCTTCGTGACCTCGCCGTCGGCGCTTTTGACGACGAGCGTATTCCCGAAGGCCGGCGCAAGCGGATTGTCCGCGGCAGCGGCCGTGCCGAGCGCAAATGCCGTCAACGCAAGCGTAGCAATAGTGTTTCGCATGTCACACAGCCCCTAGTTTGCTCGTAGCTCTAGTCGTTCTAGGGTATAGAGGAGCGTCCGTCTGTCATGTGCGGCAGGACAAACGCTTCGGTTTCGGCAGTCCGGGTGGGGATCATGACGATCAAAAGATTCGCGAGCCGTGCGGCAGCGATTGCCGCGTTCCCGTTGCCGTACGAACTGCTGGTCCCCGAACTTTTCTTTCTGCTCGCGCAGGACGCGGCGTTGTCGCCGGCTTCGTGCTCCTATGTCGTCGATTTGACGAAAAATGCGCCCGCGGATTTCGTGGTTTTGAACGGGTCCGAGGGCACGACCGAGGCTTTGCGCTCGCTGCGAGCGGCGGGGATTTGGCCTGCGCCGTCGTCGTATCCCTCGGTCGAAGAGATCGCCGCACGCGGCATGAAGCAACGTTTGTTCGCGGGGCCACTTTGGGGCGCGGGATGTCCGGACGAAGGTCCTTGGACGCAGATGTGGCGCGAGCGCGGCGTGCACTACGGGTGTATGCTTACGGCCATTTCTGAAGCTGGCCGCGCCGCCATCGGGCTCTACAATTGCGGCGACGTACCGGAAGATACCCGTCGGCCGATCGAAATGGGCGAAGCGCTGTCGGAGATCATCGCTGGCGTTCTCGACCGGCAGCAACGAGCTTCGGCAAGCCCCGAGATCTTGTTCAAGGATACGCATCTTGGTTTCGCGCCGTCGGGTCACATGGATTCGCTCGGCGTCGATTGCGCTGAAATGTTGCGCGACGCGGGCGGCGGCGGCGCAGGCGCCGTCAGCGCGATGCGTGCGCGCGCCGAGGCGATGGCGCGTGCACTGCTCGATCAGGTTGCGGGGCGTGCGCCGCCTTCCGTCATCGGCGGACCGGCAGGCGAAGCCGATCTGCGTCGCGGCCTGTTCCGCCTGCGCGATTCCGGCCCGCGGCCGATCGCGCGGAGCCATCTTGCGACCTCGGCCTTCGGCAGATTCGAACTCACACTTAACGCGGCAGCCGAGCCCAGCGGTGCGATCCGCGTCCTTGGCAGCTTGAGACAATACGGGCCGCGGGCCGTGCTGCTCGCGCGCGCGCTCACCGTCGGCCAAGCGCCGCGGCGCGAGATCGATCTCGTGCGCCAACTCGACGCCGGCCAATCGCTTGTCAACGCTGCGGCCGAGATCGGCATCGCGGCAAGCTCCGCCGAAACCATGGTCGGCCGCCTCTGCGAGCGTTTCGGTGTTGCCAGCCGCGCGGACCTGATCGATGCGATGGTCGAAGCCGGACGGACCGCCCGCATGCCGTCACCGCCGCTGCCCGCTTCGGCGATGGCCCGGGAGGAAGCGGCGGAGTGACGAGCCGCCTTGGCGATAGGGCTTGGCGGGCGCTTTGTCTTCTCACTTCGAAAGCATGCGCGGCGAACTCGATCGTTATCGAGGCGGCCCGCATCATGGCGCAATCTTCGGGCGAGGACATCGTCGTCTCGAATCCGACGCCAGCGCAACCGGCGGATCTGACCGCTCGCGCCGGCGTCAGCCCCGCGAGTGGAAACGGATGACGCTCCAAAGCTCGGCACGTTGCAGCGCTAACGCACACAATCGTGCGCCACCCCTTACCGCGGCGTGGCGTTCGTCGCGACGGCGAGCACCGCCGTTCCCCCCAAGATGTTCGTGTGCTTCATCCTTGCGCTACCGGCGCCGTGTCACAATCATCAACAAGACAACGTGACCGACCCAGTTCCAGCCAGGCGCCGGTGTCCCCCGAATTCGCGGCACCGGCGGCAAAGTCGGCCCGGCAGCCACAAGGCACATGAATGTGCTATAGCCGGGTGGCGGGAACGCGCAATGCGGCTTTCGCTTCTGCCTTGTATCCAGCCGGGGGGCCATCGTGAAGGTTCATCAACTTGCCGAAGTGCTTGTATGGTCCGTGGTTGCCTATTTTCTTGCCACGAAGAGCGAAGCCATCATCGTTTTCGGTCTCGCCACCTTGTACGGCAGTGTCGCCGCGGCGCCCCCATCGGTGCTGCAAAACCTAATCTACATAAGCCCGGTCTTTCCGCTCATGCTTGGCGCGCTCGCGGTCGTTAGGTTGAAACTCGCCGGCGAGAACGTTTGGGCCAGCACCGGTTTGTCTGCAAACACGCTGCCCGGCGACGCGCTGCTCGGTGCATTTGCCGGCATAGCCTGCATCGGCGTCGCGATCGTGTCGCTGCAGACCGCGTCGCGGTATATGGATGTTCCGGCGATGCACATGATGCCGCCGGAGGTGCATCTCTACTTCATGACGATCGGGGCTGTGGTGCCGGGCGTCTGCGAAGAGCTGTACTTTCGCGGCATGATGACGAGAATCGCAAACCATCTTCCAGCCGCAGTGACAATCGTCCTCACCGCCGCGGCGTTCGCGATCTGGCACGTCGGCACACCGGCCTATCTGCCGCACACGTTCTTGGTGGGCCTAATCCTCGGGATACTGACCGTCGCCTCGGGCCGGCTTGCGCCCGCAATCGTCGCTCACACGATCGCGAACGCCGGCATGGGGCTACTGTTTCTCAATGGCTACAACGTCGCCGGATAGCGCTGCATGCCACAACGACAAGGAAGGGAACTCGACGCATGTCGCGATTGACCGCCAGCCTGGCGCTGAAGCCTCTGGAAGAGGGCGTCTTCGCCGCTCTTGCCGATCCCGCCTATGAGGCCAACAGCGGCATGTTCGGCGGCTGGACGGCGGCGTTGATGGTCAACGCGGCTTTGTCGGACGGCCGCGCGAGCGGTTCCTGCTCGTCGCTGTCGATGCATTTCCTCAAGATGATCCCGCCGGGCTCGGCGTTGCGCGTCACGACGCGGCCCGTGGGCGGCAGCAAGTCCCTCACCGCGTGGCAAGTCGAAGTGGCGCCGGAGGCTGCGCCGTTCCCCTCGACGATCGGCACCGTCGTCTTGGCGCATCGCCACGCAAGCGATGCGCGCAGCGAATGCCAAATGCCGCAAGCCGCCGCACCGGAGACGCTGCCGCCGTTCTCGCCGCCCGGACCCTTCGGTCAGCGGACGGAAAACAGGATCGCGCGCGGCGAAAGGCTGTTCGACGCGCCCGATACCGTGTCGCACGGTTGGGTGCGCGAGACCTCGGGACGCACATGCGATGCGATCCAATTGGCCTATCTGTGCGACGTCTACGCGCCAAGGGTCTTCCACATCAGCAAGGGACCGCGCCCGACGTCGACCGTGACCATGTCGTTGAGCATCCTCGCCGGACCCGACGAATTGGCGGCGGTCGGCGACGACTGGATCCTGAACGAAGTAACCGCAACGCGCATCGAACAAAGCCAAGCCGGCAGCCACGCCCGCCACTGGAGCCGCGCCGGCAAATTGTTGGCGACGAGCGACCAACTCTGCTGGTTCCGGTAGGCCGCAACGCAGGTGGGCCGACGCGCGCTTGCGATTGGGTGAACAAAGGCGGGTGACGTATACTGGCCCGCACTGAGTCCATGGAGCTAAGCCGCCATGCCGGACCAATCGACGCCGTTCCCGAAGTCCTGGGGCTTGCACGCGCTCGCCGTCTTGACCGCCTGGATCATCGGCCCCGCGATGGCCTATTTCGGATACTACGGGCTCGGCTCGGAAGAGACGGTGATCGTCGTCCTCTCGGGCGCGGCGTTGCTTGCGGGGCCGATGCTGGTCGTCGCCGCGCCGTTCATGCCGCGTCCCTCCTCCGGCCCGTGCCCGCTCTGCGGCGCGAAGATGTACAGCTTCTGGCAGGCTGCGGACGCGCTCTTGGTCTGCCCGTCATGTGCCGCGTGCGCGACCGCGTCGAACGAGACGCTGACGCTCTTGCCTATGACGAACGTCGCCGACGTGCCTGCCTATCCGGCCGCGCTACCTTGGGACGACGTCGTGGAGAACCCGGGCAAGACGGTCGCGTTCTCCGCCCAAGACGTGGCGATGGACAAGCTGAGCGAACTCATCACCCGCAATGCCGGCGTGCGCGTGATCGACAAATGGCCACCCGGCTGCTCAGTCTGCGGCGCCCAAGCGACGCAGAGCGAAGCGGCCTCCGCCGAGGTGCTGATCAAAGGCCGCGCGCTCGAGACCAAGGCGACGCTCCTCGCGCACGGCATTCCCCATTGCGCAGCGCATAGTAACGGCGTCGCCTTCGGCCGCGTCGAATTCGCGGGCTCGCCCACCGAGGGCGACGCCTTCGGCCTCAAGTTCCGCAGCCACGCCTATCGCGAAGCCTTCCGCAAACTGAACCCGCACAAATTCGACCGACAAGCCAATGGCCCGCTGAAAATCCGCACCGCGTGACGGCGTGCGTGCGGGGGGCTGCATACCCATTCCCCACGAATTGTGCTGATGGGAATCGGTATGCTGTCACCCTATTCCTGTCACCCTATTCCCATCACCCTATTCCCGCTGGAGCTTCTCAGTTCGCCCGCTTCCAAGCCGAGATCGCGCCGAGCGGCATCGCCTGCACGACGGCGCGTGAATGTTGCTTTGCCTGCTCGGGGGCGCCGCCGGACGAGGCGTTGACCTCGATGCTCTCCGCCACCAGAACGGTGTACGATGCGAAGTAGTTTTGCGCGTTGTTGCCCGCCGTGAACAGAACAGCCGGCAAGCCACGGTAGGACTCGTGCGCGTGACGGCCGTTGACGAGGCCGAACGAACCCGACCGGTCCCGGAAAATCTTGACCATGTCGGGATATTCCCATCGTGTCACGCGCACGTTCACCGAAACTCGTGGGTCGCTGGCGAGCGTGTAATCCGCGGTGGCGGCGGCGACCGCGCCCGGATTGGGACGAACGACGCCCGTGCGGCGATAACGTCCCGCCCGCTCCGGCAAGAAGCGCACAAGCTCTTGCGACTGACGCAAGAGCTCGGCAGCGCGCGCGGCGTCAGCGGCTCGGCGTGCCGTCTCGGCGGCCATCATGTTCCAGTACATGATCAGCACCGCCACGGCTGCAACGCCCAACGCGCCGAGCCAGAAATTTCGCCGCCATCGCCGCTCTTCCTCCGAAAGCGGTTTAGGCGCCGCCATCGGACGAACCGGCGCGAAGTGTTGCGGCTCGCCATTGTCGATGCCCGTGCCTCGGCAGCGCACGCAGGTCACGGTGCCGATGGCGCAGTAGTAGCACTTGCACGTGCCCGATCCGTTGCAAGTTTGGCAGGCCCCGTTGCCCGTTCCGCCGCACGACGAGCACGTCGTCCACTCGTTGCTCGCGCCGTTGTAGCCGAACCGCCACTGGCCGCCCTGGCCATGGCAGCCTGTGCAAGTTTGCGTACGCCGGCCATTGCACGACGTGCAGGTCGGCCAACCTGAGCCATCGCAGTACTCGCACTGCAAATTGCCGCTTCCACCGCACCTGGAGCACGCTGCCACGAAAGAGCCTCCCTACCTCCGCCGTGCCTTACGGCACCACCTGTAAAGCCCCCAGATCGGGGGACACCCCGGGATGGATCGGGGTGGAAACGTAACAAACTCTCGCAGTTTCGTAATTCAGTTTGTCACGTGTCCCCCGAGTTTGGCTCCGCCCCGGGTCCCAGGGACAATATACCCAATCGTCAATTCACCTGCCGGTCGCGGCCTGCCCAGTACGGCGCGCGTAGTTCGCGCTTCAGGATCTTCCCCGTGGGATTGCGCGGCAACGCGGCGATGAAGTCGACCGTCTTCGGGCATTTGTAGGCGGCGATCTTGGCGCGGGCGTAGCCGATGATGTCGTCGGGGCTCGCTTGCTGGCCCGGTTTCAGCACGACGATCGCCTTCACCGACTCGCCCCACTTGTCGTCGGGCACACCGATGACGGCGACGTCGGCGACGGCCGGATGCCCGAAGATCGCACTCTCGACCTCCGCGCCGTAGACGTTCTCGCCGCCCGACACGATCATGTCCTTCACGCGGTCGTGGATGTAGACGTAGCCGTCGTCGTCCACATAGCCCGCATCGCCGGAGTGGACCCAGCCCTCAGCGTCCAAGGTCTTTGCGGTTTCCTTGGGCAGGTTCCAATAGCCCTTCATGTTCTGCACCGAGCGGATGCACACCTCGCCGATCTCGCCCGCTTTCAGCGCACCGCCGTTGTCGTCGACGATCTTGATCTCGACGCCCGGCATCGGCTTACCCGCGGAGCGCATGCGCCGGTTGCCGTTCGGGTCGTGGTCCTCCGGCGGCAGATAGGTGATGGCGCCGTTCGTCTCCGTCATGCCGTAGACCTGAATGAAGCCGCACTTCATCACGTGCATCGCGTTCTTCAAGAGTTCGAGCGGAATGGGCGAGGCGCCGTAGAGCACGTATTGCAGCGACGAGAAGTCGGTCGTCGCGGCCGCCGGATGCTCGATCGCGAACTTGATCGCGGCCGGCACCAGCACGATCTTGCTGACACGCTCGCGCGCGATCGTCTCCAGCACGGCCGCCGGCATGAACTCGGAAATCACGAAGTTCTTCGCCCCGGCATAGAGCCCGGCAAAACCCCAGCCCGCACCCGCCACATGGAACACGGGCATCGCGATCAGGCTCACGTCGTCCGATGACCACGCGTTGCTCGGCAGTTCGTCGCTGATCAAGGCGGAGCGCGGGTCGAGGAAGTTCTGGTTCGTCAGCATCACGCCCTTCGGCAGGCCGGTCGTGCCCGACGTGTACATCTGCAGGCAGACGTCGCTGTTGCCGGAGGGCACCTTCGGGTCTTGCGCCGCTTGCCGGTCGCGCCACGGCGCATAGCTCTCCCAATCGGGCCGCCCGCCATGGATGGCGACGATCTTGGTCACGGTTTTCAGCTCGTGCTTGATCTGGTCGATCAGCGCGTAGAACGGCGCGCCGACGAACAGCACCTTGGCCTTCGCGTCGTTGACGATGTAGGCGACCTCCGGCGGCGCGAGCCGCCAGTTCACCGCCACCATCGCCGCGTTCGCTTTCGCCGTGCCCAGCATCTGCTCGAAGAACGCGGCAGAGTTCTTGTCGAGAAACGCGACGCGATCTTGCGGCCCCACGCCCTCGGCGATGAGCCCGTTGGCGATGCGCGATGAGCGCTCGTCGAGTTCGCTATAAGTCTGCGCCTCGCCCTCGAACACCAGCGCCGTCGCATGGCCGCGCACGCGCGCATGAAAGCGCGGCACGTCGCCCATCGAGCGGATTTCAGGTTGGTAGGTCAAAGGCGATCCTCCAGATGATGTTCGTTTTTTTTTCACCCTAGCATTCCCCGTTCATGGCGCAAGCGCGAGCGCCGCTGGCGCGGCCCGTTGAAATGGGTGACAGCTTACCTACGCTGCGAACCAAGACCGAGGCGGGGGCGCAATCACGCTTTGACAGTGTAAAAATGTCTTAACCGGGCTTCGGTTAGAGTGGCCGCTCAGGTTTGGTGCGCGCCTGAGAACCGCGAAGATCACAGCACCGCGACGGCTTCATGTAGACCCGCCCAGGTGTTGCCCATGCCATCGGTGACTTTGCCAATTCGCATTCGGCCGAACCGCGTACGGGTGCTTTTGTGGACGCTCGCTTGGGGCGCTGTGTCTATCCCCGCGACATCGTTCTGCTTGCAGCCGAACTCACCGATTGCGGCACTTCTGATGACGCCGCAATTGACGTTGAGCTTTGCGGGCGCGGTGTTGGTGGCTGGGTGCACTGCTCTCTGGCTGCTGCTGACAGCAGGCTGTGCGCTTGCAGCTCTTCCCCGCGCTCCGTTTTTTCATATTCAGGTGGACGAACAAACCGTCACCGAGCGTTTCTTTTGGCAGGTTCGGCGAAGAGCGCTGCGCGATGTCGACAGCTGGGGAACGCGCGAAAGGACGAGACTCTTGGCGCGTCAGTACATGCCAGTATTGTTGCGTTATTACAGTGTCGTTGCCCTTCCCCAGGGCCGCGATCCTCAGCGCGCGCAAAGGCAACCACGCGAGCTGCTGGAGATTGAAACAGGATTTTTCTCAGCGCCGTTTGCCGGCAAAGCCATGTTCGCCCAAGATCTGGCTGACTGTCTGACGGCGGCGGTGACCGGCATAAAGCAATCGCGACGGCCGGTGTCGATCGACATTTCCGCCGGTGTTTTTGCCCAGACATTTGAGCTTCGCACGCGCCGACCGAAGCCGTTCACGCCGAAAAGCGACTCACAGCCCCGCGCAGAACCGGCGCGGTTGCCCGGCCGGTTTCCCACCAACCAAGACAGCGAAGACTACTGGCGTTCGCAAGCGATCCAGTCGGCGAAAGCGAGCGACGACAATCCCTACACGCAGTATGCCTCTGAGCGGGCCGAATTCTACCGGCAGATGGCCAAGCGCGATCGCAAGCGGCTCGCGCGCAAGAAAAAATCCGCGGACGCGTGAGACACTCGAACACTGCGAGCTTTCACGCCGGACACCACGACCTCATCCTGCGATTTTCTGGACGATGCCGTTTTGTGTATCATCCACCTTCTTCTTGACATCCGACGCCGTAGTCTCCGCCCGGTTGTAGCTCGACATCAAACCCTGAATTTCGAAATTTCCTAACTTGTCTTTCGATTCAAGGTCTTTGGTCGCGCTTTCAAAGCGTGACCGGAGCGCATCGAGCGCGGCACGATTGGCGTCGACGGACGCCTGGCCTCCCTTTGACCCGACGCGCTGTTCGGCAGCATCGAACCCCTTCCGCAGTTTCACGAGCGTCTGATCGAGGGCGACTGTTTCAGCATGACCCCGCTTCAGCGACGCCATCTGCGATTGCTTGGTCGCGCGCGGGTTTTGTAGCGCCTGAATCGAGGCTTTGATCTTTTTCAACCGCGGCGCGATCTCGTCTGAAGGTGTCAAACCGTTCAGCAACTGCGTGCTCTCGACTTTCGTCAGCGGCGCGGTCGACGCTCTGGGCGCGGTCAGGATTTCCGTTCCCGGTCTAGCGATGGCGCTGGCGCCAGACATTGCGATTGCGGCCGCGATCAAGATCAAGGTGCGCTTTGTCATCGGTCTCTCCCAGAGTTGCCCAGCATCGCAGCATACACTACCGTCAGTGCGATCAGGAAAATGTCCTGCTGTCACCTAGTCATTGCCGCCGCGCTGCATCGCGTTTTTCGCGGCGCCGCACGATCATGTTGTATATCGGTCCGAAGCCCATCAAGGCTGCGCCGACGAAGGGTGCCGCGACCACCGACGCGCGGATGCCCGAGAGGCTGTCGGGGCTCGTGATCGTTACGCCGGCGGTTGCCGCTAACCCCACGCAGATCAGCAGGACGCCCGCCACCACGCGCGCCTTGGGCACTGTCCGCCCGCCTCTGATCGGGCCGAAGCTGCGCTCGTGCCGCGCGAACACCGCGATCATCGGCAGCAGCACGACGATGTAGACCAGGAACCACAGCGGGCGCGAGGCCCACCACGTGGGCGATCCGGGGACCTGATCCAAGCCCACCCCGCCGAGCAGGGTCCAGCACACCGTCATCACCAGCACGAAGGCGGTGAGGTGCCACAGATAGACGGTCATGATCATCCCGTTCATCAGCACCGTCGCGGTCCAGATGTTGAGATTGTCGAGCATCTTGCGGCCCCAAGGCTCAAGCGCGAGCACGAGGCCGACCTGAGCGACACCCAGCGCAAACAGCGCCAGCGTCGGCGGCAGCGAGTTGGACAGCTCCCCCGGCGGGGACACCATCGACACCGGATAGAAGCCGTAGACCGTGATCGAAATCAGCACGGCCAGCCCGACCGCGAACCAGCCGAGCGCGAACAGGCGGTTGTCGAACTTGCCGTCGCGCCAGGCGAAGCCCAGCTGATGGAGCGCAAGGAACACCCACAGGAAGTTGGTGAAATTGACGTAAGGCACTTGCGCCGTGAAGGTCAGCCAGTCGGTCAGCACGGCCGCGGGGATGAACCACGCGAAGCTCGCCCACCCGAAACGCTTCCACGCCCAGAAGGTCAGCGGGGTGCAGCCGGTCACCAGCAGATAGACCGCCAGGAACCAGACCGGGATCAGGGCGGCTTCGGTCGCCATGCGGATCTGTTCGCGCGGGAAGCCGGCCTGCGTCAGGATCACGGCCAGCACCGCCCACAGCATCAGCAGCGGAAAGATCGGGTTGATGAGGCGCTGCACCCGGCTCGCAAACCAGTCGCGGTACTTGCCAATCTGTCCGGGCTCGGCCTTGCGCAGCGTCGCGTCCCAGCTGACCCCGTTCGAATAGCCGCCGACGAGGAAGAAGACCGGCATCACCTGGAAGGCCCAGGTCAGCCAGTGCGCCCAGGTGGAAACGCTGAGCAGGTCGCCGCGTTGCAGCTCGCCCGCCGCATCGACATAGACCCCGGCCATCAGCCAATGGCCGCACACCACCGCCATGATCGAGAGCGCGCGCAGGAAATCGACCCAGCGGTTGCGCTCAGGCGGCGTCATCTGCGCCAGCTCGCGCGCCTTACGCCACATATGGGGGCCGGAGTGTTGGCATGGCGAATCCTATGGCGGTTCGGGTGATACGAACATATCGGATGCCCTTTGCCTCGGCGCAAGCTCCCCCGCGCGCGAAAGGCGTCGAAACGGCAAATGCCCTCGAAAACGGGCACTTAACTCATTCCCCCTTCGCGCCCCGACCTTTGGACTTCAGACGAACGCGAAGTCGTCTGCGCCCATCGACGCAAGCGTCGTGTTCGTGAGGATGATGTCGGTGGTCGCGAAGCCGATGAGGACATCGGCGCCCGATTGGGTCATCACCGCTTGAACTTGGCCAAACGTGGTCACGCCCGTGATCGACAACCGGATAGTGTCGTTGCCGAAGTCGTCGAAGTCCGCGACCGTGTCCACGCCGCCGTTATTGGCGAAGACGAAGATGTCGTTGTCGTTGCCACCTTGGAGGTAGTCATTGCCGCCACGGCCGGCGAGCGTATCGACGCCCGCTTGGCCGTAGAGGCGGTTCGCGTTCGCGTCGCCCGAAAGGTTGTCGTTGAACGCCGACCCCGAAACGCCCTCGATACCGGAATAAGTGTCGCCCGTGGCGTCGCCGCCGGAGAACGTGAAGCTTTGCAGGTCGGCGTTGACCGCGGCATTCGAGGCACCGTAGGCCACGACGTCGCTCGTGCCTGCGCCGCCGAAGATTTGGTCGCCGCCCGTGCCGCCGTCGAGCCAGTCGTCGCCAAGGCCGCCGTCGATGATGTCGTTGCCGCCACGACCCTGGATGAAGTCGTTGCCACCCTGGCCGAACAGCCGGTTGGCGTTGCCGTCGCCGAACAGTTGGTCGCCGAAACCTGAGCCGGACACGCCTTCGATGCCGGAATAGGTATCGCCTGCCGCATCGCCGCCGGTGAAGGTGAAGGCCTGAAGATCGGCGTTCACCGCTGCGGTGGATGCGCCGTAAGCCGCGATGTCGTTCGTGCCCGCACCGCCGAAGATCTGGTCCGCGCCCGCGCCGCCGTCGAGCCAGTCGTCGCCAAGGCCGCCGTCGATGATGTCGTTGCCACCCCGGCCTTGGATGAAGTCGTTGCCGCCCTGGCCGAACAGCCGGTTGCCATTGGCATCGCCGAAGATCTGGTCACCGAAGCTCGAGCCTGAGACGCCCTCGACACCGGAGTAGGTGTCGCCGGCTGCGTCGCCCCCGGTAAACGTGAACGCGGCAAGGTCCGCGTTGATCGCGGCGGTCGAGGCGCCATAGGCGACGATATCGTTTGTGCCCGCGCCGCCGAAGATCTGATCCGCGCCTGCACCACCGTCCAGCCAGTCGTCGCCGTCCCCGCCGTCGATCGTGTCGTTGCCGCCGCGGCCCTGGATGAAGTCGGCGCCGCCTTGGCCGAAGAGCCGGTTCGCGTTGCCGTTGCCGAACAGCTGGTCGGCGAAGTTCGAGCCCGAGACGCCTTCGACGTTCGTTAGCACATCTCCCGCAGCATCGCCGCCCGAGAACGTGTTCGCCTGCAGGTCGAGGTTCACGCCGGAGGGCGAGGCACCGTAGGCCGCGACGTCCAGCACGCCGTTGCCGCCGTCGATCGTGTCGCCGCCGGCGCCGCCGTCGAGCCAGTCGTCGCCGTCGCCGCCTTGCATGTTATCGGCGCCGCCGCGGCCTTGGATGAAATCGTTGCCGTTTCCGCCGTCGAACGTTTCGGCTCCCGCACCGCCGCCGAGCGTATCGTTGCCGTCGCCAGCCGAAAGCAGGCCTACAAGCGTTCCCAACGCGCCGTCGTAGACGTCGTCGGCGCCGCTGAAAGTGATCTTGCCGAGAACCGTGCCGGTGTTCGTCAGGATGGTGCGCGCGTCCGCTACGAGGGCGAACTCGGCCTCCAGCAGCCCAGAGTTCTCGATATGCAGGACCGCGTTTGGGCCGCCGTTGACCATGCTGTCGTAGTTGATGGCGATGCTGTCGACGGCGGCATTGTCGGCGGTCACTTGGATCGTCCCAGAATTTTCGAAGGTGGTCGTGTCAGCGTTGATGCGGACACCCTCCGCGTACTGCGCGTTCAGACCGCTATGCACCGTCAGAATGCCGTGGTTTTCGAAGGCCGCTGTTCTGTTGGTGGACTGGTCGATGAGAACGCCGAGCGCGCTCACTGTAGCCGCAACCTCGATCTCGCCAGTGTTGCTGAACGTGGCATTAGGACGGGTTAGCTCAACGCCCGTCGCGTTCTTGTTTGAAGTGACTGCGAAGTGCCCAGCGTTATCGAAGTGCCGGACGATCGCGCCTTTGGCCCAAATCGTTCCGAACATCGTAAAGTCCGCGTCGACAACGAAGTCGCCGGTGGCGGTGTTCGCCAGCGTAAGCTCGAAATTCGCGGTGTCCTGCGTGAGGCCGATGCCCACCAGGCCGAAGAATCCAGGCGCATTCTCAATCAACACGTCGCCGGAATTGGTGACGACGATCGGCGGCCCGGAGGAGCCTTGATTGGCAACCGCGATTCCCATCACGAAGGTTTGCTGCGTCGTGTGCAGCGTTTCGCCGTCGTGGATCGTAAAGTCGCCGTATATCTCGCGCCCCTGTCCGTGCAGTGGCGAGGACGTGAATTCGAGGGCGAGCGGCTGATAGGTCGACGCTCCGCTGACAAAAGTCGAAAGTCCGAATTGATTCAGATTTGTGGGCGCTTGAAGGCGGACGACAATGTCGAAGCCGTCTTGGTATCCGGCGACGTTGTTCGCGTCGACGACGAGGAAAGAGCTCCCGGCGTAGTCACCCGTGGTCGGCGAAAACAGCAGTGCGCCACCTGCGCTCAATTGCGCGGGTGAAACCGCGGTGGCCAGATCCGTCGCGAACGTCGCCAACGAAAGCGCGCCGGCCGCAACCTCTGCATCGATCACAGTCGGCGCGGTCGTCAGGCGGATCGTATCTTCTGCGAAGTCGAACCCGACGGCGGTGTCGAAGGTTGCGCCGGTCGAGTAAGCGGCATTGGAAATGACGATCGTATCGGCCCCGGCGTCGCCGTGCAGCGTGTCCGCGCCTTGCCAGCCGTCGAGCTCATCGGCGCCGTCGCCGCCGTGCAGGACGTCGTCTTCGTAGCCACCATAAAGTTGATCTGCGCCCAGGCCTCCGTTTAGGGTGTCGGCGCCATGGCCGCCGTCGAGCACGTCGTTGCCTCCGGCTCCGTCGATGACGTCGTTCCCCTCTTCGCCGTGGAAGACCTCTTCACCCGCGTCACCCGTGATCGTGTCGGCGCCGAAGCCGCCGTAGAGTGCGCCGACGAGTGTGCCCCCGCCGTCGTAGACGTCGTCGCCTTGGCCGAGAGCGACGGCGCCTGTGATCGCGCCGGTGTTGTGAACGTGATCATCGGCCAGACCGACGTCGACTATGCCGTTCATCGCGCCCGCGTTCTCGATCGTATGCCGACCGCCTTGATCCGAGAACGATCCGAGGCGCTCCTTGAAGACATAGTCGCCCTCCATTGTGCCGGAGGCGGTGTTGGTGATGGTCAAATCCCAATTCGGGCCGGTGAAAAGTTCGACAGCGATGCTTGGCTGTGCGCCGACGGAGGTCGCTCTGATCAAACCAGAGTTCGTCACGCTGGCGGTTGGCGTGTCGATAAGGACGCCGACAGCCTTGCCTCCCGCCGATACGTCGATTTGGCCCGTGTTGTTGAGAGCGCCACGGGTCTGGACCCCGATGGCATAGTCGATCGTCGCGGTGACACGAAGCACGCCATTGTTGATTGTCGTGTGGATCACGTCGGAGGTATTGTCGATACCGATCGCGTTGAGACCGCCCGACACCTCGATCAAACCGTCGTTGGTGATATCAGGGGCGTTGCCGCCGCCACTGGCGCCACTAATGCCCCTCGCCTGGCCCTCTGCGCCCAGACCCGACACCCTGAATGTAGCGCCGACTTTGTTCCAGAAGAACGTATTCGGTGCGTCTCCGAGAAAACTCCAGAAGCCGAAGACCCCGCCGACCGCGGTGTTGTTTTCGACGTTGACCGTTCCCTCGCTCGTAAACGAAACGCTTGCCCCGACGCCGACAATGTAGCCGTTGCTGAGGTTGACGACTTCACCAGGTCCGATCACCAAGTTGCTTGTTAGAGTCGGCATTTTGGCCCCCCCCGGTATCGATGCGGTTACGTTACTCAACCACCTGGAGCTGACACGCCGCCACGAAATTCAACTCACGTGGGCAATTTTTCCGGGAAAGCGATTTCCCCCTACTCCGGCGTCAACCCGCTTTAGGGCGCAGCACGCGATTTTCGTCCGTCATCTTGCTCTCGACACCACGATTTTCGCCAAATGGTTGTGTCTCAGCGGAAGATTTCGCTTGGATGGGGATGGGTCCTGCGCGCGTATTCCCCCCTTTTCAGCCTCCGCCTACCCGCGGCCTCGACACTTCTGTCATTGCCAAGAACAATCTCGCGGTCGGCTACGGCCGCGTTGCCAGTGTCGAAGCTAAGACCGCGCGACGGGAGGCAAGCCTGTCCGTATCATCGCGCTTGGTGGAGAGTTTTATCCCTTTGTCATTGCACCAGTATGGGGCCATTGCCTGCGCACCACGTAGGGCTTCACATAGCTCGGCGGCATCAACTTGACGGTGTGCCCCAATGCCATGATCGAGCGCGCCCAGTAGTGCGCAGTCGCACAGGCTTCAATGCCGACTAGGCAGGGCTCCGTTGCCTTGAAGAAATCCAGAACGTCCGCACGCCGCAGCTTGCGCCGAACAACAACCGCACCAGCTGCATCGACGGCGTGAACCTGAAAAACGTTCTTCGCAATATCCAAACCGATTGTGATAATCTTGCCCAGGGACGGCTCTCCTTGCGTGGCTTTGCAACAACCACACTATGGCACCTAGATGCCGGAAGCGGAGGCCGTCCACTTCATCACGTCACGAATTCCGCCGCTTTGGGGCGATGGCTTTTGCCAGGGTTTCGTTGATGCGGCTTTGCCAGCCTTCGCCGGTTGCCTTGAAGTGCGCGATCACGGCGGGGTCGAGGCGGAGCGTTACTTGCACCTTCGTGCCGGTTCCTTCCGGCGGGCGGCCGAGGCGTTTGCGGTAGGCCGCGACGATGTTGGGTACGACTTCGATCGCCGGGCGAAAGCGTGCCAGCCGCGCGCGCGTTAGCGGGGGATTGTCGGGATCGATGGTTCGCTTCTTAGAATTCTTTTTCATAGCGTCTTCTTTCGGGTTTGTTCGCCGGTCGTAAACTGATGACGCGTACGATATCTTCGCCGCGCGGTGTCCAAACGAGGACGTAGAGTCTGATACCAATCGGGCCGATCGAGATGAAGCGCGGTTCGCCTTCGGCGCCGTCATCTTCATCCGCTAGCGAATGCTCCCAATCGAACCCTTCGATGATCGCGAAATCGATGCCGTGCTTGGCGAGGTTTAAGCCGCGTTTGTCTTCGTCCCATTCGTACACTTGATCACCTATTATGTAGCTACATAATACGATCTGTCAAGCGTTAGGATTGGGCTTGAGCGGGCTCTGTGCCCAGCTTTCAATTGTAACGGCCTGTATCAGCGAACGGGGTTCGCGACAATTGGCGACAATGTTTTGGCGGTATGTCTATTCTCTGACGTGGTGAAGTTGTTGGGAGAAGAGCGGGCGGGACGCCCGCGCTCCCAGGCTGCGCTGCTGTTCGAAATAGGTGACAGCTTACCTATTCCCCAGCCTGCCATCGAGGGAATAGGTATGCTGTCACCGTATTCAGTCACCGTATTACACTCGCTGCCAAGTTGGCCGTGCGCACGAAGATTTTCTTTGACACATGGTGGTTGTTCGAAAACGCAGATGAACGAACAAAGATTCGCGATGCATTGGACGAATTATGGGGACACGTAACAAATTCAAAAGCTGTTGTTGGAGTTTGTTACGCGCCCTCAGAATTCTAACTCACTCGTTGAGGGGGTGCACAAGAAACGTGTCGGGACCTTGCTCATCGGCAACGAATTCCCTAGCTGCCGCGAGGATTGCTCTTGGCAACGCATTTGCAGCGAGAGGGTTGTGAACGAGTGTAAGGCAAAGGTCGTTTGTCGGCTGCCCGACATGGTCGAGCATGTGCTTTCGGACACACCCCATGGCGGCACTGACATGAGCGCAGTCAGGGTTCAAGAACGTCGTCGTTGGAACGTGCACGCCGCTTTTCTTGGGGATTGAGTACCGCGGCAGTCGTACTGGATCGCCGTCCGGCAAACGTGTGTCAGTTGATAGCGGAACAGCTAGCGGCCCGATCGGAAAAACGGTCTCGACGATTAGCGGGAGCTGGCTCAATCCTTGGTCAAAAATGTTGGTACCTGACAGTCTGCACGCGTTTACCGCTATGACAGTACACTCATCTTTGGCGATCGTACCGGCTGCAATGTATTCGGCAATCTTCCTTTGTTTGTCTGCCACCACACTGAGCAGGCGGAGCTGAATGGCCTCGTGCGGTACAGTGCGCATTTCCAGGTCGATCGAGTCGCCAGTTGGGCGCCGTGGCGGCTCTAGGTAGTCAGATGGAATTCCCTTGGGCTCAGGCACAACGGCCTCGATCCAAATTGTCTTCCCTTTGTGAACAATGCCGAAGTCGGGCCCTGCCTGCTCACTCTTTCTGAGCGCTCGCCGATCGAAACAGCAGCCAATGAAACTAAGGTGGCGGAACAACATCGCCTCCCAGGTGTAGGACCAAAACTTTCCCTCATCGCCACACTCGATCTCCTTGAGAAGGTGCGGTGTTGCTAGTCCCGACTCCCAGAAATCAGCGAGCAGACCGCCATAGTGGTCGTGGGCGATGGTCGCTCCAGGGAACATCTGCTCGACAACGGCTTTGATGCGGGCGCTCGTTGACAACTTTGTGGAGCCCATTCCTACTAACTCCTCGTGCTTTACCCGCCGAAAATGGAGCCGTAATCTGTCACAGACTCTGTAGCAGCGGCGGGCACTGAAAGAGCGGGCGAGGACGCCCGCGGTCCCAGGGAGAGTGCGTCCTCGATGAGGCTGAGCGCTTCGATCTCACCCCGCCATCAAGGCTTTCACATGTGCGCTTGCTGAATCGGCCAGCGCCTTCAGGTCGTAGCCGCCTTCCAGCGTCGAGACCACGCGGCCGGCGCATTTGGTTTTGGCGATGGCGCAGAGCTTGCTCGTCACCCAGGCGTAGTCGGCTTCGACCAGGTTTAGGTTTGCGAGCGGGTCGCGGCGGTGGGCGTCGAAGCCGGCGCTGATCAGGATGAAGTCGGGGTTGAACGCTTCGAGCTTCGGCAGCACGTCGTTGTCCCAGGCTTGGCGGAACTCGTGGCTGCCGGCGCCGGGGTCTAGGGCGGCGTTGACGATGTTGTGCGCGCGGCCGCGTTCTTGCGGGCGGCCTGTGCCGGGGTAGAGCGGCATTTGGTGGCTGGAGGCGAAGAACAGGTCTTCGTCGTCCTGGAACATCGCTTGCGTGCCGTTGCCGTGGTGCACGTCGAAGTCGACGACGGCAACGCGCTTGCATCCGTGGCGCGCGCGGGCGTGCAGCGCGCCGATCGCGACGTTGTTGAACATGCAAAAGCCCATCGCGCGCGTCGGCTCCGCGTGGTGGCCGGGCGGGCGCACGGCGCAGAACGCGTTGGCGACTTTGCCCGACATCACGCGGTCGACCGCGGCGACGACGGCGCCGGCAGCGCGCAGCATCGCCTCACCCGAACCCGGCGAGAGATGCGTGTCGGGGTCGAGCGAGCCGTAGCCCGTCTCCGGCACCGCCTTCAGCACCGCGTCCACGTAGTAAGCCGGGTGCACGCGGCTGATCTCTTCGCGGGCGGCCGGCGGCGCCTCCTCGCGCGCTAGGTATTGAAACGCCTCGTCCTCCAGCGCGTGCAGCACGGCACGCAAGCGGTCGGACGACTCCGGGTGGCCCGGCGGGGTTTCGTGATAGAGGCAGGCGGAATGGGTGAAGAGCGCTGTGGTCATGCGATGAGTTTCCGTCATCGCGGCGCGCGGGGCAAGTGGACGAGGGCGCCCTGCCCCCGCCCGGTCTTTAAGCGCCGCCCGCCTTGAGGCGCGCGATTTCCGCCTCCAGCGCCGCGATGCGGGCGTCGCGTTCGTCGAGGGCCGCTTTCACATCGGCGGCTTCGAAGCGTTGGGGGATGTGCTGCGGGCAGTTCGTGTCCCACGCGCCGACGGTGAACAGCATCACCTGCTCCGGCCGCGCCTTGTAGCCTTCGGGCATGAGCTTCTTGAGCAGATCATCGGTCGCCTCGACCACGCGCGCGGTGCCCCAAATCTTGATGCGACGGCGGTGGGCGTAGTCGATCAAGAAGAGGTAGGCCTTGGGGTTGTCGCTGAGGTTGCCGGTCGAGATGTACTGGCGGTTGCCCGCGAAGTCGACGAAGCCGATCGTCTTGTCGTCGAGCACACGCAGGAAGCCCGGCGGTCCGCCGCGGTGCTGGATGTAGGGCTGGCCGTCGGTGCTTGCCGTCGCCAGAAAGACACTGCGCTGTTCGGCGATGAAGGCTTCGAGATCGGGCGTGATCGTGTCGGCCCAGGCGCCGCGCTCTTCCATGCGCGCGTAGTTTTCGCGCGAGCCCCTCTTCGTCTGGATCGCCTTGACGGTGGGCGTGAAGGCGATGTCGCTGGTGTAGGCGGTGGTCATGGCGGTGTCCTCTACAATCCAAGGTCGCTCAAGCCCGGGTGATCGTCCGGGCGGCGGCCAAGCGGCCAGAAGAATTTCCGTTCGCTCTCGGCGATCGGCAGGTCGTTGATGCTGGCGATGCGGCGGCGCATCAGGCCGTTCGCGTCGAACTCCCAGTTTTCATTGCCGTAACTGCGAAACCAGTGACCGGCGTCGTCGCGCCACTCGTAGGCGAAGCGCACGGCGATGCGGTTTTCCTTGTGCGCCCAAACTTCTTTGATCAGGCGGTAGTCGAGCTCGCGGGCCCATTTGCGTTTCAGGAGTGCTTCGATTTCGGCGCGACCTGCGACGAACTCGGCGCGGTTGCGCCAGCGCGAGTCCACCGTGTAGGCCAGCGCGACGCGGGCCGGGTCGCGGCTGTTCCAGGCGTCTTCAGCCAGGCGCGCCTTTTGCACGGCGGTCGCATCGTCAAACGGTGGCAGCGGCGGGCGCGGCGTGTCGGTAGTCGTCATTGAGTCACCTCATTCTAGCGAAGGAAGCGGCCTCGCCGTGGTGACGAAGCCGCCTCGCTTGTTACGCGGCGTGGCGCGCGGGTGTCACGGCGGGGAAGTCGATCACGGTCTTTGCGACTTCGTTGATGTAGTTCGTCCAGGTGTTCAGCGCCACGTGCTGCACGATCTCGATCACTTGGGCGTCGTCGTAGCCGGCGAGTTTGACCGCGCGGACATCATCGTCGGCGACGTGACCGCGGGCGTGTGCAACCTTTGCCGCGAAGCGAACGGCGGCGTCGGCTTTCGGATCCGTCGAGGCGCCACTGCGGTTGGCGGCGATCTCGGCGTCGTCGAGCTTCGCCAGGTTCTTGCCGAGATAAGTGTGGGCCGAGAGGCAATAGTTGCAACCGTTGATCTCCGCGATGGCGAGCGCGATGCGCTCACGCGTTGCGGGCGGCAACTTGCCTTTCGCGAGTGCGCCGGCCAGTCCCAGATGGCCCTCGAGGGCGGCGGGGCTTGTCGAAACCAGACGGAACAGGTTGGGCACGGAGCCCAGCTGCTTCTTCACCGCTTCAAGAAGCGGCTGTGCGGCGGCCGGGGCATCGTTAATCGTGGCGGGGATGGGAAGGCGAGACATGGGTTTGTCCTTTCGGGTTCGGTGTGTCGATGGGGTGGATGTAGTCCCTTCCACGTTCGGCAATAAGTCCGTATTTTGTGGAGCCTTACTTCCGTTTTCCGAGAGGACGTCCGATGAACCGGTTGGAAGCCATGTCCACGCTCTTGGCGGCCGTCGATGCCGGCAGTCTGTCGGCCGCCTCGCGCAAGATGCGCGTGCCGCTTGCCACGGTGAGCCGGCGCGTGTCGGACCTGGAGCAACATCTGCGCGCGCAGCTCTTGGTGCGGACGAGCCGCAAGCTTGAGCTGACCGACGCGGGGCGTGCCTATGTGCATGCGATCCGCGATGTCCTGTCCTCGGTCGACGAGGCGGAGCGTGCGGCGGCGGGCGAGTATGCGGCGCCGCGCGGCAACATCTCGGTGACGGCGCCGATCGTGTTCGGACGGCTGCACGTACTTCCGGCCATCGTCGCGTTCTTAGACACGCATCCCGACATCAACATCCGCTTGATGCTGACGGACCGCGTGACCAGCTTCTCCGAAGATCAGGTGGACGTTGCGCTGCGGATCGGTGCGCTACCGGATAGCGGGCTGATCGCCTTGCGCGTGGGCCACGTGCGGCGCGTCGTGTGTGCGAGCCCTTCGTACTTGAGCGCGCATGCGCCGGTACCGAAGCACCCCAGCGAGTTGAAAGGGCACAGCTGCATTGCGTTCGAGGGGCTGACCTCACCCACGCAGTGGACGTTCGGCAAGGGCAAGACGCGTCTGTCGGTGCCCGTGCGGTCGCGGCTTGTCGTCAACACGGCGGAAGCGGCGATCGACGCGGCGGTGGCCGGTCTCGGCGTCACGCGGGTGCTCAGCTATCAGGTCGAGCGTGAGTTAAGAGACCGTACGCTTGCGACCATCTTGACCGAATTCGAGCCGGAGCCTCTGCCCGTCAACCTGGTCTATCCCGGGCAAGGGGCGTTGGCGCTCAAGACGCGGGTGTTCCTCGACTTCGCGGCCGAACGCTTGCGCGCGAGCCTCGACGCGCTGCGCAACAAGCGCTGAGGCGTGCTCGAAATCGTGCTATAGGCGGACCTCATGGATATGAAGATACAGGACCGCGACGACGGGCTGATCGTCGGGCTTTTGTTCGACGGCAAAGGCGGGGCGCGGGAGGTCGGTTGGCCGGAGATCCGCGCCTGGACGCCGGAGGCCGGCGTGCTGTGGCTGCATCTCAACCGCACGAAGGACGATGCCGAAACCTATGTCCGGCGCGAAGCGGGACTGGACGACGTCGTCGTCGAAGCGCTGCTGGCGCCCGATACGCGGCCGCGCGTCGTGCCGGAGGGGCCGGGACTGATCGTCAATCTGCGCGGGGTCAACTTCAATCCCGGCGCCGATCCCGAAGACATGATCTCGATGCGCGGTTGGATCCAGAAGCGGCGCATCATCACGACGCGTGCGCGCAGCCTGATGGCGACGCGCGATGTCGAGGCGCGCCTTGCGCGGGGCGTCGGCCCCAAGGACGAGGTCGACTGTCTGTTCGAACTCGCCAAGGCGTTGCTTGTGCGCGTGGGGCACGTGGTCGAGGAACTGTCGGACGCGGTGGACGCGCTGGAAGACCAGGTTGTGTCGGGCACGCTCAGCAAAGTGCGCGAGGAGCTGGCGCATGCGCGCAAACGGGCGATCGCGATCCGCCGCCACTTGGCGCCGCAACGCGAGGCGCTGGCGCGGCTGACGGGCGAGCGGCACGAGATGCTGGACGCGATCGACTCGGCGCATTTTCGCGAACTTGCCGACGAGACGACGCGCTATATCGAAGAAATCGACAGCGTTCGCGAGCGGGCGAGCGTCGTGCAGGACGAAGTGCTGAACCGGCTCACCGAGCGGCAGAACCGCAACACCTATGTGCTTACGGTCGTTGCGGCGATCATGCTGCCGCTCTCGTTCGTGACGTCGCTGTTCGGGGTGAGCCTGCAAGGGATCCCCTTGGCGAGCGATCCAAACGCGTTTTGGGTGCTGCTGGCGGTGCTTGGCGTGATCGTCGCGCTTGAAGTGCTGGTGTTCAAGTGGACGAAGTGGTTTTAGAGCTACTGCTCGGTGAACCACTTCGCGGCGCTTTCGGCGTCGTCGGAATCCAGCCTGGCGCGGAATTGGACGAAGAAGCCGGACGACGTGTAGCCCGCGGCGGTGAAGTCTTTTTCGTCGTAGCCGAATAGGTTGTAGCCCGCGCTGACCCAGATCGCGTCGGACAGCGAATAGCCGATCGAAGGGCCGACGGTGTAGAGGATCGTCTGCGTCGTCCAGTTGACGAGCGCACTGCCGCGCAGGCCGATGTCGATGTCTTCGGTGATGTCGTAGCGCCCTTCCATGCCCGTCATCGTCGAGAACGTCTCATGGGTCATGCCCATTACCTCGTCGACGGCGTATTTCAGGCCGAACATCACCGACATTTCGAAGTCGTTCGACGGCTGGAAGTTGATCAACGTGTTGTCCACGAACTTCCAGGTGCTGCGCGACACGCCGCTTAAGGCCTCGGCGCGCGGGTCGGACTCATAGCCGAAGTCGATGCGGTTCAGGATCAGGGGCCCACGGTTCGGGCGGTAGGCAAAGCCCAGCTGCATCATCGCCGTCACGATTTCGGAGCCGGCCTCCGGTTTCTCGTAGAGGAAGCGGAGATTGTTGGCGAAGCTCAGATTCGAATAGGGCGAGAGGTAGTGGCCGAGCGCGAAGTTCCAACGCTCATGCGTGCCGAGACGCGCTTCGGCGCGGGCGGTGATCTTGCCGAGCTTGGTCTCCACGGCCGTGCCTAGCGAAATCGCGGTGAAGCTTTCGCGGTCCCCTGCCCCGGCGGCGCCGCCGTTGTCTTCGCCGGTCGCATAGACGCGCTGCTGGCGATCGACGCTGGCGGAGACCGACCAACCGTCTTCGATTTGCCAATCCTGGCTCAAGCCGACATTGGCGAAGACGCGTTCGGATATGGCGTCGAGGTCGCGTTGGCCCGACGTCTTGAAGCGGCCGCCTTGCCAGAGGCTCCCTTCGAAACCCGCGCGCGTGATCGTGCCTTTGTCGTTTGCGCCGTCCAAGATCTCGTGGGTCGCGACGAAGGTGATCTCGTCCGTGATGCGGTAGTCGAGCCCCAGCAAGGTGCGCGTCGGGTAGTCCGGGTTCGCGTCGCGGCCGCTGATTGATACTTCTTGAGCTAGGCGAACGCTCAAGCGCTCGTCGATGTGATAGATGGCGCGGGCGAGGATCTGATCCGTGACGGCCTCCGAGCCGCCGGTACTGTCCTTGACGCGCCGGGCGCCCAGGCCCAGCTCCGCTTCCGGTGTCGTCCAGGTGAACAAGAACTCGCCGAACTCGCGCGCGCCGGCGATGCGTGGGCTTTCGCGGTGGTAGGCCTTGGCCTCAACGCCCAGACCCTTGGCCACGTCGTCAAGACGCGCGCGCGCCTCGACGCCGTACTCACGGCCGCCGGAGAGACCTGCGTTCTGCTGGTTCAGACCGAAGAACTCGTCTTGCTCGCGCGCGTACAGGCGTCCGGAGAACGCCTGCGTGTCGTGCTTGACTTCGACGGTGTAGGCATCGGCGGTGCCCGGCCCCTTCGGTCCGTCGCGCGATCTTGCGTATTCGGCGCGCACGATCGTGCCCGGACCAAGCTTTGCCGTTGCATCGACCCCATAGAGCGTCGCGTCCTTGCCGCTGGTATTGCCTTCGTGAATGGCGCTGGCGCCGAGTTCGAGGCCGCCTTGGAAGGCGTACGCGGCGACGCGGCCGCCGTAGTTCAGCGCGCGCTTGCCGGCGCCGGAGGTTTCGTAGTCGGCGACGATCACGAGCGGGTTCAGGTTCGTGCTTTGGCTCGCCACCGGCTCTTTGAAGAACAGCGTGCCGAACTCGTAGTCGATTTCGTAGTCGATGTTGCGCACGAGATTGCGGACGCTCAGCGCTTGGCCGTTGCGGAAGCGGTCGCGCTCTTCGATCGCGATACGTTCGGAGTTGATCAGCACCGGGTGCGTGGACAAGCGATAGAGGCCCGACGTGCCGTTGCCTTTGATCTCGTCCTTGATGAAACGGTTCGCGGTGTCGCTGACGAAAGCCTTGTAGCCGACGTTTTCACCCCGAAAGCTGGACTGCAGGCCGTGGAGGCGGCGCTCGTAGCGCGCCAGTTCGGCCGTCGACAATGCGGTGTCGAAGTCGCCGTAGCGGATCATGAAGTTCTTGCGCTCGACGTGCACGAAAAGAGGGCCGGACGAGTCCATCTCGTGCTCGGTCTTCGAGCTATCGCCATAGACCGGGAAGAAGCGGCGCGGTTCGATATCACGACCTAGGCCGCCCGCGTTTTCTTTGGTGGAGCGCTTGGAGTCGTAGCCCGCCTTCAAAAGCCAGTCGCCCAAGATCATGCTCTTGAAGAAGAAGGCGATGCGGCCGTCGGCGAACAGGTCTTCGGCCGCGTTCTTGGGAACCTTGCTGTCCGGCGTGCCGGAGACCGCGTTCGCGCCGAACGTGCCTTCGGCGAGGCCGACAAGGAACGTCGAGGAGGCGCCGGCGGACAGCCACGCCTTCACCGTCATGTCGCCATTTGCGAGTTTCACCCGGATGCGCGCCTCG
Organism: uncultured Alphaproteobacteria bacterium; assembly: GCA_902826695.1. Lineage (GTDB taxonomy): Bacteria > Pseudomonadota > Alphaproteobacteria > Micropepsales > Micropepsaceae > SZUA-430. The sequence continues at coordinate 317,644 of CADEFU010000003.1, read as the reverse complement.
CCGGAGACGACTGTCGGTGCGAGCGGGACGAGGATCACGCCGCCTTCGCCCACGGGGAAGCGCGACGGCAGGATGTGCGAAATCGATTCAGCTGCCACGGTTTGTTGGCGCTGATAGGGCGGCTCGATGTTGACGTCGACGAACGTGCCGGGGCGTGCGGCGTGATTGCCGGGCGACGTCAGCTTGATGGCGACGATTGGAACGGTCTTGCCGTCGGCGATCAGCCTGGAGCGCGATTGATCGAGCGCGGCGTCGATCGGTGGCGCGGAGAAGTGCACGGTCCGCCCCGCCCGCTCGCCTTTCTCGCCCGACTTGCCGACCGCAACCGCCATGAGCAGGTTGTCGCCGGGGTGGATGTTCACGCCGCGCCAGCGCGAGGCCGCCCACGACCTGTCGGCGTTGAAGACGGTGCCTTCGAAGTTCAATCCGGAGACGGGCTCGCCGTCGAGCGTGAGCTCTATCTTGTCATCGGGGCTGTGCGCGACGACGATCGTGATGCTGCCCAACGGCGGATAGAAGCCTTCGCCGGGCGCGACGAAGCCGAATTTCTGCGGCGCGGTCGCGATCCACTTCTTCAGGCGATCTTCGCTCCAGTTGCCGTTGTCGATCGTCGGGCCGGACATCGGCACGTTCTGCACGGGCGTCGCGGTGCCTTGGAGCGCGAAGTCGGCACGCCAGAGCGCGCCGCCTTGCGTGTCGACGAATTGGATGTCGCCCGCGCCGCCGTTGCGCGTGTTGGTACGGCATTGCACGGGCTCAAGACCCGGGGGAAGGCTCGATTTGTCGATCGCGACGACGTGAAGGCCGGGCTTCGTACCTTCGAGGTGATAACGGCCCAACGGGTCGGTTACAGCGAGCGTGCCGTCTTCGAGGTACACGCGCACGCCGGGGACACCTTTACCCTCGCCTTCGCAGCCACCTGCGTAGACGCGGCCGGCGACGAAGCTGACGTCGCTGAAGATATCTTGGCGGATTAGAATTGTCGCGATGCCGATGTTCGAGGTGCGGCCGGAGACGATGTCGAACACTTGTGCTTTGTTCGTCGCAAAGCCGTATTCGGCGCCGGCGACAACTTCGGCGAAGTAAGCGAACTCGACCGACGCGCCCGCCGCGAGCGGGCCGATGGCGAAGAGCAGCAACTTGCCGTCTGCTGTCGTGGGCGTGATTTCAACGAGTGTGCCGCTTGCGGGCACGGTGCCGCGGAAGCGGAGTTCGCCGGGCAATTGATCTTGGACGGTGACGTTCGTCGCGTCGGCGCCGATGTTGTCGACGCGCAGCGTATACATCACGACTTCGCCGACACCGGCGACGATGCGGCTCGCGCGCTTGGTGATGCGCATATCGGTGGGGCCGCTGCCGATGCCGGCGGCCACGACGGCGAAGTTTTCCTCGTTCGACCACTCGCTGAACGAGAGGCCGCCGAGCGTGAAGTCGACTTGGGCGATGTTGGAGATGACCGTGCCGGGGGGCGTGGTCGGGGCGGCGACAGCCGCCGCTATAAGCGACAGGGCCGCGAGCAACACCATTCCGATGAAGGTCAGGTGTTTGCCCACGGCCCTACTCTGCTTAGCAGTTGCGCTTCGGCTTACTGCTGTTAGTTGACGGTGACGTCGAAGGTGACGGTGGCGGAACCACCAGCGCTCGCCAGAGCGCCGACCGCTACGGTCACTTCGCCCGGGTTCGTCGCACCCATGTCACCCGAGTCGTCGCCGCCTGCGTCGGTCTGACCGACTGCGTTCAGCGTGATCGTGCTGGCCGCATAGGTGGTGTTCGCCGGGATGCCGTCGCGCACGACGACGTTCGTCGCGTTCGCCGCACCGGAGTTCGTCACCACGATCGAGTAACGGACAACCGCGCCCGGGATACGCTTCGGGTTCGTCACGCCGTTGAACGGATCGGAGATGACCGTCGACGTCTTCGCAACGGTCAGCGTCGCGGTCGAAACCGTGTACGTGCCCGTTGCCGAGTGAGCACCGTCACGGTTGGCGTCCGCAGGACCCGCGGTGTCGGCGAACACGACTTGCTGCGTGTCTTTGTCGTCGACGATGGCGTTGTCATGCGCCGTAACCGTCGTCGTGCCAGCGTTCAGCGTGGTCGCGATCAAACGGTAGTTGGACACCTGACCGTTCGTGGCGGTGCCCGGCGTGTCAGCCACGATCAAGAAACGCGCGGTCGCGTCCGGGGCGAGGTCGCCCGAGTTCGTGCCACCCGTGTAGAGCGTGTCGCCAACGTCGAAGTTGCCGTCGCCGTTCACGTCGCGATAGATGCGGACGTTGTTCATCGTGATGCCGCCGCCAAGCGAAGCCGCAAGCGAGTAGCCGTGCGTCTTGTTGCCGGTGTTCTGCAGCGTGAAGGCCAGAACCTGGTTCGTCGAACCGGGAACGACCGTCGCGCCCGAGTTGTTCGTGACGGTCAGGTTGACCTTGTCGTCGACCACGAAGGTCGCGACACCTTGAACGGCGGTTTGCGGAACGCCGCCGACGTCGAAGTTGACCGTCGCCGTGTTCGTTACCGTCGTGCCGGCGACTGTGCCGGCAGCTTGGGCAGACTGCGGCGTCAGAAACGCCGCGGTTGCGAGGACTGCCGCGGTCAGCCAGCGCGACAGCCTTACGTGGTGTGATTTCATTGTTTGTTGAACCCGTGTGTGAGCTTTGACGCTTAAAGGCCGCGCCATAACGGTAAAAATCTCACGAGTGCTACTAAAATTCGGTTATTAAACGACACGATTCGGCGCAGTTCCGGGTCCACAGTGGTGAACAGAAAGCTAATGCACGGCGCGGACGATAAGAGAGGCGTGACGTTGATTTAGTCCAAGTTTACCGATGGCGGCGTTGGGCGGTTTTGTCGCCGGCGCTGGTGCCGTTGCGCGCGAGGTATGTGAACCCGACGTTACGGGGACACGTAAAAAAGCGCGCCCACGATTGCGGGCGCGCTAAGGTTCAAACGAGTTGAGTATCCGGGACTGCTATTTAAGGACGGCGCGGAAGGCGACATCGCGGGTCGTTCCGCCCTCGACAGGGACGCTCAGCACCCAGCGGATGTGGGTGTAGTCGCCCGCTTCCGCCTGGCGGCGCTTGCCGTCGGGACCGGTCACCTGAAGCTTGGCGGCGTCGGCGAAGGATTTGCCCGCATCTACCGAGAACGTGACAATCGCCGTTTGGGTTTGCGCGCTTTTGTCGATGTATTTCAGCTGCGCGGGGATCGGCGCAACGACGATAATGTTTTCACTGGGTGCCTTGCCGGCGTTTTTCAGGTGGTATGTGTAGACGACGGTGTCGCCGGGCACGACGGTTGCTGCCGGCACGCGCGTGACTTTGACCGCGCCTTTGCTGTCTTTGACGACGATTTCCTTTTCGATCGTGGTGACGACCGACATCGGTGAAGCGGCATAGGCGGCGCCGGCGGCGATAAGCCCCGCGGCAAGCACGGCGAGAATGTTAGAGCGCATACCCAGCGATCTCCTGTTGGTCACTATTTTCCTGGAATTTCGCAATTCTCGTCGCAGTTTCGGACAAGAGTGTAAATGAAACCTTGCTGAGATCGATCACAGTCGACAGATCGTTCGGAAACCGAGACGCGGCGTGCGCCTAGCTTTTGAAGCCGATGCGCGCGTGGGTGCCGTCGCAGAACGGCTTGGTGCTCGAGCCGCCGCAGCGGCAGAGGCGGGCGTTTTGGGCACGGGTGACCGTGCGGCCGGTGCCGGCGCAGATTTCGACGTTGCCCATGAGCTGGAGCGGGCCATCGGGCAGCGGGTCGATGGTGAGCGCGCCGCCGCGGAATTCGAGCGGGTCGCTGGCGATCGTTTCGGGTTCGCCGGTGGCGGCGAACTTGGCCGCGATATGGGAGTTGTCGCAGAACGGTTTGTTCTTCGACTGGCCGCAGCGGCAGAGCGTGGCGCGGGTGAGTGCTGCGTCGTTCATCGTGACGGCGGCGTTGACGGCGTAAGGGCCGTTCTCGCGGACGCGCACGACGTTGACGTCCGGCGCGCGCTCGGCCTGGCCGCCGTCGTGGCGGTCGTAGGTGATGGCGCCCGACGGACAGTTCTGTGCGACGCGCACGAGGTGTTCCATCGTGGCCGCTTCCGGGTGGATCCAGGTGCCCGGCGTGTTGGCGCGGAACACTTTCGGCGCCTCCAGCACGCAGTGGCGCGAGTGGATGCAGCGCTTCGTGTCGAAGCGGACGGTGATGTCCTTCGTGTGGGCGACGTTCGGGTCGCCGGGCTTGTCTTCGACGATGGGCTTCGGCTTGGCGCGCGCCGTTGCTTCCACCGTGAGAGCGATGTGTTCTTCGTAGCGGTCGTGCAGCGTGTCGAAGCGTTTGGCGAGTTTGGCGAGGCGCTCGCCGACACCAGCGAGCGCGGCGTGGCGTTCGAGTGCGGTCGCCGCGTCGGCCAGTTCCTGCGTGCGCTCGCTCAAGATTTGGCTGGCGCAGCTTTGCACGAGCTGGCCGGCGGAGCGCGGGAGCGTGAACGTGAGGCCAGCCGTGGTGCCGCTGCCGGTTGGCAATTTCGTCGCCGCTTCGCCGACCATTTGGAGAGCGTACATCAGTTCCGTCGAGCCGACGGCGAGGCCGGTGCGCAGCTCGGCGGGGAGCGGCGCGGGTGAAAACACTTGCGCCAGCGCGCGCATCATCAGGGCGTAGATCGCATTGCCGAGATCGACAACCTTTGCCGCCGTGGGGTCGGCGATCGGCGTGAGGTCGGCGTGCGGCTCGCCGAGCGTCGGGTTTGCCGCCACGTTGCGTGCGGGTTCGAAATCAGGGCGCGCGGCCTTCATGTGCGCCAGCTCAGCCTTGATCGCGGCGAACTTGGCGTAGTGCGAGGTTTCGCTGTGCGCGGGTGCGCCTTCGCCTTGTATGACGATCTCTTCGATCGCGCGGCGGGCGGTGTCGAGGTTCGTGACCTTGAAGAGGCCGGGCAGACCGAATTCGGCGGCGCCGACTTGCGCGTCGCCATGACCCACGAAGACGCGCTTCTCGCCGCCGCAGGTTTCGGTCAGCCGGGCAAAGCCGTTGATGATGCCGTGATAGAGGTGGCCTTGGCTGACGTAGTCCTGCGACGCGGGCGAGAGCAGATCGGCGCGCGCGACGCGGTGGTAGTGCGCGTGCTCGAAGCCGGCGCCGTCCGGGATCGCGACGCCTTCGGGACGCTCGATATAGAGGAAGTGGTCGAGGGCGGCCGGGGAGAACGGCATCAACTTCATCACCACGTCGGCCGGGAAGCGGCCGGGGCGGACGGGGAACTCCGGCTTCCAAAGATGCGGCGCCGACCCCAGAGCGGTCAGCATATTGTTGACGAGGGCCAGATGCAGCATCTCCTCGCGCGCGATCTGGCGGAGTAAGAGGCGCCAGCGCTCGATCGCCGCGAGCTCCGCCTTCGTGACGCCCTCGGCCTCCTCCCGCTTCAGCGACCACATCGCGTAGAGGTAGGTGCACATCACGGCATGCTCGAACTCCGCCGCCTCGCACAGGAGGTAGATGAGCTCTTCGCGGTCTTGGACGACGATATCGGCGGTCATGCTATAGGGATGCCATACGGGCGCGCCGCGCTCCAACCCTTTCGATGAGCCGCGTCATGGACCTCTCTCGCTTTCCCCGCGTTTCGCTTGGGCATTTGCCGACGCCGCTTGAGCCGATGGGGCGGTTGCGGGCGGCGCTCGGGCCTGGCTGCCCTGCCCTTTATGTGAAGCGTGACGACTGCACGGGGCTGGCGACCGGGGGCAACAAGACGCGCAAGCTTGAGTTTTTGATGGGTGAAGCTTTGGCGCAAGGGGCTGGGGCCGTCGTCACGTTTGGGGCGGTGCAGTCGAACCATGCGCGGCAGACCGCAGCGGCGGCGGCGAAGCTCGGACTGCCGTGCGATCTGATCTTGATCGAGATGGTGGCGCGCGACAGCGCGGCGTACGGGCAGTCGGGCAATGTGCTTCTCGACGGGTTGTTGGGTGCGCGGGTTCATGTCGTGAAGGACGACAAGGCGGCGAGCGCGGCGTTTCAGGCGGCGGCCGCTGCGCATTCGCAGGCGGGCCGCGGGGTGTATGTGGTGCCGATCGGCGGCTCGAACGCGGTGGGCTCGCTCGGCTATGTCGATGCGTTCAACGAGATCGAGGGCCAAGCCGAGGCGATGGGCATCACCGTGGATGCGATCGTGCATGGCTCGTCGAGCGGCGGTACGCAGGCCGGGTTGGTCGCGGGCGCGACGCTTGCCGACAGTGCGACGCGGATCATGGGCGTGAACGTGTATAAGAAGCATGGCGCGGACATCGCCGAAACGGTCCATGCGCTGGCGATCGAGACGTTGCATTTGATGGGCATACCGCTGCTCGACGTGTCGCCGCGCGTGCAGGTGATCGACGGCTATCAGGGTGCGGGTTACGGCATTGCCTCCGATGCGATGCGCGAGGCGGTGGAGCTTGTGGCGCGGACGGAGGGCTTGTTGCTCGATCCGGTGTATGCCGGCAAAGCGATGGCGGCGCTCATCGGCGAGGTGCGCAAAGGCGCGTTCCACGCCAAGCAGCCCGTGGTGTTCCTGCATACGGGCGGGACCGCGGCGCTGAGTGCGTATGTGGATGCGTTTGCCGGTTGAAAATCGTGCGCCAGTTGTGCTGCGCCGCGTTAACCGCATCGCGGTGCTTGCGCCCCTTTGACTGTTGCATCGCTTCGGATGCCTGATTGGGCCCGCGCCGGGGGGCGTGGGGGACGAGACGATGAACAAGTTGCCAGTGTTCCGCGTTGCGGGGCGTGCGATCGGCTTTACGCTGTGGAACTGCTTCACGATTTTCCGGTTGGCTTGGTTCCCGATCGTCGCGTTGTTCGCCGCCCAGATCGGGTTGAGCGCTTACATCATGCAGATCGACGGTGAGACGTTGCGCGGATTGCCCAACCCGCTCACCGTCGCACTCGTTCTCGAGAGAATCGTTGCGTTCAACGTCGCAAATCTTGTTCTGCAAACGATCGCACTGGCGGCCGTCGCCGTCTCTATTCATCGCGTCATTCTGTTCGGCGACCGCAGGCCGGGCCAGTTTTTCAACTTCGCCTTCGGCAAGACCGAATTCCTCTACGCCCTGATGGGCGTACTGACCGCCCTCATTGTCCTTGGGATCCTTGCAGCGGTTATCGCACCGTTCGTGCTGTTTATCTCAGGCGGCGACCCGGTCGGGATGTTCCAAAAGATCATCGATGATCCGCGCTTGGCCTTCCAGTCCATCAGCGGCGCCATGGGCGGCGGCGCGCTGACGGTGTTTCTCACCTTCTACTTCGTGGCGTATGTGCTCATCATTTATGTCAGCCTACGGCTTGCGGTGTGGCCGCCGGCTGTCGTGGCGACGAACAGGATTTCTCCAAGCGAACCCTGGCAGATAACGCACGGCAATGTGTGGCGACTGATCGGTGCGTTCTTCCTGACGTTCGTTTGGATCTACCTTCTCATTTTGGTACCGGCTGTCGGCGCGTATTGGTATTACACCAACAAGATGAAGGCGGCGCTGCCTGAGGTTCCGGCCATCACCGCGCCGGCCTTACCTGAAGCGGAAGCACCGAAGGTCCCGGCCCCAGCGCAAGAGCCTGCTGGCGCCGCACCTGCGCCGTCCGTTGCACCGGCGGCGCCTGCTTTACCTGCGGCGCCAGCTCAGCCGCAACAACCGGCGTCACCTGCGGCACCGGTCGCGCCTGCACCAGCGACGCCGCCACCGGACGTGGCGGTGCCGGAAATCGCTGTGGACGACGACGATGCGAAGCTAGCGGCCGATCGAGACAAGGTGAGGCACCAGCTCGACGCGATCATCGGACCGATCGCGTCGGTGATGTGGGTGGCATTCCTGTTCATGTACATCTTCTTCACCGCGCTTGCGGTTGCGCTCATGAGCTTTTCGTACAAGGCGCTCAAGGGATACGAGCCGCACGAGCCTATTCCGGAGGCGTAGCGCCTACGTTATCTGCGGAAGCGGCTTGTGCATCGCGAGGCCGGAGCCGAATTGGAGTTTGACTTCGCCTAAGGGCTCGAAGCCGCAGGTGTCGTAGAATGTGCCGGCGTGCGGGTTCGCGATGACGTGGAGGGCTGCGGCGCCCAACGTGCGCGCATGCGCGCCGGCGGCGTCGACCAGATGGCGGCCGATGCCTTGGCGCCAAGCGGAGGGCTCGACGAACAGGCCGTCGAGTTCGGCAGCACCGTCGTCGCGCGGGAGCACGACCGCGAGGCCGAGCGTGATGCCATCGCGCTCGGCGACCAGGACGCAGCCATCTTCGAGCTGCGCGCGCGGGATGTCGACGATGTCCGGGTTTGCGAGCACCAGCGCGCGGTCGCCTTCGTTCGCGAGCGAGGCGCGGCGCTGCAGCTCGATCAGGCGCTCGCGTTCATCGACGCGGGCGATGCGGATGGCGGGCGCGGTGCCAGCTGCCCGGGGGCTCATATTCGCTCGCAAGATTTCGCGTCTTTGCACTCGCAGCCGATGAGCGTTGCGATCTTTGTGCGGGAGCGCCGGAGCGACGCGATGCGCGCGTCGAGGTCTGCCGCTTTGGCCGCGAGGCTTGTGACCAATGCCGCGCGATCGGTGAGTGTGGCGCTCAGCGCCTTCACCTGACGCAGCGAGAAGCCTAGGGCGCGGGCGGCGACGAGCTGCCTTACGCGGCGCACATCGTCTGGGCCGTAGTCGCGCCAGCCATGGCGGCGCGGCGCCGCCGGCAGGAGACCCAAGCGCTCGTAGTAGCGAATGGCGCTTGCGCGCAGACCGGTGGCATTGGCGAGCGCGCCGATCGTGAACCGTCCCTTGACTTGAAGCGCGGTTGAAGTTGCAGCCTTGCGCGTGCGCTCATTTTCGGGAGATCGCTGTTGGACCGGCTTCATTTTCATCAGATGCCCCTTTGGGTCAGGCTTGCGTCGGCGTTGGCCGTCTTGAACACGTGGGTGTTGATTGCGGAATTCGTGATCGATCGCTATGGGTTCGACCGGTACTTGCCGTTCTATCGGTACGGCGATGTTTGCATTTGGGACGTTGTTATTCTAGCGGCGGTGGCGATCGCCTTTGCCGTGTTTTCGCAGGCGCCGAAGCAGGTGCGCTAGTCCCCGCCGCCGCAGCCGCCACCGCAGCCTCCGCCGTCGCCGCCGCCGTCACCTCCGCCGTCGCTGCCTTCGGATATGCCGTCGGTGGAGCCGTCGAAGCTCGTGCTTGAAAAGTCGCCGCCGCAGTGGGGTGTGCCGCCGGTCGCGTTCTTGTCTGCGCCTTCGCGTTTGAAGCCGCTGCAATCGGCGGCATAACGGAAGCCGTTTTCGATCTTCAACTTTTCGTCGAGCGCGAAGAGAAGCGGCAGACGGGTCGGCGTGAGGGGGTTGATGTTTTCCTCCAGGCACGCGTACCGCCAAACGCGGCGAAGGCCCGTGTTGTTCTGCTTGTCGGCGGAGAGAGCGATCGCCGGCGTGTGATGCAGGAACTTACCGAAGGCGCCGTTGCAGAACGCTTCGTACTGGCGGGTGTAGAGGATGAACTCGTGCCAGAGGTCGTCGACGATTTGGCTCGGCATCGAGACGAATTTTCGGCCGCTCTTTAAGTGGGCCAGGAAGAATTGGCGCAATGCACGGGCAACGAGCTGCTGTTCCTTGCGGCCGATGTTCGAGCGTTGCTTGCCGAGCTTAGCGAGAAGACCGTCGGGGAACATGTAGGCGCGAATGAACTTTTCGCGGCGCGCCTCCTGCCATTTCTGCAACAGCCAGCCAGCCGTGAGGACAAGGACGATGATGGCGATGAGATAGAGCGATTCCATGCTCAAGCGCTCCGCGCCGCCTTCAAACTCACGGGCGGCTTCGACGATTCCGGCACGAAGAAGTCGGGCATCAGGTCTTTCGTCGGGTCGACGCGGTATTGGTCGAAGTCGCGCACGCCCGCTTCGTAGAGCAGCGTGTCGTCGATGCAGAAGTTGCCGGTGAACTCACGCGCGCGCTTCGTCAGGATCACATGGGCGGCGTCGGCCATGATCTCGGGCGTGCGGCACATCTTCATGCCTTCGTCGCCCGCGAGTGCGTTTCGGATCGCCGCCGTCGCGATGCCGGTGCGCGGCCAGAGCGCGTTGACCGCGATGCCGTCGGCGCGGAACTCGCCCGCCATGCCGAGCACGCACATGCTCATGCCGTACTTCGCCATCGTGTAGGCGACGTGGTTGGCGAACCAGTTCTCCGACATATCGAGCGGCGGGGAGAGGTTTAGGATGTGCGGGTTCGCGGCCTTCTTCAGGTGCGGCACGCAATACTTTGACACCATGAATGTGCCGCGCGTGTTGACCTGGTGCATCAGATCGTAGCGCTTCATGTCGGTCATCGTGGTGGGCGTGAGCTGAATCGCGCTTGCGTTGTTGATGCAGATGTCGATGCCGCCGAATTTTTGGGCCGTTTGCTCGATCGCTGCGGCGACGTTGGCCTCATCGCGCACGTCGACGACGAGCGGCAGCGCCTTGCCGCCCGCCGCTTCGATCTCTTTCGCGGCGGAGTAGATCGTGCCGGGGAGTTTCGGGTGCGGGTCGGCAGTCTTGGCCGCGACCGCGATGTTGGCGCCGTCGCGCGCGGCGCGGAGCGCGATCGCCAGGCCAATGCCGCGGCTCGCGCCGGTGATGAAGAGGGTTTTGTTTTTGAGGGACATGGGGTGAGTCTCGTGGTGTTGCGCCACCCCTACACCGGCGGCGAGCACGCGCCAAGTGTTGACAACCGAAGTATAACCGGTTATATAGCCGGTTATGTCCAAAGGTTTCAAAGAAAAGTCCGCTGTGTATCGGGCCGTCGCAAAGAATCGCCGCGCGATGCGGTTGCGCGGGATGGCTCGCTTTGAGGTTCGCGGTCTTGTTCGCGACAAGGAGCTCATTCGTGCGCTGGCTACCCGGCTTGCGGCCGAGGATGAAGCGGCTCAACGGCTTAGGGACGAACTCGGCCAGAAGCTCGCGCCTGCACACGGCGCGAAAGGCGGGGTGTGGCGATGGCTGAGGTCGTCGCCGCTTGTAGGCGTTGATTGGTACATCGAGCGGCCGTTCGACCCAGGCCGGAAAATCGACCTCGGATGAGGTTTCTTCTCGACACAACCATCCTGAGTGAGGGCACTAAAGTCTCGCCGTCGAGCCTGGTGGAACAGTGGTTGCTCGATCAACACGACGAGCACCTGTTCATTTCTTCCTTTTCTTTAGCCGAGATCGAACGCGGCGTGTTGGAGCGGGCTCCGGGACGGAAGCGCCAAGCGCTGGAGAGTTGGTTTCACGGCCCTGCAGGACCGCTGAAGTCGTTCGCTGGGCGCATTCTCGCCTTTGAAGAGCGGGCAGCTCGCGAGTGGGCGAGGCTGATGCGCGAGGGCACACAAGCGGGACGGCCGCGCAGCACGACAGACATGATCATTGCGGCAACGGCCGCCGCCAATGGCTGCACCGTCGTGACACTCAACGATCGAGAGTTCCGCGATGCGGTGCCGACGCTCAATCCGATGACGGGAAAGTAGAGGGGTCTCACGCGAAGTCGCGAAAGAATGATCCTTGCCTGGGCTATCGCAGAAACGAGATGCGTATCTTGAGCACGAAATGTAGGAAGACCGACGCCGCCATGACCGCAGGAATGCCGACGAACATGAACCGTTGCAGTTGGTCGATCAGCTGCTTCTCAGCCGACGTGATGTAGACGGTCACGCCCTTGTTCTTGAAGGCAACGGATCGCTCGACGGTCGGCGTCGGTGAACCCGCGCGTATTGTACGGTCGTAGACATAGAAGAAGGTGACACCCTCCAACCACACCGCAAGAAATGCCGCGATGAACACGTATTTCGTGATCACTTTCCAGCGTGGCTCGGGTGGAGGCGCGGGTTGCGGTTGGAGCCCTTGGTCACCGCACTCTTCGCGGAACGCTTTTTCGGAAAGATGGGTGATGCGAAGCACGTTGAGCACTATGAACACGCCAATGCCAAGCCCTGCGAGAATGAATGGGCTCCACGCGTAGGGGCGGTCGAGCTCGAGACCTTGCGCCTGCAGCGCCAGTCCGGATGTCGCGAACAGGAAGTAACCCGTCAACACCGCGACTAAGACCGCACCGGCTGCGCGCAAGGCCGTGACACCTTGCCAGTGCCACTCATGGCGAAGGCGGCGGATGAACGAGGCGACAGCGATCGCGAGCATCAAAGCGGCGGCGATGAGAGTCTCCTCGATCGGCGTAAGCCATCCGCTGGCGATTACCATCACGGTGATCGATAGGTGGTAAGCGAACATGCCCTTGAATTCGAAGGACATCTCCGACCAAGTTCGCGGATAGTCTTCTGGGAACATGGCTTGCTCCCCCGTGGTTGCGCGGGCTTAAGCGGCTTTATACCAATCCACGCCGTTCGCGTCTCTTGTGCGTTTGATCTTTCCGCGGGCGATGAGGCAGTTCAGGTGGGCGAGGCTTTCGCCGGTGGCCATGCCGTAGTTCCCGCTTGTGATCTTCGTGCGGAAGAGAGCTGGGAAGGCGTCGACGGCGCGCTTGGGCGTCGCGCAGAGTTCGAGCAGCTTGCTCATGCCGTCTTCGTGATCGTCGATCAGTTGGGTCATGCGCGTCTTCACGCCGTAGAACGGTTCGTTGTGCGCTGGGCAGATCAGCGTGTCGTCGGGGATGAGCTTGTTCAGCATGGCGCAGCTGTCGAGCCATTCTTGCAGCGGGTTTGCTTCGGGTTCGGTCGGGAAGACGCTGACGTTCGATGAGATACGCGGCAGGATTTGGTCGCCGGAGATCATCAGCTTCTTCTCCGGGCACCAGAGACAAGCGTGCTCCGGCGCGTGGCCACGGCCGACGACGATGCGCCATTTGTTCCGGCCGATCACAATCTCCTGGCCGTCGACCAGACGGTGGAACGATTGCGGGAGGCTGTGAATGCCCATGCCGAAGCCGCCGAAGCGCTTGCGGTAATCCTCCAGCGCCTCGTCGTGGAAGCCGGCGGCCTTGTAGAACAGCACGCCGTCTTCCGGCGCCGGCTGGCCGGTGTCCATCACCAGCGTGCGGCAGAGCAGATAGTCGGTGCGCGACATGTAGAGCGGCGCTTCGAATTTCTTTGCGAACCAGCCGGCGAGGCCGACGTGGTCGGGATGCAAGTGCGTGACAATCACGCGCTTCACCGGCTTGCCGCCCTTGTTCGCGAGGACCTGGCGCCAGATATCCTTCGCGGCGCTCGAGGCGATGCCGGTGTCGACCACGGTCCAGCCGTCGCCGTCTTCCAGCAGCCAGACGTTGATGTGGTTCAGCTGGAACGGCAGCGGCAGACGAATCCAGTGGATGCCCGGCGAGACCTCGATCGTCTGACCGGATTCGGGCTTCGCATCGAACGGATATTTGAGGCCGTCGCGCTCGCGCATCGGCGCCTCAACGCCGTCCAGGGTGATCGTCATGACTGCTCGATTCCGATGTCTGTCGGGTCACAGGCTATGCTGCACTGCGGCATGACGCAAACAGGCATAGCGCCGGGTGTGATTCACCCTTTATTTCAAGGTGTTGCGAGAGCCGCGCGCGATTCGAGAGGGAAACCGTATGGGCAAGGGCCGGGTGGAAGCATTTAGCGACGGCGTCATCGCCGTCATCATCACGATCATGGTGCTGGAAATGAAACCGCCGCACGGGGCGACGCTGGACGCGCTGGCGCCGATCTGGCCGAAGTTCGTCAGCTACGTGCTCAGCTTCATCTATGTCGGCATCTACTGGAACAACCACCACCACCTTTGGCATGCGGTGCATAAGGTCGATGGGCGCGTCATGTGGGCGAACCTGAATTTTCTATTCTGGCTGTCGCTGTTTCCGTTCATGACAGGGTGGGTCGGCGAGAACCACTTCGAGACCTTGCCGGTCGCGCTCTATGGGTGCGTGTTGTTCATGGCAGCGATTGCGTACACGATTCTGGCGCGCGTATTGATCGCATCGCACGGCGCGGGCTCGACAATCGGTGCCGCGATCGGTAACGACGTCAAAGGCTATGCATCGCTTGCGATCTATGCAGCGGGCATCGCGGTTTCATTCGTGAACAGTTACGCCGGCTTCGCGCTCTATTCGCTGGTCGCCGCGGTCTGGTTCATTCCCGACCGGCGGATCGAGCGGGAGTTGAAGGTGAAGTGACGCGAGCTTTGATGCCCGGCTTGAACCATTTGAGTTCGGTCGGGCCCTTGGCGTGCTTGTCCCAGACGAACCAGGCGTAGGCGGTCGTGCCGCTGCCTGCCCGCTCCGCGCCCTTCATGTAGAACGTGATGCGTTCGGAGAAGATCCACACGCGCGACGGCGGATGCTTCAGGAAGATCGTGTTCGCGCGGTTCGCGCCTTCGAGGAAGGCGAGCCGCAGCAGCAGCGCGAACTTGTGCCGCGCGAGTTTCAGGCCTTGCGCGACGAAAGCTTCGGCGACGTTGTAGGGCGGATTCGTGACGATGTTGTCGACCTTACGTGTGCTCTTCAGGAAGTCGACGCCGTCTTCGCCATGGCCACGCGCATAGAGATCGGTTGCGCGCACTTTGTAGCCCGCTCCTTCCAGAACGCGGGCCATGGCGCCGTCACCGCAGGCGCATTCCCAGATCGTGCCGTCGAAGCGTTCGTTCTCGACCAGCGCCTGCGTCGCCCAGGCCGGGGTCGGGAAGAAGTCCGGGCCGTCGAGATCGGCACGGCGCTTCGTCGTAGGCTTGAAAGCGCCGTTTAGGTTGTAAGTCTGATCGGGCACGAATCACCTCGCTCGCGCTTATTTGCGACGAGGGGATTCGCGCGTGCAACCACCTTACGGCGCGGCGGGCCGAGCGACCGGAACCTCATAGGCGACCGGTGCACCGGGGCCGACAGGGATCTCGAGTGCGACCCAGGTTGCGGTGAGCACCATGCCGCCGAGGAAGAAGGCGATGCCGTAGGGCAGCATGACGGCGAGCAGCGAGCCCAAACGGAAGTCCGCAACCCAGCGCTGGCAGAACGTCAGGGTCAGAACGAAGTATGCGTTCAGCGGCGAGATCAGGTTCGTCACCGAGTCGCCGACGCGATAGGCGGCGGTCGTCATTTCCGGCGAGATTCCGAGCAACATCATCATCGGTGTCGCAACCGGCGCCATCGCGGTCCACTTCGCCGAGCCTGAAGCGATGAGGAAGTCGAGCCAGGACGACATCGTTGCGAGCATCGGTAGCAGCAGCGCCGGCGGCGCATTCATCGCGCGCAACTGCTCGGCGCCGACGATCGCGGTGATCGGCCCCAGGTTCGACCAGCCGAACATCGCCACGAAGTGCGCGGCGAAGAAGACGAGCACCAGATAGGGCACCATGCCTTCGAGGCCCTTGCCCATCATCGCGACGATATCGCGATGCGATTTGATCGCCCCCGTGGCCGCGCCGTACGCCCAACCGCATGAGATGAACAATAAGAAAAAGCCTGCGGTCAGGCTGCGATAGAACGGGGTGAGGCGTTGCGATCCTTCGGCCGCTTCGTCGTAGAGCGGCGTGAAGCCGGGCCATAGCGCTAGGCAGGCGAAGAGCGCCACCACGCCCAGCGCGGCGAGGCCCGCCCTGCGCAAGCCGCGGCGTTCCTCCGGTGTCAACGCCGCGGCGGCGAGTTCGGCCTTGGCGCCGTCGCCTTTCCATTCGCCAAACCTTGGCGCGATGATGCGTTCGGTGACGAACCAGCCGAGTGCGGTAAAGACGAACGCCGCCGTCAAGCTGAACCACCAATTGCCGAGCGGGTTCATCGTCCAATCCGGCACCAGGATGCGCGCGCCGGTTTCGGTGATGCCCAAGATCAGCACGTCGTATTGGCCCGGGAAGAGATTGCCGGAAAGGCCGACGCCGGTGCCGGCAAAGCCGGCTGCGATGCCCATGACAGGGTGGCGCCCGGCTGCAGCGAAGATCACGCCGGCAAGTGGGATGTAAACCAGATAGCCAGCATCGACGGCATGGGTCGTCATCATGCCGAGCACGATGACGGTGGGGGTGAGCAACGCTTTCGGCACGCCGCTCAAGCCCGCGCGAAGGAGCGATGAGAAGAGCCCGCTGCGGTCGGCGACGCCGGCGCCTATCATTATGGTCAGCGCCAGGCCCAGCGGCGTGAAGCCGGTGTAGGTCTTCGGCATCTCGACGAACAGCTTCTGCAGGTTCTCTTCCGTCAGCAGGCTTTTTGCGACGAGCACTTCGCCGGTGACGGGGTTGGTCGCCGTCCAACCCGCCATCGCGCCGATCACGGACACGATGACGACCGCGAGAATGATCCAAATGAAAATGAAGACGGGATCGGGCAGTAAATTGCCCAAGCGTTCGACCCCGTCCAGAAACCTATTTCGCGCCCCCGCCGGGCTTGCTTCAGCCGTCATGCGCCGAAATGATCATGGAACGACGCGGCTGTCGAGAGTGGTTCAAGCGAAACCTGCGCGGTCGGCGGCGCCGTGGACCGTGATCTTTTCGCCGGACACATAGGTGTTCAACGGCGAGACGAGGTAGCGCACGACGTTGGCTATGTCTTCGGGCGCGCAGACGTGGCCGAAGGGAGACTGCTTGTCGAGGTCGTGGATCGCCGCGACGCCGCGCGACTTCGCGAGACGCTGGCCCATGTCGGTGTCTGTTAGCGGCGGGGCGACGACGTTGACGTAGATGTTGTTGCCCTTCTCCTCCTTCGCCAGCGTGTAGGCGAGCGCTTCGCCCGCGGCTTTGCCCATGTTGTAGGGGCTGCCGCGGCCGGCGTAACCCAGCGTCGCGACGGAGGAGATGACGATGATGTCGCCACGCTTTTGGCCACGCATCTGCGGCAGCACGAGTTTCGAGAGATAGAACGGCGCCAGTGCGTGCACGCCGAGCACGCGTTGCATTTCGCCGGGATCGGTGTCGGCGACGGTGTTGCCGCGGCTTGCGATACCGGCGTTGTTGACAAGGATCGAGATGGGCCCGAGTTCTTTCTTGATGCGCTCAAGCATTGCGGCATCTTCGTCGATGTTGTCGACCGAGGCCTGGTAGGCGGCGGCCTTGCGGCCCAGCGCTTTGATTTCGGCGACGACTTTTTGGGCTTCCGCCTCTTCGCGGCGGTAGTTGACGGCGACGTCGGCGCCGTCGGCGGCGAGACCCAGCGCGATCGCGCGGCCGATGCCGCGGCTGGCGCCGGTGACGAGGGCGATGCGGCCTTTGAGGGGCATTGGGGGCGCTCCAGTTCGGTGATGGCTGATGGTTCGCATCGTAGCACACCGCGCTCGAAAGTTCGCGGTGATGCGCGAGCGGCTGGCGAGATTGCATTCGGCAAAGTCGCGGGCGCAGCGCTGCTGCTGCTTTGCTTATGGCTATTGACTTCTAGCTTATGACTCATTGCTTAAGGGGGTTATCCCCCCCGTTAAGGCCCCCTTTACCCCCCACAATATTCTCGTTTGTTTTGAGAGGGTTAGGTTGACCGCTTTTTTGCCCCCGCGACGAGTTTTGTTGAAAAGCGTTCGGTCGGCGTGTCGTTGTGGCTCCACATCTCGCGTGCTGGAGCGTCGAACGGGCGCTCTGAGAAGCATTTCGCGCCCCAAGGTCCTAACGCCAAATTTTGTGGATATCTTCCAGACTTATAGCACCTGGGGAGCCGCCGACAGGCGCGCCTTGAGGGCGACGCGGCCTTTGAGGGACATGATCACTCCATTTTCGTGAGCGTGTTGCGCGAGAACTCGCGCCAGACGCCCTTCTTATCCAGGATCGCGTCGACGACTTCAACCTGATCGTAGGCGCGCACAAGCTTGTAGACCGTGCGGCCGTAAGCCTTGCCCTTCACACCCCAATAGGTCGTGAGACTTTCGCCGGTGAACGTGGCCTTGAGCGGGTGCATCGCACCCTGGCTGTCGAACCACGTGCCGTCGTATGCGCCACCATTGAGCGGTCGATAGAGTCCGACGCCTTCGAAGACTTGGCCGCCCTCGCCCTTCGTTTCGATGCGGTAATCGACGCGGGCGAACTTGCCGCCGAGTGCAGCCTCCCAGCGCATGGTCACGCGCGAAGGCTTGCCGAATGACGTGCCGTCCGCCGCCCAGTTGCCGTTCAGGAAGCACAGGTAGGGCGTGGGACAGTCGAGGGCGACCGCCGGCTGAGCGACCAGCGCGAAGATCAAAGCGAAAGCTGCAGGTACGTGTCTCATGAGTTCCACCGTGGTTGAGCGAGCGTGCGTCCTTGTCAAGGACGAACGAAGGCCCCTGGAATCGACAGGGGAGCGATAGGTCACCGCGGGAACCATCTGCGGCAGGCGCGGCTAAAGCTCGTCGGGTCTTCGAAGCCGAGCGCGTCGGCCATCTCGTCGCGGGCGAACTTGCCGTCGTCGAGCATTTGGCGGGCGCGCTCCTTCAGGTGCGCGTCGAGCAGGGTTCGGAACGTCGTGCCGCCCTCGCTCAGGCGGCGTACCAGCGTGCGGCGCGAGAGGCCGAGTTCCTCGGCCGCTTCGTCCTCGGTGAGGCGACCCACGCGGCGGCGGCTCATGAGGCGCTCGATGCGCAGCACCAGCGTGTCTTCGCCCTGGATGCGGCGGGCGATGTTTTCGAGCTCGGCGAGCGCGGTCGCGTGCAGGGCGGCGTCGGCGAAGGGCGAGGCGCGGCGGCAGATGTCGTGCGGCAGTGCGATCGCCAAGTCGGGTGCGGCAAACTTCAACGTGCCTGGCAAAGCTTGGCGCAAGCGGTCGGCGTATTTCGGCGGGCGCCACGGGAAGGCAAATTCAAGCCCTTGCGTGTCGCCTTCCGTGAGCACGCTCAACATGCCCGCTATCCCGAGCGCGACGCTCAAGCTCAAGGCGCGCCAACCGGCGTCGGAGATCGCGACGCCCTGGCGAAGGACGAGGCGCATCGCTTTTGCCTCACGCTTGGCGCGAGGGGACAGGAACGGCGCACGGACGTGACCGAAGCGGGCGATGATGTCGAGGGCGTCGCCGATCGTGGGCGCGCTGCGCACCGCGACTTCGAGCGCGCCTTGCATCGAGGTGCTGAACGCCGCGATTGCGTCCAAGGGCCAGGCCTCGCCCACCAGGCGGCAGAGGTTTTCGTTGAACGTGATGAACGTGAACAGCGTGACTTCGGCGGCGGAATCGTTCAGCCGGGCTTCCTCGATGTCGGTGCCCTTCAGCAACTCCGCACGCAGCGCCGGCGAGGGTCCGAACCGGCGGACAAGGAAGCGGATGTAGCCGGCCGGGGCCGGTATCGCGCGTCTGGGGTCGGATGAAATTGCCTTGGTCATCGTGGCGCAAAATGCCACATTTTTGGCGCGCGCAACAGGGCGGCCTCGCTTAGGCTCTCCCCATAACGAGCCGGAATGGGCTCTTTCAGGAGGAAATGCCTATGGCCTTTACCGGTCGCACCGAAGACGGACGCACCGTCAGTTACGTGGACGGCAAGCGCTATCTCTACTTCCTTTCGCTGTTCCTGCCGCTGGTGCCGCCCCTGGCGGTCGCAGGCTATTTCCTGAGCGGCGGCAATACGCTGTGGACGCTGGTCCCACTGCTGTTCGTGTTCGGCGTCGTGCCGATCGCCGACATGATCTTGGGCGAAGACACGAACAACCCGCCAGACGCAGTCGTCGAGGCAATGGCGTCGGACAATTACTACCGCGTGCTGTGCATGCTGTCGGTGCCGCTGTTCTGGGTGAGCTTCCTCTCGACGGCCTATCTCGTCGGCACCGAGGCGCTTCCGTGGTGGTCGATCCTGGCGCTGATCATCGGCGTTGGCACGATCGACGGCGGCTGCCTGACGACGGGGCACGAACTCGGCCACAAGCACAGCCCGGTCGACCGCTTCTTCGCCAAGCTCGCCTGCGCGGTGTGCGGCTATGCGCATTTCTGCATCGAGCACAATCGCGGGCATCACGTGTGGGTGTCGACGCCGGAGGATCCCGCATCGTCGCGCATGGGCGAGACGATCTATCACTTCGCGACGCGCGAGCTGCCGGGCACGTTCCGCCGCGGCTGGGAGCAGGAAGCCTTGCGCATGTCGAAGCGCGGCAAGTCGGCCTGGTCGCTCGAGAACGACATTCTTCAGGGTTATTCAATCACGTTCGCGGCGGCGGCCGTGTTGGTTGCGGTGTGCGGTTGGATCGTGCTGCCCTTCATCGTGGCGCACCACTTCATCGGTTGGTATGGGCTCACGCAGGCGAACTATGTGGAGCACTACGGCTTGCTCAGGCAGAAGCGCGAAAACGGGCGCTACGAGCCGGTCGCGCCGCGCCATTCGTGGAACACGAACCACATCTTCTCGAACCTGATCACGTTCCACCTGCAGCGCCATTCGGATCACCACGCCAATCCGCAGCGTCCGTATCAATCGCTGCGCGATTTCCCCGACCTGCCGCGTCTGCCGAACGGGTATCCCGGCATGTACCTCCTCGCCGCGATCCCGCCGCTGTGGTTCGCCGTGATGGACAAGAAAGTGATGGCGTGGGCCAAGGGCGATCTGAGCAAGGTCAACGTGCATCAGCCGGCGGCGAGGCGACTGGCCGAACGCTATGGCCAAGTGGACGCGACGGCTGCGGCGTGAAATGACGCTGGGGCCTTTCGAGAGAGCCGCCCCACGGGCGGCTCTTTGCTTAGGAGCCGATGTCGTCGGCGCTTAGGTCGAACGGACCTCCGGCGCCACGGGTGATGGGGCCGAGCAGGCCTTCGGCTTGGGGTAGGAGTTGCTCGGCGAAGAATTGGGCGACGGCGATGCGGGTTTCGAGGAACGTCGTGTCGGGGTCACTCTTCGCCAGGCGCTCGGCGGCAACGAGAGCGCCGCGGGCGAGGTAATGGGCGCCGGCTGCATGGCCCAGCATCCGTAAGTAAGGTGTCGCGCCGGGGAGCGCTCGTTGCGGGGACGAACGCATCGTCGTCTGCAGCCAGGCGGTCGCGCTGTCGGCGGCTTTCAAGGCGCGGGCGAGTTCGCGGCCGATCGACTTCAGGTCGTCGCGCTTCGCGTGTTCGCACAGCGCGGCGGTGTCGGCGATTTCGGCGAGGAAGCGGCGCACCGCCTCGCCGCCGTCGAGACCGAGCTTGCGGCCGATGAGGTCGATGGCTTGGATGCCGTTCGTGCCTTCGTAGATCGGGGTGATGCGCGCGTCGCGGTAGTGCTGCGCCGCGCCGGTTTCTTCAATGAAACCCATACCGCCGTGGACTTGCACGCCCAAGGAGGCGGCTTCGACGCCCATGTCGGTGGACCAACCTTTGGAGAGCGGCGTCAGCAGTTCTTCGCGCGCTTTGGCGGCGGCGCGTTCGGCCGCGCTCTCGCCGTGACGGGCGAGGTCGATCGCGATAGCGTTCGCGAGACAGATCGCCCTGCCCGCTTCGGCGATCGCCTTTTGGGTGAGCAGCATGCGGCGCACGTCGGCATGGAAGATGATCGGCGACATCTCCAAGACTTCGTGCTGCAAGCCGAACGGTTTGCCTTGGCGGCGCTCACGCGCATAGGCCAGCGCTTGCTGGAACGAGCGCTCGGCGATGGCGACGCCTTGCACGCCGATGTTCAGGCGCGCGGCGTTCATCATCGTGAACATCGCCGACATGCCCTTGTTCTCCTGGCCGATCAGGAAGCCGGTGGCGCCGCCGTTGTCGCCGAACGACATCACGCAGGTGGGTGAGCCGTGGATGCCGAGCTTGTGCTCGAGACCGACGCATCTGAGATCGTTGCGGGCGCCGAGGCTGCCGTCCGCATTCACGAGGAACTTCGGCACCAGGAACAACGAGATGCCGCGCGTCCCCGGCGGCGCTTCCGGCAATCGCGCGAGGACGAGATGGATGATGTTCTGCGCCGCGTCGTGTTCGCCCCAGGTGATGAAGATCTTTGTGCCGGTGATCTTGTAGGTCCCGTCGGGCTGCTTCACGGCTTTCGACTTCAGCGCGCCGACGTCGGAGCCGGCATGCGGCTCGGTCAGGTTCATCGTGCCGGTCCACCTGCCTTCGACGAGCTTGGGTAAATAGGTTTGCTTTTGCTCGGGTGTACCGTGGGCGGTCAGCGCTTCGATCGCACCTTGGCTGAGCAACGGGCAGAGGCCGAACGCCATCGACGCCGACTGCCACATCTCCTGCACGGCGACACCCACAGCGTGTGGCATGCCTTGACCACCGAATTCGACGGGACCGGTTATCGCGTTCCAGCCGTTCGCGACGAAGCTTTTGTAGGCGGCCTCAAATCCGGCCGGCAGGATGACCTTGCCGTTTTCGAGGCGCGCGCCATCTTTGTCGGCGGTGCGGTTCAACGGCGCGATCACTTCGCTTGCGAATCGGCCCGCCTCTTCGAGGACAGCGTCGATCAAGTCGTCGCTCAACTCGCCGTAGGCAGAGTTGCCATAGAGCCTTCGCAAGTTGGCGACGGCGTCGAGTGCGAACCGAAGTTGCTTCACGGGTGCGTGGTAGGTCATGAAAATGAGTGCGTATCGCTATTGGCCAAGCGCGCCAGGTTTATCGGGAAACGCCTCTCGTTTATAGAGGCCACATTCACCCCCAGTTGAGGAATCCCAACATGTTCCGTTCGACTCTTCTTGCAAGCGTGTTCGCGGTCGCCGCCGCGCCGGTGCTTGCCGATGCCTCAACCAATCCGCAGGCGGCGCCAAAGGGCAAGTACAAGCTGGACCCCTCGCACACAGGCATCCTGTTTTGTATCCGCCATAACGAGATCGCCGACTATTGCGGGCGGTTCAACACTGCCGCCGGGTCGATGGCGTTCAACGGTGCACAGCCGGAAAAGAGCTCGATTTCGATCGAAATCGATATGAACAGCTTGGACACGCCGAGCGACAAATTGGACGGCGAACTCAAGAACAGCTTCTTCGAGACCGCGAAGTTTCCGAAGGCGACGTTCAAATCCACGAGCATCAAAGTCACGGGCAAGAACGAGGGTGAGATCACAGGCGATTTGACACTGCACGGAGTTACGAAGCCCGTAACGCTGAAGACCACGTTCAACGGCGGCAAGATGCACGCGTTCGCGAACACCTATGTCGTCGGGTTTTCCGCCACAACCAAGCTTCGCCATGCCGATTTCGCGTTTCCTGACGTTGCGTGGCGGTCGTTTATCGGCGATGAGGTAACGCTCTACATCGAGACGGAACTTCTGGCGGAGAAATAGACCGATGACCTCGAACGCGCCGACGCGCTACGGCACCGTGGCGATGACTTTGCATTGGCTGATCGCGCTTGCGATCATCTCGCTGCTGATCGTCGGCAAGTATATGCACGGATTGCCGAACAGCGATCCGAACAAGTTCTTCCTCTACCAGATGCACAAGTCGTTCGGGATCACCGTGCTGGCGCTAACCGTCGCGCGGATCGGCTGGCGGCTCATGCATCCGGTGCCGGCGCTGCCTGCGGGCATGCCCGCGTGGCAGCGGTGGGGCGCACATATCAGCCATTTCGGGCTCTATGCGTTGATGCTCGCGATTCCGCTGACCGGATGGGCGGTCGCATCGTCGTCGAGCCTGGGCATTCCCACGATGCTGTTCGGAGCGGTGGAACTGCCCAGTCTGCCGGTTGGAACCGATCACGATACCCACGAGTTCTTTGAAGAGGCGCATGAGCTGCTCGGCAATCTCATGATCCTGCTCTTGATCGCGCACGTGGCGGCGGCGTTGAAACACCACTTCGTCGATCGCGATACGGTGTTCAGAAGGATGCTGCCGTTTACGAAGGTGTGATCGCCCCATTGGTCGTCATGGCGGAATCGTGACGGCTCCTACAGAGGTTTGTCCATGCTGCGTTTCTTTGTGATTGCACTCGCTTCGTTTGGTGCCGCCGTTACTGCGTTCGCGGCGCCGGTTAAGTGGAACGTCGATCAGGCCAAGAGTTCGCTTGAATTTGCGGTCGTGGTCGAGGGCGCGGTCGTGAAGGGAAAGTTCAAGGCCTTCGGGTCGCAGATTTCGTTCAGCACCGACGACCTGGCTCACTCGTCGGCAAGGATCACGATCCCGATGGACGAAGCTAAGACCGGTCTC
This sequence comes from uncultured Alphaproteobacteria bacterium, assembly GCA_902826695.1. Taxonomy (GTDB): domain Bacteria; phylum Pseudomonadota; class Alphaproteobacteria; order Micropepsales; family Micropepsaceae; genus SZUA-430. Next base: position 293,773 of record CADEFU010000003.1, on the reverse strand, counting down.
GTCGAGCGCGACGCGATGCTGCTGAAGCCCGCCTGGTTCAACATTCTCGACTTTCCGCAGGCGGTGTTTCAGACGACTTCCTTCGCGCACAAAGGCGGCAACAAGTATGAGGCGGCGGCGAAATTGACGCTCAAGGGCGTCAGCAAGGACATCACCCTGCCCTTCACGCTCGACATCACGGGCGACACTGCGGTGATGAAGGGCGAGACGGTGCTGAAGCGGCTCGCGTTCGGCGTCGGTCTGGGGCCCGACTTTGCCAACGGCACGTCGGTCGCGCTGGACGTTAAGGTCATGGTGAACGTGACGGCCAAGCGCGCGAAGTAACCGCTAACCAAACCCCTCTACCCAATGGTCGCGATCGAGTTCATATCGATCGATGTGAAAGCTGTCGGGGTATCGGTCGAAACCGGGACGTCTCTTCAGGCGCTTTATTGCCGCCTCCGCTCTTACGCGGGTCGAGTAAGCGCCGATCAACTTGACGTCCTCCGACCTTTTGTCACGGCGAACGTGAAACACCAAATATACCGATTTCATCCAAACCTCTTCATCTAGGCGGAGCTCCGCCTTTCGCCTCGTATTTGTTCCCGCTATTAGACGTCATGGTGCCAGTTTCCAACATTACCGATCCCACGCCAGCAGCGCTGGCGAAAGCCGCACGACTGCTATCCGAAGGCAGGCTCGTCGCGTTTCCGACGGAGACGGTGTACGGGCTCGGCGCGGATGCGCGGAGCGACGAAGCGGTTGCGGGCATCTTCGCGGCCAAGGGGCGGCCGCAGTTCAATCCGCTTATCGTGCATGTGCGCGACCTCGCGGCAGCAGAACGATATGGCGTTTTCGATGCGCGGGCGCGGACGCTCGCGGCGCGGTTTTGGCCGGGGGCGCTGACCCTGGTTGTGCCGCGGGTCAAGGACTGCGGCATCTCGTGGCTGGCGACAGCGGGGTTGGAGACGATTGCGCTGCGGGTGCCGGTGCATCCGGTTGCGCAGCAGTTGCTTGAGACGTTTGGCGGGCCGCTGGCTGCGCCGAGTGCGAACCGGTCAGGGAGCGTTTCACCGACGAACGCGCGGCATGTGGCAGATAGCCTTGGCGAAGCGGTTGCGCTCATTCTCGACGGCGGGGCGACGACGCATGGGCTTGAGTCCACGATCGTGGGCCTCGGCGAGACTCGCGCGACGTTGCTCAGGCCCGGGGCGATCACGCGCGCGGATATCGAAGCGGTTGTCGGTGCGCTGGGGCGTGGCTCCGACAGCGAGGCGGCGCCGCATTCGCCGGGGCGATTGAAGCGGCACTATGCGACCGCGACGCCGCTCAGGCTGAATGCGACGTCGGTCGCCGCGGACGAGGCGCTGTTGGCGTTTGGTCCGGCGCTCGAAGGTGCAATGGTGACGCAGAATTTGAGCGCATCGGGCGATCTTGTCGAGGCGGCGGCGCATCTCTTTGCGATGCTGCGTAAGCTCGACGCGGCAGGCGCGCGGGGTATTGCGGTGATGCCGGTTCCGGTCGCGGGGCTTGGCGAGGCCATCAACGACCGTCTTCAACGCGCCGCGGTTCGCGAGTAGTGTGCAAGGCATGGCAAGCTCCCCACCTCCCGATGTGTTGAACCGATTGAAGCACGCCGCCGGTACCGGCGGCTGGAGCGAGGACCCGGCAGAGATCGCGCCCCATCTTGTCGAGTGGCGGGAGCGGTGGCGGGGCACGACGCCGCTGTTGCTGAAGCCTTCGACAGTGGCCTCGGTTTGCGAGATCGTGCGCGTGTGTGCGGCGACGGGGACGCCGCTCGTGCCGCAAGGCGGTAACACGGGGCTCGTCGGCGGGCAGATTCCGTCAGGTGAAGTGTTGCTGTCATTGAAGCGCCTCAAGCGGGTTCGCGTCACCGATGCGATGGCGAACACGATGACCGTCGATGCGGGATGTATCTTGGCGGACGTGCAAGCGGCAGCAGACGCAGAGGACCGCTTGTTTCCCTTGAGCCTTGCCTCGGAAGGATCGGCAACGATCGGCGGGCTGATCTCGACGAATGCCGGGGGCACGGGCGTGCTTGCCTACGGGAACATGCGCGAGCTTGTGCTGGGCTTGGAAGCGGTCTTGCCGAGCGGTGAGATTTGGAACGGGCTTGGCGCGCTGCGCAAGGACAATACCGGGTACGACTTGAAACAGCTCTTTATCGGCGCGGAGGGGACGCTTGGCGTCGTTACGGGGGCTGTATTGAAGCTTTACCCCAAACCCGCCGAGATCGAGACCGCGATCGTGGCGGTCGAGAGCGTGGACAAGGCCATTGCACTGTTGAACTTTGCACGAGCGCAAAGTGCAAGCGTCACTGCGTTCGAGTTGATGCCGCGCATCGGGCTTGAGTTTGTCGTGAAGCATATGCCGGCCGCGCGCGACCCATTCGACCGCGCCTATCCGTGGTATGTGCTGCTCGATCTGTCGCTGTTTGCCGAGGCGCAGATCGGTGCGGCGCAGCAGCTGCTTGCCGATGCGGCGAGCGCCGGGCTGATCGTCGACGGCGCTGTGGCGCAGTCGCTCAGTCATCGCGAGGCGTTTTGGCGGTTGCGCGACAACCTCTCGGAGGCGCAGAAGCCGGAAGGCGGGAGCATCAAGCACGACGTGTCGGTACCGATCTCGGCGATCCCGCGGTTCTTGGGCGAGGCTTCGCGCGCTGTTGTCGCGGCGGTGCCGGGCGCGCGGCCGGTGCCATTCGGGCATCTGGGCGACGGGAACATTCACTTCAACATTTCGCAACCTTCCGGCAGCGATAAGGCAACGTTCCTGGCCCGCGTCGATGAGGTGAACCGGATCGTGCACGACATCGTGCATACCTATGGCGGCTCGATCAGCGCGGAGCATGGGATCGGACAAGCCAAGATCGACGAGATCACGCGCTACAAGAGCCCTGCCGCGCTTGAGACGATGCGGGCTGTGAAGCGGGCGCTCGATCCGAAGGGAATTATGAACCCGGGCAAGGTCGTGCGTACTTAGATTTCGCTGAATTCCGGGCCTCTCCCCTCCCCTTGCTTCTGACGTTACGTCAGGGATTAGAACGTCCGGGATGGCACGCTTGAGACTTTTAAAGATTGGCGATGTGGTGGCGCGCACGGGGCTGACCGAGCGCGCGATTCGGCACTACGAGCAACTGGGGCTCGTCAAACCCGATCGTTCGGCGGCCGGTCAGCGGCTCTATGGGGCCGAGGCGCTCAGGGCGCTTGCCAGTGTGCGCATTTTGAAGCGCGCCGGGTTCAGCTTGGACGAGATCGAGCGGCTGCTCGCGGCGAAGGTCGATGCGAAGACACTCGTGAAGGCGCAGATCGAGAGTTTGCGCGCGCAAGCCGCATCGGTGCAGTCGTCACTGACGTTGCTTCAAGGCATTGCGCGGGAGATCGAGCGCGGTGGAGGCACAGACGTTGACGTGCTTTGCCGGCTCGTCGAAGCAGGCGAACAGTGCGAGCAGGACGAAAGCTGGCGGAAGGTCTTCGACAAGTACTTTTCACCGGCGCGCCAACGTGCGTGGGTGAAGATGCAGACACGGCTTTTGGCGCGCATCGATCCAGAAGCGCACGACAAAGCTTGGTGGGCGATTGCCGCCGACATTAAGGCCGCACTGCCGCTCGATCCGGCATCCGCAAAGGGTCAGGCGCTGCTCGACAGGTGGAACGAGTTGCTGAAGCCGTTCAACAGTGTCGCCACGAAAGAGCAGAAGCGCGAGGCGCGTTCGTTTTGGCTCAATGTCGGCGATTGGGGTCAGAACGTGAACCAGCCGATGACGCGAGAGGTCGTCGAATTCATCAAAGCCGCGCGCGAGGCGCGCGAGCGGAAAACCAAACAGGCAAAGAAGAGGTCGTAAGCATGGTCTGGGTTCGCCGAATTGGCATCGTGTTTGGGGTTTTGCTGGTGCTTCTGGTCGCGGGCGGTGTGTGGGTTTGGAATGCGAAGCCGTGGATACCGAAGCTGGAGCTTGTCGACCCGCGGCCTGGCGGCGTACGCGTTACGGACGACGGTTTGCTCGCCAATTTCTATCCGGCGCAGCGCGAGGGGAAGCTGCCCGCCGTGCTCGTCCTCGGTGGCAGCGAGGGCGGGCTCGGATCCGAGATGACCGGTCTCGCGAAAGCGCTGCAGGGCGAGGGCTATCATGCGCTGCATCTGGCCTATCATCGCGGGCCGGGGTTACCTTCGCGGATGGTGGACTTGCCACTTGAGAGATTTGAGCGTGCGCTCGCTTGGTTGAAGGCGCGGCCGGAAGTCGATCCAACGCGCATTGCAATCGCGGGGTGGTCGCGCGGCACCGAAGTTGCCCAAATCCTTGCGATCCGCCATCCGGAAATCCGCGCGCTCGTGCTCGGCATGCCCGCCAATGCGGTGTGGGCGGGGTTCGATTGGAACAATCCCTTCTCGTCGCCGGGTGCCGCGTGGACCGATGGCGGCAAACCTCTTGCCTACATGTCGGTTGAGGATGTCGGCTTTGCCTTCGACTTCTACGCCGCCGAATGGCTCGCCAGCCTGGCGCGGGTGCAAGCGGCCAAGCCCGACGTTGTGATCCCGGTGGAGCAAATCAAGGCACGTATGCTGCTTATCTGCGCGGAGAAAGATGTCGTTTGGCCGTCATGTCCGATGTCGCGAATGATCGAAGCGCGGGCGAAAGAGAAAGGCGCACCCGATGTGACGCTGCTCGCGTACGGCGACGCGGGGCACTATGCGTTCGGCGTGCCGGTCGCGGAGAGCGATCCGCGCTACGAAATGTTCTCGATGCTCGGCGGCACGAACAAGGGTACGAACGCGGCGCTCGCCGATGGGTGGGAGAGAACGCGTGCGTTCTTGGGCCAGGCGCTGACCTTACCCGCGCCCTAGCGGGCCGCGAGAGCGAAGCTGAGGGGCGTGCGTTCGTTACGACTTCTGCAGTGCGGCCGCGCGCTCGAGCTCACGTTGCATGGTCCGCCACTTCGTCGGACCGAATGTTGAGGTGAAGCCAGCGTGCGCGGCCCGCCAAAGCGGCGTCGCGCGCTTTAGCAACCGCTCACCTTCCCGCGTCAGCGTCACGATCTTCGTACGGCCACTGCCGCGCTTTGCGATTGAGACCAGACCCTGGCGTGCCATCAGCTGCAGCCCGCGCGTCATGGTCGTCTGGTCCATTCCGGTCATCTCGGCAAGGTGGCCGACCGGCGCGGGTCCCGCCTTTGCCGCTGCTACCAGGGTTGTGAATTGAGTCGAGCGTAGGCCCACGCGAAGGAGCTGGGCGTCGTAGACCCGCGCCACCGCGCGCGCCGCGCGCTTCAGATTGAAGGCACCGCACGCGCCGGTCGCAGTTAGATCCAGTCCGCCAATCGTTCTCTTCATGCCCGCACCGTTTTACATGCATATGCATATCAATATGGTGGAAAAGACAAAAGCCATCAAGCTCTGGCCCGGCGCAACCGAACGAAACTGGCCTGCGCACGCACTGCTTCGCACGCTTAAGTGATGATTAAGCAAGGCTTTTGCTCGATTCATGCTCAGCGATTGCACCCAGAATTTTGGGATTTGCTTCACGCGTATTTGAAATCGGATTGACGAAGCGGTGTTACGATTGCTGCGGTTGAATTGGGGGTTGCCGACATGCGGCGCGCAACAAATGGGATCGTAAGTCTCGGTGGCGGTGACACCGAACTCGCGCTCGCGCGCCGTCTCTCCCAGAACTTGCGCGACCTCATTCTGGCCGGCATTTGGGTACACGGCGAGAAGTTGCCCGGCACGCGCCTAATTGCGAAGGATGCGGGCGTGTCGCGCTGGACCGCGGTGATGGCGATCGACCTTCTCGCCGCCGAAGGGCTTGTCGAGTCGCGAAAGCGCTCGGGGACTTACGTGAACTGGACCGGTGGCCTGGTTGAGCAGCGCGCCGAACCGCGCGTGGCCGACGAGGTGCCGCCAAATATGCCGTTCTCGCTTGGCGCGACCGCACTTGATGTGTTTCCGCTGAACATTTGGCGCCGCATCCAGACAAGAAGCTGGCAGAACATTCCACTGGACGCACTTCAGGTAGGCTCGGGCGCCGGCTGGCCGGACCTGCGCGCGGCGATAGCGACCCATCTTGCCTCTACGCGCGGCATCAAATGCACGCCCGCACGGATCGTCATCGTGCCTAGCGCGCATGCCGGCATCTTGTTGGCTGGCGAGTTGTTGTGCCCAGCGGGTAGCTCCGCCTGGACAGAAAATCCTTGCTACCCTGGGGTAAGGCCTGCGTTGACAGCCGCCGGAGTTGCGCCGATCGCCGTCGCGGTAGATCGCGAAGGCATGAATGTCGCCGACGGCAAGCGGCAGGCGCCGCGCGCCGCGATGGCGGTGGTAAGCGGGTCACGTCAGTTTCCGTCTGGGACCCAACTGTCCGCCACCCGCAAGCGCGCGCTGCTGGACTGGTCGCGCGAAACGGGCGCGTTCATCATCGAGGACGACTACGGTTACGAGTTCCGCAACGAGCGAACGAATGTCGCGCCGATGGTGGCGATGGACGACACCGCGCACGTCCTCTACATGAACACGTTCAGCACCACGATCTTTCCGTCATTGCGGCTTGCTTATCTTGTCGTGCCGGCCGAACTGGCAGAGCGCTTCGCCAGCGCGCTGCAGATGTCGGAGCGCTACACCACGGTGCCGAACCAGATCGTGCTCGCCGAGTTCATCGCCTCGGGCCACTTCTCAAAGCACCTGCGGCGCAGCCGTGATGCCGTTGCGGAGCGCCGCGACGTGTTGCGGAGCGCGCTTGCGGAGGACTGCGCTGCGTTTCTTCAAACCGATCCGGTCGATTGCGGCATGCATCTCTTCGCACGCTTCCGCTATCCCACCGACGATGCAGCGTTTGCCGGCGCCGCGCGCGAAGCTGGCCTCGCCGTAGAACCGCTGAGCCGTTTCTATGCCGGCGAACCCCGCGATGCCGGCCTGTTGCTCGGCTTCGCGGGCTTCCGGCCCGAAGTGCTACGCGAAGCCTCGAAGCGGTTGGCGCGCGTTTTGGCAGCGCGCGCGACCCAGCGGGAACTTGCCTGGGTCGGATAGGCGTCGGCGCGCCGGTCACGGCTTGCGCAGTATCTTCTCCATCGCCTTACCGCGCGCGAGCTCGTCGATCAGTTTGTCGAGATAGCGGATCTCACGCATGGTCGGCTCTGCAACGTCTTCCACGCGGACGCCGCACACCACGCCGGTGATCATCGTTCGCAATGGGTTCATCTTTGGCGCGCGTGCGAAAAAGGTTTCGAAGTCGGTTTTCTTTTCAAGTTGCGCTTCGAATGCTTTACCGCGGTAGCCCGTCAGCCAAGCGATGATCTGATCGACCTCCTCCTTCGTGCGCCCCTTCTTTTTGGCCTTGGCGACGTAGAGCGGGTAGACGCTGGCGAAGCTCGTTGTGTAGATGCGGTGTTTGGTCATTGATTGATTTGATCATCATAAACGGAAGCAGCGATCGGAGCGTGCCAGCTGGTTGCCTAGGTTTGCGCGCAATTCATCGCGCGCTTACCCCTGCAGGTTGGCACGGTCGCACGGGCTTTGGAGAAAGACCGATGGCTACTTTATCTTCACAAGCTCGATGTCAAAGACGAGGACTTGGTCGGCTTTGATTTTGTCGCCCTTGCCCTTGCAGCCATAGGCGAGGTTCGCCGGGATGACGACGCTCCACTTGTCGCCTTCGTTCATCATCTCAAGCGCTTCTTGCCAGCCCTTGATCACGGCGCCGGCTTCGAATTCGGCAGGTGCGGTCGTGGTCTCGTCGAAGACCGTGCCGTCGATGAGGGCACCCTTGTAGCGGACCTGAACGGTGGAGGCCCAGGTCGGGTTGCGCGTGCCCTTACCGTCGGCGAGGACACGGTATTGGAGGCCCGAGGGGGTCTCCTTCACGCCTTCGCGCTTTTTGTTCTCGTCGAGGTAGGCGGTCATCTTCGCCCAGTTCGCGGCATCGCGGTTGGGGCAGGCATCTGCGACGCGCGCCTTCGGCTTGGCGGCGCCATCGTCGTCGCCGCCCAAAGAGAAAACGCAGCCGGTAAGCGCAAGGCTTGCTACGGCAATGACAGGAAGGGCGGCGAAGCGGCCGAGGGACATGCGAGAGACTCCAAATCGCGTCGAAGCGCGGAAACTGCCCCGAGGGGGGCCGGACTTGCAAGCGCGATATGCTAGGAGAGGTGCCATCGGAACCAGCATTTGAGAACAAGGACTTGCAGATGAGCCAATCAACGGGACGGCAGGCTGTCTTTATCACGGGGGCGGCCTCCGGCATGGGGCGAGAGACGGCGAAGCTGTTCGCCTCTAAGGGGTGGTTCGTGGGCGCCAGCGACGTGAACGAAGCGGGCTTGTCGACGCTCGTGCAGGAGCTCGGGTCAGAGAATTGTTGGACGGCGAAGCTCGACGTCACGTCGAAGGACGCGTTCGACGGGGCGCTGGCGGGGTTCTATGCCAAAGCGGGGCGGTTGGACCTTTTGTTCAACAACGCGGGGATCGGGGAGTCAGGGTGGTTCGAGGACGTGCCCTATGAGGCCGCGATGCGGGTCGTGCAGATCAACTTCGTCGGCGCGCTGAATGGGGCTTATGCGGCCCTGCCCTATTTGAAGAAGACGGCCAATTCGATGCTGTTCACGACATCTTCGTCATCGGCGACCTATGGGATGCCGCGTATCGCCGTTTACGCGGCGACGAAGCATGGGGTGAAGGGGCTCACGGAAGCCTTGTCAGTCGAGTGGGCGCGGCACGGGGTTCGGGTGGCTGACGTGCTGCCGGGATTGATCGATACGGCGATCCTGCGCTCGACCCCCAACCGATCGGGCGACATGCCGAAGCCGAGCGAGGACGAATTCTACGCGAAGGCGCCGAAGACGGGGATGTTCCGGCTGATGCCGGCCTCCAGCGTGGCCGAGTGCGTGTGGGAGGCTTATCACGCCGCCAAGCCGAAGCTGCACTACTACGTGCCGAAGGAGATCGCATGGATCGACCGGATCAAGGGATTTGCGCCGAGCTATATGCGCGGGCGGATCATGAAGCTGTTTCCGGCGCTGGCGGCGCGCGCCGAGAAGTAGTTGGTCAGCGCGACTGTAGCGGCGGCGTCGATCAGGCTGCGAAGCTGACGCGCATTTGGTCGATTTGGCGGATGGCGCCGGGTTTGAGGCGCGGCGGGGTGCCTTCGAGCTTCGTGTTGGGGCTGAGGCGGGCGATCGTGGCGAGCGTCTCTTCCATCTCGGCGCGGGCCAGCGCCTCGCCGACGCAGCGGTGGGCGCCGGCGCCGAAGATCATGTGCCAGCGCGGATGGTCTTTGCGCGTGATGTCGAAACGGTCCGCATCGGCGAACACGTCGCTGTCGCGCAAGGCGGAGAGCAAAGAGACGGCGATCAGGGTGCCTTTGGGGATCAGGTAGCCGTCAACTTCGAAGTCCTCTACGGCGACGCGCGGGATGCCGGAGACGACGGGGTCGAAGCGCAGACCCTCATCCACCGCGCCACGCTTTAGTGCGTCGGGGTCCTCGCAGAAGGCGCGCCATTGCGCGGGCTGCTGCAGCAACCGCGCGAGCGTCATGCACAGCGAGCCGCGCGTGGTGTCGGAGCCGGCGAGGATGAGGCCGATCACTTGGGTGCGGATTTCGATGTCGCTCAGCTCGCCGTCGCGGGCGGTCGCCTCGACATAGTCCGTGAGGAAGTCCTCGCGCGGGGTCCGGCGGCGATCGTCGAGCAGCGCGCTGACATACTTGTCGAAGGCCGTGAGGCTTGCCTCGATCTGCGGGCGGCGCGCGACATCGATGAAGCCGAGGCCCTCGGCCGTGTCGGCGATCCATTGCAGGAAGATGGGTAAGTCGGAGCGCGGGATGCCCAAGATGTCGGCGATGATGCGCGCTGGGATTTGGGCTGCAATCTCTTTCACGAAGTCGATCGGGCCCGCATTCAGGCGCGTCGTTATGAGTTCGGCGGCGAGCGCCGCCGCCTTCGGGCGCATCGCGTCCATGAGCTTGAAGGCGAACGTGCGCTGCACCGGCGCGCGGCGGCGGCGATGCGCGTCACCGTTCGCGAACAGCATAGCCGCTTGCGTGAATTCGAACAGCGGGCCTGAAGTGATGCCCTGCATCATCTTCGTTTCGGTCTCGAGCTGGCGCGTAGCGTCGGTCATCACGACGTCGAGGTGACGGGCGCGCAATGCCAGGACGAGGCCCATCTCGACACGCACGAAGGGTACCTTTGCGCGGCATTCGGCGAAGACTGCATACGGATCGGCGTCGGCCGGCATGGGAAGCGGGAGCGTCGGGATGTCGGCGAGAGTGCGGGGCATGGGGCGGGCTCATCAAGGACGCGGAGCCGTACACTAGTGCGAATTCAGCGCCGTGTCAGATGGATTGCCGTGTTGCCGAAGGCCCACAGGTCGCGGCGCCGCCGTTAGCCTTTCATTAACCCCGCGCTTCGAACATGCCCGTATGCGCTGAAGGCTCACCGGCGCGGCGACCGTATCAACGGCCGCCGGCAACGGCGGCTATTCAGGAGCACCCCACGACATGACTATCGGACTGCGCGCCGCCCTCGCTGCGACGCTGCTCGGCGCTGTGGCCGTACCGGCCTTCGCGGATGGCATTCAAAGCAAAGACGTCACCGGCACCTTCACGGTGGGCGGCGGCTATTTCGACTACGAGACGACGGACGGCGACGATTCGACCGATCTCGTCATCAGCGGGGCTGCGTCGCTCGCCTTTGCATTCGGCACGAACTGGTCGGCGCAGTTCGACGTGCTGGGCGAGCAGGTGACGGCCGGAAGCGACTCCGATCAATACTCCAGCATGCAAGGTGTGGGCGCGCACATTTCGTATCGCATGCCGGGAAGCGGCATGATCGGCTTGTTCGCAGGCTATGGCAGCGGCAGTCCGACGGATGAAGAGACGTGGTCCGGCGGGTGGGTCGGCCTCGAAGGCCAGTTCTGGCTCGAGGACATCACGCTGGCCGCGCAGGCGGCCTTGCTCGACATCAGCGACCACAATGGCGGCGACAACGAAGGCTTTGACGACGACGCCTACCTGCTGCGGGCCGTGGGCCGTTACTTCGTGACGAACGACGTGAAGGTCGAAGCCGAGGTCGCCTACGTCGAAGCCAGCAACGTGATCGACGGCGACGATGACGGCGAAGCGTTCGAATGGGGGCTTTCGGTACAAACCCGGCTCGCCGACGCCCCCATCTACGGCACCTTGTCCTATCGCAGCGGCAACTACGACGCGACGACGGAAGGCGACGACGGCGACGTGAGCACGGTCGCGCTCTCGTTCTCGTATTTGTTCGGCACGAACAGCCTCAAAGAAAACGACCGCAATGGCGCCTCGCTCGACACACCCTCCACACCGCTGCGCGCGGCCGGCGTGTTCAGCGAATTGGACTAAGCGGCAGCGAGCCTGAGGAACAAGAAATAAAGGAGGCCGGAGATTTCTCTCCGGCCCCTTGGATTACTCGGGTGAAGGACGCTGGCTTAGAGGTGCCGGCCGCGGGGGGGCTTGTAGAAGATGTGCGTGCCGATTTCGGCGACCTTGACCATCTTCGAGGCCCACCGCGGGCTCACATAGTCGGCGTGGTAGAACGTGGCGCCGCCGGCGACGGCGTTGACCTTGCCGCCGGTGCGCATGACGTTGGCGGCGATGCGGGTCGCCTGGCGCCAGGCGTCCTTGTTCACGACGCGGTCGGCGACGCCGTCGCAGGTGAACGAGAACTGGCAGCCCGTGCGGCGGTGCGAGCCTTCATAGACGACGCCGCAGATGGTCTTCGGACGGCCAGGCACGCGGGTGCGGGCCAAGACGACTTCGGCGACGGCCTTCTGGCCTTTCGCGGTTTCGCCGCGGGCCTCGAAGTAGATCGCGGTCGCCAGGCAGTCCTTCTCCTTCAGGTAGGCCTGGTAGGCGGGGCGGTTCACAATTTCGTCGCGGACGACGGTCATCGGTAGGGCTGCCATGCCGGGGGCCTCGAGCGTCATCAGCGTCGGGCGCAGGCTCTCCAGGCGCAGGACGACCGCATCGGCGGCCGCGTAGATGCGCCCTGCGGGGGCGGTCGCGGCATTCGAAATCACGGGGCTGACCAAGGCGATGGTCAGCGCATAAAGCAGAGCTCCGCCAAAACCGAACCGGAGGATCCGGTCGTTGCGGGAGAGAAGTCGAACTAGTCCAAACGTCTTCGCCATGAACGCTCCATGGATAACGGCGTTTACACACCCCTTTGGGCGGGCCCCTTAACCGGGACCTCATCTCGTTTCTTCAGACCGACGGTTGCAGCCATCGGGCCAGTAACTTTCCGGGAGGCTCAGATCCGGCAGAACTTTGGTGAACCTGAGCCGCACTGACAGACAACCTGAACGGGTGTCTCCCTCATGCAGAGGGTCAGGACGGGTACGAACTGTCCCGGTGCGGCGCAACAAACTTCGGGTTGTATAGGGAGACAGTACTAACGTGTCACTCGGGGGCCTACCGGATAGGCTATGTCAACCTGTCGCAGGTTGTTCTTGATGTTAACTGTTCGATTTACTTCTGCTTTTCAGTCTTGGTGCAGTATTCGATGCAGCTTGCTCTGAAATGTCGAAATGTTTGTCTGAAACTATTCAGACTTCCATCGCGTCTATATCTTGTGCCGGTGCGACACTTATCCCTAGTCATGACGGAGATTTAATATGGGGACTGGCGGAAAATCGTGCGCACGCAGGACGCTTGGGGGGCCTGCCAGGCGCCCGCGTCGGGGGAAAATGGCTTATTTCTGCTGTTTTCGATTTTTTGGCGAAAAGTGACCTGTGCGGGTGCGAATTCCGGCGCGAGCCCGGAATGCGCAACCTCGCAAGTACTTTGGGTCAGCCCAGGGCAGCTTGGGCCGCTGCAAGCCTGGCGATCGGTACCCGGAACGGGGAGCACGACACGTAATCGAGACGAACCGTCTCGCAGAAGCGGATTGAGGCGGGGTCGCCGCCGTGTTCGCCGCAGATGCCGAGCTTGAGGGCCGGCCTCGTCTTGCGGCCGCGCTCTGCCGCGATCTTGATGAGCTCGCCGACGCCTTCGGTGTCGAGGGTGACGAAGGGGTCGTTGGGGAGCAGGGACCGGCTGACGTAGTCCGGTAGGAACTTCGTGGCGTCGTCTCGGCTTAGGCCGAACGTCGTCTGGGTGAGGTCGTTGGTGCCGAAGGAGAAGAACTCGGCCGTCTCGGCGATCTCGCCCGCTTTTAGGGCAGCGCGTGGCAGCTCGATCATCGTGCCGACCAGGTAGGCGAGCTTGGCGCCCTTCTCCTTTTCGACGGCTTTGGCGACCGCATCGATGCGGGTTTTCAAGAAGTCGAGTTCGCCCTTCATGGCGACCAAGGGGATCATGACCTCGAGCGTGACTGCCCTGCCCGCTTCCTTTTCCGCGATCACGGCCGCCTCGAACATGGCGCGGGCCTGCATCTCGTAGATCTCGGGGAACGAGATGCCGAGCCGGCAGCCGCGGTGGCCGAGCATGGGGTTGGCCTCAGAGAGGTCCTCCAGGCGTTCGCGGAGCTTTTTGGCGTCGAGGCCGAGCGTTGTCGCCGCCTCCTCGACCTCGTGCTCCTTGGGCAGGAACTCGTGCAGCGGCGGGTCGAGCAGGCGGATCGTGACCGGCAGGCCCGCCATGATGGCGAACAGCTCCACAAAGTCCGCGCGCTGGAACGGCAGGAGCTTGGCCAGCGCCGCTTCGCGACCGGCCTTCGTGTCGGCCAGGATCATCCGGCGGACTTCGGCGATGCGCTCGTCGTCGAAGAACATGTGTTCGGTGCGGCAGAGACCGATGCCTTCCGCCCCGAACTCGCGCGCGTGCTTGGCGTCGGCGGGGGTTTCGGCGTTGGCGCGGACCTTCATGCGGCGCACCGCGTCGGCCCAGCCCATCAGCGTCGCGAAGTCGCCGGAGAGCTCGGGCTGGATCATCGCGACCCTGCCCTTCATGACCTGGCCGGTGGAGCCGTCGATGGTGACGATCTCGCCCTTCTTGATCGTTTGGCCCGTCGCGGTGAACAGCTGCTTGCCGTAGTCGATGCGCAGGCCGCCGGCGCCGGAGACGCAGGGGCGGCCCATGCCGCGGGCCACCACTGCCGCATGGCTCGTCATGCCGCCACGGGCGGTGAGGATGCCGCGGGCGGCGTGCATGCCGTGGATATCTTCGGGGCTGGTCTCGACGCGGACCAGGATGACGTCGTGGCCTTCGCCCGCGAGGCGTTCGGCCTCGCCCGCGTCGAACACCACTTCGCCCGACGCCGCGCCTGGGGACGCGGGCAGACCGGTCGCCAGCACCACGCGGTGGGCCTTCGGGTCCAACGTCGGGTGGAGCAGCTGGTCGAGCGAGGCGGGGTCGATGCGCTTGATCGCCTCTTGCTTCGTCAGCTTGCCTTCGCTCGCGAGATCGACGGCGATCTTGAGTGCAGCCTTCGCCGTGCGTTTGCCGTTGCGGGTTTGCAGCATCCACAAGCGGCCCTTTTCGACCGTGAACTCGATGTCCTGCATGTCGCGGTAGTGGGCTTCGAGCTTGTTCACATAGCCCACGAACTCCGCGAACTCTTTCGGCATGCGTTCTTCGAGCGAGGGTTCCTTGCCGCCGGAAGCCTCACGTTCGCGTTTTGTCAGCGGTTGTGGCGTGCGGATGCCGGCGACGACGTCTTCGCCCTGGGCGTTGACCAGGAACTCGCCGTAGAGCGCGGCCTCGCCTGTGGATGGATTGCGGGTGAAGGCGACGCCGGTGGCGCTGTCGTCGCCCATGTTGCCGAACACCATCGCCTGGATGTTCACGGCCGTGCCCCAGCTGTCGGGGATGTTGTGTAGGCGGCGGTAGGTGTTCGCGCGCGCGTTCTGCCAGGAGCCAAACACGGCGCCGATCGCACCCCAAAGCTGCACATGCGGGTCTTGCGGGAAGGGCTCGCCCAGCTCTTCTTCGACCTTGGCCTTGTACAGGTCGACCAGCTTTTTCCAAGCGGCGGCATCGATATCGGTGTCGAGCGCTAGGTCGTGCTCGTCCTTGTAGTAACCTAAGATCTCTTCGAAGTGGTCGTGGTCGACCCCTAAGACGACGTCGCTGTACATGGAGATGAAGCGGCGGTAGCTGTCGTAGGCGAAACGTTCGTTGCCGGTCTCGCGCGCTATCGCTTTCGCGGTTTCGTCGTTGAGGCCGAGGTTCAAGACCGTGTCCATCATACCCGGCATCGACGCTCTACCGCC
The DNA here is from genome assembly GCA_902826695.1 of uncultured Alphaproteobacteria bacterium. Classification (GTDB taxonomy): domain Bacteria; phylum Pseudomonadota; class Alphaproteobacteria; order Micropepsales; family Micropepsaceae; genus SZUA-430. The sequence goes on along the minus strand of CADEFU010000003.1, from coordinate 278,617 downwards.
GGAGCGGACGGAAACGAGCAGTGGGGTCTTGGGGTCTCCGAACGCGCGGCCGACCTTTTTGCCGACGGCGGCGAGTGCCGCTTCGACTTCGGCCTTCAAGGTCGCCGGATAGGTGCGGTCGTTGGCATAGTAATGGGTGCAGACTTCGGTCGTGATCGTGAAGCCCGGGGGCACGGGAAGGCCAAGGTTCGCCATCTCGGCCAGGTTCGCACCCTTGCCGCCCAGGAGATCCTTCATCTTGGCGGCGCCTTCAGCGCTGCCACCACCGAAGCCGTAGACCCATTTCGTCATGCGATGTGCCCATCCCAAAGCCGTCGGGGCTACTTCTCATGTGCAGTGCAGCAAATCAAGCAACCGTCAATGAGGCCGGCGGCGGACGTTACCGGCCGGTTGGGGACCGATGCGCACGAGGAAGGCTTGGCGGGCGGTCGTGGGTTCGTGAGGCACTGAACCGTCGATCACGCTCCTAGCGCCAGCGCGTCATTCGCGCGGCGTTGATGCGGGTCATTAGGGCGGCGAATTGGGGTTCGCTCATTGTGCCCTGACCTTCGATGTGGAGAACGGCGGTTGCCGGGTCGATCGCAAGCGTGCGGATGTCGAAGGTGACACCTTGGAACTCTTTCGGGAGGAGCTTGGCCGCGTCGACAGTGTGGCGCTTGAAGATGTCCTGGCCGAATTGCGCGGTGATCCCATCGCTCAAGGCCGGCGAGAGGCCGTCGATGCGGCACGCCGGGTTTGTTGCGCCTTGCACGTCGATCGTGACGACGGAGCGCTGCGCCGCCACCGCGATCTTGGCGGCGCAGGCGACGTCGGCCGGATATTCGAGCGGAAGCCCCACACACATGCGCTTGGCGTAGTAGAAGCGCAGGTCGTAGGTGAGCGAGCGCGGGCCGGTGAGTTTTGCGGCTGCGGATTTGACACGGACGAGGACATCGCACGGCTTGTCGCGATTCAAGGCGCGGGCGGATAGCGCCGGGACGTTGGCGAGAACCGTTGCGGCGTTGATGTCGGCGGCAAGCTCGATGCGATAGCGCGCACCGTCAAGCGGCGTCGCGCGCCAGCGGACGGCGGACGGCAGGTCGAACACGGCAGCGCCGAACTTCGGGCGGGCGACGAAGGTCTTCTCGCCTTCGACCGGTTGCGACGCAGGCGGGGCGGCGGCGCTGAGGACGGCCGCGCTCAAGGTCAAGACGATGATCGATCTGATGCGCCGCACGTGCCGCTCCCTTCGTTCGGAGGCGAGCCTTAGCGGGCGGTTGGGGCAAAATCAGGGCAAGGCGCTTTGCCGCGCTAGGGCTTGCGCGCGAGAGCCAGGCCCAGGCCGGCGCCGAGCAGGACGCCGCCGGTGATGCGGTTCGTCCATTTGCCGAGGCGGGCGAAGAGGCCGCGGGCGCGGCTCGCGAGCAGAGCCCAGCACGCGTCGATCGCGGCGGCAACGACAAAGAACGTGAGCGAGAGGATCGCGAGCTGGCCCATCGCGGCCGCCTGCGGATCGACGAATTGAGGCAGAAAGGCGCCGAAGAACAACAACGTCTTCGGGTTCGTGAGCGAGACGAGCACGCCACGCGCGTAGATCGCGCGGGCCGACTTCGGCTGCGGCGGCGTTCCCGCGAGGTCCGTCACCGGCGCGCGCCAGGCTTGGATGCCGAGGTAGACGAGATAGGCAACGCCGATCCAGCGCAGGACCTCGAACCACTCAGCCATGAAGCTCAAGACCGCGGAGAGGCCGAGCGTGGTTACGGCCAGCTGCGGGATCATCGCGCTCGACGTGCCCGCTACTGTGAGCAGACCATAGCGCGGGCCGTAGCTCACCGCATTCGCAACGATCACGGCGACGTTCGGGCCCGGCATCACAGCAAGCGCGACCGAGGCGGCGACGAAGGCGAGGTAGAGTTCGAGTGTCATACGGCGTGCTTACTGCCTGGGACCGCGGGCGTCCTCGCCCGCTCTTTCGGCTACTCTACTTCAGCTACCATGGCGTTGGAAACGCTGTTAAGAGCGGGCGAGGACGCCCGCGGTCCCAGGAAAGTTATGCCGCTGCTGCGCGTACCGCTGCCGCCAACCATGCCGTCAGGCCCTCGCCGAACTTGTCGATATTGGCTTTGAAGCGTTCGTCGGCTTCCCACATGTCGGCGAGGTTTACGTGCATCGCGGTCGAGCACGGGTAGAACCAGCGTTCGGTGTGCTGGCGGTGACGCTCGGCGAGCGCGCGGGCGTCGGCGCTGTCGCTCTTCTTGCCCGCTTTCATGGCGGCGTCGGCGTCGGCGAAGATTTCGTTCGTTTCCGCCTTGATCGCGGCCCAATCTTTTTCGCCGTATTTGCGCGTGCGGCGGGCGCTTTCTTTGTAGGCGTCGGTTTCGCCCCAGCGCTGTTTCGCTTCGGCTTCGTACTTTTCCGGCTCGAAGCCTTCGAACATGTCTTTGTTGGCCATGGGTTCGTCTTTCTTATCCAAGTGTTTCAACGTCGCATCGATCGAGGCGATCATGCGGTGGGTTTCGCTGACGCGCGCGAGCAGTTGGTCGCGTTGACGGCGGAGCGCCGCCGGTGCGTCGAAGTTCGGGTCGTCGAGCGCGCGGCGGATGTCTTCGAGTGCCAAGCCCAACGAGCGGCCGATCAGGATCTGCTGCAGGCGGATGAGGTCGGTGTCGGTGTAGAGGCGATAGCCGGCGCGCGAACGATCCGGTGCCAGCAGCCCGATCTCGTCGTAGTAGTGCAGCGTGCGAACCGAAACGCCGGTCAGCTCGCTCACGTCCTTCACCGTCAATGTGCGTTGCTTCGACATGAGGGGAGCATGCGGCCTCACGCGGCTGGAGGGTCAAGCGCGGCGATCAGGTCAAAATCGCCGCAGGTGTGGCGGGTTTGTGCCTTTCCCGCGACGCAATCGTTCGATTTGATCGCGGGGCGATGCACTCTTGCCAAGGATGATCCCGTGAAGCTGCTCTCTCTGATTTCCACCGCGGCCGTGGCCGTTGTTGCCGCGAGCTCAATCACGTTTGCCGCCGAGACGCCGAAGATCGCGGCCATCCATGCGCAGCTCTACTATGAAGGGTCGGGCAAGTTGTCCGACGACATCTTGGCGAGCGGCGAAAACACGCTGTGGAACACGATCATCGGCGAAGGGGGTGCGGGCGCGCCGTCGAACTTCACGCTCGTCACCGTCGAGGTCGTGGGTAAGGACGTGCCGATCGGCGCTGTGAAGGTGCAGATCACCGCGCGCGGGTACAAGGCCAAGATCGTGGGGCAGCGCACGATGGACGTTTCGATCTACGACGAGACGACGAGGTTCCTTGCACCGCTGTTCCTGTACGACACGGGCTGCGACGAGATCGAAGTCACCGCGAAGCTGATCGGCAAGGGCGTGACGAAGACGACGGCGAAGGCGGTTATCCCGTTCAAGTGCGGGGAGTGACAGGCCGCGCTTAAGCCTGTTGCCACACGGCGAGTTCGTTGCCGCTGGGGTCGGTGAAATGGAAGCGGCGGCCGCCGGGGAATGAGAAGATCGGCTTCGTGATCTTGCCGCCAGCTGTGGTGACCGATTTGAGAGCGGCTTCGAGGTTCTTCGACTCGACAATGGCGAGCGGGGCTTTCGGCGCTTCGGCCTTATCCCCTTGCAGTCCGATGTCCACGTCGCCGGTCGTCGTTCCCGCGTAATCGGGGCCGAACTCGGTCAGCGTCCAACCGAACGCTTGCTCGTAGAACACCTTCGCCTTCGCGATATCGGTCGCGGGTAACTCGACGTAGTTGAGGCGTGCTTTCATGAGGTCACCCTTCGATCTTTGAGAAGTCGGCGACGGTGTGCATGGCGTCGCGGATTTCGCTTAAGAGCTTCAGGCGGTTTTCGCGGAGTTTCGGGTTGTCGGCGTTGACCGTCACCTTGTCGAAGAAGGCGTCGACGGGCGCGCGCAGGCGAGACATGGCGCGCATCGCTTCTTCGAAGCGTTCTTGGTTGACCTCTGAGGCGATCAGATCGTTCGCGATCGCGAGCGTCTTGAAGAGTTCGACCTCTTGGGGCGCTTCGAGCAGCGACACGTCGGGCTTGCCGGCGAAGCCCGCGTGTTTCGCGTCCTTCTTCTTCTCCTTGCCCTCTTCGATTTTCAGGATGTTCAGGGCGCGCTTGTAGCCCGCGAGCAGGTTCTTGCCGTCTTCGGTCTTGAGGAAGCTTTGCAGCGCCTCGACGCGGCGGACGATCAAAACGAGGTCGTCTTGTCCGCGAAGCGCGAACACGGCGTCGATGAGGTCGTGGCGAATGCCCTTTTCGCGCAAGGCGGCCTTCAAGCGGTCGCCAAAGAAGCCCAACAGATCGCGCGATAGAGGGCCGAAGAAATAGCCGAGCTCCATCAAGCGCTGACCGTCGAAGAATTCGCTCTCCTGGTCGCCGGACGCGAGCACTTCGTCCCAGCCTTTGTCCACGCCTGCGCGAACGAGATCTGCGTAGAGGCCGAGTTCGCTCCGCTTGTCGGCGGAGACGCCGCTCTTGGCAAGCGTGTCGAAGAACGCGGTCGCGATGCCGCGAGGATCGGCCGACGCCTCTTGCTTGAACGCCGCCGCGACGCTCGCCCCGAAGACACGAACGAGGTTTACGCGAACCGCCGCCGTCAAGATTATGCGAATGACGCCAAGCGCTGCGCGACGCAGCGCGTAAGGGTCTTTCGAGCCGGTCGGTTTTTCGTCGATCGCAAAGAAGCCGACGAGGGTGTCGATCTTATCGGCCAATGCGACCGCGATACTGACGGGCGCGCCGGGCACGTCGTCACTTTGACCTTGCGGCCGGTAGTGATCGCGCACGGCATCGGCGACGGCGGCGTCTTCTTTGTCGTTCAGCGCGAAGTAGCGGCCCATGACGCCTTGCACTTCCGGGAATTCGCCAACGGTGCCGGAGACAAGGTCGGCTTTGCAGAGGCGGGCGGCGCGTTTCGCCTTCGCTTCGTCGGCGCCGATGAGTTTGGCGATTTCGGCTGCGAGCGTTTCGATGCGTTCGACGCGCTCGAGTTGCGTGCCGAGCTTGGCGTGGAAGACGATGTCTTTTAGCGCGGGCACGCGGGCTTCGAGTTTCGTCTTGCGGTCTTGGTCCCAGAAGAACTTCGCGTCGGAGAGCCTTGCGCGGAGCACACGCTCGTTGCCGGCGACGACGTTCTTGCCGCCGTCTTTCGTGATCATGTTCGCGATGACGACGAATTTGTTCGCGAGTTTGCCGGTCTTCGGGTCTTTGAGCGCGAAGTATTTTTGGTTTGCGCGCATGGTGGAGATCAAAATCTCCTGCGGCACGTCCAGGAAGCCTTTGTCGAACTGACCGATCAGCGGCACCGGCCATTCGACGAGGCCTGCCACTTCATCGGCCAGGCCGTCGTCTTCGATGAGTTCGAGATTTTGCGCGTGCGCGAGTTGTTTCGCGTCGTGCAGGATTTGCGCCTTGCGGTCGGCTGCGGCCAGGATCACGTGCGCGCGCTTCAGCTTGTCGACATAGTCGTCGAAGCGGCGGGCTTCGAATTCGTTGTTGCCGAGGAAGCGGTGGCCGCGGGATCTGTTGCCCGAACGCACGGTGCCGACTTCGAACGGGACCACTTCGCCGTCGAACGTACAGAGGATCGAATGCAGCGGGCGCACCCAGGTGAGGTCGCCTGCACCCCAGCGTTGCGACTTCGGCCACGGGAACGACTTGACGACCTCGGGGATCAATTCGGCGATGACGGCCGGCGTCGGGCGGCCCTTGCGTTCGGTGATCGCGAGGTAGAAGTCGCCCTTCGGGTCCTTTTGGACTTTCAGCTGGTCTTTCGTGAGACCGGTCGAGCGCAGGAAGCCTTGGATCGCAGCGTCGGGTGCGTCGACCTTCGGGCCTTTGCGTTCTTCGCGCACGTCCGACTGTTGCGCGGGCAGACCTTCGATCACGAGTGCGAGGCGGCGCGGCGTCGCGAACGAGCGCGCGCCTTCGTTCAGGAAGCCGCGGTCGGTCAGACCGCCGACAACGAGGCGTTCGAGATCGCGCGCGGCGGCGGCTTGCATGCGCGCCGGGATTTCTTCGGAGAAGATTTCGAGGAGGAGCTGGGGCATGGCGTTAGCGCATCCCGCTCTGGCCGGCGCCCACCGTCATGCCTTGCGGGCTGTCGATCCAGGCTTGGGCGCATTCTTTGGCGAGCGCGCGGACGCGGCCGATATAGGCTTGGCGTTCGGTGACGCTGATGACGCCTCTGGCGTCGAGCAGGTTGAACGCGTGGCTCGCCTTGATGCATTGCTCGTAGGCTGGCAGCACGTGGCGCCAGTCGGGGTGCGCGGCGCTGCGGCCGACTTTGCGCGCGAGCAGGCGCTTGCACTGTTCTTCGGCGTCTTTGAAGTGCTGGAACAGCGCTTCGGTATTCGCGTGTTCGAAGTTGAAGCCGGACTGTTCGACTTCGTTCTGATGATAGACATCGCCCCAGCGCATGAAGTCCGGCGACTGGCGGTTCATCGTGTTGTAGGCGAGGTCGAAGCCGTTATCGACGCCTTGGACGTACATCGCGAGCCGCTCGAGCCCGTAGGTGATTTCGGCCGAGACGGGGCGGCAGTCGATGCCGCCGACTTGTTGGAAGTAGGTGAACTGCGTCACCTCCATGCCGTCGCACCAGACTTCCCACCCTAAGCCCCAGGCACCGAGCGTGGGCGATTCCCAATCGTCTTCGACGAAGCGGATGTCGTGTTCGTCTGGGTTGATGCCGAGCGCCTTGAGCGAGCCCAGATAGAGGTCAAGCACGTTGTCGGGCGAGGGCTTCAGGATCACCTGGAACTGGTAATAGCGCTGAAAGCGGTTCGGGTTGTCGCCGTAGCGGCCGTCCTTCGGGCGGCGCGAGGGCTGGACATAGGCGCATTTCCACGGATTAGGTCCGAGCGCGCGCAGCGTCGTCGCCGGGTGGAACGTGCCCGCCCCCATCTCCATATCGAACGGTTGGAGCAGCACGCAGCCTTGGTCGGCCCAATAGTGCTGGAGGGTCAGAATCAGGCCTTGGAAAGAGCGATCGGGGGCGGTCATTTGCGCGCTTCGTTAGAGAGCGGCGGAAGCTAAAGAGGGGGGCGCTGGGGGTCAAGCCGACGGCGAACGAGCTAGTTCGAGTGAAAGATAGGTCTCAAGAAGTGAAAGCCCGCCAAGGGTGGGCGCTTCTCGGTCCTGAAAACGTGCTCTTGCCCGTTTGCGCGAATACGTACGAGTTCGGACATGACGTAGACGCAGGGTTGCCCCGACTCGACGACGTAGAACTCGATCTCTGGTGCGGGCGAGTCGTTCACCTCGAACTCGACGACTTCGCCTGGCGAGACGATCTCACTTATCGCCCACGGCTCGATAAGCAGCTCGACCTCTACCTCTTGATTGTTCTGGAACACGAAACGCATGGCCCAATCCTTAGGTGTACGGGCAACCCTGCTTGCCACAGTTCTTCTGTTGGCCGGTGGCGATGTAGGTGCCGCAGGTCTTGCACTGGGTCATGCTTTCCGACGGCAAGTTCTCTGGACGCTTGCCTTGTGCGCGGCGGAGGGCTTCGGCGAATTCCTCGCGCAGGCGCACGATGCGGCCTTTGACGCCGAAGTAGATCAGGGCGCCGAGAAGGCCGAGGATCAGGAGCGTGAAGAAACCCATGCGCACTTATAAGCCGAAACGGGACCAGAGCGCACGCTCTTCGAGGGCCGAGATCAGCCCTGTTGCGAAGTCGGCGCGGGGCTCGACGTCGCTGCGGCTGGTGAAGGCGTCGAGCGAGAACCAGGGCTTGCGCGGGGTGATGACCTGGAACTCGACCTTCTCGCCGTATTTGTGGCGGCAGATCGTGCGCAGGTCGCCGACGCCGTCGATGAGGCCGAGCTGCTTTGCCTTTGCGCCGGTCCAGAAGGCACCGGAGTAGAGGTCGCTTTCCTCGCCGTTCAGTTTTTCGCCCCGACGGTCGCGGACCATTTGTTTGAAGGTTTCGTGGACCTCGCGCTGCAGCGCTTCGAGGTGGGCGACGTCTTTGGGGTCTTCCGGTTTGAACGGGTCGAGCATCGCCTTACGATCGCCCGCGTGATAGACGCGGCGTTCGACGCCGATTTTCTCGATCAACTTTTCGAAGCCGAAACCGGCGGAGACAACGCCGATGGAACCCACGATCGAGTTCGGGTGGGCGTAGATCTCGTCGCCGGCGAGCGCGAGCATGTAGCCGCCGGACGCGGCCACGTCTTCGGCAAAAGTCAGCACCTTGATGCCGCGTTCCTTGGCGAGTGCGCGGATGCGGTCGTGGATTAGCCCCGCCTGCACCGGCGAGCCGCCGGGAGAGTTGATCACGAGCGCTACGGCGGCGACGGACTTGTCGGCAAAGAGCTTGGCGATCGGGAGCGCCGTGGTGGCGAGAGACAGGCCCTTGCGCAGACCGGTTGCCATGCCGATGGCGCCGTTCAGGCGCAGCACCTTCACGACCGGCGGGGTCGTGCCGGCGACGCGGCGCCACGTCTTTCTGATCCATTCGAACATGGTGCTTATGTAATGAGAGCCTCGCCGTGCCGCAAGACGGCTTCGGCTTCAGGCGTCGGCTTTCCGGCGGTTGTGTGCAGCACGAGGCCAGCGTGGAGTTGCAATGGCGCCTTCGAATTCATCCGTACACGGATTATCGTACGTTTGGCGGGGGCACCTTGCTTTGGCCAGAGTGGCACGATTTCGGTCCCCTGCCCTTGCGGCGACAAGGCGTCGAGTGCAGTCATGATTTGGGCCGGCGGCACGATTGCGGTCACCGTGCCTTTCGGGCGCACGAGCGCGCGGGCAAAGCGGAGCCAAGTGAAGAGATCGTGCGCATGGACGGAAGTGGCGCGGGCCTTTGCCGCCTCGGGTGCGCGCGTGCCTTGGCCGATGTCGTGGTACGGCGGGTTCGTGAAGACGTGGTGGAAGTGTTGACGCGCGAGGGTGCGCGGACGTTTCAGCACATCGGCGAGCACGACGCTCATCTGCGCGGCGTTGCGCTCAGCGTTTGCTTGCGCGAGGGCTGAGAGATCTGCGTCAATTTCGACGGCTGTGATGCGCAGCTGCGGTACACGGGCGGCGAGGCAGAGAGACGCGACGCCGACGCCTGCTCCGAGTTCGCACACTTCCTCACGCGACCGGGCGGGCACGCTGGCTGCAAGTGTCACCGAATCGAGACCGGCTCGGAAACCGTCGTGCGGCTGCCACGCCTGAACGCGTCCGTTTAGAAACGCGTCGTCCGTCAGTTCCACCGCTTGTGCGGCCTTTGGACGCTGATCACGGTTTGAGGACGTCGCCAAGATCCGCATCTCTTAACAACTGGCGCGCAGCCTTTTCGTCGGCGTCGTCAACCATCACGCGGCGCTGAATCGCGGCGACGCTACCGTCGAGCACGCTGGCGTGCAGGTCGAAGTCGAACGTCTCGATGCCTTCGGACCCCAACAAAGCGCGAACGTAGCTGATCAGCACCATGTCGTTCGTGCGCATGAGTTCGACCATTCGGACGCCTCTTCACAGGTTCACAAAAGCGTGGCGCTCTGCGCCCTTGACCGCTCATTGGAGCGCTACCTAAGTTCAATCTTAGTCGGCGGTTCCACGCAACCAAAACCGAGGATCGGACTTTGCGGGTTGTTCAGCGATTAGCGAAAGGTGCCGGCGAACCGTCCGGCGCGGTGGACCGGCTTTTCCGGCTGGTTGAAGCCGATCTTCAGCACGTTAACGCTTTAATCCTGGAGCGGATGCGCTCGGACGTGCCGTTGATCCCGGAGCTTGCGGGACACCTTATCAACTCAGGCGGTAAGCGAATCCGGCCGATGCTGACGCTCGCGGCGGCGCAGCTGTGCGGGTATCAGGGGCTAGGCCATATCCGGCTTGCGACCGCGGTCGAGTTCATTCACACGGCGACGCTCTTGCACGACGACGTCGTTGATGAGAGCGAGCTGCGCCGTGGCAGGGCAGCCGCCCATGTGATCTTCGGCAATGCGCCGAGCGTGTTGGTCGGCGACTTTCTGTTCTCGCGATCGTTCCAATTGATGGTCGAGACGGGGTCGCTTCGCGTGCTCAACATCCTCTCGAACGCGTCGGCGGTGATCGCCGAGGGCGAGGTGATGCAGCTGAACACGCAGGGCAACATCGCGGTCACGGAAGACACCTACCTCAAGATCATCGCCGCGAAGACGGCAGCGCTGTTTGCGGCGGCGGCCGAGTCGGGCGCGGTGATCGCGCAGACCGACGGCTTGCGCGAAGCGGCGTTGAAGCTCTACGGGCACAATCTTGGCGTCGCGTTCCAGCTCGTGGACGACGCGCTCGACTATTCCGGGCGTGAGGCGATGATGGGCAAAGCGGTCGGCGACGATTTCCGCGAAGGTAAGCTCACGTTGCCGGTAATCATTGCGGTGGGTCACGCGAGCGGGGATGAAGCCGAGTTCTGGCGGCGCACGATGGCGCAACGCCAGCAGGTGGACGCGGATCTGACGCATGCGATCCATCTGATCGAAAAGCACCATGCGATCCCGGCGACGCTCGCTAAAGCGCGTGCGTTTACGGACGAGGCCTGCCGGGCGCTCAACGTGTTTCCGGACAGCCCGATGCGACGCGCGCTCGTCGATCTTGCCGAGTTCTGCGTCAGCCGGGCTTATTGAATTCAGCCGCGAACGTAAGATTTTGCAGCGCGCACCCACCAGACAGGGTGCGCGGCTGCGATGGCTTTGGCGGCAGTATCGGCGGCAGCGGCTGTTTCATAGAGGCCGAAGCATGTGGCGCCTGAGCCCGACATGCGAACGACGAGGCAGCCATCGGTGGCGGCGAGGGCATTCTCGACGTGCATGATGGTGGGGGTGATCGCCTTTGCGGGAGCGGCGAGGTCGTTGCCGGTGCGATCGAGGTACATCGCGAGGTCGCGCGCGGTTTCGCATTTCGGGAGCGGGAGCGCGTAGGCGCCGGAGCGGGCGGAGAGCGCTTTGAACACTTGAGCGGTTGGGACTTGTTCGCGCGGATTGACGAGGACGAGGTGAAACGCCGGCAAGGTGACGGGCTCAAGTAATTCGCCGATGCCGGAGACCAAGGTCGGGCTTTGGCGCATGCAGACGGGGACGTCGGCACCGAGGCTCAATGCCAGCGCCTCAAGTTCGTCCATAGCAATGGGCAGGCCCCAAAGTTCGGCGAGCATCAGCAGCGCGGTTGCGGCGTCGCTTGAACCGCCGCCAATGCCGGAGGCGATAGGCAGGTTCTTTTCGAGGGCAAGTTCGATCGGCTTGGTATTGTGGCCGTTCTTGTTCGCCCAGGCGTGTAGCGCATGGGTGGCTTTGACGACGAGGTTTTCGTCCGCGGGGCCAATATCGGGGAAGGTGCCGGTGACCTTGAGCGACATGCGATCGGCGGGCGATGCACTCAGCCAGTCGCCGGTGTCGGCGAATACAACGAGGCTCAGAAGATCGTGGTAGCCGTCGGCGCGCTTATCGCCAACGTGTAGATAGAGATTGACCTTAGCGGGGGCGAGGCGGCGCGTCACTGGCCTGTTGGCTGCGGCGTGCCGGCGTGGGCGGGCGCTTTAGGAATCTCCGCGAGGCCGGATTCGATCTTGCGTTGAATGACGGCGACTTCTTTTTCCTGCGGCTTCAGCGTCAGCGCATGCTGCCATTGATAGCGAGCTTCAAGCTTGCGGCCGACCCGCCAGTAGGCGTCGCCCAGGTGGTCGTTGACCGTGGCTTCGCCCGGTTCGATCAGGATCGCCTGTTCGAGGTACTTGATCGCACTCTTGTAGTCGCCGAGCTGATAGTAGGCCCAGCCGAGGCTGTCGATGATGAAGCCGTCCTCGGGGCGTAGTTCGACCGCGCGGCGCAACATGGCGAGCGCTTCCGTTTGGTTCATGCCCTGCTCCACCCAGCTGTAGGCCAGGTAGTTCATGACCAGCGGCTGTTCCGGCTTGAGCTTGAGCGCTTGCTTAAGGTCGCGTTCGGCGTCGCCCCAGCGCTTCGAGCGTTCGTAGGCGATGCCGCGCGTATAGAACAGCGTCCAGTGGCGCTCTTTCGGCTCGGCCAGCAGTGCGATCGCTTTCGAGTAAGCCTCCGCCGCTTCCGCGTACTTTTCTTGACCGCGCAGGACGTCGCCGATGGAGGAATGGACTTCGATATCCTCAGCATTGCCGCCGAGCGAGCCTCGCAAGAGGCCCAGCGCCTCGTCGTAGCGTTCCTCGCGTTGCATGTTCTGCGCGATCTGCTGGCGCGCGTTGATGTAGAGCGGTGAGTTCGGTTGGATACGCGCGTAGACGGCGTTGGCGTCGGCGAAACGCTCGGCGGCTTCGAGACGGTCGCCGAGCAGCGAGAGCGAGAGATCGTGGTTCGGCTCAAGCGCGAGGGCGAGCTGGAGGTAGAAGATGGGAATTTCGATCGAACGCTCGTCGCTCAAGCTTGCGGCGATGCCGTAGAATGTTTCGGATAGGCCCTGCTTGGCGCCGCCGATGACGCGATCGGGAATTTGCCCCGTCTCGAGGCGGGCGAGTGCACGTTTGATGATCGGGTTGGAGGGCGCCTTCTTCAGGAACTCGCCATAGACGGCCTTTGCCTTGCCCATCTCGCCGTTGCGGGCGAGGTGAACCGCGTAGGCCTGCAGGATGCGGAGTGACTGGCCGCTGGAGGCGCGGTTTGCTTCTTCGAAATGCGGCATCGCGGCCTTCGCATTGCCGGACAGATCTTCGATCACCGCCTGATGATAAAGGACAAACGCGCGCACGCTTGCCAGGTCCGCGAGCTTACCCGTGACTTCCAATGCTTGTGCGGTTCTACCTTCCGAGAAGTTCGCGTAGGCGAGGCCCAGCTTTGCGGCGATTTCGGCGGCAGCGTTACCGGAGACTTGCTCGAACTCTTGGCGCGCGCGGGCATATCCGCCGTCGCGCAGAGCGCGCACGCCAATGACCAGGCGGGCGATGCGGGCGGAGGGTGTGCCTTTGACGAGCGCTTCGGCGTGGTCGGCCGCAGCATTCAGGTCGCCTCGGGCCACGTCGCTCATCACCGCGCGCTCGAGAAGCTCGGCGTTTGAGGGGTCGAAGCGGAGGGCGTTGTCGAAGTAGTGAGCGGCCGCGCTGGCGTCACGCTCGCTAGCCGCGAAACGGCCGGCAAGGTAGCTGCCGTATTGGTTTGCGGGTGGGGTGCGCTCGGTTTGTTCAATCGACGAGCACTGCGTCAGGCCGACGATCAAACCCGCCGCCAACGCCGCCGCTACCAAGCCGCCTTTAATCGCCGTCACCATGCGCACAACACTCTCACTCACATGTTTGGGTAGTTCGGGCCGCCGCCGCCCTCAGGTGTGACCCAGTTTATGTTCTGCGCCGGATCTTTGATATCGCAAGTTTTGCAGTGAACGCAGTTCTGCGCGTTGATCACAAAGCGCGGATTTCCGCCAGATGTGTCTCTAACCACCTCGTAAACGCCGGCTGGACAATAGCGCTGCGCGGGCTCGTCATATTCGGGGAGATTCTTCGAGATGGGAATCGAGGGATCTTTCAGCGTCAGGTGAATCGGCTGGTCTTCTTCGTGATTCGTCGCTGAAAGGAAGACCGATGACAGCTTGTCGAATGAAACTACGCCGTCCGGCTTTGGGTAGACGATCGGTTTGAAGTTGCGCGCCGGCTCAAGCGAGGCCGCATCGGACTTGCCGTGCTTGAGCGTGAATGGGCTCGTGCCGAAGAGTTGGTTGCACCACATGTCGATCCCGCCGAAGCCGACGCCGAGCACGGTGCCGAGACGGCTCCAGAACGGCTTCACGTTCCGGACACGCTTCAGGTCCTTGTAAACGTGGCTATGTTGATAGGCCTCAGTGTACTCCGTCAGTTCATCGTGGGCGCGGCCGGTGACCACGGCGTCGAAAGCCGCTTCGGCGGCCATCATGCCGGTCTTCATCGCGTTGTGGCTGCCCTTGATGCGCGGCACGTTTACGAAGCCCGCGGAACAGCCGATCAACGCGCCGCCCGGGAATGTCAGCTTCGGCACGGACTGGAAGCCGCCTTCGGTAATCGCGCGCGCGCCATAGGCGATGCGCTTTCCGCCTTCCAGGAATGGGCGGATCGCGGGGTGCGTTTTGAAGCGCTGAAACTCGTCGAACGGCGAGATGTAGGGGTTCTTGTAGTTCAAGTGGACGACGAACCCGATCGACACGAAGTTGTCGCCCCAGTGGTACATGAACGAACCACCGCCGGCGTTGTTGGGAAGCGGCCAGCCCATCGTGTGAACGACGAGACCCTTCTTGTGCATCTCGGGCGGAAGCTGCCAGAGCTCTTTCAAGCCGATGCCGAACTTTTGCGGGTCCTTGCCCTCGTCGAGTTTGAAACGCGACATCAGTTGCTTGGCGAGCGAACCACGGACGCCTTCGGCGATCAGGGTGTATTTGCCGTGCAGTTCCATGCCGCGGGCGAAGCTCGACTTCTGCTTGCCATCGCGGCCTATGCCCATGTCGCCGGTGGCAACACCTTTGACCGCGCCCTTGTCGTCGTACAGCACCTCGGCGGCAGCGAAGCCGGGGTAGATTTCAACGCCAAGTTCTTCGGCCTGCTTCGCGAGCCAGCGGCAGATGTTGCCGAGGCTTGCGATGTAGTTGCCGTGATTGCTCATCAAGGGCGGCATGAGAATGTTCGGCACGCGCAGCGAGCCGGACGGGCCTAGATAAAGGAAGCGGTCGTCGGTGACCGGTGTGTCGAGCGGGGCGCCCCTTTCCTTCCAGTCGGGGAAGAGTTCGTTCATCGAGATCGGGTCGATGACAGCGCCTGAGAGAATGTGGGCGCCGACTTCAGAGCCCTTCTCGAGGACGCAGACGCTGATTTCCTTTCCCGTTTCGGCCGCGCGTTGTTTCAGGCGGATCGCGGCCGAGAGCCCGGCTGGGCCCGCGCCCACGATGACAACGTCGTATTCCATGGCTTCGCGAGCGGTCATTTAGGGGAGTCTCATTTGTTGTTGCGCCGGTGGTTCCAAGGCGTGTGCCCCTGAACGCGTCGGGATGTTGCTAGGTGGGATGCGTCGCAATGTTGTATGACGGGCAAATTAGGGGCCCCGATGGGGCACGGTCAACGCGGGTAAGGCATTGAATCACACTGTCGATCCGATGGAAGCGCGGCAGATGCTCGCCTGGCTGGTTGAGGCCGGGGCGGATGAAGCGTTGGCTGAGGCGCCGGTGGACCGCTTTGCCGTAGCGGCGGAGGTCGTGCGTGAAGCGCCGGCGCAGGTCGTACCGCGCGCCGCGCGTGCCGCCGAGCCGGCGCCTGAGCGACCGGCGCCGCGTCCGCTTGAGCCTCTGCCCCAACGTCCCCCCGCTTCGTTTGTGACACCGCCTGCAGCCGCTGGTGCCGCGCGCGAGATTGCGGCGCGGTGCAAGACGCTCGACGAACTGAAGGCTGCCGTCGAAGCGTTCGACGGCTGTGCGTTGAAGGTCACCGCGAAGAACACGGTGTTCGCCGCCGGACATCCCGACGCGCCGGTGATGCTGATCGGCGAAGCGCCGGGTCGCGATGAAGATTTGGAGGGATTGCCGTTTGTCGGGCGCAGCGGTCACCTACTCGATCGGATGTTGAATGCGATCGGGCTCGATCGATCTTCGAGCGCTTACATCACGAATGTCATCTTCTGGCGGCCGCCAGGTAACCGTCCACCGACGCCGGAAGAGGCGGCGCTGTGTGCACCATTCCTGCTACGTCATATCGAGCTCAAACAACCCAAGGTTTTGGTGTTGCTCGGCGGCACGCCGGTGAAGCACGTGCTGAATGTGGAAGAAGGCATCACGCGGATTCGGGGGCGATGGGGACGCTATCAGGTGAATGGCGTTGAGATTCCTGCCCTTCCGACGTTTCACCCGGCCTATCTGTTGCGTCAGCCAGGGGCAAAGCGCCAGGCATGGCAGGATTTGCTGAGCTTAAGGCTGCGGCTTAAAGAACTAGATGCAACATGAGCGACCGAGACGTTGCTAGTCGCTTGTGGCTTGGCGCGATTGCCTTCGGCTTGGTAAGTCACCTCGTCACGCCGTTTGCTCGCGCCTGGGTGCCAGACCTCAGCGTGATGCACCCCACATACAACCTAACAACGGACTCCATCGTCGTTTCGGTGGCCGCTGATGATACTGACCGCTGGACTCTTGTTAAGATCAACGCTCAATCGCAGCAAACGTCGCTTGTGCAGATTCCGTGTGGCGAGGACCTGCCACAAGCAGTTAGCCTTGAGAATGATGGGATAGCGGTGCTTTCATGGCGCCGGAGCGATGCGGACCAAGTGGCAAACTTTGATACCGCGCCACAAAGTCTGCACGTCGTATCGCTGACTGAGGGCACTATCAAGCGCTTGTCCAACAACAGCGCTACTCGCATCAACGCCATGTCAGCCGGCCCTGCTTCAATTTTCTTGGCTCGAGGCAACTATCGCGGCAACCAATACATTGCGCGTCTCGACCTCGTCACGATGGACGAGACAAGGCTGTGGCCAGTTTCCCCGCATTTGGGTCAACGATTTAACAACCTTGGAGCGCCCCGGTGGACCGAGGGAGATCGGCTCGTGGTACACGCTGACATCAGCGTTCTTGGCCGCGCCCCGTCTTGGGCACCAGATCAATTCCCGCACTACTACCTGGTCACGCCAGGTACGGATCGCATCGAAGTGCATTTGAGAGATCGCGAATTCGGGTCAGCAGAGTCTGTCCAGCGGCTCGGCGATCGGTTTGTTATCGTTGGGCCGGACGTCAGCAAACCCAACTCGACTGAACGCATAGTTGTGGAAGGTGCGGAGGGGACTAAGGTCTATCCGTACCCGGCGCGTGGCGTTTGGCCCCCCGGCGTTTTTCAGCGTCCCGATCACCAACTCTACTCGCTGACTATCGATCCGATCGGGCAACAGGTCAGGTTGAACCGGTTGTCTGATGCCGCGCTAAAAGCAAGCTGGAGTTACAAGCAGCTGCGTTCGATCGCGAACAGTGCGTGCCGATCAAGGTAGCTGTCGGTCAGGCGTGCACCGTTACGCCAGCACAATCAAAGCGCGAAAAACCGCTGCCAACTTGTTTGCGACGGCGGTGGCCCGTATGAGTCGCCAATGAACCACTCTCTGGCGCCGGAGTTCGGCATGATCGCTCGCGTATTGCGCGTCTTTGTCATTGCCGTGTCGTGCGCTGTCGCGCTTTCTTCGGATGCCAGCTTTGCGGCGCCGAGTTCGTTCGTGCGGGTGCTCGGCGACGAGGATGTCGCCACTTACAAGGCGCTCTTCAAAGCGGCGGATGCCGGCGATACGGCGCAGGTCAGTGCGCTGTTGCCGCAAGTGAAAAACAAGCTGCTGCTGCCGCATGTTGTGGCGAAGAATTATTTGAGCCCGAAGACGGTCAGTTCGTTCGACCAGTTGAAGACGTGGCTGAAGACCTATGACGACTATCCGGAGGCTGCGCGCATCTATGCGCTTGCGGTTCGGAAAGATTCGAAGCGCGCGGGTGAGCTTGAGGACCCGGACCGGAAGGTCATTCGCGGCAATCTCGACGAGTCCGACACGCCGACCGAGTACACGAGCGCGGCGGCTGAGGCGGCGGCCAAGAAGCTGAAGGGCATGATCGCCGGCGGCAAGGTTGGCGCCGCGACGGCCTATATCGAAAGCGCGGAATTGCGCTCGAGCCTGTCGCGTGCGGATTTGGGGCGGCTCACGCATCAAGTGGCGGCGGGGCAGTATTATCTCGGCGACTCCTCGACAGCGCTAGCGCTCGCCGACAAGGTGGCCGAGCAAGTGCGGAGCGAAGTTCCGGATGCGGACTGGGTCGCGGGAATCGCGGCGTTTCGCTTGCAGCAATACGACGTGGCGGCGCGGCACTTCGCGGCGCTGGCCGAAAACCCGAAGTCGTCGTCATGGATGAAGTCAGCGGCCGGTGTTTGGGCGGCGCGGTCTTTCCTCATTGCAAAGCAGCCTGAGCGCGTGTCGCCGATGCTTGAAATCGCGGCGGACAAGCCGCGCACGTTCTATGGGCTGATCGCGTTGCGTCTTCTGGGGCGCGAGGCGCCGTTTACGTGGAACGAGCCGAAACTCGATCGTGCCGGCTTCGAGCGGCTTACGCGTGTTTCCGGGATAGCGCGCGGCATCGCGCTCTATCAGTGCGGCGAGATGGAGGCGGCTGAAGGATCGATCGCACGCAGCCACGGGCGGCTCAACCCGGAACTCGATCGGCCGTTCATCGCGCTCGCGCACGAGATGGGTTTCGCCCATGTGCAACTGCTGGCGGCGGGGGCGGCGCGTTCGGCGGATTTGAAAGCTGCCGCCTATCCGATCATGCGGGTGAAGCCCAGCGACGGGTGGCAGGTGGACCCCGCGATCGTTCACGCCATCGCGCGGCAGGAGAGCAAGTTCGAGATGCGGGTCGTCAGTTCGTCGGACGCGCGGGGCTTGATGCAGGTTCTGCCGACGACCGCGGCGGGCACGATGAAGGACACGACGCTCGACAATCCGGGGACGAAGGCGAAGCTGTTCGACCCCGCGTTCAATCTGAGCGTGGGCCAACGCTATGTGAAGAAGATGATCGAGTTCGGGCAGCCGGACGGGAACCTCATCCACCTGGTCGTCTCCTATAACGGGGGGCCGGGCAATTTGCAGAAGTGGTTGAAAGAGGTGGAACACCGTGGCGATCCGCTGCTCTTCGTCGAGAGCATCCCGTCACGCGAGACGCGCGGCTATGTGGAGCGCGTGATTGCGAACTATTGGATTTATCAAGACCGGCTAGGGGAATCGAAAACGACACTCGACCAAATCGCGCGCGGCGAGTGGCCGGTGATGACGCCGTTCGACCGGCAGCGCGTCGCGTCGTTGAGCCACTGATATGTCTGCAAGCCGCATCGACGAGACGAAGCCGTTCCACCCCGTGCGCATCGCCGTGCTCACGGTTTCCGACACGCGCACGCGGGAGAACGACACGTCCGGCGACACGTTGGTCGAGCGCTTGACAGGCGCTGGGCACGTGCTTGCCGATCGCGCGTTGTTGCGCGACGACGTGGAACAGGTGCGCGCGCAACTTTCGCGGTGGATCGCTTCACCTGACGTGGACGTGATCATCACGACCGGCGGCACCGGCTTGACCGGGCGCGACGTCACCGTCGAGGCGATGCGGCCACTGTTCGAGAAAGAGATCGACGGGTTCTCGGTGCTGTTCCATCATTTGTCGTACGAGAAGGTCGGCACGTCGACGATCCAAAGCCGCGCCTGCGCGGGGCTCGCGCGCGGAACGCTGCTCTTCGCCCTACCCGGCTCTACCGGCGCGGTGAAGGACGGCTGGGACGGGATCCTGAAATGGCAACTCGACGCGCGCCACAAGCCCTGCAATTTTGTGGAGCTCATGCCACGGTTCGAGGAGCACCTCGCGGCGGAGAAGCGGAAGAAGTAGGCCTTTACCGGCGTGTTAGTCGGCTTGCCTTCTCCTGCAGCCCCGGGCCATCCTTAGAGCGATGGGCGCTATCCACTTGAACCAATACCGGGTCGACTTTCGTCGAGGCATTTCTGTGCGGACGGCCGTATTGTTCGCCGCTCTTGCAACATCGCTGGTCTCGGGCGTCGCTCAGGCCGAACCGAACGCGAAGGCGCTTGAGGCGCTGACCAAGGCGTTCGCGGCGCAGGATGCGAAGGATTGGGCCGGCGCGAAGGTGCTGGCCGACAAGCAGCCGGCGGTTGTGCGCGATCTCGTGCAGTGGCGTTATGTTTCGGCGCAAGACTCGGGCGCGACGTTCGATGAGATCGACGGCTTTTTGAGCGCGCATGCGAACTGGCCGGGGCGCTCGCTAATCGTGCAGCGCGGCGAGGAAGCTCTGCTCGACGGCGCGCTCATCGAGGCGAAGGGACCGGCGTGGTTCAAGACGCGTCAGCCACGCTCCAGCGGCGCGTGCCTCGCCTGGGCGAAATCTCAGTTCGCGCGCGAGCAGAAGCAGGACGCCCTTGCCGGCATCAGGCGCTGCTGGACTGGACTCACGCTGAGCTTTGCCGACTATCAGAGCTGGACGAGCGCCACGCAGATGGGTTTGAGCGACGGCGATCATCTTGTTCGCGCCGACGCGCTGTTGTGGAGCCGGAATGTGACGGCGGCGCGCGAACTGCTGCCGCTGCTGTCGCCGAAGGTGCAGGGTGTGGTTGGCGGGAGGGTCGGTATCCAATCGGGTAGCGATGTCGATCCCGATGATTTCGAAGATGACGCGCCGTCGCCTGCGTGGGCCGCCAGTCTCTTCTTTGATCAGGCGGTGCGGCTGCGCAAGGCGGGCAAGACGGAGGATGCTTGGTCGGCTCTGTTGGAGGCCAACGAGCGTGGTGCGCCCTCGGCCGCGTATTCGCAGGGCTGGTGGGCGGAACACAATTTGCAGGCGCGGACCGCTGTCGACGCCGGCGAAGAAGACACGGCTTACAAGCTGGCGTCGCGCTCGCGCTTGTCAGCCGAGCTCAACATCGCAGCCTATTTGGATGCGGAATTCTTGGCGGGGTGGATTGCGCTGCGCCGTTTGGACGAACCTAAGAAGGCGCTCGTTCACTTTCTGAATCTGGAAGCTGCAGCACGCTCGCCGATCACGCGGGCGCGTGCGGCCTATTGGAAGGGACTTGCGCTGAAGGCTCGCGACAAAGACGCGGCTGCGCAGCAAGCGATCGCGATTGCTGCTGCAGAGCCGGGCGCGTTCTATGGCCGGTTGGCGCTTGAGATGCAGGGCGGGACGGCACCGGCGTGGAGCGCAGGACCCAGTCCGACGGGCGCTTCCGCGATCGAGGCCTTGGAAGACCTCGTCGAGGCATCCGATACACTGCTTCGCATCGGCGACAACCGCCGCGCCAACGTGTTTGCGAATGCCGCCATTGACGGCTGTCAGTCCGCCGAATGCGCCGCGACGCTGAGTACACGGTTGTCGCGGATCGGCAATACCTACGGCGCGGTGCGCAGCGCCAAGAAAGCGCAGAGCTTGGGTGGACTGAGATTGAACGAGCTCTATCCGCTGATCGACCTGCCGCCGGCCTGCGCCGCGGCGGGCGTTCCGCCCGCCCTCATCCTCGCGCTCGCCCGTCAGGAGAGCGAATTCGATCCTTCTGCGGTCAGCACCGCGAACGCTCGCGGGCTTTTGCAACTTCTTCCTTCGACCGCCCAGGATGTCGCGCGCCGTTATGGGCTTGCCTATGCCGGCGCCAACGATCTGCACAAGCCGCAAGTCAATCTCGGCCTCGGCTGTCACCACGTGAAGGATCTGCTCGACGGGCTTGGCGGCTCGTGGGTTCTGACCATCGCAGGCTACAATGCCGGCAAGGCGCGCGTGCTTGGATGGGCCACGAAGTACGGCGACCCGCGCGACGCGAAGGTCGATGCGATCGACTGGATCGAGACGATTCCGTTCGACGAAACGCGCAACTATGTGATGCGCGTGCTTGAGAATTATCTCGTCTACAAGGGACGCCGCGGCGAGGCGCTTAATCCGCAGGAACTGAACCAGATCCTTCGCCGCGCGCCCTAGGCGTTCTTGCGCTTCCGCAGGTATGACACCGCGAGCACCACCGCAACGAAGACTCCTAAGACTGTCGGGCCAACTTGGCTGAATGGCTGATAGTCGCGCAGAATGTTGCCGGCACCCGCGGCCAACATCGCGAAGTACGCACTCGTCATCTTCAGACCGTGATCGAGCGGGCGCGCGTGCGCCAGCCATGAGACGGCCCATGCGTGCCTGCTCAGGTCATACAACGCGACCAGCGATAGAAATCCGGCGGTCCCGTAGCCCAGAGCTGGCGGCCAGGATCGCGTCCCGCTGCTCATCGAAGAAAACAGCCAGACACAGGCTGCAAGGCAAGCGATGGCGAGAAGTGCGTCGAAGAATCCGGGGCCCCGATCCTTCAAGTGAAGAGAGCGAAGGCTGCCAACGAATTGATAGCCCGCGGTTAGCGTCGCAGCGATCAACGCCGGTGGCGGATCAAAGAAGACGATGCCCACCGTCGCCGTCACCAACGCGAGCGTGGCGCAGGGAACGAATGCTTGCCCGAAAAGGAGGTGACGTGCGCCGCCCTTCTGCGAAACCATGGGTATGATTCCGACGAGCAGTCCCAAAGCGCCCGCGGTCACGTGGACGGCGATGTTGAACGCATGCCAGTCCGCGTACTGAAGTTCGACCATTCTAAGACGAGCCCACCTCGCGCCTAGGTATCACTAACAGAAAGCGTGAGGGCACGCCAACATGCAGCCCGAGGCGGCATGGACTTAAGGCCGCCATTCGTAGAGTACGTCGGGCTCGCCGGCTTCGTTGCCCGAACCGTCGCCGAATTCGATCGCTGTGAAGCCGTGGTGCTCGTAGAAGGCGCGCGCGCGCTTGTTCACGGCGAAGGCGTAGAGCGTGAGTTTTTGCGAGCTCAGCTCCTTTGCTTTGTCGAGGAGCAGCGTGCCGATGCCGCGGCGGTAGTGGCCGGGCATGAGATAGAGGTGGTCGACATGCGTCCCGGCAAGCGCCATCATGCCGACGATCCTTCCCGTCTCCTCGGCCACCCACACGTCGCAGTGCCTGAAGACTTGGTTCGCGATGAAGCCGCGAGTTTCTTGCTTTGTGTGGAGGCGCGCCAGGAACGGCAGCGCGTCGGACTGCGAGGCGATGAAGACTTCAGCCACCTCGGCTACGTCGGTGGCGGTCGCTTTGCGGATCTCAATGGCCATTCGCGCGCATCTTTGACCGGCGCGGCAGGTTTGCCCAGCGGCAAGCGCCTATTTCACCGAAATTTCATCCGGACCCATCCCTTTGCCAGACAGGCATGGTCGCGAAACCCCTGGCGTGTGTGCGGCCGGTTTGCTATCAGCCCGGCCCATGATGGCCGACAACGTTCAGAACCGACGCCGCGCGCTCCTTCTAAAGGGCGGGTAGCAACGCGTCTGAACGACGTTGCAGGAGTTCAACCCCGCCGGATGCGCGGGGTTTTTTGTTGCCATCGGCCCTCCATCCGGCACACGCGAATGGAGAAACCCATGAACTGGAAGCCACCGAATGCGCAGGCAGCGCGGGTGGAAGAGGCGTGCCTGAATGCTTGGCCCGCACTTCAAGAAATTCACTATGACGGGTGGCTGATACGGCTTGCGGACGGGCAGACGCGGCGCACGAATTCGGTGAACATCTTGAGCGATGGGTCGCTTCCTGTCGCCGCGAAGATCGCATACTGCGAAGACATCTATCGCCGCCACGGGCTTGCGACGCATTTTCGTATTCTCTCTACCGCGGGTGACCGGCTGGACGCGTTGTTGGAAGCACGCGGCTACGATGCTCAGGATGAGACGAGCACGCTATTCATGGACTTCGACGTGCATGCGCCGCCGCGCGGGTTTGCGCGCGCCGTTGAGCTCACGAAGGGACAACCAAGCGAAGAATGGCTGTCGGCGCGCGGACGCATGGCGGGACAGTCGGTGAGCGAGGCGAAGAAAGTTGAGAAGATTTTGCAGCAGCTCGCCCTGCCCGCGGTGTTTGCCGCGGTTCGAGATGAAGGTGGTGTGATCCGCTCTGTCGCGAAGGGGGCGGTTCACGATGAGATCGTTTGCTTGAACCTGGTCGTGACCGATCCAGCATTCCGGCAGCGCGGCTATGCGCAGGACTGCGTTGCCGCGATCCTGCGGTGGGCGGCTGGCGATGTCGGCGCGCGGGCCGCGTGCTTGCAGGTCGTGTCGGCGAACGCGGCGGCGATGGCGCTCTACGAGAAGCTCGGGTTTTCCCAGGAACTTTATCGCTATCACTACCGGCATCGCGCTCTTGGTGGAGTATAGTTCTTGTTTTGTTCTTGCCTTCTGATATGCTGCCCCGATGGCCAAGAACATCGTCGGGCATGGGCCGCGACCGCCGCAGGAGGGCGAGTTCGCCGCGCACCCATCAGGCGTGAAGGGACGCGGGACGCTGAGCAATGTCAGCGGCCGGTTCGAGCGCGAGCATCGGGTGCTCATCGACGACGGGTGGGGAACGGTCGATGAGGAGGCGCCGAAACTCGCGACCACTGTTGCGATCGATGCGACGCGAACGATCATCGCGCGCAACGACTCGCCCGACATTCCGTTCGACCGGTCGATCAATCCCTATCGCGGGTGCGAGCATGGTTGCGTGTACTGCTTTGCGCGGCCCACTCATGCGTATCTTGGGTTGTCGCCGGGGCAGGATTTTGAGAGCCGGCTGTTTGCAAAGCCGAAAGCCGCACAGCTGTTGGCGCAGGAGCTGAGGAAGCCTGGCTATCAGGTGCGCTCGATGGCGTTGGGCACGAATACGGATCCCTATCAGCCGATCGACGAGAAGTATCAGGTGACGCGGGAGGTCCTGAAGGTGCTGCGGGACTTCCGGCATCCGGTTGGGATCGTGACGAAGTCGAACCGTGTGTTGCGCGATCTCGACATCTTGTCCGAGATGGCGAAGGACAATCTCGCGCGGGTTGCCATTTCGGTGACGACGCTCGATCGCAAGCTCGCGCGGGCGATGGAGCCGCGGGCACCGACGCCAGAACGGCGGCTTGAGGCGATCCGCGAACTGACTGCGGCCGGCGTGCCGGCGTCGGTGATGACGGCCCCGATGATCCCGGCGCTCAACGATCACGAGATGGAAGCGATTTTGGAGCGCGCGCGGGAGGCGGGCGCGCGGCATGCCGGGTATGTGGTGCTTAGGCTGCCGCTTGAGATCAAAGACCTGTTTCGCGAGTGGTTGGAGGCCGAGCAACCGGGGCGCGCCTCACATGTGATGTCGCTGATCCGCTCCATGCGAGACGGCAAGGACTACGACGCGGAATGGGGAAAACGCATGAAGGGGACCGGGGTTTACGCGGACCTGATCGCGAAGCGGTTCAAGCTTGCTTGCGATCGGCTCGGACTCAATCAATGGTGGACGCCGCTTGCGACTGATTTGTTCAAGCCGCCACCGGCGGCGGGCGATCAGTTGCGGTTGTTGTAGCGCCCCTCGCATGATCGGCGGGGGCTTCCAGGAGCCGCCGCCCCGATGCCGTCTTTTACGCGCGAACGGAAGATCGACGGCCCCGTTGCGGGGATCGATGAGGTTGGGCGTGGACCGTTGGCCGGCCCCGTGTTTGCCGCCGCAGTGATCTTGGATCCGGCACGGTTGCCGCGCGGACTCGATGACTCCAAAGCGATGACGGCCGAGGCCCGCGAAAAGGCGTTCGAGAAGATCATGGAGCGGGCGCTCGCCGTCGGCATCGCCTGCGCGAGCGTCGAGGAGATCGACGAGATCAACATCCTGCAAGCGACGATGCTCGCCATGCGGCGGGCAACGGAGCAGCTTTCGCTCGCGCCCGTCATGGCGTTCGTGGACGGGAACCGCGCCCCTGCCCTCGCCTGCCCGGTCGAGACGATCATCGAGGGCGACGCGAAGTCGATGTCGATCGCGGCGGCTTCGATCGTCGCCAAGGTGACGCGGGATCGCATCATGTGTGAACTCGACGCGGCGCATCCAGGTTACAACTGGGCGCGCAACAAAGGATATGGGACGGCCGATCACTTGGCCGCGCTCGATCGGCTGGGGCCGACGGCACATCATCGCAGAAGCTTTGCGCCGATCGCGCAGTTGAAGTTGCGTTTCGCGAGTTGAGCGGCGCGCGTTTCGCGCTTAACGAAACTTATTCACAGCAACATCGTTAAGCGCGAACAACATCTAGTGGTTCGCGAGTCCGATGATTCAAGATCGATTCCGCGATTAACGATCTGATTCAAAACACTTATTGACGGCGAGTCATCCGTGATTCAACGTCGCGAGGTCTAGCGACGGTTTTGGTAGGGCACAACATCGGGGCCGCCGCGGACTCACTAAGTCAAACCACGTTCTGACGGCATCGCCGGCACGCCATCGCGCGCGCCTGCATGACGCATCAGGGCGGTAAATGTTGGGGGTCTTCATGGGCGTCGTCACGCGCACTGTCACGCACTACTACGATCAAATTCTGCAGGGCGACACGATCGCCCGCATGAATGAACTACCGGCTAAGAGCGTCGATCTGATCTTCGCGGACCCTCCTTACAACCTTCAGCTCGAAGGCAATCTGCATCGCCCCGACCAGAGCAAGGTCGACGCGTGCGATGACGAGTGGGATCAGTTCGGCAGCTTCGCGGACTACGACAAGTTTTCGCGCGAATGGCTGGCCGCAGCGCGCCGCCTGCTTAAAGACAACGGTTCGATCTGGGTAATCGGGTCCTATCACAACATCTACCGCGTCGGGTCGATCATGCAGGACCTCGGCTATTGGTTCCTGAACGACATCGTGTGGCGCAAGGCCAACCCGATGCCGAACTTCCGCGGCCGGCGCTTTACCAATGCGCACGAGACGATGCTGTGGTGCTCGAAATCGCGCACGCAAAAGGGCTACACGTTCAACTACGAAGCCATGAAGGCGTTGAACGACGACCTTCAAATGCGGTCGGACTGGTTTATTCCGCTATGCACGGGCGGCGAGCGGCTGAAGAACGACAAGGGTGAAAAGGTTCACCCGACGCAGAAGCCAGAAGCGCTGCTGCACCGCGTGCTGCTTGCTTCGTCAAAGCCGGGCGACGTCGTGCTAGACCCCTTCTTCGGTACGGGTACGACCGGCGCGGTCGCCAAGAAGCTCGGCCGCCGCTTCATCGGGATCGAACGCGATCCTGCCTATATCGCCGCCGCCAAGAAGCGCATCTCGCGCGTGTCGGCAAACTCGCCTGAAGATTTGGAAATCACCCGCTCAAAGAAAGAGGAGCCTCGCGTGCCTTTTGGAACGATCGTCGAACGTGGTCTGCTGGAACCGGGCACGAAGCTCTATGACCCGGCGCGGAAGTACTCGGCGAAAGTTCGCGCGGACGGTTCGCTCTCCTGCCGCGACGCGACAGGGTCGATCCACCAGATTGCGGCACGGGTGCAAAACCTGCCTGCGTGCAACGGCTGGACCTATTGGCACTTCGACGCGCAAGGCGTGATGAAGCCGATCGACGTGCTGCGCCAGCAGGTGCGAGCGGAGATGCACTGACGCTTCGAGGGGGCCGATCGGCCCCCTCAGCATTTCTAGACGAAGATTTTGTAGGCGATCGTCTCGCCATCGGGCTTGCGAAGCGTGAACTCGGCACCTTTGTCGTGTTCGTCGACGAGGGCTTCGAGCAGACGAAGCGCGTTGCGGATGACTTCCGCATAGGATGCCGCTTCCGTCTTCTCTTTAAGTCGCTGAAGACGTTCCATTGCTTGCGGCGGGAGTTCGAGTTGGACGCGCGTCGTCGTGCGATCACCTTCCGCGGCGGCGCGGCGGTGATGAAATCCGTGGTGACGCATCACTTTTGCTCCTGCGGCGGGTTCGCGCCATCGCGGCGCGCGTGACGGTAGATCGCAGTCGCGGCACCCAGCCCACCGATCACGCCCAATGTCGCGAGCGGGTACAGGATTGCCGCTGTCACCGATGCGGCGGCCGCGGGCAACACCAGCAGTGTGGCGACGGCACGATGCCGATGGTGGCGACGGCGCATGCGGTGCGCCAATGGGCGCCACAAGGATGATGGCGCTCGCTCCTCGGCGCGTCGTCCAACGGAAACTCCTCGCCGACTCCTATATTCAGTTTGCTCATCGCTTCTTGCTCCCGAAGTGCTGAGACCGATGTAGGAACGCCGCCTCGACACGTCAATCATATTATCGGTGTATATATACTTGACAAACAACACCCCATGGGTAGCATAGGGGCCTTCCACAACTAATCGTGGGATATCGCTACGAAAGCATGTGGTTTTACCCCCGACTCAGCGGAGGATGGTCCTTGCGATGCGCCTCAGCCCTGATCCGAGTCGCGAAATGAGCCCGCCGGGAGCCGCTGGGACTCTGGCAACGAGCACACCGTCATAGGTGGCCCACGCCAGAGCCCGCAGCCGACGCTGAGCTTCATCTGCATCCCTTGCCCGGATGTCGATGGTCCATTTCGCACCCTCGAACGGGTAGCTGAACAAGTGTGTCGCGTATCTTTCATCATCCATCGGAGTGACATCCATGTACTACGAAATCTACCGCGACAGGCACAACCAATGGCGCTGGCGTCTTAAGTCCGAGAATCATCGCACGATTGCGGACTCTGGTGAAGCCTACTGGAACAAAAGTGATGCGCTAGATGGGGTTAACCTAGTGAAGCGTAGCTATACCGCACCAGTCTACGAGGTGTAAGCGCGTGTGGCCCGAGGATAGAACAACGGTGGAGCCGGGCCTCATACGTCATCGAATACGAGCAACGGCTTGCGCCGCACCGGGCGTGGCTTCGGTTTCGGCACCGGCGCTGATCGCGCCAGCTTGCCCAGCGCAGCATCAAATGCGCCCTCGCGTTGGTCGCACCCTAGTTCACGCGCGGCCTTCTTGAACGCTGTATGCTGATTCTTTGTGTCCCGTTTTTTCGTTTTCGTGCGTGCCATGAGTGCCGGTATCCAGAAGCCCGAATATCATTACGTAGCATACGTTGACGAGTCTGGCGATCCTGGCCTGAAACGTATCAAAACTCGTGCAACGGCTGGCTCTAGCGAGTGGCTGATTGTCTCTGGCGTCGTGATCGACGCCGAGCGCGAGGCGGAGGTCCCGCACTGGATCAAGGCAGCGCGCGATTCTCTTCCGAGCAAGCAACTCAAAGACATTCACTTCTCCAAACTGAACGTCGCGGGTCGCACCACGTTGTGCAGATCGGTTGCGGCGCTGCCTTTGCGTTGCTTCGTGGTGGCATCAAACAAGAAGAACATGGAGGGCTACAACAACCAAAACGCCGCCAAGGTTCCCTCGGACAATTGGTTCTACTGCTGGCTGACTCGCGTCCTGCTTGAGAGAATGACCCACTTCGTGGCGGCTCACTCGCGCGCAAAATACGGCGAGGTTAAGCGTCTCAAAGTCGAGTACAGCGAGCGAGGTGGTCTAAGATACGCGCAGATGAGGGCCTACTATGAATGGATCAGACCGAAAAGCCGCGCGGATAACATGTTCTTGACGGCGGGCGACATCGAGTGGGACACGCTGCATTCGCACTTGCTTGAGGTGTATCCGCATCAAAGCCGAGCGGGGTTAAAGCTCGCGGATGTGGTCGCCGGAGCGTTCTTCCAAGCGGCAGACTGCGCTGAAAGCGGCCCGTGTGATGCGTCGTATGCCAAACTATTGCATGATCGAATGGCACGCGCGCCCGACAAAGTCGGCGGACAAATTTCAGGCTACGGCGTCAAACTGCTTCCAGGATTCAAAGCGGCAAAGCTCACGGCGGAACAACAAGAAATCTTCAAGTTCTATGGCTATCCGAAGCAATGGTGGGCACCGGCCTCGTCTGCTCCTAGGGCTTTCTAGGCCGCCTCAAGGGTGGCGACCGTCCCGTCAGATGCCAGGGCCTCCCGGCCGAGGTTGTTCCGCATGCCCAACCAAGACTCGCACAGCAGAGTCAGCGGCTCAAGTCGCGTTTTCGTATGCGGCGTTTTGAGTCAGACCCGTGTGTCAATCCGCCGATAAGTGAGACGCTTCCCGCGCGCGCCCTTTAGCGCATGGTCCGTGCGTTTACTGTCGTTAACGCCCATCGCCTCACGGTTGTTGTAGCGGAAGTCGAATTCAGCGAGGTACTTCACAAGGTGCTTCTCGCTGCAATGCTGGTAGATGCCCTTCATGCCGCGCTTGAAGATCGAGAAGTAGCCTTCAATCGTGTTGGTGTGAACGTCGCCGCGAACGTATTCGTCTCGACCGTGGTCAACCCAATCGTGGCCGCCTTGGAGGCCCATAGCGTTGTTTTCGTAGATCGCCGCGCCGTCCGTGTAGTGACGCGTCTCCGGGCGGACGTGCTGGTCAACGATGGACTTCACAAGACCCTTCGTCGCGCGGTCGATATGAAACGTGCGGACGTCGCCGCCGCGCTCTACAAGCCCGAGCACCGCGTGCTTATGGTCGAACCCGCCGCGCTTCTTCTCCATGCCTTTCTTGCGCCCAATGTAGGTTTCGTCCGCTTCGACGATCTTGCCCGCGCCGCCGATAGGCTCGCCGGGTGTCTTGATGATCGGGTCCATCGCCACGCGGATGCGGTGCATCATGAACCAAGCGGACTTGTAGGTGACCTGCACCGTGCGCTCGATCTGCTTGGCGCTGATGCCTTTCTTGGACGAGCAAATCAGGTAGGCGGCTTGCAGCCACTTGTGCAGCGGGATATGGCTGCGCTCGAAAACCGTCCCGACCGTCACCGTGAATTGGGCTTTGCAGCCGTTGCAGCGGTAGAGGCCGAGGCGGACTTTCTTCGCCGGATTTGCCGCAATCTTGCGGGCATCATTGATGACGCCGCAGTGCGGGCACTCTGGGCCGGACGGCCACATGACCGATTCGAGCTTGGCGTAGGCCGCTTCATCGTCGCGGAAATAGGGGGCGTCTAGGATGCTCATGGCCAGGTCTCGTTTCTGAGACCTTATCTAGGGCTAGCCGGTCTGTTTGTCAAGTATATATATGCGATATTATCATCAAAAACTCATCAAGCCAATTTTTTGTAAAGGTTGCTTGACATCGCACCTCAAGATGTCAATGTTCCTTGTCATAACAGCAAGGAAGCTTGTCATGAACACCGCCAGAAGACGTTACATCGCTTGGTTCATCCCAACGATGCTCGCTTACGTCGTCGCCGTCCTCGGCGTGACCTGGATGTTCACCAATCATCCGCCGGCAGCGCCGGTGTCGTATGCGATCGCTCTGCTTCCGGCGTTTCCGGTGTTGGGCGTGATCGCCATTCTCGGGCGCTATCTTGCCGAAGAGACCGACGAATTCATTCGGATGCGCCACGTCACCGGGCTTCTCATAGCAATCGCCCTTACTTTGTCCTTCTGCGCCACGTGGGGCTTTCTCGAGTTCTATGTCGATGTGCCGAAGGTCGGCATCTTTCACGCGGTTTGGATTTTCTTCGGCGCGATGGGGCTCGGCAACGGCATCACCGCATGGTGGTATCGATGAAGAACCGCTTGCGCGTTCTGCGCGCCGAACGCGGCTGGAGTCAGGCGGATCTTGCCAACCGCTTGCAAGTCTCCCGGCAGAGCATCAACGCCATCGAAACCGAGAAATACGACCCGTCATTACCACTCGCGTTCAAGATCGCGCGGCTGTTTGAGCTGCCGATCGAGCAAGTTTTCTCAGAAGTCTAGCCACAAGGAGTCTCTGACATGTTGAACCAGACATTCGTCTGGCGCAGCGCGCTCGCGCTCGCCGTCATGGTGCCGATGATGATTTTCTCAACTCTCTACGGGCGTGCCGACTCGTTTCAGCCGACACGCTTTACCGTCACGGTCGAGGGCCAAGGCCCCGACGTGATCATGATCCCGGGCCTTGCTTCCTCGGCGGATGTTTGGCGGCCGGCGGTCGAAAAACTGAAGGCGCGTTATCGGGTGCATCTGATCCAGGTGTCCGGATTTGCCGGGGCGCCCGCTCGAGCAAACGCGTCTGGGCCGGTGTTGTTGCCCCTGCGCGACGAGATTGTCGCCTACATCCGCGCGAACCGGCTCAACCGGCCTGCGATCGTCGGGCATTCACTGGGTGGTCTGCTCGCGCTGATGATGGCGGACGTGGCCGGCGATGTTGCGGGCAAATTGGTGATCGTCGATGCGCTGCCGTTCTTCGGCATGCTGATGGGACCTACCGCAACCGTGGAAAGCGTAACGCCCAGCGCAGCGCAAATGCGCGATCGTATCAAGGCTATGACCACCGCAGACTTTGCGGCCGGTCAGGCGAAGACCATGACGACCCTCGCCAAATCGAAAGGGACTGCCACCGACGCGGCGACGAAGGCTTCGCAGACATCGGACCGAGAGGTCGTTGCGCAGGCGATGTATGAGGACTTCATCACCGATATGCGGCCACGGCTCGCCGCAATCTCGACGCCGACGCTGGTGCTTTACGCCTTCGATGCGACGATGGGGATGCCCCAAGCAGCTGTCGATGGTCTCTATCAATCGGCCTACGCGGCGATGCCCACGAAGAAACTCGTGCGGATCGACGGCTCGTATCACTTCATCCAGATCGACCAGCCCGAGGCGTTCGAGCGCGAGCTCGCGGCGTTCTTGGCTGCCCGCTGAATAACGGCCCCGCGTCGCGGTCGGCGAGCGCGTGGTCGATTACTTTGCGCATAACGCTGGGCAGGGCGAAACGGGCGAGGTCGGTGACCGGCGCCCACTCTCCTGCCCCGTTTGCCTTCGCGCGGTCGATGTCTTCGGCGCGAAAGACCTCCAGCTCGAGTTCGAAATGCGTGAAGCCGTGGCGGACGAGGCCGGGAAGCTTTCGGTACTTGGCTTTCAGCGGTGCGTTCGCCAGTGGCTCGGACGGGAAGTCCTTTTCCCAGGGGCTCATCGGAGGCTCATGCATGCCGCCGAGCAGGCCCTTGGGTGGGCGGCGGCGAAGCAATATCTCATCACTTGCGGAGATCAGTACGAACGCTGCGCCTCGCTTCAGCGGACGGTCGGGTTTTGCTTCGCGGGCCGGCAGCGTCGCGGCGATGTCCATCGCGTGTGCTAGGCAATCGTCCGACCACGGACAATTTTTGCAGGCCGGGGTTTTGGGCGTGCAGATCGTGGCGCCCAGGTCCATCATCGCTTGGGCGAAGTCGCCGGCGCGCTTCGCGGGGGCCAATGCTTCGGCGATGGCGCGCAGCTCCGGCTTTGATGCGGGCAGCGGCGCTTTTATCGCGAAGAGGCGGGCGAGGACGCGCTCGATGTTGCCGTCCACGGGCGCAGCCTTTCGGTCGAAGGCGATCGCCGCGATGGCTGCGGCCGTGTAGGGGCCGATGCCGGGGAGCGCTCGCAGCTCGTCTTCGGTGTCGGGGAGTTTGCCGCCGTGACGCTGGGCGACTTGCATCGCGCAGGCATGCAGGTTGCGCGCGCGGCTGTAGTAGCCGAGGCCCGCCCAGGCGGACATCACCTCTTCGACCGGCGCCGCCGCGAGCGATTTCAGCGTGGGCCAACGCTTGAGGAAGCTGTGGAAATAAGGACCGACGGTCGCAACCGTCGTCTGCTGCAACATGATCTCCGAGAGCCAGACGCGATACGGGTCCGCCGCTTCGCCGGGTAAGGCGCGCCAAGGCAGTCGGCGGCGGTGGCGGTCGTACCAGGCAAGGAGCCGCGCCGCGAGCGCCGTTCGCTTTTGCGGCGAGAGCTCAAGGGCGCTATTGTGCTTGGCGGATTTCGAGACGGGCATGTCAGCAAGCGGCGGCAACGACGGTCAGAATCAACGCTCCGGCAGGCGCGGGCCGCAGGCGTTTGCAGGCGATGCGACCAGGCTGCTCAGGAATCATCTGAACGGGCGCGGCTTTCAGCAGATCGAACTCGTGACACGATGGGCGGAAATTGCCGGTCAGAGTTTGGCGGAGCATTGCTTTCCCTATCGTCTTTCGAGCGCAGCCGCCGGCGGGGCCACCTTGACGCTGGTGGCGGACGATCGCGCGGCGCTGGAGCTGCAACACCAGACACCTAAACTGATCGACAAGATCAACACATACTTCGGCAAGAAAGCTGTCAGCAAAATCAAGGTCGTGGCCGGGGACGTTCCGAAGCGTTCGTCGAATCGCGCGGCAAAACGTCCCCTCTCGGCGGAGGAGGCTGCGGCGCTGAATGAACGGCTTGCCGCCGTGGAAAGCCCGGAATTACGGGCCGCACTGGAGCGTCTCGGGCGCCACGCCCTTTCCGAAAGCCGTAAACCACTTGTTTACAAGCGTTGAGGTCACGCGCACGTACGCCCTATAGTTCAGCCCACGTTTGGTGCTTCGCAGGGGTTTTGCGGTGAATCTCGACAGGAATACGTTGATCGGTGGCGGCGTTGCGGCAGCCGTTCTATTGGGCGGTCTTGGCTATTGGCTCTCGACACGAGAGGCCACATCCACCACGACCGCCTCCGGCGAATGCATAGCAAAGCCTGTCGTGGCGACCGACGCCGACTTCTCCGTGGGCAAAGCCGACGCGCCGGTTACGATGGTCGAGTACGCGTCGATGACGTGCCCGCACTGCGCGCGCTTTACCCGCGACGTCTATCCGAAGTTCAAAGAGAACTTCGTCGATAAGGGCCACGTCCGTTATGTGTTCCGCGAATTTCCCATCGACCGCGTGGCGCTGACCGTTTCGGTCGTCGGGCGCTGCCTGCCGAAGGATGCGTATATTCCCTTTGTTGAAGTGATGTACCACGAACTTGAGACGTGGGGCCGCTCTGAAGACCCGCGCGCTGCGATCAAGGAAATGGCACGGCGCGCTGGAATGTCCGGCGACGAATTCGAGAAGTGTCTCTCCACCGAAGACGACGCGAAGAAGATCATCGCAGGGCTGGAAAAGGCGCAGAAAGATCACTGCGTCGGCGGCACGCCCAGCTTCTTCGTTGACGGTAAGTTCTTCGTTGCGCGCGAAGTCGAATACGAGGAGCTGGAAACGAAGCTCCGCGAAGCTTTGAAAGCAAAGGGCGTTGATGTTCCAGCATCGACGCCTGCTCCGGCAGAAGGTGCGGCTACAGCACCCGCCGAAGGTACGGCAGCTCCGGCTGCCGATGGTGCGGCATCAACGCCTGCCGAGGGAACGGCAACGCCTGCAGAACCCGCAACAGCGCCCCCAGCGCCCTAGCGACGTTCCGCTTCAGGCGGCTCCCCCCGGCCACGACAATTTAGGAATGCCCCCGTGAAGTTCTCAAGACTTCGACTGTCCGGATTCAAATCGTTTGTCGAAACCACCGAACTGCCGATCGAGCAAGGCTTGACCGGCATTGTCGGACCCAATGGCTGCGGCAAGTCGAACTTGCTCGAAGCGTTGCGCTGGGTGATGGGTGAAAACTCCGCCAAGTCGATGCGCGGCTCGGGCATGGATGACGTCATCTTTGCGGGAACGAACAACCGGCCGTCGCGCAACACCGCGGAAGTGCAGCTTGTCATCGACAATATGCAGCGGTCGGCACCATCGGCCTACAACGACGGCGAGTCGATCGAGATCAGCCGCCGGATCGAGCGCGAGATGGGCTCGATCTACCGGATCAACGGGCGCGATGTGCGCGCACGCGACGTGCAAATCTTCTTCGCCGACGTGTCGTCGGGCGCGCATTCGCCGGCGCTCGTCAAGCAAGGGCAGATCGGCCAACTGATCAACGCGAAGCCGATTGCGCGGCGCGCGATCTTGGAAGAAGCGGCCGGTATCTCCGGCTTGCATGCGCGGCGGCATGAGGCGGAGCTGAAACTGAATGCGGCGCAAACGAACCTCTCGCGGGTCGCAGACGTTATTCAAGAGATTGAGACGCAGCTTGCGAACCTGAAGCGTCAGGCGCGGCAGGCTTCGCGGTACCGCAATCTGTCCGGGCATATTCAGCGCGCGGAGGCGTTGGCGCTGTTCGTTCGTTGGCAGATGGCGTCCACGGCGACGGCGGCGGCGGAAGAAGAACTGGGCCGTATTCGCGGGCAAGTCGAAGAAGCGACGCTGAAGGCGGCGCAGGCGTCGAACGCGGCGCTTGAAGCGGACGAGAAGTTGCCGCCTTTGCGGACGGCGGCGGCGGAGCGTAGCGCTGCACTACAACGGCTCACGGCCGAGCGCATGGCGCTTGACGGCGAAGAAACGCGCGCCAAGGAAGCGGCGGACCGGCTCAGCGCACGGATTGCGCAGATCGGCGAGGACCACAAGCGCGAAAGCGCCCGCGTGGACGATGCGCGCGGCATGGTCGCGAAACTGGCCGAAGAACGCGGGCCGTTGGAGATCGCATCGGCGGGCGAAGACGACGTGAAGGCGCAAGCGGCCGAGGCGTTGCGCGTTGCCGAAGAGGCGATGCGCGAGGCTGAGCGGGCAAGCGATAGAGCGACGGCCGAACTCGCTGAGGCGAAGGCGAAGCGCGCGGCGCTGGAGCGACGTGCGGAAGACGGCAAGCGCGCTGCCGGCCGCCTGCACAGCGAGCTTCAGAACATCGTCGCCGAGATCGAGCGCTTGGGACGCGAGGCTGCGACGGCGCCGCTCGTCGAAGAGGCCGCGCAGCGCGTTCAAGCTGCGGTCGCTTCGGCGGAGGCATCGAAGGGTACGCACGCCGAGGCGGAGGAAGCCTTACGCGCAACGCGCGACACCGAGACCACGACGAAGCGAGCTTATGAAGAGGCCGAGCGCGAGATCGAGCGGCTGCGGGCTGAGGCGCGGGCATTGAGCGAAATGCTGGCATCGCTCGTCAGCGAAGGCTTCACGCCGGTGATCGACCTCGTGCATGTGACGCCGGGATTCGAAGGCGCGCTTGGCGCGGCGCTCGGCGAAGACTTGAACGTGCCGCTTGATGGCAAGGCGCCGATCCATTGGCGCTCGCTGGGTGCGCCGCGGACGATGCCGGGGCTGCCCGAGGGGGCCCAGGCGCTGGCGCATCTTGTTCAGGCGCCCGAGGCACTCGCGCGGCGGCTTTCGCAAATCGGTGTGGTCGAACGCGCGGAAGGCGCGGAACTGCAAACGCAGCTGCAGCCTGGTCAGTGTTTGGTCAGCCGCGAGGGGGACCTGTGGCGCTGGGACGGCTTCACCGTCACGGCCGAGGCACCGACGCCGGCAGCCGTGCGGTTGCGCCAGCGCAATCGGTTGGCCGATCTGCAGGGCACGATCAAAGCGTCGGCCGAGCATGTCAGCGAGTTGAAGAGCGTTTATGACGAGGCGCGTGCGGCACGCGAGGCGGCCGAAGCGTCCGAGCGTGCCGTGCGCGATCAGTGGCGCAAGGCTGAGACGGAAGCAGGCGCGGCGCGTACGGCACAAGCCGATGCCGAGAAGCAGCATGCGCAAACGGCGGCGCGGACGCAGTCGCTGAACGAACGGCACCAGAGCCTGGCGGCGGACGAGAGCGAGGCTCAGAGCTTGGCCACGCAAATGGCCGAGGAGCTTGGTGCGCTGGCGGCGCTTGGCGAGTTCGAGACGCGGCTGCAGAGCGCGCGTGAAAGCTTAAACGAAGCGCGCGGCGTGTTCTCGAACGCGAAGGCGCGGCATGATGGCGTCGAGCGCGAGGCGCGGGCGCGGCAGCAGCGGTTGGCTGCGATCGCGAACGATCACGAAGCTTGGGAGTCGCGCATTGCTGCGGCGAGCGGGCAGATTGAAGCGCTGCAGGCGCGCGAAGCAGAAGCGCGCGCGGAACTAACGACGCTCGAGCAGATTCCGGCGCAGATCGCCGAGAAGCGGACAAAGCTGTTCGAAGTGCTGGCGGAAGCTGAAGAGGCGCGCAAGGTCGCCACCGATTCACTCGCGCTGGCCGAGAACGGGTTGAAGGCGGCGCAATCTGCGGCGCGGATGGCCGACCACGCGTTGGCGAACGCGCGCGAAGAACGCGCGCGCTGCGAGGCGGTACTGGCATCTCAGCAAGAGCGCTTGGCCGAGTCGGTGACGCGCGCGCGGGATACGCTCGATTGCGCGCCCGAAGAACTCGCAGCGAAGGCCGAGCATCAGACGGGCGATGCGTTGCCCGCGCTCGATGCGGCCGAGCAACGGGTGGAAAAGCTGAAGCGCGAGCGCGAGCAGCTTGGCGGCGTGAACCTGCGCGCCGACGAAGAAGCGGAAGAGTGCGAAACCCGCCTCACCAATCTCCAGACGGAGAAGGGCGACCTTGAGGAGGCGATCAACCGGCTGCGGCACGGGATCGGTTCGCTGAACAAGGAAGGCCGCGAGCGGTTGCTGGAGGCGTTCGACCGCGTGAACGCAAACTTCCAAAAGCTGTTCACGTCGCTGTTCGGCGGCGGCGAGGCGCGATTGACGCTGACCGAGTCGGACGACCCGTTGGAAGCCGGCCTTGAGATTCTGGCGCGACCGCCGGGCAAGAAGCTGCAGACCATGTCGCTGCTTTCGGGCGGCGAGCAGGCACTGACCGCCATGGCGATGATCTTCGCCGTGTTCCTCTGCAATCCGGCGCCGGTCTGCGTGCTGGACGAGGTCGACGCACCGCTCGACGACGCGAACGTCGAGCGCTTCTGCAATCTGCTCGACGAGATGACGCGGATGACAGAGACGCGATTCCTGGTGATCACCCACCACGCGCTGACCATGTCGCGCATGGACCGGCTCGTCGGCGTGACCATGCAAGAGCGCGGCGTCAGCCAGCTGGTGGCGGTGGATTTGGCGGGCGCCGAGCGGGTTCTTGCGGCCGCGGCAGCGGAGTAATCGGTCCTATCGACCAGTGACCGACGTGCCGTCGCTCACCCGCTCGCCTGGATGGGAAACCACGCGGTCGCCAGCCTTCAAGCCTTCGAGCACCTGGCCGGTGCGGTCGTTCATTTGACCGATCTTCACGGACGTGAGACGTGCTTGGCCGTTGTCCACGCGGAAGACTGCCCAGTCGGCGCCTTGGCGGAACAACGCGCCGATCGGCACTTGCAGAACCTTGTCCGACTGCCAGCGCAGGATGGCGGCGTCGATCTGATACCCGTGGCCGAGGCGGCGCCAGCGGTCATGCGGGTCGGTCAGCTCGACGATGACATTGACGCGTTGCTCCTCGATACCGAGCGAGGAGACTTTCATGAACCCAAACGGTTCGACGCGGCGCACGCGCGCGTTCAAGGCCCCCTCCCCACCCCAGCGCGTGATCAGTACAGCGTCACCCTCCGACACTTTCACCGCATCCGTCGACAGTAGATCGACGACGATTTCGAGGTTGGCGGGATCGCCGACTTCGACGAGCGGCGCCCCAATTGGCACGACGGCTTCGTTCTCCTGCATTACTCGCAAAATCTGGCCATCGACGGGCGCGCGGATCGTGAAGCAACAGTGTTTGTCGGCTTTGGCGCTTCCGCGGTCCGACGGAACAACCAGCGAGGCCTCGGCGGTCTTGACTTCGAACGTGCGCTGGCGGAGCGCGGCTTGAGCGGTCGCGAGCGCTGCTTCCAGGGACACGACACCGGCTTCCGCGTTGTCGAGGCGCGCCTTGGCCACAATCCCCTTGGCGAACAACTGGCGCGCGCGTTCGTGCTCTTGGCGGGCGAGCTTTAGATCGGCTTCGCGCCCGCGGACATTTGCGGCAGCAAGGTCTTGCGCGGCTCGGGCGGCGGACACGGTGAACTCCAGTTCGCGCTGTGCGCGCGCATCGCGAAACGCGGGATCGGCGGGCTCCATGGTGGCGATGACCGTCTTCTGGGCTTCAATCGCATCGCCCGCGTGCGCTTCTATACGAAGCATACGACCGGCGATCGGGGCGGACACAACGTAGACCTCGCGCACGCGCGTCACGCCGTCGTCCTCGATCGCGACCGCCATCGGGCCTTCGCTCAGCGTCGCGATGTCCACGGCGACCGCGCGCGGCCACAACGCGAAGAGGAGGCCGGTGAGGAGCACGGCGCCGAGGCCGATGGGCCAAGCCCAAGGTTTTAGTGCGTTCATAGGTCAATCCCGTCCCTTCAAGACGCGTACCAGGTCGAGAGTTTGAATGCGACGCACAACAACGGCGGCGCTGACCGCCGTCGCTGCGATGATGACGAGCGCCGACCAGCCATAGGTCGCGGGCGCAAGCCCCAGCGGGATCTGATAGAGGTCGGTCTCGAACAGTTCCATCATCAGCGATGCCATGCCGTAGCCGAGCACGCAGCCGATCGGCAAGGCGATAAACGTCAGAAGCGCGAGTTCGCCGACAAGAATCAGCGCCACCTCGCGCTTGTGGTAGCCGAGCACCCGCAGGGTTGCGAGTTCGTGCGCACGCTCCGACAGCGTGATGCGGCTCGCATTGTAGGCAACGCCAAAGGCGATCACCGACGCGAAGCCGACATAGAACCACACCATCGTCATCATATTTTGATCCAAAAGAGCGCGGAACATCTGATAGGCGCGGCGTTGCAGTTGGATCGTGAAAAGGCCCGGCGTCTGTTTGACTTCGGCGAACAGAGCGGCGTCGTGCGCCGCATCGATCTTGAGCCAAGCGCTGTCGGCGACTTCCCCGTCGCCGGTCAGACGGTTAAGTGCCGCGCGCTGCATATAGACAGCAAGGCCGACATACTCGTCGATCACGCGGGTGACCTGCGCTTTCGTGCGGGCGCGACGGCCTTCGAGGACGGCGACTTCGACGTCGTCGCCGGGCGTCACACCGAGATACTCGGCCAGGCGGCGTGTAAGCAGGAGGCCGGTCGGCGGGAGATCGATGGTGCGGCCGTCGGCGTCGACCTGCTGGGAAAGTTCGGAGCCGGGATCGATGCCTAGGATCGCGACGCGCTTGCTGCGCGGTCCGTGCGTCAGTTTCACGCCGACCGTGCGCCGGAGTTCAGCACGCAGGACGCCCGGCAATCGCTCAATCTCGCCGCGGACGGCGTCGGCGCGCGGTTCGACGAAGCGGAGCGTCACATCTTGGCGCTGAGCGCGGAAGAAGAACGAATCGATCATCAGCGTGACTGAGTCCATGAATTGCACGGTTGCGATCAAGAGACCGAGCGAGAGCGCGATGCCGGTCACAGTCATGCCGGAGCGCATCGGAAAGCGCGTCACGTGGCGGACGATCATGTAGCCCGTCGTGCTCAAGTCGCGCAGCAGACCGACACGCTCCATGAAGCTCGGCCGGTAGGTCGCAGGGCTTGGCGGGGACATCGCGACGGCGGGGGTGAGCCTCATCGCCTGGCGTGTCGCGATCAAGGCGCCACCACATGATACGGTTAGCGCGACACCGGCCGAGGTGAAGAGAATGTCGGGCGCGACCGCGAAGGCGAGCGCGGGAAAACGGAAATACTCGCGATAGAGTTCCGTGATCTGATAGCCGAGCCAGGCGCCGGCAAGCCAACCGATGACAAGACCTATCACGCTGATGGTGAGCGCGAACTTCACGAAATGCCACGCAACCGTCGAGTCCGAGTAGCCGAATGCCTTCAGTAAACCGATTTCGTGGCGCTGCGTTTCGATCTGGCGCGAGATGACGGTGTAGAGCAGGAACGCCGACACGATGAGGAAGATCGGTGGGATGACGCTCGCCATCGCCGACAACTGCCCGAACTCGCTGTCGAGGAAGGCGTGCGACGACTGTTCCTTGCGGTCGAACGCGCCGGCGGCTCCGTAGGGCCCCAGTATGTGATCGACGGCGGCCACGACGGTCGCGGTATTCGCGCCGCGCAGCAGACGAAGCGACATGTCGTTGAATGCGCCCTCGTAGTTCAGGATTGCGGCCAACTGCTTGCGGTGCATCCAGAAGACGCCGTAGCGGCGGTTATCCGGTACGATGTCGCCCGGACCAATGACGTAAATGTGCTCCGGAGAGAGGGCGACGCCGGTGACGACGAGGCGCTGCTTGCGGCCGTTCATCACTGCCGCAAACGTCGAGCCCGGGCCGAAGCCGTTCGCTGCCGCGAATGACTCATGCAGCAGTACTTCTGAGGCGCGGTCGGGATCGGGGAACCGGCCGCTGCGTAGGACGAGGGCGTTCAGCGCCGTGTCGTTGCTCTCCGACAGCGAGAGTGCCAAGCCGCGCAGCGGTTCGGCATTGCCTTCAATTTCGATCGTGACGAAGCGTGCGACTCGCGTTTCGACTTGGGCTACGCCTGGGATGTCGCGCAGGCGCGCCGCCGCCGATTCGGGTGCGCGCTTCAGGCTGACGAAGACTTGGGCGAAGCGCTGGCGGTCGTAGTAGGCTTCGCGTGCGTCGGACAGCGAGCGCAGCGCGCTCAGCGCCATCACGAGCGTCGCCACTGCGGACGCAATCACAAGCGCGATCGCCAACACCTGGCCGCGGCGATGCCACATGTCGCGTGCAAGCTTTAGGTCGATGGCGGCGAGCGGGCTCACCAGGTGAGTTCCGACGGTCGGCGCTTCGTCGTATTCGTCTCGATCGAGACGACGCGGCCATCGCCGAAGTGCACGACATGGTCGGCCATGCCCGCTATCGTCGCGTTGTGCGTGATGACGACGGTGGTGGTGCCCAGCGTTCGGTTGACGTCGGCCAAGGCTTCGAGAACGCGCACGCCAGTCGCGCTATCGAGCGCGCCGGTCGGTTCGTCGCAGAGCAAAACTTCCGGCCGCTTAGCGACAGCGCGCGCGACCGCAACGCGCTGCTGTTCGCCGCCCGAAAGTTGCGCCGGAAAATGATTCATGCGGTCGCCAAGACCCACGAGACGAAGCGCTTCGTCGGGCGCCATCGGCTTTTCAACGAGCTCCGTCACCAGCGCCACGTTCTCGCGCGCGGTCAGGCTCGGGATCAGATTGTAGAATTGGAATATGAAGCCGACGTGCTGGCGGCGGAACGCGGTGAGATCGCGATCGCTGCTGGCCGTCAGTTCCGTATCGCGGTAGTGCAGCGTGCCCGCGGTCGGACGGTCGAGACCGCCCACAATGTTTAGCAACGTGGACTTGCCGCTGCCTGAGGGACCCAAGAGCACAATGAAGTCGCCCTCGTGCAGGTCGATGTCCACGCCCCGCAGCGCATGCACTGCGCCCTCGCCCATCCCGTAAACCTTGGTCAGGCCGCGCGCGCGGAAGGCTGGCGCGCCTGCTGGCATCATGTGTGTGGTGGGATCATTCGACATGGC
Source organism: uncultured Alphaproteobacteria bacterium (assembly GCA_902826695.1). Lineage (GTDB taxonomy): Bacteria > Pseudomonadota > Alphaproteobacteria > Micropepsales > Micropepsaceae > SZUA-430. Next base: position 236,284 of record CADEFU010000003.1, on the reverse strand, counting down.
CTGAAGCCTCTCAGACACACATTGCGGCGGCCATGACGTAGGGCAAGCGGAGGCTTTGAGCCTCGTTAATGCGGCTGCGACTTTACGTCTGGAGAGACCGCCTGGAGAGGCGCAGGATTCCTGCCTTTTTCACCAGTTTGCGATGCAGCAATCGGCTTGACCCTCGGGGTGGCGGCTCATATGTTCCGCGCGGATTTCGGAGGGGGTTTTGTGCGGCCCCGAGGGCCTTTGGCGACCACCCAATCAGGTCCAGATGACGATCCCGACCAGAGGCGTCTCGACGACCTGGGCCGGAAGATCGAGGCCGTACGCGAGCAACAGCCGAAGCCCAGGCCTGCCTCATCCGGTCGTCTCAACGTCGTTTACCGGCTTTCCACCGAGTTCGTCGCCGCGGTCTTCGTCGGCCTGGCGCTTGGCTGGGGGTTTGACGCGCTGACCGGGTGGAAGCCCATCGGGATCGTCGTTTTCTCGATGCTGGGCATCGGGGCGGCTTTCTACAACGTGTTTCGCGCCGCTCGGCAACTTTCCGCCGAGCAAGAAAAAAAGGATTAGCGCATGGCCGCCGGCCACAGCCCGATGGAGCAGTTCGCGATCAAGCCGTTGATCCCGATCGAGATCGCCGGCTACGACCTTTCCTTCACGAACGCCAGCCTTTGGATGCTGCTTGCCGTCGGCGCCGGATGTGCGCTGCTGACGCTGGGCGTGAAGCGCGATGGCATCGTGCCGGGCCGCACGCAGTCGGTCGTCGAACTGATGTACGACTTCATCGAGCGTCAGACCGTCGGCAACGTCATGGGCGAATCGGGGAAGAAGTTCTTCCCGTTCATCTTCTCGCTCTTCATTTTCATCTTCTTCACGAATTTCCTGGGGCTGATCCCCTACTCGTTCACGGTCACGAGCCACATCATCGTCACGTTCGCGATGGCGTTGATGGTGTTCGCGACGGTGCTCGTGGTCGGCTTCTGGACACACGGACTGCACTTCTTCAGCCTGTTCGTGCCGTCGGGCGCGCCGGCGTGGATCATGCCGCTGCTTGTGCCGATCGAGATCATCTCGTTCTTGTCGCGGCCGATCAGCCTCTCCGTCCGTCTTGCAGCGAACATGCTGGCCGGCCACACGATGCTGAAAGTGTTCGCGGGCTTTGTGGTCACCATGCTTGGCGCAGGCGGCATCCTTTCGGTGCTCTCGATCGCGCCGCTGATTGCGGGCGTTTTGGTGACCGCACTTGAAGTTTTGGTTGCGGCTATTCAGGCCTGGGTGTTCGCGCTTTTGACGTGCATCTATCTGAACGAAGCCGTTCACCTGCACGAGCACTAAAGAATTCACTGGTTTCAACGCTTAATCCATTCAACGAGGAGTTCTCACTATGGAAGTCGCAGCAGCAAAGCTCATCGGCGCGGGTCTCGCGGCCATGGCCCTCATCGGCGCCGGTATCGGCGTCGGCAACGTGTTCGGCAGCTATCTGCAGGGCGCGCTGCGCAATCCGTCGGCCGCGGCCGGCCAGCAGACGAACCTGCTCCTCGGCTTCGCGCTTTGCGAAGCGACGGGCCTGTTCGGCCTCGTCGTCGCGTTCATTCTGATGTTCGGCTTCTAATCAGCCAACTTAAGGACTTCGAGCGATGGCGGGCTCAACCGCAAACGCGTTTCAAGTGGCCGACGTGGCGCCGGAACCCGAGCACGGGGATCCGGCGGCTGAGCACGGGGATCCCACGGCTGAGCCGTTGGTCATGGATGAACTGCACACGTCGACAGAGGCCGACGGTCACGGCGCGAAGCCGGGCCTTCCGCAGCTCGACACGACGACGTTTGCGAGCCAGTTGTTCTGGCTGGTCATCTCGTTCGCCGTTCTTTACTTCGTGATCTCGCGGATCGCGGCGCCGAAGATCGGCGGCGTGATCGCCGATCGCGCGAACCGCATCAAAACCGATCTCGATACGGCCGCGCAGGCCAAGCGCGACAGCGAAGCGGCGATGGCGGGCTACGACAAGGCGCTCGCCGACGCACGGGCCAAAGCGCTGAAGTCGAGCGACGAGATGCGCAACGCCGTGCAAGCCGAAATCAATGCCAAGAACGACGCAGCTTCGAAGCAGCTGGCGGCGGACACGGCGAAGGCGGAAGCGCGTATCGGCGAGATGCGCAAGAGTGCCATGGCGCGCGTGGGCGATGTCGCCAAAGAGACGGCGGCTGAAGTCGTCTCGAAACTTACCGGTCAGGCTGCAAACCCGGCCGACTTGGAAGCGGCGGTTTCGGCCGCGCTGAAGCGGGGTTAGGAGAGAAGCGATGACCGGTTTGTTGGGAGATCCGACCTTCTGGGTCGCCGTGGGCACGGTGCTCTTCATTGCGCTCGTCGTTTGGCAGGGCGTGCCGAAGATGGTGGCCAAGATGCTCGACGACCGGGCAGCCGCGATCAAAAACGAACTCGACGAAGCCACCCGCCTGCGCGCGGAAGCCGAGACGCTGTTGAAAGAGTACAAGGCGAAGACCGCAAACGCGGCGCAGGAAGCGCAGGCGATTGTGGATGCGGCGAAGGTGTCCGCCGAACGCATGGCAACGGATGCGCGTGCGCAGCTTGCGGTGCAGATCGAGCGTCGGGCCAAAATGGCCGAGCAGAAGATCGCCCAGGCTGAGGCCGAAGCGATCGCCGAGGTTCGCGCCGCCGCGACATCGGTTGCGACGGCTGCAGCAGGTGCGGTGATCGGCAAGCAGATGACGGAAGCCAAGGGCGACACGCTGATCGATGGCGCGATCCGCGATTTGCGCGCGAAGCTGCACTAGTTCAATTCGTTCTGTGGGATTGTTGATGGCCGTGGCTCGCCCCGGCCATTTTCGTTTGAGCGGTTACAGATCGATCCGCCAACGGATCGTGTCGCCGCCGCCATAGGCTGCGGGCTTCTGCTCGCGCCGGAGCAGCTTGCCGCCGTTCGACGTGATCACCTTTTGCGACGGGATGTTGTCGGGGTCGGTCGTCAGTTCGACGTAGGTTAGGCCACGCGCGCGGGCTTCCGGCAGAAGAAGGCGTAGCGCTTCGGTCGCGTAGCCCCTGCCCCGCTTCCACTCCACGACCGTGTAACCGATATGGCCGAGTACGTGCGGCGGTAGCTCCGATGTGCCTTTCTGCCAACGGAACCCGATCATGCCGCAGAATGTGCCGTCCCAGATCCAGCGGACGAAGCCCGGCAGCCGCTTCGACATCGTGCCGTCCGGCATCTTGTAGTCTGGTCCCTTCGCGTCCTCGTCGTCGAGGGTCGCGAGGAAGGCGGCGGCGTCCTCACTGATGCGGCTCAAGTGGTCGGCCGCGCCGGCACGGCCGCGCACGTTGTCCGGGTTCCAGCCGCGCTCGAGCGCTTCGATGTAGGCCGGCAGCATGCCGGCCGACGGCTTCAGGATTCTTACGGATTCGGTCATCGGCGCGTGCTCGCGTGGCTTGCCTCATGATCGATCAACCAGCGCTTTCGCTCAAGACCACCGCCGTATTGGACGAGGCTTCCGTTCGTGCCAATAAGGCGGTGGCAGGGAACGACGATCGATATCGGGTTGAAACCGTTTGCCGCGCCGACGGCGCGGGACGCGCTCGGGCGGCCGATGATGTTGGCGTGTTCGCCATAGCTGCGGGTCGTCCCGGGCGCTACGCGGCGGAGTGCTTTCCAGCATTGCTTCTGGAAGTCCGTGCCAAAGTCGAGAACGGGAAGCTTATCGATGGCGCGGATGTCACCGTCGAAGTAGCGCTTAAGGGCGCCGGCGAAGAGCGTGGGTTTGGATGCACGCTCTACCTGCGCGTTCGGAAAGTCGCGCGCGAGTTCGCGGGCACGGCGGTCTTCGCGATCCGCGAAGGCGATATTCGCCAGGCGCTTACCGTCATGGGTGATGAGAAGCGATCCGATCGGCGTTTTGATGCGTTCGACGAAAAGCTGCATGTCAGTCCGAGAGACTCGCCCACAAATGCATCGTGGCGTAGGCGCGGTAGGGGCGCCAGCGCTCGGCGATGCGCAGCACCTCCTTGTCGCTGGTCGTGTTGAGTGCCTTGCGCACACCGAGATCGGAGGCGGGGAACGCATCGGCATAGCCCATCCGCATCGCCATGTAGTGCGCGGTCCAGGGGCCCAGACCCGGCAGGTCGGCAATGCGTTCGACAAACGTGTCCAGCGGTTGATCGGCGTCGAGCAATGTCGCGTGGTCCCTGACCGCGCGAGCGAAGTTTGTGACCGTCGCTGCGCGGCGGGTAGTGAGGCCAATGCCGTCCAAGTTTGCCTCCGCCAAATCTTCGGGGGTTGGGAACAGGCGGGTCAGTGTGGCGTGGCCCTTTGCGGCGGTCTTCCCGAATTTGGTCGCGATGCGGCCGGCGAGCGTGGACGCGGCGGCGACGCTGACCTGTTGGCCCAGGATCGCGCGGACGCCGAGTTCGAACGGGTCCCACACGCCTGGTACGCGCAGGCCGGGGCGCTTCTTCAGTGCGTGTTTGAGGGTGTCATCGCCGCGGAGGTGAGCTGCGATGTGTTTGCCGCGTGCATCTAGGTCGAACAGGCGACGGAGTTTGGCGGCAACGACGTCCGCTTTCTTGCTCTCACCGAACTCGGCGATCAGCGCACCGGTTCCCGGGGCGATCGAAAGCCGGCCCTGATTTCGGCCGAGCACGAACGTTCGCCGATAGGTATCGCCTTCGACCTGATCGACGCCCGGAATGGCCCTGGCCGCGAAGAACCTCAGCAGCGCGGACCAGTCGTACGGTGGTTCGTACGGAAGGTTCAGCGTGACGGGGGCTAGTCTCCGGCGAGGAAGGTTTGGATTACCCATTTGCCTTTGCGCTGTTCAAAGATCGCGCGGTAGTCGACCGGACTGCGCAAGTCTCCGGCCAATACCCAACCCATGCGGCCCGCGGAGTCTTTCGTCAACACCCAGCGGTTTGGATTTGCCTCGTGCTGAAAGAGGCCACTCCAACCCAAGACGAGATCGTGATCGGCGACACTAAGAGCCGTAAGGATATCGTGGTCCAATTTCCGCAGTATGCGGGCGTTCGCGTTGGGTTGATCGCGCACAACTGCCTGTTTGTTCGTGACGACTACATGGGTGAAGGCATCCACCTCCTCCGGAAACGTCGCGTAGACGTAGGGTGCCACGAAGGCACCCGGCGCCGGGGACTTGCCGCCATTGTCGATCACGAGCGCGAGCGCCTTCCAGACCTTCGTGTCTTTGTCGAACGGTTTCCACATTTTGTGGAACGCTGGGCCGCCGTAGTCGCCGCCGAAACTCAGATGGATATCGGAGGCGAGGTAGGGGAACAGCTTCGCCGCGTCCTTGCGGGCTACCACCGCCTTCAACTCGTTGCGGAACTGGATGAACGATTGGTCTCTCGCTGCTTCGTCCACGGGCGCGAGGCGCGTGGGCGCAGGCGGCTCGGCTGCCTGTGCGGCGGCTACGAGCGCGAGCAAAGCAATGCTCAACCAACGGACGATCATGCGGCATCCTCGGGTGCGAAACGAACGGACGGCCAGTCTTGCATGTAGCGCTTTGCCTTGACCAGATATTGGGAGCGGGGCGGACCCTGCCAGAACGGGTTCGGGCGGATGACGCGGTCGAAGATGTCGTCGAGGCCAAGCGGGGCGAAGACTTCGATGCCAGTGCATCTGGGGCGGATACCGACCATGCATGCGGGCATCAGGAACTGCTTGATGCCGTCGCAAGAGCAGTGGAGTTGCGGATACGGCAGGTCGAACTTCTTTGGATACCACAGGTGAACGCGCGCTTGGTTGCGCAGCTGCACCTCGCGATCGGCGAACGCGAAGTGCTGGGCCGCGCGCTGGATCCAGCGGTCCTCCGCCTCCTCAGACGTGTCGGGGTCGAAATAGAAAAGGTCGTAATCCAGGATGCCGTGGCCGCGCGGCTTGCCTTCGAGGACATTCCACACGGATTGGAAGAGCACGCCGCTGACGAGCCAAAGGTCCGGTGCCTCGAAGGTCCGCATCGCCGCAAGCAGTGCGGCGATGGCGGGATCGTTTTCGACGACGCGACGGAACTCGGCCTCTCGCGGCGTCCGTTCAATCACTGTTGCGTCAGGAACTGCGCGAAGGCCAGCCAGGTCGGGCTCGTCATGGCCCAGGTGACGGCGAGATGGGTCACGAGGAGGATTGCCGCCGCATACCAGTAAGCCGGGTGGATGCGCTTCGAGCGAGATTGGTCGTAGGCCATGGCGACGATCAGAAGGATCTCGGTCACGATCAGCGACACTTGGACATTCCAGGACGCGAGCCCAAGCGGAACCACGATGCGACCGGAGCCTGGTCCGGTCAGCGAGAACATGGCTGCAAGCATCAGGCGCTTGTGCCAATCGCTGTGGCTGCGGTTCCAGAGCGCCATCGCGACCAGCAGCAGCGAGGCCGTCATGCCGATCAGCGGCAGCGCCATAAAGGCGAGCGGCGGCGGCGATTCAGGCGGGGCGTGGCCGAGTTGGCCCGCCGTGATCGCCGTCCAATAGCCGAGCATCGCCATGATGCCGAAAAGCAAGGCGCCCATCATGCCCAACTGACGGTGCAACGCCGGCTTCCCGTTCGAAATGAAGGCTGCCTGCGCCACGAACAGCGCCATCCAGAGCGTGCCGACGACGCCATGCGCCGCCGACAGCGTCGAGAGCGGCGGTACGGGCGCTTGGATAATCGGCTTCAGATAGAACGACGGCGCGAACCCGAGGAACAGTATCGCGACCGACACGATCGACATGATCAGAAAGAAACGCGATTCCGATTGGAAGCGGCTCTTGCCTGCTTGAGCGTCCACCGTCATGCGCCCTACTCCGCCGCTTGCGCTTTTGCCGGCGGTGTCCAGCGGAGCACCGGTTTGCGGGCGGCGGCCGTTTCATCGAGGCGGCGGCGCGGCGCGAAGTGCGGGGCGCCTTCGAAGCGGCGCTTGTCGTTGCCCTTTGCTTCCTTGGCGAGCGTCCCCAGCACGTGGATGAACTCGTCGAGGGCGTGCTTCGATTCCGTCTCGGTCGGTTCGATCAGCATGGCGCCGTGCACGACGAGCGGGAAGTACATCGTCATCGGGTGGTAGCCCTCGTCGATCAGCGCCTTTGAGATATCGAGCGTGGTGACGCCGGTATCCTTCAGGAAGCTGTCGTCGAACAAAGCTTCGTGCATGCACGGACCCGAGTGCGCGAACGGTGCGGACATCACATCTTTGAGCGAGGCGAGGATGTAGTTCGCGTTCAGCACCGCATCACCGGCAACCTGCGCGAGGCCGTCGGCGCCATGGCTGAGCATGTAGGCCATGGCACGGGTGAACATGCCCATTTGACCGTGGAACGCGGTCATGCGGCCGAACGGTTTCGCGTCGTGTGACTTTGCGGCGGCGTCGTCTTCGATCAACTCGAAGCCGTTCGCTCCGTGAAGGATGAGCGGCACGGGCGCGAAGGGCGCGAGCGCCGCCGACAGCACCACCGGGCCGGCACCAGGGCCGCCGCCGCCGTGCGGCGTCGAGAACGTCTTGTGCAGGTTGATGTGCATCGCATCGATGCCGAGGTCGCCGGGGCGCACGCGTCCGACGATCGCGTTGAAGTTCGCGCCGTCGCAGTAGAAGTAGGCGCCCGCCTTGTGCACGGCGTCGGCGATTTCGATCATGTCGTTTTCGAACAGCCCGCAGGTGTTCGGGTTCGTGAGCATGATCGCGGCGACGTTTGGCCCAAGCTTCGCTTTCAAGGCAGCAACATCGACGCGGCCGCGTTCGTTCGCCGGAACCTCTTCGACCGTGTAACCGACGAGGGCGGCGGTCGCCGGGTTCGTGCCGTGCGCGGACTCGGGCACCAGCACGACCGTGCGGTGCGCTTCACCCTTCGCGTGGTGCGCGGCGCGGATCGTCATCAAGCCGCAAGTTTCGCCGTGGGCGCCGGCCTTCGGGCTCATCGCGACGGCGGGCATGTTGGTGAGCAGCTTCAGCCAATGCGCGAGGTGGTCGATGAGGCTGAGCGCGCCTTGGATCGTCGAGACCGGCTGCAGCGGATGTATGTCGGCGAAGCCCGGTAGCCGCGCCATCTTCTCGTTCAGGCGCGGGTTGTGCTTCATCGTGCACGAGCCCAGCGGATAGAGGCCGTAGTCGATCGCGTAGTTCTTGCGCGACAGGCGCACGAAGTGGCGGACGACTTCGGGTTCGGAAAGACCCGGCAGACCGATCGCGCCGCGGCGGCGCAGGCCACCCAGGCGGTCGTGCTTCAGTTCAGGCTCCGGCAGATCGACGCCACAAGCGCCGGGGCGGCCGGTTTCGAAGATCAGCTTCACTTCGCGGTCGAGGCCGCGGTGACCGGAGATCGTGGCGAGCTCGCCGCCATTCGTTGCTGTGCCCGTCGTCGGGCGGCCTTGCTTGTTCATCATGAGAGCACCTTCGAGAGGCCCGCGACGAGCGCGTCGATGTCGGCGGGTGTGGTCGTTTCGGTGACGGCGACGAGGAGAAGGTTCTGGGCCGCCTTGTCATGCGGCTTCAGGCGCGAAACGGGGACGCCGGCGATGATGCCGTTCTTCGCCAGCTGATCGACGACGGGCGCGGCCGGCTTGGCGAGCTTCAGCGTGAACTCGTTGAAGAACGTCGGCGTCATCAGTTCGACGCCTTTGACCTTCGCGAGCTTGTCGGCGGCTTGGACGGCGCGGTCATGGTTCAGCGCCGCGAGTTTGCGGAAGCCGTCTTCGCCCAAGAGCGCCATGTGGATCGTGAAGGCGAGGCAGCACAGGCCTGAGTTCGTGCAGATGTTCGACGTCGCCTTTTCGCGGCGGATGTGCTGCTCGCGGGTCGAGAGCGTCAGCACAAAGCCGCGGTTACCTTGCGCGTCGACCGTTTCACCGCAGAGGCGGCCCGGCATTTGGCGGACGAATTTTTGGCGCGTGGCGAAGAGGCCGACATAGGGGCCGCCGAAGTTCAGCGGGTTGCCGATCGACTGGCCTTCGGCCACGACGATGTCGGCGCCCATTTCGCCGGGTGGCGTGATCGCGCCAAGCGAGACGATCTCGGTCACCACGGCGACGAGCAGCGCGCCCTTCGCGTGGGCTGCATCCGACAGCGGGGTGATGTCGTGGATTGCGCCGGTGAAGTCCGGGTTCTGGACGACGAAGCAGGCGGTCTTGTCGTCGAGCGCGGTTTCATTGCCTTCGATGATCGAGAGGCCTGCGGCCTCCGCGGTCGTGCGAACCGTTTCCGCGTAATGCGGATGCAGGTTTGGCGACAGGACGATGCGCTTGCGGTTCGTCACACGCGCGGACATCAGCACGGCTTCGGCGGTCGCGGTCGAGCCGTCGTACATGCTGGCGTTCGCGACGTCCATTCCGGTCAGCATCGCGACCTGGGTTTGGAACTCGAACAGGTATTGCAGCGTGCCTTGCGCGATTTCGGGCTGATACGGCGTGTAGGAGGTCAGGAACTCGGAGCGCTGGATCAGGTGATCGACCGTTGCGGGAACGTGGTGACGGTACGCGCCGGCGCCGCAGAAGAACGGTACGCTGCCGGCCGACACGTTGCGTGCGGCGAGCTTGCCCATCTGGCGTTCGACTTCGAGTTCGCCCGCGTGCATCGGCAGGTCGACGAGCGTCGTCAGATAGGCCTCACGCGGTACGTCGCGGTAGAGCTCGTCGATCGACTTCGCGCCGACGACGCTCAGCATCGCTTTGCGGTCGGCAGTGGTGAGCGGCAGGTAACGCATCAGAGCCCCTTTACGTAGTCGTTGTATTCGGCCTCGCTCATGAGGCCGTTGAGTTCGCCGGCGCTCTTGACCTTGAGCTTCATGAACCAGCCGGCACCCGTCGGTTCGGCGTTGACCTTTGCCGGCTCGTCGACAAGCGCGCTGTTCACCTCGACGACTTCGCCGGAGATCGGCGCGTAGACTTCGGATGCGGCTTTCACGCTTTCGACGACGGCGGCGTCGCCGCCCTTCTCGACCGCTTTGCCGATGGCGGGGAGCTCGACGAAGACGACGTCGCCCAGCTGTTCGGCGGCGTAGGCGGTGATGCCGACGGTCGCGACGTTACCTTCAACGCGAACCCATTCGTGGTCTTTGGTGTATTTCGTGGTCATCGGTCTCGTCTCAAGGTTTGTGGAAGCGTTTTTGAACGAAGGGCATCGGTACGACGCGTGCGGCGAGTTTTTGGCCGCGGACAATGAGGCTTAAGGCGGTCCCATCGTTCGCAAGATCTGCGCGGACATAGCCCATGGCGATCGGACCGTTCACCGAGGGGCCGAAGCCGCCGGAGGTGATGCGACCGGCGGGAGCGCCGTTCGCGTCGACAATCTCGGCGCCTTCGCGGGCCGGAGCGCGGCCTTCGGGTTTAATACCGACACGCACGCGTTTCGCGCCGTTGAACAGCTGGTCCATGATCTTGTCGGCGCCGGGGAAGCCTTTTTCCAGCTTACGGCGCTTGCCGATGGCCCAGGTCAGGTTTGCTTCGACAGGCGTCGTTTGCTCATCGATGTCGTGGCCGTAGAGGCAGAGGCCCGCTTCGAGGCGCAGGCTGTCGCGCGCGCCGAGGCCGATGGGTGCGACTTCCGCTTGCGCCAGCAGCACGCGGGCGAAGGCGGTCGCGATCGCACCCGGCACAGAGATTTCGTAGCCGTCCTCGCCGGTGTAGCCGGAGCGGGAGACGAAGAGCTCCGCGCGTTCCCAGGTGAAGGTCGCGATCGTCATGAATGTCATGGCGGCAACGCCCGGGACGATGCGTTCCAGAACGGCGGCGGCCTTCGGGCCCTGAAGCGCGATGAGCGCGCGGTCTTCGAGGCGTTCGAGTTTCGCTTTGCCCTTCAGCTTGGCCGCGATGTGCGCGAAGTCGGCGTCCTTGGTTGCGGCGTTGACGACGAGGAACAGAGTGCCGGCCTTCTCAGCGCTAAGCGGGCGGCTGACCATGAAGTCGTCGCGGATGCCGCCTTCGTCGTTCAAGAGCAGCGTGTAGCGGATCTGGCCGGGCTTGAGCGCTTTGATGTCGCCGGGCGTGAGTGTTTCGAGCAGCGCCGCGATATCGTCGTGGGTGCCCTTGCCTTCGAGGTGCAGCCACGCCTGGCCCATATGCGAGACGTCGAAGAGGCCGGCGGCGGCGCGCGTGTGCAGGTGTTCTTTCAAAATGCCGGCCGGGAACTGCACCGGCATTTCGTAGCCGGCGAACGGCACCATCTTTCCGCCGAGTTCCGCGTTGAGCGCGAAGAGCGGGGTTCGTTTCAGATCGGTTTGGGCCGGTTCGGCCATGAGGGTTCGGTCTCTCTCTAACGTTCAAGGTCGCATCCTGCTTCGCCAAGTGGCTTCGCAGGACTAACGCCCCTGTCTGTCATGAGGACCTGAGAGATTTCGCCGGCGCATTCAGCGCCCGCCTACCCCGTCGGTGGAACGCCCAAGGTGAGCGTTCGCTTTCCAGACTGTCATCGCCTTTGCGGTCCCGGGTGCCTGAGAGATTCCAGGGCGGTTGCTCCTTCGGCGGCGGGCCTTGCAGCCCACTCTCTTCCGCAAAGGGTCGAATGATTGGCCGCCCAAGGTGCGCCATCACGGCGGGCCTTCAGCGTTGGAGCGATGTGACCCGCCGGCGGCGCTTAAGTCAACGCGCCAAGATGGCCGGATATGGGGAAAGTGGCCGATTTTCGTGCGGTTCAAGCCGGACATGGCGGACAGGGTTTGCTGTCCGGCTTGCGTTGTCCTGCGTCCGGTTGGCCGCCTTGCGAAACGGGGCCTGCGTCCGGCGCTTCGACGGAGTTACTCCATGCCGCCGGCATGGGCGTCGACCGGCCCTTCGAACGCGATGAACAACGTGCAAGCGTCGTCGCTTAGGCAAGTCGCTTGGTGCGGCTGCTTTGCCGGGCCATAGGCATAGCTTCCAGCCTCCAGCGTCGACGCGGCCTGACCCTTATACTCGACCTTGAGACGACCGGTGACGAGCACCATCCGCTCGGCCGACGAATGCCAGTGCGCGGGGATCACGTACTTGGATGGCACGCGCAGAAAGACATCAGCGTTCGGTTTGGCGGGATCGCCGTGCAGTACGGTGAGCGTGCAGCCTTCCGGGAAGACGGGCGGACAGGCGCTCCAGCTCAGCGAGGGATCGCTGGCGGCGATGGCGAGTGCCTTTGCGCTGTTGCGTTCTTCGGTGCCGCACGAAGTAGCGAGTACGGCCGATGCACCAGCAACGACGACGGCGATAGTGTTTGGTAAGCGCACGCGATGATCTCCTTGTGGCGCATTCTCAATGTTGCACCATCGACTACCGCTCGACGCCGTACTAGTTCAGCAACTGTAGTTCCCTAGTTTAGAATCTGAACCGGCTGAGCAAGAGAGAACAACCGGCGATAGGGATCTCTGCAGCGTGATCTGCGCTGAATGCGCACAAGCGCCCGCGTTTTTGGCCCTCATTGCAATTTCGTCCGAAAAGGCCCATATAACTCCACAGTGACGGCTGCACGGTTGTGAAGTGCGGGCCCAAGATTTTCGGCGAAGCAAGTGGAAACCACGCGCTTGGCCGCAGACCCGGTTCGAAAACCTTCTCTCAAACCTTTGTCATGCTTTTCATCGCGTCTTGGCATTTCGCCCGGGCGCTGAGACTGTTTTCTTACAAGGAATAAACGAATGTCTTCGAATACGGGTACTGTGAAGTTCTTCAACACGGCCAAGGGCTTTGGCTTTATTGCGCCGGACGGCGGCGGCAAGGATGTCTTCGTCCATGCGACCGCGGTTGAGCAGGCGGGAATGCGCGCTCTGACGGAAGGTCAGCGCGTCAACTTCAGCACCGAAGCCGATGCGCGCGGCGCAAAGGCCGTCAACCTCAGCGCTGCGTAATCGCGTTGAGCTGATTGGGACGGGCGGCCTAAGCGCAAGCTTGGCCGCCCGTTTTTTTTGCGCCTACCGCACCTGCCTACCTTGATAGCGGCCGGCGCGGCACCCCTTCGGCCTACAGCGCGTTCAGGGTCCGGAAACCGTCGCCGCGTAAGATTGGCCGACGGGAGTTCGCACCTTCATGGCGCAGACGAACTATTATGGACGGTCTCCGCTTCCGGCGGAGGCGAAAACGCCGGCCGGACTTATGATGCTGCTTTGGATGGCGGTGGTCTTTTCGCCATTCGTTGCGTTCACGGTGAACGGCAAAGTCGACGACTCGAATTGGACGCCTGCGTTCGTGACGGCAGGACTTGCACTGCTTGGACTGGTGTTGCTGTCGGCGCGGACGCGCACGAACTATCGCAGCCTTCCCAGCCATCTGCGCGAGGAGTACGAGCGTGGCAAGTGCTTTGCCCCGATGGCAAATGCGCGGGTGAACCTGCCTCGCGAATTCAAGTTGGCTGCGAAAGCTACGTTGCAGCTGACGAGCGATGGGATCGCGGCTTCACCTGGCGCGTGGCTTGGAATGGACGGCGGGCGGCGTGCCGCCGTGGTGCGTGAGCTTTTGCGTGCGGGCCGTGTGATGCCGTTGGACCTTGCGCCGCAGCTTATCGTTTGGCGCGACATCAAAGAATGGCAAGTGCACGACGAAAGCGAGAGCGCGGACTACTACCACCTGTCGCTCGCCGATGGCGGTCATGCTCGTCTGCGCCGACCCACGGACGCGAAAGAAGAGTACGAACTTCTTGACGCCGTTCGCGGCGCGGGACGCGTGCCCGTGCGTTTGTTCTGCGACATTCCGCGACCGCAGCCCCGCTAGATCTTACTGCAAGCAATCCGCTTGGACTGTGCGCCAGTTGGCATTGACTTGTGATGAGGATTTGGCTCCATTTCGTGACACCTTATAACGGGCTCACCAGGAGGATTCGATGATGCGTTCGCTTCTCGCGTGTGCTGCCATCTGCGTTGCAGCAGTCACGGCATCGGCTGCCAACCCTGACGTCGATAACGCTCTGCGTGTGTTCACAGCGGTCGGAAACGACTCCGGCAAGTTGAACACGTACTGCGAGTTGGCCGATGTCGAGGAGGCTATGGGCGATAGCGAGAACCCCGCAGCCGAAGCGCAGATCGACGGCTACATTAACCAACTGGGGCCGGATTTCGAGGCGGCCTGGGACACGTATGAAGCGACCGACGAAGACTCCGCTGACGGTAAGCGGTTGAGCGCGGCGCTCGATGCACTCGATGACAAGTGTCCGGAGTAGAAAGCAGCGGCAGGTTTGAGGGGACGGGATCGACTGCAAATTGGTGCGTTCGATCACAGCACGGTCTCGGCCCTTGCGTGTCGGCGGTGAACGCGTGCGCGCGTTCATCGCGTATTCATTTCGAAATGTTGAAACTCACCTTGGCGGACGGGTGCAAATGAGTGGCTGGGCATTAAGCATGCTTCGGCCCCGGTTTGTCACGCTGCTTCGGCCCGGGGATACGTCGCTGCGTCTCGCGCGACATTCGCCGGTGACAGTGCTTTAGAATCTCGACTTGAAGAGATTGCGTCATGATCATTGCGTCCCCTTTAGACCTCATCTTCCGCGACCTCTTTTATCGCGTCCGTGGCTTCGCCCGCGGGCACGACGTGTTCCTGAAGCTGGAAGGGTTCAACGTCACCGGCTCGATCAAGGTGAAGACCGCGATAGGATTGATTGCGGACCTGGAACGCCGCGGCCTCGCCAAGCCCAATGAGACCACGATCGTCGAATCTTCATCCGGAAACCTCGGCATAGCGCTGAGCCTCGTGTGCGCGATCAAGGGCTACAAGTTCATCTGCGTGACGGATGCGAACGCAACCCGCGCGAATATCAGGGGCATGGAGCTGTACGGGGCGAAAGTCATCGTCGTCGACGTGCGCGACCCCGATGGCGGGTTCCTGCAAACCAGATTCAAGACCATCGACAACATCCTTCAGACCGTGCCGAACTCCATCTGGGTCAACCAGTACGAGAACATCGCGAACAAAAACGTTCACGCCGAGCAGACCGCGAACGAGATCGCGCGGGAGTTCGAGAAGGTCGACTGGATCTTTGTCGGTGCAGGGACCACCGGTACGCTTGCGGGCATATCTGAGAGGCTGCGCGTCGTATTCCCGCATATCAAGATCGTCGGCGTCGAGCCGGCAGGCTCGGTTACGTTCGGCGGTAAACCAGGCAAGCGTAACATCCCCGGCATCGGCACAAGCGTGAGGCCGAAGCTCGCAGACCTCGCCAACCCGGACAGGGTTGTGGCGATAAAGGAGGAGAAGACGGTCGAAACGTGCCTCTCCTTCGTTCGAGACCATCATTTGCTCATCGGGGGAAGCACCGGAACGGTCCTCGCCGCCGTGCAGCAGCTCGCCTCGGAGTTCAAACCCGGCGAAACCATCGTCGCCATCTCGGCGGACTTGGGCGACAAGTATCTCGATACCGTTTACGACCCCGCGTGGGTCGAGAGCGTCATTGCGCAGCATGCCAAGACGCTTGAAACCGTTTAGGGGAACGATCACGTGGCAGCCGCACCCACCTTCTATGTGGTTTCCGGATCCACGGTCAGGGACGTCGTCGGCAAGAACCCCGATCAGATCTTCAATGCGGTCGAGACGGCCTACCGGCTTCATGCGGCGGGAAAGTCCATAAACCCCGACAGCTATTTTCTTCGCTATCCGGAGCAACCGAGAAATCGCATCATCGCGCTGCCGGCCCATCTTGGCGGGTCGATTCAGAAGAGCGGTATCAAGTGGATCTCGAGCTTTCCCGAGAACACGGCCGCAAACTTGGCGCGAGCCTCCGCGGTTCAAATTCTCAACGATCCGACGACGGGTTACCCGCTCGCCTGCATCGAAGCCTCTCTGATCAGCGCGACGCGCACCGCGGCGTCGGCGGCGCTGGCGGCCGAGCACCTCTCGCCAGGCCCCCGCACGGCTTCGCTTTGCGTGATCGGGACGGGCGTCATCGCGCGCACGACGGTGGAATGGCTTAAGGCGCGCGACTGGCAGTTCAGCCAAATCAATCTCTATGACGCGAGCGCGGCCGAGGCCGAACGCTTCGGCAAATGGCTGCACGAGCGATACGGCGCACCTGCCCACGTTCGTCACAGCATGGAGGAGGCCGTCGCCGGATCGTCATTGATCATTTTTGCGACGACGGCGCTGGAGCCCTATCTGGCCGACGAGATGCTGCTCGGACGTCTGTCGCCGACGGTGCTGCACCTTTCGCTTCGAGACATACTTCCCAACGTCATTCTGGCCTCGCAAAACATCGTGGACGATGTCGAGCACTGCTTGAAGGCACGAACGTCCGTACACTTGGCCGAGATTGAGACCGGGAACCGAAACTTCATCTCGGGCACGCTGGTCGACGCAATGGAGAAGCGGTTTGCGCTCGACTTCAATCGGCCGCGCATCTTCTCGCCGTTTGGGCTCGGCGTTCTCGATCTCGCGGTCGCCAGCTTCGTGCTCGAGGCGGCAATTGCTTCGAAGGCGGCGATCGCCGTGCCGGATTTTTTCAGCAATTCCACGCGATGGCAGGACTAACGGCCGCGCAAGGGCGGCTTACAGATCAGAAATTCGACCACCCAAAGCACGCAGGGGACGCGTATCGGCTCGACCGACGTGCCCGAGGAGACGACACGACATGGATGCCAAGGTTAAATCTACCGGACCTGTTTGGAGCTGGAACGAATGGGATCCGCTCGAAGAAGTGATCGTCGGCAATCCCTTGAACGCGCGCTTTCCAACGCCCGACCGAAGCACGCAGCTTGCCGAGTTTCCCGATCGTGCGTTGGAGGCAATTCCCCGCGGCCCTTTTCCGCAACGAATCATCGAGGAGACGGAAGAGGATCTGCAGACGTTCATCCGTGCCCTCGAGAAACAAGGTGTCACCGTCAAGCGGCCGGAGACGTGGCCGCATGAGGCCAAGTTCTCGACCATCAACTGGGAGTCCGAGGGATATTACAACTATTGTCCCCGTGACATCTTGCTGGTGATCGGCGACCAGATCATCGAAACGCCCAACGTCATCCGCAGCCGCCAACAGGAGTCGTTCAGCTATCGCAAGCTGCTGATCGAGTACATGAACGCGGGCGCGAAGTGGTACAGCGCGCCAAGACCCATGCTGCTCGACTCGCTGTTCGACGTCGATTTGGAGAAGCCCACACCGCGAAACGACGAACCGGCTTTCGATGCGGCCAACGTTTTGCGCTTCGGCAACGACTTGGTCTATTTGGTGAGCGCCACCGGAAACGAAATGGGCGGCCAATGGCTGCAAACGATGCTGGGCCCGAAGTTCCGCGTCCATTTCCTTAAAGACGTCTACTACGGCAGTCACATCGACTCGACCTTCGTGGCGCTGCGGCCCGGCCTGATCCTCTGCAATCCCGCCCGTCTGACCGACGACACGCTGCCCCCAATCCTCAAGCAGTGGAAGGTGATCTATAGTCCGCCCATGGAGAACACGGGGCGGTACGACGCCGATTACCTCTCGAAGTGCATCGGCAGCGACTGGATCGACATGAATGCCTTCAGCATCAATCCGAACCTGGTCGTCGTCGATCGAGACCAGACGGCGCTCATCAAGCTGCTTGAGAAAGAGGGGCTCGACGTGATCGCCATCAAGCTGCGGCATTCGAAGTTGCTGGGCGGCGGGTTCCACTGCGTGACGACCGATATTCGCCGGCGGGGTACGCTCGAGAGATACTTCGATTGAGTGGCGATAAGCTCCGCCCGCAAGTGAGGTGATGCTGTGGCGCTAGCGCTCGTCGCAATGGCGATTGCGGTCTTCCTTCTGCTGACGGTGTTGGCATGGCGGCGCTATCTCAGGGCGGCGGAGCGCGGGCCGGACGAGAAGATCGACACGTGCCCTTACAGTCTGACGGATGTCTTCGGCGAGCGTCATCTGATCAAGGTGCCGCATCAGGCTGGTGCCCGATGGCTCTTCGATGTCTTCAGCCGTTCGGCGGGGCGGTTCGCTGATCTCACGGCTTTGCAGATTCCTCACACCGGCGAGTCGCTGACCTTCGCCGAACTCGACGCGCGGGCCGAGGCGATGGCGGCTGCGGTGTCTCCGTATCTCACGGGGCCGGACCAAGTGGTGGCCGTGGCCATGTCGCAGGACAATTGGCAGATCGTGGCCTGCCACCTCGGCATCCTTCGCGCTGGCGGCACGGTGATGTTCCTCGACACGACGTTGCCGGACGCGCTCATCACCCACATGCTCAACGACGCCAAGCCGGTGGTCGTTCTGACGCGAGGGCAGGAAAAGTTCCGCGATCTGCCGACACTCGATGTGCTCGCCCTGCCGAAGGAGATGCCGCGCCGGAAACCTGCGACGTGGCTCGACGATCCGACGCAACGGCTCGCGACCATCTTCTATACGAGCGGAACCACAGGCCTGCCCAAGGGCGTGGAGTGTCCGCACGCTGGTTACGTCAATCTTGCGCTGACGTATGCGGACTACTTCGATCTTGTTCCCGGCATGGACGCGACGTCGCTCGTCTCGTCGCTCGGTTACGACGGCAGTATCTCGGAGATGTACAGCGCGTGGGTGTCGGGCTGCGCGGTCGTCATGCTGACCAAGGAACAGGTTCGCTCCGGTCCCGATCTTGTGCCGATTTTGCGTGAGGCAGAGGTCACGGTTCTCTTCTGTCCGCCGGTTCTGCTGACGACGCTTACGCCGAGCCCGGGGATCGATCTGCCCTATCCGCTGTGCCGCTACATCGTGCCGGCGGGTGAAGCCTTTCCTGCGACGCTCGTGGAACCGTGGACGCGCGGCCGACGCCAGATCATCAACACGTACGGTCCCACCGAGGCGAGCACCGATACGAGCCGCCAGAGTTTGCGCCCGGGTGAGCCCGTCACGATCGGGCCGCCGTTCGCCAACGTCACCTACGTAATCCTCGAGGTCGATCAACTGACTCCGCTACCGCACGGCGAGGCCGGGGAGCTTTGCATCGGCGGCGTCCACCTGGCGCGCGGGTATCGCAACCTGCCGGAGCAAACGGCGCAGAAGTTTATCGTGCATCCGACGTTCGGCCGGCTCTACCGCACCGGGGACAGGTGTCGAATCGACATTCGGGCGCAGCGCGTGGAGTTCCTGGGCCGGATCGATGCCCAGCTGAAAGTGCGCGGGCATCGCGTCGAGACGCAGGCCGTCGAGGACATCCTTCAGACGCAGTTCGGCGAGATCGAAGCTGCGGTGCTCGACTATCAGAACGAGGCCCTGGTCGCCTTCGTCGCGGCGCCTTCCATCGCCAAAGGCGATGTTTCCGTCGTTGCACCCGCCCCGGCGGCGTGGGCGGCCCGGGTGACGGCGATCCTTGCGACACAGCTTCCGGAGCCGTCGGTTCCGACAAGCATCTTCCTTGTCGAGAAGTTCGTCATGAGTCCGGTGTCGGGGAAGATCGATCGGAAGCGATTGCCGAATCTCGTTCAACTCTTGGGGGCCGACGCGGAACGCGTGCGCGACGCGCAAGTTCGCGTCGTCGCGACGGATGGGAACGCAGAGTCGAACCCAGAATGCGAGGAAGTGCTGAGCATCTGCAGGGAGGTGTTCGAGACGCCGCTTGGGTTGGACGATGGATTTACTGAGGCCGGCGGACATTCCATTCTGATCGCGCGTCTGGCGCAACGACTGCAGGCCGCCGGATGGGCGGTGTCGGTTCGGGCGTTGCTCAGCGACTGCAACACGGCGCGCAAGGTGGCGAGCCAGCCGCGGCGGGCTCAGCTTGCCGACCCAGCGCCGGCGAGGGCCAGGCAAGCGGATGTGAACGGCGCCGGGCGCGATGAGGCGGCGGCGGAGGTTCTCTCCGTCGGTTACTTCACCACGTTGCAGGTTCTGTTTGCGACGCTGTCGGTCGCCCCTGCCCTTCTGCTCGCTTTCGCCGTCTTCAGCTACGTCGATGTCGGGACGTTTTTTGCGACCGCAAGCCTGTCGGCGTTTGTGGTCGTCGGCTTCGCACTTTACCTGCTCGGCCTTGTGACGCCGTTCGCGCTCCTCCTCATGGCCATGATCGCTCGCGTTCTTTTGGGCGGCGACTTCACCCGGAACAACGTGACGCCGGGCGTGTATCCCAAGTGGAGCCGCATGCATCTGCGGATTTGGTGCATTGGGCGGATTGAGAGCATGGTGCTTCTCTCTCTTGGCGCGATGTATCGCAGCGCGCCGCTGATGGCGTTCGTGTTGCGTCAACTGGGCGCGCGCGTCGGGCGGAACCTTCAGTGCGCAAGCGATGCTTATCTCGCCGGTCCGCTCGACCTCCTCACGATCGAGGATGATGTCGCCATCCAGACCGGCGCCTACGTCCGAACGGCGGTGTGGTCGGGGCACCATCTGCATGTGGGCCCCATTCGGCTTGAGAGCGGATGCAAGATCGGTATGCGGGCGGCCGTCTCGAGCAGTGTGACCGTGGGGCGCGGCACCTGGATCACGCCGTTCACGCCCATCCTCAGCGACACGGGCTCTCACGAGATGTGGGAGGGCGCGCCGGCCCGTCTGACCGGCCGAACCACGGTGTTGAGGCGGACCGCGAACGCGTGCCGGTATACTCAGCCGATCTGGATGCTTGAGACGCTCAACATCCTGATGCAGATCGCCGTGTCGTTCCTTCTCACCGTCGTACCCACGGCCGCGATCTTCTGGTTCGCCCGCGGCCTGATACCGGCCGGCGAGGCGGCGCTTGGCGGCAACGTCGCCGGTGGCAGCGGCATTCCCGCCGATTACTTTGCGACGACGCCGCTCACCGAGATCGTCTGGCACCTGGTGCTCTACGCGTTCATCACCAACTGGCTCACCATCGTGGTGGTGTCTTTGCTCGGCTGTCTTTTCATTCGCTGGACGGCCGCGTCGCCGGGGCTCATCCCTTCGCGCGGGCTCAAGGGTGCGCTTCTGCTGTACCGTGTGTCGAAGATGAACGGCATTCAGGCGCTGTGGACCTGGACTGTCACGGGGCAGTACTTGCGGGCGCTTGCGGGCATGCATTTCCCGCGCGTGGGCGGCTCGGAATGCGACCTCATGTTCAACCTTGTGCCCGAAGCCGCGAGCGCGGACTCTCAGATCTTCTGGTCGAATGGTTGCTTGACGAACATGCTCGACGTCGGGGCCGAGCATATGACCCTGCGCCCGCTCGACATGCCGCGGAACTTCTTCGCCGGTAACAACTGTGTGGCGGAGTCCGGCAATCTTCCGTCCAATTTCCTTCTGGGCGTTTCGACGCCGGGCAACGACATCCTGTTTCGCCGTCAGATGCGGTCGCGGCTCGGTGCGCCGATTACGGCGGCGGGAAATCCGCCAGTGCGGTTTGCGAGCGCGTCGTTCGAGGCGGAGAACGAAACGCACAGGCGGCCGGGCTTTGCCCTGTTTCTGACCCGTGTTTTCCTGAACGACCTCTTCAGCATCGGCATCCTGCGCGCGACGGAAGGGCTTATCTTCGCGGTTCTCTTCATTTGTCTGACGCGCTGGGGCTTCGAT
The DNA here is from genome assembly GCA_902826695.1 of uncultured Alphaproteobacteria bacterium. Lineage (GTDB taxonomy): Bacteria > Pseudomonadota > Alphaproteobacteria > Micropepsales > Micropepsaceae > SZUA-430. The sequence continues at coordinate 214,978 of CADEFU010000003.1, read as the reverse complement.
CCGATTGCGGGCGTGTTCGCCGCTTTCCTGGTTACGGAGGCTGGGTTGATCTCGTTGAGCGTCGCGGTGAAGAAGGCGCTGGTCGGAAGCGACTGGGGGGCCGATCATACGACGCCGTTTTGGTCGTGGCGGCACTTTGCCTATTTCTTCGCACAGGATTGCTTTTTCGTCTGGTGCCGGGGGCCAATCAGTTTCTTCGCCGGGACCGTGCTCGCGAACCCGATCTTGCGGTGGATGGGATGCGGGATCGGCGCGCGGACGATCCTGACCGAGCCGATGCAGTGCTCCGACTGGAACGCCGTCAGCTTTGGGCGCGATTGCGTCGTGGACGGCTTCCTGCAGCTTCACTCGTTTGAGGATATGACGCTGAAGGTGAAGCGAACCCATATCCATGACGGGTGCGTGGTTGCGGTCGGCGCGACCGTGATGGGCGGGGCGACGATCGCGCGGGATACCACGCTGCTGCCGCTCGCCATGGTGCTGAAGGAGATGAGCCTTTCCAGGGCCGTCTATGAGGGGAGCCCGGCGGAGCCCGTCGATGACGCGAGACGATAGCGCCTGGGTTCAAGACTGGTTTGCGGCCAACGCGCGGGATTGGACGCCGGCACCGGCGCGTGATGCGGCTTGCGTGGTGTTCGCGCCGGTTTCGCACGACGCGGAGGTGGCGCGGCGTTGCGCGTCGGTACTGTCAGCCGGCGAGTTGGCGAAGGCGGAGCGCTTCTTGGCCGAGGAACGTCGGGCGCGGTTCAAGCAGCAGCGTGCCTTTCGCCGCTATTGCGGCGCGCTGGCGCTTGGGTCTTCGGCGCCGCTGGCGCAGATCGGCTTTGCTGAGAGTGAGAAAGGCCGCCCGTATCTTCCGCAAGTGCCGGGGACCTCGTTCAGCTTTTCCTCCTGCCGGTTCGGCTTTCTGGGGGCGTGGTCTTCGACCCATGACATCGGTGTCGATATCGAGGATCGAACGCGGGCGACGGCGACAGGCGAGCTTGCGCGACGCTACTTCTGCGAAGCCGAGGCCAAGGCCATCGAAGCGGCGGATGCGCGGGCCTTCTTCCAGTTTTGGACGCTCAAGGAAGCGGCGTTGAAATCCATCGGCGAGGGATTGCCGTTCGGTCTTGACGCGTTCGAGTTCGAGCTGACACCGACGCTGCGTGTCGTTCAGGCGCCGGGCGGGCCGCAGCGCTTTTGCGCTTACGTGATCGAGGAGGCCGACACCTCTGCGGCTCTCGTCACGAGACAACGGGCGACCGCAGCACATCGAGCGCGCGGATGATCAGCGGATCGACGCCGGCTTCGATATCGGCTTTCGTGTTCAGCAGCTCGATGTCGACCGGCACGCCTTTGCCCTCGTAGCAGACCATGTCCGCCGACAGGTACACTTGGTAGGACAGGCAATACGCCCAGCCGTTCGGCAGCTTTTTGTCGAGCGTGTAGGAGAAGATGCCGTTCGTGTGCTCGCCGATCAGCGTCACATGCGGCAGTTCCTTGATCGCCAGCGCGAACGCCTCGCCGCCGCTGAACACGGAATCGCAGCTGAGGACGACGATCGGCCCGGTGAACTGCGTGTCGCCCTCAGGCTCGATGTGCCAGGTCTTCAAAGGTGTGAAGTCGTCTTCGCCCGGGCCGATCTTCGTCTTGCGGTGGAAGGCGGTTCGCTTGGCGTCGCAGAAGCGGTTGATGATCGCGATCGCGACGTGATCATCGCCGCCGGGGCAGTCGCGAATGTCGATGATGAAGCCTTCGAGGTCCGCGAAGTCCTGGGCGATCTTGTCCAAGGCGGCGGTCAGCTTTTGTTTGCCGACACCCTCGAGCTCGAGAATGCGCAGGTAGCCGATGGTTGGCGAGCGGCCGTAGCGGAGCAGCCAAGCCTCTGTCTCTTCCGGGCGGGCGAAGCCGTGGGCGGCCAGCGTTTTCTCGGTCGTTTTGAAGAGGTCTTTGATCTCGCGGTCCGTGAATTCGCGATAGAAGCGGGGCTGCTTTTCGGCGGTGAAGGATCGCGTTGTCCCGCCCTCGCCTATTCTGGCTTTGAGTTCGACGTGCCCGTCGTTCAGCGCCTCGAGCATTTGGCAGAGGATATCGAAGAGCTCCGCGTCGCCGGTCGCGCGCGTGACGCGTGGCCGGAAGGTCTCGTACTGCTCTTGCCAGTCGACGTTTCTGAGCGCGAAGAAGGGGTAGCGGTCGCGGAACGTCTGCCACAGCGCTTCGAAGTTCGTTTCCGGGTCGCGGTTGATCATGATCTGGCCGATTCTACATCAGGTCGGCCGCCGCGTGTCGCGTCGCATCGTACGAGACTGCGCCCGGATTTGGGCGGGTGAGCTCTTCCGTGAAGTGGCACATGTGGCACAAGGGTCGGGCCGGTTGTGTCACCGGCGGGCGTTGGGGCCGCACATGCTGTTGATGATGCCGAAGGGTTTCGTTTCGGTGCCGTCGGAGACGGCCATGCTGACCAGCCACGTGTCGGCGCGGCAGATGCTTCGTGGCAGCCAAACGACGTAAGGGTCGAGCACCGAGGGCAGCCGGTGCGGCAGGCGCACGCTCAGCGTTCGACCGGTCTGCTTGATGTTGAACATGTCGAAACGGGTGTAGGTGGGCGGTATGAGGGGCACGAAACTCCTGAAGATCACTTTGGTCGGGTAGTGCCGTTTGCCCTTCGCGTCCGTGAAGGTCGCCGGACCACTGACCGAGGAGAGTTCGAGCTTGCGCCCCTTCGTCGTCGCCACGATCGTGCATGGCCGAATTTGAAACGCGAAAGACCGCTCGAAGCGCAGGGTGCTGCGATCGCGGCAGGCCTGAAAGGCAGAGGCCGGCTGCGGCGGCGGCGAATTCGGACCGTAGTGTGGCGGCGGCGGTGGTGGCGGTGGTGGCAGTGGTGGCGCGGCCCACACGACACTTGCCGTCAAGATCAGAAGAACGGCGGCCGCGAATAGCTGAGTCGTATGTCTCGTCATTACGTGAGCCTGCCCCATTTGCGCCTGCACCTTAGCACGGCGCCATCTTGATGCCGTCAGCGCTTTCGCGGCGGGACCACGTCTTTGAAGACGTCGAAGGATTTCCAGGCGGGTTCGCGCGGGGTTTCGCCCGCCGCCGGTGTGTAGGGCGAGGGCTTGGCGTGTTCCAGATCGTGGATGTAACGCGGGCAGTTCGGGAAGACGTGTTCCGGTGTGACGCGCACGAGCGCTTGGGCGCCGGGCACGCTCTCAAGCAGCGGGTCGTCGAAGCTGACCGTGGCGCGGCCGTTGATGCGCAGGCGTTTCGGCGCCTCGCCCATTTTGACGAACAGCAGGCCGACGCCCGCGTTGACCGCGATATTGCCGAGGCTTCGGAACATGCCGTTGCCGTCGTAATCGGGGAACACGATGAGATCCGGGGCGAGCACCCGCACGAAGCCCGGCGCGCCGCCTTTGTAGGAGCAGTCGGGGCGGCCTTGCGCGTCCGCAGTTGCGAGAAAGAAGAAGCTCATGCTTTCGACGAACGCCTTGTCGTCGCCGGTGAGGCGCGTGCGGTGGGTCACCTGCTCCAGCCGTTCGGCCAGCGGGGTCGAGCCGAAGCGCGCCTGAAGGGCGCGATGGCCGTCGTGATAGAAAGGCATGGGTTCGTCCTCCCGGCCGTGGCGTGGCCGGTAGAATACGGCTAGCCTCGCGATCGTGCGAGGCCTCTGCCGCCTCAAAAAAACTCGTCATGGCCGGGCGAGCGGAGCGTCTTGTCCGATCGCTCATCCGTCCATCTTCGCAGCACACGCAAAGCTGACCTGCATCAAAGCCGTGGCGGGCCGGGGGTGGTTTTGTGGTGTCCGGCCCGCATCGGCGGGGCTCTAAAGGGATGTTGCCAATGAGAGTTTTGGGATTTCTGATTGCGTTCGTTGCGGCGTTGGCGGTGGCGGCGTGGTTTGGGTTGCCGCCGTTGTTCTCAGGCCTTGGGCTGCATCCCGAGTATGCGGGGCCGCGCGTTGAAATGCCGGGCGGCAAGGCGTTGATCGTCACCACCAGCCACGGCGAGCTTTCGCCCGGCACCGCGCGCACGGGTGTGTTCGCCTCCGAGATGACGGCGCCTTACTATGTGTTTTTGGATGGCGGCATGCAGGTTGACGTCGCCAGCATCGCCGGCGGCGAGATTCCGATCGATCCGATGTCGTTCCTTTGGTTCGTCGAATCGCGCGCCGACAAGCGGCTTCACGGCGACGCGGCGTTCCGCCAGAAGGTCAGCCGATCGCTGAAGATCGACGACGTGGACTTCGCGGCCTATGACATCGTCTATCTCGCCGGCGGTTGGGGCGCGGCGTACGACCTTGGGCAATCCGAGGTGTTGGGCCAGAAGATTTCCGCGGCGTGGAAAGCGGGCCGCGTGGTTGGCGGCGTTTGCCACGGCCCGCTTGGCCTGTTGAAGGCGACCGACGAAAGCGGCGCGCCGCTGGTCAAGGGCCGCCGCTTGACGGCGGTGACGAACAAGCAAGTCGAAGAGTTGGGCATCACGATCACGCCGATGCACCCCGAGCGCGAACTGCGCGCCGCCGGCGCCGTCTTCACGGCCGCGACCGCGTTTCGCGATATCTTCGCCAACCATGTGGTCGAGGACGGCCGGCTGGTCACCGGGCAAAATCAGAACGCGGGGACCGAGGTTGCGGTTCGCATGATGCGGCTGGCGCAGGCGCGGCCGGCGCCGTGAGCTTGCGGCCGGTCGCCCGGAACCGGCGCCAGACGCATTTCCACCAATAGGGAAGATCAGCGCCGAATATCGCCGAAAACGCCGAAAGATTCAAGAACAAAAAGAGAACTAAAGTGTCGCAGGGCGGAGCGGGCTCGCCTGGTAGGCGAAATTCGCGTCTCGCCCGAGCGCGAGCCCAAGACAAAGTGCCAAGACCGATCTGCAAGACCGAACGCCAAGACTCGGGCCCAAGACCAAACGCCAAGACATGCGTTCACTTGAGGGAGTGGGTAACGCGTCCCCATATCTCATCTCGTCCCACACTTCGTCTCTAAGCCTGTCGAAGTGGCATGACCGCTTATCTGCGACACGTCAGAGAGCTTGGCATCCCGATTTCCCTCGACGGTTGTCATCGCTAGCCTCGCGTCTTCAGGTGATCGCCCCTAAGGCCGCAGGACGCTGCGCTCGGTGAACGCGATGCTGCCCGAGCCACACCGAATACAGACAACCGAAACGTGTTTGGCACGCGCATTGAGGACCAGTACACTCATCTTCGTGTGGTCTTGTTGATCGGCTTAACGAAGGGCAGCGGTTCCTGAGAGATTGCCGCATGCAGGTCGCCGCGTTTGATAGCAGGAAATTGGGGGGAACGTGAGCACGAAACAGGTAACGGACGAAAGCGTGCAGAGGCGGACGCCTCTCGACCTTGGGAGAGACTGGGTAGCGTTTATCCGCGAGGAAGCGGTTCTTGCAATTGGTGCTGTACCTCTGGTGCTCAGTGGCTTTGCGATTGTGCTGAGAGCGCTATCGTTTAGTGGCCTTGCCGCCACCGTTGTGGACTATTGGTTGCCCGTCATGGCGATCATCAAGTCGACCATTGTCGTGGCGCTCGCGTGGATCGCACTCCCTTTGTCGCCAGCGTTCGAGCAATTGATCCCAGTGGCCGTTCAACTCTTGATCGTCGTCGCGTTCTCTTTTCGCCGATTTGGTCTAACCTCATTCTTTGTGAACGCACCGGGCAAGTTCGGTTGGAGACGCACTGCGCTGCATTATCCTGTGCACGTCGCCGCATTTGCTGTTTTGGTTGTTTACATTCTGACTGCGTCCAACATCGGCATCGGAGGCTTGCGCGAGGTCGAACTGCCCAATGTTGCTGAGGCGGGCGATTTGCTAGTCGCCGCCGCAATAATAGCGGCGGTCGCTTTGCTTTTGTTTTGGCACCCTGGTGCAAATGTCCGCGTCCTCTTCGTGTTTTTGGTCTTTTTGGCGATCGATTGGACTTGGGCTGTCGCGCAACAGTACCTTCCCGCGCCGCAGAGCCCGTTCCGCTGAATGTCAAAGAGCGCAGAATGCTTGTGCCCTCTTGATCGACAATCAAGCGTCAACCGCCTGACCAATCGGCCGGATTAAGCATCGGCGCTACTAAGGCCGGGCGTGCCCATCCACGCGGAAGGTTCTCTCAGCTTCTTACAGCCTCCCAAGTGCGCCAGCTATCGTTCTCCAAGTTAGAGCAGCATGTAGCAGCGCAAAACTCTTCCCTGACACTCAACGCGAGAAGTCATCAATGCTCGTTCTGCCTTTGGGCGAATGAATTTCTTGAGTATAGCCAACATAGCGTATCAACTAGCGTGGGTGTTCCCTGTAAAATGTCAATTGAGGAATGCGATGGGTATTACCAAGACGGATTCGTTGACAACAATCGATCACGGGCCGCTCGGCGACATCGACTGGACTGGCGCCTCAGTACTGCCTACCAACAAACTTACAATGCGGCAGGATCGCGTTCTAAGAGACATCTTGTTACGCGTATATGAAATTGCCGACGGCGAAGCCCAGCTCGGCGTGGTGGCGCGGACGACCCACGAATACGTAGACAATCAACAATTTCGGAGACCACGCCATGTGTTCTTCATCGACGGCGCGCGCGGCTCCGGCAAGACGTCGATGCTGCTCACAATCAGAGAGTTCTTGAAATGCCTCGGGGATGCGGACAAGTGGGCCGATGGTCGATGGAACTTCGTTACCAATTATCTGAAGGGCCTGCGCACTTACTTTAGCGAGGAAGTCGAGAAGAAGCGTAAAGACCTGAATGCCGCTAAAGAAGCCAACCCAGAAAGCAAGAGTGAGAAGACAAGATTCGATAGTTGGCCGTACGAAGATACTAAAGGACTCGTCGAACGTCTCTTCAGGGAACCTCATCGCGGACATGAACCCCGGGTCGAAAAGCGACACACGGCATGCGTCTTGCCACTTCTGGTGCCTTCCGATCTTGAACAAACCCAATCGGTCATGGAGGCTCTCTTTGCCCTCATGATCACGAAATTGAAGGGCGAGATCATGCGATGCAAGAGCGCTTCGCACACGGATAGCGAGCGGGTGACGCAGGGCGAAGCGCTAGTACAGAAACTGCACGATCAAGTCGCGAAAGGTTGGTACCTCGCGAAGAGCGAGCGCGACGAGGCCATCAGAGCGTATAGCTACAACCTCGAGAACTATTTGACCAAGCTCGGAAGCACGGGCGCCGAGTCCTATAACCGCGTTGCAATGTGGCGCTCGTACGTCAACGAGTACTTGGACTACTTCAAAGCACAGCTCTTGGTGACCTTTGTCGATGACACCGATGTGTCGCCGCAAACCACCGCCGATATTCTGCATACGATCCGCATTTTTCTGGACCACCCGCGCATCGTGACCATCGTCGCCGGTCACTTGCGCTCGATGCGGCAAAGCTTGACCTGGCGTCAGTTGAGCGATCTGAAGGATCCTGTCGAGGTTTCGGCGGACCCGACCGGCGGCACACCAACCACGTGGCGTCGCCTCGTTCGGCATCAAATTGAAGAGTATCTCGAAAAAATCCTGCCGCGGCCGTTGCGATTTTTTCTTTCGTTTGAGCCAGTCGATGAGTTGGCGGACTTCAGTGAGATTGGCGACCCCTCCAATGGCCAAAAGGGTGACAAAGACAAGGAATGGGCGCGGGACAAAGAGTTCTTCAATGATTTTGAAACCCTCGTCGGCGGCCTCTCTTTTGATCAATATTGTCGGCAGCGACTTTCCGACTTTCGTGACGACTTCCTTCGCATCAAGGTGGCAGCGTTTCAAAACCGTCGCCTCCGCCTGCGCGAGTTGGCATCGGAGGACGATAAGAACAAGTTGGAGAGCTTTCTTGCGTGGTGGCTGTTCCGGCACCGGTACGGTGAGCAGTTACGGCCACGGTCGATCCGGCAATTGCGTGCGCTGGTCGGTCTTACAGGTTCGACGCCAAACTCGGTTTTGGTGTCCCGCCATTTGCCCCATCGCCGACCGAAGCGGTTGGCCGTGATATTATTCGAGGCGCCAGAGAACAATCTCTTGATCGATCGCTTCTCTGACGCGGATACGAATGTCGGGGCATGGTTGCAGCAACAGAGCGTCGACAGTTGTTGGCGAGGTGAGCGATACTTCCGCATCGGCGACCGCACACTTCAGCGTGGTACATACGGATATTCCTTCATCGGATTCAGGTTGGATCTGGGGCTGGCCCTGCCCTTGCGGGAAGACCCCGACGCCAACGTCCCGATCGGATTGCTGCCGCGGCCTTCAGGACAGAACATGATCGGTATGACGCCGTTCTTTCCGAAAATGCAACCGCAGACACTGTTTGGCGTTGCGAAACAGATTCAGCATTCAGTGTTACCGGCGAACTGTATCTACTTCCACGATTTGGATTGTCTTCCCGATATTGCTTTCGAGCCTGGGCTTCGGATCGAGTCCCAAGGGGAGCCTCTTCGCTTCTCGAAGGATTGGGATACAAATCTGATCTATCGATGGCCCGAGCTATTTTTCTTTGACGTGGACCGCTTGTGGACGCAGCCAATGGCGGGCATCGGCGAAGCGACAACTGCGGCAAAGAAAGAGGGCCGGGCCGCTACCGCGCATGAGGCTCAAGCAGATCTCATTGAGAAAGGCAAAGTCGAGGTCAAACCGGGGCCGAGCGAGGAACTCCTTGCAACGTACCTGAAGGAAGTCGTTCTACCTCTTGGTAGCCTCGAAATAGGGCGGTTCACTCCACCGGCCACCAAAGTAGAGAATGGTGAGCTGCTCGCCGATATCGAAACGCGTAGGGAGTTTGCAGAAAAGTGTGCAGAAATCGACTCGCTGCGTCGCCACTATGACTACTACAATCACTTTGCCGAAACGGCACTTGGGCGGACTGCAGCAAGCAGTTTGGCAAAGACTACAGTTGAGGGCTGGAACAAGTTTGTGACAAAGGCGCTACATCTTAAAGAACCAGTGTCTGGCGCCCAGCGCGAAATAGATGACGTTCTGGCTGATAGTTTCGAGTCCTACCAAGCGTTGATCAACGACATGCGGCGTGCCTGGCACGCTTCGCGAATCTTGCTAAACCAACTGCCGCCGAAACGGGTGGACCAAGATCGGGAGGCTGCTGGTGAGAAATGGCCGTTTGAGCGTACGGCGACGTTCTGGGAGGGCAATCGCTACACCATCCCAAGTTTCAACGCAGTGCGCCATTGGATTCAACAAAACGGTTACTCACGTGAAGCGTTCGAACGACTTACCGCGGACCCTCTCCCCGGGAAACTTGAAGAGGTAGTACGAGAGCTGATCAGCAACCCGACAGAGGTTCAGCCGGGGGACGTCTGGAAGAAGGTGCCCTTGCGTTTGTTTGTTGCTGACGCTGCAGGTCTTGGACCAGATGTGAACGGAGCATGGCCGGAGGACGACTCCGTCTTCGACGCGGCGTTTCCGAGTTCAGTCAAAGGCTGCCAGTCCTTGGCGAAAACACCTACGAAGTGGGCCTTGTTGCAAATTGATCCAAGCCGCCACCAGGATGTCGACTTGGCTCGATATTCAAAATCCCTGTTCCTTTATCTTTGGGCGCTCATGCCGTGCCTTCCAGCATTGGTGCACATCGAGTACGGGGCCGTTTGCCACAAGGCGCGCCGGATTGCGATAGAAAAACGTGAACTGACAAACGTCGTTGACAATTGGCAAGAGTTTGTTCGCTGGATTTCACGCTACTATCTCAGATACCGCGCCAGTTTGGAACTTACGCTGATACGACTTGAAATCACGCAGGTGACGCGAGAGCCACGAGAGGAACCACGCCCTTCGCTGCTGCACGGTGTGTCGTTCTCTATGATTCCCGATATTTCGTTCACGTCCATGGGAGTGGAAGGGGCACAAGGCTTTCTTGCGCGACTCGGGGAACCAGCTCCCCCGGGTTGGGGTAAAATGTTCAAAGACAGGGTAAGCAAACTCGACTCGCGCGAAGGCGCCGGGCGCGAACTGAAAAGCGTGTTCGCGGACTTCGAAGAAAAGCTGATCCGAACTGCTGAGTTTCTATCCCTTCTCAAAGGTAAAGCAGGCGCGCACCATAAGCGCCTTGCCAGTCAAAGATCTGCCGGAAAAACAACAAAGTGACCTGAAACGCGTGACTGCGTCGGATGTTCAAGGGCAATTGGCGCTGGCTGTGCTTTCCTCTGAGGAGCGCATTGCAGCGGCGATAAAGCTTGCACAAACAGAGACGTTGGCCGATCCGCTGACGGCGCTCGCAGGAAAGCGCGGGGCTAGGTGGCGGGGCTTGGGCCAATGCTTCGATCAGAAGGAGCGGCTGAGGATCCTCAACTTGATCGCCGAGCGGTTGCTCGAATCCGACCGACGCTGGGCTGGTGAGGACATTGGAACCATTTTGCATTCGCTCGCCGACGACGCCAGCGACGGGCTAATGGGTTGGTTTGAGGTCCTGATCGCCCGCCTCGGGCTCAAGATTCGTTTCGAGACCGACGAACCCGTCATTGACCTGGCCTCGTTGCGCGGGTGGCTAACCTGTACGGAATTTTTGGATGCGGACAGCCTACTTTGCTTCACATTCGCCCGATCGTATGAGCCGCGCGCATTGGAGCGCATGACGGAGTGGCCGATCGTCGCCAGGATCGCTGACCGCGACTTGCAGCGGCTGACTCGGCAAGGGGTCAGCGACCTTCACATTCATCAGGGTTCACTCCGCAATGCGCACGCGCTGTGGCAAGGTCTCATTTCGGGTGCGATCGACCTCGACAACATGCCCATGGAGTCGATAGCAGACCAATCTCGGGGCCCTGAGCTTGCTATCGAGCGGCATCGATTGCGCTGGGTCATCGAACATATAGCTGATCCCACCTCCATGCTTGGCCGCCTTTACGAAAAGATCGAGCTTTCCGAGAATGACCCAATAGATCCCTGGCGGAGTCTTAAGCGCCTGCGCTGCGAGCGCAGGATGCTTGTACGCGCGTTTACGACACTTAACGCATTGCTCAAGAGCGAGCAGCCCGACAAGTGGCGCAACGCGATCTGGCTGGAGCATGCCCTCGACGTTTACATCCACACAAAGAGCCGGTTCATCCGGCTGCGAACACAGGGCGTGACCACAAACCCAGGTTTGAACAGGTTTCGCAAGATGTTCAATACAATGAAGTGGACGGGGGAGTTTCCGAATCTTCCGGTCAATCACACTGTCGTGCGAACGCGGTGGCACGATCACTTGCTCTACTTGTTGCAGGGTGGATCCTTGCGCCGGGTGGAACTGCGTTTTGCGCCGCTGCCCGGCACGCGAGGCTCTTCATTCCTACAACAGCTTAAGACATGGGACGCGCTTGAGCGCGACTTCGATCTCGCCAACCACACTCAAGCAGCCGACATCCGCTTTGCGGTGCATTTCAAGCGGTCACTCGACTTGAAGAACCGCGCGGCGACGCCGCAAGCCGTACAGGAGTTGCGACGGAGAGTTGCCGACGAAGCGGCGGCGTTACACGAGTTTCGATGCGCGGTTGCCGTGACCCAAGACCGGCGGTTTGTTTCTCGCATCGCGCGCATCGATTTTGCCGGTCAAGAGCGCGACGTTCCGCCCGATGTCGCGGCGTTCGCGATCAACCTCGCGCGCGGTGATGAAGATGCCCTGGCGGCGCTGAAGTATGATGATGTCGATCCCGTCACATACGGGCGATGGCTCCAATTGATGGGTGATTCGAGCCGCGCCGACCAAGTTGCCCTGCCACCGCTCGGCCTCACCTGCCATGCCGGTGAAGACTTCGCGCACCCGCTGGAGGGTGTGTATGCGATGGTGCGCGCAGCTGACGGGCTCAAGATGCGGGAAGGCGACACGATCGGACACGGCCTTGCGGCTGGTGTGGATGTTGAGCGGTTTCACCGGGAGCGCCTCTCGCATGTTGTAACGGAGGCCGGCCAGCAGTTCGACGCACTGCTTTGGCTTTACACGCAGATGATGCTCGAAGGAAGTAGCCAGTTCGGCACGCAACTCGTGCAGCTTGAAGAGTGGCTTTGGTCAACGTTTGCTGAGCTCTATCCGGGGGCACTACCGCCGCCAAGCCTGATGATGCTTGAAGACATCGGCAACTACCGTGCGGGACCGGTGTGGCGCAAAGGCGGTGAGAGATGGCGTGAGAACACAAAGTCGCCCGCGGCGCGACTCGCCGATCGTGAGGTGCACGATGAGAAGACGTTCACGGCACGCGCCGAGCGTCTCGCGCCAGCAGAGCTTTACGATTCTCTAGTCCCAGCTGTCCGGTGGGCGCAAGGGAAGGTCGTCGATCTTTTATCGAGCCGCGGCATCCTCTTCGAGTTCAATCCCTCCTCAAATTGGCGTATCTCGGGCGCTACGCAACCGAAGGAAATTCCAATCATTCCACTACTGACGCGACACAAGGGTAAGATCCTGGCTACGATCAACACCGACAACCCAGGTGTTTTCGGTACACGAATCGAGAATGAATACGCGATCGTGCTGGTTGGACTTTGCGACGCAGGCATCGGGCGGGAGGAAGCGCTGGGCATTTTGGAAAGCATCCGTCGCAACGGGCTTGAGCGCGTATACTGGCCGCCGTCGGTCTGGTGAGAGTTGATTCGAGCTATAGGGACACGATTAATACGTGTTGACCCTCGCAAGATTCTACATCCGCTCCGGTGGCTCGATGCCGAGAATGGTCAATGTAGATTGGAGTTGGGTTAGGGCGAGGTGGCAGAGGGTTGGGCGGGCGCGGAGGGGGGCGTTTTCTTCGCTTAGGATGTGGTGGGCGGCGTAGAAGCTGGAGAAGCGCTGGGCTGAGGTCGATCCTCCTTCGCTAAAGCGGAGGACAGGAGGCTTGGCTGTCCGTCTACATCCGCTCAGGAACTTCGATGCCGAGAAGGGACAGTGATCGCGTCAACGCTGTAAAGGTTAGTGCGCACAGGCTGAGACGTGCGCCGCGCAGTTCCTCGTCACGCTCGTTGACGATGTTGTGCGCCGCCCAAAAGCGGCTGAATGCTTGTGCGAGTTCGAATACGTAGGAACACAAGACGTTCGGCGCTCGTTTGGCTGTGGCTTGGTCGATGGCGCCCGGCAAACGGTCGAGCGTCAACGCGAGATTCCGATCGGCGTCACTTTCGATGCGCGATATCGCGTCCGGCCAGTGTCCCATCTGCACCGCCTTCAGCTGCAGCGACTTACACCGCACGGCGGCGTATTGGAGGTACGGGCCGGTTTCGCCTTCGAATTTTGTGAACCTTGCTAGGTCGAAGACGTAGTTCGTCAGGCGGTGGTTTTGCAGGTCGGCGAATTTGATTGCGGCGAGGCCGACTTGTCTTGCGATCTCTTCCCCCTCCGCTAAAGCTTCGGGGGACATGTCGCGTTCTTCCGGTGGATTTTCGCCGCGCGCGATTGCCAGTTCCCTCAGCGCCTTCCTCGCTTCTTGTTTCGCTTGTTCGATCAGGTCGAAGAGTTTCACCGTGCCGCCCGCTCTTGTGCGGAAGGGTTTGCCGTCGGGGCCGTTGACGGTGCCGAAGCCGATGTGTTCGAGCGTCGCTTTGCCGGCGAGGCCCGCTTTCCTGGCGCCGCGGAAGACTTTTTCGAAGTGGTCGTGTTGGGGTTGGCCGACGACGTAGAGCATGAGGTCGGGGTCGGCCTTCGCCACGCGGTCCACGATCGTGGCGAGGTCGGTCGTCTCGTACAGCGCCGCGCCGTCGCTCTTTTGCACGATCAGCGGGGGGAGTTCGCGTTTGTCGCCCTCCTCCGCGATGTGGATGACGAGCGCGCCTTGGCTTTCGACCGCCAGGCCGCGGCGTTTCAGATCGTCCACCATGGGCGCGACCAGCTTGTCGACGTCGCTTTCGCCCTTCCACCAGTCGAAGCTGATGTCGAGCGCGTCGAACTCGCGGCGCACGCCTGCGAAGGAGACGCCGCGAAAGTGTTCCCACAGCGCGCGGTAGCCGGGGCGGCCGGCCTGAAGCTCGGCCGTCGCTTTGCGCGCTTCGTCGAGGCGCTCAGGGTCGGCTTTGCAGGCGGCGCTGGCCTTGGGGTAGATGCGCTCCAGATCCTCCATCGTGACGGGGGATTGGTTCGGGTACGGGCCTTTGTTCGCCTCGTCGAAGTAGGGCAAGTTCGGCTGTTCGCGTTTCAGCTCCGTGATCAGCTGGCCCATCTGCAGGCCCCAATCGCCGAAGTGGACGTCGCTGATCACCTTATCGCCCATGAAGCGGTGCAGGCGCTGCAGCGCGTCGCCGATGACGAGCGAGCGCAGGTGGCCCGCGTGCATGGTCTTGGCGATGTTCGGGCCGCCGAAGTCGATGATCACGGTTTGCGGGGTGGCGCGCGTGGGGACGCCGCAGCGCGGGTCGTCACGGAGCTTGTCGATGTGGGCGGCAAGCGCTTCGTCGGTGAGGTCCATGTTGATGAAGCCGGGGCCTGCGATCTCCACCTTCGCCAGCCGCGGGTCGGCTTTCAGGCGGGCTGCGATTTTTTCGGCGAGCGCCTTCGGGTTTTGCTTTTGCGCTTTCGCGGCGGGGAGCGCGCCGTTGCATTGAAACTGCGCCAGGTCCGGGCGGTCGGAGGTCGTGACCGTGCCGTAAGCGGGATCGAGCCCCTCCGCCTTGAAGGCGTCGGCGGCGAGGGTGGTGAGGATTTGCGTCAGGGTTGCCATGGTGGGGCGGGGTTTAGCGTGGGGCGGCGGGGTCTGTCACGTGCGGCAGAAAGTAAGAAGGTTGAACCACCAAGCACACCAAGTGCACCAAGCGGCTCTGGCCGGTTTGCCGAGGTTGGTTGGGCGGATGCTCCTGAAAGGGGGTTTCACGCGAAGCCGCGAAGGCATGAAGTAAAGGCGCGAAAAGTCGGGACAGGCTTTAGGCGCGAAGCGCCTATCTTGCCATCGATTGCGCGCCTGCGGCGCGCGAAGAAAGGGACGTGTTTCGCGTCTTTACTTCATGCCTTCGCGGCTTCGCGTGAGACATCTTCTTGCAGCGTCGCCACGACGCCGGCGTGCGCTATCGCCCACAGGCGTCTTGGTGCCCTTGGTGTGCTTGGTGGTTCAATCTTCTTTCTTTGCTGCACCTACCGCGCGGCGGCGGTGCGGTTGTATTCGGCTTGTTCTTCGGTGAGTTGGAAGCCGATCGTGACCGAGTAGTCTTGCGCCTCTTTGCCGGGGGCGATCGGGATGTCGATCTTGGCGACGGACTCCTTCACCTTCAGCATGCGGTCGGCGGTGAAGTTCAGTTTGAGGTCGAAGACTTCTTTGGCGATCACTTCGCCGCCTTCGATGATGGCCACGAAATAGGGGACGCTGCGCGGGGCGATGTCGCTAGTGGGCGCGATCGCGCTCTTCACGTTGAAGGAGAGCCGCGCGTTCGCCGTACCGCCCGCGACGGTGCAAGCGAGCGAAGGGGCCTGGATTTCGGCTTTAAGGTCGATCTTGGAGCCCGCCATCTGGGTGATGCGGGTCGCGTCGCCCAGGACGCTGATGGAGGGACACCGTTCAGCGGGCACGCGCGCTTGCGATTTCGCGAACGCAATGCTCGCCGTTGCCGCCACCACGAGTGCCACTGCGATTGTCTTATGAGCCACTGACGCCTCCACCCTTTACGGAAGTTTGTTGTGCGTGCCGTCGCAGAGCGGGACGTTTGCCGTCTGCTTGCACGCGCAGAAGAAGACTTTCTTCGTTTCGGTTGCTTTGTATTCGAGCGGCGTGAACGCCGAGCCTTTGTGGCTGCCGTCGCAGAACGGTTGTTTCTTCGACTGGCCGCAGGCGCACCACCAATAGGACTTTCCGGCCGTTACCTCGACCGGTATGGGCGCGCGTCCCGCCACAGTACCTTTCTCTGGGCCTTCCATCCCCGAACCCCTATATTCTTGAGGTCGAGCGTTAAGTGATGGGCGTCACGTTGTCAAAAGAGAAGCTGACTATACTCCTGGCTGCACCGCGTGGGTTTTGCGCGGGCGTGGACCGCGCAATCCAGATCGTGGAGCGCGCGCTGGAGCGCTTTGGCGCGCCGGTCTATGTGCGGCACGAAATCGTCCACAACCGCTTTGTCGTTGAGGGACTTGAGAAAAAGGGCGCGGTGTTCGTGAAGGAGCTCGACGCGGTGCCCGAGGGCGCGCCCGTCGTCTTTTCCGCGCACGGCGTGCCGAAATCGGTGCCGGCGCATGCGCGGGAGCGGCGGTTGAACGCGCTCGATGCAACCTGCCCGCTCGTTTCCAAGGTGCATGTGGAGGCCGAGCGCCACCATGATTCGGGGCGCGAGATCGTGCTGATCGGGCATGCCGGGCATCCGGAGGTCGTGGGCACGATGGGGCAATTGCCGCCCGGCGCGGTGAAGCTGATCGAGACCGTTGCGGATGCGGAAGCGTTTGCCGCTGAAGATCCGGCGCGGCTTGCCTACATCACGCAGACGACGCTTTCGGTGGACGACACCGCCGCGATCGTCGCCGTGTTGCGGCGGCGGTTCCCGCTGATCGCGACGCCGCACAAGGAAGACATCTGCTACGCCACGACGAACCGGCAAGAAGCGGTGAAGGCGATCGCGTCGCGCTCGGACGTGCTGCTCGTGATCGGTGCGCCGAATTCGTCGAACTCGATGCGGCTCGTCGAGGTCGCCTCGCGCGCCGGTGTGAAGCGCGCCGCGCTCGTGCAGCGCGCCGGCGATATCGACTGGTCGATGATCGAAGGTGCGCGCGTCGTCGGCCTCACCGCCGGTGCATCGGCGCCGGATGTTCTCATTACCGAAGTGATCGACGCGTTTCGAGGACGGTACGACGTCACCGTCGAAGAGACGACGACCGCGCGCGAGACCGTGACGTTTCGCCTGCCGCGGGCGTTGGCTTAACCTTTTCGCCTGACTCAGGCGTCAGGCGCGCTTAAAGAAACACGAAGCTTGCGGGAATAAAGGGGCGCACTTGTGCGTTGTTGGAAGCTATTTGGGGTTCCACGTGCTTCCTTCCGCAACTCGCTACGCCGCTCTTGGCGTTGCTCTTGGTTTTTCCGTCGGCTTGCCAGCATTGGCCATCGCGGCCGACCGCTATTATGACGCCGACGCGAAAGCCGCGCGTGGCGATGCCGCTGCCGCTGAAGCCGCTTACGACAAGCTGCTCAAGAAGACGCCGGACGATGCGCGCGCGCTGAACGGTCGCGCGACGGCGCGCGCCTGGGCTGGCAAGCACGATGCGGCTCAGTCCGACTATCGCGCCGTACTCGCGCGCGATCCGAACAATCTTCAGGCGCTGACGGGCATCGGTTACTCGTACGCCTGGAACAAGCAGTACGCGGAGGCGGAGCGTTCGTTCAAAGCGGCACTCGCGCTGGCGCCGGACAATGCGGGCGCTACGAAAGGGCTTGGCTTCACTTATCTCTGGAGCGGGCGGCACGCGGACGCGCGCAAAGTGTTCGAGGACGCTTCCGCGCGCTGGCCGAACGATGCCGAGATCAAAACGGCGCTCGCGCAGGCACAGCCCGTTGCGGCGGTGAAAGAAACGCCGCAAGCCGCGCCGCGGCGCATGTGGGGCGAGCTGCATGTTTGGGCCGGTACGACGTCGAACGGCGATGCCGGTTTGCGTTCGGTCGAGGCCGCGTACTGGCCGCAAGACGATTGGCGGCTCGCGCTTCGCTACGACAACAGTTTGAGCCTGGACAACCCGGCGCTCGCGCGGACTGGTGCGGATGCGGAAACCTACTATGCGAGCGTTCTGCATCAGTTCAACGAACATTGGCAGGGCATCGCCGAGTTCGGCTACCGCGATCTGCCGGATGGGGACGATCAGCAGATCTATCGCGTCGAGGCGGTGCATCTGGACGGCACGAACGTGCACAAGCTTGGGGTCCAGATCAGTCCGCACAGCGACGGCTACACGGACGAACTCGTCTACGCCTCCTATGGGTTCGAGGTCGCGAAAGGTTGGCGGATCGAGCCTGCCTTGTTCTATGCGAACACGGGCGCCAGCGACGACAACGAATGGCGCGGCATCGTGCATGTCGAGTATCGCGACGAAGACGGCTGGTCGGCGGCGGCCGGCGTCGGCGGCGGCGTCATCGATAGCGACGTCCCCGGCAACGACGGCGGCGTGTTCGTGGCCGACGGCCGCATCAGCATCCCGATCGCGGACGACTACGAGGCGCATCTGATGGTGCGCCATGAGGAAGCGCCGAACAACGACTACACCACCGTGATGGTGGGTGTGTCGTTCCGGTTCGGCGACTGAGGCGCGCCCCATGCTCGACAGTTTCGACACTTATGCGCGCGAGCGCCTTGAGGCGCCGCAGCTTCCGCAAGCGGCGCTGCGTAACGAGAAGCGGCGCCGGCCGCATCTGCAGCTTGCCGTGTTCGGCGTTTGGACGGCACTCATCGTGCTGATGGGGCCGCGGCTCGTCGAGACGTTGTCGGCGGCGCAAGGGGCGGCGTCCGCCGCCTCGCTCTCCTATTTCATCGTGTTCACGCTGATCGCGTGGCTTTATGGGATCTACAACATCGCCGTTGTCGGTTTTGCGATGCACTACCGGCGCACGCAGCCAGCCGCGAGCGACATCGCGCCGATCGGCATGGGACCGCAGGTGGCCCTGCTCTACACGACGTGCAACGACTTCGTGGAGGCGAGCGCAGAGTCGTGCATCGGCCTTTCCTACGCGAACTATACGATGTACGTGCTCGACGACAGCTCCGATCCGCTCTACCGGGCGCGCGTCGACCTGTTTGCGGCGCGCCATCCGGGCCGCGTGCGCGTCGTGCGGCGCGCCGACCGGCAAGGCTTCAAGGCCGGCAACATGAACAACGCGCTCAAGACCATTGCGCGCGAGCCGTTCTTTGCCGTGGTCGATGCCGACGAGATTCTGCCGCGCGATTTCCTCTCGCGGCTGGTGCCGCGCATGCTGGCCGATCCGCAGTGCGGCTTCATCCAAGCGAACCACCGCTGCGTGGACGACGCCGAGAACGCGCTCAAGAGCGACATGCGCATCGGCATCGACGTGCATTGGCGCTGGTATCAGCCTCTGCGCAATCGCTACGGGTTCGTGATGTTCCTGGGCCACGGTGCGCTGCTGCGGCGCCAGTGCTGGGAAGAGATCGGCGGCTTCCCGGAAATCGTGTCCGAAGATCTGGGCTATGCGATCGCGATCCGCGAGCACGGCTATTTCGGCACATTCGCCGAAGATGTCGTATGCCTTGAGGAGTTTCCCGAGACGGTGCGGGCGTTCCGCGTGCGCCACGTGAAGTGGACGCGCGGCACGTGCGAGTTCCTGCATCAATGGACATGGCGCATCTTGAAGGCGCCCAGGATGAGCTGGACCGAGAAGCTCGACATCCTGTTTCCGACGATGAATCTGCCGCTCACGTTCTTCTTCTTCCTGTTCATGATCAACGCGAGCATCGTGCTGCCCGCGCTGTTGGGCGAGACGCGGATCATGACGATCGAGCTCGGGCTGACGGAGTTGCTGCTGCCCGTGATCACGATCCCGGCGGCGATGACTCACCTGTTCACCTGGGACTTCTACCTCGTAACCATTGCTTGTCTTGTTGGGCCGGTGCTTTGCTTCATTGCGGAGCTGTGGCGCAAGCCCGCAACGCTCGTGCGCTTCCTCGCGCACTCGACGGCACTCTACGCGTCGCTGAGCCCGCTCTCGGCGATATCGGTGATCGGCTATGGCATCACCGGCAAGGCGCGATTCCTGGTGACGGGCGATAAGAGCCGCGCGGATGCGTCAGGCCCCTCGCGCACGTTGCGTCAGGGCGTTTCAAAGTTCTTCGGCGAAACGCATCCGGACTCTGCCGGCGTGCGCGCGTTCGAGTTCGCCGCTGCCGCGGTGTTCCTGGTCGCCGCCGTTATGAGCTTCCAAGTTGCGCTGCTTGGGCTCGCCATCGGCTTCTTCATGCTGCCGGTGATGCATGTGACCGGCTGGGACTACGGCCCGTTCCGCACCATCGCCTGGGTACCGTTCCTTCTGATCCTGGCCGGCATTCCGCTCGGCGGCCTCGGCCTCTTCGGGGTGCAGCCGGTGATGTTCGGCTTCGGATTCCACTTCTGACGGCCGCAGTCGTGCGCTCAGCGCGCGACTGTCGCGATCCAGGCTTCCAGTGCTGCGGTGTCGGCAATGTCGCCGTCGTAGGTTAGCGCCGGCGTGTACGGGCCGATCTCGTAGGGCGAGCTGGGCGAGAAGGCCTGGAGCGTCGAGAAGTACGAGCGGCCGGAGGGCAGCCGGTCTTCGCGCACTTCGAAATAGGCCGTACCCGCATCCGTCGCCTGGCCGACATGAAGTGCGCCAAGCTTGCGAAAGCGGTCCGTCACCAGCAGGCACGAGCTGAAACACGCGTTGTCCGTGAGCAGCACAATGCGTCCCTTCGCGGCTTGCGGCGGCAGCTCGCCGGCGGGCGCAGCACCAAGGCCCCTGCCGCAGTCGATCGGGCCGGTGAAGCCGCTCGTCCGGCCTTCCGCCGCCTTCAGTTGGCGTTCGATCTCGCGCGCGAAGTCGGGTGAGTCTTTTTGGAAGCGTTCGACATACTGCCGCATCGTCGCAAGGTTGCGGGGCGAAATGCGCCAAACCGTGTTGCAGCCGCGCGTGGAGGGATTGCTCTGCAAAGCGTCGAAGCGCGTGCGGCCGAAAAGGCCGGCCGCGATCTGATCGCCAAAGCCGCTATTGCCTCCGCCGTTGCCGCGCATGTCGAGCACGACGATCGGCGCGTCATGCAGGTCCTTGAGTTGCGCTTCGACCTGCTGCACGACGGCAGGTGCGTTCGCGTCCAGAGCCTGAAGCGCGATCCACTTGCCGCCGGCGAACGGGCGCACGCCGAATCCGGCGGTGCCGCGGTTGAGGGCCGGCACGATGCGGGGCCGCAGGTCGGCGCGCTTGATCGCCCGCCAAACGAGCGTCACGTCGCGGCGGGCGCCGCCAGCGTCGAACGTGCACGCTTTTGGGCGCGGCGCGAACGGGTTTGCGAAGTCGACGAGCAGAACCGGCGCGTTTTGGATGCGTTGCGCCTCGATCGACCAGACGGCGCGAAAGCCACCGAGACGGTTTTCGGCGAGCTTGTCCACGCCGGTGCCGTCGCAAGCGAGCAGCGTCGCCCCCTTTAACGAGGGCCCTTCCGGTGCGTCGTGGTCGACCACGACATACCGGTCACCGCGACGGCTCACTATAATGCCCGCCCAGTCGAGCGTTTCGATCGGTTCGTGCGCGCGCGACCAGATATGCTTGTCGCCGGCCGCGACCGCGAGTCCTGCCAGCGTTGCCAAGTAGCCGCCGCCGGTCGTCACTTGCTGTGCGCGCGAGAGCGCGAGCGTGCGCGCAGCTTCAAGGCGGGCGCGAAAAGCGCGGTCGTCGATCTCGGCCGACAGTGCGGGATGATCTTCGCTCAAGATGCGATAGGCCGCTTCGACATCGCCCTGCGTCAGCGCAGTCCACTCGGCCGGCGCCGGCTCGGCGCGCGCGGTCACAACAGCCCCAAGCAGCGCGCAGATCGCGCCCATCACCATCGCACGAACCATGATCCCCTCCCGCAGCCGGTGCCAAGTCTAGCAAGAGGCGTTGCCGCGGCCAACGCTGCGCCCCGACGTCGATGTGTGCGCGTGTGTTCGCTTTTTCGTGAACGGTTCCTTATGCCGCACAGCGATGCGCTTGGCTTGGCGTTTCGCCGACGTTTTGCGCTTTCGGCGCTGCAGTTTGAACGGCGGATGAATCTCGCATTCAGAACGGATTCAAAGCGCCACCCGTACTCACACCGGCGAACGCAAACGATGCGCGTCCAGCAATCGAGCGTTCAATGTTCGGTAACCAACAGGAGTACGACGACATGAAGACTCTTCTTGTGGGCGCGGTTGCGCTCAGTGCCTTGGCCGCCGCTATTCCGGCCAACGCGAACGACGACATCGCCCTTGGGATTCCGGGTTACGGCGGTTCGGGGTGTCCGAACGGTTCGGTTTCGGCGACGCTGAGCCCGGATGCGAAGACGCTCTCGCTCATCTTCGACCAATATGAAGTGTCCGCCGGCGGCTCGACCGGCCGGTCCTTCGACCGGAAAGCCTGCAACGTGGCGATCCCCGTGTTCGTGCCGGCCGGCTACAGCATTGCCGTGCTGTCGGTCGATTATCGCGGCTACAATCACTTGCCGTACCGCGCAACCTCGCAGTTCAACGTCGAGTACTTCTTCGCCGGCAGCCGCGGGCCGTCGTTCCGCCGCTCGTTCTGGGGCTCGCTCGACAGCGACTACTTCATCAACAACCAGCTCGTGGCCGAGAACCTCGTTTGGTCGCCGTGCGGCGCGGACGTGAACTTGCGTACGAACTCGAGCATGCGGGTTGCGACGCACAACAACGCCGAAGCGAGCTCGACCGTCGACTCGCAGGATGTCAACGCGGCGATCGTCTATCACCTGAAAATGCGCCGGTGCGCTTAAAACGCTGCACCGTCTGAATGAAACCCCAAGGGCCACGGCCAATCGTGGCGTGAAGCATCAGGCGTAATTCACATGCACATGCAACGATTGGCCACCCTGGCTTTGCTTGCGGCGGTCACAGCTACGGCTGCGTCCGCCAAGTCGCGGGTCGAAGCGTTCGGCGCGCGCGCCAACGAAACACAAGGCTGTCCCGAAGGCTCCTATTCCATTGTGACGGCGCCCGACGGCGGCGCGCTTAGCGTGCTGTTCGACAACTTCGCCGTCACCGGGACGCAAGCGAACGGCGGTTTTGCGCGCATGACCTGCGCGATCGAGATCCCGCTGCGGCTGCCGGAGGGCTACTCGCTCGGTGTCTATCAGATGGACTATCGCGGCTTTGCGCAACTTGGCCACAAGCAGCGCGCCGAACTCGCCGTGGACTACGGCACCGGGCGCGGCAATCGGGGCCGCCGCTTTCACCGCCACGTGAAAGGGACGTTCGCGGGCGACTTCGTCTTCAACGAGAATCTGCGCGGCGGCGTTTTGCGGCGGATGGGCTGCGGCGAAGAAGCCGTGCTGAACTTCCGCGCGACGTTGACGCTCGTCTCCAAACGCGATGATCGCGAAGGGACGATGGCCCTCGACTCCGTGGACGGCGCGCCCAAGGGCGGGCTCGTGTTCGGGCTCGACCTGAAGAAATGCAAGGGATAGCGGCTCTGTAGGCACCGTCACACTTCGGAACGCCGGCGCACCTGCTATACTTGAGCCAACATGCTTTGAGGAGGCTGGCTCATGCGGGCATTCTTGCGCTTGACGGTTCTGTTTCTCGCCGCGATGGCGGCGATCGCTCCACACGCCACGGCGCAACCTGCAGGCTGCGACGCTGCCTATTTGCGCAGCTTTTCCATCACCGACGAAGGCGGGACCACGGTTTGGGAACCGGGCGATATGGAGTGCGTCGAGCACTTTCGCTTTACGGTCTCGACGCCGGGTGGCACGCGAACCTTCCGCGGGATCGGCGACATCAATGCGGGGGCGCTGCTGCGGCGCGGGGACATCGCGCGCGTCGAAGCGGGGGCCCGGCGAGCGGCGGGCAACCTTGCCGCGCTCGGCGACTACCGGATCGACAACGTGACGTATCTCATCTCGGTGATCGGCAGTGTGCCGCTATCGCGCGAGGTATTGGACCCAAGCGGACGGCATAAGGATGGCAGCGCTGCCGCGTGGACGCTCGATCCCGCGTGGAGCGCGCGGCGCGAGTGCCCGGTCACACTGTTTCTGTTCGGGCGGAACTCGGAGGACGACATCCACTACACCGTCGCCCACGAGACGTTTCACTGCGTGGAGCACGGCTCGTTGAGCCCCGCGCAACGCGCGACGATGACGAGCGGCGGCGCTTGGTGGGGCGAAGGTGCGGCCGAATTGTTCGCCGGCTACAATGTTCGCAACCTGCGTTGGAACAACGCGCCCGATTTCCGCGGCGCCGTCGAAGCGCAGCGGCCGCTCTATGCGATGAGCTACGAGGCGTCGATCTTCTTCTATTGGCACTATCAAAAGCACGGGCTTAGCGCGTTGATGCCGTTCCTGCGGCGGATGGCCGGCGGATCCGGCGACGGCGCACAGCGCGCGGCGATCCGCGGCGCGATTTCGAACGCCGACTTGCTGACGTTTGCGGAAGACTTCGACGACGGCAAGATCAAATACCCGAACGGGCCGGTGCTCAGTTTCGGCGCACGGATCGACGGCGAGCAATGGACGATCAACCGCTCGGCAACGGTGCGGCGCACGTTGAAGCCGTTCGTCATCATGCCGGGGTGGACCAACTACGAGTGCGGCAAGTGGGGGAACACGGTCACGCCCGACGGCACGAACGTTGCCGTTCGCAAGGACCCCGGCACTACGTGGGGCGCGTGGCCTGCAAACACCGACTGCCGTACGGAGCGGCGCGCGCGCTACCGGGTGATGGCGATGCACACGGGCGATGCGAACGCCGCGCTTTCGCTGCGTGCGAACCGCGACCTCGCCTGTGAGTCGTGCCTGACCGGCGACGTTCACATCGATGCGTGTCTCGTCGGCAAATGGGAAATGACCGGCGGCGGGCCGATGGAGTGGCTGAGCCGCCGTATGGGCAGCACGCGCTTCACGCGCAACAACAACACGACGCTGCGGATCACCATGAACGACGATGGCACGTTCCACGGCGAGTCGGTCGGGCTCGACTATCAGACGACGACGCCAGACCGTGACGGCCCGATCACCGGCGATGCCCGCGCGCGGACGAGCACGTCGAGCGGCTACTGGTCCGCCAAGGACGGGGTCATGCGCGCCTGCGACAATGGCGTGAGTGCCAGCGGTACGGTGACGGTGCAGAAGCGCGGCATCAGCAAAACCGTGCCGGTGAACATGAACAACGGCCCGACGAGCGGCGAGACGCGCTACACGTGCACGGCCACGACCTACACATCGAGCACCCGGATGCACGACGGCAGCAACATGGAGTACCGCTTCCGCCGTTTGACCCCGCCGCCGCCCGCGGCTCCGCCTCGCTAGCGGTGGCGCGGCGCCGAACCGAACCAGGCGGTCCAGTGCTTGGCGTCGATATCGGCGGCGTGCTCATCCGACCTGCGCGCGACAGCGGCGATACGTCGTTCTTTTCGTCGGGCTATCTCGACACGCCGATGGTCGAGGGTGGGTTCGATGCGGTCGCCCGGTTGAACCGCGAGGTGTTTCCCGGACGTGTGCATCTGGTTTCGAAGGCGAAGTCGGGAACCGCACGCAAGACGATCGAATGGCTGGCGCACCATCGCTTTCACGAAGCGACCGGCTTGCCGCTCGAGCGGGTTCATTTCTGCGAAGAGCGCGCGGAGAAGGCGATCATCGCCAAGCGGC
The DNA here is from genome assembly GCA_902826695.1 of uncultured Alphaproteobacteria bacterium. GTDB lineage: Bacteria > Pseudomonadota > Alphaproteobacteria > Micropepsales > Micropepsaceae > SZUA-430. Next base: position 189,796 of record CADEFU010000003.1, on the reverse strand, counting down.
TTGGCCTCACCGCGTTCATCGACGACCGGCTCGACGTGCTGCAGCATTTGGCGGCGGTCGAGACGCGGATTTTGTTTGCGGCCACGCCGGCGTTCGTGCCCGCGCAGACGCCGCCCCCGGGGGTGCAATTGGCTGTGGGTTGGGCAGAAGCGCTTGCGTTCTTCCCCGCATCGGTGTGACCGGTCCACTTGGCGGCCTCAGCGTTTCACCTTAAACCCTCGCGCATGGCCGTTTACACCGATGTCAGCGATACCGACCTCACCGCGTTCTTGAGCGCGTTCGACCTTGGCGGCGTGCTCGCATTCAAGGGGATTGCGGAGGGGGTCGAAAATTCGAACTTCTTCCTGCGGACGGAGCGGGGGTCGTTCATCCTGACGCTTTACGAGAAGCGGGTGCGGGAAGAGGACTTGCCGTTCTTTCTCGGGCTGCTTGAGCATCTTTCGGCGAAGGGGATCCAGTGTCCCCTGCCCGTCCGGGCGCACGACGGGAAGGCTTGGCGGATGCTGGCCGGGCGGCCGGCGGCGTTGATGACGTTCCTTTCGGGGCTGTCGCCGAAGCGGCCGGACGCGCAGCAGTGCGGCGAACTTGGCGCGGCGCTGGCGCGGCTGCATCTGGCCGGTGCCGACTACAAGCTCACGCGGCCGAATGCGCTGTCGGTCGAGGGCTGGAAGACGCTGGTCAAACAGTGCGAGGTGAAGGCCAACGGCGTGCATATGGGCTTGAGCACGTCGATCGGCACCGAGCTACGCTGGCTTGAGCAGCATTGGCCTTCGGGGTTGCCGTCAGGACTGATCCACGCGGACCTGTTTCCCGACAACGTGTTCTTCATGGAGGGCAAGCTCTCCGGGTTGATCGACTTCTATTTCGCCTGCAACGACGCCTATGCGTACGACATCGCGGTTTGTCTGAATGCCTGGTGCTTCGAGCACGACGGCGCGTTCAACATCACGAAGGGGCGCGCACTGCTCTCGACCTATCGTTCGGTGCGGCCGTTGACCGGCGCGGAGGTGGCGGCGCTGCCGGTGCTTGCGCGCGGTGCAGCGTTCCGGTTTTTGCTGACGCGGCTTTACGACTGGATCAACCGCGATCCGTCGGCGCTGGTGCGGCCGAAGGATCCGCTCGAGTACCTGACGAAGTTGCGCTTTCATCAATCGGCCGCAGGGCCTCAGTCCTACGGGTGGCCCGAATGAACCATGTCGAGATCTACACCGACGGCGCGTGCTCGGGAAATCCCGGGCCGGGCGGCTGGGGCGCCATTCTGTTGTTCAAGGATTCGCGCAAGGAATTGTCGGGCGGCGAGCGCGAGACGACGAACAACCGCATGGAGCTGATGGCCGCGATCGGCGCGCTCGAAGCGCTGAAGCGCCCGTGCGAGGTGCACCTGCACACGGACAGCATGTACCTCAAAGACGGCGTCACGAAATGGATCCACGGCTGGAAGAAAAACGGCTGGAAGACCGCCGACAAGAAGCCGGTGAAGAACGTCGACCTATGGCAGCGCCTCGAAGAAGCGGCGGCGAAGCACAAGGTCAGTTGGCACTGGGTGCGTGGGCACAACGACCACGAGCTGAACGAGCAAGCGGATGCGCTCGCGCGAGCGGCTGTGCCGCGCGGTTAGGTTGCGCGGTAGGTACGACTACGGGCGTCGCAGGCGGGGGGCGCTTGCGCCCCGGGCGCCGGTGACATTCGACAGCGTTTCCTGGCAGTCGGCGGCGAGCGGGTCGAGATGCAATTCGCGTGCGGCCTTCAGTGCCGTCTCGATATCGGCGATGCCCCCGGCGCGGTCGCCGGTCGCGATGAGGGCGAGCCCGCGCACATAACGGGTTTGCGCGACGTGGATCGGTTCTTTGTTTTCGATCGCCATCAGCAGGCCCTCGTCGATCGTGGCCAGGGCCGCCGCGCCGTTGCCGCACGCCAGCTCCGCCTCGGCGAGACCGCGGAATACCCGAACCGCGGCGTAGCGGCCGGAACGCAGATAGCGCTTTTGTTCGATGATCGGGCGCGCGATCTCGCGCGCTTGCTCAGGACGGCCCACGCGCACGAGTGCGGTCGCGAGTTCGCCCGCGGCGGAGGGTTCGACCAGATAGATCTGCCCCTTGATGCAGGCGTCGAGCGTCTTTTCGAGCAGCGCCACCGCCTTTTCCGCATCGCCCGTGGCCAGCGCGAGGCGGCCATGGGCATTCGTGATCAAGACGCGAGAATAGGGCTGGTCGATATCGCCCAGAATTCGCTCGCCGCGCTCGATGTAGCTCTTCGCGTCGGCGATGCGGCCGCGATCGAGGAGGAACGACGCCAGGAACGCGCAGGAGCGCACGCTCGGGAAGAACATGCGTCCGAAGGTCGAGCGCTCGTCCTCGGGGCTGTAGAGGTTGATGAGGTCTATGTAGGTCTCGATCGCATCATCGAGGCGGCCGACGCCGTGCAAGATGTGCGCGGTCATCGACTGCGCGCTGTCGCGAAGCGCAAAGAAGCCGGTCTCTTTTGCGACCTTGAGCGCAATATCCGCGTTCACGCCCGCCACGTCGTGGCGCGACCAAATCCAGTTGAACACAGAATAGTGCGCACGCACGATGCCTTCGCGCAGGCGCTCTCCGCGCGCCTCGCAGAGTTCGATCGCGAGCAGCATCGCGCGTTCGTACTCTTCGGCATCTCCCGATTGCTGCAGGGCGTCAAGGCTCGTCATCACGAGATCGAGCAACGGACCCTTCGCGGGCTCGGGCAGCGACGGCTTCATGCGCATCGCCCAATCGTAGAGGGCGCGGATCGTCTTTTGCGACGACGTGCGGACACCGAGCTGGCAAGCGGTCACGAGTTGCTTCAGCGCCTTCTCGATCTGGCCCGAACGTTCGGCATGGTAGGCGAGGCGTTCGAGCGTCGCGGCGGAAGCGTTCGTTTGCTTTTCGAAGGCGGCTGCGGCGCGGGCGTGAATCTCAACCGCTTCGGCTCGAAGCAACGTCATCAGCGCCCCGCCCCGGAACAATTCGTGGCGAAACCTGACTTTGTCCCGGCTCGAAGCATCGATCAGATGCTGGGCCTCAAGTTCGCCCAAGATCGCATCAAGCTCGCTCTCTTCGACCTCGCTCGTTGCAGCCAAAATGGGGCGCTCAATCTCCGCACCGAGGATGCCCGCACCGAGCATGACGCGCCGCGCCGCTGGCGAGAGCCCGGCCATCCGCGATTGGACGAGGCTTCCGATCGAGAGCGGCGTCGCATCCGCGTCTTTGTGTTCGGCCGCAGGCATTCGCAAGAGTTCTTGCAGGAAGAATGGGTTGCCTGCCGCGCGCTGAACGAGTCTGTCGACAAGGCCGTGGTCGCGCGGCGCGCCGGGCGCAGAGAAGAACCGGCAGAACTCCTTCGCCTCTTCGACTGCGAGCGGCGCCAAGTCGATGATTTCGTTGGCTGCACGGGCTGCTTCCTCACGAGCCGGCGCGCGGGCGGTCAGCAACAGCCACACAGGCAGGCGGGCGGTCAGGCGGTGAAGTACGACCAAGAGGTCGGCGGTCTCCGCATCCAGGTGGTGGACGTCTTCGACCAGGATCAAAAGCGGCTGGTGGCGCGCCGTTCGCTCCACCAGATCGGCGATGGCGGCAAGCATGGTTTCGCGACGCGCTTGCGCGGTGAGGGCGCTCCAATCGCGATCTTCAATTGTCGCGCCGGCGGTTTCCACCAGCCCAGCGCGGAGTCCCGGCGGGACCTGGTGGCTCGCGGCGGCCCGGTGCAGATCCTCCCCAGCCGCCGCGGGACTGCATCCCAAGAGATTGCGCACGAAGGATCTCAGGGACGAGAACGGCGTTCGCCGGAGGACCGAAATGCCTGCGAGTTCCTCCACCCGCAAGCCAAGAGCCCGCACTGTGCGGGCCACTTCATGCGACAGACGCGTCTTGCCGATGCCGGCTTCGCCGATGAGTGCGATCGAGGTTCCGCTCGGCGACTTCGCATCGATCATGCCGAGCACATGTTCAAGCGTCGCTTCGCGCCCGATCAGAGGTGACTCATGATCGCTGTCGAGCACGTGCGTCAGATTTCGATCAAAATTGATGCCGCGCAGTTCATAGAGGCTCAGCGTGCGCTGAGGCGCGACGGTCAGTTGACCGCGCGCGTCGGCTGCGACCATGGGGCCCGCAAGCGCCAGTGTTTCGCCGGTCAGCAGGACGCGATTCGACGGCGCATCTCTTTCGACCTTGGCGGTGAAATTGACGTCGGGACCGACTGCGTCATAGTCGTCGACGCGGCCGCTCTTCAAGGCGCGGATCAGCGCCCGGCCGGAGTGGATGCCAACTCGCACGCCGTTGAACCCGCCGGTGCCGGCACCCGGCAATGCACTGAAGTCGTCGCAGATTGCCTGACCGGCACAACAGGCGCGCAGCGCATGGTCTTCGTACGCGCTCGGCGCTCCAAAGATCGCCATAACCCCGTCACCTTGAACGCGCGCAACAGTGCCGCCAAACTGACGGACGCGCTGGCGCATGCGGGCAACAGCTTGGTCAAGCAGCTCTTGCGCTTCTTCGATATCCAAGTCTGCGATCTGGACCGTCGACGAAACGACATCCGCAAAAAGGACGGTGATCAGCGAGGCCGTCGCGATAGAAGGCGCGTCGAAGCGCGAACCGGGGCGGAGCTGACGCTCCGCCTCCTTGCCCTGCGCCCCCGGCGTCTGACCCTCTTGCGACACTATTAACTCCTTGACCGCAGTTTAGGCCCTGCGAGCCCTCGCGCAAACGGCAGTTTTCGTGCCCTTGCCTGCCGCGGTTGGCAACGGCACAGTCGCGTTAATCTAGGGGACCGAATGTCACGTCAATGGAATGCTGGCGCCTTGTGGATGCCGGGCGACCCGAAGGTCGGTGCAACGCTCGACCGGCTTCATCGAGAATCCAAGCACGACAGGATTGTGATCGCGAGGGCGTTTCCAACGGGTCTGTTCGCACTGCTTCGCGGACGGTCTTGGTTCGAGGCGGTGTCACCGTGGCTCAAGTACACATATGTGAAGGTCGGCTATGAGGCCGGCGAGTTGATGTACACGACCGCGCGCGCGATTAACGCGCGGCGCATCGTCGAGTTCGGAACCGGGTTTGGATTTTCCACGATCTATCTTGCGGCGGCTGTTCGCGACAACGGCGGCGGCGGGGTCATTACGACAGAGATCGAACCTACGAAAGCCGAGGCCGCTGCCGTCAATCTTGCCGACGCCGGTCTGAACGGCTTTGTCGAAGTCCGGTGCGGCGATGCGCTGGAAACGTTGCGTGACGTCGAAGGGCCCATCGACATGGTCCTGCTGGACGGTTGGAACGATGCCTATATTCCGATCGTCGAAATGTTGAAGCCAAAGCTGCGCCGCGGCTCGGTGGTGTTCGCGGACAATGTGAAGTTCTTCAAAAACGGGCTTAGACCCTATGTCGATCACATGCGCGACCGCCGCAACGGCTTCGTGACCACGACCCAGAGCGCCGGATCCGGTTTTGAGTACTCGGTGTATTTGCCGGGCAACGGGCCAGATCCGCAGTAGCACGCGGAATTCCAAAGATTTCGCCTGACAGGGGAATCACCTGGGCGCCGCCCGGCCACAATTGTCGGTTGCTAAGGCGCGCCAGGTCTGGCGGTATTCGCTTGGGGATTGTGGGGGCATTCCGCATGGGGGCCGTGGCTCAGCACACGGGCGATTTGGCTTTCGCGCTTGCGCAAGCGCAGCGCCTGCTCGCGCGCGACCCGGCCCTTGCGATCGAGCAAGTACACGAGATCCTTAAAGTCGTTCCCGGGCAGGCCGAGGCGCTGAAACTTCTCGCGGTTGCATATCGCATGCTTGGCGACCGGCTGACGGCGTCGGGCGACGGCGACAGGGCGGATCGCGCGTACGCGCAGGCAATCAAAGCTTCGGTAAGCGATCCACGGTTAATGGAAGCTGCGGCGGCGCTTGCTGCGAACAAGCTTTCGATCGCTGAGCATCAGCTGCGTGACCACCTGAAAAAAGCGCCGACGGACGTTGCTGCGATACGGATGCTGGCGGAAGTCGGCGCGCGGCTTGGACGTCACAGCGATGCGGAGTTGCTTTTGGCGCGAGCGCTTGAGCTGGCGCCAAGCTTCGAAGCTGCGCGGCACAACTATGCGATCGTTCTCTACAAGCAACAGAAAGGCGAGCTGGCGCTTCGCGAGATCGATCGGTTGCTTGAGAAGGATGCCGGCAACTTCGGGTACCGGAATCTGAAGGCGGCGGCGCTGGCACGGCTCGGCGCGTACGAGGCGGCGGTCCCGCTCTACATCAAACTGCTGAAGGAAGCGCCGGACGAACCGCGGCTTTGGTTGAGCTATGGCCACGCGTTGCGCGCGACCGGACGTCAGGACGAGTGCATTGCAGCCTATCGCAAGTGTCTCGCGATCACGCCGTGGTTCGGCGAGGCCTATTGGAGCCTTGCCAATCTGAAGACGTTCCGATTCGCACCTGAAGAAACCGAAGCGATGCGCAAAGCGTTGGCGCGGGCGGACTTGCGGGACGAGGATCGCTATCACCTCGACTTCTCGCTGGGTAAAGCGCTTGAAGACGCGAAGGAATATCCGGCATCGTTCGCGCACTACGCGAAGGGCAACGCGCTGCGCCGGCGCAACGGTGTCTACAGCGCCGACGAAACGACCGCGCACGTTCGCCGATCGCGCGCACTTTTCACACGAGACTTCTTCGCGGCGCGCGAACGTTGGGGGGCTCAGTCTGCCGACCCGATCTTTGTCGTGGGGTTGCCACGTGCCGGGTCGACCCTGATCGAACAGATCCTCTCAAGCCACAGCCAGGTCGAGGGGACGATGGAGCTACCCGATATTTCGCACCTGGCGCGCGCACTGGGCGAGCCTAGATCGAAGTCGGATGGGCCGAAGTATCCGGAAACCCTCAGCGACCTCGACGTCGAGCAGATCAGAGCGCTCGGCGACGAGTACATTGCGCGCACCCGCATCCAGCGGAAAAGCGCGCGGCCTTTCTTCATCGACAAGATGCCGAACAATTTTGCGCATGTCGGCATGATCCATTTGATCCTACCGAACGCCAAGATCATCGATGCGCGGCGCCATCCGATGGCGAGCTGCTTCTCGGCGTTCAAGCAGCACTTCGCCCGCGGGCAAATGTTCACTTACGACCTCGCCGAACTGGGGCGCTACTACCGCGACTATGTCGAGCTGATGGCGCATTTCGATGAGGTTCTGCCCGGGCGGGTTCATCGAGTGCAGTACGAGCGCATGGTTGCCGACACCGAGGGCGAGGTGCGGCGGTTGCTGGATTATTGCGGGCTTCCGTTTGAGGACGCTTGCCTGAGATTCAACGAGACGGAGCGCGCCGTGCGTACGGCGAGTTCGGAGCAAGTGCGGCGTCCGATTTTCAAAGACGCCGTTGAGCAGTGGCGAAACTACGAGGAATGGCTGGAACCGCTGCGCGAAGCGCTCGGGCCGGCACTTGAGCAGAAAAACTAGACCAAAACAGTGGGGGCACTATGAACTTGAGATGGACGAGCGTGCTGTTGGCGACGACGGCTCTGACCGGCGTTATGCCGGCGATGGCAGCAGACGAGAAGGGACAAGTCGAAAAAGTTACCGTGACGGCGCAAAAGCGCTCCCAAGCGCTGCAGGACGTTCCGGCGTCGGTGCAGGTCTTGAGCACGAAGAAGCTGGAAGAGTTGCAGGTCTCCGACATCGGGGACTTCAGCAAGTTCTTGCCGAACGTGACGATCCAGCCGACAAGCCCCGGGTTCGTGGGCGTTTACATGCGTGGCGTGGCGAGCGGTGAAAACCGGAACCACTCGGGCCCGTCGCCGAGCGTGGGCACCTATATCGACGAAATTCCGATCACGACGATCCAGGGCGCTCTCGACGTTCATGTGTACGACATTCAGCGCGTCGAGGCGCTGGCCGGGCCGCAAGGCACGCTCTATGGCGCGAACTCGCAGTCGGGGACGATCCGGATTATCACGAACAAGCCGGACACGGCCGAATTCGCGGCGGCGATTAGCGGCGAAGTGAATTCGGTTGAACACGGCGGGATCGGCGGCTCGCTTGAGGGCTACGTCAACGTGCCGTTGTCCGATAACGCGGCGATCCGCATCGTCGGCTGGAACAAGTATGACGCGGGGTACATCGACAACGTTCCGGGTACGCGGCTTTACCCGACGTCGGGTATTCTGGACGACAACTTCGACCGGGCGGACGACAACTACAACGACGTCGAGACCTACGGCGCGCGCATGGCGTTGAAGATCGACCTCGACGACAACTGGACCGTCACGCCGACGTTGATGGGCCAGGACCAGAAATCGAACGGCATCTTTTCGTACGACCCCGCGGTCGGCGATCTTGAGGTCACGCATTGGTTTCCCGAGACGGGACATGACCGCTGGTATATGGCGGCGCTGACGGTCGAAGGTAAGATCGCGAACTTGGATATGACGGTCGCGAGCGGCTACCTCAACCGCACCGTCGACTCGCAGTCGGACTATGCCGACTACGGCTTCTTCTACGATACGGTGTTGGGCTACGGCTCGTACTTCACGAGCGATGGCGTCATCCCCGGCGGCACGCTGATCAATCCGGCGCAACGGATTATCGGACGCGACGGCTATACGAAGGAAAGCCACGAGCTTCGCTTCGCGTCACCGGGCGAGGACCGGTTCCGCTTCATCGCGGGTTTGTTCTATCAGCGCCAGGTGCACGACATCTATCAGCGCTACGTGCTGGACGGGTTCTTTCCCGGCCACTCGATCTCGACGCTGCCGGACACGATCTGGCTGACGTCGCAGAAGCGCATCGACATCGACAAGGCGATCTTCGGCGAAGTGTCGTTCGACATAACCGAAAAGCTGACGGCGACGGGAGGCTTGCGCTTCTTCAAGTCGGAGAACTCGCTTGAGGGCTTCTTCGGGTTCTCGGGTGCATTTACGACCGCGTATGGATTCGATGTCAGCACGCCGGAGGCGCGCGCTCTGACTCCCGGTGAACTTGCTTGCGGCGAGCCAGGATTTGTACGTCCGCCGACAACTCCTGACGCGCCGTGTACGAACCTCAATAAGTTGACTGAAGAGGAGGGCTACACGCATCGCCTCAACCTGGCGTACAAGATCGACAGCGACCGGATGGTCTATGCGACGTGGTCCACGGGCTACCGGCCTGGTGGTGTCAACCGGCGCGGGAGTCTCGCACCGTACGACTCCGACTTCCTCACGAACTACGAGTTCGGCTGGAAGACCACGCTTGCCGATGGGACACTTCGCTTCAACGGCGCCGTGTTCTGGGAGGTGTGGGAGGATTTCCAGTTCTCGTTCTTAGGGGCGAACGGGCTTACGCAAATCCAGAACGCAGGTCATGCGACGATCAAGGGCATCGAGACGGACATCGCCTGGGTGGTCAGCGACAACTTCACGCTGACAGGGTCGGCCACGCTGCTCGACACCGAGTTTGAGGGCGGACCGGGCTTCCCGCCGGCGGTCAACGAATTGCCGGTCGTGCCGAACTTCAAGGCCAACCTCATCGGCCGCTATACGTTCGACTTCTATGGTTGGGACGGCTACGCGCAAGGTGCACTCGTTTACTCTGCGGACTCGGGCATCGATCTGCGTGCCGTGGAATCGGCGATCATCGGCCGCCTTCCCTCGTATACACTGGTCGATCTCTCCACAGGGTTCGACACCAGCACGTTCACGGTGGACTTCTACGTGAACAACGTGTTCGACGAGCGAGCGTTGCTCGGGCGCTACACGGAGTGCGCCATTCAGACTTGCGGTGCGCAGCCGTACGAAGTGCCACAGCAGCCGCGGACCTACGGCCTCAAGGTCGGGCACCGGTTCTAGCAACTGCCCTTGGATCCGCAGCCTCAGCGCTTGAGGCTGCGATCTCCTCTATTGTCCAATCAAGACCAGCACTGTCGCTGTTGCGGTGGCCCCGCTTGGATCAGATATCGTGTAGACAAATGAATCGGCGCCGCTTTGACCAGGATGCGGCGTGTACGTCATTGAGGTGCCGTTTCCGCCAATGCTCGCTGTGCCCTTCGTTGGCAAAGATGTCGCCGATAACGTAATGGGGTCGCTGTTCGGATCGCTGTCGTTCACCCTCGGATCGAATGTCAGTGGCACACCCACCGCCACGTCGACGTTGTCGTTTATTGCGACTGGAGCCTGATTGCCAACTGAGGTTGTCACGATGTGCTGCGTTCGGTTTCCCGCGCTATCGTATGTGTATCTGACTACGCTACCGTCGGAATATGTGACGCTGGTCAAGCGTCCGAGTGAGTCGTAGCTGTATTGTGCAGTGTCGCCCAGGGCATGGGACGTCGCGAACGCGAGCCACAACGCAAGAACAACACCGCTCAAATGCACGCTATGCTGGGTCATTGACAGAAATTAACCTTAATCCTAGCGTGCGTCAATCTGGTTGGAGGGTATCTGGCAATGACCGGAAGGCCGACTTCAAAGCCGCGAGTTGGAAAGTGGCTCGCTGCATTGGTTCCTTTGTTCGCTGGTTCATTGGCATTGGGGACAGCCTGGGCAGCGCCGCCCTCAAATGACCTTGTTTCTGGACCGCTGTTAGCTCCTGGGTCCGCGTGGACCTACTACGGATCTTCAACAACACGTACAAATGGCGTTGCAGCCTGGCCTACGTCGCCGCCGGAGATAGCCGCGCTTGCGCGAGCGCTTGGAGGCAACCGCCTGCCGCCCAACGCTTTCGCCCAGAACGTGTTTGACTACGTGCGAAACAACATTTCGATCGAGTTTCGATTTGGTCTCGGGAAGGGAGCACGAGGAGCTATTATTGACCAGTCAGGTACGCCCTTCGATCAAGCGGAGCTTATGGTCAAGCTGCTCCGCGCGGGCGGCGTGACTGCAACTTACCAGGTTGGCACTATCACACTGACGGCGCAGCAATTTGGCAAATGGACTGGGTTGATCAAGAATTTCAACCCGGCAACACAGACCTTCGACGTTGATGCGCAGGCAGCTTGCCAGCTTCTTGCCGATGGGGGAATTCCTGCTGCCTTTGCTGGCGCGAGTTCATGTAGCGGTCTCAGCGGAAATCTTGCCAGTGTTACAATGGCTCACGTCTGGGTGGCCTCGAACGGAAACCTTTACGATCCGGCATTCAAGCAACTTGTGTTTAAGCCCGGGATCGACCTTGCCGCCGCAATGGGTTGCGGCAGTTCAGCTGCGCCGACATGTGGCACCAGTGCACGCAACAGCGCCCTGACAGGTTCACTTAGCGGCAACTTCGTTACAGGCGCTCAGTTTCTCAAAAACCTAAACGAAACTGCTGTCACGACGACAATGTCGTCATTTGCAACGGCGCTACAAGCGGCAATTTCACAAAGCAACAGGTATGCGACCCTCGAAGAAGTTGTGGGTGGCGGAGCACCCGACGCTGCATTCGCGCCACCGGTTGGTGCAGCGCTGCCTTATCCGAGCAGCCCGCAACTCACTTGGTCTGGTGAGATTCCGGACTCATTTCGAACGGTTGTGACTATAACAAACTGCCTGCCGGGAGTGACGTTTTTTGGCGACGAGATAAGTGGCCGCCGCCTACGCCTCTTTACTGCGACCAATCCGAATCTCTTTTTTGCCGACAGCATCCTATTACCGGCCTGCACCGGCGGCGGCGTCAATACGAGTTTCACGGTAAATCACCCCTATGCAGCCAATTCAGGAAGCTATGGCGACGCAAGCTATCAGTTTACTGACGCCGGCGGAAAGGTGCGCACCTTCGTCGTTCAATTTGGCGAGGCTACGGAATCGACGACCGCTTTTGCTGCGAGGATTGCGGTTGCTAACCCACGCCCATTCCAAGGACAGAGTGGTGGGACGGGTTGTCGGTCCGCAACGGCAAACGACGTCAACAGCGGCGAGTGCCGCCGCGATCATCAGCCTCTTGATACTGCAGACATTCTCTTTCAACAAAGTCGACTCGGGAACATTGCTGCGGCGATTACGAAAACACGTATCGCGAACCACCATCGGGTAGGGCGGCTCAAGTACGTTGCAGGCGCGCCAAAAGACGAAACCGCGCCTCATTCTGACTTCATTAATCTCGTTGGCACCGTGAGTGCTCAAAGCGTCGTCGCTGATGCAAGCGCACGCGACACTGCATTTCGCGTGTGGGCCTACACCTCATCCTTGGCAGAAGGCGTCGTGAGGCAGCAGCGAACGGACAGTTGGGAACCCTCGTCAGGCGCACTGAGCTTCGTGCTGTCCAACAGGAAGTCGCATCGCTTTGTCTATGTTACGCCGAGCAAAATGAGCGCAGTGCTCGCCGTTACCAACCGTACGTCTATTTATGAAACAAACCTGCAGGCGATCGCGAACTCTGGCTACGACGTTATTGTTAGTGAATCTGAACAGGGCTGCTTCGATCCGTTGAATATAGGAGGCGTCGTATGCCCGAGTTTTACGCCTGACCTCGCGATAAAGCCCTCGTCGCTGGGGTTGCTGGTAAACACTGACATGAAAGGATCTGGTGGTAACAACCCGATTGACGACATCAACGGTCAGCTCCCACCAAAGCGTGAAGACCTCACGCAAGTTCGAGGTCTTGTTCAAGGCTCGTCGGGCGACTTTGCGCTCTCACCAGCCCCGGACATCGTCGCCGGCAGGGGGGGATTTCCGTACTCGCTGTCCTTCCAACGACGGTACAGCTCTGGAAGGGACATTCGCGAAGAATCCGGAAACTCGTTCGCGACGTTAACGCCACCGTCAGTCGTGTGGACCTACGAAGGACCAGATTCTTCGTCCCATTCACGACTCGGTGGAGGTTGGACTCATAACTTCCAGGTGACCGCTCAAATGAGCGGTGGCTCGACGCGGGCTCTTGGCCAGCAGTCAGCGATTGAAGCGTCCGCAGTCGTGTCCGGCATATATACGTTAAGCAATCTCTTGGCGAACCCGACATTCGAAGGCTGGACAGCTTCGTTCTTCGTCGATTACTGGATCAGCCGTCAACTGATGGCTAACACCGTCAACGTTCAAGTTGGTGATCGCGAAGAGAGTTTCGCAAAATTGCCGGATGGTAGTTGGAATGCTTCTGGTGGCTCGCAATCGCGTCTCGCTCAAGCTGGCAGCCGCTTCCTCGCTCCAATAGGCTACGTAAATCCAGCCTGGGACTACCGCAACGTGCAGCTGACGCTCACGAACAACGACGGCTCCAAGATCGATTTCGACTGGATGACCGCGTTCGGGCGCTCCACTTCTGTGGGACACCTAAAGGTCGCCCGCCCACAGTTCAAAGCAAAAGTATGGACATTTCCAAGCGGTTTGAAGGTTCAATTCAACTATGGCCTTCACAGTGGCTTCGGCGGAAACGTTGATCCACTCAGCGCCTGGCCTCCACTTCTCGATCGGTATTACCTTACGGGAGTCAGCAATTCCTTAGGCCGTTCATTGACTTTCACACTGCAGGATTCGGGATCGCAATATGGCGGTGATGTCGGTTGGAGAATTAATGCGGTCACCGACGATAGCGGCCGGCAAGCCAGCTATGCCCGGTCGAATTGCCCCGTCTTCTACGCCAACAACGGCGCAGGGGCCGTGCTGAATACAACGCGGATGTCACCACTGGCCGCGCAGGCATTCTTAGCGTGCAATACGTTCACAGTGACGACACCTGATGGAGCCATAACGACTTATCAGTATGCCGCTGGCGCCGATTCCCCGGACCCGGTTCATATCGTCCGATCAAATTACCGATTGCGGCGATGGGCTCTGCCGTTGACGCCGACTATGGCGTTCCAAACCGTCGCCTACGACGACATGTTCCAAGTCCGGTCCATAGTAGATGCGCTTAACCGCAGCACTCAGCATTTTGCTAGCGGTATCGCGAGCTACGAGTCGTGGAAGCGTAGTGAAACGTTGGATCCGCTCGGCGGAGCGACGACAAGGTTCTTTGACAAGTTCAATAATGAAACTCGCATTGTCGATCCGCTCAATCGAACAACTCAACAGGTTTTCGATTCTGCGAACCGCTTGGCGAGAAAATCGAATCCTGAAGGCGCCTCGGTGGAGTACTCGTACGATATCCGCTCCAACATCGTCTCTGAAACAAGCCGCCCTAAGCCGGGATCGCAACTAGCTGATATTGTTACGCTAGCGACTTTTCCTGAGTCCACCGCGTACACTTGCGTTAACCCCCGCACTTGCAATCGGATGCTTTCAAGTATCGATCCAAGAGGAGGCGTCACCAACTATACATGGGACGCAACCTATGGGGATTTGCAACAAATTCTGAGGCCTGCAGATTCGGCGGGTGTTCGGCCACAAGTTGATTTCGCCTACTCGCTTTTCGGCTCTTCTGGGTCGCAGTTTCGACTGCCCACCTCGCGAACAGAGAAAGTGACCGCAAGCCAGAGCGTAATGACGTCGTACACGTTCGATACCGCAAACAAGTACGTTATGCAGGCAATGACGGTCGATCCGACCGGCCTCAACCTTACCACAAGCTACGCGTTCGACACGGCGGGGAACGTTACCGCAATTGACGGACCGCGAACGGATGTTGTCGATGTCTCGAATTATGTTTGGGACGCAAATCGTCGCTTACGCATGACCATCAATATCGACCCTGACGGTGGCGGCGCGCTGCCTCGAACCGCGGAGCGGTACGTTTACAACGCAGACGGTTGGTATACGACCCTCGAACGTGGGACCACCACCAGTGCGGTGGGCGCCAACTTTGTGCCCGTGGAAACGACGTCTATGGCGTACGACACGGTGGGCAATCGCGTGCGTGTCACAACCCCTCTTACTGTGACCCAAACGAGTTACGATTCGCTCGACCGCGAGACATGTTCGGCCACTCGAATGAACCCCGCAGCATTCGGATCATTACCCTCAGATGCTTGCGTGTTGTCGGCGCAGGGGTCAAATGGTCCAGATCGAATTACAAGAAAGAACTATGACGCCGCGGGGCAGGTCTTGTCAGTCCAGCGAGGGGTTGGGACTACGCTGCAGCAAACCTATGCCGTTTACACGTATTCACAAAACGGGAAGCAGCTCACGCTTCGCGATGCGAATAACAATCGAACGACAATGGGCTACGACGGCTTTGATCGGCCTCAACAAATGTTCTACCCAGCATCGCAATTGGGTGCCAATCAATCGTCTTCCACGGATTATGAGGAATACAGCTACGATCCATCAGGCAACCGTACATCGAAACGCTTGCGGAGCGGTGAGACGATCACCTATTCATTCGATGCTCTGAATCGGGAGACGCTCAAGGACATCCCTGGCGGAACGCTGAGCGACGTTTACTCTGGATACGACCTGCTCGGTCGTCGTATATACGCGCGCTTTGGTAGTGCATCCGGTTCAGGCACGGACCTGGCGTACGATTTGGCTGGGCGCCTCACCACCGAGACAACAAACGGGATAGCGCTCGGCTATCAATACGACAAAGCAAGCAATCGAACTCGCTTGACGTATTCCGATGCAAACTACGCTCAGTTTGCATTTGACGCGGCCAATCGTATGACCTTCGTGACCGAGAACGGGACGTTCGTTCTGGCTACTTATGTCTACGACAACATCGGCCGGCGCGGTGCCTTGGTTAGGGGCAATGGAACGAGTTCTAACTACGGCTACGACGCTATGTCACGAATCTCCAGCCTATCTCTCGACCTGGCCGCGACCGCCTGGGACCACGCGCTAACCTTCTCGTACAACCCAGCTAGTCAGGTTGCCTCCCGACAAGGAACCAACAACGGTTATGCATGGACAAATCACCCGGCGTTGAACCGAGGGTTTGCGTCGAACGGTCTCAATCAATACGCGGCGGTGGGCGGGAATCTCTTTTCTCATGATGCTCGAGGAAATCTAACGCTGGATGGCAGTCGGACATTTGCGTTTGACTTTGAGAACCGTCTGATATCGGTCGGAGGGGTCACTCAAATGTCCCTCAGCTACGACCCGATGGGGCGGTTGCGCCAAACTACGGCGGGTGCGGCGGCGACGCAGTTTGTTTATGACGGTGACAATCTTTCGGCCGAGTATGATGGAGGCAGCGCGCTACTAAGACGATATGTGCACGGGCCTAACCGCGACGAACCCATTGTGTGGTACGAGGGGGCCGGGCTCGCTGATCGACGCTACTTCCATCATGACAACCAAGGATCAGTGGTTGCGACGACTGACGGGACTGGCTCCGGAACGACATATGCATATGGACCATATGGTGAGCCGCAAAATTGGGCAGGCTCGAGGTTTCGTTACACTGGGCAAATCGTGTTGCACGAAGTGGCGCTTTATCACTACAAGGCGCGAGCTTATGATCCAAACTTAGGGCGCTTCCTGCAAACTGATCCTATAGGATACGAGGATCAGCTCAACTTGTACGCCTATGTGGGGAATGACCCGATTAATGCGTCGGATCCTTCTGGGAACGCGGCAGAAGGCAACTCCTTGCATTTTCAGTTCGGATTTGGAGTCGTTTTTCATTACAAGACCGGCACCTATCGAGCGACCCCAGCGGGCGTTCCATTGCCGCGATACGGTTATGCTGCTGTGGGCCACCCTGTTGAAGAGGGTTCTTTGTCTTCATGGGGATGGAGTCTAGGGGCAGCAGCAGGAATCGAGCGCGAGGTAAGCTGGTGCCCAACGTGCAACGCTAGCGATTTTAGCGGACGATCGAGCGGTTGGGGGTTCGATCTGATATTCAAACCGCTCTCTTGGACGTTTAGCGAAACCGCCATGAAGGAGGTGGTCCTACCAGAAGTCGGTCCGATGCCCCAAGGAGGAACCGGAAAGGAGGTTGTTGCGAATTCAATCGGAGCAAGTGTGGGGTTTAATCTAGTGGGGGCGGAGTATACTACGCTTGTTCCAACTCCGACGCCTCCGCCGCCCCCGATGGAATACATATGGATGTCGCCCGTCGAGGTGTACATTCAGAGTCAGCAAGCCCAAACGCAGAGCCAGCAAAGCGAAACGAATGGAGTGGACAACCTTGTTGACCAAACAACAGGGCAGCACTAGTTCAATGACAGCGCGTCGCAAAGTGACGCTTGTATCATTGATCTTGATGATCGTTGGCGCGATTCAGGTTGTAGGCGCTTTGTTTGTGTCGCGTGATCAGGCTTGGCTGGCGGGTGTGATTGGACTAATTCCGGGCCTGTACGTTTGCGGGAACGTGCTGCGTCGGCCCACTGATGGTGGCTGGCCGCGAATTTGGTCGGACCGCGGCAGCCTGTATCGGAAGCTCGCGCTCAGCGCTGCACTTGTGATCGCTTGGGTTGCCGGTACTGAGTTTTTGTTGAACACCTTCATGACATATGACTTCTACGAGTTGGTGTCGTTCGTGACCTTCGGGGTCGTGGTGTGGGGATTGGTCAACGTGTGGTTTCCGCCCTGATATTGCTAAAGGAGGCGTCATCCTAAAGTCTTCGAGCGGTCGGTTTTGGAAAAAGGGCGCGCCCCCATGGGACGCGCCCTTCATCTATCTGGTGGTTGTTAGAGAACGCCTAGCATGTGGTCGGCGCTGGAGACTTTGAACGCGCCCGGTTCTTCCACTTCCAGCTTCTTGACCACCATGTCTTCGATGACGGCGGCGTAGCGTTGGCTGCGGACGCCCATGCCGAATTTCGAGGCGTCCATTTCGAGGCCGATCTTCTTCGTGAGTTCGCCGTTGCCGTCGGCGACCATTTCGACTTTGCCGGCCGCGTTCTGATCCTTGCCCCACGCATTCATGACGAATGCGTCGTTGACGGAGAGGCAGACGATGGCGTCAACGCCCTTCGTCTTGAAGTCGCCAGCGTGTTCGACGAAGCCCGGCAGGTGGCGCGCCGAGCAGGTCGGCGTGAATGCGCCCGGGAGCGCGAACAGGACGACCTTCTTCTTGCCGAACAGTTCGTCGGTCGTGATGGGGCCCGGACCCTTGTCCGTCATGTGCATGAGGGTCACGGAGGGAATGCGGTCGCCGACTTTGATGGACATAGGGATCTCTCGCCTTGTTCTTGGGTTTCGTGGGCGAGGATTTAGGCGATCCGGTGGCCGCAGGAAAGGGCGCGAGCCGCCTATTCGGAGCCCGGTGCCGGGTGGCTGGCCCAAGGTTCGGGCTTGTCCATAGGTCTGCGCGGTCCTGGGAGTAGCTCGAAGCCCACGAGCGCGCTGCCCTCGGCGCCCACGACCCAGGTTTGTTCCAGTGCGCGCCCGCCGTCGATGACGGTGAGGCGGATGCGCTTGCCCGGCAGATCGACCAAATCCGCGGCGGGGCCCAGCTTGATCATCAACAGCTTGGTTGTGCCGTCGCCTGTGGGGCGCGGCTTGATCTCTGCAACACGGGTGAGACCGGGGCCTTCAACCAGAACCAAGCTTGATGACTTGGTGGCCAAGCCCTTCACCCGTATCGAGAGGTACGCCTTGCGGCCGTCGGCTATGGTGGTGACGCTCTTGATTTCGAGCCCCGTCTCGCGCGGGTCGTAAGAGGGCTTGCGGCCCGAGTAGGCCGCAATCAGGTTTGCGTTGGTCCGATTGATTTTAGCAGACCCTGTCGCCGGCGGCAGGGTGATCTCATGTGCCGCTTGAGCTGGAACGCACATGTTGCGGCAGGCGCCGAACATCACCTTCAAACGCAGCTTCACGGGCTTCTTTGGGTTGGCAGCCCGGAACTCCACAGGAAAGACGACCTCGTCTTTGTAGAGATTCAGCTCTTCGCCGAAGGCAACGATTCGCGACGGAACGGGCCAAGCGATCTCAGGCTCGTCGGCCAGGTTCTCAGAGCCGCTCCAGTCAAAGACCGGCGGCAGGCCCGACGATCCAGGCGCGCGCCAGTACGTCCACCAGCCCCGGTCCAGTTTGATTTGGACGCCAGCCCTTTGAACGGTACTGCCCGACGATTGCGATGATTCGAGGATTAGTCTGCTCTGTGCCGGCGAGCGGCCCGCCCACGGCGTGCTGTCTGCGGCCAGCGCAACCGCTGTCCACAGGAACGAAAGAACAACCGCAAGTTTGAACACGACCTTCATGCGGGGCGAACTTATCCAAAAGCAGCCCGGATTCGACACGCTCTCATGCCAGAGTGGGGGTAAATCTTCCGTGACCCCCTGTTGCGTTTGCGCCAGCGGTTGCGTCTTTGCTGAGACTTCCCGTCATTAACGAAACGGATTAGAATTGTTCTATGGGATTATTCGGAAATCGGCGGCGTCAGCAGAAAACGGCGGACCTCAACCTTGAGGGGCACGTCCTGATTGCCATGCCGAATATGCCCGACCCCAAGTTCGAGCAGGCGGTGGTGTTCCTTTGTGCGCACTCCAAAGAGGGCGCGATGGGGCTCGTGCTCAACAAGCTGGTCAGCAACATCACGTTTGTCGATTTGCTGCAGCAGCTCAGAATCCGCTCCAACGTCAAAGCGGTGCCCGGCATGCCTATCCAATTCGGCGGCCCGGTGGAGACGGGACGTGGTTTCGTCTTGCACACTCCGGACTATACGGCCGGTGAGTCCACCATGAAGGTTGGGCATCACATCGGCTTGAATGTCGGCCTTACGGCGACGGTCGATGTGTTGAAGGCGATCGCCGAAGGCAAAGGACCCAAGGCATCGATGCTCGCGCTCGGCTACGCCGGGTGGGAATCGGGGCAGTTGGAACGCGAGATCCAGCAGAACGGGTGGCTGACCTGCCCGGCGGACCATCAGCTGCTGTTCGGACACGACCTGCGTTCCAAGTGGGAGTACGCGATCCGCAAATTGGGTTTCAACCCGTCGCAGCTATCGCGGGATGCGGGTCGGGCCTGAGGCCTGCTTGGACGACGGCGGCGGGGCGCCTTGGCCGCGCAACTTCAACGCGATGAAATTATACGCCGCGGTCGCATCCATCGGTGCGCCGAACAGATAGCCTTGCGCGAACTCGCAATGCAGCGACTTGAGGCGGGTTGCTTCGCTCTGCGTCTCGACCCCCTCGGCCACGACCGACATGTCGAGGTCGTGGGCGAGGCGGACGATCGAACGCAGGATGACCGGCGTTTCCTCGTTGCTGGCCATGTCGGTGATGAAGCTGCGGTCGATCTTCACCGTGTCGAAGGGGAAGCGTTGCAGGTAGGCGAGCGAAGAGAAGCCGGTTCCAAAGTCATCGAGAGCAAGGCCCGCGCCCGCTTCTTTCAGCCGCGCGAGTGCGCGCGCCGTAGACTCCGGGTTTTGCATGATGACGCTTTCGGTCAGCTCCAGCTTCAACGATAGACGCGCCGGCTTTTCCTTGCGCAGCACGCTGACGACGTCGTCGAAGAACTCCTGACGGAACAACTGGCGCGCGGAGACGTTGACGCTGCAGAACAGCGGCTCGTTCGTCGGGAAGTAGGATTGCCAGCGTTTCAGCTCCAGCGTCGCACGCTCGACCGCGTAACGGCCCAACGGCACGATCAGGCCGGTTTCTTCGGCGACGGCAATGAACTCGCCAGGCGAGAGCAGGCCGCGCGACGGGTGGCGCCAGCGCATCAGCGCCTCGAAACCTGCTATCGAACCGTCCGCCAAGCGGATGATCGGCTGATAATGGAGCTCGATCTCTTGACGGTTCAGCGCGGTGCGCAAGTCCGTGTCCATGATCAAGCGATCGGCGGAGCGCGGCTTCATTTGCGGTTGGTAGATTTCGAAGCCGCCGCGCCCTGCCCGCTTTGCGTGATACATCGCCACTTCGGCTTCGCGCAGGGCGTCGCCGCCGTATCGATGGTTCGGCTCGATCACGGCCATGCCGATCGTTGCGGCTGGATAAATTTCGCGGTCGTTGATGGCGACAGGTTGGGTGAGCGCGTCGCGGATGCGTTGGGCGACTTGCGCACCTTCCTCGTCACCGGGCGAGCCCAAGATTAGGACGGCGAACTCGTCGCTTCCTAAACGGGCGACGGCGTCATCGGGGCCGGCGGCATGGTCGAGGCGGCGGGCGATCTGGGTCAAGAAGCGGTCGCCGGCCTGGTGTCCCAGGCTGTCAGTAATCGCGCGCAAGCGATCGACGTCGATTGCGAGCACGGCGCCTTGGCGCCGCGATTGACCGTCGCGCATCGACGTCAGCACACCTTCGAGGCGCGAGAGAAATGCGTTGCGCAGCATGAGGCCGGTCACCGGATCGCCTGCGGCATCGGTTTGGCGCTGCGTCTCTTGAGCCTTGCGGCTGGTGACGTCGCTGACGAGGCCGATGCAGCGCACGGCTTTGCCTTGCGGGTTGGCCATGCAGCTTGCGCGCAGCTTGATCCAGCGCAGGCCGCCCTTCGCATGGCGCATGCGCATCTCGAGTGTGAACGACGAGTTGCCTTGGCGGCGATGCGCATTGATCGAGTCGGCGTAGAGTTGAACGTCTTCGGGTGCGATCAGTTGCGCCCATTTGCGCTCCGAATTGCCGAGCGCGCCGGCTTCCAGCCCCAACAGCGCTTCGACAGACGGGGACACGAACAACGTGTCGTTGTCGAAACTCCAATCCCAGAGGCCCTGATGCGCGGCGGCGAGGCCCAGCGCATAGCGGTATTCGGTCTCGCGCGCTTTGCGCTGATCGGCTGACAGTTCTTCGGCGATGCGGTCCTTTTCGGTGTGGTCGTGCGGGATGCCGCCAACGAATGCCAAGGCGACCATGCCGGCGCTGAACAACGCGTCGCCAAGCCAGGCACCGCCCTGGGCGAGGCTTTCGGCAGCGAAGTTGGGCAAGGCAAGGGCCAGGACTACAAATGTAATGCCGGGTAAGAGGAGCTTAGCTCGCGGCGTACCGATGGCCAGGCCCAGTGCGTAGAGGATGGCAATTGCGGGACCTACGACGGCGAGCACGCGAAGGATCAGGTGCGCCGGCGTCACGCCCCAAGCCACTGCCACTGCAAATCCCACGATCGCGAACGACACGCCATCGAAGAAGACCGCGGTAGCCTTGCGGTCGTAGTCGTAGCCAAGATAGGTCGTCAGAAAGCGCACGCCCGCAGCGAGCATCGTTGCACCGATCAGGATGTGGCTCTGCGGCGAGAGCGTCAGAAACTGACCCGATAAAAGAAGTACGGCGAGAGCACCGAGTGCGAGGGCGCCCCACGCGGGTTGCGCCGAGCGGTGATACCAAGCGAGACCGGCCAACCAGATCACCGTCACGAGCACAGCGCCTGCGAGGATGCCGGTCGCGAGTGTGCCGGACTGCTTCTTTGCGGCGAGGGCGTCGGGCTTCCAGATTTGCCACGTGGCGCCGTTGAGCATCCCGGGGCCTTTGAGATTGATCGTCGCGCGGGCCAGTGGGTTCAGGTAGATGGCCGCAGCTTTGCCGCCGCCGGTATCGATGAGATAGGCTTCACCGCCCTCCCCTTCGACTTTGACCTCCGACAGTCCGCTCAAGGCGCCTTGGCCGAGGAAGCGGAAGACGCTGTCCGCGCCGGCGTTCACCGTGATGACGCGGTGGACTTGTTTGTTCGTTGCATTCGCGAGTTCGATTTCGAGCCACTCGCTGCCGTCTTGCGTTGACAACGCGGCGGTCTTTGCGGGTAGCAACCACGGCGTGATGTCGCTGACATCGCGGTCGAGTGCGACAGGTGCCGCGGCGTGCACGTAAATCGGCGCGAGCGCGAGCAGCAGCACAAGTGCCGCCATCGAAATGCGACGGAGCCGGCTGACGCTCAGTTCCATGCGGGGACTAGCACTCGCGACGTGGGGGTTTTCAGCTCCCAACTATCGGGGATTGGCACCGGCTGCCGCAACTGTCGTTTCCAGGCATTAACGATTGGCGTCTCCTCATCACACGAAAAACAAGGCCAAGTTCGCGCGTTCGAGGTGATTGTGCGCTGCTTGAGGTTAGCAAAGAACGAAACCTGCCCATTTTCGGAGGATTAACGCGTGACGCTTTCGCGCCGGACGTGGCCAGCCGGCTGCCGCCTACCATGGGGCCTGCCGCGACGCGTGGCGCGAAGGCGTCGCGCCGGCGGTTGAGCGCCGGCGCACTTGAGCGCTTGAGCGCTTACTGAACTTTGATCAGCTCGACCTGGAAGACGAGCGTCTGATAGGGCGGAATGCCGGGACGGCCAGGGCCGTAAGCCAAGTCTTGCGGGATGACGAGTTCGGCTTTGCCGCCTTCCTTCATCAGTTGCAGGCCTTCGGTCCAGCCTTTGATCACTTGGAACAGGCCAAAGCTGATCGGCTCGCCGCGGCCGTAGGATGAGTCGAATTCCTTGCCGTTGATGAACGTGCCTTTGTAGTGGACGGTGACCGTGCTTTCGGGACCGGGCTGCTTGCCCGTGCCGGCGGTCAGTTCGCGATACTGCAAACCCGACTCGGTAACTTTCACGCCCGGCTTTTTGGCGTTCGCGGTCAAGTACTCTTCATTCTTCTCACGGCTCATTTCTGCGGGCACTTCGGCCTCCTCGACTAACAAGTTATCGGATGATTCTTCAGCGACTTCGCTCGGCGTGCCGGTCGTCAGCCTATCAAGAAGACCACCGGGCACGAAGATTAGGATTGTCAGCAGCACGCCGACGATGCCAGCGCCGATCGCAACACGCGTTGCAGGCGACAGGTTTTGAAGGAATGAGACAGGTTTTTTCGTCATCGCTCGCTGGTTCAAGTTTTGGGCGCCGGCACAGGATCGCCGACAATGACGGCAAATAGCAGATGATCCTGCCAATCGCCATTGATACGCAGATATTTTCGCGCGGTGCCTTCAGCGCTGAAACCAGCCTTGGTCAGGACGCGGCGCGAGGCTGTGTTGGTGGGCAGGCACGCGGCCTCAATTCGGTGGAATCCCAGGCGATCGAACGCATGCCGCACGATGGTGACGACCCCGTCGGTCATGAGCCCTTTGTTCGCATGCTTCTTGCCGATCCAGTAGCCAAGCGATGCGGCAGATTGCGCGATGCCCTGACGGATATTCGAAAGTTGACAGCCGCCGACGAGTTCGGAGGTCTTGCGATCGAAGATGAAGTACATCATCCCGATTCCCGCACGCTCGGCCTGGACGTAACGGCGCAGGCGGCGACGGTAGGCGGCGCGAGTCAGTTCGTCGGGGGCCCAAGTCGGCTCCCATGGCGTAAGATAGTCGCGGCTCTCACCGCGAAGTGCGGCCCACTCCACGAAATCGTTGGCGATGGGCGCGCGCAGGCGCACGAGCTTACCCTCAATGTAGGGCAGCGTCTTGCTACGGCCGAGCGTCGTACGGAGCGTCATTGGCCTACGCGAAGCGCTGCGCGATGCGATCGTAGGAGCCAAGCGCCCCCATCGGGCCCAAGGCGGCGAGAGACAGCCGGGCCTTGCTCAGGATCTTTTGGCCGATGCGGGCAACCGCATTGGTGTCGATCGCCTCGATTTTGGCGATGAGTTCGCGCGTGTCCATGACGCGGCCATAGGTGAACATGTGGGCGGCGATCTGCTCGCAGCGCGCGGAAGCTTGTTCGAGGCCCATGAGGAGACCCGACTTGATTTGGGCGCGGGCGCGGACGACTTCGTCTTCGCCGGCGCCTGCGGCGAGCGACTTCATCTCGCCCGCGATGACGTCAACGAGTTCGGCGGCGTCGGCGGAGCTTGTGCCCGCGTAGACGCCAAATAAGCCGGTGTCGCGGTAGCTCGAGCCAAACGTATGGATCGAGTAGCAAAGGCCCCGTTTTTCTCGCGCTTCTTGGAAGAGACGTGAAGACATGCCGCCGCCAAGCACCGTCGAATAGACCTGCACCGCGAAGATGTCGTTGTCGTCGGCTTTGAAACCGGGAAAGGCGAGCGTGAGATGCGCTTGCTCGAGGTCGTCGACTTCGCGGAATTCGCCGCCGGCGTAGCGGGCGGATTCCGTTTTGGCCGGAGCACCCGATTGAAGCTTGGCGAAGTACCTTTCACCGAGCGCCACCATCTCGGCGTGGTTCACCGCGCCGGAAGAGATGAGCAGCATGTTCTGCGCGAAGTACTGATCCTTGATCTGGCTGAGCAGCGTGTCGCGCGTAAACGAACGCACGTGTTTTTCCGTCCCCAGGATCGGGCGGCCAAGCGACTGGTTCGGGAACGCGGTCGCCTGCAAGTGATCGAAGATGATGTCGTCGGGCGTGTCTTCGGCCTGGCCGATCTCTTGGATCACCACGCCCTTTTCGCGCGTCAGCTCTTCGGGATCGAAGATCGAGTGCTGCAGGATGTCGGATAAAATGTCGATGCCGAGGCCAACGTCTTCTTTCAGCACGCGCACGTAATACGCTGTCTGTTCGCGTCCGGTATAGGCGTTGATGAAGCCGCCGACGCGCTCAATCTCTTCGGCGATCATGCGCGCGGAGCGCGAGCGCGTACCCTTGAACGCCATATGCTCCAGCATGTGCGCGATGCCGTTCGTCGCCTCAGTTTCGTTGCGCGCGCCTGCGTCCACCCACACGCCCAACGCCGCCGTCTCAAGGTGGGGCATCGGGTCGGTGATGACGGTCAGGCCGTTCGCGAGTTTCGTAATCTGAGGGGTCATCCGGATCCTGCTTCGTTCGAGCCGGATTACATAGGGTAGTTGCGGACGGATTTCATGTGCTTAGAAATGGCGGATTTCCGCGCTCCGCCGCAAGCATCGGCCCTCATTGGTGCGCGATGTGCGCCTTAAGAGCCTGGATGTCGTTTGGAAGCGTTTCGTAGCGCTCGGGCGCGGTCAGGATCGGACGAAGGCGCTCAGGTAGCTCGGGTTTGCGGCCGGTCGCCAATTCGACGGCTTCGGGGAATTTTGCGGGGTGGGCCGTCGCGAGCGTGACGACGTCGTCAGCCTCGGCAGCTGTTCGCGTGGCGGTGAGGCCGACCGCGGTGTGCGGGTCAATGAGCAAGTCGAGGTCGCGCGCGACGCGTTTCATTGTGGCGACGGTTTCGTTTTCGCGCACGCAGTCGGCTATGAAGAGCGATTGGATCGCGGCGAGTGCCGACGGGGCGATCGTCAGCGCGCCCTTGGCGGCGAAGGTTTCCATGAGCGTGCGTACGGTCGCGGCGTCGCGGCCGTTCGCTTCGTAGAGCAAACGCTCGAAGTTGCTGGCGACTTGGATGTCCATCGCGGGCGACAACGTGGCGTGGACGGCGCCGCGGGCGTACGTGCCCGACGTGATCGCGCGAGCGAGGATGTCGTTTGCGTTCGTAGCGACGATCAGGCGCTTGATCGGGATGCCGAGCTGTTTGCCGACGTAACCCGCGAACACGTCGCCGAAATTGCCCGTTGGGACCGAGAACGTCAGGGGGCGCCGGTCGAAGGCGAGGCTTGTGGCCAAGTAGTAGGCGGCTTGCGCGGCGATGCGGACCCAGTTGATCGAGTTGATCGCGGCCAAGCGGTGGGTTCGCGCAAAGGCTTGGTCGGCGAACAGCTGCTTCACCAGCGACTGGGCGTCGTCGAACGTGCCCTCGATTGCGACGTTGCGGACATTTGATGCGGTCGCGGTCGTCATTTGGCGACGCTGAACGTCGGAGATGCGACCCTTCGGGTGGAGCACGACCAGGTCGATGTTCGCGCGTCCGGCCAGCGCTGCCACCGCGGCCGCACCCGTGTCGCCGGAGGTGGCGGCGACGACGAGAGCGCGCGTCCCGCGGCGGGCGAGCGCTTCGTCCATCAATGGCGCGAGGAGCTGGAGCGCAAAGTCCTTGAAGGCAAGTGTCGGACCGTGGAACAGCTCGAGCAGCCAGCGATGGGGGCTAAGTTCGCGGATGGGGGCAACGCGCGGATCGTCAAACCTCGCGTAGACGTCTTGCGAATGGCGGTCGATGGCGTCGAACCAATCGCGATCGGCGAAGTGCTTGACCACGGTTGCGGCCAGATCCGCGTAGTTGGGCTTATTGCCGCTCAGGCGCGCAAAGTCGAGCGTCGGCCACGACTCCGGCATGTAGAGGCCGCCATCCGGCGCGGGCCCCGAGAGCAGCACGTCTTCGAATGAAATCGCCGGGGACTGGCCTCTGGTGCTTACGAATTTCATCGGCTGAACCTCAAGCGACCGCTCACATAGTGGTAGCGGAAGTAGAGCACGATAAGTACCAGGCCAAGCGAAAACCACGTGATCGCATAGCCTAGGTGGTTGTCGGGGATGTTGCGTTCTTGGGGCAGCGGCTCGGGGCCGCCGTCTATGCGTGAGGTTTGCTCCAGGATCAGCGGGCGGCGCAGAACCAATCCGTGCGCTTTGGCGATTGCTGCGGCGTCACGCACATAGAAGATGTTGGCTTTGAGGTCGGGTGGTGGCGTGAACCGGCCGGGCGATGTTGCGGGGAGCAGTACGCCCGCGATCTCGATCTCGCCTTTGACTTGGCCGGGTTGGCGCTTGGCGGGGTCTTTTGCTTCCTTTGCGATCCAACCGCGATCTACCAGGATGCTACCGCCGGATGAGAGTTCGAAAGGCGTGATGAGCTTATAACCTTGCCGCGTGGGACCCGTGTCGGCGCGCGGAGCGTAGACGTAGGTTTCCTTGTTGTGATCGAAAGTGCCGGTAGCGGCGGCCGGGCGGAAGGTGATGAAGCTGTCGCCGGTGACGAACAGAATTTCGACCGGCGCGACGGGCGTGTTCTCGCGGGCGGCGATTTGGGCGAGCAGCGCGTGTTTTTCCTCGCGACGCTGCAGCTGCCACGTACCAAGCGCAATCAGGACTCCAAGCGCTGCGAGCGTGAAAATGGTGAGGATCGGGAGCGGGCGGAACATGCCTACTCTAAACGGCCTTCGCCGGCGTCGTTACGGTATTGCAGCGCGAACATGGTCGCTTTCAACGGCGGAAGCATGCCCAAGCACAGGCCAACGCTGAGCGGCAGCCACAGGAGTGCGTGTATCCAGTAGGGCGGCTGATAGTTCACCTCTACGAACAGGGCGCAGCCGACAACGAAGGCGCCGGCAATCAAGATCACAAAAACGGCCGGACCGTCGCCTGCGTCTGCGAAGCGGTAGTCGAGGTCGCAGACGGCGCAGCGCTCGGCAAACACCAGGTAGGCCTTGAACAGACGGCCCTTACCGCAGCGAGGGCAACGGCAACGCAGCCCCGACTGCCATAGCGGGGCTGCTTGCACGTTAGTCATTGCTCACCTTGTTTCGCTAGTGCGCGGCGAAGTTTGTGCCGGCGCCCCAAACGTAGATGGAGGCGAACAGGAACAGCCAGACCACGTCAACGAAGTGCCAGTACCAAGCGGCGGCTTCGAAGCCGAAGTGACGCTCCGGCGTGAAGTGCCCGGCTCGCGCGCGGAACCAGCAGACGATCAGGAAGATCGTACCGACGATCACGTGGAAGCCGTGGAAGCCGGTCGCCATGAAGAACGTGGCGCCGTAGATGTTGCCCGAAAAGGGGAAGCCCGCGTGCATGTATTCGTACGCTTGGACGCAGGTGAACAGCATACCGAGCAAGATCGTCAGGCCGAGACCGTTGACCGCGCCTCTTTGGTTGCCGGTTTGGATTGCGTGATGAGCCCACGTCACGGTGGTACCAGACGTCAGCAGGATCAGCGTATTCAGCAGCGGAAGATCCCACGGGTTAAACGTCGCGATGTTCTCCGGCGGCCAGGCCGTCAGGTTGATCGCAGCCGGGAACAACGACGCGTTGAAGTAAGCCCAGAACCACGCGACGAAGAACATCACCTCGGAGGCGATGAAGAGGATCATGCCGTAGCGCAGACCCAGCTTCACGACCGGAGTGTGATCGCCGAGCACAACCGACTCCTTCACGACATCGCGCCACCAGCCGATGAACGTGATCATCAGAACCATTATGCCGCCGGCGAACAGGTACCAACTGCTAAAGATGCCAAAGAGCGCCGGCGCACCCTTGAGCGTTTGAAACCAAGCGATCGCGCCCACCGCGGTTATGAACGCGCCAAGCGATCCCACAATCGGCCAAGCGCTTGGCTGAACCAGGTGGTAGTCGTGTTTGATTTCGTCGGAAGCCATGGTCTCGACCTTTAATTTACAGTGCGCAGCTGCGCGACAGTTGTGGTTTCGGATTTAGCCGGGAAGAATGTGTAGGAGAGCGTGACCGCTTTGATGTCTTTCGTGTCCGGATCGGTCGCGATGCGCGGATCGATGAAGTAGGCGACGCCGAAGCGGACGGACTCGTGAGCCTTCAATTCCTGCCCGTCCTCGCAGAAGCACTTGATCTTGTTGAAGTACTTTGCGGCGCGAAGAGGCGTGACGTTGAACTTCGCGATGCCGGTGACTGGCGAGCCGCCGGCGTTGTAGGCCCGATAGAAATCCACCGTGTTCTCGCCGAGACGGAGGTTCGTCGCAACCTTCTCGCTGCGGAACTGCCATTGCAGGCCCGGTGCAACGTTTGCGTCGAAGCGGACTTCGATCGTCGTGTCTGACACGGTTTGCGAGGCTGTGCTGAACATCTTCGGCGTGCCGTCGAAGCCGGTCGCGGCGCAGAAGATGCGGTAGAGCGGCGCAGAGGCGTAGGTCAGGCCGACCATGCTCGCAACCAACCCGGCACACATCACCAGAATCTTGTCATTCGGGTTCATCATGCCACCCTCACATCGGTCTGTTGGCGACGTTGCCGCCAAGCTTAACGATCGTCACGACGTAGACGAGCACGATGAAGGCGAGCAGGATTCCTGCCAACGCCCAGTTGCGTTGCTTGCGCTTCTTTTGCTCTTCCGGCGTCAGGTTCATCGGTGCGCTCATGTCAGTGGGGCGAAGCCGATGAGCTTCTCCACGGCGAGCGCGGTGAAGACAGCGAAGAGATAGAAGATCGAGAACGCGAAGACGCGAAGGGCGGCCGTTCGCTCTTGCTCAGCCGGAGCACGCCACAACACGAATGCAAGCGCGATGAACGCCACGCTTCCGACTGCCGCGACGGCTCCGTAAACCGGACCTGTAAGGTTGAGGAGCGTCGGCGCCACGGCGGCGGCTGCGAGCGGAAACGTGTAGGCGAGAATGTGGTTGCGGGTTACGCGCGAACCTTTGACGACCGGGAGCATCGGCACTTTGGCACGGGCGTAGTCGTCGTGACCCGCCAGGGCTAGGGCCCAGAAGTGTGGCGGGGTCCAGAGGAAGATGATGAGGAAGAGGAGCCAGGGCAGCCCGTCGAACGCGTTACCGGTGACGGCTGCCCAACCGATCACCGGAGGGAGCGCGCCGGCGGCTCCGCCGATGACAATGTTTTGCACCGTCGAGCGCTTCAGCCACATCGTGTAGACGAAGACATAGAACGCGATGGTCGCCGCTAGAAGAACCGCGGGGACGTAGCCGACCAAGAACGCCATTGCGAACACGCTGAACAGCGCGAGCGTGCCGCCGAACTCAAGCGCTTCTTGGCTGCCGATTTTTCCTGCGGGCACGGGACGCGTCCGCGTGCGCGTCATGATCGCGTCAATGTCGGCGTCGAACCATTGGTTCAACGCGCCGGCTGCACCGGCGCCGACGGCAATGCAGAGCAACGCGCTCATCGCGAGGACGGGATGAAGCCCGCCGGGTGCCACGATCATCGCGGCTAGCGCGGTGAAAACGACGAGCGACATCACGCGCGGCTTTAAAAGCGCTAGATAGTCCGAAGGGCCCGCGAGTGATGCGCGGGCCCCTTCAGCGTTCGGTGATGCCGTGACGGCGGTCAATGGTGACCTCCGGTGACCTTGGGCAGTTCGTTGAACTGGTGGAACGGCGGCGGCGAGGGCAGCGTCCATTCCAGCGTCGTCGCACCGACGCCCCACGGGTTGGCCGCGGCGCGGCGCTTACGCGCGAACATGTCGATAATAACGACCAGGAAGATCAAGACGCCAAACGCCGATAGATACGAACCCATCGACGAGATGTAGTTCCAGTAGTGGTAGGCGTCCGGATAGTCGACGTAGCGGCGCGGCATGCCCGCGAGACCCAGGAAGTGCTGCGGGAAGAACACCAAGTTGACGCCAACGAAGGTCACCCAGAAATGCAGCTGACCCAGCCATTCGCTGTACATGTAGCCCCACATCTTCGGGGCCCAATAGTAGAAGCCTGCGAAGATCGCGAAGACGGCACCGAGCGACAGAACGTAGTGGAAGTGGGCCACGACATAGTAGGTGTCGTGTAGCGAGGTATCGACGCCCGAGTTCGCAAGGACGACACCTGTGACGCCGCCCAGCGTGAACAGGAAGATGAAGCCGATCGCCCAGACCATTGGGGTCTTGAACTCGATCGAGCCGCCCCACATCGTCGCGATCCAAGAGAAGATTTTGACGCCTGTCGGCACCGCGATGACCATGGTTGCGGCGACGAAATAGGCCTCCGTGTCGACGCTCATGCCCACGGTGTACATGTGGTGCGCCCAAACGATGAAGCCGATACCGCCGATCGCGACCATCGCATACGCCATGGGGAGGTAGCCGAACACGGGCTTCTTCGAGAACGTCGAGACGATCTGGCTGATGATGCCAAAGCCCGGGAGAATGAGGATGTAAACCTCAGGGTGACCGAAGAACCAGAACAGATGCTGGAACAGGATCGGATCACCGTTGCCCGCGGGGTCGAAGAACGTCGTGCCGAAGTTGCGATCGGTCAGAAGCATGGTGATCGCGCCGGCGAGAACGGGCAGCGAAAGCAGCAGCAGGAACACGGTGACCAGGATCGACCACACGAACAGCGGCATGCGGTGCAACGTCATGCCCGGTGCGCGCATGTTGAAGATCGTGGTGATGAAGTTAATCGCACCCAAGATCGACGACGCACCGGCGACGTGCAGCGCCAGAATTGCGAAGTCCATCGCGGGGCCGGGAGAGCCGGTGGTCGAAAGCGGAGCGTAGATCGTCCAGCCACCACCAACGCCGTGGCCACCGCTATCGCCTTCGACGAACATCGAAAGGATCAGCAAGAGGAACGCGAACGGCAGGAGCCAGAACGAGATGTTGTTCATGCGCGGGAACGCCATGTCGGGCGCCCCGATCATCAGCGGCACGAACCAGTTGCCGAAGCCGCCGATCATGGCGGGCATGACCATGAAGAAGATCATGATCAGCGCGTGGGCGGTCACGAATACGTTGTAGAGATGCTCGTCGCCGGCAAACCACTGAACGCCCGGATCCTGCAACTCCAATCGGATGCCGACCGACAGCGCGCCGCCGATGATACCCGCGAAGATCGCGAACACGATGTACATCGTGCCGATGTCTTTGTGGTTCGTCGAATAGACGTAGCGGCGCCAGCCCGTCGGGTGGTGATCGTGGTGTTCGTCAGCGTGGTGGGCTTTCGCCATGTTCTTTAGCTCCAAATTCCGTTAGCGCGCCGCGAGCGCCGTGGGCGCAACGTCGAGAGCAGCCGATGTCTTTTTCTGCGCGACCCATTGGTCAAAGCGTTCTTGGCTGACCACTTCGACCGCGATCGGCATGAATGCGTGGCTCTTGCCGCAAAGCTCAGAACACTGACCGTAGAAGACGCCCTCGCGGTTGGCCTTGAACCAAGTCTCGTTCAGCTTGCCGGGGACCGCATCGATTTTCGCGCCGAAGGCCGGGATCGTCCAGGCGTGAATCACATCGGTCGAGGTCACGATTACGCGCACGACCTTGCCGACCGGGACCACGACCTTTTGGCCGGCCTTAACCGCCAGAAGTCGCGGTTCACCCTGAGCGGCGGCCTCTTCCGGGGTCGCCATTTCGGCGAGTTCGATCTCAATGCCTTGGTCCGGGTACTCGTACGACCAGTTCCATTGGTGGCCGATCGCCTTCACGGTCAGGTCTACATTCGGCGGGACGACTTCACCCTCATAGAGAAGGCGGAACGAGCGGACGGAGATCAGCCCGAGGATCAGGACGGGGATCAGCGTCCACATCACTTCAATGAGTGTGTTGTGGGTCCAGGTCGCGGGCTTCGGATTGGCCCGCGCGTTGTAGCGGACCATCACCCATAGCAAGAGGCCCAGAACGAACAGCGTGATGCCGGTGATGATCACAAGCAGGAAGTCGTGGAAGTCCACGATGTTCTGCATGTGATCGGTCGCGGGTGTTTGCAGACTGATCTGCTTGTCCACCGGCTGACCGCCTTCAGCGGCCGCCCACGTGGAAGTTGTTGCTGCGATCACGGCGGCGAGCGCCACGAAAGACGTGATTCCAAATCGCGATAATGCGCGCATGCGCTTGGTCAGCCCCGTTCGAGCGAATGATTGGAAATCTCAAGAGGAATCGATCCCTTGAGCCTCAGACTCTGGATAGTTTTAGTGGAGCGGGTTTAGCGGCGCAGGCGCCCCAACGTCATTGCGACCATATGCCACAAGATGCGCATGACTGTTGATTGACGGTGCGGACGCAGCGCCTACCTTCACTTCGAGCGCCACCCAAAAACAACGAGACCCTCATATGAGCAACACAAGCGACTTGTTCTTTACGCGGACGGGCCTCGACCGCGGCGCGGTAGAGCGGATCACGGGTGACGCGCTCAAGGGTGCGGACGACGGGGAACTCTATTTGGAGTACCGGCTGAGCGAATCCTTCGTGTTCGACGACGGGCGCATGAAATCGGCCAGCTTCGATACAACGCAGGGGTTTGGGTTGCGCGCGGTCGCGGGCGAGGCGATCGGCTTTGCGCATTCGTCGGAGCTTAGCGAAGCGGCGATGAAGCGGGCGGCCGGCGCCGTGCAGGCGGTGAAGAGTGGGCACACGGGCCAATGGGCGGCCGGGCCGCAGCGTTCGAATGTGAAGCTCTACTCCGACGCCAATCCGATCGACGGGACGCCGTTCGAGGCAAAGACGAAGCTGCTCGCCGACATCGACGCCTATGCGCGGGGCAAGGACTCGCGCGTCAGGCAGGTGTCTTGCTCGCTGTCCGGCGAGTGGCAGGCGGTCGAGATCATCCGCCCCGACGGGATGACAGTGCGCGACGTGCGGCCGCTGATGCGGCTCAATGTTTCGATCGTTGCGGGCGAAGGCGACCGGCAGGAGTCCGGCTCGCACGGGATGGGCGGGCGGACGTCCTACGACTTCTACCTGAAGCCTGAGACCTGGAAAGGCGCGGTGGACGAGGCGCTGCGTCAGGCTTTGGTGAATCTGCAATCGGTGCCCGCACCTGCGGGCGTCATGCCGGTCGTGCTGGGGCCCGGTTGGCCCGGCATCTTGTTGCACGAAGCGATCGGGCATGGGCTCGAAGGCGACTTCAATCGCAAGAAGACGAGTGCGTTTGCGGGTTTGCTGGGCGAGCGGGTTGCGTCACCGGGGGTCACGGTTGTCGATGACGGGACGATCGAGTCGCGGCGCGGGTCGCTCTCGGTGGACGATGAAGGGACGCCGACCAGCCGGACCGTGTTGATCGAGGACGGCATTCTCAAAGGATATTTGCAGGACCGCCAGAACGCACGGCTGATGGGCATGAAGGCGACAGGAAACGGGCGGCGCCAGTCCTATGGCAGCACCGTGATGCCGCGCATGACCAATACGTTCATGCTCGCGGGCAATCATGATCCCGCAGAGATTTTGCGCAGCGTGAAGAGCGGAATCTACGCGGTGAACTTCGGCGGGGGCCAAGTGGACATCACGAGCGGCAAGTTCGTGTTCTCGTGCACCGAGGCGTATCGCATCGAGGACGGCAAGGTTGGCGCACCGGTAAAGGGTGCGACACTGATCGGCAACGGACCGGATTCGCTCACGCGGGTGAAAATGATCGGCAACGACCTGAAACTCGACACCGGTGTGGGGACCTGCGGCAAGAACGGTCAGAGCGTACCGGTTGGGGTCGGGCAGCCGACACTGTTGATCGAAGGGCTGACAGTGGGTGGGACGGCTGCTTAGACTGGGGCATGACCCAGCTACAGCACGCCGCGCACGCCTCTCTCTACCGGGACCCTGCCCTCTTCGCTTTCGAGCGAAAATCCGTGTTTGGACGATCGTGGCTTTTCATGGGCCACCAGTCGGAACTCGCGCGTGAGGGCGATGTTCTGACGGCGACGATGGCCGGGTACCCGCTGATCGTCGTCAACACGGCGAAGGGCATCAAGGGCTACCACAACGTCTGCCGGCATCGGGCCGGGCCGCTGTTCGACGAAGAGCGCGGGAATTGCGGCGGCGCGCTGACATGTCGGTATCACGGGTGGGTCTATACGCTCGATGGACGGCTTCGGAACGCGCGCGACTTCGGCGCGGCGGCGGGGTTCGATCCACGCGACTACGGTCTCTTCGAACTCAACGTCGAGACTTGGCGCGGATTCGTGTTCGTAAACGTCGATGCGAAGGCCCCTGCCCTTTCTACGCTGCTCTCGCCGCTCGACAAGCGCATGGGCAAGCGCGATCTGAGCAAGCTCGTCCACACCGACCGGCGCACGCACGACATTGCGTGCAATTGGAAGGTCTATGTCGAGAACTATCTCGAAGGATATCACATCCCGCTCGTGCATCCGCAATTGAACGCCGAGGTTGACGCGACGAAGTACGAGGTGACGGTCGACGACGGCGTTTGCTTTCACAATGCGCCAACGCGAAACACCGGGGGCGTCTACGACGGTTTGTGGGCGTTCGTGTTGCCGGGACTTGGCGTGAACGTTTACGAGAATGGGTTGATGATGGAGCGGATGGTGCCGCTCTCGCTTGGGGCGACGCGGCTCATTTACGATTTCTATCTGACGGCCGACGCAGCGTCCGATCCGGTCAAGCGGCAGAGCGTGATCAGCACGTCGGCGATCGTCACCGCCGAGGACAAGTGGATCTGCGAGCGGGTGCAGGCGAACATCGAGGCGGGTGTGTATGAGGCGGGAGTCTTATCGCCGAAGCACGAGGCTGGGGTCGCTTGGTTCCAGGCGTTTGTCGCGGCGGCGATTTCGTAAGTGGGCTCACGCGAGGCCGCAAAGAATTCTCACACAATGGAACAATGAAACAATGGGAGCCCACCCCGGGCGCGCAGCGCCAGTCGTAGGGTCTACGCTGCGCCTTCGGCGCACGGCGCGCCATTGTTTCATTGTGTGAACCTTGTTCCTTCGCGGTTTCGCGTGAGGCGTCTTCCTTGCTATGGTCGGCCATCACGCCATTCGAAGGAACATCACATGAGCGCACGTCCGGAAGCCGTCGGTTTGTCGTCAACGAGGCTTGAGCGGATTGATCCGTTCCTGCAGCGCAAGTACATCGACAGCGGACGGATTCCGTGCGCGTCGACGCTGGTTTGGCGGCGCGGGCAGATTGCGCATTTTTCGACGATCGGATTGGCGGACGTCGAACGCAAGACGAAGGCCACGGAGGACACGATCTTCCGCATCTATTCGATGACGAAGCCGATCACGTCGATTGCGTTCATGCAGTTGGTCGAGCAGGGCTTGGTCTCGCTCGACGAGCCGGTGCACAAATATATCCCCGCGTGGAAGGATCTTGGCGTGTTCGTGGGCGGCGGCGGGACGACGCCGTTCCGCACGAAGGCGCCGGAACGGCCGATGCTGATCGTCGATTTGCTCCGGCACACGTCGGGGCTGACGTACGGCTTTCAAGAATCGACCAACGTCGATGCCGCATATCGCAAGCTGAAGATCGGTCAGATCGAAAAGAGCGGCACGCTAGAGACCATGATCGAGGGTCTTGCCAAGTTGCCGCTCGAGTTCTCGCCCGGGACGGCATGGAACTACTCCGTGTCGACGGACATCGTGGGCTATCTCGTCGAAAAGATTTCGGGCCAGAAGTTCGAAGACTACCTGCGCACGAAGATCTTCAAGCCGCTCGGCATGGCTGACACCGACTTTCATGTGCATGCTGGGAAGGAGTCGCGGTTTGCTGCCTGTTACATTCCGGCCAAGGGCGGGATGGAGTTGCAGGACGATCCGGCGACGAGCGCCTATCTCCAACCGCCCAGCTTCGTCTCCGGCGGCGGCGGGTTGGTGTCGACGGTCAGCGACTATCTCAAATTCTGCCGGATGGTGCTGAACGGCGGATCGCTCGACGGCGCGCAGATCGTGAGCCCGAAGACGATCGAGCTCATGACCATGAACCATCTGCCGGACGGCAAGGACTTGCCGGCGCTGTCGCGCTCGTTGTTCAGCGAGGTTGCTTACAACGGTGTCGGGTTCGGCTTGGGCTTTTCGGTCACGATGGATCCCGTGCAGACGATGATCCCCGGATCAGTCGGCGAGCATTCGTGGGGCGGCGCCGCATCCACGTCGTTCTGGATCGACCCGAAGGAACAGCTGATCGCGATCTTCATGACGCAGCTCATCCCGTCGAGCTTCTATCCGATCCGGCGGGAGCTGCGGACGATGGTGTATTCGGCGTTCACGAGCTGAAGCGCTTCTCGCCCTCGACCCAGGTCTCGCGGACTTTGATTTGGCTGAGGCGTGTGGGGTCGACCTTCATTGGGTCTTCTTCCAGGACGACGAGGTCGGCGTATTTGCCGGCTTCGAGCGTGCCGACGGCGTGGTCCATTCTTGCTTGGTAGGCGGCGTCGATGGTCATGGCGCGCAGCGCTTGGTCGACGGGGATGCGTTGATCGGGGCCCAGCACCTCACCGCCGTCGCGCATGATGCGGGTGACGGCGTTTTCGATGCAGCGCAAGGGGCCGATCTCGGTCACGTCGTAGTCGGAGTGCAGCGAGAAGCGCACGCCGTGCTTCAGCGCCGACTGGCCGGCGCCGAGCCTGGCCGCGCGCGCCGGTCCGATGATGCGGTCGCGGAAGGCTTTGCCCCAATAGTGCACGTGGCCGATCAGGAATGAGGGTGTGAGTTTGAGTTCCGCCATCTTGGCGTAGTGTTCGTCCCACGCGATCGAGCAGTGTTCGATGCGGTGGCGGTGGTCGGCGCGCGGGTTTGCCTTCAGCGCCTTCTCATAAGCGTCGAGCGTGACGTCGATCGCGGCGTCGCCGTTCGCGTGGACCGCGACCTGCCAGCCGCCGTCGTGCGCACGCTTCATGCCCGCGGCCAGTTCTTC
The DNA here is from genome assembly GCA_902826695.1 of uncultured Alphaproteobacteria bacterium. Taxonomy (GTDB): domain Bacteria; phylum Pseudomonadota; class Alphaproteobacteria; order Micropepsales; family Micropepsaceae; genus SZUA-430. The sequence goes on along the minus strand of CADEFU010000003.1, from coordinate 152,119 downwards.
GGGCGGGAAGCTCAAGACGCCACGGCCATCGACGTTCAGATAGCGCTCGCGCAGATAGCCGGTATTGCCTTGGTTCGAGCCGTCGGACCAAAACTTGAAGCCGAGCAGGCGGAAGCGGTCGTCGCCCGCGCCGGGCTTGACGTCGGGCATCGCGAGCCACTTGTCCATCAAGCGCGACGTCATCATTGCGGCGAGGCGCACCGAGGCATTGCCGCCGGCCACGATCGATTTCAGGATCGCGAGTTCGTCGGGACCGGCGAAGCTGCCGAGGCCCGCATCGACGAGCATCGTGCAGCCTTTGCTCGCGGCCATGGCGAGTTCCTTCGCCGACGCCGCGACGAGCGCGGCGGCGTCCGCTCGCGGCATCTTCGCGACGAACGGTCCGTAGGAGGTTCCGCCCGCGAGCTGGCCGGTCAACCTGCCGTTCGCATCCTTGAAGTAGCGCCCGCCGGCCGGCGGGTCGGGCGTCGTGTCGGTGACGCCTGCGATCTCGATCGCCTTCGAGTTCACGTAGGCGAGATGGCCGGAGGCGTTCAGCATGAAGATCGGGTTGTCCGGCGCGATCGCGTCCAACTCTTTGCGCGTGATGTTCGCGTTGCCCGTGGTGAGCGAGGGGTCGAAGCCCTTCGCGGGCACCCACGCCCCCGGCCCCGCTTTCGCCACCGCCGCGCGCAGCTTGGCGAACACATCGTCGATCGTGGGGCACAGCAGCGCGCTGACGTTGGTAAAGCTCGACAGGGCTGCCGCCATCACGATGTGGACGTGCGGGTCGATGAAGCCGGGCAGGATCGTGGCGCCGTTCGCGTCGATGACCTCTGTCCCGGTGCCCTTCAGCGCCGCGATCTCGCCGCGCTTGCCGACGGCGACGATGCGCCCGTTCTTGACCGCGATCGCTTCGGCGACCGGGTTTGCGGGGTCCATCGTGCGCGCGGTTACGCCCAGGAAGATTGTGTCGGGGGCCGTGCTCGCACTGGGCGCCGCGGCGCAGACGAAGCGCGGGGTGGCGAGCGAGAGAGCCGCCCCGGCCAGCACTTGGCGGCGGGAGGCGCGGTAGAGGCCCTGCAGCGGCGGCGTGCAACAGGAGCAGGATTGGGCGAGCAGCGCGGATGTTTTCATTTGTTGAGGCTGCCCCGTCCGTTGAGTGCTTGTCCAGGGTGTCGCCGCGCGGTAAGTCCAAAGGCAACAAGAAATTGCCACCTGAGGAACCGCCCATGTCTGCTGCCCCGTCCCTGCCCAAGGGTTTTCCCGCCATGCCGATTGCGCAGGCGCATGCGATGCTTGTTGGCGCGCCGGCCTCGCCCTTCGAGATCGAGGAGAAGGAGATCCGGGGCGTCAGGATCAAGACGTGGAAGAACGCACCGGCCTCGCTTGCGGTTGTGTTCGAGGCGAGCCGGCCGTTCGCTGCGCGCGACTACATGGTCTTGGACGAAGATCGCGTCACGTTCGACGCGCACCGCCGGGCGGTGTCGCAGCTGGCGAAGCGGCTGGTCGCCGACGGCGTCAAGAAAGGCGACCGAGTCGCCATCATCATGCGCAATCTGCCGGAGTGGTCGGTCGCGTTTTGGGCGGCCATTCTGGCGGGCGCGATCGTGACGCCGTTGAACGCGTGGTGGACGGGGGCGGAGCTCGAGTACGGCTTGCAGGATTCGGGCACGTCGGTTGCGCTTATCGATGCGGAGCGGTGGGAGCGCGTGCGCGAGCATGTGGATGCCTGCCCCGATTTGAAGCGTGTCTATGTGTGCCGGTCGTATGAGGAGATCGCCGATCCGCGCGTGAAGAAACTCGAGGACGTGATCGGCGTGCCGAACGCGTGGGCGAAGCTCGACGAGGTTGCGCTGCCGAACGTGGTGCTGGAGCCCGACGACGACGCGACGATTTTCTATACGTCGGGCACGACGGGCAAGCCGAAGGGCGCGGTGATCACGCATCGCAACATCGTGTCGAACTTCTTCAACGCGATGTGCGCACAGGCGCGGTCGTTCTTAAGGCGCGGCGAGGCCCTGCCGGTGCCCGATCCCACGGTGCAGAAGGCGAGCCTGATTTCGGTGCCGTTCTTCCATGCGACGGGATGCTTTGCGGTCATGATACCGGCGGTGTTCGGTGGCTCGAAACTCGTGATGCAGCGGCGGTGGATTGCCGACCAAGCGTTGGAACTCATTCAACGCGAGAAGATCACCAGTGCCGGCGGCGTGCCCACGATCGCCTGGCAGATCATCGAGCATCCGCGCTTTCACGAGTTCGATTTGTCGTCGCTTGAGACGGTGTCCTATGGCGGCGCGCCGTCGGCGCCGGAGCTCGTGCGGCGCTTGCGCGAACGCTTGCCGCAAATCAAGACGGGCCAAGGCTGGGGCATGACGGAAACCTCCGCCACCGCGACGAGCAATTTCGGCGAGGACTACGAGCGCAAGCCGTCGAGCTGCGGCGTGCCTTCGCCCACCGGTGAGGTGAAGATTGTTTCGCTTGAAGGTAAGGACCTGCCCGTCGGCGAAGTGGGCGAGCTTTGGTATCGCGGGCCGATCGTCGTGCGTTGCTATTGGAACAAACCGCAGGCGACGGCGGAGACGTTCGTGGACGGCTGGGTGAAGACGGGCGACCTTGCGAAGGTGGACGAGGAAGGCTTCGTCTATATCGTCGACCGGGCGAAGGACATGTTGATCCGTGGCGGCGAGAACATCTACTGCGTCGAGGTCGAGAACGCGCTCTACGATCACCCGTCGGTGATGGACGCCGCGGTGATCGGTATTCCGCACCGCACGTTGGGTGAAGAGCCTGCTGCGGCCGTGCATCTGAAACCCGGCATGAAGGCGAGCGAGGAAGAGTTGCGGCACTTCGTGTCGCAGAAGCTCGCCGCGTTCAAGGTGCCGGTGAAGATCCTGTTCCTGCCCGAGACGCTGCCGCGCAACGCGAACGGCAAGATCATGAAGAAGGATCTGAAGGGGCTGTTCGGCGCATGAGCTTGCTCTCCTGGCGCATCGGCGATGTGAAGATCACGAAGATCGTCGAGTTGGAGATGACGGGAAGCACGAAGTTCATCCTGCCGCAGGCGACGCGCGAGGAAGCGCTGAAGATCCAGTGGCTGGCGCCGCACTTCATGAACGAAGAGGGGCGCCTCAAGATGAGCATTCATGCGCTCGTCATCGAGACGCCGTCGCGGCGGATGATCGTGGATACCTGCCTCGGCAACGACAAGCAGGGACGCGGCGTGCCGTGGTGGAACAACCTGCAAGGGCCGTTCTTGCGCGATCTTGCCGCCGCCGGGTTTTCGCGGGAGTCGATCGATACGGTGATGTGCACGCATATGCATGTCGATCACGTCGGGTGGAACACGATGCTGGTCGACGGCAAATGGGTGCCGACGTTTCCGAAGGCGCGCTATCTGATGGGCCGCGTCGAGTTCGAGCACTGGCGCGGTCAGACCGCGCAGCCGGAGCAGCAGTCGGTGTTCGCAGACTCCGTGCAACCGGTGTTCGACGCGGGGCTCGTCGATCTGGTCGAGATCGATCATACGGTTTGCGACGAGGTCAGTTTCGTGCCCACGCTCGGGCATACGCCGGGTCACGTGAGCATTCGCATCGCGTCGAAGGGTGCGGAAGCGCTGATCACCGGCGACTTCATCCATCACCCGTGCCAGTTCGCGCATCCGGAATGGGCGTCGAGTGCCGACTTCGACCAGATCGCATCGACGAAGACGCGGCGCGACGTATTCGGACAGCTTGCCGGGACGCCGACGCTTGTCATCGGCACGCATTTCGCGACGCCGACGGCGGGGCGTATCGTGCGCGACGGCGATGCTTATCGGTTCGACGTCTGATCTGTGGTGGAGAATTCGATGCCTGGCCGGCTCATGGCGACACCGGCCTTTGCCACGCTTCAGCCGCCTTGCTCCAGCCGAAACGCTCGCTCGGAGTCTTCTCGCCCTGCACAACGACGGCTGCCTGGAACTCCTTGTCCTGTAGCTTGTCGTATATCTTCCTCATTGCCTGGGTAATCTCTGGATCCAAGCTGCTGGTTTTCTCCAACGAGAGAAGCGCCGAGGACGTGCGCTCGACGATGTATGCGAATGGAAAGAGCGGCAGCTCTCGCTGCTCACAGTGCGCTTTGACGCGGCGCATCTGGACGTAGAAGCGGGCGATCGAAAGGGCGGCGCGATCTCCCATCAAGGCAATGTCGGACACAAGCTGCTCATATGTCGACTGCATCGGAAGAATCGAAAGAACTTTGGAATGATCAACTTGCACCACGGGCTTTGACGTTCCGTTTTTCCCTTCCAGGACGACAATCTTCGAGCCGTGCAGCAAGGAATTGAATTGTTCAGCGAAAGCCCCGATCTCGCTTGCGAGTATGAGGCCCGTCAGCTCGCGCCGCGTCTCGTTCTTGCGCCTTTCTGCACGTTCGTACTGCCAGCCCGTTAGACCGGACGCCATCAGAGCTGCCAAAGCGGCTATCACAGCAGAGAACAGCGATGTCGAGAGTTGCGCGTCGTTCACCGAGTCGAGGTCTTTGGGAAAGACACCGCAAATCGAGCTTGCTCCAAGCAACGATACACAGGTCTCGCCAAGCGAACGAACACTCGAAAAAAAGATTGGTATGACAATTACGATGACGAGCGCCGTAACGATCGACAGCAGCGAAACAAAGATCGGCCACACAAAACGGTTAGTCATCACACCCCCCACCCCTGGTTGGTGGAAGATACCGCATGATCCCAGCGAACACTGTGATACCGCCGCCACACGACATGGCGGCCACATCGGGAGTGCGCACGCCCTTTATGGGGGCGCGCGCACCCTTAGGCGCTCTCGCCTTTTTGTTAGAACGACCCCAAGAAATCGCGCTTGCCGACTTCGACGCCGTTGTGGCGCAGGATCGCGTAGGCGGCGGTGACGTGGAAGTAGAAGTTGGGTAGCGCGAATTGGTGGAGGTAAACCCCGCCCTTCCAGCTCATCTCTTGGCCGGCGATCTTGAGCGTCACGCTGCGGTCGAAGCCGCCGTCAAACTGGGCGGGCTTCAGATTCTTGATGAAGTCGACCGTTTTGGCGATGCGGGCTTGGAGCTCGGGAAACGTCGTCTCCGTGTCGGCGTAGCTCGGCACATCGACGCCGGCGAGGCGGGCGGAGGCGCCCTTTGCGTGGTCGGTCGCGATCTGCACTTGGCGCGCGAGCGGGAACATGTCGGGTGCGATGCGGGCGTTCACGAAGACGGACGGGTCGATCTTCTTTGCTTCGGCGTGCGCTTGGGCTTTCGTTAGGATCCCGGAGAGCGCCGTCAGTATCTGCACGAAGGCCGGAACCGTCGCTTGGTACGCATTGACAGTCATATTCAACCTTTCTTTTGGATTGCGGTGACATTGATGTAGCACGCATTGGGGCATCGGCGGCAATGTGCGCGGTCACATATGCGGCGCTTGGCGGATGCCAGAAGGCCCTAGGTTTGCAGGTTCGATGCTCTGGATTGTCGCAACTTTGATTGCCGCGGCGGCGCAAACCGCCCGGAACGCCATGCAGAGCTCGCTGACCGGGTCGCTCGGGACGATCGGGGCGACGCAAGTGCGCTTCTTGTACGGGTTCCCGTTTGCCCTGCTTTTTTTGGCGATCGTCACCTGCGTGGCCGGCGCGATGCCGCCGACGCCGAACGTCGGCTTTCTTGCGTTCACGGTGGCGGGGGCGGTGGCGCAGATTGCGGCTACGGCGTTGCTTTTGGCGGCGATGCAGCTGCGCTCGTTTTCGGTGGCGACGGCGTTTGGGAAGACCGAAGCGGTGCAGGTCGCGGTTTTCGGATTCGTGATTTTGGGAGACGCGCTCACTCTGCTGAAGGCGGGGGCGATCCTGGTTGCGACGGCCGGCGTTTTCTTGATCGCGGTGAAACCTCGCGAGCGGTGGGATGCGCAGAGCTTGCGCCCCGCCCTTTTCGGCATCGCGTCAGGCGGGCTTTATGCGATTGCGGCCGTCGGATTTCGCGGCGGAATTCTCGCGCTCGACGAAGGCGCGTTCTTCATGCGCGCGACAACGACGCTTGTGTGGTCGCTGGGCATCCAAGCGGCTCTGCTCGGCGTTTGGATGGCCGCGTTCGACCGCGAAAATCTGTTGAAGAGTCTGACGCTGTGGCGCCAGTCACTCTTCGCCGGTTTCATGGGCGCGTTCGCGTCGCAGTTTTGGTTTCTAGGTTTTTCGCTCACGTCGGCCGCGAACGTGCGCACGCTGGGGCTCATCGAAGTGTTGTTTGCGCAGGCGGTTTCGCGGCGCGTGTTCGCGGAAGTTGCGAGTGTGCGCGAACTCGCGGGCATGGCGCTTGTGGTCGCCGGTGTCGGGGTGTTGCTTCTCGCCATGTAGCGCTCAACTCACGGCAAGTTTCGTGAATGACGGGCCTCGTAAAACGCGTTTGCGCGCTTACCTAGTCCCTACCGCAACTCAAACCAGAGAGGTCTTCCATGCCGAAGCTGTATTATTCACCCGGCGCCTGTTCGCTGTCGCCGCACATTGCGCTGCGCGAGGCCGGACTTTCGTTCGAACTTGAACAAGTGAATCTGAAAGAGAAGAAGACGAAGTCGGGCGAGGATTTTTCCAAGATCAACCCGAAGGGTTACATCCCGGCGCTGAAGCTCGACGACGGGTATGTGCTTACCGAAGGGCCTGCGATCGTGCAGTGGATCGCCGACCAAAAGCCGGGCTCGCATCTTGCCCCTGCAAACGGCACGACGGATCGTTACAAGCTGCAAGAGTGGCTTGGCTTCATCGGCACCGAGCTCCACAAGAACTTCTCGCCGTTCTTCAATCCGGCGACGCCGGACGCGACGAAAGCCATTCTCGCGCAGACGCTGGCGAAGCGCTACGCGTGGGTCGACGAAAAGCTCGAGGGCAAGGACTATCTGACCGGCTCGCAGTTCACGGTCGCCGACGCTTATCTGTTCACGATCACGAACTGGGGTCAGTTCGTGAAGTTCGACCTTAAGGACTATCCGAACGTGCGCGCGTTCCAGGCGCGCGTTGCGGCGCGGCCGAAGGTGCAGGAGGCGTTGAAGGCCGAAGGTCTCGCGTAAAAGCTACGGCGGTCAGGGGGCGAACGCGGCGGAAAGCTGCGACAACAACTGGCCGCCGAACCATGTCAGAATGGGAATGATCGCGAGCATCGCAACCCGCGCGAAGACCGCGAGTCCACCCGGCCAATCAGCGACGCGGACGATTTCGTTTCTTACGTTCAGCATCGCGCTGAGCGCAGGGATGCTGACGGCCTCCCTCAGATGGCCACCGGCGTAAGCGCGGCGCCAGAGTTCTCGCGCGTAGAGTTGGAGTTCGCCGGTCGCCGCTTTCTTTGCAGCGCGGATCGAACGGTGCGCGCCCCACATGGCTCCGATGACCGCACCACTCGCGAGGACCGCACCGACGGCTAGGATTGCCGCGCTGGCATAGACCGCGTCGGACTGGGACACGGCGGGGCCGGCGAGAGCCAGCAGAACGGCAAGGCAAAGTGCGACGTGACGCGCGTAATGCGCGATCGGCTGGACCGGCGCCAGATCGAAGAGCTCTATGCGCAGTTGGGTACCGGTGGCCGCGCGGAAGCGGTGATGCAGCATCGCGACATAGGCAATGCTCGAACCCAGCAAGCCGAAGGTCAGTGCCAGACGGATATAGAGCCAGATCGTCGGCAGCGACGCGGCACCGATCTCACCGGGGATCAAACGCTGCAGAAGCGGGCCGTAGACCGTTGTCAGGACCACGGCGCAGAAGCCGCCGAATGAGGCGCGCCATACCGGAAAGGCATCCACCAGACCTGCGCGCGTCTGGCCGAAGGTGCGGTCGTCGATCATGAGCGCGGGGCGAAGGTCGTCGTATGTGCGGACGCATGACGCGCCAACCAGTGTCGGGAGTACGAAGTTGTAGGCGATGAAGGCGAGAACGAAAATTTCGATCGCGTTCGTGCCAACGGCGGCAAAGAACTGCCCGCCGATGAAGATGCCGCTGGCGGTGCCTGCGAGGTTCAGCACCAGAATGTGAATGACGAGAAGGGCGAAATAGATCGCCGCGCCTGCGAATAGCGGCTGCTCCTCGATCCAGGTGAGGAAGCGGTCGATGGCGCCTTCGCGTTCGGGCGGCAGCACGGGCGGCAGCGCGTCAGGCGCGTCATCCGGCACTGCCACGTCTTGGGAAGATCTGATCTCCGGCTCGCTCATGTCCCCTTCGCCGCTGCGCGCGAACGCGCACGCCGGCACCCCAGTGCGTTGGTGTGCCTATTGTTCAGCGATGCCGCGGACAAGTCACCCGCCGATAAGCGGTATGGTTATTCGGCTATGGTTTACCGCCGGGCGCTCAGTACGAGTATTCCGCGAAGAGTTTGGTGACGTCGCGGTTCCAGGGGCCGTGGTAACGCTCAAGCAGTTCTTCGGCGCGGGTTTTGTTGTTGTTCACGATCTGGAACAAGGGCTCGATGAAGCCCTCTTCCGTGCCGCCGACGGAGTCGGTCTGGGCACGGGCGCGCAGGCCGGCGCGTGAGATTTCCAGCATTCGCTTGGCGAGCGGCAAGACGCTCGTGTTGCGGAATGGTGTTTTGAGTCCGAGCTTGGGTACGGCTTCGCGAAGTGCCGAGCGTTCTTCGGCGGTCCAATCCTTGACCATGTCCCAGGCGGCGTCGAGCGCGGTGGTGTCGTAATAGATGCCGGTCCAGAGTGCGGGGAGCGCGCAGATGCGGCGCCAGAGGCCGCCGTCAGCGCCACGCATTTCGAGGAACTTCTTCAGGCGGACTTCCGGGAAGATCGTCGTGAGGTGATCGGCCCAATCGGACATTGTGGGCTCGACGTGTTCGAGGCCCGGCAGTTTGCGAGCGAGGAAGTCGCGGAAGGACTGGCCTGCCGTGTTCAGGTATTTGCCGTCGCGGTAGATGAAATACATCGGCACGTCGAGCGCGTAGTCGACGTAACGCTCGAAGCTCATGCCGTCTTCGAACACGAACGGCAGCATGCCGGAGCGCGCGTTGTCGACGTCAGTCCAGACGTGGCTTCTGTAAGAGAGGAAGCCGTTCGGTCTACCTTCGCGGAACGGCGAGGCGGCAAACATCGCGGTTGCGATCGGCTGGAGAGCCAAGCCCACGCGGAACTTTTTCACCATGTCGGCTTCGGAGGCGAAGTCGAGGTTCACCTGGATCGTGCAGGTGCGGAACATCATCTCGAGGCCGAGGCCGCCGACGCGGGGCATGTAGTTCTTCATGATCCCGTAGCGCCCCTTCGGCATCACGGGCACGTCTTCGAGGCGCACAGTCGGGTGGTAGCCCAGGCCGATGAAGCCCGCGCCGATTTCCTTCGCGACCTGACTCACCTGGTCGAGGTGTTCGTTCGATTCCGAGCAGGTTTCGTGGATGCTCTTAAGCGGTGCGCCGGAGAGTTCGAGTTGGCCGCCGGGCTCCAAGCTGATCGCGGCGCCGTTTTGCTTCAGGCCGATAATGTATTGGCCTTCGTTGATCGGTTCCCAGCCAAAGCGCTGCAAGCCCTCAAGCATCGCGCGGATGCCGGGTTTGCCCTCGTATGGGAGAGGGGCGAGCGATTTCAGGTCGTAGCCGAACTTTTCGTGCTCAGTACCGATGCGCCATTCGCTTTTGGGCTTGGCGCCGGACGAGAGGGACGCGATCAGATCGTCTTTCGACGTAATGGGGCCGCCGCCAGCCTGCGGAACGGACATGAAGGCACCTCAATAACTTATGCCCTCATGTAGGCGGGCAATCCCCACTCGCGCAAGGGGTGAAAGATTAACCCCAATCGCCCAGCGTCGCTTGCCAGATCGCGATTGCGGCAAGCGCGGCGGTGTCGGCGCGCATGATGCGGGGGCCAAGCGTGACGGGGACAGTGAACTTCAGTGCACGGATCATGTCGCGCTCGGCGGGATCGAAGCCGCCCTCTGGACCGGTGAGGACCGCCCAGGGCGCCCTGCCCGCCTTTTCCAATGCTTGCGCTGCAGGCTGCGCGTCGCCCGCTTCATCGCAGAACATCACTCGGCGGCCGGCCGACCAGTTTGCGAGCGCCTTCTCGAGAGTAATCGGTGGCGCGATCTCCGGCACGCAGAGACGGCCCGATTGCTCGGCAGCCTCGACCGCGTTGGCGGTCATGCGCTCGCTGTTTACGCGATCGACAATCGTGCGGCGCGTAAGCACCGGTTGAATGCGGGCGACGCCGAGTTCGGTCGCCTTCTGCACGATGTAGTCGAGCGGCGTTTTCTTAACCGGCGCGAGCAAAAGCCACAGATCGGGGACGCCTACTTGTCCGCGCGTTTGCCCTTCCAGGCGGAGCGTGACGGTGCGTTTGGCGACCTCCGCGATCTCGGCCGACCATTCGCCGTCGCGGCCGTTGAAGACGCGAACGCGATCGCCGGGCTTCGCGCGCAACACGTGGGCGAGGAAATGCGTCTGCGCCTCAGGCAGGGGAAGGTCGGTCCCGGTGCTGAGGTCCTTGTCCACGAAGAGACGCGTGAGCCCGCCGGGATAGGTTAAGTCCTTATCGTCTTGCGGCATCGCGAGGGCCCTTGTGGCGCGGTCGTGACCGACTTAACACATGGGCTCATGAGCGCAACCGATGAGTTGAGGCCTGCCGACGCCGCGCCTTCGACGTGGGTGGATCGCTACGCGCCGGCGTGGGTTAGGCCCTATTTGCGGCTCGCGCGGGCCGACAGGCCGATCGGCGTTTGGTTGCTGCTCTGGCCGTGCTGGTGGAGCATTTTGCTTGCCGCGTCGCAGACGCCACTGCACTTCCTGAGCGTCGTCTATTTGCTCTGGCTGATGTTGTTGTTCGCGATCGGCGCTGCGGTGATGCGCGGCGCGGGATGCACCTACAACGACATTGTCGATCGCGACATCGATGCGAAGGTCGCGCGCACGGCGGGACGGCCGATTGCGTCGGGGCAGGTTACCGTTGCAGGTGCGATCGGGTTTCTGGCTTTGCAGCTCTTGATCGGGCTCGGCGTGCTGTTGATGCTGAACGCGTATTCGATCGTGCTCGGCGCGCTCTCGCTGCTGCCGATTGCGATCTATCCGTTCATGAAGCGGATCACGGATTGGCCGCAGGCGTTCCTTGGCCTCACGTTCAATTGGGGCGCGTTGCTCGGGTGGACGGCGGTGACGGGGGAACTCGCCGTTGCGCCGGCACTGCTCTATCTCGGGTGCATCCTCTGGACGCTCGGCTACGACACGATTTATGCGCATCAAGACAAAGAAGACGATGCGCTGATCGGCGTGCGGTCCACCGCGCGGCTGTTTGGCGCGCGGACGAAGTGGTGGCTTGGCGGGTTCTATACCGGCGCGTGGGTGTTGTTCTTCGCCGCGGGGTTGTTGGTGCAACTCGGTGTCGGGTACTTCGTCGGGCTTGGGCTTGTGGCTGCGCATTTGGCGATGCAGATCATCACCCTCAACATCGACGACGGCACGAATTGCCTCAAAATCTTCAAGTCGAACCGCGATTTGGGGTTGATCATGGTTGGGGCTATCCTTGCCGGAATCATCACCGGCTGAGGGGCCCAATCATGAGTGGAGTGCCGATCTTGCCGCCGCTGGCGGCGCTTGTGTTGTTTGCAGTGTGGGGGCTGTTGCTCGTCATCTCGATTGGGATGTGGCGGCTCGCACAGGTCGCGACGCAGGGTAAGGGGCCTGGCGACTTCCCGGCGGGAACGCCGCACGGAAGCGACGCCTACTGGCGCCTCAACCGGGCGCATCTAAACGTGAGCGAGAACCTGCCCTTCTTCGGTGTGGTGGTACTCGCGGGCGTGTACCTGCAGGTGCAGGACTTGGCGTTTCAGATTTTGCCGAGCGTCGTACTTTACGCACGTGTCGCGCAATCGTTCATCCACGTGGCTTCGGGCTCGCGCCTAGCGGTGACGTTACGGTTCATCTGCTACCTCGTTCAGGTGCTCTCGATACTCGTGATGGCGGCCGTCATTCTGCAGAGTGCAGGAATCACGACGGGGTGGTAGACTGACGGCATGACGCTTGCTGCCGCCGAATTCTTGACGCCGGACGAACTTGCGACCATTCGCAGGCGCTCGGACTTGCGCGGGATATGGTGCGCGGCGCATGCGTGGATCGTTGTCGTCGCGGCTTGGGCGCTCTTTATCTGGTGGCCGAACCCGTTGACGTTGGCGATCGGCATTGTCGTCGTCGGCGCGCGGCAATTGGGCTTGGCGATCCTCATGCACGACGCGGCGCACGGCGTGCTGACGAACAACAGGGTGTTGAACGAGGCGCTTGGGCAGTGGTTCCTGGCCTGGCCGGTGATCAGCGATCTGTACAATTATCGTACCTATCACCTGAAGCATCACCGCTATACGCAGCAGGCAAACGATCCCGATCTCGTGCTCTCGGCGCCGTTTCCGATCACGCGCGAGAGCTTCCGGCGCAAGGTGATCCGCGACCTGAGCGGGCAGACCGTCTTCAAGCAGCGGGTCGCGCAATTCCGCAACGCTTTCAGCGTCAAAGGCGGCACGTTGTTCGACGGCGTGAAGAAGGGGCTCAACCGGCTCGGCGGGCCGATTGCGGTGAATCTCGGCCTGCTCGTCGCACTGACGGCGCTCGGGTACTGGTACGTGTTCTTCCTGCTTTGGGTGTTGCCGTTCTTCGTCTGGTTCCCGCTGATCACGCGCATTCGCAACATTGCGGAGCACGCGGTCGTGCCGGACAACGACGATCCGTTCCGCAATGCGCGCACGACGAAGGCGAACTTGGCTTGGCGCGCGCTCGTGGCGCCCTATTGGGTGAACTATCACGTCGAGCATCATCTCTTGATGTGGGTGCCTTGCTACAATCTGCCGAAGCTTCACCAACTCCTGCTCGCGAAGGGGTTCGGGCCGAGGATGGAGATTCAACCGAACTATCTTGCGGTGCTCCGGCTCGCTGCCGGCAAACCAGCGTGAAGGATCCCGCGGCGTTCATTCGCGCAAACACAGCACTCATCCGGCCGCCGCTAGTGCCCGAGATCGCGCTGCACCTCGCGACCGAGATCGTGCCGATCTGGCGCAAGACGGAGGAAGAGCTTGCGGCCGAGGGCGTTCCGCCACCGTTCTGGGCGTTTGCGTGGGCGGGCGGCCAGGCATTGGCGCGGTGGGTGCTCGACAACCCGGAGACGGTGAGAGCCAAGCGGGTGCTCGACTTCGCGACGGGATCGGGCTTATCGGCGATCGCGGCGATGAAGGCGGGCGCGCGCGACGTCGTCGCAAACGAAGTCGATGCGTTCGCGATCGCGGCCACCACGATGAATGCCGAAGCGAACGGCGTCGCGCTGACCTGTGCGCATGAGGACTTGATCGGCCGCGACGACGGATGGGAGACGGTGCTCGCCGGCGATGTCTGCTACGAGCGCGAAATGTCGGCGCGCGTGTTCGACTGGCTGAAGGGGCTCGCGCGGCGCGGTGCGTTGGTGCTGGTCGGCGATCCGGGGCGAAACTATCTGCCGCAGGGCATGACGGAGCTTGCGGTCTACGACGTACAAACGACGCGGGAACTCGAAGATCGCGAGATCAGACGCACCAAAGTTTGGCGGGTGACCTAGCTAGCGTTTCTGACGCGGTTTCGCCGCGAGCGGGAGGTCGTCGAAGAGCGAGGGTTTGTCGTCGAGTTTGGCTCGCTCGATCGTGAGCATTTGCATTTTCGTCTCGAGCCCCAAGGGGGCGGAGAAGCCACCGGTCTTGCCGCCGGACGCGAGGACGCGGTGGCAGGGGACGATGATGGGGAACGGGTTCGCGCCCATCGCTTGGCCGACGGCACGCGCGGCGCCGGGGTCGCCGAGGCGCTTGGCGAACTCGCCGTAGGTGATCACTTCGCCGGGGAGAATCGTGCGGGCGAGGTCGAAGGCGCGGCGGTGGAAGTCGGCAAGCCCCGTGTAGTCGAGCGGTGCGCTTTTCAGATCGCGCTTTTCGCCTTCGAGCAACGCGACGATGTCGTCGATCACCGCTTGCACAGCGGGCGGCGGCGGCGCTTCGAGGGCATCGGGAAAACGCTTATCCAAATGTGCGCGGCTGGCTGCGGCATTCTTCGAGGGCAGGCTCGTGCCCAGAATGCCGGCCGGGCCCCAGGCGATGGCGCAGGTGCCGATGGCTGTGTCGAATAGCGCGAAGCCTTGAGCCACGCCGGTTTCGTCCCATGTTACGACGGCTGAGGGGATCAGTTTTGGCGGAAACGTGCAAGGCGCGCAGCCTTGACGGGCGACACCCCCGAGGGTTCATTCGCCGCCAACAAAAGGGTGCTTCGATGACCGACCGGCTGAACTTGATCACGGATCTGATTGCAAAGGCCAAGCGCCTTGGCGCCGACGCTGCGGATGCCGTCGTGTTCGATTCGATCTCGTCGGGCGTGTCGTACCGGCTTGGTAAGCTCGAAGAGGTCGAGCGGTCGGAGTCGAGCGATCTGGGCTTGCGCGTCTTTATCGGCAAGAAGCAGGCCGCCGTGTCGTCGACCGACTTGTCGGTGCAAGCGTTGGATCAATTGGCCGAGCGCGCCGTCGCGATGGCGCGCACGACGCCGGAGGACCCTTATTGCGGGCTTGCAGCGCGGGAGCTGCTCGCGAAAAAGTGGCCTGAGCTCGATCTTGAGGACAAGCTTGAGCCGTCGTCGGAGCGGCTCGTCGAGCTTGCGCGCAACTGCGAGGGTGCCGCGCGCGAAGTCGAAGGCATCACGAACAGCGAGGGTGCGAGCGCCGGTTGGGGACGCGGCGCGGTCGCGCTCGCGACCAGCGAGGGGTTTGCGGGTTCCTATGCTTCCACGAGCGTATCGGTTTCGGTGAGCGTGCTTGCAGGTGAAGGCACGGGGATGGAGCGCGACTACGAGTTCTCATCCGCGCATCATGTGGCCGATCTTGCAGACCCGCAGAAGGTGGGGCACGAGGCGGCGATGCGGACCTTGCGGCGGCTCAATCCGCGCAAGGTGAAATCGCAGGCTGTGCCTGTCGTCTACGACCCCCGCGTGTCGAACAGCATCGTGGGGCATTTGGCGGGAGCCATCAACGGCGTGTCGATTGCGCGCGGGACGTCGTTCCTCAAGTCGAAGATGGGGCAGCGTGTATTTCCTGAAGGCACGCGTATTGTCGACGATCCGCATTTGGTGCGCGGCGTTCGCTCCAAACCGTTCGATGGCGAAGGTGTTGCGAACCGCGCGATGAATTTGGTCGAAGACGGTGTGCTCAAGACATGGCTGCTCGACAGCGCGTCGGCGCGGCAGCTGGGATTGACCTCGACCGGGCACGCGGCGCGCGGCACAGGTGGGCCGCCCTCGCCTTCGACGTCGAACCTTTACCTGGTGCCGGGGAAGGAAACGCCGGAGCAGCTTATCGCCGACATCAAAGAAGGCTTTTACGTCACCGAACTGATCGGCATGGGCGTCAACGGCGTGACCGGCGACTATAGCCGTGGTGCCTCGGGCTTCTGGATTGAGAATGGGAAGATCACCTATGCGGTGAGTGAGGTTACGATTGCAGGGAACTTGAACGACATTTTCGCAAAGATCCGACCGGCGAACGATTTGATCTTCAAGTACGGCACCAATGCACCGACCCTCAGGATCGAGGGGATGACGGTTGCCGGGAGTTAGTTCGCTTCCTGATTTCCGAGCAGCCAAACAGAACGGATCAACTTGATACACGCTCACACAATCGATCGCGATTTGCTTGTCACCGCCGTCCGCGAGGCGGGTGCGATTGCACGCGCGGGGTTTGAGGGCGTTTCGAAATCTTGGGAGAAGTCGAAGGGAAATCCGGTTACGGAGACTGATCTCGCCGTCGACAAATTTCTGCGGGAGCGGTTGTGCGCCGCGCGGGCAGACTATGGGTGGCTGTCGGAGGAGAGTGCGGACAACACAGAGCGGCTTTCGAAGACGCGGGTTTTCGTGGTCGATCCGATCGACGGCACACTCGCCTTCATCAAGCGCAAGCCGGAGTTCACGATCTGCGCGGCGGTGATCGAAGGCGGGGTGCCAGTCGCTGCGGCGATCTACAACCCGTTGACGGAGGAAATGTTTGCCGCGGCGCGTGGCGGCGGCGCGACTTTGAATGATGCCGCTATCCGGGTGACCGAGCGGGCGGCGCTAGAAGGCTGCCGCATGCTGGTCGCGCAGGATGTGATTAAGCACCCCGCTTGGCCGACGCCCTGGCCGACGATGGATTTAGGCAAACGGGCGTCGATTGCATACCGGATGGCCCTGGTTGCGAACGGGACTTATGACGCGATGATGGCATTGTCGTCGAAGCATGAATGGGACTCTGCGGCGGGGACGTTGATCGTCGAGGAGGCGGGCGGATTGGCGACGCTACATTCGGGCGCGAAGCTTGCCTACAATCAGCCAACACCGCTCCACCGCTCGCTGATCTGCGCGGGGCCGGCGATGCACGCGGCGATTTTGACGCGCACGGGAGCGATACGGCTGCCATAGTCTTGACGCGCACCACCCGCTTGCGTCATCACGCGCCCTCTTCCTCTTAATGGGTGGGTCATGGCGAAGCAGTTGTTGCATTTGGTATTTGGCGGTGAGTTGACGGCGCTCAACAAGGTTGAGTTTCGCGACCTTTCCAAGGTCCATTTCGTCGGGATCTTTCCGAACTTCGCGAGTGCGCGCGATGCGTGGAAGTCCGCCGCGCAAGCGACCGTCGACAATGCACATATGCGCTACTTCGTGGTGCACTTACACGACCTGCTTCAGCCCGAGGAGACCGCGGCCTACGCGAAGGAAGTGATGGCCAAGCTCACTCCGCGGAAAAGGACAGCCGCAAAGACCGGTGGAAAGGGCGCAAAACCGGGGCGTGGCAAGTAACCATCCGTAGGCGGATAGTGTGGTTAACCCCTTGTCTGCATGATAGTTTTGCCTCTCTTTTGAGGTGTCTCGAGGGGCGGCATAGCTGATCGCGTGAATATGAACACGCCACCTACAACAAGTCCGGCGAAAGCGCGGCCGCTCATTCGGCTCGCGCGCGATTTCGTGCGGCCTTATTGGCCGCTGGTCGCGGTCATCGTCGTGCTGATGCTGGCGGAGGCCGGACTCACCGGTCTGCTCGCCTACTGGATCAAAGACGTCATCAACGGACTTTTCGTTCGAGCGCCCGGACAGCAGATCGACATGCAGCTTGCCACATGGATCAGCGGCGGGCTGTTCGCGATCATGGCTGCGAAAGCCCTCATCTCGTACTTCAGCGGTACGTTGCTCGCGCGGGTGAGTCTGGGCGTCATCAATGACTTGCAGGTCGCGATGTTTTCGAAGGTCACACGCTACGACCTGGCGCGACTGAACCAGGTACACTCCGGCCAGTTTGCCTCGAAGTTCTTGAACGATGCGACGCTGATCCGCGAGAGCGTCACGCGTTCGATGCAAGGCGCCATTCGCGACGTGTTCACAATCCTTGCGCTGATGGCCGTGATGTTCATCCAAGACTGGCGGCTTGCCGCGGTGTTGGCGTCGGTTCTGCCGATTGCGGCTCTTTACACGCTCAATCTCGGCCGTAAGACGAGCAAAGCCGCTATCCGCGGCATGGAATCGACGGGAGATCTTGCCACTCATCTGTCGGAAACGCTCGACGGGCGGCGCGTCGTGAAGGCGTACCGTATGGAAGAACATGCGATTGCGCGTGGGACGCAGATCATTGGCGACCGGATGAAGCACCTGTTCAAGGGTGCACGCGCGCGTGCTTCCGCTACGCCCGCGGCCGAGGTGTTGGCGGGTGCGGGCGTCGCTGGCGTCATCTACGCCGCGGCAGCGTTGAGCATCGACACTGGCAGCATGGCGTCGTTTATGGCGGCGATGATGCTGGCGTATCAGTCGATCCGCTCGCTCTCGAATTTCTGGACCGCGCTTTCGGAGGGGTCGGCGGCGGCAGAGCGGTCGTATGATCTGCTCGATGCGAAGAGCGCGATTGCGGACACGACCACCACCGCGTTGAAGCTCGCTCCCGCCCCGCGGCGGGCAAGCCTTGCGTTCAAGGACGTCTCGTTCGCGTACGCGCAAGCGCCGATCTCGACGCTGGATCATGTCACGATCGAGGTGCCGGCGGGTAAGACCGTTGCGTTGGTCGGGCCGTCGGGTGGCGGCAAGAGCACCATGCTCAATTTGATCTTGCGCTTTTATGACGTTACTGGCGGCGCGATCGAGATCGACGGGCAAGATATTCGCCAGGTGACGGTGTCCTCGCTTCGCGACGCCATCGCACTGGTGACGCAAGAGCCGTTTCTGTTCGATGAGTCGATTGCCGACAATATCGGCGGCGGCAAACCCGGAGCGTCGCGGGCGGAGATCGAAGCGGCCGCGCGAGCCGCAGCGGCACATGACTTCGTGGCAGCGCTGCCGGATGGCTATGAAACGAAAGTCGGGGAAGCGGGTGTGCGCCTGTCCGGCGGGCAGCGGCAGCGGATTGCGATTGCACGAGCCGTGTTGAAGAACGCGCCGATCTTGCTGCTCGACGAGGCAACCTCAGCTCTCGACAATGAGAGCGAGCGCGCAGTGCAGGCGGCGCTGGCCGAGCTGATGAAGGATCGAACGACGCTGGTGATTGCGCACAGGCTCTCGACGATTGTCGATGCCGACAAGATCGTTGTGCTTGAGCACGGACGCATCGTCGAGCAGGGAACGCATGGCGAGCTTCTGGCGCGCAATGGTGTCTATGCGCGGCTCTATCGCAGCGCAGAGAACCGGCCCGCACCGGCCGCGGTGGCTGAGTGAGCCATATGTTCGACAACCTCTGGCGACGTATCCGTAAGTCCGAAACCGTGCGCAACATCGGTTGCTGGTTGCTGGCGCAATACATTTGGATCGCTTGGTCCACGGGGCGGTGGGAGATCCGCAATGCCGGAACAGCCGAACGTCTGTGGCGCGAGGGCAAGCCGTTCATCATCTCGTTCTGGCATGGGCGGATGCTGATCTTGCCGGCGATGTGGCCGACGACATCGAAGATCCAGATGCTGATTTCCATGCATCGCGACGGCGAGTTGATCGCGCGCGCGATCGGGTATTTTGGACACGGCACCGTGCGCGGGTCGGCGGCGAAGCCTGGGTCGACAAAGGATCGCGGCGGAGCGGCTGCATTGCGCGGGATGCTGAAGACGCTGAAGGCGAACGGGTATGTCGGCATCACACCGGATGGGCCACGGGGTCCGCGTATGCGCGCAACGGATGGGATCGTCACCGTCGCGCGGGTATCGGGCGTGCCGATCATGCCCTGCAGTTTCAGCGCTCGCTCGCGCATCGTTTTTAGCACATGGGATCGCTTCGTACTTCCCCTGCCCTTCTCGCGCGGCGTGATCGTTTGGGGCGAGCCTATCTTTGTACCGCGCGCCGCGGAGGGTGCTGCGCTCGAAGCCGCGCGCGCAGGCGTGGAAGATGCGCTTACTGCGGTTACGAACCAGGCGGACGAGATCATGGGCGTTGCGCCCGTGGAACCGGAGCCGGTGCTGACACAAGGGGCGGTCGCGTGATGGCGACCAAGCGCTCGAAACTGCTGTCCACCTACCGGAAGATGACGAGCATCGCCGAGCCTTTGGCGGCGCGGTTGCTGCGGCAACGTTTGGCGCAAGGGAAAGAAGACGAGGATCGTCTGCCCGAGCGGCTGGGCCGGCCGGGGCGCGTGCGGCCGAAGGGTCCGCTGGTTTGGATCCATGCAGCGAGCGTGGGCGAGTCCGTTTCCGTGTTGCCGCTCATTCGCGAGCTTGGGCGCTTGCGACCGGATGCGGCGGTGTTGGTCACGACGGGTACGGTGACTTCGGGGCGGTTGATGGTCGAGCGGTTGCCGCCGAACGCGTTTCATCAGTTCGTGCCAGTCGATACGCCGACCGCGGTGTGCGCGTTCTTGGACTATTGGAAGCCGAGCCTTGCGTTGTGGGTTGAGTCCGAGCTTTGGCCGAACATGCTCTATGAGACACGCGAGCGCGGGATTCCCGTTGCACTCGTCAACGCGCGCATGTCGGAGAGCTCGTTCCGCAACTGGCGCCGCGCGAAGCGGGCGGCAGCGGAGTTGCTCGACTCGTTCGACATTTGCCTGGCGCAGGATGACGACGTTGCGGCGAAGCTGAAGGCGCTTGGCGCGAAGCATGTCGAGGTGCCGGGGAACTTGAAGCTTGTCGGCGACCCGCTGCCGTATGACGCCGAGGTGCTTGCCGCGCTTCGGTCGGCTACCGGGAGCAGGCCGAAGTGGCTGCTCGCCTCGACGCATGAAGGCGAGGAGCAGTTGGCGGCGTTCACGCATCGCGATTTGTCGGCGCAGTTTCCGAGATTGCTCACCATCATTGTGCCGCGACATCCGCAGCGTGGGGCGCAGATTGCAGCATCGCTTGAGGGGTTGTTCCGTGTGGCGCAGCGGTCGAAGGGCGAGTTGCCGACGGCCGACACCGAACTTTACATCGCCGACACCTTGGGCGAGCTCGGCGTACTCTATCGCCTGTGTCCGCTTGCGGTGATGGGCGGGTCGTTCGTACCGCATGGCGGACAGAACCCGCTCGAGCCGGCGCGGCTTGGGGCCGCAGTGTTGAGCGGGCCGCACATCGACAATTTTCGCGAGATATTCCGGCTGCTCGTCGCGGGCGGCGGGGCCGAAGTTTTGACGGCGAACGATCAGTTGACGGAGCGCGTGCGCTTTCTGCTCGACAACGACATCGAAACGATGCAACGAGGGCAAGCGGCTGCGGCCGTTGCCGGATCGAAGGAACCGCTCGTGCGAACGTTCGAATTTCTTGCACCGTATTTGAGGGCGCTCGATGCGAATGCGCGCGCCTGATTTTTGGTACGAGGATCCGAAGGAGTCGGTTGCCTTTGTGCTGCGGCCACTTGGGTGGCTCTACGGATTCGTGGGGCGGACGCGGGCGAAACTGGTGACGCCGTTCCGGGCGTCGGTGCCGGTCGTTTGTATCGGTAACCTGACCGCTGGCGGCACCGGCAAGACGCCGCTTTCGATTGCCATCGCAGAGCGGCTCAAGGCGCGCGGGTTGCGGGTGTCGTTCCTGTCGCGCGGTTATGGCGCCGACATTCCGGGTGCGATGATCGTCGATGCGGCGGAAGATACGGCCGAAGATGTGGGCGACGAGCCCTTGATGCTGGCGCAGCATGCGATGACCGTCGTCTCGCCGGATCGCCCCGCCGGCGCGCGGCTTGCCATTTCGCGGGGCGCGCAGGTTGTCGTGATGGATGACGGGTTTCAGAACCCGAGCTTGGCCAAGGACCTTTCGTTCGTCGTGATCGACTCGGCGAAGGGGTTTGGGAACGGATGCCTTATTCCGGCGGGTCCGTTGCGCGAGCGTGTGGAGGATGGGCTGGCGCGCTGCGACGCCGTTGTGGTGATGGGGACCGGGCACGTCTTCTTGCCGGTCGAGAAGCCGATATTGCGCGCCTCGCTTGAAGCGCTGCCGGAGGAGCGCGCGCGGCTTGAAGGGCAGCGCGTTGTCGCGTTTGCGGGGATTGGGGCGCCGAAGAAGTTCTTCGCAACTGTTGAGGACTGCGGCGCGACGATTGCGGCGCGGTTCGAGTATGCGGATCATTACGCCTACTCCGACGACGACTTGGCCGACTTGCGCGAGACGGCGGCGCGGCACCACGCGATGCTGCTGACGACGGAGAAGGATCTGTTGCGGCTTGAGCCCGAACGCCGCGAGGGTATTAGTGCACTCAAAGTCGCTGCGAAATTCGATCCGGAGTCCGCTCCGGAAGTAGACCGATTGATCGAGCAATGTCTGACACGACGACTGCCCCTGGCGCTCGCAAAGCACTGAAGAAAGTCTACGCGCCGACAACGCTCGCCATGCGGGCGGTGTATGCGCTGGAGTACGCGCTCTTTTGGAGCGTGATGACTCTGTTTCGCGTGCTGGGCCTGCGGCGCGCGTCGGATCTCGGCGGCTGGCTGGCGCGGAAGCTCGGACCGATGATCCCGGTGACGCGACGCGCGCAGAAGGCGATGGCGCGCGCTTTCCCCGAGATGAGCGAAACCGAGCGCGACGGCCATATCCGCGCGATGTGGGACAATCTCGGGCGGACGGTCGCCGAGTATGCGCATCTCGACAAGTTCTGGGCGATGAAACCCGGCGCACGGATCGAAATTGGCGGCATCGAGAACGCCAGGGCGGCGATCGCCAAGGGTCTGGGCGGGCTCTTCGTGTCCGGACACTGCGGAAACTGGGAGTTGATGCCGCGCTGCATCGCAGACATCGGCGAGAAGGGCACGCTGGTCTACCGCCCGCCGAACAACCCTTACGTCGACGCGTGGATTTCGGAAAAGCGCAGGCTCGGCCTGCCGACGATGGCCGCGAAGGGTGGTGACGGCGTCCGGGCGATCATCAAGACGCTCAAAGAAAACGCGTTCATTGCGATGCTCGTCGATCAGAAGGCGAATGACGGTATCTCCGTTCCTTTGTTTGGGCGCGCGGCCATGACCTCGCCCACGGCGCCGACGCTGTCGCTCAAGCACGGGGCGCCGATCGTGCCGGCGTGGTGCGTGCGGCTGCCGGACCAGCGCTTTCGCGTGACCGTGTACCCGGAGATTCCGCAGCCCAACACGGGCGACCGGGTAAAGGACACTTACGAACTGGCGCTCGCGCTCAACCGGTTCTTGGAAGAGCGCATCCGGGAGAATCCGGCGAACTGGCTGTGGCTGCACAGCCGGTGGCCGAAAAACTAGCCCGCGGCTTTCGCGAGTTCGGCACCCATCAGTTGGTGCAGCATGTTCACCGCTTTCAGCGGGCGGATCATGACCTTGAAATGGGTGATTTGGCCTGCGGCGTTCCAGGTGATGATGTCGACGCCGTTGATCTTGATGCCTTGGAGTTCGTTTACGAACTCCAAGACCGCGCCGTTTTCGCTCTTCCATTCGCCGACATATTTGAAGCCCGATCCGCCCAGCACTTTGTCGGCGCCGAGGAGGTATTTGAACGTGATTTCGCGGCCGATTTGCGGCGTGTGGACGACCGGGCTTTCGAACACGGCGTCGACGCTAAGCATCTCCCAGAGCGCCTTGTGGTCGTGGCTCTTCGTGTAGTCGTACCAGCGTTTCAGGTTGGCGTCGGTCATGGCTTGGGCACCACCAGGGCTGCGTCGAGGCGTTCGGCGAACCAGTTCAGGCGCCAGCAGAGATGCGGGCCCGTCGCGCGGCCCGTCGCGCCCACCGCGCCGATCGTTGCGCCCTTCTCCACCTTGTCGCCGACTTTCACGTCGATGCGCGACATATGGAGGTAACTGGTAGAGATGCCGTGGCCATGGTCGAGGATCACGGTGCCGCCGGTAAAATAGAGATCGGGGTCGGCCATCGCGACGATCGCGCCGACGGGTGCTTTGATCGGCGTGCCGGTGCCGACGGCGATGTCGACGCCGTAGTGCGGGCGCTTCTCCGCGCCGTTCAGGATGCGGCGGCTGCCGTAGACGCCGGTGACCGGGCCCTTCACTGGCCAGGCGAAGTCATCGGCGAACCAGGCTTCGTCGGTATTGCGAGCGCGCGCCGCGCCGATGAGGCGGTTGTCGCGTTCGATGCGCGCGAGCACGGAGGCCGGCGGTTCGACGTATTTATCGGGTAGGCCGTTGATGCGTTGGATCTTGTAGTCGCGCGCGGCCACCGGGATCGTCTTCGTTTCGCCGGCGCCGTCTGCAAGCTTGATGCGCAGTTCGGCCGGGTCCTTGCGGTCGTATGCGAAGCCGAATGCGAAGTCGCCGTTCGCCGAGACGCCGAGCTTGCGGCCGTCGATGTGGACGCTGGCGCCGGGTTCGGTACGCCCGCGAATGAGCGTGCCTTGAACGAACTCACCGCGGAGCGTCGCTTCGGCGCGCGCGCGGGTGCCCACCGCGACGAGTGTCGCGAGACTCAATCCGGCGGTGAGCGCGTGGCGGCGGTGAAGCATCCTTAACTCACTTTTTTTGCAGTTCGGCGAAGCGGCGGTTGGCGACGATCGCGTTCGCGTAAGCTTCCTGCCGGTCCACGTTCCAGTATCGCAAGTCTTCGAGCGCGATGGGCGTGCCGGTAACGGCGCACACGACGTAGGTGCCTTGCGTCAGCACGCGGTACTCGCCGTCGAGATACTGCAGCGTCGCTTGTTTGCCGATGCCGCGATCCATGATGTTCATGGGGTGGTGTCCTTGGTTCCGGCCGAGAGGATAGCGGTCACGGCTTGCATCTAGAAGAGGTCTCCTTGGCCCGCGGTTTTCGCCTTTTTCCGGCTGGCGGGCGGGGTGGCGCTGCTGACGACACTGCCAGTCGCCGTCGCCGGCGCCGTGCCGTCGGCGAAGGTGATTTCAAGCTTGTCGCCCGCCTTGATCTCCGCGCCGCGTTCGACGAGGCCCTTGCCCGCTTTTGCCACCAGCGCGAAGCCGCGGTTCAGCGTGGCGCGGTAGCTCAGCGTGTCGAGCAGCTTTGCGCCCGTGGTTAGGCGGTTCGACGCGTCGCTGGCGCGGCGCTGCATCGAGAGCTGCATGCGGTGGGCGAGTGTCGTGACCTTCTCGTGATCCTTGCGGACCACTTGCAGGAGCGGGGCCGGCGTCAACCCCGCGGCGGCACGGTCGAAGCGCGCGCGTTGGCGGTGCACGAGCAGCGTCAGTGCGCTGCCGAGTTTCGCTGCCGTGTGGTCGAAGCGCTGGCGCGGGCTTTCGAGCAGGCGTTCGCGGCGGGGCAGCGCGCGGGCGATGTCGGTCAGCCGCTGACGCGCGCCGTCGAACAGGCGTAGGCGGCCGGTTTCCAGGCGATGCGCGCGGTCCACCACTTTGTGCACGAGTTCGCTGCGCACGGGGACGGCCATCTCGGCGGCGGCGGTCGGCGTGGGCGCGCGGCGGTCAGAGGCGAAGTCGATCAGCGTCGTGTCGGTTTCGTGGCCGACGGCGGAGATGAGCGGGATATCGCTCGCCGCCGCGGCGCGCACGACCGCCTCGTCGTTGAACGCCATCAAGTCTTCGATCGAGCCGCCGCCGCGCGCGACGATGAGCACGTCGGGACGCGGCACGGGGCCGCCGGGTTTCAGCGCGTTGAAGCCGTTGATCGCAGCGGTGACTTCGGCGGCCGCGCGTTCGCCCTGCACCGCCACGGGCCAGACGACGACGTGGCGCGGGAAGCGATCCTGCAGCCGATGTAGAATATCGCGGATGACGGCGCCGGTCGGCGAGGTGATCACGCCGATGACACGCGGGAGATAAGGCAGCGCCTTCTTGCGCTCCTCCGCGAACAGGCCTTCGGCGGTGAGTTTCTTGCGGCGCTCTTCGATCTGCTTCATCAGCGCGCCGACGCCTGCGAGCTGCAGCTGCTCGATGACGATTTGGTATTTCGACTGACCGCCGAACGTGGTGAGGCGGCCGGTGGCGACGACTTCGAGGCCGTTTTCCGGCTGCACGCGCAAGTTCCGGATCGATCCCTTCCAGATGACACCGCTAAGCACGGCGCCGGTATCTTTCAGGTCGAGATAGACGTGGCCGGACGTGTGACGCTTCACGCCGGAGAGTTCACCCTTCACGCGCACGAAGGCGAAGCCGCGTTCGATCGACTGCTTCACGGCGGCGGAGATTTCGCTGACCGTGAATTCGGGCACGTTGGCGACGCGCGCGTCGTCGGCGGACGCAGTGCGGGCGATCAGCGGGGGCGAATCCGTGGAACTCATGGGCTCACCGTAGCGGCTGAAAGGCGGGCGTACGACCCTTCGCGTTGTGCGTGTGCGCGCGATGCAAAATCATATCCGTTAGAAGCGTTAGATTGGCTCAAGTCCGCGGCTTTTGCCGTTAGATATCCGTTAGAAATGCGTTTGGTTGGCGTTAGGCGGCGGGGCGTCCGGCCCGCTGGCGCGGGGGCTGTGGCGTGGGGATTTGCGAGGGCTTGGAGCATCTGGTACGAATAGAGAACATTGTACGAAAAGTCAAGTAAAATCAATGCCATAACCTACCGACCGCGAACGGTTATCATTTGCCCAAGAGTTCACGAATCTGTAGAACCGCAGAATGATATTCGAACGACAGAAGCGCCTGCTGGCATTGCTCGGCGCCCACGGGGGCGAGGTGGGTAAGCTCGACTTCCAGAAACTGCTATTCCTCTATTGCGTAAGCGCGGAAGACGAGCCGTCCTACGACTTCGTTCCCTACAAGTATGGCGGGTTCTCGTTCACCTCGTACGCTGACAAGCGCCGTTTGACAGATCAGAGGCTTCTGTCAGGCGACGGACCCACCTGGAAAATTACGCCCAGCGGCAAGGCGGCCGCATCGGTGTCTGCGCCAGTGCTCTCCGACATGAAATCATTCGCGAAGAAGCACGCGCATTTGCGAGGGGACGCGCTCGTTGCCGAGGTGTATCGCCGATATCCGTACTACGCTATCCACAGCGAAATGGCAGGTCGTCTGCTCAAGCGCGAACCGGAGACGCTAAAGGCTATCAAGGCGGCGCGCCCAGCGAGTAGCCCTGGCCTCTGTACACTTGGGTACGAGGGCTTGTCGTTGGAAACGTACCTCAACCGGCTCCTTCTTGCCGGGGTGACCGTACTTTGCGACGTCCGCCGCAATCCTTTGAGCCGCAAATACGGATTCTCCAAGGGGACGTTGTCCAAGAGTTGCGAAGGCGTGGGCGTACGGTACGAGCATCTGCCAGAGTTGGGGATAGCCGGCGACCGGCGCCGTCAACTGAATACCCAGGCGGACTACGACGCTCTGTTTGCAATTTACGAAAAGAGAGATCTGCCCAAGCAAAGCGAAGCGTTGGACAAAATCCGCGGATGGATCGCGAATGGAGACCGGGTAGCGCTCACCTGCTACGAAAATCTCCCCGAGCAGTGCCACCGCCATTGCGTCGCGGAAGCGCTCAAAAACGGGGCGCGGAACAAATGGAACATACTCCACCTGTAGCCAGAGAGGGCTATGTCCAAAGAGCGCGTTCTTATAACAGTTAAAACCTACCCCACACTGTCGCGCAAATACGGAGAGACAGTGTGCACAGCTGGCGTTCGCGCGGACGGCTCATGGGTCCGGATCTACCCTGTTCCATTTCGCCGCTTGAATGAAACCGAGCAGTACTCCAAGTACGATTGGGTGGATTGCAAGCTCGTGAAAAGCAAGACCGATCCGCGACCAGAAACTCGCAACCCGGCAGACTTCAACGAGCTTACGCCAACTGGACATATCGGCACCGCTGACAACTGGCGCGACCGCCGTAAGCTTCTTTTGAAAACTGCGGCGGTAGAGACGCGACTTCAGCCGCTTATCGATGCAGCCAAGGCGAACAAGGCCTCACTTGCCGTGTTCAAACCTGCGAAAATCCTTGAGTTTACTATCGAAGACGAAGAGCGAGAATGGAAAGTCGCCAAAGTCGCGGAGATGCGCGCCAAATCAAAACAGGTCGAACTATTCAGTGATGAGCGTTGGCGGGAGACGTTTGATATCATCCCTAAGCTGCCTTACAGCTTTTCATACCGGTTCACGGATGCAGACGGCAGGGAATCGACGCTTCAGATACTGGATTGGGAAATCGGTGCATTGTTCTGGAACTGTGTGCGCCAGTGTGAGGGTGACGAGACGGCGGCCCTCGCGAAGGTAAGGACCAAATACCTGACCCAGTTCCTGAAGACCGACTTGCATTTCTTTCTCGGTACGACACAACAGTACCATCAGGTTGCACCGAATCCGTGGGTTATCATTGGTGTGCTGCCGATCCCCTATGAGACCCAACGGCAACTCTTCTAAGAGCAGGCGGGCTGCCTGCGGTCCTAGGACTTGGGTTCGTTCTTTGACGGTTGCGCGTACGACAGAGTCTCGAGCCCGTGAGCGGGGAATGCCGCGCGGCCAATCGCGTCACCTTTCTGGCGAGCGCGCGGAGTTCGTCTATCACTGTCTTTCATGTGACAGCGGTGCGCTGCCCTGGGTCGTGGCAAGGCCGATCATCGTTTCGCAGGCCAGGTGGTAGAAGGCTTCCGCCTCCTTGCTTGCGCCGATGCGCAGATGCGTTTGTACTTCTCGATCGCGGGCCTGAGGCCGCCGGCGAGGGCGGGATCGTTGCGCGCGGCGAGCCGGACTTCGGCGCTGGTGTGTGAGCAACGTAAGCGCCAGACGTGCGGGTTTCCTCAGCCGCAGAAGAGGGTGCACGCCTTGAAAGTGCTGCCGCGTTTCACACGACGCAAAAGCTGCTGAGCGTGCCGTCGCTACCCGTTCAGCCGCCGCGGCCGCTGCGCATCAGCATGCCGATGGCAAACACCGCGAGCGCTACAATCAACGCCAGCAGAACCACCTTGGCGAGCAGTTCGGTAAAGGCCGCGCGCGGGATCACTTCGAGCACCAGCAGACCGGCCAGGGTCGCCAGCGCGAGAACCGCAAACATCGCGACCAATTTCAGCGTGCCGGACAGGCCGGTGTTCGGCGTAGGGTCAGAGGCCATTGGCGAATCCAGAGCGTGGAGCTGATTTAGTATCACGCGCTCGTGCAGAGCTCAATCAAGGGAGTGGTTGGGCTTGATTAGACGGCGGGTTGATCGGATGCCTGGCGCGTTGGGCCCGTTGACTTGCGAGCAAGGCGGCTCGACCCTCCGCGAGTAGGTTGGATTGCTGCGTCCTTGGTTTCGAAACAGGTGTTGCATGGCGCCGTCGTTGGTCATTCTAAGCCCAGTGCCGCTTGAGCTGAAGCAGGTGGAGGACGCATTTCGCGCCCTCGGCCGCGTACACACACAACCGGACGTGTGGACGTCGATTGAGGGGCCACTTGGCGTCTTCTTTTTTTGGACCGATGACAAGTACACCAGAGGCGACTACTGCCCGAATGAGTTGGCGCAGATCGAGGCGAAGATGGGGCCGGTGTACTTTGCGGGCATTCGGTACAGCGTGCCGGCGTTGGTCAATCGCGCTATCGAATTGCTGCCGGCACCGCCGGGTACGATGATCGACAACTCCCACGGCTTGATCAGGCCCATCGAGGAGATTCGCCGCCGGATTCGCGCGGGCGAAGAATGGCACTTCGACGAAAGCGAGTGGCATGAGTGCCCGCAGTGCGCGATGTGACCGCACCGATGCGCAAGAAGACTCGGCCCACTCTGCTATGCCCCGCTTTCTGCGGCTTCGCCTGCTCGTCGCGCTCGCCGCGAGCATGGCGAAGAAGAAGCCGCCTGGCGAAGATTTCATGCGCGATCCGCTCATCGACGCGGAGCCGGAGTATTCGGTCGAAGAGCTGAAACGGTTCCGCGCGGGCGAGACTTGACGGTTCAGCTACTTCGCGGGCGCGCGAAGTTATTGGGCCAGACGCGCATCCTTTGTTGAGGGCGGGCTGGCGCGGCATTAGTCGGGCACGTTGAAGCTGTCTTGGATGTGGCGGACCTTTTCGCCCCAGAAGGTGGACCATTCGTATTCGGCGGTCTCTTGGTCTTCGTCTTCGGTGATGCAGGTTAGGACGTAGACTTTGCTGGCTGCTGCAATCATCAATTGGCTTTGGACGCGTCCGGGGGATTTTTCGGCGCTGTCGGTAAAGCTTGCCGTGCAGACCGCGCCTTGCGAGCCGTTGCGCGTGAACGAGTGCGAGCTTGCGATGCTGACGTCGCTGATGGTCTTCTTGTCATGCTTGCAGAAGACCTCGCGGCGCTCTGTGGCGATACCGGCGGCGAAGCTCGCGCGTGTCGTGCCCTGCGGGTAGTCGTTGCGATGCGCCATGCACGTTAGCGCACCGTGAAAACCTGCCGTGACGGAGACGAACATCAAGTCGTCGGGGCTTTTTTCGTCGAGCATGTTGTCGGCGACCGAGGGTATGGAGATCGTCAAGCCCGGCTCACCGCGCAGGGTCAGCGTCTTCCATTCGTCTTTCGCTGCCGCGCCGGCAATCGACAATGCGGCAAGTGTTGCCGCGGCTAGCCGCAGATGGGTCATGGGTGAACTCCCGTGCGCCGGAGAATCCCGGTGATTTTGGGTCGAGTTTAACACGATTGCGGACAAGCGCGTGCGGCAGAGGGTCATCACGGATCGGCACGCGACGCCGCGGAGAATGTCCTATCATGCTTCCGTCTTGCGGATGGTGCGGTTGCGATGATTGGCGGGGTATTGCTTGGCGGCGTTTTGCAGAGCGTGGGGCTCGCGGCCGCCATCTTGGCGATGGGCAGGGACTCGATTGCGAATAGGTTCTTGGCACTGACGCTCGCCGTGCTGGCGGGGATGATGTCGGTGTTCGTGCTGGGGTGGACGGGGCGGGTCGAAGTTTCGCCTTGGCTTGCGTTCCTGCCGGTGAATTTGCCGTTGGCATTGGGGCCGGCTCTGTTTGCCTACATCTTGGGCTTGGTGCGCGATGAAGCTCTCGGGCGCTGGCACTTCGCGCCGGCGGCAATTCACTTTTTCTATTTGATGGTGCTGCAACTGTTGCCGGAGGCGACGCAGGCTGCGTGGAAGACGGGCGTGCACGATGCGGCGGTGAAGCCGCTGGTCGAGATTGCGACTGTGGTTTCGCTTGTGGCTTACACGGTCGCGGGGCTTCGGTTGCTGCGCGCGTATCGTGCTTGGTTGGCGCAGCAGCGCAGCGATGCGGACAGGTATGCGGCGCGGTGGATCGGGGCCGTCATGGTGACGCTTGCGCTGACGACAACGGCTTTGGGATTGGTGCGGTTCTACACGTCGTTTGTGGGGGAGTTGGATACGACCGCGCTTTATTTGTGGTTCGCGGGATTGAGCGCTTGGCTTGGGATTGAGGGCTGGCGCCAGTGCGACCGCCGGTATCCGGCGATGCCGGCGGCGGCGCCTGCCGCCGAGGTCGCGCAGGCTGGGGGGCCGGATTGGGCGGCGCTGGGGCAGCGCTGGCGCCAAGAGATCGAGGCCCAGGCGTGGTGGCGCCAGCCGGACCTTTCGCTGGCCGAGGCGGCGCGGCGGGTTGGGACGAACACCACCTATCTTTCGCGGGCGATCAACGAAGGGTTGGGCCTCAACTTCAACGAGCTGATCAACCGGATGCGGGCTGAGGAGGTGGCGCGGCAGATCCAAGCCGCCGATGACCCTAACTTCATGCAGCTCGCGCTGGAGGCGGGATTCAACTCGAAGGCCACGTTCAATCGCGCCTTTCGGACCGTGCATGGGATCAGCCCAAGCGACTATCGTCTGCGGCTCAAATCGCAAAAATCTGCGGGTTCGCCGGGATCTGAGGCGCCGAACGCGCGTTCGCCCGGCACCTAGGCTTGAGGATTTCGGAGGCGAGCATGACGATTCGGACGGCCGTGGTTTCAGCGGCACTTGTGATGATCGGGGGCTGGGCTTGGGCAATGCAGGGGACGGCTGCCCTGCCCTCGCCTGCGGCGCTGGACGCGGAGATCGCGCGCGCGATGGCGGCGACGGGGGCGAAGGGCATGGCCGTCGCGCTCGTCGACGAGGGGCGCGTCGTCTACGTGCAGAGCTACGGCGCGCGCAACGCGGCGGGGCAGCCGCTTCAGACCGATACGGTGATGTACGGGGCATCGATCACCAAAGCCGCCTTCGGTTACATGGTCATGCAGCTGGTCGAGGAGCGGCGGATCGACCTGGACGCGTCGATCGCGACCTATCTGCCGAAGCCGCTCCCCGCCTATACGGCGCCCGAGGTCGAGGACAAGTATGCGCGCTGGAGCGACCTTGCGGGGGACGAGCGTTGGCGCAAGCTGACCCCGCGCATTCTGCTCAATCACGGCGCGGGGTTCGCGAATTTCGGGTTCCTGGAGCCGGACGGCAAGCTCAGATTCCACTTCGAGCCGGGCGCGCGCTATGCCTATTCCGGCGACGGCATCATCCTGCTGCAATTCGTGCTTGAGTACGGGCTTGGGCTCGACGTCGGTGCGGAGATGCAACGGCGCGTATTCGATCGCTTCGGCATGAAAACGACGAGCATGATGTGGCGCGCGGACTTTGCCGCCAACCTCGCCGACGGGTGGGACATCGCGGGCAAACCTCATCCGCACGACGAACGCAGCCGCACACGTGCGTCGGGCTCCATGGATACGACGATCGCCGACATGGCGAAGTTCGCCGCCGGCTACGTTTCGGGTGTCGGGCTTTCGCCGGCGGGACGCGCGGAGCTGACCAAGCCGCAGCTGGCGATCACGACGGCGACCCAGTTTCCGACGTTACAGCCGGATCTGCCGGCGGCGCAGAGGCGCGCGGACCTTGCGGCTGGGCTTGGCGTCAACGTCTTCAACGGACCGCAAGGGCGCGGCTTCGAGAAAGGCGGCCACGACGACATCACCGGCAACACGTGGGTCTGTGTCGAGGCGCGCCGGCGGTGTGTCCTCTTCCTTTCAAACGACGTTCGCACCGAGGCTGCTTATCCCCGGCTCGTGAAGTTTGCGCTGGGCGAGACGGGGGCACCCTGGCGTTGGCACTACGGCGACATGCGGTTTTGGTGAGCGGGGCAAGCGCCGTTTAGACTTTGCAAACGAACACGCGGCAGAATTGGCGCTTGGAGTCGTTTGCCATGAACCGGGCGCTCGCCGCCGCTTTGCTGTTGATTGCCGCTCA
The DNA here is from genome assembly GCA_902826695.1 of uncultured Alphaproteobacteria bacterium. GTDB lineage: Bacteria > Pseudomonadota > Alphaproteobacteria > Micropepsales > Micropepsaceae > SZUA-430. Next base: position 119,756 of record CADEFU010000003.1, on the reverse strand, counting down.
GCCTGCGTTCGCAGCAGCGTTTACGCGCGCGGGTTGGTATCGGCTTGAAGTGCTTCCATCGCTGGCAATCGACTCGCAGCGGTTTGCGAGCGAGCAGACTTGCGCGCAGTCGATCGCGAAGGACGAAGATCGTGTTGTCCGGTGCGTGCACCTTGCAAAGAAGGGCGATGAGATCGACCGGGCGATCGACATTTTCGGAGCGACGCTGAAGGAAAACCCGCGCGACGCGAGCGCGATGAACTATCGGGGGCTGTTGTTCGAGCGCAAGGGCGATACCGCGTCGGCGATCCGCGAGTTCACGGCGGCGATCAAAGCCGCGCCGGACGACTATTGGGGGTTTGTGTTTCGAGCCGACGTCTATGCGAAGACGGGGCAGACGGCGCTTGCGATCGCCGACTATCGCGAGGCGCTCGGGCGCAACCCCGGGAATGAAGGGCTTGTGAAAATTCTTAAGGACAAGCTTGCCGCGTTAGAGGCCAAGCCCTGAGGGCGCGCAGCTTTTGCGCGCCTGGATTGTGACGCTTGACGCATCGCCTTGGGGTATATCCCTTTGCACAGGGCGGCCGGGCTGTGAGAGGCTGCCGCATCGCTTAACGCAGGGCTGCGATGAAGTGGAGTGAGCAGCAAATCGGTGATGCGGTTGTGGCCTCGGTCCAGGGGCGGATCGATCTTTCAAACGCGGATGCGTTTCGAGAGGCGATGAGCGCCGTGCTTGCGAAGGCAAAGACGCTTGTCGTCGATCTTTCCGGGGTCGATTACATTTCGAGCGCGGGTTTGCGTTCGCTCATGATCGTGCACAAGGCAGCGAAGACCGACGGCAAGGTTCTGGCGCTGGCGGCGCTTGGGCCGTTGCTGATGGAGATCTTTACGATCAGCCGGTTCAATCTTGTGTTCCCGATGTTCGATAGCGTGCGTGGTGCGGTCGAGAAGTTTGCGCCGGCGGCGGTGCGGGAACTGCGGCCGTGAAAGCAACCTTCTGGGGCACGCGCGGATCGTTGCCTGCACCGCTCAACGCGCGCGCGGTCGAGCGCAAGATCGTCAACGCGCTGGTCAAGGGGGCGAGCGCAGACCTGTCCACACTGGAACGGGCGCAGGCGTTTTGCACGAACGAGCTTCGGTTTGCGGAAGCGCGGACCTATGGCGGAAACACGTCATGCGTTCAGATCGATACCGGAGGATCCGAGTATCTGCTTTGCGACTTGGGTTCGGGCGTGCGCGAGTTTTCGCTCACGGCGCTTGGCAAGCATGGGCCCGCGAAGCCGCAGACCTATCACGTGCTCGTCAGCCACGTGCACTGGGACCACATTATGGGGTTTCCGTTCTTCGTGCCTGCGTTCATTCCCGGCAATAAGATCAAGCTCTATAGCTGTCACGCGCATTTGGAGCAGGCGATACGGGGACAAAACAAGGGGCCGTGCTTCCCGGTTGAGTTCGAGAAACTCGGCGCCGCGATCGAGTTTCACACGTTGGTGCCTGAGAGGCGTTACGAGATCGCGGGGACGACGGTCACCGGATTCGAGCAGCTGCACGGGAACGATTCCTACGGCTACCGCATCGAGAAGGATGGCAAGAGCGTCGTCTATTCTACCGACGCGGAGCACAAGCCCGAGAACGCGGTAGAGATGGGGCGCGCGGCTGCGTTCTTTCGCGGGGCCGATCTCGTGATCTTCGATGCGATGTATTCGCTTGCCGAGTCCATTTCGGTGAAAGAGGACTGGGGGCATTCGAGCAACATCTTGGGCGTCGAACTCTGCCAAATGGCGGGCGCAAAGCGGCTTGCGCTGTTTCACCATGAGCCGGTCAACGACGACGAGCGGATCGATGCGATCCTGGCCGAGACAGTCCGGTTCGAGGAGATTACGCGCACGGGCGCACCGCTTGAGATTTGCGCGGCCTATGATGGGCTTGTGATCGACGTCTGATGCAGCGGGCGTTCAAACTTCTTTTCGGCGGCTGGGGGCGGCAAGCGGCATGGGCTGCGCTGCTCGCGTTCGTGCTCGCGCAATTGGTGGTGCCGTCGTGGTTCGAGCCGACGCGGCTTTCGCTCTTCGATCTTTATCAGACGACGCAGCCGCGGCTTGAGCATGCCAGTCCGGTCGTAATTGTGGCGATCGACGAGGCGAGTTTGAAGAGCGTGGGCCAATGGCCATGGCCGCGGCAAAAGCTGGCGCAACTCGTCACGAAGATATTGGAGGGGCGGCCGGCGGCGCTTGGTCTCGACATGATCATGCCGGAGGCCGACCGCACGTCGCCGGAGGAGTGGCTGAAAGAGGCGGGCGATATGCCGGGCGTGCTGAGTGCGGCTGTGCGGGCACTGCCGAAGCACGACGACATCTTGGCACGCGCTTTGGCGGGAGGGCCGGTAATGATCGGCGTCGGGGGGCTTCGGCTCGATCAGATGCAAACCGACAACGGGCCGTTCGTGCCGTTCCGGCTGGTCGATCCGGCCGGTGCCAAGACGTCGCCGCCGACGCTGCCGTCGTTCAACGGCGCGCTTCGCAGCGTGGCTACACTCGACAAGGCGGCGCGAGGGCATGGGTTGCTCTCGGTCGACGCGGATGGCGACGGCGTGTTCCGGCGCGTGCCGCTGGTGTCCGTTGTGGCAAACCGGCTCGCGCCATCAATGACGCTGGAGCTGCTTCGGTTGGTTTCGAACGCGCCGTTCGCCACGCTTTATAGCGAGGCCGATCGGGTGACGGGCGTGGGCGTCGGGCCGCTCGATATTCCTACGCAAGCCGACGGCAGTGCGTGGGTGCATTTCTCGCCTCACGATCCGAGGCGCTATGTGGCTGCGGCGGACGTGCTCGGCGGCAAGGTAGAGGCGACTGCGTTCGAGAAGCGGATCGTGCTTGTGGGCGTGACCGGCTTGGGCCTCACCGATCAGCGGCCGACGCCCGTCGGCGTGATGCCGGGGACGGAGATCACAGCGCAGCTTATCGAGAACGTCTTGGATGGGCGACTGGTACAGCGGCCGGTATGGACGCGGTTTGCGGAGCCCGCGCTGACGCTGTTGTTCGGCGTAACGTTGATCGTGCTTCTGCGCCTTGTGAGCGTGCCGTGGCAGATTCTGATGACAATCGCGACGATCACGGTGCTGGGCGGGCTCGGGCTTTGGTTCTGGCGTTCGCTCACGCTGCTCGATGTCGCGACGCCTGCGCTTGGGCAAGGGCTCGTCTTCCTTGCATTTCTCGCCGGCAACTCGGCGCAAGACCGCACGCAGAAGCAGCAGCTGCGGCGCGAGCTCGAAGAACGCAAACTTGCGCTCGCCAAGGCCGAAGGCGAGATGGAGGCTGGGCGGCGGATCCAGATGGGAATGCTGCCGGGGGCCGCAAGCGTTGCCGGCGACAATCGCTTCGACCTCGGCGCGCTGATGGTGCCGGCGCGGCAGATCGGCGGCGACCTTTATGACTTCTTCAAGATCGACGAGGAGCGGCTGTTCTTCGCGGTCGGCGACGTCAGCGGCAAGGGCGTGCCGGCGGCGCTGTTCATGGCGCTGGGCAAGTCGCTCTGCCGTTCGTATGCCTCGCGCGGAACGAGCGATATCGGGTCGATCATCAATCTCGCGAACGCGGAGATCGCCCGCGACAATCCCGAGATGCTGTTCATCACGATGTTTGCGGGCATCCTCGACCTTGGGTCGGGCGAGGTGCAGTTCTGCAATGCGGGGCACGATGCGCCTTACGTGCTCAGGCCCGGCGGCACACCGGTTTCGGTTGTCGCGGAGGGCGGGCCGCCGCTCTGCGTGGTTGAAGACTTCGGCTACAAGACCGAGCGCCTGCGGCTTAAGCCGGGCGAGATGCTGTGCATAACGACAGACGGCGTCGGCGAGGCGATGGATGCGAGCGGGGCGCTGCTGGGCGCCGAGCGCACGAAGCAGATTTTGGCGGCTATGCCCCGCGACGCGAACGCAAACGAAGTCGTGGACGAACTCTACAAGGCCGTCGGGCGCTTTGTCGGCGGGGCGGAAGCGTCCGACGATCTCACCGTTCTCGCCATCCGCTGGAACGGGCCTTAGCGCACCGTGATTTCGACGCGGCGGTTCTTTGGTTCGGCGGTTTGATCCGGCGTTTCCACCAGCAGTGCGCGCTCGCCACGGCCGGCCGTCGTAATCGCGTCGGATTTGACGCCTTTCGCAGCGAAGGTCTCGCTTAGCGTCGCCGCCACGGCCTTTGCGCGGGCGAGCGATAGTCGGTCGTTGTCAGCCCCAGCGCCCACCGTGTCGGTGTGGCCGGTGATCAAGACTTCGGCCGCTTTGCGCGCGGCCATGTCGGCGAGCATCGCGTCCATCGTGGCTTGCGAATCCGGCGACAGGTCGGTGCCGCCGGTCAGGAAGTAGAGCGTGTAGCTCTTCGGTGGCACGGGCCGCGCAGCCAAGGCTTCGCCGAACACTTGATTGACTTCGGATTCGCTGACTTCGACTGGCGCCATACCGCCCGCGCCGGGCTTCGCGCCAGCAAAGGCCTTGTCGAGTACCATCTTCGTGCCGGCCGCCTCGACCGAAATGGCGCCGACATGGCCATCGGCGCCGGGCAGCACGACTATGAGGTCGTTGCGCGGCACGCTGCAGCACGCCGAGAGCGCGGTAGCGGCCAACAGCGGAAGTAGCGCGCGGCGCGTCATGGCGTGGTGGCCGGGGCCGCATCATCGGCACGGACGGCGAATTCCGTCCCGCGCACGCCGAGCAGTGCTGCCGGCGTCTTGATGCGCATGGCTTCGGGCGTCTGCTTTACGATCTGACCGGACTTCACCGTCAACGTCCCCTTCGCGAGCGAGGCGTTGAAGCGGCCATCATGTGTCGTCGGGTTGAATGCGAATTGGTCGAGTGAAAGGCGGCTCTGCGGCCCGAGCGCCATCATCGAATTGTCGGCGAACGTGATGCCGACCGTGCCATCGGCTGTGACGATCGTGTCGGTCTCATAAACGCGGTCACCGATGGCGGCGGGCTTTGCCTGCCCCGACCGCTCGATCGTCACTGCGCCCGTCGCCGTCTTGATCTGACCGATCGGGTCGGCCGCTTGCGCGTGCGAGGCGACCGACAGGGCAGCGGCAACGATGAGGCTTCGCGTGAGGCTTGTTGTCATGATAGCCATTGCTCGCGGATTCCCGTGACAGGACCGATGAATGCCTGCCGATCTTGACGTGAACGTCCCGGCGACCACAAGGGGCTTGCAGGTTGCGCTAGAGGCCCTCGACGCGTTTTGTGACGGGCGCAGCGTTGCAAGCGACGTGGCTCGGCGGGCGCGCGTCGTGGTCGAGGAGCTGTTTACCAACACAATCAAGTACGGCTACGGCGGCGAAAGCGAACGGCCGGTGCGGTTGTCTGGAGTAGCCGCCGGCGCTTTGACCCTCACCTTCGAAGACGACGCGCCACCGTTCGACTTGACCGCGTGGACGCCGCCGCTGCAATCGCCGGGCGAGCGACCGGTTGGGCAAGCGGGCATTTCCATGGTGATGGGGCTGTGCGCCGACGTGTCGTATGCGCGAGTTGGGGAGAGCAACCGCGTGACGCTGACGATCGTCGCGCATTGACTGGACAACATACGCCGGGCGCCCCTAAGACCACGCCAACTTTGGACGGGCTGCCAGCATGAAAATCCTCGTTATCGGTTCGGGTGGGCGGGAGCACTCGCTGTGTTGGGCGATTGCGGCGTCGCCGCTGACGACCAAGCTTTATTGCGCGCCCGGGAATGCGGGGATTGCGAAGGTCGCGGAATGCGTCGCGATCGATGCGATGGACTTCGACCGGATCGTGGCGTTTGCGCGCGAGACGCGCATCGACTTCGTCGTGATCGGACCGGACAATCCGCTGGCAGGCGGATTGGCTGATCGATTGGCGGCAGCCGGGATCAAGCACTTCGGACCGTCGAAGGCTGCCGCCGAACTTGAGTGGTCGAAGGGGTTTACGAAGGAGCTGTGCGAAGCGGAGGGAATTCCAACGGCGCGGTTCCGCCGGTTCAACGACGCGGCGGCGGCGAAGGACTATGCGGCGGATCATCCGTTGCCGGTTGTTGTGAAGGCGGATGGATTGGCACTGGGCAAAGGCGTGATCATCGCGTCTACGCGCGCCGAAGCGTCGGCAGCAATCGACTCGATGTTCTCCGGCGCGTTCGGTGCGTCGGGCCAGAGCGTCGTCATCGAAGAGTTTATGGAGGGCGAGGAAGCGAGCTTCTTCGCACTTTGCGACGGCGAGACGGTGCTGCCGTTTGGCGCGGCGCAGGATCATAAGCGTGTGGGTGACGGCGACGTCGGGCCCAATACCGGTGGAATGGGCGCGTACTCGCCGGCGCCGGTGTTTACGGCGGCAATCGAGAAGCAGACGCTAGAGCGGATCATTCTTCCAACCGTTCGCGCGATGAAGGCGCTGGGGCGACCGTTCAAGGGTGTGTTGTTCGCCGGGTTGATGCTGACAAAGGAAGGGCCAAAGCTCATCGAATACAACGCGCGGTTCGGGGATCCGGAGTGTCAGGTCCTGATGATGCGGCTCAAGTCGGACATTGTGCCTCTGCTGCTTGCGGTCGCCGACGGGGCGTTGAAAACGGTCGATGCGCGCTGGCGGGACGAAGCAGCGCTCACCGTCGTGATGGCGGCCAAGGGCTATCCGGAAGCGCCGCTCAAGGGGACCGCGATCCGGGGTCTCGAAAAGGCTGCGGCGGTCGAGGGCGTTGAGATCTTTCACGCGGGAACGGTCGTGAAGGAAGGCGCTGTGGTCGCAAACGGCGGGCGCGTGTTGAACGTTACGGCACTGGGGCGCGACGTGGCCGAGGCGCAGGCGCGCGCATACCGCGCGGTGGATTTGATCGACTGGCCGGAAGGGTTCGCTCGCCGCGATATCGGGTGGCGTGCGGTGAAGCGGGCGTAAGCAGAATACTCACACAATGAAACAATGAAACTATGGCGTGCCCTCTCGGGTGCGCCCTGTGCGTGCGTCGTTCTTTTGCCGCCTTTCGATCATTCGATGAGAGAATGAAAGACATCGAGCAACTCGCGCGCTACGCACTTGGGGTTGGCCTAGCAATTCATCGCGCCCTTGGGCCAGGACTTTTGGAGTCGGCCTATGAGGCCGTGATGGCAGAGCTGCTGGCGAAGCAAGGACTACAGGTAGAACGGCAAAAGCCGATTCCGCTCGTCTACGGGGGCATCCGATTGGAGGATGTCTTCAAGGCGGATTTGCTCATCGAAGGCAGGCTGCTGATCGAGTTGAAGTCCGTTGAGAAGGTTGCACCTGTGCATCCGAAGCAAGTTTTGACCTACCTAAGGCTGCTCCACCTACCGCTTGGCCTCCTGCTTAACTTTGGAGCCGCGACCTTCAAGAAAGGCGCCCAAAGGGTGATCAACGTGCGAGCGGACCTGACCAGCATTCACGTGTGGAAGCAACCGGACGACAGCGCGCCGTAGGCGCGCCATCGTTTCATTGTTTCACTGTGTGAGATTCCTTTCTTCTCGTGGCCGGACATCGGAAAAGCGCCCTTCCCTCCCCGCCCGGAATGGTTATGAATGTGGCCCGCAAATCAGCGAGGCCCACGCCCATGTCTCAACCGTCGCGTCAGGAACAGTTCAGCGGCACCAAAGAGGTGACGCCGCAGCATGCGCTGGATGTTGCGAAGCTTGAGGCTTATCTGAGCGAACACATCAAGGGGTTCGAGGGGCCGCTTTCGATCAGGCAATTCAAGGGGGGGCAATCCAATCCCACCTATCAACTGATCACGCCGAAGGCCAAGTATGTGCTTCGGCGTAAGCCGCCCGGGAAGCTGTTGCCGTCGGCGCATGCGGTCGACCGGGAGTTTCGGATTATCTCGGCGCTTTATCCGACCGGGTTTCCGGTGCCGAAACCTTACGTGCTTTGTCAGGACGAGAGCATCGTGGGCACGATGTTCTATGTGATGGAGTGCGTTGAGGGACGGGTCATCTGGGAGCCGCAGCTGCCCGGCCTGGAGCCGAAACAGCGACACGCCATTTACGACGCGATGAACGAAACGCTCGCGAAATTGCATCAGCTCGATCACGTGAAATTGGGGCTTGAGGATTTCGGGAAGCCCGGGAGCTATTTCGCGCGGCAGATTTCGCGGTGGGGCAAGCAGTATGTCGCCTCCGAGACCGAATCCATACCGGCGATGAACAAGCTGATGGCCTGGTTGCCCGAGCATATTCCGCCGGGCGAGCGCGCGGCGATCGTGCACGGAGACTACCGGCTCGACAATATGATCCTGCATCCGACCGAACCGAAGGTGTTGGCGGTGCTCGATTGGGAGATCTCGACAATCGGCGATCCGCTTGCGGATTTCACCTATCACATCATGCAGTGGCGCATGCCTGCGGGCGGGACCGGCGGGGGAACAGGCAGCCTGTCGGATGCCGATCTGCCCGCGCTCGGCATTCCGACGGAGAGCGAGTATGTCGCGATGTATTGCAAGCGCACGGGACGGCCGGGGATCGAGGGACTCGACTTCTATTTCGCCTACAACTTCTTCCGCATCGCCGGCATCTTGCAGGGGATCGCCGGGCGCGTGCGCGATGGAACCGCCGCGAGCGCGCATGCAACGACGATGGCGGCATCGGTCAAGCCGCTTGCCGAACTTGGTTGGCACTACGCGAAGCGTGCGGGTGCGAAGGATTGATCCGGCGATGTGCGACTGCGTGAACCCATGAGCTACGAGCCCGGAGCCGTTCGCGCTGCGCACCGCTTCGACGAGGCGGCGCTGGAGCGCTATCTAAGGGCCAATATGCCGGCCTTCGAAGGCACGCTCGCGGTGCAGCAATTCGGCGGCGGGCAGTCGAACCCGACGTTCCTGCTCTCGGCCGGTGGCAAGCGCTATGTGATGCGCAAGAAGCCGCCTGGCGTATTGCTCAAGAGTGCGCACCAGGTCGATCGCGAATACCGGATCATGAAGGCGCTGGCCGCAACCGACGTACCGGTGCCCACGATGCATGTGCTGTGCGAGGACGAGAGCGTCGTCGGCACTTCGTTTTATGTGATGGACTTTCTCGAGGGACGCATTTTCCGCGATCCGCGGTTGCCCGACGTCGCTCCGGCCGAGCGCGCGGCGATCTATGACAGCATGAACGACGTTATGGCGCGGCTGCACAAGGTGGACTTCGCGCGCGTTGGGCTTGGCGACTTCGGGAGACCCGGCAACTACTTCGACCGGCAGATCGCGCGCTGGATCACGCAGTACCGGGCGGCGCAGACCGATCAGATTGCGGAGATGGAAAAGCTGATCGAGTGGATGCCGCACAACATTCCGGCCGACGACAGCGTTTCGATCGCGCATGGCGACTACCGGCTTGAGAACACGATCTTTCACCCCAGCGAGCCGCGCATGATCGCGGTGCTCGATTGGGAGCTTTCGACGATCGGGCATCCGCTGGCAGACGTTGCGTACAACTGCATGGGCTATCACGTGCAGAACCCGCGCCAAGGTGGGCTTGTGGGTGTCGACTTTGCGGCAACGGGCATCCCCTCGGAGGCCGAGTATCTTGCGAAGTACTGCGCGCGCGCGGGGCGCGATCGGATCGAGAACTGGGCGTTCTATCTGAGCTTTGCGATCTTCCGGCTCGCCTCGATCGCGCAAGGTGTTTACAAGCGCGGGCTCGACGGGAACGCGAGCTCGGAAACCGCAGCTCAGTTCGGAAATACTTGCCAATTCCTTGCCGAGCGCGCTTGGCGGCTAGCGCGCACGGCAGGTTAGTCGCGCGATTAACCGGCGCTTAAGCATCGTTACTCAGCGCAAGTTTACGCAATACCCGTAGGCTGCGTTGGTGTTGCGTGAACCTAGGCCCATGTCCCTGAAGCCGCCAACCTCTCAGGCCGTGCAGCTGCTCGAACTCGGGGCGCACTTTGCGCTGGCCGAGCGCGCGGCAAACATGGGCTATTGGCGGCACCAAGTGGGCGAGGCGGATCCGCACTGGTCACCGGGCTTCTTTGCGCTTTTGGGCCTTGATCCGGCGCGCGTGAAACCGTCGGCGGACTATCTGGTTCGGCATATTCACGAAGACGATCGTGTCGCGGTGGCGCTTGGCGTTGCAAGCGGCATGGCCGACGGCAAACCTTTCCACTATCGCTGCCGCATCGATGTCGGACACGGCGAGCGCGTGATCGATACTCATGGCGACGTTGAACGCGACGCGGCGGGCAAGGTTGTGGCGTTGCTGGGCGTGGTGCGCGACGTGACGGCGGAAGTCGCCGCGGTGCTCGAGACACGCGCGCGCGAGGCCGCCTATCGCTTCCTCGCCGAGGAGGCGACGGATATGATCGTCCGTCATGAGCGCGACGGCTCGCCGGTCTTTGTATCGCCGGCTGTGCTTCAGCTGCTCGGGTGCGAGCCGGACGAGTATTTGCGAGAGCCTGCGTATACACGCTGCCATCCGGACGACCTCGATATGGTCAAGCGTGTGCTCCAGGAGGCGCGGGACAACCGTAGAACCGCGACGCTGACGCACCGCCTCCTAAACACTCAGGGTCACTATGTTTGGGCGGAAACGCGGGTACGTTTCGTGTTCGATCCGGCGACGGGCGATCACTTGGGCGCGATCTCGATCTCACGCGACGTGACCGAGCACAAGAAGCACGAAAGCGTATTGCAAGCCGCGCGCGAGCGGGCGGAGTTCGCAAGCCACACAAAATCGCGTTTCTTGGCCAATATGAGCCATGAGCTTCGCACGCCCTTAAATGCGATTATGGGGTTCTCGGACATTATCGGCCGCGAGATGTTCGGCCCGCTCGGCAACGAGCGCTATGGCGAGTATGCGAAGCTGATCCACGAGTCGGGCAGCCTGCTGCTCGATCTCATCAACGACCTGCTCGACATGTCGAAGATCGAGGCCGGAAAATTCGAACTGCACATCGAGGAATTCTCGGCAAGCGAGGTGATCGCAAACAGCGTCCGGCTGCTTGCGATGCGCGCGGAAGACCGGCAGGTGACGATCAACACGCGTGTGACGCCGGACGATTTGGTTCTGGCGGCCGATCCGCGTGCGTTCAAACAAATCTTGCTCAACCTGGTATCGAACGCGGTCAAGTTCACCAATTCCGGCGGCGCGATCGAGATCGAGGCGTCGGCTGAGGACGACTACATGCGCCTCGTCGTGCGCGACAACGGCATCGGAATTCCGGCCGACATCCTGCCGCGGCTGGCGCACCCGTTCGAGCAGGTCTCGAACGATCCGGCACGCGCACATGGCGGTTCGGGGTTGGGTCTTGCGCTCGTCAAGTCGCTCGCGCAGCTGCACGGCGGGCAGTTCGCGCTTGAAAGCCAAGAGGGACACGGCACGACGGTGACCGTGACCCTTCCGCTGGCGAAGAGCGCGACTCGGGCGGCTTGAGCCCGCCGTTAGCGCGGTAATACCCTTCGCGTAGCTTCGCCAGGATCGGCACCGCAAAAAAAGGCGCACCGTTGAGGTGCGCCTTGACTTGCCGATGCCTGCGGGCGGGCCTACTCCGCCGCTTCCATGCGCATTTGGTTGGAGTGCTTGCCGAACTCAAGCCGTGCGATCGTGCGGTTGTGCACTTCGTCCGGGCCGTCGGCGAGGCGCAGCGTGCGCTGACCGGCATAGAGGCGTGCCAACCCGGAGTCCGTCGTCACGCCGGCGCCGCCCCAGGCTTGGATCGCGTCGTCGATCACCTGCAACGCCATACGCGGCGCGGCGACTTTGATCATCGCGATTTCGGTGCGGGCGACCTTGTTGCCGACCTTGTCCATCATGTCGGCGGCCTTCAGCGTGAGCAGGCGGCACATCTCGATGTTGATGCGCGCCTCGGCCACGCGCTGCTCCCACACCGAGTGTTCGGAGATGCGCTTGCCGAATGCTTCGCGCGTCATCAAGCGTTTGCACATCGAGGCCAGCGCGCGTTCGGCAGCGCCGATCGTGCGCATGCAGTGGTGGATGCGGCCCGGGCCTAAGCGCCCTTGCGCGATCTCGAAGCCGCGGCCTTCGCCCAGGATCATGTTCTCAACCGGAACCTTGACGTTCTCGAACACGATTTCGGCGTGGCCGTGCGGCGCATCGTCGAAGCCGAACACGGGCAGCATGCGCTTGACGTGGACGCCCGGCGTGTTCGTTTCGACGAGGATTTGGCTTTGCTGGCGATACTTGTCAGCGCTGGGGTCGGTCTTGCCCATCACGATCATGATCTTGCAGCGCGGATCGCCCATGCCCGAGGACCACCACTTGCGGCCGTTGATGATGTAATGATCGCCTTGGCGTTCGATACGCGTGCGGATGTTCGACGCGTCGGATGAGGCGACCTCAGGCTCCGTCATGATGAAGGCCGAACGGATTTCGCCCGCGAGGAGCGGCGTCAGCCACTTCTTCTGCTGCGCTTCGTTGCCGTAGCGCTCCAGCACTTCCATGTTGCCGGTGTCGGGCGCCGAGCAGTTGAACACTTCCGATGCGAAGCCGACGCCGCCCATCATTTCGGCGAGCGGCGCGTATTCGAGGTTCGTCAGCCCCGCGCCGTGTTTGCTTTCGTTGAGGAACAGGTTCCAAAGGCCTTGCGCCTTTGCTTTGGCCTTCAGCTCCTCGACGACCGGCACGACGATCCACGGATTGCCCTTCGCGCGGGCTTCGGCCATCTGGTCGTTGTAGACCTTCTCCGCCGGGTGGACGTACTTGTCCATGAACTCGCCGACGCGGCGCATCCATTCCTTTTGGCGGGGGGTGTAGTCGAAATCCATCTGGTCCTCCTGTTTCAATATCGATGGGGGACCTTAGCGGGGTGGGCCGTGCGCCTCCAGGGCCTAGATCAACGCCGGGCACGGAAAAAGTCCCTGAGAAGCGTCGCCGCCTTGGCCTCCGTGTCGCTGCCCATGCGCACAACCTCGGGCCGGTGATGGCAGGTCGGCTGTTCGAAGAACTTGGGGCCGTGGGCGACGGCGCCGCCCTTCGGGTCTGGTGCCGCGTAGACCACGCGCTTGATGCGGGCGAAGGAGATCGCGCCCGCGCACATCGCGCAGGGTTCGAGTGTTACGTAGAGCGTCGCGCCGACGAGGCGTTCGTTGCCGAGACGCTTGGCGGCCGAGCGGATGACCAGCATCTCGGCGTGCGCGGTCGGGTCCTTGGTTTCGACGATCGTGTTTCCGGCGGAGGCGAGCATCTCGCCGGGGTTCGGGCCCACGAGCACGGCGCCCACCGGTACCTCGCCGCGCGCGGCCGCGGCCTCGGCCTCGGCGAGGGCGACATCCATCCAACGGTCGTCGGCTTGCGTCATCATTTCCGTATGCCGTTTCGAGCTTCCTGGTACAACCCCGGCCATGAGCGACAAAGAGGCGGAAGACGGCGACCGGATCGCAAAAGTGTTAGCGCGGGCGGGCGTTTGCTCGCGCCGGGATGCTGAGCGGTTGATTGCGGAGGGGCGGGTGACTGTCGACGGTCACAAGCTATCCACGCCTGCGTTCAAGGTTAAGGCCGGGGCGAAGATCACCGTCGACGGGAAGCCGGTGAAGGAGCCGGAGCGGGCACGGCTCTTCCGCTATCACAAGCCCAAAGGGCTTGTGACAACGCACCGCGACGAGAAAGGTCGCGCGACGGTGTTCGAGAGCCTGCCGGCAGGCATGCCGCGGGTGATTTCAATCGGGCGGCTCGACTACAATTCGGAAGGGTTGCTGCTGCTCACGAACGATGGCGAGCTGGCACGCAAGTTGGAGCTGCCGTCCGGCGGGTGGATCCGGCGCTATCGCGTGCGCGTGTTCGGGAAGCTGACGCAAGAGGATCTCGACCGGATCTTGAAGGGCGTGGAAATCGACGGCGTGCGCTATCAGCCTGTCGAGGCGAAGATGGATCGTCAGCAAGGCGGCAACGCGTGGGCGACGATCGCGCTCAAAGAGGGCAAGAACCGCGAGGTGCGGCGCTTGATGGAGCATATCGGGGTGAAGGTGAACCGGCTGATCCGCGTGACGTTCGGGCCGTTTCATTTGGGGCAGCTGAAAGAAGGCCAGGTGGACGAGATTCCCACGAAGACGTTTCGCGAATTGCTCGGCATCAAGAAGGGTGCGGGCTGGGCCTAATGCGGATCGTTGCCGGCAAGCATCGGGGCCTTTCGCTCGCCACGCCGAAGGACGCGCGCGTACGGCCGACGTCGGACCGCGTGCGCGAGGCGCTGTTCAACGTACTCGCGCACAACGATTTCGGGGTTGGGTTTACGGTCGAAGGTGCGCGGGTGCTCGATCTGTTTGCGGGTACGGGTGCGCTTGGGCTGGAGGCGCTGTCGCGCGGGGCGAAGTATGTGCTCTTCGTCGACGATCACGCGGAGAGCCGGGCGTTGGTGCGGCGGAACGTCGAGGCCGCGCATGCGACGGGGGCCACGAAGATCTGGCGGCGCGACGCGACGGGGTTGAGCGAGATGCCGGCGAATGCTGGCGGTCCGTTCGATCTCGTGTTTCTCGATCCGCCGTATCGCAAGGGGCTCGTGGAGCTTGCGCTCGCGAGCGCGCGCGACGGCGGGTGGCTGGCCGAGACGGCGATCGTTGTTGCCGAGATGGCGGCAGATGAGGCGTTGGTGGTGCCTGCGGGGTTTTCGGCACTCGACGAGCGGACTTATGGCGATACGAAGGTGGTGTTGCTGACTGTCCCAAAGAATGACTCACACAATGGAACAATGAAACTATGAGAGTGATCGTTCGCGCGCGTTAGCGCGCTGTCAGCGTCGAACTCGCGCTGCGCGCCAATAAACTTTCCTTCATTGTGTCATTGTTTCATTGTGTGAGACATCTTTCGACGCTGACGCGCGACATGTGTGATAAGCTTGCCCCATGACCGACGAGCCGCTTTCGCCGCCGCCGCGGCGGTTCTTGCTTTTGGAACCGTGGGGGCTGATCGACATTCCGACGCTGTTCGTGACGGCGCCATTTCTGATGACGGCGCCGCGCGGGCGGAAGCATGGGATTATCGTGCTGCCCGGGTTTGGAGCGGACGACCGGTCGACGTTGTTGCTCCGACGGTACTTGTCGCTGCTCGGCTACGACGTGCACGGGTGGAAGCGCGGGCTGAACGTTCGCAAGCCGGGCGAGGATTTGCCAGCGGTGATCGCGCAGATCAAGGCGCTGAAGGCGAAGCACAAAGCCGAGGTGACGCTGATCGGTTGGAGCCGTGGCGGGATCATGGCGCGCGAGATTGCGCGGCAGGTTCCGGACGATGTGCGGATGGTGATCACACTGGGCAGTCCGTTCGCCGATCCGACCGCGAACAATGTCGGTGTGATCTGGAAAATCCTGACGGGCGAGGACGTGCCGCGCAATCCGGAACGGATCAAACAACTTGCCGAACCAATTCCCGTGCCGGCAACGGCGATCTACACGAAGGCTGATGGCGTGGTCGCGTGGAAGGCGTGCCTCGAACGTGAGGGGGAGGGTCGGGAGAACATCGAGGTGCGCTCGACGCATATCGGGCTCGGGTTTCACCCGCCGGCGCTGTGGGTAATTGCGGATCGGCTCGGGCAGAAGTGGGGGACGTGGAAGCCGTTCAAACCGTCGAAGCTTGTGGCGCCGTTCTTTCCGCGGAAGCCGGGGGTGTATTACGCAGGGCGGTAGCTCACGTGCGCTACTCGAATGGCGGCGGCGTGCGCCATTCGCCGCGCAACCAACCGACAAGGTCGAAGAAGGCCGCGACGGCACCGGCAAGGAAGACCGCCCCGACGAGGAGAAGGGCAAGATCGAACGATGAAACGCCAAGCGTGCGCAACGCACGGGGTGTGATCTCGCTGAGGAAAACCCACAGGCCAGCCGACAGAACGGTGCAGCTGAAGACTACCCGCCCGAAGCGAGATTCCATCACCATGCCGTACGCGGCCAGCCAGTACGCCATGACCACGCTCACCAACGCGAGCCCGGCGGCCAGAGTGATCACGCTCTGAAAGTCCATCGAGCCTCCCTGTCGACATTACTTGGCGTCGTTGGCAGCAGCGTTCAACCCCCAGCGCTGGGCTTCGACCTGAGCCTAGCGGCGGCCGAAGAGCTTTTCGACGTCCGCTAGCTTCAGTTCCACGTACGTCGGACGGCCGTGGTTGCATTGGCCGCTGAGCGGGGTTTGTTCCATTTCGCGGAGCAGCGCGTTCATTTCTTCGAGGGTGAGGCTTCGCCCTGCCCTCACCGCGCTGTGGCAGGCCATGGTCGAGCAGATTTCGTCGAGGCGTTCTTTGAGGGAGAGGCTGCTTCCGTATTCGGCGATTTCGTCGGCGAGGTCTTGGACCAGGCCTTTGATGTCGCCTCCTTTCAGGAGGGCTGGGACTTCGCGAACGAGGACGGCGTCGGCGCCGAATTGTTCGAGGATGAGGCCTAGTTCGGCGAGCTCGCCGGCGCGGCTTGTCAGGCGGTCGACGGAGGGGCCGTCGAGGTCCACGACTTCGGGGATCAGCAGCGCTTGACGTTCGATGCCTTTGGCGGCGATTGCGCGCTGCATGCGGTCGAGCATCAGACGCTCGTGAGCTGCGTGCTGATCAACGATAACGATGCCGTCGCCGGTTTGCGCGACGATGTAGGTGTTGTGCACCTGGCCGCGCGCGACGCCCAAGGGGAAACGCTCAGCGTTTGGCGGCGGGGCCTGCGGCTGGTCGAGGGGCCTTGCGAGCGGCGGGGCGTCGATGAAGCCGCGCTGTAACGGTTCGTAGAGCGCGGCGGCTTCGCGCAGCAGGCCTGGGCTCGGGCGCGGTTCGGCGAAGGCGTAGGTTTGCGTCGGCGCGAGGCGTTCAAGCGTGCTGGTCGCGACCGTCGTCGATGTGCGCGTTCCGCCTGCGTGGATCGCTGCCTTCAAGGCGCTTACGATCAGGCCGCGGATCAGGGCTGCGTCGCGGAAGCGGACTTCGGTTTTCGCAGGGTGGACGTTGACGTCGACGTCGTGCGCCGGGAGATCGAGGAACAGTGCCACGACCGGGTGGCGGTCGCGCGCGAGCACGTCGGCATAGGCGCCGCGCACGGCGCCAACGATGAGCTTGTCGCGGACGGGGCGTCCGTTCACGAACAGGAATTGTTGAGCGGCCGTGCCGCGGGCGTAAGTCGGCAGACCCGCGTAGCCGCTGAGCTTTGTGTTTTCGCGCGCGACATCGACGGGAAGTGCGTTCTCGGCGAAGTCGGCGCCGAGGATGGCGGCCAAGCGGCGGAGCCTGCCGTCGAACAGGTCGCCGGGTTCGGCGACGGCTTTGACGACCGTGCGCTCTTCGGTGGCGAGGCGGAAGCCGACGTCGGCGCGGGCGAGCGCGAGGCGCTTCACGATTTCGATGACGGCCGCGGTTTCGGCGCGTTCGGACTTCAGGAACTTGAGGCGCGCGGGCGTCGCGTAGAAGAGGTCGCGGACTTCGACGATCGTGCCGTGCTGGCCGTGCCCTTCGAACGGCGCAGGACGAGGGCCCGAGACCTTGCCGCCTTCGACGGTGATGGCGAACGCTTCCTTGGCGCCCTTCGCGCGCGAGGTGATGGTGAGCCTTGCGATGGCGCCGATCGAGGGAAGCGCCTCGCCGCGGAAGCCTAAGGTTGCGATCGACATGAGGTCGTCGGCCCCGGCTTCGTCGCGGGGGAGCTTCGAGGTTGCGTGGCGTTCGACGGCGAGCGTCAACTCTTCCGCGCTCATGCCGATGCCATCGTCGGCGATGCGGATCAGGCTCATGCCGCCGCCCGCGATCGCGATCTCGACGTTGCGGGCACCCGCGTCGATCGCGTTTTCGACGAGTTCCTTCACCGCAGAGGCCGGGCGCTCGACCACTTCACCCGCGGCGATGCGGTTGATCGTGCCCTCGGCGAGGCGGCGGATCTTCACGCTTTGCCTTCCAGGAATTTCCGCGTGAGGTGCTTGCCTGCTTCCACGGCGGGTTGGCCGAACGGGTCAACGTTCCAGAGCCGGGCCGCGATCAGCGTCTCCAGAATGAAATGCATCATTAGCGCGCCGAGGTAGCGCTCATCGAGCGGCGCAGCGAACGAGATGCGACGCACCGCCCTGCCCGCGTTCGCGAGCGTTTCGGCGGTTGCGCGGACTTGGGCGGCGACGACATCGGACATGCCGCGACCGGCGAGCAGAGGAAGGTCGTGTTTTTCCGCCCAGGCCTTGCTCGCCTTCGCGTCGGAGAGGGCTGGGGCGTCGATGAGCGTGAACAGCTTGTCGTTCGGACCATCGAGGTAGAGTTGGAGCTGGCTGTGCTGGTCGACCGGGCCTTGGGCGTCGATCGGGGTCGTGCCTTGGCCGTTCTTGCCGAGACTTTCGGCCCAGAGTTGGCGCCACCATTTCGGCAACCGCGCGAGGCGATCGCGATAGACCCACATGACGCTTTGCGAGAGGCCCACGTCGCGGGCGGCGACGCTGAGCGCTGCACCGTCAATGGCGGGCGCCGAGCCGGCCATCGCCGCGTTCAGTGTTTCAAGGGCGCCGGCGCGGATTGCTTTGGCGTCGAGGCCTGCGACCAGTGCAGGAACGAGGGCAACGCTTGAGAACGCGGAAAAGCGACCGCCGAGGTTCGGGTCGTGCGCGATGATCGGCGCGCCCATGTCGGTTAGGATCGCGCGAAGCGGGTTCGCGCCTTCTTCCACCATGCCGGCGAAGTGGTGCTTGAGGTATTTGCCGCCGCCCTCTTCCTCCAGAGCTTCGATGGCCACGAGGAGCTGCATCAGCGTTTCGGTGGTCGAGCCTGACTTCGAGACGATGAAGAAGCGCGTGGTGCGCAGGTCGAGCAGCGTCAGCATCGTGCGGAAGACTGCGCTGTCGATGCCCTCCACGATATGCAGGCGCGGGTGGCCGGTGCGGGGCTTGTAAGCCTCGGTGCTCCAGAAGGCCAACTGGGCCAGCGTTTGGGCACCCAGGCTCGAGCCGCCGATGCCGAAGACGACGAGGTCGGTCGTGTTCTTCATCAGGTGCTCGGCGACTTCGGCGGCGCGGGCCAGGTCGTCCGTGGAGTCCACGGAATGACGAAGCGCGGCGAAGTCGGGGCTTTGCGCAGTGCGCCAGTGGGCCAACGCGGCTTGGCTCTCGGCCAAGCGTTTGTCGAAAGCGGCGCGCAGCTTCGGCAGCGCGAGGGCCGGGGCAATATTGTGGGTGAACAAGGTCATGGGCACATCACTTAGCGCTTCCCCCCCTGAGGGGGAAGCGTTTGGCGCGAAAGCAAACGGGGGCGGAAAACCGCCCCCGTGAACCTCATCCACAGCTGTGGATTGCTTTAGAACCAGTCGAACCAGCCGCCCGACTCTTCCTTCTTTTTCTTTTCGGCGGGCGCGGCTTCCGTCGTGCCGGTGCCTTTTTCAATTGTGGCTTCCGCGGGTTTGGCGGGCATCGCCACGTTCAGGCGTTGAGCTTCCTCACCGGCGTCGAGCGGGTTGCCGGGGTCGCCCTTCTTGCCGCGCCAGAACAGCACGCCGTCGGCGTAGGATTTGCGCTTGCCGGCTTGGAGCACCTCGTTGCGCAGATCCTGACGAATTTTCGGATCGGCCTTTGTGGCGCCGCTTGCGCTCAAGAGCGCTTGCTCGCCTTCGGAGGCAACGGTTTGTTTCGGCGGGCCACCCAAGACCTTTTGCGCGGCCGTGGCCACATCGGCGTCTTGCGGGCGCGGAGCACCGGGTTGCGGGTTCTTTAGGTCGAAAGTCGCGGGCACGACCAGCGGCGCGCGCGTGGTGACCGCGGTTTCGTCCGGCGCTTGCTTGGCGGCGCCGAGAGATTCCTTCACGCCCCCACAGCCACTGAGCGCGAGCGCGCCAACGATCACAATGACAAGGGCTTGTCCGGACACAGGAGCAAGCTTACCCAGAACTATCGTCACGTCCGATCCTCCTTCGTGCGCGTGCGCGCACGCCATTCGCTGATCACAAGGTCAAGTACCATGATCGCGACGCCGATCACCACCGCCGTGTCGGCGATATTGAATACATACCAGCCCGTACTTTTATCGAAAGTGTGCAGATAAAAAAAGTCCGCAACGGCGCCGTAAAGGATGCGGTCGATCACATTTCCTACGGCGCCGCCAATGATCAGCCCCAGGGAAAGCGCCAATCGTGTGTCCTTGATACCCCGCAACCACCAAATGAGGAAGCCAGTTATGCCGAGTGCGAAAATTGCCAGGAGCGCGCGCTCGAACCCGGTGTCGGCCTGTAACAAACCGTAAGAGATGCCCTTGTTCCACACCATTACGATGGAGAAGAACGGAAGTATCTCAATGTTGGGTCCGGCGACACTGCCGCTGAGAGTTTCGATCCAGCCGAGCGCGTGCAGAAACGTTAGTTTCCAGCCTTGATCCAAGACCAGCGTGAGCACCGCAACCAGGTAACCCAGTTGCGGCGCGTTTAGTTTCTTCAGCCACGTCATCACTTGGCGTCATGCTCCGCGACGGCGCCTTCGCATCTAAGACAGAGATGCGGGTGGACAGCGCTTTTGCCTACCTCGGGCAGGATACGCCAGCAGCGGGCGCATTTCGAACCCGGGGCCTTGGCAAAAACGACAGCAGCGCCCTGGACGTCTTCGATCTTGAAGGCATCGGCGGGGGCTGGGCCGGTTGAAACGGCGGCACCGGATGTGATGGCGATTTCGGCAAGGTCGATCGACTTCAGCAGCTCTGCGTCCTTCGCGTCTGCAACGTGAAGGGTCGGAAACGCCTCGAGACTCGCTCCGATTGTCTTTTCGCGGCGAGCGACTTCGAGCGCGCCGGTGACGACGCGGCGCAAATCGCGGATGCGCTGCCATTTCTCAGCGAGCGGTTTGTTGGACCATTCCCCCGGCACGGCTGGGAACGTGCGCAGGTGGACGCTGTCGAACTCGCCCTTGTGACGCGTGCGCCAGACCTCTTCCATCGTGAACACCATGACTGGCGCGAGCCATGCCGTTAGGTGGTTGAACAGGTGGTCGAGAACCGTGCGCGCGGCGCGCCGGCGGAGCGACGAGGGCGCATCGCAGTACAGCGTGTCCTTGCGGATGTCGAAGTAGATCGCCGACAGGTCGGTGGTGCAGAAGTTGAAGAGCGCCGTGAACACGCGGTTGAAGTCGAATGCCGCATAGCCTTGGCGGACCGTTTGATCGAGTTCGCTCAGGCGGTGCAGCATCCAGCGTTCGAGTTCGGGCATGTCCTTGGCCGCGACGCGTTCGCCGTCCGCAAAGCCGCTCAGGTTCGCCAG
The DNA here is from genome assembly GCA_902826695.1 of uncultured Alphaproteobacteria bacterium. Lineage (GTDB taxonomy): Bacteria > Pseudomonadota > Alphaproteobacteria > Micropepsales > Micropepsaceae > SZUA-430. The sequence continues at coordinate 98,688 of CADEFU010000003.1, read as the reverse complement.
GATGTAGCGCATCGTGTTGCGGAGTTTGCGGTAGCTCTCGACGTTTGCCTTCAGGATCTCCGGGCCCAGCCGCAGGTCTTCCGTGAAATCGGACGACGCTGCCCAGATCCGCATAATCTCGATGCCGTTCTGCTCGGCGACTTTTTGCGGTTCGACGGTGTTGCCCATCGACTTCGACTGTTTGTAGCCCTTTTCATCCAGCACGAAGCCGTGGGTGAGCACGGTCTTGAACGGCGCGCGGCCGCGCGTGCCGCACGCTTCGAGCAGCGAGGATTGGAACCAGCCGCGATGCTGGTCAGAGCCTTCGAGGTAGAGGTCCGCCGGCCAGCCGATTTCGGATTCGATGACGAAGGCGTGGGTCGAGCCGGACTCGAACCAAACGTCGATGATGTCGTCGACCTTCTCGAAGTCGGCGGCCTTGTACTTGTCGCCCAGGAAGTCTTGCGGGTCGGTGGTGAACCACACGTCCGTGCTGCCCTTTTCCACTGCTGCCGCGACGCGCGCATTGACGTCGGCATCGCGCAGGATCTCGCCATCGGCTTTGCGCACGAAGATCGGGATCGGGACTCCCCAGGCGCGCTGGCGCGAGATCACCCAATCGGGCCGCTTCTCGACCATGGCGCGTAGGCGGTTGCGGCCTTGGGCCGGTACGAAGTTCGTGTCGTCGATCGCTTTCAATGCGAGTTCGCGCAGCGTCTTGCCGCCCAGGTTCGCGATGGGGCGGTCCATCGCGATGAACCACTGCGGCGTGTTGCGGAAGATGACCGGCGCCTTCGAGCGCCAGGAGTGCGGATAGTCGTGGCGCAGCTTGCCCTTTGCGAGCAGCGCGCCTGCCTTGATCAGTTCGCCGATGACGGCGCCGTTCGCGTCGCCGTCCTTGCCGTCCGGATTCAACACTTTCTTGCCCGCGAAGATCGGCACGTGCGCATAGAACGAGCCGTCTTCCGACACGGTGAAGGGGATCGGCGGCCCTTCTTTCGGATGCGCCTTGGGGTTCTGCATCCAGATTTCGAAGTCTTCTTCGCCGTGGCCGGGTGCCGTGTGAACGAAACCCGTGCCGGTGTCGTCGGTCACATGTTCGCCCGCGAAAAGCGGAACCGGGAAGTCATAGCCTTGGCCTGCGAACGGATGCGCGCAGACGAGGCCTGCCGGGTCCGCGTCGCTCACGCGCTCCCAGGCCTCGATCTTTGCCGCGTTCTTCGCAGTATCGGCAAGCGTGTCGGCGAGCAGAAGCAGTTCACCCACGGCTGCGCCACTCCCCTCGCCCACCGCGGTCACGCGGTAGAGGCCGTAGGAGATTTTCGGCGAGTAGCAGATCGCGCGGTTGCCAGGGATCGTCCACGGGGTGGTCGTCCAGATGACGATCTTAGCCTTCGCGACATCGCCCGTTGCACCGCTCTTAACCTGAAACTTCACGAAGATCGTCGGCGAGAGTTTCTCGTGGTACTCGACCTCGGCTTCGGCGAGGGCGGTTTTCTCGACGACCGACCACATCACGGGCTTCGAGCCGCGATAGAGCGCGCCGTTCATGGCGAACTTCTGGATCTCGCGCACGATGATGGCTTCGCTCTTCGGCGCCATCGTGACGTACGGGTTGTCCCATTCGCCAGTTGAGCCCAAGCGCTTGAACTCCGCGCGTTGGACGTTCAGCCAGTGGTTTGCGAAGTCGCGGCATTCCTTGCGGAACTCGATCAGCGGAACCTTGTCTTTGTCCTGGCCCGCGGCACGGTACTTCTCCTCGACCTTCCATTCGATCGGCAGGCCGTGACAGTCCCAGCCGTGGATGTAGGGCACGTCGTTGCCCAGCATGCCTTGGGAGCGCACGACAAAATCCTTCAGGATCTTGTTCATGCCGGTGCCGAGGTGGATGTGGCCGTTCGCGTAGGGCGGGCCGTCGTGGAAGATGAACTTCGGGCGGCCTTTCGCGGTTTCGCGCAGGCGCTTGTAGAAGCCGATCTTTTCCCACCAGGCCAGCCACTCGGGCTCAGCCTTCGGCAGGCCCGCCTTCATCGGGAAGTCGGTGTCGGGCAGGAACAACGTGTCTTTGTATTCGCGCGCCGGTTGGGCGGTGTCAGTGGTCATGGGAATGCTCTTCGATTGCGTTGACGAAATGCCGGCTGCCGCGCGCACGCGGGCTTGGGAGCGATCCGCGGTCTAGGCGGTCGCGCGGCTAATTCGTGCCGATATGAAGAGCGTCATCATCCGTTCCATGCCATCCCCCTCGGGACCCATCTCGCGTCGCCTTTGGGCTTACGCGGGATTTGTGGCTTGCCTCGCCCGGCGAAGCACCTGCTTTGCCGACGGCGCGCGCTTCTAGCAAAGGTGAGGGCAGCGGTCAAAGCGGGCCGCAACGGCAGAAGGGCCCCCTTTTTGGAGGCCCTTCGGCGCCGGCGGGACTGTTCAATCAGCCGCTGCGAAGCGGTCTTCCTCGACCTTTTGCAGGTACACCGCGTTGACGAGCGGCATGTTGAGGTCGTTGACGATGTTCTTGGTCGTTTCGTTGAAGCAGGCCTTGAACTCCCGGCGTTCGCGCAACGAGCGGATGCTTGGGACGCCACCGCAGACGACCGTCGCTGCGTGTTTCACGCGGCTGAGCAAGATCTCGGCGCCGGCCGGGCGTTTCACGTCGAGGTCGCCATAGCGGATGTCGACGCTAACGGCGTCGCCATAGGCTTGGATCGAGTCAGCTTGCGCGGCGGTGGAAAGCGTTATCGCGGCGAGCGCGGCAGCAATAAACTGCATTCTCATTGTGGTCTCTCCTCAAAAGATTGGTTCCCCAAAGCGTCCTGCCGTTGGTCAGGCGGCTTAGGACGCAGATAGTATGAGTCGGTTCGGAAAAAAAGATGATCACCATCACGTGCCGGTGGGTCACCTTCGCGTGTGGATTATGACGTGCCTGCAACCCATGCGGTTCTTGCATAGGTGGGTCGGCGATTTGCTAGTGTGCCTCCATCACAGTCACGAACGAGGAGAAGTTGGCGATGCGCAAAGAGTCCCTGGAATACAAGGACGGCAGCACGGTTTGCGAAGGCTACATTGCCCATGAGCCGGGCGCGAAGAAGCCATGCGTTTTGATCTCACACGCGTGGGCGGGAATATTCGATCAAGAGCGCCAGGTGGCCGATGCGTGCGCCAGCATGGGCTATGTGGGATTTGCGCTCGACGTCTATGGCAAGGGGATCAAAGGAGATCCGATGGGCGACAATAGTGCGCTGATGGGACCTTGGCTGAACGATCGGGGGAAGCTGAAGCAGCGGCTTTTTGCAGCTGTTCAGGCTGCGAAGGCTCATCCGTCGGTGGATCCGAACCGCATCGCCATGATCGGCTACTGCTTTGGCGGGCTGTGCGTTCTCGACGTGGCGCGTTCGGGCACGGGCGACGTGCGGGGCGTCGTGAGCATGCACGGGCTATTCACGCCGCCGAATTTGGGGCCGCAAGCGCCGATCAAGACGAAAGTTCTTGTGCTGCACGGGTGGGACGACCCGATGGCGACGCCGGACTCGGTACTGGCCTTGGCCAAAGAGATGACGGCGGCGAAAGCCGACTGGCAGGTCCACGCCTACGGGCACACGCTCCACGCCTTCACAAGCGAAGGTGCGAATGCGCCGGAGCGCGGCGTCAAGTACGACAGACAAGCCGACCGCCGCTCATGGGCGGCGACGACAGACTTCTTGAAAGAAGTGTTCGCATAGAACTGCAGACGCCCGGTCGACATCCGCCGCGGAGATCGCTCTCCGCGGCGGCTTCTTTTGGGCCTAACGAACGGCGACTTGCTCGTCGCGAACCTCGCGACCTTGATAGAGTGCAGTCACGAGCGGGGCGCGCAGCTGCGCCAGGGCATTTTCGACCGCGTCGCGCATGCAGTGGCGGATATCCCTGCGCTCACGCAAGTCGTGCGAGCCAGGCGCGCCGCAAACCTCGGTCGCGGCCGCTTTGATGCGCCTCAGCATCGTCTGTGCACCTATCGGGTGCGACAGATTTAGGTCGCCGTAAGGCACAGCGACCGTATTTACTCCCAGCAAGCTGTCGCCGGGCTTGGCTTGCGCGGCGAGAGGCAAGCTCGACACTGCGAGCAACAGTACGATCAACGACTTTCTCATCAGTCTCTCCTCAGATGCGGTTTGCGTTCGGAAGGCATTCGAACGCGCGGGAGAAGTGGCCGTCGTCGATCAAGGTCGTATGACCGCGTTGTGATCGGCGGATGAAAACACACGGCTTGGCAGCGCGGTCACACACTCGTCCGCGCCGCTTCACATTCGTTTGAGCGCGCGCGATTCTCGCGCTGCGCGGCGACTTGCGTTGCACGCGAGAGACGCGGCGCACGCAAAGGACGGGCGTTCGAGTTTTCAACAGCAGCGTATCGTGCGCTGCAGTGACGCATTCAAAATCGTACTGACACGCCTGCTTGGACCAAGCGCGGCGCGCCGGGGATCATGCCGCGCGTTTGGTCGACGACGTAGACTTCGTCGAACACGTTCTTGACCGTCACGTAAGCCGTCAAGGGCGTGTCGGGGATGTCGACGTTCACGGTCGCGTTCCAGATCAGCGCGTTCTTGATACGGCCGCGTTGGCCATCGGCGGTGACCGGAATCGTCTCGCGGTCGTCGGTGTACATGGCACCGGTGTACTGCGCTTCGACCTCGAACGAGGCGCGCTTGTTCCAGTCGTAGCCGACGGCTGTCGACAGCAGCCACTCCGGCGCGTAGGGCAGACGGTTGCCGGTGATGAGATCGCAGGTGGGGCCTTCCACGGGCGGCACGATGCCTGCGCAGTTGAAGCCCGGAACCGTCGAGAAGCGGCGGCCTTTGAACTCGGCCGTCGGCACATAGGTGAGCGCTGTCCGCAAATAGACATCGTCTTGCGCCAAGAGACCTGCGTCGCGGGCCGAGCCGCGCAGCAACAGTTCCACGCCTTCGTGAAGCGTTTCGCCGGCGCTCGTGAGGATGCTGCCGATGCCGCCGGCGGCGCTTGCCGGGATGATCTGGTTCGAGAAGTCCATGCGGAAGTAGGTCAGGTCGCCGTAGAGACCGTTCGCGATGCCGCCGCGGACGCCAAGTTCCCAGTTGACGCTTTCTTCCTCGGCGAGATCGACGGTTGCGCCGTCCACGTTCGAGATGATGTCTTCGACGCGCGGCGGGGAGAAGCCCTTGTGGACGCCGGCGTAGATCACCGCTTTCTCGGTGAGTTCGTAAATAAGCCCCAAGCCCGGAATGACGACGTCGAGATCGGTTTCCCCCTCGGCGCCGTTCAGACGATTTCTACGTTCGAACTCGATGTGCTCGAAGCGGACGCCGGGTTCGATCAGGAAGCCGCCGAGGTCGATCTCAGTCGTGAGGAAGCCCGAAGTCGCGTAGATGTTGCGGTCGTTGTCTTCGCGGACGCCCGCGTTCACGCCAACGCCGGGAAACCTGGCAAAGGGCGTATCGCCGTTCCATTGGCGGCGGTGCTGATCTTCGACGTGGTAGCGGACGCCCGTTTCGGTGCGCGTCGGCAGACCGAACAGCGTGTGTTCAAACGCGAGGCGGCTTTCGGCCCCAGCGGCGACGTAGTCGCGCAGTCGGCCTTCGTTGCCGCAGGTCGTGCTTAGATTCACAAGGCTGCCACAAGCGGGGTCGCTCGAGTCATTGGGGCGCTGGCCCGAGTTCGAGGATTGGCGCCACCAATCGCGCGTGAAGTAGGAGCCGTAGAGTGTCGTCTTGAGCGTCGTAGCGTCGTCGATGAACCAGGCGTGGCTGAGCGCGCCGCCGTAGCGCTCGGCTTCGTAGCGGTCGTTCTTGAATGGATTGGCGTAAGGGTCGGCTTGGAACTCAGCGAGACGCAGTCCCGAGTAGGTGATCTTGCTGTCCTCCGCGTAGCGGCTGACGCGGGCGGTCAACGCCTGGTCGGGCGCAATGTCCCATTCGACCTTGAGCGCTACGTCGTTGACGCGGATACGTGTGTTGTCGCGCGCGCCATCGCTTTCCTTGATCTGGCCATGCGCAAGCGCGCGGCCGCCGAGGAACGGGCCGCCGACCGTCGCATCGACCTCCAGGTACCCGCGGTTGCCGGCGGCGATTGTCGCTTGCCCTTCGAAGGCATCGGGGGCTTGAGGGGTGATGTAGTTGACGACGCCGCCGACCGTGTGGGGTCCGAAGCGGACTTGGCTGGCGCCTTTGAGCACTTCGATGCGGCTGTAGCGCTCGACGGGCGGATGGAAGTACGTGGCGTTGTCACCGTAAGGCGCAAAGGCGAGCGGAATGCCGTCTTCGAGCAGCAGCACCTTCGTCGAACGCGTCGGGTTCATGCCGCGGAAGCCGATGTTGGGTCTAAGCCCCATGCCTTCTTCGTCGCGCGGATAGGCGCCGGGCACGGAGCGCAGCGCTTCGTTGACGGTGAAGACGCGGGAACGCTCGAGCTGGTCGGCTTCGATCGTTGCGCCAGAACCCGGAATGCGGAGCAGGTTTTTGCGCGCTCCGATGACAACGACGTCGGGTTGGCGGGACGCGGTGACTTCGACCTGTTCCACCCCTTTCTCAGGCGGCGCGGCTGGTCGATCGGCTGGCGACGCGGGCGAAGGGGCGTCGGCCCAGGCAACGGAAGCGCAGAAAACAGCGAAAAACGGTAGGCCCCGACCCAACATCACGGTACATTCCCTATGAACTTATTGCGAATGAGTTGCAACTGCATTAGCAAGTAGGGCGTCTGGGATCAATGATCCAAATCAACGGAGCGACGATCCGCCCTGCCGAACACTTTCGCTTGAGGCTGTCGCGCAACACGTAGCAATGGGTCAGACTTCGCTTCTCACGGGAGAGGGTTGATCTATGAGACGCTTGATCTTTATCGCGGGGCTTATTCTGGCCCCGCATTTGGCGGTTGCGGCAGATGCACCGCCGCCGGTCGACATAGCTGGGGCGCGCGCAAAGATCGTGGCGGCGGCGGCAAGCTCGCGCGCGAACGCGAAGAACGCCGAGGAAAAGGCGATCGTCGAGGCCGATCTCGCGTTTGCAGCCGATTGCGCCAAGCGCGGCTCCGCGGCAGCGTTCGGCGACCGGATGCATCCGGACAGCAAGATGTTTCCGCCGCGCTCGCCGATCGTCGTCGGGCCTGAGGCCACGCGCGCGCTGTTCAAAGACGACAAGGCGCAGTGGGAATGGGCGCCGGTTCAGGCCGTCGCGAACGGCGACCTTGGGGTCACGTGGGGGATCGCCCTCATCACCGATAAGGACGACAAGGGCAAGCCTGTCGCGTTCACGTCGCGCTACACCACGGTGTGGCGGCGCGACGCGCAAGGTGCGTGGAAGATTTGGATCGACGTCGGGACACCGGGGCCGCTGCCCTAAGGCGCTTTCGGCGGGCCGGTGAATTCCGCCTCGATGATGATTTCGACGGCGTCGCTGACGCCCATCGTTGTGCCCGGCGCGGGAACGCCTTCGCTGACGCCGAACGCGGTGCGATTTAGCGTGCCTTTGGCAGAGAAGCCGATGCGCGCGTTGGGTTCGAAGGGATGGCTCGCATAGCCACCGTTGAACGTCGCGTCGAGCGTGACGGGTGCCGTCACGCCTTTGAGCGCGAGGTCGCCGGTGATGCGTGCGGTGTTCGCGCCGGTGAGTTCGACCTTCGTCGACTTAAAAGTCATGTGCGGGAACTTCGCGGCGCCGAGCCATTTCTCGTTCAAGAGCTCGTCGAGGAAGCCCTTGGGCGGCGCAGGCAGCATGAGCGAACGCGGGTCGATCGTCGCCGTGACGCTCGATGCAGCGGGATTCGCCGTATCCAAATTGAGTTCGGCATCGAAGCTCGCGAAGCGCGCCGTGTAGTTCGAGAAGCCGACATGGCTGACGCGGAAATCCAAGCTCGCGTGCGACTTGTCGAGCTTGTAGGTGCCGGCCGGTGCCTCCGTTTTCATCGGCACGATCGGCGCCGGTTCGGCCGGTGCCGCAATCGGTGCCGGCGCTGGCTCAGCTTGGGTTTCCTTCTTGGGTTCGTCAGCGGGGCCGCAGGCGGCGAGCAAAAGCGCGCAGGCAACAAGTACAAACTTTTTCATCGGTTTCTCCGGAGTTGGGGGGACCCTAGCGGCGGTGGCATGGTTGCGCAAACGGCGTGGGTTTGGCACGTACAGTTGCATGACACCTATTGTTTCGATTCAGAACCTGACCAAGACGTACAAGTCCGGGCTTCAGGCGCTTAAGCCCACGTCGCTCGACATTCGGCCCGGGGAGATCTTCGCGCTGCTCGGCCCGAATGGCGCGGGCAAGACGACGCTCATCAGCATCATCTGCGGGATCGTGACGCCGACGAGCGGCACCGTGATCGCCGACGGGCACGACATCCAGGAAGAGTATCGCGATGCACGGATGAAAATCGGCCTGGTGCCGCAGGAGCTAACCTCGGACCGGTTCGAGACCGTGTGGAACACGGTCAGGTTCTCGCGCGGGCTTTTCGGGCGCGCGCCGGATGACGCCTATATCGAGAAGGTGCTGCGCGACCTTACGCTGTGGGAGAAGCGGAAGGATATTCTGCAGACTTTGTCGGGTGGGATGAAGCGGCGGGTGATGATCGCGAAGGCGCTCTCCCACGAACCGTCGATTCTGTTTCTGGACGAGCCGACCGCAGGCGTGGACGTGGAGCTTCGGCGCGATATGTGGGCGCTGGTGCGGCGGCTTCGCGACGATGGGGTCACGATCATTTTGACCACGCACTACATCGACGAGGCGGAGGAGATGGCCGACCGTATCGGCGTGATCAATAAGGGCGAGCTGATCTTGGTCGAAGAGAAGGCGACGCTGATCAAGAAGCTCGGCAAGAAACAGCTGACGCTGGTTTTGCAGGAGCCGATGACCGCCGTGCCCGCTGAACTCGCCGAATGGAACTTAGCGCTTAAGGACGGCGGGCATGAGCTTGAGTACACGTTCGACGCCAATGCGGAGCGCAAAGGCATCGCGTCGTTGCTGCGGCGGGTGACGGATTTGAATATCGGCTTTCGCGACGTGCACACGACGCAAAGTTCGCTTGAGGATATTTTCGTGAGTTTGGTCAGCGAGCGGGGTCGGGCATGAACGCGCCATCTTTCAACGCGCATGGGGTTTGGGCGATCTATCGCTTCGAGTTGGGGCGCTGGTTCCGCACGATTTGGCAGAGCCTGGCCACGCCGGTGATCACGACGTCGCTCTACTTCGTCGTGTTCGGTACGGCGATCGGGTCGCGCATGGGCGACATCGAGGGTGTGAGTTACGGCGCCTATATCGTGCCAGGCTTGATTATGCTGACCGTGTTTACGGAGAGCATATTCAACGCCGCCTTCGGCATCTATTTTCCGAAGTTTACGGGCACGATTTACGAACTGCTCTCGGCGCCAGTGTCGGCGTTCGAGGCGGTGCTCGCCTATGTGGGGGCGGCGGTGACGAAATCCGTCGTGCTGGGATTGGTGATCCTTGGTACCGCGTCGCTGATCGTGCCGATCCATATCGAGCATCCGTTCGCGATGCTTACGTTCTTGGTTCTGATTTCGGCGACGTTTTGTCTGTTCGGATTCATCATCGGCGTGCTGTCGAACAATTTCGAGCAGATGCAGGTCGTGCCGATGCTGGTGGTGACGCCGCTGACGTTCCTCGGCGGCGCGTTCTACTCGATCAATATGCTGGCGCCGTTCTGGCAGACGGTCGCGCACTTCAACCCGGTCGTCTATTTGATCTCGGGGTTCCGCTGGAGCTTCTTCGGCAAGGGCGACGTCGGGATCGAGGTGAGCTTGGCGGCGACGTTTGCGATGTTTCTGGTGTTTCTCGGCGTGGTCGCCTGGATATTTAAGACGGGATACCGGCTGAAGAATTAGCCGGGGATTGTTTCGAGTCTGGGGCGTGGTTAGCATGGTGCCATGCCAGTCGTCACGCTCATCAGCGCGGTTGCCCCAGCACCTCCTGCTCACATTTTGCCGGTGTCGTGTTTTGCAACCTACTGCTCGTTCGAGGAGAGCTTTTTCGCAATAGGGGCGCCCCAGCTCATTCTGTTTGCTGGCGCGCTTATCGTGAACCGCTGGCGCGACGTGGTTCTGGTCGGCGTCGCTGCGACACTGGCCGTGATTGTCGGAACCCTTGCGGTGGCTGGTTGGGACGATCTCGGCAGGGATCGCGAGGAGATCGCTTGCAACGTGGCGTTTTTGATTGCGCTGATGACAGCAATTGCGGCTGCCGTTCAAACCGCCAAGCGCTTGATCGCTTGGATCGTCCGTCAGATCATCCGAGATCCGACGGACTTCTTCTCTTCGATGGTGAAGTAGAGGCTGAGTATTTCGTAGCTAGAAGAGCGGGCGGGACGCCCGCGCTCACAGACTTACGCGAACTTCGCCAGGCGGCCCGCGATGATGTCGTGGGCTTGTTTCATGATGCGGTCGATCAGTTCCTTCACAGTCGGCACGTCGTTGATCAGCCCCACGACCATGCCGCAGGACCAGGCGCCGGCTTCCATGTCGCCGTCCTTCATGATCTTCGGGTAGACGCCGGCGACTTCGCCGATGATGTCTTGGAACTGGATCTTCGCACCGAGGGCCTTTTCCTTTTCCAGGAGACGCTCGACGGCGGCGTTCTTCAGAACGCGTTCCGTGTTGCGTAAGGGGCGCATGATGAGGCGGGTGTCGAGCTCGTTGGCAGCGACGATCGCTTTCTTCACGTTCTCATGGACCGGGGCTTCTTTCGTCGCGATGAAGCGCGTGCCCATGTTCATGCCATCGGCGCCCATCGCGAGGGCGGCGACCAGGCTGCGCCCGTCGGCCATGCCGCCCGAGGCCACGAACGGGATTTTCAACTCGTCCGCCGCGCGCGGGAGCAGGATGAAATTCGGTACGTCGTCTTCGCCCGGATGGCCGCCGCATTCGAAGCCGTCGACCGAGACCGCGTCGCAGCCGATTGCTTCGGCTTTCAGCGAGTGGCGGACGGATGTGCATTTATGAATGACCTTGATGCCTGCTTCTTTGAGTGCGGGCATCCATTTTTGCGGGTTGTTGCCCGCGGTCTCGACCGCCTTCACGCCGCCGTCGATGATCGCCTTGATGTAGCCGGGATAGTCGGGTTGCGTGAGCGCGGGCAGGAACGTCAGGTTCACGCCGAACGGTTTCGACGTCATCTGACGGCAACGGGCGATTTCCTTCGCCAGGTTTTCGGGGGAGCCTTGCGTCAGGCCGGTGATGATGCCGAGCCCGCCCGCGTTCGACACGGCGGCGGCCATCTCGGCAAAGCCGACGAAGTGCATGCCGCCTTGGATGATCGGATGCTCGATGCCGAACATTTCGGTGATGCGGGTTTTCATGGGGCTGTGGCTCCGTGGTGTGAATGGCTTGGTAGCGATTCAATGGCACGGGACAAGGGATTGGTCTAGTCGGAGGACCGCCACGAGTGACCAATAAGCAGGGCGGTCAGTTCGGCGCTCTACAGCGTGTCAGCCGTCGCAACGCGTCGCCAGGATTCGGCCTCCAAGGCAGCGTGTAACACACGCGACCGCTGCGAAGGTCCCATCCGGGGTAGAGGGCGATCAGATCGTAGCTGAACCGCTCGGTGTGTCCTGCCGGGAGTACGTTACAGTCCGAGATGGGTCTACCTTCAAATGCGTTCGTTTGCTTCAGTGGCTGTCCGTAAAGAGTTGCGGTGACGCGCCTGTTCGCGGCTTGGTTTGGACCCAGGCAAATGGAGGTCAATCCATCGTTCTTGACCACCACATCGAGCACGCCTGACGACACAATGCGAACGCTCAGCGATACGGACCCTGCCTCTGCATGGGCCACCGGCGTGACCGTGGCTCCCAGCAACATTGCAACCAGGGTGGCCGCTCTTCTCAAACTCAGTACCTCAGGAACGGTTGCCGCTCAGCCGCCCACGACTTCTCATCCGGCTGCGTGATTGCGTCGAGGTCGTTTGGGGTTGCCGCTTTGTCATCCACCCATTCGCGCAACAACGGCCCGCCGTTGATGACGTCGATGGCGAGTTTGCCGAGTTCGTATTCGTAGGGGAAGTCGCGCCAGAGCGGGTAATCGCCGTGGAGGTTGCGGATCGCTTTGAACGCGAGCGATTGGAGGCGCCAGGGTTTGAACGCGGCGTGGTCGTACGCTCGCGGGTCTTCGGTGTGGATTTGGACGCCGTTGCAGAGTTTGCCAACGTGCTTGTGGAACGTCGGTTCGAACCAGCAGTCGCGCAGCGTGCAGCCTTTCAGCCAGTGGGCGCCAAGGCGGTGCATCTCGGCGATGACCTTCTTCGCGTCGATGTCGGGGGCGCCGAAAAGCTCGAGCGGACGCGTGGTGCCGCGACCTTCGGAGAGCGTCGTGCCTTCGAGCATCACCGTGCCGGCGTAGGCGCGGGCCATCCAGAGATTCGGCGCGTTCGGGCTTGGGTTCACCCAGGTGCGCTCGCCCAAGGGCCAGCCGTAGCCGGGCGCTTCGTCGGGGCGGTAGCCTTCCATTTCGATGATGCGGTAGTCGACGTCGAGCTTCTTCGTCTTGATGAACCAGAGGCCTAGTTCGCCGAGCGTGAGGCCGTGGCGCATCGGCATGGGGCCTGCGCCGACGAAGCTTTCCCATCCGGCGCGCAGGCGCAGACCTTCGACCGGTCGGCCTGCCGGGTTCGGGCGGTCGAGCACCCAGACCGCCTTCTTATGCTCGGCCGCCGCTTCGAGCATGTAGAGCAGCGTCGTGATGAACGTGTAGATGCGGCAGCCGAGGTCTTGCAGATCGACGAGCACGACGTCGAACGTTCCCATGCTTTGGCCGGTGGGCCTTCTCACTTGGCCGTAGAGGCTGAAGACCGGGATGCCGAGCGCCGGATCGTTGAAGTCCGGGCTTTCGACCATATTGTCTTGCTTGTCGCCGCGCAGCCCGTGCTGCGGACCGAACGCTGCGGTGAGGTTGATGTCGCCCGTTGCGGCCAGCGCATCGAGCGAGTGCGTCAGGTCTTGCGTCACCGAGGCGGGGTGCGCGACCAGAGCGACGCGCTTGCCTTTCAACGGCGCGCGCAGCGCTGGCTCGGAGACGAGGCGGTCGATACCGAATTTCATGGATGGGCTCAGCTGAGTTCGACGGTGAAGCCGGCGGCGTTGTGAAAATCAGGCTTTGGGCTGGGATGCGCAAGCGCCCAGTAGGATTTGTTGTCGTTTGTTTCTTCGAGGACGGTTGTGACGCCGATGCGCCAGGGCATGGGGATCAGGATGGGGCATTCGGCGGTGAGCGTGAATACGTCGGCGCTTTTATCGATCGTGATCCGTGGCGCCCAGGGGAGCTGCGTATTGGCCATGCCCTCGCGATAGCTCGTGAAGCTGTATGCCGCCCATGATTTGGACGGTGCGAGGTTGAATTCCTGATAGGCGGGATTCGATGCAGTGCCGATGAAGGCTTCGAAGCAGGTGTGGTGCCAGAGATCGTCCATGCGCCCGGGCTGGTCGTGATGTGGCCATGCGACGGCGGTGAGCGTGCCGTCGATGCGGTAGGTGAGGCGCAGCAGGCCCGGCTTTGGGCGCGCGATCTCAGCGGTGATGGCGTTGATCGCTTGGCAGCGCGAGTCCGGGTGAAGCTTGAGCTTGTTGGCCATGGTCGATTCGGAACTTAATCGCAGGACACCGCCGCGGGAAGCGCGCGCTTAGCCCAAGAGCGCCGGCTGGCCCTGCGCTTGACCCCATTTCCAACAGCGCGGCGGCGCCGCTTGAGCCTATTCCGCGGCCATCGCAGGCGTGGGCGCTGCTTCGGCGGGTGGGGCGGCTTCGGCAGCGGCGCGCTCAGCGATACGGGCGACGCGCAGGTCAAGCGGGGCCATCAGGTGCTCTTCCACAGCGGCGCGATCTTCGTCGTCCCAGAGAAGGTCGGCGACCTGGTGTTTGTATGCTTCGTCGAAGGAGGCCGCAATTCTGGTGATCGCGAGGTTCGACTCCGAGACGAGGTCGCGCAGTGCGGCGATCGTGCCTGCGTTCAATGTCGGCAGCGACTTTTCGATCTCTTCGAGCTTTGCTTGGAGTGCGAAGAGGTCGGAGGAGTATTTGCCGACGGCTTGTTGTTCTTCGGGACGCAAGAGGTCTGCGTTCGAGATGATCGTGCTTGAGAGCTCGGCGCAGATGTGGGCGATGGCACCCGACAGTGTGCGAATGCGCGGGCGGCCCCAGTTGCCGGACCAATCGTCGTAGTGGGTGAGCGCGTCGTAGACGCCGCCGTGGGCGCTCGCCAAGCGCATCACGAGCATGCGGCGGAACGGCTCCATCAGCTTCGCGCGGCGGTCTTCGGCAAGTTTGATCTCGCGCCGTTCGCGCGGTTTCAAGATGAACGTGTGATAAAGGCCGCCCAAGATGACGGTCGTGATCGTGAACATGATGAGCTGCAGCACGATATCGCGGCCGAGCGCGCGCGGGTCGGCGAGCATTTGCTTGGCTTCGGAAACGAGATCGACGCCGGACGCAACGATACCGCCAACGATAAACGCCGCCTCACTCAGACGCGCCAGCAACTCTTGTTCCACGACAGCGCTCCCCCGAACTTCCCCAGCGCGAAACCTACGTGAAGCGGGCTCGAGAAGCTGTCGCGTGGGCGCGACAGCGATGGTGAAAGCTGTCGCGGCCTGGTGAGGTTTGCGCGCATTGCTCGCTCGAAAGGCGAGTAGCGAACGCGTCCGGGAGATACCGACGTGGCGCGTTCGTGCGCGAGTTGCAAAGAGTCCTGGGAGCGCCGGCCTCCGGCCGGCACTTTCGGCGGTTGAGACTCAGTAAGGGCCGGCCGGAGGCCGGCGCTCCCAGGAAGTCATTGCTGCAAAAGTGTGCGCGCGCGCTCACTGTCTTTCGCGATTTGCGCTTTGAGGGCGTCGAGGCCTGAGAACTTCATTTCCGGGCGCAGGTAGTGAACGAAGGAGACGACGATCTGTTGGCCGTAGGCGTCGCCCGCATAGTCGAAGATGTGGACTTCGAGGAGTACGTCTTTCTTGTCGAACGTCGGACGGCGCCCGAAGTTGGCGACGCCGTTGTAGGCCTTGCCGCCAAGCTCGACGCGCACGGCATAGACGCCGAGCGCCGGTTCCAGATAGCCCTCGAGGCTGACGTTGGCGGTTGGAAAGCCGATCGTGCGGCCGCGTTGGTCGCCCTGCTCTACCCTGCCCTCCACCGTCCAGGCGTGGCCCAAAAGTTCGGCGGCAACTTCGGGCTTACCTTCGCGCAAGGCTTCGCGGATGCGGGTGGAAGAGATTTTCGCTTCGGGGCCTGCGCCGACGAGGTCGAACGTCGAGACCGTGAAGCCGTGCTCCGGCCCGCGCGATTTCAGCAGTTCGATGTTCCCGGCCCTGCCCTTCCCGAACTGGAAGTCTTGGCCGACAACGATGTGCTTCGCGCCGAGGCCTTGCGCGAGAACTTTCGCGACGAAGTCTTCCGCGCTCAACGCGGCGAAGGCGGCGTCGAAGTGGAGCGCATAGAGAACGTCGACGCCGAAGCGTTCGAGCAGTCTTGCCTTGGCGCGGAATGGGGTGAGGCGGAAGCGTTCGCCGCCGGGCTTGAAGAACTCTTGCGGGTGCGGCTCGAAAACAAGGACGCCGAGTTTTGTTCCCGGCGCCTTGGCGTGCTTCAGCAACGCCTGGTGACCGAGGTGAACGCCGTCGAAATTGCCGATCGCGACGGTCGCGCCCTGCGCGGCCGCCGGCAGGTTCTCGTAGTGGCGGAAAATCTGCATGCGGCCGGCGCTTCGATCTCTTACTTGCCGCGCGAGGGGACCATGATGAGAGCGTCGCCCTCGATCACGACCGTTTCGCCGACCTTGCAAATCGTCGAGAGCACGATGCGGCGCTTCTCAGCGATGATCTCGGTGATCGTGCAGGTGGTCTGCACCGTGTCGCCGATTTTCACCGGCGCTTTGAAGCGCAGATTTTGGCTCATGTAGATCGCGCCGGGGCCTGGCAGTTTCGTGCCGATGACCGTCGAGATGAAGCTTGCCGACAGCATGCCGTGCGCAATGCGCGCCTTGAACGGCGTCTTGGCCGCGAACTCTTGGTCGAGGTGGACGGGGTTGGTGTCGCCGGAAACGCCCGCGAACAGCACGATGTCGGCGTCGGTGATCGTCTTGCCGTAGGAGGCCGACATGCCCGTCTTCAGGTCTTCGATGAAGTAGCCGTTCGTCATGGCGGCCTCGTCCTTCTTTGTGCGGGGAAAGCTCGCGGCAATCTATGCGTGGGCACACTACCAGAGCAAGCGGCGCATGGCCGCTACGGACTTCAGGTTTTGGGCCGCGAAGACGCGTTCGATCTTTGCGGGATCGGGCGTGTTGTCGTCAGCGCTAAGTTCGCGCTCGTGGATGCCGCCGGTGATAAGCAGCGAATCGATGCCGGCGCGCGTCGCGCCGAGGATGTCGGTCTTCAGACCGTCGCCGACCGCGAGCCACTTCGCGCGGGGAATATCGCGCTTCGTGAGTTCGTGCAGGCGCTCAGCCACGAATGCATAGGCGGGCGCATGCGGCTTGCCGAGGTAGTGCACTTCACCGCCCTGATCTTCGTATTGGTGCGCGAGCGCGCCGGCGCAGTAGATCATGTGATCGCCGCGCTGCACGACGAGGTCGGGATTCGCGCAATAGAACGGCAGACGCCGCTTGAGCGCGCCCTTCCAGTAGTCGCGGTAATCGTCAGGGCCTTCCTTCGTGTCGTCGAACGGGCCGGTGCAGACGATCGCGTCGGCCTCTTCCAGCGCGACGCGATGGACGGCCAAGTTCTCGAACAGCGGCAGGTCGCGGTGCGGGCCGACGTGATGGACGCTCAGCGGCGCGCGTTCGATGAGCAGGCGGCGGGTGAGGTCCCCCGACGTGACGAGCGTGTCGTAGGCCTCTTCGCCTACTTCGAGCGCGGCCAGTTGCTCGCGGATCGGGCCGTTCGGGCGCGGCGCGTTGGAGAGCAAGAGAACGAGCCCGTTTTCGCGAAAGCGGCGCAGCGTCTCGACGACGCCCGGGAACGCTTCGCGCCCGTTGTGAATGACGCCCCAGATGTCGCAAACGAGGACGTCATAGTTGGCGCTGAGCCCGCGCAGGCCGGTGATGATCGAGATTGCCGTCATGTGTGCGGCGGCAGGTGTGCAGATCGCTTGGCCTGCGTCAATCTTTAGGCGCTGCGGCCTGCGACCGCGCGCAGGCGCTGCTGCGGGGCCGCGGCTGGCACCGGGCGCGGCGCACGCTGCGTCAGCATGGTGTCCTTGATCTGCTGCGGCTCGCCGAACAGGAAACCTTGGCCATAGTCGACGTCGTGGTCGAGGAGGCGGATGACGTCGCGCTCGTTCTCGACGCGCTCGGCGATAAGGTTCATGCCGAAGCGGGCAAGCAGTTCTTTAAGGTCCGACGGGTGGACGCGGCCGCCCGCATCCTTCGTATCAAGCAGCAGGCGTGCCGGCACTTTGAAGTAGCGGACGTGGCGGGCGCGCGCGCTTGCGAAGTCGATGTCGAGCGTCGTGATCTTGTCCACGGAGAACGTGAAGTCGAGGTCGGCGAGCTGGCTCAGATTGGCGATTTCGGCAGGCGTGCCTTCGGTCATCGTTTCTTGCGAGATTTCGAAGATGAGGGAGCCCGCGAGTTCGCGGTGCTGCTTCATGAACTCGATGAACTGGCCGAAGAACATCGAATCCTGCAGCGTCTCGCGTGAGAGGTTGCAGAAGACGCCGATGTCTTTGCGGTGATTGAGGGAGCCTAGGATCTGGATGCAGCGGAACAAGAGGACGTTGTCCACGACCGACATCAAGCCCGCGGGCTCGGCGACATGGATGTATTGCGACGGCATGATGATCGTGCCGTCTTCGGTGCGCAGGCGCGTCAAGGCTTCGTAGAAGCGGATCTTGCGTTGCGGCAGACTGACGACCGGTTGCAGGTAAAGGTCGATGCGGTTTTCTTCGAGCGAACGGCGCACGACCTCGAGCGTGATGTCGTCGTGCGGGGCGCTGCTCACGGTCAGCGCGGCGGTGCCGTCGGGGGACGCGATGCCCTTTGCGCGCTCGGCGATGCCTTCGGCGAGTTTGCGGACAAGCGCCTCCAGCACTCTCACTTCGCTTGCCATGCGATCGTTGCGCGAGGCGATGCCAGTATCGATGTGGTGCTTCAGCTCGATGACGGCGCGGCGGGTTAGCTCGGCGTCGGAGCGGATTTGATGGTGTGCGGCTTGTGTGCGGGCGCGCTCGGCCGTGCGGTCGAGGATCAGGTCGCAGTACGAGGCAACGATCGTGATGAAGCCCGCGACCAGCATGGCGCCGACGGCGTCCGTTGCCCCGACGCGATAAAGGAGCGCGCCGATCACTATGCCGGCGAGAAGCGCTACGCCCGGCACGACTATAAGGTCTAAACGCGGCACGGAAATCCCCTGATTCTTCGTTGTTTTCAGTGTCCGGGCCTAAGTGTTACCAAGGTGTTAAACATTCATGGTGGGAGTGCCTCTATGGCCAACGCGCATGCATTTTCCTTCACCTCTATAGAAGGCAAGCCACTGCCCATGACAACGTTCAAGGGCAAGGCCATTCTGCTTGTGAACACGGCGAGCGCGTGCGGGCTGACGCCGCAATACAAGGGGCTTGAGGCGCTGTGGCAGGCCTATCGCGACAAGGGGCTCGTCGTTCTCGGCGTGCCATCGAACGATTTCGGTGCGCAGGAGCCCGGAACCGAAGCCGAGATCCAGTCGTTTTGCGAGGTGCGGTACGGGGTCGACTTTCCGCTGACGAAGAAGGAGCACGTCATCGGCGCGGCGGCGCATCCGCTCTATCAGTGGATCGCGAAGGAGCTAGGTGAGGCGGCAGTCCCGCGCTGGAACTTTCACAAGTACCTGATCGGCAAGGACGGCAACTTGGCGGGCACGTTCGGTTCGCGCACAGAGCCGCAAGCGGCGGAACTGACGCAGGCAATCGAGGCAGCGCTCAAATAGAAACGCCGCCGGGTTGAGCCGGCGGCGTTTGACAGTCTGTTTAGACCGTTACGACGTGTACGGAACGATTTGAATTTCGACGCGGCGGTTCTTCGCCCGGCCGGCGGCGTTCGCGTTCGTGGCGACGGGACGGGTCTTGCCGAAGCCGACGACGTACATGCGCTGCGGCATCACGCCGTTCTGCGCGAGGATGTAGGCGACGGCGTTCGCGCGGCGCTGCGAGAGATCTTGGTTGTACTGCGCGGCGCCGGTCGAGTCTGTGTGACCCGACACTTCGATCGTCGTCTTGTTGTATTCGGCCAGCACTTCGCCGACCGCGGCCAGCGTCTGGTAGAATTGCGGGTTCACCTGGTCGCCGTCGACCGGGAACGTCACGTCGCTCGCCATGACGAGCATGATGTTGTTGCCGTTACGTTGGACCGACACGCCGGCTGCGCGCAGGCGCTGACGGAGTTCGGCTTCCTGTTGGTCCATGTAACCGCCGATGGCGCCGCCGGCGAGTGCGCCGATGCCCGCGCCGATGAGCGCGTTGCGGGCTGCTTGCTTACCGCTTGAGGTGTTCGTGAGTGCGCCGATTGCGGCGCCGCCCAGCGCGCCGAAGATCGCGCCGCGGGTCGCGTGGCTCGTCTTTTGTTCGCCGGTGTAGGGGTCTTGGGTCTGGCAGGCGCCGAGCGCGAACGCCGCGACGACAATCATGGCAATAGCTTTACGCATCGAAGTAACTTCCTCTGTTGAAGGCCCCGCGTGGTGGCGCCGGTCACGCGCGTCATAGGCCGGTGGGCCGGGTTCAGGCAAGACGCGCTCATCACGTGGCGCGCGCGGGGCTTGGGGAAAGGCGAATATGCATTTTTCTTGACGTGCGCCGCTCAGCGCCCTCTTTTCGAGCAATATGAACAGCCATTCATCTTGGGAGACATCATCGCCATGGAACTCTTCGATCTCAGCGGAAAAATTGCGGTTATCACCGGCTCCACGAAAGGGATCGGCGAGGCGATTGCGCACCGCATGGCCGAGCACGGCGCGAAGGTGGTGGTGTCTTCGCGCAAAGCAGACGTGTGCGACAAAGTGACGGCCGATATCAACCAGAAGTGGGGCAAAGGAAAAGAAGTCGCCTACGCGGTTCCTTGCAACATCAATCAGCGCGAACAGTTGGAACTTTTGGTTTCGAAGACGCGCGCGAAGTGGGGACGCATTGACGTGCTCGTCTGCAACGCGGCGGTCAATCCGGTGTTCGGCTCGATGTCACAGATTCCAGATGACGCTTTTGACAAGATCATGGGCTCGAACGTCAGATCCAACCATCAGTTGTGCAATATGGTGATACCCGAAATGGTTGAGCGCAAAGACGGCTCGATCATCATTGTCTCGTCGATCGGGGGCCTGCGCGGCTCGCCGGTCTTGGGCGCCTACTGCATTTCAAAGGCTGCGGACTTCCAGCTCGCGCGCAACATCGCGTGCGAGTACGGGGCGCACAACGTGCGTGCCAATTGCATCGCGCCGGGGCTTGTGAAGACCGATTTTGCGAAGGCGCTGTGGGATAACCCCGAGATTCTCAAGCGGTCTACCGCCAACGCGCCTTTGAAGCGGATCGGCGAGCCGGACGAGATTGCGGGGGCGGCCGTCTACCTGGCGTCAAAGGCTGCGGCGTTCATGACCGGTCAAACCATTGTAGTGGATGGCGGCGTAACCTCCGTCTAATAGGGGGCACCCCCTAAAATTAAGGCTTCCCATTCGGGCCCCGTTCATCGACAACATGCGGTAAGTTTAGTCGGGACTAAGAAGAGGACTGGCATGGGGACCACCGCTGAAGCGCAGCGGGCCGAGTTCACGCTCAACGGCAACAAGATGCTGGCGCCGCTCGACAGGGCCGCAATCGCCCGTATCGAGGCGCAGTGTGCGTGGAAGGTGGCGCACGCCAATGAGCCGATCCTTAGCCGGGACTCTGACTCGCGCGACGTGTTCTTTGTGGTCAAAGGGCGCTGCCGGATCGTGAACTTCTCGCCGTCCGGCCGCGAGGTCGCGTATGCGGTTGCAGGCCCCGGCGACTTCTTCGGCGAAATGGCGGCCATCGACGGGCTGCCTCGGTCGGCGACCGTGGTTGCGCTTGAAGACTGCATCTTGGGTTCGATCCCGATCGCCGCGTTCCGCGACCTCGTCGAACAACACCCGAAAGTCGGGTTTGTGATCATGGAAAAGCTGGTGCGCATCGTGCGGACCAGTGACGACCGGATTATGGATCTGGCCACGCTGTCGGCGTACCAGCGGGTTTATTCCGAACTCTTGAAGCTCATCAAACCCGATCCGGTCCGGCAGGGGTCGTGGCTTATCTATCCGTTGCCGACGCAGGCGCAGATCGCCGCGCAAGCGTCGACCACGCGCGAGACGGTGGCGCGCGTGCTCTCGCACTTGTCGGGCGACGGGATTGCAGAGCGCAAATCGAAAACGCTCTATGTGCGTCAGGTCGAGCGGCTTCGGCAGCTTTGCGACAAGGTGCCGACGCACACGATGAAGGACGGGCAGGACTGATCCGCGCGACTTCGCGTGGACACACGCAAAGGAAGCGCCATGGACGACTGCAATCCCGACCTTGAGATCGTCACCGTGCGGCCAACGGAATCGGTCATGACCCTGCAGCGCTTGCCCTACTTCGTCGGCGTGTCGGCCACCACCGCGGGGTCGAAGGTGCTGTCGATGAACATGGTCGTGATCCCGGCGGGCGGTGAGGCCGAGCCGCACTACCATCGCGGGTATGAAACAGCGATCTATGTACTCAAGGGCCGGATCGAGACGCGCGACGGCGCAGGATTGAAGCGCTCGGTTGTGAACGTAGAGGGTGACTTTCTTTTCATCCCGCCCGGCCTTCCACATCAGCCCGTGAACTTGAGCGCGACTGAGGCGGCTCTTGCGATCGTTGCGCGAAACGACCCCGGTGAGCGCGAGACGGTGGTGAAATACGATCCTACGCCATTGCGCTAGTTGTTAGGCGCCTGCTGATCGTGCGCTAGTGTCGACCGGCAAGCATGATAGAGCGCCTCGCAGCAATGATAACGGCAGTTGTGCGCGACGGTTTGGTCGCGCTTGTCGCGCTGACGCGTTGGTTGCAACGCGTAGGGCGGGTCACGTGGCGCAGGTCGCTCAGCCGACACTTGCGCGTTGATTACCTGACCGCGCGCTTGCCAGAATTGCCGATGGATAGGCGTTCGCTCTTGGTCACGATTGTGGTCTCCACGTTGCTGCACGCGGGTCTGCTTGCCTATGTCGCGACAACGTGGGGGATTGTACCGAGTCTCCTGAAAGAGCCCGAGGTCCAGGTCATGACCATGGCTCCACCCCCGCCGCCGCCGCCGCCTCCACCGCCACCCGAGGTCACGGACATACAAATCGAGAAGCCGCGTTTTCGCCCGCGGCCCGTTCCGCCGCCGCCGGCGCCGGTGAAACACGTGAAGCCCATTCCGCTGAAACCCCAACCGCCGGCTGAGAGCACGGCCGACGCTTCGACCATTGTTGCTGAAAAGCCGGTGCCCCCGGATCCGCCGCCCGTCTCCAACACGCCGCCGCGCGCGGCCTCAAAGCCGCCGCCAACATACCCGGAGCGCGCGATCGACGCGAACCGGGAGGGCGTCGTGCAGGTGCGCATTACAATTCAACCGAACGGCACGGTGAGCGAGGCCGCCGTCGTCTCGGCACGCCCGCAAGGCTGGTTCGAGACCGCGGCGCTTTCGGCGGTGAAGCGCTGGCGCTACGAATCTTCCGGCCGCATCAGCACGACGGTCGTGGAGATCGAATTCAAACTGGATTGATTGGCGTCACCATCGTTGCCCATCCCGCGTGCAATAGAAGAAGTGCCGTGACGGTGGCGGCCAGATAAGTATGATGTCACCGCATTCGAAGCACGAAGCGGGGGACTGGATTGGCGCACGTCACCATCGTTGAGAACGGCCGCGACGGCAGCGTCGAGTATGCCGAGGGGCTGCACACCATCAGCGGCTATTGGGCGTTTGGCGGCGGCGACGTCGTTACCATCGTGAGCATGGGCTCGGCGGAGGCGTGGCAGCGCTCGCATGCCTGGGCGGTCGAGAAGCGGGCAAGCATTCTGCGTTTCGTCGCCGATGAAGTGATCCGTCAGCGTGCGCCATCCTGCACCGCGGAGATCGATACGCAGGGCGGCGACATCCTCCTTCGGCAAGCGCCGGGCGCGGCGTCGCAGGCGCCCGTCGTTACGGATCGAGCTAAGGCGGCGGCCTTCGTGAATCGGCTGCGCGATCTCAAAGCAATGCTCGCCACCGGCGTTCTTGCGGTTGTGCTGATCGCCGCCGTTTTGATGTGGCTGGGTCAGAAGGCGTTCACGGTCACGCCCACAAGCGGCGTGCCCCTGAACGAGAGCGTGCGTTTCGACTCGAGCGATCCGGCGCGACCGGGCGGCATCGCCACGCTGATCCAGACAACCGATCCGCACTACCGCGACACAAGCGGGCGCGGCGGCAACGCGACCACCAGCCTCAGCATCTTGGTGACCCCGCTGGACGGTTCGACGCCGCATCTCATCCCAATCGTGGCGCGGATCTCGGGGCAGGGCTACCAGCTTGCACGCATCATGGGCAGCGACGGCCGCACGGTTTGGTTCGACGCCATGGGATTTCACGGCGTGCGCTTGGATGAGCTCAGCTTGGTCACGCCGGAGCATCTTCGCGCGGCGAACCCCGATCTTGACCCAACATGGTGGGAGGATCCGCGCGGCATGGACATCATCGACGGAAGGCTCCACGTCATGCGCATCGATCGGTCTGCTGCCGTGGACATCGACCCGTCCACGTGGAAGGCCACGTCCACCACGCCAAAGCACTCCAAAGCACGCTTCGAGCGGCGCGAGCCTGCGGATCACTTGGCGGCGGGCGTGCTGATTGCGCCGGGCGCCTGGCTCGGACTGCATTCGCCGGCCGAGCTCGCGGGCGCGTTCACGCCCGGCCGCTGGATCAGGCCCGTGGAAAGCGCCGGCGCAGAGAGGGTCGCACGCCGCTTGGCCAAAGCTGTTCTCGAAGCATCGTCCGACGGCGCTCGTCATCGCGTCCGCACGATCGCGCCTCTCGGCGATACCGAATTTCTCGAAGCCGCGTTCCTGCGCACGAACGACAAGTCGGAACCGCTGCGCCTGGAAAACCCCGACAGCGCACTGATGATCCACACGTCGGCGTCGGGCGGCACCGGCACGCTCGTGGTGTCGCGCGTGGACCATCAGGGCAATCTAGTCTGGAGCACAGATACCGGCCTCGATCGTTTCCGCCTGAAGCAAATCCTGCCCGGCGACGGCGTTCTTGCGTTCATCGGCGAGCGCCCGCCCATACCGGATAAGCTCAGCGAGCCGCTGATCGTGTTGGTGGAGAGCAAGACGGGGAAGCTGACCAGCCATTCGTTGTGGCGGTAGGCATAGCGCATCGGAAATGTGCGCCGACCCGTGCGCACAAGAAGCGTGAAGCCCAAAGAAAAAGGCGGCGTTTACACGCCGCCTTGCTGGATGCACCGGAAGGTGCAGATGTTTAGAAGTGGAAATTGACACCGATGCGGGTCGTTTGCTCCGTCAGATCGAGCGTGCCATTGAAGATCCGCGTTGCACCACCGGCACCACCGATCGCGCCGGACGCGCTGACTGTGCCGAGGTCGGTGTGGAGGTACTCAACCTTGAACGAGGTGGTCGGCGCGATCATCCACTCGCCACCGGCGCCAAGCGTCCATCCGGAGGCGCTTCCCGATGCGTGCGGGACCGCCACCGGCACGCCGCCCGGAAAGTTGTCCCGGAAGCTGACCGTGTACTCGGCATCCGTGTACGCATAGCCGCCGGTCGCATAGATCAAACCGGTCGTACCGATCGTCACGCCAAGGCGGGCGCGGATGGTCGCGATGTATTGCTGTTCGACTTCCGCGTTCAGCGTGTAAGCGAACGGTGCGCTGACCGGGTAGACCACGGTGAGCGACTTCGCGTCGCTGCCGTCATAGTAATTGACGTCACCTTCGAGCCCTAAGACGATCGACGGCGCGATCTGCGCGTTGTAGCCGATCTGGGCGCCACCGGTGAACCCGTCCGTGTCCAGCGTCGTTGCACCGTTCGCGTTGATCGACGTTAGGTTCGCCGCCGCGAAGTAGCCCGATCCCGTCATTTGCGTGAGCGAGTCGGCCGAGCTATCGGCGAAGCCGGCATTCAAGCCGACATAAAATCCATCCCAATCCGCAGCCGTTACCTGGCCGGCAGTTGCCAACAGCGCAGCAGCAGCAGCCGCGGCTTTCATCACGTTCTTCATTTCGTTCCCCCCAAATGCGTGCGCATTGTGCAAGCGGATAGTAGGCTCGGCAACGCCTAGAGACGAGTCGCCGAAGCGCAACAACCGAACGGCATCAGCGCTCGCCTAGTAAGCGAGTACGCACATCCAAAAAGCGAAATGCGCCAGTTTGCGCCGCACGCTGATCGCGGTGTTCAAGAAGGTGTGACGCGGCCGGCGGTTAGGTGGTTGCGTAGGAAATCACCCGCATCGGCGATCGCGCGTTCGCTTTGTTTGTCGAAGAGGCGTTCGAAGACGTGGCTGCCGCGCGACCAGACGCGCAGCGTCGTGTCCACGCCGGCTTCGTGCGCGCGCGCTGCCAAGTGGCGCGCATCGTCGTGCAAGGCGTCGGTGCGGCTGGTTTGAACCAACATCGGCGCCAGGCCGGCGAGGTCGCCGTAGACCGGCGAAGCTTCGGGATTGAGCGCGCTCATCCCTTGCAGGTAAAGGTGCGCGCAAATCGCCATCGACTCCATGTTGATCGCACTCTCGCCCGTCACGCAGCGCACGGCCGTCGAGCGCCCGGTCAGCGCCAGATCGGTCCAAGGCGAGAGGAAACAGAGTGCGCCTAAGCGCACGCCGTGGTCGCGCAGTCTCAGCGTCGCCGCGAGTGCGATCGCGGCGCCTGCCGACTCCGCGACCACACCAATGCGTCCAGCCGTTTGACCGCGCTCGATCAAACCTTGCACCGCGGCAACCACGTCGTCGACCGCGGCCGGGCAGGCATGTTCGGGCGCCAGGCGATAGTCGACCATGACGGTCTTCATCCGCGCAGCCTTTGCGATGCGTGCGATCAATGCCGTCAGTCGCGGACTACGCGCGGCGATAAACGAGCCACCGTGCACGTAGACCAGCACCGCGCCTTCGTCGAACTCAGCGTGCCGCAAGACGGCTGTGCCAGTTCGCGGTTCGACAGCGACGTCGAGGCCCGCCATCGCGGCGCTCATCTGCGCGGCCGTCGGCGCGCTGTAGCGCTCGTGCAGTGCGCGAGCGCGTTTCATGTAAGCGGCGAAACGTGCCGCGTCGCCCGACTCCATCGCGCGAACCGCACCTGCGACGACGCTTCGTTCGATCGCGCGGTTGACCGCGCTCCAGGCGCGTCTGGCGAGTTGCGGCATCAAAGGTGCGCCAGCCGTCACGCACTCGATTCGCAGTCCGCTTTCAATCGCCGCAATCATGGCTGCCTCCGGTCCGTGGTCGCCTCGATGTTAGTGTATGCATGCGAAGTGATTCGCGTCACGAGGCCCAAGCGCCATGCCCACAAGCTCGAAAATTTCGCGCATACTCGAAGAGAAGTACATCGCGACCGTGCCGTCGGCGGAGTACGCGCGCACCTATCCCGACATGCCGGATCGTTTGCGCGGGGTCATCGATTGGTTGGACAAGAATCTGCGCGGCGCCGGTTTTGGCTTCATGCTCGAGCGCGTGGATGCGCGCGTCGCGGAAATCCAAGACGCTTGGGTGCGCAAGTACGGCCTGACACCCGCCGAGATCCGATTGACCGCCTATCTCGTCAACGGCGGAACGATCGCGAGCTATGCCAAAGCGCACGGGCTCAGCCGCAACACGGCGCGCAATCAGCTGCAATCGGCCTATTGCAAAACGGGCACACACCGGCAAGCGGAACTCGTTTCCCTGCTTTTGAAGGCCTGATCCAGCCGTTCGCATAGTGCGTTTGCATCATGCGGGCCGCCGCGCGCGCCCGCACCCTTTCGGTCGTGAAGCGAATCGCTTCGCGATTTTCGAGGGGATCGAGGGATATGCGCAGGAGTCTATTGTTGGCGACGGTTGCGATCGCCGCGAGCACCGGCACGATGGCGACGTTGCTTCCGACGGCCGCCTACGCGGCCGAAAGCACGGGCCGCGAGTGGGTCGACAAGCGGATAAAATGGCAGAGCGACGCCGCCCAGCTTACGTTGCGCATTCGCGATTACAGGCTTAGCCCGCGCTACTGCAAGCCTACGCACCTGAGGGACAAAACGTTCGACGAAGTGAGCTTGAACCAGCTGGAAGAAGAGCTGGCGATGCTCCGCGGCGAATTCGAGCGCATCAAAAGCGGCACCGAGGCCGCGACGCAAGGCACCTCTGGCGGCGACCTGACCGAGACTAGGTTGATGGGCGGCGAGTATCCGACGTATCGCGGCTTCAAAGTAACGCAGAGGGAGCACTGGATAAATCTGAAACGCGACAACATCGACGAAGCGGCCAAACTCTTAAGCGAGAAGCGCGAGAAGCTCGCCAAGGCGCCGGAAGACTTTTGCGGCGAGACGACCAAAAAGACCGGCGTCATCGGCAGCCCGCCGGTCGTGCCCGCTGAGCCGCCGATCCCGGCGGCAAGCTATCTGCCCGTCAATGTGCCGCCGCGCCCTCCCCGCTTTTGCTCCATCGACGAGAAGTTCGCGTGGCTCACCGCGCTCAGCAAGCAACGCGAGGATATGATCGAGAACGAGAAGCGCGCCTGGGCATGGGCGCAAGCGTTGCAAAGCGGTATCAGCGCCAAGCGCCGGGATGCTGTCACGCTGCGCGCGCTGCGCGACGGCGCAATCGCACAGCGCGAGGCTTATCTTGCGATGTACCGACAGGCCGAGAGACTCTACGTCGACGTGCGCGACAACATGGAAGTCGAGAAGTGCGGCGGCGATGCGAAGAAAGAGATCGGTATGCTGCCCGGAAACAACGGCGCTTCGGTCAGCGTCGCGGCGGGCGCGGGCGAGGTGACGATTCCGAAGAAACCGTATGTCGCGCTCGAAGACGCGGGCAACTTGCGCCTTGGGGTCGCGCAAGTTACGCGGCGCGAAGCGATCGCGGTCATGCTGCTGGCGGTAAGCTATGATTTGGACTTCATGATGAAGCTGGGTGTCGGTAAGTCGCTCGGCCTTGGCCATCCGCTTTCCCGCTTCAACAAGATACTCGGCGAACTCGAGACTTACGACGTCACGATGAGATCGTCGGGCGGGTCAATTACGACGACCACCGAAGGCGTCGGCCTTCCGGGAACCGGCGATCCGGGTCACCCGAGCCCAGCCGGATATTTCTTGGCGAACCCGACGTTCAACGACGTGACGGGGATCGATCAGCGGTTCGAGTCGCGATTGGACAGGCTTCACTTCGGGCTTGCGGAAGAGGAGCACTACCGGTGCTGGTCGGGAACATTGGCGATCGGCGGGCATGCCGGCCGCCTAGAAACATCGGACAGCTTCTCAGGTTCGATCCCAGGCTTTGCCAGAGACTTCGCGTATCAGACCGATCTTGAGACGGCGATCTGGGGGCTCTTCGTTGCGACTGAGGCGGAGGTGTCGCTCGACGGTTCGTGGGACGAGGCGCTGCGTTATGCGGGCGAGTTCTCGGGCTTTCGCGTTGCCGTCGGCGCGCGCGCCGGCGTCAACTTCCTCTCCGCCGACGGGACCGACCGGCTCGACTTCACCGGCTTTGCGCCCCAGAGCATCGGCGTTTCAAAGGACGACACGACGTTCAGCTATCGTTTGAACATGGGCCTGAACTACACGCCGCCCAGCGTGCGGGCACTGACGCTGTCGCTCGGCATGTCGTACAGCGAGGACGACATCCATCCTACCGCTAACCGGACGGGCGAAACCGGCGATCGGACGCAGATCGAGTTTCAGAATCAGGAACTGTTCATGGGCACCGTGCGCACAACATTCACATTCTAGCAGGGGCCGCACGTCTCCTTGCATTCGTCGACGGACGGCGCGCTGTCGCGCCGGCGAATGCAAGGAGCGGGCAACCGGCGTTCCGGGGCGCGCCTTAGCGCTTCAATCCTCTCGTGTGCGCGGCAGAGACGCGATAGGCTGCGCGTAGGCGCACTTGAGGATTTAGGCATGCAACTCAAAGATAAGATCATCGTCGTCACCGGGGCGGCGAGCGGGATCGGCAAGGCGATGGCCGAGCGGTTTCATCGCGAAGGAGCGAAGCTCGTCGTTTGCTCGGATGTGAACGGTGCGGGCGCGCGCGCGGTCGCTGCTGCGGTCAAGGGCGTCGCGTTCGAAACCAACGTCGCCAAAGAGAGCGATATTCAGCATCTGATCGAAACGGTGGAACGCGACCATGGGCCGATCGATCTTTTCTGTTCGAATGCGGGGATCGGGGTGCGCGGCGGGGCGGAGGCTTCGACCGCGGACTGGCAACGGATATGGGACATCAATGTGATGGCGCATGTGTGGGCGGCGCGCCATCTCGTGCCGCGGATGATCGCGCGCGGCGGTGGCTATCTGCTGAACACGTCGTCAGCCGCCGGGTTGCTCTCGCAGATCGGTTCGGCCCCCTATGCCGTGACGAAGCATGCCGCGGTGGGCCTGGCCGAGTGGCTTTCGATCACGCACGGCGATGAGGGGATCAAGGTGTCGGTGCTGTGCCCGCAGGCGGTGCGGACCGAGATGACGAAGGACAATCCGGACGGTGTTGCCAGCATCGACGGCATGATGGAGCCGGAGGTCGTGGCTGAGGCTTGCGTGCGGGCGATAGAGGCGGAGGCGTTTTTGATCCTTCCGCATCCGGAGGTGCTGGAGTACATGCGCCGCAAGACCGCCGACTACGGCCGCTGGATCGGGGGCATGCGGAAGTTGAACCGGAAGTTCCGGGGATGACCCCGACCGCGTCGAGTTGACTTAGTCAACGGCGCAATAGCGTTTGTCGCCGGTGCGTTTGATCGCGATCTCGCAAGCGGGGAAGACGAATTGCGGGGCGACTTCGTGGAGCCAAAGGAGACGTATCTGCAACTCGTCTTTCGACGGGGTGTTGGCGTCCGGCAGCAAGAGCCAGGGCGGCGGCGCGTAGGTGCTGCAGTGCTTTTCCTCGGCGATGCGCGGTGTGCCGCAGGTCAACTTCTGCAGCGCGACGAAGCGGGTGGCGGCGTTGCGCAGGCCGCGCGCCGCGCGCGGAAGAAAGTCCTTTGCGGGTGTGCCGGTTTCGATCGGCGGGGTTGCGCCGGCGGCGATGAGCGCGACGCCGATCTGGTAGGACCAGCGCTCGGCGTCGATCGCCATGCTCCATTCGTCATCAAGTTCGGCGCCGACACTCATCGGCGGACGCGCGCTGAATTCTGCCCAGTCTCTTGGCGGCCACTTGCCGGCCGCGTCGCGCGGGTCGGGTGGTTTGGCGGGGGAGCAGGCGGCCAGCAGTGCGAACGCGGCGACCAAAAGCGTCGCGGTACTAAAGCGCATGCCTTGTCACTCCGGTGACGTTGCGGGGTCCCCTGCCCCTCGGCGGCCTTCGCGCAGCCAGCGGTTCAGGGCGGGGTTCATTTCATGCTCTGCTCGGGCACGGTAGGCCGCCACGTCTTCGTCCGTCAACGCATCGCGCCAGCGTTCGTTCGTGCCCGCATGTAGGAAGTCTGCGGCACCGCCAGCCCACCCGCCTTTCGCTGTCGGCATCAGTGCGTCGCCGTCGCGGCGCATTTGTTCGAACATCGCGGCGAGCACAAGATCGGGCCAAAGTGCAGGGGCTGTGACGATCTCGAGGAAGTCGGCGATGCGGCGCATTTCGCCATCGAGATCGGCAAGAAGATCGGCGTAGTGGACCATCAGTATGTTGGCCTGGCGGCGCGCGGCCCAGTAGGTGCGCTCTGTGTCGAAGAAGGCTTCGGCAGAGACATCGCTCATCCTGCCCTCGCCGTTCATGCCCATCCAGTCGTGAAAGAAATCGCGCGGATTTTCCGACGGGCGCGGGTACGGGCGCGCGACCGTCTCATCGGCGAGGCCGGCGCGATCGAGCAAGTCCATCCGCTTGTACTTCACCTGATGATTGTGCCACGACATCATCGCGTCGAGGCCGTCGCGCGCGACGTGGATATATTTGATTTGGGCGTGGTGCGGCAGCGCGTCGAACGGCAGATGGCTTTTCAGATAGCGGCGATGCGTCTGGGCTTCGATTAGGGCTTGCGTTTCGGCGGCCCCTTGGATGAAGCGACAGTCGATCCACGGCGAGATCGTGAGCGGCTGCGGGTCGACGGATTGAAACACGAGCAGGCTCACGATGCGCTGCGTCCATGTCGTGCCGCATTTCGGGTAGGTGGCGATGACGATGTCGTCTTCGCGCGGGCGGAAGTGCCCCCACCGCCGGCTATCCATATGCCAGGTGCGCAGGATGCGCGACGGTGGGCGAAGTATGTGCGTCACGCCCGACCTAGCGCGCGCTCCGGCGGGGTGAATTCGCGTTTCTGGAATTCGGCGACCGCCTGGTAGGTAAGCGCGCCGCGGTGGATGTTCAGACCCGCCATCAGATGCGGGTTGTCCTTGCAGGCTTTCGCATAACCCTTGTCGGCCAAGGCCAGCGTGAACGGCAGCGTCGCGTTGTTGAGCGCGAATGTCGAGGTTCGGGCGACGGCGCCGGGCATGTTCGCGACGCAGTAGTGCACCACGTCGTGGACGCGATAGGTGGGTTGGGCGTGGGTCGTCGCCTTGGAGGTTTCGGCGCAGCCGCCTTGATCGATCGCGACGTCGACAATGACCGAGCCCTTCTTCATTTTCTTGACCATCGCTTCGGTGATCAGCTTCGGCGCTGCAGCACCCGGCAGCAGGACCGCGCCGACGACGAGGTCGGCAGCGAGGACGTTTTCTTCGATCGCGTCGACCGTCGAATAGATCGTGTTCAGCATCGCGCCGAATTGGCCGTCGAGTTCGGCGAGACGCGGCAGGCTTTTGTCGATGATCGTGACATGTGCCTCGAGGCCCATCGCCATGCGGGCCGCGTTCGCGCCGACGACGCCACCGCCGATAATGACGACTTTCGCCGCCGGCACGCCAGGCACGCCGCCCAGCAACATACCGCGGCCGCCCTGCTCCATCTCCAGGCAATGCGCGCCCGCTTGGATCGACATGCGGCCCGCGACTTCCGACATCGGCGCGAGCAGCGGCAAGCCACCGCGCGCGTCGGTCACGGTTTCATAGGCGATGCCGACACAGTCCGATTTGATGAGGCCTTCGGTTTGTTCGGGATCGGGGGCGAGGTGGAGATATGTGAAGAGCACCTGGCCGGGGCGAAGCATTTTGATTTCGGGCGCCTGCGGTTCTTTCACCTTTACGACCATGTCGGCCTTGGCGAAGACATCGGCCGCGGTGGGCACGATGTCGGCGCCAGCGGCCTTGTACATCTCATCGGTCAGGCCGATCCCGTTACCGGCGTTCGATTGCACGATCACCTTGTGGCCGTGCGTGATCAGTTCGCGCACGCTCGATGGCGTGAGGCCGACGCGGTATTCGTGGACTTTGATTTCTTTCGGAACGCCGACGAGCATTGGATTCCCCTTCGTGGCTTGTTGTTTACGTGAGGCGGCGCAGCACGCGTTCAACGCCCGCGACCAGCCGTTCGATGTGGCCCTGTTCTGCTATGAGAGCGGGGCCCAAGGCAATCGTGTCGCCGCCTACGCGCAGCACTATATTTTCGTCGAAGAATGCGCGGCGGATCGCTTCATGCCCGCGTTTGCCTGGCGCACCGGGCGCAGGCTCTATGTCGATGGCCGCCGCCGCACCCGAATTGCGTATGTCTGCGACGAACGGGGCGCCCTTCAATTTGTGCACTGCATCCTGAAGCCACTGCTCGATCAGTTTGCCGCGCTCGAACAGGTTTTCGTCGCGGTAGATGTCGAGGGTCGCGATCGCGGCCGCCGCGGCAACAGGGTGGCCGGAATAGGTGTAGCCGTGGAAGAACTCGACTTGCCAGTCGTTACCCTGCGCGAACGCGTCGTAGATCGTCTTTGAAGCAATAACGCCGCCCATCGGTATCACGCCATTGGTCACGCCCTTCGCGAACGTGATCATGTCGGGGGTGACGCCATAGCGTTCGGCCGCGGTCGCCGTGCCCATGCGGCCGAACATCGTGATCACTTCGTCGAACATCAGCAGGATGCCGTGCTTGTCACAGATTTCGCGCAGCCGCTTCAGGTAACCCTTCGGCGGCGGGAGCACGCCGGTCGAGCCCGCCATCGGCTCGACGATGACGGCTGCGATCGTGTCGCCGTGCAACATCACGAGTTCTTCGAGTGCGTCCGCGAAGTGTGCGCCGTGGTCGGGATCGCCCTTCGAGAACGCTTGTTTGGTGCGGTCGTACGTCGTTGGCAGGTGATCGACCTGGCCCAACAATGTGCCGAACGCTTTGCGGTTGTTCGCGATGCCGCCGACCGACATGCCGCCGAAGTTCGTGCCGTGATAGCCACGCACCCGGCCGACGAGGCGTGTGCGCTGTGCTTGGCCCTTCGCGCGCCAGTAGGCGAGCGCGATCTTCAGCGCCGTATCCGCGGCTTCGCTGCCGGAGTTGCAGAAGAAAACATGGTCGAGGCCGGTCGGCGCGATTGCAGTCAGGCGGCCTGCGAGTTCGACTATTTTCGGATGCGCGAATTGGAACGTCGGCGCGAAGTCGAGCTCCTGCATCTGCGCGGTAACGGCGGCGGTGATTTCATTGCGACCGTGGCCGGCGAGCGAGCACCACAGGCCTGCGAGACCGTCCAGAAGCTCACGCCCTTGCGGGTCGTAGTAGTACATGCCCGCTCCGCGCGCGATCATGCGGGGCTCGGACTTGAACTGGCGGTTGGCGGTGAAGGGAAGCCAGACGGCTTCAAGCGCGTTGGTCTTGGATGGTGATGACATGTACGGGTCCGAATTCGTGCGCGCGGGCTTATAGCACTTCGCAGTACCGGCGCCACGCGCACAGAGCCCTGGTACAAGCAGTGAACAGCGATCTGTTGATATCTTAATGTGGCTGTTTCGAGCCCTAGACGAGACTCACCGTTTCGCAGACCATCATGCCATGACCGCTATCACTTGGACGCCGCTGGAACCAGGCCAATTGAAAGCCATGCGGATCAGCGCGGCCATCACTGGCGCCATCCTGCTGGCCGTCGCCATTGGTCTCGACGTGGGGCTCCTCCTAAATGCGAAGATGCCGTTCGGCCTGGTGACCGTACCGGTCGGGCTGGTGCTGCTCCACTTTGTCTTCGTCACACCGGCGCGGCGGTTCCGGCGCTGGGGTTATGCGAAAACCGAGGATGAGCTGCATGTCGCTCACGGCGTTCTTGTGCATACCGAGACCTCGGTCGCGTTTCACCGCGTTCAGCACATCGATGTCGCGCAAGGGCCGATCGAACGGATGTGCGGGGTGTGGGAGCTGGTGCTGAACACGTCAGGCACGCTCAACAGCCGCATTCGTCTGCCGGGACTTTCGCGCGCGACCGCTGAGGCGCTGCGCGATGAGATTCGTCAACGTATCCGGGCTGAGCCGGAATGAACGGTGAAGCACAGCCCCGGCGGCTCCATCCGATCATCCCCATCGTCTCACTCGTCAAGCAATTGCCGGAGATGTTGATACCTGCCGTCGGGTTGATCGCGCTGGCGCGAGACGAGGGCGTCGGCACGCTACTTCTTGCGGTCGGCGCTTTGCTGGCGGTTGCGCTGGCATTCCAGATTTTGGCGTGGTGGCGGTTCACTTACAGGCTGCTGCCCAACGAGATGTACATCGAGAGCGGCGTCTTCACCCGGAACCGGCGAAGCATTCCGTGGGACAGAGTGCAAGACGTCGACATCGAGCGTGGTCCGCTCGCCCGCGCTTTGGGGCTCGCGAAAGTCAAGTTGGAGACGGGGGCCTCGGGCAGCGACGAGGGGCTGCTCGACTCGATCGCGCTCGCGGACGCTCTCGCCTTGCGCGACGAGATCAGGGCGCGGCGGGGCATGGTGGCGGCGACATCTCTCGATGACGAGGCGGCCGAGCTGCCGCCGGTGTTCCAGATGACGGTCCCGCGTATTCTTCAGGCTGGGCTGTTCAATTTCTCGGTGATCTGGCTCGTCGTTATCGTCGGCGCGATCCAGTATTTTGACGAGCTGCTGCCTTGGTCGATGGACGACATCGAAGAATGGATCGGGCTGCATCAGCAAGAGATCTTGGGCTTTGTCAGTCCCGTGACGGTCGTGCTGGCGCTCGTGCTGTTCCTATTGCTGGGGACCGTCGCGGGCGTGATCGAGATGTTCGTGCGCAACTACGGCTTCACCTTGTCGGTCGACGGCCGAACCCTGCGGCGGGTGCGCGGGTTGCTGACACGCAGCGAGGTCGCCATCCCGCTCCGGCGTATCCAAGCCGCGCGGACCGGCGCCCATTGGCTGAAACGCCGTTATGGCTTGTGCGGTGTGGACGTGCAGACCATGGGCGGAAGCGCGATCGGCGGCATGCAGGATCTGGCGCCACTCGCGAACGCTAGCGAGACGGAGAGGGTCCTTGCGCTTGCCGGGCGCTTTGAACGGATTGCGCCGGAGCGTTTCGCGCCGGTTGCACCACTTCATCGATGGCGAGAGGCGCTGACCGAGGCGCTGCCGCTGGCGCTGATTTTGTTGGCGGCAGGCTTCATCTATCCGCCGGCGTGGTGGGGGTTGCCGCTCCCCGTCGTGATCGGAGTCGTGCAATTGATCGCGGCGAGGCCGCATGGTTGGCGATTGGAGGGCGATGTCCTTCATGTCCGCGAAGGCTGGTTCTCGCAAGATCACTGGCTGCTGCCTGTCGCCAACATTCAATCAATCTCGCTCAACACCGGCCCCGTACAGCGGCGGCTCGATCTCGCGACCGTCGCCATCGATAGCGCTGGCGCACCGGCGGGTGGCTTGCGCATCCGCGACCTCACCAGCAGCGATGCCCGGGCGCTGGTCGAGACTTTGAGGGCATCACAGCAAAATTTGCGCAGCACCGGTCGGTCGCGGCCCGTGTTGAGCGTCGCTTAAGGCGAAGGTCCGAGCCACTTGACCCTTCGCGTTGGGCCGGATTTGGGAACGTCCGCTCACAGGTTTTATCACCACCGAGGCAATGCGCCGCAAATTGCGCGCATCGGGGCCGTGATTCTGCCACGCGGTGCGCCTAAGTTACCGCAATGATTCAAGAGCTGCTCGCTAAGTGGGGAAATTGGAAGGCGCTGGCGGATGCGTTGGCGCCGGTCGGCGCGCGCCTGCGGCCCTGGGTGACGTGGCGCGTATTGCGGTGGGCGTTGCTGGTGCCCGTCGTCCTGATCGCCATCTTGATCCTACTGCCGTTCTTGATCCCGGTCAGCGTCTACAAGGAGCAGATCATCGCCCAAGCGCGATCGGCGACCGGGCGTGAACTCAAGATCGACGGGGACTTGCGGCTTTCGTTTTGGCCGTCGTTCGGGGTTCGGGTCGAGAAGGTGAGCTTCGCGAATGCGGCCGGCGCGGTCGAGCCGCAGATGGCGACGATGGACACGATGATCATCGGGGCGGAGTTGTTGCCGCTGCTGTCCGGGTCGCTGCGCGTGACGGAAGTTCGGTTCGTCAAGCCCGTGATCAATCTTGAGATCGATAAAGCAGGTCGCGGGAACTGGCTGTTCGACACGGGAACAGCCGCGGCGGCGGCGCCCGCGGATAAGACGGCGGCGGGTGGCGAGATTAGCTTTGCGGACGCCCGGATTGACGACGGCGTCTTGACCTATCGCGACGCACGGTCGGGGACCGTGCAGCGGATCGACGCGATCGACGTGGTGGTGCGGCTGCCGAGTCTCGATGAGCCGATGACGATCGACGGCGGACTGACATGGAACAAGGAGGCGATCGACATTGACGCGTCGATCGCCGATCCGCGCTCGCTTTCGTCGGGGGGCAGGAGCGATCTTAAGTTCAAAGCTGGCGGCGATGTCATGACGGCGGCGTTCGACGGCACGTTCGACGCGGCGGGCAATGTCGCGGCGGGTACGGTGGATTTCGGCACTTCGTCGGTGAAGCGGCTCGCGGCCTGGGTCGGTGCGAGCGCGGGCGACGCCGACCGGTTCGGGGCGATCAAAGTTTCGGGCTCGGTCACGGTGCGGCCCGACGTGATCGCGCTCAAAGACGCGAAGTTCTCCGCCGGTGGCGAATTGGTGCAGGCGACGTTCACGGGAACCGTCGATACCACGAACAACAGGATTGCCGGCGTCGTCGAGGGCCGCACGGCGTCGGTGCGCGAACTTGCGAAGCTGGCGGGCGCGGCGCTGCCGGGCAGCAACGGCTTTGGGCCGGCTACAGTAAGCGGGCCGTTCAGCTTTGTGGCCGGACGCCTTGCCTTCAACAAGGCAAAGTTCTCGGTCGACGGCAAAGGGTTCGAAGCCACGTTCACCGGCGCCTTGAATACCGCGACGGGCGGGCTTGCGGGCACGATCGACGCACGGTCGGATTCGGCGCGGCAGCTTGCGGGACGCGTTGGGGCGGCACTGCCCGGTACGCGCGGCTTCGGGCCGATGACGCTGAGCGGGACGATCAGCACCTCGACGGGCCGCGTCGCATTCAAGGATGCGCGCCTTGCCGTCGACGGCGACGTCTTGCGAACGGGATTCACCGGCATTCTTGAGACCAGCACCGGCAAGATTTCCGGGATCGTCGATTTGCGGTCGAGTTCGGCGCGCGAGTTGGCGGCACGCACTGGATTTGCGTTGCCGGGCGTGCGTGGGCTCGGGCCGCTGACCGTAACAGGCGCGCTCAGCGCAACGCCGGGACGGATTGCGTTCAACGACGCGCGGCTCACGGTTGATGGCGACGTGCTCAACGCGAACTTCACAGGCGTATTCGAGACGGCCGGCGCCAAGGTTGCAG
This sequence comes from uncultured Alphaproteobacteria bacterium, assembly GCA_902826695.1. Lineage (GTDB taxonomy): Bacteria > Pseudomonadota > Alphaproteobacteria > Micropepsales > Micropepsaceae > SZUA-430. The sequence continues at coordinate 60,954 of CADEFU010000003.1, read as the reverse complement.
GCAAGGTCGCGCTTCGGTCGAGTTCGGCGCGGCAGTTGGCGGCGCGCGCAGGTATCGAGCTTCCTGAGGGCCAAGGGTTTGGGGCGCTGGCGATTAGCGGCGCATTGAATTCAACACCTCAGCGCATTGCGTTCGACAACGCGCGGATATCGCTCGACGGGATGAATGGGTCGGGCGATCTAACGCTGACGACCGGCGCGCGGACTTATGCGAAGGCGAACCTCGCGCTCGACCGGTTGGATCTCAATCAGTACACGGGTGGCGGTGGACCGCGCGGATCGGGCGGTACGATCCCGCCGTGGAGCGAGAGCGCGATCGACTTCGCGCCGCTGCGTGCGGTCGATGCCGATCTCGCGTTCGTGGTTGATGCGTTGAGTGCGGGTGGCTTGCGCATTGGACGTAGTGCACTCGACTTCGACCTGCGCGCGGGCAAGCTGCGCGCGGCTCTGAAGCAGATGGCGCTCTATGGCGGGAACGGCACGGGCACGATCACGCTCAACGGTGCGGGCGCCACGCCGGACGTCGGGATCGATCTGGCGCTGTCCGGCATTCGGGCAGAACCGCTTCTGACAGATGCGGCGGGCTTCAACCGGCTGAGCGGGATCGGGAACATCACGTTGAAGCTCGCTGCGGCGGGGCGGTCGCAGCAAGCGATGATGCGTTCGCTCGATGGCACGGTGCAGATCAAGTTCGAGGACGGCGCGATCAAGGGCGCAAACCTTGCCGAGATTGCGCGCACGATTCAGTCGGTGCTAACCGGGGCGGCGACAGGGGCGGCGGCGAAGACCGACTTTGCCGAGTTGTCGGGTTCGCTGATCGTGCAAAACGGGGTTGGACGGAACGAGGACTTGAAGCTGCTCAATCCGTTTGTGCGGCTTTCCGGGGCGGGGGTCGTGGATGTCGGGAACCAGGCGCTGAATTATCGGGTTGAGCCGCGGGCGGTTCGGTCGCTGGAGGGGCAAGGCGGCAAGAGCGATCTGCGCGGGGTCGGGATTCCGTTCAAGATCAAGGGGCCCTGGAGCAAGCTCTCTTATTCGCCGGACCTCACGGGCGTCACCACCGGCGTGATCGATTCGATCGTGCAAGGGCGTGATCCGCTGGAGGATTTGAAGACCCAGACCGGGCTAGACGAGTTGTTCGGCAAGAAGAAGAAGCCGCCGGTGCCACAGCCGGAGACGCCGCAGCAGGGTCAGCCGCAGCCGTCGCAACCGGCACCACAAGAGCCGACACCGGCACCTCAGCCGCAATCGCCGCCGGCGGAGCCTCAACCGCAGGACGCGCCGGCGCCTCCGGCCGCGCAAGACGAACAGGGTGTGCCACCAAACCCACAACAAGAGGGTGCAGCGCAGCCGCAAAAGCCTGCGCCAAAGCGGAAAGTCCAGCCTGAGGATGTGTTGAAGGGGCTTTTCGGCCAGTGAGGGCCCATTAGGATGGCACTTTCAATTAACCCCCGGCTTCCCTAGGATCGGCACCTGCCTGTAGGGAAAAAAGGTAGGGGGAAACGAGGCAATCGTCCGTCGTATCCATGGCAGCTGACACAAAAGATGTGCCTCCGAAGGCCCCCACGAAGGGTTCTTCGCTTCGATCGCGCCTCCTCGGCCTTTCCGACGGTGATTCTCCGTCCGAAGAGGGCACGAACGCTGACGTGACGAATGCGGCTGAAAACGCCGATGCGCCGGCAAGCGCCGAAGCGCCGAAACCACAAGCTGAAGACGAAGAAGAGGCAGAGCCGCCGCGCGTCGGCGTGGCGCTAGCGCCGCGGCGTACGTCGCTGCTTGGCACCGCATTTGGATTCGGCGGCAAGAAGGCTGACGCGCCCAAGGCGCCCGAGCCGGAAGTTGCGAACAGCGACAACGAGATTGCGGGCGAGGTGGTTCCGGTGGCGGAACCCGAAGCGGAAGTCGCGCGTGTCGATATCCCTGAGCCCGACCGTGGGCCGGTGATCGTGCCGCTGGCGCGCGACAAGGCGCCTGAGACGGTGACGGAGCCAGCGCCCGTTCAGGCACTTGAGGATGAGCAATTTCCGCCGGCCGAAGAGGCCGCCGCGGGGCCCGTTCCGTTTGTGCGCTTCCACGGCGTGAAGAAGACGTATGACGGCGTGCAGCTCGTCGTGAAGGACTTGAACCTCGAGATTGCGAAGGGTGAGTTCTTGACGCTGCTTGGACCCTCCGGGTCAGGCAAGACGACGACGCTCATGATGCTTGCCGGCTTTGAGACGCCGACGGCGGGCGACATCCAGCTGAACGGGCAGTCGCTGACGACGCTACCCCCGCACAAGCGTGGGCTCGGCTTCGTGTTTCAGAATTACGCGCTCTTCCCGCACATGTCGGTGGCGGAGAACCTGGCGTTCCCGCTCGAAGTGCGCAAGACGCCGCGCGCCGAGATCAAGGAGCGCGTGGCGAAGGCGCTCGCCATGGTCGAGCTCTCGGGCTTCGATAAGCGCAAACCTGCGCAGCTTTCAGGTGGGCAGCAACAGCGGATCGCGGTCGCGCGCGCATTGGTGTTCGATCCGGAGCTGGTGCTGATGGACGAGCCGCTTGGCGCGCTCGACAAGCATTTGCGCGAGCAGATGCAGTACGAGCTGAAGCGGCTACATCGCGAGCTTGGTGTGACGGTCGTCTATGTGACCCACGATCAAGGCGAGGCGCTGACCCTGTCGGATCGCATTGCGGTGTTCCATGAGGGGATCATCCAGCAACTCGATACGCCGACGAATATCTACGACCATCCGGGGAACGCGTTTGTGGCCGGCTTTATCGGCGAGAACAATGCGCTGCCCGGCAAGGTTTTGAACTTCGACGGCAAAGGCGGTTGCTTGATGGAGCTGATCGGCGGCACGCGGGTCAAAGCCACGAACGGGAACTGTCATGCGGTCGGCCAATCGGGCGTCGTGTGCGTGCGCCCGGAGCATTTGACGATCGCGTCGGAAGCGCCGCTGGGGGCCAACCATATTCCAGCGATGATCGAGGACTTCATCTTCCACGGCGACCACCTGCGCGTGAAACTGTCGGCACCTGGGATGCACGAGATCATCGTCAAGGCGCCGGCGCGCGGCGCCAACTTCCCGTCGAAAGGTGTTGCGGTGACGCTGTCTTGGGAACCCAACGCAGCACGCGCATTTGTGTCCTGAGTTTGCCGAAATTCGAATGAATGTGGATGGGCCCGGCAATCGCCGCGTCCGGAGACGCAGAAGAAACTAGATAGAGAGACGAAGGTAGAGACCCATGGGCCGTACGACCGGAATCATCATCGCCGCCGCCGCCGCCATCGTGATCTTGGCGGGTGTTCTGCTATTCATGCTCGGGCGGGGCTCAGAGACCGCCGTCAACGATCTCGACAAAGAGATGTCGGATCTGCAGTTGCCGAGCGCGGACGGTTCGACGCCGCCAGCGCCCACACCAGCCGCAGGCGGCGCTTCGCTTGCCGGCAAGTCGCTTGTCGTCGTGTCGTGGGGCGGCGCCTACACGAAGAGCCAGATCGAGGCCTATCACAAGCCGTTCACGGCGAAGACGGGCGCGAAGATCACATCCGAGGATTACAGCGGCGGCGTAGCGGAAATCAAAGCGATGGTGCTCGCCAAGAACGTCACCTGGGACGTTGTGGACATGGAACTCGCCGACGCGCAGCGCGCCTGCGACGAGGGGCTTCTCGAGAAGATCGATGCGGGAATGCTTCCTGCGGCGCCGGACGGAACGCCCGCGGTGCAGGACTTCATCCCGAACGGCATTACGCCGTGCGCGGTGACGACGATCGTGTTCAGCCACATCGTCGCCTATGACGACACGAAGTTCGAACTAAAGAAGCCGACGAAGCTTGCGGACTTCTTCAATGTGAAGGACTTCCCGGGCAAGCGCGGCCTTCGCAAGACGAGCCCGAAGATCAACCTTGAAATGGCGCTGCGTGCGGACGGCGTGCCGGCCGAGAAGGTCTACGAGACGCTTTCGACGAAGGAAGGTGTCGATCGGGCGTTTAGGAAGCTCGACACGATCAAGAACGACGTCATTTGGTGGACGCCGGGATCGCAACCGCCGCAACTGCTCGCCGACGGTCAGGTAACGATGACGACGGCGTATAACGGGCGCATCTTTGACGCGCAGATCGGCGAAGGTAAGCCGTTCAAGATCATTTGGGATGGGCAGTTGCAGGAACTTGACGTGCTTTCTGTCGTCAAGGGCACGAAGAACCTCGAAGCGGCTTTGCAGTTCATCGCCTTTGCGACGGATACGCAGCGCCTTGCCGATCAAGCGCAGTACATTGCGTATGGGCCGGCGCGCCGCTCATCGTTGCCGCTTGTCGGCACGTACAGCGCAAAGCCTGAGGTCGATATGAAGGCGCATATGCCGAACGCGGCGGAAAACTCCGCGAATGCGTTGCAGATCGACTTCTTGTGGTGGGCCGACCATCAGGAAGAGCTGAACCAGCGGTGGAACGCGTGGCTCGCCAAGTAGCGGGCGCGTTCGGGGGACATTGAGGGGTTAAGCGTTGTGGCGGCTGAGACGTTAAGCGAGCAGTACAAGCGCTCCGGCAAGAGCGGGCGGCGCGCGGCGTTCTTGCTGGTGTTGCCGCTGCTGGCGTTTTTGACCATCACGTTCTTCCTGCCGATCTTCAACATGCTGAACCGCAGCATTGACGATCCCACGATCGACCGACTTCTTCCGCGCGCAGCGGAGTCGTTGCGGGCTTGGAACGGCAAGGGCCGGCCGCCATTCGGGGCAATCGCGGCGCTTGCCGACGACCTGGCGCGAGCGCAAAGCCTTGGTACGGTCGGCCAGATCGCCACGCGGCTCAATTTCGAGCGCGCCGGCATGCGGTCGCTGATCATGAAAACGGCGCGCGAAGCCAAGACGTTCGCGCCGCCGTACGCGCAGGCTTTCAACGCCGTCGATTTGCAATGGAGCGATCCCGAGGTGTGGGGGGTCATTCGTCATGCGAGCGCGACGCGGACGTCGAGCTACTACATAGCGGCGATGGATCAGACGCGCAAAGCAGACGGCACGATGGTCCCACGCGCGGAAGAAGAGCAGGTCTACATCCTCATGCTTCAGCGCACGCTGTGGGTGGCGCTGCTGGTGACGGTGCTTTGTTTCGTGCTGGGTTATCCGCTCGCCTACTTCATCTCGCAGCAAAGCGATCGCACGCGGAATTTGCTGTTGATCCTTGTGCTGTTGCCTTTCTGGACATCGCTGCTCGTGCGGACGACATCGTGGATTGCGCTCTTGCAAACGAACGGGATCGTGAACGACGCCCTTGCGTTTGTGGGCGGCGACGGGGCGCGGCTTGAGCTCATCCACAATATGACGGGCACGCTGATTGCGATGACGCACATCCTGCTGCCGTTTATGATTTTGCCGACGTACAGCGTGATGCTCTCCGTGCCGCCGGCGTTGACGCGAGCCGCCGTGTCGCTGGGCGCCACGCCTTGGACGGCGTTTTGGCGGGTGTATTTTCCGATGACGTTGCCGGGTGCGGCGGCCGGCGGGTTGCTCGTGTTCATTCTGGCGCTTGGATATTACATCACGCCGGCCTTGGTCGGCGGGCGGACGGGGCAGCTGATCTCGAACATGATCCAGTTCCATATGCAGACATCGTTGAACTGGGGGCTGGCTGCCGCGCTTGGCGGGATACTGCTCGCCTGTGTGACGGTGCTCTACATCATCTATGCGCGCGCGATCGGACTCAACCGGTTGAGGCTCGGCTGACATGACCGCGCTCAAGCCCACGCCGCAAGAGAAGTTCGAGAAGGTTTTTTCGCGCGGGTACGCCTATCTCGTGCTCGCGTTTCTGCTCGCGCCGCTGCTCATTATCGTGCCGCTGTCGTTCAACGCGGAGCCCTACTTCACGTTCACGCCGAAGATGTTGTCGCTAAACCCAGATGGCTATTCGCTGCGGTGGTATCAGGACATCATCAACAACCCGCAGTGGGGCGAGGCGATCGTAAACAGCCTGATCATCGCGATCGCGTCTACGGCGCTCGCGACGATTTTGGGGACGCTTGCGGCAGTCGGGCTTGCACGGTCGAACCTGCCGTTCCGCGATCTCATCATGGCGCTTTTGATCTCGCCGCTGGTCGTGCCGATCGTGATCGCGGCGGCGGGGATGTATTTCTTCTACTCAAGCGTCGGGCTGGCGCAGACGCATTTGGGGTTGATCCTGGCGCACACGACGTTGGGCGTGCCGTTCGTCGTGATCACGATGACCGCGACGCTGTCGGGATTTGACCGGAACTTGATCAAGGCGGCGTTGAGTTTGGGCGCCGATCCGATGACCGCGTTCTTCCGCGTGACGCTGCCGCTGGTTGCGCCGGGGATGATTTCGGGCGCGCTCTTTGCGTTCGCCGCGTCGTTCGACGAGGTCGTGACCGTGCTCTTCATCGGCGGGCCGGAGCAGCGCACGATCCCGAAGCAGATGTGGTCCGGCATCCGCGAACAGATCAGCCCGACGATCCTTGCGGTCGCGACGCTGCTTATCATCTTCTCGTCGCTGCTGTTGCTCGCGGTCGAGTTACTCAGGCGGCGGAACCTGCCGCTTGGACAGGCGCAGCGGTAGGGTCGGACAGCTAGGCAGCAAGTCTGCGCTTGGCCTCTTCGTATTCGCGCTTCAGCTTCGCGACCACGTCGGCCACGGGCACGATGTCTTGGATCTGGCCCACGCCCTGCCCTGCGCCCCAGATGTCTTTCCAGGCTTTCTTTTCCATGTTGCCGCCGGAGCCGAAGTTCATTTTCGACTTGTCGGCTTCGGGGAGGTTAGCCGGGTCGAGGCCGGCCGCCGTGATCGAAGGCGCCAGGTAGTTGCCGTGCACGCCGGTGAAGAGGTTCGAGTACACGATGTCGTGCGCGGCCGTGTCGATGAGCATCTGCTTGTAGCGCGGATCGGCATTTGCCTCGGTCGTCGCGATGAAGCGGGTGCCGATATAGGCGAGGTCCGCGCCCATCGCTTGCACGGCCAGCACGCTGGCGCCGTTGGCGATCGAGCCTGAGACCAGGATCGTCTTGTCGAACCATGCGCGTACTTCGGGTACGAGCGCGAACGGCGAGAGCGTGCCCGCATGGCCGCCGGCGCCGGCGCAGACCAGGATCAAGCCGTCGACGCCCTCCTCCGCCGCCTTCTTGGCGTGGCGGATGTTGATGACGTCGTGGAAGACGACACCGCCATAGCCGTGCGCTGCCTTTACGATTTCGGCGGGCGCGCGCAAGCTGGTGATGATGATCGGCACCTTGTGCTTCACGCACATGGCCATGTCTTGCATCACGCGATCGTTCGAGTGGTGCACGATTTGATTGACGGCAAAGGGCGCCGTCTTCTTGCCTGTCTTCTGCTCATGATCGTCGAGCTCGTTCTTGATGCGCTCAAGCCATTTGTCGAGCAGCTCCGCGGGCCGCGCGTTCAGCGCCGGGAATGATCCCACGATGCCGGCCTTGCACTGCGCGATGACAAGTTCGGGACCGGAGACGATGAACAGCGGCGAGCCCACGACGGGGATCGAGAGACGATTTTGAAGGACGGGCGGCAGAGACATGTCGTTGATCCGATGCTTGAATGGCTGTCGGATCAACGCTTAGCGGTGCGGCTTGCGCTTTGGCAAGCTCAGGCGACGGCTGACGCTAGGGCGCGCAGGAGTGCGGCGCCGTCGCCGGCCCAGGCCGAGCCGTGCATGCAGGCGAGCGTGCGGGGTGCGGTCGCGGCCAGGCGCTCGAACTGCTCGTGCGCGTTCGGGGTATGGGCGTAATAGTCGAGCGGTTTGCGGAACGCTTCGCTGGGCCCCAGGATGTCGGCTTCGGTGAGGGCCGGGGACTCGGCGCCGCCTTGCGTGAAAAGGTCGCCGCAGAACAGCGTCTTCGTCGTCTCTTCAAACATGTAGCCGCAGTCCCAGCCGTGCGGCAGGTGCGGCGCGTCGAGCCAGCGCATCGTTTTCTTGCCAAGGACGAGGCGTTCGCCGTCCGCCATGGGTTTCGCCGCGCGATCGGCTACGTCGTTGACCGAGACCATGGCGCCCACCGTGCTGCAGACGGGCACCGCAACGGGTGCCGCCTCGAGCCATTCGTTGAGCGCGCCGCACTCGTCGGCCTCGAAGTGCGAGAAGGCCACGTATTTCAGTTTCGCGAGCGGGATCGCGGATTGCACGGCCTCGCGGACGAACGGGAACAGACGGCGCGGGCCGGTGTGGAACAGCAGCGGCTCGTCATCGACGACCAAATATTGGTTGAACGAAAAGCCGCCCAGCACCTCCTTCAGCGGCGTGTTGATGCGGAATATCCCGGCGGCGACTTCGTTGATGTTCGTGCCGGTGTCCTTGTTCGTGATCATCGATCTCTCCGTTCGCAAAGCAGTATAGCGCCCCGCCCAAGACGATTGCGACTTTCTCAAGCACCGGCAGAGCGCGCCTACTTTATCATGCCGGCATCCAGTTGCCGTGGAAGCCCGGCGGGATGCGGTGCGGGATCGTGATCGTGGCTTGCGGGGCGCCTTCGAAGTTCGCGGCGTCGAGGATGACCAGGTCCGTTGTTTCGTTCGTCGTATCGATGACGTAGCCCATGAGCCAGCCGTCGTCTTCAGCGCGGGCATTGGCCTTGGCGACGAAGACGAATTCGCCCGGGACGCGGCCTGGACCGAAATCGTGAACTTGGCGCTTGCCCGTGTTGAGGTCGTGTTTGAACACGCGCGTTGATGCGCCAACGAACGCGTTTTCGTGCGCAAGCGAGACGGTGTAGGCGTAGCGATAGGGCTTGCCGAGCAGCGCTTCGTTCGGACGCGGGAATTCCTGCGCGTCTTCATCGATGACTTTGCGGGTGACGGTCTTCGCCTTTGGGTCGATCGTCCAGCGTTCGAAGGGCACGCTATGTGAGTCGGGACCCTTCGTGCTCTCGGCGAACATGCTGTCGTGGGCGCAGACGTCGAGGATGACTTTGCCGTCGGCCGTTTCGAAGCCGTTCGCTGGGTGAAACACATAGCAAGGATCGACCGTGCACCAGATGACGTCATCGCTTTTGCCTTCACGCGGCAGCAGGCCGACGCGTGCTTGGTGTTCCGGGTTCCAAGCGTAGGGGAAGCCGTAGCCCGACAGCAGTCGCTTCATCGAGAATGTTACGGGCATGTCGAGGATGATCACGTAGTTCTTCGTGATCATGCAGTCGTGGATCATGGGACCGTGTTGAACCTTGATTGGTTCTTCGCGGCGCACCCTGCCCGCCTTGTCCACAACGACGTGTCGGATCGTGTCGAGGTTCGGGCCTTCGTAACAGATCGCATGCATTTCACCGGTGTCGGGGTCGAGGTGCGGATGGGCGCTGAAGCTTCCCTTCAACGAGCCGCCGAACGGGTCGTGCGCGATCGTCTCCAGATCGGGGCCGACGCGAACTGGGTTGCCGCCCGCTTCCACGACCGCCCAAGTTTGACCAGCGTGGGGTACGATGTTCGTGTTGACCGTGTCGAATGCAGGGTTGCGCGGGCCTGGGGCCTCCGGCTCGCCGAGCGCTTTGCTGACCGCACGGCTTCTGATCCAGCGGTTGCGGTACCATTCGGCCTTGCCGCCCTTCAGGCGCACGCCGTGGATCATGCCGTCGCCGAGAAACCAGTGATAAGCGGCTGCGTTCGGCGGCGTCGCGGGGTTCGGTCCGATGCGGACATAGCGACCATCGAGGTCCGTTGGGATCGAGCCCGTCACCTTTAGATCCGTGATCGTGCGCTCTTCGCGCATCGGCGTGTGAATGCCGGTCAGGAACGGGTGCTGATCGTCCCCTTTCATCAGCGCGCGATTGACGCTCGCGACGGCGCCGACCGCTTTCGTGACGGTCGAGCGGATGATGGATTCGACTTGGCTGGCCATGGGGTGCTCGCTCCTGCTTGCAAACCGTTCGTCAATGTTTACACTGCTAACATGCCGCGCAATGCTAACAGTGTCAACATGAAAAAAGCCAAGGACGCCTATCATCACGGGGATTTGCGGGCGGCGCTCGTGGCCGAGGCCTTGAGCCTACTCGAAAAACGGGACTTGGAGCAGCTAAGCCTACGCGAGGTCGCGCGCAACGTGGGGGTGAGTGCAACCGCCGTCTACCGGCACTTTCCGAGCAAGGACGACCTGTTGAAGGCGCTGGCCGAGCGGGGGCTTGCGATGCTTGGCGAGCAGCAGCAACGAGCGGCCGCGAGGGCGGAGGGGCGGACGGCGTTCGCGCAAACTGGGCGGGCTTACGTGCGGTTTGCCCTTGCGCACCCCAATCTCTTCCGCCTCGTCTTCATCCACACGCCTGCGCGGCTTCGACCTGGCAAAGGAAGCGCCGAAGGGCTGCCTGCGAGCTTGCTGAAGGACTATGTCACCCTCGGCCTTGGGGCGAAGGCAAGCGACGAACAAGTGTTCGCGGCGGCGCTGCGCGCGTGGTCGCTGGTGCATGGGCTTGCGATGCTCATCCTCGACGAGCAAGTGGACCGCAAGGCCGCGGAGGCGATGATCGACCGGGTGATCGGGTAAGCCCAAACCGCGATTTAGCCACAAAGCGCGCACAATTCGCCCGCGATGTTGCAGGATGATCGAATCAGACCTCAACGCGGGAGCGATGTTTAGTGACCTTGGACAATTCGAAGGCTGTTGTGATTTTGGGCGTCTTGTTGGCGATCGGTATGTCGCTGGCGGCGCTGATCTTCGGTATTCACGCAAAGCAGATCGGTGCCGGGCGGCAGACGATCACGGTGAAAGGTCTGGCAGAGAAGCCGATCAAGGCGGATGCAGCCGAGTGGAGCGTGGGCCTGCGGGTTCAAGGCGCGACGTTTGCCGATGCGCTGGCGAAGTTGCGCCAGAAGCGGCCGGCGCTCGACACGTTCTTGAGCAGCCAAGGCTTCGACAAGGCGGCCATCACCGAGGGCAACGAGAACGTCACGCCGAATATGGTGGACGAACCCGGACCGAACGGCACAACGCGGTCGGTGCAACGCGGCTTCAACGCAGCGCAGGACTTGGTCGTGCGGTCGACCGACCTGACGCGGATCGCCGCCGCGAACAAAGGCATCCTGCAGCTTGAGGGTGAGGGGCATGGCGTCAGCCACTCCGATCCGCTCTACATCGTGACCAATCTTGAAGACGTGAAGATGTCGCTGATCGGTGCGGCGACCCAGAACGCCCAGAAGCGCGCGGAAGAGTTCGCGAAGAACGGCAACATCCGCGTCGGCGCAATGCGGTCTGCCAGCCAAGGGTCGTTCTACATCTTGCCGGAAGGTGCCAGCGAAGAAGCCACCGACTACGGCGGCACCTACGACAAGACGACGATCAACAAGCAAGCGCGCGTTGTCGTGACGATCGATTACAATATCGAGCGGTAAAAAGGGCTCCTCCGATTGTCTCCCCCGAGCTTGCTCGGGGGAGTCCAAGTTGGGGGAGACACGCGTGATGGAGAGTTTCAGGTGGCCAAGATCATTTTCGGAATGAACGTTTCCTTGGACGGCTATGTCGATCACGAGGCGTTTGGGCCCGATGCCACGCTCTTTCGTCACTTCATTGAGCAAGCGCGGGGGCTAACCGGCAGCATCTACGGCCGGCGCCTTTACGAAATCATGCGCTATTGGGATGGAGACGAATGGGACCAACATGACTCATCGCGAACCCCGGAGCTACGAGAGTTCGCGGCTGCGTGGCGGCATCAGCGAAAGTGGGTGGTGTCCAGCACGTTGACGTCCGTCGGCCCGAACGCCAGCCTTATCGAGGGCGACCTGGAAGCCGCGGTGCGCAGGCTGAAGAATGACGTCGCGGGCGAGATTGAGGTTGGCGGTCCGGTCCTCGCGCGAACGCTGACCGAGCTTGGCCTGATCGACGAGTATCAGCTCTACATGCATCCGGTCGTGCTTGGCCGCGGGAACCCCTTCTTCGCGGCCGCGCGACCGCCGCTCCGCTTCGTGAGCTGCGATCGGATTGGCGAGAGCGCTGTTCGGCTGATCTACGCCCCGGCGTAGCGCAGTCGTTGCCGTTAGGCGACGGCGTTGGCTGCTCGGAGTTTGGCGACCTCTTCGGTGCTGCGGCCAAGCTCGCGCAGCACCTCGTCTGTGTGTTCGCCAATTGCCGGTGCATGACGGCGGATCGGCAGCGGTTCGCTGTCGAACCTTGCGGGATTGCGGGCGAGGCGCATCTTGCCGGCGCGGGGGTCTTCGAATGTCGTGACGCTGCCGTTGGCGACCACTTGGTCGTTCGTGAGCACCGCTTCCCGCTTGAGAACGCGGGCGTGGGGGACGTCTTCGGCTTCGAGGCGGGCCATGAGTTCGGCGGTCGCAAATTGGACCACCACGCCCGAGATCAGATCCGTCATGGGCTTGGCGTTCTGCATGCGGTCGAAGACCGACTTGAAGCGCGGATCGTCGATCAGGTCGGGGCGGCCGATCGCGCGGCAGGTGGCGCGGAACTCATCGTCCGAGATCGCGAGCATCGTGATGTAACCGTCTTTCGTCTTGCGGATCGAGTAGAAGCTCGAGAAGTCGGGCGAGCGGTTCGCGCCTTCTTCGAAGACGAGGTTGTAGTACGCGTCCGGCCAGAGGAACGCGATCGCCGAGTCCAGCATGTTGATTTCGACGAGGCGCCCTCCCCGGCCGCGCGCTTTCGCGTAGAGCGCGGCGGTGATCGCCTGGGCCGCCGTGATCGCCATCGTCTTATCGCAGGCGAGCGTTTGGATGAGTTGCGGCTCGCCCGTTGCGGCGCTCGCCTGCGCGTCGGAGAAGCCCGAGGTCGCCTGGATGACGGGATCGTAGACGCGGCGCTTCGCGTAAGGGCCGGTGTCGCCGAAGCCCGACATTGCAACGTAGATCAGCCCGGCGTTGACGGCCTTCAATTGGTGGTAGCCGAGACCAAGGCGTTCGAGCGTGCCGGGGCGAAAATTCTCGACGATCACGTCCGCCGACTTCACGAGGTCGATCAGGACTTGGCGGCCTTCGGGCGACTTCAGGTTCAAAACGATGCCGCGCTTGTTGCGGTTCACGGCTGTAAACATCGCGTTCACGCCGTTCTTCGTGGGGCCCAGGTAGCGAACGATGTCGCCGGGCCCGGGCGCTTCGACCTTGATCACATCGGCGCCCTGATCGGCGAGGATCTGCGTCGCCATCGGGCCGGAGATCACGGCCGAGAGGTCAAGGATGCGGACGCCTTCGAGGGGGAGGGTCATGGTGTTCCGTCGATGAATTGCTGCTTCGTCCATCCTGTCACGGATGGCGAGTTGCTTCAAAGTGGTACAGCGGGGCGCTTTGCGCCCCGCGCTCCGAGCAAAGGAATGTTAGCGCCCGGTAGGTAGACTCGCCGCCAATTCATGTAACGGGGCGGGCCATGCAAGGGCAGAATTTCGTCGAAGCGATCGATCTATTCGGCCGGATGACTCGGGCCGCCAACTTTGCGTTGGATTATTGGTGGGTCTGGGTGGCGCTCGGCGCTTTGGTTTGGTTTGCGCTCAAGATCCGTTCGCTGCATGAGTTGATCGGCAAGCTGGACGAGCGTGCGGCTGCTGCGTTCGGCGATGTCGACGTGTTGCTGGCGGAGCGTCAGGCGCTGGTGCGCAATCTCGTGAAGGTTGTTCGCGGCTTTGCCGATCACGAAAAGGCGCTCATCGGCACCGTACTTGAGGGCCGGGTCAAGGCGCTTGAGGCGCTCGGCGAAAAGGTTTCGCTGCACGCGGACGCGCAGTTTGCGGCCTCGCTGAACAACCTCTTTCAGGTCGTCGATAAGTTTCCGGACATTGCTGCCGAGGGACACTACGCATCGCTGCGGGGCGACCTGATCCGCATCGAGGAGCGCATCACGGCCGCGCGCAAGTTCTACAATCTGGCGGTCGAGGAATCGAATGCCGTCTGCCGTTCGTTCCCGGCAAATCTGATCTCGCATGGGGCGCCCGTGCGCGAGAAGTTCTCGCTGGGCGAGAAGCGCGACGCCTTTGTGATGCCGGCGGAAGTCGAGCTCTAACCTCTAAAGCTCATAAGGGCGCCCCGATGGCGGTCCACGGTTACATCACGCACGCCGACCAAAACCGTCGGCTGACCATGCTGATGTTCGCCGCCTACATGGTGGCGTTTCAGCTGATTGCCGTGTTCGTGCTGACGTGGTTCCTCTTGATGTTCGATCACCAGAACACGGTGCTTTCGAACCCCGCTGGGTATGCGCTCAGATATGCGCTGCCGGTTGCATTAGCGACGGCGCTGCTGTTTTGGTCGGCCTATCGCGGTCACGCGGAGAGCGTTGTGAAGGCGGTCGACGTCAAGCTCGTTGATAAGCGGGATGAGGCGCGCTTTGTCGGCATTGCTGAGAACCAGTGCAGCGCCTTAGGCGTGCGGCGTCCGCGGTTTGGCGTGATCGAAGTGGCGGAGCCGAATGCGCTGACCGTCGGCGAAGGGCCGGCCCGCGGGCTCATCGCGGTGACGCGGGGGCTTTTGGATCAGCTCGACGACGACGAGCTGGCGGGCGTTTTGGCGCATGAGGCTTCGCACATCCGCCAAGGCGACACCAAGGTGATGGCGGCGAACCACGCGCTCATGCGTACAGCTGTGTTGCTACAAACGCATAACATCCTCAGGGTCGAGGACTGGCGGCAGCTCATCATCCCTCTCGTCATACCGCCGATGTTGCCGCTCATGCTGGTCAGCGGGATGGTCACTATGGCGTCGATGAGAATCGCGCGTTATGCGCGGCGCGGGCTGAAGCTTGCGCGCGACCATATCGCCGACGGCGAGGCTGTGCGCGTAACGCAGTTTCCGGAAGCTTTGGTCAGTGCGCTGCAGAAGGTCAGTGGGCGCGGCTCCTTCCCGGGCAGCGATGACGTCGAGGCGATGCTGTTCGACGGACAAACTGACCGCCAAGGCGGCAGCCACCCGTCGGCGGCTGACCGTGCGGTTGCGATCGGCGAGCTCTCCGGCGACATGATGCTTGAAACGCGATCGCGCCGGGATACGCGCGTCAAGGGGCAAGCCCGCACGTACAGGGCTTCGGCGCCGCGGCCCGCGAAGACAGAGCGGCCACAGCGGATCAGCGAAGCCGAGCGCAAGAAGTTGCTGCTGCTTTTCTTCACGGATCGCGAGCGGTTCAATAAACTGCAGAAGCAGGACGTTGACGCTAGCGAATGGCGCGAGGACGATAAGCGGAACATGTTCGGGCTTACGCCGAACCTGGTGTTACCGACTGCGGCGGTCAGCGTGTTCGTGGCGATACTCTATTGGCCGGCCGACGGCGATCTGACGAAGTTCGGACAAAAGGTGGGACCGATGGCGTTGGTCAACATGGCCGAGGACATGAGCGTGGGCACCTTCTGTACGGGGCCAAGCTATCCCGACGGAAAGTGCCACAACGGCAAGAACAGGCATTAGAGAGCCAACGGTCCGTGGTCGAGTTTGGGCAGCACGTGTCTCGCGAACAGATCGCACTCTGCCGCATGCGGGTAGCCGGAGAGGATGAAGGCTTCGATGCCGAGCGCGCGGTAGGCGTTCAATTTCTTCAGCACCTGATCCGGGTCACCGACGATGGCGGCGCCGCAGCCGGAGCGGGCGCGGCCGATGCCGGTCCAGAGATTTTCTTCGGTGAAGCCTTCGTCGTCGGCGGCCTCGCGGATTTCGGCTTGGCGGCGGACGCCGACGCTGGCGTGGTCGAGCGAGCGTTTGCGGATTGCATCGCCTGCGCCTGCATCGAGGCGCGAGAGAAGGCGGCGCGCGTAGGCACGAGCTTCGGCCTCCGTTTCGCGGACGATGACGTGGACGCGGTAGCCGAACTTGAGTTTGCGGCCGCGCTTGGCGGCGCGGGCGGCCATGTCGGCGACTATGCTTTTCACCTCGCCTATGCGGTCGGGCCACATGAGGTAGACGTCGGCGGCCTCGGCTGCGGCTTCGCGCGCGTCTTCGGAAAGGCCACCGAAGTATAGCGGCGGGCACTTGCCCGACACGGTGCGGGCGCCGGGCGGATCGAGGTCGAAGCTGTAGTGCTGGCCTTCGAGCTTCACGCGCTCGCCGTTCAGCGCGCTCTTCAGCGTCTTCATGATTTCGACGGTGCGGCCGTAGCGCGGTGCGCTCGCCAGCGTTTCGCCGGGCATTTCGCTGGAGATGATATTGATGGTGAGGCGGCCGCCCAAGATTTGGTCGAGCGTGGCAAGCTGACGGGCGAGCTGCGGCGGCCAGACCTCGCCACAACGGACGGCGACGAGCAGGCGCATGCGCTTCAGCTGAGGGGCGATGGCGGCGGCGAAGGCGACCGTGTCGATGCCCAGTGCGTAGCCGGACGGCAAGAGGATGTTGTCAAAGCCGCCCTGCTCCGCCGTGAGCGCGATGTTGCGGCAATGGTCGTAGCTTGAACGTAGTTTCGCGTCGGGAACGCCTAAGAATTCGTAGTCGTCATCGCAAAGGGCTGAGAACCAGGAGACTTCGCACGGTTTCATGGCAGCGGTTTTCCCTGGGCGGCGACGACGAGCGCGTACCAATCCGTACGGCTGAGGTTCACGCGCAGCGCGTCGGTCGTCGCGGCGATGCGAGCGGGGTTCTGCGTCCCGACGATCGGAATTGGGCTCGATGGGTGGCGCATGACGAACGCGAGCGCGACGGCAGCGCGTGTCGTGCCGTACTGCTTTGCCAAGTCGTCGAGCTTGCCGGCAACGCGGTTCGCGGTGGGATCGGCAGATGAGACGCCGTCAGCCAGTTTCCCGCCGGCCAGCGGCGACCAGGCGAGCGGTGTCATGTTGCGCGAGATCGCGGCATCGAGGACGCCGTCGAAAGCGGCTTCGACGTTGAGCGCCGAGAACTCGGGCTGCAGCGTTGCGAGCGGGAAGCTTAGGAACTGCTGCAGCAGCAGCGCTTGGCGGGCGTTGTAGTTCGAGACACCGACTTCGCGGATCTTGCCTTGCGTGCGGAGCTTGGTCAGCGCTTCGGCGAGCTCAGCGGGGTGCGTGAGTACGTCGGGGCGGTGGACCTGGAAGAGGTCGATCGTCTCGGTCGCGAGGCGTTTGAGTGAGTCCTCGCAGGAGCCAACAACCGCGGCTGCGCCTGAATCATAGGGCACGCCCGGGATAATGCCGAACTTCGTCGCGAGCACGGTTCGTTTGCGCAAGGACGGCGCGTCGGCAAAGACTTTGCCGAGCAGCGTTTCAGACTCGCCGAACTCGCTGCCGCCCCAATCGAGGCCATAGACGGCAGCGACATCGATCAACGTGAGGCCGGCGTCGAGGGCCGTTTCGATGCGGGTGCGGGCGGCCTTCACATCGTTGCCGACGAAGCGCCAGAGGCCGTAGGCGATGGGGCCGACGTCGAGGGTGGTTTGGCCGAGGCGGCCGGTGCTCTTGCTCATGATCGGCGCATTTGAGGCAACATCATCGTGCTTCACAAGGGGGCTGACGCGTGGCAATGGTGCCTTCGGCAGCAAGAGGACGCGACGTGGCGAAGCTTCGGTACGGGCTCATCGGGACGGGGATGATGGGCTATGAGCACATCAATAACTTGAAGCTGATGCCGGAAGCCGAGATTGCAGGGATCACCGACCCGGTGCCGCAGTCCATTCAAGTGGCGCAAGCGTTCTTGGGAGATGGGCTTAAGGACCAGGTGAAGGTCTATCCGGACCGGGCCGCGATGCTGGGCGATCCCGCGATCGATGCGGTTTTGATTTCGTCGCCGAACTTTACGCATGCCGAGGTTCTGCGCGATGTGATTGCTTCGGGCAAGCATGTGCTGTGCGAGAAGCCGCTCGCCACGACGATCGAGGACGTGCGCGAGATCCATGCGCTGGCCAAGAAACACAAGGGCGTGTTTTGGGTCGGGATGGAGTACCGCTACATGCCGCCAGCGGCGCGGTTCATCGAGGAGATAGCGGCGGGCAAGATCGGGCGACTGACGATGCTAGCCATTCGCGAGCATCGGTTTCCGTTCCTGAAGAAGGTCGGCGACTGGAACCGGTTTTCGAAGAATACCGGCGGCACGATGGTCGAGAAGTGCTGCCACTTCTTCGACCTTATGCGGTTGATCGTGAAGGCGAAGCCAGTGCGGGTTTACTGCTCGGGTGCGATGGATGTGAACCATCTGGACGAGCGCTATGACGGCAAGAAGCCTGATATCATCGACAACTCGTACACGATCGTCGATTTCGACAACGGCGTGCGGGCTATGTTGGACCTTTGCATGTTCGCGGAGGGATCGAAGAACCAGGAAGAGATCGCGGCCGTCGGCGACACAGGCAAGCTCGAGGTGCTCATTCCGGACGGCAATTTGGTGTTCTCGCCGCGCTCGCCCAAGAATCCCGTCACGACGCATGTCGCGGTCGATGACACGGCGCTGCGTGCGGGCACACATCATGGGGCGAGCTACTATCAGCACCAGGCGTTCCTGCGCGCGGTGCTTCATGGTGGACCGGTCGATGTTACCGCAGAGGACGGCTACTGGGCCGTGATCATGGGCATGGCCGCGGAGATCTCCGCGAAAGAGAAGCGTGCCGTAGCGATCAGCGAACTCGGATCGTGACGTTGGATTCCTGCGGGCACCGGATTACACGTATTTCATGTTCCGGAAGACGTGGGGCGAGCCGGCCTTGCACGGTCGATGCGTGAGGCGCTGCCTGGGCGCGCACCCTGTCTAAACTGTCACCACATTGCGTAAGGGGTAAGCCTTTCGCATGAGATCGCAACCGAACGTGGGCGCAGCACCTGTCTCACAACAGAGAGCATGTGGCACCCATGCGCCTGCGATGGTTAGGTCGCGTACCCAGTGCACCTACGAGTTCACGAATGCCCCTTCGCAGCGAGACCGTCATAGCCGCGTACCGGCCCAAGCCCGGACAAGCGCACGCGCTGCGCAAGCTTGTGCGCGAGCACCAGGCGACACTGCACGCGGCCCAACTGATCACCTCGACGCCAACGATCCTGCTTCGGGCACGCTCCGATGGGACGCTGCTCGAGATATTCGAGTGGGTGTCGGCGCGTGCGGCCGACGAAGCACATCAGCACGAAGCGATCCGCACGGTGTGGAAGAGGCTCGCGGCGGTTGCCGACTTTGTACCGTTGTCAGCCGTGAAAGAGGCCGGCAAGGCGTTTAGTCACTTTGAGGCTGTAAAGGTAGACAGCGCCACGGCTCCCAACGCGCGCGCAAAGCGCCCTCAAAGCGAGCGAGCAAAGCGTTGATCTTACTCATAAAATCAACGTTACTGGCGTAAGAGCCACATTGACTTTGGCTTGAAGCCGTTCGAGTTTCAGCCGCGCGCTTTCGGTTCGGGGCCGATAGGGTGCGTCTTCTCTCGACGGGGATTCGGCGTCCAGAATGTTGCGGTTCATCGTTCGGCGGCTGATCGGCGCTATCCCGACTCTCATTATCATCATCGCGATGGCGTTCTTCATGATGCGCGTCGCGCCGGGTGGTCCGTTCGACCAAGAGCGCAAGCTGCCCCCGGAAATCGAAAAGAACGTTCTGGCCGCGTACGATCTCGACAAGCCGTTGCTCCAGCAGTTCTTGGATGTGAACACGTTTGTCTGTAGCGCGCAGTTTTCGGGTACGCCGGACGCAGCGGCGCTGGCGGCCAAGGAATTGACGTTCAGGGACGGCAACTACTTCGACAAGGGCGACCGTCGGGTGCGCTGCCTTGGCGGGTATTTCGGCAAACTGTTGGGCGGCGATTTTGGACCGTCTTTCAAATACAAGGATTGGACGGTCGCGGAATTGATCGCCGACGGTGCGCCAGTGAGCGCGCTTATCGGCGTTGCGGCGATCTTCATCGCGACGATCGTGGGCATGTTTCTCGGCACGACGGCGGCGCTTCGGCAGAACAAGCTCGCCGACTATGGCGTGATGACGATGGCGATGGTCGGTATCACGATCCCCGTGTTCGTCATGGCACCGATCTTGACGCTGATCCTCGGTGTTCACTTGGGATGGCTGCCGGTCGGCGGGTGGAACGACGGCGCGTTCCCGAACTTGATCCTGCCCGTTATCGCGCTCGCGCTGCCGCAGATCGCAATCATTTCGCGCCTGACGCGTGGCGGCATGATCGAGGTGTTGCGGTCGAACTATGTGCGCACGGCGCGCGCGAAGGGCCTGCCGGAGCGGCTCGTCATTCAAAGGCATGCCATGCGGGCGGCGTTGCTGCCGCTGGTCAGCTACTTGGGGCCGGCAACAGCCGGGATCGTGACGGGCTCTCTCGTGGTCGAGCAGATTTTCCAGCTGCCGGGGATCGGCAAGCACTTCATCAACGGCGCATTGCAGCGCGACTATACGCTGGTGATGGGGGTGGTCATTCTCTATGCGTCCTTGGTGATCGTGCTCAACCTTGTCGCGGACGTGCTTTACGGACTGCTTGACCCGAAGGTGAGGTACGACTGATGGCGGGGCTCAGCGTACCTTCTGGACACGAGATTCAAGGGCGTTCGCTTTGGGATGACGCACGGCGGCGGCTGTTTGCGAACAAGGCCGCGGTGACGTCGATGTTCGTCCTGGCCATCGTCGCGGCGATTTCGATTTTGTTCCCGGGCATTGCCTACGACGACGGCATGAACAAAGTGCAGATTCTGCCCCCGCTTTGGCAGCACGAGTACGACAAGACCTATATCGATCGCGTTTCGTGTCCGCCGCCCGACTACCTCGGGATGACGGGGTTGTTCGGCAGTCAGGCTGAGATTTGTCCGACGGCGGTGGGGAAAGGGCATTTGTTCGGCACCGATGCGAACGGGCGCGATCTCTTCGTGCGCGTGATGCTTGGCGGGCAGGTGTCGCTTGCGATCGGGTTTGTGGCGACGATGGTCGCTCTTCTGATCGGCGTGCTTTACGGCGCGACCGCAGGGTTCCTCGGCGGGCGCTGGGACAATTACATGATGCGGTTTGTGGACATCATGTATGCGCTGCCGTTCATCTTCTTCGTGATCATTCTGGTCGTGATGTTCGGGCGGAACTTCATCTTGATGTTCGTCGCCATCGGGGCCGTCGAGTGGCTGACCATGGCGCGGATCGTGCGCGGGCAGACACTGTCGATCAAACGCAAAGAGTATATCGAGGCGGCAGAGGCGTCGGGCGTGCCCACCTCAGCGATCATCCGGCGGCACATTCTGCCGAACGTGATCGGGCCGGTGATCGTGTACGTGACGTTGACTGTGCCCGCGGTCATTCTCGTCGAGAGCTTCCTGAGCTTCTTGGGGCTTGGCGTTCAGGAGCCGTACACGTCGTGGGGCGTGCTGATTTCGGACGGTAAGGACCAGATGGAATCCTATCCGTGGATGCTGCTGTTTCCGGCGTTCTTCATGGCGGTGACGCTGTTTTGCTTCAACTTTATCGGCGATGGTCTGCGCGACGCGCTCGACCCGAAGGATCGTTAGATGAGCTCGATCCTTTCGGTCAAAGATTTGAGCGTTCGTTTTGCGACGCCTGAGGGCGCGGTGGCGGCCGTCAACGGTGTGAACTTCGAAATCGAAAAGGGCGAATGCGTCGGGATCGTGGGCGAATCCGGCTCCGGCAAGAGCCAGACGTTCATGGCGGTGATGGGCCTGCTTGCGTCGAACGGCAAAGCCACGGGCAGCGTGAAGTTCAAGGGCGACGAACTGCTCGGCATGAAGACCGATAAGCTCAATAAGATCCGCGGGTCGAAGATGACAATGATCTTCCAAGACCCGATGACGTCGCTCACGCCGCATTTGCGAATCAGCCGGCAGCTCACAGAAGTGCTGGTGCTGCACAAGGGAATGAGCGAGCGCGACGCGCGGGCGCGTGCCCTTCAGATGCTGGACCGGGTGAAGATTCCCGATGCCAAGCGCAGGCTCGATCAGTTTCCGCACGAGTTCTCAGGCGGCATGCGCCAGCGCGTGATGATTGCCATGGCGCTCGTTTGCGAGCCGGAGCTTTTGATTGCTGACGAACCTTCCACCGCTCTCGACGTGACGGTGCAGGCCCAGATTCTGGAGTTGCTGCAGGAGTTGCGTGCACAAGGGAACATGTCGGTCATCATGATCACGCACGATCTTGGCGTGGTCGCGGGGCTGTGTAACCGCGTGATGGTGATGTACGCGGGCGAGTTCTGCGAAAAGGGATCGGTCGATGAGATCTTCCACGAACCGCAGCATCCTTATTCGCGCGGGCTTGTGGCTTCGATCCCGCGGCTCGACCGGCCGGAAGAAGACCGGCTGACTGCCATCCCGGGACAGCCGCCGAACCTGCAGCAACTGCCGACGGGCTGCACGTTTCAGGAGCGATGCGGGCACGTGTTCGATCGGTGCATCATCGAGCGGCCGAAACTTGTCGCGTTCGCGCCCGGGCGCGCGAAGTCGTGCCACTTGAAGGGTTTCGACGCCAATGGTGAGGCCGTCCGATGAGCGGCGAGCCCATTCTTTCGGTCAAGGATTTGAAGGTCCACTTCCCGGTGGGCGGCGGCCTGTTCAAACCCAAGCGCGCGCTCAAAGCCGTGGACGGCGTTTCGTTCGACGTGTTCGCGGGCGAGACGCTGGGTATCGTGGGTGAGTCCGGTTCGGGCAAATCGACGATCGGGCGGGCGGTGTTGCAACTGATCAAGCCAACGGCCGGGCGCGTTGCGTGGCTGGGTAAGAATATCGCCGGGCACTCGCGCGCGCAGATGAAGGGCCATCGGCGCGAAATGCAGATCGTGTTTCAAGATCCGCTCGCCAGTTTGAACCCGCGCATGACGGCGGGCGACATCATCGCCGAGCCGCTCGATACGTTCGAGCCGGGCTTGGCGAAAGAAGTGCGCAAGCGACGCGTTCAGGAGATCATGCGGCAGGTCGGGCTGCTGCCGGAAATGATCAACCGCTATCCGCACGAGTTCTCGGGCGGACAGAACCAGCGCATCGGCATTGCGCGAGCGATGATTTTGCGGCCGAAGCTGATCGTGGCGGACGAGCCGGTTTCGTCGCTGGACGTGTCGATCCGGGCGCAGATCATCAACCTGCTGGCGGACCTCCAGCGGGAGACAGGCGTTGCTTTGATCTTCATCAGCCACGACCTTGCGGTCGTGCGGCACGTCAGCCATCGCGTGCTTGTGCTTTATCTCGGAAAAGTGATGGAGCTCGCCGATGGGCAAACGCTGCTCACGAAGCCGCGTCATCCCTATACGCAGGCGCTGCTGTCGGCGGCGCCGGTTCCCGATCCAGCGGTCGAGCGGGCGAAGAAGCGCATTCTGCTTGAGGGCGATTTGCCTTCACCGATGAACCCGCCGTCGGGTTGCGTGTTCCGGACACGCTGCCCTATCGCGCAGGCCAAGTGCGCGCGCGAAGTGCCGGGGCTCGATTCACGAGGCGGCGCCCCAGGCCAGATTGTGGCCTGCCACTTCCCGAGCTGAGCTATTTTACCCGGCGGACTTTGACGATGCCGTTGCGACCGTCGACGGACAGCGAGAAGCTGCCCATGAATGCCTTTTCGATCTTCACCTTCATGGGTTCGTCCGGCCGCGGCGGACGCACGTCCACCGTATCGCCCTCGACCTGCTTCCAGATTTGGCCGTTCTCAAGAACGAACAGCGATTTGCCGTACGCGTTCTTCGCAAACTCGATGACAGTCGAGGAAATTTCGGTGATTTCCTTGGGGCCATCTTGCTTGGCCTCCACAGGAGCCGGCGGTTTGCCGAAATCCTCAGCCTTCACAACGGGCTTGCGTTCGGAGAGGCCGAACCATTCGAGCACGCCGCCCTCGCTTTCCGGCTCCACGGCGGCTTGCTGGACGGGGGCGGCGGCCATCGCAGTCTTGGCGGTGCCGGCGGCCTTGTCATAGCAGGCCAGCCGCTCAGTCGCCGCAGCAATGTCGGCGCACTTTGCGACCTCGGCGAGTGCGTCGCGCGCGGGATCAGCCTGCACGGGAATGGCGACTAGGACGGCAGCGGAAAGAAGCAGAATGGCGCGCATGGTACCTCACCCAGAACATAACAGGGACATGAGGTCACGGGTGCCCCACCCGCTCGCCCTGCCCTATCCTCAGGCTATATAGCTACATGACTTGGCGGCATGGCCCAACTGCAATTTAGCTCGGGGAACCCCCGCTGATTCTGCCGTTGCGGCCGGTTCAGGAAACGTTCAGAGACACAAACCCAGGCTTTCGCCTCACATGGGTAGACTTTAGGGAGATCATCGAATGAGCAGACCGAAACGTGCGCAGGCCCGCGCTCGCGCCGCGCACAACGATGGGTGGACAGTTCTCGCCTGGCTCAGCTTTTTGATCGTTCTTGCAGCCCTCGCGTTCGCCGCGCCGGCGCGCGCCGAGAAGGAACTCATTCGCGGCAACTTCGGCGAGCCGAAGAGCCTCGACCCGCACCGTGCCAGCGGCACGTGGGAGAACAACATCATCGGCGACATGATCATGGGCCTCTACACAGAGGCAGCGGACGCTCAACCGATCTTGGGCGCTGCCGACGATGCGAAGACGTCGGCTGACGGACTGCGCTGGACCTTCCACATCCGGCCGCACAGGTGGTCGGACGGTAAGCCGGTCGTTGCCGGCGATTTCGTGTTTGCGTTGCGGCGGATCCTCGATCCGAAGTTCGCGGCTGAGTACAGCGAAGTTCTATACCCGATCAAGAACGCCCGGAAGGTGAACAAGGGCGAGGTTCCGGTAGAACAACTGGGCGTAACCGCGCCCAGCGCGGATACGCTGATCATCGACCTTGAGCATCCCGCGCCGTTCTTGCCGCAATTGCTGACCCACTACACCTCATTCCCGATTCCGCAGCACGTCGTCGAGAAGCATCAGAGCGACTGGATCAAGCCTGGGCGCATGGTGTCGAACGGACCGTTCATGCTGCTGGAGTGGCGGCCGCACGATCACATTACGCTTGTCAAGAATCCGAAGTTCTATGACGCGGCAAACGTGAAGCTCGACCGCGTGCAGTTCCTGCCGATGCCGGACGACTTGGCGGCGCTGAAGCGTTATCGCGCCGGTGAGATGGACATGCAGGATCGCTGGCCGCTGACCGAGATGAAGTGGCTGCGCGAGAACATCCCGAACGAAGCACGCAGCTTCACGTATCTGTCGGTCTCGTACACGACGTTCAACATGACGACGAAGCCGTTCAACGACATTCGCGTGCGCAAAGCGGTCGCCATGGGGATCGACCGTCAGTCGATCGCACGCGACGTGTTCTTCAACGCCTACGGCAAAGAGGCCGTCGGGCTGTTGCCGCCGGGGCTGGATGGCGTCGATGCGTCGTCGAAAGTGCCTTATGCCGACATGACGATGGACGCGCGACGGGCGGAGGCGAAGCAACTTCTCGCGGCCGCGGGGTATGGACCCAGCAACCCGCTTCGCTTCACGTATAACTACGTCAACAACCCCGATGCCAAGCGCTCGGCGGTTGCTATTCAGTCGATGATGAAGCAAATCGGCGCATCGATCGAACTCATTCCGACCGAGGCGCAGGTTCACTACACGACGCTGAAGACGAAGAACTACCAGGCCGCCAACGCGGCGTGGGTCTATGACTACAGTGACGCGAAGAACATGCTCTACCTGTTCCAAAGCTCGACGGATCAGCAGAACTATCCAGGGTACAAGAACCCTGAGTTCGACTCGTTGATGGAACGCGCCGACATGGAGCCCGATGGCACGAAGCGCGGGCAATTGCTCGGTCAAGCGCACGCGCTCATGATGCGCGACTTGCCGGTGGCGCCAGTGTTCCATCCGTTCGAGCGGACGCTGGTGAAGCCCTATGTGTTGAACTATGTCGAGAACCCGCGCTCGATCTTCCGGTCGCGCTGGATGGACTTGGGCGAGAAGACCGGACCTGCGGGGACTGCAAGCGGGCCTGGCGGCGGCGCGCAGGCGTCGGAGGGCGGCTTCTGGTCATGGTTGGGCTCGTGGTTCAGCTATGAAGCCTGGCAGAAGTGGTGGAACTCGTAAGAGTGCGCCGCGGTTTCTTTGCTTGGGTTGTTTTGGTGCTCGCCAGTGTCGTGCTGGCGGGCCCCGCGTTTGCCGCGAAGGTTTTGAACCGCGGCAACGGGGCGGAGCCTCATAGCCTCGACCCGCACCGGGCGGTGTCTACCGCGGAGAACCACATTCTCGGCGAGATGTTCCTTGGTCTCTACACGGAGGATGCGGCCGGGGATGCGATTCTTGGTGCCGCCGAAAGCGTAGACACGTCGAAGGACGGCCTTACGTGGACCTTCAAAATCCGGCCGCATACTTGGTCGGATGGCGTTGCCGTCACGGCCGGCGACTTTGTCTTCGCGCTGAGACGCGTGCTCGACCCGAAGATGGCGGCCGAGTATGCGTCGGTGCTTTATCCGCTGAAGAACGCGCAGAAGGTGAACAAGGGCCAGGTTGCGGTCGACAAGCTCGGCGTACAAGCGCCGGACGAACGGACACTTGTCATCGAACTTGAGCACCCGGCCGCGTTCTTGCCGCAACTCTTGAACCACTACACGACCTATCCGTTGCCCCGTCACGTGATCGAAAAGCATAAGGACGACTGGACGCGCGCGCAGCACATGGTCGTCAACGGGGCTTACAAGCTCGCCGAGTGGCGGCCGCACGACCACATCAAGCTGGTGAAGAACCCGCGCTTCTACGATGCGGCAAATGTGAAGATCGATGAGGTCAATTTCTTTCCGACGTCCGACGATAGCGCCGCGCTGAAGCGCTATCGCGCGGGCGAACTCGACTCGCAGGAACGCTGGCCGGTTTCGGAATACAGGTGGCTCAGCCAAAACATTGCCGACGAGGCGAAACGAACGACGCAGCTCTCGACCAATTTCGTCTCGTTCAACATGTTGAAGAAGCCGTTCGACGATTTGCGCGTGCGCAAGGCGCTTGGGATGGCGATCGACAACGTCTCGTTGACGCGGGACATCTATCAAGGCGTCTATGGCGATCCGGCCGACGCGCTATTGCCGCCCGGGACGGCGAATGTCGATCTCGCCGCGAAAGTGCCGTGGGCGGGAATGGCGATCGACGCGCGGCGGGCCGAGGCGCGCAAGCTGCTCGCGCAGGCCGGTTTTACAGAAGCCAAACCCCTTCGGCTCACGTATCGCTATATCGGCAACCCCGATATCAAGCGGTCGGCGATTGCGTTGCAGGCGATGTGGAAAGAGGTCGGCGTTCAGGTCGAACTCGCCAGCGCCGAGGCGAAGGTGCACTGGAAACTGCTGGAGCAGCGCGACTTCGAAGTGACCTACAACACGTGGAGCATGGACTACAACGACGCGAAGAACATGTTCTTCCAGTTCCAAGCGGCGGCCGTGCAGATGAACAACTCGTCCTATGACAGCCCCGTGTTCGAAGGCTTTCTGGCGGCGGCCGACAAGGAGCCGGACGGCGCAAAGCGCGCGCAGCTTTTGGGCCAAGCTCACGCGACGCTGCTAAACGACGTGCCGGTGGCGCCGCTTACCTTTCCGTATGCGCGCCATCTCGTGAAAGGGCATGTGTTGAATTGGGTTGAGAACGCAAACGCGGTCAATCGTATCCGTTGGATGGACATTGCGCCGCGCAAGGATGCGGCGCCGCAAGCATCAGGCGGCGGGTTTTGGGACTGGCTTTCGTCTTGGTTCAGTGCAGACGCCTGGTCCAAGTGGTGGAATTCGTAAGAGCCGCGGTTTAGCGGTGGGAGGTCTAAGATGTTGTTGCGTCACCGGTTGCTTCGACTGGTAACTGCGCTGGTGCTGTGCGCGGCGATCGCGTTGCCGGCGTCGGCGGCGAAGGTTCTCAATCGCGGGAACGGCGCGGAGCCCAAGGGGCTCGATCCGCACGAGGCGTCGGGCGACCCCGAGAACCAAATCTTGGGCGACATGTTCGTCGGGCTCTACACAGAAGACGTGAAGGGCAACCCGATCTTGGGCTCCGCCGAGAAAGCCGAGGCGTCAGCCGACGGTTTGACGTGGACCTTCACGATCCGCGATCACAAATGGTCCGACGGCAAACCTGTGACGGCGGAAGATTTTGTTTTCTCATACCGGCGCATTCTCGATCCGGCGACGGCATCGGAGTACGCAAGCATTCTCTACCCGATCAAGAATGCCGAGAGCGTCAACACCGGCAAGATGCCGACGACCGCGCTCGGGGTCAGTGCACCGAATGCGAAAACGTTCGTCATCCAGTTGGAGCATCCAGCCCCCTATCTGCCGGAAATGATGACGCACTACTCGACGTTCCCTTTGCCTAAGCACACGATCGAGAAGTGGAAGAAGGACTGGACGAAGGCCGGCAACATGGTCTCGAATGGGCCCTACATGCTCACCGAGCGGCGGGCGCACGACCGGATCAAGCTGGTACGCAACCCGCACTTCTTCGACGCGGCGAACGTGAAGATCGACGAGGTGTTCTTCTACCCGTCGACGGATGAGCAATCGTCACTGAAGCGTTATCGCGCGGGCGAGTTGGATACCGCGGATCGCTGGCCGCTCGCCGAGCACAAATGGCTGCTTGCAAACGTGCCGAACGAGACGCGGAAGTATCCGGGTCTGCGTGTCCTCTACACCGTGTTCAACATGCGCAAGGCGCCGCTAAACGACAAACGGGTGCGGCTCGCGCTTGCCATGGCGCTCGACCGCGAAGCGATCCAGCGCGAGGTCTATTTCGGCGTGCATGGCCTCGTCGCCGAGACCGTTCTGCCGCCCGGCATGGCGAATGTGGACCGGTCGGCGAAAGTTCCGTGGTCGGGCAAGACGATGGACGAGCGCAAGGCGGAGGCCCGCGCTTTGCTGAAGGCTGCAGGCTTTGGGCCGGAGAACCCGTTGCGGCTGAGCTACAATTTCATCAACCGGCCCGACACGAAGCGTGCTGCGATTGCGATGCAGGCGATGTGGAAGGACGTGGGCGTCAAGATCGAGCTGCAAGCGAAGGACTTTGCGATCCACTACGACGGGCTCAAAACGGCGAACTTTGAAATCGGCGAAGCGGGCTGGGTGTTCGACTACAACGATGCGCAGAGCGTCTTGTTTCTGTTTCAGAGTACCACGCAACAGCTGAACTACCCCGGCTACAACAACCCCGCTTTCGACGCGTTGATGAACCAGTCGGACAACGAAAAGGATGCGGCGGCGCGCGGCAAGCTGCTGGGGCAAGCGGCGGGCCTTCTCATCAACGATGTCGCGGTGTCACCGACGTTCTTCCAATTCATCCGGCCGTTGGTGAAGTCGCATGTGCTGAACTGGGAAGAGACGGCGCGCGGGGTCAACCGCACGCGTTGGCTCGACATCGGCGAAAAGCCAGCCGACACCGCCGCGAACAGCGGCAGCGATTCAGGCGCGCAGGCGTCGGAGGGTGGGTTCTGGTCCTGGCTCGGCTCGTGGTTCAGCTACGAGGCCTGGCAGAAGTGGTGGAACTCGTAAGGCCAAGAAAAAACGCCGGAGCGGCGCTCGCTCCGGCGTCTTGGGGTCTTGGACCCGCTTAGTTGGCGGGCGCCGGTACGACGCTTTCGACGGAGCACGAGCCACCCCATCGGAAAACGAGCACGTCGTCCCCGTCAAAGCACTCCCGGTCGCTGTACAGGCGTACCGTGTAGAAGTTGTCCAGGTCCTCGAGGCTGCGGCAGGCGTCGCGCATCGTCACGAGATACTTGCCTTTGCTGTATCTCGTGTTGGCGATGAATGTACGCTCGCCCACGCGCTTTAGCCCCTGAAGATCGCGGAACTTCAAGCAAACCTTTGGCGACGCTTCCGCTTGCGGGCTGACCCAACCTAGCGTGGCGGTGCCGCCCAACGCGAGTACCGATACCAATACAACAGCTAAGCGCATCTTGGCCTCCTGGTCGAAAATCGCGAGCGTAGGGTACCCCAAGATTGCGCGGACGAAAACCGCAACCTTTCGTAACTGTGAGCAGACGAACAGCGCAGCTTCAAACATGGCGACTCGCCTTGTAAGAATTCCACAATGAGCAGCGGTGCAACCCTGCGGGCGCAGGAACAATTCGCGGAGGCGCAGGCCTTCGAAGAACGTGGTGAGCTGGACGCGGCAGAGGCTGCGTACCGGCAATTGCTGGCGGCGCATCCTGGGCAGCCTGCCCTGCTCGCGCGGCTTGCGCTCGTGCGAAAGGAACGCGGCGCGTTCAGCGAGGCTGAAGGATTGCTGCGCCGAGCGATCGCTGCGGCACCGCAAGAGGCTGCGTTGCACAGCAATCTCGGGAACGTGTTGCGCAATCTCGAACGGCTTGCGGATGCCGAGGCGAGCTATCGCAAGGCGCTGACGCTCAACCCGTCCTTCGGCGAGGCATCGTACAATCTTGGTGTCGTGCTTGAAGATGCCGGCCGCGGCGACGAGGCACTTGCCGCGTATCGCGGCGCCGTCGCGCGCGGCTATCCCAACCCGGCGGCTCAAGTGCGGATTGGCGCGCTTCTGATCGGCTTGGAGCGGGCAGCGGAAGCGCTCGATGCGCTAGACGCGGCACTCAGGACGGCGGCGAGTTTCGAGGCGCACTACTATCGGGGTCTCGCGCTCGCGCAACTGGAGCAGTTCGACGAGGCGGTCGAGACCTTGCGCGCGGCGGCCGCGTTGCGGCCGGAAAGCACGGAAGCACTCACTGCGCTTGCGAACGGCCTTCGCGGTGCGGGCAAGCTGGACGACGCGCTTGGCGTGCATTGGCAGCTCGTGGAGTTGAGGCCCTCCGATGTGTCTGCGCACGAAGCGGTCAACCGGCTTGCGTGGATGGCGGGGCGGAAAGATCTGTTCTTACGGTCTTTTGCGTTTGCGCGCGATCGCGGCGTGGAAGACGCGCTGCTGCTGACATCGGAGGCGCAGCTTCGCATGCAGCGCAACGATCAGGCGGGGGCTGAGCCGCTGTTGCGGCGCGCATTGGAATTGACGCCGGGACGCGCGGATACGAGCGCGCTGCTCGGACGCGTCCTTGCGCGGCGTAAGCGGTTCGACGAGTGCTTCGAGGTTTTCTCACAGGCGGTTCGGGCGGAGCCGAACTTCGGCGCCTTTCGCAACGAGTTCGGCTATGCGCTGCTGCAGGGCGGCGAGGCGCGGCAGGCGCTGATCCAGTTCGAAGCGGCGCGGCGGACCAACCCGGTCGATCAACTTGCGCTGGGCGGTCTTTGTCTTGCCTATCGCGCGCTTGGCGACAGCCGGTACCAAAAGCTCGTCGATCCTGAGGCGTTTGTGCGCTCCTACCCGTTGCGCGTGCCGCAGGGTTATGCGGATGCGGCTTCATTCAATCGCGCAGTCGCCGAGGAACTCGCCGCACTGCACACGACCAAAGCCGAACCGCTGGACCAGACGTTGCATGGCGGAACGCAGACGGAAGGATTGTTGTTCAACCGCAAGACGCGCGCGATCGCGCAGGTGCGCGAACAGATCGCGGCGGCTGTCGATGAATATGTTCGCGCGATGGAGGTGCGGACGGACCATCCGCTGCTGTCGCGCAAAGAGGACACGTGGACTTTCACACACTCGTGGTCGTGCAAACTGCGCTCAAGCGGGTTTCATTCGAACCACGTCCATCCGATGGGGTGGATCAGTTCGGCCTACTATGTCAGCGTGCCGCAATTGGAGCAGCAGCAGGGCTGGCTCAAGTTCGGGCAATCTCATCTTGAGCTTGGCGGGCATGACCAGCCGGAGCATTTCGTGCAGCCGGTGGTCGGACAGCTGGTGCTGTTTCCCTCGTACTTCTGGCACGGGACGGTGCCGTTCGAGTCGCAGGATGACCGGCTGACTATTGCGTTCGATGTCGTGCCCGGCGATACCGAGCCGCTCACGTTGGCTGCGATGGCGTATTGACGCGATGAACCAAGACACCGCGAACGCTCTCATCCAACGCCTCGGCGCGTCGGCCGGCGTTCTCGTTCAGAGCATCGACGTGGTGCGCGGACGGGCGCTGCTAGTCGGGTTCGACGCGCAAGCCCATCGGAATGCGAGCTTTCTCGACGACCGGATCCTATCATCCGTGAGCGAAGGGGTATGGGTTGGCTTGCGGCGATTGATCGACGCGGCGCGGACCGTCCCCGTGAACCCCGCTCTGCACTTCATCTTTCACACCGGCCATGTCGGATCGACGCTGGTCAGCCGGCTGATCGATGAAGCGGGCGGCGTGCTAGGTCTGCGCGAACCGATGACGTTGCGCCAGGTCGCCGACGCGCACGACGCGCTAGGGTTGCCGGAGTCGCTCTTAAGCCAGGAAGACTTCGACGTTTTGCTGACAACGCTGCTGCGGGTTTGGGGACGGGGATTTCCCGAGGCACGCACGGTCGTTCTTAAAGCTACAAGTTCGGCTGGGCGCCTTGCGCCGCTGCTGCTCGCGCGTCAAACGGCGGCGCGGGCGGTATACTTGAATGTCCGCGCCGCGCCTTATCTGGCGACGCTTCTGGGCGGACCCAACAGCGTGGCCGACCTGCGCGGGCACGCAGGCGAGCGTATCCGGCGGTTGGTTCGTTTCGGCGCGCCTGAGATGCCGGCCCTGCATCAGCTTTCGCCCGGCAAGCTGGCGGCGATGAGTTGGCTTGCGGAGACGTGGTCGCAACAGAACGCGCGCGAGGCGGGCGGCGAGCGTGTTCTGGCGATCGACTTCGATGCGCTGTTGGGCGATGTCGCAGGTGTTATGGCGCGGATTGTGCGGCATTTGGGTGTTGCGCATGACGCGGCCTATCTGGCGGGGATCGGGCAGAGCCCTGTTCTATCGCGCTATGCGAAGGGGCCGGAGCACGCGTACTCGCCGCAATTGCGCGCGCAAGTCCTGGCGCAGTCACGGGCGCAGAACGGCGAAGAGATCCGCGCCGGGTTGACTTGGCTTGACGGGATCGCGGCCGCTAACCCATCCGTAGCGCGCGTCGTCGAACGGTTTGGATCCCAGTCCTAGTAGGTCGCCCACATTCGGATGAGGTTTTGGCGCACGATGTCGAGGCGCACGCGGTTTTCCCACCCGATGTTGAAGCCTTCGAGCGCGCCAATTTCGCCGAGCTCATAGACCTGCATCCGCTTGTGCTGGTCGGCGATGAGGCTCTCGATGAAGGTGATCGAGACCAAACGCTGTCCGGCCGTTACCGGCTTTACCTCGTGAAGCGTCGTCGAAGCGTAGACGATCGCACTGCCGGGCTCACCCTTGAACTCGAGCGTGCGGTCGCCGACCGATATCGAAAGCTCGCCACCCGTGTAGGTCGACGGCGGCGATATGAAGATCGTGACGGATACGTCCGAGCGCATGCGCGCGTTCTGCGTCGCGATCGTGGCCGAGTCACCGTGAATGCCGTACTTCATGCCCGGCTCATAACGGCATAGTAGCGGTGGGGCGAGGCGCCGTGGCATGGCGAAGTCAATGAAGGGCTGCGACCTGCCCATCGCCGCTTGCACGATTTGTACGGACTCTGCGTACTTCGGATCGCCGCGATCGGCCTGCAGATTTTCCTTCGTATGGTTGGCCGGGTTCGATACACGTCCGTCGACGAAGCGCAGCTCTTTGCTAAGCGCGGTCAGGCGCGCGACTTCTGCGGGCGTAAGCAGGTCTTTGATTTGAAGAAACACGAGACGATTTCCGTTGCTTAGTGCGGTCCGTAGGGGCCCAAGGCCTCGATGAGCGGGGTCAAATATTGCACATACGGCTTCCAACGCGCCACCGAGGTTTTAAACAAGGGATGGCGCACTTGCGATGCGCTGGCCGTGCGCACGGGCCGGTCGGTCTCGTAGAAGCGCAGGCAGGCGTCGTTCCACTCGAGGCGGCAGGCGACCAGGAGCTTTCGGATTTCGGCCTCAGGATCGGCGAGCAAAGCTTCGTGCTGGACGTTGTGAACGCGGCCTGGGAGCACCTTCTGCCAGTGATCCAGAGTCTGGCGATACATCACATACTGGCGGCCCACGGCGCCCAGATCGTATGTGGTTTCGTTGCGGTCTTTGAACGTCTGGCGGAAGCAGGAGAAGCACGTGTCTACGGGATCGCGCATGCTGTTGATGATGACGGCATTCGGGAACGCGAGGTGAATAATGCCGACGTTCGCGAAGTTGCCGAGCATTTTGTCGATGACCCTGCCCTGGCCGTTCCAGCCCCGCTCGCGCATAGCTTCGAGATAGGTCTCGCCGACGCGGCGGTAGAACGTGCGCTTGAAGTCCTCGGTGATTTGGGCGCGCGAGACCGGCATGAGTTTGCGGAACGAATGGCTCAGCGCTTTCGTTTCGCCGAGGCCGGTGACTTGCGGATGGCTTGAGAGGATTTGCTCAAGCAGGGTCGAGCCTGAGCGCGGCATGCCGACGATGAAGATCGGCGCGTCCGTGGTAAGTCCGCCGCCCGAGAAGTGCGCGATGTACTCTTTGGTGAACATCTCACGCATGCCGCCCAAAAAGGCTTTGAGCTCCGCTTCGGCTTGCGCGACGGTCGTGGGGGTGTCCGGTGTCTTGGGCATCAGGCTTCTTGCGACGGGATCGTCGAAGGGCTCGTGCAGGTTCTCGCGACGCAGGCGGTTGGCCGTGTCGTAGGCGGCGAACGCCTTGTCGTATTCTTTCTGGCGATCCCAAACGTCGCCGAGTGCGAAGTAGAGTTGTACGCGCTCGGGCAGGCTTGTCTTCGGAGCCTCCGCCATCGTCTTCATTTTGGCGATGTGCTCTTCGGTAAGTGCGGCCTCGTCGATGGCGGCCAGACCGAGATAGCCGCCAGATGCCTCGGGCCAGTCCTTCGCCAGACGTTCAAACATCGCCTTGGCTTCGTCGAGCCGGCCGTAAAGGCGCAGCACCGTCGCTAGCCTGGCTTGCGCACCGGGGTCGCCTGGAGCTTCGTCCACCTCCTGGCGATAGAGCGCGAGGGCGACCGGCGCGTCGGCCAGTTCTTCGGCGAGGCCCGCGAGCGCGGTGCGAGGCGCCTTCAGGTGCGGATGTTGCTCTATGACGGCTTCAAGCCGTTTGCGCGCTGTTACGAGTCGCCCATCACGCATGTCGAGTTCGGCCAGCATCATGTGTGGGGCGGGCTCCGCGGGGTTTCGTGCCGCGATGTCCTGATAGATGTGGCGCGCGCGGTCGAAGTGACCCTCGAAATGCAGACGCTTGGCCTCGGTGAAACTGGCGTTGAAGGCTTGGGGCGATAAGGGGGCCGACATCGAACTCGCTCGTCCGCGTTAGGGGGCGGAATCAGTTGCATAGTACTCGCGCTGGGCCGCGAGAAGCGCGCAGACAAGTTCGCGCTCTGCTTGTGAGAGGTACGGGTTCCAGATGTCGAAGATAAGGATGACCCGGGTTTGGGCGCTCGCGTTGTGCGCCTCGTGCTCGATCGTGTCGTCGAAAACCCACGCTTTCCCCCGTTGCCAGGCGCGCGTGTCGTTGCCAACACGAAACGTGCAGCCGTCCGGCACAGTCAGGCCCAGGTGCACGATCAGGCGCGTGTTGGTGACGCCCGTGTGTGGCGGGATGCGAGCGCCGGGGGTGAGCGATGAGAAAAACGCCGCGGGCGTGAATCCCGGTACCTCGGCCAGCGGCATCTCGTCGAGGATGGCCGCGGTCTTAGGGCATCGGCTGCAGTTAGCGTCAACGCGTGCGCCGTCGTCCCAGAAGAAGTAGGCGCTCCAATCGGGCGAACGGTTCAGCGCGGCCGACTCGTTCAGCGGTACGCCGTCCGGGTGGTTCATGTAGGGGCGGAAGCCTGGCGCGCGTGCATCGAGTAGTGCGCTCAGTTCGTTTTCGATCGTCGCCGTGTGGCCCTCAAGATCGGCTAGCCAGGGGAAGGCCGCGTCGTCGCAGAACTGGATTGCGGGCAAGCGTGGGAAGTGCAGCATCACGGGCTGTTGCGTGTAGATCTTCTTGGCACCGGTCATCGCATCTTTGCATTCGTCGAACCGGTCGAGGCGCTGGCCCGTGTGCAGCTCGCGCAGTCTGCCGAGTCTTTGTTCGATAAAGCCGTTGAGTGAGGCGGTGTTTTCGCTGGCCGCAGCGCGGGCGCGTTGCACGAGCGCGCGCAGGTCTGGCGAGAGGCGTTCCTCGGCCGGCGTTATCTTTAGGGCATCGGTGAAGGCTCTGGCGGCCTGGCGTCTCTGGCCGAGGCGCTCGAGCAGAGCACCCTTTCCGAGTAACGCTGGGTAGCAGTAAGCGTCAGCCTTCAACGCAGCGTCGAAGGCCGCCAATTCGCCCGCGCCATCGCCAAGCATGCGATGCGCATTCGCCAACCCTAAGGGTATCAGCGCGTCCCGCGGCGCGGCGCGCGCAGCTCGCTCAAGCCACTCGATCGCGCTGCGCGGATCGCCCTGGCGCAGTGCGAGGTGGCCGAAGAAGGCGTTTGCTTCGGCGTTGTCGGGGGCCGTTTCGCGCACTCTCTCCCAAGCGCGCGCAGCCTCGTCAGGACGGCCTGCACGCGAGGCGCGGCGGGCTGAGTCGATCAGATTGTTCAGTGCACTCATCGATCTACACCTCGCCCTGTTGCTGAGCTTGCGATGCACGCCGCGGTACGCTTTTACGCATCATTGCGAGCACTCTATTTGGAAACGATCCGCACACAAACATTTCTTGACTGACGTGTTGATCAGGTTGCAGCGCGACTCTTGATGCAAACGCGACACAAGCGATTGCCTTCTACACCGCGCGAACCGTGAAAGCGTGGACGTCACTTTCAATCGCGCTCTAATCGCACTCAAGAGGGATGATTCGATTCTCTGGGGAACAGCCGCTCATTCGTAAAAAGAATGATACGGCCCAAAGCAGTGAGCGAATCGGATGTGGGCGCCATGTGCGTCTCTGGGATTCTAGGCGCTTTTGCGCAGAAGGGGCGAAGCCGTGTTGAAAACAAAAGCTTTCAAATCGACGTTGATGGCCGGGGCTGCGGTCGCGACGGTACTCAGCGCCGGTGTCGCGCGAGCCGACGAGCCAAGCGTGGAAAAGGTGACCGTCACCGGTACGCGCATCCCGCAAAAGGGCCTGAAATCGGTGTCGCCGGTTTCGACGATCACCGGCAACGAAGCGAAGATCAGCGGCACAACCTCGGTTGAAACGCTGCTGAACGACTTGCCGCAGGTCAACCCGACCCAAGGTGCGGAAGTCTCGAACGGCTCGTCGGGCACGGCAACGGTCGACCTGCGCGGTCTGGGCGCGAACCGCACGCTCGTGCTGATCAACGGCAAACGGTTGCATCCGGCGAACATCGCCGCACCTGTCGCCGACTTGAACAATATTCCTGTTGCGATGATCGATCGCGTCGAAGTGCTGACGGGTGGCGCATCGGCCGTCTACGGCGCGGACGCGGTTGCCGGCGTCGTGAACTTCATCTTCCGCAAGAACTTCGAAGGCGTGGAAGTCGGAACGTCGTACCAGATCAACGATCACGATAACGATGACGCCGTTACGCGCGCCATCGTCACCGGCGCCAACTTCCGCGTGCCGGAAAAGCACGTAAACGACGGACGCGTCTTCACGGCCTTTGGCGTCATGGGCTCGAACAGCGCCGATGGCAAAGGCAACATGACGGCGTACATCCAGTACCGGAACGCCGAAGCGCTGCTGCAGTCGGAGCGCGACTACTCGGCCTGCGCGATCGCCAGCGACGATGCCGGCGGATTCTTCTGCTTGGGTTCGTCGAATGGTCCGACCGGTCGATTCACCGCGATCACCCCGACGGATGCCGGCGTACGGTTCACTGCAAACGCCGGCACGCCCGGAACGCTGCGCGAGTTCTTGCCGTCGGTGGATACATTCAACTTCAACCCAACGAACTTCTTGCAGCGACCCGACGACCGTTACCTGCTCGGTTTCAGCGGGCACTATCAGATCGACGACAATGTCGATTTCTACACCGACGTTTCTTTCATGGACGACCGCACAGTCGCTCAGATCGCCGCTTCGGGCTTCTTTGCGAACTCGGGTCCGGTCGGCGGCAACTTCCTCGTAAACTGCGACAACCCACTTCTCGACACGGGCGCTGCCGAAGGCACGACCACGATCGGAACGAACGTTCTGAACGTGTTCACTCCGCTCAACGCACTTTGCGGGTCACAAGCGCCCGTCGATCTCGGTACGACCGGGACGGCGACCGTCAATATCGGCCGCCGGTTTATCGAGACGAACCTCGGCCGCCAGGACGATTTCCAGTCGACATCATATCGTTTGGTCGGCGGCATACGCGGCCAGATCGAAGATTGGGACTATGACGTTTATGCCCAGTACGGCACGACGTCGACGCCGCGCGCCTACTTGAATGACGTGTCGCGCACCCGTGCGCAGCGGGCAATTTTGGTCGCGATCGACAACCGGGTCGGTTCGCCGACGCTTGGTCAGCCTGTTTGTACCTCCGTGCTCGACGGCTCGGATGCCAATTGTATCCCAGCCAACATCTTCAGCTTTGGTGAACTCTCGCGCGAAGCCATTGCGTATATGAGCGGCACCGGCATTCAGAAGACGACAACGGAAGAGCAGATCGTCAGTGCGTCGTTGAACGGCGATATCGGCGCCACCAGTCCGTGGGCCGCCGATCCGATCCAGATGGCCTTGGGTGCGGAGTATCGCTTCAATGCCCTGAAGCACATTTCGGACGACGTGTTCAGCTCCGGCGACTTGCTGGGCCAAGGTGGCGCGACACCGAACGTCGATGGTCACTTCGACGTTTGGGAAGCGTTCGGCGAGGTGCAGATCCCGATCTTGCAGGATCAGCCGTTTGCCAAGCTCGTCGAAGTCACCGGCGGCTATCGTATATCCGATTACGACCTCTCGGGCCTCACGCACACTTACAAGTATGCGGGCTCATGGATGCCCGTCGACGACGTGAGGTTGCGCGGTTCGTTCCAGCATGCCGTGCGCGCGCCAAACGTGATCGAGCTGTTCACACCTTCGTTCCAGGGTTTGTGGGGCGGCACCGATCCGTGCGCACTGACCAGCAGCAGCAGCCCAGGCACGAACTTCTACACTGCAGCGCAGTGTGCGAACACCGGCTTGTCGCTGGCGCAGTTCAACGCGTTCACCGATCCGAACGGCGGCGGCGCCTTCCAATGTCCGGCCGCACAGTGTTCTGGCCAGTTCGGCGGCAACGCCAGCCTAAAGCCTGAGTCTTCGGACACGAAGTCGTTCGGCTTGGTGTTCACGCCGACGTTCCTCAAAGGCTTCAATGCGACGATCGACTACTACGACATCGAAATTGAAGATCAGATTACGGTGATTTCGCAGACGGCGATCGTCGGCGACTGTGCCGTCAACAACAACCCGTTGACGTGTGCCCTGATCAATCGCGATCCAGTCACGGGCGTGCTCAGCAACAGCACGACGTTGGGCGTGGGCGTTGACAGCCTCGTGGTCAACTCGGGCACGGTCAACACGCGCGGCGTCGATGTCGAAGCGAACTACCGCTTCGATCTTGGGGACGCCGAAGCAGGCACGATGACGCTCGGCTTTTCAGGTACCTACGTGGACAAGGCCGAGACGAACTACGGTCTCGGGTTCGAGTCGTTTGACTGCGTGGGCTTCTTCGGCCTTGTTTGCGGAAACCCGGTACCAGAGTGGAAGCACAAGGCGCGGGTGACGTGGAGCGCGCCGTTCGATGTCAACTTTACGGTCGCCTGGCGGCACATCAGCGGCGTCGAATTGGATGCGAACAGCGGCGCGAGTTCGGTGTTCGACTTCCCGGCCGGTGGACCATTGGGCGATTTGAGCGACGCTTCGATCCCTGCGTACGACTACTTTGACCTTGGTGTAGATTGGAACATCACGGACAACGTTCGCCTGCTTGGCGGCATCAACAACGTCGTTGACGAGGATCCGCCGCTGATCGACTCGCAGTTCCACGGCATTTCCAGCCCGCCGTTCGGGAACGCGAACACCTATCCGGTGGTCTACGACTCAATGGGACGCCAAGTGTTCGTCAGCATGACGACGCGCTTCTAGCTATCGCTGACTTCGCAACATGAAAACGGCGGTCTTCGGGCCGCCGTTTTTGTTGAAAAAGGGCGATTTTCTGGGCTGCCTGCCGCGGCGCGCTATGGGCAGGCTGCACATTGGTTCGCGGCACCGCTATAAGGGCGCGGTCTCACGCCAGTTTTCGATGCGGTCCCCTCTTGGTTCATTCCGTCAAGCGTAAGCTCACGACCATCTTCTGCGCCGATGTCGTCGGCTATAGCCGCCTTATGGGTGCGGACGAGCACGGCACCTTGAAGCGGCTGAAGGAGTACCGCGAGCTCATGCAGGCGTTTATCGAACGTCACCATGGGCGCGTGGTCAGCTGGTCGGGCGACGCGGTGCTTGCCGACTTCGCCAGCGTGGTTGAGTCCGTGCAATGCGCGGTCGAGATTCAGCGCGAGCTCAAAGCTCAGAACGAGAGCCTGCCAGAGCGCGAGCGGATGGATTTCCGCATCGGCATAAATCTTGGCGACGTGATGCTCGACGATCACGACATCTTCGGCGAGGGCGTGAACATCGCGTCGCGCCTGCAGGGGCTGGCGACGCCGGGCGGGATTCTGATTTCAGGCTCGGTACACGATCAGGTGAAGAACAAGCTGTCGCTCGGCTTCAGCTTCATGGGAAATCAGCAGGTCAAGAATATCGCCGAGCAGGTTCCGGTCTTCGTCGTCGCGCACGATGCAGCACCTTCGCTGCCGATCGGGGTGACGACGGTCGGGCGTGGCGAGGCCCCCGTGAAGCTGAAAGCGCCAGCGTTGCTGCCGCTTCGGCTTGGGGCTGGGATTATCGATGCGTTTCTCGCTTGCGCTTTGGCTTTCGGGCTTGCGGTGGCGACTCAGGCGGGGCCGCTGTTCACGATCGGCGCGCCATTCACATGGCTCGCGAGCGAGCGGACGATTGCGACTGATCTGCCCACGTTCGAGATCGCCGATGGTGGGACGACGTCGCGTACGACGGTGCGTTCGACGGTGGAGCGAAATTTCCTTGGCTTCGTGCGGCAAAGCTATCGCCGGACTGTGGTGGAAACGAAGCGCAATGGCGCTGGCGAACAGACGAGCCGCGAGGCGCTGCTCGACGGTGGACGCAAGAACGAGATTACACGGCCGCCGCTGTATGCGGCGGCGCTTGCGATTTACATGCTGCTGCTCATTCTGACCGAGGGGTTGCTGACGCGCGGGGCGTCGCCAGGCAAGCTCGTCATGGGTTTGCGGGTGTCGGGGACTGACGGCGCGCCGGTTGGCCTGGTTCAGGCTGCCGTGCGCAACTTCAGCAAGATCGTGTCGGTCGCGCCGGCGTTGCTGGGTATCCTTATGGCGCTGGCCTCGAAGAGGCGGCAGATGCTGCACGACGTGTTCTCCGGCAGCTACGTGCACGACGCGAAGTGACGCAACAGGCGATCGCCCAGGCTGCGCAATTGCTCCAGCGCGGGGCACTTCGCGAGGCGCGCACCGCGTTGCACGAGATTGTGAGGCGCGAACCCGGCAATGTGGACGCGCTCAACCTACTCGGCATTGCGTTGGCGCAGGCAAAGGAGTTTGCGGCGGCCGCCGATGCATTGCGGCGCGCGACGCTTGCCGCGCCTCAACATGCAGGGGCTCAACTGAACTACGGACGCGTGCTCCGGCAACTCGGACAGCTTACGGACGCGGCCGCGAGTTTCGAACGTGCGGTGGCTTTGCGTCCGGAGGCTCCGCTCGGCGCGCTGAAGCAGCTTGGCGGCGTGCTGATCGAGTTGAAGCGGCATGAGGAGGCGGTTGCTTGTTATGCGCGCGTGCTGGCGCTCGAGCCCAATGACGCGGTAGCGCTGAACGACCGGGGTGTTGCGCTGTTGGCGCTTCAGCGTGCCGAGGAAGCACTGGCCGATTTCGACGCCGCGCTTGCGACCGATGCCGGGGTTGGCGCTCGAACAGAAAAAGACGGGCTAGCTGCGACCTTGGCGTTGCGCGGCGAGGCTCTGCGGGCACTCGGCCGAGCGGCAGAAGCTGTCGAGAGCTTTGAGAAGGCTATCGCGCGCGATGCGCGGCATTGGGGGGCTTGGGCGGGGCTCGGTACCGTCCAACTCGAGCGGGAGAGGTTCGACGCGGCTATCGCGGCTTTCAACCAGGCGCTAACGGTGCGTCCCGGCGAAGCGAGCGCTCACCTGGGTCGTGCGCGGGCAGCGAAAGGGCTTGGGAACTTGCCAGCGGCGGCGTTCGATCTTGACCGCGTGTTGACGATCGAGCCGGGCAACGCGGTGGCGTTGAGCTTTCGTGTCGGGGTACGGCGAGAGCTTGGGCGGCGCGAAGAGGCGCTGTCCGATTGCGATCGCGCGCTCGCGCTCACAGGCGACGATCTGAGCCTGCACAATGCGCGCGGCGTGCTGCTCGATGAGTTAGGGCGTACAGCCGAGGCGTTGGCGTGTTTCGAGAAGGCGCTCAAGATCGATCCGCGCAATTGGATCGTGCTGCAGAATCTGGGCGCGGCGTTGGTGCGGCTGAAGCGCGGCGATGAAGCCATCGCGACGTGCGACGCGAGTTTGCGTGATGCGCCGCACAATGCCGATCTGTGGCTGACGAAAGGGGCGGTTTTGTACGCGCTGCATCGCTTCAACGAGGCGGTTGCGGCTTTTGACCGGGCAATCGTCGAGCAACCGGACTTGACGGGCGTGCACTTCCATCGAGCGCTCGCGCTGCTCACCGAGGGGCGCCTTCCAGAAGGCTTTGCCGCGTATGAGTGGCGGCGGCGGGGCGACGAGCCATTTGTAAAGGTGCCGAATTTCGATTTGCCTGAACCTTCGTCGCTGGATGACGTGAAGGGCAAGCGGTTGATGCTTTATCGCGAGCAGGGGCTTGGCGACATCATTCAGTTTGCGCGCTATGCGCGGGTGTTTGCGGACCAGGGAGTGAAGGTTTCGGTGCTGACCTACCCTGCCCTTGCGCGACTGCTTGCGAGCTTGGGCGAGGACATCGAAATCGTGTCGGATGGTGCCGTGCCATCGGTGGACTACGCGTTTCCGCTCATGTCGGCGCCGCTGCTTGCAGCGACAACGCTTCAGACGGTGCCGGCGCAGGTTCCGTATTTGCGCGCGGATGACGCGTTGGTCGAGACGTGGCGTGCACGTTTGGCGCCCGGGCGAGGCTTGCGGGTCGGCATCGCCTGGTCGGGCAATCCGCAGCATCAGGCGGATTGGGCGCGGTCGATTCCTTTCGAGAAGACGCGGCGCGTGTTGGGTGTTGAGGGCGTCACTTACTTTTCCGTGCAGAAGGATGTGCGGGCGGCGGATGAAGCGGCGCTGGCCGATAGCGGGGTCATCGACCATCGGGCGCTGCTCACGGACTTTAGCGAGACGGCGGCGATGATGGCGGCGCTTGATCTCGTGATCACAGTGGATACATCGGTCGCGCATTTGGCCGGAGCGCTCGGCGTGCCGGTGTGGATCATGTTGGCCACGCGGGTCGATTG
Organism: uncultured Alphaproteobacteria bacterium; assembly: GCA_902826695.1. Taxonomy (GTDB): domain Bacteria; phylum Pseudomonadota; class Alphaproteobacteria; order Micropepsales; family Micropepsaceae; genus SZUA-430. The sequence continues at coordinate 17,856 of CADEFU010000003.1, read as the reverse complement.
GCGGTGGTTGACCGCCGGCGATAGGTCCGCGTGGTATCCGACAGCGCGGTTGTTCCGGCAGCGCGAGCACGGCGAATGGGATGACGTGCTTGATGAGGTGCGGGACGCGCTTTCGGCGTTACGTCAGAAGCGCGGCGATGTGTGATTTCAGCGCGTCGGTGTTGGCGCGCACCTTTGCCTTGTAAAGCGCGACGCGGCCGCGATCGACGATCCAAGGCGTGTTTTCGGGGTAGGTTTGGCCGAAGACATCGATGAGCATCGAGCGGAATTTGCCGGAAACGATCTTGCCGTCTACCTCACGCTGCTCGACGTAGGCGACCCGCTCGGCGCTGGTGAGAGCGCAGAGTAGCGGGTGGAGGCGTTCTGACAGGACGCGCTTGTGACGCTGAATCTGTTGGATCGTGCGGTCGATCGGCAGGTTTTGCAGGACAGTGCCATCGATGCGCAGAAGTTGGTCGGTGTCCGCGGGGGTCATGGGGAACGCGTTGATCAACCAATCGCCTAGGTGGGTCACGTTGTCAGCGCCGCGGCCATAGAGCAGGACGTCTTCCTCGTAGCGCGCGTACCAGCGTGTGAGCGAGGCGATTAGCTTGTGCAGCTTGTCTGCCGGTAAATGTTCGCGGTACTGGGTGCCGAAGATGCCAATCGCGGCCTTTGATTTTGCGACTGCGGCCAGCAAATGGTCGTCGATCAACTCACCGAAAAGGCTGTTGCCGATACCGAGGATCAGCAGATCGGTGTCCGACGGTACCGGTGCCGCCGGGCGGAGCGTCCCCCAGGTGACCTCGGCGTGCGGCGGCAGTATCTCGTTCACGAGGTGATAGCCGAGCCGGTCACCGAAATTGCCGGCGTTGTAGTACGAGATAACGTGCACGCGCTTCGATGCGGGGCGCGGCGGCAACGGACGGCGGTCAAAGCGGATCAAGAATTGCAGCGCGTCGATCTGCTTGACGACTGTTGGGAAGTAGCCGCTCGCGCGCGCCAGCGCGAGGAGCTCAGGCAGCTTGAAGTCGTTGACCCATCCGAGGCTGCGGCGGCGGGCGGCGTCCGGCGTGAGCGTCGCGTCGCAGTAGCTGCACAGGATCGGCTTACCGGTGGCGGCAAAGGCGGCGAATAGAGCTTCGGGTTTGTAGATGTATTCCCAAACCCCCAGCATCACGATCAGGTCGGCTCGGCCGACGGCTTCCAATGGTGGGCCACCAGCGTTCAAGTCGGCAACGACCGTGCGGGCGTCGCGGGCGACAATGTCCGACGGTTGGTAGGTGCAGGCGTAAGGCAGGTAGCGCTCGAGTGCCATCGCGCCGCAGCCGATGTCGAGCACGCGGGTGCCGGCGGGGATCAGGTTTGCGGCAACGGCGGCACGCGCGTCCCACGCCGGTTCGAGTTGCGTCGGGTCGGACCAGCGCGTGATGTCGCTTTCGCCCGCGCCGATGACCTGTTTGCGGCGTTCTGCTTCGTCCATACGCGAACTTCTATCGGCTCCGCGCGTGGGCGCAAAGAAGAAGGGCGCGGACTTTGCGGTCCGCGCCCCAATTTCTGCGTGCGCTTCTGGCGCTTTACCGCGTCTTCTGCGTGGGCAGGAGGAGCTGATGGCCCTTCGCGCCTTTTTCGTCGTCGATCAGGCCGAAGAAGTGGGCGACCGATTCGTTCTCCACCACCTTGCCCAGGATCGCGAGCGTGCGAACCACTTCGGCGGAGGTGCCGAACATTTCAGCAAGTTCCTCGAACGGCGAGCGGCGCTGCGGGACGCGCGTCAGGTTGATCTCGGAGTCGGCCGGGATACCTGCGAGCGCCTTCGTTGCCTCGAGCGCGGCGCGGAAGCCGCCGAACTCGTCGACCAAACCGCGCGCCTTGGCGTCGGCGCCGGTCCAGACGCGGCCCTTGGCGACTTCACGCACCTTGGCGACGTCCATCTTGCGGCCCTTGGCCACCTTTGCGGTGAAGTCTTCGTAGATCTGATCGATGCCCTTGTTGAACAGCGCCCATTGTTCGGGTGTGAACGATTGGGTCGCCGAGTCCATCAGCGCGTTCGTGCCGACGCCGAGCGACTTCAAGTCGACGCCGATCAGCGAGAACGAGCCCGAGGTCACGATCTTGCCCGACAGAACGCCGATCGAACCGGTGATCGTCGTTTCGTGAGCGAAGATCTTGTCGGCCGAGAGCGACACGTAGTAGCCGCCCGAGGCCGCGACATCGCCCATGCTGACGACGACCTTCTTGCCCGCCTTCTGCGCCTTTTTCACGGCGTCGAGAATTTGGTCGGAGGCAAGGGCCGAGCCGCCCGGCGAGTTCACGCGGAACAGGATCGCCTTGATGTCGTCGTCTTCGGTCGCGTCACGGAACGCTTTCGCGATCGTGTCACCGCCCATCGACGTGTCGCCACCCCAGCTCGATTCCGACTTGCCGTCGTTGATCTGGCCTTCGCCTTGGATCAGCGCAATCGTCGGACGGCCCATGCCTTCCCACGGGCTGCCCGCGAGTTGGAAGTACTCCGACAGAGTCTTCACTTCGGCTTTGCCGCCCGCGCGCGCCTTGGCGGCGGACTCAGCTTCGTCGTCGTAGCCTTGCTTGTCGATCAGCTTCTTGTCGATCGCTTCTTGGGTCAGGTAGGGCGCCGCGTTGATGAGCGCCACGACTTCGTCGCGCGTCTTCTTGCGGTCGCCGGCGATGCCCGCCGTCGAGGTTTCGAAGATCGACTCAAGCAAGCGGTAGCTCGCTTCGCGGTGCGCGACGGTGAAGTCCTTCTCCATGAACATGTTCGCGGCGTTCTTGTATTCATAACGCTGCGCGAACTCGGGCTTCGCTTGGATCTTGTCGAGCATGCTGCGCAAGAATGCCGACGTCGTGGATACGCCGGTCGCGTTCATCGAACTTACCGGCTGCAGCCAGATCTCGTCGGCAGCCGTCGCGAGGAAGTAGTCGCCCATGCCGCTTGAGTAGAACGACTGCGCGTGCGCAACGACGAACTTACCTTTGGCTTTGAAGGCCTTCAGGGCCGCTCGGATTTCTTGCGCTTGCGCGCCCGAAATGCCGCTGCCGCCAACGCGGAGGTAGAGGCCCTTCACACGATCATCGCTTTCAGCCTTGGCGAGTGCCGTCACCGCGTCGATGACTGAGGTGACCTTGCCCGGCTCGGCGAACGGATTGTTCGGCCGCGCGTCGGGCAGTCCATCGCGCATGTCGAGCGTCAAGACCATGTCGCCCGGCAGGGTCGGCTGCGTAAACGTCCCGACCACACCGAACACGACGAGTAGCAGAACTAGAAAAATGATGATCGAGGCGATGCGATTGAAGATGCCCTTCAATCTCGCCAGGAACCATGACCACATGTGATTACGCCCCTTGGAAAACTTCGTTGGATGACACCAACATAGATGGTGCCAGCGGGCGGCACCATACAAGGCCACCGCTTAATCACGGATCAAGATTTCTTGCGGAATCCGCCGCAGAACTCTGCCGGATTCGCCTGACAATTGTGTGATCCCGAATACTTCCCGGGAATCAGAGGTCGCCCGCGAAGGTGTTGCATTGGTTCGCGTTGCCGGATTGCAGTCCGAGACGGAACCACTTGGCGCGCTGTTCCGAGGTGCCGTGGGTGAAGCTTTCGGGCACGACGTAGCCTTGCGCCGACTTCTGCAAGCGGTCGTCACCGACGGCGGCGGCGGCGTTCATCGCCTCTTCGATGTCGCCTTGCTCGAGCACTTGTTTCTGCTTCTCGGTGTGGTGCGCCCAGACGCCGGCATAGCAGTCGGCCTGAAGTTCTAGGCGAACCGAGAGTTCGTTGCCTTCCGCCTCGCTGACCTGCTGGCGCTTGGCTTGTACTTGGCCTGAAGTACCAAGCAGCGTTTGGATGTGGTGGCCCACTTCGTGCGCGATGACATAGGCAAACGCGAAGTCACCCTTGGCACCAAGCTTGCCCGCCATTTCGTCATAGAAGCTCAGGTCGAGATAAACCTTCTTGTCGCGCGGGCAGTAGAACGGGCCAGCTGCGCTTTGCGCGAAACCGCACGCGGATTGAACGGTGCCGCTAAAGAGAACCAGCGTTGGTTCTTCGTAGGCTTTGCCGGAGTTCTTGAAGATCTGATTCCAGACGTCTTCGGTGTCGGCGAGGACGACTTTGATAAACGCGCTGCGCTGCGCTTCTTCGCCGCTTTCTTGATAGGGCTGCGCTGGTCCCGGGGCGCCGGTGTCCGCGCCGCCTTGCTCCATCTGGCCCAAGAATTGACGAGGGTCGACGCCGAAAACCAACGCCAAAACCACGATGATGATGAGGCCCAAACCTCCCACGCCGGCACGTCCCATCGGCGCGCCGCCGCCCTTGCCGCGGCGGTCTTCGATGTTTTCGCTTTGACGACGGCCTTCAGTCTTCATGGCGCAACCCTTTGGTTCGTGCGGCTGTGTGTCCTTGTAAATTTACCTTGGCAGTTTTCGGCCGAAAATCAAAGAGTTCGCGCGGAGGATGTACGGCCAAATTAACTTCCGCTTGTGTGTGGCGGGACCTTCTGGCGAACTGCCCATTCTGGGACTGGGGGAGTAGCAATGCTGGCAAGAGCATTGTCGTTTGTCGCCACGATCGTCTGCGCGGTCGTGCTGGTGCTCGCGTTCGTAACGCTTCCGCCATCGCAGATCGAAACCGCGAACGCCTACTTCCAACCCACCAACATCTATCGTTCCGGCCTCGTGGGTACGAAGACGCTGGCCTTGACGTTCGACGACGGGCCGTCGGCATTTACCGACGATTTGCTGGAGACGCTGGGACAGCACAAGATTCGCGCCACGTTCTTTGTCGTGGGTGCCCGCGTTCGGCAGCATCCGGCGACGATGGACCGGATGATGCGCGACGGGCACGTGATTGCGAACCACTCGTTCTCGCATGCGCAGTTGGGCAAGCGTTACGCGCAGAGCCCACAACTCTTGATGACGCAGATCGGCAATACCAATGCAGCGATCTCGCCCTATGTGCGGCCGGGGCAAGGGCTCTATTTCCGCGCGCCCTACGGCGTTTGGCGCAGCGCGCATGCGGATTTTCTGAATAACGATGCCGAGCTCAAGCACTATGTCGGACCGATCTATTGGGACATCGGCGGCAACATTTCGTACGACGATGAGGGCAATTTGCGCGGGGCGGCCGACTGGGATTGCTGGGCGCACGATCTGTCGGCAAACCAATGCGGGCGCGGCTACATGCGCGAGATTCGCCGCAAGCAAGGTGGCGTCGTGCTGATGCACGACATCCGCGAGCGGTCGGTGTGGATGGTGCAAGCCATGCTGCCGGAGTTAATCGCCGAGGGTTACACGTTCGTGACGCTCGACGAGGTCCGCGAGTTCGACAAATATAAGGCTCCGGTCACGCCAGAGGATGTGCCGGTCGCGCAGGGCGAAGGTACTGTGCCGTACGGCGCAACCGCGCGGTAAGCCACTCACGATTAGGGAACATCGAAATGACTTCCATGCTGCGCGCGACCACCTCGGCGCTTGTGCTTTCGGCTGCGCTTCTCTTGCAAACGCAGGCGGCGCAGGCCTGCGCCTGCTGCAGTGAGCCTGGGCAGCGGATGGACAGCAACGACCCGTTGGACACGTTGCGGGGCGAGCTTGTGCTGATGCGGTTTGCGCCGTCGGCGATGCTCTACGCGAATGCAGGTTTTCCGGACAATGTCGAAGGCATCGTGAACCCGGCGGACAGGCCTTATCGCGTTCGGGCCGCGATCCGCGGCGTGGTTCGCTTCGACTTCGTCGATCCATCGGGCAAGCCCGGGCGGGTTCAGTTTGTTCTGCCGCGCACGATGGAGCGTTTTGAGGTCGATCCGAGGACGACGCTTGGATCGGCGCCGCCAAACGGCCCAGAGCTCTACAAGGAATGGCGCTTGAGCGGGGCGGCACAGCTCAGCGGTATCGCGGCGGGCGCCGGAAATACCGCTATGGCGACGCTGGTCCTGCACGGCGACGGCAATTCGTGCTCGGCGGCGCCGAACTTCAAACGCTGGACGCTGACCGTCGAGGGCAAGCGCATCAGATTCGCGTTCTTGGGCGACTTGGTACCCTAGGCTCTTATCGCGTCCCCGCTGCTGGCAGGCCGGGGTAGCCGTCAGGACCAGCTTGCGCCGGGCGGCTCGCGATCAGGCCTGCGATGTACCCGCGTGCGTCGATGTCGGGCGGCGTGGCTACGCCCTTGCCTGGGCCTGGTCCTTGCTTCAGTTCGGCAAGGCCGAAGTCCATGCGGGCGTCATAGGTCCGATCGATCTGGTTGCGCAGATATTGCTCGGCCGCATACCACTCAGCTTTGTAAGCGTCGTCGCGGCAGGTGTTGAGTTCAGCCTGGTCGCTCGCGCCCCAGCGCCGCTCGATGCAATGGTACGGGTCGAACGAGAGCAGGAACATGCGGCGGCGGATTTCTTCGTAACCAAGCTGCATGGGCGCGCCGTTCGAGCGCACGTAAGTGATCGTGCAGGCGTTCGCTTCTTGGTCATAGGCGCTCAGCAGGTCGGCCAAGAGGTTGAAGCCCGCGTATTGAATGCGCCGGTCGTTGGCGGCGTGCCACTCGACGAAGCGCTGCACTTGGTCGCGCAATTCCTTGAACGACGTTTTCAGGCGCGCGTCGCGCGAGGGCGAGGAGAAGTCCTCCCATTCGCCTTCGGTGCCGTAGATGTTGGGCGGCAGGCGCGCCGGCTGACCTTTCAAGTGAATGCCCCGCGCGATCGCGAGATCGACGGCCTCGGCGCGATATTTAATGTCCTCGCAGTTCGCGCGTATCATGTTACGCAGTTCCTGCACGGGCTCGTAAGCGAGAGAGCCGCCGCCCATCTTGGCCCGTAGGAAGTCATAATAATCGGCCTGCTGACCCTCGAGCATAAATGCGCCCGACGCCCATTGGCGGTCGCTTTCAGGACGCGCGACGTTGCCGAAGTATTGCTCAGTCGAGTAATCGGGAATCTCAGCGTTCTTTGCGAAGACAACGCGGCCGCCGACGAGCACTCCGTCCGCCGTCTTCACGGCACCTTCGAGGCGCGCTGGGCGCCAGTTCTTGAAGCCCGATCCCATACCAGGCGATGCGCGCACGAACTTGCGGCCGTAAGTACCGCGCGTCAACGAGTTGTCGGGGTGAGCGTCGATGTAGAGGATGCGCCCGTCGTCTTCGACCTTGTACACAACGGCAAGGTGTCCGTTCGGATCATAGAGAACGGAGCCTGCGCGCAGCGCTTTGCGGTCGATACGGACGGGATAGAGATCTGTTTCTTCCATGTCCGGATGAAGCCGGTACATGGCCGAGGAGATGCCGTTGCGCAAATTGACGAGCAGGTCGAGCCCGTTCGTCGAGTTCGTCAACACATCGCGGCGCCCCGCTATGCTGTTGCCGCTTGCGGTGTAGCGGATGTCGCGCGTGCTGCCGCGCGGACTTACCGCCGAAATGTACGAGAACGGGAGACCGCGCTTCCACGCGTAGTACGCGCGCAAAAAGTACGGAAGGTCCGCGCAGTCGGCTCTGAAGAACACGCCCGGTCGATCTGTGCGCGCGAATGGGTTCGCCGGGTTCTTCATGCACTGATCGACCGTGCGGCAGTTAGCATTGCCTATCGCTTCGATGAACTCCGAATAACCGCGCTCGTCCGCGTCGCTCCACGATTCTCGAAAAACGCGAAAGGTCGATGTGGTGTTGACGAGGAGCGCCGGGCCTGCGGGCGGTGCGGCGGGTGCCGGCGCTGGTGTCGCTTGCGTGTTGGGTTGAGGCGGTGGGGGCGCGGCGGGCTGCGGAGGCGGTGTCGTGGTGATAACGGGTGGCGGCCCTAAACCCTGCGCGGCGACCGGCGCCAGGCCAAGGCATAGCGCGGTCATCCCGGCCAAGGCCGAGTTCAGTAAGTGGCGCACGCGTATCCCCCCAGATCTGCTCGCCCAGACTGCCACCAAAGCTAGCTGGCGGGCAGTCAGGGTCAATCCGGACAGGAATTCCCCAGCGATTCTGTTCCGCCAGGTGGCGAACGGGCCACGATTTCGTGACTTGGCAGGTTTCTGCGGATTATCGTCTGCTGTGTACCGTTGACTAGTGTGAGCTTCGTACTATATGCCTCTCCATGATACTGAAACACAGCCGCGGAGGGTCACCTCACCAATGCGACCCAGCGGGAGGGCGAAGTGACGTCGGCCGAACTGCACCTGAAGAAGTTCCGCAAGGAGCTGCATAGCGGCATCGCCGCCATGGTGCTTTTGGCGTTGCTGGAGCGCACGGGGGAAGAAATGTACGGCTATCAGATCGCCAAAGAGATCGGCGAAAAAGCCGGCGGCGCTTCGTTCTTGAAGCAAGGCGCGATCTATCCGGTGCTCCGCTCGCTGCATGCAGCGGGGCTGCTCTCCAGCCGTGTGGAAGTATCCGTGTCGGGGCCGCCCCGGCGATACTACGCGATCTCTGCGGAGGGGCGCGAAGCGCTCGAAGCGTGGAAAGAAGTGTGGTCCGACTTGCGCGGCTTCGTCGATTCACTGACCGGACCTGGAGGCGCCAATGGCTAACACGAATGCCAACGGCACGACGGCTCCGGCGAGCATCCAAGCGTATCTCGATGCGCTGAAAGTCTGTTTGAAGGGCCAGCCGCCTGCGTTGATCTTAGACGCGTTGGCCGACGCGGAAGAGTATTTGCGTGCAGAGCATGCGCAGTCGCCGGAGGAAGGCGAAGCGCAATTGCTGGCGCGCGTGGTCGAAACCTATGGATCGCCACAGGAAGTGGCGCAGGAGTATATCGCAATGGAACAGGCGGTTGGTCCCTTCCCCTCGCGCGACGACGAAGCGCCGGCGCGCAGCTCTTGGCCGGGCGTGTTCGGCGTGCTTGTCGATCCGCAAGCCTATGGCGCGCTGATCTACATGCTGCTGTCGCTGGCAACGGGCGTTTTCTATTTCACTTGGGCCGTTACAGGCTCGACCCTCTCGCTCGTGCTCTCCATCTTCATTTTCGGCATCCCGCTGGCTCTGGCTTTCGTTTACTCGGTGCGCGTGATCAGTTGGGTGGAAGGCCGCGTCGTCGAAGCCTTGCTTGGGGTGCGCATGCCGCGCCGGCAGCCGACACAGGAAGAAGGCGGCACTATCGGGCAGCGGATCAAGCGCGTGCTTGCCGACGGGCGCACGTGGGGATCACTGATCTACATGCTGCTGCAGCTGCCGCTCGGGATCATCTATTTCGTACTGGCGGTGACTCTGGGCGCGGCGTCCGGCGGCGTTATTGCGAGCTCGTTCTACGAACTCGGCACCGGCCAGAACGTGGCGCGTGTCGACGGCTTCCCCGAACTCGACGCGCTGCTCAACACGCCGCACGGGCTTGTGCTCGCGGTTGTCGTGGGCATGATCGGCGTCCTCTTCACGCTGCACCTGGCGCGCGTGATCGGCTTCATCCACGGCAAGATCGCCGAGGCACTGCTCGTTCGCGCCTAGGACTTCCTACCCAGACGATTTTGAGGGGCCGCCGCAAGCGGCCCCTTTTTCTTTTGCGCAAAATCCGGTCAAGTGACCCGCTTACAGAGGACCCTTAGGGATGGCGAAAGAAAAGCCGAAGGCTGCGGATAAGCTCTCCGACAAAGACTACGAGAAACAGCTTGAGCAGCTGCAGATGGAGCTTGTGAAGTTTCAGCGCGACGTAATTGCGGACGGCACCAAGGTTTGCGTCGTCATCGAGGGGCGCGATGGCGCCGGCAAGGACGGCACGATCAAGCGGATTGTCGAACACATGAGCCCTCGTGAAACGAGGGTGGTGGCGCTCAGCAAGCCTACGGATCGCGATCGGGCGTCGTGGTATTTCCAGCGGTTCGTGCCGCATCTGCCGGCGGGCGGCGAAGTCGTGCTGTTCAACCGTTCTTGGTACAACCGCGCGGGCGTCGAGCCGGTGATGGGATTTTGCGACGAGGCCCAGCACAAGAGCTTTTTGAGCGAGGCGCCGCATTTCGAGACGATGCTGACGCGAGATGGCGTCAGGCTGATCAAGTACTACCTCGATATCTCCAAGGAAGAGCAAAAAGAGCGGCTCGCCGACCGGCGGAACAATCCGCTGAAGCAGTGGAAGATCAGCCCAATCGACGCGCAGGCGGTCAAGAAGTGGTCTGCCTATACCGAGGCGCGCAACGCGATGTTCATGCATACGAGCCATGCGGCGGCGCCGTGGTTCGTTGTGAAGGCGAACCGGAAGAAGATCGCGCGGCTCAACGTGATCCGCCACCTGCTCAGTCAGTTCGACTACAAGGGAAAGGACGAGAAGCTGCTGAAGGTAGATCCGGCGGTGGTGTTCAAGTTCAGCGACAAAGCGCTCACGCAGGATCTGTTGGCGCACTGACGCGGTCGATCGTTTCGCAAGGCACGCCCGACGATGGCGCGGGCGTTAAACGCGGCGTAGGGCGGCTGCAAGTTCCGTGCGGCTTTTCAAGGTCACGCCGTCTAGGCCCAGCCATGTTGCCAGGCTGGCCAGCATTGCTTTGAGCGATGGGGCGATTTCGCTTTCGCCGATGCCGGCTTCGGCATGGCCCCCGAGCACGAGGAGACGGCTCTTTTTTCGATCGGCTTTGAGGTCTACGCGGGCAACGAGGCGGTCGCCCAACAAGAACGGCATCACGTAGTAGCCTTGCGTGCGTTTCGCTTTGGGCGTGTAGAACGCGAGGCGGTAGTGGAAGCCGAACAGGCGCTCGGTGCGCGGGCGCATCCAGATCAGTGAATCGAATGGTGAGAGCAGCGCGCTGGCTTCGAGGCTGCGTGGGACTTTCGTGCCGCGCGCGATGTAAGCCTTGTGTTTCCAACCTTCGACCGCCACTTCGGTGAGTTCGCCAGCGTCGAGCAGCTCGCTGAGGCGCGCTTTGGTTTCGGCGACGCCGAGGCGGAAGTAGTCGCGCAGGTCGAACTCGGTGGCAACGCCATGCGCGCGGGCGGCAATGCGGAGGAGTTCGCGCTGCGCGTCTTCGGGCGAAGGCGTGGGCGCGTTGCGTATGGCCTCCGGGATGACGCGTTCGGGAAGCGCGTAGAGGCGCTCGAAGCCGCGCCGGCCCGCTGAGGTAAGCTGCCCGGTCCAGAAAAGGTATTCGACGGCGCGCTTGCCGTCGCTCCAGCCCCACCAGTTGCCGGTCGATTTGCCGGCACTGGAGAGTTCACCGGCGCCGATCGGCCCGCGGTCGGCGATTTCTTGCATGACGGCTTTGATGAAATCGGGCCGTTCGCGGGCGAGCCGCGCGGGGCCTTGCCACCCTCCCCGACCGGCCCTGGCTTGCTCCATGCGCCAGCGGAACAGCGGATAGTACTCCATGGGGATGAGCGAGGCTTCGTGGCCCCAATATTCGAACAGGGTGCGCGGCGCCTTCTGCGAGAGGCGGTCGAGGGCTGCTGTGTCGTAGGGACCCATCCGCGAGAACAACGGCAGGTAGTGCGAGCGGACGACAACGTTGACGCTGTCGAGCTGCAGCAGACCGATCTGCTTGATCGTGCGCAACAACGGGCCTTTGTTGCCGAATCCTTGGGCCGAGATCGCGAGTCTTCGGGCCTCGGCAACTGAGAGCGTGTTCGTGCGGGCGATGTGGGTTTTAGGGGCCAAGGGATGGGTGCAGGGATAGGATTTGAACCTATGACCTTCAGGTTATGAGCCTGACGAGCTACCGGGCTGCTCCACCCTGCGTCACATCCTTGCGGCGTTGACCGGACATACGAAGCCCCGTCAAACTGCGCGCGGGTTGTAGACGCAAAGCTCAGCCCTGTCTATGAGGAAAACGGCCATGTTCATCGGGCACTACGGGCCTGCATTTGCGGCCAAGGCCGTGGTCAAAACCGTACCGCTGTGGGTTCTTTTTGTCGCGGCGCAGTGGGTTGATTTCTTGTGGACCGCCTTTGTTATCGCGGGCATCGAAAAAGCGCGCATCGTCGAGAATTTCTTGGGCTTGAGCCCACTCGACCTCTACTACATGCCGTTTACGCATGGGCTACCGAGTGCGGCGCTGCTGTCGCTCTTCATCGGCGCGGTTGTGAGCCTTGCGTTCAAGGCGGATCGGGTCGCGATCGTACTCGCCGTGGCGGCGACGGCGTTCTCGCATTGGCTGCTCGACTTGGTCGTGCACGCGCCGGACCTGCCGCTCATCTTCGACCAGATGAAGGTTGGGATGGGGCTGTGGGCAAACCCCTACGTTAGCGTGCCGCTGGAGATCGGGCTTATGTTCCTAGGGTTGTGGTTCTACGACCGCGTCGCGCCGTCACCCCGGAGGTCCGGAACCGTAGCCCTTTGGCTCTTTGGCTTCGCGATGGCTGGGCTGCAAATTCACAACACATTCCTTGCGGAACATCCCGCCTCCTCCAGCGGCTTCGCAGCCCTTGCATTGGCCGGCTATGTCGTCCTGACGCTGCTCGCCGGGGGCGTCGACTACCTGCGGCGGGCTAGATAACGGCACGTAACGTTAAGTGAAGTTCTCCGCCTGACAAATCACACAGGGCCGGCGGCCGAATGACGAACTTATTCCCACGCGCAGAAAAAATATGACCCCTCCTCGAACCGACAAAAATGGGGTTATCCTGCTTGCGAATCCTGTGCGCCATTAACCGCCTTTGCGGCGTGTTGTGGACGGTATGGGCGAAGTTTTTACAATCGGAGAAAGTAATGAAACGGACGACGTTACTTGCGGGCGCTTCTGCACTCGCCATCGTGCTTGCGCTAAGCGCAGGCACTATCAGCGTGGCGCATGCAGACAGCGACGACACGGCCACCACGAGCGACGACGGCGGCGAGAGCACCAGCGGGTCGTCGAGCGGACAGGGTCGCGGACAGGGCCGCGGGCGCGGCCGTGGCGGCGATGATGACGACGGCGGTGAAAGTGGCGACGGCGGTGAGAGCAGTGGCGACGGTGGCGAAAGCGACGGCGGCGAAAGCGACGGCGGCGAAAGCGACGACGACGGCGGCGAGCACGGCGGCGAAGGTGGTGAAGGCGCCGACGATGAGCCGGACACCGACGAAGACGGCGGCGAGGACGGTGGCGAAGGTGGTGAAGGCGCCGACGATGAGCCGGACACCGACGAAGACGGTGGCGAGGACGGTGGTGAAGGCGCCGACGACGAGCCGGACACTGACGAAGACGGCGGCGAGCACGGTGGCGAAGGTGGTGAAGGCGCCGACGACGAGCCGGATGCCCCCGATGGGCCGGATGACGGCGGCGAAAGCGGCGGCGAAGGCGGGGAAAGTGGCGGCGAAGGCGGCGGCTAGACCCCTGTAAAATAAGGGATATGATCATTCCGCCGGGTGGGATTCGCTCTCATCCGGCGGATGCGTGTTTGTAAAGGTAAGGCGGGGATTTCAATGAGGCACCTAAAACCGGGGCGAGTCGCTGGGTTCTGTTTGGCTGCGGGAATGATCGGCGCGGCGCCGGCCACCCTTGCCGACGGTTCGAAGTCTAAGGACTGGTCGCTCGACCTAAAGGCCGGCGTGATGTTCGACGATCGCGTGACGGTTGACGAAGCCGATGCGAGCGCGGCGAGCGACGTTGCGGCGGTGTTCGATATCGACGCCTCATACAGGCTCGTCAATGAAAGCGATGCTCGCGTTGAAATCGGCTACGACTTCTATCAGTCGCTTTATTCGGATATGAGCGACTTCAACTGGCAGGAACATAGCCCGTCGATCACTGCGTGGACGAAGGCGCTGGGCGGCGTAAAGCTCGGCGCGACCTACTCCTATACGTATGCAAGTTTGGGCGGCTCACACTATTATGGGCAGCATGCCGTGACGCCGTCGTTGGCCGCGTATCTCTCGGACGACATGCAGCTCATTCTGTCTTACCGGTACTACGACAAGGACTACGAGTTTCCAGAGGACGCGCGCGACGCGACCGGAAACCAGGTGAATGCGGACCTCTACGTCTATTTCAGCGAGAACAAGAAGGGCTTCGTCCAGTTCGGTGCCGGCTATACGGATGAAGAAACGCGGGGCGAGGTTGTGTCCGTGCTACCGGGGCCGGTGCTGGTGCCAACCGATCCTTATGACTATTCCGGCTTTACCGCCCGCGCGGCCGTGCAGGTGCCGATCGATCCGTTCGGTCTGCCAGGCCGGGTCAAGCTCAGCTATTCTTACCAGATGCGCGATTACGACGACCCGACCAGCCTGTTCCCGGCTTTGCCGCCGGCCGCGGGCTTGCCCACACGCCAAGACGACCGGCAGACGCTGCGCGCGCTTGCCGATGTCGAGGTCGCGGACAATCTGAAGCTCTACGCGGACTACCGCTTCTCGGACCGCGGCTCGAACCTCGACACCGCCGACTACAACAAGAACGTTGTCAGCATGGGACTCGAATACGGATTTTAGAGACCCGCTGGAGGACGACGCCAACCGGCTTGAATCCCAAAGCCCCGGCCGAAAGGCCGGGGCTTTTTATTGGCATTCGCACCCCCGCGTTGCGTGGACTGCGCGGGCTCACCATACTCCGCTCTTACAGAACAAAGGGATGAGCGGATGCTGATGTCACGGCGCCATGCAATGGCGGCACTTGGGTCCACGATGCTGATGCCGATCGTGGCGGGGGCGGCCTTTGGGGCCCCGCAGAGTGCGGCCGACAAGGCGTTCGCGAAACTCGCCGCGAATTGGCTCGATCAGTCCATGAAGTTCTCGCCCGTGTCGGCAACGCAGATCGGCGACCACCGCTTCGATGGGATGCTCGACGACGTCAGCGCGGCTGGGCGCAATGCCGGGCTCCTCTTCAACAAGCAGACCTTGGCGGCGCTCGAACGCATCGACGCCAAGAAGCTCTCGCGGGCCAATCAGGTGGATGCGGCTCTGCTTGCCAATGCGCTGAAGTCGCAGATTTGGACGACGGAAAGCGTACAGGAGTGGGCGTGGAATCCCCTCGGCTACCAGAGCATCTCGGGTGGCGCGGTCTATACGCTGATGGCGCGCGAGTTCGCCCCGGTGGAGCAGCGGCTCGTCGCCGCGACGCAGCGCTTGGAGGCGATCCCGGCGTTCTTGAAGCAGACGCGGGGCGAGCTCGTGCCGGCGCGCGTGCCGGTGCCGCATGCGGCGACCTATTCGGCGCAGCACAAGGGGCTCAAAAGCATCATTGGCGAGATGATCGACCCGCATAAGGAAAAGCTCTCGGGCGCGGCGCGCACGCGGCTCGATGCGGCGATCTCGGCGTACAACGCGGCGTGCGACGAGCATCAGGCGTGGATCGACGGCACGCTGGTGCCGGCGGCAAAGGCCGATTTTCGCGCCGGGGCCGAACGGTTCGACACGCAGCTTGGCTTCACGTTGCAGTCGACGCTCACGCGCGCGCACGTGCGGGGGCTCGCTGAGAGCATGATGGCCACATGCCGGGCGGAAATGTATGCGGTGGCGCGCCAAGCGCTCGCCGGTCGCGCGGATGCGCCGGAGATACCCGACAAGCCCTCACCCGAGCAGCAGCAGAGGGCGATCAAAGCGGCGCTCGACCTTTCGGCCGCGGATCGGCCGGCGCGCGAGAAATTGGTGGAGGTTGCGACCGCGGCGGTCGAACAGGCACGGACGTTCGTGCGCGAGCGCGATCTCATCACCCTGCCCGACGGGCCCGTGACGGTGATCTTGATGCCGGAATTTCAGCGCGGGTTCTCGGTCGCCTATTGCGACTCGCCGGGGCCGCTCGACAAGGCATTGGACACGTTCTACGCGGTATCCCCGATCCCGGACGATTGGACGGAGGCGCAGACGATTTCGTTCCTGCGCGAGTACAACACGCGCGGCATCATCGACCTCGGCGTGCACGAGGCGATGCCGGGGCACTATGTGCAGATCTTCCACTCGAACTCGTACCCGTCGGTGCTGCGCGCTGTTCTGTCGTCGGGATCGTTCGTCGAAGGTTGGGCGGTCTATTCGCAGGCGATGATGGTCGACGAGGGCTTTATGGCCGGCGATCCGTTGTACAAGCTGCAGCAACTGAAAATGCTGCTGCGCTCGATCACGAACGCGATCATCGATCAGGCGATTCACGTCGACGGCATGACCGAGGCCGAGATGATGAAGTTCCTGACCGAGGGCGCGTTCCAGGAAGAACGCGAAGCCGCCGGCAAGTGGCGCCGCGCGCAGCTTTCGGTGACGCAGCTGTCGACGTATTTCGTGGGGTATGCGGAGCACGTGGAGACGCGGGCTGCGGCGGAGAAGCGTGATGGCGCAGGGTTCAAACTCAAGGCGTACCACGACAAGGTGCTGAGCTATGGCTCGCCGCCGATGCGGTATGCACGAGCGCTGATGTTCGGGGAGGGGATCGGGTGATGGGTGGACGGCTGTGTAATGTGGTTGCGATAGCGATACTCGCGCTGAGCGGCGATCTCGCCGCCGCGACGACACAGGAACCGAAACCACCATCCGTCACAGTCTGCGATCTAGCGGCTGATTTCCCGCGTTACGAAGGTCGCCGCGTTGTGTTGCGGGCAGTCTTAGTGACGGATCGGCGGCACGGCGCGCCTCTAGTCGACAAGCGTTGCCCTGGAGCTTATTTGAACTTCACTCATCAAGAACCTGCCGACCCGAGTGTCACATCGTTCTTTTCAGAGATGAACGCGGACATGCTTGACCTGTCATTGCGCGTTTTTGCAGTGAGGTTTGATGGGGTTGTCTCCAAGAGTAAGTTCACAACCCCGCAAGGGACAAAACCACCAGTCGGAACTCTCGTTTTGGAACGCGTTCTGTCTGCTGTACGTCATCGCGGCGACAGTGAAACTGCTGCTGTTCCGAATGAGTGAGCACCTCCTGTTCATCCTCTTGGCTCGCGCCAGGGAATTCCGGAGGCATGTGACTGACGGCATGGCCGAGTCAACGGGCCCTCATCCGTCACGGCATGCCGGATGGCATGCCGCGCCACCTTCTCCCGCTTGCGCGGGAGAAGGGCATTGAAGCGATGGGATAAGCAAAGTCGTCATGGCCAGCCATGACGACTTTAGGTTTGGCTGGCGCGGGCTTAGTATCGTTCGATACGCATTGTGCAGGAAAGGACGATGGATCGCTTCGCCGAGTTCGCGGCACTTTGTGTTCTGCTCTTCATGTTGTTCAACGTCGGGCGGATGCTGGACGATCGCTTGCGCACGCATCATTTTGCTACCTGGTCCAGCCTCGGCAGACCTAGCGACGGCGGACCGACCATCGCCACTTCGTTGATGATGGCGCGTTTCTTGTACGCCTCCCGGACCTATCTGACACTTCAGGACAAGTGCGTTACGCTGTTGGTCCGCGTCATCCGAGCTATTTCGTTTCTCTTTGTGGCGGTGCCACTTGTCTCGGTAGTTCTTTAGAGCGCCTGCAAACGAAAACGCCCCGACCGTTAAGGTCGGGGCGTTTTTCGGGTTCGTTTGTGTAAGAGGATTTCGCACTGGATTTGAAGTCTGTCGCCGGCAGGTCTGGCAGCGGCCTACTTTCCCGAGGCTTGAGCCTGAGTATCATGGGCGCTGGAGCGTTTCACGGCCGAGTTCGGGATGGGATCGGGTGTTTGCACTCCGCACTTGAGCCACCAGACCGGCGGGCGACAGACGGGTCCAACAATCAACTGACTAACTGATGCCATCACTAGGCATGGATAAAAATTTCAAACCAAAGGCATTCAAGCCAATCGAACGATTAGTACGGCTCAGCTCAACGCATTGCTGCGCTTACACATGCCGCCTATCAACGTGGTGGTCTTCCACGGTTCTCAAGCGAGACCTGGTTTTGAGGTGGGTTTCCCGCTTAGATGCCTTCAGCGGTTATCCCGTCCGCACATAGCTACCCGGCGATGCGGCTGGCGCCACAACCGGTACACCAGAGGTGCGTCCATCCCGGTCCTCTCGTACTAGGGACAGATCCTCTCAAGTCTCGTACACCCACGGCAGATAGGGACCGAACTGTCTCACGACGTTCTAAACCCAGCTCA
>CADEFU010000002.1 GCA_902826695.1 uncultured Alphaproteobacteria bacterium | reverse complement strand
ACGCTGGAGCGCATCGAGATCATCCGCGACCTGCGCCTCGGCGCGTTCGACGTGCTCGTCGGCATCAATCTGCTGCGCGAAGGCCTCGACATTCCGGAATGCGCCCTGGTCGCGATCCTGGACGCTGACAAGGAAGGCTTCCTCCGCAGCGAAACCTCACTCGTGCAGACGATCGGGCGTGCGGCACGCAACATCGACGGCCGCGTGATCCTCTACGCCGACAAAGAAACGAACTCGATGAAGCGCGCGATGGCCGAAACGAGCCGCCGCCGCGCGAAGCAAGACGAATACAACAAGGCCAACGGCATCACGCCCGAAAGCGTGCGCAAGTCCATCGCCGATATCATTCAAAGCCCCTACGAGCGCGACCACGTGATCGTGGATATCGGCAGCACCAAGGACGGCAAGCCACTCATCGGTCACAATTTGCGCGCCCATATCACAGATCTCGAAAAGCGCATGAAGGAAGCGGCGAGCGACCTGGAGTTCGAAGAAGCCGGCCGCCTGCGCGACGAAATAAAACGCCTGCAAGCGACCGAACTCGCGATTGCCGACGATCCGTTCGCCAGACAAGAAGCGGTCGCCGAAGCCGCCGAAGAAGCGGCGGCCCGCAAACGCCCAAGACCCCGCGAAGACGGCGACGAAAGGCCAGCCGCGCCAACGCCAACCGGCAAATCCACCAGCGGCCGCCCCGGCCAGCGCGGCGGCTTTAGAGGACGGCGGCGCTAACGCCGGCACGCGACGGGAAGAATCTGTATCCGTCTGCGCGCACGTCTGCTACGCCGGAACGAACAAGAGGGCACCCATGTACCGCACACTGCTTCTGTTCACCGCCACGACACTCGCCGCTTGCGCAACGACACCACCAACCGAACCCGCCGACGCCTTCATGGCGAACTTGAACCGGCTCTGCGACCAGACACACGAGGGCCGCCTCGTCACAACTGATCCAGCCGACGCGGACTTCGCCGGCAAGAAGCTGGTCATGGGCCCCGTCGCCTGCAACGGCAACGAAGTGCAAATCCCGTTCGCGGTCGGCGACAACCGCTCGCGCACCTGGGTGATCACGCGCACCGCCACTGGCGTGCGTCTCAAACACGTCCACCGCCACGACGACGGCAGCGAAGACAAGGTCTCCCGCTACGGCGGCGACACGGCGACAGCAGGCACCGAGACGCGCCAAGAATTCCCCGTCGACGACTTCTCGAAACAGATGTTCCTCGCGAACAAACTCGAACGCTCGGTCACGAACGTCTGGGCGGTCGAGGCCGCACCCGGCAAGCATTTCGCCTACGAACTGCGCCGCACGAACCGCTTCTTCCGCGTGGAGTTCGACATCAGCCGCTGACGCCTACCAAGGCGTGACGACAACCGTGTGCTTGTCGATGCGCCCGATCTTTAGGCGCAGCGTCTCGTCGTCGAGTTCTTCCGTCTGCGGCAACAGCTTGCGGATCAGCGCCAGATCGACATCGGGAGCAGGCGCAATCGCCCCCGCAACCCGCTCGCTGAATCCCGCAAGCGGTATCCGCGACACGCTCCCGCAAACCTGCACCGGCTTCAGCGGACCGGGCCGCATCGTCGGCGGCGCCAAGCAGGTCCCACTGCGGGTCATCACACCGATACGATCGACACCTGCGACGACAAACGTGGCCCCGGCGAGCCCGCCAAGATATTCGCGCTTCACTGTCTTCGCGCGGGTGTTGACGATGATAACCGCGCTCCCGCGGCCCACTTGCACGCCGCGCGTACCGATCGCGAACTTTCCCCGGTTCGTCAGAATCGTCGGCCGCCCATCATGCGATCGGCCGAGATACGCCACATCGCCGAAGTCGAGTCCGCCCTCTGCACCGGGCAACGCCAGCAGATAGGCCTCCGCCTCACCGTTCTCGAGCCTTCCACGCACCGCGAGCAAGCCCTTCGCGTTGCGCGTTGGCTTGTCGGTCCGCGCTGCATCCCAATGCATGCGCATCTCAACACAAGCCGCCATCGTCTTTGGACAAGAACCAACGGCCGTCAGCTGCAACGGCTCGGCCCAAGCGGCCGTAGCGCCAAACACGGCCGCACTCAAAATTGTCAAAGACCGAACGAGCACCCTCATTGCCCCACCCTCGATCGCGGGCCATCTTACGATGAATTCGCGCAACAGTCGCCGACAGATGGCGATGGTAAACTTCCCAAAGCGAGGACCCATGCTCACCTTTTTCACGAACGGCTTTTCCCCTTTCGCGCGAAAAGTCGCGATGGCCTTGGCGTACAAGGGCCTCCCTCACGAGACGATAGACGGACTGGCCCATGCCAATCGCGAACGTTTGATCGCAGTGAACCCGCGCGCAGAGGTCCCGGTGCTCGTCGACGGCGACATCACGGTCGCAAACTCAAGCGACATCGTCGATTACCTCGAGCACAAATACCCGCAGCGCCCTATCTATCCTGCCGACCTGAAGGCACGCGTCGAAGCCCGCGCGCTCGAACGCCTCGCCGACGTGCGCATCGACGCGATATTACTCGACTGCTCGATTTGGACCTGGGCCGATCGCAAAGACGATCCGCCGCCGGGTTTGAAGGAGGCCGGCCAGCGCGACCTCGACAAATGCTTTGCGCGGATCGAGGAAGCGCTGAGCCGCTTTGCCAGCCCTCTCCCCTTCGGCCATCTGACGATCGCCGAGTTCACATACTGGCCGCACCTCGCGGCACTACGTCCTCTCGGCTTCACGATGGATGTCCAGAGATTCCCGCGCCTCGCCGCCTGGTTTCAAGCGATGCGAAGGGAGACCGTTTGCATGGACGACGCCAAGCGCACCGCCGAGTTTATGCGGTCGATCCCCACGAACACGAGCTTCGAGCGCGAGAAAATCTTCTGGCGCGGCGACCGCATCGAGTGGCTACTCGCCCGCGGTTACCACGACTGGTTCATGGGCGAGATCAAATCCGGCCGCGTTCTCTGGCCGGATTGACGCGCCTTCATTGGGCGGGCTATACGCCGCCCTGAAACTAAGAACGACTTTTCGGATACCGGTGCCATGCGCATGTATTTCGCCCCTCCCCCGGCGCTGACGGCCTAACGCCGTCCCGCCGCGTCATCGCGGCTTCATCCAAATCTCACGATCGAACGCACGCGCGAGTCCGCGTGCGAGCGAAAGACTGCGCAATGTACATCCGATTCATTTTGCTGGCGCCGCGGCGGCGCCGGCCGTTCGGGATATTCCGAAGTGACCGATACTTGGACGATGCGGAACTACCGCACTGGGTCCGCGACCCGATCGACGAACACTACAAGTGGTTCAACAAGAACCTGCGCTTCCCGCGTAACGGCAAAGGCGGGCGCATCGATGCTTGCGCGTTGTGCTGGTTCCGGCCGGAGGCCCACCTGCACATCGCGCGCGCTCGAGATCTAGCCTGGCTGCTCGCCGAAGCAGGTCACCCGACGGCGATGATCAAAACGCGTCGCGTTGGCCGAATCATCTATGACGACGAAACCCAAGTCGTCGCGCGGCCCGACGCCGAAACCCGCCTCCGCGCTTAGGCTCAAGAGAGTGGGAGCCCTAACCAAGGCTCCCACTGACTCTCTGGCATCACTCGCCGTAGAAGAAGCTCTCTTCCACGATCTTGCCGTTTTTCACCGTATAGACGCCGACCTCGTCCATGCTCTGGCGCGCTTGGCCCTTGGGCGTGACGTCCATCTTGAAGCGAACGACGAACTGGTCGCCGCTGACATAAGGCCCTTCGACCGTTACGTCGTGCACGGTATTGTTCGCGTACCACCACTGACCCTTGGCCTCGACCGCCTTGCGGCCTTGGAGTTTCGCCATGTCGCCCGGCATCGCCTCACGGCTGATGACGTCGTCGGCCCAGAACTTGTCGCCGGCTTGGGCAAGCTCGCCCTTCTTGCAAAGGTCGGTGAAGGCCTTCGCGACAGCTTTCGTATCCATTCAGCTTCTCCATCGTTACGCGCCCCCACAAGGAATTGTGACGCAGCGCCTCTATGAAGACGAATCACGAATGCCGATTTCGACCACACGATGGTTCGTTAAGACGCGGGCCGCGCCAGCAAATCCGGCCCGATCGCGGGATTGAGTTCCAAAACCTTGAGGTTTGCGCGCCACGTACCGTCTGGCCGCGACACCCAAAGAGGATGCTTCAGCCCCCCTTTGTCGACCTCCCACGGTCCACATACGGTGCCGGCATCGTCGTCCCGTGCACCAAACGCATACGGCTCGCCACGCGGATCGAGTTTGAACCAAATCAAGCGTTTGCCCTCTTCAAATACTTCGAGCCGGCCGTCCTTGCCGATGCCCGTCGTCAATTTTGAATCGCGCGACGCCAACCGATGGATAGAGCGATAAACGTGCGCGCCGTACCACGCCATGTCCTCCGCCAGAAGCTCCGGCGGGATCGCCTCGATCTTACCGTCGCGCAGGCGCCGCCAATGCCGGTCGCCGTCGATCACGCGCACCACCGTGAAGTCCGGCGCACGGGTTTCGATGCGAAACCGCAGCGCTGTGAAGTCGAGCCATATCAGCGCCCTTACCACCGCCGGATCCGACACGCGGTTCTGCTGCGAGTCGTTCAGCGTCGCCTTCGTTGACGCCCAAATCTCTCGCCCGCCAAGCGCCGCCAGCATCTTCTCGACGGCTTCATCGCCAGGCGCCGCGACCGCCGAAGCCGCAAGCAAGAACCAAACGAACAGCGCAGCGATCGGTTTCACGTCCATCCTCCACGTCAAGCCACCGGCGATCGTAGTCGCGTCGCCGCCGCCCGCACGTCACGAGCCCGTGATGGTGCACCGCATCGCTCAAAGAAAAACGGGCGCCGTTGCCGGCGCCCGTCGTGAAATATTCGCAACGTGACTGGCTTAGCCGCCGACCACGACGTCACCGTAGTCAAGCGTGTTGAACGCCGGACCATGACGGTCGTTGTCTTGCGTGGAGCCATCGACGCCGAAGTGGAACGTCACGCCGATCTTGACCGTGTGCGTGTCCTTGTCGACCGAACCGCCGCCGAAGTCCGCTTCCGTGTTGCGGCCTTCATAGGCAACCCACAAGCTCAGCGGCTCTTTCTCTTCAGGACGGTAGGCGACCTTGGCGCCCCAGCGCCACGTATCGAGATCCGCGCCGCCCGCGAAGGCTTCGCCCGACATGTAGCCGAGGCCGGCCGTGACCGTGACCTTCTCCGTCGCGTACCAACGCACTTCGGCGTTCGTGAACCAAGCGTCGCTGTAGTAAAGGTCATCCGGACCGCCGAACACGTCGGCGCTCGAGTCGAGATACCCGACGTCCACACCGAACGTGAAGTTGTTCCAGTAGTACTGGCCCTGCACGCCGGCGAAGTAGTACTCGGCATCCGTTCCCGGACCGAAGAAAGACGGACCCGACGACACGCCTGCGCCGCCGAACACGCCGACCGAGTAACGGTCGTTGCGGTAGTAAACGTGGGCTGCACCCTGGAAGCTTGCGTCACGATCGAGCGAAAAGCCGAAGTCGTCGTCCGCGAAAGCACCAACGCCCGCAAAATCAAGCTGCAGGTTGATGTTGTTCGAGAACGCGACGTTCAGCTTCGCATCGCCAGAGAGGCTCGAGTACGAGTCGTCGAACACGCCGCCGAAGTCATCCTGAAACGTCTGACCAACAGCCAGGCTGACATTGCCCGTAAACTTGTTCGCGCCAGCGTTCGCGCTCACGCCCGTGAGCATCACAACGGCAAGCGCCGTCCCGGCCATACCAGCCATTTTCCAGTTCATTGAATTCTCCATTTACCCAGGGATGAAAATCAAAAGGAGGGAGCCAACCCGCTGATCTCATAACGATTTCACGGGTAAGAAAGGCGGCGGACAATCTCATGTGAGTCAAAGCAAAGTAAAGAGCGAATCAGCGTCGAGTCGTCGCGGATAGAACATGCTCAAATACTGTTAGAAGAACCGTGATTACTATGGTTAATAAGCCACGTTAGTGGTACCACTTTTGGAGATGACGCTTCGAAACTTCAGCTATCGCCGCGGTTGTATTTTCGCGAGCATTTACACGGGTTCACACGCTAGCGTTGAGGCGCCAGCGAATTTACTATCGCCGCTCACACACTGAGAGAGGTGCCGTGGGCGGCGTCATCGCCAAGCTCCAAGAACTGGCCGCACAGCCGTCGCTCGAAACATGGGCGATCGCTGTGATCTGCGCGCTGCTGGCTACCCTGATCAGCCTCGGCATCGATCATGCGCGCCTGCGCCGCCGTCACGCAAAGATCGAGACAGAACTTTTCGAGACGACCGTCGGCAAAGAGAGCACGAACTGGACGAACACGGCGCTGAATCTTGAGCGCAAAGCACGCGACCCCGGAGTCGTCGCCCGCTCAAGCGCAATGACTCACCTGCACATGTTGGACGAAGCGGCAAACGCGTGGCTCAAAGGAAGCCAATGGCCGGAAGCGCTGCGCGTCACGCAAGAACTCCTGCGGGAATGCTGTCATGCAATCACGAAGCCCAGCATCAACGAAGACGACTTCCGCGCTACGTCGGACCTCATCAAGCGCGCACTGGAACGCTACCCCGACGTCTCAAAAGCGGCGAACGAAGCGATCGAGAACGCACGCCACTTCCTGATCACCTGCGACTCGGTGCTAGCGCTGCTCAGCGGCTCGGCATTGATCCAAGATCTACGCGAACGAGCGGGCGATGCCTGCGCGGCGATCGAGCGTAAGCCCCGCGCGGCTTAAACCAGCTTCGAGTTGAGATAGGCTGAAAACTCTTTCGAGCTCGGCTTGTGCTCTTGCAAGATCAGAATCACGCGATGAATTTGAGCGTCGTTCACGCCGAACTTCTTCATCCGCTTGATCATGTCCGGGCTGCGCAGCTTCGCAATGAGCGCTGACGGCTCCATCGACGCATAGTCGTGGATCGCACTCTTGACCGCTTTCAACACAGCGCTGTCGGACATGGGTAGGCCTCGCTCACCAAGGCTCCATCTTAACAGAAGCCCGGATCGCCTGTCGCCCGAACTCGCCTCGCACGCGAACGCAAGTCAGAGCGCTCCCCTGCATCACGAAATTGGCGCCACGTCGCGAACCATGGCACGTTGAGATCGTTGTCTCGGGGAACGCAATGCCAATTCACTTCGCCGCCACGCTAGGCCGCATCACCTTGGGCGTTTATTTCCAAGCCGCCGGTGCCGGAAAAATCGCAAGCCTCCCACCCCCCGACCAAATCGCACACATGGCGAACAGCGGGATCCCCTCGCCGGAACTGATGTTCGTCCTCGCCGGCGCGTGCGAAGCGATCGCGGGAATCTGCTTGATCATTGGCTTGCATGTACGCCTCGTCTCGTTCCTGCTCGCGGGCTTTTGCATCCTCGCATCCGTCACGCTGCACGCATTCTGGCTCGAACCGGAAGGGCACGAGAAGCTTGTTCAGATGCTCATGTTCATGAAGAACATGGCGACAATGGCCGGCCTCTTGGCGTTCGTTGGATTCGGCTCGGGCCCACTCGCCATCGACAGACTCTATGGCATCAAAGAGTAGCAGCGAACGGCCGGTCGTGAATCCACTGTGACAAAATGAACTTCTCGTTGCGCGTCACCGGCAACGCAGCGTGCAGGCTTAGCCTGTCCGGCGTGCCGTCCGCATCGATATGGGCAAAATAGACGCCATCGCCGGCCTTCCCGCGGTGTCGCAATCCCACCTTCGGAAACACCAGATCGCCGCCGTCATAGTCGTCGTTCAGATAGAGCAGAAACGTCGCGATCCGATCACCCTTGTAAGCGCCACCCTGTCCATACCCCTGGTCGCCCAACCGAAGCGCATCGTAGTGCGCCTTGATCTCCTGCCCCAGCGCATAGTGAAAAATCTGCGGTGGCTCGAATGCGACGACGGGTAAGGTCGTGATTGCTGCGATCCGTTCGCGCACGATCTGCAAGACGCAATCCGCCTCGACGACATCGAACTTGAAATCGCTACACGTCCGCGACGACAGCGCGTTGGCCTTCTGCCCGTCGAACATCAGCGCACGTTGATACTTGCCGGCAGCTCGCGCCAACAGCCACGCGCACACGGCAACGGGCACAAACGCTTCGGCTGCGCGAATACGTGGCGCTTCGCAGAGCGAGCGCCGCTCCGGCGGCATCCGCCACGCCTCCAAGTTCACCCGCGCGCGCAAGCCCCGCCAATCGCTCGATCGCGCATCGTGCGCCAGAATGCGCAACTGTCCCTGCGCATGAGTCGACCCGCGACCCGCCGCCTCGGCCAACAAGTCCATCGCCTCGTTCCAATCTTGCGGGACCCAAGCTCCCGCGGCTTTCAGCGTCGCCATCTGCGCGAGCGCGCCCCCCTCGCCCTGCTGCGCAGCAGCGGTCAGCAACGAAAGCCCTTCTTGAGGATTGAACGGCGCACCGCGCCCGACAAGCAACCGAAGCCCAAGCGCCCGCGCAGCGGCAAGCGATCCGCGCCGCGCGTCTTCGCGCAAACGCTCGACCGTATCCTCGGCAAGATAATCCACGGCCATCGACTCACCCAACGTCGCAAGCCGCCGATTCTGCGAACCTGGCGAGCCGGGTCAAGTTTCCCACCATCAACGATTTCTGCTTAAAGCTGCGCGTTCCTCTCCAACCTTGAGGGAAAGCCATGCTCACGCTCTACCAGGATTCTCGCTCAGGCAATTGCTACAAGGCTGTCCTGACAGCAGCCCATCTCGGCGTCCCGCTCAAGACAGTTGAGATCGACGTCACCTCGGGTCTCACGCGCAAACCCGAATTCCTCGCCAAAAACCCGAATGGCCGCGTGCCGACATTGGCGTTCGAGGACGGCCGCCACCTCCCCGAATCGAACGCTATCATTTGGTACTTGGCAGAAGGCTCGCCCCTGATACCCGCCGACAAGTTCCAGCGCGCGCAAATGCTGCAATGGATGTTTTTCGAGCAGTACAGCCACGAACCTTACATCGCGGTCGCTCGCTTCTGGATGGTCTTCGCGCCCAAGGAGCAGTTGCGCCAGAAGGAACACCTCATTCCCGAATGGCACGCCAAAGGCAACGCCGCCCTCAGCGTCATGGAAGGTCTCCTGAAAAAGCACGATTGGTTCGTCGGCAACGCCTACTCCCTCGCCGACATCGCCCTCTACGCCTACACACACTGCGCCGAAGATGGCGGATTCGACCTGAAGAAATACCCGGCCGTCTCGGCCTGGTTATCCCGCGTTGCAGCAACGAAAGGGTTTGTCCCCATGGCCGCGGCCTCGCGCTGACGCGGGCCCCCGTGCTATCCCCTGGCGCCAGGAAAACAAGCCAGGGGTTCCTCTTATGAAGATGTTTCGTGCAGCGCTGATGCTGGGCTGCGCCATGGTACTCGCAAGCTGCGGCGGCTCCGACCAAAAGGCGAGTAAAGGCACAGCCGCCGAAGCCGAAAAGTTCGTCGCAGAACTGAACGACGACATCCGCAAGATGACGCCGGAAATCTCAGCCGCGAATTGGCTGCAATCGACGTACATCACCGACGACTCGCAATTGATCGCCGCCAAAGCGAACGAGGAATATCTCGGCTGGCAGTCGCGCAGCGTCGAAGCGTCGAAACGCTTCAACGGCGTCGAAGGCATGAGCGCCGACACCGCCCGCGGCATCATGCTCCTGAAAAACGTCGCAGCCCCGGCGCCTTCCGACAAGGCGTTGCAGGGCGAACTCTCGAAACTCCTGTCGAAGATGGAAGCGAACTATGGCTCCGGCAAATGGTGCCGGACAGAGAACGACTGTCTCGTCCTCGACGACATCGAAAAGATCATCGACGATCCGAACCAGACGCCGGAGGCGCGCGCCGCCGCCTGGAAGGGCTGGCAGGAAACCGCAAGACCGATCCGAAAGGACTATCAGCGTTTCGTCGAAATCGTGAACCAAGGCGCGAAGGAAATGGGCTTCGCCGACGCCGGCGAGGTCTGGCGTGGCGGCTACGACATGACGCCCGCTCAATTCGCGGAAGAGGTCGAACGCCTCTGGGGGCAAGTCAAACCGCTCTACAACGAACTGCACTGCCATGTTCGCGCCAAGTTGAACGCGAAATACGGCGACGCCGTTGTGCCGAAGACCGGCAAAATCCCGTCGCACTTGCTCGGAAACATGTGGGCTCAGCAATGGAGCAACATTTACCCGCTGCTCGAACCGCACAAGGGCGTAGCCAGTCTCGACGTGACCTCGGCCTTGAAGAAGCAGCGCGAGGCGCTGGTTGCCGAGCTGCGCAAAACCGAGAAGGCATCGACGCCGATCGAAGTTGCGGAACTGCAATACAAAGCCGACAAAGCCATGTCGGTCAAAATGACCCGCGTCGCCGAGGATTTTTACGTTTCGCTCGGAATGCCGAAACTGCCTGAGTCGTTCTGGCAGAAGTCGATGCTGACACGCCCGCGCGACCGCGACGTCGTCTGCCATGCCAGCGCCTGGGACATGAACATGGCGGGCGACGTGCGCATCAAACAGTGCATCGTTCCGACGGAAGACCAGCTGACGACGATCCACCACGAACTCGGTCACATCTACTACGACCTAATGTACAACCCGCTGCCGCCGATGTTCCAAAGCGGCGCTCACGACGGCTTCCACGAAGCGATCGGCGACACGATCACGCTGTCGTTGACGCCCATGCACTTGAACAAGATCGGCCTCGTCCCGCCGCAAAAGCTGGATCCCAAGGCCGTCATCAACTCGCAGATGAAGTGGGCGCTCGATAAGATCGTGTTCTTGCCCTGGGGCAAGCTCGTCGATCAGTGGCGCTGGCAGGTCTTCTCGGGCGACGTGAAGCCCGACGGCTACAACGCCGCTTGGTGGAAACTGCGCGAGGAGTACCAAGGTGTCTCCGCCCCCGTCGCACGGACGGAGGAAGACTTCGATCCTGGCGCCAAGTATCACATTCCCGGCAACACGCCCTACACGCGCTACTTCCTCGCCTTCGTTCTGCAGTTCCAATTCCAGAAGGCGCTGTGCGAAACGGCGGGTCACAAGGGACCGCTTCACGAGTGCAACATCTACGGCAACAAGGAAGCGGGCGCGAAGTTCATGGCGATGCTGCAAGCGGGCGCGTCAAAGCCGTGGCCCGAAACGCTCGAAAAGTTGACCGGCGGCAAGCAAATGGATGGCTCGGCCTTGATCGAGTACTTCCAACCGCTGATGGGCTACCTCAAGGAACAGAACCAAGGCCAAAGCTGCGGCTGGCAATAGCCCGACGCACAGTTAAAGCGATTGAATGTGGCCGGCCAAAAGCTCGCCACATTCCGTCTCTAGGTCTCGCCCAAGTTCAACTCGGAGAATCCGAATGCTCTCGCTCAGCGGAACCGTTCGCAGCGCCGCCCTCACGCTTGGCCTTGCAGCC
This sequence comes from uncultured Alphaproteobacteria bacterium, assembly GCA_902826695.1. Classification (GTDB taxonomy): domain Bacteria; phylum Pseudomonadota; class Alphaproteobacteria; order Micropepsales; family Micropepsaceae; genus SZUA-430. The sequence goes on along the minus strand of CADEFU010000002.1, from coordinate 532,938 downwards.
GCAATAGGCCTAGCGTCTGTCGCATCGTCGTCGCCGGCGTCTGCTGAGCGGATACGCACGGCGCCGCACGACACGATGACGCCGTTCGCCTCCGACAGGCAGCTGAAGCGTTATCTGAAGCGCTCGAAGCGCGCGCAGCGCCATCCGGCCGCCTCGCCTTCCATGCCTATGCCGGTACCTGCCCCGCCGCCGCCACCGCCCGCTCCGGCTGCTGCGGACTCCAAGGCGGCTTCGGGCGAGAGCATTACGAACACGCAAGTGGCTGGTGTCGACGAAGGCGGCATCGTCAAGATGCACGGCAGCACCGTCGTAATCCTGCGCCGTGGACGGCTTTTCACCGTCTCGACCCGAAGCGGCGACCTGAGGACGATCGACTTCATCGATGCCTTCCCGCCGGGCACGGACGGTCGTGGCGCCTGGTATGACGAAATGCTTATCGCCGGGAACCGCGTGATCGTGATTGGCTACAGCTACGCGCGCGGCGGGACGGAGATCAACCGCTTCCGCATCGAAGCCGACGGCAACCTCGACTTCGAAGACGCCTACCACCTGCGCTCGAACGACTACTACTCGTCGCGCAACTATGCGTCGCGCCTGATCGGCTCCACGCTGATCGTCTACTCGCCGCTCTACCTGCCTTACGCAAGCTTCGACAACTTCGATTGGCTGCCCGGCGTCCGCCGCTGGACCGGCGACGCAAAACGGCGCTTCGACCGCATTGTCAGCGCACGCGAAATCTACCTGCCCGGAAATCTGCGGGATCCCTACAACGCCGACATCCAGGCCCTGCACACGGTCACGTCTTGCGATCTCGCCGCGCCGGTCCTGCGCTGCCGCGCGCAAAGCGTCTTGGGGCTTGCAGGCCGCACCTTCTACGTCTCGGCGAACGCCGTCTATGTTTGGGTGAACAACGTCAGCTACTACGCCGAGGAAAGCGGCAAGCGCCCGTCGGCAATGCTCTATCGCCTGCCGTTGAACGGAGGCCGGCCGTCGGCGATCGGCACCCGCGGTGCTCCGGTCGACCAGTTCGCGTTTCGCGAGGACTGGAACGAGGGCATCCTGAACGTGCTCGTCCGCAGCAGCGGCGGCGGCGATGCCATGTGGAATCCCGAGTTCAACAGCGGCGCAGTCGCACTGTTGCGCCTGCCGCTCTGGGCCTTCGGCGATGGCGACGATGATGCGCGCCAGCGTTACTATCGCAAGCTGCCCACGCCCAGCCGCGACAGCTACTACACGATGCAAAACCGCTTCGTCGGCGACTACGTGCTTTACGGCGCCGGAAACAGCTGGGGCCGTCCGCGCGATGCGATGTCGACGCTGGTCGTCGCCCCTGTGCGCGGCGGCGAAGCCGCACAGTTCGAGTTGAAGCACGGCGTCGACCGCATCGAGGCTCTCGGCCGCAACGCCGTCGTCGTCGGCGCCGACTCCAGCGACCTGCACTTCCAGGCCGTCGAGCTGACGGCGCCGCAATCGCCCGTGATCGGCGACCGCTACACGCTCGAACGCGCCGCTCAAGGCGAAACCCGCAGCCACGGCTTCTTCTTCAAGCCGTCGGGCTCAAGCCAAGCGGACGATGGCTTCTTGGCCTTGCCGATTGCGCGCGCCCGACGAGCGGGCGCAAGCCAGCTTGTCGAAGGTTCGGCCGCCATCACGTTTCTGCGTCGCACGAACCGCGAATTCGCACCGTTGGGCGAACTCTTCGCCGATGACGGCCGCGTCGTCCACGATCAATGTCAGGCTTCATGCGTCGATTGGTACGGCAACGCCCGGCCGATCTTCTTGCGGGACCGCACGCTAGCTTTGATGGGCTATGAACTCGTCGAGGGTGACCTGACGGCAAACGGCATCAAAGAGACCGGCCGCATCAACTTCGCGCCGGGTGGCCGTTAGAGCCCGCGCGCATTCGCGATCGTGAAAGGAAGCGGCACCGAACGGCCATAGGGCTTGACCGCTTCCTGCACGGCCGCGCTGGCGACCAGCGCCTTCATGCGGTAGCGCATGTCGTTCTGATCCGACACGGGATTGATCGGATCCGCATAAAGCTGCGCCATCGCCAGCGCGCTCGCGCGCGTGTCCGTTCGCTCGAACATGCGTCCCAGGACGGCAACCGCCTTGTCCTTCTGCCCAGTGCAGACCAGTGCGTCGAGCACCTCGACGGGCGCTTCATCTTGCAAAGCCTCGAGCGCTTTCAGAGCCTCGTCCCGCTTTGCGTCGCGCCCCAAATCGTGCGCGGCACAGGCGGTGGAGCGCAGTACCGCCGCCGTTTTTGCCGGCCCCTCGAGCGTTGCCAGCAGCTGCAACGCACCGTCGTCGTCTCCCGTGACGTCCAGAACTTGCGCAATCGCGACACGCAACGAAAGCGACAGCGAAGGCTCCTCCTTTAGCAAAGCCCGCGCCGTCCGCCGCGCCGCCCACGCTTCACCAAGATCGGCATAGGCATTCGCAACCTCAAGCCTGAGCGCCGCTCCAGCGGGCCGCTTCTCTTTTCGCGCCTGCTCGACCGCATGAAGCCCAAGCTTAACAGCCTCGTCGGCTTTGCCGATCACGCGCAACGAGCGCATCACATTGAGCCAATCCGTCGACGTGAGCGCCGCCTGTTCGAGCTGCAGCTGAATCCCGCGCTCGACCCGCGCAACCAGCGCGCCAGGCGCCATCAGCGCGCGCACCGTCGGATGCTCCCAGAGCGGCGCGAAGGCCTTGTCGGTGAGAACGACACTCAAAATCCACGGCGCTTCAAGTGACTCGGTCTGCCGGGCTGCATTCTCAACCCGGTTCTGACGCACCAGCATGCTGACATAGCGCAGCCTCAGCGCGTCGGGTACACGCAACGCCGTCGGCCCGCTGTAGCGACCTTCGACCAAGCGAACGATCAACCGGTCACGCACAACGCCTTCATCGAGCGAAGCGACGATGTTCTCGATCACCACCGGCCGCAGCCGGTTGACCATGATGAATTCTTCTTCTTTCAGATCGAGGATGGCCGCAGCCGCCTGGTCATGGCGCCCGCGCGCGACCAGGATCGCCACCAGTGAGGCCCACGTGTACCCATTCGCGTTGGCCGCATAGCGTTCGCGAATGGTCTTCTCCGCCTCGTCACCGCGTCCAAGACCGACCAGCGCACGCGCCTTCAAATAGGCCGCCCAATCCGCTTCCGTTAGTGACAGCCGCCCGTCCTTTTGCGCGCCGCCCACAAGCTCAAGCGCGACGCCATACCTTCCATGATCGATTTCGCCCGCCGCGTTCTCCAAACGCGGATCGCTGACAAGCGCTTTAACCGCCGCCACGCGCGCCGTTGTCGTGGGCTGAACAGCCGTTGGTGCAAATGCAACAACGGACGCAGCAACGATGGCCCAAAGCGCGTTCACGCGAGCTGGCTCCCCCTGATCCCCGGCGGAACTATAGCAAATTCCGCAGTCCTGCGCGCGCGGCCGCTCCGAATTCGACAACGGCCGAATCCTGCCAGACACTTTCCCCACTGGCGCGAATCAACAGCCGGTTTGAGGGGAAACACATGGATCTCAGTCGAAAAATGGCCGCCGAATTCATCGGCACATTCTGGCTCGTTCTTGGAGGCTGTGGCAGCGCAGTCATCGCCGCCGCCTTCCCGCAGGTGGGCATCGGCTTGCTCGGCGTCTCACTCGCCTTCGGCCTCACAGTTCTCACCGGCGCCTACGCCTTCGGCCACATCTCAGGCGGCCATTTCAACCCCGCTGTCACAGCGGGCCTCTGGGCCGGCGGCCGCTTCCCGGCGAACCAGATCGCGCCCTACGTCGTCGCTCAAGTCCTCGGCGCAATCCTCGGCGCCAGCGTCCTCTATCTGATCGCCTCCGGAGCCGCGGGCTTTGACCCGACCGCAGGCTTCGCTTCAAACGGCTACGGCGAACACTCGCCTGGCGGCTACAGCCTGACCTCGGCCGCCGTAACCGAGGCCGTCCTCACCGCTATGTTCCTGCTGATCATATTGGGAGCGACGGGCAAGAACGCGCCCGCGGGCTTCGCGCCGATCGCAATCGGTCTCGCCCTGACGCTAATCCATCTGATCAGCATCCCTGTCACAAATACGTCGGTGAACCCAGCGCGTAGCACTGGCCCCGCCCTATTCGCAGGCGCCTGGGCTTTGCAGCAACTCTGGCTGTTCTGGCTCGCTCCCATCGCGGGTGCCATCGCCGCAGGCTTCTTAAACCGCTGGCTCAACAGCGAGAAATAGAAGCAAAAAAAGACCGGCATGCGGCTGGGGAGCGACGCATGCCGGCCTGTCTCTCGTCACGCGCGAGGCAAGAAGCGCGCGACGCCTTCGAGTGCTGAGGACTTCACGCCGTGTGGTCAAACCGGCGTGGACGTACTATCGCAAAGTGAAGTTTGCCCCACCCTTTCCACAGGGTGAAAAAGGCGTAAGGAAGGCTCAGACTTCCGACAGGGCAAGCGCGAAGACCAAACCGAAACCTGCGGTCAGAACGGTCGAATAGACCAGCAAAAGCGCCATGAACTTGATGGTCGTCAGCCACCAGCTCCGTCCATAGACCCGGTACATCGCCATCCAAAGATAGATGGCCAAGATCAACCATATCGCCCACATGAAACCGGCATCGCCCAGAATAGCCGCGGCAAGCGCAACGAGCGAGAACGCAACAAACACGACGGTGTGGATGTGGGTCGAGAACACCAAATGCTCGGCCAAATACACCCGCGGCCACCAATGCATGACAGCCATCAGCAGCGCGAACACCGGCACAAGCACGAGCATAAGTCGCGGCAGCCACGTGTTCAGCGGTCCATTCAACTTGATCGGATCCGCCAGCGCCCGCTCATAACCCTCTTGGATTCGCTTGGCCCTTTCGCCAAGCCAGGCCAGCCACTCCGCCTCATCCCCTTTCGCGCCTTGCGCTTCGATCTTGATGCTCTCGCTGCCACCCAGAACATTGCGCTTCTGCTCGTCGGTAAGCTTGACGTGCTCGACCGCGCTCGCCGGCACAAAAAACTCCATGCTGATCACATCAATGGTTTTGTCGCCCTTGATCACCATTTCCGCGTTCGTTTCCGCTTGCAGCTGCTTGAGCGCCTCAGGCGCCAAGTCGGCAAGCGACACGGATTTGACTTTGAACGCGACCATCGCAAGCCCGGTGAACTGCAAAGTCAGAAAGAACACGACGGTCGCGACCACGAACAGCCGGAACGGCGGCAACAGCGACGCTCGCTTGCCGTCGTTGTAACGCCGCGTGAATTCGCCGGGCTCGGCGAACAACAGCCAAATGGTGCGAAAAGTTCGCGAGTCGTAGTTGAAGACGGAATCCAAGAACTCGCCGAAGATCCACCAGAACGGCCGGTGATAGTCGGATGCCTTCTGTCCGCAGTTCGAGCAATAGGGCCCGTTCAACGCCGTGCCGCAATTGGCGCACTCTCGCAACGCCGTCATATCTTCGAGCCCCCCGCCGGCATTATCCACGCCCGCCCGGGGTTCGGCAAATCCTAGCCAAAGTAGCGTAAATCGGGCCTACGTATTGAAGCGGAAGTGCATCACGTCGCCGTCCTGAACGACGTAGTCCTTGCCCTCAAGCCGAAACTTCCCCGCTTCCTTCGCCCCAGCCTCGCCGCCATGAGCGACATAGTCGGCAAAGGCTATGGTTTCCGCGCGAATGAACCCCTTCTCGAAATCGGTGTGGATCACACCGGCCGCTTGCGGCCCACGCGCACCTTTATGCACCGTCCACGCGCGAGCCTCCTTCGGCCCGACCGTGAAAAATGTGATGAGGTGCAGCAGTGAGTACCCAGCGCGGATCAACCGGTTCAGCCCCGGCTCCTCCAACCCAAGCGTCGAGAGAAAGTCGTCCCGCTCCGCCGACGCAAGCTGCGCGATCTCGGATTCGATCTTCGCCGAAATAACGACGAACGCCGCCCCTTCCGCCTTTGCCCGCTCCTCTACGCGCTTCGAATGCGCGTTCCCGGTCGCGGCCGAGCCCTCATCGACATTCGCCACATACACGATCGGTTTGGCCGTCAAGAGCTGCAGCTGCTCAAACACGGGCCGCTGCTCGTCTGTGATCTTCGCCATCCGTGCGGGCTTGCCGTCACGCAACAACGCAAGCGCGATCGTCATGACCTCGAACTGCGCCTTCGCCTCTTTGTCGCCCTGCTTGCCCTTCTTCTCGGCCGCCGGCGCGCGTTTCTCGAGGCTATCGAGATCGGACAGCATCAGCTCAGTCTCAACCGTTTCGGCATCCGCCATTGGATCGATACGGTTCTCCACATGCGTTACATCGCCGTCGTCGAAGCAGCGCAGCACATAGGCCACCGCATCGACCTCGCGGATATGCGACAGAAACTGATTGCCGAGTCCCTCACCCTTTGAGGCCCCGCGCACCAGCCCCGCAATATCCACGAAGGTGAGCCGCGTCGGTATGATCTGCGCCGACTTCCCGACCTTTGCCAGCGTATCGAGGCGCGGATCAGGCACCGCCACCTCACCCACATTGGGTTCGATCGTGCAGAACGGATAGTTCGCCGCCTGCGCTGCCGCCGTCTGCGTTAGCGCATTAAACAGCGTCGACTTCCCAACATTCGGCAGTCCGACAATGCCGCACTTGAAACCCATGATCTTCAGTCCTTCTTTTTCTCTGGCGGCTTCGGTTTCGTCTCGCGCTGAGGTTGTGTCAGCACGGCAATCTTGTTCATGAACCCCGCCCCATCGCCGTCCGCAATGAAGGTCGCTGCCTGCCCAATCGCATCCAGCAACGGATCAACCCAAGCCCGATCGGCCTTCGTGAAGTTCCCGAGCACATGCCCCGTCACGCGTTCCTTCTCGCCTGGATGCCCAATACCGAGCCGCACGCGCCAGTATTCGTTGCCGGCATGCGTCGAGATCGAGCGCAACCCGTTGTGCCCGGCGTTCCCGCCGCCCTGCTTTACCTTCACCTTACCGGCCGCAAGATCGAGCTCATCGTAGATGACCCAAAGGCGGTCGATCGGAATCTTGTGAAACGCAACAGCCTCTTGAACCGCGGTCCCGCTATCGTTCATGTAGGTCATCGGCTTCAAGATCAGCGTCTTTTGCCCCTTGATCGTTCCCTCGCGAACTTGCCCACGAAACTTTGCGCGCGCGGGCGAAAAGCCGTGCGCGTCCGCAATCGCGTCAACCGCCATGAACCCGATATTGTGGCGGTGGTTCTGATAGGCCTCGCCCGGATTGCCGAGACCGACGATGAGCAACATCACCTGAAACCATTAGCGCAAACGGCCGCCACACGAGTTGGCGGCCGCTGAACGCAATGCAAAAAGTCGCGCTTACTTCTTCGCAGCCGGCGCCTTTGCAGCAGGGGCCTTCGCAGCAGCCGGAGCCGCAGCCTTGCCGCCAGCCGCCGGAGCAGCCGCCTTTGCACCAGCCGCCGGAGCAGCACCTGCCGCCGGAGCCGCACCTGCCGCCGGAGCCGCAGCGTCGCCTTCGGCCGCCGTGGGCTTCGCTTCCGCATCCGCGAACGCAGACGGCGCCGCGACGGTCGCAACTGTGAAGTCGCGATTGCGGATCACGGGCTGAAGACCTTCGGGCAGCTTGATGTGCGAGATGTGCAAGCTGTCGCCGATATCCATGCCCTTGAGGTCCGCTTCGATGTATTGCGGAATACGTTCCGACGGGCAGAAGAATTCAATTTCGTGACGAACGACGTTCAACACGCCGCCGCGCTTCAAGCCAGGCGAGTCGCCGTGATTGTTGAAGTGGACGGGAATGAACAAACGAATGCGCGCGCCGGCGACCAAGCGCTGGAAGTCCGCGTGGATCGGCTGGTCGGTCACCGGATCGACCTGCACTTCGCGCGGAATGACCCGAAGCTTTTCGCCTTCGACATCGAGCATGAAGAGAGTGGAGGTAAAGCGGCCGGTTTGGTAGTGCTTGGCGATGTCGCGAACGGCGATCGTAATCGATCGCGGATCGACGCCAGCACCGTAAACAACGGCCGGGATATTTCCGTCGCGGCGAACCGCGCGCGCAGCGCCGGTACCCGCGCCTGTGCGCTTCTTGGCTTGAATCGTAGCTTGTTCGGTCATGGCTCCTGAACCCTTTCAGGGGCGGCTGCCCCTTATCCTGTCCATTCCGCCCAATGCGGAAAGAGGCGCGGGGTTTAGACGAAGCCTGGGGTTAACGCAAACCGCCGAAATGCCTCAGTCAAAGAGGCTGGAAACCGAGCGTTCTTCGGAAGTTCTGCGGATCGCCTCGCCCAAAAGCTGGGCCGTCGGCAACACCTTGATCTTGTCGGCAGCCGCGCGAACGGCCTCGGTCGGCGAGATCGAATCCGTAATCACGAGACCCTTGAGCGCCGAGCCCTTTACGCGCGCGACCGCGCCGCCCGACAGCACGCCGTGTGTGGCATAGGCGTAGGTCGCCTTCGCGCCCTTTGCCATGAGCGCGTCGGCCGCGTTGCAGAGCGTGCCGGCAGAGTCGACGATGTCGTCGATCAGAATGCATGTACGGCCGCTCACATCGCCGATGATGTTCATCACCTCAGACGTGCCCGCCCGCTCACGCCGCTTGTCGACGATCGCGAGGTCGGCGTTGATCCGCCGCGCAAGCAACCGCGCGCGCACCACGCCACCGACATCCGGCGACACGACCATCAAATCCTCGCCCTTGAAGCGCTCCTTGATGTCGTTCTCGAAAATTGGCGCTGCGTAGAGATTGTCCGTCGGAATATCGAAGAATCCTTGAATCTGCCCTGCATGCAAATCGAGGGTTAGCACGCGGCTCGCCCCCGCCATCGTGATCAAGTTTGCCACCAGCTTCGCCGAAATCGGCGTCCGCGGTCCCGGCTTACGGTCCTGCCGTGCATACCCGAAATAAGGAACGACAGCGGTGATGCGCTTCGCCGACGACCGTCTGAGCGCGTCTATGCAGATCAACAGCTCCATCAAATGGTCGTTCGCCGGGAACGACGTCGACTGCAGCACGAACATATCCTGCCCGCGCACGTTCTCCTGAATCTCGACGAACACTTCCATGTCGGCAAACCGCCGGACGATCGCCTTGGTCAGCGGCACCTTCAAATACTCGCTGATTTGGTTCGCGAGCGGGTGGTTGCTGTTGCCGGCGAGAAGCTTCATGTCGCGGATATCCACAAGGGTGCGTGAGCGGCGGAGAGAGGCGCGCCGGGCTTGTAGCAATGCCCCCACCACCGCGCAACGCGCCTACCCCGGTGGGGCGCTTGTAACCTGTTGAATAAGCTGAGCGATACCTTCCGCCGCAGCCTCAGCCGCAAACCCGGCGATTTCGCGCCAAGGTTTCGCAAGCCGCCCACGCGGTACGGCGTTCTCTTGCGTGATCGAGCCCGCCTCGCGCCCCTTTGCGTCAAGTACGCGCCACGTCAGCATCACCGTATCTTGGCCATCGCGTCCGGGCTCAAGCTTGACGATCCCTTCGACCCGCCACTCCGCTTTCGCTTGCTTTTCCTCGACCAAAACACCCTTCAACGGCAGAACGCCCGCAAGGGCCTGCGCCAGCGCCGTGTTCCCGTCACCCGGTGCACCTTTGACCGCGCCGATCCAAGCAATTGGCTTCTTCGCTGCAACGATTGTCTCGGCCACCTGTGTGTTGGGACGCAGGAGGGCATTCTCAAGCGCAGCCGCCGTTTGTTCCGCCAGGAGACCCAAGCTGGCGTCACCAAACGCGTCTTCGGTGTTCTTTAGAGCCACGGGAAAGTTCGCCCGCTCAGCGCCATCTGGATCCGACAGCCGCCAGAGGATCACGCTTTGCGCGCCACGCTTACCCGTCGCCTGCACGCTCGCCGCCTGGCCGTTCAGCGTCCACGCCCGCACACTCGCTTCGCGGAGCGCCGGCACATCGCGCGCCCGCGCGCGGTCAATGACACGATCGCGCAACGCCAATCCCGTCGCCGCCGGCAACCCTTCCGGCGGCGTTACGACCAGCACCGTCACCTGAATCGCCTGATCGATCATCGAGTCGTTTCGGCCGACACCCTTGAACGGCTGCGGCACCGCAAACGGATCTTCCATGCCGAGTGGCTCGGTGATCGACGAGCACGCCGCCACCCCAAACATCCCTACGATGACTACAAACCGCTTCATGGTTTCAACATAACCGCCGAGATGTTGCGCCCATAGTCGCTCTCCCCCCGGTGCGTCGCACGTCGGAATGAGAAGTACTCGCCTTCATATGTGCACACATTCAACACTTCGACCGAGGCAATATTCAACCGGCCAAGCCGCGCGCTCACATAACCCGGCAAGTCGAACCGATAGTGCGCCTCCCGGTCCGACGCCACGAAGAACCGAGCGTTCGCTGCGTCTTGAGCCACAAACCGTTCCTGAAACTCAGGCCCCACCTCATAGGATCGTTGGCTAATGCAGGGACCGACCGCCGCGCGAATATTCTCCCGCGAAGCTCCGAGCTTCTCCATAAGCGCAACAACTGCCTCTGCCACGCCGCCAATCGCGCCCTTCCACCCGGAATGCGCACAGCCGATGACGCCAGCCTTCTCATCCGCGAACAGGATCGGCGCGCAGTCTGCCGCGAGCACGCCAAGCGCAACACCGCGCATCGTCGTTGCCATCGCATCGGCCTTGGGCGATTGCCCTCGCACCCACGTCGAGGTCACATGCAAAGCATCTGCACTGTGTATCTGATAAAGCGTCAGCACTCGCTCTTCGGTCGTGCCAAGCCAAGCGGCAACGCGCGAGCGGTTCTCGCTCACGGCCTGCGTATCGTCACTCGACCCATGACCGCAATTGAGCGAAGCAAAGATCCCGCGCGAAACGCCGCCCTGCCTTCCGAGGAAGCCGTGCACGACACCGTTGCCGGTCAACGTCGGCGCCAGAAGCGGTTTCATGCGGCGGCAAACCCCACGGGTTGAAGCGTCGCCGGCGAATATGCACACACGACCTTAAACAAAGTGCCCATCGCCTCAGGCCCGGTCAACCGCGCATAGGCAGCGTCAAGCTCACGAACCTGGGCTGCGCTCGCCTTGCGCTTGAGCGCAGCCAGCCGTTCGCGGGCACCAAGGGCATTCAAGAAAGCGCCTTGTGCGGTTACCGGTGTAACCGCGGCACCGGCGCCCTCAAATGCCCGACCCAGCGCTCCGAAGTCCACATGGGACGTCACATCCGCCTCGCCCGGGGTTGCCAACACGTCCGCAAATGCGTGCGCCTTCACTGCCTGCAGCGTGTCGCCCAGGGCCGGACCTACAAAGCCGTAGTCGATGGCAAGCACCGCCCCGCCCTGCACCGCAAGCCGCTCGCCAAGCGCCATGGCCACAGCCGCGCGCGCAGGCGACTGCTCGACGATCGCGCCAACCGGCGCCATTGCCTTCAGTTCGACGATGTCGGGAGCCGCCCCAAAGGAAAGATCGCCGCTGCTCAATCCGATGCAGCGCTCACTCCACCCTTTCGCGCCGCGCACAAACTGTCGGATTGGCAACGCATCGAAGAACTCATTGGCGACGACGATCAGCGGTCCTCGCACCTCAACATCTTCGAACCGCTCGCACCATTGGCAAGCGACCGCCGAATCCCGCAACGCCTCGCGTTGCAATTCACGCAGCCGCTCGCTGATCTCGACCATCGCGACCTGAGCCGCCTCCAAGAAGCGAGGCACAACGCGCGCCGCACGCAACGCATCGCGCATCAACGTACCTCGCCCAGGCCCCAGTTCGACGAGCGTGAATGGCCTCTCACCGAGCTTGTGCCATGTATCGACACACCAAAGCCCGATCAGTTCGCCGAAGATCTGCGATATTTCTGGCGCCGTCACGAAATCGCCGGCGGCGCCGAACGGCTCGGCGCGCCGGTAGTAGCTGTCCTCACGCGCCGTCAGCACGATCCGCATAAACTCGGCAACGGAGATCGGCCCATTGGCCTCGATGATCTCCTTGAGGTGCGCCGCGAAATCGCTCATCGCGTCAGCAATGCCGGTCCCTTGCGGTAAAGCGAGTACCAAAAGAAGACCGCAGCGACCGCAAACATTAGAAGCGACAGCACCGTCCCCATAGAGATTGCGCCGTCGAACAGAGACTGGTGCGCATTCTCGCGGAAGAACGCTTCCACGAACCACCGGAACAAGCCGTAGCCGCTCCACATCACCGCAATACAAAGCCCGGGCCGCTTCAGCGCGTCGAAGCGGTAGACCATGACAACGAGGATCACGAACAACAAAGCGCCTTCAAGCCCCGCCTCGTAGAGTTGGCTTGGATGGCGCGGCGGATTGCTGAGCACGGTCACGCCATCGGGCGCCCGGATCGCTGCCCCAGGGAACACCATCCCCCAAGACACATCCGTCACCTTGCCCCACAGCTCGCCGTTGATGAAGTTCGCCAACCGCCCGAAGAACAGTCCGATCGGCGCAGCCACCGCGACGAGGTCGCCCAACGCCACCATGTCGAGCTTGTTACGCCGCGCGAACAGAATGATCGCCAGCACAACACCGATCGCACCGCCGTGGAACGACATTCCACCTTCCCACGTGTAGAAGATCTTCCAAGGCTCGGTGGAAAACTTCTGCCACTCGTAGATCAGCCCGTAGAACAGGACATAGCCGAGCCGCCCACCGACGATCACGCCAACCGCGGCCCATACGAACAGATCGCCGATATGATCCTTGGTCGCTTGCGGCTTGCCGTCGAACGGCGCGCCGGCCCACAGGCGATCGGTTCGAATAAGCTTTAGAATGAACCACCACGCGCCGAGCAGCCCTGCGATATAGGACAGCGCATACCAGCGAATGGCGATCGGCCCGATCTGGATGAGAACCGGGTCGATTTCGGGAAACGGAATGACAGCCATACGCGCGGGAAATCCTCTCAGTGACTGAGACTTGCGATTGCCGCTTCGCGAGTGTCAAGGCGGCGACGACACAGCGTTAATGAGTCCGCCGCGCTCCGATTCAGCACGCACGGTGAGTTGCGACGCGTACGGAAGACTCGCAGGACTCGCATTCGATGAAACTTCTGAAACGTTTCGTATCGATCTATCCGCAAGCGATCCCCAGCACCGATTCATTCTCCAAACACAGTCCACATGAAGAATGATTCAGCCCACAGGGCAAACTCTTGCGCAAGATTCAACGTCTGGTGCACGCTCCGATTCATGGGAGGTGCTTCGCGTCGGGCTACTATATGTGGAGCGTTCGTAATTCCAGGCCTGGAGCACCTTCCTGCGTACCCTTGCTAATTGCCCTTGCATTCATCCCGCCGCCGGCACCCTCCGGCGGCGGGCTGACTCTGGGGGCCAAGAAAGAGGTTGGCTCAAAGTGATGACACCGCAGATCGCAACGGAAGTGTCCAACGGCAATCCGCTCGACCTCATGGAGCAGCTCGCGGTTCAAAACGAGTGGCTGTTCGACCGGGCGGGCGAGGACGAGATGCACCTGTCGTTCCCGGGCCAAAGTGAAGACCACCACCTCTCTTTCTCATGGCGCCACGACGTCGAAACCCTGCAGCTCTCGGCCCAGCTTGAGGTCAAGGTCCCCAAGCAAAAGCGTGCCGAAGTCGCAGCCCTGATCAACATCATCAACGAACAACTCTGGCTTGGCCATTTCGAGATGTGGCCGGACTCCGGCCAGGTCATCTACCGCCACGGCCTCCTGCTGCGTGGTGCCATGGCCGTACCGGAACAGTGCGAGGGCCTGATCGACTCCGCCCTGGAAGCCTGTGAGCGTTACTATTCGGCCTTCCAATTCGTCATCTGGGCCGGTAAGTCCGCCGCTGAAGCAGCTGCAGCGGTGGTCTATCAGTGCCAGGGAAGCGCCTAACCAAACCCCAACCGGCACCTTCCGAGGGCCGCCCTATTGTCGTCGCCGGCGTAGGCCACATGGGCGGCGCCATTGCGCGCGGCCTCATCGCGGCAGGCCTCGGCGCGCGCCTTATCCTCATCGATCCAGGGATGAAGCAAGCCGACGTGCGCGCCTTCCGCAAAGCGGGCGCGACCACGGGCAACGACGTCCGCGTCCTAACTGGGGCAAACCCCGAGGCAATCATTCTCGCCGTCAAGCCACAGATGATGGCGCAGGTCGCACCGGCCTATGCAGCGGCCGCGCGCAGCGCAGTCGTGATCTCCATCGCCGCCGGCACGCAAATCGAATCTCTGAACCTCTGGCTGGACAGGCCCAAAGCGATGGTCCGCGCGATGCCGAACCTTCCCGCCGCGATTGGCAAGGGCATCAGCGCCGCCTACGCGACGCCATCGACAACCAGCGCGCAGCGCAAACTTGCCGAGCGTTTGCTCAAAGCGACAGGTGATCTCGTCTGGCTCGAAGGCGAAGAACTGTTGAACGCCGTCACGGCTGTCTCCGGCTCCGGACCTGCCTATGTCTTCCTCCTCGTCGAAGCGATGGCAGCAGCGGGCGAGCGCGTCGGCCTTAGTGCCGAGGTCGCGGCGCTGCTTGCGCGCAAGACGATCGAAGGCGCAGGCGCCCTACTCGCAAGCAGCCCCACCTCGCCCACCGATCTACGGCGCTCCGTAACCAGCCCCGGCGGCACAACCGAGGCAGCCCTCAAAGTACTCATGGCCGACGGACGCCTCGAGCAATTGATGGCCGAAGCTATCGCCGCGGCAAACGCACGCGGATTCGAACTCGCCAAAACCAGGTAAGCTGCACGTCATGGCGACCAAACTCTCCCCAGAAGACAAGCTCGTCACCGCAGCCCTCGCCGCCATCGAAAAAGGCGGCTGGAAGGCGCTCTCGCTGACCGCACTTGGCCGCAAGGCAAAGATCGCCCCGGCAACGCTCTACGAACTCTGCCCCGACAAGCGCGCGCTCCTGCAATTGATCGGCAAACGCATCGACATCGCCGCCCTTGAGCGAGCGATCGAACCCGATGAAAGCATTCCGCCTCGCGACCGGGCCTTCGACGCGATCATCGGTTGCTTCGAGTCCATGACACCCTTGAAGCCCGCCATCGGCGTCATCCACGCCGACAGCAAGGGTGATCCCGCCGTCATCTTCGACGTGCTCCCGGCAACCGTCCGCAGCGCCTTCTGGATCGCCGACAGCGCGGGGTTGCCCACAACCGGCTGGCAGGGCTTCCTCGTCACCCGCGGCATAGGCGTTCTCCTCGCTGAAACGATGGGCGTTTGGCTCGAAGACGGCGAAGACTTGGCCAAGACCATGGCCCACGTGGATCGCCGCCTGCGCTTGATCGAGGAATGGACCGAGCGCCTGCAGAACATTCGCGAACGCCAAGACCAGGACGAAGAGGCCGCCGAGATCGATTGACGGCCGCATCCGCCCGGGCTCATGCTCCATCACCCACGAGGAGAAAACCCATGTCCAACAAAGGCCCGTTCCCCGAGTTCGATTTCAAATGGCCGAACTTCGACCAGGGCTTCTGGGACCGCTTCTCCGTTCCCGGAATCGACAACAGCGCCTTGATGCAAAGCCAAAAGAAGAACTTCGAAGCACTCGTCAAAGCGAACCAAAAAGCCGCCGAGGGCTACCAAAACCTCATGCGCCGCCAAGGCGAGATCATGACGGAAACGATGCAGGCGATTCAAGAATCCGTCGCCAGCCTGATGAAGGCCAACGACGGCAAGGACCTTCCGAAGAAACAAGCCGAGCTCGTCGAAAAGACCGTCGGTCGCGCCTTCAAACACATGAAAGAGCTCGCCGAACTCGCCATCGACGCCAACGGCGAGGCGTTCAAAGTGATGCAAGATCGGGCGAAAGAATCGATCGCCGAGATGCAGGAACTGGCCGAGAAGATCACCGCACGGCGAAAGTAGGCCTTCACGCGGCGACCAAAATCTCGCGATAGCGATCCGGCCGCCGCGGATCCTTCTCCGGCGCCACCGTGAGCAGTTTCAAGTTCGGCATCAGCCGTGCAACCGCATCGAGCGCAAGCACGCCCTCGAACCGCGCAAGCGCCGACCCGATGCAAAAATGTGGCCCCGTCCCGAACGAGAGGATCGGCGAAGGCATCTTGCGCCTGATGTCGAACTGATCCGCGCGCTCGAACACGTCCGGATCGCGGTTCGCGGCACCAAGCCCCACCCGCACCGTATCGCCGGCCCGCAGCGTCTTACCCCGCATCTCCACGTCGCGGGTACAGCGCCGGTTCGTCGACGTCGACTGCGTCGGATGGTGGAAGCGCAGAATCTCCTCAACCGCCCCCGGGATCAGCGTCCGGTCGTCGCGCACCGCCTGCCACTGCTCCGGGTGCTTCAACAGCAGATAGAGCCCGCTCGATATCATCCGCTCGGTCGTCGTTCCCGCCGCCGTATAGATCGTCGTGATCGCCGACACCATTTCCGGGACGCTCAGGCGGTTGCCCTCCTCCTCGGCGGCAGTCAAAGCGCTGATCAAATCATCTTGCGGGGCCGCGCGCCGAGCCGCGATCAGCTCGTTTACATAGCGCCCGAGCCAGCGCCCGGCCTCAAGCCCGCGCGCCCAAGCCTCCTCGGACCGTTTCGGCTGCATCAGCACGGCCGTGTTCTCGAAAGTCGTCCGGAATGTCTCGCGATCGATCGCCGGAATGCCGATGATCTCGCTCGCGACGATGATGGGTAAGTGGAAGGCGAAGTCCGATACCAAATCGAACGAACCCTTCGCCGACGCTTGATTCAAAAGTTCGTCAACGACGGACGCTATGCGATCCCGCCGCTCTTCGACCGATCGGCGCGAGAACGCCGAGTTGACGAGAAGCCGGATGCGCGTGTGATCGGGCGGATCCATCTGATTGAACGACGCAGCCAGCGATCGGCTCAGATTGCGCTCTTGATCGGAACGCCCCGCATCGCCCGATTTGCCGATCGGATTGGATGCCCCAAACCCTGCCGCCGCCGAGGAAAACCGAACCGGGTCCTGCAGCACCGAGGCGACGTCGTCATAACGCGTCAGATACCAATAGCCGTGCCGCGACCAGTGCACCGGGTCTTCGGCCCGCAGCCGATGCAACGTCGCGACCGGATCGCTCTCGAACGCATAGTCGTGCAAGTCGGGTTGAAACGCCGTCATACGGGCAACCGCACCACAGCGCGCAAGCCACCCAGCTTGCTCTCGCTCAGCGTAATGTCTCCGCCGTGACCGCGCGCGATGTCGCGCGCGATCGCCAGACCCAGACCGACGCCGCCACCGCCCGCGAGTGTGCGCCCGCTGTCCAAGCGGTGGAACGGCCGGAAGGCCTCTTCGCGCCGGTCGGGTGGAATGCCGGGGCCGTCGTCGTCCACTGCAATTTCAATGACGTCGTTCTGCTGATCGGCGCTAACGGTCGCACGACTGCCATAGCGCAACGCATTCTCGACCAGGTTAGTCACACATCGGCGCATCGCGTTCGGCCGAATCTCCAAGACAAGGTCGCCGCCAACCGTGACGTCCACCTTCTTATCAGGCGTTTTCACGGCAATCTTGCGTTGCGCACTCGCCGCCACATCGCGCACCAACTGCCCAATGTCGGTGTCCGACGCACCTTCACCGGCCTGCCCGCGCGCGAACGCAAGATATTCCTCAAGCATATGTTCCATCTCTTCCAAGTCGCCTTTCAGCGCCTCGGCAGAGGGATCTTTCATCATGGCAAGCTCAAGCTTCATGCGGGTGAGCGGCGTGCGCAAGTCGTGACTGACGCCGGCCAGCATGTCCGTCCGCTGCTGAACGAAGCGCGAGATGCGTTCTTTCATGTCGAGGAACGCGAGTCCCGCTCGCCGCACCTCGGTTGCACCAGCCGGCCTGAAGTCTGGCACGTCGCGTCCCTTGCCGAACGCCTCAGCCACATCGGCCAAACGCTCGATCGGCCTAATCTGATTCCGCAAGAACAACACCGCGACACTGAGCAGGATCAGCGCGGTCCCCATACTCCACAGCACCCACACGTGAGTGTTGGTCGACATGACGCGCTTTCGCTCCGCCATAATCTGCATCACCGCGCCATCGAGCTGCACGCGAATATCGACCTCGTCGTCGAGCGACTCCGAGTCGAGCCAAACCGGCCGGCCTGTGCGGGTCTGCAGCTCGCGCACGAAAACTTGCTTCAAGACCTCGAATGCCGGCGACTCCGTGTCAGGAATCTTCTCGCCCGGCTTGATGACGGGCACGAGCCCGAACGACATCTCCTTCAGCCGCGCCGCTTCGCCCACAAACTTCTCGGGCCCAAGCGTCTCATAGCTTTGCACGAACAGCGCGATCTGCGCCGCCACCCCGCGCGAGATGCGCGTCGTGACCGCGTCCCACTGCCGGTCGAACAACAGATACGTCACCACCGCCTGCAGCACGACAACGGGCATGACGATGATGACGAGAGACCGCCCGAACAAACCGCGCGGCATCGAACGGCGAAACCACCCGCGGGACATAGCCTTAGCCCACCCGATCCGGCATCAGTACGTAACCAATCCCGCGCACGGTCTGCAGATAGAGCGGCAACTTCGGATCGTTCTCGATCTTTCGCCTCAGTCGCGTGATTTGCACGTCAACGGTGCGCTCCAACACCTCGCCCATCCGCACCGAGAGATCGGTGCGCGTAAACGTCTGTCCGGGATTGGCCGCCAGCACGCGCATCAGCTGCAACTCGGCCGAGGTCAGCTTCACCGGCTTCCCGTCACGCGTAAGCTCCCCGCGCTCGGCATCGAACCGGCATGTGCCCAGCTGAATAATCTGCTTCACCGGCTCCGCCGGTGTCCCCGCCCGCCGCAAAATCGTCGCGATCCGCAGCAGCAACTCACGCGGCTCGAACGGCTTAGGCAAATAGTCATCAGCGCCGCGTTCCAACCCTTCGATACGGTCCCCCGCTTCGCCGCGTGCGGTAAGCAGCAAGATCGGCACATTCGACGTCTCGCGAATAGCCTTCGTAAGGGAGAATCCGTCTTCGCCCGGCATCATCACGTCGAGCACGATGAAGTCGAAGTCGAGGCTGGCCATCAGCTGCCGGGCTTCGGCTGCATCCTTCGCCGCGGTGACGCGATAGCCTGACTCGCTCAAGAACCGCTGCAACAACGTGCGTATACGCGTGTCGTCATCGACAATCAGCAGATGCTGAAGCTTGTCATCCCCGTTCGCGTCTTTGACATCGTTCATCATCGCTTCGCAATCAGGCGCAACACGCCCGCCCGTTCCGTATCCGCGAGTAGCCCGCTTAGCACCTGCCGAAACCCCGCCACGGCCTCGGGTCCCGCCTCGCGATATGCCTTCGCAAAGCGCCCCCGCTGCAGGGCCGACAGCTCGCTCTCAACCGCCTGGCCCTTCGCTGTAAGGCGCAGTAACCGCTGCCGCCGGTCGGAATCGCCCGTGGTCTGCATCAGATACCCACCTTCGGTAAGCCCGCGCACCACGCGGCTGAGCGATTGTTTCGTGATCCCTAGTATCGATAGCAAGTCCGACACCGGCATCCCCGGGTGACGCGCAACAAAATGCATCGCGCGATAATCCGCATGGCCAAGCCCCAGCTCGGCAAGCCGCTTGTCCATTGCATCGGCAATGCTGCGCCCGGCGAAGAAGAACAGCTCAAGGCCGTCGGTCAGCTCTTCTTCACGCAGGTAGAGAAACGGGGCCTGAGCCTTCATGGAAAGTGCCCGGTCGGGGGTCATGCGCATCGGTTATGGCAGATATGCGACTCAGAATAGAGCGCACACTGTACTGCCCGCAAGCGCCACGGCTATAATGCCCAAAACGCGCTTAACCAAACGTTGGAGCCATCGATGGCGCTCATCCCCTTTGACGATCGCGAAGGCCAAATCTGGCTGGACGGCAAACTCGTGCCCTGGCGCGACGCCAAAATCCACGTCTTGACCCATGGCCTGCATTACGGCTCCTGCGTCTTCGAGGGCCAGCGTGTCTACAACAGAAAGGTATTCAAGCTCGAACAGCACACGTCGCGCCTGTTCGAGTCCGCGCGGCTGATGGGCTTCGAGATCCCGTTCACCGAACAACAGATCAACGACGCCTGCAAACAAGTCGTCGAAGCCACCGGCCACGACGACGCCTACATGCGCCCCGTCGCCTGGCGTGGAAGCGAGATGATGGCCGTCAGCGCGCAAAAGTCGAAGATCCACGTCGCCATCGCCGTTTGGCCTTGGCCCTCGATGTTCGACCCTGAAATCAAGAAGAAGGGCATCCGTCTCGACATCGCACGTTGGCGCCGCCCCGCCCCCGACACGACACCGTGGAAGGCCAAGGCGGCAGGCCTCTATATGATTTGCACGCTCTCCAAACACGAGGCCGAAGCGAAAGGCTACGCCGACGCCATGATGTACGATTGGCGCGGGCTCGTCGCTGAGGCGACCGGTGCGAACATCTTCTTCGTCAAAGAGGGCAAGCTCTTCACGCCGCATGCCGATTGCTTCCTGAACGGCATCACCCGCCAGACGGTCATGCACCTCGCACGCAGCCGGCAAATCGAAGTCGTCGAAAAGTACATCCAAAGCTCCGACGTCGGTGGCTTCGAAGAATGCTTCCTCACGGGCTCCGCCGCTGAGGTGTCGCCGGTCGGCTCGATTGGCGATTGGACGTTTAACGTTGGCAAGATCACGACGACGCTGATGGACGACTACGCCAACTACGTTCGCGGCAAGCTAACGGTCTAACGCGACCAGCGCGCAGCGGCTTCATCGTCGCTGCTGCGAGCTTCCACCCAGTACTCGCCGGAGGCGCGCAACTCGCGCTTCCAAAACGGCGCGCGGGTTTTGAGATAGTCCATCAAGAATTCGGCTGCTTCGAACGCCGCCTGCCGGTGGGCTGCGGCTGTAACAACAAGCACAATCCGCTCACCCGGCCTCAACTCGCCGACGCGATGCACCACCGATACGCCTTGCAAAGACCAACGCGTCCGCGCCTCCACGGCAATCCGCTCAAGTTCGCGCTCCGTCATCCCCGGAAAGTGCTCCAGCGTCATGCTGACGAGCCTTTCGCCGTGGCTTTCCCCGCGCACAACACCCGTGAAGCTCACGATCGCGCCCACATCTTCGCGCTGAAACCGCCCGATCTCGACGCCCGGATCGAAATCCTCTGACTGCACGCGGATCATCGCTCAGCCGCCCGTGACGGGCGGGAAAAACGCGACCTCGTCGCCGGCCTTAACCGCGACCGAAAAATCGCCATACTCTTGATTCACCGCCGCGCGCAGACGCTTCAGATCGGCAAATGCATCCGCGTAACCACCGCCCCGCGCGCCGAGCCAAGCCGCCAGGTCACCGACGGTTCTCACGCTGCTAGGTGCTTCAACCGTCTCCTCGCCGCGCCCGACCTTTTGCCGCAACCACGCGAAGTAGAGCACCTTCACAACGGTCGCTCCGCTGCGCGCGGACGTGGCCGCGCGTGCTCGCCGGACATGTGGCTCAGATTGGCTTGCACATAGCTGAAGCCCGTATAGATCGTGAGCATCGCCGCCGCCCAAAGCGTGACAATGCCAGCTCGATGCATCCACCCCCACACATGCTCGATTGCGGGAGCCACGATCAGCATCGAGATCGCGACGACCTGGAGCACGGTCTTGAACTTCGAGATTGACGACACCGGCACTTGCACGGAGATCGTCGCCAAAAACTCGCGCATCCCCGAGACTAAAATCTCGCGCGCCAATATGACCAGCGCCGGAATGATCACCCACCCGCGAATGTCGTCCATGTAAACCAACATCACGAGCGCCGACGCGATCAGCAACTTGTCCGCGATCGGATCAAGCATCTGCCCAAGCCGTGACTCGACGTTGCGCCGCCGCGCGACCCATCCGTCCGCATAGTCTGTGATCGCGGCGACCAGGAAGATGCCAAGCACCACCCAGCGGCCAATCGGCATATCAAGCCAGAACGCCGCGACAAACACAGGCGTCAGCGCGATCCGCGCCAGCGTCAGCAAATTGGGAAGATGATCGCCCATGGCACCACAGTACCGGTCTCAGCCCTTGTCGTGGAAGTGCTCATAAATCTTCCGCGCCATTGCCTTGGAAATACCCTTAACCGATTCCAGATCGGAAAGCCCAGCTGTCGTGACCGCCCGCCCGGACCCGAAATGGTTCAAAAGCGCGCGTTTCCGCGTAGGCCCAATGCCGTCAATCTCGTCCAAGGGCGACGAAGCCAAAGTCGCGGCCCGCTTCGCCCGATGCGTCCCAATCGCGAATCGGTGCGCCTCATCCCGCAGGCGTTGCAGATAGAACAAGACCGGCGACTTGAACTCCAAGTGAAACGGCTCGCGCCCCACCATGAAAAAGCGCTCTCGCCCGGCGTCCCGATCCGGCCCCTTCGCGATCGAAACGAGCTTCACGCCAGTGACGCCCGACGCCTCCATCACTTCGCGTGCGATCGAAAGCTGCCCGGCACCGCCGTCGATCAGCAAGAGATCGGGAACCGTCGCCTCATCCTGGTCCTCGTCAGCTTTCTCATCGAACTGAACGCCAGCATCCGCCTGCTCTTCCTGCTCTTTGACAAGCCGCTTGAACCGCCGCGTCAACACCTCACGCATCATCGCATAGTCGTCACCCGGCGTGAGCTCGGTATTCTTGATGTTGAACTTCCGATACTCGTTCTTGATAAACCCCTCTGGTCCCGCAACGACCATAGCTCCGACCGCATTGGTGCCCGAGATATGGCTGTTGTCATAGACCTCGATCCGCTGCGGCGCCTCGTTCAAGCCAAACGCCGCCGCGACCCCCTCAAGCAACTGGAGTTGCGTCGCGCTCTCCGCCATCCGTCGCGCCAAAGACTCTCGAGCGTTCATGACAGCCTGCGCCATCACCTCGCGCTTCTCGCCACGTTGCGGCATCAGCACCTCGACGCGCCGCTCTGCCCGCACCGACAGCGCTTCTTCGAGCAGAGCGCGACCCGGCACGTCGTGGCTGACAATCACGAGCTTTGGCGGCTCGCGATCGTCATAGAACTGCGCCAAAAAGCTATCGAGCACCTCAGCCACATCCACGGCCTTGTCGTGCCGCGGAAAATACGCGCGATTGCCCCAGTTCTGCCCCGAGCGGAAAAAGAACACCTGAATGCAGGTGTGCCCGCCCTCTTGATGCGCCGCGAACAAGTCGGCCTCATCGATGGTCTGCGGATTGATCCCCTGCTGCAGCTGCACATGCGCCAGCGCCCGTATCCGATCCCGCAACCGTGCAGCCTTTTCGAAGTCGAGCGCTTCGGCGGCGGCTTCCATCTCGTGCGAAAGCTCGCCCTTCACCTCGTCGCTCTTGCCGCGCAGAAACCCGACCGATTGATCGACGAGGCGGCGATAGTCCTCGATCGAGATCTTGCCGACGCACGGCGCCGCGCACCGTTTGATCTGATGCAACAAGCACGGTCGCGTACGGCTCTCATAGACCGAGTCGGTGCAGCTGCGCAGAAGAAACGCCCGCTGCAGCGTGTTCAACGTGCGGCTCACCGAATAAGCGGACGCGAACGGCCCGAAATACTCGCCCTTCCGCACCTTCGCCCCGCGATGCTTGATAATCTGCGGCGCATCGTGATCGCCCGTGACGAGAATGAAGGGAAACGACTTGTCGTCGCGAAGATGCACATTGTACCGAGGCTTCAACCGCTTGATCAGGTTCGCCTCGAGCAACAGCGCCTCGACCTCAGACTGCGTCTGCACGAACTCCATCGTCGCCGTATTCGCGATCATGCGCGCAATCCGCGCCGGCTGGTCGTATGGCTTCGTGTACGCCACGACCCGCTTCTTCAGATTGGCGGCCTTGCCGACGTAGAGAACGTCGCCGTTGGAGGCGATCATCCGATAGACCCCGGGCGCATTCGGCAACCGTGTCAGATAGTCGGCGATAACCGCCGCCCCCTGGGCCATCAACCCGGGCGAATCCGTCGCGGCAGTCTCTTGATCTTCAATCATCCAGGCCGGAACATAGTCTGAAGCACGACCGCCGCAAGACCGCCCTACCGGTCGGCTTCACGCTCGATTTCGACACCGACGGACTGCGCTTCCGCGATGATCTTGAGCTTCTCGATCCGCACCCGTGCAACTCGAACTCTGGGATCCGCAAGGCAGAACGCCGCAACTCTCTCGGCGAGCGTCTCGACGAGGTTTAAGTGCCCGCCCGCCAAAATCGCCTTGATGCCGTCGACGACGGCACCGTAGTCCACGACGTTCTCAAGTCTGTCGCCGATATCGCCATCGGCCTCCTCAACAGTCAGATCGACGTTGATCCGAACCGGCTGCAGCTGCCCCTTCTCGCGATGATAGACGCCGATATTCGCATTCAGCTCTAGGTCGCGCACGAACACATGCCGGATGCGCTTCTTCGCATCGGCGATACGCAGCGGTTGTTGTTTGTTCATGGTCTTACTCGAAAAACTTGTCGGGCGACCAAGCCAGATGCTGCCCACTGTCCACGACTATCATCTGCCCGGTGACGGCCGGTGCCGACAACAGATAGGCAACTGCCCCCGCAATATCGGAGGGCTCCGATGGCCGCTGCAAAAGCGTCGCCCGCACGTGCGCATCGAAGTTCGCCTGGCTCTGCCGCTCGGCCTTGAGCGACGGCCCCGGTGCGACCGCATTGACACGGATACGCGGCGCCAACGCTTGCGCGAGCGTCCGCGTCAGCGTCCACAACCCCGCCTTCGACACCGTGTAAGAAAGAAATTGCGGCGTCAGATTCAGCACTTGCTGATCGACAATGTTCACAATCCCGCCGCTCGCCGCCGCCGGAAGTTGCTTCGCAAAGGCTTGAGCCAGCACCAGCGGCGCTCGCAAATTCGTATCGAGATGCCTGTCCCACGAGGCGCGCGTTGCGGTATCGACCCGGTCGTCCTCAAACACAGACGCGCTATTCACGAGCGCCGTCAGATGCCCGAGGACCGCCGTCGCGCGAGGCACGATCGTCGCGACCTCGATCTCCTTCGACAGATCGCCATCGACAAGCGCCGCTTTCCGCCCGAGCGCTTTCACCTCCGCGGCGACCGCCTCAGCCTCGCCTTTGCTCGACCGATAGTGGATCGCGACGTCGTACCCTTCGCCTGCGAGTTTCAGCGCAATCGCGCGCCCGAGCCGCTTCGCCGCACCGGTGACGAGTACCGCGCTCATTCTTCGACCGGTGCTTGCTTGCCGTAGGTTTTGAACTTCTCGACCACTCGCGCCATCTCACGTGCTGACAAAATTCGCGGCCGCCCGAGCGAACGCGCTCGCGCATACTGCGCTGCCAACGCCTCGACCGCCGCCGCGCGATCATACGCCTGGCGCACCGTATCGCCCAGAGCAATCGCCCCGTGGTTCGCAAGCAGACAGGCAGTGCGCGGCCCCAAAGCCTTAACGGAAAACCGCGCCAAGTCTTCGCTCCCATACGTCGCGTAAGGAGCACACACGACCCGGTCGCCGCCAAACTCCGCGACCATGTAGTGAAACGCCGGTATTCCACGGTGCAAACATGCAAGCGCGGTCGCGTTCAGCGAATGGGTATGCACGATCGCGCCGACATCCGGCCGAGCCTTGTAGATCGCAAGGTGGATCCGCCACTCGCTCGACGCAACGCGTTGTCCCGCTGCAACGCGTCCATCGCTGCGCACCTCGACGATATCCGCCCCCTTCATCTCGCTGTAGGCAATGCCGGTCGGCGTGATCAACATGCCGCCATCAACGCGCACCGAGAGATTGCCGCTCTTGCCCGGCGAGAGCCCGCTCGTCGACATGCGCTGCCCGACGGCGACAATTTCCGAGCGCAGATTCGGCGTCGGCGAAAGACTCACGGCACGCTTGGTGAGCACCCGCGCCACCCGCCGGCGCACCGCTGTGCGCTTCACCGCGCTCGCTCCGGAAAGAGCTTGAGCAAGCCCTCGCGCGTCGCCGCAGCCACCCCGCGCTCCGTGATAAGCCCCGTCACCAACCGCGCCGGCGTCACATCAAAGGCCGGATTGCGCGCAGGCGACCCTGGCGCCGTCAGCTCGACCGTCAATACCTCACCGGCCGCCGTGCGCCCCTGCACATGCGTGATCTCGCGCCCGGAGCGTTCCTCGATCTCGATCTGCTTCACGCCGTCCGAAATCGTCCAATCGATCGTCGAAGACGGCAGCGCCACGTAGAACGGCACACCGTTGTCGTGCGCAGCCAGCGCCTTCAAATAGGTCCCTATTTTGTTCGCGACGTCGCCCGATGCGGTCGTGCGATCCGTGCCGACAATGCACATATCGACATCGCCATGCTGCATGTAATGCCCGCCGGCATTGTCCGCGAGGATCGAATGTTTTACGCCATGCGCGCCGAGCTCGTAGGCGGTCAGCGACCCTCCCTGATTTCGCGGTCGCGTTTCATCCACCCAAACGTGGATCGCAATCCCTTTGTCATGCGCCATGTAGATCGGCGCGAGCGCCGTTCCCCAGTCGACGCAAGCGAGCCAGCCGGCATTGCAGTGCGTGAGCACATTGACCGTCGCACCCCGCTTCTTCGCCGCGATACCCTCGATCAGCGTTAGCCCGTGGCGACCGATCGCCTCGTTCGTTGCCACGTCGTCATCGCAGAGCTGCGATGCCCGCGCATAGGCCGCAGCGACGCGCCGGTCCGCCGGCTGATTGCGCACCGCCGCCATCATCTCGTCGAGCGCCCATTTGAGATTGATCGCCGTCGGCCGCGTCTTGACGAGCATGTCGTACGCCCGTTCCAGCGCATCGTCGGATGCATCCTGCCGCAACGCCATGCAAAGGCCGTAAGCCCCTGTCGCTCCGATCAGCGGCGCCCCGCGCACGACCATCGACTTGATCGCCTCGGCCGCCTCATCTGCGCTTGCAAGATGCTTGGTCACGAACGCGAACGGCAGCTTGGTCTGATCGATCACCTCGACCGACCAGCCGTCAGCTGCGACCCAAATCGTCCGGTAGTGACGTCCGTGGATCTTCAATGACCTTCAAACTCCACGAGGCTCAGCACCTTCTTGCCCAATTTCTCAAGCCGCCGCCGGCCTTTGAGCTCCGGCAGATCGATGATGAAACTGCACCCGACGACATTGCCGCCCGCCTTCTCGATCAGCTTGATCGCCGCCTCCGCCGTACCGCCGGTCGCAATGAGATCGTCCACGAGCAACACGTTGTCACCCTTCCCAACGGCATCTTCGTGAATCTCGACCGTGTCCGTACCGTACTCGAGGTCATAGGTCTGCCCGAGCGTCTTCCAAGGCAATTTGCCCTTCTTGCGGACCGGTACGAAGCCCACGGACAGCTGATGCGCGACCGCCCCCGCGATAATGAAGCCGCGCGCCTCAATCCCGGCGACCTTGTCGATTCGCGTGCCCGCGTAGGGCTGCACGAGCTGATCGACGGTTGTTCGGAACGCCCGCGCGTTGCCCAACAACGTCGTCACGTCGCGGAACATAATGCCCGGCTTCGGATAGTCGGGAATCGTGCGGATGACCGATTTGATGTCCATGAGGTTCAAGCCTTCTTGAGAACGCGGCCGGCGACCGCATCCAGTTTCGCAACAACGGCAGGGTCGCGCTTCTCCGGCGCGGTAATCAGGGCGGTATCAAGCGTATGCTCGATCCCAGCCGGCGACGGTGTCCGCTTCGGTCCGAGCTTCGGCGCAACGCGCTTCAAAAGCGTCCGCGCACGATCCGCATTGCCATTCAAAATCTTGATCACTTGATCGACCGTCACGTGATCGTGGCCCGGATGCCAGCAGTCATAGTCGGTGACCATCGCCACGATCGCGTAAGGAAGCTCCGCCTCGCGCGCGAGCTTCGCTTCCGGCATGGCCGTCATACCGATTACGCTGCAGCCCCACGAGCGATAGAGATTGCTTTCCGCGAGTGTCGAAAACTGCGGCCCCTCCATAGCAAGATAGGTCCCGCCAACGACATGCTGGATCGACGCCTCTTTCGCGGCGTCGGCGAGCGCACCGACAAGGCGCGGACACACCGGATGCGCAAGCGACACGTGCGCCACAAATCCTGGTCCGAAGAACGACTTCTCCCGCGCGAATGTCCGGTCGATGAACTGGTCCGCGAGCACGAACATGCCCGGCGGCAATTCTTCCTTGAACGAACCGCACGCCGAAACAGAGATCACATCGGTGACACCGACGCGCTTCAAGACATCGATATTGGCGCGATAGTTGATGCTGGTCGGCGAATGCACATGGCCCCGCCCGTGCCGCGGCAGGAACACCATGTCGACGCCGCCGAGGCGCCCGAAGAGCAGCTCATCCGAAGCCTCGCCCCACGGCGAGCGCACCCGTTCCCACCGCTGGTTCTCGAGCCCATCGATACCGTAGACCCCGCTGCCGCCGATCACGCCCAATACGGTGTTCGTCATCTCAAGTCCTCAATCCACGGTGACGGCGGCGGTTGTAACCGCTCGCCCCCCAAAAACAAAGGGCCGGCACATATGGCGCCGGCCCCTGTGAATTCAAGTCCGCGTTGCCGATCAGTGATCGACGTCCCGCCACAAGCGGCGGTAAGCGACGTACAGCAGAACCGACAACAGCACCAAGAAGATCAGCACCTTTACGCCAAGCTGCTTACGCTCTTCCATCTTGGGCTCGGCAGCCCAGCTAAGAAACGCAACCACGTCCTTGGCCATCTGATCCTTCGTGGCCTTCGGATTGCCCGCGTCGGGCGCGTATGTCACCTGATCGTCGGCCGTCAATGGCGCCGGCATCGCGATCTGATGGTTCGGGAAGTACTCGTTGTAGTACAAGCCGGGCAGCAAAGTGACGCCGGCAGGCGGCTGTTCGGAATAACCAGTGATCAGCGTGTAGACATAGTTCGACCCGTCGTGCCGCGCCTTGGTGATGACAGACAGATCGACCGGATACGCGTTGTTGTTCGCCGCGCGCGCCGCACGCTCGTTCGCATAAGCCAGCGGGAAGCGATCCGCCGGAATGCCCGGTCGCTCGACTTCCTCGCCCTTCTCGTCAAGCGCCTTGATCTTGTACGACGCCGCTATGGCCTTCATCTGCGCCTCGGTGAACTCGGGGCCACCCGGTTGCGACAGATTCCGGAACGACAGCAAGCTCATGCTGTGGCACGCGGCGCAGACCTCTTTGTAGACCAAATAGCCGCGCTGCAGCTGTTGCCGATCGAAGTGCCCGAACGGCCCCTCCCAGGACCAATCGACCTTTTTCGGGTGCTTGGCCTCAAGGCTACCTTCGCCGCCGGCAGCAAGTGCGCCACCGGCCAGGCCAAGACTAAGAACGATCGCAAGCAAAGCTTTGAGTTTCATGATTGCGCCCCGCCCTTCTTGGCCAACACTGCCTTCGAAATACTCTCAGGCACCGCGTGCGGCGTCTCCATCAAGCCCACAAGGGGCGTGATAAGCAGGAAGTGCAAGAAGTAGTAGATCGTCAGAATCCGCGACAGCAGAATTTTCCCGATCGGCAGCTCCACCCCGAAGAAGACGAGGTTGCTGTCGTCGGCCGTCTGCGCACCCAGATAGCCGAGCAGGAAGATCACGACCATCAGGATCCAGAAGAACTGCTTCATGAACGGCCGGAACCGGTTCGATCGGACCCGCGAGGTGTCGAGCCATGGCAGCAGGGCCCACACGAAGATCGCGCCGAACATCAAGATCACGCCGAACAGCTTGTCCGGCACCGAGCGCAAGATCGCGTAGAGCGGCAGATAGTACCACTCCGGCACGATGTGCGCAGGCGTAACGAGCCGGTTTGCCGGCACGTAGTTGTCGGCATGCCCCAGGAAGTTCGGGTTGAAGAAGATGAAGTAGCAGAACACGATGAGGAACAGCGCAATCCAGAACGCGTCTTTCGTCGTGTAGTAGGGATGGAACGGCACCGTATCAGCCGGCCCCTTCACGTCGATGCCGAGCGGGTTGTTGTTGCCCGGCACGTGCAGCGCCCAAATATGCAACACCACGACGCCGGCAATCACGAACGGCAACAGATAGTGCAGCGAGAAGAAGCGCTGCAGCGTCGAGTTGTCGACCGCAAACGAACCCCACAGCCACTGCGTGATGCTCTCGCCGATGACCGGGATCGCCGAGAAGAAGTTCGTTATCACCGTCGCGCCCCAGAACGACATTTGCCCCCACGGCAGCGTGTAGCCGAGGAAGCCCGTCGCCATCATGAGCAGATAGATCACGATACCGAGCAGCCACAGCACCTCGCGCGGCGCCTTGTAAGAGCCGTAGTAGAGCCCGCGGAAAATGTGCAGGTAAACCGCGATGAAGAAGAACGACGCGCCGTTCGAGTGCATATAGCGCAAGAGCCAGCCGTAGTTCACGTCGCGCATGATGCGCTCGACGCTGTCGAAGGCCTGCGTCTCGTGCGGCACGTAGTGCATCGCGAGCACGATGCCCGACACGATCTGCACCGCCAGCATGAACGTCAGGATGCCGCCGAACGTGAACCACATGTTGAGGTTCTTCGGCGTGGGGAAAGCGAGCACCGACTCGTCGATCAGCCGAATGATCGGCAGTCGGGAATCGAGCCACTTCGTGAACGCGTTCGTCGGTTTATAGGAGTAGTTGCCGTGCGCCATTGTTGCCCTCAGCCGTGATGTTCAGCAGCAGCGCCAGCTTTCGGCGCAGCACCAATCAGCACTTTGGTATCCGACAGGAACTGGTAGGGAGGCACTTCCAAATTCTTCGGCGCGGGACCTTTGCGAATGCGCCCCGACGTGTCGTAGTGCGAGCCGTGGCACGGGCAAAGCCAGCCGCCGAACTCGCCCTTCATCTCCTTGCTCGGCACGCAACCCAAATGGGTGCATGTCGCAACAAGGATCAGCCATTCCGGCTTTTGAACGCGATCTTTGTCCGCTTGCGGATCGATGAGATCGCCAAGCGGGGCATCTTCCGCGGCCTTCACCTCTTCAGGTGTGCGGCGGCGAATGAAGACCGGTTTCTTTTGCCACTCGATCGTCACGATCTGTCCCGGGATTACCGGCGTCAGATCGAACTCGACCTCTTTCAAGGCCAACGTATCGGCAGCTGGATTCATCTGATCGATGAAGGGCCAGAGTGAAGCAGCGAGCCCCACGCCTGCAGCGGCCGCTGAGGCCACGTAGATAAAATCACGCCGGGTAACGTTGGCGTTGTCCATGGAATGCGCCAAGGTTGTAGCCCCCTCTGGGCACGAAGATGATGTGGTTGTGAGAAGAAGTTCCGTCGCGATGGCAAATCGCGCCGGACCTGAGACAAGGCCTTGAATTCGGCCGCAAAATAGAGAGTCGCCCCCCTATGGTCTTGCGTCACGATGCCGCATAAATGGCGGAACGCTGCGGCATTCGGTGGATGATTTTTTCCAAACACGAAACCACGACGTTCTGGTTGATTCCCGTCAATGCGCATCGCCCTGTTTGAACCTGACATAGCCGCGAACACCGGCACCATCATCCGGCTCGGCGCGTGCAT
This sequence comes from uncultured Alphaproteobacteria bacterium, assembly GCA_902826695.1. Lineage (GTDB taxonomy): Bacteria > Pseudomonadota > Alphaproteobacteria > Micropepsales > Micropepsaceae > SZUA-430. The sequence continues at coordinate 501,732 of CADEFU010000002.1, read as the reverse complement.
GAATGTAGCAATCGACATCATCGAACCCTGCGGCTTCCCCTTCGGCGACGCGAGCCTGAAGCGCGCCGGCCTCGACTATCTGCCCCGAGCCCTCGTCACGCGCCACGCCTCCTGGGCTGCGTTCGAGGCCGCGCGCCAGGGCCGGCTTGTCCTCGCCACCACGAAGGCCTCAAAACCCTATACCGCAGTCAGCTATCGCCCCGACGACACGCTTCTGTTCGGCCGCGAGAGCGCCGGTGTCACCGATGAAGTCATGGTGTCGACCGATGTGCGCATCCGTATCCCCATGGCAGAAGACATGCGTTCGCTGAACGTAGCGGTCGCCGCCGCCATGATCTTGGGCGAAGCCCTGCGCCAAACCGACGCCTTCAAGGAGAGCCTCCAATGAACATCGACATAAACGTCGAACGCAAAACCAGAGCCGCCGGTTGGTTCGAAGAGCTCCGCGACCGAATCTGCGCCGAATTCGAACGCCTCGAAGACGAGCTCGCCGGCCCGCACGCCGACCGGCCACCTGGCCGCTTTCAACGCAAATCCTGGAAGCGCAACGCCGAGGCCGGCACCGATGCCGGCGGCGGCACGATGTCGGTCATGCACGGCCGCGTGTTCGAAAAGGTCGGCGTAAACATCTCAACTGTCTACGGAAAGTTCTCAAAGGACTTCGCGCAATCGATCCCAGGCGCCGGCGACGATCCATCGTTCTGGGCGGGTGGCATCTCGCTTGTCGCCCACATGCAGAACCCGCGCGTGCCAGCGGTCCATATGAACACGCGCCACATCGTTACCAAGAAGGCATGGTTTGGCGGTGGCGCCGACCTCACGCCCTCATACCCGAACGACCAAGACACCGCCGACTTCCACAACGCCCTTCGCAATGCGTGTGATCGCCACGACCCGAACTACTACAAGGACTTCAAAGCCTGGTGCGACGAGTACTTCTTTCTCCCTCATCGCGGCGAGCCGCGCGGCGTCGGCGGCATCTTCTACGACTACCTCGACACTGACGATTGGGAGGCAGACTTCGCCTTCACCCGCGATGTCGGTGAAGCGTTCCTGAGCGTCTACCCCCAAATCGTCCGCCGCCACATGAACGGCTCGTGGACGCGTGAAGAGCGCGAACACCAGCTGATGCGCCGCGGCCGCTATGTCGAATTCAACCTCCTCTACGACCGCGGCACCCAATTCGGCCTGAAAACGGGCGGCAACGTCGAAGCGATCCTGATGTCGCTTCCGCCAGAGGTGCGTTGGCCTTGAAGCCAACGGCCACTTGGTGAAATGCTGCGGGGAATCGGTTGGAGATCGCAATGCCGCTCGTTCGTTTCCTCGCCCTCACCATCGCAGCCTTGCTGATCGCCTTCCCCGCAAGCGCCGCGCCGACCAAAGTCACTGTCCCGCCGCTTACGCTCGACGGCTATGTCGGCGACTGGCAAGGCACCGCCACCGCGATGAGCGAAACCGACGAGGACTTCCCAACCTCAAAGCGCGACATTGCCGTCTCGATCAAGAAGTCCGACCTCGGTGGCTTCCACTTGAGCTGGTCCACCCTCCAACGCCAGAAGGGCAATCCCAAAGCGCCCCTCGAAGTGCTGAAATCGACCACTGTCGAATTCGTCCCGGCTCCGCAACCCAACACCTGGCGCGCCAAGGCCGATACGGACCCGTACAACGGCGGCATTATCTACTGGGCTAGATTGGACGGCACCGGCCTCGTCGTCTCCAGCTTCACCATCAACGAAGACGGCAGACCCGAGTTCCAAACCTACCGCCGCCGCGCCGTCGGCAAGGAAATGCGCCTCGAGTTCTCGAACGTGAAGGACGGCAAGTTCGTCCGCACCGTCAAAGGCGCGCTCCGCAAACTGAAATAGCTACGGTTCGACGCGCACCAGCAACGCGGTCGCATCGTCGCTCTTTTTCATTCGCGGATAGCGCGCGCCGTTCGGGTCGTCGTTTTCGATATGCCGAAGCTCGCGCGCTAGCGTCTGTAGTCCGATTGTCTGCGCAGTCGCAATCAACTCGCGATCGCCGTAGCGCTTGTAGTCCTCGACCAACGCGTAAAACCCGTCGGTGACAAGCAACACGGTGGCCGGCCCCGATAGCGCGAGCGACGTCACCGTCGCATGCGCTCCAACAGCCGGATCTGCCCCAAGCAACCAATATCCCTTTGGCGTATTTACAACCTCCCGCGCCCGCCGCAACTCGGGCAGCACGACCGCAGACCCAAGCGGTTGACCGGCCCGGGCCGCGATCATCTTCTGCGCCAGCTGTGTCTCGAACGCACTCCGCGACGGATTGGTCCCGAAATTGTGGACCTCATCGTCAGCAGTCTCGATCAGAATCCGGCTATCGCCGACATAGGCCAGATTGAGGACGCCCGCTGCGGAGCCGATCAAACACATCGTCGTCCACGGCAACTCATAGCGCTCACGCGGCGCCCGCGACCGCTCCTTCTCGAACCGCGCTGTAATCCCCTCGGCTACCGTGGTGATGAGCGACCGCAAATCCTGCGCCGGCCCGGTTCCGTGCGCCAAGAACAGGTCCCGCGCCGTATGCGATGCCCAAGCCGCATCGGAAGTACCCGGCAACAACGGCTCGCCCAACGAGGTCACCCCGTCGAGCACAAACGCGATGCTCGCCGTCGCCCCGCACGCATCGTCGTTCACCCGTTCCGTAGACCCCGGGATGCACAAGCTCTCAATGACAGTGATATGCGGCATCGCCCTCTACCTGTTTCTGCAAGCCATACGGGAAACACGACCCCTTGCGGAGGTAGGCTCGCTCAAATCGTCGCCTGCACAACGGCCTTGAGCCGTTCGGCAAGCGAGAACTGATCGTCGGTGAAATCGCTGTCGATCCACCATGCCTCGACTTCGTTCAACACCTTGCCGATAAGAGGCCCATGCGGCACGCCGGCCGCCATCACATCCGGCCCGCGAAGCGGAAACACCGGCCGCACCCAACCGTCCGCAAGCGCCATCAGCGCGCGCCACTGCACGCCGTTCGAAAGTTTCGGATCCTCCGCCCAACGAAGGCGCACCCAGTCCTTGAACAAAGGCGTTCCGAACCGGTAAAGCGCGCGCCGCACTTCGCGGATCGAAAGATACGATACCACTTTTACCGGCGCACCGAGCATATCCGACAGCCGATCGCGATCGTCGTTCGACAAGCGCCAGCGCGTTGCTATTTCGCCAGCCTGCGCTTCATCGGCAAGGAGCGCACCGAGACGCAGCAAGCCATCGGCGTCAAAGAACTGATCCGCGTCGATCTCGCACAACCGCTGAAACCGTTCGAACTTCAGCGCCCCGTGCAGCACCTCGCCGAGCACGCCCGACGCGGCCATCATGCGCAGCACCGGTATGGGATGCTCGGCGGCAAGAACCTTCAGCATCTCCTTCTGAACCCGCTCGCCCGACAGCGTCTTGATCTGGCCGCGCGCCGCCGCGCAAGCGGCGAGTCCGTCCGGGTCGATGTCGCCCTTGCCGTACCACGCATGAAATCGGAACAGCCGCAGGATACGCAGATAATCCTCCGCAATCCGCCGCGCTGGATCGCCGATGAACCGCACGCGCCGCGCGTTCAGGTCGGCAATGCCACCGACGACGTCGAAAACTTGCCCGGTACGATCCGCGTAGAGCGCGTTCATTGTGAAGTCGCGCCGCTGCGCATCCTCCGCCCAGTCCGTGCTGAACGCGACCGTTGCGCGCCGCCCATCGGTCGACACGTCGCGTCGCAGCGTCGTGATCTCGAAAGGCTTCTTGTTGGTGACCGCCGTGATCGTCCCGTGTTCGATGCCGGTGGGCACGGCCTGCATCCCCGCCGCCACCAACCTGCGCGTCACCTCGTCCGGCACAAGCGGCGTCGCAATATCAATGTCCTCGACCGGCACACCCATGAGTGCATTGCGCACGCAACCGCCGACAAAACGCGCCTCGCCACCACCGTGATTGAGCGCGTCCATCACTGCGCGCGTCTCCGGCGCGTTGAGCCACGGCTGATTCGATATCGAAGGCGTCGTCATAGCGTTCAGCCGTACAGCCGCTCGTAAAGATTGACCAGTATCCCCGCCGTCGCGCCCCAAATGTAGTGACGCTCGTACTGCATCGCATAGTACCGCCGCTCGCGACCCTGCCACACAGCGGACTGTTGCGTGTGATTGCCGGGATCCATCAGGAACGTGAACGGCACCTCGAAGGCCTCGGCCACTTCAGCAGCGTCGATTCGAAGCTCGAACCCTTCACGCACCAGTCCGACAAACGGTTGAATCGCAAACCCCGTCCCCGTCTCATAACGGTCGAGTTCACCCCGCACGTCCACGAACGAACGCGGCAAGCCGACTTCTTCTTCCGTCTCCCTGAGCGCCGCAGCGACGGCGTCGTCGTCCTCATCGCCGATACGTCCGCCGGGAAAGCTCACCTGCCCTGCATGCCGCGCCAAATGATCGGCGCGCCGCGTGAACAGAACGCTCAATCCCTGGGCGCGCTCGACAATGGGAATCAACACGGCTGCCGGTCTCAAGACCGGCGAGGGCGCTTGCTCCTCGCGCATCCGGGGATTGAGATCAAAATCCCCCCGCTTCGGCACCGGGTGCGACCCGAAGGATAACCGCTCCTCCAAACGCCGCCTGAGTTCGTCGTCACTCAAGCCCACGCCGCCACCCCGCAATAGTGCGATCTCCTAAGGCGTCACGCATCCGGCGACCCCAGTGAGAACCATACCCCCTCGCTCCAAACGCCCAACTCACGCCCGCCACGCGTCGCCCGCTCCTCTGCCATCGCGACAAGTTCATAGAACACCGCGCGCGAAATCCGTGCCTCCAGTTGCCCACGCACATGCACATAAGGTCTAGGCTCCTCGCCACGAAAGGCGACCCGCAAGGGATTTCCAGCCCCTGCCACCACCTCATCGCCGACATTGGTCAAGAACTTGAGCCTCCGGTCGCGCCCCTCGCCCTCCGCATCGACGCGCACCGCGATGAACGGCGCATCCTCGACCTTTAGCCCCACCTTCTCGACCGGCGTAACAAGCACGTACCGCCCATCGGCTTCACGCCGCAGGATCGTGGAGAACAACCGCACCAAAGCCGGCCGCCCGATAGGCGTGCCGAGATAGAACCACGTCCCGTCCACGGCAATGCGCATATCGATATCGCCGCAGTCGGGTGGATTCCACTGATCGATGGGTGGCAACTTGCGCGTGTGAGCAGCGTCCGCTTGGACTTCCGCCAGCCCACGCAAGAGGTCCGGCGCTGGCGCACCCCAATGCATCGGGTCTTGTGCCGAATTGGACATGTTAACGTGCGCCCGCGAGACCTTTCCGCCAGTTAATCCGGCGCTTCAACTTGTGTTGAGCATAGGACCTGAAGCCATTCTGTCCATGGCCCAGGTTTAGCTATAACTCTAAGCGGGTTGTGCCTTAGAAAAGCCGCGCAGCCCTGCGTTATCGTAAACCGTCCAATCGAGTGGCCAGAGCGTTGAGCAACCAAGCCCTAGAAACCTCCGACTCCATCGTCCGCGAAGTCGAGCACGCCGTCGCCCGCATTGCTGCCGTTCGCGAAGCCGTTGGCCGCGTTATTTTCGGCCAGCGCGCGGTCGTTGATCAGGTGTTGATCACGATTCTTGCAGGTGGCCACGGCCTCCTCGTCGGCGTCCCCGGCCTGGCCAAGACACGTCTCGTCGAGTCGCTCGGCATCGTGCTTGGCCTTGCCACCAAGCGCATCCAGTTTACCCCCGACCTGATGCCCGGCGACATCGTGGGCTCCGAGGTGTTGGAGGAAGCTGAAACCGGCCGCCGTTCGTTCCGATTCATCAAGGGCCCAGTATTCGCTCAGCTCCTGATGGCCGACGAAATCAACCGCGCCAGCCCGCGCACGCAATCGGCCCTGCTGCAGGCCATGCAGGAGCACCACGTCACCGTCGCCGGCATGCGTTACGACCTGCCACATCCCTTTCACGTTCTTGCGACCCAAAACCCGCTCGAGCAAGAAGGCACCTACCCGCTCCCCGAAGCACAGCTCGACCGCTTCCTGATGCAGATCGATGTCGGCTACCCCGATCTCGACTCCGAGAAACGTGTCCTGCTCGCCACAACCGGCGTCAGCGAAGAGCAGCCGAAAGAAGTCATCCGCGCGCAAGACATCATGTTCTTCCAACGCCTCGTCCGCGCAATTCCCGTTGGCGAAAAGGTGCTCGACGCGATCCTTGCGCTCGTACGCTCTGCGCGCCCCGAAGAAGGCGGCGCGCAAAGCATCAAAGACCACGTTGCCTGGGGCCCATCCCCTCGTGCGAGCCAAGCATTCTCGCTCGCCGTGCGCGCGCGCGCATTGATCGAAGGACGCTACGCGCCGTCGGTTGACGATGTCGTGGCGCTCGCGCCGCCAATTTTGCGCCACAGAATGGCGCTCAACTTCGCGGCCCGCGCCGATGGCGTGACGATGAGTGATGTCATCAACCGGTTGACGACACCGTACCAGTAAGCGCGTCACCGACGAGGTTCGTGAGTAGTATGGCGAGTGTAAAGTCCACACTCTTCAGCGGTTGGACCCAAACATCCAAGCGCGAACAAAGCGCCCGCGAACAAGCGGAGCACTTGGGCGCACGCCTGCCGCCGCTCATGATCCAAGCCGAGCGAGTTGCGGCAACGGTGGCGAGCGGCGAACACGGCCGCAAGCGCGTTGGCCAGGGCGAAGCGTTCTGGCAGTTCCGCCGCTACCGCCAAGAAGATCCGTCCACCGCCGTTGATTGGCGCCAATCCGCGAAGTCGCAACACCTGTTCGTCCGCGAACGGGAATGGGCCGCAGCTGCAAGCGTGTGGATCTGGCGCGATGCTTCACCTTCGATGCACTACAAATCCCACGTCGCAAAGTGCACGAAGGTCGAGCGCGCGACCGTACTCTCACTCGCGTTCGCATCTCTCCTAATGCGCGGCGGCGAACGCATCGGCGCCCTCGACAGCGCGAAACCCCCGGCAAGTGGCAGACCCGGCTTCAACCGCTTCGCGCTGCGAATGACGTCGCAGATGACATCGAAGCAAAGCCTGCCACCGCAGATCCCGCTCCCGCGCTTCTCGCAGATCATCCTGATCAGCGACTGGCTCTCGCCCATCGACGGCGTCCAAAATGTGCTCCGCCACTACGGTGCGCTCGGCGTGCGCGGACACTTGATCCAGGTCCTGGACCCTGCGGAGGAAGATCTGCCGTTCGACGGCCGAACCGAGTTCGAAGACGTCGAATCGAAGACGCGCATGCTCGCCCGGCGCGCAGAAAACTTGCGCGATGAGTATCGCACCCGCCTCGCAGCCCTCCGCAACGAGGTGGCGCAAGCCTGCCGCCGCCAAGACTGGACGTTCGCGACCCACCGCACCGATCGCCCCGCGCAGGGCGCGCTGCTCGCCGCATACGCAGCACTGTCGGCCCACCGTCCGTTCGAGATGAGGTGAGGTCATGACGACCATCGGCCCGCTCGCGTTCGGCGTACCCTGGATCCTGTTCGGGCTGATCGCGCTCCCCGTGATCTGGTGGCTCTTGCGCGTAACGCCGCCCGCACCGAAGCGCGTGCTGTTCCCGGCAGTTCGCCTGCTGCTCGGCCTGCAACAGAAAGAAGAAACGCCAGCGCGCACACCGCTGTGGCTCCTCTTGCTTCGCACCGCCATCGCCGCTCTCGTCATCCTCGCCCTCGCCGACCCGTACCTGAACCCGCAATCCGCGGGTCTGAAGAAAAGCCCTGTGGTGATCGCCATCGACAACGGCTGGGGCGCCGCCGCCCGCTGGGACGATCGCGTCGGTGCGATGCAAACTCTTGCTGCCGAAGCCGAGCGTGACGGCCGCCCGCTCGTCGTGCTTCCAACCGGCCTCAGCGACGCGCCGACAGTGCTAAAGCTCCTGTCCGGCGCCGAAGCGCAGGGCGCCGTCAAAGCCGTCGCACCGCAACCCTTCGGCGTCGATCGCGCAAGAGCGCTTACAGCGCTCCAGAAACTGAACCTCACCGACTCGCCCGATATCGTTTGGTTGACCGATGGCCTCGAAGACGGCAACGCCCGCGAGTTCGCACGCGGCCTAGCCGCCATCGGTGCGCTTCGCGTGATGTCCGACGACTCCCTGAACGCAGCCATCGCGCTCACGCCGCCCATCGGAGACGGCAGCGCGCTCGTCTTCCGTGTCGTCCGCGGCACGGGCGAAGGCGACATCAAAGGCACCGTCCGCGCAACCGGCGCACAAGGCCGTTTCCTCGCGGCCCAAGAGTTCACGCTCAAAGCCGGCGAGAAGAGCACCAACGTCAAACTCGACCTCGCCACCGAGCTCCGCAACGATCTTGCCCGCGTCGAGATTGCCGACCGCGGCTCGGCTGGCAGCGTCGCGCTCATCGACGAGCGTTGGCGGCGCCGCCCTGTCGGCCTCGTCTCCGGCCAAACGGTGGACGCCGCCCAACCGCTGCTCGCAGACCTCTTCTACCTCGACCGTGCGCTCGGCCCCTATGCCGAAATCCACCACGGTAAAGTCCGCGACCTTGTGAAGTCCGGACTCTCGGTCCTAATGCTTGCCGACGTCGGCCAAGTCGTCGGCGCCGATAAGACTGCCGTTAGCGAGTGGGTCTCGAAAGGCGGCGTCCTGATCCGCTTCTCCGGCCCCAAGCTCGCGGCCCAAAGCGACGACCTGCTCCCAGGCAAACTGCGCACCGGCGGCCGCCTTCTCGACGGCGCATTGTCGTGGAGCGAACCGCAAACGCTGAGCCCATGGACCGAAGACAGCCCCTTCTTTGGTTTGCCGATCCCGCCCGACGTCACGATCAAACGCCAAGTCCTGACCGAACCCTCGATCGGCACCGACATCCGCAGCTGGGCTCAACTCAGCGACGGCACCCCGCTCGTCACGGCAAGACGCCAAGACAAAGGTTGGATCATTCTCTTCCACGTCACCGCGAACACCGCGTGGTCGTCGCTGCCGATCTCCGGCCTCTTCGTCGAAATGCTCCGCCGCACGATTGCGCTCTCGACCGGCGTCGCAGCCGACGACCCGAGCCTGACCGCCGCCGGTGGCCCGCTAGCTCCGACCGAAACGCTCGATGGCTTCGGCCGCCTTGGCCAACCCGCGGCCGCAGCCCTCCCCCTGCGCGGCCCTGACTTCGAAAAAACCGTCGCCAACCCCCGCCACCCGCCTGGCTTCTACGGCGAGGGCGGCGTCCGCCGTGCCTTCAATTTATTCAAGCACGACGCGGCCTTGAAGGCCCTCCCCGCCCTTCCAGCGGGAGTCGAAACCACGACATTTGGCCTTCGCCAGGCGGTTGAGCTTAAATACGTCCTGATGGCGATCGCGATTGCCCTGGCCCTGTTCGACCTGGTCGCAGGATTGGTCCTGCGTGGCCTCGTGGCGCCACCGCGCCTGCCGGCGCGTCAAGCCGCCGCCGTGGTAATCGCAATCGCTTTCGCCGCAACCTTGATCCCGCCCGTGAAAGCGGACGAAAACTTCAACCTCAAAGCCTCGAACACCTATCGCCTCGCGTTTGTGCTGACTGGTGACGCGGAGGTCGATGCCATGAGCCGCGCCGGCCTAAAGGGCCTGACGCGCATCCTGAAAGAGCGGACAGCCGCCGAGCCGGGGGAGCCGATCGCCATCGACATCGAGCAAGACGAACTCGCGTTCTTCCCGATGATCTACTGGCCGGTTTCGGTGTCGCAGTCTCAACTCTCCGCCGACGCCCTGGCAAAGGTCGATGCCTTCATGCGCAACGGTGGCACGATCTTGTTCGACACACGCGATCAGGACACCGCCCTTCCCGGCGCGACCGGAAACGCCGGCAGCGGTTCGCTCACCTTGCGCCGCCTGCTCGCGGGCCTCGATATCCCGCCCCTGCAGCCGATCGGCCAAGACCACGTGCTGACCCGCGCATTCTATCTGCTGCGCGAGTTTCCCGGCCGCTGGGCTTCCGGCCGCGTCTGGGTCGAAGCCCGTCAAGCCGCTGGCGACGGCGCGCCATCCACCACCGCCTCCGACGGCGTATCGCCGATCATTGTCGGCGGCGCCGACTGGGCCGCGGCCTGGGCCGAAGACGACAACGGCCGCCGTATCGCCGCCGTCGTGCCCGGCGGCGAGCGTCAGCGCGAAATGGCACTGCGCTTCGGCGTGAACCTCGTCATGTACACGCTGACCGGCAACTACAAGACCGACCAGGTCCACGTGCCCGCGATCCTTGAGCGGCTGGGTCAATAGATGGCCCTCGACATCGTCTTCGTTCCACATTTGCCCGTCGTCTGGATTCTGATCCTGACTGTCGCGTGCGTCGCCCTCGTCGGCGCGAGCCTTCTGCTGCGCGCCCCCGGCGCGTGGTGGCGCGCCGGCGCAATGGCAGCCGCCCTCCTCGTGCTCGCCAACCCCGCGATCGTCGAGGAAGAACGCAAAAGCCTTCCCGACGTCGCCGTCATCGTTGCCGACCAAACGCAAAGCCAAGCGATCGGCGATCGCTCGAAGACCGTGGACGATACCGTCGCAAAACTTCGCGCCAAACTTGCGTTGCACAAAGATCTCGATGTGCGCGTCATCTCCGTCACTGAAGATCGCTCCGTCCAAGACGGCGGCACCTCGCTGTTCGGCCCAGTCGCCGAAGCCTTCGCTGACGTCCCACCGGATCGCGTCGCGGGTGCGATCCTCGTCACCGACGGCCAAGTCCACGATGTGCCCTCAGGCTCCGCCGCGAAACTTTCCTACCCCATCCATGCGCTACTGACCGGCGAGCCGAACGAACGCGACCGCAAACTTACGATCGAGCAGGCACCGCGCTACGGCATCGTCGGCGAGCCGCTGACGTTCACCGTGCGTGTGGACGACTTCGGCGCACAAGGCCAGGCGGTCGCCGATCTCGAAATCCGCATAGACGGCAAGATCGTCCTGAACGAAACCGCCAAGACTGGCGAGCCGAAAGCGCTCGAGCTGACGCTGCCGCATGGCGGTGAGAACGTGATCGAGATCCAAGCAAGCCCCGGCCCGAAGGAACTCACGCTCCTGAACAACCGCGCCGCCGTGGTGACGACCGGCATCCGCGACCAGCTCCGCGTCTTGCTTGTCTCGGGCGAGCCGCACGCCGGCGAACGCACGCTGCGCAATCTGCTGAAGGCCGACCCATCGGTCTCGCTCGTCCACTTCACCATTCTCCGCCCGCCTGAAAAGCAGGACGGCACGCCGGTGGACGAACTCTCGCTGATTGCGTTTCCGACGCGCGAACTGTTCGACGAGAAGCTGAACGACTTCAACCTCATCATCTTCGATCGCTACCAACGCCGCGGCGTGCTGCCGCTCGCTTACTACGAAAACGTCGCCCGCTATGTCGAAAGCGGCGGCGCGCTTCTCATCACTTCGGGCCCCGAATTCTCGTCTCCCTTGAGCCTCTACCGCTCCCCGCTGAACTCGGTCATTCCGGCCGAGCCCGCCGAGCGCGTCTACGAGCAGGGCTACAAGCCACGCCTGACGAGCGCCGGCGAACGTCACCCTGTCACCGCAGGTCTGCCCGGCGCGAACACCGCAACCAAAGAACCCACGTGGGGCCGCTGGTTTCGCCTCGTCCAAGCGCAAGTGCTGAGCGGACAAACGCTGATGAGCGGTGCCGAGCAACAACCGCTGCTCGTACTCAACCGCGTGCAGCAAGGCCGCGTCGCGCTGCTCCTCTCCGACCACGCTTGGCTCTGGACTCGCGGCTTCGAAGGCGGCGGCCCGCAAGCCGAACTCTTGCGCCGCTTGGCCCATTGGCTCATGAAAGAGCCTGAGCTTGAAGAAGAGCGCCTGAACGGCACGATCAAGGGCGATCGCCTAATCATCACCCGTCGCACGATGGCCGAGCGCGCCGCCGCGATCGAAGTCACGCACCCGACCGGCCGCGTCGAGAAAGTGACGCTGACACCGACCGAAGACGGCGCTTTCTCCGGCACGATCAAAGCGCCCGAGATGGGCCTCTACCGTCTACGCGACGGCAACCTAAATGCGGTCGCCGCCGCAGGCCCGCTGAACCCGCGCGAACTCGCGGATGTACGCGCGACCGACAAGGTGCTGAAACCCGTCATCGACGCCGCGAAAGGTGGCATCGCCTGGATCAAGCGGGACGGCATCCCGGACATCCGCCGCACGCGCCCCGGCCGCGCCGCCGCCGACGACGGCTGGATCGGGCTGCGCGCCAACGAAGCCTATGCGGTCCGCTCCACCCGCCAGACACCGCTGTTCCACCCGGCAATCGCGTTTGTCCTGATCATTGGCAGCCTCATGCTCGGCTGGCGCCAAGAAGGCCGCTGAATATCTGAACAAATTGGTGTAACCATTTGATACAAGACACCTTTCGGATTTGAACACCAGGTCTTCGACGGCGTTGTTTACGTCGAGCAGCGCTACCCGACCGCCTGCAGCCGCAACCGCCGTGCGAGACGCTCGTTGAGCATATTGATCTTCTTGTAACGCGGGTCGTTCGTGACTTCCGCGCCGATCCACGCCGGCAGCTCGAACGCGCTGCTCTCGCTGACGAGTTCTACCTCCGCGGTCACGACACCCTCAAGCACGCCATGATAGACGTCGATCTCCCATGTGTGGCCGCGCCACGGCACGAAATAGCGCGTCTTCTCGACGATCTTATCGCCGCACAACTTGAACATCGCCGCGGCGTCGGCAACAAGGGATCTCATACTCGAACTCATCGCGGGTCATCCCCACTTGCCGACTCTTGACGGTCAGCGTGGCACGATCGCCATAGCTGCGCACGCGGACCTTCTTGTAGACGTCGCGCGCGATGAGCCCATCGCGAAGCGCAACTTTCCCCGTGACATGTTCGCGCCAGCGCTCGCTAACGACGAGAAATTTTCTCTCGATCTCGATGGCCACGCGAAAGCTCCCAATTCCTGTCGAAGGATAGGATTGCAACGCACAAGCCTCAACAAGCGAACGGCGAACGCACGATAATTGCTCGTGTCGCGTGTGATTTCGCCCACGCCCCCAAATGTTGAGCGGCGGGCTGCGCCAACGCCAAATCTTGATCGCCACCACAAGGCGCCGCCTTGTCGTTTGATCAATCGTCTACCGCAACGCTGCGCGACCGCTCATCGCAAAAGCTTGTGGATAACTTCAGTGCAACACTGTGGACACTGCGAATTTTCTTCAATGCACGCAAAACGCCGCGATATCCCGCGCCGTGTCGTAGCTGATATCGGGGCAGGCAATCGCCAACAGCTCCACGCCGTGTGTCGTGCCCATCGACTGACGTGCGCGCGCTTTCACGCCGTTTTTCATAAGCAGCCGGTAGAAATTGAGCCCCTCGTCGCGCAGCGGATCACACTCGTTGACGTGAATGACGGTGGGCGGTAGCCCCTTCACGTCGTCGTCCCCGGCAAACGCAGGCCACGCGAGCGGGTTCTTCGCGTTGAACGCCTCTATGCCATAGGCCATCGCGCCACGATTGTTGTGCAGCTCAAGCAGAATGCCGTTGTTTTCCGACGACGACGGATTCTGCGGCAACGGCCACTGCCCCGCTATATACGGGCAAAGCGCATAGAGCCCTTTGATCAACCCGATATCGCCGTCTTGTTTGAGCTTGAGACCCGCCGCGAGCGTCAAGTTCCCGCCGCCGCTTTCGCCCGCGACAATGATGCGCTTGGGATCGATCTTGAGCCTGTCGGCATGCGCGGCGACCCACTTCACCCCCGACACGCAATCGTTCAGCCCCGCCGGGAACGGCGCGACCTCGGGCGTAGAAGAAGGCGTCACGCAATTGCGGAAGTCGACCATCGCAACGGCAACGCCCTGGGTCGCGATGATGCGCCCCCAAGCTTTGTACATGCCGTCAAAGCACGAGAAGTGCATCATGCCGCCGCCGTGCAGATAGACGACGCACGGCAAGCGTTCGCTCGTATCCGGCCGGATGAACTGAATCTTGATCTCGTTACCGTCAGGTTCGGAGCGGAACGTCTCCGTCGTGATCTTGAGCCCCTTCGATGGCGCGACCTCTTCGCTGTCGCACATGTTGGTGAACATCTTGACCATCGCCATGCGCGCCTGCGCCGCCGGCGAGTTGTCTTCGGCCAAAAGCGCCTCGCGGTTCGCCACATTGCCCGGCGGCGCCACATCGGGCGCAGCCCCAAGCAGCGCCTTGATGCGCGGATCGATACGAGGATCGTTGACGATTTTCGTAGCCATGGGCGAGGTCCTTTCCTAAATGGCGGTGGCACACTCTAAGCCGACTCCCTGCACGCTCGCCACTCCTTCTCCTCTAGCCCACTTGCGGAGGGGTGGCCGAACGCGCCAAACGCCGCTAGTACTTCCCCATGCTCGAAATCTTCCTCGCCTCGCTCGTCACGTTCTTCGTCGTCATCGACCCGCCCGGCGTCATCCCGATGTTCGCGACGTTGACGCAAGACATGCCGGTCTCCTGGCGCCACCGCATGGCCTGGAAAAGCGTGCTGGTCGCATGCTTCATCCTGCTCGGCTTCGCGCTCGGCGGCGAGTGGCTGCTCGACAAACTGCACGTCAGCCTCGACGCCTTCCGCATCGCGGGCGGCCTCCTCCTCTTCCTGATCGCAATCGACATGCTGTTCGAGACGCGCACGCAACGCCGCGAAGCGCGCAACGCGAAGGTGATCGAAGAACGCCACGCCCACCCCGGCGAACACGAAGACATCTCCGTCTTCCCACTCGCGATCCCGCTAATCGCCGGCCCCGGCTCCATCGCTTCGATCATGCTGCTGTTCGCCCAGCACAGCGCCTGGCCAGGCCGCGCCGCCGTGCTCGCGGGCGTGGCGGTCAATCTTGCGCTCACGTTCGGCGCCTTCTGGCTCGCCGCCAAATTCTCGCACATGATCTCGGCCACGATCGCCGCCATGGTGACCCGCATCTTCGGCATCATCCTGGCCGCTTTAGCCGCCCAGTTCGTCATCGACGGCATCAAGAACGTGTTTGCGGTGTAACAGCGGAACGCAGAGACGGAGAGCGGGAACGGACTAACCATTCCCCCGCTCCCCGATCGTTGTATTCTACCCCCTCGTAGGAGGGGGCTCCGCATGTCAGGCAAAGTTATTCTCGTCACCGGCACGTCGACCGGTCTGGGCGCCGCGATCGCGATCCAGGCCGCGCGCCGCGCGAACACCGTCTACGCGACGATGCGCGATCTGAAGAAGATGGATCCGGTCGCGCAAGCCGCCGCGCAAGTCGGCGCAAAACTGAACTTTCTCGCACTCGACGTCCAGAACGCGAACAGCGTCAACGCCGCCGTTGCCGAAGTCATGAAACGCGAAGGCCGCATCGACGTTCTCGTAAACAATGCTGGTTCCGGCTACGCGCGCCCCACCGAGCAAGCCCCTTGGGAAGACATCGAGTGGGTCATGGATGTGAACTTCATGAGTGTTGTACGCACGACAAAAGCCGTGATCCCGCACATGCGCAAAGCGCGCGCCGGCCACGTCGTCAACATCTCCTCCGTCGGCGGCCTTGTCGGGCAGCCGTTCAACGAGGTCTATTGCGCGGCGAAATTCGCAATCGAGGGCTACACCGAAGCGCTTGCTTCCTACATGCCCTTGCTAGGATTGAAGTTCACCGCCATCGAACCCGGCGGCATCAAGTCGGAATTCTTCGCCTCCGCCATGAAGCGCACGATGGAAACCGGCGGCATGCCGCAAGACCCGGACTACTACCCGATCCTGCAACGCTACTTGGCAACGTCGCGCGAGCGCGGCACGACCGCTTATCAAACCGCCGACGAAGTCGCGGCCGTCGTGCTCAAGTGCATTGAATCCCGCGACCCGCCGATCCGCATCCGCACCTCACCCTGGTCGAACGACCTCTGCCACCTGAAGACAGCAAGCGACCCCGACGGCAAAAAGCTGCAAAAGAAGGTCGTGGAGATGTTCTTAGGAAAGTAAATGCTCAGCGATCCTTGGCAATTGCACTTGCAGGGTGTGCGGCCGATTCGTTAGCCTTTCCGCTCGGCTCTGAGGGGGGACGACTATGAGACCGGCGCAGTGGTCGCTAGTGCTAGCGCTCTGCATCGTCACGCTCGGCGGTGGATACGCCAAAGCCTTTATCTTCGGCGACGATAAGAAGGACGCCACGGAGCGCCTACCAGGCCGCAGGATCGAGGAGCTCGTCGCCGTCCTGGGCTATCCGGAATCCTCCGCGCAGGTTGGCGACAGAACGGTTTACGTCTGGAACCACCGTACACTGAGCACCACCGATCAACCCGTCTACGAGGATCCTCTCTTGGGCGGCAAGCGTAAAGGCACGGTCACGACCTCGAAGCAACTGCAGTGCACGTTCAAGGCTGTCTTCGGCGATCACGGCGGCTTGGTCGATTGGTCGTTCGAAGGCAACGAGGGGGCCTGCCGACACTTCTACCGTAAACTCCGGGAGCTCCCGAAGGGCGCACCCGGCGCGATTGAAGGCGTCTGCACGGAACGAGCAGGTTGCGGTCCGGACTACGCGCGCCGGGGTCCGACCAAGAATAGCTACATCGTCTACAACGCGTATGAGTTCACCGCACCGGAATCCTGGAGCGAATACAAAGCCGACATCGGCAAAAATTTGATCGTGATTGGCTTCGCCCGCGAGCGCAACGTCCACCAATGCGAATTGGTCGCGAAAAAAATGCCCCAATCCGGCACCGACGATTTCTGGCAAAACGTGTTCCTGAAAGTCTTCGGAAGGATTCCCGGGGTCACGATCGAGCAGGACCAGTTCACCGAGGGCGACACCGTCGTTCGCATGGCACGTGTCGATTTCCGGAACGCCGAAACACAGTTGGTGAAATTAATCGCTTACCGAGATGACCTCTTGGTTGTGAGAATCACCGGCGGCTTGGAGAGCCCCGACAAGTTGAAGCGCGACGATGCCGGGCTTGGGCAGTGCCCGCTGCGGCGGCTTGCTGCCGCTAGCTTGACGCCGCAAGACATGTCCCCGCCTCCTGCTTCCGCTCCGCAGTCGAGCTCGACCGCAATGGTACGCCGCGGCGAGGCGCCGAACACACTAATCGTGTTCGACGACTACGAAGTGAGCGCGCCGCCCTTGTGGCGCCAAACGGATCTGGACAATCGGGACGGCATTGTCTCCGCCCAATTCCAACTTGTTACGAGCTGCCTGATCGTTGGGGTCCCCGTCTCGGAAGGGACCGCCGACGAAGTGTGGAACAACTCGCTCGAAAACTACGCCGAGCACGGAAAAATCGTCGCTCAAGAGAGTTTCGTCGAGAACGGTGTTCCGGTTCGCATCGCGCTTGGCCAAGAACAGGGGCGCACGCCAACGGTGTTCAAGCTGAGCGCCTACGAAAAGGCAACCTTCATCGTGATCACCAACGGCGGTATCGACAGCCCGAACCAACTCAAGCGTAACGACCAAGCATTCTACTATTGCACCGTCCGCGCACTTCCCGGCCGCCGTTAGTTAGCCGACCGCACACCCAGCCGCGGCAACGCGCTCATCCAGCGCCGCCTTGCGCACCTCGCCCTTCATCGCCTCGACCGCGCCGTCGGCGAGCGAAAGCCCGAGCACCCGCGCGTAATCCACTGGCCCCGGCATCGTGATCCGGCCGTAGGGCTGCACGCGCTTGAACCCCGCGCGCCCGTAATAGGGCTCATCACCCACCAAGATCACCGCGCGGTGGCCGAGCCGCTTTGCCTCCGCGAGGCTCGCCTGCATCAAGGCGAGCGCAATCCCCTGCCCCTGCCGGTCCGCAACGATCGCGATCGGTCCCAACATTAACGCCGCCTCGCCCCCAATCACGACCGGCCAATAGCGCACCGTGCCGACGATGCGCGCGCCCTCTTCCGCGACGAACGAGAGTTCGGCGACCGCCGCCACGCCCTCGCGCAAGCGATACGCGCTCTTCGCAAACCGCCCCGGCCCGAATGCCGCGGCGACGATCGCATCGGCGGCCGCGGCATCGCGGGGCTCTTCGCGGCGGATGACGGTCAACGTCCTACCCTTTCGCCTTCACCAGATCGGTGAGCAACTTGATCTGCTCCTCGTGCTTGGCGAGCATCTGCGCCAACTGCTCGTTGCGCATCTGATCGAATTTTTCGTGCAGCGCCATGATCTCAAGCTCGGCCTTCAGGTTCACCTCGTAGTCGTGCTGCGCTGTCAGACGATCCTTTTGCGACTGCCGGTTCTGCGACATCATGATGATCGGCGCCTGCAAGGCAGCCACCATCGACAGCAGCAAGTTCAAGAAGATGAAAGGATAGGGATCGAGCGCGCCCGTGACGAGAATGATCGTGTTCAGCACCGCCCACGAAACCAGAAACGCGACAAAGATCATAATGAAGGTCCACGACCCACCGAACTCGGCCACCTTGTCGGCAAGCCAAACGCCGAACGTCTCCTTCGCGGGGCCTTCTTGACTGATGTCGCGTGTGACGACGGTGCGCTCGGCTACGTGTTTCAGAATGCGGCGGCGCCGCGCGGAAGCTTCGTCGCTGCCCAGACCCAACTTGTGCTCAATTGCCGTTAGCCACCGATGCGTGCTCATGGGCCTCCCTTCGGGCGATTCGCGAAAGCGTTACGTCACCTTATAGCAGGGACCAAAGTTCGCCCTGGAATCAGACCGCGCCCTGCGGTTAACGTTGCCGCAAAGCCACCGAAGACGAGGAGGAAGTCATGGGCATTTTGTCGGGCAAGGTCGTTCTGGTGACGGGCGGCGGCAACGGCATCGGCAAAGAATGCGCGCTGCTGGCCGCCAAAGAAGGCGCGAAGGTCGTGGTCAACGACCTTGGCGGCGGCACCACCGGCGGCGACGAAGGCTCGGCCGGCCCCGCCGAAACCGTCGTCCGCGAAATCAAAGCAGCGGGCGGCCAAGCGGTCGCAAACTCCGAGAGCGTGACGAGCCGCCCCGCGGTCAAGCGCATGTTCGAGCAGGCGAAAGACACGTTCGGCGGATTGCACGCCGTCATCAATCCGGCCGGCATTCTCCGCGACACGATGTTCCACAAAATGACCGACCAGGATTGGGACCTCGTGATCGACGTACACCTCAACGGCGCCTACAACGTCTGCCGCGCCACGATCGAACACTTCCGCGAACAGCAGGACGGTGCCTACGTCCTGTTCACCTCGACAAGCGGCATCATCGGCAACATCGGTCAGGCGAACTACGCCGCCGCGAAAATGGGTGTCGCCGGTCTCTCGCGCATCATCGCGATGGAGGGCATGCAAAAGAACGTCCGCTCGAACATCATCGCGCCGTTCGCATGGTCGCGCATGATCGCGACGATCCCGATCAAGGACGAAGCTTCCGCCAAACGCGTTGAGCGCATGAAAAACTTCATGCGCGCCGATCAGGTCGCCCAACTCGCAATCGCGCTCTGCGCCACGAAAGACGTAACCGGCCAAATCTTCGTCGCCCGTGGCAACGAAATCTTCCTGATGTCGCAGTCCCGCCCGTTGCGCGGCATGGCCAAGATCGAAGGCTGGACGCCCGACACGATCGTCAACCACGCCTTCCCGGCGATGAAGCCGATGATGTACGACACCGGGGCCACCACCTCCGTCTTTGGTTGGGATCCGATTTGACCCGCACCTTCACCTACGACGCGCTCCCGCAAGAACGCGTCCACTTCGGCAAGTCCGTGCGCGAAGTTCTGGGCGACGAGGTCGAACGCCTCGGCGCCAAGCGCGTATTCGTGGCGACCTCCAAAACGCTGCACGAACAGACCGGCGCGATCTCCCTGATCGCAACATCGCTAAAGACGAAAATCGCCGCGATCTATCACGGCATCGCCGAGCACTCGAAACTCGACGGCGTGCTCGACGCGGTGCGCGCGGCGCGCGAAGCGAAAGCAGACCTCCTCGTCGGCGTCGGCGGCGGCTCGATCATCGACGGCCTGAAAGTCGTCCAACTCGCGCTCGGCGAGAACGTCGAAACGAAAGATCAGCTGCTCGCGCTCGCGAACAAGCGCCATACAAAGCCGACACCGATCCGCCAGATAGCAATCCCGACCACGCTCTCCGGCGCCGAAGTCACGCCCGCCGGCGGCGCCACCGACGAAGCCCAAGGCCGCAAGCTCGGCTTTATGAATCCGTTCCTTGTCCCGCGCGTGGTGATCTATGACCCCGCGCTCGGCGCGCTCACCCCCGAATGGCTCTGGCTCTCGAGCGCCATCCGTGGCGTTGACCACTGCTGCGAGGGCTTCCTCGCAAAGAGCGCGACGCACGTCTACGACGCGGGCCTCATCCACGCGCTCAGCCTCTTCTCAACCTCGCTTCGCCGCACGAAGAACGTCCCCGGCGACCCGTTCGCCCGCATCGACAGCCAAATGGCCGCCTACCTCGCCTGCACGAATTCCTCGCGCGCAGGCTCCGGCGCGAGCCACGGCATCGGCTACATCTTGGGCGGCCGCTACGGCGTACACCACGGCCACTCAAGCTGCGTGATGCTCCCGCACGTCCTACGCTGGAACGAGACAACGACGGCCGAACGTCAAAAAACGCTCGCAGCCAGCATGAGCCGCACGAACCTCGCCGGCGCCGTCGCCGAATTGATCACGGATCTGGGCCTGCCCGCCCGCCTACGCGACGTCGGCATCAAGGAAACGCAACTCTCCGCCATCGCCGAAGAAGCAGCAAAGAACCCGGTGGTGCTCTCAAACCCGCGCCCCATCACAGGCGCCGGCGACGTGATGGAAATCCTGCGCGCGGCGTGGTGAGCTAGCCCTGCACCAGCCGCTGCCAATAGAACGCCGGCCGGTACTCGTTGTACTTCGCGTGGAACGGCAGGTACTTGTGATACGCCTGCAGCGCCGGATCTTTGGAGTTCGCGACCGCGCTCTCCGTCTCGCCGATGACGCACGCACGCGAGGCCGCGCCGGGCGAGAAGCCGAACGGGCCCGAATGCCAGCAGAGCGCCCGCGCCCGCCGCACGATCCGCAGATGCGCGTTATCGAGTGCGCGCAGCGAGACTGCGTCATGCGGCAGCATATCGGCCGGCTGATACGCCACCTGGTCCGCCGCCGCAGCACCAGCAAAAGCCAACGAGATCGCAACAATCAAAGCGCGCATGGGGGAAGCCTCCGGCTATGCCACGGGATAAGGATAATCTAGGCTCGCCCACCTGTCTCGCCCATGAACGGCCGTTCACGATCACGTCACGCGCAAGGAATCTCATGCTGAACTTCGCCGAATACCGCAAACACGACGCACTCTCGCTCGCGGAACTTGTGAAAACGAAGCAGGTCACGCCGGAAGAGTTGCTGAACACGGCCCTCGCCCGCGCAGCGCAAGTGAACCCGAAAATCAACGCAATCGTCATCGACCACGAACACGTCGCGCGCAAACAGGTGAAGGACGGTTTGCCCCAAGGCCCGCTCACCGGCGTGCCGTACCTGCTCAAAGACCTCGGCGCGACGCTCAAAGGCACCGTCACGACGGGAAGCCTCAGCCTCTACCGCGAGACCGTCGCACAAGCCGACACGACATTCGTCGAGCGTTGCAGGCAAGCGGGCCTCGTCATCTTCGGCAAAACCCACTCGCCCGAGCTGGGGCTAAGCCCCTCCTCCGAATCGCGCATGTTCGGCGCGACGCGCAATCCCTGGAACCTCGACCACATCGCTGGCGGCTCAAGCGGTGGCGCCGCTGCAGCGGTCGCCGCCGGCATCATCCCGACCGCGCACGCGACCGACGGCGGCGGCTCCATCCGCATCCCGGCCGCCTGCTGCGGCCTGTTCGGCTTGAAGCCCACACGCGCCCGCACGCCGATGGGCCCGAAGCGCGGCGAAGGCTGGGGCGGCGCCTCGATCGCACACGTCGTCTCCCGCAGCGTGCGCGACAGCGCCGCGTTCCTCGATGCAACCGCAGGCGTGGCCCCCGGCGATCCCTACGCAGCCCCGGCGCAAGCGCGCCCCTTCCTCGATGAGGTGAAAGCCGCACCGGGACGCTTGCGCATCGCAGTCTCGACCACGCCACCAATCCCGACGCCGGTTCACCCCGACGCAATCGCCGCCGTGAAGGATGCCGCCAAACTCTGCGAAAGCCTCGGCCACATCGTTGAAGAAGCAACGCCCGCGATCAACGGCATGGAGATTATGGCAGCCCAAGGCGTCGTCATCAGCGCCAACGTCGCCTTCACCGTCGACGAAGCCGCTGAAGCGCTGGGCCGCAAGGCAAGGCCCGAAGACGTCGAACGTGCCACCTGGTTCCGCGTCGAGAACGCGCGCAAGACGGACTCAAGCGCCTATGCGAGGGCGATGAACACGCTGCACTATCTCGGCCGCACGGTCGCAGCGTTCATGGAAGGCTACGACATCATCCTGCAGCCGACCGCGGCCCAGCCGCCGCTGAAGCTCGGCATTCTCAACATGGAACGCCAAGACCTCGGCGAGATGTTCCGCGAGATGATCTCGTTCATCCCCTATACCGGGATCTACAACCTCACCGGCCAGCCCTCAGCGAATTTCCCTCTGCACTGGAACGCGGCGGGCCTTCCGATCGGTACGATGTTCACCGCCCGTTTCGGCGACGAAGCAACGCTCTTCCGCTTAGGTGCCCAGCTGGAACAAGCCCGCCCGTGGAAAGACAAATACGCACCGCTTTAGCGCTCACCACGCAGCGCTCTGCGCGGCCTCGCCGAGCAGCTCGGCAAGCCGGCGCCGCGTTGCGCCCGTCGTACCTTCGGGCAAAGCACCGATCGGAAAGAACCCCGTTTCCGCAATCTCAAGCTGGCGCTTGCGGCCTTCGATCGGCTGCCATGCCCCGGCTTCGAACAAAACGATGTGGTCGGACTTTTTCTGATAGAGGCTGAGATAGACGCCGACGAGCCGCGGCGGAGTCGTTGCCTCGATCAGCGCTTCTTCCCGCAACTCGCGCACGGCTGCATCGGCGGCCGTCTCGCGCTTATCGATCGCCCCGCCGGGAAAGTGCCAGCCCGGCGCATAGGTATGCCGGACCAACAGCACGCGAGCAGCCTCGTCGCGGACGATGATCCGTACACCAATCGTTAGGGGCCAGCGTCCGGTGCGCGCCAATTTCGCTGCGCGATGCATGGCGGTGAAGGAAACACTGGCAATACGCTGAAATCGAGTGGTCATGGTAAGAAAGCTTTAAACGCAATCCGAGCCCCCGGGTAAAGCGTTCCCTAACCCCTGACGGGATAAAGTAAGCGCAAAGTTTAGCTCAAGCCTGGGGTCCCCATGTCGTTCGAACAAAAGCGCGCCGACGCGCAAAGCCTGTTCAAATTCGCCCGTCGCGTCTTGACGCCGAAGGAAGAGGCGGACGTTATCGAAGCGCCGGTCGAGCCGGTTGATATACGCTCGGGCATCGACCGCGCGCTGCGCCAAACGCGCCGCGGCTCGTACTCGATCGTGACACTCGCCGAGCATGCCGCCCGCGCCGTCTCAACCGTCGAAGGCACGCTGGTCGCGATCGACAGCATCAACAACTTCCTCTCCGAAGCGCTCGACCTGACCGCCGAGGCACTGTCGAACCCCGACCTGACGAAGCGTGCCATGGTGGCCGATCGTTACGAGGAACTGCGTTCGCGCATCGACACTGTCGCCGGCGGCGCCACGTTCGAAGGCGTGAACCTGATCGACGGTAACCGCGCCTCGATCGAAGTGGTGCTGCCCGACGGCGGCCACCCCCGCCACGCGATCGGTCACATCACGCTCGTCGCCGGCGAACGCGGACTAGCCCTGAAGGCGCCGTCCGAACTGTTCTCGACGAACGATGAGATCGAAGCTGCAAGGCTGTCGCTATTCGCGGCCCGCCAGCGCCTCGACCGCGCGGCGGAAACGTTCCTAAATCAAGCCAGCGTCCTCGCCCCGCACCTGAGCAACGAAGCCGCCGCCTAACCTTACCGATGATGATGCGCGTGCCCGTGGGCATGCGCATCAGCCGGCGCCGCGACACCCTGCAATTCAGCAAGCGCCAGTCGAACGGTCTGCCAGGCCGCACTCAGCGCAAGTGACGCCATAGCCGCGGCAACGATCACGTCCGGCCACAACGTTCCCGTACCGAACACGCCGAGCGCCGCAACCATCACCATCACATTGCCGATCGCATCGTTGCGCGTGCACAGCCAAACGGAGCGCATGTTCGCGTCGCCCTCGCGATAGCGATAGAGCAACACCGCGACGCCCAAATTGGCGAGAAGCGCGAGGAAACCAATCACACCCATCGTCGGCGCATGCGGCACCGTATCGCCCATCACATTCATCACGGCGGCCACGATTACCCAAAGCCCGAACACCCCCATGCTCAAGCCTTTGACGAGCGCAGCCCGCGCCCGCCACCCCGCCGCCATGGTGAGCACGGCCAGGCTCAACCCATAGTTCGCCGCATCCCCGAAGAAATCGAGCGCGTCGGCCTGCAACGAAACCGACTCCGCCGCAACACCTGCCACAACCTCGACCAAGAACATCGCGGCGTTGACGGCGAGCGCAATCCACAACACGCGCCGGTAGGCGGGCGAGGTACTGGGCGATGGTGCGGGGCAACAAGCGTCCATTCGCACTGATTCCTTCTTCACGCCCACAGTTTACATGCTACAGTCACTGTAGCTTCAAGAGCGAAAAAATGGCTGACGACCTGACCATTGGCAAACTCGCCAAACGCGCAGCCACCAAAGTCCAGACAATCCGCTTCTACGAGGCTGAAGGCCTGATGCCTTCCCCCGCACGCAGCGAAGGCGGCCAGCGCCGTTACTCAAGAGCGCACGCCGACCGCTTGGCCTTCATCCGCCACGCCCGCGAACTCGGCTTCCCAATCGACGCTATCCGCGAGTTGCTGCGCATCGTAGACAAACCAGACCAGCCGTGCGCCGAGGTTGACCGCGTCGCGCGCGGCGTGCTCGCAGACGTTGAGGCCAAGATCACACGACTCGAAAGCCTCCGCGGCGAACTCCGCCGCATGGTCCGCCATTCCGCTCACGGTCGCGTCTCGGAATGCCGCGTCATCAAGGTCCTCGCCGATCATTCGCATTCCAATTGCCTCTCTGACGATCATAGCCACTGAGTAAGGGGACATGACCCAAACGAACGCAGATCAAATCGCCTATTGGAACGGAGACGTTGGCCGACGCTGGGCGGCGCAGCAGACGCGCCTCGACGCGATGCTGTCCCCCCTTAGCGAGGCCGCGCTGCGAGCCGCCGCAGCCAAGCCCGGCGAACACGTCCTCGACATTGGCTGCGGTTGCGGCGACACCTCGATCAAGCTCGCTGAAACGGTCACCGCCACGGGCCGTGTCCTCGGTGCCGACATCTCGGCGCCGATGCTGGCCCTTGCCAAGAAGCGCGCGAGCGCACCGAACATCGCTTTCAGTGAAGCCGACGCCGCCAGCCACCGCTTCGAACCGCATGCATTCGACCTCCTGTTCTCCCGCTTCGGCGTGATGTTCTTCGCGAACCCCGACGAAGCCTTTGCGAATATGCGCCAAGCGTTGAAGCAAACAGGCCGCGTCGCCTTCGTCTGTTGGCGCGACTGGCGCGAGAACGAATGGGTTCGCGTGCCGATCATGGCCGTCCGCCCGCACGTACCGCCGCAACCGCAACTCGGCCCCGAGGATCCGGGCCCGTTCGCCTTCGCCGACCCCGCCCGCATCCGCCGCATCATGGCTTCCGGCGGTTTCGATGCGATCACGCTGAAGCCGTTCGACGCCCAAGTGGAAATCGGTAACACGCTCGACGATGCCGTGGCCTACCTACAAGAATTCGGTCCGATCTCGCGCGCGCTCACCGATGCTTCACCTGCGCAGAAGCAACAAGCCGCCGCCGCGTTGCGAGAGGCGCTAACCCCGCACGCCAAGACGACGCCGATCAAACTCGGTGCCGCCGTTTGGCTCGTCACCGCGAGGGCATGACGATGAACCAGCAAGACTTCAAAGCCCTACTCGACCGCTTCTCGAACGCAGCTTCCCGCGGTGATGGCAAAGCATTCGCCGCCTGCTTCACCGAAGATGGCGTCTATCACGACTACATCTACGGCCCCCACACGGGCCGCGCATCGATTGAAGACATGCTGGTGAACCTCTTCCACCGAGACGCCGCGAACTATGACTGGCGCATGTTCGACCCCGTTGTGAACGGCGGCGTCGGCTATGCCTGGTCGCTCTCGAAATTCACCTCGACGATCGAAGCCTATAAGGGCAAAGAGGTGGTCATCGACGGTATGAGCCGTTTCGTGCTTCGCGACGGTCTCATTGCCGAATACCGTGAGAGTGTAAACGGCGGCGTGGCCATGGCTCAACTTGGCGTCGACCCTGGCCGCATCGCTAAGGTGATGGCCCGTTGGGCTGGCTGGCTCCGCGAGCGGCCGGAAGTTAAAACCTACCTCAAACAATGATTCCCTAGGCAAAGACATGATCCTGGTTATCCCTGACATCCTCACCGAAAACGACCTCAAAAAGCTCACCGAACGCCTTGCCGCGATGAAGTATGTCGATGGCACAACGACCGCGGGCTGGCACGCCAAGCTTGTGAAGAACAACCAACAGATCGATCGCCAGCAACCCGACTACCAGCCGATGAACAAAGCCGTAACCGAAGCGATCATGCGCAACGGCACCTTTCGCATGGCCGCCCGCCCACGCCACGTCACGCCGCTACTGTTCAGCCGGTATCGCGACAGCATGGAGTACGGCACGCATGTCGATGATCCGCACATGCACAACCTGCGCAGCGACATTTCCTTCACGCTGTTCCTATCCGACCCGGCAACATACGACGGCGGCGAACTTGTGATGGAAACGTCGGCCGGCGAGAAGCCATTCAAACTCAAACCCGGCCAAATGATCATCTATCCGTCAACGACGCTCCACCGCGTGACCGCCGTCACCCGCGGCGAACGCCAAGCGGCAGTGGGTTGGTGCCAAAGCTACGTCCGCGAAGCCGACAAGCGCGAAATCCTCTACGACCTCGACCTCACCCGCCGCGCGATTTTCGAAAAGGAAAAGAAATCCCGCGAGTTCGACGTGCTTTCCAGATGCCATGCGAACCTGCTCCGCATGTGGTCGGACGGGTAACGCCACCGTGCCCGACTTCATGCTCCTTATGCACGACGACGTGGCGCCGGGCAGTGCCGACGATGGCTGGGAGGACTACTTCAAGCGCTTGCGCGAGTCTGGCGCTTTCGAAGGCGGCAGTTCTATCGGCAGCGGCGAATGCGTCCGCAAGAACGGTAAGGCGCCACCCATCGCCAAGCACCTCACCGGCTACATCCGCATCACAGCGACAAGCCTCGCCGCGGCCAAACTGCTCGTCGCCGGCAACCCGGTCTACGAAGCCGGCGGCACGGTCGAGGTGCGCGAACTCCCGCGCGACTGAGCGCAGTCTTGGGGGCGCGGGCGTCTCGCCCGTCCTCCAAGCCTACTCCGTATCGAACTTGATCCCCTGCGCGAGCGGCAGTGCGTTCGAGTAGTTCACCGTCGCCGTCTGCCGGCGCATATAGGCCTTCCAGGAATCCGAACCCGACTCGCGCCCGCCGCCCGTCTCCTTCTCGCCGCCGAACGCGCCGCCGATCTCGGCGCCGGAAGGGCCGATGTTCACGTTCGCGATGCCGCAATCGCTGCCCGCCGCCGCGACGAAGCGTTCGGCCTCCTGCATGTCGCGCGTGAAGATGCACGACGAGAGGCCTTGCACGACGCCGTTCTGTAATCGCAGGGCTTCGTCGAAGTTGCTGTAAGGGAGCACATACAAGATCGGTGCGAACGTTTCGTGCCGCATGACCTCGCTCTGCGTCGGCATTTCGACGATTGCGGGCTGCACGTAGTGAGCGTTCGGATATTGCGCTTCCAGCGCGCGCGCGCCGCCGGTCACCTTGCCGCCCTGTGCCTTCGCCTGCGAAAGCGCGTTCTGCATACCGTCGAACGCCGCTTTGTCGATCAGTGGCCCGACGAGCGTGCCGGTCTCAAGCGGATTGCCGATTTTGATCGCGCCATAAACGGTCTTTAGTCGGGCAACCAACTTCTCATGCACGGATTCGTGCACAAAGAGCCGACGCAGCGTCGTGCAACGCTGCCCCGCCGTGCCAACCGCCGCAAACGTGATCGCGCGCTCCGCAAGCTTGAGATCCGCCGACGGCGCCACGATCATTGCGTTGTTGCCGCCGAGCTCAAGCAGCGAGCGCCCAAGCCGCGCAGCCACGACCGGCGCCAGGGCCTTGCCCATGCGCGTCGAGCCTGTAGCCGAAATCAGCGGCACGTGCGGATTCGCAGCGAGTTGTTCGCCGATCACGCGCCCGCCCTGGATCACTTGCGACAACCCTTTCGGCGCATTGCCGAACTTTACCGCCGCGCGCTCGAACAGCTTCTGCGTCGCCAGGGCGGTGAGCGGCGTCTTCTCCGACGGCTTCCAGATCACGCTGTCGCCGCACACGAGCGCCAGCGCCGCATTCCACGCCCACACCGCGACCGGAAAATTGAACGCGCTGATCACGCCGACAGGACCCAGCGGATGCCACGTCTCCATCATGCGATGGCCCGGCCGCTCGGACGCGATCGTCAAACCATAGAGCTGACGCGACAGACCGACCGCGAAATCGCAGATGTCGATCATCTCCTGCACTTCGCCCAGGCCCTCTTGCAGGATCTTGCCGGCCTCCAACGTTACAAGCCGCCCAAGCGCTTCCTTGTTCGCGCGCAGTTCCTCGCCGAACAGCCGCACGAGCTCACCGCGCCGGGGCGCTGGCACTTCGCGCCACTCTTTGAACGCAATGACCGACCATCCAACCTTCAGATCGACCTCGCCGTCCGGGCTGTCGCTCTTTACGCGTCCAAGCTCGGCCCCATCGATTGGGCTCCTGACAATCAGATCGCCGCGCGAAACCTCTTCCGCCGAAACACCCAGCGCCTTCAGAACATCCGCAACCATCGTCGGTCCTCCTTATGCGTAAACGCGGCCGAACCGGTTCGCGAGAAATGCCTTCAGATCCGCCTGTTCCTGCCGCACAAAGCCCTTGTTCGGCAGTTTGCCCGCAACCAGCATATCGACCATCGCGCAGATGCCGGCCGCCGTCGTGATCTGAATGGCGCTCATCAGCTTACCGTCAACTTCGTGCGCGTAGACCTTCTTAGCATAACTTTCCTGCGTCAGCTGCCCATGCTGCTGACCCGACACCGTCACGAACACCAAGACCACGTCCTGTAGCGTGATCGGGATCGCCGTCTCCAGCACGTCCTTCATGATATCGCGCCGCTGACCCAAACGCAGGTCGCGCACGAGCGTCTTGATGATATCGCGGTGACCCGGATAGCGCACGGTCTTGTAGTTCAAGTTCTCGATCTTGCCCTGCAGCGTCTCGGCGAGCGTGCCGAGGCCGCCCGACGTGTTGAACGCCTCATAGTCGACGCCGTCGAGCGAGAAATGCTCCATCTCTTCCAAGGCCGGCACTTCGCGCAGATGCCCGTCGACGATCGCCTCGCACGGGTTGCAGTATTCGTTGATGAGCCCATCCGTCGACCAGGTCAGATTGTACTTCAGCGCATTCGTCGGATAGACCGGCAGCGCGCCCACGCGCATGTTCACGTCGCGCAGGCTCTCGAACTTCTTCGTCATGTCGTGCGCGACGATCGAGATGAACCCCGGCGCCAGCCCGCATTGCGGTACGAACGCAGTGTCCGCGCCAGCGGCCAGCTTCTTCACGACCCGCGTGCTCTCGACGTCTTCCGTCAAATCGAAATAGTGCGCGCCGCTGTCCTTCGCCGCCCCCGCGATCACGGGCGTCAGATGATAGGGCATCGCCGAGACGACGATATCGTGCCCCTTCATCGCCGCGCGCAGCGCCGCCGGATCGGCGACATCGAGCACCATGGTCTTCGCGTTCTTCGTCGGCAGCCGCTTCAGGCTCTCCGCATCGCGGTCCGCGACCGTCAGTTGATAGTCGCCCGTGGCGCCCAGCATCGCCGTAATCGCGCTCCCGATTTTGCCGCCGCCGAGGAGAATGAGCTTCGTCGCCATGGAACTGCCTTTCGAATCCAGATGAAGCGATGACGCTACCCCCCCTTTCCGCCGATTTGCAGCCGCCAAACCGTCGAAAGTCGCTAACGGGAATAGCAAATTAACGGGTTACCCGTCATATTGCCGGAATGACCACACTGGCTGACACCGACCGCAAGCTCTTGAACCTGCTCCGCGCCGACGCCCGCGAGAGCGTCTCAAGCCTGGCGCGCAAGCTCGATCTCGCCCGCTCGACCGTCCAGGAACGCATCGCGCGGCTGGAGCGCAGCGGCATCATCGCCGGCTACACGATCCGAAGCGGCGAAGACTTCGCCGAACGCCAAATCGCCGCCCATGTGATGATCAGCGTCGACCCGAAGATGGCGGCCAGCGTCACCGCCGACCTGAAAAAGATGCCCGAAGTCCGCTCCCTCGCCGCCATCTCCGGCACCTTCGACATGATGGCCGAAGTCGCCGCCGAAACGACGGCCAAGATCGACGGCATCCTCGACGCCATCGGCCGCTTGAAAGGCGTACAAAAGACGATGTCGTCGATTGTGCTCAGCGTAAAGTTCGAGCGCTAACGCGCCTGCCGCCAAACCGCAAACGACATCCCGTTGGGATCGACCAGCACCGCCATCTCGTCGCCTTCCGGCAGAACGGTGGGCGGGATCAACAACTTGGCGCCAAGCTTCTGAGCTTCGGCGACCTTTGCCTTCACGTCGTCGACACCGATGAAGAGCTGCACGAAGTCCGGGGCTTGCGGCGGTGCGGGCCAGATGCCGCCCTGAATGCCTTCGCTTGATCCCGTATCGATGCGCCGATAGCCCATCGGGTTGTTGGCATCGATCCGCCAATCGAACAGTTTCGCGAAGAATGCGGCCGTCTCGTCGGGCTTCTTCGCAAGAATTTGGAACTGCGTCACCGGATTGCCCACGCGTCAACCTCCTTTGTTGGCAAGCGGGCTGGGCACCCGCTCTGCCACATACTTGCGAAAACTCTGGGGCGTGATCTCGGCAAGACCGGTCTTGTCGTGCCACACCCCACCCGCATCGACTTCCATCAAGCCCAGCCTCAGCATCCGGCTCAGCGCAATGTTCACCTCATCGACCGCAACGCCGATCGCCGACGCGACCGACCGGCTGTCGCTTTTGAACCCGCGTTCGCGCGTGAGCCGGAGCATCTCGCGATGCACCGCTTGGCTCAGAAGGGCCATCATCTCCGCCGCCCACTGTCGAAGCGCTTCATGCGAGGCCCGCGCCTGCTCGTCGGCGATCCGTGCCACCGCGGCATAGACCGAAGTCTCCTCGAGCGAGAGCTTGAGTTTGCGCGCCCATGGCTCGATCCGGTCGACCGGAACCTGCCGTTTCCCGCGCAATATCTGCGACAGCGTCGCGTGATCGGCGCCAAGCAACGTCGCAAGCGCACGCAGCGAATAGCGCGGGTTCGCAGCCTTCCGTGCCGCCAGTTCTTGCATCAACCGCTCTCGAAACGTCACGGCAAACGTCATGTCGCAAGACCGCGTTCTAAGGCAAGCGCAATGCCGAGCTCCCGCGCCGAAAGCGGGGCATGCTGGCGCCCCACTTACTGATGCGCCTTCATATCCTGCACGCGCACCACATAGCCCGCTCCGCGCACCGCCGCGCAAATCGCATCCGCATGCGCCGGATCGCGCGTTTCCATGGTGATGCGCAGCTGAGCGCCCTTCGCGGGCAAATCGGTCAGCATCCGTTCGTGCTGAACCTCGATGATGTTTGCGCCGGCATCGCCGACGATCGCCGCGACCTTCGCCAGAATCCCCGGCCGATCCTCGATCTCGACCCCGATTGTCAGAACCCGCCTCTCCCGGCTGAGCTCCCGCATAATCACGTTGGCAAGAAGGCGCGGGTCGATGTTGCCGCCGCACAAAACGACGCCCACTTTGCGCCCCTTGAACAGCGCCGGATGCTCGAGCAGCGCGGCGAACCCGGTCGCGCCTGCACCCTCCGCAACGGTCTTTTCGATGGCGAGCAGCAGCGCAATGGCCCGTTCGATCGACTCTTCCGAAACCAGCAACAGCTCGTCGACAAACTGCCGGCAGATCTCGCGTGTGATCTGGCCAGCGTTTTTCACCGCGATACCGTCCGCGATCGACTGCCCGCCGGCGACCGGGGCATCGCCCCGCAGCACATTGCGCATCGAGGGATAAAGCGCGGTCTCCACACCGACGATCCTGATCGAAGGCTTCAGCGCCTTCGCCGCCACCGCAATGCCGGAAATCATGCCCCCGCCGCCGATGGGCACGACGATCGTGTCGAGGTCGGGAAAATCCTCGAGCATCTCAATCCCGATCGTCCCTTGGCCGGCGATGATCTTCTCGTCGTCGTAAGGGTGCACGAAGACGAGCCCTTCCTTCGCCGCAATCTCGTTCGTGATCTGCTCGCAGTCCGAAAGCGCCATCCCCTTCTGCACGACGCGCGCGCCGTACTCCTTGGTGTGCTTGACCTTCACGAACGGCGCCGTCTCCGGCATGACGATCGTGGCCGGAATCCCAAGCCGCGACGCGTGATAGGCGACTGCCTGCGCATGATTGCCGGCCGACATCGCGATCACGCCCGCCTTTCGCTCGGCCGGTGTCAGCGACAACAGCTTGTTCAACGCGCCGCGATCTTTGAACGAGGCCGTGAACTGCAAGTTCTCGAACTTGATGAAAACCTCGGCGCCCATGATCTGCGAAAGGGTGCGCGACCGTTGACAGGGTGTCCGCTCGACTTGGCCCTTGATCGCCGCCGCCGCGCGCCGCACGTCGTCGAGGGTCACCGGCATCGGAGAGGTCCTACGCGGAAAAAAGTGGTAGCAGCGGGGTGATTTGAACACCCGACCAAGGGATTATGATTCCCCTGCTCTACCACTGAGCTACGCTGCCACGCGGAAAAGAGGGCGGGATGTAAGGCGCGGGGGTTCACCCTGTCAAGGCAAACGGACGTTAAGCCGCGAGCGCGGCCTCGCCCTTTACGATCCAGCCGCCGCCCAGCATCCGGCTGGGCTCAACCGCATCGTAGAGTACGCATGCCTGCCCCGGCGCGACGCCTTCCTCATGCGCCAGCAATTCGACCTCGGCGCCACCGGCGGCGGCACGAATTTCCGCACGCACCGGCTCGCGCGTCGACCGCACGCGCGCGAGCACAGCGCGCGGATCCGCCGAAAGCGGCGCATCCAGCCAATTCATGTCGCGCAAGAAGACGCGCTTCGTCGCCAGCGCTTCGCGCGGACCGACAACGACCTCGCGCTTCGCCGCATCGATGCGGATCACAAACAGCGACTCGTGATGCGAAAGGCCGAGCCCCTTGCGCTGCCCGACCGTGAAGTTGATCACGCCGTCATGCCGCCCGAGCACCTTGCCCGAAAGATCGACGATCTCGCCGGGTTCGATCGCACCGGGCTTGAGCTTCTGCACGACGTCGCTGTAGCGCCCGTTCGGCACGAAGCAGATGTCCTGGCTGTCCGGCTTATCGGCAAGCGCCAAACCCATCTCCGCCGCAAGCGCGCGTGTCTCGCTCTTCGGCAAGCCACCAAGCGGAAAGCGCACGAAGTCGAGCTGCGCCCGCGTTGTCGCAAAAAGGAAGTAGCTCTGGTCGCGCGACGCGTCGATAGCACGGTGCAGCTGCGGTCCATGGGGGCCGTCCAAACGGCGGATGTAATGCCCCGTCACCAGCGCGCTCGCACCCATGTCCTGCGCCGCCGCAAGTAGGTCCCGGAACTTCACGGTCTCGTTGCACTTCACGCACGGAATCGGCGTCTCGCCGCGCGCATAGGACGCCGCGAAATCCTCCATTACGGACTTCCGGAACCGCTCCGCATAGTCGAGCGTATAGTGCGGTATGCTGATGCGCTCCGCCGCAGCCTTTGCGTCGTAGATATCCTGCCCCGCACAGCACGAACCCTTGCGCTTGGGCTGCCCGTCGCTCGCATAAAGCTGCAGCGTCACACCCACGACGTCAAAGCCGGCACGCTTAACCAGCGCCGCCGCAACCGCACTGTCTACGCCGCCCGACATCGCCGCGACGACGCGCGTCCGCGCAGGGTCTCCCGGCAGATTCATCAGTTCACGGATGTCGTCGCTCGTCATCATGCGAGCGGCGATTACCGCACCCTTACCCCCCAAGCAAGCGCCTGGCGGAACCGCGCCTTGCCGGAGCGCTGATTTGCCCTAGGTTTCCTCTCAGTCCAGGGGGCGAAAGGGTAGCAGCCATGGACGCTAGTTCGCGTGGTTCCGGCAGCCGCAAATGCCGCCTCCAGACGGCGCAGCCCCCGCGTCGCACGAGATTTTTTTTCCGCGCGAATGACCGGTGTCCCATCGCGAGACAGGCGCGAGCGCGCGCTGAGCGAAATGTCATTCACCTTCGTTACGCAATCGCATCCCAATTCATAACGGCGCCCAAGCCGAACCGCACGCAGCGCAAGCGTTTGCGGCACTTTCAGGGACACAGCGTTTACGCACCTAAACAAAGAATTGTGCCTGGCACGCGGATTGCTGGGTACCTGCGCAATATCAACCTAACCAACCTCGGAACCGGAAAATTAGGAGCCTTCGCGTAGGCTCTCCGCAAAATGGGGTGTAGTGAATACGGGAGCGCGTACAGTGATGAGTGAAGAACGGCATGGCCGTGTAACCTACGTCATCGGACCCGATGGGAGTCCCTTGACGATCGCAGATCTGCCGCCACCCAACACGAAGCGTTGGGTCATCCGCCGCAAAGCGGAAGTCGTGGCAGCAGTCCGCGGTGGTTTGCTGAGCCTTGAAGAGGCCTGCAACCGTTACACGCTGACGGTGGAAGAATTCCTCGCCTGGCAACGGGCGATCGACAAGTACGGTCTGGCGGGCCTGCGCACAACGCGCGTCCAGCAGTACCGCAACTAGTCCGCACACGGATCATTCGAAGACATCGAAGGCCGGGCTTTTGAGGGAACGCGCCCCTCAAGCCCGGCCTTCGTGCGTCCGGCCGTGCTGCACCTGCGAAGCCCCTCGCTCGCCACTCGACCCGCGATAACCAAACGGTCGCAGCCGAAACCCGCCGAAAACACCGTTGCAGCCCCGCCACAAGCACCGCGTTCCCCGCACGGCTCGACTCGCGGTCTGCGGGAATTCGGCTACTCTTTTGCCCGAACGAAAAACGCCCGGGGAGGGGCTTAGAGGGACATGGACGCAACGGCAAACGGGCTAACGCAGGGACTAACGGCAATCCTGCAAGAGATGCTCGAGATCGTTCAACGCGTGTTCGGCGGAGCCGACACGATTTCACTCTTAATCATGCTGGTCGTGATCGTCGGCTCCGGCATGGTGCTCGGCGAGGTACGCCGCATCGTGCAGGTGACGGTGGGGGCACTCGTGCTCTACGGCTTGTTGAAGCTCGGCTATGCAATCACGCAGGGGGCGAATCCGATGGCCCTTCCGACAACCGCTTGGAACGACTTGAAGGTCATGTCGGTGGGCGACCTGACGGTTTACTTCCTGGCATTTGCCATTGTGATCACGGTCGTTCATATGATCCGCAACGCCGTGAACGCTGGCGGACACGGACACGGACACTAGCGGGCGGGTCGAAATTTGAAGTTCTGGCGGCGCAAGCTTGGGGCGCGCGCCGCCGGGTTCGGTTGTGCTATTATTGG
Source organism: uncultured Alphaproteobacteria bacterium (assembly GCA_902826695.1). Classification (GTDB taxonomy): domain Bacteria; phylum Pseudomonadota; class Alphaproteobacteria; order Micropepsales; family Micropepsaceae; genus SZUA-430. The sequence continues at coordinate 466,227 of CADEFU010000002.1, read as the reverse complement.
GGATCGCGCGCGCCGGCGGACAACGCTCGGGCCGCCTAGGTGGGTAGGAATATGGAAAAGCAGTTTATCGATCTGGTGAACCACGTCTTCACGCTGGAGTGGGTCATCCTCGCAATTCCACTTAGTCTCGTGCTCTGCGTCTTCACGAACCGCATCGTCCCAGGCTTCATCTTGGCCGCGATCGCACTAGTCATGCACCACGTCGGAATCCTGCTCCTGACCGGCAGCACGATGGCGACACTCGCCGCCGACGTTCAAGCGATGATCCCAAAGCTTGAGCCAATCTCGATCTTGGCGGAATATATCGCATACTCGTTCCTCATCATCGTCTTCAGCCTGACGCGGCAAGACATGATGCGACCGGGCGTGACCGAGTAGCTAATCTTCTTCGCCGCGCCAGCCGTCAAACGACAGACGGCCGGCACCCAGGCCCACCAGCAGCAACAGACCGCCGGCAATCGCCATGTTCTTGGCGAAGAGCTGCGTCTCTGTTCGCGCCAGCTCCGGATTGTCTGTGATCGTCCAGAAGTCGTGCATCAGAAAACTGACGACGAGCGTAAACAAGAACAGCACCAACGCCATCAGCCGCGTCCGAAACCCCGCGACGAGCGCCACCCCCGCCCCGAGCTCGATGACCACCGACAGCGCCAGCAACGGCCCGACCGCCGTCAGGCCGTGCGCCGCCATGGACTGCGCCGTGGCGTCCCAGTACTCGAGCTTGCCAATGCCTGAGAGGATGAAAAGCGACGCCAACAGGCAGCGCCCAACAACAGGCGCGATGCTCTCACCGAACGACATGAGGGACGCTTCCTCCTGGACAAGTGTTGCGTAGAACGCTTGGATTGAGTCGTGGGCAATCCTAGCGCGCGGTCAAGCAACAGCGCGCCAGGAATTGCGGCACGGCGTTCGAGGGAAGATGCCGCCTGGCGACGAACAATTGTGGATTCTGACGGGGCTTGGCGTCGTGGCGGCGATCCTCGTGCTCGTCGTGCGCACCATGATGCGCACCCGCCCCCAGCCGATCCCGTCCGACGGCCCGCTACGCGTGATCGTGCGCCCACTGAAAGAACTGAAGCCAGACCCGAACCACCTCTACCTCGGCACGACGATCGCGCGCGAACTCACCGCGCGCCTCAAACACTTCGAGCGGATCGAGCCGCACATGAGCGACGGCACGTCGGGCATCTGCGTTGAAGGTAGTGTGCGCAAGACCGGGCCGCGCCTGGTCATCGCGCTCCGCCTTGCCAACAGCCGTCACCCTGTTTGGCGCGGAACCTACGACGGCGCAATCAACGACCTCGGCTACATGACCGACAAGATGGCGGCAAACGTCGCCCACGCGCTGCGCGTTGCGCCGCGCAAAAAGGCGGCGCAACCGGCAACACAAGCAGCGGCGAAGTAGTTACTTCGCCGGCGGCTCGTCCACGAGCTTCCACATGGGCTCTTTCGCGTGCCAGATGCCGTAGACCAAGTAGATGACAAGCCCGATGGCCATCCAACCGAGCACGCGCCACCACAGCGTCTCCAACAACGGCCACACCATCATACCGCACACGATAATGCCGAGGATCGGAACTGCCGGATAGAACGGTGTCTTGAACGGCCGCTTCACGTTCGGCCGCGTCTCCCGCAGAACCATGACGGCGACGCACACCAGGATGAACGCGATCAGCGTACCCGCCGAAACCATGTCGCCCAGAATGTCGAGCGGAAACAACCCGGCGAAGAGCGCCACAACCGCACCGATGATCAGCGTGCTAACCACCGGGGTCCTCGACTTTGGATCGATCTTTGAGAAGGCTGCCGGCAGAAACCCATCGCGCGACATCGCATAAAAGATGCGCGTTTGCCCATAGAGCGAAACGAGAATGACGGTTGATAGGCCGGCGATCGCGCCGACTTCGACCCACGTCCTCAACCAAGCCAACTCTTCGCCCGCAGCCGCAATGGCAACCGACACCGGCGCGTCCACCTTGAGCGTTGAGTAGTGCGCAAGGCCCACCATCGTCAGCGACATTAGAATGTAGAGAACGGTACAGATCGCGAGCGACCCAAGAATGCCGATCGGCAAATCTCGCTGCGGGTTCTTCGCCTCTTGCGCGGCAACCGACACGCTATCGAACCCGATATACGCAAAGAAGATGACGCCGGACGCCGCCAAGATGCCGCTCCATCCGAATTCACCGAACTTGCCCGTGTTCTCTGGAATGAGCGGGGTTAAATTTTCCCCGGAGATAAGCGGCAGGCCAAATGCAATAACCGCCAAGACGATTCCGACCTTCAACAGCACCATTGCATTGTTGAAACCCGCGGACGAACGAATGCCCAGAATCAAGAGCGCGGTTAGGATGGCGACCACGCCGACCGCGGGAAGATTCACGATCGCCTCTGTCGTCACCAAACTTCCGTCGGCTCCCTGCGCGAAAGGAGCTGACGCGAACTGCGCCGGCACCTCGACACCGACATGCCCCAATAGCGCCTTGAAGTACCCGCCCCACCCAACCGCGACGGTGCTCGCCGCCATGCCGTATTCGAGGCAAAGGTCCCAACCGATCATGAAGCCGACGAGCCGGCCGAACGCCGCATAGGCATAGGTATAGGCGCCGCCCGATGCGGGGATCATTGCCGCAAGCTCGGCATAGCAGAGACCGGCAAACGCACAGCCGACACACGCAAACACGAACGAGAGCACGATCGCCGGCCCGGCATGGTCTGCCGCCGCCTGGCCGGTGATGACGAAAATGCCTGCACCGATAATTGCGCCGATGCCGATGCCGATCAGCTGCCACGGTCCAAGCACCCGTCGCAGCTCAACATCACCACTCTCCGGCGCCGTTGCCTCTACTTGTCCAGCCATATTCCGGTGTCCCTCATGATCGTGTTTTCATCCGCACCGCGAGTGGGTACGACGCACATTGACCCTAAGTCTGCCATGCCCCGCAAAAAAGGGCGAAGCCTTCATTGCGCTGGCTTGAGATAGTCGGAAGCCACCATGGGCAGTCCTCGCGGGAGCTCGCGCTCTGCAACGCCGACGGTAGCGCCCCCCATGGCTTCGCTGCGGCTGCGAACATCACCAGCAGAACCGACAGCCGCCAAGGCAAAGCGCGTGGAATCATCCTCAAAGATAGTGCCCGCGACCAACGGTTCTTTCGCGCCTTCAAGCGGCGCCGTTCCCGGCAGCTCCGGCCAGTCGCCACCCTCGGGTCGGCGAATGTCGAGATAGACACGCTGGCGGACATGGAACCGGCCGCGTTGCGGCTCAGTGAAATTGTCGATGTGAACGAAATCAAACCCGTCGGTCTTTAGCTTGTCATAGGCAAGCCGCGTCCAAAGCTCTCTGATCTCCGCGTATTTTCCGGGAATGTTCGTTGCGGGCGTGCTCGACCGCATCTCGATGCCTAGCGCCTTCGTCGAACCAGCCGGCGCAAAGATCTCTCCGATGAAATCGACATAGACCGCACCCGTGGAGAGCTGCACCAATTGCGCTTGCAGCGGCACCCACTTCGGGTCCTGCGCGACCTTCCACGGCTCGGGCCCGGCCTGACGCAACCACACACCATTGCTGCGCCGCACGTAGGTAAACCCCTCGAACTTCTGTACAGCGCCGTCGGCTGAGCTCCCCTCGCCCGCAAGCAGATTGATCAGCACGCGCTTGAAACCTTTCTGGTCCGCCGGCACCAACACGACGCGCCCAAAAAGCTGGTCGGCGATCTCGATCACGCGGACATGATCGGCAACAACGCCGGGCTCGCTCAAAACGAAGCTGGCGACGAGCTGACGCCGCTTACCCGCATCCACACTCTCAGTGGCGCTGAGGATCCGTGCCTTGTTGGCGCCCTTGAGCGATATCCATGCCTCTTGGGCCTGCCCTGCAAACGCGAAAAAGACTGTGAGCGCCGCCAACAACGCTGACGCCAACACCAACCGGCTCATGGCAACTCCCGACCCAACAAGCCGACCCTAGGAAGACGGACCGCACCCGGCAACACCGCACAACCACCGCACTTGACATGCGTGAACAAATCGTGAACAAACACACTTGGGGCACGAATGAAGCGATAGGCAAGACGATGTTCGGCAAACGAGAAATCACTGACCCGGCGAAAGTGCTTCGGCTTAACGCCCACGCTTGGAGCCAGAACGAGGCACTACGCATTAGCCCGCGCCGCCGCTGGGACGGCGACCCCAGCGCCAAGCGCGTTGTTATCCGCCGCGCCGACGTCGGCGAGCTGGTGCTATCCCCGATGCGCTGGGGCCTCGCCCCGGATTGGAGACGCAGCGAGCCGGAACACCAGCCGTTGATGAGCCTACAGGCTGACGCGATGGTCGAAACGCCGGAGTGGCGCCGGCTCATGAACACCCAGCGCTGCGTCGTACCGACCGACCAATTTTATGAGTGGAAGCGTGTCGCCGGCGTCAAAACGCGCGAATTCACGTTTCGTCTCAGGAACGGCCGCCCGCTGATGATCGCAGCCCTCTGGGGCCGCTCCCCCTCACCCGCCGGCCGCACGGTCGAAAGCTTCGCCTACATCACGTGTCCCGCGAACCGCATGCTGGCCTCGATCCACGACCGCATGCCGGTGGTTCTCGATGACGCCGGGATGGCAACTTGGCTGAACCCGAACGCCACGCTGGAGAGCATCTTGGCGCTGCTCCAACCATTGGCGTCGATCGAGCTGGAAATGCGCCCGGTCGCAAGCACAGAGCCCGGCTACGCCAGACCCTACCAACCGTCGCTGTTTGCGAGCCGCGCTGCGTAACCCGCAGCGCGCTCGTCGCACCTATAAAGTCGCTTAAGCCTTAAGCGCCTGGCGTTCCATCGCCATCTCGGCGATGTCGGCCTGCACTTGACGCGCATACTCGACGCGATCGCGCTGCGCGTCCGCATCCACCGTGACCTCATACTTCTTGAGTTCGCGGTAGGCGGCCTGCAGTTCTTCGCTCACCGTCGAAGCTTGCTTCTCGACCTCGTCGATCGTGCGCTGAATGTTTTCGCGCCGCGCCTGTACCGAACGCGCGAACGTCGGAAACGCCAAGCGCCCAAGGTCGCTGTTGACGGACCGGCGCTGCTCTTCCTGCACCATTGTCTCAAGATCGGACATTTTCTTCGACAAGTCGCCGCGCATATCGTCGAGCGACTTTAGACGCTTGCGGATTTCCTCCACGCGGAAGCGATGGAGACGAACCAAACCCTCGCGAGACTTCATGAGCTACCCCCTACTCTTTTTTTCCTGCCGCCCTAACCCTGAGCTTCAAGGTTACGGCTGCAATTTCCACGCCGCGCCGCTCTCGAATTTCGCAACGCAGCGTCCCCACTGCGAGCACACTCGATCCATCACCACTTCTGCGCGCAAATCACCGCGCAACGACCTGACCAAACGGCGCGGATCGCTGCGCAATGGCATGCGTTAGGGTGAGAACGCAGATGAGTAAGCCCACCTAAACCACGGGCGAGTATGGCTTCGTTGCTCTTAAGGTTGGCCTAAAGTGATGGTGTCGCCGGAATGTGTCAGTCGCGCGTACAATTTTCTCACACGGATTTACGAAGGTGCCTTCGCGATTAAGCTTTATTAAGCATTACCACCTAGATTCGTTGGTGAATAAACCAGCAAGGGCTCCCGGTTTGTGCCGGGTCGCGAGGGGAGAGTAGAGGCAATGAGAGTTCTCTTGATCGAGGACGATAGCGCGATGGCTCAGAGCATCGAACTGATGCTCAAGTCTGAAGGCTTTAACGTCTATACAACCGATCTTGGCGAGGAAGGCGTAGACCTCGGCAAACTGTACGACTACGACATCATCATCTTGGACCTGCAGCTCCCGGATATGTCCGGTTTCGACGTGTTGAAGCAGCTGCGCGTCAACAAGATCTCGACGCCGATTCTGATTCTCTCGGGCTCGACCCAGGTCGAAAACAAGGTCAAAGGTCTCGGCTTCGGCGCCGACGACTACATGACCAAGCCGTTCCACAAGGACGAACTGATCGCCCGCGTTCACGCCGTTGTCCGCCGTTCGAAGGGCCACTCGCAGTCGGTCATCCAGACCGGCAAGCTGACGGTCAATCTCGACACGAAAACCGTCGAAGTTGACGGTAGCCGCGTCCACCTGACCGGCAAAGAATACCAGATGTTGGAACTGCTCTCGCTGCGCAAGGGCACGACGCTGACGAAGGAAATGTTCTTGAACCACCTCTACGGCGGCATGGACGAGCCGGAGCTCAAGATCATCGACGTCTTCATCTGCAAACTGCGCAAGAAGCTGCAGGCCGCCGCCGGCCAGCACTACATCGAAACGGTGTGGGGCCGCGGCTACGTTCTGCGCGATCCGGCGGAAGCAAACGCCGCATAAGTTAGGGACCTGAGGGGGTCTGACGAGGGGCGCTGCCGGCAACGGCGGCGCCCTTCGAGTTTAGGGCACCTTCCGCAACGCGGCTTCGGCACCAGCCAGCAGCACGTCGTCGTCGCCGTTCTCGCTGATCTTCGCGTTCAACCAAACCGCAGAAAGAAACGCCTTCGTATTGTGCCGCCTCGCGAGGGTTTTTTGCGACGCGAAAACATCGGCCCAAGAGTGCGCGTCGCCGGTAACGCGCTCAAACCAGGCGCCCCACTCTTCCGCCGTGAACACCTTGCGCCGCGCCAGAAACACGACCGGAAACATCAGCCGTTCCGGCTCGCCGTAGATGTAGAAGTGCCCCGCCGGCGCCACTTGGCCGCCCAGGGCATCGCGTAAGCGTCCCAAATACGCACGATCGTCATACTTCGGATTGCGCACGATCTGCATCAGCAAATCGGCACCATGCGCAACCCCGTGCCGCCAGCCATCGCGTTCGTCGAACCCGCGATAGTCGTTCACACCTGCAACGAACATCACAGCCCCCTCCCCGATCGCCGCACGCAGATCGCCCGGCAGGTAAGGCTTCAAACCGTCCGCTCGCACGACTTCGGCCAGCACCAGCGCCGCAAACGGCGCTTCAAAGCCGTTTGGTTCCCGGCTGCTCAAACGGCGCAACAAATCGCGCGCGATTCTGATTTTGACCGCGTCGGAAAGCTGCTCCTCGCGGAACATGTGCGACAGCGCCTCAAACGCAACGCCGTCGCGCAGGAACGGATCGCGCGAGGCAACGCAGGCGACGACACCTTCTGCAAACCGCTCGCGCTCGCCCGCATCGGCAATCTCGAACGAGGCAGCCTTCAACCCCTCAAGCCCTGTCCGGTCCCATCCAGCCGGCGGACAAGCCATCGCCGCCCCCGCGCTCCAGAGCACGGTCACCAAGAGAGCAAATCCACGCCAAATCATCCGCCACCCAAATCCTAACGACTCATCGCTAGCGCCCGCCGCCAGCCAAGCCGACGCTGACAATTTATCGAGAACCGGCGGCGCCCAGCCAGTCACGTTTGAGCGACCCGGCACAGCCGCTGCACCGCAAGCGCTGCAAGACGAAGCGGCTGTCCCGTTTCGAAACATCGGCAGCATCGATGCTCCAAGCGACCGCACTCGTCCTTCTGGCCGCCCTCGCTGCGTCACAGATCAGTGGCACTCACCCGAGCCGCACGCCGTTCGTCGCCCAGTGCAAACAAGAAGCAACTCGTGGTCACCTGCGCGTCCAACGTCTTCTTCCTGAACTCAAAGCCGAAGTAGACGCGCATCGCGCCCGCATGACCATCATCTGCAAGCGCTGGCAAAACGTGGCGGCCGATGACGCTGCAGCGCTGCTCGAATCCTGCCTCACCGAGGCGACGCAGGGACCGCGTCTCCTCCACCACGGCCGCGATCATGATCACAATCACACCCTGCGCCTGCGTAGACTTTGCCGCAAACTGGCCGATATCGCGGGCGCTCGGGAAGGCTGATGGTTTAAGCACGCCTAACGCCGGCTATTGCTTACCCAATTGTTGACTGGCCAGGCACGAGCTTCTTAACCCCCTCGCCCTAAACTTCACGCTGAAAGAGGCGGCAGGGTCGCGATGGCGCGGATTCTTGTTCTGGACGACGACAAGCTCTTCGGCGCGCTGATGCGGCGCGCATTGGAGCAGCGCGGCCATGATGTCGTGATCGCGGAAACAGCCGCGGCCGCACGCGAACTAATAACCGGAAGTGAGTTCGACGCGCTGGTCTGCGACATCATCCTGCCCGACGACAGCGGCCTACACGTACTTCGCAACGTTCGCGAATCCCACCCGGCGCTCGCGACAATCGCGATTTCGGGCGGCAAGTCAGGCGGCAAAAGCGTGCCGCTCGATGTGTTGAACCTCGCCCAGACAATCGGCGTCGATGCCATTGTCAAAAAGCCGATCGAGCTAACAAACTTCGTCACAACGGTAGAAGGCGCCCTCGCAAGGAAGGGCGCCTCTACGAAACAGGTCAGATCGCTTTAGCGACTAGGCCGTCCGTCGCTCGAACTTCACGTCGAAGCGCACAGTGTCGCCTTCATGGCTGTGCGCAATCGCGCCGCCCAATTTCTTCGCGAGCAGCGCCGTCACGAACGGCGCAATCGTGCGCCCCGTCAAATCCTCCGGCGGCGTCGTGAGCGCCAAACCTTCCTTGATGTCCGGCGCGAGATTGGCTTTCAGTCCCTTCGCAGAAATCGAAATCGTGACGAAATTCCGCGGCGCTTCGACCCGCACGCTCAAGATCCCGCCGCGCGGAATGCAATCCGCTCCCATCGCCGCTAGATTGAGCAGCACACGGACAATTTCCTTGTCGACCGCAAGGGCCGGCGACTGCCAATCAAGCTTGGCCTTGCCGACTTTGAAGAACTCTTCGGCAACCGCCTCAACTTCGCGCAGATCGATCTCCGCACCTGCCGACCCCATCGCCCCGAAAGCCATCCGGGCAAACAACAGTCGCGCCTTCGCCTGACCGACGCTGTGCTCGATCAAACGCATCGCATGCGCGCGCATTTGCGCGTCTTGCTCGTCGGCAAGAATCTCAAGCCCGTTGGAAATAGCCGCCACCGGGCTGATCAAGTCGTGGCAGACCCGGGAAACGAGCAGCGAGCCCAAATCGGCATCGCTGGCGGGAGCCTGTGATTTCACTTGTGCATCCGGAATTGGCGAAGGGACCGGAGACAAGTATTCTGAAGCTAGACGTTGCATCAACCTAAACCAACAGATGCCGCTTAAAATTGACTTAAGCGAGATGGGAACCAGGCGAAAAATGCCGAAGCAGCAAACGCTCGCCAGTGAACTCGAACCGGGCCAATATGTCATGCTCGAAGGAGCCGACGACTGGGGATTGGGACAAATTCAATCGGTCACGGGCGATCGAGCAACCGTCAATTTCGAGAATATGGGAAAACGCTTGATCAATCTCAAACACGCGACGCTAAAAGTGGTCGATCCAGCGGAGGCTGCCCGCACGTGCCCCCCCTAGAAGCTGAAACGGTGAGCGCCCTGCTCGCAAAGATGGTCCAAACCGCACGCAGTGCGGGTGCGCTGATTATGCGCCACTACGCGGGGGACATAGAACACCGCCACAAAGCGGATAAGTCGCCCGTCACCGCCGCCGACGAAGAGGCCGAGCAACTGATTCTGCGCGACCTCGCCGAGACCGCCCCCGGAATTCCCGTTGTCGCCGAGGAAAGCGCTGCGGCAGGCACCCTACCCGACGTATCGGGCGGGATTTTCTTCCTGGTCGACCCCTTGGACGGCACGAAAGAATTCCTAAGCCGGAACGGCGAGTTCACGGTCAACATCGCGCTGATCGAACACGGCACACCGACCGCTGGCGTCGTCTTCGCTCCCGCTATCGATCGCCTTTTCTGGGGAAACAGTCATGGCGCTTTTGAGGAAGCCAACGGCAACCGTCGGCAAATCAAAACGAGAGCGGCGCCCACGAACGGCCTCATCGCCATCGCGAGCCGAAGCCACCGCGACCGTCTAACCGACGAGTACCTCGCCCACTACCCTATCGCGGACCTGATCGCTGCCGGCTCGTCGCTGAAATTCTGCGTGATCGCCGCCGGTGAGGCAGACCTCTATCCCCGCCACGGACCTACGATGGAATGGGACACCGCCGCAGGCGACGCGGTGCTTCGCGCCGCCGGCGGCCGCGTCACCCGCCTTGACGGCAAAACCCCTCTCATCTACGGCAACGCCCGCGAGAAGTTTCAGAACCCAAGCTTCGTCGCCTGGGGCCGCTAGCTCTAAGCGCGTTTGACCTTCAGCAGCGTCGACTCCGCCGCCACGACCTCGACGCGCGTGCCCGCCGTCAGGTCGCTGCCGTCAACCGACTGCGCGGCCCAACGCGTATCGCCAACCGTGACGGCACCTTCGCCGTGGCGAAAATCTTCCGACACCGTCGCGAACTTGCCCACGATGTGATCCATCCGTTGGTTCAGCGCCGACACATCGCCGGCCGGTTGCCTCGGCAAGTAGTGCGAGGCAACGACGAGGACGGCCGAGAGCACCGCAAACACGGCAAGCTGCCCAACCCAACCGACATCGACGAACGCCGCAAGCAACCCCGTCACGACCGCAGCAAGGCCCGGCCAAATCAGATACTGCGTCGGCATCACCATCTCGATGGCGATCAACACCGCGCCCAGCGCCAGCCAATGATACGGCCCGACTTCCAGCAACCAAGTCATGTCCATGAGGGCGCTCCCCGCTTTCGTTGCACCAACACCTTACCGCACCGGCGGCACGGATCCCTGAGCCCGCACTGCGGTCGCCTGCGCGGCTTTCTCGCCGACGACTTTCGCAAGCTCGCCGATGCCCGCAATCGAACCCAACAGGCCGGCCGACTCCATCGGCAAGATGACGAACTTCTGATTCGGCGCCGTCGCCAACTCCTTGAAGGCTTCCACGTATTTTTGGCCCAGAAAGTAATTGATCGCCTGCACGTCGCCCTTGGCAATCGCGTCGGAGACGAGCTGCGTAGCCTTCGCTTCGGCTTCGGCCAAACGCTCGCGCGCTTCGGCATCGCGGAACGCCGCTTCGCGTCGACCTTCCGCTTCCAAGATCGCGGCTTGCTTCGAACCTTCCGCTCTCAAGATCTCTGCCTGCTTCTGACCGTCGGCGGTCAGAACCTCAGCTCGCCGTTCGCGTTCGGCTTTCATTTGCCGCGCCATCGAGTCGGTGATGTCGGACGGCGGCGACAGGTCTTTGATTTCGATACGCGTGACTTTCACGCCCCACGGCTGCGTCGCCGCGTCGACCACGCGCAAGAGCTTGACGTTGATCTCGTCGCGCTTCGACAGGACCTCGTCGAGGTCCATCGAGCCGATCACCGTACGCACGTTGGTGAGCGCAAGATTTGCGATCGCTTGCATGAGATTCTGCACTTCATACGCCGCACGCGCCGCATCGATGATTTGAATGAACGCGATCGCGTCCGCCGTCACCTGCGCATTGTCTTTCGTGATCACTTCTTGGCTCGGAACGTCGAGAACCGTTTCCATCATCGACATCTTGCGCCCGACGCGGTCGAAGATGGGGTTGATCACGCCAAGGCCCGGTTTCAACGTGCGCACGTATTGGCCGAATCGCTCGACCGTCCAGGCATAACCCTGCGGCACGAACTTGATCGCCCGGAAAATGAGAACGATCGCCGCGAATATGAGCGCAAAAACGAACGTTGTGCCGAAATCTTGGAACATCTGGCCCCTCATATGACTGCATAAGCGGCAGTCGGCCGCCACGAATCAGCCGAAATCATAGCGAAGCTCACAACCAAACGCCTTGCTTGGCGCTTCGCAACGTCATATGGCCAGGTTAATCTAGCGCCGCAAGGGGCTTGAATGTTCTGGAGAAGGTACAGATGACCGACAAGAAACTGACCCGCCGTGACACACTCGTAAAGGCTGGCGGAGGCGCAATCTCGCTGGCCGCGGCGATGACGTTGGTGAACGACACGGCAAGCGCCGACGACACATACTCGAAGAACGAAATTGTCCAAGTCGCCTCCGACTTCTTTGGCATGACGACTGCGGCCGTCGCCCAAGCGGTCGAGCGCATCTTCTCCGACCTCGGCCGCCCGAACGCCTACATCAAGGGCGAAGAAGGCTCCGGTGCCTTCGTCGTCGGCCTGCGCTATGGCAAGGGCATGATGTACCGGAAGAAGTTCAAAAACCTGCGCGTCTATTGGCAGGGCCCGTCGATCGGCTTCGACGTCGGCGCGAACGCGTCGAAGTGCTTCACGCTCGTCTATCAAATCCGCCGCCAGGAAGAGATCTTCCAGCGCTACCCCGGCGTCGAAGGCTCCTACTACTTCATCGCCGGTATCGGCGTGAACTATCAGCGCACCGGCCGAATCTCGTTGGCTCCCATGCGCACGGGCGTGGGCTTACGTGCCGGCGTCAACGCGGGCTATCTGAGCTACACCCGCGAACGCGACATCCTGCCGTTCTAATCTCTCGGACAAGCGCCGCTGCGGAGAACCGCAGCGGCCGCGTGCCGGTGAAACCCGATGAAGCGCGAGATCATCGCCTACTACGATCGCCTCGCACCGTCCTACGACGCCTCTCGCTTCTCGGGCAGCTACGGCCGCTTCATCGACGCCCGCGAAAGAGACGTGTTGCGCGCTTGGCTGCCGCGCGATCCTAAGAACACGCTCGAACTGGGTTGCGGCACAGGGCGCTTGTCTGCCTTCGCCGCCACCGCAACCGACGCCAGCGTGGCGAGCCTTGCGATCGCCCGGGCGCGCAATTCAGCGACGAACTTTGCCGCCGCCGACGCGGAAAGACTGCCATTCCCGCCCAGCCGGTTCGACGCGGTGTTCGCCTTCCACACGCTGATGCATCTTGAGCCAGCATCAATCCGGGCGATCTTTGCCGAGACCTTTCGCGTCCTGCGACCGGGCGGCGTGTTCATCGCCGACGTCGTCTCGAAGACGCGCCGCGGCCTAACCGGCCGCCGCGACGCGGATGAGGCCTGGCATGCACAGACCGCAATGACCAAGCGCGAATTCGACGACATAGGACGCGCCGCCGGCTTCACATCTTCGCGCGCAACGGGGCTCTTGCTGTTGCCGGTTCACCGTTTGCCGGACCGCGCACGCCTGCCGCTCGCAAGACTCGACGCTTGGCTGTCGCATCGCCTCCCATCGCTCTCCTCCTACCTGATCGTGGGCTTCGCAAAGCCATGACGACGCTGCGCCGGATCGTTCGCAAACTCGCGCCGATGCAACTTCGGCTCGCCGTCGCCATGGCGCGCCGCGCCTGGAACGACGCGTTGGGCCGAGCCGATTTCGCGAACGACACCGCCGGTATCAAAGGCCTCGCTCAGATCGTCGCCATCGCGCAACCGATCCGCCGCACCGCGCATTTCGAGGGCAAGCTGCACAATCTGAAACTCGCCGCCCGCACACTGAACGGTCTCAGGATCCATCCTGGAGCAACCGTGTCGTTCTGGCGTGTAATCGGCCGGCCCGTCGAGCGCCGCGGCTTTCAGATTGGTCGCGCGATCGTCAACGGCCGGCTCGACGCCGACATAGGCGGCGGTCTCTGCCAAGTGGCAAGCCTGCTCTACGAGCTCGGCCTGCGCACAGGCATGACGACCGTCGAGCGCCACCCGCACAGCCGCGATCTTTACACCGAAGACACACGCTTCACGCCGCTCGGCCTCGATGCTGCAATCGTCTGGGGCTTCAAAGACGTGCGGTGGATGAACACACACGAACAAGCTGTGACGCTTGCTTTCGATGTCGAAGGCGAAACGCTTCGCGGCAGGTTGTTCGCGACGACGCCAATCCCCTCTTACAATCTTCACGTCGCACGCCATGACGATGGCGCGCTACGTCGCGTCGAGGTAACCCGCACGCTGCGCGACCATCGCGCGGTCGTGAGTCACGACACTTACGTGATCGACCCATCGTAAGTCCGGAGACAAAAAAACAGCCCCGCATATCGCGGGGCTGTTTCGCTTCGTTTCAGCGTCCCGGGATCACTCCCAGGTCGTATACCCAAGCGCCAGGTTCTTCGGATACCCAGACCCCCAACCGTTCACACGGAACTGGCTGTAGCGGCCCTGGTTCGTCCGGACGCAGACATACGTGCCAACCGGCAACGAAGCGGTCGGAACGCCTGCCGTCGTGTACGGCCCGCCGGCCGAGCATCCCGCGTAACCGCGGTTCGAGCCGTCGCCGACCCAGATGCGCGCGCCATTGCGCGGTTCGATGTACATCTCCCACGCCGTCACGGCACGGAACCACATATCCGCTTGCGGATTGCTTCCCACGCCGCCTTCGTCGAGGTCGAATTCCCAAGTCTGCGGTACGTTGAGCGAGCCGGTCGAGTAAGTCACCGGTGCGCCGCCGGGACCACCTGGACCGCCAGGGCCACCGCCGCCCACGCGACGCATCGAGGAAATCGAGTCGTTCCAGCTACCAAAGCCCAGACTTGGCGTATCGCCCGAGATCACTTGGCATGGCGGTGCGTAGTTGACGTGCTGGCATACCTGCCATGAGCCCGGACCGCTGATCCGAATGCTCGAGATCACGTCGTTCCAACCCATCGGGACGAGATTGGGCACGTCCACGTTGAAGGTTTGGCTCGCGCCGGCATAGTTCACGTGCTCGTAGACCGTGATGCCCGAAGCTCCCGGTCCGCCTGGCCCACCAGGCCCGCCGGGACCACCGGGTCCGCCCGGCCCACCGGGACCGCCTGGCCCACCAGGACCACCTGGCCCGCCGGGACCACCCGGAGGCCAACCGCCACCACCCGGTGGCCAACCCGGCCAGCCGCCGAAGTGCTTCCGCAATACACCGCGTGTCACGAACGGACGGCGGCCGGAACTATCGGTGAAGCGCGTGAAGATCGTATAGCTCAGACGATCGCCAGGACGATCCGTGAGAATCAGAATCTTCTCAGCGAATCCCGGGTTGAACTTCACCATCAGCTCGGTCGCCGACACCGCCGGATTGGCAGCAGGGCTATACGAGTAGCCGGTTGCGTTCGCGAATCCCCAATCGCAGTCGGTCGGGTGACACTGTCCCCACACGCGCACGGTAAGACCGCTGCCACCGCCAGCCCACACGCGCACGCGCGTGATGTCTGACGTGGCGGCGTCCTCGTTTCGCCAATTACCTGTGAATTCGCCATACCCGGCCGCATACGCGGTCGGAGCAGCGGCGAGCATCGTTGCGGCTGCAACGACAAGCGCTTTCAAGCGCATTGTTCCACTCCTTAACAAGTTGGTTGCCTTTCAAAGTCCTCTCGGATGGCGCGGAATGTAGGCCAGCACGGGCCGCCCCATAAGAAACCGCCATCACACACTCCGCCGTTGTCCCCCGTTCATAATCCACGGCCTGCCAGTTGAATGCTGCACGTGCGAAAATGATTTGACGCGAGTCAATGAATCGGGCCACAAGTCGCGCGGGACACATCCCCCCAACGGGATGCGCCCATTCTGGAAGGAATGGACAAAAATGACAGTGAAGCCTGCTACTCGGCCGTCGAGGCCGCACTTTTCTTCTGGCCCCTGCGCTAAGCGCCCCGGCTGGAGCCCCGATGCACTCAATCAAGCGCTCGTCGGACGCTCGCATCGGTCGAAGCCTGGCAAAGCCAAGCTCGAACAGGCGATCGAACGCACGCGCAAGATTCTAGGCGTACCTGCCGACTATCGCATTGGCATCGTGCCTGCTTCCGACACCGGCGCCGTCGAAATGGCGCTCTGGTCGATGCTGGGGCCAAAGCCCATCGAGGTTTTGGTGTGGGAAAGCTTCGGCAACGACTGGGCGACCGACATCACGAAGCAGCTGAAGCTCCCGAACGTTCGCGTTCTGAAAGCGGGCTACGGTGAGATACCCAATCTCGCCGACGTGAACCCCGCGCACGACGTGATCTTTACCTGGAACGGCACCACTTCAGGCGTGCGGGCGCCGAACGGCAACTGGATCTCCGACGCACGCGAAGGTCTCACCTTCTGCGACGCGACATCGGCTGCCTTCGCGCAAGATCTGCCGTGGGGCAAGCTCGATGTAACGACGTTCTCTTGGCAGAAAGTGCTGGGCGGCGAAGCCGCACACGGCATGCTGATCCTCTCGCCCAAGGCCGTCGCCCGTCTCGAAAGCTACAAGCCGGCGTGGCCGCTGCCGAAGATCTTCCGCATGACGAAAGACGGCAAGCTGAACGAAGGCATCTTCAAGGGTGAGACGATCAACACGCCTTCGATGCTGTGCGTCGAAGACTATCTCGACGCGCTCACCTGGGCTGAAAGCGTCGGCGGCTTGAAAGGCCTGATGGCGCGCGCAGACGAAAATCTGCACGTCATCGAGCGTTGGACGAAGACGGCGGGCTGGGCCGACTTCCTCAGCAAAGACCCCGCAACGCGCTCGAACACGTCGGTGTGCTTGAAGATCGTCGACCCGTGGTTCACCGCGAAGGACGCCGACGGTCAAGCGGCCGCCGCCAAAAAGATCGCCGACCTTCTCGACAAGGAAGGCGTCGCCCACGATATCGCCGCCTACCGCGACGCTCCGCCGGGTTTGCGCATCTGGGCGGGCGCCACCGTCGAAAACGCCGACCTCAAAGCCCTCACCCCCTGGCTCGATTGGGCCTGGAGCCAAGTTAAAGAAACATAGGTCTGTCATCCCGGGCGAGGCGCAGCCGAGACCCGGGACCCAGGAGACTGGGCTCTGAATCACAGCGCACTCTCCTGGGTCCCGGCTCGCAAGCTTCGCAACGATCGCAAAGCGATCGTGCTTCGCTAACGTCCGGGATGACAGTTTGAAGATTCCAATTTAGCAATTCCGGAGCATTCTCCCCATGCCCAAAGTCCTGATCTCCGACCAACTCTCGCCTGCCGCCGTACAGATCTTCAAAGACCGCGGCGTCGACGTCGACGTGAAGCCTGGCCTCTCGAAAGACGAGCTGAAAACGATCATCGGCCGCTATGACGGCCTCGCGATCCGCTCCGCGACGAAGGTCACGGCCGATCTGCTGACCGCCGCGACGCATTTGAAGGTCATCGGCCGCGCCGGTATCGGCGTCGACAACGTGGATATCACCGCCGCGACCGCGCGCGGCGTCATCGTGATGAATACGCCGCACGGCAACTCGATCACAACCGCCGAACACGCGATCGCGCTGATGTTCGCGCTCGCCCGTGAGATCCCGGCCGCGAACGCCTCGACCCACGCCGGCAAGTGGGAAAAGAACCGCTTCATGGGCGTCGAACTCACCGGCAAGACCCTGGGCATCATCGGCTGCGGCAACATCGGTTCGATCGTCGCCGAACGCGCGAAGGGCTTGCGCATGAAGGTCGCGGCCTTCGACCCGTACCTCAGTCCCGATCGCGCCGCCGAACTCGGCGTCGACAAGGTCGAACTCGAGGATCTGCTGCACCGCGCCGACTTCATCACGCTACACACGCCGCTCACCGACAAGACCCGCAACATCCTCGACGCCAAATCGCTCGCCAAAACGAAAAAAGGCGTGCGCATCATCAACTGCGCCCGCGGCGGCCTGATCGACGAGAAGGCGCTGAACGACGCACTCGCTTCGGGCCACGTCGCTGGCGCAGCGCTCGACGTTTTCGAAGTCGAGCCCGCGAAAGAAAACCTGCTGTTCGGCTCCGACAAAGTCGTGGTCACACCCCACCTCGGCGCCTCCACCTCCGAGGCGCAGGAAAACGTCGCTCTGCAGGTCGCCGAACAAATGTCGGACTACCTGCTCTCCGGCGCGATCACGAACGCGATCAACATGCCCTCGATCACGGCCGATCAAGCGGCGACGATGAAACCCTGGATCACGCTCGCCGAACGGCTCGGCGCCTTCGCCGGCCAACTCACCGAAACCGCGATCAAATCGGTGGAACTCGTCTTCGAAGGCCACGCCGCCGACCTGAACACGCGCGCGCTCACACAAGCGGCACTGGCGGGCCTGCTCAAACCTGCGCTCAGCGACGTCAACATGGTCAACGCCCCGATCGTCGCGCGCGAGCGCGGCATCCAAGTCTCCGAAGTGCGCCGCACCCAGCACGGCGCCTACGAAGGCTACATGATGATCAAAGTGATCACCGAGCGCCAAACCCGCGACGTTGCCGGCACCGTCTTCTCGAACGGCGTGCCGCGCCTCATCCAGGTCAAGGGCATCGACATGGAATCGCACTTCACGCCGCACATGCTCTACGTCACGAACGAAGACAAACCGGGCTTCATCGGCAAGCTCGGCACGCTTCTGGGCGACGCCAAGGTCAACATCGCAAGCTTCAATCTCGGCCGCACGGCCGCGGGCGGCGACGCTATCGCCCTCATCGAAGTGGACGATGCGGTACCCGAAAGCGTGCTGGCCGAACTGCGCAAAATCCCGGTCGTCAAACAAGCAAAAGCACTGGTGTTCTAATGACAGGCGTTGCGGTGATCGGCGCCCAATGGGGCGACGAAGGTAAAGGCAAGATCGTCGACTGGCTCTGTGAGCGCGCCGATATCGTGGTGCGCTTCCAAGGCGGCCACAACGCGGGCCACACGCTCGTCATCGACGGCAAGACCTACAAGTTCTCGCTGCTACCCTCAGGGATAGCGCGCACGAACAAGTGCTCGATCATCGGCAACGGCGTCGTCGTCGACCCCTGGGCCCTGATCGCCGAAATCGACCGCATGAAGGCCCAAGGCCTGACCATCGACAAGTCGAACTTGCTGATCGCCGAAAACGCGCCGCTGATCCTGCCGCTCCACGGCGAACTCGACACGATCCGCGAGACGTCGAACTCCGGCACGAAAATCGGCACCACGAAGCGCGGCATTGGCCCCGCTTACGAAGACAAGGTCGGTAGGCGCGCACTGCGCACGATCGACCTCGCCGATCCCGCAACGCTCAAAGCCAAAGTCGAGAATCTTCTCACGCATCACAACGCGCTCCGTAGAGGGCTGGGCCACAGCGAAATCGACGCGAACGAACTCGTCGCCAAACTGAAAGAGATCGCCCCCAAGATCGTGCCTTTCCTTGGCCCCGTCTGGAAGCACCTCCACGAAGCGCGTATGCGCGGCGACCGCATCCTCTTCGAGGGCGCACAAGGCGCTCTCCTCGACGTCGATCACGGCACGTATCCGTTCGTCACCTCCTCGAACACGGTGGCCGGTCAAGCCGCCGCCGGCTGCGGCATCGCCCCGCGCGCGCTCAGCTACGTTCTGGGCATCGCCAAGGCCTACACGACCCGCGTCGGCGAGGGCCCCTTCCCCGCCGAACTGACCGACGAGATCGGCGCCAGGCTTGGCGAACGTGGTCACGAGTTCGGCACGGTCACCGGCAGAAAGCGCCGCTGCGGCTGGTTCGACGCCGTCCTCGTGCGCCAGACGGTCATCACCGGCGGCATCGACGGCATCGCCTTCACCAAGCTCGACGTCCTCGACGGCCTGAAAGAAATCAAGGTCGCCGTCGCCTACGATCTCGACGGCAAGCGCATCGACCACCTGCCCGCCGCCGCGAACGCCCAGGCCCGCGTCAAACCCATCTACGAAACGATGGAAGGCTGGAGCGACTCCACCGCCGGCGCCAGAAGCTGGGCCCAACTCCCGGCCGCCGCGATCAAATACGTCCGCCGCGTCGAAGAGCTGATCGGCGCACCCGTGGCCGTCCTCTCAACGAGCCCCGAGCGCGACGACACGATTCTGGTGAAAGACCCGTTCGCGGCTTAGCGCGCCGGTAGTGCCGCAACCTGCTCGGTGCCGCCGCCGGTGCGCTTCGCTTTCGCCGCCTCGCGGATCGCACGTTGCAGCTTCTCGAACGCGCGCACTTCGATTTGGCGCACGCGCTCTCGACTGATCTCGAATTGCTTCGACAAGTCCTCAAGCGTCGCCGGCTCTTCCTTCAAGCGCCGCTCGGTCAAAATGTGCCGCTCGCGCTCGTTCAAAGCCTTCATACCTTCCGCGAGCAACTCGCTGCGGTCGTCTTTCTCTTCGCGATCGGCGAGCATCGTCTCTTGGTTGGGCGACTCGTCCACCAGAAAATCCTGCCACTCGCCTTCTGAATCCGCGCGCAGCGGTGCGTTCAGCGAATGGTCGGCCGCCGCCAAGCGGCGGTTCATCGAAATCACTTCTTCTTCCGTGACGCCGAGCTTCGTCGCGATCAGCTTCACGTTTTCCGGCCGCAAATCGCCTTCCTCGATCGCCTTGATCGAGTTCTTCGCCTTGCGCAAATTGAAGAACAGCTTCTTCTGTGCCGCAGTCGTGCCGATTTTCACGAGGCTCCAAGAGCGCAGAATGTATTCCTGGATCGACGCCTTGATCCACCACATGGCGTACGTCGCCAGGCGAAAGCCTTTGTCGGGTTCAAACCGCTTCACGGCTTGCATCAAACCGACATTGCCCTCAGAGACGATCTCGTTCACCGGCAAGCCATAGCCGCGATAGCCCATCGCGATCTTGGCGACCAAGCGCAGATGGCTCGTCACGAGCTTGTGCGCAGCATCCGCGTCCTCGTGCTCGCGCCAGCGCTTGGCGAGCATGTATTCCTGTTCCGGCTCGAGCATCGGAAAGTTCCGTATCTCAGCCAAGTAACGCGATAGCCCGCCTTCCGGCGAAAGCATCAGATAGCCAGCAGCCATATCCACAACCCCTTGCAGTTAAGCCCGACCCCGTGCGTGACGCCCCGAAGCCGATACCCATCCACGTGCCCGCCAAAAGCCCGGGCAGAGTGGCATTATGTATGTATGCACCAAGGCCATTTTAAGACCCCACCCTCGCGGCGGCTAACCCTTTGAGTACATTATATGTTTCGACCCAGTCGGCCGGCGGCTCGCTCTCAAACCGCATCGTCTTGTGCGTCGCCGGATGTTGAAACCCTAGCACCGCCGCATGCAGCGCCTGACGCTGAATTGGAAGCGTCACGCCCGGAATGATCCGCGGCCGCCCGTAAACCGGATCCCCGATCAGCGGATGTCCGATATGGGCCATATGCACGCGCACCTGATGCGTGCGCCCCGTTTCCAGCCGACACTCGACGAGCGCCGCCGTCAAGCCGAACGCTTCGAGCACTTTGTAATGCGTGCGCGCAGGCTTTCCGCCGACGCGAAGCACCGCCATCTTTTGCCGGTTCAGCGGCGATCGCCCAAGAGGCCCATCAATCGTGCCGGCAAGCTGACGGGGCACACCCCACACAAGCGCACGATAAGCCCGCTCGACCGCATGCGCCGCAAACTGCTTCCCGAGCGAGGTGTGGGCCTTCTCCGTCTTCGCGGCGACCATCAACCCGGTGGTGTCCTTATCGATGCGGTGCACGATTCCCGGCCGGACCTCTCCGCCAATCCCGCGCAAGCTGTCGCCGCAATGCGCGATGAGTGCGTTCACGAGCGTCCCGTCGCGGTTTCCCGCGGCCGGGTGCACGACCAATCCCGCATCCTTGTCGATGACGATGAGATGCGCATCCTCGTAAACGATATTGAGCGGTATCGCCTGCCCCTCGGGCACAGCCGGAATAGGCACCGGCATAACGAGCGCCAATGCCATCCCCTCCTTCACATGAGCCGCCGGATCATCCAGCGCGCGCGAGCCCGCCGTCACGCGCCCGGCCTCAATTAACTGTTTCAACCGCGAGCGCGACAAATCGGGCCACGCGGCGGCGAGCACGCGATCCAGCCGCCCGCCTGCTTGGCTGGCGCTGACGGTCAGTGTACGACGTTCGCCCTCAGAGGATGCACTCATGACGGATGTCGTACCCGAAGCCCCGCCGCCCGCCAATCGCGGCTTATGGATGTTGGTTATTGGCCTCGGTATAGCGATCCTGCTGGTCGTGGCCGCCATGATCGGCATGGCGATCAAGCGCGCATACTCGCCCGAACCGGTGCAAACCACCACAGCCGCCGTCAAACCCGGCGAGGTCCCGGAACTGATCCTGGACCTAGCCCAGGGCCAAGCAATCACCGACACCCGCATCGAAGACGGCCTCCTGATCGTGCGTGTAACCGGTACCGCCGCCGACGAAGTCCTGGTCATCGACCCCGCGAAATCGAAGGTCTTGAGCCGCGTCCGCTTCAACAAGCCAGCCGCGCCCTGACCCGTCCGGCGGCTCACGGAGCCTAGGAGCCCGCGGCAGTGACCGGCTGTGAGCAAGCCATCTATCGGTAACTCACATAAATCGGCGACGACCAAGCACGTGGCTCGGCCGGCGCGAGACAGTCGTCTTTGCCCGAACGATAATCCCCGTAGCACAAATTCACCTTCACGCACTTGCCCGTCGCATCCCGCTCGCATTTCAGCGTATCGCCGTTGATCATCGGCTCGGCCTCTTGAATCGCCTTCACGTAGTAGAGCGCGTCGCGTCCGTCGGTCGCGTATGACGGGTCGCTGAACGTGAAACTGCATGCGCCGTCGCCCGAAGGCGCACACTCATGCACCGCGAAGCGATCCTGGATCAGTGCCGCAATCGCTTCGCCTTTCGTCTTCTGCGGGCGGATCTTCACGACCTCGATGCGTGTGATGCGGCTCCGCTCGTCCGACGGGTTGTCGCATTCGCCCGAGCAAAGCTTCGTCAGCCGCGCCTCGTCCATCCCCGCCTTCGCGAAGCCCGGACACCCGGGCTTTTGCTTGAACGCGCCCACGGCCTTCACGGTGAACGTCGGTGACGCCTTCGCATTCACGCCGCCACCCATCGCAACCTTCGCACCTTTCGCGTCGACCGCGTTGAACCAAAGCAGAATCTTCTGCCCAGACGTCGCATAGGTTTCGCGCCGATCAAGCGCGTCCCATATCGCCTCGCGCGTCCGCCCTTTTGCATGCACGGCCGCCAGACCGCCGGTGTGCAGAAACGCCGCCTGCCGCTCGCCTTCGACGAGCTGCAGCCCAGGCAGCTCCATCAGCTTCTCGCGTGCATAGGCACGTGCCTCGGGAATCTCGTCCTCGCCCTCTTTGCTGGGATACATAAACCCGCGCCAAGTCTCGTCGGCAGGCCCGCGCGCATCCGTGTTTTGCCGCCGGTCGTTCTGCTTGTAGCCGGTGCCCGGCCGCGCTCGGTGATTGTCGCTGGACCCGATGAAGCCCCAGTTGAAACGCGTCGCCGCGCCGTCATCCGCGAAATGCGTTGCGGCCAGTCCCGCTTGCACCGAAAGACCTGCACGATGATTGAAAGACGGGAAGAAACAGTCGGTGCACTGCCCGGCATCGACCCAATCGGGACCTTTCGCGCCCGGAACCGTGACGTGCCCCGCGATGCCCATATCGACATAGTTCTGCCGCGCCGCCGCCGCGCGCCCCTCGCATGTGGCAGCCGCCTCGCCCGCCTTTAGGCAGCGAGCGATGATCAACTCACCCGCGCGCCAGCAACCGGGGAGATAGTCTTTCGTTGGCGCCGGGCACGTAGCCTTGCCCGCGGAGTCGATGTTCACATCGGCCCACGCGCGATACTCTTCCGAATTGCCGTGCCCCGAATAAAGCTCGATCAACCGAAACCGCTCCGGCCGCTCGGCGGGCTCGAGCGCCTTGCGCCAATTCGTGCCCGCCGGCGTGTAGTAGCCCCACGTCATGCCATGCGGGATGATCAGCGGCGCGAGTTTTTGTTCCGCAAAAAGCCGCCGCACCAGTTCGCCGGGCGTCGCCGCAACCTCCATGCAATCCCTTGGCAGCGTGTTTGACGGCGCCTCGCGGTCGCACATCTTCGCCGCGCGCATCTCGGTCACGAATTTGTTGTAGTCGAAATAGGCTTGCCGGTTCGAGAAGTCACGCAATGGGATCAGCGGCGTCAGCCCGCGCGCCATGCGCTTCATCGCGCTATCGCCTTGCGCCGATATCGCCGAGATCGGCCGTGCGGAGAGCTTGTCGTCACCGAGGTCGCGGAAGATGACGTTCTTGTGGCCGTAATGCTCCTCCGGCGCCAAGCCCACCTGCGTCCACTCGTAACCGATAAACGACACGAGATCGGGCGAAGTCTCCCCGCCGGATACCTTCTGACATGCGCGCACGGAGTCCTTCACCATTTGCCAGCGCGTCGGCGTCATCGACTCCGCGTGATCGGTCGACGCCCAAAAGTCGAGTGCCGAACAGTAGCGAGCAAAGTCGCACGCATCGCCAAGCGGGTGCACACCAGTTCCCGAGAACAACGGCAGCGACGACAAGAACGCGTCTGCCGATAACGTCGTGTGCACGTGCAAATCGCCGAATAGGATCAACGCCTCGTCGCCTGCCGGCGCCATGGCCTTCATCTGCGACGTGCGCGCGGCTATCACGTCAACTGGCACCGCCTTGCCGTGGATCTCGCCGATGTCGGGTGCACTTCCGAACCAGCCGCCTTGCATCCCGAACCAGCCGAGCACACCGACACTGCCGAGCAGTACCCCGCCACCCACCAACCCGATCAATGTCCGCCGCATCTTCGAGTGCCCCGAATTGTCCAATGCGGCGAACGCTAGCACACGGGCCGGACGCCGCACCCAGATTCCCTTGATCGCCAAGCCCTGCCTCGCGTATAGGAACCAGCCTTGCGCCGCCCCCATCGTCTAGCGGTCTAGGACGTCGCCCTCTCACGGCGAAAACAGGGGTTCGAGTCCCCTTGGGGGCGCCAACTCCTTAACGCTTGTGCCAGCGAACCGGCCGTCACCTGCCTCGCTGAGCGCCATGAACAACAACTCCCCACCCGCCAATGTCATCGACGCGATCGCCATTGGCATCGCGCAAGTACTGGCGCCAGGGTTCGAGGCGCTTGGCCTGCTCATCGTCGCGACACTCATTGCCGGCCCCGCGCTGGCAACGATGGCGTTGCTCTGGCTCGAACAGCGCGTCACCGCAGTCGCCACGCTGAAGCTCGCGAATGCCGCCGCAGCAATCGTCCTAACCTTCGCTAGCTTCTATGCATTCGCGTGGGCGGCGACGGTGCTGGACGGCATTGTCGGCCCGGAAGTTTATCAATGGACGCTGCCAACTGCTTTCATGCTCGCAGCCGCCGCCATCGCGCTGCAGATACGAGCTCGCAAGTCGTTGTCCACATCCCGCGCCGCAGGCGTGATCTGCGCCATCCTTGTACCGCTCGCACTGATCGCGATGGACGGCTTGTACTAAGGCGAACAGCGCGTGAACCCCGCATCCGCCGCGCGAATGCCATAGTTCGAGTCCGCCTTGCGGGAGCGATCCGGCGTGTCACTCATCCATAGCACGAATGCTTGCTCGAAAGCTGTGGGCATGACCGTACCGCCGCATTGACGCCCACGCTCGCGTCCGGTGCTCTCACAGGCAAGCGATATTGCGAACGTCGAGAACACGAACATGGTCGCGCTAGCGGACCTGCGCGAAAGGCTGAAGAAGATCGAGGCGCTGGTCGAAGGCGCCGGAACGCCCGCTGAACGCGACGCGGCGGAGGCCGCCCTCGCACGCGTGCGTGCGAAACTCGACACCAGCGAGCCGCCGGACGAACCGATCGAGCAACGGTTCGAAATCGTCGACGACTGGTCGCGGCATCTCTTCGTCGCGCTCTGCCGCCGCAACGGCCTACAACCCTACCGCCGCGCCAACGAGGATCGTGGCGTCGTCACCGTGCGCGCCCCGCGCAATTTCTTGGAAGGCACATTGTGGCGCCAATACGTAAGCCTCGACGCCGAACTACGTTCGTACCTGAACGAAGTGTCGCTACGAATCATCCGTGACGAAGTACACGCCGACGCCAGCGATGCGCACGAAATCCAAGAGGCGCTGCCGCCGCCGCCCCTAGAGTTGACGCTGGAAGTACCGCCGGAAGAGCCGCCGCAAGCTAAGCCGGCGCCAAAGCCTTGGTTCGGTTTCGGCAGCGTGATCCGCTTCAAGCGCAGAACCGGCCGCGGCGTCAGAACGCGCCACTAGCAAAGCGCGCATGAGCCCCTGAAAGCTCATGCGCATGCCCGACGGCATTAGAATTTAAACGTGATCCCCACGCGCACCACGTCGTACGTGTTTTCGAAGTCCGCGGTCGCGAAGCCCGTCCCGGTCGATGGCGCCTGAGCCACCAGCCGCAACTTCTCGCTGCCGAGATCGAGATGCAGATACTCCGCGCGGATCGTCGTCCTGTCGCCGATCGTGAATTCGACTCCGCCGCCGAGCGCCCAACCCGTGGACGTAGACGACGCCGAGTCCGCAATGCAAATCTCGCCCGACACACACGTGAGCGGTGTATTGCCTAACGTGTTGAGGTCGGCGAAGGCACCACTGCGGCTGATGCTCATGCTCTGCTCGGTGCCGCCAAAAGCCAAGCCACCTGTCGCGTAAACATTGACGTGTTCGCTAAGCAGAACCCCTACCCGCGCGCGCAGCGTGCCGAACCATTCGAGTTCACGCGTCTCGGCCAAAATCATCGCATGCGGATTCGCGTCGTCGCCGAGGAAACCCTCCTCCAACGCGCTGTGTTGAATGTCAGCCTCGACACCCGCCATCAGCGACGAACCGAGCCGCCAATTGTGCCCGACCGTAACGCCCCCGGTAAAACCGTCCATATCGAGAGGCACGACATACGAGGCTGGCGCCCCGGAAGAAATGCCGCCGAACACCGAGTTGAGCAGCCTGTTGCCGCCGCCATTCGTCGGATCGTCACCCGCGGTGTCGATGTCGCCGCTGCCCCAAGCGCCGCCGGCATTGATCCCGAAATAGAAGCCGTTCCAGTTGTAGTCGCTCGCACCCGCAGTGTTCGCCGCAACCGCAGCCACACTCATCAGCAAGCTCGCGCACAGCGCACGCTTCATCCGCGACATAGATCATCCCCCAAGCAAGTCGCGGGGAACCTGATCCTGCGCAGGCGCGCCTTCAATGCCTCGAAGTGTCTTCCGTCAAAGCGTTGCGTGAATGTGGCCCCAGTGTCACGAAACTTCGCCACCAGGAAGAACACACCACGTCGGTGGCACTGGATTGGAGAATTAACTTCACTCGTAGCGCAGCGCCACGATCGGATCGAGCCGGCTGGCGCGCAACGCAGGGAAGAATCCGAACGCAACCCCAATCGCGGCAGGCACCGCGAATCCAAGAACCAACACCTCAGGATTGATGCGAAACGGAATGCCAATTCCCGCGGCAAGAGCACCCGAAACACCCAGGCCCAATGCAATCCCTGCAAGCCCGCCCGCGACCGATAACACAACGGCTTCGACCAAGAACTGCATCAAAATCTCCGGCTCCCGCGCACCAACGGCGAGGCGAATGCCGATCTCCCGCGTGCGCTCGGTCACGGAGACGAGCATAATGTTCATGATCCCGATCCCTCCGACGGCGAGGCTAATCGCAGCAAGACCCGCCACGCCGAACGCAAGATTCGCCGCAATCGATTCCGCAGACTTCACCGCCTCGCGCACGTCAGTCACACGAAAAGAGTCGGGCTCGCCCTCCATCACGTTCCGTCGCTCGCGCATCACCTTCGAAACGCCATTGACGACCCGCGAAGTACCAGTGGCGTTGGAAACACCCACGAAAAGCATGTCGACGTTGTTATGACCGACCAGGCGCCTGTGATACGTCGAAATCGGCATCAGGATCGCCTGATCGATTTCCGCCGTAAAACTTGAGTTTCCCTTCTTGGCCAACACGCCGACGACGCGGCATGTGAATCGGCCCGACCGCACCGTGGCGCCGAGCGGGTTCTGCAGCCCGAACAAGTCGCGTCGCGTCGTATCGCCAAGCAAACACGCCGCCCCGGCAGCCGCCTCTTCCGACGCCAAGAAGCTCCGGCCTGCCACTGTCTTCCATGTGCGCAAAGCCAGGTAGTCGTTCGTTGTCCCGAATACCGCCACCTCGACATCGTTTCCATTCGCCGAAAACGAGAACATGTCGACGACCACCGGCGCGACCGAAGCAACCCCCTGAACGTCTCGCGCAATGACCTCGCCGTCCCCGATCTCAAGCGGCAGCGTCCGTCCAACCCGCTTGTCGCGTTTCGGATGCACCAAGACGATATTCTGCCCAAGTCGCGACACGTCTTCCACGATCTGCCCGCTGACGCTCTGCATCACGGTCACCACGGAAACGACGGCCGATACGCCAATGACGATGCCAAGCGTGGTCAGCACCGTACGCAGCACATTCGCGCGAAGCTCGCGCACCGCCATGCGGACACATTCGAAGAACATGGGCACAATGCTAGCGCGAAACCCGCCCCGGCTGGATAGTGTCGCCCAACACATCTGCGCGAGATTGCACGCTCTTGCGAGGTCGGCTGTGGCTACTTTTTCCCCGCCAATTCTCCAAGCAACACACGCCAATGGGTGAGCCCATTGTAGAACGAATCGACCGAAACACGCTCGTTCAGCCCATGCGCGTAGGAATCGCTATCCTTAATGAAGAGCTCGCTCACCCCATAAGTCGCAATTCCCGACGAGCGGTAGAACACGCCGTCCGTCGCCCCGGCCGACATCGAGGGCACGATCCTTACGCCCGGATAGTTCGCGTGCACGGCCTTGGTCACGGCTGCGACGACATCCTTGCGCAGGGGCGACGCATCGCTCGACCAGTACGTGTCGAGCGGCGCGATCTCGATGTTCTTGCCAGCGATCCGCTGCAGCACCGCCTGCACCTGTTCGATCTTGACGCCGGGGAAGATGCGGCAGTTCACGGTCACACTTGCCCGCTGCGGCAACGCATTGTCCGCATGCCCCCCGGCGAGCATCGTCGGAATACACGTTGTACGAATTTGTCCAACGCTGAACGGATCGGCCGAAATGACAGCCGCTGCGCGCTTGTCGCCTGGCCGCCGGGCGAAGCGCGTCATCGCGGCACCCACTTTCGTCTTCGTGATCGGACCCGTCGCGCGGAACGCTGCAATCGTCGTGTCGTTCCACATGACCGGAAAGCTGTGCTGCCTAAGCCTCGCCACCACATCGGCGACATCGAAGATCGCGTTCTCCTTGCGCGGTGCAGACGAATGCCCGCCCGGATTCGTCGCCGTCAGCAGAAAACTCGCAAACGTCTTTTCCGCCGTCTGCAGACCGTAAACAACCGGCTTCCCGGCTTCGCTGAGCTGCCCGCCGCCTGCATCGGTGTTGAGCGCGTACTCCGCCTCGATCAGCGCGCGATGATCTGACAGCAGTTTCCGCGTCGAAATCCCAGACGTCTCCTCATCCCCTGAGAACACGATCACCAGATCTCGCGAAGGCTTGAACCCTTCCTTCTTGAGCGAAAGAAACGTCGCGGTGAGCGCTGCAATACCCGACTTGTTGTCCTCCGTCCCACGCCCGAAGAAATACCCCTTCTCCTCGATGAGCTTAAACGGATCGCGCTCCCAATCGTTGCGGTGCGCGGGCACGACGTCCATGTGCGCGAGCAGCAGGATCGGCTTACCGCCCGACCCGTCGCCGCGATAGCGCACCACGAGCGCTGCAGTTTGGTCCACGCCAATCAGATGAACATCGTCTGCCGCAAATCCGCCGTCACGAAACTGCTTGGCGAGATACTTCGCCATCTCAGGCGTCTTCCCGCCTTCCGGCGAAGTATCCATCTCCACGATCGTCTGATAAATCTCGCGGGCCTGCGCTTTTTCCTCAGCGCTCGGCGCCGCCGCTAACGCCGACAGCGAACAAAGGACGGAAGCCACGACGGCCAAAACTGTAAGACGCATCTTGAAAGCCCCGAAGGTGATGACGAAGCCTTCATGCGACGCCGCTCAAGATTTGGCAAGAACCTCCGCCTCGCCTCTCGGCACAACCCCCGGCGAAGGCAGCGCCAAGCGCCACTAACCCTCCACGTACCGCCCTTCCTGCTTGCGCTTCGAGATCACGTAGCTCGCGCAAGCAAGCCACGTCGGCGCGAGATCGACGAACGGTATGAGCTCAAGCGCAAGCGTCGGCAACAATGCCCAATGAAACCCAAGCAACCGCGTCAACACCAGCGCCGTCGCCGCATCGATCGCAAGGTCGATCGCCTCCGCCGGCAGTGTGCCGATGCCGGTCATCGACGCCCCCTGCAACGGCAACTGGACCGCATCCACGATTACAGCGATCGCCATGGCGAGGCGCGCCTTGCCAGGCGTCACTTGCACTCCACCGCTCATCCCGCTCTCCAAAGCATCGCGGCGAGTTTACGCGAGACGAACGTCAACAAGCAAAGCACTACCGCGCGCGAGCGCCTTCGCCCTTCACGTCGTCAAGCCACACGGTCCCGATCAAGCGCTTCTGATGACTGATCACGGGAAGCCGGCGCACCGCGTGCTTCTTCATGATCCGCAGCGCTTCCTTCGTGTCCTCGTCCGGATAGCAATAGATGATCGGCCGCGACATCGCCTCGCGCGCGGTCTTTGCCTTTTTGTTATGCGCCAGATCGCGCTTCGTCACCTCGCCGATGAGGCGGTCGTACTGGCTGATCGGCACGACGTCTTCGTCGCCGATATGTCCGGCCACTTTCAGCAGCGGCGCGTCCGGCCCGATCCAAGTGGCGGCGCGATGCATCACGTCTTTGACTTTCATGAGAACTTGTCTCCGCAAGTTCCCCCCGCTTCGGCCAAGGTACAGCGATCAGCCGAACCGTTCCACTCGGAACGGCGTCAACTCCACCGCTGGCGCAGCGCCCGTCACAAGCGCCTCTACCAACTCCGCCGTAATCGCCGAAAGCGTCATGCCAAGATGCTGATGCCCGAACGCATAGAGCACGCGCGGCTGCCCGCTCATCCGCCCGATTGCCGGCAGAAAGTCCGGCAACGTCGGCCTGGAACCGCGCCACCGGTCCGGCGCCTTCGCAAATGCAACACCAAGATCGTCGAGTTGCGCCTCGAGCCAGCGCCACTTCCGCTCATCGCCTGGAGGCTCAGGCCGCCCGAGCTCCGTGAAGCTCGTCGCCCGCAATCCGGTTGAGAAGCGCGTCACGATCATCGCGCGCTCTTCGAAGTACGTTGGCGGCAACTCGCTCGGCCAGGAGTGCGCCGCGCTGTGCACCGAATAACCGCGCTCAGCGATCAGAGGCGGTCCAAGGCCGACCAAGCGCATCACCCGCCCCGACCAAGCGCCCGCTGATATCAGCACCTCGTCCGCATGCCGAACCTCGCCGGTGTCGAGTGTTGCCGCCACACCACCGTCGTACACGCGAAGATCAACAACGCTGCCGCGAACCTCAACGCCGCCCCGCGCACAAAACGCCGTAGTGACCGCATCGCGCGCTGCCTGCGGCTCCTTGAACTGCCCCGAGCCCGTAAATCGAAGCCCACCCGCCGGCACCGCACGCAACGCACCGCGATAGGTGTCCAACTCATCCCGCGTCAGCTCGCGAAATCGCGTCGGTCCCGTGTTCGCCTGCGCCCAAACGCGGCGGCCACGTTCCACATTGGCCGCCGACATCCAAACGATGTTGTGGCCACTCGGCTGCACGATGTCGGACGCCTCCGCCAACGCTGCGAGCCGCTGCCACGCATCCAAAGCTCGCGCCTGCAGCGAGCCAAGCGCAGCGGTCCCCCGCACAAACCGCCGCCGCCCCGCCGCAGCGATAAAGCGAGCCGACCACGGCAGCCAGGCACCGACGTCGCCCACCCGGAAATCTAAGGCCCCACCGAATGCGAACAGCCGCCGCGGCGCGCTCCAGATCATCGGCCACGATGCCAGCGGCTCCACCTGCTCCGTCGCAATATGCCCAGCATTCCCGAACGAAGCGCCGCGCCGCTTGTCGCCGGGATCGACGAGCGCAACCTCGAACCCGGCCGTCTTCAGCCGCAGGGCCGAGGCCGCCCCGACCATCCCGCCGCCGATCACAAGAATGGATTTCGCCACCACTTCTCCATCTCAAATTTCGTGTACGATCTGTGCGAACTTCGAAGCAAAGGTCAACCAATGACGGCACCGCGCATCGGCTGGTCGGGCGTCTTCCCCGCGGCGACGACGCAATTCAAAAGCGACCTCACGATCGATTACGAGGCGACGCAGCGCATGCAGGACGCGCTGATCAAGGACGGCGTGGACGGCCTGGTGATTATGGGCACGGTCGGCGAAGGCAACTCGCTCGAACCCGACGAGAAGCGCCGGATGATCCAAGCGACCATCGAAGCGGCAAGCGGCCGTGTCCCCGTCATCGTCGGAGTCTCGGAACTCACGACCCCGCGCGGCGCCGCACTTGCTCGCGACGCGGAAGAACGGGGCGCGAGTGGCCTCATGGTATTGCCCGCGATGGTCTACGTGCCGAGCGAAGAGGAACTCGTCACGCACTTCCGCACAATCGCCGATGCAAGCGCACTCCCGATCATGCTCTACAACAACCCGCCGGCGTACCGCGTGACGCTCTCGCTCGAGACGCTCGCCCGCCTTGCCCAACTGCCCAACGTCGTTTGCATC
The DNA here is from genome assembly GCA_902826695.1 of uncultured Alphaproteobacteria bacterium. GTDB lineage: Bacteria > Pseudomonadota > Alphaproteobacteria > Micropepsales > Micropepsaceae > SZUA-430. The sequence goes on along the minus strand of CADEFU010000002.1, from coordinate 434,110 downwards.
AAAGAAAGCGCGCCCGACACGCGCCGCTTCACCGACATCGCAAACGCAGTCGGCGACAAGCTTGTCCTGTTCGCGGGCCTCGACGATGTCGCACTGGAGGGAGCAGTGCTCGGCGCACGCGGCTGGGTCTCCGGCCTCACAAACGCGTTCCCGAAGGAATCGCTCGCGCTCTGGCGCGCAGCGCAGTCCGGCGACTTGGCAACCGCACGCGCGATCTACCGCTGGTTTATGCCGCTCTTGCACCTCGACGCGGAGCACGATCTCGTCCAATCGATCAAGCTTGCCGAACAAATCATGGGCCGCGGCAGCGAACGCGTCCGCCCGCCACGCCATCCGTTGACCGGCGCCAGACGTGCCTATGTCACCGAAATCGTCGAACGCGCCGCCGCCCACCGCCCGAAACTCTGATGCGCCACATCTTCCACTGCATCGACGGCCACACCGCGGGAAACCCCGTGCGCCTCATCACACAAGGCGCGCCGAAGCTCGACGGCGCATCGATGAGCGAACGCCGTCAAGATTTTCTGACCCGCTATGACTGGATCCGCACCGGCCTCATGTTCGAACCGCGCGGTCACGACATGATGTCCGGTGGTTTTCTCTATCCACCCACGGCACCCGAAGCCGACGTCGGCATACTCTTCATCGAGACGTCAGGTTGTCTTCCGATGTGCGGCCACGGCACAATCGGCATCGTCACCTTCGGCATCGAGAACGGTCTCATAGAGCCGAGGCAACCTGGCCGTTTCATCGCCGAGGTCCCCGCCGGCAACATCGAACTGGGCTATGTGCAGGAAGGCCCGCGCGTCAAATCGGTGAAGATCCGCAACGTCCCGAGCTACCTCGCCGCCGAAAACGTCAAGATCGATGTTCCCGGATTGGGTCCGCTCACGATCGATGTTGCTTACGGCGGCAACTACTACGCCATCGTCGAACTACAAGGAGCATACAAAGGCGTGGACGCTCTCGGCGCCACACGCATCCTCGAACTCTCACCGATCGTGCGAAGTTTGGTTCGCGAGAAGATCGAACCCATCCACCCGCTGAACCCAACGATTAAAGGCGTCAGCCACGTCCTCTGGGCTGACGCGCCGAAGTCGGACGGCGCGCACGGCCGTAACGCCGTCTTCTACGGCGATCGCGCGATCGACCGAAGCCCCTGTGGTACCGGAACTTCCGCCCGCCTCGCCCATCTGCATGCGAAGGGCAAGCTCAAGGTCGGCGACACATTCGTCCACGAAAGCTACATCTTGAGCCGCTTCACCGGTCGCATCGAAGCGGAAACGAAACTCGGGCCCTACGTCGCGATCGTTCCCTCCATCGAAGGCAGCGCCATCGCCACCGGCCGCAACGAAATCTGGATCGACGACGAAGACAAATTCGCCCGCGGATTTCAGGTGGTGTGATGGGGCGTGTCGAAGTCCGCACGATGAGGCTTAGCTGATGCCGCACTCACCGAAATGGGACGCAACCTATCCAAAACTTGTAGATCGACGAGCAGCAGACTGCGTGACCTTGCTTACTCACCACAACCTCCTTCTCGCGAACGCGTGTCCGGAACCCTGCTTCAGGTACTGCTCAAACGCCTTGGCCTTTCGTTCGTCCGAGAACGCCACATAAGTCACCAGGCGCCACGGGCCGAACTTTGAGGTGTGCGGCGACTTGCCAGCGTTGTGGTCGACTAGCCTACGCTTGAGATCGGCCGTCAGCCCGACATATCGCCGGTCAGCGAAAGCTTCGCTTTCAAGCAGGTACACGTAATGCATGCGCGCCGCCTTTCCCCGACGGTGGACATGCTGCTTCGCCAACTTGTCAATTATTGGGCACGCCAGAGCAACAACGTGGTTCGCTGTCGCCCTCCTTCGCCAAGGCTTCGGAGGGCATCCTGCTTCGCGCGATTATGTAAGCGTTAGTCCTGCGAAGCGCGGAGCGCGAAGCAGGATGGTGGAGCTGAGCGGAATCGAACCGCTGACCTCTTGAATGCCATTCAAGCGCTCTCCCAACTGAGCTACAGCCCCTAACCAACGAACGCACCGCTTTGGGCGGCGGTGCGAGCATACACCTAAATAGAACCTACGAAGCCCATTCGCAAATCGCGACGGCTATTCCTTATCGATATCGTCCTTGTCGATGATGTCGCCGACGTCGTCGTCTTCGTCGACGCTCTCGATCAGCGTATCGTCATCCTCGTCGTCATCATCGTCGTCGTCGCCGGCAATATCCTCAAGGTCAACCTCGTCGCCGACCTTCTCCGGCTTGCCTTCGTCGTCGCCCTTGTCTTCGGCCTCTTCGTCCTCGACCAGGTCGGGATCGACCACGACCTCGTCGTCGAGCGCGACTTCCTTGATCTCTTCCTCGGCCTCTTCTTCCTCGTCGCCGTCGCCGCGATCTTCCTTCTCGTCATCATCGTCATCGTCCACCTCTTTGCGGACGACGGCGGCTTTCACCACGCTTTGCTCTTCGTCACGGGCGGCCGCACCGCGCGGCCGGCGCATCTTCACAAGAGCCTCCGGCGCGAACGCGAACGAGCACTTCGGGCAAACGATCGGGCGCTTGCTCAAATCGTAGAAGCGGGCCGCGCAACTCGGACAAATGCGCTTAAGACCTAAATCCGGAGTGGCCACCGGTGATAATCCTAGCCGTTTCGGGGGAAATTAAGGGGCGTCCCATTGCCACGAAGCAGGCCGCCTGTCAAAGAGAAGTTGCAGCGCGAAACCGCGACACCCCTGAGCCCGTTAAGTCCTTGACCGCAAATGCACAGCCCGCCCCGCTGACCGCAAAGACAAGTGGCCCGCTAAAGGGCCACATCCGCGTCCCCGGTGACAAGTCGATTTCCCACCGAGCCCTGATCCTCGGCGCGCTCGCCGTCGGCGAGACGGTCATCGAAGGCCTGCTCGAAGGCGAAGACGTGCTCAACACTGGCGCCGTATTGCGCGCTCTCGGAGCCGACGTTCAGAAAAAGGCGGGCCGCTGGCACGTCCACGGCTTCGGCGTCGGTGGCTTCGCCGAACCGCAGGACATCCTCGACCACGGCAATTCCGGCACGGGCGTCCGCCTCATGATGGGCGCGGTTGCGACCAGCCCGGTCACTGCAACCTTCACCGGCGACGCGTCGCTGCGCCGCAGGCCAATGAAGCGTGTCCTCGACCCGCTGGCCTTGTTCGGTGCCGAAGCGACGGCCCGGGAAGGCGGTCGCCTCCCGGTCACGCTAAAGGGTGCCCGCGAGCCTGTGCCGGTCACCTACCGCCTGCCCGTGGCCTCCGCGCAGGTAAAGTCCGCGGTGCTGCTTGCCGGCCTAAACGCACCCGGCCACACGACGGTGATCGAAGCCGAAGCGACGCGCGACCACACCGAACGCATGCTCGCCCACTTCGGCGCCACAGTCCGGCGCGAGCAAACCGCAGACGGCACGGCAATCACAATCGTCGGCCAGCCCGAACTGAAAGCGGCGCCCGTGCGCGTCCCCGCAGATCCCTCATCCGCGGCCTTCCCGCTTGTTGCGGCACTCCTCGTGCCTGGCTCGCAACTACGCATCGACGGCGTGATGCTGAACCCGACCCGCACCGGCCTCTTCACGGTGCTGAAGCGCATGGGCGCGAACATCGCCATCGAGAATGAGCGCAGCGAGAGTGGCGAAACGATCGGCGACCTGCTCATCAAATCGAGCAGTCTGAAAGGCATAGACATCGAACCTGAGATCGCGCCCTCGATGATCGACGAGTACCCGATCCTAGCCGTCGCCGCCGCGTTCGCGAACGGCCGCACGCGCATGACAGGCCTCGCCGAATTGCGTGTCAAAGAAAGCGATCGCCTTGCCGCCATCGCAAGCGGCCTCAAAGCCTGCGGCGTGAAACTTGAGCTGGGCGATGACTGGCTCGCCGTCGATGGCGGCACAATGCTGGGTGGCGGCAAAGTTGAAACTCACATGGACCATCGCATCGCGATGTCGTTCCTGATCGCAGGCCTCGCCGCAAAGTCGCCCATCACCGTGGACGACACGAGCTTTGTCGCCACCAGCTTTCCCGATTTCGTCCCGATGATGGAGAAGCTCGGCGCCACCTTCGCAAGACCCAACCGATGACGGCCCTCCCCGTCATTGCAATCGACGGACCCGCGGCCTCCGGCAAAGGCACGCTCGCGCGCCGCATCGCGCAGGCACTCGGCTTCGCGCATCTCGACACCGGGCGCCTCTACCGCGCTGTCGGTCTAGCCGTTCTCCGCCGTGGCGAAGACCCCGCCGACCCAGCGGCAGCTCAACGCGCTGTCGAAGCGCTCGACCTCTCACTGCTCGAGGATCCGGAGTTGCGAACCGATCGCACGGGCGGCGCGGCCTCCAAAGTTGCCGCGATCCAAGCCGTCCGTGACGCCCTTCTCGACTTCCAGCGCAACTTTGCGGCTCACCCGCCGGGCGGGAAAGGGGCGGTGCTCGACGGCCGCGACATCGGAACCGTCATTTGCCCAGACGCGACGGTCAAATTGTTCGTCACGGCCGCCCCCGAAATTCGTGCCCGCCGCCGCCATCTGGAGCTGAAAAATCAAGGCTCTGCCCGCACCGAAGACCAGGTCTTGAACGACATCCATACCCGTGACGCCAGGGACTCGGGCCGGACTGTCGCACCCCTGCGCCAAGCCGATGACGCAACCTTGCTGGATACCACCCATTTGGATATAGAAGCGGCCGTCGCCCGGGCGCTCGAAATCGTCCGCGCGGGCTTGCGCACGTGATGGGTGACGCACGCGCCTTCAGCGGATCGAAACCTCTGTAGCGCTTTTTTGTTTTTCGACAACCGGGTTGTCGCTCCTGAACCCATCTCAGGAGGGCGATCAAGTCCGCCGGAGCCAAACTCCGGTTGGCAATGCCTGAAAGAATGTAATGGCTCGCACTGCCGCGCGTAATCCCGCGCCCAAAGAATCCTTCAACCCCTCCCGCGAAGACTTCGAAGCACTCCTCGAGGAGAGCTTCAAGACGAACGCCCTCCAAGAAGGCAACGTCGTCACCGGCAAGGTGATCGGGATTGAAAAAGAATATGCGATCATCGACGTCGGCCTCAAAACCGAAGGCAAGATCGCCCTCAAAGAATTCGCCCTCGCCGGGCAACAGCCGACGATCGCCATCGGCGACAGCGTCGATGTCTTCCTCGATCGCGTCGAAAACGCGATGGGCGAAGCGATCCTCTCCCGCGACAAGGCACGCCGCGAAGAAAGCTGGACGAAGCTCGAGCGCGGGTTCGAAGACAAGCAGCGCGTGACGGGCGTCATCTTCGGCCGCGTCAAAGGCGGCTTCACAGTCGATCTCGACGGCGCCGTCGCGTTCCTTCCCGGCAGCCAGGTCGACATCCGCCCCGTGCGCGATGCCGGCCCGCTGATGAACAAGCCGGAGCCGTTCCTCATCCTCAAAATGGACAAGCGCCGCGGCAACATCGTCGTGTCGCGCCGCGCCGTTCTGGAAGAGAGCCGTGCGGAACAGCGCAACGAACTCGTCGCCAACCTCAAGGAAGGCCAAGTCATCGACGGCGTGGTCAAGAACATCACCGACTACGGTGCGTTCGTTGATCTGGGCGGCGTCGATGGCCTGTTACACGTGACCGACATCGCCTGGCGCCGCGTCAATCACCCGAGCGAAGTCTTGTCGATCGGCGCGAACGTGAAGGTTCAGGTCATCAAGGTGAACCCGGACACGCAGCGCATCTCGCTTGGCATGAAGCAGCTCGAGGCCGATCCGTGGGAAGGCGTCGCTGCGAAGTATCCCGTGCAGGCGAAGTTCAAAGGCCGCGTCACCAACATCACCGACTACGGCGCGTTTGTTGAATTGGAGCCGGGCGTCGAAGGCCTCGTCCACGTCAGCGAAATGTCGTGGGTGAAGAAGAACGTTCACCCGGGCAAGATCATCGCGACCAGCCAAGAAGTCGAAGTGATGGTGCTCGAGGTCGATTCTTCGAAGCGCCGCATCAGCCTCGGCTTGAAGCAGACGATGGACAACCCGTGGGCTTCGTTCTCGGACAAGCACCCGGTCGGCAGCCAAATCGAAGGCGAGATCAAGAACATCACCGAATTCGGTTTGTTCATCGGTCTCGACGGCGATATCGACGGCATGGCCCACCTCTCCGACCTCGACTGGAACGAGCCGGGCGAAGAGGCGATCAAGAAGTACAAGAAGGGCGAGATGGTCAAAGCCGTCGTCCTCGACATCGACACCGACAAGGAGCGCATCGCGCTCGGCATCAAGCAGGTCTCGGGCGATCCGATGGAAAGCCTTGGACCGGTCAAGAAGGGTGACATCGTCACCTGTACGGTCACGGAAGTTACCGATGGCGGTCTCGAAGTCGCCGTCGGCGATCTCAAGGCGTTCATTCGCAAGAACGAACTCTCTCGCGACCGCGCCGAGCAGCGCCCTGAGCGCTTCTCGGTCGGCGACAAGTTCGACGCTCGGGTGACGAACGTCGATAAGGTCGCGCGTAGGCTGACGATGTCGATTAAGGCGCTGCAAATCGCCGAAGAGAAAGAAGCAGTGGCGCAGTACGGCTCGTCCGACTCGGGCGCCTCGCTCGGCGACATCCTGGGCGCCGCCCTGAAGAAGAAGCAGGAAGGCGACAAGTAAGCGCTACCGCAAAGCAGCATTTCGCGAAGGGCGGCCCGCAAGGCCGCCCTTTCGTCGTTTAGTGTCGGAAAACCCTTATTTTAGAACAGCTTGGCCCCCACGACCGCTTGACGGACCTAAAGCCAAGAGGCAGCCTTCGCAAAACAGCGTCGCGAAGGATCGCTCCCTGCAATGATCAAGTCGGAACTCGTTCAAAAGCTCGCCGAACAGAATCCGCATTTGTATCAGCGCGACATCGAAAAAATCGTGGCGACGATCTTCGGCGAAATCGCAACCGCCCTCGCCAAGGGCGACCGCGTCGAGCTCCGCGGCTTTGGCGCCTTTTCCGTTAAATCGCGTCCGGCGCGCACGGGCCGCAACCCGCGCACCGGCGAAAGCGTGCACGTAGCGCCAAAGCACGTCCCGTTCTTCAAAACCGGCAAAGAACTGCGCGACCGCCTGAACAAGTAGGCGGGCCGCGCCTCTTTCGGCCCAAAGCCAAAGCGAAGTGCCAATGACCAGCCTTTTCCGCACGCTCTTTTTTTGGACACTCGCAATCGCCACGACGGTAATCGCCGTTGCGAACCGTCACGCGGTCGCCTTCAGCATCGATCCCTTCAACGCGAAGGCGCCGGCTCTCGTCGTCAACATGCCGCTCTTCTGGATCATCATGCTGGCGGCACTGATCGGCCTCGTCCTCGGCGGTTGGTCCACTTGGGCGAGCCAATCCTACCTCCGCCAGGCCCTCCGCGACGCCGAGGCGAAAATCCGCCGCCTCGAGCGCGAAAACGAAGTCGCCCAAAAACTAATCGTCAAACCCACCGGCCGCGCGATTCAGGTGCAGTAGCCTCAGTTCACGAACGCATTCAGTCTTTCGGCCGAGCACGCGCCCGTGGGCTCTCGCTCGGCCGCCGCTGATCCGCCCTTAACCGCCGCCATGCCTCCGGGGCCATGCGCTCGCTAAGCACCTCAAGCACCCGCACCGCCGCATCGACATCGGCCACATGAAGACCGCGAAACAGCACGGCCAACTGCGGATCCTCCGCCGCGCGCAGCCGCTCGATCTCGCCACGCCCCTTATCCGTCAGCACAAGCAGCGATGCCCGCTTGTCACCAGGATTGACACGTTGAGCCACGAAACCCCGCGCGATCAGCTGCTCCGCCATCTTGTGAACCGCTTGCCGCGAAACCGGCCGGATGTCGGCGAGCCGCGACGCCATCATCGGCCCCAATTCGTCAAGCGACAGCAACAACCCGCGCAAGCCCGTCGTTAAATCCCGTGCGGCGTGAACGCGGTCGCTTGCCGCCTGCAACCGGAAGAACGTCAACGGCACCAAAGCCACAAGCTTGCGCATCGTCGTCGTTTTCATCGCTCACCATTTCGTCAATGCAGTTGACAATATCGTCGTCGTCGGTCAGTTTGTCAATTAAGTTGACGATATATATCGATGATCCGGCCGATCCTTCTGTTGCTCACGCTCGCTCTCGCCGCACCGGCGTTCGCGAAGACGCGCGTCTGGATCGACACTGACCCCGCATGCGGTCTTGGCGCAACCAGCGACCCGGATGATTGTTTCGCACTGCTGCACCTTCTGACGTCGCCGCACGTGGAGGTCATCGGGATCAGCACCACGTTCGGAAACGCATCAATCGCCGAAACTACGAACATTGCGCGCGAGTTCTTGCGCCGCTGGGAAGGAGAGGGCCCGCCGCTGTACGCCGGCGCGGCCGATGCCGACTATGGGGCGCACCCGCCGCCGACCCGCGCATCGCGCGCAATCGCTGCCGCCCTGCAGCGTGAGAATCTGACGTTCATCGCACTCGGCCCGCTCACGAACCTCTGGGCCGTCTTGGCGGAAAGCCCAAGCTTGAGCGCAAACGTCGCTGCCGTGATCGCAGTCATGGGCAAGCGGCCCGGCGAGGTCTTCCATCCCGCCGAAGGCTCCCCGCACGCGCTCTTCGGGCATGGCCCGATCTTCTCCGACCTCAACTTCGTGAAAGACCCGCACGCAGCGAAGGCCCTCCTCGAACGAAGCCTGCCGATCACATTGGTCCCCTACGCCGCCGGCAAGACGCTCAGCATCACGCAACGCCATCTCATGGCGATGTCCGAACGGGGTCGCGCAGCCATATGGGTCGCCGAAAGCGCAAAGGGATGGCTCGCCTTCTGGCGCGATGTCGTCGGCCGCGACGGCTTCTACCCCTTCGACCTCGCTGCGGCGATCGTCGCTACCAACCCGGCACAATTGGGCTGCAGCAAGGAAGCCGTTGCCGTGAAGCCCGATCTCGACATCGGTTGGTTCGGCTTTGGACCGCTTAGCCTGTTGTTCGCAAATCCCGGTGAACCGGGCGCATTCACCGTCACGGTATGCCGCACAGGCCGCGTCTCGACGGTCAACCTCACGAACCCAACGCCATGACCGAAACCAATCTCTCTCAAGCGATGCGCCCGCACGGCTTGCTCGGCCGGATCTTCGCAGCGCTCATGGAGCGCATGAACGAAGGCAGCTACCGCTGGGCGGTCGACGCGCTTAAAGACACGCCGCCGAAGAGCCTCTACGAGATTGGCTTCGGCACTGGCCGCTTCCTCGAACTTGCGGCAAGCAAGCTCAAGGTCCGGCGCTTGCGCGGCGTCGATCCCGCCGAACTCGTGGTCGGAATGGCGGCCAATCGTCTGCGCAAATTTGCCAAGACCTGCGAGATCGAGGTGCGAACCGGCGACGACACAGCAGCCTACTGGCCGACCGAGACCTTCGACGCCGTCGCCGCCATCCATTCGTTCCAATTCTGGAGCGATCCCGCAAACACGCTCGCCCGCCTGCGCACGCAGCTCGCGCCTCACGGCAAGCTCGTGCTGATCCTGCGCAACCACGGCCGTAATCCGCCAGCTTGGCTGCCCAACCCGATCAGCCGCTCAGGCAACGAAGTGGTAGGTACAAGAGCCGCCCTTGCCGCCGCGCAATTCGCACTCGTCATCGACCAGCCCATCGACACCGCCTCCCACGGCCTGGTGGCCCGGCCGGAATAGTCCCGAGCGCCAGAATTTACCTTCCGCGTTGCCACCTCCGCCGCCCCTGCCTATAAGCGGCGCAACATGACCCAGAACGCCGCCAAAAATCCCATCTTCTGTGCCCTCGACACGACCGATGTCGGCAAAGCCCTCGCCTGGGCGAAGGCGATCGCGCCCTACGTCGGAGGTCTCAAAATCGGCCTCGAGTTTTTCAATGCGAACGGGCCGCAGGGTGTTGCGAAAATCGCCGACGTGGGCCTGCCCGTCTTCGCCGACCTGAAGCTGCACGACATCCCGAACACCGTCGCGGGCGGCATCCGCGCCGTGCTCCCGCTTGGTGTTGCAGTCGTGAACGTGCACTGCGCCGGCGGCGCTGCGATGATGCGCGCCGCAGCCGACGCCGCCGTCACCGCCGGTGCGAAGCGCCCGAAGGTCATCGGCGTCACGATGCTGACCAGCCTCGATCAATCGGATCTGACCGCAACGGGTGTCACCGGCACGCCGTCCGAACACGTCATCCGCCTGGCGACGCTCGCAAAGAACTCAGGGCTCGACGGTGTCGTCTGCAGCGCCCACGAGATCGAACCTCTGCGCCGCGAACTGGGGCTCGACTTCATGCTGATCGTTCCCGGCATCCGTCCCGCGGGCGCGGCGCTAGGCGACCAAAAGCGCGTGATGACCCCGCGCGAAGCGGTGAAGCTCGGCGCCGACATCCTCGTCATCGGCCGCCCGATCACGGAAGCCGCCGATCCGGCAGCCGCCGCGCGCGCCATTCGCGACGACCTGCTCACCACCGCGGCATGAGCATCGCCGTCAAAATCTGCGGCGTGAAAACGGCCGATGCGATCGACGCCGCCGCCCGCGCCGGCGCGACGCATATCGGCTTCAACTTCTATCCCAAGAGCCCGCGCCAGGTGTCGGCCACAGAGGCCGGCAAGCTGGCGGAGCGCGCACCAGGCCTGCGCAGCGTCGCGCTCACGGTCGACGCCAACGACGAAACGCTGCACGAAATCTCGGCCGGCCTTCACCCGCAGATGTGGCAGCTCCACGGCGACGAACCGCCGGAGCGCGTCAGCGCCATCCGCAACATGTTCCGCGTGCCGGTGATGAAAGCGGTCGCCATCGAAACCGCAGCTGACATCGCCCGCGCCCGCACATACGAACAGGTCGCTGACTGGCTGCTGTTCGACGCCAAACCAGGTGAACTGCCCGGTGGCAACGGCCTGGTCTTCGACTGGAGCCTGATCGCGGGCCAGACCTGGACCAAACCTTGGATGCTCTCGGGCGGCCTCACCGCAGAGAACGTCGCCGACGCCATTCGCCTCACGCGCACCCACGCCGTCGACGTTTCGTCCGGCGTCGAAATCGCGCGCGGCAAAAAGGATCCACAACTGATCGAACGCTTCGTCGCCGCAGCGCGCTTGGCCTTCGCCGGAAACCACCCATGAGCCAGATGAAACCGAACTCCTATAAAACCGGCCCCGACGCGCAGGGCCATTTCGGCCTCTATGGCGGCCGCTATGTCGCCGAAACGTTGATGCCGCTGATCCTCGACCTCGAGCGCGCCTACAACGCAGCCAAAGCGGACCCAAGCTTTCAGGCCGAGCTCGACGATTTTTTGGAACACTATGTAGGCCGCCCCTCGCCACTCTATTTCGCCGAGCGCCTGACCGAAAATTTCGGTGGGCCCAAAATCTACTTCAAGCGCGATGAGCTCAACCACACGGGCGCGCACAAGATCAACAATTGCATGGGCCAAATCTTGCTCGCCCGCCGCATGGGCAAGACGCGCATCATCGCAGAGACGGGCGCGGGCCAACACGGCGTGGCGACAGCAACCGTCGCCGCCCGCTTCGGCCTGCCCTGCGTGATCTACATGGGCGAGGACGACATCAAGCGCCAATCGCCGAACGTCTTCCGCATGCGCCTGCTGGGCGCCGAGGTGCGCCCTGTCAGCAGCGGCTCGCGCACGCTCAAAGACGCCATGAACGAGGCACTCCGCGACTGGGTGTCGAACGTCGAAAACACGTTCTACATCATCGGCACCGTTGCCGGGCCCCATCCCTACCCAGCGTTGGTGCGCGACTTCCAATCGGTCATCGGCAAGGAAGCGCGCGCACAGATGCTCGCACGCGAAGGCCGCCTGCCCGACGCCGCCGTCGCCTGCATTGGCGGCGGCTCGAATGCGATGGGCTTGTTCTATCCCTTCCTCGATGACCCCGACGTCGCGCTCTACGGCGTCGAAGCGGCGGGGCACGGCATCGAGACCGGCCAGCACGCGGCCTCGCTTGCCGGCGGAAGGCCCGGCGTCCTCCACGGCAACCGCACCTACCTGCTGCAAGACGACGACGGCCAAATCATCGAAGCGCATTCGATCTCGGCCGGCCTCGACTACCCCGGCATCGGCCCCGAGCACGCCTGGCTGCACGACATGAAGCGCGTGAACTACGTGCACGCGACCGACATGGAAGCACTCGACGCGTTCCAACTCTGCGCCAAGCAAGAAGGCATCATCCCGGCCTTGGAACCCGCGCACGCTGTCGCCTTCACGCAAAAGCTCGCCAAGCAAATGCCGAAGGACAAGATCATCCTCATGAACATGTGCGGCCGCGGCGACAAAGACATCTTTGCAGTGGCCGAGCGTTTGGGGGTGAAACTGTGAGCCGTATCGCCCAACGCTTCGCTGACCTGAAAAAGCAAAACCGCGCCGGCTTCGTCGCGTTCATCACCGCGGGCGACCCGAACCTCGAAACCTCGTTCGAGATCTTGAAGGGTCTCCCCGCCGCCGGCGCCGACGTCATTGAGCTCGGCATGCCCTTCACCGATCCGATGGCCGACGGTCCCGCGATCCAGTTAGGCTCGCTACGCGCCCTCAAAGCGGGCCACACGATGGCCAAGACGCTCGACCTCGTGCGCCGCTTCCGCGCGAACGATCGCACAACGCCGATCGTTCTGATGGGCTACTACAACCCGATTTATTCCTACGGCGGCGAAAAGTTCTGCAAAGACGCGCACGAGGCTGGCGTCGACGGCTTGATCGTCGTCGATCTTCCGCCTGAGGAGGATCATGAGCTGCGCCCCTACACAAAGGCAGCGGGGCTCGACATCATCCGCCTCTCGACCCCCACAACCGACGCCAAGCGCCTGCCGGCTGTCCTCGATGGCGCCAGCGGCTTCCTCTATTACGTCTCCATCACTGGGGTCACGGGCACCAAAGACATCGACCCAATTTCGGTCGCTAAAGCCTTGAAACCGCTCAAGGCCGCCACACATCTTCCGATCGCGGTCGGCTTCGGCATTAAGTCTGAATCTGATGCAAAGGCAGTGGCCCAAACCGCTGATGCGGCGGTTGTAGGCTCTGCCTTAGTCGCAGAAATTAGCCGATTCGTAGGCCCTGACGGCAAACTCTCGCCTGGCGCCCCCGAAGCTGTGCTAAGCTTGGTTCGAAGGCTCGCTGCTTCGGCGCATGGCGCTCGAATCTGACAGGCGGCGGTCCGGCCGGGGAATGGTAAACAGCTAAGTTCGGTAACGCGGCGGTCAGCGCATGAATTGGATCAGCAACTTCGTCCGTCCAAAGATCAAATCGCTTTGGAGTGCGAAGTCCGAAACACCAGACAACCTCTGGCGCAAGTGCCCGCAATGCTCGGGCATGATCTTCCACCGCGACCTTGAGGCCGCGCAATTCGTGTGCATGCACTGCGACGCGCACATGAAGATCGGCGCGGTTGCGCGCATGAAAGTTCTTTTCGATGAAGGCGCTTGGGAAGACATCGCGCTTCCAGAAGTGCCGCTCGATCCGTTGAAGTTCAAAGATGAAAAGCGCTACGCCGACCGCTTGCGCGAAGCCCGCGCAAAGACCGGCGAGCTCGACGCGCTCAAAGCCGCACGCGGCAACATCGCAGGTGTGCGCACAACGGTCGCGATCCAATCCTTCGACTTCATGGGCGGTTCGCTCGGAATGGCCGTTGGCGAAGGCCTGATTGCCGCCATGCGCGCGGCGATCGACCACAAAACGCCGTTTGTACTCTTCACCGCCTCCGGCGGCGCCCGCATGCAGGAAGGCATCCTCTCCCTTATGCAGATGCCGCGCGTGACGATCGCGGTACAGATGCTGCGCGAAGCGGGCCTGCCCTACATCGTCTGCCACACTGACCCGACGACGGGCGGCGTTACAGCGTCGTACGCGATGCTGGGCGACATCCATGTCTCCGAGCCCGGTGCGCTCATTGGCTTCGCGGGCCCGCGCGTGATCGAAAACACGATCCGCGAAAAACTGCCGGAAGGCTTCCAACGCGCCGAATACCTGCTCGACCACGGCATGGTCGATATGGTCGTGCACCGTCACAAGATGCGCGACGCCCTCGGCCGCGTGCTAAAGCTTCTTGCGCGCAAAGCATCACGCGCCGTGGCGGCTGTTGGCCCGTACGCAATGCCGTCCTACGTGAGCCCAAAACAACCGACGTCATGAGCGCCCCGTCTCCGGACGCGCTGGCGAGCGATGAGATCCTCGCCCGCCTGATGTCCCTTCATCCGAAGGTAATCGACCTTTCGCTCGGCCGCATCGAGCGCCTGCTCGCAAAGCTCGGCAACCCAGAGCGCCGCGTCCCCCCCGTAATCCACGTCGCCGGCACAAACGGCAAAGGCTCGACCTGCGCCTTTCTGCGTTCGATCCTGGAAGCCGGGGGCAAACGCGTCCACGTCTATACGTCGCCCCACCTCGTCCGCTTTCACGAGCGCATCCGTTTGAGCGGCAAGCTGATCGACGAAGACGAACTCGCGGCATTGCTTGAGGAATGCGAAGTCGCAAACGCGGGCGAGCCGATCACGTTCTTCGAAATCACGACGGCTGCGGCCTTCCTCGCCTTCTCGCGCCGCAAGGCCGACGCGTTGATTCTGGAGGTTGGCCTCGGCGGCAAGCTCGACGCCACGAACGTAATCGACCGGCCAGCGGTAACCGTCATCACGCCCGTGGACCTCGACCACCAACACTATCTGGGCGACGACATCAAAACGATCGCGGGTGAAAAAGCCGGCATTATGAAGCGCCGCGTCCCCTGCATCGTCGGTCCGCAAACCGACGACGCGCGCGAAGTGCTCGAAGACAAAGCGGAAGCGCTCGGCATCCCGCTCGCAATGTGGGGCTCCGGCGAAGGCTTCATGGCGCACGAAGAACATCGCCGCATGGTCTACCAAGACGAAGACGGCCTGCTCGACCTGCCGATGCCACGGCTCGCCGGCGCGCACCAAATCATCAACGCCGCCATGGCAATCGCCGCGCTGCGCAAATCGACGGCGTTCAAACTGGACGACAAAGCCTTCGAAGACGGCATGATGTCCGTGGAGTGGCAAGCGCGCCTACAACGCTTGTCCCGCGGCCCTCTCGTCAAAGCGGCACCGAAAGAGGCCGAGATCTGGCTCGACGGCGCCCACAACCCGCACGGCGGTCGCGCTCTCGCCCATGCTATCGCCGATCTCGAAGAGACAACGCCCCGCCCGCTCTACCTCATCTGCGGTATGCTGCAGACGAAAGACCCGCGCGGCTTCTTCGCCGCCTTCCGCGGCCTCGCAAAGCACGTGACCACGGTCGAAATCCCCGGCGAACCTTCAAGCCTTGGCGCGGGCCAGCTCTACGATGCCGCCCACGCCGAGGGCCTCGACGCGCACCCAGCACCCTCCATTGAAGACGCGATGCTTCAAATCGAAGCCCGCGCTCAACTCACCAAGTCGAAAATACCGCCCCGCATCGTCATCTGCGGCTCGCTACGTTTGGCCGGCGCCGTATTGCGCGAGAACAGCTGACAGGCACCGGCGCGAGCCCGCTAAATCGATTGCTCGATCCACTCTTTGATCTTGCCCTTCGGCATTGCGCCGGCGCGTGAAGCCAGCACTTCGCCGCCTTTGAAGATCAGCATCGTCGGGAACCCACGCACGCCGTACTTGTTCGTGATCGTGGGGCTCTCCTCGGCGTTCACTTTCGCGATCGTGATCTTGTCGCCGATCTCTTTCGACAACTCGTCCAAAGATACGGCCAGCGGCTTGCACGGCGCGCACCACTCGGTGAAAAAGTCGACCAGCACCGGCTTAGCCGAGCCCAGAACATCGCGTTGAAACGTTGCGTCGTTGACAGTCACGCTCATCGGAAACCCCCGCGTTTGAATCGTCGAAAGAGGGCGACCCTAGGAGGATGCCGAAGGCCCCGTCGAGTCATCACCGCGTGCAGAATCACCCCCGAAAAACGAAAACCGCCCCAAATCGGGAGCGGTTTCCACAGTTCGCAGATAACGAACCGATCCGGCTCAGAGCGTCGAATCGATCCATTCCTTCAGCCGCTGCTTCGACATCTGCCCGACTTTCGTCGCTGCCACTTGGCCGCCCTTGAAAATCATCAGCGTCGGAATGCTCTTCACGCCGTACTTCGTCGGCACGTTCGGATTCTCGTCGATGTTGATCTTGGCGACCGTTATTTTCGCCCCAAGCTCAGTCGACAACTCTTCAAGCGCCGGCGCGATCTGCCGGCAAGGCATGCACCACTCCGCCCAAAAATCGACCAACACCGGCTTGGACGAATTGATCACGTCCTTCTCGAAACTCGAATCCGTCACTTTCGCGGCCATAACTAGCGTCCTTCAATATGTGAGGTACAAATCTAGGTAGCCCCATGAAGGGGGTCAAGCGCGCTCACGGCCTGCTGAAGCGCACTTGAAGAAAGCACGGTAAGCCGCGCCTCCGCGGTCCAGAGGATTGCGCATTTAACAGGTCTATCGGGGAATAGCTGCGCGACGGCAAGTCGGTAAAGAGCCAGCTGGGCCACATACCGTGGCGGTATTGCCGTGTCGGCTTTTGGCACCACCCTATCGGTCTTGTACTCGACGATCAGGACGTCGTGTTCACCGACGACAACCCGGTCGAGCCGCGCTGCCAAATCGACGACTTCACCGCCGACCTCCACAAGCCCGCGCAACGGCACCTCGCCGTAAGAGCCTGGCCCGAAGATGTGGCTGAGCAACAAGTCGCGCCGCACGCGAAGAATCTCAGCGACCACCGTGCGGGCAAGCGTCGGTTCCGCGATGAACTCGCCCGTCACGTTGGTCGCGATCGCGCTCCATGTCTCCGGTCCCGCCGAAGCCAACTGCTCCAGCGCACGGTGAATTGCGCGTCCGCGCTCTAGGCCAAGCCCGCTGCCGTCGCCGCCACTCCCGCGCCCAGGCACGGCCATCGACGGCTCGACATGACGTATATCCGCCTCAACCGGCGCCATCGCGCGAGCCCACGCCGGCAGTACAAGCGAAGGCGCGCTGACGGCCGCCGCCGCCTTCACCGGCAACGGCGCTTCGCCGTAACGCCAAAACACCTCGCCCGTTTCGTCGATCGGCTGGTCTGCCTCAAGCCGCTCCATCGCGCGCGAAGTCAGGTCGTACCAGCACCCGTTCTCGCGGCCGTCCTTGCCCTCGTACCCGCACACATAAAGCCGGTCGCGCGCCCGCGTCAGCGCCACGTAGAGCAAGCGCCGGTACTCCCGCATCCGTTCTTCGCGCCCGTCGGCCCGCGCCTTCGCGCGCACGGAATCGTCGCGCTTCGTCTCGACCTTCCACAGTGGCACTGTATCCGCATCAAGCAAGTTCTTGTCGTGCCGCCCATGCCGCGGCGTCGTGCAAGTGTCCGGCAAAATGACGATCGGTGCCTCAAGCCCCTTCGACGCGTGCACCGTCATGACGCGCACAGCCCCTTCGCCGCGATCTTGATCGCGCTTGATTTCGGTCTCCGTGCTTTCGATTGCGTGCAGGAACGCCTCAAGCGAAGGCGTCTGCGCACTCTCGAAATCCAAAGCCGCGTTCATAAACTCTTCGACCGGATCGGCCGCGTCATAGCCAAGCCGCGCCAGCACCTTTTGCCACCCGCCCAACTCGCCCAGCACGAACGCGTAGAATTCGTACGGCGCAAGCCGGTCGGCCTGTCCGCGCACCCGCCGCAGAAATTGCACCGCATCCGCAAACCGCGGCTCGCCCGCCTTGTCGCGCAACACATGCCAAAGCGGCCGCGTTCGCCCATGTGCAAGCGCAAACAACGCCTCATCGTCGAGCCCGCACAGCGGGCTCTTGAGCACGGTCGCCAATGTGAGGTCGTCCCGCGGCATCAGCGCAAACCGCCCAAGCGCGATCAAGTCCATCACCGCAATATGCTCGGCAAGCTTCAACCTATCCGCGCCCGCGACCGGAATCGACCGCCGCTTCAACTGCCGGATGATCTCTTCGGTCAGAAGATTGCGCCGCCGAACCAGCACCATCACGTCGCCCGCCGTCATGGCGCGAAGCGTCTTCGTCTCCTTGTCGAGCACGGCCTCGCCGGCCTCGATCCAGCCTGCGATGCGCTTCGCGATCGTCTGCGCCAGCGTCACCGCCGGATGATCGGCGCTCAGCCTGTCCTTCGGCGCGTCCCAAACCTCCGCTTCCGGCAAGTCCGGCACCTTCACAGCAGGCCAAAGCTCGACCATCCCCGGCATATCGCGCCGCGTCGCTACGTGCCGCAGCTCACTTTCGTCGATCAGCACGCCGTCCCGCGCCGCCGCATCGGCGAACACTTCGTCCACGAACGACAGCACCTGCGGCGCCGTCCGGAACGAATTGACGAGCGGCACGCGCACGAAGTCGACTTTCGCCCCGAATGCCCGCGCCTCGACCACGGCGCGCGTATCGACGAACGACTGAGGTCGCGCGCCCTGGAACGACATGATCGACTGCTTCGTGTCGCCGACCGCAAACACCGTACGTTGCACCACACGCTGACGCCGGTCGGCGCCGAAGCCCGCGAAGAATTCCTCCGCGATCGCTTTGATGATCTCCCACTGCCGCGGGCTCGTATCCTGTGCCTCATCGACCAGAATGTGGTCGATGCCGCCGTCGAGCTTGTAGAGAATCCAACCCGCCCCGGGACTCGAAAACAGCGCAACCGCGCGTGCGATCAAGTCGTCGTAGTCCAGCATCGCACGACGGCTCTTCAGCGCCGCGTAAGCCTTCAGCATCGCTCGCGCGACGAAAAGCAGATGCGCCGACGTTTGCGCTACGAACAGCGAGTTCAGCCGCCCCCGCGTAGCCACCACCTGATCCGCGTGGCGCTCGATCATCGCACCGGCCGCCGGATCGGCGGCCATCTCCTGCTTTGACCCAAGCCGCACAAGCCGCTTTCCGTCTTTCGTGAGAAAGACGCGCATAAAGCGTTCGAAGCTCTCGCGGTCTCGCGCCGCAGCAAACCGCCGGACAAGTGCCGCCCGCTCACGATCCGGCGCTGTGCCGCGTTCCAGCAAACCAGCCGTCGTCAGCAAATCCCGCGAATCGAATCCGGCGATCGCGTCACTGAAAATCGAACGCTCGTCCGCGCCCTCATCCAACTGCACGGCCCGCCACAACACATCTTTGAGCGCACCCGCCCTGTCCAGGAACGGCTCGACCCAGCCGCGCTCCCCCGCAATGCCGCGCATCAGCGCGTCGAAGCTCTCTTCCCCCGCATACTCCGTCAGCGCTGCAATCGCATCCGCAAGCTCTGCGTCTGTCGACGCCGCCTTGCGCAACACCACGTCCTTCGCGTCAGCGATCAACGCCTCCGTCGCCCGGTCGTCGAGCACGGAGAACTGCGGAACGACACCCGCTTCCAGCGGGAAGCGCTTGAGCAACCGCTCGCAAAACGCGTGGATCGTCTGAATACGCAACCCGCCCGGCGACTCCAACGCTTCCGCGAACAGGCGCCGCGCCCGCTCCAACATCTCGGCATCGGCGTCGAGCCCGGTCAAAGCCTCAAGCTCGCGCGCAAGCTCGATGTCAGGGAGCAACGTCCACGCACCAAGCCGCTTGAACAACCGCGTCGCCATTTCCGCCGCCGCCGCTCGCGTGAAGGTCAGGCACAACAGCCGGTCCGGCGCGCTGCCGTCGAGCAGCAATCGCGCGATCCGGTCGACAAGCACATGCGTCTTGCCCGAGCCCGCGTTCGCCGACACCCACGCAGAGGTCCAAGGATCCGTCGCCAAATGCTGTTCTTGGAAGCCGCTCATTCGACGTCCCCCGCAGACCATTCCTTGACGCGCGCCAAGTGGTCGTAGTCCCCCGCAAACCGCTCCAGCAACACGCGCGGCTTCGACAAGTACGGCATGTCCGGGGCGTCGAACCCCGCGACGAATTTCGCAAGACCCGCCTTCGCGATCGCCGCCTGCTCGTCCGCCGACGACTTGTCGAAGTCGAGCACCTGCTCATCGCCCGCGACCGCGCTACCCTTCAACGCGACATAGACAAGCTCAGCCACCGTGCGCGGGCTCAGTCCGGCAAACCCGCCCTCAAGCGCAATCGCCGCCTCCAGTGTCAGCTGCGGGCTCAACCCCGTCACGACTTGCTTCAGCGAGGGTGCCGCCCCGGTCTTGTAGTCCAGGATAGCAACCGCCTCCGCGCCAAGCCGCTCGATCCGGTCCGCCTTCGCGGTCAGCGTGAACGGCCCGCGCGGCGCGTCGATGACCAGCCTGCCCTGCTGCTCCGTCAGCACTTCCGATGCCCGCACCCGCCGTTCGCGCTCAAAGCCCAAGAACCAGCGCGCAATCCGCTCGTAGCGCGGCCACCAGAACCCCCGCACGCCCGGCAGCTCCATCATCGCGCCAAACGCCTCCTGCCCGCAGCGCAGAAGTTCGCTATACGCCTCATGCTCCGGCGGCAGCTCGGCCGGATAGGCCTTCACGAACCGGTCGAGCGCATCGTGGATCGCCGACCCGCGCTCCGCTGCCGCGGGCGTCATGTCGATCGGATCGAGCTTCGCAAGCTTCAATATCTTCTTCGCGTAAAGCGCATAGGGATCGCGCAACCAAAGCTCGACCTGCGTCACCGCAAGCTCGCGCGGACGCGCGGCAAGCGGCGGCTTCGGCGCAGGCGGCTCAACCGGCTTCGGGGCGGCGAGCGGCCGGTCGATCGCCCGCGCAATCGCGACAAGCCGAGCGTTCGCCAGACGCTCGCCAAACCCCGCGCCCTCAACCAACATCGACAGCCGCGTGAGCCAGCGCGAGGGCGTCGTCGGCGCCCCGCCGTCTTTCTCCGAACGCGTCAGCAACACCTCATCGCCCGCCGACGCCTGCGCGAAGTCGTGCGCCGACAGCCCCACGCGCCGCTCGGGTTGCGAAATGTCGAGCTCCCGCCGCATTGGCCGGTTCAACCAGGGCCCGGGATCGGTCTGCGGCGGCCACACGCCTTCGTTCAATCCGCCGAGGATCATCAGATCCGCGTGCTGCAACCGCACCTCAAGCGGCCCCAAAATCGAAAGCCGCGGATGCCGCCCGAAATGTGGCCGCACCGGAATCGCATCCATCACTGTACGGATGAACGGCGCGTACTCGTGCCCCTGCATCGACAAGCCGGCGTCCGCCGCCGCCACAGCCAATTGCTCGAACAAAGCCAACGCCGCCTCACCCGCCTCGCCTTCCCACAGCGGCAGCATCGTCGAACCCGCGATCGCACTCGCAAGCTCAGCCGCCTCACGATGCCGCCGCGCCAGCACCGTCACGTCCAGCGGCTCACCCGCCATCGCCGCAGCAAACGCCCCACACGCAAGATCGAGTTGCCCGACCAGCTTCGCAGCCTCGGACTTCTCATCAACCGCCTTTCGCAAGCCATCGATCCCCGCCGCAGGCCGCGGACCTCGCAGCGCATTCACCTCCAACGTCAGCGCAAGCTTGCGCGCTACCGCAGGCGTCTCCAACCCCAACGCCGTCAATGGGTGCTTCAGCAGCGCGAGAACCTGCACCGGCGCGAACGCCTCTGCCGCCGCATCCGCGATCAACGACAAGAACCACCCCGGCAGTGTCTGCGACAGTGGCTGACCGGCAGAATCGTCGATCCCAATTCCCCAGCGCTTCAACTCGCTCGCCACGCGCCGCGCGAGCGTACGATCCGGCGTCACCAGCGCAGCCGTTTTGCCGGGCACGTCCACCGCCTCGCGCAGCGCCAAAGCGATGACCAGCGCCTCTTCCGAAGGCGACCGCGCCGTCGCGATCGAAAGACCGCGCACCCCCTCTTCGATGAGGGCACACTTCTCCTGCACCAGGTCGCGCCACGCCGGCGTCGTCGCCGCCGGCCTCAACGCCTCCGCGATCAGCCGCACCCGTGCGCTCGACCCACTGCGCGCCGTCCATGCCTCGACGTCGCCGCGCGTCGCGTCCATCTTGAGAAGCAGCTGCCGCATCCCGTGCTGCGGATGCCCTGCCTCCGCCGCCTCCCACGCCACCCGGTCAAGCTCAAGATCGATCCCGGGCAGCACCACCGCTCCGTTCGGCATGTACGCGATCGTGCGCAGCAGCTCCGCCGTCGCCGGCACGCTGCCCGTCGAGCCCGCCGCGATCACGGGAAAACCCGGCGGCGTCTCCTTCCAGCGCGCCGCCGCCAGCCGCAAAGCGGCATCGCGATGCGCCGCCGGATCGGACGCCTTCTCCGCCTCAAGAATGTGCGGCCACTCTTTCGTCAGCAGCCCGAGGAACGCGAGCGTCTTTTCCCAATGGCGCGCAAGCTCTTGCGGCACGATCGACTGCAACCGCTCCCACGCCAGGCCCTCCGCCGTCGCCTGATCGAGCAGCTGCACCAGCTCTCGCGCGAGCTTCAACGCATGCGCGGGCGTTGCCGCACCAAGCGTACGCGCCTCTTCCTCCGCCGCTAAGTTGAGCGACCAATGCTGGATCAACTTCGTGAGCAGCAACTCCCGCCGGAACGGCGCCAGCGGCGGCGGCAAGTCCGTACCAAGCTCGCGAACAGCGTCGTCACTATCGTCCTCCAACAACGACGGTGCATCGTCGAAGTCGCCAAGCGCTCGCATCCGGGGCAACACCGCCACACGTCCCGGCGCAACCCGTGCGAATGCCTCGCCAAGCGTCCTGATCGCACGCCGCGTGGGCAGCAGGATCAACGCCCGCGACAGCTGAAACGGATCGCCGCCCGCGTAACGCGCCAACACACCGCGCGCGAGCTCGTCGGCGAAGGCGGCCCCTGGCGGAATTGTGAAAAGGTTGATCCGGCGCATCAGCGCTGAAGTCTACGGCGCCAGGTCGCGATGCGCCATGAACTCTTCTGCCTCGGCCCGAGCCTCCGGTGTGCCGATATGCATCCACTTGCCGTCAAGCCTGATGCCAAACAGGCGCCCCTGAGCGATCGCCAGGTCCCAAAGCTTGTTCGTCGAGAACGCCCCCTCAGGCCCCTTCGCGACCAGCCGCGGGTGGATCATCTGCACCCCCGGCCAAGCAAACGGCGCGACGCGCTGCGGCTCCCGCCGCGTCAGCCGCCCGTTTGCATCCATCGTGAAGTCGCCCTTGCCTTCCATGCCGATCGAGTTGAAAGCGGGCGCCATCAGCATCAGACAGTCCATCGCTGCATCGTCCCAAGCGGCGCACATCCGCCCAAGATTCGACGCCAAGCTCTCCAGCCAAATGGAATCACTGTTGTACGTAAAGAACGGTTCGTTGCCGAACTGCGGTAAAGCCCGCTTGAGCGCGCCGCCCGTGTCGAGCAGCGTGTCGCGCTCGTCTTGAATGCGAATCTCGACGTCCTTGCGCGACTTCAGATGTGCAATGATCATCTCACCTTTGTAATGCACATTGACGACAACCATTTTCACGCCCGCCGCCACGAACCGGTCGATCGCGTGATCGAGCAACGTCCGCCCCGCGACTTCGACAAGCGCCTTCGGCCGATCGTTCGTGAGCGGCCGCATTCGCGTGCCCAAGCCGGCTGCCAGCACCATGCCGCGCGTCGGAGTGAAAGCCATACCCTAGTTCCCCAACGTGCCGCGCCAGTCGGGCGAAATGTGGCGGTCGAACCAAGCCTTCAGCGTCGCAAGCGCCGGATGCGCTAGATCTCGATCCAAGTACCCCCACATGCGGGGCAGATACTGCGTGTAGCGCGGTTTCCCGTCCCGCTTCCACAGCCTGGAGAAGATGCCGACGATTTTCGTGTTCCGCTGCGCTGCAAGCAACGCCGCTGCAAATCGAAACGCATCTTCGTCGAACGAAGCGTCTGCCCGCTTGCGCAAGTCGACGTAGCGCGCCGTCATCGCGTTCGCGAGGTCGACACCCACTTCGCGCCGCGCATCTTCCGTCAGCGAAATCAAATCATAGGCCGGCGACCCAGCAAGCGCGTCTTGAAAGTCCAGCAACCCCGCGCGCGCCACACCCGCGCGATTGCCAAGCCACATCAAATTCTCCGCGTGATAGTCGCGCAGCACCACCACTGGAACCGCCGTCCGCAGCTGGCCCAGCGCCTGCCGCCACGCCGCGACGAACTCTTCGCGCGCCGCGTCGGCGATCTTTGTGCCCGACGCCGCCGGATAGAACCACTCAGGCAGAAGCAGAACCTCCGCTTCCATTGCCACCGGATCATAACCAAGCAAGTTGATCTCACCCGCGCCCGGCACCATCAGCGACTGTGGCGCGGCCACCCGATGAAAGTCGGCAAGAGCGTCGATCGCAACCTCATAGAACGGCCGCTCTGGCTTGCCACCCGTCATGAGGTCGGCAAACCGTCCATCGCCAAAATCCTCAATCAGCAGGAACCCGGCGTCGTAGTCGTGCGCCAAAATCTCCGGCGCGCTCAAACCCTGCTTCCGCAGAAATGAACTCACCGCGGCGAACGGCCGGCAATCCGGTCCCGCTAGCCGCGCCATCGCGTTGTAGCCAAGCTTGCGCCGCTCATCGTCGCTCGCACCCGGTGGGCACGCAGCACTCTCCGCCCCACGCGGTTGATCCATCAGCATCGCCGTATGGCCGCGCCGCGCAAGCCGCACATACCGCCGGGTCGAGGCGTCACCCGCGAGTGGATGCAACTCAGCCCCGCTCCACCCGGCGGTCTTGATGAACGCTTGCAACTGTTCCGGTCGCGACATCAAGAGGCTCCGCCCAAACGCATCGTCTTCAGCCGTTGAGCCCACGAGCCGCGGCCAACGAGCTTGACCAACCGGTGCTCGCCATCGGCGGCCTCGAACATCAGATCAAGCCGATCCGGCGGCAGCTGCGTCCCCATTCGATCCGGCCACTCGATGATAAGCACACCACGATCCAACGCCTCATCAAGCCCAAGTTCGCGCAACTCGCTCTCTGCCTTCACGCGGTAGAGATCGACGTGGCTGATCAAGAAATTCTGCGTCTCGTACGTTTGCACCAGTGTGAACGTCGGGCTTGGCACCTCCTCGCGCGCAAGGAACGTCCGTACGACCGCCCGCGCGAGCACCGTCTTGCCCGAGCCTAGCGGCCCCGACAGCGTGACGGTGTCGCCCGCCGCCAAGTGGCGGGCGATCTCGCACCCGAGCGCGGCCGTCCCAGCCTCGCTCTCAAGCTCGAACTGACGGAGGAAACTCTCAATACCGGAAGAAGCAGGGTTCACACGCATCGGGCCCTTCTACCCGCGCCGTTGACCCACTTCAATGCCACCTGCGTCACCCGCGAAATGCCCGATTTGCGCGGTTGATCGGGTGCCGCGCCCCATGCTAACCGACACTCCATTCAAGGCCCGAAAGCGCCACCGATCCCATGACCGATTCGCTCCTCATCGTCGGCGCTGGCCAAGCCGCCAGCCAGCTGATCGCCAGCCTCCGCCAAGACGGCTTCGCGGGCGCGATCACGCTCGTGGGCGAGGAGGCGTACATCCCCTACCAACGCCCGCCGCTATCGAAGGCATTCTTGGCCGGCGAACTCGCGCGCGAGCGTCTGTTTATCAAGCCCGAAGAATTCTACGCCGAAGCCAAGGTCACCCTCCACCTGAACACCCGGGCGACCGCAATCGACCGCGCACGCAAAGTCGTGACGCTTGAGGGCGGCAACGAGCTTGGGTACACGGCACTTGCCCTCACCACCGGCTCGCGCGTTCGCAAACTGCCGTTGCCCGGGGCGGAGCTGCCCGGTTGCTACTACCTGCGGGGCATTGCCGACGTCGAGCTGCTGCAAGACAAACTGAAAGCCGGCAACCGCGTGGCGATCATCGGCGCGGGCTACATCGGCCTTGAAGTCGCCGCCGTCGCCGCAAAGCACAAACTGAAAGTTACAGTCCTCGAAGCTCTCCCGCGCGTGATGGCCCGCGCGGCCTGCACCGAGCTCTCGGCGTTCTACGAAGAACAACATCGCAAAGCGGGTGTCGACATCCGCTGCAACACAAAGCTTGAAGCGATCGAAAAGCACGGCAGCGCGCTTGCGATCAAGACCTCCGGCGGCATCGTCGAAGCGGATTTCGTTCTCATTGGGATTGGCATCGTCCCAAACGTCGAACTTGCCAGCGCCGCCGGTCTCAAAGTGGACAACGGCATCGTCGTGGACGACCATGCGCGCACGCAAGACCCGGCGATCTATTCCATCGGCGACTGCACCAACCTCCCGTGCACCTACTCGACCACCGGTCGCATCCGCCTCGAATCCGTTCAGAATGCGATCGACCAGGCGAAACACGCAGCCTTAAGCCTCATGGGCAAGCCAAAGGCCTACAACGAAGTACCCTGGTTCTGGTCCGACCAGTACGACCTAAAGCTCCAAATTGCAGGCCTGGGCGATCCCGGCGACCAGATCGTCCTGCGCGGCGACCCGACAAGCCGCTCCTTCGCCGCCTTCCGCCTGCGCGGCGGTGTCGTAGCGGCAGTAGAGGCTGTTAATGCGGCCCCCGAATACATGATGGGCCGCCGCCTGATCGCAGCGCGCGCCAAGGTCGCGCCGGAGCGGCTTGCGGACAAGACCATACCTATGAAAGACATGGCTTAAATCAGCCCATCAATCGGACGACCCATGGCGAAGATCAAGTACATCGAGCACAACGGCAAAGAGCACGTCGTCGACGTCAAACCCGGCATGTCCGTCATGGAAGGCGCGGTGAAGAACCTGATCCCCGGCATCGACGCCGACTGCGGCGGCGCCTGTGCCTGCGCCACCTGCCACGTCTACGTCGGCCAAGAATGGCTGTCGAAGATCGAGCCGATGCAGGAAATGGAAAAAACCATGCTCGACTTCGCCGAAGGAGTCGAAGGCAACAGCCGCCTCTCCTGCCAAATCAAAGTGACCGACGCGCTCGACGGCCTGACCGTCAAAATGCCGAAGAGCCAGCACTAAGCCCATAAGCGCGGGCGGCCCGCCCGCGGCGAAGGCAGCCTAACCCGCCTTCGCGCCCTTTTTGGCGACGTCGCCCTTCGGCGCCGCCTCTGCCGCAACACCGCCCGTCGCACTCGCATGGCGCGGGAAGTGGCATGTGACCCGGGTGCCCTTGCCGACAGCGCTGTCGAGTTCGACCCAGCCGCCGTGCAGTTGCACGAACGAACGCACCAGCGCGAGGCCCAAACCCGCCCGGCGCGCGTCTTTCGTGCGTGTCGTGCTCTCGAACCGCTCGAAGGCGACAGGCTGGTACTCCGACGGAATGCCGACGCCCGTATCGTTCACGAAGACCCGGACTTCGCCGGCTGCACCTTCCGCGCCGAACACGATCCGCCCGTTCGGCGGCGTATGCTCGATCGCGTTGGTGAGAAGGTTATAGACGATCTGCAGCAAACGCTTCTGATCGACGAACAGTTGGCCAACGTCTTTGCCGTTCTGGCACACGACTTCGACGCGCGCCTTGCGCGCACGTTCCTCGATCAGCGGGGTCACGTTCGCCAGCACTTCGGCGACGCTGACATCCTTGCGGTCGAGTTCGATCGTCCCTGCCTCGATCAGCGCAAGATCGAGGATGTCGTTGACCAACGTCTCAAGCGTCTTCGACGCGTTCAAAATGTCGGTGAGATAAGACGATTGCTTGTCCGACAGCTTGCCGGCGATCCCTTGGTTCAACAGATCGGCAAAGCCCATGATCGAGTTCAGCGGCGTGCGAAGCTGGTACGACACGTTCGAGATAAAGTCGGACTTCAGCTTGTCGGACGCGAGCAACGCCGCATTACGTTCCTCAAGCGCCTTCTCCCGCATCGCCGTATCGGTGACATCACGATACGAGAGCAGCAACGACCCATCCGGCAGCGGCGCCGCACCGAAACTCAGCAACCGCTCGTCGCTGCACTTCAGCCGCTCGACCTGCACCCGCCGCTCGGAAGCCGCGCCCGTGATGAGCATGGTCAGCATGCTCCAATGCCCTTCGTCGGGCATCACACGCCGGCAGAGCGTGAACACGTCGGCAAAGCGCGGTTGCTCCGCCAAGGCCTTGCCGTCGATTTTCCAATACTCGGCAAACGCCTTGTTGAAGAGTTTGAGACGTCCGTCCGTGCCGAACACGGCCAGCGCCTCGTTCAGATGATCAATCGTCGTCCGCTGCACACTGGACAGCTGGTTGAGGCTGCGCTCCAGCGCCATCTGATTGGTGACGTCGTCATAGATGAAGATGAGCCCGCCGAACGGATGCGGCTGGCACGTGACCCGCAGCGTCGAACCGCGCGGCAAATGCCAATGTTCTTCCTGCTCTTGGATGACGCTGGTGTAGAGCGCCAAGCGCTCCTTCTTCCAGGGCGCAAAGTCGCGTTGCTCCGGCAACCGACGG
Source organism: uncultured Alphaproteobacteria bacterium (assembly GCA_902826695.1). Taxonomy (GTDB): domain Bacteria; phylum Pseudomonadota; class Alphaproteobacteria; order Micropepsales; family Micropepsaceae; genus SZUA-430. The sequence continues at coordinate 406,023 of CADEFU010000002.1, read as the reverse complement.
GTCTCGCGCAAACGCTCTAAGATCTCGCCGTCTGAAGGATGCGTGGCGAGCCACCGCTCGTCCAAGTCCCAGAGCTTCGCATAAGCCTTGTTCGAGAACTTGAGCTTCTGATCCGGCCCGAAGATGGCAACCGCGACCGGCAGCCGGTGCAGCGTCTCTTCGTGCGTGTCGATGTGCTTTTGCAGCAACCGCTTGGTCGCATCGACGTCCGTCACGTCGACCGCAAACGAAGCGACCCCGTCGCCCATTGGCACGGCATAGACATCGAATGCACGACGCTGACCGCCGACGACGACATGGCGCAGCTCGATCTGCGTCTCGTTCGTCTGCAGCGCGCGTTCGGCGAGCGTACGGCTGTCTCGATCGAGCTCGATCTGATCGGCGATGACATCCTGGCCAACCGGCGGATCGACGGCGGTCGCGTAGGCCTTGTTCGCCCAAATGATGTCGAGGTTCGCGCCGCGTCGCCACACCGGCATCGGCGACACGTCGAGCAAATCGCCCAGCCGCCCGCGCTCAACCTCGCTCGCGGTCAAGCGAACGGAGAGATTATAGCTCGCCTCTGCATCCGGCGTGACATCGCGCAGCCAGACCGCGGCCTGCCCCGCTGCGGGCTTGCCATACGCCTGGAACACGCGCCCATCGGCACCGGGCACGGTCAGCGAAAACAGCGACCCCTCATCGCCCAGATTGTCGAGCGCGTCCTTCAAGTCCCCGCGCTGATCGGCATCGAGACAGCCGGCCAAGACATTGGCGGCCCCCGCGCGCGCTTCAGGCTCGCCGTCGATGTTGCGCCAAACGAACAGCGAACCCGGATCGCCGGAGACGATCGCTGCCTCCCGCTGGAACTTTGCCTCCGCCCGCGCCGTGCGCTTGGCGGCCCGCCTGAGCATGGCGTCCGACTGCGCCCGCATCGAGATCATCACGAACGCGAGCGACCCCGCGAGCGCAATCGCCCCGACCGTCACACCGAACGGCAACAAGAACGCAATATCGTTGGACGCTTCCAAACTAACCCCGTGCCTCGTTTGGGTTCGGCGCTTTGCGGGCGTTGCAACGGCGGGGCATCAGAAAAGCGCACCCCAAAGGGGCCCAAGTCGCGCTCATCCGGCCAGCCAGCCTCGTCTCAACCCCAGCGCTCGAGCCCCCTTGTGGAAAAATCTCAAGAATCACTTCGCAAGAACGATCTTAGGAACGCCCCCAAACGATGTCGCCGCGTCCGGTATGGGAGCGGCGAAAACACAAATGGAGTCAGAGGCTTGTGGACGGTCGCGTCCACCTTAACGGCGCCGCCGCGATTTTTACGTTTCGCTAACGATTTGACTCCGCCACTTAAAGTAAAGTCTGAGCTTCCCCCGCTACCAAGGTCCTGTTGCTCAATTGCGCCATCGAACGGCCAAAAACACCCGGCATGGAATAACGCTCCGACCCGTTCCGCCCTTTGACCTCAAATCGAGCTCATGAACCTCCTCATCGCCGCCACCTTTAACGCCGCAATCTTGGGACTCTGCGCCGTCCTCGCAGGCACTCTTTTCGGCAAGCTGCACCCGCTGATCGACCTCTTCGCTCACTTCCTGCTACCGGCGATTGTCGGCGCACTCATGTTCGCCCTGCTCGCTGCCTTCGCCGGCCGCCACACAATGATGCTGATCTTTGTGGGCCTTGCCGTCGCAAGCACGGCACTCGCCTGGCCGTCGATTCAGCAACCGGCGATGGTCGCGGCATCCGGCCCGCGGTTCACGCTGATGACCTTCAACGTCTACTACAACAACCGCCAGCTCGAGCGCGTCGCCGACCTCGTGCGCGAAACGAAACCTGACATCGTTGTGCTGTTGGAAGTCGTCCCGCGTATTCGCGCCGCGCTCGACGCCGTCGCCGACCAATACCCATATCGCGTGGAGTGCTGGCAGGAACAATGGGGCGACGCGCTCGTCCTCTCGCGCTTCCCGCTGACCGACATGCAGGCGTCACTGCCGGAGCCAAAATTCCGCCGCCCGATGGGCGCCGTAGAAGTTGCGATCGAGGGCCGCAAGCTCACGCTGTTCCCCACACACCTCTCGCTGCCCTACCCGCTGAACGGCCGCGACACGCAACCCGGTGAGATCGACGAGATCATCCGCACGATTGCAACCGTCAAAGGCCCGCGCATCCTTGCAGGCGACTTCAACGCCTCAACCTGGGCCACCACGATGGCTCGCACGCGCACGAAATTGGACATGTCCATCCTGACCGGCAGCAACGGTAGCTGGCCGACATTCCTGCCGCGCGCGATGGGCATCCCGATCGACCACATCCTGGCGACACCCGAGCTTGCGCTTCAATCGCGCAAGCTCTTCACGGTTCAAGGCTCCGATCACCGCGCCGTCCTGGCCGACATCGCCTTCAAGGAGTGAGATCAGCCCGGAAACGACTGCAGACCCACCTTTGTCGCCGCGCCATCTTTTGCGATCGCGACGCAAGCAAGGCTCTCCATGCCCTGCACGTAGCAGAAGATCGCCTGCTTCTCCGCGCGGATCGCGGCGTAAGTCGCCTGATCGATTCCTTCCTCGGGATAGAACGCAAACTCGCCGAGCGGCGCGGGTGAGTCCGCGCCCTTCTTCCACTCAGGCAGATCGCCCGTCGATTTGAAGGTATGGGACTGATAGAGCCAGTCGCGCAGCGCAGCTTTCATCTTCGGCGGCGTCTTCGCCTCGACAAATGTCATCAGATGTTCTGCCGGCATCGCATCGACCCACAGCACCTTACGGTCAGGCGCACGAACCACGATCGTGACGACCGCAGCCGCGCATGTCGCGCCGTTCGCATAGGCTTCGCTCATATACGGCCGCCCCTTGGAGGCCATCCATGGGCTGGCGGCGCCAAGATTGCACCCGGCCGCCTGAACAGGCGCGACACCACCCACGGCCAAAAACGCCGTCACGATCAAAGCAAAACGCATGAAACCCTCGTTGAAGTGAGCCCCGACCTTAGCGCCGAATGAAGGCACACTTACGGCAAAAAGTGCTCGACCTCGAACCCATGCGGAAGACCCGTTCGAAGCGCAAAACGCTCCCGCCGCCGCTCAAGCACCTCGACCGTGTCGCCGACCGCCACGCTGCCAAGCGTCCGCGGCATGGTGTTCCAGCCGAACAGCACGCCGTTGATCCTCGGATCGGCCGACCGGCGCAGTCGTGCAAGGCTGGCGAGCGGCTCCCGGCCCATACTATCGCCTGTGTCCTGATCCTTCGTCGTCACGACGCAGCGATCGCACGGCTTCACCAACTCGAACTCGACCCCGCCGATACGCACGACGCGCCAAAAGTCCTCGCCCCAAGCCTCGTCGCAATCGACGACGATATTCGGCCGGAAGCGCCGCATCGTAACGCGCTCACCGCCTGCACGCTCAATCTCCGCGTTGACCGCAGCGAGCGAGGCCGTCGTTACGATAAGCACCGGATAGGCATCGGCAAAGCTGACCGGCACGGCGTCCGCCACCCACTCGCCCCGCTGCAACCGTTCGGCAGCGCCATCCATGTAGACGAGCCTCAGCGGCACGCCGAAGAAAGCCGACAGCCACTGCGCTGCCTCTGGCCCGGCCAACGCCGCACTCACCTGATGCCGCCAAACGGTAGCTTCGACACGCTCTGTCGCCGATGGCCGGGGGACGTGAACCTCGCCCGCACCGGGCGCCGATAGGCGCAACCCCGATGCTGTCGGCGTTGCCGAAACTTGCGCCAGCCGCGGATGCGATCGCTGCGTGATGAACCGCCCATTGGCGTCGACGACAAGCCAACGCCGGTCGCTTTCAAGCCCGCGCGGTTCGACGGACGCGCGCTCGACATCGACCGCGCGCGTCCCCTTGATCGGATAGATGTGAAGCGAATGAATGTGCATCATCTTCGCTCCACCCCGTCCTTAGTAGCGATAGTGGTCCGACTTGAACGGACCTTCGCGGTCGATACCCAGATACTCCGCCTGCTTCGGCAGAAGCTTCGTGAGCTTCACGCCAAGCTTCTCCAAGTGCAGCCGCGCAACCTTCTCGTCCAGCTTCTTTGGCAGCGTATAGACCTTGCGATCGTACTTCGCGTGGTTCGCCCACAGCTCTACCTGCGCCAGCGTCTGGTTCGTGAACGACGACGACATCACGAACGAGGGATGTCCCGTCGCGTTGCCGAGGTTCACGAGACGCCCTTCCGACAGCAGAATGATCCGCTTGCCGCCCGGGAACTCAACCTCGTCGACCTGCGGCTTTACGTTGTGCCACTTGAAGTTCTTAAGCGCCGCGACCTGAATCTCGCTGTCGAAGTGACCGATATTGCAAACGATCGCGCGGTCCTTCATCGCGCGCATATGATCGACGGTGATGACGTCGACGTTGCCCGTTGCGGTGACGAAGATGTCGGCCTTCGGAGCCGCCTCTTCCATCGTCATCACTTCGTAGCCTTCCATCGACGCCTGCAGCGCGCAGATCGGATCGATCTCGGAGACGATCACGCGACACCCTGCATTGCGCAACGACGCGGCCGAACCCTTGCCCACGTCGCCGAAGCCCGCGACCATCGCGACCTTGCCCGCCATCATCACGTCCGTACCGCGCTTGATGCCGTCGACGAGGCTCTCGCGGCAGCCGTAGAGATTGTCGAACTTCGATTTCGTCACGCTGTCGTTGACGTTGATCGCCGGGAACGGAAGTTCCTTACGCTCCGCCATCTGATAGAGCCGGTGCACGCCCGTCGTCGTCTCTTCGGTGACGCCTTTGATCGCGGCCGCGATCTTCGAATACCAACCGGGCTTCTTCTCGATCGTCTTCTTCATGACCGTGAAGAGCGCCTCTTCCTCTTCGTTCTGCGGCTTCGAGAGCAGACCGATGTCCTTCTCCGCCTTCGGCCCCAGAACGCAAAGCAGCGTCGCGTCGCCGCCATCGTCCAAGATCATGTTCGGCACGCCGCCATCCGCCCATTCGAAGATGCGGTGCACGTATTCCCAATACTCGATCAGGTTCATGCCCTTCTTCGCGAACACGGGCGTCCCCGACGCCGCGATCGCCGCCGCCGCATGATCCTGCGTCGAGAAGATGTTGCACGACGCCCAGCGAACGTCGGCGCCCAGAACCTTCAGCGTCTCAATGAGCACGGCCGTTTGGATCGTCATGTGCAGACAACCCGCAACGCGCGCGCCTTTCAGCGGCTTCGATGCACCGTACTCTTCGCGCGTCGCCATCAAGCCCGGCATTTCGGTCTCGGCAATCGCGATCTCGCGCCGCCCCCAATCCGCAAGCTTGATGTCGGTGACGACGTAATCGTGTGCCATGAAATGCTCCGTGAATCCGTGGGTTCGGGCAGCGCCTCCGGCGCGCCATTTCCGCCTCTATATCACCCGAAAACCGGCCCGGCAAGGCACATATAAAGAGATGTTTATGTCTTTAAGTCCGAAAACAATCGGAACCCGCGCAGCGTGACGGACGCTCTTTTGTTTCCCTCAAAGACGCAAAGCCGCAAAGAAGAACCACGCCGGCAGCGCAGGCGCGTCGACACACACTGTGCGCCGCAAAACTCACTCCATCGGGCAAGCGGGCGTCCCGTCTTTCGGCTTGGGCGCAATCGCGCACACCGTATCCCACCACGGCATCACGTACTCGCTCACGCGATCGTTGCGCACAGCGAGCGCGGAGATTTCGGGCTCAGCCGCTGTCTGCAACTCCGCAGGCAGCTTTGCTTGATCGCCACACGCATGTGCTCGCACCTTCTTCGGCACACGGCCGCGCTTGCAGGCGCGCGAAACGTCGCCCACAAACTCCCTCGCCAAGCTCGCCTGATACGCAGCCAGCTGCATCCGCTGCTTCGCCAAGTCGAGATTGCCGGCCGGAAACCCGTCACCCGTTGCCTTAGGATCGGGCAGATTCAAGATCTCCCGCGCTTGCCCCAGCATCACGCCATAGCGCCCCGCCATCAGCGTCATTTCCCAAAGCTGCCCGGCCTCGGCGTCCGCACGCTCTTGTTCGCTGGTGATGGAGAACATCTCCGACATCTCGGCGCAGCCGCCGAGCAGCCCAAGCGCCGCCGCAGCCAGAACGGCGCGCAACGCATGCTGTCCGCAATCCATCGGTGACACCCTGTATTGTTTTTGAGTCTGCGCGTATCAAACCACCTTTCGCGCGCAACAAAAAGGGGCGGCTCCCTCGCGAGAACCGCCCCAATCACTCAACCTTTCGTCAGCTTACGCCGCGCGCAGATTGACCGCCTTCGGGCCGCGTGCGTCCGCTTCCGTATCGAAAGCAACGCGTTGGCCTTCATTGAGCGAGCGCCATCCGGCCTTTTCGACCGCGGAGATATGGACGAACACGTCCTTTCCGCCGCCTTCCGGCGAGATGAAACCAAAGCCCTTTGTGGCGTTGAAGAATTTGACCGTCCCGGTCTTCTGCGACATGCGATTCAAGTCCTTATGCTATGCAGTCGGTTTCGCGCGTGCGACATGCCCGTGCGCTGTGAGTAGGCAATGCTAGTGGTATGTAGGGAACCGTCCTGCACGAAGGCGTGAACCGCCGCCGTCAATCTTGCCCGCAACTATCACGTAGATGCAGCCGTCACGGGGCAAAAGATAGGGATTTACGCCCCCAGCTTCAAGCGGTGAAAATGGGGAAGCCGTTACGGCCCGTTCACTTTATAGCCGCGGGCACGCAGCATCTCGACGACGCTATCGCGCCCGACCAGGTGCCCGGCCCCGACTGTCACAAAATGAGTTTTCTCCGACGCCAGCATGGCCTTGAGCTTCGGAATCCACTTCTGGTTACGCCCGACAAGCAACCGTGCCCGTAGTTGCGGCACCTCTGCAAACCCCTCGTCCAACAGGTCGGAAAGCCGCGCGGTGTCCCCCGAGGCCCAACTGCTCAAGAGTTCGAAGGGCAGATGCGGCTCCTCAAGCACGCCGCGCACGGCCGCCGTCAGATACGCGATCTCGGCACCGCGGCTCAGCACCGAGAAATTCGAGAGCTGTTCTTCGACCGTCTCGAGATAGCCAATTTCCGCGCCGCGCGCGCGCGCCTGCTCTTCGATCAAATGATCGACGCCGTAGTACGTTGAGAAGCCCGCCTTGATGTAGCTATAGAGTTCGACATAGACGCCCGCGAGCCAGGGCCGAAGCGGCTCCAACATCTTCGGCGGATACTGCACGCTCCACGCAGCTTCCTGCAGATCGTCGTGCAGCTTCTTCGGTAGGACATCGCCCAGCGTCTTGCCCAACGGAAGCTTCCCGGACTTCTCGACGAACCGCGCCATCGCTGCGCCGCCGTCGCCAAGTGGCGCCTCGAACACAAATACTTGCGACTCCGCGCGCGCCTTATCGAGCGCCTCAGACGTCCACTTCGTTTGCGCCGGCAATAGGTGCAGCGAGCCGAACAGATAGAGCTTCTTGCCGTCACGCTCGACCACCCACAGCGGCGGCGTCGCCCTCTCCGGAACGACCGGCTCTTCTGCGCGCGCCGGCGCCATCGCCATCAACAACGCAACGACGACAACCCAAACGAACTTCATGAATCTTCACCGAACTTTGAGGCAACCAAGGCCGCAATTGCCTCAAGCGCCGCTTCCGCCTGAGCGCCCGCAACGGACACCGTGATCTCGCTCCCGATCCCCGCCCCCAGCATCATGAGGCCCATGATCGACGTACCCGAGACCGAGCTACCGTCTTTCGCAACCGAAACTTCCGCGTCGAACTTCGCGGCGCATTGCACGAACTTCGCCGACGCGCGCGCGTGCAAGCCTTTGGTGTTGACGATCGTAAGCACCCGCGAAAACGCGGCCTGGCCTTCAGCCACTCGCCAGTTCCCTCGACGCGACCCGGATGTATTTGCGCCCCGCCTCTTGCGCCTTGTCCACGGCTTCGCTCAGCGATGCCGCCCCGCGCACCGAGGCAAGCTTGATCAGCATCGGCAGATTAACGCCGGCGATGACTTCGACTTGACCCGATCCCATCGCCGAGATCGCAAGATTCGACGGCGTGCCGCCGAACATGTCGGTAAGCAAAATGACGCCCTTGCCTGTGTCCACCGACTTGATCGCCTCGAGAATCTCCTCCCGGCGCGCTTCCATATCGTCGCTCGGCCCGATGCAGACCGTGCGAAACGACGCCTGCGGTCCGACGACGTGCTCGGTTGCCGCTTTGAGTTCATCGGCCAGCCGGCCGTGCGTCACCAGAAGAACGCCGATCATAAGTTCGAATGCACTCCAGAGCCGTTTAGCGGCACAGCGGGGCGACTTACATAGTCTGCTTCGGGGCCGCCCTCAACGCGCCCGAAAGCCGGGGACTGGATTTCCCTGTTACGCGCCGGACACAGACACCGCGAACCGCAGTTTTGCGGGCGCCGAAGCCTCGAACGGGTTGAGCGCAATCAACGGTATGTCGAGCTTTCCCCCGGGCAATGACCAACTGCGCCGCTCCGGCATTCGCTCCGGTTGATCCGCAAACTCGACCGCCAGCGCCAACCGCGTGCCCAGCTTGATGCCCGTCGGCACGATCCCAACCCCACGCGCCTCGATCAATCCGGCAATCGTCGCCGGCGGCGTGGCCCAAAGCTCGTCGCCACGCGCTTCGACAAGGGTCTGATCGTCGGCAACAAGCAGCGCGCCGTCCGCGATCAACCGCAACGCCAGATCGCTCTTGCCCACCCCGGACGCGCCAAGAATGAGCACCCCAAGCCCCGCGATATCCAACGTGGTCGCATGAACGAGCATCAGCTGACGGGCGCGAGCGGCAGCTCGATCGTGAAGCGCGCGCCGGTCACCTTGCCGGTGCCGTCGCGCAGGTTCGACGCGAAGATGCGCCCGCCGTGCACTTCAACGATCTGCCGCGAGATCGACAGCCCAAGCCCAGAGTTTCGCCCAAACCCATGCGACGCCGGCCGCTCGGTGTAGAAGCGTCTGAAGATCGTCTCGAGATTATCTTCGGGAATCCCAGGACCCTGATCGTCGATCGTAATCACCCCGCGCCCGTCGATCGGTGTTGCAGCGACCCTGATTTCGCCGCCCTTCGGGCTGAAGGACACCGCATTCTCGATCACGTTGCGGAACACCTGCGCAAGCGGCCCGTCGAAACCCCGCACCGCGAAGCTATCGAGCGGCATGTCGAGCTTGAACCTCGGCCCGCCCGGCTTGTCCGGATCGTCGAACATCTGCGTCATTGCCGTGATCAACCCGGCAAGATCGACGTCGGCCGCCTTCTCGCGCGAAAGCTCCGCGTCGAGCCGTGACGAGTCGGCGATGTCCGTAATGAGCTTGTCGAGCCGCCGCACGTCTTGCCGGATCACGGTCATCAGCTTAGCGCGCTTCTCGGCGTCGTCCGTGCGTTGCAGCGTTTCGATCGCGCTTCCAACCGAAGTCAGCGGGTTCTTGATTTCATGCGCGACATCGGCCGCGAAACTCTCGATCGCATCCATGCGCGCGTAGAGCGCGGCCGTCATCGATCTCAGCGATACCGAAAGATCGCCAATTTCATCCGCTCGCCGGCCATAGTTGGGAATAACGCTGACCTGCCGCTCTCCGCGTCGCACCGCGTCGGCGCCGTCCGACAAGGCGCGAAGCGGCCCCGTCACATGATAGAGCAGGAATCCGGACGCCGCCGCGAGCACCACAAACGCGATGAAGGCGGCAAGCAACAACTGCAACCATTCCTGGCGGAGCGCGTCGTCGATGTCTCCCGCCTCGGTCGAGATCATGAGCACGCCCATGATGAACTGAAGCCGTTTGATCGGCACCGCGACGGAGACGATCAGATTGCCCTCCGCGTTGATGCGCTCGGCCGACCCCGCTTCGCCCTTCTCCAAGACCTTACGCACTTCCTCGTAGTTCTGCCCGCGCTGCTGCGGATCGTCGTTCACGACCGGCGGCAAATCCTTTCCCGGGCGAAGCGCATAGACGTTCTGCTTCACGCCTTTCTCAATCTCGTCGAATACGTCGATCTGCCCCGGCGGCGGCAAGTTCGTGACCGTCACCTGATTGCGCGTCAGGATGAACCGCGTGTCCTGCAAAGGCTGGCCGTTACGCGAAAAAACCCGCGCGCGCATACCCGTCGGCCCGACCAGCAGCTTAAGCACGTCGGCCGCCTTGTCCGCGTCGACATCCGTCGCCGCGTCTTCGTCTTCCGGGACATCCCCCTTCGACGCAAACCGCGCCAGCGCCGCCGACACGATCTCAGCCTGCGCCATCAGCGACTTCACGCGTTCCTCGACCAGGCTCACGCGCACCGCTTGAACCCAATAGACGCCGAAAATGAAGAACGCGAGCGCCGCGAAGTTGAACAGCAGCACTTCGATGGTGAGCGCCGACAGCCGTCGCTTCGGGCGCGCTGCAAGGCCCTTCGACCGCACGAGCGGTGTAAAGAAGCCGCCGAACCAGCGGGCGAACAATCCCTGCTGTTTCTTGTCCTCTGTCGCTACCGGGTCCGCTGCACTCAAGCTTCTATGTACTTGTAACCGACGCCATAGAGCGTCTGGATCGAATCGAACTGCTCATCGACGACTTTGAACTTCTTGCGCAGCCGTTTGATATGGCTGTCGATCGTCCGGTCATCGACGTAAACCTGGTCGTCGTAAGCCGCGTCCATGAGATTGTCGCGGCTCTTCACGAAGCCGGGCCGTTGCGCGAGCGCATGCAGGATCAAGAACTCCGTCACGGTCAACTGCACGTCCTTCCCATCCCAGGTGCACGAGTGGCGCTGCGAGTCGAGCACAAGCTTGCCGCGCGTCATCGTCTCCTTGGCGCCGGCGGCACTCGCCGGTGTCCCGCGCGCCTCCGCCCGGCGCAGAACCGCACGCACGCGCTGAAGCAGCAGACGCTGCGAAAATGGCTTTTTGATGTAGTCGTCGGCGCCCATGGAAAGCCCAAGCGCCTCGTCCACCTCGTCGTCCTTGGAGGTCAAGAAAATGACCGGCAAATCGCTGGCCTGGCGCAAACGCCGGAGCACCTCATGCCCGTCCATCCGTGGCATCTTGATGTCGAGGATGGCCAGCGCCGGCGGCGTCGCCTGCAGAGCGGTCAGAGCCTGCGCACCGTCGTTGTAGGTACGCACCTGATAGCCTTCCGCCTCGAGCGCCATGGAAAGCGAAGAGAGAATATTCCGGTCGTCGTCAACCAGAGCGATGACTGTCATGAACCAAACGCCTTTAGAATCTTGTCACTCAAATATAGGGCCGCGCGCCCTTGGCCGCTACGCGCGATGGATCGCCCGCTGCGACACCAGGCGAAAGCGGAAGCCTAGCAATACCAGCGAAACGAGCATCGCGAGGCTTATCCCCAGGATTAACCCTACAGCGCCGAATCCGCCCGGAAAAGCGAGCCAATAGGCGATCGGCACGCCCACAACCCAGAACGCAATCCCGTGCATGAAGGCGGGCCAGCGCACATCGCCCATCCCCCGAAGCGCCCCCATCGTGACCGTCATCACGCCGTCGACGACGACCATGAGGCCGGTGGCGGTCAGCGTGTACTGCGCAATCGCCCAAACCGCCTCGTCCTGCACATAGGCATGACTGATCGCAAACGGAAACACCGCAACCGACACGCCGAACACGGTCATGATCAAAAACGCGAGCACGATCCCAGTCAGTCCGGCCCGCGCCACGCGATCATGCTCGCCTGAACCGACAGCATGTCCCACGCGCACCGCGGTCGCCGCCGACATACCCACGGCCACCATGATCATGAGCCCATTGAAGTTGAACGTCAGCTGATGCGCCGCCGCCGCGGTCGCGCCCAAATGCCCCGCCATAAACGCAAGCGAACTGAACGCTGCGGTCTCAAGACCAAGCGCCGCCGAAATCGGCGCGCCGACTGTCACGATGCGCGAAATCTTTGCCCGCGCCTGAGCGAGAGGCGCATGCACGCCGTACGCGGCGGCATCCTTCATCGTGGTGATGTAGCCAAGCGCGGCAAGCAGGCACATCCACCGTATCGCCGATGTCGTCGCAACCGCAGCCACCGCGCCCGTTGGCTCGACCCAGCCGAACCACCCCAGCACGAACACGCCATCCGCGAGCACGTTCAAAACATTCGCCACCAGTATGATCACCATGCCGACCATCGGACGCTTGATGGACTCAAGGAAATAGCCGCTCGCGATGTAGAGCAGCATCGGCGGCATCCCCCACGCGAACTGCAGCGACACGCGCCCGGCGCCCTCGGCGATCGAAGGCTCCAGCCCAGTCGCATGCAGCGCGGGCTCCACCAAGAAACACAGTCCCGCGAACAGAACTCCAAGCCCGGTCGCAACGATCAACGCCGCCTTCCACGCGACCCCGCACTGGAATTTTTCCCCAGCGCCGTAGGCCTGTGCGATCAAGACCATCGAGCCCTGTAGAAGGCCGATCGAGATCAACATCATCACCGACTGCGCAGCCAAACCCTGACCCAAGAACGCCAGCTCGTGCGCCCCGCTGCGGCCCGTCATCAGCGAATCCACGAAAAACAGAAAGACAACGCCCGCACGCGCCACCATCACGGGTGCCGCGAGCCGTAGCGTCGGCCACCCGTCCTCGCGCCAGAGGCCCATGAGCCGCTCGCCAATCCCGCCAGGTGCCGGGGTTCTTAACTGTTGCATCTGCGAAGCGAACCCTCGCGCGACAACGATCTGTCGGGCGGTATTCCTCGCACCGCGACGCTTCGGCGGCCAGAGTCCAGTTGCCTCAGCGCAGGGGGTACCCCTATGTTCGCCCTTCTTTTGCAACGACCTTGGGACATGCTGTCGTTCCGCTAGGGAACGGTGGCCGGAGAGCTTTAAGAATGAAGACCGCTGCGCAAAACCTCGACCACGTAGGCCTTAAGAATGTGCGCCACGTCCATTGGAACCTGCCAATGGCGGTCCTCGTCGAAGAAGCCGTGCAACGCAACGAAGGCGTCCTCGCGAAAGACGGCCCGCTCGTCGTCAAAACGGGCATCCACACCGGCCGCTCCGCCGGCGATAAGTTCGTGGTGCGCGAACCGTCGGTCGAAAAACACATCTGGTGGGACAACAACAAGTCGATGACGCCGGCGCATTTCGATGCGCTGTTGAACTCCTTCCGTGCCTACGCCCAAGGCCGCGAACTCTTCGTCCAAGACCTGTTCGGCGGCGCTGACACGACGCACCGTCTGCCCGTGCGCGTGATTACCGAATACGCCTGGCACTCGCTCTTCATCCAGCACCTCTTGATCGAGCCGACGCAAGGCGAACGCGCCGCGTTCCACCCCGACTTCACGATCATCGACTTGCCCGGCTTCCAAGCGGACCCCGCGCTGCACGGCACCGTCTCCGGCACCGTGATCGCCGTCTCGTTCGAGAAGAAACTCGTCCTGATCGGCGGCACGTCCTACGCCGGCGAAATGAAGAAGTCGGTGTTCACGATCCTGAACTACCTTCTGCCCCCGAAGAACGTCATGCCGATGCACTGCTCGGTCAACGTCGGAAAGAGCAAGGAAAGCGCGATCTTCTTCGGCCTCTCCGGCACCGGCAAGACGACCCTCTCCGCCGACCCGACGCGCACGCTGATCGGCGACGACGAACACGGCTGGGCCGACACCGGCGTCTTCAACTTCGAAGGCGGCTGCTACGCGAAGATGATCCGCCTCTCGCCGGAAGCCGAACCCGAAATCTACGCGACGACGAAGCGCTTCGGCACCGTGCTTGAGAACGTGGTGATCAACGAGGACACGCGCGAACTCGACCTAAACGACGCAACGCTTGCCGAAAACTCGCGCGGCGCCTACCCGATCTCCTATATCCCGAACGCCAGCACCACCGGCGTCGCCGGCCAGCCATCGAACATCGTGATGCTGACCGCCGATGCGTTCGGCATCCTGCCGCCGATCGCAAAGCTCACGCCGAACCAGGCGATGTACCACTTCCTCTCGGGCTTCACGGCAAAGGTCGCGGGCACCGAAAAGGGCCTCGGCAAAGAACCGCAGCCGACGTTCTCGACCTGCTTCGGCGCGCCGTTCATGCCGCGCCACCCGACCGAGTACGGCAACCTGCTCAAAGCGCTGATCGCCAAGCACCAGGTCGACTGCTGGCTCGTCAACACCGGCTGGACCGGCGGCGCCTTCGGCGTGGGCCAACGCATGCCGATCAAGGCGACCCGCGCGCTGCTCACGGCGGCCCTCGAAGGCACGCTGAAGACGGCCAAGATGCGCATCGATCCGCACTTCGGCTTCGAAGTCCCGGTCGCCGTCCCTGGCGTCGACGCCAAGATCCTCGACCCGCGCGAAACCTGGGCCGACAAAACAGCCTACGATCGCCAAGCAGCCAAACTCGTCCAAATGTTCCGCGACAACTTCAAAAAATTCGAAGCCCACGTCGGCGCGGACATCAAAGACGCAGCGCCAAGGCTTGCGGCAGCGGCGGAGTAAGCCCAAGCACGACAAGCGAAAAACACGCGTTGTCTCCCCCAAAGTGAAACGTTGGGGGAGTACGTGCGCGCGCCGAAGCGAAGCGAAGGCGTGCTGCACGGGAGGGGGGCGGCGCTTGTTTGGGGCCAGGGCGCGGGTGCACCTCCTCAGCGAGATGCCCCCGGGGAATAGGTATACTGTCCCCACATAAGTCCGTCAAAGTCCATTCTTGATGTCCACTACGATTTTTCCGAAAACCTGTCCATCTTTCAGGCGTTCGAGTCCGACGGCAATTTTGTCGGGCGAAATTACACTATCAATGGGAACTTCGAGCCCAGATGAGAGCCATTTTCCAAGCTGTTCGAGGTCCGCGTGTCGCGGCTTCACACGGAAAAATTTCGCAGTCGTCGTTGAAAAGAATGAAGCCAGCTTGTCTGCTGCGAAAGTCAAAGACGGGAGCGTCGTGACGTAGGTGCCCTGCCTTGAGAGCAACGTCGACCACTGGCGCCAACGATACGATGCAGCCGCGTCGAAGACGAGATCATAAGGGCCGAATTCGGAAGAAAAAACGTTTCCATTCTTGCGATCAATCAGGCGCTTTGCGCCGAACTTTCGAGCTTGCTCCAGTCCGGCACCAGATCCAACCGCCGTTACGTTCGCTCCTTTGTTGTTGGCAATCCAGACCGCAATGGAACCGACCCCGCCTGATGCGCCGGTGATCAAGATGCTTTTTCCATTCGCGAGGTGGCCGGTGTCGGTCATTCCCTGGAGGGCTGTTGTTCCGGCGGTTGCAGCGGCGGCGGCCTGAAGATGTGATACCGTTGATGGCTTGGCAGCGATCTCGGACACTCTTGCCACCACCATCTCGCCGAACGCACCTCGTCGTTTAATGGGATCATACGGAATAAATCCAAAAACCTCATCGCCGACCTTGTACGCACTAACTTCTGCACCTGTCTTTTCAATCTTGCCCGAGAAATCATAGCCAAGAACCAACGGATAGTTTCGGGCATTCACAAACTTAAGTTCCCCTGCAATCACTTTGTAGTCAGCCGGATTCAAAGCGGAGGCGTGAACACGCACAAGTACCTCTTGAGGACCTGGAGCAGGGATGGGAATTATCTTTGTCCCGAATTTCAAGGTGCCATACTCAGACGCCACTAAAACCTTCATTGACCCCATGCCTGCCTCCTTCATTCGTGTGTTGGAATCGCTACGATTCGTTGGTGCGTCAGATGGTTGGTTTTCCGCAATCATCTTTTTAGATACTATTTGGTATTTGGATGTCAATTGGTATTTGATATACTCCGGGTACACTATCTCCGTGAAAGAGATGCGCCGCGTGACACCTGCCCGACTGACCCGCGCCGAACAGCAGGCGCAGACCCGCGAACGGCTTTTGGCTGCAGCCGAGCGGGTGTTTGCGCGGCATGGCTATGGTGGAGCCTCGATCGACTTGATTGCAGCCGAAGCTGGCTATTCGAAGGGCGCGATCTATTCGAACTTCGAAAGCAAGGAAGCGGTCTTTCTGGAGCTTGCGCGCGTCTATATGGGGCGCGCCATGACGGAACTGGAGCAGATCGTGCGCAGCGAGCCCTCGCGATTGCAGGACGCGCTCAGTACCTGGCTGCAGGCGATGCATGTCGACGGTGATTGCATTCTCCTGGTCACCGAACTCCAGCTTCAGGCGCGCCGCAGCCCTGCCTTCGCAGAGCAGTACTTCGCGCTTCAACAGAAGCAGACTCGCGCGATGGCAACTGTCCTTGAACGCCTCTTCAAGGGCCTGTCGTCACCAATGCCGATGGAGGCGATAGACCTTGCAGACGCGATGATCGCGCTGATGCACGGCATCACCCTTCAACGCCCGGACCCCAAGCCTGGGAAAACGTCGGATGCAGGACGCGTGATCGACAAGATCCTGAAATCGCTCATGCGGCGCGGCAAGTCTGGCGCGTAGTCCGCGGTCCCAGGGATCATGCGGGCTTTAGCGTGGCGGCTTTTCTGAGCAGGCTTCGGGCCCAGGGGCTTTGCGGTTTGTGTTGGGTGCGTTCGGTGGCCAAAGCCTTCGCCGTTTCTCCCATGCCTGCATTCAGCGCCGCGTGAAGTGCTGTCAGCGTGAGGATGTCGCGCTGGGCGTGGCTGCCGCCGAAGCGCTGGGCGATGGGTCTGACTTTCAGGATCTTCTCGGCGCAGTCGCGATAACGTCCGAACGCGAAATCTTGGAAGGCCTCTGCGAGCGGCAAGCCGACTTGCCTTGTCATCGCTCCGTTGTCGGTATTGTGGGCCGCTTCGGTGCGCATGGCACTGATCGTCCGGTTGGCGTCATCGATCCGGTTGCTGCCCAGGAACGCCATGACGGCGTGCAGGTCGTTGAAGGCATAGATCGTGTCGGTCGCCGCCGCCCGCTCCCAGCACTGCGCCAGGCTGGCGAAGCGCTCGCCTGTATCAATGCCCTCGAGTTTCAGGCGCCACAAAAAGGCCGATGCATCGAGCCATGCAGCAGCGGGACATGATACATATTCCCCTCCGTTTGTGAGGGCGCTTGGGTTGGACCCGCCTTCGCCAAGGCTTCGGCGGGCGCTGCGCCCGCGGTCCCAGGGCTAGAGCCTTCTTGGGGAGGTCTGTGCTCTTCGATCGAGGGGTAGAATTACGGGGACACGTAACAAATTCATAGCCCTCTAGGGCGCCTTCTGGTTCGCGTACGTTTTCTCGGCGCTGGCTCGTCGTGTGGGTACGGCTGCGCGTGCTTGCGTCGAGGGGCAATGTTTTCGGCGACGAACTTTGCAAAGTCTCGCGCCGCAACGCGGGCACACTTTCGACACGGCAGGAATCCGTCATCTTCCCAGGGTTTGCCCTTGTGCCGCCTGAAGCGCGCCCGGTTGGCCTTGCGATACTCTGCGTCAGTCGGCGTAGCGTCTCGCCGTTCGATGCCTTCGATGAACTCGGCGATGCAGCAAGGAGGGTAGCCGTAGTAACGACCGTTGTGTCTATATATTGGAGCTCTTGTCATTCGGGTGCGCTTCGAAGGGTACGCTGCTGTAGGACGATATCGGCTTCTCAGCATTTGTGCAGCGCTGGCATCGGGTTTCCGCCTCCGCTTGGACCCGCCTTCGCCAAGGCTTCGGCGGGCGCTGCGCCCGCGGTCCCAGGGCTAGAGCCTTCTTGGGGAGGTTTGCGCTCTTCGATCGAGCGTCGGCCGGATATGCCCTTGCGTATGTTCTTGATATGTTCTATATCTGTGTGCCTTATCTGAGCGTAAGGCGGCGCCACCCCCCCAGGAACCGCACATGCCCACCCCACCCGCCCCCGCCGCCCTAGCCGCCAGGCTCCAAGCCGCACCCCGCTGCCACGCCCACTCCAAACGCACGCGCCAGCCCTGCCGGGCGCCGGCGGTTCGCGGCTTTGCCGTCTGCCGCTTTCACGGCGCCCGCGGCGGGGCTCGGCGTGGCAATCGCAACGCCTGGAAGCACGGCGTGCGCGGCGCTGCTTGGGCGCGCGAGGCCGCGGGCTTCCGCGCGCTCGTCCGCGGGGCGCGCCGGCTCGTTTCCGCCTCTAAGTCCCGGGTACATGGGGTTGTTCGCTCAAACTGCGCCGGGGATCCCCCTCCTACCGCCCCACTGCGGGGCGGTCGCTTCGCGGTTAGTGCACGCACTCATATCAACCCTGTCATCCCGGCCGAACGGAGCGAAGCGGAGAGAGCGCCGGGACCCAGAGGAGGCACGCTGAGAGCGGCGAAGCAGAACCCGTCACTCCTGGGTCCCGGCTCGCGCTGCGCTACGCTCCGCCCGCCTACGCCAAGGCTTCGGCGCGCCAAGTTTTGCACAGCACGGCCCACGGAGCTTTAGCGGAGGGGGCCTTTCGCGCAAACAGAGAAAGGCCCTAATGCGCCTCGTCCCAATTGCTGCCGGCCTTCGCCTCAACGACGAGCGGCACGGTAATGTCGAGCGCCGGTTTCGCCGCGCCCTCCATCACCTTCTGAACCACCTTGCAGGTGTCGTCCGCTTCGTCGGCCGGCGCCTCGAACACGAGTTCGTCGTGCACCTGCAGCAGCATCCGCGCCGACAACTTCTTCGCCTTCAGCGCATCCGGAATGCGCACCATCGCGCGGCGGATCACGTCCGCGGCCGAGCCTTGGATCGGCGCATTGATCGCCGCCCGCTCCAAGAACGAGCGCAACGACGGGTTCGACGCGTTGATGTCGGGCAGGTTCACTTTCCGCCCGAAGATCGTGCTCACGAACTTGTTCTTGTGCGCCTCGGCCTTCGTGCGATCCATGTAGGCGCGGATGCCCGGGAAGCGTTCGAAATAGGTCTTGATGTAAGCGTCCGCTTCGCTGCGCGGGATCGAAAGCTGGTTCGCGAGCCCAAACGCCGAAATGCCGTAGATGATGCCGAAATTGATCGCCTTCGCGCGCCGCCGCACGTCGGCCGGCATGCCCTTGATCGGCACGCCGAACATCTCGCTCGCGGTCATCGCGTGAATGTCGAGGCCTTCCGCGAACGCCTTCTTCAGCGCCGGAATGTCGGCGATATGCGCGAGCAAACGAAGCTCGATCTGGCTGTAGTCCGCGCTGATCAGCTTCATGCCCTTCGCCGCCACGAACGCCGTGCGGATCTCGCGCCCTTCCTGGGTGCGGATCGGGATGTTCTGCAAGTTCGGATCGTTCGACGACAACCGCCCCGTCGTGGTGGAAGCCATCGTATACGACGTGTGAATGCGCCCCGTGCGCGCGCTGATGAAGTTCGGCAGCGCGTCCGTGTACGTGCTCTTCAGCTTCGACAGCTGCCGCCAATCGAGAATTTCCTTCGGCAGATCGTGCCCCTGCGCCGCGAGTTCCTCGAGCACGTCGGCATCGGTCGACCATGCGCCGGTCTTCGTCTTGCGCCCGCCGGGCAAGCTCATGTTCTCGAACAGGATTTCGCCAAGCTGTTTCGGCGAACCCAAATTGAACTTCTGTCCCGCAAGCTTGTAGATGCTCTCCTCAAGCTGGGCCATCTTCTGCGCAAACCGCTGCGACAGCCGCGTCAGCACGTTGCGATCGACCAGGATGCCCGCCTCTTCCATGTCGCTCAGCACGGAGACGAGCGGCCGCTCCAGCGTCTCGTAAACGGTGGTCAAACGATCCGCCGCAAGCCGCGCCTTCAACACGCTCCAAAGCCTGAGCTTCACGTCGGCGCATTCGGCGGCGTAGGCGGCCGCATCGGCGACCGCCAACTTGTCGAACGAAACCTGCGCCTTGCCCTTGCCAAGCACCTCTTCGCGCGCCGCCAGCTTGTGCTTCAAATGCGCGTCGGCAAGCTCCACCAGATCGTGGCTGCGAATGCCCTCCTCCACGACATAGGAAAGCAACATCACATCGTCGGTGCCGGCAAACGTGGCGCCGTAACGCGCAAACGCGTGGCAGTCCCGCTTGATGTCGTGCCCGATCTTGAGCACGCCGTCGTCGGCGAGCAGCGGCTTCAACTTCTTCACGACGAAGTCGCGCGCCAGCTGCCCTTGGGCGTCGCCGCCAAAGTCGAGCCCGCCGCCCGAACCATGCGCCACCGGCACATAGCACGCCTCGCCCGGCGCAACGGCGAGCGCCAAGCCCACCAGCTCCGCCTCGGTCTCAAGGCCACCCGTCGTCCCCGTATCGATCGCGACAACACCGGCCTCGTTGATGCGCGCGATCCAACGCTCCAGCGCCTCCGCCGTCGTCACGACTTCGTACTTCGCCTTCTCGAACGGCTTTGTCAGCACAGCGCGATCGAACGCGCCGGGCGCAGCCGTCTTCTCGTCACCCGTTGCCGGCGCGGCCTCAGCCTTCGGCGCCGCAACCCCAAGCGACGACGCCGGGATCGAATCGACGTCCGCCAGGTCCCATTCCTTGGCAACGCGCTTCAGCAGCGACGCAAGTTCCATCCCCTTCAGGAAGCCGACCAGTTCCTTCACATCCGGCTCGACCACGCCAAGCTCGCCGACCGGCACCGGCACCGGCGAATTCAGATCGAGCTGAACCAGCTTCTTCGAAACCCGCGCCTTCTCCGCGTTGTCGATCAACGTCTCGCGCCGCTTCGGCTGCTTGATCTCGCCCGCGCGCTTCAGCAGCGTCTCGAGATCGCCGTACGTGTTGATCAACTCGGCCGCGGTCTTCACGCCGATCCCCGGCACGCCGGGCACATTGTCGGTGGAATCGCCGGCCAGCGACTGCACGTCCACGACCTTGGACGGCGGCACGCCGAACTTCTCCATCACCTCGGCCGAGCGGATCGACTTGTTCGGCGTCTTCATCGTGTCGAGCAGCTCGACCTTCCCGTCCTCGACGAGCTGCATCAAGTCTTTGTCCGACGACACGATCGTGACCATCGCGCCAGCCTTCGCGGCCTGCGTCGCATAGGTGCCGATCAAATCGTCCGCCTCGAACCCGTCCTTCTCGATCGCAGGCACGCCGAACGCGCGCGTCGCATCGCGGATGAGGGCGAACTGCGGGATCAGGTCATCCGGCGGCGGCGGCCGGTGCGCCTTGTACGCGGGATAAATGTCGTTCCGGAAATTCGCCCGCGCGCTGTCGAAGATGACCGCGAAGTGCGTCGGCTTATCGCCCGCCTTCGTGTCGAGCAGCAGCCGGAACAGCATGTTGCAAAAGCCCGCAACCGCACCGACCGGCAACCCGTCGCTCTTGCGCGTCAGCGGCGGCAGCGCATGAAACGCGCGAAAGATGTAACCCGACCCGTCGATCAGATAGAGATGATCGCCCTTCTTAATGGCGGGCGCGCCTGCCGCTTTGGCGTTCAATGGTGATCCGCCTCAGCCGCCTTGGGCGAGAGCACGTATTTCCGGTCGCAATAGGGGCACTCGACGTGCCTGCCGGTGCCCATCTCCAGAAAAACGCGTGGGTGCCCGAGCGCCCCCCCATCGCCGTCACAGGCGATCCGGCGTTTCTCGACAACAATGACTTCTGGCGCGGGCGTGGGCATGGGGCTCAACTGGGTGCTGATGTTGATGGCGCCTCAATAGCGCAATCCGAAGCCCCGCGTCACGCCCGCCAAACCGCGCTATTTGCGAATTCCAACCGCTTTCGTTAGGTTCCGCGCCCTGAAGCACCCATAGCTCAGTGGATAGAGCGCTGCCCTCCGAAGGCAGAGGTCGCACGTTCGAATCGTGCTGGGTGCGCCATTTCCTCGACGCGCCGCCTCGGACTTACCCGGAACCGGTCTTGCGCCGCGCGCCGGGGCCTAAATGCGGCTCGACCGCGCGTGGATCGACCGCTTCGCCGCACTCGGAGCAGGTCAACACCCCTCGAAAATCGTGCCCGCAACCGACGTGGCGGTGAAGCAGCGGCGGCCCTTTCTTCCCCGCGAAATGCTCATCGCCCCAATGCACGAGCCCAAGCAGAACCGGATAAAGGCCGAGGCCTCTCTTGGTCAGGCGATACTCATAGCGCGGCGGCGCCTCCTGATAGGCCACCTTCGTGAGAACGCCATTCTCGACGAGGTGCGCAAGCCGTTCGGTCAACACGCGCCGCGCTATCCCAAGCCGCGACTGGAAATCGTCGAAGCGACGAACCCGCAAAAAGGCTTCCCGCAGCACAAGCAGCGTCCATCGATCGCCGACAACGGCGAGCGCACGCGCCAACGAACAATCTTCCTGCCTTAGGTCATGCCATCGCATCGTAACTCATTTTGCCATTGACTCAGTCTTATTTCAAGACTTACGTGTTGCGACATCGAAAGGAGCGCGTATGCCCAAACGCAATGCCACATGCGCCATCATCGGCGCCGGCGACTTCATCGGGTCGGCAATCGCTCGGAAATTCGCCTCCGAAGGCTACACGGTATTCGCCGGCCGCCGCACGGCTGAGAAACTTGAGCCGCTCAAACGCGAGATCGAAGCCGCCGGCGGCGCATGCGAAGCGCGCGGCCTGGACGCCCGCAAGGAAGACGAAGTCACGGCTTTTCTAAACGCCGCCGATCTGCATGCACCGCTCGAAGTGGTGATCATCAATCCCGGCGCAAACGTGAATTTCCCGATTTTGGAGACGACGGAGCGCGTCTTCTTCAAGGTCTGGGAGATGGCCTGCAAAGCCGGCTTTCTCAGCGGACGCGAAGCCGCCCGGATCATGCTGAAGCACGGGCGAGGGTCGATCTTCTTCACCGGCGCCACGGCCAGCCTGCGCGGCGGCTCAGGCTATGCCGCGTTTTCGAGCGCCAAAGCCGGGCTTCGGATGGTGGCTCAAGCGATGGCGCGCGAACTCGGCCCGCGCAACATTCACGTCGCGCACCCCGTGATCGATGCCGGCGTGGACACAAATTTTGTCCGCGAGCGGATCAAAGCAGCACGTGGGGAAGCAGCCCTTGCGGCGATGCCGGAAGACGCGCTCATGAACCCCGCTTCGATCGCCAACGCGTACTGGACACTGCATCAACAGACCCGCGACGCTTGGACGTTCGAACTCGATCTACGCCCCTATGGAGAACCTTGGTGATGGCCCGCGCCGAATTCCTTTTCGACTTCGCCAGTCCGAACGCTTATCTCTCGCACAAAGTGATCCCCGCGATCGAAGCGCGCACAGGCACGACGTTTGAATACACGCCGGTCCTGCTGGGCGGCCTCTTCAAACTCACCGGCAATCAAGCCCCGATGATTGCCTTCTCCGGCATCCCCAACAAGCTGGCGTACGAGCGTCTTGAAATGCAGCGCTTCATTGCGCGCCACAACCTGCCCTTCGCGATGAACCCGCACTTCCCGGTCAACACGCTGCTCTTGATGCGCATGGCCACGGCGGCCGCAATGGATGGCGGGCTCAAACCGTTCGTCGAGGCCGCGTTCCGCCTGATGTGGGTAGACCCGAAGAAGATGGATGACCCGGAGGTCGCCGTCGCATCGCTTCAAGAGGCCGGCATTGACGCGAGCGCTCTGCACAAGCGTTCCCAGGATGGCGACGTGAAGGCCCAACTCATGGCGTCAACGGAAGACGCCGCCAAGCGCGGCGCCTTCGGAATTCCAACCTTCTTCGTCAACGGTCAGATCTACTTTGGCAAAGATCGCTTGCGCGACGTCGAGGAGGCGTTGGCCGGCTGATTACGCCCGCAGCAACTCGCTTGCCCTTCGCGATCGCGTCCTGCCGCGCAAACTTTTCTTTTACTGCAGCGGCGCCTGCTCGCCCTGGCACAACGAACCTTGGCCGTAAGGGGCCGAGGCATCGCAGTTCGAGATGATGCAGTATTCAACCGGCACGCTGCTCTCGTTGCGCACGAAAATGCGGTAGCTCGCCTGTCCGCCATCGTCCGCCCCGAATTGCTTGGGGATTTCGCAGTAGGACTCAAACCGCCCGTCGAGGAAGCGCACCGAACGCGTATTGCACGTCGCATCATTGCGCAACGGATTGACATAGCGCGCGACCGTTACCGTCACTTCGTTCCAGCTCGTGCCCGGACGTGTGTCGCTGCTCGCATCGTAGGATCCGTAGTTGGCCGACTGCCCGCCCGAGTAGTTGTACCCAAACTGCGGCTGCGCGCGGACCATCACATAGCCCGGTCCACGCGGCAGCGGCGTAGATTGCCCGACGCCGGGATAGCTCGAGGGAGTCGAGTAGCTCCCATAGCCGCCACTTGCATTCGGATCCGACGCGAACGCGCTTTGATCGGCGAACGCAACCAGGAACTCGTCTTCGGCACCCGCATCCAACTGCTTCGCACGCACGCCCGTTCCGAAGAACTGCTTGTCGCACTCCGCCCGAACTTGCGGCATGGACACTTGGCAATCCGTGCACGCGCTCGAGCCGCCAAACCCGAAAAGAAGATAACCGATCGTCAAACCCAGCAGCAGCGCCAGGATGATGACGATCGCGTATTCGAGAACACGGCCCAAGCTCATGCGACCCCCAATTGACCCATCAGCCTGACGGCGGAAGCCTGCTCGGCGGCGCGACGTCGTAGGTACGAGGCTCCTCGCTCGGCGGGGCTGCCACCGGCTGAGCGGCCGGTTGCGCCGGCGACGTCGGCCACTTCACGCCCGGCTTCTCCACGAAGAAGCTGATCAGCACGACGATCACGATTGCAGCGACCGCCGCGACGCCCAAGATCGCCCAAGACTTCCCGTCCGCGCGCTTGAAGCCGTCGTTCACCGACACCGGTGTCGTAAACAGCTTGTGATCGTGTTGTGCCATTCAAACCCGTCATCCGGCGGCGCCCTCTAATCGTCGCACCGCGTACCGCTCATCCGGAACGCACCCCGCCCGAAATCACGGTCCGATCGCGAAGTGCAATCGCCGCCGTAGCAAACGCACGATCCGTTGTCGCACTGTATATCATTGAACGAGGCCGCACCGGCAGCACCCGACTCAAGGTCAATGCCGACCCGCTTGGCGTGGCTAATGCGATTCTCGCGCAAATCCACCGCGGCACCGGCCGCGACAACGATCCCGCGACCCGGATGGGCGATGTTGACACCCTTTGCCGCACCCCGCGTGCCCGGCCCGAACACCAAGGCATCGCCATAGCCAGCAATCACACCGCCCTCGATCGTGAAAGCGGTCCCAGGCAGGCTCGGCAACGACGGCAAGTCATCACCCGGCGCTGCACCGCCGACCAGAATACCGGCCTGACCCGGCCCAATCTGGTAGATCTCGCTAGCTTCCCCGCGCAGCACCTGCACGCGATTGAAGTTCACCGAATGGCGCCCCGTCATGCCGACGCGCACGCCAACCAAACCACCCTTGATTAGAGTATTCGTGACGCTAGCACCGTCCACATTCAAAACGACCACCGTTTCGGCCCGCGCGCCGCTCGCAAATCCGCCGCCGCTAAGCGAAACGGAGATACCGTTGACCGCGTTGACAGCCGTGCCACGCGCGCGAATCGTCGAGTCCGTCGACGTGAACGAACCGCCGTTCAAGCGCACCGCGTCGCCGGTACCGCGCGACGACAGGTTTACCTCATGGAATGCCAAGCGCCCATGACGGACGATCACGCACCCGTCGACGTCCACGCCACGAAAGGTCACGGTCGAGTTGCCGTAGCTCGGCGCAACGATGGCGCAATCCCTGCCCACAAGCTGAGCACGCGCGCCATAGGCATAGTCATCGGACTCGATCAACACGCCGTCGTCGATCGTCAGACCCGAGATATCGCAAGCCGCACCCGGATGAACGCGGATCCGCCCGCCTTCGCCGACGTGATCGAGCGCCTCGCGGATCGAAGAATAAGAATAGCGTCGCGGCTCGCCGCAACTCACCCGCACCGAACCGCGCTTATAGTCTGGTTCGTCGTCATCCGAATCCGAATCGCCGTTCCCATGATCGCCGTCGTCGTGCCTGCGCTTCGGCCGGTGGACTTTCTTCTTCTTGCAGCAAAGATCGATGTTCGGAAACGCATAGGGATCGGACTGCGCCTCCGCCTGCGCGCCGCTATAGGCTTGCGCCGTATCGCTGGACGCCGCGAAGAACACGGCTGCCACCATCAACGCTGCCGCAGAAAGCATCATCCCAACACTGTGCCGCATGTTCGTCACCACGTTCGAAGTCACTGTGTTTCACCGGCCCGTTGCTCCGCCGCCGCACGTTCGCGTTCGCGCAGGCAACGCCGGGTCTTGCATTCGTCTTGCTTCGCCGGCGCCGCTTCCAACATGCGCAGGAACTCGGCCTTCACCGGTGTAAAGCCGGTCGCCGCGGCGCCTTGGCGGTATCGCACGGCCTTGTCTTCCGACTTCTCGACGCCGTCCGTGCCTTGCGTATAGAGCTCCGACAACGCGTACATCGCCTCGCCGTCGCCCTGCTCGGCCGCCGCCATCAGCCACTTCTCGGCGCGCACGTTGTTCGTCACCACGCCGACACCCTTGACGTACATAACGCCCAAGCAGCGCTGCGCCCGCGCATAGCCGCGCACCGCACCGATTTGAATGAGGCGCGTCAGCTGAATAGGCGTCAGCTGCCCGGTCTGCGGGTCGCCAAGGAAGTCTTGATACTTCGCGATCGCGCGGCTCACATCGTCGCCGCCACGGTAGAAGCCCAGGAACTGCAGCATGTCGCGCCGGATCTGGTGCGGGATCACCCGCTCACCCATCGCCAGCGCCTGTGCGCGCCGCGCATTGACCGAGCACTCGTCGCTATGCACGAGGCCCGACGGCGTCTCGCCGCGATACCGCGTCTCCGCGGCATAGAACTCGAACGGCGACAGCCAGCGTAAAGCCTTCGCCTTCGCGAGCACGTCCGAATTCTGCGGCTTCTGATCGCTACCCGTGCCGGTGCTGTAGTCGTTCGCCGACCAGCGCTTCAACGCCTCGATATAGGTCTTCGCAATAGGATGACCCGCCCGATCGGCCAGCTGATAGTAGACCATCGCCTCGATCGCACTGCTCGAAAACACAGTGCCTGAGTTATCCGTGCTGAAACGCGAGCACGAACTTCCCGAGGTCAGCCAGCCCATCCAATCGCTGCTGTTGCAAAGCTTGGTCGCCCACGCGTCGGCGCCAAAGCGAGATGTCGTTGGCGTCGAGCCTGGATAGGCGCTGGTCGAGCCCGGGCTGCTGCTTGTCGGATAAGGTGACGGTGCCGGGACGACACGCGTCGGCAACATGCCGGTACCGCGACCGACCGGGCGGCGCCAGAAAGGCTGATCGGCGGCACCCGTCAGAGGCGCGCCGGAACCGGCGCCGCCTTGATGGCGCTGCGCGACGAACGGATCGTGCAGCTGACCGAGCAGGATGAACCCGTCGCCGCCGCGGCACGACTGAATGTAGGTGACGCGATTGCGCACATCGATTCGCTCGTCCTGCAACAAGTCGCGGTAGATTCCGCGCGCAGCCGTGTCCGCAGCTTCAAGCCGCCCGACGACGTCGTCCATCGCCGGATCGAGATGCACATGATCGAAGATGCCGGAGTTGCGCCCCGCCATGAAGTACCAAACGAACGCCTCGACCGGATCGTAGTAGCCTTTGTCGTCCTGGCGCTTCGCCGAGTATATGTCCCCGAGTTTCACTTGAGCGAAGAAGTCGTTCTCTTGCCACGCGGCTTTGCGGCACAAACGAATCGCTTCGTCCTTGCGGCCGTATTGGTAAGCGCGTTCGCACTCCGCGACATCCGCTTGCACCGGAGTGAAGACGGAGATCGAGCACACCGTCATCGCTGCGATCAGCGAACGCCGTGCATACTTCGAAATGCGGCTCACCGCTGTGTTGGAACGCTGCTGCTCTGACGCGCGTTTCGCTTGCATGTGTCGCCTCAAACTAAAGTCGGCAATACAAACTGGGGGTAGTTCTCGCCGACAGCGATCCGGATCGGGGGGTGACCGGCCGCGTGCGCGCATTCAGCGCCAGACGTCGAACGAGTGTCAATATCGCGGAACGTGAAAAGCGTGATAAAATCCAAGTGTTAGGCGAACTTTCGCACAGTTCACTCGAAGTGATTCAACTCGTCCGAGCGCACGCGCAAATAGCATTTCAACACCCCACTCGGCACCCCGGTTGCGCGCCTGTGCAATCTATGGTCGTGGAATATCTGACTTAACTAAGAAATGCCTTTGCACATGAGAAACGATTCCCCAACGTGGGGAATCGAGGAGCAAACGATGACACTGGAAGTCGAAGTGTTTTGGTCTTTTCGCTCGCCTTATTCGTACCTAGCGACGCCCAGAATGGTTGCACTGGAAAAAGAGTGGAACCTCAAATTTCGAATCAGTCCGGTCTACCCGATCGCGGTCAGATTGGACGGTTGGTTCAAGAACGCGAACCCAATGTGGGTGCCCTATCTCGTGCGGGACGTAATGCGCGAAGCAGAACGCTACAACACACCGTTCGCATGGCCGCGCCCCGATCCGATTGTCATGGATATGGCAACCGGCGAAGTCCCGAAGCAGCAGCCGCACATTCACCGCCTCACGCGCTTAGGCGTCGCCGCCGCCGAACGCGGCAATGGCTTGCCGTTCATCGCTGAAGTCTCGGCAACGCTTTACGGCGGCCGCGTTCAGAACTGGCACGAAGGCAACCACCTCAGCGAAGCCGCAGCACGCGCTGGCTTCGACCTCGCCGAACTCGACGAAGCAATTACCCGCGATCCCGATCGCTACGAATCAATCATCAAAGAGAACGAGGCTGCACATCGCAAAGCCGGTCACTGGGGCGTCCCGACCTTTGCCTTCAACGGCGAACCCTTCTTCGGCCAAGATCGCATCGACGCGCTGCTATGGCGTCTGCAGAAGAACGGGCTGAAGCACCGCTGATCAGGCCCAAAGCCCCTTCTCCTCCAGCACACGCTTCAACACCGCCGGCCGGTCCGTCATCAGCCCGTGTACACCAAGGTCGATGAGGCGGCGCATCTCCGCCGCGTCGTCGATTGTCCACACATGCACCTGAAGCCCGTGCCTCTCGGCCGTCTCGACAAAGCGTCGCGTAACGATCGTAACGCCACCGCCCTTCACCGGCACCTGCGCACAGCCTTCAGGCCAGCGCCGCAGCGGAACGCCGGCCGACGCCGACTTTAGCTTCAACACACCGCCAGGCCCAAGCGACGTGCAGACCCGCCCGTCGAACGCGTCCTGAACCTGTTTGATCCGCTTGCCCGAGAACGAGCCGATACAGACTCGATCTTCCGCCCCCATGCGTTTGATGAGCGCGATCAGCGGGGCCACAGCCGCATCGTGCTTCGGATCGATGTTGATGCGAACCTCGGGAAAGCGCGCGAACAGATCCTCCATCAACGGCACGGGCTCCGCCCCCCCGATCCGCGCGCGGGCGATTGCCGCCCACGGCAGCTCTTCGATTTTGCCCTTGCTGTCGCTGACCCGATCAAGCTTGTCGTCGTGAAACGAGATCAACACCCCGTCACGCGTCGCATAGGCGTCTGTCTCGATGTAGCGATACCCAAGCCCGACCGCATACTCGAACGCCTTCATCGTGTTCTCGGGCGCCTCCAGCGCCCCGCCACGATGCGCAAACGCCAAAAGCCCGGAATGTTCGAGATAGGGGTACTTCGCCGTCCGAGTCATGACTGATCGCACTTTTGTGTTGCGCGCGAAGACTGGCACGCCCATCCGCCTTTCTCTAGTGTGCCGCCGCCAATCCTTGAGCGGATCATGACCAACCACACCTCCCGCCGCGCCTTCCTGAAACTGTCCGCGGCAACCGCGGCGCTCAGCCTTGCCGGTTGCATCGACGACATCGTCCGCACCGATCTGGACACAACCGCCCCAGCGGGCGGCGAAGACGCCAAGCTCCTCGCCTTCTTCTCCAAGAGCTTCAGCCGCGAACTCGACGACTCACCGGAATTCATGACCTCGCTCGGCATGAAGAAGCGCTACGGCGAGTGGGGTGACTATTCAGACGCCTTTGCGGTCAGTACCCACAAGAACACCAGCGCCGACCTCGACTACATGAACAAGGGCATCGACCGCGCAGCCTTAAGTCCGTCGATGCGCGTCTCCTACGACATCTTCCGGTTCCGCAACGAACTGCGCGTCGCCAACCATCCCTTCCGCTTTCACGACTATGACGTCTCGCACTTCGGCGGCCCGCACCAGGACATCCCAAACCTCCTAATCAACCGCCATCGTGTCGAAGACGTATCAGACGCCGAAGCCTACATCGCCCGAATCGCGGGCACCGGCAAGGTAATGGACCAAACGATAGAGTTCATGCGCGAGCAGCAGGCCAAGGGAATCCGTCTCCCGCGCTTCTCCTACCAACTCATCGTCGACGACGCTCGCAAAGCCGTGCAAGGCGCGCCGTTTAGCGGCAACGGCGACAACGACATCTACGCGGACTTCAAGAAGAAGGTCGCGAAGCTGAACGGCAAAGACAAGCTGACCGCCGACGCCGAGAAGGCGCTGCAAGAAGCGCTGAAGCCCGCCTATGCCCGCTTCATCGCGGCAACCGAGGAAATCGGCAAAACCGCAAAGACCGACCACGGCGTGGGCACGTTGCCGGATGGCGCGGCCTACTATGACCAATGCGTCGCCGCGCACACGACACTCAAACTCTCTGCCACCGAGATTCACGAAACCGGCCTTGCCGAAGTCGCCCGCCTGTCAGCCGAAATGGAGACCGTGAAGAAGCGCCTCGGCTTCAAGGGCAAGCTGAGCGCCTTCTACCAAGACCTCCGCACGAACCCGCGCTACCTCTACCCGAACGACGACAAGGGCCGCGCCGACTATCTCGCCCGCGCGCTTGAGCTGCAGCGCAAAGCCTACGCCGCTCTACCCACCGCCTTCGGCACACTCCCGAAAGCAGCGGTCGAAGTGAAGCGCATGGAGCCTTTCCTCGAAAGCGGCCAGACGATCGCTTTCTACAACTCGCCAACGCCGGACGGCTCTCGTCCCGGCTACGTGTTCTACAACCTTGCTGCCATGTCTACGCTTCCGAAATGGCAGATGGCGGCCCTCGCTTTCCACGAAGGCATCCCCGGCCACCACATGCAAATCGCGATCGCACAGGAAACAAAAGCGATCCCTGAGTTCCGCAAGCACTCGTTCTTCACATCGTACGTTGAAGGATGGGCGCTCTACACCGAGCTCCTCTCGAAAGAGATGGGCCTCTACGTGGACGACCTCGACGAAGTCGGCCGCATCACGATGGAACTCTGGCGCGCCTGCCGCCTCGTGGTGGACACGGGCATCCACGCAAAGGGTTGGGGCCGCAAACGCTCGGTGGATTACTTCCTCGCAAACACCGCGCTCACCAAAGACAACGTCGTTCGCGAAATCGACAGGTACTTCGTCTGGCCCGGCCAGGCTTGCGCCTACCAAATCGGCAAGAACAAAATCTTGGAACTCCGCGAACGCGCTAAGAAAGAACTGGGTCCGCGCTTCGACCTGCGCAAGTATCACGACACCGTGCTCGAGAACGGCGGCGTCCCGCTGCCCGTACTGGAAACGATCGTCGCAGATTGGGTGCGCGCTAGCGCCGCGCCTGCGTGACGCCGCCACGCCTTGATGCGGTCACACACGCGCCCTAGCTCTCAGACGAAGTCAAACCAACGGAAGCTCTCATGCGCTACCTGAGCCTCGCCGCCGTCGCCCTCTCGCTCTTCGCCGCACAAGCAGCCTCCGCTGCCGAAGTCGTCGTCGAGATGTTGAATCGCGATAAAGTCGCCAACCTCAACAACGTCTTCAAACCCGCGCTCGTGAAGATCAACAAAGGCGATACCGTGAAGTGGGTCGCGACAAACGCCGGCCACAACGTTGCCTTCGTCCAAGGCGGCGTGCCGGCGGGCGTCGCCCTGTTCTCCTCTCCCTTCACGAAGGAAATCAAGTTCAAGTTCGATAAGCCCGGCCTCTATCTCTACAAATGCACGCCGCATTTGGGCCTCGGCATGGTCGGCATCGTGATGGTCGGCAACGACAAATCGAACCTGGCCGCCGTGAAAACCGTCTACGTTCCGCCGCTCGCCAAGAAGCGCCTTGAGCCGATCTTCGCGGAACTCAGCCGTTAACTCTGCCGCGCCGCCGTTAAGGTTGCGCGACGACCCGGATGGTCTAAGCGCTCGCGTTTGCTAGGATGCGCGCGCGCTCACTCTTTTCGGGATCACATTTCATGTCGCGTACGATCGCGTTTACGCTTCTCGCTGCAGCCCTGAGCTCTTCGGCGATCGCCGCAGCACCTCAACGTCAGTTGGTAGCACCCAATCTGAATCCTGCGCTCCGCACGGTTCCCTCTGTCCCGCACACCTATTACGCAGGCCAAGCTGATGGCTCGTGCGAGCGCCAGCTCGTCACGCGCATCGACTCCGGCACGGTGATCGCAGGCCCCAGCGGCCGCGTCGCCCACGTCACCGGCATGGCCGACAGCGGCATCGGCGCGGCTGAGTTGATGATCACCTCGATCTCGGCGAACGGCCTTGCCGCGACCGCCGACTTCCTGATCTGCGCCTCGCCCTCCTGGGTCAGCCCGGCACCGGTGGCCACGTCGTTCCCGATCAACAACAGCGCGCTTGAGTCGATCGCGGTTCGCACAAAGGCGAACGCAATCACGCTCAAGACCCGCTAAACGAAAAAGCCGCCCCAATGGGGCGGCTTCCTCGTTCGAATAACAGGTCGGCGCTTAGCGCACGCCGATCGTCCTGAGCGCGTCCGGCTGGAAGCGTGCGTCGCTGAGCTCATTGGCCTCGAAGTTGAACGGTCTCTCCTCGCTGACCATCGACCCGGCGAGATACCGCCCGCTGCTTTGCACGTCGTAAACGAGCTCGGCGATCGAGAAACAGAGCGGCACGTGATAGAAGTTGACCGAGTGCAACTCCTGCACGCGCCACAGCCCGCCACGGCCGTCATAGAGTTCGCCTGCCACCATTGCGCGGGTATCTTCGTCCAGGTGAAGCACGCGCCGCGCGTACAGGTGACGCTGGCCAGACTTGAGCTTCGCATCGACGGTCCATACGCGATGCGCCTCGTAACGAACCAGATCCGGATTCAAATGACCGGGCTTGATGATGTCGTTGTACTTCGAATTGAGCATTTTGTACGAGTTGTACGGCACGATCTTGATGCTCTTGCCCGCAACCGACCACGTATAACGGTCGAGTGCACCGTTGAACCCGGTGAACGAGTCCGCCGTCGACATGGCGTCGGTGTTGAACCCCGGATTGTCGTAGGAAATATCCGGCGCAACGCGCACGCGACGCGTGCCTGGGCTATACGACCACGCCTTGCGCGGCTGGATCGTGCTGTTGAGCGACTCTTGAACCAAGATCACGTTGCCTGCGAGTCGCGGCGGCGCGACCGTGTTCTGCAGGTACATGAGCTGCATATTGTTCAGATCTTCCGCCTTCTTCTTCGACGGATCTGTCCAGTTGATGATGGCCTCGTCCTGATAGCGGATGATGTTGAACGACCCGTTCCCCTGCACCGGCGCAGTCGCATAGGCGCGATAGAGTTTGTGCGGCAGGAAGCGAAGGCGGTGATTCCAAATCATCTCCTTGGCGTCGTTCGTGATCGGGAACGGCGTCCCCATGATGCCGCCGGTCACGCCCTCGCCGTCCGGGGTCAACGCGGCGACCAATGCGTTGTTCTTCGTCGCGGCTTGGACGAACTGCGGAACGGTGCAGCTCCGCCGCGACTCATAAACGTTCATCTTGAACGTCGGCAGACGCTTCAGGAGCGCTTTGCTGCCTTCCGTCAACTTGCCTTCGTACTGCGCCATGTTGGCGGCGGTAATCGTGTACTTCGGCTTGTCGCCTGGGAACGGATCTGGCGGATGCTGCGTCTTCGGATCGAATTTGACGCCAGGCGGCGGCGATTGAATGCCACCCGTGTAGGCCGGAACGTCGCCGGAGCCCGCCGTCTCGGCGCCGCTCCACGTCAGATCTTTCCCCAGCCGGTCCGCCTGGGCAGCCGGCACTTTTGCCGACGCAAGGGGGGCACTGGCGATAAGAACCGCCGAGGCGAGCAAAATGCTTCTGTAGGTCATGCTTTCGTATCCTCCACCAAGTGTTATTGGGACGCGCCGTGGAATGGATTTGGGGCACAAGGGCGCGTTAACAAGTCCGCTCAACTCTAGCCAATCCAGCCCCCTTCGACAAATCGCCTCAGGGTTGCCCGACCCAACGCATTTTTGAACTGAATCTTGTAGTCTTTTTAAGGGGGTGCACTTAGATGGAAGAGCGATGCTACTCAAACGACGCGATTTTTTGCTGGCAACGGGCCTGACACTTGTCTTTGGCTCCGCCGCAAACGCGCGCATTTTGAAGGACGAGCCCTTCGCTTTCCCCGCGCACTCCATCCCGCGCCGCGTCTCGCTCAGGAACCAGCACACCGGCGAAACATTCAACGGCCTCTACCGCGATGCCATCGGGCCGATCCCGTCCGCCATGGTAGATCTCGCACTCTTCCTGCGCGATCACCGTGAGAATGTATCCGGCCCCGTATTCGTCGAAACGATCGACTTCCTCGCCGATGTGATCGACGCCGCCGGTCAATCGCGTGCCACGGTCCTCTCCGCCTACCGCACGAAGAAGACGAACCAAATGTTGGCGTCCCGCATCTTCGGCGTTGCAGAGAAAAGTCAGCACCTTGAAGGCCGGGCGATCGACATCACGCTCGACAAGAACCTCTCGCCCGCCGCCAAGGTCGCCCGCAAAATGAGCCGCGGCGGCGTCGGCTGGTACCCGGACAACCACTTCATCCATCTCGACTCCGGCCCCATCCGCAACTGGATCGTAGATTACAGCGAGCGCACGACCGTGGCCGGCCAAGGCGACACCAAAGGCGGCCGCGTCTTCCACGTCTTCCAACCCCGCAAGATCGCCGAAAGCGGAAAAGCCCTGAAGCGCCCGCTCTCCGTCAAAGAGCGTCTGCAGCTCCAACGCGCCGTCGCCAAACGCCAAGCCCGCGGCGGCTAGTCGCCACCGCAAACCACCTAAACTCAACCTGCCAGCGAGCGATTTTTCGGCGCCCATCTCTGCGCGCGTCAAAACACAATTGACCATCCAGTCATTATTGACTATATAGTCATTTTAGAGGCCGGCAAGAGATCGGCACGCATCGATGGAGACGCCCCGTGACCCAAACAAATATCCCGGTATTGATCGTTGGCGGCGGCGGCGCCGGTCTGACGGCGTCGGCGCTGCTCTCGCGCCTGGGAGTCGAGTCGCTGCTCGTAAGCGCGCTCCCCACCACATCGACACTGCCGAAGGCGCACGTGCTCAACCAACGCGCGATGGAAATCCTGACGGAAGTCGGCATCGCGCAAGAGCTCTACGCGCGCGGCACGCCGCCGGAACAAATGGCCGCGACCGCGTGGTACGCGGGCTTCGGCGGCGCGCACCCAGACGCTGGCCGCCAAATCGCGAAGATGGAATGCTGGGGCGCGGGCGGCCGCGATCCGTTCTGGGCGAAGGCCAGCGCCTGCCCCTCGACGAACCTGCCGCAAATCCGGCTTGAGCCCATCATGAAAAAGCGCGCCGACGATCTCGCGCCCGGCCGCGTGCGTTTCGGCCACGAACTGACGGACATCGTCCAAGATGCCGACGGGGTAACAGCCACGATCAAGAACCTCGCCGACAACTCACTCTACACAGTCCGCGCCCAATACGTCGTCGCCTGCGACGGCGGCCGCACAGTAGGCGCGAAACTCGGTATCGCACTCGAAGGACAGCGAAACGTTGCACGTGCCGTCTCGACCCATATCACCGCCGATCTTTCGCGTTGGGCGCGCGACGCCGACGTCCTGATCCGGTGGATCTGGCATCCGGAAATGGCTGCGATGGGCGTGCTCGTGCCGATGGGGCCAAACCACTGGGGACCTCAATCTGAGGAATGGGTCTACCACCTCAACTATCCGTTCGATGATCCACGCGCGCTCGACGACGCGCGCGTCGAAGCCGATATGCGCATGGCGCTCGGCATCGGCGACCATCCGATCACGATTCACCGCATCTCGCGCTGGGCGCTCGAAGGCGTCGTTGCGAACCGCTTTCGCATGGGCCGCGTCTTCGTCGCGGGCGACGCCGCCCACCGTCACCCGCCGACGGGCGGCCTCGGCCTCAACAGCGCAATCCAAGACGTGCACAACCTCACCTGGAAGCTCGCCGCCGTTCTGAACGGCCAAGCGACCGACGCGCTGCTCGACTCCTACGAACCCGAACGCCGCGCGACGACCGCCAACAACGTTCAACGCTCCGTCGAAAACGCGCTGAACCAGCTGGGCTTTGGTCACCAAATGGGCCTGAGCGCCGAAGCGGGCACGGAGGCCAATTGGAAACAACTACAACGCCTTTGGAGCGACCGCGCCGAAGACAAAGACTTCCGCCGCGCAACACTGCGCGCCGTGGCAACGCAGTCGATGGAGTTCAACGAGCACAACGTCGAATACGGCTACGCCTACACTTCGAACGCGATAATCTCGGACGACGCGGCGCCGGCAAATCCCGTCGACCCCGTCCGCGTCTACACGCCAAGCACAAGGCCCGGCGCGCCGCTCCCCCATGCCGATCTCGACGACGTCGACGGCGTGCGGCAACCGCTGATGAGCCTCCTGCGCACCGGCCACTTCCTGCTGATCGCGGGCGAGGACGGCCAAGCCTGGTGTGACGCCGCCAAAGGCGTCGCGAAAGACCTGAAAATTCCGCTCGACGCCATCCGCATCGGCCACATCGACGGCGACTACCGCGATCCGCGTTCCGCTTGGGTACGCCAACGCGAAATCTCGGCCCAAGGCGCCGTACTCGTGAGGCCCGACCGCGTAGTCGCCTGGCGCAGCATGGGCGCCGCCAAGAGCCCGACGGCGGACCTTGCGACCGCGCTGTCCAAAATTCTGGGCCGTGTCTAATGTCGACCATGACGAAAAATGAAACCCTGCCGAGAGCCGCTCGAAAACGCGAACGCACCCGCGGCGAGCTCGTGGCGGCGGCGGAGCGTCTCGTCGCCGCCCGCGGCCTCGATGCGCTTTCGATCGACGACATCACCGAAGAAGCCGACGTCGCAAAGGGCACGTTCTACACGCACTTCGAGGACAAGGACGACCTCGCGGCCGAGATCGGGCGCAACATCCGTCTCGAACTCGAAGACAAGATCACGGCGACGAACGAAGATGTTACCGACGCCGCAACCCGCATGGCGAACGGCCTGTCCTCGCTCTGCGCCTTCGCCATCATGCAGCCCGTACGCGCACGCGCGCTGCTGCGCCTGATCCCCGGCGGCGTCGATCCGGACACGCCGATCAACGCAGGCATCCGGGGCGACGTCGCGATGGGTGAAAAGACGAAGCGCTTCACGGTCGCCTCGGTGAACGCCGCGACGGTCGCGACCATCGGCATCGCAATGTCGGCGGGCATGCGCCTCTCCGACGAAACGCGCCGCGTCCCGGAACCGTTCGCATTCGCCGCCGAAGTCGTGGCGACCGCGCTGACCGCCCTCGGCATGAAACCAACGGAAGCCCTGCGCCTCGCCAAAACCGCCATGGACTTGCGTAAAAAGGAGCTCGCCCCATGATCAAAGTCGACGACATCGCCTTCGTGCGCTTCACCGCGCCCGATCTTGACAAGATGGAGACGTTCCTGACCGACTTCGGCCTCGTGCGCGCGCACCGCGACGCCGACACGCTTTACATGCGCGGCGAGGGCGCCGACCCGTTCGTCCATGTCACGCACAAGGGCGAAGCGGGCTTCAAAGGCGTCGCCTTCCGAGCGCGGTCGGCCGACGACCTCGCAACGCTCGCGAAGGCGCAAGACGCGAAGATCGAAACGCTTGACGGCCCCGGCGGCGGCAAAGTTGTGCGCCTGAGCGACCCAGACGGATTCTCCGTGGAGGTCGTGGCGGCACGCGAATCGATCTCGCCCTCAGCAATCCCTCCCGCACCGCCCATCAACGACGCGCGCGCCCAACCGCGCCGCAATGCGCCGAAGCGCGTCGGCCAAGGCACATCGCACATCAAACGCCTCGGCCACTGCGTGCTCAACGTCTCGAACTTCCGCGCCAGCGAAGCCTGGTACAAGGAACGCTTCGGCTTCATCACCTCTGACGAAATCAAGATGTCGCCGGAGTTCGCACTCGGCGCGTTCATGCGCTGCGACCGCGGCGATCAACCGGCAGACCATCACACACTGTTCCTGCTCGGCACCGGCACGCCGAAGTTCAATCACGCGGCCTTCGAAGTCGTCGACATGGACGACCTCATGAGCGGTCACGACCTTCTGAAAGAGAAGGGACACGAAGCCCAATGGGGCGTCGGCCGCCACATCCTGGGCAGCCAGATCTTCGACTACTGGAAGGACCCCTGGGGCCACACGCTGGAGCACTGGACCGACGGCGATCTCATGACCGCAAGCTGGGGTAGCCGCGAAGCGACGATGCAAGATCTGATCGGCGTGCAATGGGGCATGAAAATGCCTCCGAACATGGGTTGAGGAGAGAGACTATGAAACTCGTCACATTCACCGACGCCGCGGGCACCCGCATCGGCCTTGCCGTCGACGGCGGTATCGTCGATCTGAAGAAGGTCGACCCCGATCTGCCGCGCGACATGATCGGCCTCATGAACCAATGGCCCGCCGTCCGCGGCGCCGTCGAACGCGCCGCCACGCGCAAAGCCGACGTCGCCCAAAGCGCGGTCAAGCTCGAAGCGCCCGTACAGCGCCCGGGCAAGGTGTTCGCGATCGGCCTGAACTACGCCGACCACATCGCCGAAAGCGGCCAGCCGACACCGCCCGAGCAAGTGTGGTTCACAAAGGCCGTCACCTCGATCCACGCGCCGTTCGAGCCTGTGCAGCTTCCGAAAGTCTCGATGCTGCTCGACTACGAAGCCGAACTCGTCGCCGTCATCGGCAAACGCTGCAAGCACGTGCCGAAAGAAAAAGCGCACGAAGTGATCTTCGGTTACTGCGCCGGCAACGACGTAACGGTGCGCGACTGGCAGTTCAAAACCCCGCAATGGGTCTTGGGCAAAAGCTTCGACACCCATGGGCCCATCGGCCCGTGGATCGTCACACCCGACGAAATCGGCGACCCGCACGCGCTCGGCATCCGCGCCTTCGTCAACGGCGAAAAGCGCCAAGACTCGAACACGAAACACCTCGTCTTCAACGTCTTCGATCAGATCGCCCACATCAGCAAGGCGATGACGCTCGAACCCGGCGACGTCATCTTCACCGGCACGCCCGGCGGCGTCGGCGCCGCACTGAAACCGCCGCAGTTCCTCAAAGCCGGTGACGTCACGCGCATCGAAATCGACAAGATCGGCGCCATCGAAGCGACGGTGGCGCCGGAACAATGACGACAACCGACGTCCTCATCGTAGGCCTCGGTCCCGTCGGCGCGACGCTGGCAAACCTGCTCGGCCGCGAAGGCTTTCGCGTGCTCGCGGTCGAGAAGGACACGGCCGTCTATCCGCTCCCCCGCGCCGCGCACTTCGACGCGGAGATCATGCGCATCTGGCAGGGCTTGGGGCTCCTACAAGAAGCGACGGCGATCTCGCGCCGCGCCCCGGCTTACGAGTTCCGCAATGCCAAGGGCGAGATTCTCCTGCGCTTCGACCTCGACGAAGTGATTGTCGCCTCGGGCTTCGCGCCGAGTTGGATGTTCAACCAGCCCGATCTCGAGCGCGCGCTCCGCGCCAAACTTGCCGACTACCCGACGGTCGAAACCCGCCTCGGCGTACGCTTCGAAGGCTTCGAACAGATCGGCACCGAAGCGATCCGCGCCACGATCACGGACGCCGCCGGCAAACCGCAAACTATCGAAGCGCGCTACGTGATCGGCTGCGACGGCGCGTCGAGTCCGGTACGCAAGGCGCTCAGCATCACGCATTTCGACTACGGCTTCGACGAACCCTGGCTCGTCATCGACGCGCAAGTGAAGCGCCCCGAGCGCATGCCGAACCTAAACCTGCAAATCTGCGATCCCGTCCGCCCGACGACCTGCGTGCTGATGGGCCCCGGCCGCCACCGCTGGGAGTTCATGATCCGCCCCGGCGAAGACGCGCAAAGCTTCCTCGACGACCGCCGCATCGCCGAACTCTTGAAACCGTGGGTGAACGACGGCGACGTCGAAATCGACCGCAAAGCCGTCTACCGCTTCCACGGCTTGGTCGCTAACGAATGGCGCCGCGGGCGCATCATCCTCGCAGGCGACGCAGCACATCAAACCCCGCCATTCGCCGGCCAAGGCATGTGCTCCGGCATCCGCGACGCCGTGAACCTTGGCTGGAAACTCACCCACGTCCTGCGCGGCCAGGCGGGCGACAAACTGCTCGACACTTATCAAACCGAGCGCGAGCCGCACGTGCGTGCCGTCACCGAGACGGCCATCGCCATGGGCCGCGTCGTCTGCATCGCCGATCCGCAATCCGCCGCACAGCGCGACGCCGGCATGTTGGCGGTGCGCGCGACCGGCCAGCAACCGGTACCGCCGCCCGATCCGCAAGCAGGCCCGGGCGCGTTCAAGGCCGATAGTCCGCGCGCCGGCACGATCTTCCCGCAAGACATGGCGGGCAACGCGCGCCTCGACGACGTGCTTGGCACCGGCGCATGGCTGATCGCGCGGCGCACAAGCGACGTCGCGGGCCTTGAGAACCGGCACCTCGCCCGCATCGTTTCGTTGGAGGACGGCGCGCTCAAACCCTTCGCGTCGAAACTCGCGCAGCACCTCGACGCCTATGGCGCCGATGCCGTTCTGGTCCGCGCCGATCGCTACGTGTTCGGCACCGGCACCGCGCACGAACTATCGAACGGCTACACAGCAGCATTGCAGAATTGAGCGTGCTGCTATTGCCGCTCCAATGGATCGGCACCAAAGCGGTTTGGACCCTTGGTGCCCGGTAGGAAGTACAGCTCTCCAAACGCCCACAGCAGCGGCAACAAGGCGATTGCGCCCCCGACCATAACAACAGTGCGAGTATCTGGTGCGACGCCAAAGACCGCTTCGTACCTCAGAGCGATCTCCTGTGCCGACCACATGATGAGGAACGGTGCCCCATAAATGAAAACGGTCCACCAACCGCTTCTGTTCCGATCATGTAGCCGCCGAATGACGGCAAACAGCGAAACAATGCTCAACGGCAGGAGCACAAAAAACGCCGCATCAAACAGCCCATGCACGATGAACCACATCGCCAGCAACGTGACTGGCGCGAGGCAAACAACGAAAACAAGAAGCCCGCGGCGGCTGAGGCGCCCATGAATGTCAAACAGCGATGCTATCGCACGCCCCACGACCGCCCCTCGAATTTGCAGCACGCATTCTCACGAGACCAAGGATCGTTGCAAGTTAACCGAGGAAGCACCGGTATTGCACTGCACCATCGAATTTGAAAATTGCGCACAGGCAAAGGCGAACAGAACAAATCAATCGCCCGCACGACCCGCAAGCAACACTCGAACGCACGAACGAAGGCTTAGCCCTGCCCCCGCCCCGTCATTGACGGTGGGGCCGCTCGCGCCTATCCACTGCGCCCCAACGCACGGCTGCTTTCAGCGAAACGAGCCCTTGATGTCGACCGCACCCATCCGCCCGAACAAGCCCCAACTCAAGCTCCACATCCCCGAGCCGAAGCACCGCCCCGGCGACAAGCCGGACTTCAGCCACATCAAAGTGCCCAAGCCCGGCGAAGTGGCCAAGCCCGACATCAACGTCAACGCCAAGGACACGCACGACGCAGCCTACTCGTTCATCCGCGTGCTCGGCGACGACAACAAAGCCCACGGCTCCTGGGATCCGAAAGTCGACGTCGAGACGCTGAAGCGCGGCCTGAAGCACATGGTGACCGTCCGCCACTACGACGCCCGCATGTTCGCGGCCCAGCGCCAGGGCAAGACGTCGTTCTATATGAAGTGCACCGGCGAAGAGGCGATCGCCGTCGCGCAATCGGCTGCCCTCGACCCTGAAGACATGTGCTTCCCCACCTACCGTCAGCAGGGCCTGCTCATCTCGCGCGGCTATCCGATGCTCGACATGATGTGCCAGGTCTATTCGAACGAGCGCGATCCGCTGAAAGGCCGTCAGCTGCCGATCATGTACTCCTCGAAGAAGCACGGCTTCTTCTCGATCGCCGGCAACCTCGCGATGCACTACAGCCAGGCGGTCGGCTGGGCGATGGCATCGGCCTTCAAGGGCGACGACCGCATCTGCGCCGCCTGGATCGGCGACGGATCGACGGCCGAAGGCGACTTCCACACAGCGCTCACCTTCGCTGCGGTCTACAAGGCGCCGGTAATCCTGAACGTCGTCAACAATCAGTGGGCTATCTCGAGCTACCAAGGCATCGCCGGTGGTGACGAGTCCACCTTCGCCGCCCGCGGCATCGGCTACGGCATCCCGGCGCTGCGGGTTGACGGCAACGACTTCCTCGCCGTCTACGCCGTGACGAAGTGGGCCGCCGACCGTGCGCGCGCGAACTTAGGGCCGACGATGATCGAGCACTTCACCTACCGCGTCGAAGGCCACTCGACCTCGGATGACCCCAGCCGCTACCGCCCGACCGACGAAGCAAAGGCTTGGCCGTTCGGCGATCCCGTCGATCGCTTGAAGAAACACCTGATCGCTCTCGGCAAGTGGTCGGAGAAAGAGCACACAGAAATGGAAACGACG
This sequence comes from uncultured Alphaproteobacteria bacterium, assembly GCA_902826695.1. Lineage (GTDB taxonomy): Bacteria > Pseudomonadota > Alphaproteobacteria > Micropepsales > Micropepsaceae > SZUA-430. Next base: position 363,710 of record CADEFU010000002.1, on the reverse strand, counting down.
ATCGCCGAGGAAGTCCGCGCCACGCAGAAAGAGGCTGAGACCTACGGCACGCTTGGCTCCGGCAAAATGGCGAGCGTCAAAACCATGTTCGAAGACGTCTACAAAGAAATGCCCTGGCACATCCGCCGCCAGCGCCAAGAGATGGGAGTGTGATCGCGATGACCACCCTCATCACTGTCATCCCGGAAGCTAGCGAAGCTCGATCGAAGATCGTAGCGAAGCTTGCTATCCGGGACCCAGGAGAGCCACGCAGAGCAGTTGATGAGCGGAGCCCAGTCTCCTGGGTCCCGGCTCGCGCTCGGCTAACGCCTCGCTTGGCCGGGATGACAGATAAAGTGCAAACACAAGCGCGGAGCCGATAATCATGGCGACCATGAACATGATCCAGGCGCTGAACTCGGCCATGGACGTCATGCTGACGAAGAACCCCGACGTGCTGATCTTCGGCGAAGACGTCGGCTACTTCGGCGGCGTCTTCCGCGCGACCGACGGCCTGCAGAAGAAGCACGGTGTCACGCGCTGCTTCGACTCCCCCATCGGCGAGAGCGGCATCGTCGCGACCGCCATCGGCATGGCGGCCTATGGCCTGAAACCCGTGATCGAAATCCAATTCGCCGACTACATCTATCCGGCCTACGACCAGATCGTCTCCGCAGCCGCGCGCCTGCGCTATCGTTCGGCCGGCGACTTCACCGCCCCGATCACGCTGCGCTCGCCCTATGGCGGCGGCATCTTCGGCGGCCAAACGCACAGCCAAAGCCCCGAAGCGCTGTTCACCCACGTTTGCGGCATCAAGACGGTGATCCCGTCGAACCCGTACGACGCGAAGGGCCTGCTCATCAGCGCAATCGAAGACGAAGACCCCGTGATGTTCTTCGAGCCGAAGCGCATCTACAACGGCCCCTTCGACGGCCACCACGACAGACCCGTTCAACCGTGGTCGAAACACAAGGCCAGCGAAGTGCCGGACGGCTACTACCAGGTGCCGCTCGGCAAGGCCGCGATCGCACGCGAAGGCAACGACCTCACGATCATCGCCTACGGCACGATGGTGCACGTGGCGCTCGCCGCCGTCGAGGACACGGGCATCGACGCCGAAGTGCTCGACCTACGCACGCTCATTCCCGTCGACATCGAGTCCATCAAAGCCTCGGTCGAAAAAACCGGCCGCTGCGTCATCGTCCATGAGGCGACGCGCACGTCCGGTTACGGCGCAGAATTGACGGCGCTCGTGCAGGAACATTGTTTCTATCATCTGGAAGCGCCGATCGAGCGCGTCGCCGGCTGGGACACGCCCTACCCGCACGCTTTCGAGTGGCAATACTTCCCCGGTCCAGGCCGCGTCGCCGCTGCGATGCGCCGCGCGATGGAGGGCTAAGCGATGGGTCGTTTCATCTTCAAACTCCCCGACGTCGGCGAAGGCACGGCCGAGGCCGAAATCGTCGCCTGGCATGTGCGCGTCGGCGACACCATCAAAGAGGACCAGCACCTCGTTGACGTGATGACCGACAAGGCAACAGTCGAAATGACCTCGCCGGTCAGCGGCAAAGTCGTCGAACTGCGCGGCGAGCCCGGCTCCATGGCGCCGGTCGGCGCCCCGATCGTGATCTTCGAAGTCGACGGCGCCGGCAACGAAGCCGACGTGAAGTCGAACGGCGCGGCCGCCGCGAAGGCAAAGGCCGCACCGCCCCCGCCGCCAAAGCTCGAAGAAAAGAAACCCGCACCAAAGCTCGAACCCGTCGTCGCGAAACCGGCACCCGCATCTGCACCCGTCGCAGCGACACCTAGCGCCCCGCGCAAATTCGGCGACAAGCCACTCGCCTCCCCCGCCGTACGCCAGCGCGCGGCCGAACTCGGCGTCCACCTGCAGTTCATCCACGGCACCGGCCCCGCTGGCCGCATCAGCCACGCCGACCTCGACGCCTATATCGCCAAGGGCGCGCCCACCGGACGTCCGGCAGCAGCACTCGAACGGCGCGAAGGCATCGACGAGATCAAGGTCATCGGTCTGCGCCGCAAGATCGCGGAGAAGATGCAGGAAACCAAGCGCCGCATCCCGCACTTCGCCTACGTCGAAGAAGTCGACATGACGGAGCTCGAAGCGCTGCGCGTGCAAATGAACGCGACGAAGCGCCAGGACCAGCCCAAGCTGACGCTGCTGCCGTTCCTGATGCGCGCGCTCATCCGCGTGCTGCCCGACTACCCGCAGATCAACGCCCGCTTCGACGATGAAGCCGGCGTCGTCCACCGTTACAAGCCGGTGCACATCGGCATTGCCACGCAGACGCCGAACGGCCTCATCGTGCCCGTCGTCCACCACGCCGAAGCGATGGACCTTTGGCAGGCCGCCGCCGAAGTCGCCCGCGTCTCGACCGCCGCGCGCGACAACAAGGCGACGAAGGACGAACTCACCGGCTCCACGATCACGATCACGAGCTTAGGCCCCATAGGCGGCGTGGTGACGACACCCGTCATCAACCAGCCCGAAGTCGCCATCATCGGCCCGAACGCGATCATCGAGCGTCCCGTCGTCCACAACGGACACATCGCGGTCAGGAAGATGATGAACCTCTCCTCCTCCTTCGATCACCGCGTGGTCGACGGCTACGACGCGGCGATGTTCATCCAGCGCGTGAAAGCGCTGCTCGAACACCCCGCGATGATGTTTATGGATTAGCCCGCAATGCGGCGAACGCATCCGCATCGCCGCTTTCTAATCGCGGAGATTCGCCTGGCAAATATCTGTTGGGTCTTGCTCGCGTTGTCGGCGGTCATTCTGGCAGTACTTGGGCCATTGGCAGCAGCTGAGTTTAAGGCACCATTACCAGACCTGCACGCTTGGTTCACTTTGGTGATTGGTGGTCCAACGCTGATTTTTCTTCTATTCACCGCCGTGAACCTGATCATTTATGTTGTCAGGCTAGTAAAGCAGTTAAGGGGCAAATTCCCAAATGACTGAAACGATTAAACCGAAACTCCTCGTCGTCGGCGGCGGCCCGGGCGGTTACGTCGCTGCGATCCGCGCGGGCCAACTCGGGATCGACACTGTCCTCGTTGAGGCCGATCGTCTCGGCGGCACCTGCCTGATCCGCGGCTGCATCCCCTCGAAGGCGATCATCCACGCCGCGGGCGAATACGAATCCATGCGCCGCGCCGCCGACAAGGGCCTACACGGCATCAAGCTCACCGCCGCGCCGAAGCTCGACCTCGCCGAAACGGTGAAGTGGAAGGAAGGCATCGTCACGCGCCTCAACACCGGCGTCACCGGCCTGCTCAAGCGCGCAAAGGTCAAGGTCGTGAACGGCTGGGCAAAGTTCCAAGACGGCAAGACCTGCACCGTCGACAGTGCCACCGGCCCCGTCACGATCACCGCCGAGCACGTGCTGCTCGCAACCGGCTCGCTTCCCGTGCAAATCCCGACGATCCCGTTCGGCGGCCCGGTCATCTCCTCGACCGAAGCGCTGATGCTGGACAAGCTCCCCGAAAAGCTCGTCGTCGTGGGCGCGGGCTATATCGGCCTCGAACTCGGCATCGCCTTCGCGAAACTCGGCAGCCAAGTCACGATCGTCGAAGCCGAGAAGAACATCCTCCCGCTCTACGACACCGACCTGACGACGCCCGTGAAGCGCTGGCTCGACAAGCACGGCGTCACCGTCCTGCTTGGCGCCAAAGCGAAGGCCGCCGAAACGGGTAAGAACACCGCCCTCATCGTCGAAACCGCCGACGGCAAAACGCAGAGCCTTCCCGCCGACAGGATCCTCGTCACCGTCGGCCGCAAACCGAACACGGCTGGCTGGGGCCTCGAGAACATGGCCGTCGATTTGGCCGGCCGCTTCGTCAAGGTCGACGATCAATGCCGCACGTCGATGAAGAACGTCTGGGCGGTGGGCGACCTCGTCGGCGAACCGATGCTCGAACACAAGGCCGCAACCCAAGGCGAAATGGTCGCCGAAATCATCGCAGGCCACAAACGCAAGTTCGCACCCGCCGCGATCGCCGCCGTCTGCTTCACCGAGCCTGAGATCGTGAGCTGCGGCCTCTCCCCCGCCGAAGCCGCAAGAGCGGGCGAGGAAACCGTCGTCGGCCAATTCCCCTTCGCCGCCAACGGCCGCGCCCTCTCGATGGACGCCGCCGACAATTTCGGCTTCGTCCGCGTCGTCGCCAGGAAAAGCGATCACCGCGTACTCGGCATCCAAGCCGTCGGAAGCCATATCAGCGACCTGTCCGGCGAATTCGCCACGGTCATGGAAATGGGCGCCGTCCTCGAAGACATCGCAGGCACGATCCACGTCCACCCAACCTTGAGCGAAGCCTTCCACGAAGCCGCCCTGAAAGCGCTGGGCCACGCGATCCACATCTAAGCAGCCGAACGACTCCGGCGCTCAGTACGTGATCGTCACCGTGATCGTGTCGGTGTAGACGCCGGGCGTTACGTATTGACCGGTCGTGATCCGGCCGAATCCCGTGCCGGTCGCGGCGTTTCCGCCGCCACCATAGCTTCGTGTGAGCGTGCCGCCGGTGCCGTCGCCCCAGATCGTGACATAGGTGTTCTGGTTGAAGATGTTGTAGTTGAGCCTGTTCGCACCGAGCGCCATTTGGCGGGGGTTGTATGTCGGCGCGGTGCCCTTCGAGAGCGAAGCGACGAACGCCGGCAGCGTGTCGACGGCATTCACGCATCGAACGGTGACGGCCATCGTCGACGTGGTCGGCGTCCCGGACGATGCGTTATAGTTGCCGAAGTTCAAATTCGTTGCTGTGACCTGAAGCGGACGCGCAGGGACGTTGCAGGGCGCAGCGAGCGCAGCGCTCGGCACAGCAACAACTCCGGCGAACGCGCAAACGCGCGCCATGGCGAATGGGAAACGCATCACGACGCGAGTGTACTTCAACCTTGCAAGCGCAACGCGGCCAATATTTGCGCGCGCCGGCAGCCACCGTTTACCGAAAATCAACCACTGCAGGCGGCCGCGCGATGGCCCGATACGTCACTGGTCGAAGGCGCACGCGATCGGCCCCAGACGCGGAATTTCGCCCGGAGTCTCGCGCGGGGGCTCTGTCAACTTCAGCCGGCACAGACCGAACTTGGTCTCAAGCTCGACCTCAAGCGGCAGCTTCAGGTCTGCAATGAACAAGGCGCCGTGATAGCCCACGATCCACGGCGTCGGGTCGCCCGACAGATGCACCGTCGTTCCAACATCGGGAAAGGATCCGTCCGGGAGCGTGACCGAGAGCGACAAAGGCGTCTCCTTCGCCGGCGCCAAGCTCACCGCCGCCCCACCGCGTCCCGGAATGACGTCGAGATCGGTTTTGGAAAGCACCTTCGACATGTCATACCCCGCCGGATCGACGGCGATGTGGTTGCGCGTGAACGGCACAAGGCCGGTGATCAGCGCGAAACCGCTGTCGTCGGATTCCGCAACCAGGCGATTCTCGCGATAGATCCCAACGCCGGGCGCGCCGGCATCGATGAGCGCGAAGGCACCGTCGAGTTTGCGGGCAAAGAACGCTGTATCCTCCGTCGCCACGATCGCGCCGGCGGCTTCGACTTGCGCCGACAAATGGCCCTCGGCGAGAGCCAGCCGCCCGTCGAGCGCAACGTTTTGCCCTTCCCAACGGCCATCCGCATTGAACTGCGTAAAGTCGCCCTGACGCGCTTGCAGCCGGTAGCCCAGAACCCCATCCGGCGAGGCAGGTTGTTCCAATGTCGCGCGAACCTCTACATCCCCCTCGCGCGAAGACAGCGAAGCGGTCGAATAGGGACCGCCACCGCCCAGCGGTACCGTCAGGAACGTCTCCGCAAGCAGCGCATCACGCTCCACGTCGTACACGCTGGTCACGCCAAACGTGGCGGTGCCGACGGACATCGTGTAGGTCGCGGTGGCGAGTGTCGTGCGCTCTTTGTCCTGCCGCTCTTGGCGCAGATACGTCAGCGACAACGAGCCGTACTCTTGCAGGTCGAGGCCGCCACCCAGCTGCAGCGTTTCGCGCGCCAACGGCGCACCGTCGATGGCGGCAACATCGCGAAAGTCCGGCGTAGCAGCTTCCACGCTCGCAAACAGATTTGCAGGCCCGAACTGCATTGACAACGAGATCGACCCGAACCCGCCCTCGCCGAACTCGCTGGTGCTTCCCGCGCCCGCAAAGCGCAAAGAACCGAAATCGAAAAGCGTGGCAATACCGCCCACGCCCAGCGTCGCGACCTCAGGCGTCGCTTCTGCGTGCGCCTCGATCGTGAATTCGTCGCTGAACCCGTGACGCAGCGTTGCCGACCCCATCGCGTCGCCATAGTCGAAGCTCTTCAGACCATAGGACTTCCGCAGAAACCCGGCTTCGAAGCTGTAGGACGTCAGACCTTCGGCCAGCATCTCGCTGTCGGTGAAGTAGTTGATCGTCTGCCGCATCTCGCGGCCAAGCAAATCGCGCACGACAACCGTCGCTTGGCCTGCCCCCGTGACGATCGGCAAATCGCGCACGTCGAAGGGACCCGCCGGAACGTCCTCGGACAAGACCTTGGACGCGCCGACGAACACATCGATCGACCCGGGCACCGCCGCCTCGCCGAAAAAGTCCGGCATCGGGATCGTAACGAGGTCCGGCTGAAGCGCAAAGTCGCGCGCAATCTGCACGCCGCCAAAACGCACGGAGCGGGACCAACCGACCCCGCCCGAAACCGCATCCCCGATCGTGAGCCGCCTAAGCTGTGGCGGATCGTCGAGTGTCCATGAACTATCGAGCCTGAGCGCCTTCTGCGTCTCGGCGTCGACAACCGCAAACCCGTTCGTCGCGAACGTTCCGATCGGTGTGAACGCGGAAAGCGCAAGCGTGCCGTCGATCGAAGCCTTTCGCAGCGCGGATGCGACGTCGCTTCCCGTAAGAACAACATCGTATTCCGCCGCGAACGCCGTCACCGGCGTGTCTGCCACGATCTGGCGATCGCTGCCGCGCAAACCCAGCGTCGTAACCGCAAGCCGCGTCGGCGCGGCGGTCACCAGCAAAAGCTGCTTGCCCTCTTCGACCGTCGCGCGCACGCCGTCGATGCGGTTGAGCGGCACCAAATCGCCCTTCACCTCGGTGTCTTCGACGTCCTTCAGCCCGATCGCTTTCAGGTCCGACCGCTCGACGAACAGGTCCCCTTCCCGCTCCGCCACGTTGACGACGATCGCGCGGGACGCACCATTCAGCCAAACCTCGAGCACGAGATTGCGCGGCTCGGAAGCCGCCGCCTCGGCATACGCATTACTCAGCGAGGCCAGATAGAGGCCCATCGCGAGAATATGCGCGAGCGAACGCATCAGCTCACCGACGCACGTCGACCGTTTCGCGGATCACGACTTCGCTGTCGTCGGTGCGCGCTTCCACGACCACCTTCTCGCCCGGACCGAAGGAGCCTGCGACCATGAACGGCCGCGTGGCACCGGCAAGCACGTAGGGCACACCCTGCGTCGTCGCCAAACGGCGGCCCGACGGCGTGACGACTTCGACTTTCGTGAACTTCGTATGCGCGCGCCCCAGATTGCGCGCGCTCAACACCAACCCCTTATCGCCGCTTTGGGCTTCCCACGCGAGCTGCGGTGCCGCGACGACCGGCGTATTGACGAACACCGGAACGTTGAACTGCAAGAGCACGCGGATCGTACGCGCTTCGTTGGTTGCGGGATCGGGCAGTTCGCTGGCAAACAAACGGAACGTGCGCTCGACGCCGGGTTTCGCATCGCCGCGCGCCATGATGCGCACCGTTTGCTTGCCGCCAGGTGGAATGCGCGCCATGGGCGGGCTGACCAGCACCGAGTCGGTCGGCGTCAGCACGTCCTTGCCGTCCTTCTGCTCCCAGATGAAGCCCTCTAGCTGAACGATAATCGGCACCGTACCGCGGTTGGCCAGGCTAAGCGTCGCCGACCCCGTCTTTCCGTCGATGACAAGCTTTGTGGGAGCCACTTCAAGGCTTGCTGCAAAAGCAGGCCCCGAGACCAACGCGGCAACCAAAGCTCCGCACAGGCGCAATACGCCCGCCCGAATCGAACGATGCATGAATTCCCCTCGCGGATTAGTAGGTGACGGTGGCCGTCACCGTGTCGGTGTAGCTGCCGGCAGTCACGTATTGGCCGGTCGGAATGCGTCCGAACACGGTCAACGCCTGACCGGCGCCGTTGCCGGTGCCGGCCTGCGTGACGGTGCTGAGCGTTCCGTCGCCCCATACCGTGGTCCGGCCAGCCGTCGTGTACATGCTGTAGTCCAGCGTGTTTGCACCGTTCGTCATTCGACGCACGGCAACCGTGGCGCCCGACCCTGTGCCCGCGTTGAGTGCGACGGTATAGGCCGTCGAGTTCGAACACGTGGTGGTGACGGCGCTGCTGGCGTCGTTCGGTGTGCCGGAACTGGCGTCATAGTTGCCGAAGGCGAGGTTCGTCGCACTGACCGTGCAAACCGAAAGAACCGTCGCCGTAACTTGGAACGTCGTTGTGGCCGTGGCCGCTATGCCGATCGCCGGCGTCGCAAGCATCACGGTCGCACAAGCAACGCCCAAGAGCCTGGATTTGTACTGAGTGAACCCGCGCATGAATTTGTCTTCCGTCAACCAGTGAGCCTTGGTGGTGACGGGTTAATAAATACGCGAGTACGGTTACCCAGCGGTTAAGCCGCTGAGTAACCGATGATCAGGTGCGGATTGCGCCGCGTCTTAGTAGGTGACGGTCGCCGTGACGGTGTCGGCATAAGCGCCGGCGGTCACGAACTGACCCGTCGGGATACGGCCGAAAACCGTGTAGTTCTGGACGGCGCCGTTGCCGGTGCCGGCCTGCGTGGACGTACCGCCCGTTCCGTCGGCCCAAACCGTCGTACGGCCCGCGGTCGTGTACATGCTGTAGTCGAGCGTGTCGCCGCCGTTGCTCATCCGGCGAACGTTCACCGTGGCGCCCGAACCCGTACCCGCATCGAGCGCAACCGTATACGGCGACCCGTTCGAGCACGTCACGCTGACGGTGCTGCTGTTGTCGTTCGGCGCACCGGCGCTGGCGTCATAGTTGCCGAACGCGAGGTCGGTTGCGCTGACGGTGCAAACCGAAATCACCGTCGCTGTAACCTGAAAAGTCGTCGTCGCCGTCGCTGCAATACCAACCGCAGGCATCGCCACGAGCGCGGCCGCGCAGACAAAACCCATGAGTTTCGTTTTCATTTTCTTCTCCCACCGGCCATTCTCAAGGATGGCGTGAGCGAAACCCTACACGTTCAGCATTACTCTCTCGTAAAACAGGGTCAGAGTTGTTGCGTGTCGCCGCAAATTGCATCGATCCGGCGCCCCCTCCCGACGCAACCGGCAGGTCCATCCGTAAAGATCGGGTAACGAGTGCTTCCAAGTCGCTAAGCAGAACTTGCCAATCAGCTAATTTCTTTGATCAGCGCCTGCGCCGCCGCCGGCGCCCGCACCTTCGCACCGCTGATGAAGTAGACGAACACATCGCGCTTGGCCTTCGCAGGCTTCTTGCCCAACAGCGGCAGATCGTCGGGCACCCCACCCGCCACCCAGGTCTTCGCGCGAGCGGCCCACGTCTTGATGTCGCCCGGTTTGTACCCCGTCGCAATCTTCTCTTGCGTCCGCTGCAGCCGCAGATACGTGAACTCGGCGGTGGGATCGGCGATCAGCGTATGCTTCTCGCTGTCGACCAGCACGACGGCCACCCCATACTTGCGCGCCAGCTCCACAAACTCAGGGACGGCGAACGTCGCATGCCGCGCCTCGACCGCATGGCGAAGTTTGCGCCCCTTAATCTCTTTCGGAAGCATCTTGAAGAACGCCTCGACGTCCTTCGGGTCGAACTTCTTCGCCGGCATGAACTGCCAAAAGAACGGCCCCAACCGGTCGCCCATGCCCAACACGCCGCTCGTAAAGAACTTCTCGAGCGCAGGACCCGTCTCGGCAAGAACCCCCTTCCCCACCACCGACATCGGCCCCTTGACGGAAAACACGAACCCGTCCGGCACCTCGGACGCCCATTTCGCGAACGTCTCCGCCGAGGGCGTCCGGTAGAACGTCCCGTTGATCTCGATCGACGTCAGCACGCGAGACGCGTAGTCGAGCTCCTTCGCCTGGGGATGCCCCTTCGGATAGAAGGTCCCCCGCCATTCGGGAAAGTTCCACCCCCCAATGCCAACCCTGATCATGCCCGCCTCCGGCCAAATATTTGGCTGAGAACCTTGCATAACCGCCTCCGGCGGGCCACATGTTTCCGCGCGTTTCCGCTGGGAGGAAGTTTTCGATGTCCGATGTCGTCGTCCGCACGCCTATGCAGTATCTCGACCGTGCACTGTCCACACTGCGCGACATGGGGATCGTCCCCACAAACAAGGGCGAAGAAGCCCCGATCAACGCACTCCTGCATCAGATCTCTGACCTCGACCAGGACCGCATCACGATCATCGCCCGCACGCTGAACCAGGCCTCGAACTTCAACGAAGTCGTGCGCGAACACGTGGCGGCGATGGAGGTCGGCGACCGCTACCGCCAAATCACCGAAGGCTTCAACTCGATCCGCGACGACGCCAAGGCGATGGTCGACCAAATCGCCGACGGCAAGGTCAGCATGTGGGAGCGCGCGACGAATTCGTGGATGAAGCTGACCCGCGGCGACGTCGCCGATCGCTTCGACAAGATCCGCGCGATCTACATCGCCGTCACGAAGGAAACGAAGAACCAGATCCAGCGCGAAGCCGCGATCCTGGAATCCTACCGCGACTTCCGCGGCGCCCTGAAACAATCCGAGGTGATGGCGCTCGAAGTCCTGAAAAAGGCCGAGTGGAAACTCGACGAAGCGAAGAAGAAGCTGAACGAGGCCGCAAACGCCGTCGCAACCTTCGCCGGCACCGAGCCCGCCGAACGCGCGAAACTCGAACTGATCCGCGACGAGGTGCTGCGCCAAACGCAGGACGAGGACAAGCGCTATCAAATCGCGAAGGACCTCTCCGACAATCTGACGATCGGCTACAACACGTCCGAAGTCATCATGGCGCGCCTAATGCAGACGACGAGCGCCAAGGAACGCATCTACGCACAGGCGGTCTCGTTCTTCTCCACGAACGACACCGTGCTGACGGCGCTCAAAGCCTCGTTCACCGGCATGTTCGGCCTGCACGAGTCCACCGAAACCGTGAACGCGATGAAGGAAGGCGTCTCGAAGTCGATCGAGGTCCTCTCCGAGATCGGCGACAAAGTGCAGGAAGCGGCGGTGCGCGCGGGCTACGGCCCCACGATCCGCGCCGATGCGGTCAAGAAGCTCGTCGACAGCGTCGTGAACTTCCAAGAGAAGTCGCGCATCATCATCGAAGAAATGCGCAAACTCGCGACGCAAAACTCGGCCGAGATCCGCGACGCCGTCGAAGACGGCAAACGCCGCCTCGCCACCCTCGTCGCGCAAGGCAAAGCGTTCAATCTCTAAGCGATGAACGTAACCAGCGTTGTCATCCCGGAAGTTAGGCGAGCCCGCTGCGCAGCGGCGGCGCGCGAGCCTTACTATCCGGGACCCAGGGGAATTGCACACACCCATGAGATGCCCTCCTGGGTCCCGGATGCTAAGGTTCGCAACCAACTGCTGCGCAGTTGGGCTCACCTAAGCTCCGGGATGACAGTCTAGAGGAGCGGCCGCAATGTCCGGTGCCGCCGTCCCTGCCAAGCCGCAGACCCTCGACGAACTGATGCTCGCGATGGACGTGGTCGACACGATCCGTCATAGCGAACTGATTGTCGCGCGCGAGCTCGGCCAAGTCGATCGCGACAAGGCGCTACGTGACCGTCTGCGCGAAATCTACAAAAGCCAGGGCATAGAGGTCACCGATCGCGCGCTCGACGAAGGCATCAAAGCGCTCAAGGAAAGCCGCTTCACCTACACGCCCCCTGCCCCAAGCCTCTCGCGCACACTCGCATTGATGTGGATCCGCCGCGGCGCAATCATCGGCTGGACCAGCGCAGCTCTCGTCTCCATCACCGCGCTTTGGGGCGGCTACAACTACGGCATCGTCGCGCCAAGAGAACGCGCCGCCGAAGCACAGCGCATCGAGCTCGCCGAAACCTTGCCGAAGTCCCTGGCCGCCGCGCACGCATCGGTGACGGCGGAATCGCGTGTCGAAGCCGCAAGAACGCGAGCCGACGCGCTGCTCCGCGACGGCCAAGCGGCCCTCGCCGCGAACGATCCGGCCGGCGCCCGCACGGCAATCGCAAGCCTCGATGCGCTTCGCACGGAACTCATCCAATCCTATCAGCTGCGCATTGTCGCCGACGGCACCACCGGATTCGATCGCATCCCGGACGTGAACCCAAGCGCGCGCAACTACTACCTTGTCGTCGAAGCAATTGGCCCCGACGGCCGCGCGCTGACCCGTCCCGTCGCCAACGAAGAAGACGGCCGCACCTACAACGTCTCGGCTTGGGGACAGCGGGTGCCGCAAGCAACGTTCGAGAACGTCGCCCGCGACAAGCGCGACAACGGCATCATCGAAAGCCGCATCTTGGGCCAGAAGCTGCGGGGCGAACTCGAACCGCGGTACAACATGCCGGTGCAGCCCGGCGCCATCACGTCGTGGAACGATTAGATGTACGTCTCAAGCCGCGACGCCCTATCCGAAGTTGAGAACGCGATCGCCGGCGTGCGCACGAACGAGAACCGCCTCGCCCAGGTTCTCGCCTCGGCCGCCGCCGAAGCCGAGCGCCAGCGCAAACAACTCGCCGACAGCTTCAAGGGTCTCGCCCTCATCCGCCTCGACGCCTTGATGCGCAACGAAGTCGTCGGCGACCTCGACGCCGCCGAACGCCGCGCCCTCGACCTCCTGCGCACGCACAAGGCCAAGCTTGACCAACTCCTGATCCGCCACGGCGGCGCGCAAAGCGCCGTCGTCGCAGCCGAAGCCGATCACCGCGCCAAAACCGCTGCGGTCGAAGCCGCAGGCGAACCAATCAAGACACTGCAATACGACGTCGAGAAGCGAATGACGTCCGACCCTGGTTGGATCGCCCAGAAGGACAAAGTCACAAACGCGACCAACATAGCGCAAGCCGCTGACGACAAGGCAAAGCAGTCCGAGACCGACCTTGCCGCGAAGCGCAAACCCTACGAAGCCGACCCGCTGTTCATGTATCTGTGGAAGCGGAAGTTCGCGACCGCCGACTACAAAGCCGGCAACTTCGTCCGCTTTTTCGACCGCAAAGTGGCCGCACTCGTCGGCTACGATACCGCAAAGCCGAACTACACGCTGCTGAACGAAATTCCACTCCGCTTGCGCGAACACGCAAGCGAACTCGTCAAGCGTGTCGAAGACGAAGACCGGAAACTCGAAGAGATCGAACGCGCCGCCTTGATGGACGCGGGCATTTTGCCGCTCGAAACCAAACTCGCGACCGCAGAGGCCGACCTCAAAGCCGCGACCGCGGCCCTCGCCAAAGCGCAAGCGACGCTGACCGCCCTTGATCAGGAACGCACGCGCCTGGCGGACGAGGGCGACCGCAAAGCCCATGACGAAGCGCTCGCCGTCCTCTCGCAGTCGATCTCCCGCGAAGACCTGCAAACGATGTACCGCGAAGCACGCACCACGCGAACGACCGACGACGACCGCCTGGTACAACACATCGAGCTCACGCAGAACGCCATCGCGAAAGCCGAATCCGAGGTCGGAAAAATCCGCGACGAGGCCCGCGAGATCGCCCGCCGTCGCGGCGAACTCGAAGGCGTGCGCGACAAAGTTCGCGCCCGGCAATACGACAGCCCCTGGGGTCAGGTCCAAGTCGACCGCAACGACATGCTCGCCGATCTAATCGGCGGCATCGTTCGCGGCGCCCTCCAAGGCGCGGTCCTCTGGGACGTCTTCGAACGCGGCTACTCCAAGCGCCGCGACTGGGACGATGACGACGATCGTGACGACGACGACGATGATGACGATCGCCGCAACCGTGGCTCATGGGGCAGCGGCCGGAGCCCACGCTTCCGCCTACCCTCCTCCGGGTTCCCAAAGGTCGGCGGCATCAAGATCGGCGGCGGCGGCCGCAGCGGCGGCTTCAAAACCGGCAGCCGGTTCTAAGATTGCCGCGGGCGGCTAACGCCCTAAGCTTGAGGCTAAGGAGATTCGCCATGCTCGAATCAATGCGCGCCGATCGCTTCTGGGCGATCGTCGATCGCACCGCAAAGTTCGCCGACGACCGCGAACGCCAACTCGAAGAGCTCGAAGCGATCTTGAGCGAACTCCCGCCCGCCGACATCGAAGCGTTCGAAGGCGCGTTCAACGAACGCCTCGCGGCCAGCTACACGTGGGACCTCTGGGCCGCCGCATACATTATCCACGGCGGCAGCTCGGATGACGCCTTCGAGTACTTCCGCAGCTGGCTGATCTCAAGCGGCCGCGGCACGTTCGAAGCGGCCCTCGCCAAGCCCGACGACCTCGCCGACCTCATCCCCGGCGACCAAGAAGAAGAACTCGAGTTCGAAGAATACGCCTACGTTGCCGGCGACATCTGGACCGGACTCACCGACGGCGACCTCGACGACTTCGCCAAGGATCACTTCCAGCAACCCAGTGGCGACCCAAAAGGAACGCCGTTCGAAGAAGACGACGCCTATCTCGCCAAACGCTTTCCCAAACTCTGGACCCGCTTCGGTGAGAACCCGATCGGATAGTCGGCACCGTCTGAGAGCCTGATCAGCCGCGCTTCGGCAAAATCTCGTGCACCGTCTCCGACGGCCGGCATAGCTTCACCGTGCGCTCCGTCACCACGATCGGCCGGTTGATCAAGATCGGATGCTCCATCATCGCATCCACGATCTTCGCGTCGCTGACCTTCGGATCGCTGAGCCCAAGCTCGCCCGCCAGCGCCTCCTTCGCGCGCAGCATGTCGCGCGCCGTCCCGCCGGAGCGTTTGATCAGCGACAACAACTCCGTCCGCGACGGTGGCTCTTTCAGATACTCGATCACCGTAGGCTCGATTCCCGCCTCGCGGATGAACGCAAGCACGTTGCGCGACGTTCCGCACTTCGGGTTGTGATAGATTGTGACTTTCTGCGCCATGAGCTACGTCCCTCGCGCCGCCACCCGCGCGATGAACTCCGCGCGCGAATTCTCCGACGGATAGGGCGCATCCGGCACCGGCACACCCAAGAACTTGCAAAGCGGTTCCCAACCTTGCCCCGCCTCGTAGACGAGCAGCCGCTCCGGCGCGATCGTGCGCTTCACCTCGTCGGTGTGCCGGCGGAAGTAATCGGTCATGTACGCGCGGTCGTGCATATGCGCACGAAAGCTCTTGGTGAAGCTTCGAAAGAACGCGCCCAGCGGGCCGTCGTCCTGCGTGACCAGCGAGCCCGGCGCAAAGATCGTCGCCTGCGTGGAATCGAACCACTTGTCGGGATCGCGCACCGAATGCAGCACCTTCGCGTTGGGATAGTGCGCCGCCAGCTCGCGCCAATAATGCGCGCCGGGATAGTCGACCATCGACGAATAGTCCGCGAAAATCTTGTCCCATACGGGATGGCCCGCGCCCGCCTCAATCCACAGCGGCACGCTTTCGGGATGCGCGAACACCTCGACCATGTGATGGCACGGCCCGAAGCCCAGCATATTGAGCGCCGTCTGCAGCGACTTCGTCCCCGTCCGCCCAAGGCCGGACCCCACAACTTTCAACGCCATCGGTGTTTTCCCTTTGAAGGCCGAACCATGCGCAATCGCCAGGCCGTCCGCAACCGGCAGGCCGGGAAGCCCACTAGCATTTCCCAAACCGGCCCGGCAAAGTCACGCGACCCAAGTAAAGTGTGGAACCAAATATGAGCATTCTCGCCCGCCTCGCCATTGCCGCGATCATTGCCGCAAGCGTCCCCTTTGCCGCCCTTTCCATCATTGCACAGGCCGAGCAAGCAGCGCCCATCGCGCGCACCGAAGGCGACGACCTCTACCGCCGCGGCCTCTACGCGGAAGCGATCGCCTGGTGGACCGAGCGCGCCGCCCAAGGCGACGTTGAATCCGCCCGCCGCCTCGGCGTCGAGTACATGGATGGCAAGCCCAACGTGGTCCAACGCGACTTCGCCAAAGCGCGCCAATATCACCTGCAAGCCGCGATGGGCGGCGAACGCCGCTCGATGATGGATTTGGGAACGATCCACGACAACGGCTATGGCGTCCCCGCAGATATGGCCGAGGCGGCCCGCTGGTACCTATGGGGCGCGCGCTACGGCCACGGCCCCGCAATGTACAACACCGCCCTCATGCTCGAAACCGGCGACGCCGGCCGCACCGACCTCGTCGAGTCCTACATGTGGTACATTCTGGGCGCGAAGGAGGGCTTCAAGATGCTGCCCGAAACGAAGTTCGACATCATGAACCCGCCTGCCGACTCCGCAATGGGCGCACTCCACCCCAAACTTACCCCCGCCCAACGCGCCGAAGCCCACACCCGCGCGAAAGCGTTCAAGCCGATGACCGGCCCGCTGCCGGCGTCGGAGAACCGCTGAGTATCGTGTCTGCTCACATCCTAGTGCTACTCACCACGTTAGGCGCGAGCGCGGGTCAAACCATCTCGCAGGATCGCATTGACGTTTGTGGGTATGTCTATCCAGTCGAAGGCTATTCAGCTGACATCGGCAAACTGCATATCGAACTGCCTGCAAACGACCGGCTCATCGTCAACGGCCGCGTGCTGGCACAGCACACACGTTACGATGAGGACTCTACGCCGAGGCCATGGCACGATTCCGCAAACACGGCAGAGATTGCGGTTACGCAAGACTACGTCTTGGTTCGGACGATGTGGACCGATTGTGTCGATTACAGCTGGTCGCGCATCTACGTGCTCAATCAATCCGGCTCGTTGGTCGCAACAAACGCGCTCTGGAGCATGCATGACAAGTCTTGGTTCATGGTCGATACTGCCGAGCTGACGTTCGCCAGCGATTGGTTCTGCGGCAAAGACGGCGGAGCACCGGCTGGACGTACCTATGTCTACGTGCTGCGCAAAGGCTCAAAGACCTTTCGGAAAGAAGAGAGAGATTGGAAGGAAACCTGCAGCGATACGGCGTCGCTTCGCGCCAACAGGGTGTTTTTCACGCCCATGCAGCCGATCTTACCTGCGGTTAAATAGTCTTAGCATCTCAACCGCGAGATCGCCGAGAAGCCATTAAGAGCGGGCGGGACGCCCGCTCTCATGCTGTGGTGACAGCCATGCCCAAACTAAAGCGCTCGCTAAGCCCGCGCAGGACATTCCCCTACTTTCATCCGCACCGCGCAGGTCGTAGATTGAAGAATATGCTTTCACTCGACGATCCATGCTGGCCCACATTGAGGAATGCCTACGGCGAGTCGTCGGGCATCCCGAAGTTACTTCGCGAAGCGGAATATCTACCTGAAGATGTCGGCAGCAATGCTGAGCCATATTTCAGCCTTTGGTCAGCGCTGTGTCATCAAGGGAGCGTCTACACGGCGTCTTACGCTGCGCTCCCGCACCTGGTTCGGATCGTCGAAGAGAACCCTGCCAAGTTCCGATGGACATTGCTTGCGCTGGTGCACAGCATTGAAGCAGGGCGAACATCGGAAGAAGCTCCGCAAATTCCCGACGATTTGGTAGAGGCCTATCAGCTGGCGCTCGCTCGCATACCATCGATCGCAAGTTCGCTTCTGAACGGTAATCTGAGCGAATTGGAAATACGCGTCGTCTTGGCCGCTTGTGCAACGGCTAAGGGTTTTTCCTTACTCGGCGATGCAATCACGGAATTGACGCCGGAAATCGCGAAACGCCTCTTAGATGGGGGGATATTTGCTGATTGATCGCGATAGGTTGCCGGAGGATGCTGCCGATTGGAGCAACGTCATCATCGAGTTCCCACGGCTGCGCGACAACAGTGCTGGATCTTGCCCGCGCAAAGAACGAGACATCTTTCAGTATGTCAGCACGGAATCGGCAGACTTGGAGAAGTCTGATCGAAAACGTTTCCGCTTCTTGAGAACGGCGCGGGTCAAAACACAGCGTTTTTGGCTTTGGGAGTATGTGGAAAGAGACGGCGTGCGCAACTTCGTACTGATTCAAACCGACGCCAAGGGAAACACCCGGCTCAGCATCAATGAAGCCAGCGGGCTAAGCCCGGAGCAGTTCATCCTGGCGGCGTACTACGACGAGATCTACTGGTCGTAGGAGCGCAAATTATTATGTCACCAAAATTCGTCCACCCGCGGCGGTAGTCGCTTGACTCAAGCGACCACCTACATTAGAACAAAATAAGAACAATTGCAAGAGCAGAGAGGGCTGACCCGTGCCAACGACCCTGGCGGCGGAGGACGACGTGTCCCGCGAGCAAACCTGGGAAATCCCCACCCTGGAGCCCGTTTCCAAACGGGTCCCAAACGCATTTCTAACGGATTTCAAACGGCAAACCCCGCGGAAATCCGCCGATCTAACGCTTCTAACGGATAAGATTTTGCATCGTCGCCCGGCGCCGTCCGGCCGTCCCGAAAACCTCGGCGCGCTGAAGCAAACGATCGCCGCGATCGAGGCCGCCTACCCCGGCAAGACGGGCGACCGCCGCGCCCATCTCGAAACCGGCGTCGCCGCTATCGACGCGACCTTGGGCGGCGGCATGATGCTGGGCGCGGTGCACGAGTTGATGCCGAAAGCGGCGGGCGATCTCACCGCCACCGCGGGCTTCGCCTTCGCGCTCGCCGCGCGTGGGCAGGCCAAGACCGCGCACACGCTCTACATCCAGCACGACTTCACCGCTGCCGAGTACGGCCGCCCCTATCTGCCGGGATTGCACGCCGCCGGCATCGACGCGCGCACGCTCATCTATCTGAACGTCCCCCGCGCGGAGGACGTGCTCTGGGCAATGGGCGAGGCTTTGAAGTGCCGCGGCTTCACCGCCGTGATCGCGGAGTTCCCGGCGCAAACGCGCGTGCTCGATCTCACGATGACGAGGCGCCTCGCACTCGCCGCGCAAGACGGCGGCGCATTGGGCCTGATCCTGCGCCACGGACGCGACATCGAGCCGAACGCCGCGACCACGCGCTGGCTCGTTTCGTCCGCACCCAGCACGCCCGACGCCTTCGGCGGCCTCGGCCGTCCCACGTTCCACCTCGATCTCGTCAAAAACCGCTTTGGCCAGTGCGGCCAATGGCGCGTCGAATGGCAATCCCATGAGCGCAAATTCGCAACCCCGCCGCTATCTCGCAGTCTGGCTCGTCCATTTGCCGACCGACCGGATCGAACGCGCGCTCTCGCCCAGACCGCGTGATCCAAGAGTCGTCGTCAGCGAGATCAAAAGCGCGCTCCGCCTGAGCGCACTGAACGCCGCTGCCGCAGCGCTCGGGCTGCGCGTGGGCATGCCGCTCGCCGACGCCCGCGCAATGCACTTAGGCCTCGCCGTCGATCACGCCGACGAAACCGCCGACGCGAACCTCGCCGAGGCGATCTGCGACTGGCTCTCCCGCTTCACCCCGCTCGTGGGCCTGAACGACGGCGGCATGACGCTCGACATCACGGGCTGCGCACATCTCTTCGGCGGCGAAGAGGCGATGCGCAAGGACATCGTCCGCCGTCTTGGCGTCCAAGGCTTCACCGCGCGCACCGCCGTCGCCGGCACCGTCGGCGCCGCCTGGGCACTCGCCCGCTTCGCCGACAAGCGCATCGTGAGCGACGCCGAGCTGCGCGAAACGATTCTGCCGTTGCCGCTCGCGAGCCTGCGCCTCGACGCCGGCAAACTCGACGCCTTAGCTCGTGTAGGCCTCAAGAAGATCGCCGACCTTGTCGACCGCCCGCGCGCGCCCTTGGCCGCCCGCTTCGGCGCGATCCTGCTGCGCCGCCTCGACCAAATCTTGAGGCTCGCCGACGAGCCGATCACCCCGCGCCTGCCCGTGCCCCCTTACATCGCCGAACGCTGCTTCGCCGAGCCGGTGACGCACGAGGCCTTCATCCTCGACATCGTCGAACACCTGACCCAAGAACTCGCCAACCGCATGGAAGAACGCGGCGAAGGCGCCCGCGCGCTGCAAGTCACGCTCTACCGCGTCGACGGCGCGGTGCGCCGCCTCTCCGTCGCAACGTCAAAGCCCTTGCGCGACGCCCGCGCGCTCTGCCGCCTGTTCCGCGAACGCTTTGCGACGCTCGCCGACGAACTCGACCCCGGCTTCGGCTTCGACGTCGTGCGCCTCGCGGTGACGACGGCGGAGAAAACAAACGCACCGCAGACAGACATCGTCAACGGCGCGAACGGCCATGACGATATCGACCACCTGATCGACCGCTTGGGCGTCCGCTTCGGCACGGCGCGCGTAAAGCGCTTAGGCTTCGCCGAAAGCCACATACCCGAGTATGCGGTTGTCGAGGCACCCGCGCGCGGCGGCGCCCTGCCCGCCCCTATCCTGCAACCGCAGCCGCAAGACAGCATCTGCGAGCGCCCCATGCGCATGCTCGAACGCCCGGAAGAAATCGAAGCCGTCGCCGAAGTCCCCGATGGGCCACCCGCGCGCTTCAAATGGCGCCGCGTCACGCACGAAGTCGCCGCGACCGAAGGCCCCGAACGCATCGCCACCGAATGGTGGCGCGACGAAGCCGGCCACGCACTCACCCGCGACTATTTCCGCGTCGAAGACAAAGACGGCCGGCGCTTCTGGCTCTACCGCGAAGGCCTCTACGGCCGCGAAACCGCAAGACCAAGATGGTTCGTCCATGGCCTCTTCGCATGACCCGCTACATCGAATTCGCCACAACCACGAACTACTCCTTCCTGCGCGGCGGTTCGCACCCGAAGGAGATCGTCAGGCAGGCCCACGACCTCGCTCACGTCGCGATCGGTGTCACCGACCGCAACTCCGTCGCCGGCGTCGTGCGCGCTTACGTGCAGGCAAAGGAACTCAACTTCCCGCTCCACGTCGGCACGCGCCTCGTCTTCGCGGACGGCACGCCCGACATCTTGGCTTACCCGCAAGACCGCGCCGCCTACGGCCGCCTCACCCGTCTGCTCACGGTCGGCAATCGCCGCGCCGAGAAAGGCGACTGCATCCTGCGCCTCGAAGATCTCATCGAGCATGCCGAGGGGCTGCAACTCATCCTCGTGCCCCAACGTCCGAACGTCGAGCGCGCCACCCCCACGCTCGATCGTCTAAGCCCCGCCTTCCCAAACCGCCTCTGGATCGCCGCAACGCTGCGCTACAACGGCGACGACCAGCGCCACATCAAGCGCCTCGTCGCGCTCAGCCACCGCCACGACGTGCCGCTGATCGCGACCGGCGACGTGCTCTATCACGCGCCCGAACGCCGAGCGCTGCAAGATGTGCTCACCTGCATCCGCGAGCACACGACGCTCGATGCCGCCGGCTTCAAGCTCGAAGCGAACGCCGAACGCCATCTGAAACCGCCCGCCGAAATCGCCCGCATCTACCGCGCGATCCCCGCCGCCGTCGACGAGACGATCCGCTTCGCCGACCGCTTGTCGTTCAAGCTCGACGATCTGCGCTACGAATACCCGCACGAAACCCAGGAAGGCTTCGCCACCACGCAAGAAGCGCTCGCCCACCACGCCGAAGAAGGCGCCCGCCGCCGTTTCCCGAACGGCCTCGCGCCCAAAGTCCGCCACGCCCTCGACCACGAGCTGAAGCTGATCGGCGAACTGAACTACGCCCCTTACTTCCTCTCGGTCTTCGACATCGTCCGCTTCGCCCGTAGCCAAGGAATCCTCTGCCAAGGCCGCGGCTCGGCCGCGAACTCCGTCGTCTGCTATTGCCTCGGCGTCACCGAGGTGGACCCGACGCAAGTCGACCTTCTGTTCGAACGCTTCGTCTCCGCCGAACGCCGCGAACCGCCCGACATCGACGTCGACTTCGAGCACGAACGCCGCGAGGAAGTGATCCAATACATCTACGGCCGTTACGGCCGTCACCGCGCGGGGCTCGCCGCCACCGTCATCTGCTACCGCGGCCGCAGCGCCATCCGCGACGTCGGCAAAGCCTTCGGCCTCTCCGAAGACACGATCGGCGCGCTCGCCGGCACGCTCTGGGGCTGGTCCACTGAAGCGCCGATGGACGACGAAGTCCGCCGCATCGGCCTCGACCCCGCCGATCGCAGGCTGGGCCTGGCGCTCACGCTCGCCCAGGAACTGATCGACTTCCCGCGCCACCTCTCCCAGCACGTCGGCGGCTTCGTGATGACGCGCGGGCGGCTCGACGAAGTGATTCCGATCTCGAACGCCGCCATGGAAGACCGCACCGTCGTCGAATGGGACAAGGACGACCTCGACGCACTCGGCATTCTGAAAGTCGACGTGCTGGCGCTCGGCATGCTCTCCTGCATCCGCAAAGCGCTCGAGATGCTCCGCGATCATTACGGCCTCGAACCGGCACTCGCCATGATCCCGAAGGAAGAGCCCGAGGTCTACGACATGATCTGCCGCGCCGACACGATCGGCGTGTTCCAGATCGAAAGCCGCGCGCAAATGTCGATGCTGCCGCGGCTGAAGCCCCGCAAGTTCTACGACCTCGTCATCGAAGTCGCGATCGTGCGCCCAGGTCCCATCCAAGGCGGCATGGTGCATCCCTATCTGCGCCGCCGCCAAGGACACGAACAGCCCGTCTACCCGAAACCCGAACTCGAAGAAGTTCTGAAAAACACGCTGGGCGTTCCGCTTTTTCAGGAGCAGGCGATGCGCATCGCCATCGTCGCCGCTAAGTTCACGCCGTCCGAAGCCGACCGCCTGCGCCGCTCCATGGCGACCTTCCGCCATCTCGGCACGATCAAGACGTTCGAGGACAAGTTCATCAACGGCATGGTCGAAAACGGCTACGAGCGCGACTTCGCCGCCCGCTGCTTCGAACAGATCAAAGGCTTTGGCGACTACGGCTTCCCCGAAAGCCACGCGGCAAGCTTCGCGCTCCTCGTCTATTATTCCTGCTGGATCAAGTGCCACTACCCCGACGTCTTCGCGGCAGCGCTCTTAAACTCCCAACCCATGGGCTTCTACGCCCCCGCCCAAATCGTCCGCGACGCGCAGGAACACGGCGTCGAAATGCGCACGGTCGATATCAATTGCTCGAACTGGGACAACACGCTGGAGCCGCAAACGCATGCGGCCAAACTCCACCCCCGCCACGCCGAAATGGCCAAGGACATCCGCACCACGCACGCGATGCGGCTCGGTTTCCGGCAGATCTCGGGCTTCCGCGAAGAAGATGCTGAGCTCATCGAGCTGCATCGGGGCGAAGGCTACGACTCCATCCGCGACCTCTGGCTCAGGACCGGCCTCGACCCATCCGCGCTCGAACGTCTCGCCGATGCCGACGCGTTCCGCTCCATCGGTCTCGACCGCCGCGAAGCGCTCTGGGCCGTGCGCGGTCTGCGCCGCACCGGCGACAAGGATGACCTGCCGCTACTCGCGGCCGCTTCGGCGCGCAACCACGAACCCGACTTCGCGCTCCCCACGATGCACTTGGGCGAACACGTGGTAGAGGACTACCGCCACCTGCACCTCTCGCTGAAAGCGCACCCGGTCTCGTTCCTGCGCGATCAGCTGACCGCCCGCCGCGTCATCGAAAACGCGACGCTCCCCGCGGTCAAAGACGGCCGCATCGTCACCGTCGCAGGCCTCATCCTCGTGCGCCAGCGTCCGGGAACGGCCTCCGGCGTCATCTTCATGACGCTCGAAGACGAAACCGGCGTCGCCAACGTCGTCGTCTGGCCGAAAATGTTCGAAGAGTTCCGCCCGCAGGTCTTAGGCGCCCGCTTCGCCGCCGTCCGAGGCAAGCTTCAGAGCGAAAGCAACGTCATCCACGTGATCGCCGATCACATCGAAGATTTGACGCCGATGTTGAGCGACCTGCACGCCGACACGAGCGTGCTCGAACCGATGTCGCGCGCCGACGAAGTCAAACGCCCCGCCCCCGACAGCGGCACCTCACCCGGCGCCAAGCGCGCAAGCCTGCACAAACACCCCCGCAACGTCCGCCCGCTACAGCCGGTCCTCGACCACGACGCCACGGCCGCAACGAAAGTCCACGCCGTCATGCCGAAGGGAAGGAACTTCCATTAGAACCTCTCGCACAGCTCGGCACAGCCCCCCCTCCCGTGCAGCCGCTGCGCACGTACTCCCCCAACTGCAAAGCAGTTGGGGGAGACAAGAAAAAGCGCTGTCTCCCCCAAAGTGAAACTTTGGGGGAGTACGTGCGCCGCAAAGCGGCTGCACGGGAGGGGGGGCAGCTCAAACGCCCGAAAGAAAGTCCCTACCCCCGCCCGCGTTTGCTCCGCGTCGGCAACACGTGCCGCTCGACCCAATTCTTGAGCTCCTGCGTCCGCGCAGAAAAATCCGTCACGGCCGAACTGATCCCGTGCCGCCAGGCGAGCGCCGTGTCGTTCGGGTTGCTCTCAAGCGCCTCCAACTCGCGCACATAGCTCGCGTGGTCGACCTCACCCTTGAACAGCCCCTGCTCGATCACCATCGCCTTCACGCGCCGCGTGATGATGGCGATGTCGCCGAACGAGTATTCCGGATGATACTGCACGCCCCAAAACGTACAGCGCCGCGTCTTGATCTCGACCGCCTGCACCGAGCTCCAGGCATTCGTCGCGAGAATGGTCGTGCCGCGCGCCGTCTCCTCGACCTCGTCCAAGTGCACAGTGATCGCGTCGAACACGGGCGGCTTATCCCAATAAAGGTCGTGCTCCTCGCCCGCCTCCGTCAGCATGATGCCGCGCGCAAAGCCGATCTCGCGCCCCTTCGGGTTCTTACGCACGGTGCCGCCGGCCGCAACCGTCGCCACCTGCAAGCCCCAGCACGAACCGAAGAACGGCGTCTCGGTCTCGAACACCGCGCGCGCCAGTTCCACCTGCCGCATGATCGACGGCCCAAGGTCGTAGATATGCAGCGCCGACCCCGTGATCGCCACGCCGTCATAGCCTTCAAGGCCTGCACGATCGGGAAGATTGGCC
This sequence comes from uncultured Alphaproteobacteria bacterium, assembly GCA_902826695.1. Lineage (GTDB taxonomy): Bacteria > Pseudomonadota > Alphaproteobacteria > Micropepsales > Micropepsaceae > SZUA-430. The sequence goes on along the minus strand of CADEFU010000002.1, from coordinate 338,791 downwards.
CCCAGATCCGCCGGATAGCAAACGTCGACCCGCGCCCCCGGACACACCTTCCGAAGCACGTCCGCGTAGTTCTCGCTCGCGATCTTGCCGCCCGCTTCCGCGTGCCATTTCCGGCCCTCGGCCGTGTTGCCTTCGACGACGAGAAGCCGTGGCGTACTCATACTGTTTTCAAATCACCTGAGAGCGTCATGTCGAAGATACGACGCGCGCCCTTCAGATCAAGCGGAACCGGATTGCCACCCGCGGTCGGATCGACGATCGCCATCTCGGCGATGAGCGATGCCTTTTCCGCGCCAACCTTAAGCCCGCTGAGCGTGTGTGGAATCCCGACATCCCGGCGCAGGGCCAGAACAAAGTCCTGGAACGCGTCGAACGTGCCACTGAGGCCCATATACGCCGCGAGCCGTGCAATCTTCGATTCGATCGCGCTGCGATTGAACGCGAGCACATACGGCATGAACACCGCATTGGTCAGCCCGTGATGCGTGTCGTAAAGCGCCCCGATCGGATGCGACAGCGCATGGATCGCACCCAGCCCCTTCTGGAACGCGGTCGCGCCCATCGCGGCCGCGGCCATCATATTCCCGCGCGCCTCAAGATCGCCGCCCGTCTTCACGGCGCGAACCAGGTTCTCCTTCACGAGCCGCATACCCTCGACCGCCACGCCGTCGGCGAGCGGATGAAACCCCGGCGCGCAATAGGCCTCAAGGCAATGCGCGAATGCATCCATGCCGGTCGCGGCCGTGATGTGCGGCGGCAAGCCGACCGTCAGCGCCGGATCGCAAATCGTGACGACCGGCATCATCTTCGGGTGAAAGATCACTTTCTTCGTATGCGTCGCTTCCTGTGTGATAACGCCAGCGCGCCCAACCTCGGAGCCGGTGCCGGATGTCGTCGGCACGGCGATGACCGGCGCAATGCCCTTCGGATCCGCGCGCGTCCACCAGTCGCCCACATCCTCGAAGTCCCACATCGGTCGCGTCTGCCCGGCCATGAACGCGATCACCTTGCCGACATCGAGCGCGGATCCGCCGCCGAACGCGATCACGCCGTCATGCTTGCCCGCGCGCAGCATGGCGACGCCCGCCGCAACGTTGGACTCGACCGGGTTCGACTTGATTTCGGAGAACACGCCAACGGTGAGCCCTGCCGCCTTAACGCCGTCGACGGCCGCCTTCGTCATCGCGAGACCCGCAAGACCCGGATCGGTCACAAACAACGGGCGCGCGATCCCCGCCGCCTTGCAGGCATCGCCAAGCTCGGCGATCCGCCCCGCGCCGAAGCGCACACTCGTCGGATAGTTCCAGTTCGCTTTCTGACTCATGGGCCTACACCTGATGCCGCAAGTGATAAGACTTCGGCCGCGTCAGCATCTCGTAGCCGATCGGCGACAGCGACGCGCCGCGCCCCGTGTCCTTCACCCCCGTCCAGGCCAGCGCCGGATCGAGGTAGTCGCACCGGTTCATGAACACCGTCCCCGTCTCGACCTGATCGCCGATACGTTCGGCCGCTTCCAGATCGCTCGTCCAGATGCCCGCGGTAAGACCGTACGGCGAGTCGTTCATCAGCCGAATCGCCTCTTCGTCCGACTTCACCTTCATGATGCCGACGACGGGCCCGAAACTCTCTTCCATCATCACGCTCATCGAGTGATCGACATTGGTCAGCACCTGCGGTGCCAGATACGGCGTGCCTTCCCTATTCACCGAAAACGCCTTCACATCGACGTGGCCCTTCGCACCCTTCGCCAGCGCCTCCGCCGTCTGTTTGCGCACGATCTCGGCAAAGCGCGTATGCGCCATCGGACCAAGCGTCGTCTTCTCGTCGAGCGGGCTGCCAAGCACGTACTTCCGGGTCAGATCGACGAACCCGTCCAGGAATTTGTCGTACACCGCCTCGTGCACATAAATGCGCTCGATCCCGCAGCAGCATTGGCCGGAGTTGTAGAACGCGCCATCGACCAGATTCTCGATCGCATGATCGAGCTTCACGTCCGCGCGCACATAAGCCGGGTCCTTGCCGCCAAGTTCCAGACCCAGCGTCGTGAACGTACCGGCCGCCGCCCGCTCGATCGCCTTGCCGCCTTCGACCGACCCGGTGAAGTTCACGTGATCTACGCTGCCCGAGGACAAGATGCGCGTCGTCTGATCGTGACTGAGCACGATGTTCGTGAAGAGTCCCTTCGGCGCACCGGCCTTCCTCATCGCCTGGTCGAACCGTTCGCCGACCAAGATCGTCTGCGCCGCATGCTTCAAGATCACGGCATTGCCCGCAATCAAAGCCGGCACGATCGTGTTGACCGCGGTGAGGTACGGATAGTTCCACGGCGCAACCACGAACACGATGCCGGCGGGCGTACGCTTGATCATCCGCTTGAAGCCCGCCTTCGGATCAGCCGGCAACACGGGCTTGAGCGAATCCTCCGCGATGATCGTCATGTAGCGAACGCGCTCTTCGAACCCGCGGAACTCGCCGCCGAAGCGCACCGGCCGCCCCATCTGCTCGGCGAGTTCCGGCACGATTTCTTGGTTCATAGCGAGCATCGCATCCATGAACTTGAGCGCGAACGCACAGCGGTCCTTGATCGAAACCTTCGCCCACTCCCGCTGCGCCGCCCGCGCGGCCTTCAGCGCCGCATCGATCTGAGCGTCCGTTGCGGTCGGCCGCCGCGCAACCTCGCGCCCGTCGATCGGCGAAATGCAAACGATGTCTGTCATGTGTTCTTCCTTCCTGGGAGCGCCGGCTTCCAGCCGGCTCTTCCTTCTCTTCCCAAAAGGGCCGGCAAGATGCCGGCGCTCCCAGGCTCAAATAATCTCGAAATACCGCGCCAGTTCCCAGTCCGTGATCGCCTTGCGGAACTCGCGCTCTTCCCACTTCCGCGTCGCCGCATAGTGCTCCACGAACGCATCGCCGAACAAGGCTCGCGCTGCCTTCGAATTTTCAAGCCGCTCCGCCGCCTCATACAACGTCCGCGGCAATGCCTGTTCTGCCGGAAACGTCCGCGCGTAGGCATTGCCTACAATCGGCGCATCAGGTTCGATCTTGTTCTCGATCCCCCAAAGTCCAGACCCGATCGCGCACGCCAGCGCCACATAAGGATTGATGTCCGCCGCCGCGATCCGGTACTCGACCCGCTGGCTCTTTGCCGACCCGCCGATGACGCGCAACGCGCAGGTGCGGTTCTCGACGCCCCACGTTGCATCCGTCGGCGCCCAGAAGCCGGGGATCAGCCGCGTGTAGGAATTGACCGTGCACGCGATCATCGAAAGCAGCTCCGGCATCAGCTTTTGCTGCCCGCCGACGAACCAGCGCATCGTGTCGGACATCGTATGCGGCGCCTTCGCGTCATAGAAGACGGGCTTGCCCGCCTTATCCTCCAGCGACATGTGCAGATGCCCCGACTGCCCCGGCCAATCGCGCGACCACTTCGCCATGAACGTCGCCATCAAGCCGCGTCGCTGCGCCAAGACCTTGCAATAGGTCTTGAACAAGGCGGCACGATCCGCCGCTTCGATAGCGGGCGCATGCACGATCGCAGCCTCAAGCACGCCCGGCCCCGTCTCCGTGTGCAACCCTTCGAGCGGGAAATCCATGTCGGCGCCGAGCTGCATCAGATCGTGGTAGAATTCCGTATTCACCGACGAGCGCAGCACCGAGTAGCCGAAAAACCCCGGCGTCCAGTTTTTCAAATTGCGAAAGTTCTTCTCGCGCACCGAGTGCGGCGTCTCCTCGAAGACGAAGAACTCGAACTCCGCCGCCGCACGCACGCCAAACCCCATCCGGTCGGCTTTCGCGAGAACGCGCCTCAGCACCCCGCGCGGACAACACGCCTCGGCCTTACCTTCGAACTCGGCGAGGAACGTCACCATGTCGCCTTCGAACGGCACCGCGCGGCACGTCTCGGGCAGCACGCGCACGTTGGCGTCCGGATAGGCCGTGTGCCAGCCCGTCAGCTTCACATTGTCATAAAGCTGATCGTTCGAGTCCCAACCCAAGACGACGTCGCAAAAGCCGAACCCCTTCTCGAGCGCAGAGAAGAACTTCTCCCGTCCCATGTATTTGCCGCGCAAGACGCCGTCGATATCGAACACGCCGACTTTGACGTGGGAGAGGTTGCGCGCCTCGACGATGGCGCGGGCATCGGCTGCGGTTTTGACGTGGCGGGGATCCATGGGGTTGCTCCGAAGTACGCCCCAAATAGAAAGGAGGCTGCGCCCGCGCGCAACCTCCTTCGTAGGGTCACTCCACCGTCAGTGGCTCTTGTAATCCGCCTTGCCATGCGACATGGCAAATTCCTCTTCCGGCGACAGCACCAGTTGCGTCCGCCCGAACACCGCAAAGTAGAGGATCATGATCGCATAATAGGCTGCCACGCACAGAACCGGCACCTGGAACGCCGCATCGGTCACCTGGAAGTAGATCGTGACCAGCGCGATGATCAGCGTCAGCCCCGCACCCAAGATGCCGAATGGGCTTCGATAGGGTCGCTCGATGCCCGGCATACGTGTCCGCAGCAGGATGAACGACACCGCCTGCAGCACATACGAAATCATCGCGCCGAACACGGCCATGTTCAACAGCGCACCGCCAATGAAAGCGCCGCCCTTTTCCTGACCATAGACGTACCAAACGAACAGCATCACGGCGAGTCCGACCAGGGCTCCCGCTATCAATGCGACATGCGGTGTGTGATGCGTGCCGTGCGTCACCGACAGAAACCGCGGGAAATAGCCCGCGCGCGACAGCGAATAGATCTGCCGCCCGAAGGCGAAGATGATGGCATGGAAGCTCGCCACCAACCCTGCAATCGCGACCAGCGCCAGGATCTTCGCCAAGTCCGTTCCGAACAACGTTCGGAAGCCTTCGAGCAGAGGTTCGCCCGAAGCGCGCAAGCCCCACGACCCGGGCGAGATACTGGAGTTGAGCAGCAACACAGCGAACGCGCTCGCAACCAGTGTGAAGATGCCGAACAGAATTCCACTCGGCATATCGCGCTTGGGATCGATCGATTCCTCCGCCGCGAGCGGCAACTGCTCGATCGCGAGATAGAGCCACACCGCGAACGGCAGCGCCGCCAACACGCCGTGCAGCCCGGCCGGGAACCAAGGCCCGTTGCCTTCCGGCGCTTCGATCAGAGTCCCGTCCGGTCCCGCCGTCACGTTCATCGCCCAGCGTCCGAAGTCCATATTCGGCAACGCCGCGATGTAGAAGAAGACGAGACACGCGAGCGCCAGCAACGTCACGAACACCGTCACCCGGAACGACAATTCGACGCCGAACAGATTGGCGGCAACGAAGATGCCGTAACCCAGTATCCAATAAACCGGTTGAAACTCCGGAGGCGTCTCCAAGATCGCGCCCATATAGGAGCCAATGAAGAACACGACGACCGCCGGCGTCAGCACGTATTCGATGTTTTCTGCAACGCCGGTGACAAATCCGCCCCACGGCCCCATCGCCGAGCGGGCAAACGAATAGGCCCCGCCCGTATGCGGCAGAGCCGTCGCCATTTCAGCGATGGAATAGGTCAGCCCCAGATACATGATGCTGATGATGACTGTGGCCGCGAACATCGACCCCCAGCCGAACGCGAGCCCGTAGTTCCAGCCCGAAAACTGCCCGGAAATAACTGCACCGACACCCAACGCCCAAAGCGACAGAACGCCCGCATAGCGGCGCAGCTTGCGCTTTTGGAAATACTCGTCACCGACTTTTTCGTACTTGACGCCTTGCGTGCCCTTATCAGCCATGACGCTTCTCCCTCGGACTTGTCCGATTCGACAAGAGTCTCAGAGAAACGCCAACCGCGCAACGAAGCTGGCGTTAACGATTTGGCGGTGAGATTCGGGTGAAGAATCTCAACCGTCGTATACTGAGCAACTGCAACAACGCGCACTGGGATCGATCATGAGTGAATTTCAGCAAATCGCCGAACTCACCCTTCGCATGGGACTCGCGACCGCTATCGGCGGCGCAATCGGCTTGAACCGGGACATGCACGGCAAGCCTGCAGGCTTGCGCATGCTGGGCCTCGTCGCTCTTGGCGCGTCGCTCGCGACGATTTCCGTGATCGGCTACGGCACACACGCAGCCTTACCCGCCGATGCCGTCAGTCGCGTCATCCAAGGCGTGTTGGCAGGCGTGGGATTCTTGGGTGCGGGCGTCATCATGCGCGATGAAAGCGGCAACGTTCACCGCCTGAACACGGCGGCTTCCGTTTGGGTCACCGCCGCAATCGGCGTCGTCTGCGGCTTAGGAGAGTACACGCTCGCCGTCATCGCGGCCGTCTTGGTGCTCGTGCTGCTCACGATCGGCGCGGAGGTCGATCACCGCTTCTTCGGCCGCCTGGAAAAAAAGCAAGACCCGCGCGACTGATCAGTCGAGCGCCACGTTCTCGAGCGCATCCTTCGGAATCCCGTAATACCCGGAAAGCTCCTCGTGATCGTGTCCGTAGTCGTAGACCAGTTCGTCACCCGCCTTAATGTCGTTAAGGGCGTAGAACTCCATCGTCATATCGGCGTAGTTCGACACGAGTGATACGTTTTCCGGCAGCCCGTGATTGAGCAAACTGCCGAGGCCAAGCACAACGGCCAGATCATCCTCGTCATTCCACTGAAACACGTACCGGCCAACGACGGTCAGGTCCGTGTGGTCCGACTCTGCCCCAGGCACCAGTATGATCGGATCGGCAAGCACCAAAGAGCCCTTCGGGATGTCACGCGCGGCAAACACGCAACGGCCCCGGCCCGGCATTAGGCGGACAATCAGATTCGAACTGCAAATTGGAGTCACGGGGCCCTCTTGGATCGACAACCGGCGGGCGAGCAACCTACTTATCGCAGCGCAGCGATCAAGGGTTTTGCGCGGGAATCCAGTGAAAGATTTCACCGCCCCGTGACGTGACGGCGGTCGTTTCGCCCACTACATTCCGCCGCAACGCAGAGTGCCCCTAAGGCGCTTGGGTTCATCCGAAAGAGAGCTACATGAAAAGACGTTCGTTCCTGCAAAGCGCTGCCGCGGCGGCTGCGCTCACAGTCGCCACACCCGCGGTCGCCATTGCCGCCAAAGCAAAGAAAGGAAAGAAATTGGGAGCACTGCTTGAGCCATGGACCGGCCCGCATGGTGGCATCCCCCGCTTCGACCAAGTGAAAGCGGCGGACTTCAAACCCGCCTTCACGAAGAGCATGGACATGCTGCGCGCCGAAATCCGCGCCATCACCACGAACAATGCGCCCGCGACGTTCGACAACACGGTGATCCCGTTTGAGGACGCAGGCCGCCCGCTCGGCCGCGTCTCGAACTTCTTCGGCGTGTACACGTCGACCATGAACGACAAGACGATGCAGGCGCTCGACACCGAAATGTCGCCCGTGCTGGCAGCTTTCGGCGACGAGGTCATCCAGAACGAAGCGCTGTTCCAGCGCCTCAAGACGGTGCACGACGGCCGCCAAGCGGCGAACCTGAACACCGAACAGCAGCGACTGACCGAGGTCTACTACAACCGCTTCGCCCGCCAGGGCGCCGCGCTGAACAAGGAACAGAAGACCCGCCTCGCCGAGATCAACAAGCGCCTGGCGACGCTGTTCACGCAGTTCGGCCAGAACCAGCTTGCGGATGAAGAGAACTACAAGCTCATCATCGACAAAGAGGCCGACCTTGCCGGATTGTCGCCATCGCTCCGCGACAGCGCAGCCGAAGCCGCGAAGGAAGCCAAGATGCCCGGCAAGTGGGTGTTCTCGAACACCCGCTCCTCGATCGAGCCGTTCCTTGTCTTCGCCGACAACCGTGCGCTCCGCGAGAAGGGGTGGCGCATGTGGGTCAACCGCGGCAACAACAACGACAAGAACGACAACAAGGCGATCGCGGGCGAAATCCTGCAACTGCGCGCCGAACGCGCGAAGCTGCTGGGCTTCCAGTCCCACGCTCACTGGATCGTCGCCGACAACATGGCCAAGACCCCGGAAGCGGCGATGGGCCTCATGATGAAGGTCTGGCCTGCCGCCGTCGCCGCCGTCAAAGAGGACGTCGCCGCGATGCAGGAACTCGCCGACAAGGAAGGCGCGACCTTCAAGATCGAGCCCTGGGACTACCGCTACTACGCCGAAAAGGTCCGCAAGGCGAAGTACGACATCGACCAGAACGAGGTGAAAGCCTACCTGCAACTCGACAAGATGGTCGAAGGCATGTTCTGGGCTGCCGGCCAAGTTTACGGCCTCGAGTTCGCAAAGCTCTCGGGCGTGCCCGTCTATCACCCCGACATGTCGGTCTACGAAGTGCGCCGCAACGGCGGCCGTGTCGGTCTCTTCTACTTCGACCCCTATGCGCGCGCGGGCAAGCGTTCCGGCGCCTGGATGAACGAGTACCGCACGCAGGAGAAGTTCAAGGGCGAGATCACGCCGATCGTCTCCAACAACTGCAACTACGTGAAGGGCAAGCCGGGTGAACCGGTGCTGATCTCCTGGGACGACGCGAACACGCTGTTCCACGAGTTCGGCCACGCGCTGCACGGCCTGCTCTCGCGCACGACCTACCCGACGCTGGCCGGCACCAGCGTGAAGCGCGACTTCGTCGAGTTCCCGAGCCAGGTCAACGAGTATTGGTTCGAAACGCCGGAACTGCTGAACAAGTTCGCGATCCACTACCAAACCGGCAAACCGATTCCGAAAGATCTCGTCGACCGCATCTTGAAGGCGGGCAACTTCAACCAAGGCTTCGAAACGGTGGAGTACCTGTCGAACGCGATCTTCGACATGAAGCTGCACTTGGCGGCAACGCCCGACAAGCGCATCGACATCGCCGAGTTCGAGAAGACGACGATGGCCGAAATCGGCATGCCGAAGGAAATCGTGCTCCGCCACCCGGCCGCCGCCTTCGGCCACATCTTCCAAGGCGACGGCTACTCGTCCGGCTACTACGTCTACATCTGGGCCGACGCGATGACCGCCGACGTCTACGAAGGCTTCCAGGAAATGGGCGGCCTCTACGACAAGGAAGCCTGCAAGAAGCTCGAGGAATCGATCTTCGCGGTCGGCAACTCGATCCCGCCCGACGAAGCGTTCCGGAGATTCCGCGGCCGCGACGTCGACACGAACGCCCTCATGCGCGACCGCGGCTTCCCGGTCACGTAAGAGCGATACGGTCTACCGCCCCCACACCGCGGGGCGGTCGAAATTTCGAAGAAAGTTCGGGTGGGGGAAACCCCACCCGTTTTCATATGCTCCCACGGCTTCACCGCTTCGGCTGCACCAAATCCCAAAGATTGCCGTAGAGATCCTCAAACACCGCAGCCGTTCCAAACGGCCACTCATTCGGCTCGCGCACGAACGTAACACCCTTCGCCTTGTAGGCATGAAAGTCGCGCCATACGTCGTCGGTGTGCAGAAAAAGAAACACGCGCCCGCCGGTTTGATTGCCGACGCGCGAGGCCTGCTCCTCGTTCGCGGCCCGCGCAAGCAACAGGTGCGGCCCGCTGGAGCCGGACGGTGCCACCACGACCCAACGCTTTTCCTGCTCGGGAACGTAGGTGTCTTCGATCAACGCAAAGCCAAGCGTCCCGACAAAGAACGCCAACGCCTCGTCGTAGTCCCGCACCACCAGCGCCACAACGGCAATCGACTGAGCCATCATCTACTCGCGAGCGGCATCAGCCGCGCTCACCTGGTAGCACCAACCCGATCCCGGCCGCCACAAACCCCAGCGCAAACAACAGCCCGCCCAACAGAAACCCAAGATCACCCTGTCCCATGACACCGCCGCCGGCGCCGACGATCAGCGAGAGGACCCAGCAAACCGCCGCCGCCGTCGTCCCAGCGCGCCGCACCAGCATCACAGCGCCGAGCAGCGCAAGGCCGATCGCAATCGCGTGCACGCCGGCAAGATATGTGTCGATCCCAAACGCCTGCGTATCGGGTCCGACGATGGACGCGATCCCCGTTTCAGCAACGGCAAACGCCACCAGCCCCGCCCAACCGAGCGCCGCACGATGCGCGAGGTAGATGCCTATCAAGCCGAAGAACAGAAGCACATCGATCGCGAAGGCAACCGCCTCAAGACCTGCGCTGCCATCCCACACCACGAACGCCATCGCGATCCTAAGCGCACCGCCAAGCGCCGCCGCGGCGCCCGCCAGCCTGTAGAGCGCCCGATCGTCCATCAGTTCACGCTGAGCCCATAAAGCTCCGCCACATTGTCGTGGCAGATCCAGTTCCGCTCCTGCTCGCTCAGGCCCGACGCGTGTTCGGCCAGCATCTGCTGCGACCACGGCCACGTCGAATCGGAATGCGGAAAGTCGTTCGCCCACATCAAGCGGCGCACGTTGCACAGATCCTTCGTCTTGAACGCCACCCAATCGTCTTGGAACGTGACGTAGATGTGCTCGGCGAAGTACTCGCTCGGCAGCCGCTTCAACGGCGGCGCCTTCATCCAATAGCGATGCCGCTTATACGCATGATCCATGCGGTACATGTAGTGCGGCACCCAACCGGCATCGGCTTCGACGCACACGATCTTCAACTGCGGATGCCGGTCGAACACGCCGCCGAAGATCAGCGTGCCCATGATGTCCTGGCACCCGCGAATGATCGAGAGAAACCCGTTGATGCGCGGGCCGCGTGGCTTCGCCGCGAGATCCGTCGACTTCGAGGTCAGGATATGAAACGACAACGGCAACCCAAGCTCGACCGCCGTCGCCCACACCGGATCGTACACGGGACTGTCGTAGTCTTCGACGGCGGGATCGCCCGGCATCATGATGCCCTTGAACCCCATCGCATGCGCAGCCTTCAACTCGGCGACGCCGTCGGCGGGCGTGCGCATCGAAACCTGCGCCATACCGAAAAGCCTATCCGGCGCCACCGCGCAATATTCCTGAAGCCAGCGGTTATACGCCTCGAAACATGCTTTCTTGTAGTCGAAGTCGGGGTGATTGCAGAGAAGCATGCCGACCGTCGGATAGATGAGTTCCGCCGCGACGCCATCCTTTTCCTGATCAGCCACGCGATAGCGCGCGTCCCACCCGCTCTTCCAAAGCTCCTCGAACGCGACACCGTCCGTCGTGATCTTCGAAGGCTCCTTGCCGGCGGCGGCGACCAAGCCCATCGGCACCGGCTGCCCCATGCCGTCGATCACGAACGCATCGCCGACGCTGGCAAGCCGCTTCATCTTCGGCGCCCGCTCCCGGAACTTCGGATCGATGTAGTCGCTATAACAATTCGGCGGCTCGGTGATGTGCGAGTCGGCGGAGATCGGCTTCTTGATCAAGGGATGTCTCCAAGGTCTATCGAAGCGAGCCTGAGCCCCGCCGCTTGACCTGTCAACGCCGCTCGTCGGAAGCTGTGCACTGCAAAGGAAACCACCCATGCCCACCGGCCTCATCGACGTCGCCCGCGACGGTCACATCGCAACCGTCACCCTCAACCGCCCCGACAAGCGCAACGCCATCACGAACGAGATGATGGAAGACATCGAGCAAATCGCGAAGTCCTTCGCCAAGGACGAACAAACCCGCGCGATCATCGTGCGCGCCGAGGGCCGCGACTTCTCCATCGGCGCCGACCTCACGCAGAACCGCTTCCAAGGCGACACGCAGTCCATCGTGATGCGCCGTCGCGGCCTCGAACTCGGCGGCCTCATGATGCGCGCGCTACAGGAAATCCATCAGCCCACAATCTGCGCCGTCCAAGGCATCGCGACCGGCGGCGGCGCCTGCATCGCAACCGCCTGCGACTTCCGCATCGGCGCAAGCGACGCCCGCATCGGCTACGGCGAAGTGAAAATCGGCATCAACTTGATGTGGAACGCCGTCCCCGTCTGCGTCCATCTGATCGGCCCGGCGCGCGCGAAGCGCATGATCATGTCCGGCAAGTTCTTCGACGCGCCGACGCTGCTCGGCTGGGGCTTCCTCGACGAAGTGGTCCCGCGCGAAAACCTCGACACCGCCGCCCGCGCGATGGCCGAGGAATACGCCGCCCTCCCGCCGATTGCGGTGCAAATGATCAAGCGCTCGATCAACCGCATCGCGGGCGCCCTCGATCAAGCGGTGATGCACGCCGACACCGACCAATGGCTGCTCGCCGCCCACAGCGCCGACTTCCGCGAAGCCGTCGGCGCCTTCTTCGAAAAGCGCAAACCGACGTTCACGGGCAACTGACGTCTATGAAGCTCACCGACTTCAAAGCCCTCTCCTTCGATTGCTACGGCACCCTTATCGATTGGGAAACGGGCCTCTGGAACTCGCTCCAACCGCTGGTCGAGCGCTCGCGCATCGACCGCGAAACCGCACTTAGCGTCTTCGGCCTCGTCGAACCCGAGCAGGAACACGAAACCCCGACGCTGCCCTATCGCGACATCCTCGCGCGCGTGCATGCGAAATTGGCCGAACGTTGGAGCCTGAAATCGACCGACGCGATGGACAACGCGTTCGGCCTCTCCGTGGGTCAATGGCCGCCGTTTCCGGACACCGTCGAAGCGCTCAGCTACCTGAAGCGCCACTACAAACTGATCATCCTCTCGAACGTCGACCGGCAAAACTTCACCGCCACGAACAAGCTTCTGCGCGTCGAATTCGACGCCATCTGCACCGCCGAAGACATCGGTTCCTACAAGCCCGACCCGAGAAACTTCGCCTATCTCTTGGATACAATCGGGAAGCTCGGTCTCGCCAAAGCCGATCTCCTGCACACCGCACAAAGCCTCTACCACGACCACGTCCCGGCCGAACGCGCCGGCGTCGCCCGCTGCTGGATCAACCGCCGCGGCGACACGGGCAAAGGCTCCGGGGCCACCCAAGCGGTCGCCCACATGCCCAAGCTCGACTTCGAGTTCCCCACACTCGGCGCCATGGCGGATGCTCACCGCAAGGAAGGATGAGATGGCGGCGCACGTGACCCAGATCGCGATCCACGAAGACGAATTGGGGATGCGCAACCTCTATGCGACAGCTGCGCGCACCGAAGTTGAAGCCGAAATGATGGCATCCGTCGACGCGTCTAACCAAAATCGCGATCCGAGCGGCAGCGGTTGGACGGGTATCCATGTAATCAAGCACCCGAAAACCACTTTCGCAGATGCGGGCCTAAGATTGTCTGCAACGACAGACGTAATTGAACCGCTGATGCAGCGGGTTCGCAACTTCTTCTCAGGCCTACCGCACGCACCAGACGACCCGTACGCTTTGCGTGAAACGGATGCCTACTGCTTCGGCTTCGACGAAACCTGCTTCATCAAACTGGAAGTGGTAGACGACCTCGTCGAGTACGTTTGGTACGAAGCCCGCACCGAAAACGCCGTGCATCTGTCCGCGCTGCGTAAGTCGCTCTGCGCAATCGACGCCCTCTCACCCGCTCTGATCGCCGACTACTGGCTTCACGCGACCGGCGCGGTCGCCGATACGGCCTTCCTGGACGCCTACTTCAACGCGCTCAGCACCCCGTAGCCCACGTCCCCATTTCGGAAAAAACCGAGCAAATCAGACTTGCTTGACGCCATACCAACCAGTCGGTATGTAAGCGCTATGCTTAAGTTGGACGCCCGCATCAAACTCCTGAACGCCGCAATCGAGGTGGTGCGCAAGCAGGGCTATGCCGCCACCTCAGTGGACGAACTGTGCAAGAAGGCAGGCGTCACGAAGGGCGCCTTCTTCCACCACTTCGAAAGCAAAAACGCGCTCGCTATCGCCGCCGCGAACCACTGGTCTGAGACGACCGGCGCGCTGTTCGCCGGGGCGCCGTACCACGCGCCGGCCGACCCGCTCGACCGCGTGCTCGCCTATATCGACTTCCGCAGAGAGCTCCTGCGCGGCACGCCCGCCGAGTTCACGTGCTTCGCGGGCACCACCGTGCAGGAAGCATTCGCCACGAACGACGACATCCGCGCCGCGTGCAAAGCGAGCATATTCGGCCACGCTGAGACACTCGTGGCCGACATTTCACAGGCCATGCGCCACCACAAGGTGAAGGGCGACTGGACGGCATTAAGCCTCGCGCTGCACACCCAAGCGGTGCTGCAGGGCGCGTTCGTCTTAGCCAAGGCAACCGGCGACGCCGCCGTCGCCGTCGAAAGCGCAAACCACCTGCGCCGCTACGTCGAGCTCCTGTTCAACCGATCCACGAAGGACAAATCGAAATGACCGCACAACGCATCACCGTCGAAACCACCGTCGCCGCGCCGATCGAAAAAGTCTGGCACGCCTACGTTACGCCCGAAGACATCAAACAGTGGAATGCCGCCTCGGACGACTGGCACACCACGGCCGCAACCGTCGACCTGCGCGTTGGCGGCAACTTTAGCTCCCGCATGGAAGCAAAGGACGGATCCTTCGGCTTCGACTTTGCCGGCACATACACGAAAATCGAGGATCGCAAGCTGCTCGAATACGCATTCGGCGACCGCACCGCGAGAGTCGAGTTTCTACCCGCGAAAGCCGGAGTAACCGTGCGCGTGACCTTCGACAGTGAACAAACGCACTCGGTCGACCAGCAACGCGACGGCTGGCAGGCGATCCTGAACAATTTTGCCCGCCACGTCGCATCCAAGAAACCGCACTAGAAAGAGAGCAACGATGAAGAAGTTCATGGCCGTGTTCATCGGTACCGCAGAAGCCCGCGAAAGATCGGGCTGGGACAAACTCGACGACGCCAAGCGCAAGGCCCGTGAGGCCCAAGGCATGAAAGCCTGGATGGATTGGGCCACCGCCCACGCGAGCGTCATCGTGGACGGAGGCGGCCCGCTCGGCAAAACCAAGCGCACATCGTGGAACGGCGTGTCCGACATCAAAAACAACATGGCGGGCTACACGATCGTCAAAGCCGAGACGCATGAAGCGGCCGCCAAGCTCTTCGAAAACCATCCGCACTTCACGATCTTCCCGGGCGACTCGGTCGAGATCATGGAGTGCCTGCCGATCCCCGGACAGTGACGATCGAAAGGACCGACACGATGACCACGAACACGATCCGCCTTCACCGCGTCCTGCGCGCGCCCGCCTCGCGCATCTACAAGGCCTTCCTCGATCCCGACGCCATGGCGAAATGGCTGCCGCCGCACGGCTTCACCGCCAAGGTCCATCACATGGACGCGAAAGTCGGCGGCTCTCACCGCATGAGCTTCACGAACTTCACGACCGGCGCCAGCCATTCGTTCGGCGGCACTTATCTGGAACTGCATCCGAACGAGCGTCTTCGCTACACCGACAAGTTCGACGACCCGAACTTGCCCGGCGAAATGACCGTGACCGTCACGTTGACGAAGGTCTCCGTCGGCACCGAAGTGCACATCGAGCAAGCAGGCATCCCCGCCGTCATCCCGCCGGATGCCTGCTATCTAGGCTGGCAGGAGTCGTTGACGCTGCTTGCCCAACTTGTCGAACCTGAAATCCCGAACTAGCCCGCAAGGAGAGAAACATGCCCTACGTTGACGGCTTCGTCATTCCCGTCCCGAATTCAAAGCGCGACGCCTATCGAAAATTGGCTGAGATGGCCGCGCCGCTCTACAAGGAGTTCGGCGCGCTCAAGGTTGTTGAATGCTGGGGCGACGATGTGCCGGATGGCAAGCTCACGTCGTTCCCGATGGCGGTCAAGAAGACCGACGACGAAACGGTGGTCTTCTCGTGGATCGTCTGGCCTTCGAAGGCCGTACGCGACGCGGGACAAGCAAAAATAATGAACGACCCGCGCATGCAAATGCCGCCCGATGGCATACCCTTCGACGGCAAACGCATGATCTTTGGCGGCTTCGAGATATTACTCGAGGCGTAGCTACTCGACGAACTTACGGAAATTCGGCGGCCGCTTTTCGCGGAAAGCGGCCCCGCCCTCTTTCGATTCCGCCGTGCCGTAGTAGAGCTTCAACGCCTGGAACGCGAGCCCGCCGATCCCGCGGATATTCTCGCTGTCGGCGTTGAACGACTTCTTCGCGAGCGCGATCGCCGTCGGGCTCTTCTCGACCATTTCAGCGCACCATGCGTCGCATCCCGCGTCCAGTTGATCGTCCGGAAACACGGCATTGATCAACCCCATCGCCAGCGCCTCTTGTGCGCTGTAGCGCCGGCACAGGTACCACATCTCGCGCGCCTTCTTCTCGCCGACCACGCGCGCGAGATAGGCGGTGCCAAAGCCGGGATCGACCGACCCCATCTTAGGTCCCACCTGCCCAAAGACCGCCGTCTCCGACGCCAGCGTTAGATCGCAAAGCGTGGCCAGCACATTGCCGCCGCCGATCGCAAACCCGCGCACTTTCGCCACCACCGGCTTCGGCACGTCGCGAATGATCGAGTGCACCTCGTCGATCGGCATCCCAACGGGCCCGCGCGTGGAACCGTCGCCGTATTGCCCGTCCTTGTCCGATTGGTCGCCACCCGTGCAAAATGCCTTTGGCCCCGCACCGGTCAGCACGATCGCACCGATGTCGTTGTCGTAACCCGCCTTTTGAAATGCGTCGATCAGCTCTACGCACGTCTTCGGCCGGAAAGCGTTATAGACCTTCGGCCGGTTCATCGTGATCGTGGCGACGTGGTTGCGCACGTCGTAGAGAATGTCTTCGTAGGTCATCTCGTCTCTCCAGGCGGCTTCAAGCGTCGTAGTTCAGCACGACATCGCCGCTCGTCGGAATGGCTTGGCACGTCAGCACATAACCGTCTGCCACTTCTTCGTCCGTCAAGCCATAGTTCTTCTTCATCTCGACCGTGCCCGAGGTCACTTTCGCCCGGCACGTCGTGCACACCCCGCCCTTGCAAGCGTAAGGCGCAGGCAAGCCCGCCGCCTGCACACTCTCCAAGATGTTCCCCTTCGCCGCATCGAACGCGATCTTCGACCGCCGCCCGTCCAGCGTGACCGTCAGCATCGTGCCCGCAGCCTTCGCCTCAAGCGCGCGCGTCCGCTCGATCTGTTCCTCGGACAGCGCACTGGTCGTAAACCGCTCGATGAATATCTTGGACTGAGGAACACCCCGCGCGGAAAGCGCGGCCTCGGCCGCGTCCATCATCGGCCCGGGCCCGCAGATAAAAAACGCATCGGCGGACTTCACCTCGACGAGCGTCGAAAACACCTCATCGCACTTGGCTCGGTCGAGCCGTCCGTTGAAGAGCTCGATCTCCTCCGCTTCGTTCTCAAGGAAGTGATAAACCTCAAGCCGGTCGAGGAACCGGTTCTTCAGCGCCGCCAACTCCTCCAAGAAGATGATCGATACGCTATCCCGATTACCGTAGAGCAGCGTCGCCCGCGCGTGAGGCTGCTCCTGCAAGGCCGTCTTCAAGATCGAGATGACCGGCGTAATCCCCGAGCCGCCTGCCAGCGCCACATAGAACGGCGCGCGCACGTCCTCCGGCATCACGAACCGCCCCATCGGCGGCAGCACTTCGAGCGTCTGCCCCGCCTTGATCGCGGCATTGGCCCACGTCGAAAAGCGCCCGCCCGGCATCGTCTTGATCGCGATCCGAAATTCCCCATCAGAGGGAGCGACGCACAGCGAATACGTCCGCCGCACATCCTCGCCATTGATGTCTGCTTTCAGCGTCAGATGCTGGCCCGCCTTGAACCGGAAGGCCTCGCGCAAATGCTGAGGGACATCGAAGCGAATGGAAACCGCATCGGCGGTCTCGCGACGAACCTCGGCAACAGTCAAACGATGGAAACCGGCGTTGATGGACATGGCTCAATGACACTTAAATCGGTCGAATGGTTCGCGGCAGTCGAGGCATCTGTGAAGCGCCTTGCACGGCGTGGATCCGAACCGGCTAATCTCCTCAGTGCGCGCCGAGCCGCAGCGTGGACACGCCACGTCCTCGCGCAACGAGTTCTTCGCGGCCCCCTGCGGTGGCGGCGCAATCCCATAGGCGCGCAACTTCTCGCGCCCTTCGTCGCTGATCCAATCCGTCGTCCAAGGCGGCGCCAAGGCGGTCTCAATCTTTAAATTCCGGAACCCGTGCCCATCGAGCGCGGCCCGGATCCCCTGCTCGATCGCCTGCGTCGCGGGGCACCCTGTATAGGTCGGCGTAATCACAACCGCATCCGCGCGCACCTCGCGCACGATCCCAAGCTCGACGACCGAGATGCAAGGCACCTCAGGATCCGGCACACCCGCAAGGACTGCGAGCACCTCGTCCTTGAGCGCAGGCACGCTCATCGCTCTCACCACGTCGCGCCCGGGTAGGCGCGCTGCAAGAACTGCATTTCGGACAGCAAATGCCCAAGATGCTCCGAGTGATGCCCGATGCGCCCGCCCTTCGCCGCCCGGCGCGGCTTCGGCATCTCAAGCGTCGCCTCGGAAAGTGTGCGCGCGATCCGCTGGTCCCATTCGCCGCGCAGCTTGCGCACATCGACCGCCACGCCTGACGCGATCAGCGGCTCGACCACGTCGTCGACATCGAACAACTCGTCGCCGAAACGCCACATCCAGTCCAACCCGTTGACGATGCGCGCCCGGCTCTCCGCCGTTCCGTCGCCGAGCCGTACCATCCACTCGTTCGCAAGCCGCGCGTGATAGGCGACTTCCTTGACCGCCTTCCCCGCAATAGCGGCCAGCGTCGCATTGCGCGACTGCGTAAGCTCGCGGAACAGCAGCTCCTGCCAATTCGAGAACAGAAATTGCCGCGCAATCGTCTGCGCGAAATCGCCGTTCGGCTGCTCGACGAGCAGGCAGTTCTTGAAGTCGAGCACGTCGCGATGAAACGCGAGTTTGTCCGCGTCGCCTGCGATCCCCAAGAACAACGTCGCCTGCCCCACTAGATCGAGCGCGACGTTGGTGAGCGAAAGGTCGACCTCCAGCATCGGCGCGTGCCCGCACCATTCGCCAAGCCGCTGCCCCAAGATCAAGCTGTCGTCGCCAAGGCGCAGCGCGTATTCGGTAAGCCCGTCCGTCATCAGATGTTCTTCACATGCTCGGGGATCGAATAGAACGTCGGGTGGCGATAGACCTTGTCCGCCGCCGGCTCGAACAGCGCAGCACCCTCGCCCGGGTCGGACGCGACGATATCGGCCGACCGCACGACCCAAAGGCTCACGCCCTCCATCCGCCGCGTGTAGGTGTCACGCGCCGCTTCGATCGCCATGCGATCGTCGGCGGCATGGACGGACCCGACATGCCGATGCGAGAGCCCGTTCTTCGCCCGCACGAAAACTTCCCAAAGCGGCCACTCTTTGCTCATCGATCTCACTCCGCCGCCGCGCGATGCGCACGCTTCGCCGCATGCGCGTTCGCGGCTTCGCGCACCCACGCACCCTTCTCCCATGCCTCGACGCGCGCTTTCATGCGCTCTTTCGCAACCAAGCCTTCGCCGCGCACGACCGCGTAGAACTCTTCCCAGTCGATCGGCCCGAAGTCGTAGGAACCGCGCGCTTCGTTCCACGTCAACGCAGGATCTGGAACTTTGAGCCCGATCGCCTCCGCCTGCGGGACCGTCACATCGACGAACCGCTGGCGGATCTCGTCGTTCGTCTCGCGCTTGATGCGCCAGCGCACCGACTGCGCCGTGTTCGGCGAATTCTCGTCCGGCGGCCCGAACATCATCAGCGACGGCCACCACCAGCGATCGAGCGCATTCTGCGCCATCCGCTTCTGTTCCGGCGAACCACCTGCCAGCGCCATCATAATCTCGTAGCCCTGGCGCTGATGGAAACTCTCTTCCTTGCAGATCCGCACCATCGCCCGCGCATACGGCCCATAGGACGTCCGCTGCAGCGGCACCTGGTTCATGATCGCAGCCCCGTCGACGAGCCACCCGATCGCGCCGATATCCGCCCACGTCAACGTTGGATAGTTGAAGATCGTCGAGTACTTCGCGCGCCCCGTATGCAGCGCCTCGATCATCTCGTCCCGGCTCGTGCCCAACGTCTCGGCCGCCGCGTAGAGATAAAGCCCGTGCCCGCCCTCATCCTGCACCTTGGCGAGCAGCACTGCCTTGCGGCGCAAGCTCGGCGCACGCGTGATCCAATTGCCCTCGGGCAGCATGCCCACCACTTCCGAATGCGCGTGCTGCGAAATTTGCCGGACCAGCGTCTTGCGATAGGCCTCAGGCATCCAATCCTTAGGCTCAATGAAATCGTCCGCCGCCACGCGCGCTTCGAACGCGGCAAGCTTAGCGGGATCTTCCGCCACCGTTGTGACGGGAGCCGACTTCTGATTCTTGTCCTTGAGTTCGGTGGTATACATGGGTGCGCGCGTTCCTCATCGAACTTGGGCACGAAACTAGAATAAGCCGACCGATCGGTCAATTAATTGCCGGGCAGCATCGCCCCGCCGACCGCACGCGAAAGCCCTTGAAACACCGCGATGTTTTCGCCCTCCGCGGTACGCACGGCAACGCTGTACACGCCCGAGCGCCCGGCCACAGCCTCTTCGCGCGCCTCCGCGATCAGCCGTGCACCCTCTTTCGCCGGCGCCAAGAACGAAATCGACGCCTGTTGGGCGACCGTCGAAACATTGCGCGAGTTGCAGGCGTAGGCGAACGCCGTGTCGGCGAGCGCGAAAATCATTCCGCCATGCGCCGTCCGGTGCCCATTGAGCATGTCGGCCCGCACCACCATCGAAAGCCGCGCATACCCCTCGCGCGCCTCCTCGATCACGATCCCCCAATGCGGCCCCGTCCCCTCCCGGGCGAGCATATGCTCGGCAACACGGCGCGCGAGCGCGTCGGTGGCATTCGACATGTGTTCCGTCCTAAGTTTGACCCACCCCGCGTTCTACCCTAAAGCGTTGCGCACGACGAGCACGGGGCCAACCCGTGACATCTTTGGGAGGTGGTGGATGAACTACGAAACCATCCTGTTCGAACTGACGAACAACGCAGCACGCCTCACGCTGAACCGGCCCGACCGGCTGAACAGCTTCAACGTGCAAATGCACGCCGAGATCGCGGAAGCCTTGACCGCCGTCGAGCGCAATCCCGACATCCGCGCACTTCTGATCACAGGTGCGGGCCGCGGCTTCTGCGCCGGACAAGACCTCTCCGATCGCGCCGTTGCACCCGGCGCCGCAGGCGTCGATCTCGGCGAATCGCTAGAAAACCGCTACAACCCGCTCGTTCGCCGCCTGGTCACATTGCCCAAGCCCGTCGTGTGCGCGGTGAACGGCGTCGCCGCCGGCGCCGGCGCAAACATCGCCTTCGCCGCCGACATCGTGCTCGCCGCCAAGAGCGCCCGCTTCATCCAATCCTTCGCGAATATCGGCCTCGTCCCCGACTCCGGCGGCACGTGGACGCTGCCGCGCCTCGCCGGCCAACCGCGCGCGATGGCCTTGGCACTCACCGGCGAACCGCTGAGCGCTGAGAAAGCGGAAAGCTGGGGCTTGATCTGGCGCGCCATCGACGACGCCGATCTGCAAGCCGAAGCGACGAAACTCGTCGAGCGTCTGGCAAACGGCCCGACCATGGGACTTGGCGCCACCAAACTCGCGATCCGCAACAGCTGGTCCCAAACGCTGGATCAGCAGCTCGACCTCGAACGAGACGTCCAGCGCGAGCTCGGCCGCAGTCACGACTACAAGGAAGGCGTCGCCGCATTCGGCGAAAAGCGCCCGCCCAAATTCACCGGCCGCTGAGGAGGCCTCTCATGAAAACGTTGCAAGCCTTCGCGCAGGATAACTGGATCGCCCCGCGCGGGACGACGACGCCTGTCCGCTCCGCCGTCACGGGTGAGCCCGTCGCGCAACTCGGCGAAACCGTCAAGGACTTCCGCGCGATCCTCGCGCACGCTCACAATGTCGGCGGCCCTGCCCTCCGCAAACTCACGTTCCACGACCGCGCGAAAATCCTGAAGGCCTTGGGCGACGCGATCATGGCGCGCAAGGATGAGCTCTATGCGCTCTCCTACGACACGGGCGCGACGAAGGGCGACAGCTGGATCGACATCGAAGGCGGCGCGGGCACGCTGTTCGCCTACGCTTCCAAGGGCCGCCGCGAACTCCCCGCCGACACGATCCTGACCGACGGCACCGTCGAGGGCCTGTCGAAGAAGGGCACATTCATCGGCCAGCACGTGATGACGTCGCTTAAGGGCGCCGCCGTACACATCAACGCGTTCAACTTCCCCGTCTGGGGCATGCTGGAGAAACTCGGCCCCACGCTGCTCGCCGGCGTGCCGGCGATCGTCAAGCCGGCAACCGCCAGCGCCCACCTCGCCGAAGCCGCGTTCCGCGTTCTGATCGAAGCGAACGTCCTGCCGAAAGGCGCGATCCAACTTGTCCTCGGCCCCATCGGCGATCTGTTCGACCACCTGACCGGCCAAGACGTCGTCTCGTTCACCGGTTCGGCCGAAACCGCCGAAAAGCTGCAGCGCCACCCGGTGATCGCGCGCGAGAGCGTCCGCTTCATCGCCGAACGCGACTCGCTGAACGCTGCCGTGCTTGGCCCTGACGCCGCCCCCGGCACCCCCGAGTTCGACCTCTTCATCAAAGAAGTCGTCCGCGAGATGACGGTGAAAGCGGGCCAAAAATGCACCGCCATCCGCCGCGCACTCGTGCCTGCAAACGTCATCGACGCCGCCGAAGTCGCGCTGAAGAAAGCGCTCGCCGAGGTCGTCGTCGGCGATCCGCGCCAGGACGGCGTTGCCATGGGCGCGCTCATCAGCACCGCACAGCGCGACGACGTGCGCGCGAAAATCAAAGCCCTGAGCGGCGAAACCCGCATCGTCGTGGGTGATCCTGCCCACGTCGACGTACGCGGCGCCGACGCGACCACAGGCGCGTTCATCGCCCCCGTACTCCTGCGCTGCGACAAGCCATTGCAAGCCACAAAGGTCCACGAGATCGAACCGTTCGGCCCCGTCGCGACGCTCATGCCCTACGCCGGACTGACCGAGGCGATTGGCATCGTCAACCGCGGCAAAGGCTCGCTCGTGATGTCGCTGTTCACGCACGACCCCAAGATCGTGCGTGAGTTCATCGACGGTGCAGCGTCCTTCCACGGCCGCTTCGTCGTCATCGACCGCGACTGCGCGAAGGAATCGACCGGGCACGGCTCGCCGCTGC
Organism: uncultured Alphaproteobacteria bacterium; assembly: GCA_902826695.1. Lineage (GTDB taxonomy): Bacteria > Pseudomonadota > Alphaproteobacteria > Micropepsales > Micropepsaceae > SZUA-430. The sequence continues at coordinate 315,835 of CADEFU010000002.1, read as the reverse complement.
CCGCACTCATCCACGGTGGCCCCGGCCGCGCCGGCGGCGGCGAAGAAATGGGCGGCCTGCGCGGCGTCATGCACTACATGCAACGCACCGCGATCCAAGCCTCGCCCCGCACGATCAGCGCCGTCACCGCAAACTGGCTCCAAGGTGCGCCGGAGCAGCGCGAAAGCGTGCACCCGTTCCGCCTGCGCTTCGGCGAACTCGAACTCGGCCGCACGCTCGTCACCAAACCGCGCACGATCACGCTCGAAGACATCGAGCATTTCGCGCACTTCACCGGCGACACGTTCTACGCCCACATGGACGAGAAAGCGGCCGCGGCAAACCCGCTGTTCGGCGGCCGCGTCGCGCACGGCTATCTGTTGCTTTCGTTCGCAGCCGGCCTCTTCGTCGACCCCGACCCCGGCCCCGTGCTCGCGAACTACGGCCTCGACAATCTGCGCTTCATCAAGCCGGTGAAGCCCGGCGAGACCATCAAGGTGAACCTCACCGTCAAGCAAAAGACGCCGCGCACCGACAAATACGGCGAAGTCCGCTGGGCCGTCCTGCTCACGAACGCGAACGAGGAACCGGTCGCGAGCTACGAACTCCTGACGATGAACGCGCTCTAGATCGTGAGCGGCCCGGACCTCGCCGCCACGTTCGATTTAAAGAACCTGCCGGCCTCATTCTACGACGATCCGTTTCCGACCTACGGCGCACTCCGCGAGCACGAACCGGTGAAGCGCCTCCCCGGCGGCGCAATCTTCTTAAGCCGCTACGCCGACGTGGCTGCCGTCTATCAAGACACGACAACGTTCTCATCCAACAAGAAGGCGGAGTTCGGCCCGAAGTTCGGCACCACCTCGCGCTTGTTCCGTCACCACACGACGAGCCTCGTCTTCAACGACGCGCCCTACCACACGCGTGTGCGCCACGCGATCATGGGCGCGCTGATCCCCAAGGCGCTCGCGCCCCTCGAACCCAAACTCGAACGCCTCGTCGATCGGCTGCTGGACGAAGCTGCCGCTAAAGGAACCATCGATGCGGTCGCGAGCTTTGGAGGCGCGATCCCGGTCGAAGTGATTGGCGACTTGCTCGCGATCCCCATGGCCGACCGCAGCCCCTTGCGCGATTGGTCGCTCGCGATCCTGGGCGCGCTCGAACCGGTCCTGTCGCCGGCAGCCTTCGCACGCGGCGAGCAAGCGCTGGAGGCTTTCCACGTCTATCTCGACGCTCTCATCGCCGACCGCCGCAAACACCCCGGCGACCCGGAGCACGACGTTCTGACGCGCCTCATCCAAAGCGAAGGCGAACCGCTCAGCCCTCACGAACTCGCCGAGAACTGCGTCTTCCTCTTGAACGCCGGCCACGAGACGACGACGAACCTGATCGGCAACGCGCTCGAATTGTTCGCCCGTTTCCCGAACGAACGCGCGCGGCTATTGGCCGACGCGACGCTGCTCCGCACCGCGATCGAAGAAGTGCTGCGCTATGAAAGCTCGAACCAACTCGGCAACCGCATCACGACCCGCGCAACAGAAATCGGCAGGATCAAGCTTGAGGCGGGCACGTTCGTGACGCTGGGCATCGGCGCCGCCAACCGCGATCCGGCGCAGTTCGCCGATCCCGAGCGCTTCGACATCGCAAGAAACCCGAACCGCCACCTCGCCTTCGCTGCCGGCGCGCATCAATGCGCCGGCATGAACCTAGCCCGGATGGAGGGCCGCATCGCGCTCGGCGGCTGGCTGAAGCGCTTCCCGAACTACGAACTCGCCGGCACGCCGCAACGAAGCCGCCGCGCCCGCTTTCGCGGCTTCGCGTCGCTAAGCATCACCCTGAACTGACGCGACCGCCTTGGCAAACCGTTCGATTTCGCCGTCGTCGCGGAAACCGGCGACGTTGATGCGGCCGGAGCCCACCATATAGATCCCGTGCTCATCCTTAAGGCGCGCGACGGCTTCCGGCGCGATCTGGATCTGGCTGAACATGCCACGCTGGCGCGCAACCGAAGCAAGGCGCGGATTGAGTGCCGCAAGCCGCCCGCGGTTGCTCAAGATGCGTGCGCGCATCATGTCGAGTTCCGCCGTCCAGTCGCGCGTCAATTCCGGCGACTGCAGCACCAACCGCACGACAGCTGCGCCGTGGTCCGACGGCATCGACCAGTTCGCCCGCGCAAGCGCCATGGCTTGGCTGTAGACCGCACGCGCGTTGTTGCTCACCACATAGAGCGCGCCCACGCGCTCGCGATAGACGCCGAAATTCTTGTCGCTGGCATAGCCGATCAGCGCTTCGTCGACATGCTCGAGCACGAGCCGCATCCCGGCCGCGTCGGCGTCGAGCCCGTCGCCCAAGCCCTGGTAGGCAAAGTCGAAGAACGGAATGAGCCCACGCGCAGCCAACATCTCCGCAATCGTGCGCCACTGGTCCATCGTGTAGTCGGCGCCCGTCGGATTGTGACAGCACGCCTGCAGCAGCACCACATCGCCCGGCGCCGCGCGCGTCAGCGCGCCAATCGTCTCGTCGAACAGCAACGTCTGAGACGTCTTGTCGAAATGTTTGAATCCTTCAACGCCAAGCCGCGCTGCGGCGAGAAGTGGCCGGTGGTTCGGCCATGTCGGCTCGCCGAGCCACACGTTCGCCCGCGGCGATACCGCGGCTATCAACTCCGCGCCCAGTCGCAACGCGCCAGTTCCGCCCGGCGTCTGCAGCCCGACAATGCGGTCGCTCTTCGCCATGGCTGCGCCGAACACGAGCGGCTTCAGCAGCTCGACGAAAATCGGGTCGCCTTCCGGCCCCATGTAGCCCTTCGTCGTCTGCGTTTCGAGCAGGATGCGTTCGGCGACCTTCACCGCGCGCATCACCGGCGTGATGCCGGTCGCGTCCCGATACATACCGACGCCGAGATCGATCTTGGCCTCGCGTTTGTCGGTGCGGAATTCGGCCATCAGCGCCAGCAGCGGATCTTGCGGCTGTGCTTTCAACGCACCGAACAAACTCGGATGCACGGCTTGGATTTGCGGCTTTGCCATCGTTGGGCTCCTTCAAGGGCCCCAAGTCTCCAACGTTTCGACGAACCGCGTCAGCCACGCGTTGGTTTGGAACGCGTCGATCACGCGATGGTCGATCGTGAGACTCACATAGGCCATCGGACGTATCTCAACCTTATCAGTTCCGCCCGCCTCGCGCACCACCGCACGCTTCTCCAACTTGCCGACACCGAGGATCGCCGACTGCGGCTGGTTGATGATGATTGGCGACGCAATAAGCGAGCCGGAAACGCCGTGGTTCGAGATCGAAAATGTCCCATCGCGCACGTCCGCCGGCGAAAGCTTGCCGCCCCTCGCCCTTTCGGTGAGGTCGGTCAGCTGCTTGGCGATATCGAGCAGCGATAGAGTTTGCGCCTTGTGGATGACCGGAACGATCAATCCCTTCTCGCCCAACGCCGTGCCGATGCCGATATTCACATCGTCATAGATCTCTGTGCAGTCGTCGAACCAGCGCCCATTCACAGCCGGCGCAACCTTCATCGCCGCCGCGCACGCCGCCACGAAATACGCCGTGAACGTGAGGTTCGCCCCTGCTTTGTCGAACGCGCCCTTGTGCGCGTTGCGATGTGCGATGATCGCGGAGAAGTCGGCTTCGAACACCGCCGTCACATGCGGCGCCATACGCACCGACTGCGACAGATGCTCGGCGATCCGCTTGCGCATGGAATCGTGCGGCACGCGCGTGACGCCTGCGGGCGCAACGCCCGGCGCAGCACCGGCACGCGCCACGACGAATGACTGAACATCCTCCCGCGTCAGCCGCGCGCCCTTCGTCGGCACGTCACCGGCCTCAAGCCCGTGCTCGGCCAGCATGCGGCGAATACCTGGCGGCAGCTGATCGCTCGCGACGCGCGCCACACCCGCAGACGCTCGCGCCGCCGGAGCCTCGCGCTTCGTTTCAACAGTTGCAGCAACCCCGCCCGCGATGCGCCCCAACACGGTGCCGGGCTCAACCTCCGCCCCGCTGTCGAGCAGGATTTCCGAAAGCACGCCGTCTGCCGTCGCCGCGATCTCGACCGCGACTTTGTCGGTCTCGATCTCGACCACCGGATCGTTGACGCTGACCCTCTCGCCGACCTTCTTCAGCCAGTTCTTCACGACCGCCGTCGTGCCTTCCTGCTCGGCGGGAACAACGATATCGACGGCCATCTAGAACCCCACCAACGCTTCGATCTTGGCGCGAATACCCTCGACCGACGGCAGCGCCCACTCCATCAGCGCCGGATTGTGCGGGCTTGGAATGTCGGGCATCGCGAGCCGCGACACCGGCGCATCGAGGTCGAGGAACGCGTTCTCCGCGACGACCGCCGCGATCTCCGCCCCGAACCCCGCCGTGATCAAATCCTCATGCACGATCAGACACCGCCGCGTCCGCTTCACCGAAGCAACCACCGCCTCGCGATCCCATGGCACCAGCGTGCGCAAATCGATGATCTCGACCGAATGCCCCTCCGAAGCCTCTTGCGCGCGCTCCACCATCGCGCCCCAGGTGACGATCGTCAGGTCATCGCCCTCCTGCACCACCCGCGCCACACCGAACGCCAGCGCAAAATCGTCACCCGTATAAGGCCTGCGCGCCGAAGGCGCATCCAGCATCGCGCGATGCTCGAAGAACATGACGGGGTCATTGCCGCGCAGAGCCGTGCGCAACAGCCCCACCGCGTCTTCGGCATTCGACGGGACCGCAACCTTCCAACCGGGTGAGTGTACGTACTGCACCTCGTTCGTCTGGCTGTGCCACGGATCGCCGCATTTGAAGAAACCGATCGGCATGCGCACCACCATCGGCGCTGCGAACCGGTTGTTCGTGCGCCAGCGCATCGTGCCGCAGTCGTTGATCTGCTCCGCCGCGGGATCGGCATACTTGCGGAACTGAATCTCCGGCACGGGCATCAGCCCGCAAAGCGACATGCCCACAGCGCGCCCGATGATCCCTTCCTCGGAAAGCGAGGTGTCGAAGACGCGCTCAACCCCGAACTTCTCCTGCAGCCCCAACGTCACCGCATGCACGCCGCCCTTCGGCCCCACATCTTCCCCGAACACGACGACGCGCGGATTGACGGTGAGTTCGTGCTCAAGCGTGCGGCGGATGGCGGTCACCATGTTGATGCGCTGGCCATCGGCGGCAGGCACGTCCGTCGTGCCCGGGCTGACATAGCCCTGCGTCGCCTGTCCACCCTTCACCTGCATCTCGCCTTCGAAGAAGACGTGCCGCGCCGTGCGCGCGAGATCGGCAATCGGCCGCGCCTCAGCTAGCACGCGCGCCGCCTCGACCGCCGCGCGCGCATCCGCGCCGATGCGATCCCACTCCGCCGCATCGCAAACCGCAGGCACCATATGTTCGCGCAACTTCGGCAGCGGGTCGCGCGCGTTCTCGGCGGCAATCACCTCGGCGGATTTGTACGTCTGCGTGTCCTGAAACGAATGCCCTTCAAGCCGAGGCACGGTAAGCCTGAGCAAGGCCGGACCACGACGCTCGCGCACATGGCGCACGGCATCCTTGATCAAGGCGCCCGCTTCCGCGGGATCAGTGCCGTCGCCCGCGATCACGGAAAGCTGCTTGAAGCTCTTCAGGTTCGCCGCAATATCGCCACCCGGCGTCTGCAGCGACCCCGGCACCGAGATGCCGTAACCGTTGTCTTCGATGTAGAACAGCATCGGCAGCTGCAGCACCGCCGCCATATTCAGCGCCGCCCAGAACCCGTTCGTCGCCACCGACCCGTCGCCGCCAAGCGCGACCGAAATGGCGCCCTCGCAGTCGCGATCCTTCAGCACCGAGCGCCGGTACTCGAGCGCCTGCGCCCAACCGGCCGTCGGCGTGTACTGCGCCCCCACCCCGCCGCACATCGGCAGTGCCGACGCGCCGTTGGCATTGGGGTAGTTGAACACCGCCCCGATATCGCGCCCGTCGGAATATCCGCCCGCCCGCGCCATCGACGAGCCCAGCGCATCGGCAATCGAAACGCCGAGCGCGAGCAAGACCGGTCGCGAGCGATAGTACCCGCAAACCGCATCGTGTTTGTTGGTCAGCTGCAGCCCGAGCAGCACTTGCGCCACGTCATGCCCGCGCGCAGAAAACTGATAGAAAATCTTCCGCTCAGGCACGAGCTTGGTTTCTTCCAGCTCGTCGCACGCACGCGACGCCTGCACGAGCCAGGCCGCGCGCCGCCAATCGACGTCGCGGTCGATACGGTTTTCGGATGCGCCTGCGCGCTTCGGCATCGCGACGGACATCGAAGGACTTTCTTGAGTGAGCGAATGAGGTTTCGGGAAGCCCGATTAATAAACCGAATGGACGGTCAATTTTCAACCGTTATAGTGCGGCGCAAATGGCGCGCACACAGGCTGAAGATTACGCGGAACGAAGGGGCGAGATCGTCGCGAAAGCCGCACGCCTGTTCGCCGAACAGGGCTTCCACGGCACCTCGATCAGCCAGGTGGCGGAGGCCTGCGGCACGTCGAAGTCGCTGCTCTATCACTACTACGCCTCGAAAGAGGACATCCTGTTCGACGCGATGCACGACCATGTAAAGGCCCTGCTCGATGCCGCCGAAGAGGTCGCGAAAGCGAAACTGAGCCCCGACGAGAAGCTCCGCCAACTCACCCACCGCTTCATGGCGCTCTATCTGACTGCCGCCGCCAACCAACGCGTGCTCGTCAACGAACTGCGCCACCTGCCGACGACAAGACGCAAGCAGGTCGTCGGCATCCAGCGCCACCTCCTCGATATCGTCGAAGACATTCTCACCGCGCTGCGCCCCGACCTCGCCCGCCAACCGGCCCTGAAGCGCCCCGCGACCATGCTCTACTTCGGCATGATCAACTGGATGCACACCTGGCTCGACCCCAAAGGCCCGGCAAAGCCCACGGCCATCGCCGACCTCACCGTCACCATATTCATCGAAGGCCTGCGCAAGGGCGCACTACCCGGCTAGAACCTAGCCGCGGTGCCTGCTCGCGAGATACCCAGCCGAAGCAGCTACGGCGGTCAGCACCGTGCCCCAAGCGATGTCCAGCGCAGCGACGTGTATCGGCCAGGTCTTCAGTGTGGCCATGTTGGTAAGATCGTAGGTCGCATAGGCGCAAAGCCCCAACACCGCCCCGTTGAGAAGTGCGAGCGTGAACGACCCAGCCTGCACGGCCGGACGCACCGCCAGAAACACCACGCAAGCGATCTAAACGACATAGAACAGGACCGCAGCCGGATAGTTCACTTCCGCTGCCATCAACTCTTGCAAGGCCCGCCGGTAAACGGCGTCACCCATTGTGGTGAGCCACACAAAGTCCAATGCGGCGAACACAATCGCCGTCGCAACATAGGCCAGAAGCCATTTCATGAAACACCTCGAGCGACAGATACGCGCTAAAGCACGCCCCGGATCATCCTCGGCCAGCTTAACCCACAAGCTCCGCGAGCTCGGCTGCAATCGCCCGCAGCTTGCGGCGTGACAGGCCCATGCGCGCGCGCACGGCGAGCGAGAACAACAGACTACTCAGTTGCAGGGCAAGTGCACGCGGCGTCTTACCGGTGCGCGCAGCATCCTTCGCATAGCGACCGTCGATCGCTGCCTCGAGCGACGCTTCAAGCGTAGCAATGAACTCACTCAAGGTGTGCCGCGGCCCTTCGAGCGCGACGCAAGCGGGCAGTGCCGTACCGACCAGAAGGCATCCCGTGGATGGCCCTTCGGGCTTCGAATACACATCTGCAGCGGCGAGCAGGAGTCGTCGGCCCGCTTCGCGAAGGCTGCCCCCACCCGTGAATTCCGCCATGATCTGCGCGTGGGCACCATGTGCGTAGTCGGCGATCGCGCGCTCGAAGAACGCGGCCTTGTCGCCGAACGCGTTGTAGAGACTCGGTTTCGACAGACCAAGGCCGCCCGCGACCTCGTCGTAAGACGCCGCCTCGAACCCCTGCTCCAGGAACAGCTGCTGCGCACGGCGAAGCACCGTCCCTTCGTCAAACGCCCGGGGCCTGCCGCGCGCCGCTTTCACAGTTTTATCCGCCATCGTACGAAATTCTTGACCGTTGCCGGCGATTAACGTACTAGATCGTACAAAATTAGCAATCGGGCGGAGATTGTCATGGGCCACGGCAGAGCGAAACTCATCGGCGGCGGCGTAGCGGTCGTGGCGGTACTCGCCGCATTGATCTTCGCGTTCGGCGCTTCGATCCGGCCGTGGATCTACACGCAGGCCATGCCCGCCGCGTACTTCTCGCACTTCGACACGATCAAACCGGCGCTCTATCAGGTGTCGGGCCCCGTCTACGCGTTCGAGATGGGGTTCACCCGGTCGCTCGTCCTGCGCACAGGCGAAGGCATCGCCGTCTTCGACACTTTTAGCGATAAGCACGCCGCTGCCATGAAGCAGGCGATCACCGAGGCGTTTCCGGGCGAGGCCGTGCGCTGGGTCGTATTCTCGCACAACCACCTGGACCACATTCGCGGCTCGGCTTTATTCGACGGCGCCGAAGTGATCGCCCACGCCGACGTGAGCCAACTCGTCGCCGATTGGGGCGACGCCGCGACGGGCATCGCGAAGATCACGCGCACGATCACGGGCGACCAGACGTTGACGCTCGGCGGCCTGGAAGTGCAGGCGCTCTACATGCCGTTCTCGCACTCCCACACGCTCTACGGCTTTCACGTCCCTTCGGCCAGCGCCGTCTTTGCCCCCGACATGATGTTCGTCAAAACCCTTCCGCCGTTCGACTTCCCCGACTTCTACTACCCCGGCTACATCCGGGCGCTAGACCGGCTGATCGCGCTGAACGCAAAGCACTACGTGCCGAGCCACACGTGGCGCGGCACGCGCGACGACCTGATCGCCTATCGCGAGATGACCGTGGAATTCCAGACAACGGTCAGAGAAGAAATCCTCGCCCGCGGCATCGAAGCCCCAACCGACGGCCCCTTGTTGAAGGCAGCATTGCGCGCGGCCTATGCCAGGCTCCAACCGAAATACGGCACCTGGCATGGCTTTGAAGAGATGTTTGTCCCCAAATTCGGACGCCATGTTGGCGGAACTTACCTTGGCTACTAGAGCACCGGCACAGCCAGCGCGGACACCCGCTAGCGCCTTGCCTCCGCCCGCAACTGTTTGACGATCAGCTCAACCGTGTTCGCGATCACGCCCGGAATGCGCTCAAGCGGCAGGCCGTGATCGTGCAGCGGCCACGACGCGTCGGCGCCCGAGAGGCTTAAGAGCATCGCCGTCGCGTCAGCCGTCGCGCGCGGCGGCGCACCGATCGCTTTCACAGCTTTGCGGATCGCCTCCAGACGCTTGGCGCGCCGCAATTGGCGCATCTCGCGCCATACGCCTTTGTCGGAGGCCAAAACGCGGCTCACCGGATGCTTGAGCGCATCGCGGTGGATGTCGCGAAAATAGCGTGGGAGATCATCGGGTCCCGCGCAAAGAACAACGCCATGCGGATAGAGAACGCCGTCGAACCACTCGCCGAGCGCCGCGACCTGGCTCGCCTCGTTAGGAAAGTGGAAGTGCACGGTGCGCAGCGAAACGCCGGCGCGCGCCGCCGCTTCGCTGGGCGAAAGCGTATCCCGCCCAGGCTCCGACAGTTGCTCGGCGAACGCCTCAAGAATGGCCCGGCGCGTTGCGGCCGCCTGTGCGGCACGCTTCGGGCTCGCATAGGAACGGACCTCAGTCATACAAGAAACGTGATCCCGTGGCTGGCACCGACGCGCAAGACGCCGGCGATATCGGGCGGGTCCATCGCGACTTCGTTGGCGACCTGCTTGAAGAACTTCGATGCGTTGCCGCGACTCACGATGGTGAGGAAGTGCGTGTGGTCGAGCGTCTTGTAGGCGTGCGGCGTATTCGCGGGCACATGCGCATAGCCGCCAGGCCCGAGCCGCCGGGTCTTGCCGTCCACGCTAACGTCCATCTCGCCCGACAGCACGACGTAGATTTCTTCCCACGCATGCTTGTGCGGCGGCGGGCCGCCACCTGGAATACCTTTGGTGTCGAAAATCTCGATGGCAGAGCCCATCGAATTCGTCAGCATGGGCTTAAGCGTTTCGCCCAGCACAAAGTGGCTTTCTTGGGGCTGAGCAGCCTGGCCGTCCTCGTTCATAGCGTCCCTCCCACGGGTCGAAAATTCACTGCATCTAAGTGCAGCGAATTCTATATACGCTTCATTGCACTCAAGTGCAACCAATTTGTCGAGGTTGGCGAACGGTGCCCTAAGGCGCGCCGAACTTTGAGAACGCCATGCGGTCTTTGTTGTCCTGCATCAGCCTTGTCAGCCCCGAAATCGTCGTCAGCCCAAGACCGGTGGGCAACTCGGAATATTCGTCGAGCGCGATCTTGGCGTAGCTCTCGCCCGCAACCTTCTCCCATTTCCCCGAAGGCTTCTTGATTTCAACCTGCGCCACCGTCGCCTTCAGCACCAACCGCACGATCGGGTCCTTGGGGCTCGTCGGCTTCACCAGGCTGAGATGCTCACCGATCATCTGCCACCCGTTGGCCAGCGCCCACGCAGTCAACTCTTCTTTGGTCATCGCGAAATTCTCCAGGGCGGTGTGGGTCAACTCAAGCGGATGTCACGACGGACACCATCGGCCGGGCGCCGCCACCGGCTGCGCCATTCAGTGTCATCTCGCGCCAAGAATGGCGCACCCGAAAGGATTCGAACCTCTGACCCCCAGATTCGTAGTCTGGTGCTCTATCCAGCTGAGCTACGGGTGCCCATGACGCCCCACATAGGAACGGCGAAAAACCGGCCCGGGTGCCAAGAAGGCGCGGAACTTAGTGCAGCGCCCATGTACGCGCAAGGGACGAAACGCCGGACAATGACGGAACGTCGCGGGGTCCACCGGCCGTTTCTGCGCATTGCAAGACGGCGCGCCTGACGTATTGTCGCCGCAAATCGATGGTTGAAGCGAGCGGACGCGTTAACGCGCGTTCGCGGGGATGATGATCTGATGCTGCTGATGAAAGCCCGTGGGCTTTTGGCCCTAAGCGCCGCGCTCTCGCTTGCCGCCTGCTCGACGATGAGCAGCAACCTATTCCCGGACAAGCCGCCGAGCCCGGTCCCACCCGCATCTACCGCGACCATGCCGCTGGCCGGCACCTCGTTCTTCACGCCCGTTCCCGTCACGCCTGGCGCCTCGACCGGCACGCCGCAAGGCCAGCAGATCGGCGGCATGCGCGGGCGCCTGGTCGCGATCCAGGGCGAAATCTCCGCCCGCAACGCAAGCCTCTCCGAAATCCGCCAACGCCTGGCGAGTGACGGCGCGCTCTATCGCATCACGAAGAGCGACCTCGCCACAGCCACGACGCCCACACCCCAGCAGTATCAAAAGGCACAAGGCGCCCTCGACCGCCTGCATGCGAACACCACCGCGCTCGACGGCGAGATGCGCGTGTTCGCCAAAGGGGCCGCAGAAGCAAACAAGCTGATGAACGAGTCCGTCGCCGTGAAAAACGGAACCGAGGAAGATCAGAATCAGCTGAACACGCTGCGTGGCGAGATCAGCCAAACAGCGAACCAACTCGACCGCCTCGTCAACGAAATCTCGAACGAATGGGCGCTGCAATCGGCGTTCATCGCGAAAGAGCGCGCGGCGCTTGCCACGCTCTCGACCGGCTTACCCGCAACCGTGGTCACGAATTCCGGCCCCGCCGCGACGCCTGCCTCGGCGAGCGCGAGCCTGCTTTCCCAACCAGCATTCGTGACAATCAAGTTCGACCGGCCGAACGTCACCTACCGCGACGCGCTCGCCCAGGCCGTCTCCGCCGCCAAGCGCCGCAACCCCGCGACCACATTCGACGTCGTCGGCGTCGCGGCCGGCCGCGTGATGACGCCCGAAGCAACCGCAAAGGCGCAAGAGGTCGCAACCACGCTCGCCTCCCTCGGTGTCGAAGCGACGAAGATCCGCCTGCTGAACGCCATCAACTCGGCGGCTCAGGCGCACGAGGTCCGCATCTACGCGCGCTGATTACTTCCGCAAACTGAACCCGTTCGCATGCACCGTGCGATAGGCCTCCCACGGCCCGAGTGCGTCCGCCTCGAATACCGCCCGCCCGATCGCCCGCGCCAGACAGTCCGCCGCAATCGATCCAAGCTCGCCCAGGCGCGCCAGCGCGGGCTCGCCCAGATGCTTCGCCCCCGTCGCCATCACGAAGATCACGTCGCCATCGACCGGCGTATGGACCGGCCGAAGCGCGCGCGCAAACCCGTCATGCGCCATGATCGCAATGCGCTTTGCCTGCGCCGGCGTTAGCTCCGCGTTCACAGCGATCACCGCAATCGTCGTATTCCCAGCCGGCACCGGCGGCTTCTTCACATCGTCCGGATTACCCATCGGCACGCCGCCCGCGCGTGGCGGGACTTGCCGCCCCAGCTCGTCGTTCTGTTCGAACGGCCACGCCCACAGTGCCGACGTTCCCGGCATCACCGGCGAGCCGAACGAATTCACCGCCACGATCGCGCCGATCTCAAACCCTTCATCGGTGACCGCCGACGCCGAGCCGAGCCCGCCTTTGTAGGCCCCCGCGCGCCCGCCATAACCCGCACCGGCATTGCCGAGTTTGAATGTCTGTCCTTGAGCCTCGCACGCCTTCAGCGCGAGCTTGCGGTACGGCGGCTCCGCGCCCCAATTCTTGTCGCCGCCGTTCGTCAAGTCGAACAGGATCGCTGACGGGACGATCGGCGCCACCATCGGCGCGCCGACCAGCTTGTAGCCGCGCCCGGCCTGCGCGATCCAATTCGTAACCGCACCGGCAGCGTCGAGACCATAGACCGACCCGCCCGAGAGCACGATCGCATCAACCCCGACGTTCAGCCCCTCCGGCGCCAACGCCTCGGTTTCCCGCGTCCCCGGTGCCCCGCCGCGCACGTCGGCCGCGCCGACCGCGCGCCCCTCCGCAAATATCACTGTTAAGCCGCTCATGGCCGTAGCATCTTCGGCGTTGCCGACCGCAATGCCGCGGACATCGGTGATGAGATTGCGCGAACCAGGACGAACCATGATGCCGACGCTAGCCTTCGCCCGCGCACTACGCAATTCGCTGCTGGCGCTTGCCACGATGCTCGCCGCAACGGCAACCGCGGCCGAGTTGCCGCGCCGCCACGTCATCGTCGCCACCCACAAGCTCGCGACCGATGCGGGGCTCGAAATGCTGCGCAAGGGCGGCAGTGCCGTGGACGCCGCCGTCGCCGCGCAAGCCGTCATGGGCCTGGTCGAGCCGCAATCCTCCGGCATTGGCGGCGGCACCTTCCTCGTCCTCTGGAACGCAAAGACAAAGCGCGTCGAAACCTACGACGGCCGCGAAACCGCCCCAGCCTCCGCAACGCCCGACATGTTCATGAAAGACGGCAAGCCCATGCCGTATCCGCAGGCCGTATTGGGCGGGCGCTCCGTCGGCATCCCCGGTACGATTGCGGTCTTGGCGCTTGCACACAAGGAACACGGCCGCCTGCCGTGGGCGACGCTGTTCGACCCGGCGATCAAACTCGCTGAAGCCGGCTTCCCCGTCGGCCCGCGCCTGGCCATGCTGATCGAGCGCGACCAAGGTATCCCGCTCGTCGCCGCGACCGCTGCTTACTTCCGCCCGAACGGCAAAGCCCCGCAAGTCGGCGACCTGATCAAAAACCCAGACTACGCCGCAAGCCTGCGCGACATCGCCACAAAGGGCGCCGACGGCTTCTACAAGGGCCGCCTCGCCGACGCGATCGTGGACGCCGTGACCACCGCGCAGCACAGCGCGGTCAAGTTCACACACGAAGACCTTAGCCGTTACAAAGCAAAGAAGCGCCCGCCCGTCTGCGCCACCTACCGCGCGCACAAAATCTGCACGATGGGCCCGCCGAGCTCTGGCCTCACCATGCTGCAAGCGCTGAAGATGATGGAGCGCTTCAACGTCGCCAAACTCGATCCGGCGGGCGCACCGTCGATCCACCTGACGACGGAAGCGCTGCGCCTCGCCTACGCCGACCGCGGCGCTTACATCGCCGACCCGGATTTCATCCGCGTGCCAACGCAAGGTCTGCTCGGCTCGAAATATCTCGCGAACCGCTCCCGTGCCCTCACCCTTGAGAAGATCGTGGACCGCAGCACGATCAAGCCCGGCCGCCCCGCCGGCACAAACCTGATCCTGCGCCAACTGAGCAACCCGGACCGCGCCCGCCCCGGCACCGCCCACATCAGTCTGATCGACGCGCAAGGCAACGCGCTCGCCATGACGACGACTGTCGAAGGCCCCTTCGGCAGCCGCCTGATGGCCGGCGGCTTCATCCTGAACAACCAGCTCACCGACTTCACGTTCGAACCGACAACCGAAGGCGTCCGCACGGCCAACGCCCCGCAAGCCGGTAAGCGCCCAATGTCCTCGATGACGCCCACGATCATCTTCGACAACAAGGGCCGCGTCTTCGCCGTCGTGGGCTCCCCTGGAGGCGGGCGCATCATCCCCTACGTGACGAAAGCGGTGATGGGCCTGATCGATTGGAACATGTCCATGGCCGACGCCATTGCCTTGCCCAACACCACCGGCCGCGGTGCACCGACCGAGATCGAACAAGGCCGAACGCCGGAAGCCGCGATCGAAGCCCTGCGCACCCTCGGCCACGACGTCAAAGTCACCGACTACGGCATCAGCGTGAGCGGCTTGAACAGCATCCGCGTGACGCCCAACGGCTTCGACGCCGCCGCCGACCCCAGACGCGAAGGCACAGTTGGCGGAGACTAACGCACCATCGCCGCGAGCCCGCGGAACGCGAGGTCCTTCGCGGTCACGAGGTAGCACGGGATCGGGTCCAGGAAATACTTGATCCGCCCCTTCGCCTCGAACCGGCGGCGGAACAGCTTCGCGTCGAACAAGTCACCCCACTGCGCGACGATGCCGCCCGCGATATAGACGCCGCCTTGCGCGCCGAGCGTCAGCGCAAGATTGCCGGCGACACTGCCGAGCCAACCGGTGAACAGCGCCACCGCCTCAACCGCAACCGGGTCCGTCTTGGCACGCGCCGCTTTCGCAATGTCGGCCGCAATTGGTTTCGCTTTGAGCATCACGCCGTCGAGCGACGCAATCGCGAGATAGACGTTCTCAAGACCCAACCCCGACACCGCATCTTCGGCCGCAACATGTCCGCGTTCGCGCATCAACTGGAACACGACCGCAAGCTCGCGATCGTTCGTCGGCGCAAGATCGACATGCCCGCCCTCGCCCGGCACCGAAACCCAGCGCGCGCCGTCGAACACGGCGCTCGCAACACCAAGCCCGGTACCCGGCCCAAGCGCCACCTTCGGCGCATGCGAGAGCGGTGCATCACCGCCGATCTGCACGACGTCTTCCGCCGTCAGCGTCGGCAACGCCCGCGCCACCGCCGCAAAGTCGTTGACGAGCGTGACCCGTCCGCCGGTCGCTGCCGCAATCTCAGCCGTCGAAATCGCCCACGTGCAATTGGTGAGCTTGATCGCATCGCCGACGACAGGTCCCGCTGCACACACCGCAGCCCCAGCCAGCGGCAAGCGCAAGCCCGTCAGCTCCGCATACGCCCGCACGGCAGAACCGATATCGGGATAGAGCGCAGTCAGCCACGCCTCATGACCCTCGACACGCCCATCGCCGCGCAGCACCGCAAAGCGCACGTTCGTGCCCCCGATATCGGCGAGCAGAAAGTCCGAGCTCATGGCGGTGCATCTCCGAGCGCCGCCACATCGGGGATCGTGATGCGAAACGTCGTGCCTGAAGGTCCCGTGTTAAAGAGCGCAACCTCACCGCCGTGCCCGCGCGCAAGCTCGCGCGCGATCGCGAGTCCCAACCCCGTACCGCCCGCACGCCCCTTGCCCGCGAACGGCTCGAACAGCCGCTTGCGCGCTTCCTCGGGAAGCCCCGGACCGTTGTCGGCAAGGTCGATCGTCACGACATTGTTCTTGCGCTGGGCCGAAAGCGTGATCGCCGCCCCTGGACGGCTTTCAAGCGCCTGCGCGGCATTGCGACCGACATTGATCAAGATGCGCAGCAGCTGATCCCCGTCGGCATCGATCTCAAGATCCGGAGCGAACGCATTGCTCCACGCCGTCCGCCCGTCACCGGCGGCCAGCGCAGCATGCATCGCCTCATCGGCGACACCAAGCAAAGGTTGCCGCCGTCGCCGCGGCGGCGCTTCTTCCGCGCGCCCGTATTTCAACGTGTTCGTGGCAAGCTCGATCGCCCGGTCGATGGAGGTCACCAGCCGCGGCGCCAGCGTCTGCACTGTCGGATCCTTGCTCAGCGCCAGCCGGTCCGAAGCAAGCTGCGCACTCGCCAAGATGTTGCGCAAGTCGTGCTGAATCTTCGCGACAGCCGTCCCGAGCGCCGCCAGGTGCTCGCGCTGCTGCAGCGCTTGCCGCAACTCCGTCTGCATCGCCGCGAGCACCCGCTCCGATTGTCCGATCTCGTCCGCGCGCAGGCTCGGCACGATGATCCGCTGCGCATCGTCGGGTCGTTCCTGAAATCTCACCATCGACTGAGTGAGCCGCTGCATCGGCCGAACGAACATGAAGAAGAGCGCCGTGAACACAAGCCCCGACGTCACCACCGCAATCAGAAGCGACAACCCCAATATCCGCACCGAATAAGCCAGCATCTCGGCCCGGATCGGCGCCTCATCGACCAACGCCTCGATCAAGTCGCCGGCGCCAAGCCTCGGCACGCTGACGATGCGAACGACCCGCTCGCCGCCGAACATCATGCAGTCGAGGCTCATCCAAATCAGTTCGACCATCCCGTCGGTCCGCAGATCGACCTCGACGTCTTTCTGCGGCGGGACCGACTCGGCAAGATAGAGCCTGCGCGTGTTGTTGCGCTTCAAGCCCACAAGGCGCGCACCGGCATTCGCAAGAATCTCACGCTTGAGCTCTTCCGAGAGCTGCGCATCGCTGACCTCGTCCAGCGCCAGCACCGCAATCTGCGCCGAAGCGAGGCGCGCCGCCAAAAGATCGTGATAGTTCCGCGCGGACGACGGAAAATAAATCATCACCTCGGCAAGCAACACGAACAGCGTCGTAAAAAACAGCAGCCGTCCCGACAAACTTGCGACCAAGTGCCGATGCAAAAACGCCTGAAGCTTCTGAAAAGTGCCGACCATGCCCGCCCGAGGGATAGCACAGCTTGCGAAACACAAAAGGCGGAACTTGGCGGATTAACCGAGCGACCCGCGCGTCACGGCAACCATGACAGGACTTTAACCAGCGTCCGCGACCGCGCCGAGAACAAAGTCGGCGTAAAATAAGCGCTCGCTACCCGCTTCGATATCTCACCCAGCGTCGGATAAGGCGCGACCAGCCCGGCCATCGTAGAGACTTTCGTCCGCTGCCCGATCGCGGCCACCCATGGCAAAATTAGATCGCCCGCATGTGGCGCGACGATCGTCGCCCCCACGACCCGCCCCTTCGATACGACGATCTTTGCAAGTCCGTGCGTCTCGCGTTCGGCCTGCGCGCGGTCGTTGTCGTGCAACGGCCAACGCGACACGGAATGCGAAAGACCCTGCTCTTTCGCCTGCGCCTCGGTCAGCCCGACATGCGCCAGTTCAGGGTCGGTGTAAGTGCACCACGGGATCGCCGACGTATTCGCCTTCGCCGGGATCTTGAACAACACGCGGCGAATGATCAGCCCTGCGTGATACCCGGCGACGTGCGTAAACTGCAGCCCGCCCGCGACGTCCCCGATCGCCGACACGCGCCGGTTCGACGTGCGAAGGCTCGCATCGACCTCGATACCCCGGCGCGAGTACTTGATGCCCGCCGCATCGAGTCCAAGCCCATCGACATTCGGCGCGCGCCCAACCGCCAGCAACAGATGCGACCCGGCCAGCGCCTCGGTCTGCCCGTTGCGTGAAATCGTAACCGCAACCCCGCCGTCGGTCTTGCTGACAGCCGTGACCGCCGCACCCTCGCGGATGACGACACCATCGTCCTCAAGCGACTTGCGCACGATCGCAACCGCCTCAGGATCGTCCTTCGGCATGATACGCATCGCTTCGAGCACGGTCACACGTGCTCCCAAACGCCGGTGCGCTTGCGCAAGTTCAAGCCCGATCGGGCCTCCGCCGATCACGATCAGATGCTCCGGCAGCACTATGTTCTCGAACACAGTCTCGTTCGTAAAGTGAGGTGTCTGATCCAACCCCGGTATCGGCGGCCTCGCAGGCGACGATCCGGTCGCGATCACGAAGTGCTTCGCCGCGATCCGCTCGTCGCCGGCATCGACCTCGCGATCCGAAACGAATTTCGCCGACGCCTTGATCACCTTGACGCCCAGCTTCTCGAACCGCTCGACGGAATCGTTCGGCTCGATCGCCGCGATCACCTCATGCACATGCTTCATCACGCGTGGAAAATCGACCTTGGGCTCTCCAGCGTCGACACCGAACAGCGGCGATCTACGAATGGCATTCGCATGGCTCGCCGCCGCAATCAGTGCCTTAGACGGCACACAACCATAGTTGAGGCAATCGCCGCCCATCTTGTGCCGCTCGATCAAAACGACCTTGCGCCCAAGCTGCGCGGCACCCGCTGCAACCGAAAGGCCGCCCGAGCCCGCCCCAATGATGCACAGGTCCGCTTTGATTGTGGCCATCGCGTTCAAGCCTTCTTCGCGGTCAGCGCGCGATAAACGATTGGGATAAGCGACAGCACCACAAGCCCAACAATGGGAACGTAGAAGTCAGGCCGCGAAAGCAATGCGGTGAGGCTCAAGTCCGGCGTCTCACCCGCCTCGAACAGCGCGTTGAGTCCGTTGCCGATACTCGCAAACACGAATGAGCCCGGAATGATCCCGATGAATGTCGAGATCGCAAACGTCCCCACCGACACACCAGAAAACGCCGACGCCAAATTCACAGCCCAAAACGGAAACAACGGCACCAACCGAAGCAGAAGCAGGTAGCTGAAGGCGTTCTTCTTGAACCCTTCCTCCATGCCCTTAACTTGCGTTGCAAACCGTGCGCGCAACGGATCGCCCAAAGCGGACTTCGCAACCAAGAACAAGATCGTCGCCCCGATGGTGGCCCCGATCACGATCCATGCCGCGCCGAACACGCTGCCGAAAAGATACCCGCCTGCCACGCTCGCAACCGCCGCCAGCGGCAGCGAAAACGCAGCAACCGCGACGTAGGCCAGAATAAAGGCGAACACGGCCGCGCTCTTGTTGTCGGAAACCCAAAGCTTCAGCGCTTCACGGTTCTCCTTCAAAAGGTCGAGCGTCAGATACTTGTTCAACCCGAGCGCAAAAAACGCCACAAGCCCCGCCACTAGCAAAATGAGGGGCGCTAGGCGGACAATCGAGAATGTGGCTTTAGGTGGCGTGCTGGGTGTTTCCATACCTTCACTTAACCTCATTCAACGACCAGTCATAGTCGTACCCGGCTATTGTATCGATATCCGCGAGCTGCTTCTTGAGGGTCGCCGAAGCATATTTGGCGACATGGCGCAGAACCTCCGCATCGCTCGACCCAAAGTCCGACCGGTACCACGAATAGATTCGCGACAGCGTGACCTTGCCCCCGCTCACGCGCGCCCCGCGCGGGTGGTTGACATAGTCCTTCGCCCCTTGCGTCAGCATCTCGTCCAAGTTCGCCCCTGTGAACGCCTTCGCCATCAAATTGGGGCAACTGATCGACGCACAGTTCGCCGCATAGTGAACGCGCGGATCTGTCCAAACCTTCCGCAAGATGTCATGCTCGACATTGTCGAGCGACAGCGCCTTGCCCTCGACCTTCACGAGCGCCTTCTTCCATGGCCCCGAGCTGAAGAACCCGCCGCCCAGCGAAATGTCCTTGATCGTCTTGACGGGGTAGTGATCGAGCACGACGTCGATCGTCAGCGCGTTGTAGAGATTGATCCAAAACGCCCGTTGCTCGTCCGCTTTCAGCGCCGTGACCTTCACGCCTTGCAGCGCCGCGAGGTAAGCCTTCAGCACTTTCTTATCGGCCGCGCTCACCCGCCCATACGCGAAGCGGTTGATGCGATCCGGCGACGCGGCGACATACGTCGCGAGAAGCTTGTCCCAAGCACTGTGATCGACGGTCATCGTGGCGTTCTGGTTATTGGTGGAAAAATACGCATCTAACTCCCCCGCTTGGGCAGGTACGAAAGCCAGGCACACGAGAGCAAACACGGCGGCGCGAACGAAGCTCATCGGCTCCTCCCTGATCGGGTGAGAACCTGGCGCTTATGGCACCGCCCGTCCACACCGCGACATAACAGCTTCATCAGCCGCCCGTGAACGCCTCCAAGCCCTTGGTAACCCATCAAGATTTGACTTAGACGCGCCAATTCCCTATATGCGCGCGCTCGGAAACCGAAGACGCCGTCCTTAAGGAATTTACTGCCGTGGCCATGAAGCGCACCTACCAACCGTCCAAAATCGTCCGCAAGCGCCGGCACGGATTCCGTTCGCGTTCGGCCACCCTCAACGGCAAAAAGGTGCTGGCACGCCGCCGTGCCCATGGCCGCAAGCGCCTGTCGGCCTAAGGCCGAAGACGCCGCGTGACCGGCCTCGGCACGCCCCCGCCTCCCGTCAAAATGTCGCGTCTGATCAAGCGCGCCGATTTTTTGCGCCTGTCGCGCGGTCGCAAGTGGGCTTCCCCCGGACTTGTCCTGCAAATGGCCCCAACCCCAGAACCCATCGCCGCGATACGCGTCGGTTTCACCGCTACGAAGAAATTGGGCAACGCCGTGGTACGCAATCGCGTGAAGCGGCGCCTGCGCGAGGCCGTGCGCGCGGTCCTGCCCCTTTCAGGCAAGCCGGGCCATGACTATGTTCTCATCGGTCGCGAAGCGACGGCCGAACGCCCGTTCGCGTCCCTGATCGAAGACCTGACTCTGGCTCTCCGCAAAGTGCATGGGGGGCGTTCCCCAAAAGCGGAGGAGCAATGACGATTGCGACGGCGATGCTGCACGTAGCCAAACGGCTGGCGCAGGCGCCCATCCACGTCTACCGCTACGCGATCTCGCCGCTAATCGGCCCCTCCTGCCGCTTTCAGCCGACGTGTTCGGCCTACGCGCTTGAAGCGATCGAAAAGCATGGGGCCGTGAAAGGCTCCTTGCTCACGCTCCGCCGCCTCGCCCGTTGCCATCCGGTCAAGTGGCTCGGCGGCGGCGAAGGTTATGACCCCGTCCCCGACTGCAAACGCCACCATCACGCAAAGAGCGCGCAATGAACAAACAGCAAGACAGCGGCAACTGGATGTTGGCGATGGTGCTGTGCGTCGGCGTCATCTTCATGTGGGAGTATTTCTATGCTTGGCCGATGCGCGAAGCTCAGCGGGTCGCCGCCGAGAAGGCGAAGATCGAACAGCAAGCAACAGCGCCCCAAGCCACGCCGGTTACAGGCGCGCCGACCCCGGCCGGACCCGTCGCCAACACACCGGTATCGCGTGAAGAGGCCGTCGGCAAGAGCGGCCCGCGCCTTGCTTTCGACAACGGCAAGATCGACGGCTCAATCAAGCTGACCGGTGCCGTGCTGGACGACCTGCGCCTGCGCGAACACCGCGAAACGTTGGATCCGAAGAGCCCGGAGATCGTCTTCCTGACGCCGCAAGGCACGCAAGGCGCAACCTTTGCCGAAGTCGGCTGGACCGGTGCGCCGGGTTCGAGCACCCAGCTGCCGGGTCCAAACACCGTGTGGACCGCCTCATCCAACAAGCTCACCGGCACGACGCCCGTGACCTTAACCTGGGATAACGGCCAAGGTCTGCGCTTCGTCCGCACCATCGCGCTCGACGACAACTACATGTTCACGATCACCGACAAGGTCGAGAACACGTCTGCGGCCCCGATCACGCTTTACCCCTACGCCCTCGTCACCCGCGACGGCGAGCCGAAGCACCAGGCCAACTGGCTCATCCACGAAGGCCTGCTCGGCGTTCTGCAAAGCATCCTGCAGAATGAAACGACATATGCCGAGGCACGCGAGTTCGAGAACGGTGAGAAGAAACTCGAAAGCACGGGTGGCTGGCTCGGCATCACCGACAAGTATTGGATTGCCACCATCATCCCCCCGCAGAAGGAGAAATTCACCGGCCGATTCTCTTATTCGAAAAGCGCCACCGGCGAAGCCTTCCGCGGCGACTATCTGCTTGGGCCCCGCAACGTCGCCGCCGGCAAATCCGAAACCGTCACGCACCACATCTTCGCCGGCGCCAAGGTGATCTCGCTGATCGAGAAATACGAGAGAGAGCTCGGCATCGAGCGCTTCAGCATGACGATGGACTGGGGTTGGTTCTCGTTCTTCACCTACTGGATCTTTAGGACGCTCAGCTTCTTCTACCAGCTCGTTGGCAACTTTGGCGTCGCGATCATCCTGCTGACGATCGTACTCAAAATCCTGTTCTTCCCCTTGGCCAATAAGTCCTACGAGTCGATGACCAAGATGAAGAAGGTCCAACCCGAGTTGGCGGCGCTGAAGGAACGGCACAAGGGCGACGCGATGGCGATGCAGCGCGAGCAGATTGCTCTGTTCCAGCGCGAGAAGATCAATCCGTTCATGGGTTGCCTTCCGATCCTGCTGCAGATCCCGATCTTCTTCTCGCTGTTCAAGGTTTTGACCATCACGCTTGAGATGCGTCATGCGCCGTTCTTCGGCTGGATTCAGGACCTGTCCGCCGGCGACCCGACTTCGTTCGTGAACCTGTTCGGCCTGTTGCCGTTTGTGGTGCCTGTGTGGTTGCAAATCGGCGTTTGGCCGCTGCTCATGGGGATCACGATGTGGATCCAGATGAAGATGAGCCCGCCCGCCGGTGACCCAGTTCAACAGCAGGTCATGTCGTTCATGCCGGTCATGATGACCGTCATGATGGGCCAGTTCGCCGCCGGCCTGGTCATCTACTGGACCCTCAACAACGTGCTCTCGATCGCACAACAATGGGTGATCATGCGCCGTCTGAATGTTCCAATCGAGCTGTTCGACAACCTCAAACTACCCAAATGGCTTGGCGGCAAAGCGAGTTCGGGGTGAAGAAGCGCCTCGAAAACGCGCGCCTGCTCTTCGCACAAGAGTGCAAGTTCCTGCGCCCCGTGAAGGCGTTCGCGGACTTGCCGCCAACGAAGCTGCCGGAGATCGCATTCGCCGGCCGCTCGAACGTCGGCAAGTCGAGCCTTCTAAACGCGCTCACGAACCGCAACCGGCTCGCCCGCGTTTCGAACACGCCTGGCCGCACCCGCGACATCAACCTGTTCGACCTCGGCGGGCACCTCACGCTGGCCGACCTCCCGGGCTACGGCTTCGCGCGCGTAGCAAGAGCCATGTCCGACGAATGGCAACGCCTTATCTCGGCCTATCTTCAAGGCCGCCCGCAGCTACGCCGCGTGTGCTTGCTCATTGACGCCCGCCACGGCGCGAATGAAAACGACCAGCTGATGATGAAGCTTCTCGACGCCGCTGCCGCGTCCTTCGTGATCGTCCTGACCAAGATCGATAAGCTAAAACCGCGCGAACTCGAAGAGGCGGTTAACGCTGCCAAGGCCCACGCGCTTAAGCACGTCGCCGCCCACCCTGACGTGATTGCCACGTCCGCCGAGACCAAAACCGGCATGGAAGAACTGCGTGCCCATCTCGCGGATCTCGCCGAAACGCGTTATAAGGCGCGCCGTCACTAGAGGCGCGCATGAGTTCTCCCGAAGACCCGACCTTCCAAGGCAAAGACGAGCGCGTCCAAAACCTGCGCCAGCTCGCAAAGTGGCGTGCCACGGCGCGCGTGCTGACCGAGGCGCTGCCGCACATCCTGAAGTACGACCAGAAAACGGTGCTGGTTAAGTACGGCGGCAACGCGATGGGCGAAGAAGGCGTTGCCAAGCACTTTGCCCAAGACATCGTCCTCATGCGCCAAACCGGCATCGATCCCGTCGTCGTCCATGGCGGCGGGCCGCAGATCGGCGCGATGCTGAAGAAGCTTGAGATCAAGTCGCACTTCATCGACGGCCTGCGCGTGACGGACCAAGCCGCCATCGACGTCGTCGAAATGGTGCTGACGGGTACCGTCAACAAACAGATCGTCTCTGCCATCAACAACGCCGGCGGCAAGGCGGTGGGCATCTCCGGCAAAGACGGCCAGCTGATCATCGCCAAGAAACTGCTCCGTAAGAAGAAGGACCCCGCAACCGGCAAGGAGGAGGTCATCGACCTCGGCTTCGTCGGCGAACCGGACGAGATCAACATCGAAGTCGTGCGCACGATCGTGCGTGCCGACATGGTCGCCGTCATCGCGCCGGTGGGTGTGGGCCGCGACGGCGAGACCTACAACATCAACGCCGACACGGTTGCAGGCGCTGTTGCAGGTGCCCTCGCCGCCGATCGCATGCTGCTCCTGACCGATGTTCCAGGGGTAATGGACCGCAACGGGAACTTGATCGAACAGCTCACCACAACCGAAGCGCGCGCACTCATCAAAGACGGCACAATCTCTGGCGGCATGATCCCCAAGGTTGAAACCTGCATCGATGCGGTGGAGCGCGGCGTTCATGCCGCTGTCATTCTCGACGGCCGTGTTCAACACGTTCTGCTCATCGAACTGTTTACAGAGCACGGCGCAGGCACCATGATCGTCCGCGGGTAAGACCTGCGTTTTCAAGGACTTGAAGTGATCCCTTCGCTGCGCCGCCTCGCGCTCTTAATCGGCACGGCTTTTTTGCTCGCAAGCGGCATCGCCCAAGCGCAGCAAGACCAACCGTCAGACGCCCCACCGACGTCCGCGCCGACGCGTCCAGCCGTGTTGCCGATGACACCTGGCAGCGAACTGCGCCAGCCCACAGCGAACAACCCGAAGCCTACGAAGCCGCGCATCGTCTCGGCACCGGGTAGCGCCGCCACGACACCCGCGGGCAAGACCGCAGGCGGCGCAATCCAACCCGAACGCCCCGCCAAGAACGCAACCAGCGACTACACATTCTGCAACCGCACCTCCTATGCCGTCTCCGTCGCCGTCGGCATCCGTAACGGCGGCCTGCTCGCCACCCGCGGCTGGTGGAGCGTGCCGGCGGGCGAATGCCGCGTCGTCATCAAAGGTGAGCTGAAGCAGCCCACGTTCTACACTTTCGCCCGCTCCTCCTTCGCGCATGCGGGCCCGATCCGCACCTGGGGCGGTTCGCAGATGCTCTGCACCGGCAAAGGCACATTCCAAGCGACGAGCGACGGCTCCGACCAATGCGGCCCCGGCTACGAGGTCCAGGGCTTTGCCCGTGTTGACACCGAGGGCAAAACGGCCTGGACGACGACGCTCGCCGAGGCGCCTGGCTTCAAGTCACTCGAGCAAGCGCGCGTCGCCGGCTTGCAGCGCCTGTTGGCCGATCTCGGCCGGTTCGAAGGCACGGTCGATGGTGTCGCCGGCCCGAAGTTCAACGAAGCGCTCGCCCAAGTCCGCACCGCCCTTGGCGTCGGCTCGGGCGATGGCGCGGGTCTCTACAACAAGCTCCTTGCCGAAGCTTCCAAGAACCAGGCCGCCGCCGGCCTCACATTCTGCAATCGAACGCAGGACATCATCTGGTCCGCGCTCGGCCTCGAAGCGCAGGGCAAAAAACGCTCAATGGGCTGGTGGCGCCTGCAACCCGGCCAGTGCGAGAAGGTCATCAAGGATCGCCTCTCCGAACGCTTCGTCTACGCCTTCGCCGCCGCCGAGCGTACAGAGGGTCCCGCGGAAACCTGGGGCGGCCCGAAGCAGTTTTGCACCCGCGACGCGAGCTTCGAAATTGAAGACGCCACCGACTGCGCCGGCCGAAGCTTCAAGAGCACAGGCTTCTTGGAGATCGATACTGGCGGCCGCGGCGGCCTGACGTTTGAGTTCGCCGCACGCCGCGAAGAAGCGCCGACCGCTCCGCCGGCACCGTAACCAACTACGACGCGTGCAACAGCGGCGAGTGTTTCGCTTCGCGCGGATGCTCTTCGAAGACGTGCATCGGCATCGCAGACTTCATCTCATCAGCCAACGCTTCCCGCACGCGCACAACCTTGTCGTGGGCAAGCATGTCGGCAACCTCGAACGCCAGCGCCCGCGCCCGAGGCGTCCACGCCATCCCCGCGTCGCTAAACTGACGCCCAAGCTTGCGTGCTAACTCGCACCGCACATCCTCATCCCGGTCGTGCGCCAACAGGCGGTTCGCCTGCTGCGGCGTCCCCGGATTAGCCGCCACCAACCGGCGCACTTCCACGGCATCGTCGGTTGCGAGGTAGTAAAGGATCTCAGGCTCGACATCCGGCCGCTTTGCCAGAAAAACGCGCGCACTGTGCGCATGCGCCTCAAGCGACGCGCGCGCCTCGTGATACGTCATCTTGCCCGGGAAAAGCTCCCCGTCCGCGATCTTGCCGATCAGCCGCTTCAGCATGACACCACCTTCGAATTCGAAGCCGTAAGCCTACGGCGCTTGGGCTTAAGGCCGCTTTTCCCAACCTGGTTAACATTCGGTTGCGGTACGGCCGTCCCCGCGCTATTCCGCCACCTCCATGACCCAACCTAAGCCCGACTTCACCCATATCGACGCCTGGGTCTTCGACCTCGACAACACGCTCTATCCGCCGTCCTGCAATCTGTTCGAACAGATCGACGTCAAGATGCGGGCGTTCATCACCGACCTGCTGCAAGTCGACGGCGACGAAGCTTACCGCCTGCAGAAACAGTACTATCGCGAGCATGGCACGACGCTTGCCGGTCTCATGAAACTGCACGCCATCAAGCCGGAAAAGTTTCTGAGCTTCGTGCACGACATCGACGTTTCCGTCATCCCAGCAAACGAAGCGCTCGCCGACGCGCTAACGCACCTTCCTGGCCGCCGCCTTGTCTTCACGAACGGCACCGTCGCCCACGCCAAGCGCGTCCTCGACCGCATCGGCATCCATGACCATGTCGAAGACATCTTCGACATTGTCCACGCCGACTTCATCCCGAAGCCAAGGCGCGAGACGTTCACCCGTTTCATCGACAAGCACGCAGTCGACCCGAAACGCGCCGCCATGTTCGAAGACCTCGACCGCAACTTGGCCCCCGCGCACGAGTTGGGTATGACGACCGTGCTCGTTCGATCCGACGAAGGCCATGCCGACCCGGCCGTGCGCGGTTGGGGCGAGGTCCCACCCGACGCAAAGCACGTGCACTTTAGAACCGACGATCTCGCAAAATTCCTCACCACCATTCGCCTCAAGGACGCCCGATGAGCTGGACCAACCTGCAAGCCACGATCGACCAAGCCTGGGAAGCGCGCGACACGATCTCGCCCGCGACCACCGGTCCCGCGCGCAAAGCGATCGAGGAAACGCTGGCTGCCCTCGACTGCGGCGAATTCAAAGTCGCCGAGAAGACCGGCGGCGAGTGGCACACGCATCAATGGATCAAGAAAGCGGTGCTGCTTTCCTTCCGCCTGAAACCGATGGAACCGATCGCAGGCGGCCCCGGCGGCGCGCCCTGGTACGACAAGGTCCCTTCCAAGTTCGCGAACTGGACCGACGCCGACTTCGCGCGCGCCGGCTTTCGCGCCGTACCGGGCGCAATCGTGCGCCACTCGGCCCACGTCGCCCGCGGCGCGGTGTTGATGCCGTGCTTCATCAATGTCGGCGCCAGCGTCGGCGAAGGCACGATGATCGACACCTGGGCAACCGTCGGCTCGTGCGCGCAAGTGGGCAAGAACTGCCACATCTCCGGCGGAACGGGCCTCGGCGGCGTGCTGGAACCGCTGCAAGCAAACCCGGTCATCATCGAAGACAACTGCTTTGTCGGCGCGCGCAGCGAGGTCGCCGAAGGCGTCATCGTCGGCGAAGGTGCCGTCATCGGCATGGGCGTCTTCATCGGCCAGTCGACGAAAATCGTGGACCGCGCAACCGGCCAAATCCACCAAGGCCGCGTGCCGCCATACTCGGTCGTGGTTGCAGGCACGCTGCCGGGCGCACCTGGCAAACCGTCGCTCTATTGCGCCGTGATCGTCAAAACCGTGGACGAACGCACGCGCTCGAAAACGAGCATCAACGAACTCCTCCGCGACTAGGAAGGTGCAGTGCACATCGATTTCAAAGTCGATCTAAGTGAGCGCGCCCGCGCTGCGCCAAAGCATGTAGCCGGCCACAGCGAGCACCAACACACCGAACACCCTGGTCAGCATCCCCTTCTGTGTGGCCAAACGTTGCGCCAGGGCGAGTCCACCCAAGCCACCCAACAGGCCGCCCGCGATAAATTCCGCGGCGATCCGCCAATCGACGAGCCCGTCGAGCGCGTAGGTTGTTGCAGTCGTAAGGCCAAACGCACCGACCGAAAACAACGACGACCCGACTGCACTCAGCATCGCCATCCCGCTGCCCAGCATGATGCCCGGCACCACCAAGAACCCGCCGCCGATCCCGAAGAACCCGGCAAGCAATCCTGTTAGCAAGCCGATCGCGACCAGCCGAACCGCAATCTGAGGCGTGATCCGCACGTTGGGATCGCCCTCCGCTTGCCGCGGGCGCAGCATCGCGATCGCAACCGCTACCATCACAAGCCCGAAAAGGAACAATAGCTTCTCGCCGTCCACGAGCTTGCCGAGCGTAGATCCCGCAAACGCCCCCGCAACGCCTGACGCGCCGAACACCACTGCGCAAGGCCACTTCACGTTCCCAGCGCGCGAGTGAGCGATCAAGTTTGCGAACGCATTCACCGACACCGCAAGCGCGCTCGTCCCGATCGCAACATGCGGATTGGAGACGCCAACGACATAGAGCAACAGCGGCACGGCCAAGATCGATCCGCCACCGCCCACGACACCCAATGTCAAGCCCACCACGGTACCCGACAGAACCGCAAGTAGATCGGCAATCGTCAGGATGAAGTCGCTCACGCCGCAACCGCGCGCGGCCGGTTCCACGGCATCAGGGCCAATACTTGCGCCATCGCGCACGATCCGCTCGCACCCGCAAACACAAGCCCAGCGCCCACAAATCCGCTCAGCACCACGAACCACGGCGAAACCAGCGCGGCGAGAGCGACCCCGCTCAGCACCAAGCTGCCGGCGGCAATCTGCACCTGACGCTGCAGATCGATCGGTTGGCCGCGGTCCAAGTGCACCGGCAGCCCCGCACTACGCCATCCGTTCAGCCCGCCGTCCACCACATAGGTCTCTTTGAACCCTGCCCCGATCAGCAGCGCCGCATTCATCGCCGTGCGCCGCCCACTTTGGCATTGGAAGATCGCAACCTTCCCCGCCGCCCGCTCCCGGTCGAAGTCGTGCGCGTCGAGTGAGGCAAGCGGCACAAGCCGCGCCCCGATGATATGCTCGCGCGCGAACTCGTTTGGATCGCGGATATCCACCAGGATTGCGCGCCCTTCGTCCAAAAGGCGCTTCGCTTCGAGCGGTTTCAGCGCCGTGAACCCGCATTCGTTGGTTGTCATGTCTTTCGTTCCTTCGCTGGTTTGCAAAAAATCCCATGCAGCGCCCCGATCAACGCGCCCACGCGCGCATCGGCGATGCGGTAGAAAATCGTCTGCCCCTCGCGCCGGGTCGCCACAAGTCCGTCGGCGCGCAGCTTCGCCAGATGTTGCGACAACGCCGATTGGCTCAATCCGACGGCGTCGATCAATGCCCCGACCGGCATTTCTCCTTGTCCAAGCCGGCACAACACCAAAAGCCGCGCTTCGTTCGATAGCGCCCGCAGCAGGTCGGCCGCCGCCCCGGCGCTGGCCTGCATCGCCTTCATTTCATGGGTGGTTAGCGCGTTCACAGGAGACCTATAATTTAGCACTTGCTAATTTAGTGATCGCTAATATATAAGTCAAGCCAACGGAGAGAAATACATGCCAACCCGGATCCAAGCCTTCTTTGACGAAGCAACGTTCACCGTCACCTATCTGGTGTCGGACCCCGCGACCCGCAGTGCCGCTGTCATCGACCCAGTCCTCGACTACGACCAAAAATCCGGCCGCACATCGACCCGATCGGCCGATGCGGTCCTTGCAGCCGCAAAGGAGAACGGCCTCTCGATCGGTTGGATCCTCGAAACCCACGCCCACGCAGACCACCTCTCCGCCGGCGCATATCTGCGCGGCAAGACCGGCGCCAAGATCGTGATCGGCGAGCACATCACCAAAGTCCAAAACGTGTTCCGCACGATCTTCAATCAAGCCGACCAATCCGTGGACGGCCGCGACTTTGATCGGTTGGTGCGCGACGGCGACAAACTCCCGCTCGGCAGCAATGACATCGAGGTCATGTTCACCCCCGGCCACACCCCAGCCTGTGTGAGCTACAAGATCGGCGACGCGGTCTTCGTCGGCGACACGCTATTCATGCCCGACTACGGCACCGCGCGCACCGACTTCCCCGGTGGTGACGCCAGCGCTCTCTATCGCTCGATCAAACGCATCTTGGCCCTACCGCCTGCGACGCGCCTCTTTATGTGCCACGACTACAAAGCGCCCGGCCGCGACACCTACGCCTGGCAGTCGACAGTGGCCGAACAACGCGAAAAAAACGTGCACATTCACGACGGTATCGGCGAACACGACTTCGTCGCGATGCGCACGGCACGCGACAAGACGCTTTCCATGCCGGTGCTCATACTCCCCTCGATCCAGGTGAACATCCGCGCCGGCAACTTGCCCCCGCCGGAGCAGAACGGCACGAGCTACCTAAAAATCCCGATCAACAAACTCTAGTCCAGTACCTCGACCTTCCGCCGCCAGAAAATGTGCACCGGCTGCGACGCCGACGTGCGCCCCACGAACGCGAGATACGCCCCATAGAACGTCACAGCGGCCGACAGATAGTTGTGCAACATCTGCTCCGGCCCGCACGGCAGCACGGTCGCCCACAGCCCATAGATTGTGCCCACAAACCCAAAGAACGCGCCCCATATTCCGCGTGACCGGTACCACGGCTTCGACCAAACAACCTTCGTCAAGCAATCCTCCCTGTTTGCCCTAAGGTGGGAAGCCGATGTGACAGTTCTGCGAAGCCGACCCGCCCTCGCGGGCGTGGACCGAGGCGATACCGCCCGCCTGCCTTGACATGCAGGCGTTGCCAGATGCGGACGCTACAAGTGACGCCGCCACGCATGATCGGTCCCGCCTGTACATGGGAAGAATTGTTGTATTGTAGCGCGACGCTGCGAGACGCATCCGAAATGAACGAAAGCACCACGGCAACGCCCTTCGCCCGAAAGTACGGCCCTTGGGCACTCGTAGCAGGCGCATCGGAGGGCCTTGGCGCAGCCTTCGCGGCAGCACTCGCAACGCGTGGCTTAAACCTACTCCTGCTGGCGCGCAGAGCCGACCACCTTCAAGCCGTGGCCGAAACTGTGCGCGCGAACACCAGCGTTCAAGTCCGCACGCAAGCCTTCGACCTCGCGCGCCCCGACCTCGCCGACGCACTTGCCACGCTCATCGCGAATACCGACATTGGCCTCGCCGTCTACAACGCCGCGTTCGCGCCCGTCGGCGAACTCACAAGCCGCCCGATGGACGATCTGCTCGGCGTTGTGGACGTCAACATCCGCGGCCCGCTCATTGTCGCCCGCACGCTCGCGCCGAAGATGACGGCACGCGGCCGCGGCGGCATCGTCTTGATGTCGTCGTTGGCGGGCTATCAAGGCGCGCCACGCATCGCGACCTACGCCGCGTCCAAAGCCTTCAACATCGTGCTCGGCGAAGGCCTTTGGCGCGAGCTGGAGCCACACGGCGTTGACGTTATTGTCTCAAGCGCAGGCGCCATCCGCACACCAGGCTATGCAAAAGCCGCCGGTAAAGATGCCCCCGGCACGCTCGATGCCGCCACCGTCGCGGAACAGACGCTCGACGCACTAGGCCGCGGCCCCGTGGTCGTGCCGGGTACCACAAACCGCATTGCGCGCTTCGTACTTGGCCGAATGCTGCCGCGCCGCACCGCCATCGAAATCTTCGCCCGCTCAACGAAGGATCTCTCGTGACCATCGCAGGATTCTTGGCACCCTTGGCCGTGTACGCACTCGTAACGGCGCTGCACCTCATCGTCCCCGCGCGCACCGTGGACGGCTACGTAACGGACCCCACGACCGGAAAGCCCCTCCGCTATCGCCTCAACGGCCTCATCGTTTTTGTACTAACGATCGCCCTTTGGGCGCTCGCCTGCCAATCGGGATGGCTCGCGTGGGATTTCTTCTGGACCACGCGTTGGGAAGGGTTGGCAGGCGCCTGTGTATTCGGTCTGCTGTTCACGGCAGCCGTCGTCCTGCCCGAACCAAGCACGGGCAAAGGCCTGCTAGCCGACCTCTTCCTCGGCCGCGCCCCAAACCCACAATGGCTGGGCGGGCGCATCGACGCAAAGATGTGGCTCTATATGGTCGGCGCGACGATGCTGGGCCTCAACATCTACTCGTTCGCCGCGCATCACTATCTGACTCACCCCGGCGACCCTTCGCCCGGCGTTGCGCTCTACGCGGCGCTATTCACATTCTTCTTGAGCGAGTACCTCTTCTTCGAGCGCGTGCATCTTTATACTTACGACTTCTTCGCCGAGCGCATGGGCTTCAAGCTCGGCTGGGGATGCCTGCTCTTCTACCCGTACTTCTACACGATCGGCCTCTGGTCGACCGCAGAGCTGCCCAACCCGCACACGCCAACGGCAATGCTCGTCGCTGCGGCAGCGATTTTCTTCGCAGGCTGGTCACTCGCACGCGGCGCGAACATGCAAAAATACACATTCAAGCGCGACCCGACCGCAAAGTTCCTCGGGATCGCCCCCGAAGTCCTGACCGACGGCAAGCACAAACTCCTTGTCAACGGGTTCTGGGGCGTTTCACGCCACGTGAACTATCTGGGTGAGTTCCTGATGGCCATCGGCCTCGCACTCGCGCTCGGCTACCCAACCCACATCGGACCGTGGCTCTACCCGCTCTACTACGTCGCCTTGCTCGTCCCCCGCCAGATCGACGACGACCGCCGCTGCGCCGAGAAATACGGCGCGCTTTGGGACAGCTACGTCAAACGCGTGCCCTACCGCATCATCCCTGGCATCTACTAGGACCCTACATGCACGACCCACGCCCGACCGCCGCCACGGCCGCCATCCTCCTCATTGCCCGCAAAGAGCGCATCGCGGTCGCAGAGTCCTCAGCCGGCGGACTCATCTCGGCTGCCCTGCTCGCAGTCCCCGGCGCCTCTGCCTACTACGCAGGCGGCGGCGTCATATATTCGCCGCGCGCCTTCAAAGGCCTGCTCAATCTCGATCGCGAAAGCTTGGGCGGCATGCGCTCGTCAAG
This sequence comes from uncultured Alphaproteobacteria bacterium, assembly GCA_902826695.1. Lineage (GTDB taxonomy): Bacteria > Pseudomonadota > Alphaproteobacteria > Micropepsales > Micropepsaceae > SZUA-430. The sequence goes on along the minus strand of CADEFU010000002.1, from coordinate 282,617 downwards.
CGAACCCTACGCCGCGTTCCTCGCTGAAACGATCAAAACCAAACACCGCGTCGAATGGGGCCTCGCCGAAACCGGCGCAGCTGGCCCCGACGGCAACGGCTACGGCGACCCGGCGGGCCACACCTGCATTGCAGTCTCGGGTCCCGTTTCGATCGTACGAACGCTACGCACTGGCACAAGCGACCGTTGGACAAACATGAACTGGTTCGCCGAAGCGGCGTTGGAACTTATTGTCGAAGCACTGAATGCAGCCCCGCGAGCAAGCTGAGCCGTCAGAGCGCCGTCGTGCCGCTGACATCGTAAATCGCGAGCTTCCGGTCGCTGATCCCGAATGTCGGCCAGGCCGCCCGCCACTCGCCCAAGTGCGGCGTCTGAAAGTGCCGCTGCAACGTCTCGCGGTCGCGCCACACCTCCCACACGCGCACGAGGCCCGGATCGAGCACGTCGACCGCATACGCATAGTCGATGCACCCGTCTTCGCCACGCGACGCCGTAATCACTTTCTCCATGATCGCCCGCGCCGCTTCGCGCTTCGCCGGATCGACACGCACGCTGCCCGCCACGATGATCATGGTTCTACCCTTTCGCCGGAGCGTTCATTTGCTCAAGCGTTGCCGGATCGATCCCCATCGCCTGTATGAAGGGCGCATAGACCGCCTCCTGCGCCGCGCCCGTCGGTCCAACGGTGATTCCGCCATCGACGACAAGCGCATGACCGTTCACGAACCCGGATCCGTCGGAAGCAAGAAACAGTGCCGCCTCGGCAATGTCCGCCGGCAACCCCGCACGCGGGATCGGTTGAGAATTTTTCATCACGCCTTGGATCGCCGTCACGGTCTGATCGGCAACTTGGGTTGCGAGCCCAACCCCCTTTGCAAAGATCGGCGTCGCGATCAGACCGGGACAAATGCAGTTCACGCGGATGTTCATCGGCCCAAGCTGCGCCGCCGACACCTTCGTCATATGCACGATCGCAGCCTTCGCAACCGAATAGAGAAGCGGCCCATAGCCATTCCGCAGACCGGCAATCGACGCCGTCGAAATGATCGACCCGCCGCCCTGCTCGCGCATTACAGGCGCAGCATGCTTCATGCCGAACATGGCCCCCAGCACATGCAGGCGCATGACCGCATCGAAGCTCTCACCCGTCACGGTCTCCGCGTTCTCGATCGCGCCCGGCGTTCCCGCGTTGTTGAAAATACAGTCGAGCCGTCCGAACGCCTTTACCGCAAGATCAACCGCCCCCTTCACGTCACCCTCGCGCGTCACGTCGCAGCGCACGTAGCGGACGGCTCCGCCCAGCTCCTCGACGAGGCGCGCCCCTTTGTCGTCCTGAATGTCGGCGGCGACCACTTTGGCCCCTTCGCGCACGAAAAGATCGACTGTCCCCCGCCCGATCCCCGACGCGCCGCCTGTTACAATGGCCACTTTTCCGTGAAGACGTCCCGCCATAGCTTCCTCGCTGTTAACCCGTATGTGGTTGAGTTTGACGTGACCACCCACCGGTTCTAAATCGCCCCCATGGAAACACAAGTGCGCGCGAGCCTGTCCGATCCGTTACCGCTTGCGCGTGACCTGATCCGTTGCCGTAGCGTGACCCCCGCCGATGGCGGCGCGCTGGCCGCGCTCGAAGCCGCGCTCACGGCTTTGGGCTTCACCTGTACCAGGCTGGCCTTCGCGACCGGCGGCCCGAGGATCGAGAACCTTTACGCACGCCTCGGAACCGCCGCTCCGAACTTCTGCTTTGCCGGCCACACCGACGTCGTCCCGCCCGGCGACGCGTCCACCTGGCGCTTCGACCCGTTCGAGGCCGCAGTCGCCGACGGCACGCTGTTCGGCCGCGGCGCCGCCGACATGAAGAGCGCGATTGCAGCCTTCGTCGCCGCGGTCGCCCGCTTGGGGGAGCGCCACCGCAACCGCGGCTCGATCAGCCTCCTGATCACGGGTGACGAAGAAGGCCCCGCCGTTGACGGCACCGTACGCGTCCTCGAATGGATGAAGCAAAACGGCGAGCGCATCGACCACTGCATCGTCGGCGAACCGACAGCGGAGTTCCAGGCCGGCGACACCGTGAAAATTGGCCGTCGCGGCAGCCTGACAGGCTACCTCACGGTCAACGGCGTGCAAGGCCATGTCGGTTATCCCGACCGCGCCCGCAACCCGATCCCAGGCCTTGTCGCCGCCCTCGCGCGCATCACCGCTCGCAAACTCGACACCGGCACGAAAGACTTCCAACCCTCAAACCTTGAAGTCACGACCGTGGACGTCGGCAACCCGGCGACCAACGTGATCCCGGCGAGCGCCCGCGCGACGTTCAACACCCGCTTCAACACCCAACAATCCGCCGAAGCGCTCGAACGCTGGATCGAAGGCGAATGCGACGCCGCACTGAAACCCTTGGGCCTGACGCACGAGCTAAAGTTCACCCGTGGCGCCCACCCATTCTTGACCGAGCGCGGCACGTTCACGTCCCTGCTCGAACAAGCGATCGCCGGTGCGACGGGCGACAAGCCGAACTTCTCGACCACGGGCGGCACCTCAGACGCCCGCTTCATCCACCACCACTGCCCGGTCGCCGAGATCGGCCTTGCCGGCACGACGATGCACAAGACGGATGAGTGCGTTCGGCTCACCGACCTGGAACGCCTGACGAAAATCTACGAAGCGATCCTCAACGCATACTTCGCCGAGACGACGCCATGACCACGGTGAACCTCGCCTACATCAACCGCTCCCTCGACGCCGCCTTCGCGCTCGTGCTGCGCGACAAGCGCGCCTGGGACAAGTTCGACCTCTCCGTCGAGGGCTTCTACCGCTCGTTCCTGGCGATCCTGATCGTCGCGCCGATGAACATCGTAACGGACATCATCGCAACAGACGTGGCCAACGATTTGCGCATGAGGCACGGCCAGCCCGCGCTGATCGACGCCTTTGGCTTTGCGGAAGTCATGTTCTCGACGATCGCCTTTACCCTTCAATGGATGATCTTCCCGCTGGCGATGATCTTCGTGCTGCGCTTCTTAGGGCTGTCGCATCGCTACGCGCCCCTGATCGTCGCGCACAACTGGGGCACGATCGTCGTCTATCTGTTCAGCATGATCCCATTTCTCATGTACGCAGGCGGCATCGTCGCCGCCAACGACGTGATGGGCCTCTACATGTTCGCGATGGTCTTCACGCTCTACTATCGCTACTACATCGCCGAGACGGCCCTCGACGCAGGCTGGAGCATTGCCGCAAGCGTCGCGCTCATAGGCTTCGTCCTGCAAATCTACTACTTCCAGTTCGGCCTGCCCTTCGCCGCCAGCCTTTGGCTGCCGCCAGGTTCGTGACAATGAGCGACGCCCCGATCGCGATCTTCGACTCCGGCGTCGGCGGGCTCACCGTCGCCGCCGCGATCGCCAAGCGCCTGCCTGCCGAACATCTCGTCTATCTCGGCGACACCGCCCGCCTGCCCTACGGCACGAAGAGCCCTGAGACCGTCACGCGCTACGCCGTGCAAGCCACCCGCGCGCTCATGCGCTTTCAGCCAAAGCTGATCGTCGTCGCCTGCAACACCGCCTCAGCCGTCGCACTGCCCGTCCTCACAGCCGCCTACGCACCGGTGCCCGTCCTCGGCGTGGTCGAGCCCGGCGCCCGCGCCGCCGTCGCCGCAAGCAAAGGCGGTCCCATCGCCGTCATCGCGACCGAAGGCACCGTCCGCGGCGGCGCCTATGTCCGCGCAATCCACGCGCTCAAACCCGGCGCCCGGATCGTCCAACGCGCCTGCCCGCTTTTCGTTTCGCTTGCCGAAGAAGGCTGGACCGACGGTCCCGTCCCCGAACTCGCCGCCGAACGCTACCTCGACGACATCTTCAAAGCGGCAGACCGCCCCGACACGCTGGTCCTCGGCTGCACGCACTTCCCCGTCCTCGTCGCACCGATCGCAAAGGCCGTGGGCCAAAACGTCATGCTCGTGGACAGCGCCGCGACCACAGCCCAAGAGGTCGAACATCTCCTCGACACCCGGGCCTTGCGTCGCACCGGTCCCACCAAGCTGCCCACGTTCATGGGAACCGATGCGCCCGAACGCTTCGCCCGCGTCGGCAGTGGCTTCTTCGGCAGGCCGATCGCAACCGATCAGGTCGAACTCGTCGACCTCACGCCGTAGTCCACGCGCACAAGATACAGCCCATCCGGCGGCGCCACCGGCCCGCACTGCGTGCGATCGCGCGCCGCCAGCGCAGCCGCGACATCGTTCGCCGTCATCTTGCCCGTACCCACCATCTTCAGCGTCCCCACCATCGAGCGCACCTGATGGTGCAGGAACGACCGCGCCGACGCGCGCACGGATATCTCTTCGCCCACCCGCGAAACGTCCAGCCGGTCGAGCGTCTTCACCGGCGATTTCGCCTGACACTCCGCCGCCCTAAACGTCGTGAAGTCGTGGTGCCCAACGAGCCGTCGCGCCGCGGCGTGCATAGCCTCCGCGTCAAGCGGCGCCTGCACCTGCCAAGCCTTCGCCAGATCGAACGTCAACGGCGAGCGCCGGTTGACGATGCGATAGAGATAGTGCCGCCCCGTCGCATCGAACCGCGCGTGAAATGCGTCCGCGACAATCTCCGCCGACAACACGGCCACCGGATGCGGCCGCAAGTGCGCGTTCAGCGCATCGCGCATCTTGTCCGGCGTCAGCTCTTTCGCGATGTCGGCATGCGCCACCTGACCGAACGCATGCACGCCGGCATCTGTCCGCCCGGCCGCCGCGATCGTTACGACCTCGCCGGAGAGCTTCAGGATCGCCTGCTCGACAGCCGCCTGAACGGAAGGGCCATTGTCTTGCCGCTGCCACCCGACGAACGGCGACCCGTCATACTCGATGATCAGCTTCCACCGCATCAGCCGAGCCGCATCCCGACCGCCATGGGAAACCCGCGGCGAAACTCGTCGACGCCCTGCGCGCCGCGCCCAGCGCGCTGCAATTCCACGACCTCGATCGCCCCCTCACCGCACGCCACGACGAACGGCGCCGCGATGACCGTTGCCGGCACACCGCCGCCCGGGACAAGGCGCGCACGCAAAATTTTCAACCGCGCCTCCCCCGCCATCGTCCACGCCCCCGGCGCTGGGTTAAGCCCATGGATGTGCCGCAGCACCTGGCGCGCCGGTTTGGACCAATCGATCCGCGCCTCTTCCGGCACAATCTTCTTCGCGTAGGTCACACCCGCGGCACTCTGCGCCACGTCACGCAAGTCGCCGCCGAGCGTCGCAACCATCAGCCGCGCACCTTCACGCGCGAGCACATCCTGCAACTCGCCTGTGGTCGTCGCGTCGCTGATCGGGCAGCGCCACGTCGAGAGCACCGGGCCTGTATCGAGCCCCTCTTCCATCCGCATCACCATGACGCCGGTCTCGGTGTCGCCCGCCATCACGGCGCGGTGAATAGGTGCCGCCCCGCGCCAACGCGGCAGCAGCGACGCGTGCAAATTGAAACACCCAAGCCGCGGCGCCGCCAAAATCGCCTTCGGCAGCAACAGCCCATACGCCACCACCACCGCCGCATCGAGCGAAAGCGCCGCAAACGCCGCCTGCTCCTCCGCGCTCTTCAAGCTGACGGGCACATGCACCGGAATCGAAAGCGCATCGGCCGCAGCGTGAACCGCCGACGGCTGCAACTTGTGCCCACGCCCGGAAGGCCGTGGCGGCTGCGAGTAAACGCAAACGACCTCGTGCCCGGCCGCCACCAACGCCTCAAGCGTCGGCACCGAAAACGGCGGCGTGCCGAGAAACGCGAGGCGCAATTTAACCAACCGATTCGCGCTTCCGCGCTTTCACGAGCTTCTTGAGCATCATCTCGCGCTTCAGCCGCGACAGATGATCGATAAAGAGCACGCCCTCAAGATGATCCATCTCGTGCTGAATGCAGGTCGCGAGCATCCCCTCGCAATCGATCTCTTGGCTCTTCCCGTGATAGTCGAGGTACCGCACCTTCACTCGCGCCGGCCGCTCGACCTCCTCATAGAGGTCCGGCACCGACAGGCACCCCTCCTCGCACATCACAAGCTCGTCCGACGCCCAGACGATCTCCGGGTTCACGAAGTACATCGGATCGGGATCTTTCTCTTTCTTCTTCTCGGCGTCGCCGCCGTCGTCCGCGCCGGGCTTATCCTTGCCGAGGTCGATCACGATGATGCGCTTGGCCACGCCGATCTGGATCGCGGCCAAGCCGATCCCCGGCGCCGCATACATCGTCTCCAGCATGTCGTCCATCAGACGGCGCAACTCGTCCGTCACCTCAGCAACGGGCTGCGACACCTGCTTCAACACCGGATCGGGAGCAACAAGAATAGGAAGCTTAGCCATGGCCCGTGGACGTAAATCCAACGCCCCACCTCGTCAAGACGGCACGATGGTTAGCCCTCAAAGTCTAGGATCAATCGGCTCGCTTTCAAGCGCCAGCACCGCAAACACGCACTCATGCACCCGCCGGAGCGGTGCCCGCGCGACAAACCGCGTCAGTGCCTCATGCCCCAGCGAAAACTCGCGAAGCGCCAGCGCTCGCTTCGCCCCAAGCCCGCGAGATTTCAATCGCGAAAGGTGCTCCGGCGCATCGTACTCCGGCCCATAGATGATGCGCAGATACTCGCGCCCCCGCACCTTCAATGCCGGTTGCACAATCCCCTTCTCCCCATGCGCGATGAACGCACGCGGCTTCACGACCATCCCTTCGCTTCCGCGCGACGTGCGCTCCTCCCACCACTGCGCCAACGCACTCAGCACCGCATCGTCATCGGTCCGCGCAATCCGGTAGTCGGTAACCGTCATCATCGGCCCGCCATGTTCCGCGAGCCGCTCGCTGATCCGCATGTGCCACAGATGATCCTTGTCGAAGTGCACGGCACCTTCGCTCGCAAGCAGATGAAACGGCGCAATCCGCAGGTCACCAATCCCGTTCACCGGCCACACATAGGGCGCCCACGCCGACGAGTATTTCTGCGCCCGCACCAAGCGCTCCGAGAGCCGCCCGTCCATCCCACCAAGATCAACCCCGCGCGCGACCGCCCGCGCCGCCGCCTCCGCCGAGGCACAAAGCCCCGAGACAGCCGACGCCGCCACTTGCGCATACTGTTGCTCGATCAAACTCGAAGCCTTTGCCGACCACGGCATGATCTCGGCGTCGAGCAACAGCCAGTCCGTGCCCAGCTCTTCCCACAACGCCGCGCGATCGGCCGCCTGGCGCACACCTTCAAGCACTGCATCGCGGGTCGCGGCGTCAGGGAAAAACGCCCGCCCCGTGCGCGTCCAAATAGCGCCAGCCTCGTCGCTCACAACCCCAAACCGCCGCCGCGCCACCGCATTGTCACGGCACACCGCCAGCAACGCACGCGATCCCATGTGCTTTTCTTCGCAAACGATCTCCGCCTGAGCGCGGCTCTTGAAGAACGCAAACGCTTCCTCGGGCCGCTCCAACCATCCATCGACAGGTGACGTCTCCACCGGTGACATCGTCGGCGGCAGATAGATCAGCCACTGCGGCGCGATCGCGAACCGGCTCATGATCTCAAGCGCTGCCGCCGCATTTTCCTCCGGCACAACAATGCGCTTCGTCAGCGCCGTATCGATCCACCGCCGCCCCGACACGTCGGCATAGTCGAGCATATCGTCCGCTTCGCTCTGCGCAGAGCGCGCCGAAACCGCATGCAGCGGCTTGATCGGCTCGTAATAGACGCGCGCCGCCGGCACACTGACGAGATCCCGCTCCGGCCAGCGCAGAGCTGTTAGCTTGCCGCCGAAAACGCAGCCTGTATCGATGCAGATCGTGTTGTTGACCCACTCCGCCTCCGGCACCGGCGTGTGCCCGTAAACGACTGTCGTTGCCCCTCTATACTTCGCAGCCCAATCGAGCCGAACCGGCAACCCAAACTCGTCGATCTCCCCCGTGGACTCGCCATAGAGCGCAAAGTCGCGCACCGTCGGCGACCCGCGCCCGATCATATCTTCCTTCAAACCCGCATGCGCCACAGCGAGCCGCCCGCCATCGAGCCAATAGTGACTGCGCAGCTCGTCGACAAACGTCTTCACCACTCTGCGGAACTCGGGGGTCTCCGCATTCATCTGGTCAATCGTCTCTTGCAGCCCGTGCGCGATCTTCACGTCGCGACCGTCGAGCCAACGCATCAGCTTTTTATCGTGGTTTCCCTGCACGACCATGCCGGTGCCGGCCGCCACCATCGACATCACGATGCGCAAGACATCCGGCGACCGCGGGCCGCGATCACAAAGATCGCCGACATACACAACGGTACGCCCATGGGGTGCCTCGACATGCACAGAACGATCCGCGCCCCACGTCACGCGATAGCCAAGCTCCGCAAGTAATTGCTCCAACTCGTCCGCGCACCCGTGCACATCGCCGATGATATCGAACGGCCCCTTCTCGCCACGCCGGTCGGTCCACAGCGGTCTGCGTTCCACACGTGCAGCATCAACCCCCTCGACCGACGACAGTCGCCAAATCTGCCGGAACCCTTCGCGCTGCAGTCCGCCCAAACCGCGCCGGATTTCATGGATCATCCGTTGCGGAATCTGCGGCCCGAACTGCCGGTCAGGCCGCAACTTGTTGCGTTCGATACAAACATCGAGCCCCGGATCGATCACAATCGCCACCGGCAGTGCATGCCAACGTCGCGCCACTTCAACCCATTGCTTGCGATCGGCCGAGCGCACATTCGTCGCGTCGATGACGGTCAGCCGCCGGTTCTTGAGCCGCTTCTCTGCAATCGCACGTACCAGATCGAACGCGTCCCCGGACGACGCTTGATCGTTTTCATCGTCCGCCACGAGCCCACGCGCATAGTCCGAAGACACGATTTCGGTCTTCAGAAAGTGCTTCGCCGCAAACGTGCTCTTCCCCGACCCTGTCGCGCCGATCAGCACGATCAGGGAAAAATCCGGCACAGAAAGCACTTCGTCGCTGGCCCTGGTCATCGCGCAAACACCGCCATCTGCGTCGGTGCCCCGTGTTCCGGATGCGCCTCGCCAACCCCGGCATAGCTGACCGCATAGCCGCAACGCTCAGCCACGCCGCCGGCCCACGCCGCAAACTCCGCCCGCGTCCACTCGAAGCGGTGATCCGGATGCCGGAAGGCCCCCGCGGTTAGCTTTTCGAACAGCACGTTGTATTCCGCATTCGGTGTGGTCACGACGACGTGCTTCGGTTGCGCCACGCCGAACACGGCCTTCTCAAGCGCGGGCAGCCGATCTGCGTCCAAGTGCTCGATCACCTCGACCAGCGACACCGCCTCCGCACCGGCCCACCGCTCATCGCGATAGGTCAGTGCGCCGTGAAGCAGCGTCACCCGCTCGCGCTTTGGCCCGCCCGCCATATCGAGCTTCAACCGATCGCGCGCCGTCTCCAGCGCCCGCGAAGACGCGTCGAGCCCGACAATCTTCTCAAACCGCCGGTCGCGCATGAGCCGGCCAAGCAACTTCCCCTCGCCGCACCCAAGGTCCACGACGAACTTTGCACCCGTCGCCGCCAACGCCTCGACGACCGCATCAAGACGTAGATCGTTCAACCGGACAGGCGCCTCGAGCGCCTCCTCGCGCGTCTGCCGCACCTCCGGCGCCTCAAGCTCCGCTTGATCTTCGCTGGCGAGCCGCGCCAACGCCATGCGCGCAAGCCGCCGCCGCTTCAGGTAACGCTTCGCGATCAGTTCCTTCGACGGGTGGGTGCCAAGCCAAGCCCCCGCCTTCGCGAGCAGCTTCTCCACCTCATCATCGCCCGACCAGTAATGCTTGTCGTCATCGAGCACGGGGATCAGCACGTAGAGATGCGACAACGCCTCCGCGACCCGCTGCTCACCCTCAAGCGTCAGCGAAACATACCGAGACGGCCCATGCGGCCCCTCGACCCGCTCGAACGAAACCTTCCACCCCAGCGGCGCGAACAACGTGCCGAGCAACTCCTCCCCGCCTCGCACCGGCAGCGGACAAACCTTCACAACAAGCGGAATCTTTGCAGCCGCAAGTTCCGCTCGTTCCCGCGACACCCCCGTCATCGCGGTTCGGAAGATGCGGTTTAACCCCACGGACAGAAACGAAGACGCAGCATACGGCCGGTCATTCACATATTGATCGAGCAACCCTTCCGCCTCGCCGCGTCCGCGCACGAGCCCGATAGGATCGACGTCGAGCGTCAGCACCGCCTCGCAACGCTCGTCCGTCGCGATCGGATAGAAGACGACCGCCTTCCCAAACCCCACCTCGACCTCATGCATGCGCTCTGGATGCTTCATCAAAAGGAAGCCCAGATCGGTCGCAGGCCGGTGCGTGGTCGAAATCGAAAGAAACATGGCGCGAGGGTTTAGCGCCCCTCACCGCCTGGCGCTAGCTACATCGCCCGCCGCGCCGCAAACGCGGCCGCCAGCGTGCCTTCGTCGAGATAGTCCAGTTCCCCGCCCACCGGCACGCCGTGCGCTAACCGGGTCACCGACACGCCGAGCGGCGCGATCATGTCCGTCACGTAGTGCGCGGTCGTTTGCCCTTCCACGGTCGCATTCAGCCCAAGCACCACTTCCCGAACACCGCCGGCCCTCACCCGCTCGATCAGCGAGCCCAAGTTCAGTTGATCCGGCCCGCGCCCGTCAAGCGCGGACAGCGTGCCGCCGAGCACATGATAGCGCCCGCGAAACACGCCCGCGCGTTCAAGCGCCCAGAGATCGGCAACATCTTCGACGACGCAGATGAGGCCCGCGTCCCGCTTCGCGTCGGCGCACACGCCGCACGGATCGGACGTATCGAGATTGCCGCACGTCCCGCACGACTTGATCACCCGTCCCGCCTCTTCCAGAGCGGCCGCGAGCGGCTGCAAAAGACTTTCCTTCTTCTTGATGAGCACCAGCGCCGCCCGCCGCGCCGACCGCGGGCCCAAGCCGGGCAAGCGGCTCAAGAGCTGAACCAACCGTTCGATCTCAGGTCCGGAGAGCGCCGCCATTGGGTTAAATTTTGAAGCCCGGCGGCAACGGCAAGCCACCTGTGACCTTCGCCATCTCGCTCTCGACCAGCGCGTCCACTTTCGCGCGCGCATCGTTCACCGCCGCGCGCACCAGATCTTCGAGCAGGCCCGGCTCTTTCGGGTCGATCAGCGACGGGTCGATTTGCACGCCCGACACCAAGCCTTTGCCGTTGATCTTGACCCTCACCATGCCACCGCCGGATTGGCCCTCGGCTTCGAGCGCGGTCACACGCTCCTGAGCGTCCTGGAACTGCTTCTGCAGCTGCTGCGCCTGCTTCATGATATCGCCGAAATTCTTCACGAGGCCTCCCCACCTTCAACTTCGCCTTCGACATCGAACGCATCGCGGTCGCGCACGGCAACGATCTTTGCGCCGGGAAACGCGGCCATCGCCGCCTTCAGCAGCGGATCCTGCGCCGCCGACGCGCGCCGCGCCTGATCCTCGGTTTCTTTCTGCTGGGCAATCGTCGCCTCGCCCTGCGCACTCGACACCGTGACAACCCAGCGCTCGCCGGTCCACCGCGCAAGCTTGTCCGACAACTCGCCCGGCAACGCGGGTGGTGCCGCCGGATCGAGCCGCAGCTCAAGCCGCTTGGGCTCGAAACGCACCAGATGAACCCAATGCTCAAGCGCATAGACCAGTCTGACTTCGCGGTTCTCACGCGCAAGAGCGACCATGTCGGCAAAGTTCTGCAACGTGACGCGCGGCGCGGCTTGCACTGCCTGAGGCGCCGCACTCATCGTCGGCTCAGTACGCGCGGCCTGAGGTCCGCTCGTTGCGCGCAACGAGGGCGCTGGCGGCGGCGCACTCGAACCGCTGCGCGCCGGCGATGAGGGCGACGCCGCCGGCGCCCCCGTCCCGGCGTTCCGCAACAACTGATCCGTCGGCGGCAACTCCGCCGCATAGGCCACGCGAATGAGCGCCATCTCGGTCGCCGCCGCCGCATCCGGCGCCGCCTGCACTTCGGCCAGCGCCTTCAGCATCAGCTGCCACGTCCGCGCAAGCTGCGGCACGGAGAGCTTCTCCGCCAGCTCTTTCAGGCGCTTCGCCTCTTCCGCAGTCGCCCCCGCACTCGACACGCCAGACAACACCTTCGTCCGCGTCACCTCATGACAAATCTGCGCGAGATCCTGCAGCACCGCGAGCGGGTCGGCGCCGGAATCGTACTGCGTCCGAAACTCGACCAGCGCCTCGCCGATCTGCCCGCGCATCAGCATCGCAAACAGCTGAAGCCCACGGCTGCGATCCGCAAGGCCCAGCATCGTGCGTACGGCCTCTTCCTCGATCTTCGCGCCACCCGCATGCGCGAACGCCTGATCGAGCAACGACAGTGCATCGCGCGCCGACCCTTCCGCCGCCCGCGCAATCAGCGCCAGCGCCGCATCGTCGGCCGGCTGCGCCTCCGACTTGCACACAAATCCCAAATGCGCCGCGAGTTCGTCCACCGGCACGCGCTTCAGATCGAACCGCTGGCACCGCGACAGCACCGTGATCGGCACTTTGCGAATTTCCGTTGTCGCGAAAATGAACTTCACATGCGGCGGCGGTTCTTCGAGCGTCTTGAGCAACCCGTTGAACGCCTGCTTCGACAGCATGTGAACTTCGTCGATGATGTAGACCTTGAACCGGACCTCGGCCGGCGCGTAGCGCACGCCTTCGACGATCTCGCGAATATCGTCGATGCCCGTCCGCGACGCCGCGTCCATCTCGAACACGTCCGTGCACCGCGACTCCGCAATCGACTTGCAAGGCTCGCACACGCCGCACGGCGTCACCGTCGGCTCTGTGCGCTTTCCATCTTTGCCAATGCAGTTCAGCGCCTTCGCCACAATGCGCGCCGTCGTCGTCTTGCCCACCCCGCGCACGCCCGTCAGCATGAACGCATGGGCAATCCGCCCCGCAGCGAACGCATTCGCCAGCGTGCGCACCATCGCCGCTTGCCCGATAAACGCATCCTCAAACGTCTGCGGCCGGTACTTGCGCGCCAACACCCGATACGGCGTATGGATCTTGCTTTGCGACGAAAGCTTAGGCGCCCCAAGCACAATGTGTTTGGGCACATCCTTCAAGTCCAAGCCCGGCTCGTCCGCAGGAGCGTCCGACCCCTTATCCTTCTTCGCCATCCGATGGTCCGCGTAGGTGGGCTGCGCCCACCGAAGCCCCGCGAAGCGGGGCGAAGGTGGGAGGCTGGTGAACGACCCGAGTCGAAACTCGTTACGGCTGCTTCCTTCCGGATCTGACCGGGTTGGCGAGGGACACGTCCGCCGCCAACCTCCCGCCAAAACTATAGCAGAACGAGCACCCGCAAACGCAAGCTTTCCTCCGTTGCAGCGGCCCTAAGCCTCGTGCAATTGTCGCGCCCGTTTCTGTGGATTTTCGCCGCACGACCTTGGGGGGCGTATGAGCCTGCTTCTGCCCAAAAACCCGAACATTTTCGCAAACTCGCCGCTGGATCGCGCCGCGCACTATCGCGTGAACCAGGAATGGCTGGGCGCGGCCGTCGCGGACAAGCGCTCGCTGTTCATCCCGGTTTGGAAGCTGATGCCGTTCCTGATCAAAAACCGCGAAGGCAAGCGCGAGACCGGCTGGATCACGACCGAACTCGCAACCCAGCTGATCAAACCGGGAACCCCGGTTGTCTTCTTAGGGCTTCTGCGCGACACCGCGCATTTTGCGATCGACATTTCGAAGCAGTCCGACCCGGCAGCCGACGGCCCGCTCGCAGGGCTCGGCCAGTTCTCCGATCTGCGCACAATCGCCGAAGAAATCGACGCGGGCGACGCGGCAATCCTCGCGCAAGCCAAGTCGATCATCGATTGGCACCAGCGCCACGGCTTCTGCGCGAACTGCGGCGCAGCCACCGTCCTCGCCGACGCCGGTTACAAACGCTACTGCGATAACTGCAACACCGAGCACTTCCCGCGCACCGATCCCGTCGTGATCATGCTGGCGCTCAACGGCGACAAATGCCTACTCGGCCGTCAAGCGAAATGGCCGCAAGGCTTCTATTCGGCGCTCGCGGGCTTCGTCGAACCGGGCGAAACGATCGAAGAAGCCGTCGCCCGCGAACTCCACGAAGAAGCCGGCATCAGAACCGGTGAGGTCTTCTTCCACTCGACGCAGCCTTGGCCCTACCCGTCGTCGCTGATGATCGGCTGCTACGCGACCGCCGCCACGACCGAGATCACGCTCGATATGAACGAACTCTCAGACGCACAGTGGTTCACGAAGGATCAATGCCGGGCCGCCCTGCGAAAAGGCACGCCGGAGCTGCGCATGCCCCCATCGCTCGCCATCGCACACCAGCTGGTAAAAAGCTGGGTCGAAGACGCTTAGCCGCGTGGCCTAGCTCGCGGCCACGGACTTCCGGAACGGATGCGCCGGATAAACACCCAAGATCCGCAGGTGCGTCGTAAAGAACTGCAGCTCTTCCAGCGCAAGCCGCACATGCCGATCCTCAGGATGCCCCTCGACGTCGGCGTAGAATTGCGTCGCGTTGAACGAGCCTTCGAGCTGATACGACTCAAGCTTTGTCATGTTCACACCGTTCGTCGCGAACCCGCCCATCGCCTTGTACAGCGCCGCCGGCACATTGCGCACGCGGAACACGAATGTCGTCACGACATCGCCGGTGCCGGCTTCCGCATCGTCCGGTTCGCTAGCCAGGATCAAGAACCGCGTTGTGTTGTGCGCAGCATCTTCGACGTTGGCCTTCAAAATGTTGAGCCCGTAGATTTCCGCCGCCAACGTGGATGCAAGCGCAGCCACAGTCGGGTCCTTCATCTCGGCCACCCGCCGCGCCGAGCCCGCGGTATCCGCACCCACGATCATCGATAAGCCCAGCGAACGGATGATGTTGCGGCACTGCCCGAGCGCCGGCGTCTGACTCATCACCGACTTAAGGCCTTCAAGCGTCGCCCCCTTCATCGCCATCAGCTGATGATGAATGCGCACGAAATGTTCGCCGATAATGTAGAGCCCGGAATCCGGCAGCAGGTGATGAATGTCCGCGATCCGTCCGTGCAGCGAATTCTCGATCGGCAACATCGCAAGCTTTGCCTTGCCTTCGCTCATCGCCGCGAAAGCATCCTCGAACGTCTGGCACGGCAGCCCTTCCATCGCCGGAAAGACCTCCCGGCACGCCAAGTGCGAATTGGCGCCAAGCTCACCCTGGAACGCGATCGTGTTCGGCCTCGGACTCATTTCATCCCTTTCGCCAGCATCTGCCGCGCGCGTTCCAAATCTTCCGGGGTATCGACACCAAGCGGCATTGTATCGACAACGCGCACCGCAATCGTCATCCCCGCCTCAAGCGCGCGCAGCTGCTCCAGCTTCTCGCGCTTCTCCAGCGGAGATGGCGGCAACTTCACAAAGCGATCAAGCGCCTGTCTGCGGTAAGCGTAAATACCGATGTGGTGATAAAGCGGCCCATCACCCGAAGGCGCTGTCGCCCGCGTAAAGTAAAGCGCCCGCCCCTCGGCTGCCCCATCTGGCAGTGCAACGACCGCCTTCACCACGTTCGGATTCGTTCGCTCCGACGGCTCGCGAATCTCGGTCACAAGGGTGGACATGTCCGCACCCGAATTCTTCAGCGCCTCGACAACCGCCCTCACCAAGGCCGGGTCAAGCGTTGGCAGGTCGCCCTGCACGTTGACGACGACGTCATGCGTCGCAGTCGCATCAAGCGTCTTCAGCGCCTCGTAAATTCGATCCGATCCCGACGGATGGTTGGGATCTGTGAGCACGGCTTCCCCACCCGACCGGGTCACCGCGTCGACGATTTCGCGCTCCGCGGCAGCGACGGCAACACGCCCGCACTTGGCCTCCATCGCGCGCCGCCAGACCTGCACGATCATCGGCGCACCGCAGATGTCTGCGAGAGGTTTGCCCGGCAACCGGGTGGAGGCCATACGGGCCGGAATAAGGATCAGTGCGTCGCTCATGTGGGCGAGTGTGTTCTAGCCTTAAGCGCGCCGCCAAAATGCGACGTTCCGCCGCAATGACCCGAAAAGCGCCACCGCTATTGTCTCGCCGCCTTCATAACGTTGCGCCGCCGGCGCGGCGGCTTCGACCCCCTTCCAGCACAGTTGAGTCAAGGATTGCACTGATGGATTCCTATGAATGGAACAAAGTTTTCGGCTGGGTCCTCGCCACCGTTCTAGCCATCGTCGGCTTGAACATCGTCGTTGGAAAGTGGATGGCGCCGCACCAGTCGGGCAAACCCGGCATGGCGGTCGAAGTCGCTGAGACGCCGGACAGCAGCGGTCCCGTCGTCGCCGAAGTGAAACCTGACTGGGGCACAGTCATCCCGGCGGCAGACGCTGCGGCGGGCGAGAAGGTGTTCTCGCGCTGCACGACCTGCCACGACATCGCAAAGGGCGGCCCGAACAAGGTTGGCCCCGCGATCTATGGCGTCGTTGGCGCGAAGCACGCTTCTAATCCCACATTCACATACTCTGGCTCGATGAAGGCGCTCGCAGACAAGACCTGGGGTTACGACGAACTCGATTCCTTCTTGAAGAATCCAAAAGGGGCGGTCCCTGGCACCAAGATGTCGTTCGCGGGCCTCTCAAAGCAGCAAGACCGCATCAACGTGATTGCCTTCTTGCGCACACATTCCGACAGCCCGCTTGCGATACCGGCGCCGAACCCGGTCGCCCCGCCAGCACCGGCTGCACCAACGGATGGCGCCGCCGAACCCGCGGGCGAAGTACAGGCCCCACCGCCGGGCGCGGCGCCTGCAGCGACGCCGGGAGCGACGCCCGCCGCGCCGCCGACTGGCGCGCCGGCGGCACCAGCCCCCGCACAACCCGCGCCGGCAGCACCCGGCCACTAACTTCCGTCGACATCATTGATTTTGGCCGCGCGAGCTACGCATGCTCCGCGGCCTTTTCATTTGGCCGCAACGAGACACACGTCCATGCCGCAAGGTGCGCTCCTCTTCGATCTACCGAACTTCCCGCACGACACGTGGACGACCCACCTGCGACGGTTTTTGCCCGATCTCGACGTCCGCGCCTCGTTCGACGAGGCAACCGCCAAAGACATCATGTACTGCGTCGCATGGAAGCCGCAGCCTGGGATGCTGCGCAAACTCCCAAACCTGAAGATCGTCTTCTCGATGGGTGCGGGCGTCGACGGCATCATGGCCGATACGACCTATCCGCGCCACATCCCGCTCGCCCGCGTCGTAGACGACACGCTCGCCCAAGCAATGAGCGAGTACGTCGTCTTCAACACGCTCTATTGGCACCGCCGCATGAACGACTTCGCGGCGCTGCAACGCGAAAGCAAGTGGCGCCAACTTCCGGCGCCGCGCGCACCGTTCGTGCGCGTGGGCATCCTAGGCTTCGGCGTGCTCGGCCAAGCAGCCGCACGCGCATTGAGCGCGCTGAACTACCAACTACTCGGCTGGAGCGCGACGCCGAAAAACGTTGACGGCGTCCGCACGTTCCATGGTTCGGGCCAACTGCACGCGTTCCTGGGTGAAACCGACATCCTCGTCTGCCTGTTGCCGCTCACGCCGGACACGCGCGGCATCCTGAATGAAAAGACGTTTGCAGCCCTGCCGAACGGCGCCTGCGTGATCAATGCCGCACGCGGCGGCCACCTCGTCGAAGGCGACCTGATCGCGGCAATCGACCGAGGACACCTGCGCGGCGCTTCGCTCGACGTTTTCAACACCGAACCGTTACCGGCGACGAGCCCGCTCTGGTCGCATCCGAAGATCGTCATCACGTCGCACTCGGCGGCGTTCACCGACCCGGCATCGTTCATGCGTCAAGTCGCAACGACGATCCAACGCATCGACCAAGGCTTGCCGCCGGAGAACCTGGTGGACTTCACCCGCGGCTATTGACGATAGCGCGCTTTGAGCATCGCATAGATCGCGCGCACCGCCTGCGCCTCGCCGCCGATCGGCCGCCCTGGCCGTGCCCGTTCGTTCCACGCGGCAATGTCGAAGTGCGCGAACGCATGCGCCTTCTCGACGAACCGCTCGAGGAACAGCGCCGCCGTGATCGCCCCCCCGTTCGGACTGCTCGGGCTGTTGTTGAGATCGGCGACCTTGCTGTCGATCAACTCGCGATAGCCGCGCCAAAGCGGCAACCGCCACATCGCATCAGCCTCACGCACGGAGGCCGCCATCAAGTCGCCCGCAAGCTTTTCATCCTGCGTAAAAAACGGCGGCAAGTCGAACCCCGTCGCAACGCGCGCGGCACCGGTCAATGTCGCCATGCAAATCATCAAGTCCGGCGCTTCGCTGTCACCTTCCGTTAGCGCATCGGCCAAGACGAGGCGCCCTTCCGCATCCGTATTGCCGATTTCAACCGTGATCCCCTTCCGGCTCTTGAGCACGTCGCCGGGCCGGTAAGCGTCGCCCGACACGCTGTTCTCGACCGCGGGGACAAGAACGCGCAGTGCCACCGGCAGTTTTGCATCCATGATCATGTGCGCAAGCGCCAACACGGCGGCCGCCCCACCCATGTCCTTCTTCATTGTCAGCATCGCGCTCGACGGCTTGATGTCGAGCCCGCCGGAGTCGAAGCACACGCCCTTGCCGACAAGCGTCAGCCGCGGCAGCGAAGCGTCGCCCCAGCGCACATCGATGAGGCGCGGCGCGCGCGTCGAACCCGCACCAACCGTCCAAACCATTGGATAGTTCTGCGCAATCAAATCGCGCCCTTCGATCACAGCGATCCGCGCGCTATGTTCACCCGCAACCTCACCGGCAGCCCGAGCTAACTCCGCGGGGCCTAACTCATTCGCCGGCGTGTTGACGAGATCGCGCGCCAGGAACATTCCGCGCGCAACGCGCGTCACGTCCCGCTGGTCGGCATCGGCCGGCCACACCAGAACCGGCCGCTCGCGTGCCCTGTCCGCCGACTTGAAGCGCGTATACGCATATGATCCAAGCGCCCATGACAGCGCGACGCGCCCGCCGTCATGCGAACCCGGCGTCACCGCGTAAGCATAAGTGCCCGGCGGCAATTGAGCCGGGAGCGCTGCCGTCGCCAGCGCATCCTCATCGTTCCCAAGCCCGACGAGAACGCCCGCGATCGCACCATCCGCACCGGGCAACAATAACACCTTGCCCGCAGCTCCCGTGAACGCGGAAGCTTTGATCCACTTCGCGTGCGCTTCCAGACGCCCGCCGAGCAGCGGCTCAAGCGTTGAATTCGTCACCGCGTAAATCGGCACCGCATTCCGTGCCGACGTAGCGAACAACTCGCTGATGTTCATGGAAATTCCCCTAGCGCACTCTATCGGGCAAGACCACTGCCGCCATTGCAAGCAGAGCCAATGCCGATGCGTAGTAGCCAACCACCGCGTTTGCCGCAATCGCCCCGAGTGCCAAAAGCCCGATGCCCGCGATCGCAAGCACGCAAGCGACCACCCGCCCCGCCCTTTGCCCGAGCCGCCAACAAAGCACCGCGCCCGCCACGAGCAACACCGCCATCGCGGGCGGTATCGCGGGCTTCAGCGTCAACCCAAACCCTAGCGCATCGGTCACGATCATTGCGCAGGTGAGGTCGATCGCAACGATCTGCGCAAAATTGAGCATCAAATACGCCCGCCGAAGCCCCAGTTCGACCAGCGCCCGTTGCTGCCACATAGCCACCAGAACAGCCGTTACCGAGATCGCGATCCCAACATAGGCAATCATCAGAACGGTCGAAGGCCGAGTCCCGATAATCGTCGTGTTGCCGAACATGTCCCACTGAATGACCGTCCGGTTCGACAGCACGTTGTAATAGTACAGCACGAACGGCGTCGGTGCCGCCCCCAACGCAAGCATCGCGGCATAACTTCCGTACGGCTGGCTCAGCGTGAAGTCCTCCGTGCCCTACCGTCCGGCTTCGGCGTAAAAGCGCTCAGCCCCGCCATGCAGCGGCAGCGGCAAGTTCTCCGCCGCGCGCGCCGGCACGATCGTATTCGCGGCCTTGCCCAAGCGCCGCAGGTCGCCTTTGTTCGCCGGATTCCACAACGAGCGCAGCACACCGCGCACGACGCTGTCCGGCATCGACTTCTGCACAACCCACACAGTGCCCACGTTGAGCGTCGTCACCGCCCGCGACGCGCGATAGGTGTCGCCCGGCAACACGTGCCTGCTGAAGAGCGCATTGCGCTGTGCCAACTGCGACACGGCCCGCGCGTCGATCCCGATCACACGCGCCTGTCCCCGCCGGGCGAGCCCGTCAACGGTCTTCACCGGCGCAATACCGATCACGAAAAAGGCATCGATGCGACCCGCCCGCAGCGCCTCCGCAGCCTGTTCGCCACTCTCAAAGGAAAGGCGCACCCGCGACGACGAAATCTTCGCCGCGCCAAGCAGCGACCGCACCGTGTGGTTTGTCGCCGAAGTCGGCGCATCGATGGCAACTCGCTTACCGCGAAGATCGGAGAGCTTGCGAATTCGCGACCGAGACGCCACGACCAAATGCAGTGTTTCGTCATGCAGCCGCGCGATCGCTCTAAGCTGCTGCAGCGGCCCAATCTCCTTGAACGGCCCCGTACCGCCGATTGCCGCGGCCGCAATGTCGCCCTGCACGATCGCCGACTTCACGCGACCGGAATTCACCGCAATCGCATTCGCGACCGATCCACCCGACGAGCGCGACGTCGCGATCAGCCCCTCTGGTCCGCACACGCCCGCGACCCGGCATCGCCCCAAGCCCGGCGGATTGGAAATGATACCGGCTATCGTCTCGCCGACACGAAGGTAGGAACTTGAGACAGGTCCGGTCGCGATCTGAAACGAGATGCGCTGCGTCTCTGGTGGCGCGACTTGGGCGGCGAGCGGCGCCACCATCAGCCCAGCACAAATCGCGATCAGCACGTTCGTCAGCTGTCGCAGTTTTTGCTTCACGGGCATGATCCTCTCGCGAGGCGTTATACGCCTCGCCCCGAACATCGGGAAGGCGCGTTAACTCCCGATTATGCTTAAACCTTTGTTATCGGCTTTGCAGCGAAATTAGGCTCGCATCAACCTGGCGGCCAGCATGCGTCTGAAACCTGGCCGCTCGACCTAAAGCGAGGGGAATTTCCGATGGGTTTCAACGTCAGCCGCGAGCTGCTGCGCACCGCCAGCAGAATCGCAATCGCCGCCGCCGCGGCGAGCTTATTGACCGGCTGCGGCAGCGCCGGGATCTTCGGCGCCAGCCGCGACGACCGCGCCAGCGCAATGGCTGCCTTCGAAAAAAACCAACCTGAGAGCGAGGATTTCGTCGGCGGCGCAGCCTATTGGGGCGCCAAATACGAGACCAACCGCCAAGACACGACCGCAGCCCTGAATTTCGCCCGCAACTTGCGCATGATGGGCGGCGCGCGACAGGCAGTCGCGGTTCTCAAAGACATTGTCATGAAGTCGCCGGACAATCCGAAGGTCATGGCCGAGTACGGCAAGGCGTTAACGGCCGCCGGTCGCTTCCAAGATGCAATCCCCTTCTTGGCCCGCGCCTCCCAAATGGACAGCACGGACTGGTCCACGCTCTCGACCTACGGCGTCGCCCTCGACCAAAGCGGCAATCACGCGGCTGCCCAGGAAAACTACAGGGCCGCTCTGAAAATCTCGCCGGAGAACCCGACGATCGAAAGCAACATGGCCATGTCCTACGTGCTGGCGGGCCGCGTCGGCGAGGGTGAAGTCATTTTGCGCCGCCTGGTCTCCCGCCCGGACGCAACCGCACAGATGCGCCAAAATTTGGCGATGATCGAGAGCCTGAAGGGTAACGCCGTCGAGGCCGAGCAGCTCGCCCGCCAAGACCTTCCGGCGGCCGAAGTCTCCAACAACATGGCGGTCCTGAAGCAAATGGACCTGCACAACGCGCCAATC
Organism: uncultured Alphaproteobacteria bacterium; assembly: GCA_902826695.1. Taxonomy (GTDB): domain Bacteria; phylum Pseudomonadota; class Alphaproteobacteria; order Micropepsales; family Micropepsaceae; genus SZUA-430. Next base: position 260,786 of record CADEFU010000002.1, on the reverse strand, counting down.
AAGTCCGAGACCCTGAGCCCGGTCGGCGAAAGCCCGGCAGCGTCGGAACCGGCCAACGCCCCCGCACCTGCCCCGGCGGCATCGCTTGAAACGCCAGCGCCCGAGCAGGAGGTTGCAATCATCGAAAACCCTCCGGTCGTCACGACAGAAACCACGGCGGCCCCCTCCCCTACCCCGGTGTCGGCCCGTTTCACTATGCAGCCGATCGCCGACGATGAGTTGGTCATTCCGGCCGCTCCGAAAGCGACCACAGCGCCCAAGCCGGTGACGCCGCCCGCCAAGGACAAGGTCGCAGAGACGACGAAGCCTGCCCCGATGCTCCGCAAATCACAGGCACCGATCTCCATCGCCGCCTCCGAATAAGCGCAACCGCCCCCAATCAGGGCCGCGCCCCGAAAGGGCCGCGGCCCTTTTTCATGCGCCCAAATCAGGCGCTGCGCGGCGCAGAGCGACGGAGACGCCCAAAGCGCCCAAAGGAAAGGGCCGCGCCTCCGAAGAAGCGCAGCCCCTTAATCTCAACGCCGTTGGGCGCGAATGCCTACAGGTTCATGATCTTGATGGACGCCGGCCCCAAGATGACAACGAACAGCGCAGGCAGAAAGAAGACGATCATCGGAACCGTCAGCTTAGCCGGCAGCGAGGCCGCCTTCTTCTCGGCTTCCATCATGCGCATTTCGCGGTTTTCAAGCGCCATGACGCGCAGCGCCGTACCCAGGGGCGTACCATAGCGCTCGGCCTGAATGAGCGATGTGCAGACCGCGCGAACGCCCGGATGCGAACAGCGCTTGCCGAGGTTTTCGTATGCCTGACGGCGATCCGGCAGGTACGACAGCTCGGCCGTGGTCAGACCAAACTCTTCCGCCAACTCCACCGACTGTCCGCCGATTTCGGACGCCACTTTGTTGAAGGACGACTCGACCGACATGCCTGACTCGACGCAGATCAGCATCAAGTCGAGCGCGTCCGGAAACGCCTTCATGATCGAGTTCATGCGCTTGTCGATGATGTTCTGCACGTAAAGGTCGGGCAAATAGAACCCGGCAAACGCGCCGCCGAACGAAATCGCGATCTTGCCCAACGGCGGAAGATTGTGTTCCGAGAGCACGAACAAATAAACCACAAGCGTAAAGAACACCAAGAATGGCATCACAAAGCGGAAGAACATGAACGTGTAGATTGCCGCCTGCCCGCGATAGCCCGCGCGCGACAGTTTCTCTTTGGTATTTGCCGATTCCAGAATGTTACGCAGGTTGAACTTCTCGATCGTGTTCTTCATGAACCCGGTCGAATTCGAACGCAGTTGCCCCTTCTTCGCCACGGCCTCGCGTTGCATCCGGCGCAACTCTTCGCGCCGCATCGCAACCGCCTTCAAGCGCGAGCCTAGCTTATCGCCCTGCAGCATAGGGTAGGTGAGCGTCAGGATCGTCGCGAATGTCGCAATCCCGGCCAGCAAGGTCACCATAAACTGGCGATCGAAAAGCAGGTTGATAAATTCCATCATGACGCTGCCTCGGCCCCTAATACTTGAACGAAATCATCTTCTTCATCACGAAGATGCCGACAGACATCCACGTCGCGCAGCAGAGCAGCAAGAAGTTGCCGAACCGATCCGTGAACAACAGCGCTATGTATTCGGGCGTTGTCGCATAGACCAGCCCCATAACCACGATCGGCAACGAACCGATGATGCCCGCCGACGCTTTCGCTTCCGACGACAACGCCTGGATCTTGCCGTGCAGCCGCTTGCGGTCGCGCAACACAGCCGACAGGTTGCCGAGCGCTTCCGACAAGTTACCGCCGGTCTTCTGTTGGATGGTCAGCACGATCTGGAAGAAGTTCACTTCCGCGATCGGCATACGCTCGTACATTTTCTTCAGGCCATCTTCCAGCGTCACGCCAACCTTTAGGCCTTCGACGATCTGGCGGAACTCCGGACCCACCGGCTCCCCCGACTCCTGCGAGATGATCTTGAGGCACTCGTTGAGCGGCAAACCCGCTTTCACACCGCGCACGATCACGTCGATCGCATTCGCAAACTCCCGTGTGAACGCTTTCTTGCGGCGGTTGATCGTAAAGCCGAGCAGCCACCGCGGCATACCAAACCCGGCGGCAAAGCCGACGCCAACAGCCGCGTACCAAGCATACCCCAGTACAATCAGACCGACCATGGTCACCACGCCCAGCCCGACGGTGATCAGGTAGAACTTCTTCACGTCGACGTTCCAGTCCGCCTGATCGAGCATTGCAGCCAGCGTGAGCTTTGTGGAATGCTGCTCCTGCTTGCGCTCAATCTCCTTCAGCGTATCTTGGACTTGCTTCCGCCGCTTGGCAGTTGAATCGCCCGATGTAGCGTCGGCGCCTTTCGCAACCCCGCCGCGGCCCCGCGACACGGCCGCAACGCGCTTGCTCGCCGAATTGTCACCCGCACCCAAAAAGGCAAACGCGACGCCGGCAACAGCCAGCGCCGCCATCAGCGCCACCGCGCCGATAATCAATGTCGTCTGATCCATAGCGGCCTATTGGAGTCTTTGAACCCCACCCTCCCTATTTTGCGGCCGCAGCCTCGAGCGCTTCGAGCAATTCCTGCTCACGATTGAAATAGCGCGCACGTTCCCAGAACGCAGGCCGCGAAATACCGGTTGATGCATGCCGGCCTTTGACCTTGCCGTGCTCATCTTCGCCGGTGATCTCGTAGAGGAAGAGATCCTGCGTGATGATGACGTCGCCTTCGAGACCGATAACTTCAGTGATGTGCGTGATGCGGCGCGAACCGTCGCGCAGACGTGCTGCCTGCACGATCACGTCGATAGCGCCCACGACCATTTCGCGAATGGTCTTGGAGGGCAAATTATAGCCACCCATCGTAATCATGGATTCGATACGCTGCAGGGCTTCGCGCGGCGTGTTGGCGTGCAGCGTGCCCATCGAGCCGTCGTGGCCCGTGTTCATCGCCTGCAACAAGTCGAACGCTTCCGGTCCGCGAACCTCGCCCACGATGATCCGTTCCGGACGCATACGCAGACAGTTCTTGACGAGATCGCGCATCGTGATTTCGCCGCTGCCTTCGAGGTTCGGCGGCCGCGTTTCCAAGCGGACCACATGCGGCTGCTGCAGCTGAAGTTCGGCGGCGTCTTCGCAAGTAATCACGCGCTCGTCGATATCGATGAACGCCGTCATCATATTGAGCAGTGTCGTCTTACCCGAACCGGTACCGCCGGAGATCAGCACGTTACAGCGGCAATTGCCGATGACGTCGAGCACCTTGCCGCCTTCGGGAGAGATCGACCCGAAGCGGATCAGGTCCGCCATCTTCAGCTTGTCTTTCTTGAACTTACGAATGGTGAGTGTAGGCCCATCGATCGCAAGCGGTGGCGCGATAACGTTCACACGAGAGCCATCGGGCAAGCGCGCGTCGCATATCGGCGAGCTTTCGTCTACGCGGCGGCCGATCTGGCTCACGATCCGTTGGCAGATGTTCATCAGCTGCGCATTGTCGCGGAAGCGGATGTTCGTCAGCTGAACCTTACCGCTGACTTCGATGAACACGCGCTCCGCGCCGTTGACCATGATGTCGGCGATGTCGTCGCGCGCAAGCAGCGGCTCGAGTGGACCGTAACCCAAGACGTCGTTACAAATATCGCTGAGCAGCTGTTCCTGCTCGGCGATCGACATTACGACCGCTTTGATCGAGATGATCTCATTGACGATCTCGCGAATTTCTTCGCGTGCCGACTCCGCGTCGAGTTGCGCCAACTGCGCAAGATCGATCGTATCGATCAGCGCATTGAAGATCGTCGTCTTGACTTCGTAGTACTGCTCGGAACGCGAATCGATCACAACCGGCGCCGGCACGGCCGGCTCCTGCCGCATCGCCTTCGCAGTGGGTGGCGGGGGTGGCGGCGGCGCCGACGAAGCCCCCTGAGGCGCGGCGGGCTTCGGCCGCGGCGCCGTCTCTACTCCTCCACCACCAGGTCGCTTACCGAACATGATTCAACTACGCTTTCTTGCGCCGAAGGAAATCAAAGCTGAGTTTGTTGGTAGGCTTCGCTTCGACCTTGGGCTCGCGCCCGGTCAACTTCATCGCCAACTCGCGAAAGCTCTGCGCCGCGCGCGATTGCGGGCTAAGCTCACCGACCATTTGGCCGTTGTTGCTCGCGGTCGCGAACGTCTGCGGATCGAACGGCATGACGATGCTGGGTTCCGCCGACATTGCCTCTGCGAAGTCCTTCACCGGAATCTCCGGCCGGCGCGGAATGCCGACCTGATTGAGCACCACCTTGAGCGGCTTGTCGTTCGGCCGCGCACTATTGATGATGTCGTAGATGTTTTTGCCGTTCCTCAAGCTCGCAAGGTCCGGCGTCGCCGTCACCACGATCTCGTCCGCTGACGTGAGAATCTGCTTCACCCACGGCGCCCAAACATGCGGAAGATCCACCACCACGCACGGTGAAGCCTGGCGCACCACATCGAGCACCATCTCGACCGCTTCCGGTGAGAACATGGATTCACGGTCGAGTTGCGCTGGCGCCACGAACAAGTTGAGCCGGCTCGTGTGCTTGATCAAAAGGCGGTCCAACAACACGTCGTCGAGCCGCTCCGGGCTTGCCAGCGCCTCGGCGATGCCTTGAGTAGTATCCTGGTTGAAGTCGAGCCCAGCGGTGCCGAACGACACGTCGAGATCGACGATCGTCGTCGCAATTTGCAGGTCTTCCGCAATCGCCCAAGCCGTGTTGTGTGCGATCGTTGATGAGCCGGCGCCGCCGCGCGAGCCAACGAACGCAAAGACTTTGCCGATCGGCGCCGTTGCCGGGCTGTGATAGAGCGCGGCGATCGCCTCAATCACCTGCAGCGGATTGAGCGGTGCCACGATGTATTCGCTCACGCCCTGGCGGATCATCTCGCGATAGAGCGTGATGTCGTTCGACCCGCCGATCACGATCACCTTCGTGCCCGGATCGCAAACATGCGCAAGCTTTTCGAGCTCCTTCAGGATCGCGGGTCCCGTGACCCGAGTCTCGACCATGATCACGTTCGGCGTCGAGGAGTCTTGGAAATACTCCGCCGCACCGAAGATTCCGCCCATGTGAACGGTCAGGTGTGCTTTGGCAAGACGCCTGTCTTGTCCCGCGCGTTGAATGACTGAGCCCGTTTCCGGCGACTCGCAGAACGCATGGATCGAAATCCGGGGCACCGGGCGATCCTGCACTTCCGCGCCGAACGGCGGATCGTTGTTTTGGTCTGTTGTGTTGGACTTGCTCATGTGACCGTTCTCGATACCTGGTATCTCGTCAATTCGGATTCACGTTGCTCGTACGGCCGCTCTCGTACTGATTGTTGCGCGTTGACTGTGTCGCCTCGCCCCTCTGGTACTTCTCGATCACGATCGAACGGCGCATCGCATCAGCCGGCTCGCTCGTGGCTGGCTCGATCAAGTCGTGCGGATCAGCCACCATCGCTGCGAAATTGTGTTGCGTTGAGCAACCGAAGTCGGGCCGCATGGTGTTGCGCGGCTCGAACGATAGGTTGCGTGACCAATCCCCGCCGCACTCCGCTGCCGTCGCCGCATAGGCGACATAGCTCAGCGTGATCGGCGCAACGCCCTCGCTGCTCGGCGGGTTGTAGGTCGAGAACTGCACCGCGCCCTTGTCGACGCCATTCGCAGCCAAGACCTTCTTCACTTGCGCGAGAACACCGTCGCCGTGCGCGCCAGACGGCGTCGCCACGTTCACGAGGCCCTGCCCGCGATTGCGCCAGCGCTGTGCGAATGCGGAAATCCGCTCCGCTTCGCCGCGCGCCAAGCTGTTCAGGTCGTTGTCGACCTGCACGGCCAAGGTCTGAACCTGAGGCTCAACCGTGATGGGAAACTGCTGCGCCGCGTCATAGTACTGACGCTCGTCGTTGTTCAACGGCGGCGACGTGCAGCCGGTCGCGGCAATCCCGGTCAAACCCAGGGCAAGGAGGAGAGGAATGCGGCTCATGACGGTCATCCTAATCTTTCGGTAATTGCCAAAGTCTTGCGGCTAGCTAGACAAAGTTAGCGAACGATGAAGCCTATCGGCCCCTTAAGCGCGCCCTGGGGTGCCTTGCCTTTCGAGCCGTAAACGGCGTTCAGGCGGGACAGCAGGATCGACTCTGCATCGCTGGGTGGCACAAACCCGTCGGTCGGCGACGCCAGGTTTTTCGGCGACGTTGCTTCGACCAGATAGGGCGTGACGATCACGACGAGTTCCGTCTCACCGGACTGGAAGTCACGGCTTTGGAACAGCGATCCGAGGATCGGCAAGTTCTTCAAGCCGGGGATGCCGTCGATGTTCTGCTTCGTCGTCTGCTGCAGAAGCCCTGCCATCACCATGCTACCGCCCGACGGCAGTTCGACCGTCGTCTCCGCGCGGCGCACGCGCACGCCCGGAATGGTAATGCCGGGAACCTGGATGAGATCGCCGTCGCCATCGACACCCAAACCGCCCTGCGCCACGAACGAGTTCTCGCTGGTAATTTCCGACACCTCAGTCGAAATCCGCAGGCTGATCCGGCCCTCCGACATCACGATCGGCGTAAATCCGAGGCCGACGCCGAACGGCTTGAACTCGATCTGCACGTTGCCGTCGCGGTCGCGCGCAACCGGCACCGGAAACTCGCCGCCCGCCAGAAACTTCGCCGACTCGCCGGACACCGACGTCAACGTGGGCTCCGCCAACGTGCGGATGAGGCCGGTGCGTTCGAACGCCTTCAAGATTGCTTCAACCGAATTACCGTTAGCCAAGCTACCGAAGTTGAAGCTCTGCGAGTCGGACAGGGCCTGACCCAGCAGGGAGAACGGATTCGAGCTCGCAAGCGTTATTGGCAGGTTCTTGCCGACGTCGAATGCCGCCGCAAAGTCAACGCCAAGCTGCTTGGAGATGTTGCGTTGCATCTCCGCGACCCGCACGCGCACCATAACCTGGTCGGCACCGCGAACGCCCAAGCGGCTGATCACGCCGTCCCTGTTCAGAGTCCGGCCTTGGGCCGGATCGGTGAGATATCGAATGGCCATCTCACGCGCAGCTGCAGCGTCGGCAGCGCTCTTCACTGTACCGTTCAAGACGACGTTATCGTTAATGGACTCGATTGTGACTTCGGCGCCCTTGATGTTGCGCTCGATGATTTGCTTCAGCGTGGCCGTATCGCGCTGAACGTTGATTTCGAGATTGAGGATCTGTCGGCCGCTCGACGCGAAGAAGAACGCATTCGTCGGCCCTGTGGTCGTTCCGACGAGGTAAATCTGGCGAGGCGACCGCACCACCGCGTCGACAACACGCGGGTTGGAAACCAGAACGTCGCGCGCGTCTTCGGGCAATTCGACGATGATCGCCTTGTTGAGGCCGATCGTGACGTTTTGCGACTGCGGCCCCGCCCCGCCTTTGCGGATGCGCAGCGTTTGTGTCGGCTCTGGACGCGGCTTTGCAGCTGCATCCTTGTCCGAACCGTTGGCGAAAGCCGGAAGGCTCGCACTGATCGCAACGGCCGCGATCGTCAGAAGGTGGACAAACTTCATAGCTTCACCCGTTATTCTTTGGTTGATTGCTGGGAGGCTGCCGTGCTCGGCATGCCATAGCGCAGAACCACAACTTGCTGACCGCTGTCCTCGCCGAAGGCTTTGGACAGATCTTCGTCATCGCTCGGCTGATCGGAACTCGTAAGCGACCTAAGCGACAGCGAAAGGTCGCCCATCGCTTCGGCCAGTGCGATCACCTCGGCCTGCTGAGCGCTGAGCTCAAGTGTCGCCGTTTTACCGACGATGGACTTCGAGTCGCCTTCTTCCTGCGACGTCTGGTCGACCGCAAGCACCCGCACGTCGCGCAAGACCGTCGCCGCGCGATACTCGGCAACGCCGGACGCATCGGTCCCGAGTTTGCGGGTCATGACGACATCAACGCGGTCGTTCGGGAGAATGAAGCCGCCTGCGCCGCGTTCCGCCGACAGCTTCACGCCGACTGCGCGTTTGCCAGGCGTCAAGACGGCGGCGAGAAAGCCCGCACCGTCGGCTTTGATAACTTTCTGCCCCGTCACCGGCTCGCCCGCGACCAGCGGCATGCGCGAGACCGACCCTTCCGCCGTCTCCTCAAGCGCCTGCGGCTGCGCTTCCTTCGTAATGAACGACGGATCGAGCGCCGACTTCGGCCAACCCTGCCACTTCAAGTCGCCCGGCATGATCTTCGTTCCAACTTCGATCGCGTGCGCCGCAACGACGATCTCAGTCAGCTGCATGTTCGGTGCGGCTTCCGCCTGATTCTGACCGCCGCCGATCAACCCGCGTGCGAGAAAGGCCGCAAGACCGGCTGCGCCAAGCGCGCCCACAAGAATAAGGATACGTGTCAGGTTCATCTGGTCCATCTCCTGCCGCGGCCAAAGTCGCGGCGGCTTTTCGTCGTTCTAGAGCTTGAAGCTAGTGTTGACTTAGTAAGCGCGGACTTAACGCGCGAAGCGGTTGCCTCACTGCTGTGTGAGTTGGGGCACATCCCGTTCACGCCGCGAACAATTGCGTTGCCGGAATTACGAAGAGCCCGCCGGCGGCGATCGCAACACCGTAAGGAAGGGCCCCACTCTTCTGGGTAAGGTGCTGCAGCCAGCTAATCCGCGCGGTCAATCCGGACGAAACCGCCCAGCGCAACGCGATCACCGCCACCGCAAGCGCGCCGCCTGCCAGGGCCACAGCAAATACATAGAGACCGAACGAAGCGGCGCCGATGTACAGCGAGACGGCAGCGAACAACTTCGCATCCCCGCCACCGATCAACCCGCCCGCGAACAGCAACACACCCACAACAAGCGCAGCAAAGCCAACCGCCAGATGAATTCCAGCCTCTGCCCAGCTCAAATCAGCATTGAACGCGACAAGCGGAAACAGCACGATGAGTGCCGCTGAAATCCAATTCGGAATCGTCAGCGTGGTGATATCGTAGACGGCGGCCGCAATCATGGCGGCGCCAACGATGGCCAGCAGTACCGGCTCTAACATAGCGTCTTGCCCCTACCCCTAGGATCAATCGCGTCACCCTAGGCGGGCATGATTACTGCGGCATTAAGAAGTCCTGCTTCCGGCAAGAAAAGCGAAAACGCCAGCCTCGCCGAAGCGAGACTGGCGTTTTTGTTTCTGAACGGTCCGGGAGCGGCGCAGAACGCCGCCCCCGGCGGTCACCCTTAGAGGGCGCCCGCAACCGTCGTGAACGTACCGTTGATCGCGCCACCGGCCGACGTCACCGCACCGATGATCACAACGGCGATCAGCGCGGCAATCAGACCGTATTCAATGGCGGTCGCACCAGATTCATTCTTCAGAAAACGAGTCATAAAGCGGCTCATTGAGGCCTCCTTCAATTGACACCACTACACCAAACCTACCCACGCGGATTCTGCGACCCGCTTGCGTAAGCACGAGGAGCATAGGCCCCACTCGCTTAACAACGCATTGCTGCTGAAGCATTCGAATGCAAAGGATCAGTCGAATAGAAGAGAAAGGAAAATCACGCTTAAAGATCGGTAACCGGAAACAGGAAGAGTTGACCAACTCGACTCAACTCGACTCAAAACGGCACACCCACCACCAGCGAATCGCCCGGCTTGGCTCAAAAGACGGTTCAGACATCCTTAATGGCTTTGCGCGACCCTACCGTCCGAGATTGAACCCTCATGTGGAGACACTCATGTCCGTACTTCGCGCCGCTCTTTTGGCAGCCGTTGCGGTTGCTGTCGTGCCGGCAGCTGCATACGCCGACGGCTCGGCCGCCGCACCCAGTCATGTCCGGGTAGCCTACGATCAAAGCACTGTGATCCGCCTCGACCGCCCAGCCAAGACCGTGCTGGTCGGCAATCCGCTCGTCGCAGACGCACTACTCGTCAACGATCGCACCGTCTATGTGTTGGGCCGCCTGTTCGGCAACACGAACGTCATCGCTGTTGATGGCAACGGGACGGAAATCCTGAACACCCAAGTTACCGTCGGTGCGCCCAACGTCGCGCAAGTGACGCTGTATCGCGGCGCGCAAGGCCAACGCAACCTCGCCTGCGCCCCGCATTGCGAACGCACGCTGACCGCCGGCGATGCCGAGCATGAAGATATCTATCAGCATCAAGACCACAAGGTCGACGTGAGTGCGAAGTCCGCTGTTCTAGCGACCGGCGCCAAGGAATAGGCTTCACACCTAGTCGTTACGCGGAAACGAAGAGGCCCGGTGTTTCCACCGGGCCTCTCTTTTTGTCTATCGATGCGCACTACTGGCTGAGGCGCAGATTCGACAAGTCCTGAGCAATATCCTGGAAGATGCCTTGCAACTCCGCAGCCGACGGCGACTCGTAGCAAAGCTTGCTTGCATTGTTGTTGCACTTGTTTGCCGTGTTGTTGCTCACGTCCTCGCTTGCGCACGATTCCATCAGATTGCGCGCGCGCGAAGCGTCTTCTTCGAGAAGGATCGTATAGATACGGATCCCCTCGGCTTTGATTCGCGAGCAAACGGTATTGGTTCGCGTGTCCTGATTGGTCTCCGCTGTCCCGGCGCTGGTCGTGCCGAGTTGCCCGCGGATCAGATAGTTGTAGGCGGTGTAAGTCGACTTGTGCCACGTGTTGTTGCTGTCGACCGTGTTCAAACCGTCGGTGAGAAACACCATGGCCTTGGTCCAATTCTCGTCGCCGTAGTCGGAACCCTCCGTATAGGGCGCGGTCGGCGACAGCGTCCGCCAGCCCCAACCGGCGCCGAGCGCGATGTGCGTGTAGCCGGTCGAAATCATACCGTTGACATAGCTCTGCAGCGTGACCTTGTTGTTGGTCAGCGGCAGAATCTTCTGCATGTTGCAGTCCGCGTTCGGGTTCGTCTTGTTCTGGCCGTTGTACTTGCTCGACCGGCGAAGGCGCGTGTCCTGGTTGCCGCTGCCGCCGTCGCTGACATAAGTCGTGTACCCGCTATACGCGCTGCTATCCGGGCCATCGGGTTCGAAATACGGCACCCAGCGCGTGTCGGGCGTGCCAGCCGAGGGAGCAGTATCCAACTCCTCATAGCCGTTCGGCCGCGCTTCCAGGCAGCCGCCCCAGCTCTTGTTGCTCATCGCCTGCCAAACGGAGAAAGCGTACTTGTTGTTGTCGAAGTTAAGCTTCGCGGTGCTGGCCTGGCCGGTGCTGTCCATCCAGCCGCTATTGTTGAACTGCGCTGTGTCCACTTTCACGGTTTGCGAGAACGGAACGAGCGACATCTTCAAGTGTTCCGGCGTATTTTGATCGCCGAACAGAATGTTGATCAACTCCATCGTCGCGGTTTTGAGCGCCGGGAGCTTGCCGTTACTCGCCATCGAGCCGGTATTGTCCAGCACCAGCGCAATCTCAAGACCCTTGGACTCGCGCGTAACTTCGACGTTCACCGCAACGTCAAGATAGTAGATGCCAAAAAGACCCATGAACGAAGTGTCCACGCGCGCGGAACCGGACACCGTCACGAGGTTATTCCCCGCCGGCGTAACAGTGAGCGAAGTCACGGTGCCGAGTTCGTCGGGCGGGTAGTTCGCATAAAAAAACTGCTGTGCCTTTGCGGTCATCTGCGCCTCGGTGAGGCCGACCGTACCGGCGACCGAAAGCCCCGCGGAGTCGAGCGCCTCGCCAAGCCGCATCTTGACCACCATCGCGCGCGTAAGGTCCACCGCCGAACCCACCGCGGCAATCGTCGGAATGAGCGCAAGCGCATAGACAATCGCGACGGCGCCGTCGCGCCGGTTGACAAATTGCGCAGCGGTGCCGCGCAACCGTGACAAGAGTGACCGCATCATGTTCTTGCTCCACCAAATGGCTTCTGCGCACGCGGCAAGACCCACCGCGGTTTGCAGACTCGCCAGAGTTTGCACCCGCCGGATTTAAGAAAGAATGAACTCGCTTGAAGTAATTAAACAATCATAAAAGAAAAAAGAGGAGTTGGATCGACATGTATCAAATAGAGACTTAAGGGAATATTGGTGTTAAACCAAAGAAAGGCTGCCTCTACGACCAGAGCTGATGCTATAAAGTCTGCTGAATGCGTCCCGGTGGGTCGAAAGGGTGTCTGTATGTTTCTTCTCCCGCACACAATGCTGTTTCTAAGCCGCTTCAGGAAGAACCAGGACGGCGTCGCCGCGCTTGAGTTCGCGCTGGTCGCACTCCCCTTCTTCTTGCTGCTGTACGCGGTCCTCGACGTCTCGCTGATCTTCTTCGCCTCCACAACGCTGGAAAACGGCATTGTGAGCGCTGCTCGCCAGATTCGCACCGGCCAAGCCCAGGCCGCGAACATGAGCGAAGAGGAATTCCGCGCCCTGGTTTGTGGCGAAATCGACATGCTCTTGGCGTGCGACACCCGGCTGGCGATCGACGTTCGCACCTTCAACGGCTGGGGCCCGGCGCAAAACTTGCCGGCCGCACTGGACGCAAACGGCAATTTGACCGGAAACATGAATTTCGATCCCGGTGGCGCCGGCGACGTGGTCGTCGTCCGCGCCTTCTATACGTGGCCGATGATGACCCCGACCGTCGGCGATCAATTCTCGAACATGGCCGGCGGCATGCGCCTCCTTGAGGCATCGATCGCCTTCCGGAACGAGCCGTTCAACGGCCCCATTCAGAACTGAGGTAGTGCCATGAACAAATTCTTCCGCCGGTTTCGCACCTCGCAAAGCGGTGTCGCCGCTATCGAGTTCGCGCTCATGGTTCCCATGATGCTGCTCACCTTCTTTGGCGTGGCCGAAATCTCAAGCTACATCCTCGCGTCGCGAAAGGTCGCCAACATCGCATCGATAGCGGCCGATCTTGTTGCGCAGGACAAGAGTGTCGACGACGCTGAAATGGCGGACATCATGGGCGCTCTCGACGTGGTGATACGCCCGTTCAACCCGGCAGACGCGAGAATTATCATCTCGTCGGTCGTGGCCGATGACGATGGCAATCGGACCATTGCGTGGAGCGATGCGCGTCACACAGCGCCGCGGGCTGCGGGGTCAGCCGCGCCAGCGATCGTTCCCGCGGGCATCGTTCCGAATAACCAGGGCATCGTCATGGCCGAAATCGAGTTCACTTATACGTCGACGTTCGGTCAGTACCTGACGAGTGGCGCCACGGTGAGCGACGTGTTCTTTCTCAAGCCGCGCCGTTCGACGACGGTTCAACGCGAATAGCACTTTCACTTACGCACTCTTTACCTTGTGAGCTTAGCGTGCCGTCGAGACAAAGTTCGCCGGCACGTTTTTTCTGACTGAGAGCGCACACTTGAAACAACAAATCGCAAAAACCAGAAAGCGCGCGGCAGCAAAGCCGGCCCCCCTGTACACACTCGACGTGCCTGCCAGTGACCTAGAAGCCATGCATGCAGGTCTCGCGTTGCGTGCGAACGCCTGGCGCGACGCGCATAACGCCGCAACCGCGCGCCTGGGTTCGATACTTGAACGCACTGACGCAGTTCTGGAACGCTTCGCACAGAAGCACTGACGTCTCCCCTCCCCTACCGCCGTCCCGTAGAATCTGACCTCGAATCACCGGCACGGTGAGGCGCGGAATTCGGCGCCTGCCTGGGGGAAATGTGCGAACGCTCTCGTCTTTCAGCCGCGCCTTTGTCGCGGCCGCGGCCATCGCAGCCGCCGCTCTCGTCACGGGCGGCGCGTTTTTCGTTGGCTACGTGAGCGAATTGCAACGTGGCCTGAACGACCCGGCCGCCACGGGCGGCGAAGCCGCCCGCCACATCGCCGCGATCGAGCAGGCCCTGGGCTACGGCGGCTTCCTCAAGGCTTACCGCGACTACCGCCTGAGCGATGACCCGAAAGTCCGAGACGACCTTACCCGCCACACCATCGACGCCGCGCATGCGCTTGACGCTCTGCGAAAGCTCTACGCCACCGACAAAACCGCCGAACCCGCACTGAGGGAGGCCGCCAATATCGGCGCGACCTTCGTAAACATCGCTCAATCGGCACCCGAGAGTGCACTCCGCGGCTCGCACGAAGCCCTGCCGCAACTCGAGGCCGCTTATCAGTCCTTGCGCAGCACGCTCGATCGCTTGCGCTTGGCCGAACAAGATCGCGAACTCGGCGGCGCGGCGCATGCGCTCAATTGGAGCCAAGCCCTAGTTATCGGCGCCGTCGCAACGCTCGTCATCGGCCTCATAATCGTCGCCGCACTGTTGCATCTGGGAATCATTCAGCCGCTAAAGTCCCTTGAACATAGCCTCACCGCGATGGGCGAAGGCGCATTGAACCAGCACGTCTGGGGCCACGACCGCCACGACGAGTTCGGCTCCGTTGCAAGAGCCGGTGAAAAACTGCGCCACAACCTGACCGAAACGACCGCACTGCGCACGCTGGCTGAAAAGGGCCAGCTTCACCTCTCGCTCGACGGCCAAGCCTCCGTGTTGCTGCAACGCCTTGCAAGCGATGTGACGGCTGCCACACAGGCCCTGAAACTCGCTGCCGCCGACTTCGCCAAGCTGCAAGACGGCAGCCGCCAGCAACTCGGCACTGCGCTAGCAGGTCTTAACGCCACCACCGCCGGCGTCGCCGCAACCGCCGAGACGCTTCAACGCAACGCCGCCGCCGCGATCGACGAGATACGCACCTCCACCGGCGCAATCAACGAAGCCGCCAGCCATCGCGCCCACCGGCTCGACAAGATCGCGAACCGCCTCGACAACAACACCCGCAAGATCGACGAAACGGTCTCGGGCCTCGTCGCGCGCACCGTATCGGCGACCGAAGAAGTCACGGCCTCCGCCACGTCGCTCAAAACAGCCGCCGACGCCACTGTGCAGGTTCAACGGGCGCTGACGGCTTCCTTCGACAAGATCGAAGTCGACTCCGGAAAAACCGCGACATCGGTGCGTACGCTCGCAGCCCGCCTAAGCGACACGATCGGCCTTGTTGACGAACGCCTCAGCCGCCGACTCGTGGCCCTCGACGCACTTGAGCAAACGGTGGCCGCCAACCTCGCCGCCCTGCGCGAGAAGGCAGAGGCAACATCTGAAGCCCTAGCACGAACCGCTGAGACGGCTGCCGCGCCAAGAGAACTGCCGACGGCCCCTGCGCCCTCGCAGAACAACGAACTCACCGCCGCCATCGCACGCCTCGATGAGATCGCGCAGCGCCTTTCAAACCCGAGGCGCGAAACCGCCCCGGCGCCAGACGTTCATGCCCTCGCCGACGCGCTGCAAAGCCAGCTGGAAACCGTCCGCAGCGAGATCCGCGACCTCGCGGTACGCATGACGGAAGAACGCATTCTCGCGACGGGAAGCGGCGGCTTGAGCTCGCTTCTTGAAGACACGCAGCCCCTCGCGTCGCAGAAACCACAGCGCACGCTGGCCGACGTGCCCAACGAAGAAATTATGGCGCGCCTGAAAGACCTGGCCGCTGAAATGAACGCGACGGAAGCCCCCCAGGACGAGACCGCACCTCTAAAGGAGGCGCTCGGTGCCTTTGCGGCCGACGTCAAGACACTCGCTGCCAGCGCTGACCGCGTGGCCAAGCTGAAGGCCATGGGCCGCGCCCTCGATCAGCACGCCGATGAAATCGAAGCCCACGCCCCCGCCGTCGAGCCGTCGTCAGCACTACGCACTGAGTTACAATCGATCACCGGCGAGCTGCGCATGATTGCGGCCTTGGCTCAAGCGAACGTCGTGAAGGATGGACCTCGCCTGCGCGAAGCCGCCGTCGAAGTCGGCGCTCGCGCGGAATCGTTGTTCACTTACCTATCGCAAACCCACGCCGGCGCGTCTGCGAGCAACGCCGGCCCGATCGACGACGCTTCCGACCTCGACGCACTGACCAGCCTCATCAATCGCATCGAAGCGCGCGCCGGACACGACGAAGGCAGCCTCAACACGAACACCGCTATCCACGCCGTCTTCGAGTCGATCGGGCGGCTGAACAACATCGCAAACGCCTTAGGCCGCGCCGGCAACGCCGACCGCCGACGCCCCGCAACGCATTAATCCGGAATGGATGCGCCCTCCGTCGGCCCCTTGAGCGACGGTAAGTCTTCGAACAGTTCCGGCCCGCGCGGCTGGTCGATCTGATCGGTCTTTTCGGCGAGCGCACCTTGCCCTTTACGCGGCCGCTTCTTGATCCAGCCGCGCGCGACTCCGGCCTCATCGAGCGACATGGTGGCCGTTTCCGCACCAAGCATAATCCCCGCATCGCCTTGCCGGTTCAGCGGATCGCGCACGCCCATGTCGACACTGCTGAAGCCCTCGGGACAGTCGCGTTGCGCCGCCTCGCTCAACGCCATGTCGCGATTACACAGATACCGCCACACGGCCAATGCCGGATTGCCGGTCCGCTGCGCCTCCGGGTTAATGCCAAGCGGCACCCGCGGCCGAAACCGCGGCACCATCAAAGACGCCGTATCGTTCGCCCCAAACCTGTCGACATCGGGCGGCGGCGGTTGCGGCGGAGCGACCGCAACGATCCGCGGTTCGATGGCGTCAGGCACGCTCATCTGAAACGAGATCGAGTACGCGAGCGCGAGTATCGCGGCCACGTGGACCGCCACAGCGCCAAGTAGCGCCACGCCATACCGTTGAGCGAAATCGTTATGCACCCCTCACGATGCTCTGTCGGCGGCGCGGGTGCAAGAAACAGGCGGGGGCGTGGAAGCTGGGTTCTTCCACGCCCGTAACCCATCAGCAATGGGGGTTGCTGGGTGGCCGCCTCTTTGCCGGAGAGCCGGATGAATGGGGGACGACTCGGCCGGCGGGGGACTCGAACCGGCCTCTGGGGAAGGCCGGGTACTAACGAATCCGAAGTTAGGGCCCGACCCCTTAACAAAATACTAATGCGAGCGACCCCCGCTAAGCTCGCGTCAAACGTGCGCGCAGCGTGGTGAATTCCCCCGCCGCGCTAGCGATCTTTCCGAACGCGAATGAGCCCTTCCTGAGCGACAGACGCCACGAGCTTTCCATCGCGCGTGTAAATGCTCCCGCGATTGAAGCCGCGTGCGCCGGCCGCGCTTGGACTGTCCTGCGCATAGAGCAACCACTCATCCACCCGCAGCGGATGATGGAACCACATCGCATGATCGAGGCTCGAAGACTGCAGCCGACCTGAAAACCAGCTGATTCCATGCGGCATGAGGCACGTGTCGAGAAGCGTCATGTCCGACGCATAAGCAAGCACGCACTGATGCATCGCGAGGTCCGACGGCATTTCGCCCCGCACCTTCATCCACACATGCTGAAACGGAGGCGCCTT
This sequence comes from uncultured Alphaproteobacteria bacterium, assembly GCA_902826695.1. Lineage (GTDB taxonomy): Bacteria > Pseudomonadota > Alphaproteobacteria > Micropepsales > Micropepsaceae > SZUA-430. The sequence goes on along the minus strand of CADEFU010000002.1, from coordinate 243,569 downwards.
CTTCGGATTCATCAGATCGTCGTCTTCTTCGACCTGACGAAGCTCGATCGGATTCACGCGCGTCACGTGCTCGCGAACCGCTTCCGGCAACTGATGTGCCAACCGCCGGCGCCGCTCTTCTTCGTTTTCAAGCCCATCGGGCCCTTTGACCTTCGGCGCATCGAACTGATGCTCCAGCCCTTGTTCCTGCACCTGGAACGACACCGCCATATTGAAGATCTGCTCGCCGTGCTGGATCGCCACCACGCGCCGCGTCGTGAAGCTCTTTCCGTCCCTGGAACGATCCACTTGGTAGAGGATCGGCACCTTCGGATCGCCCGGTCTGATAAAATATGCGTGAAGAGAGTGGCAGATGCGTTCCTCTACGGTCCGGTAAGCTGCGACCAGCGCTTGGCCCAAAACCTGGCCTCCAAACACGCGTTGCCAACGATCCTTGGGACTCACCCCCCGGAACATATTCACCTCGACCGCCTCCAGGTTGAGGAGATCGAGCACTTCTTTGATGGTCTCGCCGTTCATTTGCCTAAATTCGCACCCTATATGGGCTAAGGGCCAGTTGTTAGGGGCTGAGGGTGCGCGCGTGCAAGTGCATCAACGGCGCACTTTGAGGGACAAATCGACATGGATTTCGCGGGTTTCGCTGCGCGCGCCTGGGACCTATTGCTTTGGTTTGCAGAAACCGTCGTCGGCACAGTCGCGACCTCCATCTTCGGCGGCTGGAACGCGGTCTTCGGGATGGCAGGCGTGTGCCTCGTATTGTTTCTGGTGACCCGTCTCTTCGTCCGCCCGCCTGGCGAGTAGGGTACTAGAGCGGCTGCCCCAGCAGCTTCAGCTTGAGGAACGCCGCAATCGCCGCGTTCTGTGCGTCGCGATTGGACTTCCTGTTGAATCCGTGTCCCTCGTCCTTGGCAAGCATGTACCAAGCCTCCGCCCGATTCGCACGGATCGCCTTCAGCATTTGCGTCGCCTCGCTCGCCGGCACCCGCGGATCGTTGGCGCCTTGCACGATCAGCATCGGCTTCTTGATCCGCGCCGCGCTCGTGAGCGGCGAGATGCGCTGGAGATAGTCCCGCATCCGCCCATCGCGATCATCGCCATACTCCACGCGCCGCAAGTCGCGCCGATACCCGCTCGTGTTGGCAAGAAACGTCAGAAAATTCGATATCCCAACGACACTGACCCCACCCACAAGCCGATCATTGTATTCGATCATCGACGCATAAGACATGAACCCGCCGTAGGAACCGCCATAGACAGCAACGCGCCGCGCATCCAAATCGCTCTGCGCCATGATCCAATCAAGCGTCGCGCCGATGTCCTTCACCGAGTCCATCCGCCGCTGACCATTGTCGAGATCGACGAAGTACTTCCCGTAGCCCGTTGAGCCCCGCACATTCGGAGCGACGACCGCAATCTTCAGCTCCTGCACCAGATACTGGATGAACGCATTGAAGTTCGGCCGGAACTGCGCCTCTGGCCCGCCGTGAATCGACACCAACACCGGCGCTCGGCCCGTCGTCTTCGGTTTGTAAACAAACGCCGTGATCTGACGCTTCTTTCCATCCACCTCGTCGAACGTGTTGTAAGTCACAAGCTGCGGCGCGACGAATGCCGACTTGTCCAGCCCGCCGACTTCGCTGTCCGTCCACTGCACGGGCGCACCACCCATGCCCCACACGAAGGCATCGCGCCCCGCGGTACCGTTCAGCGTATAGCCAACGCGTCGGCTATCGGCGCTGATCCTCAGATTCTCGATCTCGCCGGGTTGAAGCTTCGGCCCGGCATTCTTACGCCCGCCGCCTGCCCCCATCGTGTAAAGCCGCGACGTGCCCGCCTCATTGACCGAAAACACGAGCGTCCGCCCGTTCGGCGAAAGTTCAAGCGCCTCCACGTCCCACCGAATGTCGCCAGTCAGCGGATCCTCATCGTCCGTTCGTAAATCATACCGCGCAACATGCCGGAACTCCGAATCGTCGTCCGAAATGTAGAACAGGCTCCGCCCATCCGGCGAAAACACCGGCGACCCGCGATAGACCTTCACCGGCGACGGCTTGATCTGCGCCTTGCGCGAATTGATCAAATCGACGAGCCACATCTGTTGGTCGTTGATGGAGTTCGAGCGCGTAACCGCCAGCGTTTGCCCATCGGCCGAAAACGCCCCCGGCACCCACGCACCGTCTTCCTCCACGACGACGCGCGCCGAGCGCGGGTTCGCGGCATCGGCGACCATAATCCGGTAGCGCGCGGAATCCGCCGCCACACTCGACCACGCCACCCACTTACCGTCGCGCGAGAAGACGGCATCCGTGTTGCGCGACTTCCCATCGGTGATCCGCACCACGTCGGCCGTCTTCTCGTCCACGAGATAAAGCTGATAGAGCTCGTTCCCACGGTAGTCTTTGCTGAACAAGATCTGCCGCTTCGGCCAATTTCCCGGCCGGTAGACGGCGGTATTCACCGGCTCATCGTAGAAGGTAATCTGGCGCCGCATGCCAAGCGGCGCGTCGACTTTGTGCAGCTGGTTCGTCTCGGCAAACCGCGTCTGAATCAGAACGCCACGCCCATCCGGCGAGAAGTCCAAGAACACAGACCCGCGTGCCGCCTGATAAAGCCGAAGCCGTTCGCGCAGCCACGCCGGCGTCTCGGGGATGTTCTCAAGGACGAGGTTGCCCTTCACAACCTGCCGCACTTGCGGCGCTGGCTGCGCAAAGACAACCGAAGAAGCCGCGATAAACGCCGCGGCCACGGCAAAAAGGCGATGCATCCAAGAAACCCCGGGAGAACCCAAACCCCCGACAAATTTAGGCCCCAGTCTTCCGTTAGTCCACGCTCACCTGCAATCTGGCGGAAATGTTAAGATCGCCGAATGCTCGCCATTGAAACGCGCGTTGACCTGAACAGCCAAACCGCCCGCGTTAACCGCGAGGGGCGCCGGAAGCTCCTGTCGAAAGTGCGCACGAATAAACGCATTGCACTCATGGGCGGCGAACAGGCGGCCAAAGTCATGACCATCGTCGGTGACACGAGAGCAGGAGCGGCAACGCGGTGACCGTCGGCAGAAGTCAGGTTCTGTTTGTGGTTGCGCTGCTCTACGCCGGGGCGGCGAGCGTCTACATCACGACGTCGACACCTGGTGTCCTGGCCGCCGCATCATCTACCGACGCCAGTTTTGGCCTCGCCATGGGTGCGTTCATTTTTCTCAACATGCTTGGAACTGCGATCGCCTTCATGATCCTAGTTGCAGTCATTGACTTGATCGCGCGCCGTAACCAACAACTGCTGCTAGCACTGAGCATTGGCCTTGCCGCGGTTGCCACATGGGAAGCTGCCAGTCAGGTCGCATTCATACAAAGTTACGCTTACTATAAGAGCACGCAGGCCAAGCCGGGCGAACAGCCCCCGGCCCCAGTTCGCTAGGAGGAAGCACCAGATGGAAAAAATGTTCGGCGGTCCGATTGTTCCGACCCTGTTTCGCCTGGCCTTGCTCTCCTTCATCGTGGGCTTGATCTTTGCCGTCTTCGGCATCGACCCGGTCAACCTCTGGCGCGAATTCGGCACCACGATCCAACAGGCCTGGAAGCTCGTCTTCGAAGCGATCGAGTGGGGCGCGGGTTACGCCATTCTGGGCGCGATCGTCGTGCTACCGGTCTGGGTGATCTATCGCGTGCTGACGTCGGTCACGCGGACCAAGAACTAGCGCTCTTCGGCATCACACACCGAAGCTAGCCGCTCGTCGCCGCGTCGCGAGCCAGCGACGCGCGTCAGAGACCCAATACGATCAAAACGCGGAGCTACGCATGACACCTCAACGCGTTCTTCTTGTCGGCGGCTATGGCGTCGTTGGCGCGCAAGTGGCCGGCCTTTTGCGAAAGCACCACCCGGCCTTGCATCTCGTGATCGCCGGGCGCAGGCGAGCCGAAGCGGCAGCCGCGGCCGAGCGCTTGGGCAACGCCACCCCACTCGCGATCAGCACAGCCGCCATCGACCCGCTCGCGAGCGCCGAGAACATCACAGCCGTGGCCGGCCTAGTGCATGACCCCGACGATCACCTACTGCGCTCGGCAATCCGACGCGGGCTCCCTTACGCCGATATCACAAGAGGCGTCGCCGCCCAGACCCGCGCCTATGTCACCGCCGCCCAGGAGTCGCTGAAAGCGCCGGTTCTGTTCGCGTCCAACTGGATGGCGGGCGTCCCGGCAATTCTAGCCACCGCCGCAGCACGCGAATTCACAACCGTCGATCGCATCGCGCTCTCGATCTTCTTCGACCGCAACGACAAGACAGGTCCCGATTCCGCAAGTGCGGGTAGCGACCTGGCGGAACGCATGACCGTCAAATCGGATGGCGCCTGGCGCACTGTGAAAGCGATGAGCGCACCGGCCCGCGTCACGTTCCCCTCCGGCCGCACGCGCACGGTCTATCGCATGAACATGGCCGACGTAGTAACCCTCGCCCAAGCAACCGGCGCCAAGGACGTCGCCGTGCGCATCGGCCTCGACTCTGACGCAACCTCACGCACGATGCGTTTTCTGATCAACGCGGGACTCTGGGGCATCGTGCAGTCGCTACCGGCGAGCACGTCGCCCGCCCATAACCCGAAAGCCGTAGGCGCCGCCCACGAGATCGTCATCGAGATCGCGGGCACGCAAGGGGGCAAGCCGCAAACACGCCGCCTAACGCTTCTCGACCGGAAAGGCCAAGCCCACCTCACCGCCATTGGCGCAGTCGCCGCAATCGAAAGGATCTTGGGCCTCGACGGCGTGCCGCTACGCCCCGGCATCGCGACACCTGAAACGGCACCGAACGCAACCCGCCTTCGTGAACTGCTGCAAGGCGAAGGGGTCGAAGCAACCTAAGCGGTTCGGACGCAAGCAGCCCTATTGCGTCCCTGGATGACGAACCAAAAAGGCGGCAAAAGCCGAAGGTGTGAAGCTGTTATTGTGAGCGGCATCATGCCAAAATCGCAAATCACCCCTTGATTGGAGCCCTATCCATGCTCGCCTCCCTCATTGGACTTCTCGTCTTCGCCGCCATGGGCGGAGCGTTGATCTGGCAGCCCCAACTTCTGACGCGCCTCATCGGTCAGGAGCTAACAACCCCCGAAGCGCGCAACGAAGTCCGCGCGGTCTACGGTGGTGTCGGCATCGGCGCAGCGCTCGCCTTCTTCATCGGGATTGTCTATTCGCCTTGGCGCCAAGCGATCGCCGTCACCATAGGCCTCATGCTCATCGCGATGGCGGGCGCGCGTGGCTACTCGTGGTACATCGAGCGCACGACCAACCCCCTCGTCTATGCGTTCCTCGGCGCCGAAGCAGTGCTCGGGCTGATGTTCGTCTTCTTCAACGGCTAAGCGGTGTCGTTTAGCCACCTTCTCTATGAAGTCGAGGGCCGGATCGCGACCATCACGCTGAACCGGCCCGATCGCTTGAACGCGATTGCCCGCGGCATGCCGCAGGAAATCCGCGAGGCGGTCGAGAAGGCAAACGACGACAACGACGTCCACGCCATCGTCTTGACCGGTGCAGGCCGCTCGTTCTGCGCCGGCTATGACCTTATCGATTTCGCCGAACACAGGAGCCCCGCCGCCGGCGGGCAAAGCGCCACGAAGGGCCCATGGGACCCGATGGTCGACTTCGCCATGATGGGCCGCAACACGCAGGACTTCATGAGCCTGTGGCGTTCGCACAAACCGACGATCGCCAAGGTTCGCGGTCACGCCGTCGCCGGTGGCAGCGACATTGCTCTCTGCTGCGATCTGGTCGTGATGGCCGAGGATGCCAAGATTGGCTATCCGCCCGCACGCGTTTGGGGCGTGCCGACCCCCGCGATGTGGGTCTATCGATTGGGCGCGGAGAAGGCCAAACGCATGCTGTTGACCGGCGATCTGGTCACTGGTCGCGAAGCCGCCGACATGGGCTTAGTCCTCGAAGCCGTGCCCGAGCCTGAATTAAACGCACGCGTTGTTGCTCTGGCGACACGCATCGCGGCTGTGCCAAAAAATCAACTTATGATGGTCAAACTGATGGTCAATCAGGCCATCGAGTCGATGGGCCTCGTTCAAACGCAAATGTTCGCGACGCTTTTTGACGGAATTGCGCGCCATTCCCCTGAGGGCGTGTGGTTCAAGCAACAAGCCGAAGAAAAAGGATTCAAAGAAGCGGTGCGCCAACGCGATAGCGGGGAGCCAATCGCGGAAGGTGTATCGAAGCCGTTCTATCGCTTCTGATGTATTGAACAAGGTTCAAACATCCGCCAATTGTATAGGCGAGATTCAAATCCGGGGGGATCGATCTTGTCTCAATATGAGTTTCCGCATGACCGCCGCAAAGAAGAGCGGCGGGAAGCGGCGCACGCCTTCAAGCGCGCCGAAATTCTTGCTGCCGCCAAACGCGTGATGGCACGCACCGGCGCCAAAGGCCTCACGATCCGCGCCGTCGCATCCGAAGCCGGCTACGTGCCGGGCGCGGTCTACTTCTACTTCGACTCGAAGTCGGCGATCTTGGCCGACCTCGCCGTCCACGAACTCGGCGGCCTGGCCAGAGAATTGCGCACAAGCAATTCGAAGGACGCAGCCGACCTCGCCTCGCGCGCGGCCGATGCATTCGCAACGGCATCGAACATCTTCGAACTCGACACCGGCAAGCGCGCAAGCGCGGGGTCTGAGCGCGCGCTGATGGGCCGCTTGATCTCGCTATTCCAAACGGTCAGCGAACCCTTGGCCCTCGACGACCTTCCGCCCGAGCAAGCGCAAGCCCGCGCCCTCGCGCTGTCGGCCACCTCGATCGGCCTCGCCACGCTCGCCCGCACCGGGCGTCTGCAGAAGCTGGGTGTGACGGCGGCGATGACACTCCGTGAAGTCGCTCACTGCCTGAAGACCGCGCCGAAGCGCGAGGAAAAGACGGGAACCTAACGGCGTCCCGTCCGCAAACGGCAAAGCTCCGACCTGAGCGGGCGCACGTGTGCGCCTGCTCAGGCGCGCGCCACCTTTCAATGCGTCCTGGTTGGTAAGCCTTCCCCCTGGCGCCGATCCGCACCCAAAGGTAATTTCAAGGCCGCGACGATCAGGGGAAATCCATGCGCTCACTCATTGCTCTCACCTTTGCGATGGCAGCGATTCTGCCCGCGTATGCGGACGACGATTGCCAACTCAAACGCCTGGGCACCGTCTCGTTTGAAGTCGCACCGAACGGGCACATCTACCTTCCGGCCACGGTAGCGGGTGTCCCGACACGGCTACTTCTCGACACCGGAGCTTACTGGAGCAACGTCAGCTTTGAGCTGGTCAAAGCCAAAGACCTTCTCGTGAAGAAGTCTCACTTTCTTGAGCTCGTCGATCTCGCTGGAGAAAAGATGGATCAATTCGCTGAAGTTCCATCATTGCAGATCGGAACCATGAGTTTCGGCAAAAGCGACATGTTCGTCAGCAGCCCGCGACCCGACGTTCCGATTGAGGTAAGGGGCGGCTTACTTGGCCAGAATTTGCTCAATCTCATCGATCTGGAGATCGACAACGCCGGAAAGAAGATCTCGATATTCAGTCAGGAACATTGCCCGGGCGTGGGTGTCTATTGGGCAGACGAAGCTGTCACTTTGAAGGTCAAAAAGGAGCCAGTTGAGATGCAACTCGGTTCGCGCCTCAAGCCAAAGCGGCAAAAGACCGTGATTGACCCTCCAGCAGTCGAGGCTGAGGTGAACGGCGAGAACGTGCAGTTGCTCTTCGATACCGGAGCGACTCGCACGATGATCGACTTGGGCCTCGCCGGGCGGCGTTTCGGTATCACCAAGAACTCTCCAGGCGTTCAGCCTGCAGGCAAAATGTACGCGGCGAGCGGCGCCGCGCTGGACACTTACAGCGTCACGCTAAAATCCCTGACAATGTCAGGCATCACCTTCGAGAATATTCCCGTACGCTTGGCGGAGTTTGAGGGCGATGGACCACAAGTAGTACTCGGTATGAGCCAGATCAAACATCTGCGCCTCTACATCGCTTACAAGGAAGGCCTCATACACGTGACTGCCGCCGATGCGACCCGCGCGGCGGCGCCTGCCCAACAGTAGGAACAAGCCTCACCCGGCTTAGCCGGCGCGTTCGAACACCGCCGCGATACCCTGCCCGCCGCCGACGCACATGGTTTCAAGACCGTACCGTGCGCGGCGGCGTTTCATTTCGTGGAGCAGCGTCGCCATGATCCGCACGCCAGTCGCCCCGATCGGGTGGCCGAGCGAGATGCCGGAGCCGTTGACGTTGAGCTTGTCGCGATCGTCCCAGCCCCAACGTTTCAGAACGCCCAGCACCTGCGCCGCAAACGCCTCGTTCAACTCGACGAGGTCGATGTCCTTCCAAGAGAGCCCGCTCCGCGCGAACAGCTTCTCGACCGCGGGCACGGGCCCCAACCCCATTGTCGCGGGATGACACCCGGCGGCCGCCCAACCGACAAGCGTGCCCATCGGCGTCAACCCGAGTGACGCAAGCTTGTCCTCCGCCACGATTAAACACGCGGCCGCAGCGTCATTCTGCTGGCTCGCATTCGCAGCCGTCACCACCCCGCCCTTAATGATCGGCTTCATCGCCGCCATCGTCTCAAGGCTCGAGTCGGCCCGGAAGCCTTCGTCCTGGCGCACAAGCACGGGATCGCCCTTACGCTGAGGCACCGGAACGGCCACGATCTCATCGGCAAACTTGCCCTCAGCCCAGGCGCGCGCCGCCCGCTTGTGGCTCTCGACCGCGAATGCGTCGGCGGCTTCGCGCGTGATCTGACACTCGCGCGCAACGTTCTCCGCCGTCTCGATCATGCCCGAGATCACGCCGAACCGCTCGACCGGCTGCGACCGCTCGCGCCCGCGCTCCAGCCGATCGTACATCGTCACGTTTCCGGCCCGCGCGCCGGAACGCATCGAGGTCGAGTAGTATTCGATGTTGCTCATGCTCTCGACGCCGCCCGCCACCACAACGTCGGCCACACCCGTCTCGACCATCATCGCCGCCGTGACGATCGCCTGAAGCCCGCCACCGCAACGCCGGTCAAGCTGCATCCCCGGCACTTCGATCGGCAGATCCGCCGCAAGAGCCGCCCAACGCCCAATGCACGGCGCCTCGCTGTTCGCGTAACTTTGCGCGAACACAACATCGTCGATGCGCGCCGGATCGAGGCCCGATCGCTTCACAGTCTCCTTTACGACATGCGCCGCCAGCGTCTCCGCCGAGATGTCCTTTAATGCACCCAGATACTTCGCCACCGGCGTCCGCACCGGCGCTACGATCGCTGCACGACGTGCCATCAGATCACTCCCTTCGATGTCAATTCCTCGATGCGAGAGGCCCCGAAACCCCAATCGCGTAAACTCGTTTGATTATGCGCGCCGATCTGAGGCGGCGGTCCCTGCACCGCGCCCGGCGTCAGATCGAACCGCGGTGCCGGTGCCGGCTGCACAACGCCATCAACAGTGACGAACGCCTCTCGCGCCACATTGTGCGGATGTGACGGCGCCTCGCCCAACTCCAAGACCGGCGCAAAACAAACGTCGCTACCTTCCATGATCGCGCACCACTCGCCCCGCGTCTTCGTCGCGATCACCCGCGCAAGTCTCTCCTTCAGCTCAGGCCAGCGCTTGCGATCCATCTGCGCATCGAACGCCGGATCGCTCAAGCCGGCTTTCTCGCGCAGCAACGCATAGAACTGCGGTTCGATCGACCCGAGCGCAATCCACTGCCCATCCGCGCACTTATAGACGTCGTAAAAATGCGCCCCACCATCGAGCCGATTCGCCGCGCGCTCCGCAGTGTGCGTGCCCTCCGCACGGAAGCCGTAAAAGTACGACATCAGCGACGCCGCACCATCCACCATCGCCGTATCGACAACCTGCCCCTTGCCCGTCGCTCGCGCATGCGTCAGCGCCGCGAGCAGCCCAAACGCCAAGTAAAGCGCGCCACCACCGAAATCGCCGATCAGGTTGAGCGGCGGCACCGGCCGCTCGCGGGTCCCGATCGCATGCAGAGCACCCGTGATCGCGATGTAGTTGATATCGTGGCCCGCGGCCTGCGCCAGCGGCCCCGTTTGCCCCCACCCTGTCATGCGCCCATAGACGAGCTTCGGATTGCGCTTCAGCGCGACATCAGGCCCAAGGCCCAAACGCTCCATAACGCCCGGCCGAAACCCTTCGAACACCACCTCCGCCCGTTCGAACATCTCAAGACAGAGCTCGATCGCATGTTTGTTCTTCAGATCGAGAGCAATCGATTTGCGTCCACGATGCGTCACCTGATGCGCCGCCGCCGGACGCGCATCCTTGCGATCGATCCGCACCACATCGGCGCCGAGATCGGCAAGCAGCATCCCGCAAAACGGCGCAGGCCCAAGACCCGCGAATTCAACGACCTTGACCCCCGACAACGGCCCCTGTGCCAAGCGCAAGTCCTCCTCAGTGGCGTTCCGTAACGTCCATAGCACACCGTCGCGGCCGCGCGAATCGCGCGATAAAGTGCATTGAAACAGCGAGCGACGCGTCATGCGCAAATGGTGGTTTCAGATCCACAAATGGGTCGGTTTGATCGTAGGCCTGCAGATCTTGGCCTGGACGGTCAGCGGCCTCTACATGACCTGGTTTCCGATCGAGCAGGTACGCAGCGAGCACCTGATCCGCGAGGCCAAGCCGCGCGATCTGCGCGCCGCGAAGAACTTGATCTCGCCTGAGCGCGCCGTCGAAGCGGTGAAGGCGTCCGTCTCGCGCCTTGAATTGGTCGACATCGCCGGCCGCTGGATGTGGCGTATCGACAGCGCGGGCAAGCCGCACATGCTGATCGATGCCGAGAAGGGCCAGGTGATCTCCCCACTCGACGAGACGGAAGCCCGTCGCATCGCCGCGGCCGACTATGCCGGCAAGGGCACGATGGCGGCTGCCACGCTGATCAAGGATAAGCCGCCGATCGAGTATCGCCGCGCCCTCCCCGTCTGGCAGGTCGCGTTCGACGACGAGGACCAAACGCGCCTCTACATTGAACCGCTTACCGGCAAGGTGGTGGCCCGCCGCTCTGACCTCTGGCGTACATACGACTTCCTCTGGTCGCTCCACATCATGGACTACAGCGAGCGCGAGGACTTCAACCACTGGCCGATCATCCTGTTCGCGCTGCTCTCGCTCGCGCTCACAATCACGGGAATCGGCCTCGTCGTCATCCGCTTCTGGCCTCAACGTAGTCTGTAAAGAGTAACGCCATGACCATGATCGAAGTCGTTCGCTCCAGCGTGCAAACGTGGGAGTGCGATCAAATGGGCCATATGAACGTCCAGTTCTACATGGCCAAAGCCGACGAGGGCCTGACCGCACTTGCTGCCGCCTTGGGCTTAAGCCCGCGCGCGCAAAAGAGCGACCGCGCCACGCTGATCGCGCGCGACCAGCACACGCGGTTTCACCGCGAACTCCGTCCCGGCGCGCCCTACGCGATCGATGCGGGCATCCTTGCAGCAACCAACGAAGGCCTGATCGTCTATCAAGAGATGCGCAACGCCGTTGACCGCACGATCGCCGCAACGTTCGTCACGCGCACCGAATGGGCCGATGCTGAAGTCCGCGGCGGCTTGCCCCTGCCCGTCACAGCAGTCGCCAAGTCGTCCAGCCTGACGATCGACCTGCCCCCGCACGGCGCACCGCGCGGCCTCGAACTCGGTCCCGCACGCCGCTCCCCCACGCTCACCGAAGCCGAAAGCCTGGGACTCGTAACGATTTTCCGTGGCGCCGTTTTGCCCGAACACTGCGACGCCCGCGGCTACATGCAGATGCGCCACTACATGGGCCGCCTTTCCGACGCGATCCCCAATCTCATCGCCCAAACCCGCGGCGAAGACCGGTCGTCGAGCGGCCGCGGCGGCGCGGCTCTCGAATACCGTTTCGTCTACCGTGCCCACGCCGCCGAAGGCGACCTCATCGTCGTCAAGAGCGGCCTCAAATCTGTGTCGTCCAAGACCTACGTCTGGTGCCACTGGATGTTCGACGGCGAAACGGGCGAGTGTTTCGCGACGGCAGAAGCCGTCGCGATCGCGATGGACCTGACGACGCGCAAAGCGATCGAAATCCCGCCGGACATGCGCGAGGGGCTGGAGAAACTGATCGTACCGGGATTGTCCGCGTAGCTAAGGCAGCCCCGCCATCGCCCGCACTTCGCGCCGAACGATTTCCGGCACTTCCATCGGCAGGAAGTGGCTAGCCCCCGGCACTTTGACGATGCGAATCTCCGGCCGCCGCGCGATCAAGAGCGCGATCACATCGTCAGGACATGTCGATCGCTTGTCACCTACGATCAGCGTCAGCGGACAGCGCAACTTGTCCAGATCGCCCCAAAAATCGAGCGCATTGCTGCTGTAGTTCGCAGCCTCCCACCCCGGCGTGCACGCAAGCCGCACTTGCTTATCGTCAAAGAAATCGACCGTGCCGCCGGTGATGTAGTCGCGCACGACCTCCTCCGGCCATGTGCGGAACGCGCCGCGCCCTCGGTAGGCCTCAAACACAGCCTCGCGCGACGGAAAGATCCCGCGCCGTTTTTTGGCCTGCGCGACAAGCGGCGACATCCGCTCGCCAAGGCCCAGCGCCTGCATGATCCGCATCCAACGGATGTACTTCGGCGGCATGATAACAGGCTCGACCAGCACCAAGCCGGTTGCCCAATTCGGCTGGGCCAGCGCCGCCGCAAGGCTCGCCGTCGCGCCCATCGAGTGCCCGACCAGCATCTTCGGCCGCCCGTCGAGTTCGTGCATCGTCCTGAGGATGTCGTCGCGATAGATGAACCAGGACCGCATCCCCTTCGGATTGGCGGCAAGTGTTGTCTGCCCGTGCCCGCGCAGGTCCGTTGCATAAATCCGCAAATCGCTAGCCAACGGATCAAGCAGAGTCCGGTACGTCAGCGCATTGAACCCGTTGGCGTGGGCGAAGTGGATCGAGGGCGCGCGCTGTCCGGCACCTTCCCACGCAAGGCACGAGACCTCGCCGTCCCACATCTTGATGGCACGGCGTTCGGGCCAACTCGGCAAGGCACGTGGCGCTGCCGCGGCAGTCATCGTTCCCCCTAGGACAAGCGCATCCCTTGAATCAGTTGCGCGCGCGGGACTTTGCCAGTCCCGCGCGCGCAACGAAAGAAAGATAGATTTGAACGCCGTTCAAAAAGCGATGACTACTTCGCCTTCGTCATCGACAAGGTCGCCTGCCGCGCAATTGCGCCATTCGTGAACCGCGTGAACTCGAGGTTCATGTGATCCGCATCCTTGAGTGTGCGCTTGTAGACCGTCACGTCGAACTGGCCATCGTCGCTAATCACAAGCTGATTGATCTGCAGCGTATCGCCGGAAATGACCGCCCAGGTGGTCTTCTTGCCTTCAACCGCGTAGCCCGACTTCAGCTCCGAAAAGACATTCGGCCTCTTACCTTTCTTGAAGGTAAGGGTGGAGGTCTTGACCTTGGACTTCGAACCGTCGCCGACATCCGATGACATCGTCGTCCAAGCAATCTTGAAGCCGTCCGCCGTCTTGTCGATGACGACCTCCGAGTCGCGAGACTGCGTCACCGTTGGGTTGGCAACGCCTTTGGTAGCCTGCCCGGAGCCGATCCAACGGCCAACGAAATCATCGACTTTCCGGTCTGCGGCTTGTGCCACTGAAACGGCAAGCGCCGCAGCCAAGCCAAGCGCGAGAACAATGCGCATGTTGAATCCCCTTGTGTTTCCTGTGTCTGGGCGCCCCAGCCCGAACGGCGGCATCAAATCATGCCCAAGCCGCCGGACGCAACGCCGCCGCTAGTTAACTTTTGCTGGGCCTTTGAGCAGGTTCAGCTGAACGGCCCGCACAATCCTGCTGTTTTCAAAACGCGTGAACCGCACGTCCAGCCCCTTGGCGGTCAGCGTGCGGTCATAGTGCGTAACGTAGTAGCTGCCGTCCGGCCCAACCGACACTTGCACGATCGAGAGCGTATCGCCGTTGATCACGGCCCACGATGCGTCCTGGCTCAGGTTGACGTCGCCCGACGTGATATCGCGATACATGTTCGCTTTGTCGGTAGCGCGGAACGTCTGCGTATAGGTCTTCGTATCGGCCGCCTCCGGCAACTCGTCGTTCTTGATCTTGAGTGTTGACCATTCGATCGAGAAACCGCGCTCGGACGCCGCCGGTCGAATAATGACTTGGCTGAACCGCTTCTCCGGTTCCTTGCCCGGCTGCGCCGCCTCAGTCTCACCCTGACCGAGATAGACGCCGTAGAAATCGGCAAGCGACCGAGCCTCAGCTGGCACAGAAGCGAATACAAAAACGGCAACAACGGCGGCAACGATGGCGCGCATGACGAACACCCCTTGTGGTTGTCTTGAGCTACCACGTCCGCAAGCGGAAGGAAAAGAGGGCACGCGCACGCCAGGTACACCGCAACCGCAAATCGCGCACCTTCTTCATGGCAACTGGCGCTTAGCGATCAATGCGGCACGAAATAGGCCGCCATAATCGCGACATCGACCAAAAAATGGGCCGCAATTGTCCACGCAAGGCCTCGCGTCTCGTAGGCGGCCTTCCCCCAAACGACCGACCCCACCCCGATCGCGAGCGACACCGGCAGCGCCGCCAGAACGCCGACGCCCAAGCCCCAGTGGATGATGCCGAAGAACAGCCCTTGCATCCAAAGTCCCGCCGCGGCGCCGCCATATCGGATGAAAGCGGGCTGAAAGAAGCCGCGATAGACGACTTCCTCCGCCGTTGCATTGGCAGCAGCCGCAATCAACACCGCGGGCAAGAGCGGCCAAAGCGATCCGCTCATGATCGGCGCAAACCCAACCGGCATTTGGATGAACACGAAAAGAACCGCCGAGAAGATGACGAACCCGACGAACAGCTTCCTGACCCAGGATTCGAGAGGCTCGGCGACGTTCACGTCGCGCGAACGCACCAGCCAATTGCCAAAGCCGAATGCCGGCGAGCCGGCCCCCGTCCGCTCCGCGAACAAGAGCCAAACGACCAGCAATACAACCGCAATCGGCCCCGCAAACCACAGCCGCGCCAACGCAAAGCGCAGCGCGCTGCCCTCTCCGGTGAGCGGAATTTCAAACGCCGGCGGGAAATGGAGAAAGAGAAGGCCCATCAGCTGGAAACCACCCAAGTACCCAGCAACCGTAGCCGCCACCCACCCGAGCGCCCAACGGCCGGCAACGACAGCGATCAGCGCAATGACCACTGCCGCCGCAAGCGAAGTCCAATAGACCTGATCCAGAGGCGCAAACTCGGCCAGCATCCGCGAAACGTCGGTCGGCCGGTAGGGCCCGATGGCCGCGACCCCGCCCAACCATGCGAGCACCGCGAGCACGGCGAGCATCACCCATCTGGCGGTACCCGCACCTTCGAGGCCAAGCATCGTGAAAATCGAATGCTCTCGCGTTTCCTCTTCCGTCAAAATTCGCATGTCATGCCCCCGCCACGATACGCTTCTTCGCCTTGGTATAAGCGCGCAACACCGCCTCGTTCCCGCCTGCCGCATGCGCATCGAGAAGCTCAGCGGCAGCTTCCGCCCACGCCCGTCGCGCCGCATAAACGGCCTGCCCGCTCAAGATCGTAATGAGTGAATAGACGAGCGTATCCGCCCCGCGATCTTCGCGAACGACGCTGTCTTCGGCCGCGGCAATCCCCTTGCAACGCAAATCCATGGCCTGCTCGGCCTCTTTGAGGAACCCACGGACGTTGGAGGCACCCGCCACCGACCCGAAGAACGTCTTCAGCAACAGCTCGCTGCGCGGCCGCTCTGCCTGCGGCGGTTGGGTTAGCCACCGTTCCAACGCCGTCCGCCCTTGCGCCGAAATTCGGTACCGTTTGACCTCGCGTCCTTTGCCCTCGCCGGGCAGCGCCTTGATCAGCTTGGCTTTCGCGAGGCGCTGAAGCTCGGGATAGATCTGCCCGAAGCTCTCCGACCAAAAGAACCCGATCGCTTGGGTCACCCATTGCCGGATCTCATACCCCGACAAGTCGCCCCCGACCGCCAGAATCCCCAAGATCACATGTCCCGTGCTTCGCTCGCGCATAACTATCTAATAGATATATCTATAAGATATGTCAAGCCAAAGCAAAGGCCGGGACAAGTCGCCCCGGCCTCGTAATTTCAGCTACGCCGCCGCCTTTTTGGCCGGATTGAAGCGGCCGTAGAACGTGTCGCCCTTCTCCGCCATGTCGCGCAGGAGTTTGCCGGGCAGGAAGCGCTTGCCGTACTTCTGGGCGAAGCGATCGCACTCTTCGACGAACTTCCTCGTGCCGACCGTATCGATCACCGAAAGCGGCCCGCCGGTGTAGGGCGCAAAGCCCCACCCCAGAATGGCGCCGACATCGGCTTCGCGCGGATCGGTGACGACGTTCTCTTCAAAGCAACGCGCTGCCTCGATCGCCTGGCGATAGAGGAAACGCTTTTTGAGTTCGTCGACGAGTTCCGGCGTCGTCGCCGTAACCTTGTACTTCACGATGTCCTTCAAGCCCGGCCACAAGCGCTTCTTACCCCCGTCCGCCGGATAGTCGTAGAAGCCCTTGCCGTTCTTGCGGCCGAAGCGGCCAAGCTTCGCCACCATGGTCTCGATCAGCGTATCCGCAGGGCCTGCCTCGTACTTGTCGCCAAGGTCCTTCTTCGTCGCCTCGCGCACCTTGTAGGCAAGGTCGAGCGCGACGTCGTCGGCAAGCTCCAGCGGTCCGCGCGGCATGCCGGTCATTCGGCCGACATTGTCCACGATCGCAGGCGCAATCCCTTCGGCGAGCATCTCTTGGCCTTCGGCCACATACGTGCCGAAGCAGCGCGACGTGTAGAACCCGCGCGAGTCGTTGACCACGATCGGCGTCTTCTTGATCTGCTTCACGTAGTCGACGGCCATGGCCAGCGCATAGTCGCCGGTCTTCTTGCCCGTGATGATCTCGACCAACTGCATCTTGTCGACCGGCGAGAAGAAGTGGATGCCGACGAAGTTGTTCGGCCGCACGCTCGCTTCCGCCAAGCCGGTGATCGGCAGCGTCGACGTGTTCGACCCGAACACCGCCTTGTCCGTCAACTGCGTTTCGGCCTTCTTCGTCACGTCGGCCTTGATCTCGCGGCTTTCGAACACCGCTTCGATGACGAGGTCGCAGCCTTTGAGGTCGTCGTAGTTCGTCGACGGCTTGATGAGCGAAAGCAGTTTCTGCTTCTTCTCTTCCGTCGAGCGGCCCTTCTTGATCTGCCCGTCGAGCAGCTTCGTCGAATAGGCCTTGCCCTTCTCGGCTTCTTCGATCGTACGGTCGATCAGCACGACTTCCATGCCGGCCTGCGCCGACACGTAGGCGATGCCGGCACCCATCATGCCCGCGCCGAGCACGCCGAGCTTCTTGACTTGCGTCGGCCCGACGTTCGCCGGACGGCGCGCGCCTTTGCCCAGATCCTGCATAGACAGGAACAGCGAGCGGATCATGTTCCGCGACGCGGGATCCATCAGCAGCTTCGTGAAGTAGCGTGCTTCGATGCGAAGACCCGCATCGATCGGAACGGCGAGCCCTTCATAGACGCACGACAGGATGTAACGCTGCGCCGGATAGTTGTTGTAGCTCTGCTTGCGATAGAGCGCGTTGCCCATCGTGAAGACCGTCGACGTGCCCTTGTCGTTCGGCAGCCCGCCCGGAACCTCGAAACCCTTCCGGTCCCAAGGTTGCACGGCGTTCGGCGATTCCTTGATCCAGCGCTTGGCCTCGGCCATCAGCTGATCGGCCGGCACAACCTTGTGCACGACCTTTTGCGCCTCGGCCGTCTTCGGGTCGAGCGAGTTACCTTGCAGGATCAGCTGCACCGCCGCCTGCGCACCCATGAGGCGCGGCAAGCGCTGCGTGCCGCCGCCGCCCGGCAGCAGACCGACCTTCGACTCAGGCAACCCGAGCTGAATCCGCGGATTGTCCGCAACGACGCGATAGTGGCACGCGAGCGTGACTTCCAACCCGCCACCAAGCGCGAGCCCGTTGATCGCAGCCACCACCGGCTTGCCGCAAGTCTCAAGCTTGCGGAGCAGCATGTTGAACTGCAGCACGCCTTCATAGCGCTGCTTGATGCGCTCTTCTTCGCTCTTCGGCGCACCCGCGCCGCTGGCTTGACCTTCCATCTCGTCCAAGGCCGCACCGGCGCAAAAGCCGTTCGCCTTGCCCGAAGTGATGACGACGCCCTTGATCGCGGCATCGCCCGCAATCTTCACGATCGCGGCGCCTATATCGGCGAGCGCCTTGTTCGACAGCACGTTCATCGTGCGCTCCGGATCGTCCCACGTCAGCGTCACGATTCCGTCCGCGTCTTGATTCCACTTAAAGACTTTGAGTTCCATGTTCTTATCTCCTTGAGGCGCGCGGACTAGACGCGCTCGATGATCGTGGCCGTGCCCATACCGGCGCCGACGCAAAGCGTGACAAGCGCCGTGTTCAGGTTGCGCCGCTCGAGTTCGTCGAGCACCGTGCCCAAAATCATCGCGCCGGTGGCGCCCAGCGGGTGGCCCATCGCGATCGCGCCGCCGTTCACGTTGATCTTCTCGTGCGGAACGTCGAGCACCTTCATGAAGCGCAGCACCACCGAAGCGAACGCTTCGTTGAGCTCGAAGAGATCGATGTCCTTGGCCGTCATGCCGGCGCGCTTCAGTACCTTCTGCGTGACCAGCGCGGGCCCCGTGAGCATGATGCACGGCTCCGACCCGATCGACGCGAACGCCCGGATGCGCGCGCGCGGCTTCAAGCCTTGGCTACGGCCCGCTTCCTTCGTGCCCATCAGCACCGCCGCCGCACCGTCGACGATCCCCGACGAGTTGCCGGCGTGATGCACGTGATTGATCTGCTCGACTTCCGGGTAGCGCTGCAGCGCCACGGCATCGAACGCGAACTCGCCCGGC
This sequence comes from uncultured Alphaproteobacteria bacterium, assembly GCA_902826695.1. Lineage (GTDB taxonomy): Bacteria > Pseudomonadota > Alphaproteobacteria > Micropepsales > Micropepsaceae > SZUA-430. The sequence continues at coordinate 224,683 of CADEFU010000002.1, read as the reverse complement.
ATCGCGAACGACGGCTGGAGCGAGGCCAGCGACTGCATCGTCGTATCGGGACGCATGTGCTCGTCCTTGTCCAGGATCGTGAGCCCGTTGACGTCCTTCACCGGCGTCACCGACTTCTTGAAGTAGCCGTTCTTCCACGCGTTCGTCGCGCGCTTCTGGCTCTCGACCGAATAGGCGTCCACATCGTCGCGCGAAAAGCCGTCGAGCGTCGCGATGAGATCGGCGCCGATGCCTTGCGGCGTGAAAAAGGTCTTGATGGCAACCGAAGGATCGGTCGCCCACGCGCCGCCCGAGGCGCCCATGCCGACGCGGCTCATCGACTCGACGCCGCCGCCGATCGTCATGTCGGACTGCCCCGACATCACCTGCGCCGCCGCCATGTTGCAGGCTTCAAGCCCCGAGGCGCAAAAGCGGTTGATCTGCACACCCGCCGTGCTCTCGGCGTAGTCGGCGTTCAACACCGCGATGCGCGCGATGTTCGAACCCTGCTCGCCCACCGGATCGACGCAACCGAACACAACGTCGTCCACGATGGCCGTGTCGAGCTTGTTGCGATCGCGTATGTTCTTCAGCACCTGCGTGCCGAGCTCAAGCGCGGTCACCTCATGCAGCGCGCCGTCCTTGCGCCCTTTGCCGCGCGGCGTGCGCACGGTGTCGTATACGAAACACTCAGTCATAACTTCCTCCGTTGTCCGAAATTCAAACCTTGTCCAGTTCCCGTCGCATGAGCGTGGCGAGCTTCACCTCGCCGGCCGCCTGCAATCCCGCAATCACCCGCTCGCGCTCCGCGCGCGGCTTGTTTTGCGAAAGCTTCGCCTTTCCCTCAATTCTCGTGATCTCCATGCGGAACGTCACAACACCGCGCGGCATCGTCTCCGCAATCTCGGGCTTCAGCTCCCGCGTGCTCCAGCCATTCGGGCGAGCGCCTTCGTATTTCTCTGCCATAGCGCTCAAATGTGCGAGTTGATCTCCCTCAACCGACACAGGCGTCCCGGCACAGTGCACGGCAACGTAATTCCATGTCGGCACATTCGTCGTCCTGTCCGAATACCAAGTCGGCGAGACATAGGCATGCGGCCCCGAGAACGTCACGAGCGCTTGCGTTCCGAACAACGTCACGTGCGGATTGCCCCGTGCAACATGCCCATAGAGCGTTCCGAACTGCCCTTCGTCGCGCTTCAGCAGCAAGGGAATATGCGTCGCGAACAGCCCGTCAGGCCCCGCACTCACCACAACGCCGAAATCGCACGCCTCAATCAGCGCATGCTGAGACTCGAGATCATCGACGGCAAAGTGCTTGGGGACGTACATCGATCAGCCCTCGCGGCAACTGCCGCGCTTCACAGCGACCTCGCGATCAACAGCTTCATGATCTCGTTGGTGCCGCCGTAGATCTTCTGCACGCGGCTGTCCGCGTACATGCGCGCGATCGGATACTCGTTCATGTACCCATAACCGCCGTGCAGCTGCAGGCACTCGTCCACGACCCGGCACTGAACCTCGGTCAGCCAGAGCTTCGCCATCGACGCCATGAACGGATCGAGCTTGCCGCGCAAATGCAGGTCCATGAGATGGTTGCAAAACACCTTCGCAACCGTCGCCTCGGTCTTGCACTCGGCCAGCTTAAACTGCGTGTTCTGGAACTCGATCAGCTGCTTGCCGAACGCCTTGCGTTCCTTGACGTAGGCGGTGGTGAGTTCCAACGCCCGCTCGATCACAGCCATCCCTTGTAGCGCAATGATCAACCGCTCCTGCGGCAGTTGCTGCATCAGCTGAATGAAGCCCTGCCCCTCGCCGACCCCGAGCAAATTCGACGTCGGCACCCGCACATCGTCAAAGAAAAGCTCCGCCGTATCGTTCGCCTTTTGCCCGACCTTGTCGAGCACACGCCCGCGCCGGAACCCTTGCACCTCGTCCGTCTCCACGACGACAAGCGACGTGCCCTTGGACCCTTGCTTCGGATCGGTCTTGGCCACGACGATAATGAAGTTCGCCGTCCCGCCGTTCGTGATGAACGTCTTCGACCCGTTGATCACATAGTGATTGCCGTCGAGCCGCGCGGTCGTTTTCACCGACTGAAGATCCGAGCCCGTGCCTGGCTCCGTCATCGCAATCGCGGCGACAAGATCGCCAGAAGCAAGCCGCGGCAACCACCGCTTCTTTTGCTCCTCGGTCCCGCAATGAAAAATGTACGGCGCAACGATCGCGTTGTGCAGGACAAGACCCCACCCATCGATCCCCAACTTGCCGAGTAGATCGATCAGCACCGCCTCATGCGCGAACGTGCCGCCCGCACCGCCGTATTGCTCCGGCGTCGAGGCGCACAGCAATCCCGCTTCGCCCGCCTTCTTCCAAGCAGCGCGATCGACGTGTTGCTGTTTGATCCACTTCTCCGCATGAGGAACGCATTCGCGTTCGAGGAACTTGCGCGCCTCGCCCTCGAAAATCTTGAGATCCTCATCCATCCACGCAGGAGATTCGACCTGGAGCGCCGCCATCGAATTAATCCCGCGCGGATGCGTTCATCGAATACCCGATCAGACGGCCGTGGCCGTCGTCGCTTGCCGGCTTGCGGCCGTTCGGTTGTTTTTCGCTCAACAAGACTTCGAGCCGTGCCCGCGCTGCACGCAGTTCTTCGAGAGAGTGCTCGATGTCCGCGCGCTGCTGTTCCAGCGTCGAGATCCGTTGGCTGAACTTCTTGATGGTGTAGGAAAGTTGCGTCGCTTGCCCGTCCTTCACGTTGTAAAGATCGAGCATCTCCTTGATCTCATCGAGCGAAAACCCGACGCGCTTACCGCGCAGAATGAGCGCCAATCGCGCTCGGTCACGTGAGGAATAAATTCGCGCCTGACCAGCCCGCGTCGGCTGGATCAATTCCTCATCCTCATAAAAACGAATGGCGCGTGGTGTGATTCCAAACTCGCTCGAAAGTTCACTGATGGTCCAAGTGCGCATGGCTCTGAACTCGCTGCTAATGTTGACACCGAAGTCATATGCTTCCGTTTACGTCAACGTCAAGATCGATTGTCGCAGGGCGTATAACCCATTGAAAAATATAAGAAAGAGATACTCAGTCGCGATCTGTAGCCAAAAGTGGATCGACGCCCGCAGAAAGCAAGGCCAAGAGGCCGCGGATGCCCCACCCCATCATCTTCGACTTCGATGGCGTCATCGTGGACAGCGAGGTCCTCGCAAGCCGCACCCTCGCCGAGTGCCTGACGAACCTCGGCTACCCAACAACCGCTCAAGAATCCCTGGAGCGCTACACCGGTCAACGCCTGCGCGATTCCATAGTGGCGATCGAGCGCCGCCACGCCTGCCGGCTACCGGCCGACTTCCCCGACCGTCTCAGCGCCAACTTCCATAGCCTTCGCACGCAACTAAACGCTGTCACCGGCGCAATCGCATTTGTGCGCACACGCAAACGCGAGCGCACCGCCATCGCCTCATCCAGCCGCCTGCAGGAAATCAAACTGTCCCTTCACGCAGTCGGCCTCGGCGATCATTTCGACGGCCGCATCTTTAGCGCGGCTGACATCGAACGCGGCAAGCCCCACCCGGACATCTTCTTGAAAGCCGCAACGGGCCTCGGCGAAGAACCGCGCAACTGCGTCGTCATCGAAGACAGCCCACTCGGCGTCGAAAGCGCCGTTGCGGCAGGCATGACGGTAATTGGCCTGACGGCCGCATCCCACTGCGGCCCGAACCACGCCGAACGCCTCACCGCCGCTGGGGCACACACAATCGCGCGCAGCTACGCAGACATCGCTTCGTTCATCGCTAGGCTCTAGAGCCACTCGCGAAACGCGAAATACGCCGCAACCCCGGCAAGCGCTGCCAAGATCACTGCCGCAAGCCCATAAAGCGCTGGCTCATTCTCGGCAAGCTCGGACAGGTCACGCTCGATCCCGCCTTTGTCGATGAACAGTGTCATCGTGTTCGTGCTCGTCACCTCGCCACGCGAGAAGACGAAGACCTGTACCTTCAAGTTACCGGCCGGCACGTTCGGCGGCAGCGCGACCGTCGAACGAAACAGCGACCCCGAGAGAAAGCTCACCCCGCCCTCGTGCTGCGAGTAAAGCCGCCCCGCCTTCTTCTGCCGAACGATTGCCTCGCGAAACTCCTTCGGACCGCCAATCGCCCCGGGCGCAGGCCCTAGCGCAATCCGCTCCAAACCAAGCTCGAACTGTTCGAGCGTATCGCCACGCGCGATATCCTTGAGCGGCCTTGTGGACGACAGAAAGTAGAATCCCGGCACGCCCGCAAACTGACGCATGTCGCGGTTCACCCAGATCGGTCCCAGGCGCTCCTTTTTGCGTACAGTGACAATGTAGGGCTTTTCGCTGCGGACAACGACAACGACATCCCGCATCTCCGTTGCCGGCAGCGACCGGCCGAGATCGTCCTCGATCGTCCCGAACACGACCACTTCGGTGCCGGTGAAACTGGACGTAATCTCAATCTTGTCGCGCGAAATTCCCGCGGCCAAGTCCTCAGCCCGCACCGCTCCCGCAAACAAGCCGGCAATAAGCGCGAACAGGACGAAGAGCCTCATTCCACGCCCTCAATCACGAGGTTGAAAGGATCGGCCGGCGTAAACACCAGATCGATCCCAAGGCGCAGACAGATCATCAAAATGAGCCCCGCCAGGCAAAGCCGCATCCAATCACTGCGCAACCTCTCACCGTAGCGCACGCCGAGCTGCGCGCCGATGACACCGCCCGCGATCAGCAACAGCGCCAAGATCGCATCCACGCTTTGGTTCGTGATCGCATGCAGCATCGTTGAGAATGCCGCCACGAACAGAATCTGAAACAGCGATGTCCCAACGACCACGCTGGTCGGCATCCGCAGCAGGTAGATCATAGCCGGCACGAGAATGAACCCGCCGCCAACGCCCATGATGACCGACAGCACCCCGATCAAGAGCCCAAGCAACACTGGCGGGATCGCGCTGATGTAGAGCTTCGACCGTTGAAACCGCATCTTCAGCGGCCAGCCGTGCACCCAATAGTGCCCGCCGGGCTCACGCCGCCTGCCGCCGACTTGGCTGCCTCCTGCACGCACGGCCTGCAAGCTCTCCCAAAACATCAATCCGCCGATTGAGCCCAGAAAGATCACGTACGACAGAGCGATGAAGAGATCTGCCTGCCCCGCAGCTTTCAGCGCATTGAAAAGCTGAATCCCAAGCAGCGATCCGACCAGGCCGCCGCCCAAGAGCACGCCACCCATCTTGAAGTCGACGTTGCCCTTGCGCCAATGCGACAGCACGCTCGACACCGAAGAAGCGACGATCTGCGTCGACTGCGTTGCCACGGCGACCGGAGGCGGCACGCCCCAAAACATCAGGAACGGCGTCAAGATGAACCCGCCGCCGACGCCGAACATGCCCGACAAAAACCCGACCGCCGTCCCGAGGGCGACGATAAGGAAGATGTTCACCGGCATCTCGGCGATGGGGAGATAGATTTCCATGGGCGGAAAAGCGTGCAGTCTGTGCGACTGCTAGACGCTTAACGCTGGGCGCACGCGCTGGCTAGGTGAACTCGTCACCAATGTGAGCATTGGTCGCGGGCAACTTCGGCGGATGCTTAACCGCCGCCGAAGGCAGGCATCTCGTTCGCAACAGGATCAAGCGCCTTCGGCTTGAACCGGCGCGCAGCCTCAAGCGCCATCGCCACGTCGTTCGCGCTCAGCGTCTTCTTCAACGCCTCAAGCCGCTCGGTCGCACCGGTGTCGCCCTGCGACGACGCAATGGCGTACCACTTCGCCGCTTCGGACATGTTCTTTTCGACGCCCATCCCGCGCTCCAGAAGGATTGCAAGATTGTACTGGGAATCGGCCAAACCGTAGTCGGCACCTTGCCGGAACCAGCCTGCCGCCGTCTGGAAGCTCTGCGGAAGCCCGACGCCATCGGCATAGAGCACCGCCAAATTGTGCATCGCCTTGCGATTGCCGCCTTTGGCCGCGCGCTCATACCAATTCTTGGCCTGCGGCAGATCCTTAGGCACGCCAATGCCGCGCTCGTACATCGCGCCCAGGCGATACTGAGCGACGACCAGACCCTGTTCAGCCGCCTTCGTAGCCAACGACAGGGCCTTGGTATCGTCCTTCACGACGCCGCGGCCTTCCGTGTAGAGCAAGACCAAACGGAACTGCGCCGACGCATCGCCGCGCAATGCCGCCGCCTCAAGCTTGGCGACTTCCGCTTCCGCCGTCGATCCACCCGGCAGCATCGACGTGCCGGACATGAAATCGGTCGGCGGCGCTGCCGTTCCGAGACCGTTCGCTTCCGCGCTCAGGCTAGTACCGGACGCAGCAGCTGCATCCGGCGCCGACGGCGGCGCAAACTCAGCCGAAGGACCCGGTTGCGGCACGACGGCTGGCGCCGCCTCTTTGCCGTTCAGTATCTCGCCGATGCTTTCGCCCGCACCGGGACGGTTCACGCCGTCATCCGAGCCGCCAGGGAACGTGAAGAACAACGCCACGATGCCCGCGACAACCGCAACGCCCGCGACACTGATAATCGCAAGCCGCCCGAAGCGTCCGCGTTGCACATCGTCCTTCGGAAAGGGCGTCGATGCATCGGCAGCGGCCTCGCTACGCTTCCGCTTCTTGGGCGCCTTCTGCTGCTGACGTTCGGCATCGGCCTGCGCTGCGGCCTTTGCCGCACGGCGCGCCTGACTGAGGAAGTCGGCCTGCTTCGCCGGCGGCTCGCCCATATCGTCGCGCTCCGGCACGAACTGGTCGAGCTCGAGAGGCGTGTCGAGCGAAGACAACGGCTGCGACAGCGGCGTCGCCATGATCGTCTCAAGCGCCGAGACCGAGAAACCGTCATCCGCTTTCACGGGCTCCGGTGCAAATGATGCCGGCTGCGTATACGGTTCCGGCGGCGGGGGTGGCGGCGAGTACGACGACGGCCCACTCAGCGGCGAAGCCAACGATGACGTTCTGAGCCGCGGATCGGGAATGGCTTCGGCCGCAGCCTTCGCGACCAACCCATCGACCGTCAGCCGCAAGCCGCCGATCGCTTCGCGATGCTTCTTGTCCGATTGCTCGAGGCGCTGATTGATGGAGCGCATCGTGTCTTCGACAATGTCGGTCGTCTTGCGCTCAGCCTCGTCGAAGCGCACCGCGAGCGATGTAATCGCTTGCGCCTGCTTCTTCTCGGAGTCCTCGATCCGCGTCGAAATCGCTTTCAGCGCATTGCTGACCGTGGATACGGATTCCGCCGCGCGCCGCTCGCTGTCCTCGATCTTCGTGGTCAGCGTTTCAAGCGTCGTGCCGATCGCATCCAACCCGTGCTGGGGACCCGCGTCGAGCCGCTGGTGGAGCGTCTCAACCGAACGCTGCAACGATACGAAAGCTTCCGGATGCGTCGCTGGACGCGAAGTGACTTGCGCAATCCGCCCGTCCATCGCTGTCAGGTGGCCACGCATCTCATCGAACATCGACGCCGAGCGCGCTTCCAGCGAGTCGAGCCGCGCCGTTACGCCTTCGTTCAATTGCGCCGAGTTGCCGAAACTTTGGAACTGCCGCTCCGTAGCGTCGACCCGCGTGCCCAGTTCGCGCATGAAGCGCGCAAGCTGGGTCATGTCGTCCCGCGACCGCTTCTCGTTGTCGACGACGCCGTGCCGGACCTCGGCGATCGATGCCTCAAGCCGCATCAAGGCGTCCTTGTGCGGAAACTCCCCGCGCGACGTCTCCATTTCGGCAAGGCGTTTCTGCAAGTGATTGAGCGTAATCTCAAGCCGCGCGAACTGATCCTTCTGCGCGGAGTCGTTCGGCTTGGCCTGCTCCATCTCGAGGAGGCGCTTCTGCAATTGGCCAAGCGCCGTCTCAAGCCGCGTGACCGCATCTTTACCGGGCCATTCCGCACGCCCGCTTTCGATATCGACGAGGCGCCGCTGCACGCTGCGCACGGTCGTCTCCAGACTTTCGAACGCCGACGCCTGGTCGCGCGCCGACTGCGCGAGCGCATCGGCCGCGCTCGTGAACGCCACATCGGCAAGCTGTTTCACCCGGTCCGCCGCATCGATGCGATCCTGCATCGCGGCAACCGACTGGTTCACCGTTGCGATCGCCGTCTGCGCGCGCCGCTCCGACCCCTCAAGCCGGTCGGCCAGATCGCGAAGCCCGTGAGCCACCACTTGGAATTCGTTTCCGCGCATGCCCGCTTCGAAGGACGGCGCAGCCGACGGCTGCTGCTGCGGCTGGCCATAGCCTTGATGCGGATGAAGCGGTTGATAAGCCTGTGGCTGAGCCTGCGGAAAATTCTGCGGCCGCTGATAGACCGTCGGCTGCGGCCCATAAGTGCCGTCACCCGGCATAAACTGCTGCTGCGGATAGCCGTGACCGCCGGCGCCAGGGCGCCCCTCGGTCATGATCAGTTGGGACAGATATTCCCCCAAGCTGACGCCGTTACGACGCGCGGCGAGCTGCGCTATTTCACGCGCTTCAGCCTCGATTCCCTTCACATTCCACGGAACGCCCGGACGCATGCGAATCAATTCCCCCGATACGTTTTTGACGTTAGGTATGAGGATATGTTGTTGTAAAGCGGACCACACCGCACAACCCATGGCGCTGTGGCTTTTAAGATTCTGTTAACGATCGTTAACGCCTGAGTGGTTAACAAAAGGTTAAAAGACCGTTGCGCTCAAGACTCAACCGCGCCTCTTTTGCACGCGCGTATGACGCTTCTGATGAGCGCATCGGTTGCGCAAACCAACGATTTTGAGTCGCACGAATGAGACGCACCTTCGCCCTTCTCGCCGCATTCAGCTTGAGCGCGTGTTCGACGTACCAATCAACCGTCACGGCACTCGACGCGCCGAAGCAAAAAATTCCGCAAGTCGATTTATCGAACGCTGCGTGGCAAAAACTCACGCCCGATCAGCCGAACTCGAACCCGCTGCGCGTCACCATCGTTGAGCGCAATGCCAAGTTCGGCATCACCCGCGCCGTGATCAAGGCGCCCGCAGCCTTCACGTTGCCACCGATGTGGCTGACCGTTGATGGAAACTACACCGTGCTCAAAGGCACGTTCATATTCGACAGTGTCACCGCAACCGGCAAGCAAGAGAAGCTGACGCAAGGCCCGGGCGCCTTCGCCGCCGTGCCGCCGAACTATATCCTCCAAGCAACGACGCGCCCCGGCACCGAAGCGCTGCTCTACGTCACCGTGTATGGCGAATGGGCGCCGAAGGTTGCCGACGGCGCCTGGACGCACCAGACCGCCCGCAACTAACTCAAGCGTAGGCGGAAAGCCTAGAGTGCGCGAACGGATAAACCCGGTCGCGCCCGAGTAGATAAGCCCGAAAGCCGTCGGGGAAGAGGCGCGCAACGGCCGCGTCGAACACATCCAGACCGCCGGTATAGGCACCGAACGCCGGCAAAACACAGCGCTGCCCGTCGCTGACAAAGCACCGCCGCTTCAGCAGCTTCACCCGCGTCGCCACCCGCGCGACCGGATGCAGATGCCCTGAAAGCTCGCCCGTCACCCGCCCACGCTTCGCATCATGGCGAAACACCAGCGGCCCAAGCTCAAGCTCCACCGCACACTCGCCACCCAACGCAATCGCAGAAGCCCCGTCGTGATTGCCCTCAATCCAAACGAACCGCCGCTTGCGCATCAGCGCCGTGATTGCCCGCTTCGCCGATTCATCAAGCCGCGAAGGCCCATCGCTGTCATGAAAATTGTCGCCAAGACAAACGATCGTCTTGGGCTGAAGCCGTTCTGCGACTTCATTGAGCCGCGCAAGCGTCGTATGCGTGTCGTACGGCGGCAGCATCTGCCCGGTCTTGACCGCAAACGCCGAGCCCTTCTCGAAGTGCAAATCGGCAACCGCGAGCAACCGCTTCTCAGCCCACCAAACCGCCCCGGAGCGATCGGCGGTCAGCACCGCATCGGCAACATTGAATTCCTGAGGCTCGCTCATGCACGCGACCCTACAAAGAAAATCGCCCCCGCACCAAGCGGAGGCGACCGCAATCTAGAAGCAAACTGAGGGTCTACCGGCGCGGCGCAGGTTGCACTTGCGCGGTCTGCCGCTGATCGGGCACGCAGCGCCACACGAGCTTGCCGGTTTTCTCGCTGCGCACTTCGCGCAGCACGCGGCCTTCCTTGCAGGCCGGCAAATTCCAGCCAAAGCCGCCGAGAAGGACATTGAACCCTTCCGCTGCCTGCGCCGGAACCGCCAGCGTCAACGCGGCGCCCACCACTGCTGCCGTGATAATCTTCGTCATATCGTTGCTCTAAACCTTCGAGGGGATTACGTCGCGCGAAGTGGCCTCGCGCTCACACAAGGTCAAGTGACGTGATTGTCAGATAACCGCGACCACCTGGACTTCTACGTTGAGCACCAATCACTTAGCCCAATGCGCCCGATGCGCGCAGGTGCCCGCGAGTTGTGGATATCGCAAGACGCACGCGTCCACGCGAGATCGCCACGCGCGAGCCGTTAAGGCTGACAATTTGTCAGTTTCACCCCATATGTTAGGCTCGACCGATCGCTATTCCCGAGCCCGTGAAAGCAAGCCCTATGGAACATGTCGACGTATTGATCATCGGTGCAGGCATCTCCGGCATCGACGCCGGCTATCACTTGAACAAATTCGCGCCGAAGAAGACCTACGTCATTCTCGAAAACCGAGAACGCATCGGCGGCACGTGGGACCTGTTCCGCTACCCCGGAATCCGCTCGGATAGCGACATGCTGACCATGGGCTATCACTTCAAGCCCTGGAAGCACGACAGCACGATCTCGCCCGGCGACAAAATCCGCGACTACGTCACAGAGACCGCGCGCGAAAACGGCATCGATAAGCACATCCGCTTCCGCCACAACGTCGTGAGCGCAAGCTGGGATTCGGCGACCGCCCGCTGGACCGTCGAAGGAACGAAGCGCGACGAGAGCGGTAAAGAAACGCCGGTCACGCTCACCGCGAACTTCCTCTTCTCCTGCGCCGGCTACTACCGCTACAGCGAAGGCTACACGCCGGAGTTCAAGGGCCGCGAAGACTTCAAAGGCACGATCATCCACCCGCAACACTGGCCGGAGGGTTTCGACTACACCGGCAAGCGCGTCGTGATCATCGGCTCCGGCGCCACCGCCGTGACGCTGCTGCCGAACATGGCCAAGACCGCCGCCCACGTGACCATGCTGCAGCGCTCGCCCACCTACTACGTCTCGCGCCCCGAGATGGACAAAACCGCTAACTTCTTGCGCAAGTTCCTCCCGCCGAGTTGGGCCTACATGATCCCGCGCTGGCGCAACATCGTGCTGCAGCGCTTCTTCTTCGGCTTGTCGCGCAAGAAACCGCAACAGACGGCCGAGCGTCTGATCAAAGGCGTCGCCGACCTCTTGCCCGCCGGCTACGATGTGAAGACCCACTTCACGCCGAGCTATAATCCCTGGGATCAGCGCCTCTGCCTCGTGCCCGACGCCGACATGTTCAACGCGATCAAAGACGGCAAGGCCAGCGTCGTCACCGACCACATCGAAAGCTTCACCGGCAAAGGCATCAAGCTGAAGTCGGGCAAGGAACTCGAAGCCGACGTCATCGTGACCGCCACGGGCCTGCACGTGCAGATGCTGGGCGGTGCGCAACTGACCGTGGACGGCGCGCCAGTCGATCCGGGCAAAGAGTTCGCTTACAAAGGCATGATGCTCTCGAACGTCCCGAACCTGGCGTTCGTCTTCGGCTACACGAACGCCAGCTGGACGCTGCGCGCCGACCTCGTCTGCGAATGGGTCACGCGCGTGCTGAACAAGATGGACGAAAAGGGCACGCCCATCGTGACGCCGCGCCCCTCCGACCCGAACATGAAGGCCGACCCGATGCTGGATTTCTCATCGGGCTACGTCATCCGCGCACTCGCCGCCACGCCAAAGCAAGGCCCCACCGCCCCGTGGCGCCAAAACCAAAACTACTTCACCGACCTCAAAGAAATGCGCAAAGCCCCGATCGAAGACGGCGCGCTGGTGTTCACAAAAGCGGGCGCTGTGGCGAAACCGGAACTGGCACGGGCCGCCGAATAAAACTAACACGTTGTCTCCCCCAAAGCGCCGCTTTGGGGGAGTACGTGCGCGCTGCGAAGCCTTTGGCGAAGCAGGGCTGCACGGGAGGGGGGCCGCACCACCCCACCGAAAATCCCCCGGATCGCCACATCAACCGCACCCCGCAAGCCGGGGTTGCGGACACAATGCAAAATCGAATCCGTTAGAAGCGTTAGATTGGCTCATCTCCGCGGCTTTATCTGTTAGATAGCTGTTAGTTAGCCGTTAGAAATCCGTTAGGCGTCCGTTCGCGCCCCGAACCAAAACGGCCGCATCCAGCCGCTGACGCGCGAGCACAATGCAACGCGCCGGTTCCACACCCGCACGAGTTCTCAAAGGTTCAGCTGTCAAGTCGCAGCCGCACGCCCTCAAACGGGCGCGGGAAAGCTAACGCCACGCTCAAGCAGTCGAACCCGAACGCGGTGAAAACGTCGTATAAATAAAGGTGAATGTTGTAAAAGTCAAATCACACCCCACCCTGTCATCCCGGCCGAGCAAAGCGAGAGCGGGACCCAGAGCCCTCACCACCAACCGCATCAAACAAACCCACCCAAGAATTCCAGCGGCCCGCATCTTCACCCGCAAGAGCCGGCCGGCGGCCCCAGGGCGTGGTTTGCTTTCGCGAACTGTGAGAGAATAACGCCACCCGCGGTTCACCTCCCACGACCGGAGCCCACGATGCCCACCCCCATGCCCGAGGCGCAATTCTGGGCCATCATCGACGGCCTCGCTGCAGCCGGTGACGATCCGGAGGAGCGTCTTGAGGCGCTTGAGATCGCGCTCACCGCTCTCTCGCTCGACGAGCTCATCGCCTACGAGATGACGTTCCGCCGCCTGCTGAACCAGGCCTACACCTGGGACCTCTGGGGCGCGGCCTATGTGATCCACGGCGGCTGCTCCGACGACGGCTTCGAGTATTTCCGCCGCTGGCTCGTCTCGCGCGGCTGCAAAGCCTATGAGGCCGCGCTGAAGGACCCCGACAACCTCGCCGATCTCGACCTCGCGCCGATGGGCCCCGAAGGTTATTGGGAGTTCGAAGAATTCTATTACGTCGCCGTCGAGACCTACGAAGAAAAAGGCGGCGACGGCGACATCCGCGACCACTCCGAACCCGAATCCGGCCTCGGCGGCGACGGCCCCACGGGAGAAGAATTCAGCGACGACGAAGAGCACCTCGCCAAGCGCTATCCGAAACTCTGGGCCCGCTTCGGCGACAACCCGCTACCGCACGATTAGGACGTAGGAAGGAAGAAGCCACCCGCCCGGCACCGAGCCACGCTACGCAGCACCAGCCGCGCAACCCGGCCGCACAATCCGCCCCTTGAGCAGCGCATCGACGTCATGCCCGGCGACGGTCGCGCCCTGCCCGTACTTTGCCGCGACGAGCGACACGAGATCGCCCCGGTCTTTCAGGCCCGACAGATCCGCGTCGGAGAACCTGCCCCACCGGAAGTGAATGTCACTGAGCACGACTTGCCGCTGCGCGTCGCGCCCCGGCATCGACGGCACGAGGATCGACCGCTTCAGCGACTTCATGTTGAGTAATCCTTCGCCGTGGCCCACGTGCGCCGAAACGCCCGACACACCTCATCGGCCGCCGGGCGCTTCGTCGCTAACGCAGGCGCGTCAGTGGTGATAGCCTTCGCGGCGCCAGTCGTCGCGCCGGCCTTGGCGCCAATCGCGGCGATAGCGGTCGCGATCGCGGTGACGGCGCATGTTGTAGTAGGAATCGCGGTGGTTCTGCCGGTACCAGGCGCGCTCTCTGTTCGAGCGCCACGGATGCCAGCGCCGGCCATGATCGTAGTACCCATCATGATAGCCGAGCTGGACGCCATTCAGCGTGACTGAAAAGCTTGTCCGGTCGCGATCACGCCGGTCATGGGCATCGGCGGGCAGGACTGCGCCGATCAATCCGCCCGTCACGACCACAAGGGCGACAAGGCGAAGATAGGTGTTCTTGGTCAACATGAGGGTATCCTTTCGTGACACAGAAAGGACAACGCCCTCAAACGGCATTCGTTGCATTGCCGCGATAACAAATGCGCGCGAGGGACCGCGCTTTAGTTCAAACCCCAGCCTTCAAAATCTCCGCAATTGCATCCTCGCCGTCCGGCGAATGGATCCAGCTCTCCGCCGCGGCCTGGCTGTCGAACTGCAGCGCCACGCGGTGCGGGCGCACGCGCTCCGGCACGGGGACGAGCACCTCGAACGTGCCTTCGAAGCGCGCGTCTTTGGTGGCTTGAGCGTAGGGCGGGTTCAGCCCCTTTTTCTTCTTCATGGGTATTAGGCCTTTCCGTGGATCGACGGCGCTGGTAGCCGCTTCACGCGCCAAGCGCAAACCCGCAAAAGCGCTCAACCGCGCACGAGCTTCCCCCCAACCCAAGCACACGGCAGCGCGCTCGCCGCAAGCGCGACCGGATACCACACCGGCCCGACGTTCAGCGGGATCATGACATAAGCGCCAAGACCGGCCAGCACCGTGCCGATCGCCCCCAGCGTCAACGCATGCGCCATACGCGCCCGCGGCGCGAGCCAGGCGGTAAGCGCACAGCCCAAAACCGAAAACGCGCATCGATAGAAGAGCGCGAGCGCGTTCGACGCCGGATCGAACATCGGTTCGCTTTTGGGCGGGAAGACGCCCCACGCATGCATCACCTCGTCCGTGCCCATATGCGTCGCGACGATGAAAACAAGGCCGGCCAATACGGCGAGGATGCTGCGGATGATCGTCATGCCTCTCCTTCAACCTCTCCTCATTCGGCATCGCCGACTGTCCAATAGAGATCTCACACAATGAAACAATGAAACAATGGGCGCTGGGCCGCCGGGGCACAATCGGCCGGCCTTTTCGCGCCTACGCTGCGCCGGAAGGGCGCGCGACGGCAACCGCCATGAGACCGCGCGGCGTTTGTTCGGTCTGCACGCACACACGCTCAGCCTGGGCGATCGCACGCAAGCCTCCGCGGCGCAACGCCGAGCCGCGCACGAACACCTCCTCGCCCGTCGCCGTCAGCGTCACGACGCCATAGCCCCTCGGCCGGCTGTACCACCGGCATATGCCGTCCCTCCACGGCAGCGGCTGCGGCGGCTCGACAAGGGGCATCGGCGGCGCACCAGGTTCCAATAGGGCGTGAATCCGGGTGACGCTGAAGCCCTTGATCGTCCGCACAGCATCGCAGTCGAGAACCGCATCTTGGCCGATGGTCTGAAGCCCCGCCGCCGCCAGCACCTTCTGATGCAACAGTGCGTCCACATCGCCCGCCCAAACGAAGCCAAAGCCCTTGTTCGGATGAAACCACAGCACGCGGCCCTTCACGCGCACCGGCCCGTGCCGCGGCGGCAGGTCGCAGAGCTGGCCCGGCTCTGCCGGTGCGCCCGTCACATCGAAAACCTCGGTCACGGCAAGCCCTGCCGCGGTCAGCGCGATCTCGCAATCGACGATCGCGCCCGTCACCAGCGCGTCGAACTTGAGCGGCGCCAGCACCGCACGCGTCAGTGCCGCCACCGCCCCGCCCTCGGACAAGACCGCGCCTTCACCCCTCGCTGGATCGAACCTCGTCACCCGCGCCATCGTACGCATGGGATCACCTCACGGCTCAGGAGCATAGCGCAGCCGGGCGCGCGACGCGGCGCCGCCTGGACACATTTGGGGGACAGTGCGTGCCGCACAAGCAACACGAATACGCAACGGCGCGTTCCGAAGTGGCGCGAGTGCGCTCACACGAGATCTCGCGCAATCCTGGTATGCACGGCCGCCGAAGACTAAGCCCGCTTGAGATCGCGAAAGCTCACAAGCCGCCCCTTCATCTCGTCCCACAGCGCAAGCCGAACGCACGAGAAACTCTGCCACAGCGTCAGCCGCCCCATATCGCGCAATTCCGGATGGTCGCGCAGCACCTTCTGCAGCCGGTAGTACGGAATGCGGCTCGACAGATGGTGCACGTGATGCACGCCGATATTCGCCGTGAACCAGCGCAGCACTGCAGGCAGGTCGTAATGCGACGAACCTTGAAGCGCCGACTGCTGTAGGTCCCACTTGTCGGAGCCCGCCCACACCGTGCCCTCGAACTGATGCTGCACGAAGAACAGCCACACACCGATCGAGGACGCGAGCAGCAGGATCGGAATCTGGATGAGGAGAAACTCGCTCCACCCGACGAGATACATCATCCCGACGGCGACGAGTGCGATGACGAGGTTGTTAGCCATCGCCGAAAACCATGGCCGCCAACCGCCATCCATCAACCCGATCGGCAACCGGTTCGACAGAAAGAACACGAACGCAGGCCCGATCAAAAACAACGTAATCGGATGACGATACGCCCGATAGCGTAGCCGCTCGTACCAGGGCGCCGCCTTGTATTCCGCGACCGTCATCGTCTCGATGTCGCCAAGCCCACGCCGGTCGAGGTTGCCCGACGTCGCGTGATGCATGTTGTGCGTCTTGCGCCACACGCCGAACGGCGTCAGCGTCAGAACCCCGCACAAGCGGCCGACCCAATCGTTGAGCGCCTTGCTCTTGAAAAACGCACCGTGTCCGCAATCGTGCAGGATCAAAAAGATGCGCACCAAAAAACCAGCCGCCGGTATCGCGAGCGGTAGCGCCAGCCAGTAGCTGAAGCCCATCAAGAACCGCATCGCCGCCCACAGCGCCAAGAACGGCAGTACGGTAATGGCGATCTCCAAAAACGAACGCGGCGTGGATGGATCGCGATAGGGAACGAGAAGCTGCGCCCAGGCCCGGGCATCACGCGTGGTGGACAACGCAAGAAACCTTTTGAAAGAACAGACCTCAGCCATGCCAGGATTCGCCCCCGCCCGCCTAGTGCGCGGACGCGTCAGCTGCCCGACGAACTTGACCGCGCTTCGCCATTGCAGCATCCACGGGTGCAATGCTGCCGATCGAAACCGCCCTGCCCGCCCTACAGGAGACGCTACGGACCGCCCGTGCCGCCGTCCTCGAAGCCCCGACCGGCGCCGGCAAAACCACGCTGGTCCCTTTGTCCCTACTGAATGAGCCCTGGGCGAGCGCCAAGAAAATCCTGATGCTCGAACCCCGCCGCGTAGCGGCTCGCGCCGCCGCCTCACGCATGGCGAGCCTCCTGGGCGAAAGGCCTGGCGAAACCGTCGGCTACCGCGTTCGCCTGGATACAAAGGTCGGCCCCAAAACCCGCATCGAAGTGGTGACCGAAGCGTTGCTCACCAGGCGCCTGCAATCCGATCCCGAGCTGAAAGGCGTGGCCTGCGTAATCTTCGACGAGTTTCACGAGCGCAGCCTAAACGCCGACTTGGGCCTGGCGCTCGCGCTCGAAACCCAAGCCGCCCTCAACGAGGACCTGCGTATCCTCGTCATGTCCGCCACGCTAGACGGATCGCGTATCGCCAAGCTTCTTGGCGACGCCGCTATCGTGCGCAGCGAAGGCCGTCTCTTCCCCATCGAGACGCGTCACGCACCACCGCCACCCAACGCGCGCGTCGAACAGTACGTGGCCAACATCGTCCTCCGCGCGCTTGACGAGACGGACGGGGGCCTCCTTGTCTTCCTTCCAGGCGAAGGCGAAATCCGCACCGTTGAACGCCTCCTTCAAGGCCAAGATCTCCGCGGCGCGACGCTATTGCCGCTCTACGGCACACTCACCGCCGACCAACAGGACCGCGCAATCCGCCCAATAGCGCAGACACGAAAAATCGTCCTGGCCACCGCGATCGCCGAAACCAGTCTCACGATCGAAGACATACGCGTGGTCATCGATAGCGGGCTCCAGCGCCTCGCCCGTTACGACCCCGCGACCGGCATGACGCGCCTGGTGACACAGCGCGTGAGCCTTGCCTCCGCCGACCAACGCAAAGGCCGCTCCGGGCGCGTCGCGCCCGGCATCTGCTACCGCCTCTGGGACGAAACTGAGACGCGATCGCTCGCGCCATACACGCCGCCCGAAATCCTGACGAGCGATCTCAGCCCCTTCGCGCTCGACCTCGCGCTTTGGGGCGAACGCGACGCGAGCCGGCTAAAGCTGCTCGATCCCCCACCGCCGGGCACATTCGCCGAAGCACAAGATCTGCTGCGCGAACTCGACGCGATCGACGCCGACAACCGCATCACAGCGCACGGCCGCGCCTGCGCCACGTTCGGCGCGCATCCGCGCCTCGCCCACATGATGTTGCGCGCGAAAGAGATAGGCGAAGGGGCAACCGCCGCAGCACTCGCCGCCATCCTGAGCGAACGCGACGTCGTCCGTGGGCTCAAAGACGCGGACCTGCGCACGCGGCTCGAAGCCTTCGAAACCGGTTCGCCAAATGCAGACAGAGGCGCCCTCGCCCGCGCGCGCGAACAAGCCCGCGCTTGGCGCCGCGCGCTCGACGCCGGCGACACAAGCATCAACACAAACGCCGCCGGCCGCCTGACAGCCCTCGCCTACCCCGAACGCGTCGCCAAGCGCCGCGGACCAGCAAGCTTCCGCCTCGCCAATGGCCGCGGCGCCACGCTGCCCGAAACCGACCCTCTCGCGGCGCAAGACTATCTCGCGATCGCAGCCCTCGACGGCGCCGGCGCCAACGCGAAAATCCATCAAGCCGCCCCGCTCTCACGCATCGAAATAGAAGAGCTGTTCGAGGCTCACATCGAGACCCGCGACGTCTGCGAATGGTCGAGCCGCGAACGTGCGGCGATCGCCCGTGAAGAAACGCACCTCCACGCGCTCACCCTCGCG
The DNA here is from genome assembly GCA_902826695.1 of uncultured Alphaproteobacteria bacterium. Lineage (GTDB taxonomy): Bacteria > Pseudomonadota > Alphaproteobacteria > Micropepsales > Micropepsaceae > SZUA-430. The sequence goes on along the minus strand of CADEFU010000002.1, from coordinate 205,911 downwards.
GAACGCCCGCTAAAGAAACCGGACGCCGCGAAGTTGGCCGACGCCGTCCTCACCGGCATCCGCGAACTCGGCCTCAAAGCGCTGAACTGGACGCCGGAGTTGGACGCGTTCCGCGCGCGCGTCGCGTTCATCCGAAAGCTCGAGCCCGAAGCCGGCTGGCCCGACCTTTCCGACGAAGCGCTCTCCCGCTCGCTCGAAACCTGGCTTCAGCCTTTTCTCGGCGGTGTCACCCGCGCGGCGGACTTCGCGCGCATCGATATCTCGAACGCGCTCCACAGCCAGTTCGACTGGGAGCAGAAAAAACGCCTCGACGCGCAAGTGCCAACGCACGTCGAAGTCCCTTCGGGTTCGCGCATCCCCATCGACTACGCCGACGACGCACCAATTCTCGCCGTTCGCCTGCAGGAAATGTTCGGCCTCGCCGAAACGCCGACGGTAGCCAACGGCCGCGTGGCGCTTACACTGCATTTGCTCTCGCCCGCGCGCCGCCCCGTGCAAGTCACGCGCGACCTCAAAAGCTTCTGGAAGAACGGCTATCCGGAGGTCAAACGCGACCTCAAAGGCCGCTACCCGAAACACCACTGGCCCGACGACCCCTGGACCGCGATCCCCACCGCCCGCGCCAAGCCGAGGGGGACGTGATAGCCTCAAACCACCGAAGCCATTGAAAGCTCAAAGCTCATGCGTCTTGTGATCCGTCTCGTCCTCTTCGCGCTCCTGGCCGCCGTCCTGGCGCTCGCCTGGACGTTCGCGCCGCAAGACCTCGACGCACCGCCGGCGCAAGGCATCGCCGCGCCGCCCGTTCCCGCCACGCCGGGCGTCGAACTCAAAGCGATCCTCGCCGGCAAGATGCTCTCCAGCGCGGGCTTCGCCTACCGCGGCGGCAACTTGACCGAAGAGCGCGTCTTCAACATGGGCGCCATTGTGGTCAGCCACCCGAAAGGCACGCTCGTCTTCGACACCGGGTTCGGCAAGAACGTCGCCGAGCACTTCAAGACGACGCCGTGGCTGATGCAAACGACCGCGCGCTACGAGCAGGAGCCAACCGTCGCCGAGCAGCTAACCGCCGCAGGCATCACGCCCTCAGCGATCCTCCTCACGCACGCGCACTGGGACCACGTGAGCGGCCTCGAAGATCTGCCGAACATTCCCGTGCTTGTTCCGCAAGCCGAGCGCGACTTCGTCGATAACGGCGGCGCAGCGACCGAACTCGCCCGCAAGATCGGCACCACAGCGTACAAGGTGTACGACTTCCCGAACGGCCCCTATCTCGGCTTCGAAAACAGCTTCGACTACTTCGGCGACGGCAGCGTTGTGCTCGTACCAGCCCCGGGTCACACGCCGGGCTCGATCTTTGCCTTCATCAACACGTCCGACGGTAAGCACTACGTCCTGATCGGCGACACCGCCTGGCAGAGCGAAGGCATCGACCATCCGGCCGAGAAACCTTGGCTCGCCCGCAACCTTGTCGACAACGACGCGGAACAAGTGCGCGGCCTCCTGGTCCGACTTCACCAACTGAAAGAAGCCATACCGGGCTTGACCGTCGTGCCCGCGCATGACCGCCGCATCTGGGAGACGTTGCCGCAACTCAAGGAACCTAGCCCATCGCCTCAGCAATAAGCTCGTCGCTCGCCTCGGCCAGCAGCGCTTCGCTGGCGTCGCTCCCGACCGGCACCTTGCCGATGTCGAGCAGGGCCGGCACGGCGAGCGGCGAAACCCGGTCGAGCTTCTTCAGCAGCAGATGCCCCTTGATGCGCTTGAGCAGCGCGCCCAGCCGCGCGATATCGAGCGCGCCCGTCGCCGCGTCGTCATAGGCTGCGCGCAACAGAATGTGATCCGGCTCGTGCGTCCGCAGCACATCGTAGATCAGATCCGACGAGAAATTGACTTGGCGGCCCGTCCGTTCCTCGCGCGGGTTGCGTCGCTCAATCAGCCCGCCGATCACCGCGCAAGTCTTGAAGCTCCGCTTGAGCAACGCCGACTCCACGAGCCACGCATCGAGATCGTCGCCCATCATGTCCTCATCGAACAGCCGGCCCATGTCGACCGTATGCAACGCGCCGAGAGCCCAAATCGCGAGCGAGTACTCGCTCGCCACGAAGCCCAAGGGCTTCATCCCCATCCGCTCCAGCCGGCGCGTCAACAACATGCCAAGCGACTGGTGGCAGAGCCGCCCGTCGAACGGATAGCAAACGAGGAAGTGTCGAGCGCCCCTTGGAAACGTCTCGATCAGCATCTCGTTCGCCTTCGGCAACACCGAACGAAGACGCTGGATCGAGAGCCACTCTTTCACCTGATCCGGCAAAAACTCCCAGCGCTTGGGATCGGCCAGCATCTCGCGCACACGCTGAGCCAGGAACGTCGACAGTGGAAACTTGCCGCCCTCGAACGATGGAATGCGCGGATCGCCAGGCGGCCCCGGCGTCACGATCGCCTCGCTCTCGACGATCGACTCGAACCGCAAAATCTGTCCCGCGAACAGAAACGTATCGCCTGGTAACAACTGCTGCAGAAACCACTCTTCGACTTGGCCGAGCACGCGCCCCATATACGTTGCGCGCGGCCCGCGATAGTTGCGCACGACGCGCACCTTCAGCATCGGCACCTCGACGATCGTGCCGCAATTGAGCCGGTAGCGCTGAGCAACTTGCGGGCTCGCCGCGCGCCACAAGCCCTCAACCGTCTGCTTCAGCTTCGCATAACGTTCATAAGCGCGCAGCGCATAGCCACCGGTCGCCACATAGTCGAGCACCCGATCGAAATCCGCGCGCGGCAGCTGCGCATACGGCGCCGCCGTCAACACTTCCGCGTAAAGCGCATCCGCCTCGAACGGCGCCGCGACGGCACTCCCGAGCACATGCTGCGCGAGAACATCAAGCGCCCCGGCGCGCGGCTTCTCGCCATCAAGCTCCCCATGCAGCAGGGCATCGCGTGCCGCCTCGCACTCAAGCACCTCGAAGCGATTGGCAGGAACCAGCAACGCGCGGCTCGGCTCGTTCATCCGGTGGTTCGAACGCCCGATGCGCTGCGCGATCCGGCTCGCCCCTTTCGGCGCGCCGACATTGATCACAAGATCGACCGCACCCCAATCGATGCCTAGGTCGAGCGTCGACGTACAAACGACGCCGCGAAGAACACCCTTCGCCATCGCGCCCTCAACCTTGCGCCGTTGCTCCGGTGCCAGCGATCCGTGATGTAGCGCGATCGGCAGATTCTCGGAGTTGATGCTCCAAAGCTGCTGGAAAATGAACTCCGCTTGCATGCGGGTATTGACGAACACAAGCGCCGTCTGCGCGCCCTTGATGGCCGCAAGGATGTCGTGCATCGCGTGCTTCGCCATGTGCCCGGCCCACGGCACCTCGACATCGGTCTCCATGATCGAGATGTTGGGCTTGGCTCCCGGCGCCCCACGCACGACACGTGCAAACCGCGCCTCACCGGGCACTTGCGGTGCCAGATAACGCGCCAAGATCTCCGGATCGTCCACCGTCGCCGACAGCCCGACCCGACAATGGCCGGGCGCGAGCGTCGCCAGCCGCGCGAGATCGAGCGCCAGCAAATCCCCTCGTTTCGATGGGGCCAGCGCATGCAGCTCGTCCAAAACAACACATCGCAGCTCGCCGAACATCTGCGGCGCCTCGCGCGTCGCAAGCAGCAACGCAAGCTGCTCCGGCGTCGTGAGCAGAATGTCCGGCGGCGCCACCTTCTGCCGCTGCCGCTTATGCGCCGAGGTATCGCCGGTGCGCGTCTCAAGCCGCACTTTGAGCCCCATCTCCTTCACTGGCGCCTCAAGATTGCGCGCGATATCGACGGCGAGTGCCTTCAATGGTGAAAGATACAGCGTGTGCACGCCCCGCGGCCGCTGTGCCGCTTTGGCCTTGAGACGCGCGATGATCGGGTTCTGTTCGCGTGCCTCCATGAGCGGGGCAACGGCCACAGCGCGCGGCGACGAAAGTTCGATCAACGACGGCAAAAACCCGGCAAGCGTCTTACCGCCACCCGTCGGCGCAGTGAGCAAAACATGCTCCCGCGCGCGCGCCGCCTCGATCAAAGCGAGCTGAAACGGTCGGGCCTGCCACCCTCGCACCGCAAACCACGCGGCAAACGCCGGCGGCAGCAGCGCGTCCGCGTCAACCGCAACCGTCACACCGGCGACCCCGGCACCAGCATCGGCACGCGCTTCGCGTAAGCACTATAAACATCGGCGCCTAGCTCCTCACGCAGAAACCGCTCCTCAAGTCGCGCCTTCAAGATCAAGCCGGCGACCAGCAACATGAACCCGAGCACCCCGAAGGTGCGCCCGCTAATCGCCAGAAGCGCAACAGAGCTAAGCAACATCCCCGTGTAGATCGGATGCCGCACGATCGCATAAGGCCCGCTGTCGATGAGTTTGTGGTCTTCTTTCCGCGTTACGCCGCTCGACCACAGCCCGCGAAGATGCAGCCGCGCCCACCACGCAAACGCAAAGCCTGCCACGGCAAGCGCTGCAGCCGCCCACAGCACGGTCGCCGGAAGCTCCCACAGCTGCGCAAAGCCAAACGCGAGAATGGCACCTCGAAGCGGTGGCAACGGATCCGGGCTCGTTGACTGACCAAGCGACGCGAACAACAACACGAGGCCCGAAATCTGCAGCGTCCGATACAGCCACTCGCGCCGAAGCCCAGCAGTCTTCACCGTTGGCTTCGTCCAATAGTTCGCAGCCATCCCCCACGAAACCAGCCACGCAACCCAAATCAACACAACGGCGTACTTCGGCGCCATAATCACAAGTGTCCCTCAAAGCCGCATCACGCGAGCGGGCCGGAACATAGCACCGATCAAAGGTTCGAAAAGCCGGGCGATCAACCGGCCCGGACCGTCCAAAACCACCAACGCCGCTCGACCGCCTGGAACGGCACGCCGGCCTTGCGCAGGCACGCCGCCTGCAGATCCGTGAAGATTCGGCTGAGATAGCGCCGATGCATCGGAACGCGCAGCCACCCGCGCACGGGTATCTCCGCTTCGACCTGGACCTCGGTACCCTCCGCGCCGGGGGTAAGCTCGAATACTTCGGATGTTTGCTCTGCCGCCGGAACATCAGCCCCGTCGATCTTGACGACGGTCGCACGGCACGACCGCTCGGGCTTGATAATGTCAAGCAGCCATTCGGTGGTTACCGGCACATCGTTGGTTCCGCGCAGTCGAGCGGTGGACCGAATGACACGCGGCCTCTCGCTCACGACCTCATACGTCAAACGCTCGGTGACGGAATTCCATTCGTTGCGCCCGTCGAAATACGTCGACCACACAGTCTTGGCATCCGCGCCCGGCACCTTGAACGCCAAACGGAACTTCACAAGCCCGAAGTTGCGGAAGAACCCTGCATAGATCGCCTCGCACACGAAGACCGCGAGAAAGACGGCGCCGCACACCAACATCACGTTCAATTCGGGCATGGCTGAAACCCCCTTGGGCGCGCTATCGTGACAGCCCGGTATTGAACCAAATCCGTGTCAAAGCGCCCTCACCCCGATTGCTAAAATTGAAGAGGTCAAATGCTCCAGTTCATCTCGTCCCCCGCCGTCAAAGCCGCAAAACTGCCGTTCAGCGCCGCAACCCGTGTCGGTGACGTGCTCTATCTTTCGGGTTGCCTAGGCAATGTTCCGGGCAAGATGGAACTCGTTCCGGGCGGCATGGAGGCGGAAGCCCGCCAAACGATGGAAAACATCAAAAGCGTCCTCGCCGAAAATGGCCTGACCTTCGATCAGGTATTCAAGGCAACCGTCATGCTTGCGGACATGAAGAAGTGGGCCGACTTCAACAAGGTCTACGTGACCTACTTCCACCCCGATCGCATGCCCGCCCGCTCAGCCTTCGGCGCAAGCGCGCTCGCCCTCGGCGCGCAGGTCGAGGTCGAGTGCATGGCCTATTGCGGCAAGTGACGCGCGCCCAAGACATCCTGCGTCTTACCCCAGCCGGTCTCTACTGCGAGGCTGGTGATTTCTACATCGACCCCTTGCGCAAGGTTTCGCGTGCCGTGGTAACCCACGGCCATTCGGATCATGCCCGCCCCGGACACGATGCCGTCCTCGCGACCAAGGAAACGCTCGCCGTCATGGCTGCGCGCTACGGCGACACGTTCACCGCAGCTCAACAGCCCGCGCGCCTCGGTGAGACAATCGCCCTTGGTGACGCAAACATCATGCTCAAGCCGGCGGGCCACGTCGTGGGCTCAGCGCAAGTCGTCGTCGAGGTCGGCGGCAAACGCGTCGTCGTCTCCGGCGACTACAAACGCGCAAGAGACCCAACGTGCCCGCCGTTCGAACCTGTGCCGTGCGATCTCTTCATCACGGAAGCGACGTTCGGCCTTCCGCTGTTCCGCCACCCGCCGGCCGGCGATGAGGTCGCCAAGCTGCTGCACTCGCTGCGCCTATTCCCCGATCGCCCGCACATCATCGGCGCTTACTCGCTCGGCAAAGCCCAACGCTTCATCGCGTTACTGCGCGAAGCGGCATACAGCGCGCCAATCTACGTCGATGCGGCGACAGCCAAACTCTGCGCCATCTACGAAAGCCACGGCGTGCCCCTGGGCGACATCCGCCCGGCCGCGAGCCAAAGCGCCAACACACTCAACGGCGCGATCATCGTGGGTAAGGCCGAATTCCAAAACGGCACCAACGATCCCGTCACGGCCTATGCTAGCGGTTGGATGCGCACGCGCAAACGCGCACGGGCCGCGAACGTCGATCTGCCGCTGATCATTTCCGATCACGCCGATTGGCACGAACTCACGGCAACCATCGCCGAGGTCGTTCCCGGCGAACTCTGGATCACGCACGGTGCCGAGGCCGCGTTGATCCATTGGGCGACCACGCGCGGGATACGCGCGCGGCCGCTCTCGATCGCTGGCTACGGCGATGAAGAAGAGGGGGCTCAGCAGTGAACCGCTTCGCCAGCCTCATCGCCCGCTTGGAGACGGTGAACGACGCCGGAACGAAAGCACTGATCGTCGCCGATTACCTGAGCGAAACGCCGGAACCGGATCGCAGTCTCGCCCAAAAAATCCTGGACCGATCGCTGAAACCCCGCCCCGTCAGGATAGCGCTGATCCGCGGCCTAGCCGACGCTCGCATCGACGCCGAACTCTTCGCCCTCGCCGAAGCCTATGTCGGCGACGTCGGCGAGACGATCGCTCTGACCTGGGTGCCCAACCGTCGCGCCAATCGCGACCCTGCCTTAAGCGAAATCATCGAAGCACTCTCGACCCTGGGCCGCAGCGAACTTCCAAAACGCATCGAGTCCTGGCTCGATGCCTGTGACGAAACCGGCCGCTGGGCATTGATCAAACTGATCACAGGCACACTCCGTGTCGAACGGTCGGCTGCCGACAACAAAGAACAACCATCCCCGCAGAGCGAACTCTTCCAACGCCCACCGAAGAAGGACACCTCAGGTTCCATCCCCGCAATCCTGCTCTACGCCGAGCGAACAAACCCTAGGGCGACAACATCCCCGCTCCGCTGCACATTCGGCGTTTGGGACGGCGACAAGCTCGCGCCCATCGGTCACTGCAATGTCGAGGGCGGCGATGCCGAACGCTTAGAGAGCTTTATCGCCGAACACACGACCGCTCGCTTCGGCCCGGTTCGCCAGGTGCGCCATGATCGCGATGTCGCCTTCGTCGCCGAACTTGCCTTCACCGCCATCGCCGAAACACCTCGCCGCAAAGCGGGCATCACACTGCGCGGCGCACGCTTCACGAAACCAATCGACAACGCCTCACCCTCGGACGCGGCGTCGCTGACCGCGCTAGCCTCACGCCTGCATTCCGCGTAACTTCGCTGCATGCCCCTGATCCGCCTCTATATCGCTCAGTCGCTCGACGGCTATATCGCCCGCCCCGACGGCAGCATCGATTGGCTGAGGCCGTTCGACGACGTCGACTACGGCTACAGCGCCTTCATCCGCGAAATCGGCACCGTCGTCATGGGCCGCGCGAGCTACGACATGGCGCGTTCGTTCGGCGATTGGCCGTACCAAACGATGCGCAGTCTCGTCATTACGTCTCGCCCGCTCGACGACGCCCCGCCGACCGTCGCCCGCGTCGGCGCGGAAATCCCGCGTCTCGTCACGGCTTTGCGCGCGGCTGGCGACAAGGACGTCTGGGTAATGGGCGGCGCGCAAACGATAAACGCCTTCCTCAAGGCCGAGGCGGTCGACCGCATCGATTTGTTTACGCTACCGATCCTGTTGGGCGGCGGCGTGCGCCTGTTCGAGGATACCCGACCCGAGGCAAACCTTAGACTTTTGAGCACCCAGACTTACGATAAGGGTCTGGCACGTCTTTCCTACGTGCGCGCATAGTTGGCGTCTCGAAGGTGGGAGAACCAACATGAGGTGGACGGCGCTACTTCTGCTCGCGGCCGCTGTGGTGGCGAGCGCGAATGCCTGGTCAGGATCGACGCGCGACTTCCTCGACCGCTGCGAAAACGACCAAGCCTGGTGCGCAAACGAAATCGGCCAAGCGCGCCGCGCCGTGGAGCGTGGCGTCGAAGCACGCAAGAAAATCTGCATCCCGCAGGGCACGTCGGACGAAGACCTGGTGACCGCCGTCACCTACTGGATCGGCGAGCAAGTTCCCACGCTGGACCACAAGCCCCACGCGGAAAGCATTGCAGCCGCGATCGTCTCGCTTTACGGATGCGACCGACCCCAAGGAATGGAAGGATTAGACTTATGACCATGTTTCGTGCCGACCTGCTCAAAGGCAAGCGTATCCTCGTCACCGGCGGCGGCACGGGTTTGGGCAAGGAGATGGCGGACGAGTTCGCGAAACTCGGCGCCGAACTCTACATCTGCGGCCGCCGCGGCTCTGTGTTGCAGGAGACGGCCAACGAAATCTCCAAAACGCGCAACGTGAAGGTGACCGCGCTCGAATGCGACATCCGTGTTCCGGACGCCGTCGAAGACGTCATGACGCGCATCTTCAACGAAGGCCCGCTCGACGGCCTGGTGAACAACGCCGCCGGCAACTTCATCTCGCGCACGAAGGACCTGTCGCCGAACGCCTTCAACGCGATCGCCAACATCGTCTTTCACGGCACGTTCTACATGACGCTCGCCGCCGGCAAACGTTGGATTGAAAAAAAGCACAAAGCGAACGTGATCTCGATCCTAACCACTTGGGTCTGGAACGGCGGACCGTTCACCGTGCCCTCCGCCATGTCGAAGGCCGGCCTCAACGTCATGACGAAGTCGCTTGCCGTCGAATGGGCGCCGCACGGTATCCGCCTGAACGCGATTGCACCCGGCCCCTTCCCGACGAAGGGCGCCTGGGAACGCCTGAACCCCGGCAACATGCGCGGCAGTGCGATGGGCAGCGAGACAGATTCCTCCGCCGGCAACCCCATGGGCCGCGTGGGTGAGATGATAGAGCTACGCAATCTCGCGACGTTCCTCATGGCGGACGGCTGCGATTTCTTGACCGGCGAAACGATCGCGATTGACGGCGCAGGGTTCCTGGCCGGCGGCGGCAACTTCTCGCAGCTCGCCAAGCTCGGCGACACCGACTGGGAAAACATCCGCAACATGATCAAGTCGACCAACGAAAAAGACCGCGCGAAGCGCTCGGTATGATCCGCCTCATCTTCGCCGTCGTCCTTGCGCTTGCCGTCGCGCCCGCGACGGCGCGCGAGATCGCGATCACGTTCGACGACGCGCCGACGAACGACACCGCCACCTTCACCGGCGAGGAACGCACAAAGCGCCTGATTGCGGCGCTGAAGGCGGCGGGCATCGAACAAGCGGCGTTCTTCTGCGTACCGCGCGGTAGGCCTGCAGCGGAGCTGACGCGACTGAACGCCTACGCCGCCGCGGGCCACATCATCGCAAACCACTCGGACACGCACCGCAACTTGCGGAGCCTGCCCGCCGACGAGTATCTCGCCGATATCGTGGCCGCCGACGCGGCGCTCAAGAGCTTTGCGACCTTCCGCCCGTGGTTCCGCTTCCCGTTCTTGGCCGAAGGCGACACCCGCGAAAAGCGCGAAGCTGTGCGCGCAGGTTTGCGCGCCATGAACTACAAGCAAGGTTACGTCACAGTCGACAACTACGATTGGTATCTGAACACGCTTGCGAACAACGCCAGAACGACGGGTCAGGTCGTCGACGAAGCGGCGCTACGCGATCTCTATGTTGAGACGCTGATCAAAGCGGTCGAGTTCTACGACGCCATCGCCGTGAAAACGCTTGGCCGCTCGCCCCGTCACGTACTGCTGCTGCATGAGAACGACCTGGCGGCGCTCTACATCGCTGATCTCGTCGGCGAACTGCGCAAGCGCGGCTGGAAGATCATTGGTGCAGACCTGGCCTACGCGGACCCGATCGCCGACATCATGCCCGACACGCAGTTTTTGAACCAAGGCCGTGTCGCAGCGATCGCGCACACCAAAGGCATGAAGCCCATCGAACTCGTTCACGAAGAAGAGGACGAGGCTGTGCTCGATGGCCTGTTCGCCGCTCGGGTCGTAAGAACCAAGCCGTAAGCTTTCCTAGAACGTGATCACAGCCTTACCGATCACGCGCCGTGCGGCCATCGCGCGAAACGCGTCGACGGCACCCTCAAGGGTCGCCGAGAACCCCACGTGGGGGCGCACCAAGCCCTCATGCGCCAGCTTCTCGATCGCTTGGATATTCTCGCGCCCACGCTCGGGAAACTGCCGCCCATACTCGCCCGCACGCACGCCGACGACCGAGAACCCCTTGATCAGCGGCATGTTCACACTGACCGAGGGTATGCGCCCGCTCGTAAAGCCGATGACGAGCAACCGTCCGTCGAACGCGATGCACCGCACGCTCTCGTCGAACACATCGCCGCCAACCGGATCATAGATCACGTCGGCGCCGCGATCGTTTGTTATCCGCTTCACCTCGTCGCGAAAGCCTTGGGTGTAGTTGATGACATGATGAGCTCCACGCGCCTTCAACACGTCGAGCTTCTCCTGAGACCCCGCCGTCGCGATCACCCTCGCGCCAAGCAACAACCCAAGATCGACAGCCGCCATGCCGACGCCGCCCGCCGCACCGTGCACAAGCAGCGTCTCGCCCTTTTGCAGAGCGCCGCGCCGAACCAGCGCCACATAGGCGGTCAGCCACGCGGCCGGATAACTCGCCGCCTCCGCCCACGTCATCGCCACCGCTTTCGGTCGCACAGACGCGGCCGGCACATTCACCTCATCAGCCAACATCCCGAATCGCGACGCCACAACGACGGCATCGCCGACCTTGACGTCACCGGCGCGCTCGCCGACAGCGACGACGTTGCCCGCACCTTCCATGCCCGGCACGAACGGCAATGGCGGTTTCAGCTGATACTTGCCTTGCGTCATCAGAAGATCGGGAAAGTTCAACGACGCCGCGCGCATCCTTACGCGCACCTCGTCTTTTGCCAGCGGCGCCAGCTCGCGCGCCTCGATCCGCAACGTCGAAAAGTCGTCCGCCAGTGCCGAGCACACAAGCGCGCGGATCATCCGATCGTCCGCCGCAAGTCTTCGATGATCTCGTGGAGAGCAGTTTTGGCGGCTGGTACCGCCCCGCTCATCGCCGTAAACCCATGCGCCAAATGCTCATAGCAGCGATAGATCACGGGAACGCCCGCGATCTTCAACGCCTCTGCATAGTCGCGCCCCTGATCGACCAGCGGATCATGCCCCGCCGTGTAGACAAACGCCGGCGGCAACCCGCTCAGATCGTCGCAACGGCCCGGCGACGCCTTCAAGTCCGGAATCTGCTTCTCCGGATCTTCAAAATAGGCCTTGCGGAAATAGTCCATCACTTGTGCCGACAACGGGTAGGAGCCGCCGAACAGCCTCATCGACGCGGTGTCCGACAGCCAATCGACAACCGGATAAATCAAGAGCTGCAGCACCGGCGCCTTCTCGCTCGCCCGCTTCATTTCCTGCGAGACAACTGCCGAAAGATACGCGCCTGCCGAGTCCCCACCGATCGCGACGCGGTTGGGATTTCCGCTCAGCGACTTCGCATTGTCGCGAACCCACCGGAAAGCCGCGAGCGCGTCGTCAACCGCCGCCGGGAACGGGTGCTCCGGCGCAAGCCTGTAGTCGACCGACACGACAAGGCACCCCGCGCGGAACGCAATCTCGGAGCAAAACACATGGCACGTCTCGAGGTCGCCGATCACGCACCCGCCCATATGAAAATAGACGAGCGTCGGCACGAGCCGGTTCGGCAGCCGCGGCTTGTAAGTCCGCGCGCGGATCATGCGCCCTTCCGCCGGGATTTCTATGTTCGCGATGTCGATATCGTGCGCAGGCTCACCGTCGAGCATCGCGAGCCCCGCCGACGCCGCTCTGCGCGCATCGGACGCGCTCATCGTTTCAAGCCCTGGCTGACGCCTGGCCATCGCCGTCATGAACTGCAGCCGCGGGTCGAGCGTACGCCCGTCGATAGTTACCGGCGCGCCGCCGGACACGGCAACCAACCAGCGCGATGGCAAGTTCAGCAACGTGCGGACTAAGAACTTCTGCATAGACGCGAAAATGCGGGCACGAGCGCGAGTGTCAAGCGATTTGGGCGACGCGATAGCGCTCGTTAACCTCTTGAACCTCGCCTTTGGCTGGCGCCAGGCTGCTTGCCGCCTGCCTCATATCGTCGATGATCTCGTAAAGCGCCTCCCGCGCCGCCGGAACCACGCCGCTCATCGCCGTGAAGCAATGCGCGAGACCGTCGTAACACCGATAGACCACGGGCACGCCCGCCTTCTTCAGCGCCTCGGCATAATTACGGCCCTGATCGACCAAGGGGTCATGCCCCGCATTGTAGATAAATGCCGGCGGCAACCCGCCCAAATCCGGATTGAGTCCCGGCGACCCGCGATAGTCGAGAGTCTCCCTCTCGTGGTCGGCAAAATAATGATCGCGGAAATAGTACATCATCTGCGTGTTCAGCGGATACGACGCGCCGAACGTCGTCATCGACGGCGTCTCGATCCGCCAAACAACCGCGGGATAGATCATCATCTGGAACAGCGGCATCTGCTCCTTCATCCGGCGCATCTCCTGCGCAAGGACCGCAGTCAGATACCCGCCCGCCGAGTCGCCGCCCGCCGCAACGCGCTTTGGATCGCCGCCGAGCACATGCGCGTTTGCGCGCGCCCAACGGAACGATGTGATCGCGTCGTCAACCGCCGCCGGAAACTTGTGCTCCGGCGCCAAGCGATAATCGACCGACACCACATAGAAACCACCCCGGTCGGCGATGTAGGAGCAGAACACCTGGCATGTATCGAGATCGCCGACGACGCAGCCGCCCATGTGATAGTAGACCAGGGTCGTCATCGGACCATTCACGCGCTTGGGCCGGTACGTGCGTGCCTTGAGCGTGCGGCCGTCGCGGTCGGGAATCTCGATATTCGCAATTTCCACGTCGGCCGCCACGTCACCGTCGACCAGCTTCATCGTCGATGCCGCGAACTTGCGCGACTCGACCGGCGGCAACGAGTCGATGGTCGGCTGCAGCTTTGCGGCTGCGCCTAAAAATTGAATCCGAGGATCGAGCGTTCGCCCTTCGATAGTCAACGGTTTGCCGCCGGCAAACCGAACCATCCACCGCGGTGGGATGCGCATAAGTAAGCGCACGACGTGCTTCATCATGGGCGCAAAAGAGAGGGGGCCGAGGCGACAACTGTCAAGGCGCTTGGCCCTTGGACGAACCGTGTTAACCTGCCGGACCGATATTTCTGCAGGTCATGTGAGATGGCGCACAAATACAGCCTTGTTGTTCGCAGTGGCACAATTGTCGACGGCACTGGGTCTGCGGCCTTCGAGGGCGACATCGCCATCACGGACGGCCGAATTGCCGAGGTCGGACGCGTCACGGGCTCAGGCCACGAGGAAATCGACGCGAGGGGCAAGATCGTCACCCCCGGCTTCGTCGACATCCACACGCACTACGACGGCCAAGCGACATGGGACGAGCGCCTCACGCCGTCATCGTGGCACGGCGTAACCACCGCCGTGATGGGCAACTGCGGCGTCGGCTTTGCGCCCTGCCGCACGAACGACCACGACATGCTGATCCGCTTGATGGAAGGCGTCGAAGACATCCCAGGCGTTGTGTTGACCGAGGGGTTGCGGTGGAACTGGGAAACGTTCCCTGAGTTCCTGAACGCGCTCGAGGAGCGCCCGCACGACATCGACTTCGCCGCTCAAGTCCCGCACGGCGCGCTACGCGTCTATGTGATGGGCGAACGTGGCGCCGACCGCGAGCCAGCCACCGCCGCAGAGATCGCCGCCATGGGCCGCATCGCGAAAGAGGCGGTGGAAGCCGGTGCGCTAGGCTTCTCTACCTCGCGCACTCTGAACCACCGTACAAGCGACGGAAAGCCGACGCCGACGTTGACCGCGGCCGAAGACGAATTGCTCGGCATCGCGCTCGGCTTGAAAGCCGCCAACCGCGGTGTACTCCAAGTCGTCTCCGATTTCCTCGATCCGGCGCAGGAGCTGTCGATGCTCCGCCGCCTGGTCGTCGAATCCGGCCGGCCGCTTTCCTTCTCGCTCGCCCAGAGCGATCGCGGGCCTGACGGCTGGAAAATGCTGCTGCAATTTCTCGACCAATGCGCCGCCGACAAACTGCCGGTCAAAGCGCAAGTCTGCGGTCGTCCCGTGGGCCTCTTGCTTGGGCTCTCGCTCACGCTGAACCCTTTCTCTGCCCACGAAAGCTACAAGAAGATCGCCGATCTGCCGTTCGAGAAACGCCTCGCCGCCATGCGCACACCCGAATTGCGCAAAGCGCTCCTGGCTGAGGAACCCGCAACCGACAACCCGTTCGTGAAAGCGGTCCTGCGCAACTTTGCAAAAATGTTCCCGCTCGCCGACCCGCCGAACTACGAGCCAACGCCCGATATGAGCCTGGGCGCGCAAGCCGCACGCCGAAACAAGCGCGCAGAAGAACTCGCTTACGACTGGCTGCTCGAAGACGACGGCCGCGCGCTCATCCTGTTTCCGTTCCTGAACTATGCAAACGACAGCTTAGAGCCCTCGCTTGCCATGATGCGCCACCCGCACACGGTCTTGGGGCTGGGCGACGGTGGCGCCCATGTCGGCATGATCAGCGACGGCAGCTTCCCAACATCGATGCTCACCCACTGGACGCGCGACCGCAGCCGCGGCGAAAAGCTACCGCTCGAATGGGTGATCAAGGCGCAGTGTCACGACACCGCCGCCGCCGTCGGCTTGCACGATCGCGGCTTGCTGAAGCCGGGCTACAAGGCTGACGTCAACATCATCGACCACGCCAAGCTGACGCTGCACCGCCCGACCGTCGCCTATGACCTCCCGACCGGCGGTCGCAGATTGGTCCAACACGCCGACGGCTATGAAGCGACGATCGTCTCAGGTCAGATAACCTACCGGAACGGCAAACCCACCGGCGCCCTGCCCGGCAAGCTCATCCGAGGCGCCCAAGCGCTCTAGCCGCGCCTACGCTTCGGCAGCGCGCGCACGCCGCCCAAGAACAGCGCGGTCGCGAACTTCGCGGCCTCGTCCACGCTCAACTCGTCGCGTGCCAGCATGTGGTTGGCGACTTCGAAAGCGACACCCACGATCGAGGCCATCAGCAAGTCAGGATCGACGTCCGGCATTACGCCGCTTCCGATCGCGATCTCAAGGTCAACGCGCAGTTCGTCGAACCCGGCCACGACTTCCGGCGTGTCGATACGCACCCGTTGCATCTCGGGATTGCGTCGCATCGTCGCGAACGTCGTGTGATCGTTCTTCACAAAGTCGAAGAACGTGCGAAACGAACCCGAGATAAACTCCTCGAAGTTCTTGGCCCGCACGCGTTCCGCACGCAGCCGCGGGCGTACGCGCAGCGCGGTTTCGTCCTGCAGCGCTTGGAACACTTCTTCCTTGGACTTGAAGTAGTTGTAGAACGTCCCGGACGCGAGCTCAGTCGCGCGAATGATATCGCGCACGGTTGTCGCACCGTAACCCAGCTCCGCAAACACCCGCCTCGCCGCATCGATGATCGCCTGGCGATTGCTCGCCTTTGTCTCCTCGCGTTTGCCGCGCGCTTTGGTGTCGGCGTCCACGCTCATTCGGCCGCCAACTGCTTGGGCGATGGTCTGATCACCCGCGGCTCTATCGGCAGGACATAACCCTGCGCCGCGGCCCGCTTGCGCCCTTTGCCCAGTTCGCGCCTGAGATCATAGGTGTACTCGCCGCAATTGATCTGAATCGTATGCCGCGGCGTGGCGAGGTAGCCAGCTTTCGACCGCACGTGCATCTCTATCCGTTCCGCGTTCATCACTTCCACCGGCGGCATAGCATAATGCCCCGTCATATAGTGCGCCAGGAACTTCGCCTGCTCCTCGGCAATCGGCATCATCGCGCACAACGGCTGGACGAGCGCAACGAAGAACAGGTTCGAAAACCGCGGATCTACCATGCGCTTCCACAGCGCAATGTCGTTCGCAGGTGCGGAAAGAAACCCCTCGTCGAAGAACGGAAAGGAAATCTTGTAGCCCGTGCACCAGATGATGACGTCGATGTCCTCAACCGAATCGTCGGCGAACGCGACTTGATCGCCGCGCAGCTCCTTCACGTTCGGCTTCGGCTTCACGTCGCCGGAGCCGATGCGCACAAACAGTTCCTGACTGACCGCCGGATGCGTCGAGAACAGCGCATGGTCCGGTGCCTTCAATCCATACTGCTCAGGCCGCCCCGCCGTGGACTCCAGTTGCTTCTCGGCATACCAGCGCAGCAACACCGGTGGAACGAACCGCTCAACCCACGACGGATCCTGCGCCGGATGACTGATGTGCGTATCCAACACTTCACCGGCGGTATATTTCGGGATCACCCAATAGCCGCGCCGCTGCGACAGGAACACGTTCTTCGCGACACCCTTGTGACCTAGCTCGCACGCGATATCGAGCGCCGAATTCCCGAATCCGACGACAAGAACGTTCTTGCCCCGGCAATCCACCGGCTCGGTCGGATCGATGTAGCTGTGCGAGTGTATCTGTTTCCCCGCGAACGCCCCCGGATACATCGGTTCGGGCAGCCGCGGGTCCCAGTGATGCCCGTTCGCCACCGCAAGCGCGTCGTAGAGCCGCTGCTCGCCCGTCTCAAGCATGACCCGCCACAATCCGTCGTCGGTACGCTCTGCGCGCGCGACGCCCGTATTGAACGTGATCCGTTCGCGAATGCCGAAATGGTCGACATAAGAATCGAAGTACGTCGCGATCTGCTCGTGATGCGGATAGTCGGGAAAGTCGCGCGGCATCGGAAAATCCGAGTACGCCATCTTGTCCCGCGACGTATTGATGTGCAGCGACCGGTAGGTCGAGGACATCCCGTTCGTATTCTTGAAGACCCAGTTCCCGCCGACGCGGTCCGACCGTTCGAAGCAGTCGAACGGTATGCCGAACGCCGAGAACACTTTCGCCACGGCGATCCCGCTCGACCCCGCACCGATGATGCATGTCTTAGGCAAGCGCGGATCAGGCGCGCGCGGCGTACCAGGCATAGTTCCCCAAAGCTTGTTCAGCCTACGGAACACTCTAGCCATTCGTGACGCTGCGTCAATTTTCCGCCGCGACGGTATTCCGCGCTAAGGAAGCTTAACGACAAAGAGTTTGCGCGTCGTCTCGACGACTTCCCACGTCCCGGCGAAGCCTGGCTGAATGACAAACGCATCGCCGGCGCGCAAATGCTGAGGCGCTCCGCCATCCGGCGTTACCACGCTAATGCCGCTCAAGATCGAGCAGTACTCCCACTCGTCGTAAACGATCCGCCATTTACCCGGCGTCGCCTCCCAAACACCCGCAAACGTCTTGCCATCGCTTGCCTCCTCGAACGTCCAGGTACGGAACTTGGGTACGCCCGCGATCAGCCGCTCCGCAGCCGGCGCCCCTGCCTCGAACGCTTCCTGCTCAAGCCTGTCGAGGGGAAACCGCACGATCGTCACAGCGCCACCGCCTTCATCGTTAGGGAACCTGACGAGGTTGGCGAACGCGCCAACTATCGTCAAGCGAGGTTGACAGACACGCGCGCCGGGGCATCCACTCGCACCCATGAGCGATTTGCCCCCGACTGTCCCCGATCACAAGGCAGGCTTCGTCCTGGCCGGCGTCCCGCATGCAGCAGCCCTTCAGCTCGCGATCGTCGAGATCAAGCTGGGCGAGGTCATCTGCAAAGTGCCCTACGCCGAACACCTGATTGGCAATCCCGACACGCGCGTGATCCACGGCGGCGTCATCACGGCACTGCTCGACAACGCCTGTGGCGTCGCCGTCGGCTCGATGACGCGGCTTCAAGGGCAGATCGCAACCCTCGACTTACGCATCGACTACATGAAGTCGGCAACCCCAGGTGAAGACATCTTTGCCTTCGCCGAGTGCTACAAGGTGACGAAGAATATCGCCTTCGCGCGCGGCGTCGCTTATCACAGCGACCGCAACGACCCGATCGCAACGTGCGCCGCCGCCTTCATGCTCGGCACGAAGAGTCAACGCGGCGCTAATGTTGCCGCCGGAGGCAAGTGATGGACGTCATCCGCCGCGCCACCGCCGAAGGCAAGAAGCCGGATCTGCAGCAATTGGTGGACGCGATCCCCTACTGCAAATTCCTCGGCATCGAGACTGACCGCAAAGGCACTGAGCTCACCACCATCTTACGCTTCAGCCAGAAGCTGATTGGCAATCCCGTTCTCCCTGCGTTGCACGGCGGCGTCGTAGGAGCGTTTCTTGAAGTGACCGCAGTCATCCAGCTGATGCTCGAGGTCGAAACCGAGGACCTGCCGAAGCCCGTGGACATCGGCATCGACTACCTGCGCTCCGGCAAACCGGTGGACACGTACGCTCGCGCGATCGTGACGAAACACGGCCGGCGTGTATGCAACGTGCGCGCAGAGGCATGGCAGGACGAGCACACCCGCCCTATCGCCGCGCTGCACGGCCATTTTCTGATCCGGCCGCGCGAAGTTTGAAGCATCGCATTGCACCTGCGAAGCGCTAGCGTCTGTCGCGCTTGCGCAAACCCGCAGCAAGCGTAGGATGCTCACACATCGGGTTTCTCGACTTTGGTTTGCGTACCGATGCACTCGCACTCAAGGAGAAACCACTATGCGCACTTACTATCGCGATTGGATTGCGTGGTCCCTGCTCGCGGGAATCGTGATCGTTGTCGGGCTTGAATACTACGTTCAACAGACCACCGGTCTGACGACGCCCGAATACGTCTACAAGATTGTGGTGACGCCGAACGGCGAACGCTAACCTTCGGGTTCCTCAAGCACTACATTGTAGCCCCAAAGCCTACGGATGTGCTTGAGCACCGCGTCCTTCGTATTCTGCGCCAGCGGAATGCCGCGGTGACGGTTGTGACGCAACGTCAGCGTCCGATCGCCCGCGAGATTTGCGCCGACAACCTGAATGTCCGGCTGATGCGTGGCCAGATCGTAGAGCCGCGCCAATGACGTCCGCAGCTTGCGGTAACCGGCCTCGTTGTGGATCGCCGCCACCGTATAAACCGGATCTTCCGTTTTATCGCGCACCGCAAACAACTTCAGATCCCGCATCACCTTTGGGCTCAAGAACTGCTGAATGAAGCTTTCGTCGCGATAATTCGCCCACGCATGCTTTAGCACGTCGCGCCAATTGCCCTTGCCCGCGACATCCGGGAACCAATCGCGATCCTCCGGCGTCGGATCCTCCGACATGCGCTTGATGTCCGACATCATCGCAAACCCAAGCGCGTACGGATTGATCCCGTAGTAGCGCGAGTCGTCGAACCCCGGCTGCATCACCACGCTCGAATGCGAATGCAGGAACTCAAGGATCGACCCTTCGCTGATCTGCCCGCGGTCGTAGAGCGCGTTCATGATGTAGTGATGTACGAATGTGGCGCAGCCTTCGTTCATCACCTTCGTCTGCATCTGCGGGTAGAAGTACTGCGCAACGTTGCGCACGATGCGCAGAATCTCGCGCTGCCAGTTCTTCATCACCGGCGAATGCTTCTCGAGGAAGTAGATCAAATTCTCTTCCGGCAGGTTCATTGCCGCCTGCGACCCGACAACCTCGCCTTCGTCCACCGCCGCCAAATCCGCGCTCATATCGCGCGCTGTTCCCGGCAGCGTTCGCCACAGATCGTTGAAGCTCTCTTCTTCGTATTTCTGCCGCTTGCGCAGCCGCTCCTCACGCTGCGCCTGCGACGGGCGCGGCGGCCGGCGATAACGGAACACGCCCTGTTCCATAATCGCATGCGCTGAGTCGAGCACGGCCTCTACCTGCTCAACCCCATACTTCTCCTCGCACGCGGCGATGTATTTCTTCGCAAACGCTAGATAGTCGAGGATCGCCTCCGCATTCGTCCACTGCCGGAACAGATAGTTGTTCTTGAAGAAGTGATTGTGTCCGAAGCACGCATGCGCCATGACCAACGCCTGCATCGTCATGGTATTCTCTTCCATGAGATAGGCTATGCACGGGTTCGAGTTGATGACGATCTCGTAAGCGAGCCCCGAGTAGCCTTTTTGGTACATCGTCTCTTCGCGCGCGAAGATCTTGCCGAACGACCAATGGTGGTACATCAACGGCATGCCGTGCGCGGAATACGCATCAAGCATCTGCTCTGAGGCGATGATCTCGATCTGGTTCGGATAAACGTCGAGCTTCAAGTCGTTGAGCCCGACGTCTTCGATCGCCGCGAACACGCGCTTCAGCAGCGCAAAATCCCACTCGCCGCCCGTGAACAGTAGCTCGCTCATGCTGCAACTCGACTCGCTTGCCGCTCCAACATGAGCGCGAACAGCGCTTTCAGCAAATCGATTTGCTCGTACTTGCGCCTGGAAAACACGTGGTTCGTCGCAACATCCCCATGCCCCATGCCGTCCAACAGAACATAGTGCGCCCCGGCCAGGATCGTGGACGCCACCGGCACGAGCCCGTCATTGCGCAAGCCGCGATCTTCCATCCACTTGACCGTAGGCCACGCGGGCATGAGCCCCTTCCGGGCTGCGGTACCGACGCACATGACAGGAATCTCGGCCACCAGCTGCGCGATCTCGCTGGCGTTTTGGTCGAGATAGCGTACCCGCGCCGTGGTGGTCAGATCGAAGATCGCATGCGGGTCGGCCCCAAGCAATTTCAGCGCCGCCGTTTCTATCCGCCGCGCTTTCGGCGCAGTGCAGGCAACGTCCGCAATCGGGGAGCCCTGAAACGGCGCTTGAAAAGCGATCCACCCATCCACGAACCGGCGCACATCCGGATGCGCGACCAGCGCCTCCAGCGTATCGAGCCCGCCCTTGGAATGAGTCACGATCCAGGTCGGGCAGTGATGCCGCGCCAGAATCTCCGCCAGCCGCGCACCATTCGCGGCAACACTAGCGCCCGTGTCGATGTCGGCAATTTCGGCGTCAAACCCGTCGTCTTTGAGTTGCCGCACCTGATGGGTCAGATACTCGACAAGGCGAAGCCGGCTCGCCTTCAATGCGATCCCGCTCAATACCGCCGGCACGAACAAGATCCGCGAAGCACGGATGCGATGGGCAACCCGCGCAAATGCAGCCTCGGCCCGCTCCGTGTCCAACCGACCCTTGGAAAAGAACGGCGCCAGACGCCCAGTCGCCTCGAACCCGTATGGCGCCCGCTTCAACCGCGCATACGCTTCCGGCGCATCTTGGTGATCGAGCCAGGTCAAGAACCGGCCCCAAACGCGTGCGCCCGCGATATTCACGCTTTCGCCTCCGCGCCATCCTTGGCGAAGAGTTCGCGGAACACCGGGAAAATGTCTTGCGGTTTCGCGATGCGCTTGGTCGCGAAGTTTTTCCAGTCCTTCGCCACCGTGCGATAGGCGCGCCACAACTCCGCCCCCGACTCCTCGCTCGAGAACACTTCCATCTCGCGCTCGTCCAGAATCTCGATATAGGCGTAGTACTGGCACATCGGCATCAGCTCTTGATTGAGCAGATCCACGCAGCGCGACGCATCGCCAGTCTGCGTGTAACCGTCCGATGCCTGCGCCGCATAAATGTTCCATTCGCCGGTCGCATAGCGCTCGTGCACGATCTTCTGCATCTCCTCAAGCGCTGTGGAGACGATCGTGCCGCCCGATTGCCTTGAGTAGAAGAACGTATGTTCGTCCACTTCCTGCGCATCGTGCGTATGGCGGATGAACACGATGTCGAGCCGTTCATACCGGCGCTTCAAGAACAGATGCAGCAGCATGAAAAAGCGCTTCGCGAGATCCTTCTCCCGCTCGCCCATCGAACCCGACACGTCCATCAGACAGAACATCACCGCCCGGCTCGTCGGCACCGGCTCATGCACGAAAGCGTTGAACCGCACATCGACCGGATCGAGGAACGGCACCCACTTGCGCCGGTACTCCATCTTCGCGATTTCTTCTTCGAGTTCGAGGATGTGTTGTTTCTTCTCAGGGTCGGTGTCCGACCCTGCGTCGCGGCGAAGCATCAACAGCTTCTCGCGCAAAACCTCGATCTCGTCTTCCTTCGGCCGGCGCATCGCAAGACGGCGCCCGAACGAGTTGCGCATCGTGCGCACGAGGTTGACCTGGTTCGGCGAACCGGACGTGCGCAGCCCTGCGCGCCGCCACGACAGAACCTTGACCTCTTTCAGCGACGTTTTGACGAGGTTCGGAAGCTCCAGATCCTCAAAGAAGATGTCGAGAATCTCATCCTGGCTCAGCGTGAACGAGAAATCGTCCTCGGCCTCCCCGCCCTGCGCCGCGTCCTTGCCGCGGCCCTGGCCCTCGCCCTGGCGCGGTTTCTTGATCTGATCGCCTTCGATGAAGTCCTTGTTGCCGGGCAGCACACGCTCATGCTCGCCGCCCACCGTTGGATCATGCCGGAAACGCGGCTCCTTCGTGCTCTTCGTCGGGATCGAGATTTTCTGATCCTTCGCGAAGTCCGACACGGTGCGGTCCTTCAGCGACTTCTGCACCGCCTCTTTGATCTCGCCTCGCGCACGGCGGATAAAGCGCTGCCGGTTGGCAAGGCTCTTGCCTTTCGGATTGAGGCGACGGTCGATGAAGTTCGTCATGAGCTACCGCCGGGGAGAGCGCAACGGCGCCCTACCCCGCTTTGTTCACGCGCATATACCACTCGACCAACCGGCGAACCTGCCGAGCAGTGTAGTGCCGCGCGAGCATACGCTTGACGAATTCGTTGTGCTTGGACTGCGTATCGGAGTCCTTCTTGGACTCGAACGAAATCACCGGCAGCAAGTCCTCGACCTGGCTGAACATCCGCTTCTCGATGACGTTGCGGATCTTCTCGTACGACGTCCACGCCGGGTTCTTGCCGTCGTTCGCCGCCCGATGACGCAGCGCGAACTTGACGACCTCGTTGCGGAAGTCCTTCGGATTGGCGATGCCGGCCGGCTTTTCGATCTTCGACAGCTCGTTGTCCAAGCTGTTGCGGTCGAGCATCTGACCGGTGTCGGTATCCTTGAAGTCCTGATCTTCGATCCACGAATCGGCATACGAGATGTAGCGATCGAACAAATTCTGCCCGTACTCGCTATAGGACTCGAGATAGGCCTTCTGGATTTCCTTACCGATGAACTCCGCATAGCGCGGCGCCAGATCGGCCTTGATGAATTCCAGATACCGCTTCTCCGTATCCTCCGCGTACTGCTCGCGCTTGAGCGCCTGCTCAAGCACATACATGAGGTGCACCGGATCGGCGGTCACTTCGTTCGTGTCGTAGTTGAACGTCTCCGACAACACTTTGTACGCAAAGCGCGTCGATATCCCGTTCATTCCTTCGTCAACGCCGGCCGCGTCCTTGTACTCCTGCAGCGTCTTCGCCTTCGGATCGGTATCCTTCAGTTTCTCGCCGTCATAAACGCGCAGCTTCGAGAACAAGTTCGAGTTCTCGTGTTCCTTCAACCGCGTCAACACGCAGAACTTCGCCAGCATCTCAAGCGTCTCGGGCGCGCATGGCGAGTTGCCGAGCTCCGAACCCTTGAGAAGCTTCTTGTAAATCGCCACTTCCTCGCTCACGCGCAGGCAGTACGGCACCGTCACCACGCAGATACGGTCAAGGAACGCTTCGTTACTCTTGTTCGCCTTGAACTGCGTCCATTCGGATTCGTTCGAGTGCGCGAGGATGATGCCCTGAAACGGGATCGGTCCGAGCGTTTCAGTGCCGATATAGTTTCCTTCCTGCGTCGCCGTCAGCAGCGGGTGCAGCACCTTGATCGGCGCCTTGAACATTTCGACGAACTCGAGCAGGCCCTGGTTCGCATGGCACAAACCGCCGGAGAACGAGTAAGCGTCGGCGTCGTTTTGGCTGAAACGCTCAAGCTTGCGAATATCGACCTTGCCCGTCAGCGCCGAGATATCCTGGTTGTTCTCGTCGCCCGGTTCGGTTTTCGCGACCGCGATCTGACGCAGCTTCGAGGGCATTAGCTTTGCCACCTCGAACTTCGAAATATCGCCGTTGAACTCGTCAAGCCGCTTCACCGCCCACGGGCTCATGATCCCGGTCAGCCGGTGCTTGTCGATCCCATAGCGGTCCTGCAGCAGATCGGCCAGTTCCGGCGTCCGGAAGAGCCCCAGCGGCGACTCGAACACCGGGCTGATCATGTCCCCGGCCTTGAGCACGTAGATGGGCTTTGCTTCCATCAAATCTTTAAGCCGCTCGGCCAAGGACGACTTACCGCCACCAACGGGCCCCAGCAGATAAAGGATCTGCCGCCGCTCTTCCAAACCCTGCGCCGCGTGCTTGAAGTAGCCCACGATACGCTCGATCGTATCTTCCATCCCGAAGAAGCCATCAAACGCGCGATACATCTTGATCGTGCGGTTGAAGAACATCCGCGAGAGCCTTGAATCCCGCGATGTATCGACAAGTTCCGGTTCGCCGATCGCAGCGATCATGCGTTCCGCCGGCGTCGCGTACATCATCGGATTGTCGCGGGCTGCAAGCAGGTAGTCGCGCAAAGACATCGATTCGAACTTCTCGCGCGCATAGGCACGGGAGAACGCGTCGAAGACATCCAGGGAGTTGCTCATGAGCTAAACGCCTATCTCGCTGTTTCGCACCTTAACTGCACTTCCGCCCAAACGTCTGCGGTGGCGTCGAGACGGCGTTGGACAAAAGCCCAACATTACAATTTGGAAAAATAGTGACGCGATCCTCTAAAGCAAACGTAAACCCCGCATTATTCAACGGTTTTCGCGCACGAGTGATTTGCCAATGAACAAGTGTACAGCTTGGGCAACCACAGCCCAGGGTTTTCTCCTGTACGCAACATCGTTGCGACTCGCCGTGTCCGATTGGCCGCATCAAACGTCGCAATCCCGCCGCATTCCGGGCCGCTTTGCGCCACAGCAAGCGATTTATGTTCGTGCCGCTTCAAGGTCACTGGGTTCCTTGATCACGTTGGGCCGCTAACCCGCCCCGCAGCGGTAAATTCCGCAAACACCCCTTAAGGGAGAGTAGTTTCATGCCGGATCGAATTCCTGTTGATTTAGCTCACGTATTCCGACGCGCTGCCACTGGCGCCTTGTGCAGTGTGGCGATGCTCACAGCCGCTGCACTTCCTGCAAGTGCGAAAGATCCGCTGCGCACCGGCGTCCAACTCGATCAGCCGACAGTGCTCGGCGGCGGGACGACTGTCGTCTATGCCGTCGTCAACTTCGAAGGCCTTGATGAGGAACCCGGCGCAACGAAAGTACGCCCGCCCCTAAATCTGTCACTCGTGCTCGACCGCTCGGGTTCGATGGCAGACGAGGGCAAGATCGAATACCTCCGCCGGGCCGCAAAACTCGCGGTGGACCGCTTGGGAAACCGAGACACGATCTCGATCGTCGAATACGACGACCAGATCACCCTGATGTGGCCTGCGCGGCGCGTCGGCAATACGGGCGAGATCAAAGCCATGATTGACCGCTTAGATCCGCGCGGCTCGACAAATCTAACCGGCGGGATGATGCGCGGCGTCGACGAGGCCAAGAGCGCGCTTGACGGCCCGGCCCGCGGTGACGGCACGATCACCCGTGTCATCCTGATGTCCGACGGCCTGGCCAATGTCGGCATCACCGACCGCGGGGAAATCTCCCGCTACGTGCGCGGCGCCAAACATGACGGCGTGCGCGTCTCCGCCATGGGCCTCGGCCGCGACTACGACGAAGACCTGATGCAAGCCGTCGCTGAGAACGGCGGCGGCCGCTACTACTTCATCGAACACCCGACCCAGATGGCCCGCGTGTTCCAAGAAGAACTCGGCTCTCTGTTCGACACGGTCGCCCGCGACGTGGAAATCCGCTTCTCCGGGACGGCCGTCATTCGCAATGTTGAGGTCGTCGGCTACGACGACGCCAAAGGCAAGCGCGAAACCAAGCGCGGGTTGGAAGACGTCTTCGGCGGTGAAAAGCGCTCCGTGCTGCTGCGCATGGAGGTCGCCGCACCGTCGTCTGGCCAAGTCGATCTCGGCCAAGTGACCGTGAACTACAAAACCGTGAAAGGCGGCGAAGCGAAGAGCTTCAGCCAGCAACTTGCCGTCAACGCAACGACCGACAAGGCCGCTGTCAACCGCGCACGCAACAAAGATGCATCAGCGCAAGCCGCTCTCGCCGAGAGCGACCGGATCCAGGAAGAGCAGGTAAAGCTCGTCCAAGCCGGCCGTCATGACGAAGCGAAAAAGAACATGACCGCCCTCGCCAAGGAACTCGAGGAAAAGAACGCGACGCTGAATGACGAACGTATCCGCCGCAAGATCGAGGCGGTCAACGTCGAGAACACGCAGATGAGCCGGGCCGCAGCCGACGCAAACGCGCAAAAAACCTACCTCAAAGCCTCCAAGCAGCGCCTGTATCAAGCCAAAGGCGGCAAGCGCTCTGGCTACTCGCTGCAAGAAGGCGACAAAGGCATCGAGGTTGAGCGCTTGCAGCAAGCCCTCAAAGACGCGGGAGTCTACAAGGGACCGGTCGACGGCAAGTACGACGCCGACGTGAAACAAGCGGTCGAAGCCTATCAGCGGTCGAAGAACCTGAACTCCGACGGCGTCGCGGGCGCTGCAACAATGGACGCGATGGGCGCCTACTAAAGCGAGCCCGCCACGCCGGGCCGCGCCCTGCGAAGCTATAGCGAAGCAGGGTTGCACTGTGACACGAGGGGTGAAATGCTTCATCCCTCGTTTCTTTGCGAAGGCGTTGTGGCAATGGAAGAGACAGTCCGCATCGGCATCCGCATGGCGCGGCCCACCGACGCGGCCGACATTGCCAGCGTTTACGTCGATTCCTGGCGCGACACCTACGCCGGCATCCTGCCCGACGCCGGTCTGTTGCGAATGTCGAAGGCCGACCAAGCCGGCACCTGGACCCGCACGATCAAAAGCGCGAACCTTCGCAACCCCGTACTTGTCGCCTCCGACACGAAGTCGAACATCTACGGCATCGTGAGCGCCGGCCCAACACGCGAAAAATCGCTGCCGTTCGAGGGCGAAGTCTACACGCTTTACGTCGCCCCCGGCTGGACCGGTCAAGGCATCGGTGAAGCGTTGCTGTCCTCTGTCTTCCGTCTATTCTCGAAGGGCGGTTACAACGGCATGATCATTTGGGCGCTCGCCGACAACCCGTCGCGCTTCTTCTACGAAGCCATGGGCGGCACGGTTGCAGCCGAGCGTGAACACCCAATGTGGGGCAAGACGTTTCGCGAGATCGGCTACGGCTGGCCGAACCTGGAGCTCGCCCGCACGAAGCAGCGCGTCGGCCGCTCCGCCGAAGGCGAACCGCCGCTCTAGAGCATCATTGCTGTTGCGTCAGTTGCGCCGCGCGCAAGATCGCCTGATCGCGCCGCCACGGCAGGCCGCGACAAAATCTACTTAACGTCGCGAATGTCCTTGGACCGCGCGCGCATGATCGCGAGCCCCAACTGGTCCGGCAGATACTTGGCCAACAGCGCAAAGCCTTTGTTCACCGTGCCGTTCACGTGCACCGCCTTCTTGCGCATCATGGCCTGATAGCCTTCTTCGGCCACTTGCTCGGCCGTCATCCACATATACTTCGGCATCTTCGACACCTGCTCGCGCGTGCCGGTGACGTCGTGGAATTCGCTATAGGTGAACCCCGGACAAACTGCCGTCACGTGAATTCCGTGCTTCTCGGTCTCCAAGTGAAGCGAGCGCGAAAACTGGATCATGAAACTCTTCGACGCGCCATAGAGTGTCGCCCCGGCGGTGCCCGGCAGAATACCCGCAAGCGACGCCACATTGATCACATAGCCGCGTTTGCGCGCGATCATATCCGGCAACAAACGGTGCGCGAGTTCGCACGGCGCCGTCACCAGCACCTGAAGAAAATCGCGCTGCTTCTCCCATGGCGTACTCGCATAGGCCCCCGGCACGCCGAAACCCGCGTTGTTGATCAGCGCATCGACGCGAAGTCCGCGCGCTTTGATCTCTCCGACCAACCGCGCCACGGCCGCCGGATCGGCAAGGTCGGCTGCAACGGTATGTGCCTGCACGCGATGCTTCGCACTCAACTCCGTCGCGATTGCCTCAAGCCGGTCCGCCCGCCGCGCCGTCAAAATGAGATTGAACCCATACTTCCCAAACACATCGGCGAACGCCTTGCCGATCCCGGCCGACGCGCCGGTTACCAGCGCGGTCATTCTTTCGTCCACGAAGTCTCTCCTAAAGATCGCGCGGCCGTATGAAGTCGCCGAGCACACCCGCACCCAGTTTCACGTCGCGCCACGTCTTGACCGGAAACTTGATCACCGCCAGCGCACATGTCGAAAACTTCTCGCGCATGCGCCGGTGCAAACGCTCTTCGTCCTCGGTCTTCGGCGAAGCGCTGAGCCCAGCCGCAAGCTGTTCCAGCCCCGGATTGTGCCCAATGACCATCGCCGCGCCGACACCATCGTCCAAGCGCCGCAGCCGATCGATGATGCTGCGCGCCTCGGCCAGATAAAGCCCCGCCTCGAACGCAACCGTAATGTCGCCAAGCGACGGTCGTATCAAATCGCACGTCTCGATCGTCCGCCGCGCCGTCGAACACAAGACCAGATCGGGCTTGTATCCCTTCGCCTTCAGATAGGCGCCCATCTTCGGCGCAGCCTCGCGTCCCCGCGTGTTCAGCGGCCGGTCATGGTCGCGCATCGACCCATCACCCTGATCCGACTTCGCATGCCGCAAAATATAGAGCGTCTTCATGCGATGGGTCCTCGCGCAAATGGAAGCCGCAACAACCACAACAACCGCGTCGCCTCCGCACCGCGATAAGACGAAAGTCCGATCGGCATCGAAACCTGCTCACCCTTTGGGCGCGCAAGATACGTCCCGAACACGCGATCCCAAAGCGAAAGATTGAACCCAAAATTCGAATTCGTCTCCGCCACTTCGATCGAGTGATGCACCCGGTGCATATCTGGCGTCACGACCAAAAGCCTCAACGCCGCATCAACCGGCCGCGGCAACCGCAGATTCGCATGCGAGAACATCGACGTGGCGTTCAGCGCTATCTCGAACGCCAACACCGCCGCCGCCGGAACCCCAACGACGATCACGACCGCAATCTTCCAAAGCTGACTGAGCAAGATCTCAATCGGGTGAAACCGGATCGCGGTCGACACATCGAAGTCCGGATCCGCGTGATGCACCCGGTGCAGCCGCCAGAACGCCGGCACATGATGGAAAGCGATATGCTGCCCATAGATCGCCAGATCGAGAACGACGAACCCGAACACAGCCGCGGCAATCCCCGCTACGCCCGCCGCAGGCAACAGCCCCCAACTCAACCCCTCGACATAATGCGCCGCAAGCACCGTAAGGCCGGGCACCACGAAAAACGACAGCCGCAACAACGCCGTATTGAGCACGCTCAAGCCGACATTGGCCAGCCACCGCACGCGGCCGAATACAAGGTCCCGCCGCGGCCACAACGACTCGGCCACCGCCAGCAAGGCGAACACACCGACGAATATCGAGAGCCGAAGAAGCGCCTCTTCGGAGCTGCTCATCAGACCGGAATCTTAGCGTGCCGCACGATTGCGGCCTTCTCGAGCGCCGCCGCCGCCAACCGATCGATCTCAAGCCCTGTGCGCAACAGTTGCAGCACCCGGTTTTCCTCAGGCAGCACAGGTGCTTCGGCCAACGCGACGTCCAACGCAAGCGCATAAGCGGTCTCGCGCAAGGCAGGCGGCAGCGCCTCGCGCACAAGGCCGATGATCGCATCGAGCCCCTCCCGCTCCTGCAGGATCGCCGCACACTCGCGCGCGACCGGAATGATCTTGTCGTCTTTGAACCCGCGAAACGCAGGCAACAGGCGCACCGAGTCGCCGATCGCGTGCAGCTCCGCGTCGCTCATGCGCGCATCGGCCGCCGACACCACGACCATCACATAGATCAACGCCGAATGCGGATTGAGCGTCGCCGTCATTAAAGCCCCTTACCTCGAAATTCGCGGCCGACCTTATTGGCGCGGCCGCGGGT
The DNA here is from genome assembly GCA_902826695.1 of uncultured Alphaproteobacteria bacterium. GTDB lineage: Bacteria > Pseudomonadota > Alphaproteobacteria > Micropepsales > Micropepsaceae > SZUA-430. Next base: position 175,448 of record CADEFU010000002.1, on the reverse strand, counting down.
CGGCAAGCCCGGGGGCGTGGAGAAAGTCCTTAACAGCAGCAATGGCGTCTGCGATTCCCACGCGCTCAACTTCCACGCCCGGCGGCAGCCCTGAGAGCAACCTGCTCGGCGTGCGCGCATCCAGCAACACGAACACGCCGCGATCGGACGCACGCCGGATCAAGCGCCCAAACCCTTGCGCAAGCCGAAGGCGCGTCAATTGATCGTCATAGCCTTTGCCAAATGCCCCGCGCCGCGCTTTGTGCAAAATGTCCGGCCGCGGCCAAGGCACCCGCTCGAAAACGACAAGCCGAAGCGACCGCCCCGGCACATCGACGCCGTCGCGCAATGCGTCAGTTCCGAGCAAACTCGAATCCTCGTCTTCGCGGAACAAATCGACGAGCGACCCGGTATCGAGCCCGTCCATATGCTGCGCATATAGCGGCAACCCCTGTGCGCTCAACGGACCTGCAATCGACTGATACACATGCTTTAACGACCGGATCGACGTGAACAGCCCAAGAGCTCCGCCGCCGGCCGCCACAAACAAGTCGCGGTAGGCGCTGGCGAGCAAGTCCATATCCCGATTGAGATCGCGAACGACCAGCACCCGCGTCTGTCGCGCATAGTCGAACGGTGACGCGAACGCCGCCCGCATCGGCGGCGTCACCAAGTGACCGGCTCCCGTGCGAACCTCCGCCGATCGCCACCCATCAGCGCCTTCTTCTTCCTCAGGCGGCCGATCGCGCAACGTCGCCGACGTGATGAACGCCCCATGCGACGGCTCCAACACCTCTGCCGCAAACGCCACGGTGGGATCTATCGAGTGCCGGTAGAAGCCGATGTCCGTGTCACGACCATCGAAGCGCTGAACACCCAACCAATCGACGTAGCCGGCCGGCGGAATCTCCCCCACCCCGCTCAACGCCAACACCCAGTTGGGGAGCAACAACTTCGCCCGCCGCTCGATCCCGCGCAGAGCTGCCTCCGCACGCAGGCGATGCTGCCCAATCTGATCCCCGCCATCCGCACGCAACATCTCGCGCAACGTCTTCGCGATCTCGTTCAACGGATGCACCAGTGCTTTCAGCGCTTCGGTCAAATCTCGTGCCGTGTCGAGCAGCAACGGCGTCGCCGGCGCCACCTCGCATTCAAGCCCGTAGGGCGACCCAACATCCTCCGACCGCGCACGCACTTGTGTACGCACTGCGCTTAGGAACCGCTCCATCTGCCCGCGCGGCGCCTCGTTCGCGACTCGGCTGAGCCAGCCATCCCCCGGCAACGCCAGCGCCAACTGCGCCACCTCTTGCAGCCGATCGATCTCTTGCGGCTCCGCCTCGAACACTGGCGTCAATCGCTCGACCAAGCCGCGCCCACGCCGCGCACTCCGCCCCTCGGCTCCGCGCAGCCAACGCCGCAACTCCGCGCCCTCCCACCCGGTGATATGGATCGCAAAGAAGCTGTCCGCCGCGTCGAAGATGTGGTGCCCCTCGTCGAACACATACCTGAGGGGCGGCACGGAACGCTCTTCCGGATCGAGATCTGCCAGCGCCGCGTTGCGCGCAGCCTCCACCATGGTCAGCGCATGATTGGCGACCACGACGCGACTCGACCGCGTCTTGCGCACCGTCCGCTCCAAGAAGCAGCGCCGGTAATGCGGACAAGCCGCATAGATGCACTCGCCATGCCGGTCGGTCAGCGCGTTCGAGAACCCTGGATGCGGCCACGCCCACGCCGGAAAATCACCGCCCTGCAGGTCACCGTTCTTCGTCGCCGTCAGCCACCGCGCAACCAACCCAATCGCAACCGTCTCGCGCTCGACCAACACCGGCAGCCGCTCGGCAGCCTCTTCGAAGTTCAGCAAGCAGACGTAGTTCTCACGCCCCTTGCGCACGGTGACCTTTTCCGCGCGCTCGGCCTCATCCGGATAAACGCGCACCAACTCCTGCGCGATCTGGCGCTGCAGATTTTTGGTGTAAGTCGAAATCCAAACGGTGCCATCGTTCCGTTCGGCCCACAGCGTCGCCGGCGCGAGGTAGCCGGCGGTCTTACCCAACCCTGTTCCCGCCTCCGCCAACACAACGCAAGGCTCCCCTTCCTGCGACCGCGGCCGGAACGCCTGCGCCGCAAGCGCCGCGTAGTCCGACTGTGTCTTGCGCGTCTCGGCCCCCGACCCCACGATCGCGCTCAAGTGCGCGCGCGCCTCCTCCGGCGAGATCGGCATGCTCCCGGGCTGACCCTGAGGCGGCGCGTCGTCCCACTCCGGCAACTCGCGCCACGTATCCATCCGAGGCGATGCCTTCGCCCGGCCCTCCGGATCCATTCGCGCCAACAACAGCGGCGCCCATGCCCAGCGCGACAGCCCCATAGCCGCCGCAACCCGCGCTGCCATCGGCCGCCCGGGTATCGCCGCCGCCTCATCGAGCAACATCTCCGCCGCCCGCCGAAGCGCCACCGCCTGCTCCGGCAAACTCGCCGGATGCTCTAGCTTCAACGCCCGCGCGAGCGCCGTCACACTCGGCGCAATCGGCTGCGCCGGCCGCACGAACGCGAAAAGCTCCAGCACGTCGTAGTGCATCGCCCGCGGCTCAGCCCGCCCACGCCCAAGCCGCTGCAACGTAAGCCCTGTATGCGCCGTCAAATGCGGCGTCACGGACGCTTGGGTCAGCGCCGCATCCGCACTTGGGGCTTCGAACCGCCCGTCGCCATGCGCGATCAGCGCGCGGCGGAACGTCGCGACAAGCGCCGGGATCGCATCAAGCGGGTTTGCAACCGTCGATTCCATGGAGAGCACTATGCCCCGCCGTTGACGCTGAACCTAGCGCCCCATATGGCTTGCCCTCAATTTCCGCGAACGCAAAACACACATGTCCAATCGCCGTGACCTAGCAATGGCCGCCAAGGCCTGGCCCTTCGAAGAAGCGCGCAAGTTGCTTGAGCGCGTGAAACGCGACGAGGCCGCGGGCAAGACGAAACCCTATGTGCTGTTCGAAACCGGCTACGGCCCGTCGGGCCTGCCGCATATCGGCACGTTTGGCGAAGTGGCGCGCACAAGCTGGGTGCGGCGCGCGTTCCAGGAATTGTCCGACAAGCCGACGCGTCTGATCTCGTTCTCCGACGACATGGACGGCATGCGGAAGATTCCTGAAAATCTTCCGAACCAGGCGATGCTGCACGAGCATCTGCAAAAGCCGCTGACGTCGGTCCCCGACCCGTTTGAGAAGTACGAGAGCTTCGCGCATCACAACAACGCCATGCTGCGCTCGTTCTTGGACGGCTTTGGCTTCGAATATGAATTCATGTCCGCGACCGATGCCTACAAGTCGGGAAAATTCGACGCGACGCTGCTCAAGGCGCTGCAGGTCTACGACCAGATCATGGCGATCATGCTGCCCACCCTGGGCGAAGAGCGCCGTCGCACCTATAGCCCGTTCCTGCCGATCTCGCCCAAGACCGGCCGCGTCCTCTACGTGCCGCTTAAGCGCCATGACGCGGCGGCCGGCACGATCACCTTCGACGACGAGGACGGCGAAGAAATCACGCAAACCGTCACCGGCGGCCGCGCCAAAATGCAGTGGAAGCCCGATTTCGGCATGCGCTGGGCAGCCCTGGGCATCGACTACGAAATGTTCGGCAAGGATCATCTGCCGAACCAGCCGCTCTACGCGAAAATCTGCAAGGCGCTCGGTGCCGAGCCGCCGGTCAACTACGTCTTCGAATTGTTCCTTGACGAAAACGGCGAGAAAATTTCGAAAACGAAGGGCAACGGCATCGCCGTCGAGCAATGGTTGACCTATTCGGCGCCCGAAAGCCTTGCGCTCTTCATGTACAACAAGCCGCGGACCGCCAAGCGCCTCTACTTCGACGCCATCCCGAAAGAGGTCGACGATTACGTTGCGCACCTCGACAAGTATCAGAGCCAGACTGAAGCCGAGCGTTTCGAAAACCCGGTGTGGCACATCCATGCCGGCAACCCGCCGCAGGAACCCTGGCCCGTCCCGTTCGCGCTGTTGCTCAACCTCGTCTCAGCCTCGAGCGCCTCGACGCCGGAAATCCTCTGGGGCTTCATTCGCCAATACGCGCCGCAAGCGAACCCAAAGGACAACCCTTCGCTCGAGCGCTTGGTCGGCTATGCGATCCGCTACTACCAGGATTTCGTCCACCCAAAGAAGAAGTATCGCGCGCCGACCGACAAGGAGCGTGCTGCGATGGAAGAACTGGCCGCCGCCTTCGACAAGCTCGGCGACGCCGCCGACGGCGAAGCGGCGCAGTTCCAGGTTTACGAGATCGGCAAGAAGCACCAGTTCGACCCATTGCGCGATTGGTTCAAGGCGCTCTACGAAATTTTGTTCGGCCAAGACCAAGGCCCGCGCTTCGGTTCTTTCGCGGCACTGTACGGTGTGACGAACACTGCAAAGCTCATTCGCGACGGTCTCGCCGGCAAATTCATGGCCTGACACGGCGCGCAAACGTGCGTAGTGTCGGCCGGATGAAGTTGTGCGTCACCGCCCTATGGATCGCGCTCGCGGGCGCCGCGCTCGCCGGCATTCCGCCAAAAGCGGAAAGCGCCTACAACGCCGGAAAATTCATCGACGCCGCCACGTTCGCTGAGGCGGACGGTTCGGCCGAGGCACTCGCCTTCGCTGCCCGCGCCCGCATCGCCGACGCGATTATGCGCGACGGTCCGTTCTGCCAACCTTGCCTAAAATCAGCCGAAGTCATCGCGCAAACCGCAATCGACCGCGACCCGAAACGCGCGGAAGGCTATATCCAGTTCGCGTTAGCGCTCGGCTTTCGCGGCCGCTTGATTCCGTTGATGGAAGCCAAAGAGGAACAACTGCCGGAGAAGGGCCGCGCCGCGATCGACAAAGCCCTTGAACTCGCGCCGCACAATGCTTGGGGCTTGGCTGCGCGCGGCGCCTGGAACCTCGAGATCGTCCACCGTGCAGGCCCCGTTCTCGCCGACGTGACCTACGGGGCCGGCCGCACCCGCGGCCTCAAAGACTTTCGCGACGCCCTCGCAAGCGATCCCAGAAATCTACTGCTTCACTTCCACTTCGCGCTCACGATCCTCGCGCTCGATGTGGATGACTTTCGCGCTGAAGCCGCCGCAGCGCTAGCCGCCGGCGAAAAAGACCTGCGCGCGGACGCCCTAAACCGGTTTACGCGCAAACGCGCCCGCGAACTCTCAGCGCTTCTCGACACCGGTTCCAACAAAGAGATCCGGACCGTGGTCCGCAAGTTCCAGGGCTATCCGCCTTGAGTCGCTAGCACCGCGCCCAAACGATCCGGGCGATCCAGTGCACGTCCGATCGATTGACCACGCGATCTGGCAAATCGGGATTGAGCGACTTCAACTCAACGCGCTTTGCGTTTTGCCTGACAAAACGCAACACCGAGCATCCATCCTTGCTTTTCACCACCACGCAATTGCCGCGCTTCACCTTCGCCGCCGGGGAAACGACGACAACATCCCCGATGTGAAACGAGGGCGCTGCCCCGTCGTTCGTAATCTCAAGCGCAAACGCCGCCGGATCGGCGAGGTCAGGAAACGCAATCTTCCCCCACGCCTTGGAAACAGGGCGCCCCTCGCCGTCGAACACCTTCTTCTTCGTGGCATCCTTCAGCTTCAGAAATGGCAACGACTGCTGTGCCGCACGCGCGTTTCCGCGCGCCGTTAGCTCGACGAACTCGTCGAGTGTCGCTCCCGTCGCCGTCAGAATGCGCGACAGGCTCTCCGTCGACGGCCACCGAAGCCGCCCCTCCGGGCCTAACCGCTTGCTCTTGTTGAAAGTGGTCGGATCAAGCCCGGCAGCCTTGGCGAGGCCCGAAGCCGAATGCCCGCGGCGCGCAGCCAATGCGTCAATGGCACTCCAAATTTTCTTGTGCGACAACATCACCGTAACCGAATGAACTCTCGAGGAACTCTATCTTTGCGAACGCCGCGCTTGGGCTTACAACGGCGCCGCCGTCGATGATTCAAACCCCATACCGATGATCCTCCTTCGCACGCTTTCAACCCTTGGGCTCCCGCTCGCCACGCGCCTCGATCCGGAGTTCGCGCACACACTCACGATCAAGGTGTTGAGTCGCTTCGATCAACTCACACCGGAGCCTGATGATCCACGTCTGAGTGTACAAGCGCTCGGTTTGGATTTCCCCAACCCAATCGGACTAGCCGCAGGGTTTGATAAGAACGCAGCTGCAACCGAAGCAATGTTGGGATTTGGCTTTGGTTTTGTTGAGGCGGGCACGGTCACACCTCGCGCACAAGAAGGAAATCCTAAGCCCCGCATCTTCCGATTGCGCGAAGATCGCGCAGTTATCAACCGCTTAGGGTTCAACAACCAAGGTCTTGAAGCAGCACGCGAGCGTCTGTTGAGACTGCAAGGGCGCCCAGGAATCCGCGGTATCAACATCGGCGCAAACAAAGACGCGGCCGATCGTGTTGCCGATTATGTCACTGGCCTAAAGGAACTGGGCCCCCTCGCGAACTATGTCACCGTTAACATCTCTTCGCCCAACACGCCCGGCCTGCGCGGCCTGCAAAACAAATCTGAGCTGCAAGCGCTGCTCACCGCATTGGGGGAAGCCCGGGCCAAACTCCCGCGCAAAGTTCCGCTGCTTGTAAAGATCGCGCCCGACCTCGACGATCACACCTGCGCCGACATCGCCAACCTTGCGCTCGCGTTCAACCTCGACGGCCTCATCATCTCGAACACGACGATCGCCCGCCCCTCGAGCCTGAAGAACCGCAACGCCAATGAAAGCGGCGGCCTCTCCGGCGCACCGCTGTTCGTGCGCTCGACCGCAGTATTGCGAACCATCCACCGCCTCACGCAAGGCAAGCTCACATTGATCGGCGTAGGCGGCGTCTCCTCTGGAGCGGACGCCTTAGCAAAGATCAAAGCCGGTGCCACCCTCGTGCAACTCTACACGGCCCTCACCTACGAAGGCCCTGGCTTGATCACACGCATAAAGCGCGAACTGCTGACCCTCTTGGAACGCGAGCAATTCGGCAGCGTGGCCGCCGCTATCGGCACGGATGTGGGCTAGACCGGTCAGCTTCAGCCTTGTTAACGCGCACAGAAGGCTGGAGCGGGTGAAGGGAATCGAACCCTCGTCGTAAGCTTGGGAAGCTTCTGCTCTACCATTGAGCTACACCCGCGTGCACGACATGCGAGGCTTTGATAGCATCCCCTCAGTATCCCTGGGAAGGGTCTTAGGAGCGACGTCATGGCTGCCAAATGGCCGCAAATCTTTGCCGCAACGGTAGCGCTCATCGCGACCGCCAATCACGCAATGGCCGACACCGACACGCCGCCGACGCCGCCAGCCCTTAGCGACAAAGAAATCCTCGACACTGCCGTAAACAAGCCCGGCCCAAAGTACCCAGACGCGGCTTACGAAGCTGACATTGAGGGTTACGTGGTGATGGAGATCGTCATCGCACCGGATGGCCAAGTCACAAGCGTCAAAGTGATCAAAGCGGAACCGCCTGGCTGGTTTGAGGATGCCGCAGTCACTGCCGTCAAGCAGTGGCGCTACCGGCCGCCGGGTAGAGTCATCGTCGCCAAGGTGCACGTGGACTTTGAGATCCCGCCCGAGCTGAAGCTTCCGGCGGACTCGCTGTGATCTGAAAGGCAATCGGCGGCCCCTCTTGCGCAGCACCGCCGTGGCTAATTCTTCGTCGCGGTCAGCTCCGTCCGCCGGTTCTGTGCCCGGCCTTCTTCCGTGCTGTTGTCCGCAACCGGCCTATCCGCGCCGTGACCGGCGGACGTCATGCGCTCTGCCGCAACCCCGGCAGACGTCAGAGCCGTAAGAACGGTCTGCGCACGCTGCTGCGAGAGCAAATGGTTCGCACGCGGATTCCCTACATCGTCCGTGTATCCGTCCACCGACACCGTCGCCGCACCGAACTCCTTCAATATCTCCGCGATCGCTGCAATCGTCGCCTGCGAGTCCGCATCGAGCGTGGCGCTACCCGTTTCGAACGTAAGGCCGTCGAACAAGAAGGTCTTCGAACCCGTCTCGCTTCCCGACAGGAAGTTGAACAAGTTCTCGCCGACCGACCCCGGAGGGACTGTCAGCACAGTGCCGCTAGGAAGTGTAATTTCCGCCGGCGCCGGTTCCATAGGCACAACCGCTTCCGGTTCGACGGTGTCGGACGCGATCGGTTCCTCGGAAACAGGCTGCTCCGCTTGCGGCGACGAACACGACCTAAGCCCAAGCAAGAATGCAAGACAGAGCACGCCTAGAAACACCAGCCAGGGCCACAGCGCCCGCGCGCCAGCCGATTGCGTCATCGCGCTGGCCGCAACGCCGGCACTTTGCACGGTCGAACCGGCAGACGCGGACGCCGATACCACCGCAGACGATGACGTGCGCGCGATCGACGACACCGCCGCGCCAAGCCCGCCAATCCCAAGCAAACTTCCGAGCCCCGGCGGCGCAAGCTTCGCAAAGTGCTCCTTTTGACTAGCCAGAAGCCCCATCAACCCAGCGGCCGTAAAGCCGCCGGAGGGCGCCGCCCTCGCAACACCGCCAAGCACCGCTGGCGCGACGAGCGACATCAACCTGCCCGCACCCTCGTTGCTCATACCCGACGCAGAGCCGACCAGCTTTGTCACAGCATCCAGATTGCCGCCCAATATCTCACTCAGCATGCTGCGCCCGGCGTCGACCTGTGCCTCACCTGCCGATCCGCCGAACAGAGTGCCCAAGTGATCGAGCATTCCGCTGTCGATCTTATGCTCGCGCATCATACCGATCAGCGCGTCGGCACCGGCTTCTGTCGAGCCTTTCGAAACAGGTCCGCCAAGTATTGCCGGGATGGCGGCCGCGATGCCTTTCTGCGCTGTGTTTGTCGACTCGCGCATCAGACCCGCAATCGTCTCCAACAGCTGGGGTGAATTGAACAATCCGAGCAATGTCTGAACGATGTTCATGGGCTGCACTTCACCTCGGTCGTTCGAGAGCGCCGTCGGCTCGACGTTAGGCTTACGAGTACCACGGTTCTTTGAGGCGAAAAGCAACGTGCGCGATAACGAATTGCGCAAGGCCTCCCAATTGGCGAGCCCCTTGCCAGAAGTGGTAAGCGCTCTGCTAAAGTCCTGGGCATGAACCAAAGCATCCCCGCGCCTCAAGATTTTAAGCCGCTCGATCCGCAAAAGTTCCAAGACCCGAACACGACCGCGAAGGGCGAACAGCGCGCGAGCGTCCCGCTAAAGCACCTCGACACGCTCTGGTTCAACACCGGAACGCTCTGCAACATCGAGTGCAAGAACTGTTACATCGAGTCATCCCCCACCAATGACCGCCTCGTCTATTTGAGTGCACGCGAAATCGCTGCCTACCTCGATGAAGCCGAGCACTTGCAGCAGCGTCCAAAGACCGTCGGCTTCACCGGCGGTGAGCCGTTCATGAACCCCGATATGGGCCCAATCCTGGAAGCGACGCTGTCCCGCGGCTACGAAGCGCTTGTGCTGACAAATGCGATGAAGCCGATGATGCGCCCACGCGTGCACGCCGCAATCGCCGATCTCACCAAGCGCTACGGAACGAAGTTCTCTGTGCGCGTCAGCCTGGATCACTGGCGCCAAGATTTGCACGAGGACGAACGCGGACCGGGTTCGTTCGAAGAAACACTGGCCGGCTTACGCTGGCTGCGCGACCGGAACGTCGCGACCAGCATCGCCGGACGCTTGCGCTGGGGTGACAAGGACGAAGACATGCGCGCAGGCTACGCGGCACTCTTCGCCCGCGAAAACCTGAAGATCGATACCGCAGATCACGCGGCCCTCGTTATCTTCCCGGAAATGGATGCCCGCATCGACGTGCCGGAGATCACCACCGCTTGCTGGAGCATCCTGAACAAAAGCCCGAACGATATGATGTGCGCCTCAAGCCGCATGATCGTGAAGCGCAAAGGCGCAAGCGCGCCTGCCGTCGTCGCGTGCACGCTCCTGCCCTATGAGCCGCAATTCGAACTTGGCGAGGAACTGGCAGACGCATTGGCGCCGGTGAAACTCAACCACCCGCATTGCGCAAAGTTTTGCGTGCTCGGCGGCGGCAGCTGCAAGACCTAAGGGCGCGCGATCAGCACAAGCCCCGCGCAGCACAGCAAGAGCCCAAGCCCCTTCGTCCAGCTCAAGTGTTCGGCAAAGAGCATATACCCGATCGGCACGACGATCAGCGCCGCTGCAACGTTCACGATCGCGCCCGTCGTGTTAAGCGGCCACCCCGTGCGGAATGCGTACGCAAACCCGAACTCGATGCCGACAATCGACACGCCGATCGCCGCCGCAACGCTGAGATCGCCCCACTCCATCCGGTTCGCGCCCAAATCCTGATTGCGCCACCACAAGAGCCCCGCTGTCGCAAACGCGGCCGCATAAGCAAACATCAACAGCCCGAGGATGTTCACCTCGGGCCTGACTGCCTTCAGGAACGTCTGGTAGGCGACATACGCCGCAATCGCGAGCGCGAACGGCCAATAGGTCTGCATCTCACACCCGGAAGTGTTTGGAGAGCTTGAGCCCCTGCCCCTGGTAGTTCGAACCAAGGCCCTGTCCGTAAACGCGCTCGGGCGGCTCGGTCAGCCGCTCGAACACAAGCCGGCCGACGATCTGCCCGTGCGTCAGGATGAACGGCACCTCGTGGCTGCGCACCTCAAGCACCGCGCGCGAACCGGCACCGCCTGCGCCCGAATACCCGAAGCCCGGATCGAAGAACCCCGCATAGTGCACACGGAATTCGCCGACGAGCGGATTGTACGGCACCATCTCCGCCGCATACTCCGGCGGGATCGAAACCGCCTCGCGCGACGCAAGGATGTAGAACTCGTTCGGATCGAGCACCATCGTCGCGTCGGGCCGCGTGCGAATGGGCTCCCAAAAGTCGGCAAGATCGTGAGCGCCCGGCTTATCGACGTCGATCAACCCCGCGTGCCGCTTCGCGCGATAACCGACAAGTCCGTTCCACCCGTCGCCATTCAGATCGACGGAAAGCGCGATACCGTTCGAGATGTCGGCATCGCCCGCGACGATGCCCTGTTCGTCCTGCAACTTCTTCAGGTCGGCGTCGCTAAACACAGGCGACCCGCGCCGAAGCCGTAGCTGATTGAGCCGCGATCCCTCGCGCACCAAAATCGAGAAAGACCGCGGGCTCACCTCCGCATAGAGCGGCCCTTCGTAGCCGGGCTCGATCCGGTCGAATTCCTTCGCGCGATCCGCGATCAGCCGCGTGAACACATCAAGCCGCCCCGTCGAACTCTTCGGGTTTGCAACGCCGGACATGCGCGACGGCAGCGCGATGCTCTCAAGCAGAGGCACGATGTAAACGCACCCCGCCTCGAACACGGCGCCTTTCGTGAGATCGATCTGATGCAACGCCAACTGATCGATGCGCTGCTTCACCGTGGTATCGGGACCGGGCAGGAAGCTTGCGCGAATGCGCCACGCCGTCGAACCGAGCCGCAGATCCAAGCTCGCCGGCTGGATCTGCCCATCCTCAATCTCGCGCAGCGACCGAATGCGCCCGCGTTGGATCATCCCGCGCAGATGGCTGGCGGGCAGAATACCGGTCGAATGTCCGCGTTGCGGTTCGCCGTCGTCGGTCGGCGAAAACAGTGTCGAAGGTTGAGCCATAGCTTGCTTTTAGGACACCAGCCTGGCGCCGCAAAGCGGCGCGGCGGAATGTCCCCAACCCTTGCGCGGGAAAACCGTCCCGCATAAGTTGCGCCCACGTGGTGATTTGAGCCGGTCAGCTTCGCGGCCACGTTAAACAAACAGCTAAAAGGCCGGGTCGCGTGACCTCCGACCCCGGCTTAGGGATTATCCCCTTGGTCCGGGGATTTTTGTGTCTGGAGTGCATGCGATGGGAGAACTACGTCCCGGCCGTGAATACGGCCTCAAAACCCGCCTCGTTCGTGGCGGTCTGAAACGATCGCCAAACGGCGAAACCTCCGAAGCCCTCTACCTGACGTCCGGCTTCGCCTACGACAGCCCCGAAACAGCGGAAGCCCGCTTCAAAGGCGATGACGACGGCTACGTCTACTCGCGTTTCGGCAACCCAACAGTGGTCGCTTTCGAAGAGCGCCTCGCCCTCATCGAAGGCGCCCCGGTCGCGCGTGCCACCGCCACGGGCATGGCCGCCGTAAGCACGGCCTTGCTCTGCCACCTTCGCCAAGGCGACCACGTCGTCGCCGCCCGCGCGATGTTCGGCGGCTGCCGCTATGTCATCGAAGATGTGCTGCCGCGCTACGGCATCACCTCAACGCTTGTCGACGGCACAAACCTCGACGCCTGGCGGGCGGCAGTAACGCCGCAAACAAAGGTCCTGTTTCTCGAGACCCCGTCAAACCCGACGCTCGAAATCATCGACCTCAAGGCCGTCGCGGAGATCGCACACAAAGGCGGCGCCCGCCTCGTCGTTGACAATGTCTTCGCAACCCCGGTGCTCCAACGCCCGATGGAATACGGCGCCGACATTGTCGTCTATTCGGCAACCAAGCACATCGACGGCCAAGGCCGCTGCCTCGGCGGCGCGATCCTTTGCGACAAAAAATTCCTCACCGATCACCTGCTAACCTTTATCCGCAACACCGGCCCAAGCCTGAGCCCGTTCAACGCGTGGGTGCTGCTCAAATCGCTTGAGACACTCGACCTGCGCGTCCGCGCGATGTGCGAACATGCAGCTGCGGTCGCCGATGTGCTCGCGCGTGAGCCCAAAGTGAAACGCGTCATCTACCCGGGCCGCCCAGACCATCCGCAGGCGGCCCTCGCACGTGCCCAAATGGGACTCGGCGGCTCGCTCGTCACGTTCGAGATCGACGGCGCAAAAGCTGAGGCATTCAAATTTGCCAACGCGCTCAACCTTATCGACATCTCGAACAACTTGGGCGACGCGAAATCTCTGATCACACATCCGTCAACCACAACCCACTTTCGCTTGACGCCGCAGGCGCGAGCGGAGCTAGGTGTCACGGACGGCATGTTACGCCTGTCTGTCGGCCTCGAAGACCCCGCCGACATTGCCGACGATCTGCGTCAGGCTTTGAAAATGTTGTGAGGCAAAATGCACGAATATCGCGCAACGACGACATGGCGGCGCACTTCTGCCGACTTCACTTACGACACATACAACCGCGCGCACGAAGTGCGCTTCGGCGGCGGCGAAACCGTGCCATGGTCCGCCGCGCCTGAGTTCAAGGGCGAAGCGGACAAGGTGAACCCTGAGGAAGCCTTTGTTGCTTCACTATCCACCTGCCACATGCTGACGTTTTTGGCCGTCGCCGCCCGCAAGCGGTTCACCGTCGATAGCTACGTTGACGAGGCTTTTGGGGTCATGGAGCGCAACGAGCATGGCAAATTCTGGGTCAGTAAGGTCACACTGCGCCCCAAAGTGACGTTTTCGGGCGACCGTCAACCATCCTCCGAAGAGATTTCCGCCCTCCATCACGCTGCGCACGAGAATTGCTTTGTTGCGAACTCAGTAAGGTCGGCAGTAACGGTAGAGAACCAATGAAGCGGGAACTGGGGATTGAGCTGGCCGATGTGGCACCGGCTCAGGCGTTGAACGGGGGCAAGATGTTCGAACGCACCACACGGCAGATAACGGTATCAGTTGAGCCGGCCTTCTTGGCCGACCAATCGGCGCCCGACAGCAACCATTTCTTCTGGGCCTACTCGGTTCAGATCGAAAACCGCGGCCGCGAGACGGTCCAGCTGCGCACCCGCTATTGGCGCATCATCGACGCGAACGGCCGCACGATCGAAGTGAAAGGCGCCGGCGTCGTCGGTCAGCAGCCGATCCTACGCCCGGGCGAGAAGTTCGAGTACAAGTCCGGCACGCCGCTCGAAACGCCCTCAGGCATGATGCTTGGCGCGTATCAGATGCAAACGTCGGAAGGCGAGGCGTTCCAAGTGGACATCCCTCTCTTCCCGCTCGACAGTCCGCACGAAGCGCGCCGCATCCACTAAACCCGCGATGCACTGTGGAAATGCCTTAGCCGAGAAATCGGCTAGGTCAACCCTGCAATCGCGAGAATTTCACGCAGTACTCTATTGAATTCATAGCCCCGGGTGCTTTGATCTAACCCTTGGTCGCTGGCGTACCATCCCACGACCTCAAGGAGCTGATTCAATGGCGTCCGTGATCCGCAAAAACAACGCGAAACCGAAGCTGGTGGAGCAATCGCGCCCGACGCGCGAAGACGCCGAAGCCGCCGTCTCGACCCTGCTGCGCTGGGCCGGCGACGACCCGAGCCGCGAAGGCCTGCGCGACACGCCCGCACGCGTCGCCCGCGCGTTCGAAGATTGGTTCTCAGGGTACAGCGTAGACCCGGAAGACTATTTGAAGCGCACGTTCGAAGAAGTCGAAGGCTACGACGAGATGATCGTCCTGCGCGACATCCGCTTCGAGTCGCACTGCGAACACCATCTGGCCCCGATCATCGGCAAGGCGCACGTCGCCTACCTGCCCACGAACCGCGTCGTCGGCATCTCGAAACTCGCGCGTGTGGTGGAAGCCTACGCCCGTCGCCTGCAGGTGCAGGAAAAGATGAACGCGCAAATCGCGAACTGCATCCAAAAGGTGCTGGACCCGAAAGGTGTCGCCGTCGTGATAGAGGCACAGCACCAATGCATGACCACCCGCGGCGTCCATAAGCCGGGCGTCACCATGGTGACCTCGACGATGCTGGGCGCTTTCCGCAAAGACCCGATGACCCGTCGCGAGTTCCTAACCATTATCGGCAATCCGGCCTCAAGCCTGGACGGCTGACGCCATCTCCTGCGCAAACCCGTCACGGGCCGGGTCGCGCTTCGCTTGACCGGCCATGACGGCTATAGAGGCGGGGCATGGAACCGCCAGAGACACCCGTGACCCGCTCCTACACCCCCCGCGAAATGATCGAACGCCTCATCGCTTTCGACACCACAAGCCGCGACTCGAACCTGCATCTGATCTCGTTCGTCGAAGACTACGCGAAGGCGCACGGGCTCTCGCCACGCCGCATTCCAAACGCCGAGGGCACGAAAGCGAACCTCCTGATCACCCTCGGGCCAAACGAACCCGGCGGGATTATCCTCTCCGGTCACACCGACGTCGTTCCCGTGGACGGCCAACCGTGGGATACCGATCCCTTCAAAGTCGTCGAGAAGGATGGCAAGCTCTACGGCCGCGGCACGTCGGATATGAAATCGTTTTCCGCCGTCGTGCTCGCGCTCATGCCCGAGTTCCTGAAGCGCCGCGTCAGAACCCCAATCCACATTGCGCTCTCCTACGACGAAGAAGTCGGCTGCCTCGGCGTCCGGCCAATGATCGCTGAGATCATCAAAGCCGTGCCCCGGCCGAAACTCGCGATCATAGGCGAACCGACCGACATGAAGGTCGTCAACGCCCACAAGGGCATCCGCTCATTCCGAACTACCGTCACCGGCCGCGAAGCGCACTCGAGCCAAACAGACAAAGGGGTGAATGCGGTCATGGTGGCGGCCGAACTGATCATGCACCTGAGCGACATCGCCGAAGAGATGCGCAAAGCCGGCGATCCATCGGGCCGCTTCGACCCGCCTTACACGACGGTCCAATCGTCCACGATCGAAGGCGGCACCGCACTGAACATTCTCGCACGCCACTGCACGTTCCAATGGGAATTCCGCTACCTCCCCGGCACAAGCCGCGACGCGATCGTCGAACGCTTCGTCACGCACACAAAGGAGAAGGTGCTTCCGCGCCTGCAGCGCATCGCACCCGAAGCCGATATCGTCACCACCGTCCGTGCCCACGTGCCGGCACTTGTCGCAACCGAGGGCTGTCCCGCCGAAGCTCTCGCGAAGCAACTCACCGGCCGCAACCACGCCGAAGCAGTCGCCTACGGCACCGAAGCGGGCTTGTTTCAGGAAGCGGGAATCCCCTCGGTCGTCTGCGGCCCTGGTAACATCCAGCAGGCGCATAAGCCGAACGAGTTCATCGAGCTCTCACAGATCGACGCGTGCGTCGCCTTCATGCGCCGCCTGATGGATCACGTCTGCGCCGCTTGAACGTCGCCGGGTTTGAAGCTGTAGTCCGTCGAACAGAACTCGCACGTCGCGTGGATCAACCCGTCGCCTTCGGCCAATTCGCTGAGTTCATGTGCCGGATACTGCGCCAACACCGACATCACCCGATCGGCACTGCAGCGACAGCCGAACGAAAGTGGTTGCCGCTCAAACACGCGCACGCCGTCTTCGTGGTACAGCCGATAGAGCAACCGCTCGGCCTCGACTTGCGGATCGACCAACTCATGCGACTCGACGGTCGCAAACAACACCGACGCCCGCACCCAATCGTCCGCGTTCTCTGGGCCCGGCGCGTTGTGTCCGCCCAGCGACGCCAGATTCTGGATCATGATGGCGCCGGCCCGCCAATGCGGACGCACACCGTTGCCACCGCGCGCGGCAAGCGTCGCAACGCCAAGCTTGATATGCGTGGGAATCTGCTCCGAGCGCTCGAAATATCGCGCGGCGGCATCGGCAAGACCTTCGCCTTCCAGCGAAACGATCCCCTGGTAGCGCTCCATGTCCTCGCCCTGATCGATCGTGATCGCGATCGATCCCTCGCCGACCAGATCGCCGAACGAAGGCGTCGCGCCCAACCGCTCAACCGCATCTCGGTCAAAGGTGGCGCAGGCACGCACCTCGCCGGGCGTCATGTAATCGGCCACGATCATCCGGACCGGCCCATTGCTGCGCGTCTGGACCGTGAGCGTCCCGTCGAACTTCAGTGACGCGCCAAGCAGCGCGGCGAGCGCCAACGCCTCGCCGACAATGCCCGACACCGCATCCGGATACCCGTGCGCCGCAATCACGCGATCCGCAGCATCTGTCAGATGCACGATCCGCCCTCGCACGTTCATGCCTTCGATCTGGAAGCTGCGGACGAAGTCGCCCGTTACCGCCACGGGCGTCACGACATCGCCCACGCCAACACCGCCTTTTGCGAATGCAGACGGTTCTCTGCTTCGTCGAACACGACCGACTGCGGCCCGTCGAGCACACCATCGGTCACTTCCTCGCCGCGATGCGCCGGCAGACAATGCATGAAGATCGCGGCCTTCCCCGCCGCAGCCATCAACTTCTCATCCACGCGATACCGCGCAAGCACATTGTGCCGCGAGCGCATCCCGCCCTCGCCAAGCAGATCGCTCTCCGACATCTGCACCCACGTATCGCTGACGACGCAACTCGTTCCCGATACCGCTTCATACGGATCGCGCACGAGATGCACCTTCCCGCCCTGCTCTTTCGCCCATGCGGTTACCCGCGGATCGGGCTCAGCCTCAGCCGGACAAGCGACGCGCAACTCGAACCCGAACTTCACCGCCGCATGAATCCAGGACGCGCAAACGTTGTTGCCCGCCCCCGACCACGTCACCACCTTGCCGCCAATCGGCCCGCGATGTTCCTCGAACGTCAACACATCGGCCATCAACTGACACGGATGCGTCCGGTCCGTCAGCCCGTTGATCACCGGGACAGACGCGTTCGCCGCCAAATCCAACAGACTTTGATGCCGCTTCGTGCGCAGCACGATCCCGTCCACATAACGTGACAGCACTTGCGCCGTATCGCCGACGGTCTCGCCGTGCCCAAATTGCATGTCGCGCCCATCGAGGAACATGCACTCCCCGCCGAGCTGGCGCATGCCGACATCGAACGAGATACGCGTGCGTGTCGACGGTTTCTCGAACACCAGCGCCAACATGCGCCCCTTCAGGGGCAGCACATCGTCGGGAGCCCCTTTCGGCCGCCCGTTACGCGCATCTTTCATGCGCTTCGCATCGTCGATCAACTTACGCAGCGTCGGCCCATCGAATGCATCGAGGTCCAAGAAGTGCTTCAAGCTCATTTCGCTGCCCTCTACGCTAAAGCTACGGGGGCCGAAGATGCCGAACCTGGCCCCCCGGAGCCTTGGCGAAGTGAGGCATCCTTCGCCGGGACGTGCGCCAGCGCCTGACACGCCTCGTTCAGGATCCCAATCGCCTCACGAACGTGCTCTTCCGTCGCTATCATCGGCGGCAAGATACGCACGACGTTGTCACCGGCCCCCACCGTCAACAGGCCGCGATCGCGCAGCGCATCGATCAGTTCGTTGTTCGCCACCTTGCACTTGATGCCGAGCAACAAGCCTTGCCCGCGCACATCCTCGACAATCGCACGATTGCGATCGACGACCATCGCAAGCTGCTGACGCAAGTAATTCGCGATTCTGTTTACGTGTTCCAAGAAGCCCGGCTCGAGCACGACATCGAGCACGGCATTGCCCACCGCCATCGCCAGCGGATTGCCGCCGAATGTCGAACCATGCGACCCCGCCGTCATGCCCACTGCCGCGCGCTCGGTCGCTAGACACGCGCCCATCGGGAACCCGCCGCCGATGCCCTTCGCGATCGCCATGATGTCGGGCGTCACGCCAGACCACTCGTGCGCAAACAGCTTGCCCGTGCGTCCAACACCCGTTTGGACTTCGTCGAGGATCAACAGCAATCCATGCTCGTCGCAGAGCGCGCGCAACGCACGCAGAAATTCTGGAGGCACCGGCCTCACACCGCCCTCACCCTGCACCGGCTCAATCAATAGAGCCGCAGTCTCAGGCCCGATTGCCTTTCGCACTGCATCAACGTCGCCGAACGGCACTTGATCGAAACCGTCAACCTTCGGGCCGAACCCGTCGAGATGCTTTTTCTGACCGCCGGCGGCGATGGTCGCGAGCGTCCGCCCATGGAACGCCCCCTCAAAAGTGACAACGCGAAACCGCTCGGGGTTGCCGTGATGGGCGTGAAACTTGCGCGCCATCTTGATCGCACACTCGTTCGCCTCCGCGCCCGAATTGCAGAAGAACACCGTGTCCGCGAACGTGTTGGCAACCAGCCGCTCAGCGAGCCTCTGTTGCCCCGGCACCTGGTAGAGGTTGGAGGTGTGCCATAGCTTTCCCGCCTGGGCTGTAAGCGCGGCAACCAGGTGCGGGTGCGCATGCCCAAGCCCATTGACCGCAATCCCCGATCCAAAATCGAGGAAACGTCGCCCATCGCTGGCATAGACGTACGCGCCTTCTCCCCTCTCCAAGGTGACAGGCGCGCGCGCATAGGTCGGCAAAATCGGCGTAATCACAGCTTTTCCTCAGCTTTAGCCCACGGAAATGCCCAAGATTTCCGCGAAAGGGCCACTAATGGTTGGCGTGCTGTATGATGTCAACGATTGCGGGCGATTCGTTAACCATGTGCCCCGGCGACAACAAATCCCCAGTAACTACATGTTGTGTCAGCCGTTAGAACTTGTAGGTCCACTCGTTCTCCCTACTATACCTCGCCTTAACCATTCTCGCCCCCAGCGAGGGAGAACATAAATGGGCTGGACGGACGAACGCGTCGAACAACTGAAGCAACTTTGGACCGAAGGACTTAGCGCAAGCCAGATCGCCCGCCAGCTCGGCGGGGTCACCCGAAACGCCGTAATCGGCAAAGTGCATCGCCTTGGACTTGCCGGCCGAGCGACCCCCGCCCGCGCCGAGCGCCCCCGCATCCAGCAGGTTCGCCGCGTGGCGCGCCCCCGCATCGCACCCCTGCCGCCAGTCCCGATTATCGAGCGCGACCCGGTGGTTGATGAAAACGGCCGCAAGACCACTGTGCTTACGATCTCCGATCGTATGTGCAAATGGCCGATCGGCGACCCGTCGAAAAGCGAAGAGTTCCATTTCTGCGGCCACGCGCCGAAGAATGGCTCACCGTATTGCGACGCGCACAGCGTGAAGGCTTTCCAACCTTCGCAAAGCCGCCGCGACCGGGAACGCGACAAGGACTATCGCCGTTACCTGGCGAACACCTAACCTGACCAGTTAGAGGGGAACTGACGAGAGGCTCACCGCAAGGTGGGCCTCTTTGTTTTAGCCCTTCAGCGACTCGTCGAGCGCATAGCCCGCCGAGCGCACCGTGCGGATCGGATCGACCTCGCCGTCTTCCGTCAGCGCCTTGCGAAGCCGCATGATGTGCGCGTCGACGGTGCGCGCATCCACGGAGACCCCCGACCCCCAAACCGCATCCAACAGCTGCTCGCGGCTGAATACCCGGCCGGGAAATTGGATGAAGTGGTCGAGGAGCTTGTACTCCGTCGGCCCCAAGTGCACCTCTCGCGCCCCGCGCCTTACCCGATGCGCGCCACGATCAATCGTCACGTCACCGAAAGTCACCACGTTCTCGGTCAAGGCCGGACGAACGCGGCGCAGCACCGCCCGCACACGGGCGAGCAATTCCGTCATCGAAAAAGGCTTCGTGATGTAGTCGTCCGCACCGGTGTCGAGACCGCGCACGCGGTCGGTCTCGTCCACACGCGCCGTCAGCAAGATGATGGGCACATTCTTGATTTCAGGCCGCGCACGCAGACGTCTGCAGACTTCGATCCCGGAAACACCGGGCAACATCCAGTCGAGCAGCACAAGATCCGGCACGTCCTCCGCCGCCAGCAACAAGGCCTCGTCGCCGTCGCGCGCCTCGCTGACCCGAAAGCCTTCCTTGTCCAAATTGTAGCGCAACAGCATCATCAGCGATGCGTCGTCTTCGGCCACAAGAATAAGAGGCTTGCGCAGCCCGCTAGGCCGCCCCCAAGGATCAGGACTTGTCATCGCGCGCAGCAACCGAAGTTGTCGTATCGCTCTTTGGGCGCTCTTCGCCGATCCGGCGGCCCGAAACCACGTAACATACTGTTTCCGCGATATTGGTCGCGTGATCGCCGATCCGCTCGAAGTTCTTCGCGATGAATAGCAAGTGGGTGGAAGGGCCGATCTTGCGCGGATCCTCCATCATGTAGGTCAGCAATTCGCGGAACAAAGAGTTGTACAGCTCGTCGATATCGTCATCGTGTTTCCAAACCGCCAATGCGGCATCGGCGTCCCGGCGCGTATAGGCGTCCAAAACGGCCTTAACCTGCGTCAACGCTTGGCGCCCCATCCTGGCCAACCCTTGGGTGAGATTATGATCCGGCGCATCGCGCGCGATGACCAAGGTGCGCTTGGCGACATTCTTTGCCAGGTCGCCAATCCGTTCGAGGTCGTTCGATATTTTGAGCGCCGCCAGCGTCTCGCGCAGATCGAGCGCCAACGGCTGCCGCATTGCCAACAGCCGGATCACCTGCTGCTCGATCTCGGTTTCCAGCGCATCGATCTTCACGTCCGAGGCGATCGTCTGCTCTGCGCGCGGTAGGTCGCGCTTGACCACCGCGTCGATCGCATTGGCGAGCTGCGCCTCGCACAGCCCGCCCATCTGTACGATACCGGTGCTCAAGGCCTCGAGTTGTTCTTGAAACGACCTGACGATGTGCTCAGCCATTACTGATCCTTTGCCACCGACACCTTGCGGCTGCCGGTCCGCCGCCCTAATGCGATAGTTCCATGAACCTATTATGACGCCGTGAGCAAGCCCGGTTGCGGCGCGTCATTGTTGCCGACCTCGGTCGCGAGCGGCAAATAGATCGTGAAAGTGGACCCTTCATTCACTTTGCTGTCGATGCCAAGCCGCCCGCGATGCCGGTTCACGATGTGCTTGACGATCGCAAGGCCCAGCCCCGTCCCACCGATCGCCCGGCTGCGCCGAACGTCGACACGATAGAACCGCTCTGTGAGCCGCGGAATGTGCTCGCGCGCGATCCCTTCACCGCGATCTTTGACCGCCAGATAGACAGCAGGCGACGGCCCCGGCTCGCCCGGGTTGGCACGCCGCGTACCCAACTCCAGCGTAATTGCCGTCTGCGGCCGCCCATACTTGATCGCGTTGTCGATCAAGTTCTGGACCACTTGGAACAACTCATCCCGGTCGCCGGCGACTTTCGGCAGTGAAGACGGCTCGGCGATCTCGAGTTGGATGTTCTGTGCTTGCGCCATCGGCGCGAGCGCACTCGCCACCTCCTCGACAACGTCGCCCAGATTGACGCTGCCGGCCGGACGCACATGCTCGTTGAGCTCGATGCGGGACAGCGACAGTAGATCGTCGATCAACCGCCGCATCCGCGTCGCCTGCTCCGACATGATCCCAAGGAAGCGCTCCTGCGCCTCGGGATCGTCCTTGGCGTGCCCCCGCAACGTGTCGATAAACCCGGTCAGCGACGCGAGAGGCGTGCGCAACTCGTGGCTCGCATTGGCAACGAAGTCGGCACGCATTTGCTCCACACGCTGCGCCTTCGTCATGTCGCGTAAGGTAATCAGCGTCGCCCTGAGTATCCGATCGCCATCCTCGACCGGGGCGACAAATGCTTCGAAATTTTGCTCCTGCGCGCCCACGACGGAGAACTCGACCCGCTGCGCCCCCTTGCCAGCCAACGCAGCATCCAGTGCGCCCAACACCTGCGGCGCACGAATGACGCTTGCCAAGTGCTTGCGCAACTCGACGACGCCAAACTGCTTTTCGACAGCATCGTTCGCCGAGATGATCCGCCCGCTGTGATCCGTCAGGATTGCCGGATCGGGCAGCCTACGCACCAGGTCACCGGGCGTGTAATCGCTGCGCGCGGCTGCGGCGGCGACGTTGATCGGCGCCACCGTCGGCTGCACAACGACCGGCGCGACCGGTGCTTGCGGCTCTGGCAAGCTACGCACATAGCCAAGACGCGCCACGGCGATGAGCCCTATCCCAAGTCCCAGAAACGCTGCCAACGCCCAAGCCCCGGACCACGCGCCGAGCACCGCGAGCGCAAACGCGGCTGCCGCCAAAATCCACTTGATGTCGTCGGCTCGCACCGTCAGCGGCGTCACAGCCCGCGGATCGGCCACCTTGCCGCGCACGCTCTCCGTCTTCGCGCGCTCCGCTCCCGCATTACTGGGGGGGCTCGCGGTCCCGTCGCCCGTCAATGACATCTCCAAACCCCTCGCCCGCGTCCACGGCGATCTCACCCCGCGATCGCCGAGTCTCGCGCGGCTCACTCACATAAAACCACAACATGCCCGCGGCTGCGAGCTTGGCAAGCACGGCCGCGCCGAACACGACTTCAAATCCGAGCGAGTCCGCCATTTGACCGCCCGCGATCGCGCCAAATGCCTGAACCAGAGATTGCGCGGAGTTAACCATCGCAATACGCAAGGGCAGATCGGAGCGCGTGCCGAATTCGAGAACCATGTTCTGCGAGGCGAGCATGAATCCCGAATGCCCCGCCCCGATGGCGACGAAGCAAAACAGAAACGAGATCAAATCGTTCGACAGCAACAAGGCGCCCGTCGCTGCCGCCCAAAGCACCAGCGCCGGCACGAACACAGCCTTGAAGCCCATCCGGTCGGCAAGATAGCCCCACAACGGGCTAGCCACCGTCTGCGCCGTCAAGAAGCCGGCCCCCAGAGCACCGATCGTCACGCCGTCCGTCGCCAGGCTCAAGCCCAAGCTCTTGCCGACGAAGATCACATAGAACGGCATCGCGAGCATGCCGAGCGTCGCCAATGCCTGCGCCCAGAAATACATCGAAAAGTCCCGGTCGCGCAGTAGCTCGGGAACGTCGCCAAGCCGCTCTCGCACACCGGAGGGAGCGCGCACCGTAGGCGCTTCCGGTTCGCGTACGAGATAGAGCATCGAAAGCCCCGCCGCCGTCAGCACGAACGCAAGCAGGAACGTGCTCGCATAGCCGTTGCCGAGCAAGTTCGGCTCGACCAGGTACTTGCCGCCCACATGGGCGACGGCCGCCGCCGTCAAGCCGCCGAGGAAATTTCGCAGGCCCAGCATCATCCCGCGCCGGTCGGCCGGGATCGTCTTCGTCAAAAGCACGTTCCACAGCACGTTCTGCATGCCGGAAAAGACGCCGAGCAGCCCCAAGCAGAGCGCAAACAACGCGAACTCGATCATCGGCGGCAGGTTCAAGAACCCGGCAACCGCAAGGCCCAGCACCGAGAGCCGCATCGCCCATCCGTAGCGCAATCCGAGATCGACGATCTTGCGCCGGTGCTCGACCGCCGCCGCGCCGAAAATGCTGCTGACGAACGAACCGATATGCTGCATGGCGAGTGCAATGCCGACCAACGAATTCGACCCGGACAGCGCAAACAGATACGCCGGCACAAACGTCGGCGCGTTGACGAGCCGAAACCCCGTCATCGCCAGCATGCCGTGCGCAAGCTGGCTGACGTAGTTCCGTGTCAGATTGGCAGCCACTTCCTCGTGGAACTTGGCCTCGGCACGAGCTTCAGCGTTCACGTCGTTTCAGTTAGCCCCTCAAACGCCGTGCGCCTTGAACCAATCGAGCGCCCGCGGCCAGGCTTGCTTCGCCGCAGCCTCGTTGTACTGCGGCCGGTAGTCCGCCAAGAAACCGTGGTCGGCACCCGGATAGACGACGATCTCGCTCTTCGTATCGCCGACAGCCTTCAACTTCGCCCGCATCTCTTCGACTTCGCTAACCGGAATGCCCTTGTCGAGCTCCGCGTAGAGGCCAAGCACGCGCCCCTTGATCTTGTCCGCGACGTCGATCGGATGCACCGGCCGGGCATCGGTCGGCCGCTTCGTCATCGAGCCATACCAAGCCACACCCGCTTTGACGCTTGGATTGTGCGCCGCGTACATCCACGTCGCGCGCCCACCCCAGCAGAACCCCGTGACCGCAAGCTTCGTCGCATCGCCACCATTTCCATCCGCCCACTTCGCCGTCGCGTCGAGATCGGCGAGCACGGTGTCGTCACCTGCCTTGCGCACAATGGTGTCGATCAAGGTTTTAAAGTCGGCCACCTTTGTGGCATCGCCGTAGCGCGCAAAAAGATCGGGTGCGACCGCCAGATACCCCGCCTTCGCAAAGCGGCGACAGATATCCTTGACCCACTCATGCACGCCGAAGATCTCGTGCACGACAAGGATCGTACCGAGTTTCGCGCCCTTCGCCGGCATCGCGCGATAGGCTGGCATGTTCCCGTCGGCGACGGCGATCTTCACCTCACCGGCCTCAAGTCCCGATGCATCCGTTGTAATCGCGGTCGCCGCTACCGGCTGCACGGCCAAGGCAAAGCCCGTGGCCAATCCCGTCATCGCAAACCCACGGCGGCTGATGGAAGTCACGTCGGTCATCGCCAAAATCCTGTCTGAAACGCCTGTCTGAAACGAAGGAAGGCCGGGAACGCGCCCGGCCTTCGCAACTTATCAACGAGCATAAGCCCGTGCGAGCCCCAACTACCGTATGCGACGAATAGATTCCGTACGGTCGTTGAACCCGAACGCCCACAGATTACCCTGCGAGCGATCGAGGATGATGCAGTACCCGCGATAGTTCGGCTTGTCGCACAGCTGCCAGACGCCGCCTTGAACCACAACGCTCGACGTCAAATTGCTGAACCCATAACCGCTGAGATCGGCGATATCGCTCGTGAAGGTCCGCGACCGGCCCGCATAGTTCGTATGCCGGTAAATCGTGATCCGCCCATAGCCGCCCGGGCCACCACGACCACACACAAGCCGCCCATTGTCGTTCGCAACATTACCGCGGCAGTATCGGAGGTCGAGCGACGTCCGGCGCCAGCTGCCGAAGTTGTCGCGGCAGGTCGCGTGGAGCACCTGCTCGTGCACGCGACCCTGCTGACACGTCTCGCGCCAACTGCCGCCCGGCAAGCGTCCGTCATAGTCGTCGTCCGGATAATCGCCATCATCGTGATCGCGTCGGCATTGCAAAATTCCGTTTGCGTTCACGATGTCCCGGCACGAACGATAGCCCGCAAGCTCCGTGTACCGCCAACGCCCATAGTTGTCGCGACACTCAGCCATCAGCGTATCGCCTTCGCGCGTGATGTTGCGGCAGGTACTGCGATAGCTCCCTAGCGGCAGCCAGCCGCCGTAGTCGTCATCCGGACGATCATCGTCATCGCGATACGCGCACTCAAGTCGACCGTTCCGGTTCGCGATGTCACCCGCGCAATCGCGATAGTTGCGCAGCGTGGTGTAGTTCCAGCTGCCGTCGCGCGTCCGGCACGTGGCCGACAGCACGTTCCACGTCGTCGTGATGTCGCTGCAAGTCCGTTGATAACTGCCCGGCGGCGCATACTCCGCCTGCGCAACACCTGTCCCTACCAATGCCGCGATGAAGGCCGCCGCCAGTCGTGTCAAAAATTTCATGAAACACACTCCCAACATCACCCCAGTCTTCCCACGAAATCATGACCCGACTTTGGCGCAAAGCAACTGCGGCCGAATTGCCGCCACCCGCCTGCCACGAGTGCGCCATTTTCCGAGGCCAATCATCGGCCCATGCGCTCGTTCATCTTCGCCCTTTGCCTCGTCGGCCTTGTCGCACCGCCGGTTGCGGCCGCCCCCGTTGACCTGATCGTGGTGGACAAGTCCCGCCGCGTGATGACGCTTTGGGCCGGCAAGAAGCCGTTCAAGACCTACCGCATCGGTCTCGGCGGCAACCCGGTCGGCCACAAGGAGCAAGAGGGCGACTCCCGCACGCCCGAAGGCCGCTACATCATCGACGGCAAGAACCCGAACTCGAGCTTCCACCTCTCGCTCCGCATCTCTTACCCGAATAAAAAGGATCGCGCCGCCGCCGCCAAACGCGGTGTTTCCCCCGGGGGCTGGATCATGATCCACGGCACGCCGGGAACCCTTGCGACGCTTCAATCTGTTGGCGTTATGCGCGACTGGACCGCAGGCTGCATCGCCGTCACAATCCCGGAAATCGAGGAGATTTACCGCGTCGTGCGCATCGGCACCCCAATCCTGATCAAGCCGTAAGGGCTTGAACGCGCGGCTTGACCGTAAGCCACCCACCCCTATGCTGCGCCCGCTTTCGAACCAAGAACGAACGGGCCCATGACCACGACAACTCTCGATCGGCGCACCAAACCCTCTGAGGCAAAGCAAGCTTGGACCTATGATGCCGCCCGCGCCCTGTTCGAACTTCCCTTCGCCGACCTGATCTTCCGCGCGCAAACCGTGCACCGCATGCACTTCGATCCGAACGAAGTGCAGATGTCGACGCTGCTTTCGATAAAGACCGGCGGTTGCCCCGAAGATTGCGGCTACTGCAGTCAATCCGCCAAGTTCGAAACCGGCCTTAAAGCCTCGAAGCTCATGGCGCTCGAAGAAGTCAAAACCGCCGCCGCCCACGCGAAAGCTGGTGGCGCCTCGCGCTTCTGCATGGGCGCGGCCTGGCGCGAACCCAAAGATCGCGACATCGACACGCTGGTGCACATGATCAGCGAAGTCAAAGCGATGGGCATGGAAACCTGCATGACGCTCGGCATGCTGACGAAGACCCAAGCGAGCCGCCTCGCCGAGGCCGGCCTCGACTACTACAACCACAACATCGACACCGGGCCTGAGTACTACGGCAAAGTCATCACGACCCGCACGATGCAAGACCGCCTTGATACGCTTGAAAATGTGCGCGAAGCCGGCATGGCTGTCTGCTGCGGCGGCATCATCGGCATGGGCGAGGAACGAGACGACCGCATCGGCATGCTCCTCACGTTGGCAAACCTGCCGACGCCACCGGAATCCGTCCCCATCAACGCCTTGATGAAAGTCAAAGGCACGCCGTTGGGCGAGAGCGCCTCGATCGAAAGCTTCGAGTTCATCCGCACGATCGCCTCCGCCCGCATCATGATGCCGACATCGGTTGTGCGTCTGTCCGCTGGCCGCGAAAACATGAGCGAGGAAACGCAGTCCTTGTGCTTCCTCGCCGGCGCCAACTCGATCTTCATCGGCCCCAAACTGCTAACGACGAAGAACCCGGCGAAGGAAAAAGACGACGCGCTCTGGGCGAAACTCGGCATCCGCCCGATGGACGTCTAAGCAGCGGCGAGTCCCGCGATCGCCCGATCGATCAGCACCGGCCCTTCGCCGAGTACAAGCGCGCGCCATTGCGCGTCGTCCGGCGCGAAACACGACAGCGCGGTTTCGAGATGCGCCTTGTGCTGCGGCGCATGCCGGTCGCCGCGATCGACGAAGCGCAGCCAGCGCTCATACATCGTCATCAGCGCAAGCTTCGCGAAGTCGCCTTCCTTCTCCGTGCCGAACTCGATCACCGCGCCCGTGACCTCCACATGCGGCAGCATCCGCGCCAGCGCAAACCGCAACTGCCCATCTTTGTGCACAGTCAAACCGCTCTCAGCTTCATCGGCTTCGATCGCGGCTTCAACCGACGAACGCTTCCAACCCGCCACGCGCTCGCGCCCCCACCACGCCGCAGCGCGATCCCACGCCGCCGTCCCCACGCCCTGGGTGGGCAGGAACGCGACCTCGCCATAGGCACCGACACCCGTATGCCAATCGATCAACCCCGCATGCGTCGCGTGCGCAAGCTTCGGCAACACATGATCGCGCACCACCCAATGCCCGAACTCAGGCCCGGTCCCGCCATAGGCCAGACCCTCCGCATCCGCGTACTGACCCGCGTTGACCGCATAAGCGAGCGCCGCCGGTCCAATCGCGGCCGTCAAACGCTGATGGTTGGCCATCAACTCGCCGATCGAGCGCGGCCCCACATCCGTCATCCGGATCACATCGCGAATGTGGTGATAGTGCGGATTGGCAGGCAGCGCCCTGCCGAAGTCCATGAAGTTGCGATTGAGATCGACGTTGTTCTCGGTGCAGCGCGCAATATGGGCAAAGCCCCACGCGTTCAACGCATGCACCAAACAGACCGCAACACCCGCAGGCAGAGTCACCCCGCGCGCCATCCACGCGCACTGCGCCGCTGACCCGGCCGAGCCCTCAAGCCCGTGCATCCCCGATGAACACAAGAACACGCGCCGCGCATCTCTCGGCCCGAACCACGCGACATCGGTGACCAGCGCCTCGCCATAGGGCCCGCGCGCGGCTGAATTCTCGTAGTGCTCGACCACAGCGCCGGCCTTGCGCGCCAGCAAACCAAACTGCGCCCGCGCCGCGCGATACTCGATCTCGTAGCGGGCGGCCGCCACTACACCGACCGCTTCACCATCATCTGCTTGATCTCGCCGATCGCTTCCGCCGGGTTCAACCCCTTCGGACACGCCGACGCGCAGTTCATGATCGTGTGGCAGCGATAGAGCCGGAACGGATCTTCAAGATTGTCGAGCCGCTCGCCCTTCGCCTCGTCACGGCTGTCGGCAAGCCAACGATACGATTGCAGCAAAATGGCGGGACCCAAGTACCGCTCCTGATTCCACCAATAGCTCGGGCACGACGTCGAGCAGCAGGCGCACAGAATGCACTCGTAAAGCCCGTCGAGCTTCGCCCGGTCTTCCGGCGACTGCTTCCATTCCTTCTGCGGCGTCGGCGTCTTCGTCTGGAGCCACGGCTCGATCGACGCGTACTGCGCATAGAAGTGCGTCATGTCCGGCACAAGGTCTTTGATCACTTGCATCGCCGGCAGCGGATAGACCGCAATCGGACCTTTGATGTCGTCGATCGCCTTCGTGCAGGCCAGCGTGTTCGACCCGTCGATGTTCATCGCGCACGATCCGCACACGCCTTCGCGGCACGAGCGGCGGAATGTCAGCGTCGGATCGATCTCATTCTTGATCTTGATCAGCGCGTCCAAGACCATCGGCCCACACGCATCGAGATCGACCTCATAGGTGTCGAGCCGCGGGTTTTCCCCATCTTCCGGGCTCCAGCGATAGACCTTGACCGTTTTCGGCCGCTTCGCAGTTGAGGAAGAGGGCCAGGTCTTACCCGGCCGAACTTTGCTATTCTGCGGCAACGAAAGCTGAACCATGTGGAACCCTGGGTAGAGGTAACAAATGACGATGATTTGAGGATGTATAGCGCAAGGGGCCGGTCGTCCACCGGCTACACTAACCCCTGTTCACCCCTTATTGTCGCGCCCTCTGTCTGGGCTGTTTTCAAGAGCACCGCATGCATCTGACCATACGTCTTGCCGTGGCGTGCCTGCTAACGATTCTAGCCGCATGCGGCCCCTCAGACCGCAGCGCAGACGTCGTGCCACCGGTCCCGCTTGGCCAGCTCCCCGAGACGGTCGAACCCCTGCACTATCGCCTCGACCTCACGATCGAGCCGACGAAGAAAGACTTCGGCGGCATCGTGGAAATCGACATCGATGTGAAGGAGAAGACGCGCCGGTTCCACATCCACGGCCGCGAACTCAAAGTCGAACCCGTCACCGCCCGCCTCGCCGACGGCAGCATAGTCACCGGAGCCTACACCCAGGTTCATGACACCGGCGTTGCCGAACTCGTATTCGAGGACGACCTTCCCAAGGGCAAAGCGACCCTGCGCTTCGCCTACACAACGCCGTTCGAACCGACCCCCGACGCGCTCACGTCACAGGCGGACGGCGGCGAAAAATACGCCTGGACCCAGTTCCAAGAAATTTCGGCCCGCCGCGCCTTCCCGGGCTTCGACGAACCGCGCTTCAAGACCCGCTACGACATCGCGATCACCGCCCGCGCAACCGATGCCGTTGTCACGAACGCACACGCCATCAAGGAAGAAGCCGTCGCTGGCGGTCTCAAGAAGACCACGTTCGCAACGACGAAGCCGCTCCCCAGTTACCTCGTCGCGCTGATCGTGGGTCCCTACGACATTGAGGAAGGTCCGGTGCTGCCCGCCTTCCGTACGCGCCAGAGCAACATCGCGCTGCGCGGCGTGACCGTCAAAGGCAAGGGCGACCGCGCCCGCTACGCACTCACAGAGACGCCGCCGTTGCTGCGCTATCTCGAAGACTACTTCGCAACACCCTACCCCTACTCGAAACTCGACCTCATCGCGCCCCCGAACTTCACCGCGGGCGGCATGGAGAACGCGGGCGCCATCACCTACACCGAGCGCGGCATCCTGCTCGACGACCGCGCACCTATCCAACAGAAACGCTACTTCGCGCTTCTGCACGCGCACGAGATTGCGCACATGTGGTTCGGCGACTACGTCACCGCGAAGTGGTGGGACGACATTTGGCTGAACGAAGCCTTCGCCTCCTGGATGGGCAACAAGGCCGCCGGCGCGGTGTGGCCCGCACATGACTTCGCCCGCGAAACGATCCGCGATGCGCTCGACGTGATGGACAGGGACTCGCTCACCACCGCGCGCGCCATTCGCCAGCCGATCAAATCGACCGACGATATCTTCAACGCCTTCGACGGCTTGACCTACAACAAGGGCGCCGGCGTCCTCGCAATGTTCGAAGCCTATCTTGGCGAAGACGCGTTCCGCGAGGGCGTGCGAACGCACATGCGCCGCTTCCCGCACGGCAGCGCCAACGTCCATGACTTCATGGAATCGCTCGCCAAGGGTTCCGGCAAGCCGGAAATCGTGCCCGCCTTCACGTCGTTCCTGAACCAGCCCGGCGTGCCGCTCGTCCGTATGAAATCAACGTGTAGCGACCGCGACCTGATCGTCGAGCTCTCACAAACACCCTTCGGTGCGAAAAGTGCCGCCGACGCGCGAAAGTGGTCGATCCCGGTCTGCATGCGCGACGTCAACAATGCGCGAACCGGCACCTGCACGATGTTGCACGACACCATCGCACGAACAACGCTTCCGCGCGCCTGCGGTGCCGCCCTGATGCCGAACGCGAACGGCGCCGGCTACTACCGCTTCGCGATGCCGGCCTCGGACTGGGACAAGCTTCTCGACGGCGCCTCTCGCCTTCGCCTATCGGTGAGCGAACGGCTGGCCATGCTGCACAGCTTGCGCGCCGCCTTTCGCCACGGCGAGGCCGACGCAAAGACCTACCTGAAAGCCCTAAAGGCAGTTGGCGCCACGGGCACGTGGGACACCGTCGCACTCGCACGCGCTTTCCTAAACGAACTGCGCGGCGAACTCGTCAGCAAAGCAGACCTACCTCGCTTCGAGCAATCGATGCGTGGTGTGTTCGCACCGATGCTGGGCGCTATCGGCCTCGAGCCCAGAAAGCGCCAAACGAACGCCCTCAATCTATTGCGCGGCGAACTCGCCGAGACGCTGGTGAGCGTCACGCGCGATCCCAACACGCTGACCCCACTCGCCACAAAAGGCGCATCGCTTCTGCGGTCAATAGCACGCGGCGGCCCCACCGAGGCGCTCGCCCCCGAACTCGTCCAGGCCTCGCTCTGGGCCGCCATCCACACCGGCGGCGCCCCAATTGCCCGTGACGCAATGGCCGCGATCAAAGGCTCGACCGACGCGCAGTTCCGCAACATGGCGATCACCGCGCTTGCAGCTGCACGCGAGCCGGCGGCAAACGTCGAGATCGAAGAGTTTATGATCTCCGGCGCCCTCGGCGTGCGCGAACAAGGCACATATTTGCGCAACGCCTTTGCCGACCCGGAGCGCCGTCCCGGCGTCTGGGCTTGGCTGCGCCGCGACTACAAGCGCATCAGCGCCGCCATCCCGCGCGACGCGCGCTCGCGTCTCGTCGGCTTTGCCGCAAGTCTCTGCAGCGACCAATCGCGCGCCGAGATCGAATGGTTTTGGAAGCCCATGCTGGGCCAAATCGCAGGCGCTCCGCGCGTCTACGCAAACGCTCTCGAAACCGTGGACAGCTGCGTTTCTTGGCGCAAAGCAAAGAGCGCCGAACTCGCCGCCGCCCTTCGCGCGCCGTAGCTACTCCCGCCCCATGCCAAACCCAACCGTGGGTTTGGCGCTCTGATACCAGTCGACGTTGCGCGTCACGTACATCGTAACCGCGACCGCGGCAAAGGCCGCCGACGCCCCAATGATGAGCGCATAGTCCTCTTGCTTCAGCAGCAAGAACAGCAACGCGTAGAGCACGCACAGCACAGAGAACACGATCATCGCCTGCGACGAACTCTTGAGTGCCGACCACGCATAGGCTGAGATCAGCAACACGGTCGCCGCCGAAGCCAGCAGATACGATGCGTCGAACCCGATCTGCTCCGCGAACGAAAGCAGCAGCAGGTAAAACACGACCTGCGCCCCGCCGATCAGCAGATACTGGACGCCGTGAAGGCGCGCGCCCGAAAGCGTCTCGATCAAGAAGAACGACAAGAACGCAAGCCCGATAAAGAGCAGCGCGTACTTCAATGCGCGCTCGACCTGCAGGTAGAAATTCACCGGCTCGACGAACGATACGCCAAACGTCGCGCCCATCAGCCCGACAAAGACCGAGTCAGCATTCGGCATCGCTTGCGGCAAGTTCCGCGCGAGATGCGGCACCCGCCAACTCGCCGTGAACCCTTGCGCCGAGACTGTACGATCCCCCGGCAAGAACGTCCCCTGAAAGCTCGGGTGAGGCCAGTTGCCCTTTGCCGTGACGGAGGTTTCGCCACCTGCCGCCGACAATTGCAGCTCCCGCGTACCCCGCAGCTTGATGGTCAGGTCAAACGGGATCTCCCCTTGGTCCTTATTGACGGCGA
Organism: uncultured Alphaproteobacteria bacterium; assembly: GCA_902826695.1. Lineage (GTDB taxonomy): Bacteria > Pseudomonadota > Alphaproteobacteria > Micropepsales > Micropepsaceae > SZUA-430. The sequence continues at coordinate 142,181 of CADEFU010000002.1, read as the reverse complement.
CGCGCGCGTTGATGCCCGGCGCACTGACGCCCAACTCTGGCGCCAGTCCCGGCCTGAAAGGCACGCTCACCGCAGGCGCGCCCCACGACACGGCAACGTTTTCACTCAAACCTTGCAGGTCGCTCACCGAAACAAGCAACAGCGCCTGATCCCACCCGATCGATTTCGGCGTGAAGCCGAAGTCGGCAAAGTTGGGCCGCTCGAACACGCCCTGCAGAACGACATCGGCCGTGTAAACGTTGACGTCGAAAATCCCATAGGACCGCACCTGTGTCTGCGAGCCGACCTCCGCCGTCAGCGACTTTGGCAAGAACACCGCAAGCCGGCGCACGTCGGTCACGGTCACAGCACCCTCCGCCGAGCGCGTGCTCTCGCTCACCACGTAGGGCACTGCAAGCACAGGCCCTCCGATTGTCTGAGGCCCACCCCAGCCGCGTGCCACGTTGCTCTCAGCCGTCCGCGCATAGTCCTGGCGGTCCATCAAAGCGATGAAGACGAAAAACAACGGTACCGACATCGCAATCGTGATCAGCGCCACGAGCAAGAACTTCAGCCCCGGTGAGCGCGCAACGGAGTCGGGAAGAATGGCCATAGGAACCCTCGATTTGCCGTCATCTAACGCAGCGATTGTGGCGATAACATGAGCCGGATGTGACCGGAGCCACTAACGCGGCCGTCCCGGCCCCGGCGCGCGAGCAAACGAATGCGCCCAGTCCGGCGACAACCGCGAAAGCGCAAACAGCAACCGTGACGTGCGATTGGGAATGAGATGGAGCCCGCCGCGCCCGCACCGAGCCCACGCGTAGTGCGCGACGGCCTCGGGAGCCATGACCCCTCCCGCCTCTTCCGCTTTGCGAACCGAGGCAGGCTTCGTCACGTTCTCTTTGTCATAGCCCGGCGTTTGCGTCGCGGGCGGACACAGCGCCTGCACGCTGACCCCGAACGGCTTCAACTCGTTCCTAAGCGCGGACGCAAAGCCAACGACCGCATGCTTCGTCGCCGAATAAACCGACCAGCCAAAGAGCCCGATGTAGCCGAGATCGGAGGACGTCAGCACGATCGCACCCGATCCGCGCTCGCGCATCGCTGGCGCAAACGCACGAACCACCTGGATGGGGCCGGCCACGTTGGTGCGGATCAAGCCCGTCACATCGTCGTCACCGACTTGATCGATGAACTGAGCAACCGCAAACCCTGCGCAATGAAACAGCCGATCGGGCACCTGCGTGCGGGCTGCAGCAGCCCGCACGGCCTCCGGATCGCTCACATCCACCGCTTGCCAGCTAACGCCGAGCGCTTGTTCGGCCGCACGCAGCTTGTCCTCGCGGCGCGCCCAAATCTCGACCTCGGCGCCCGCCTTCACCGCCTCGGCAGCTATCGCAAGGCCGATGCCTTCCGACCCGCCGGTGACGAGAACCTTCAATAGACGCGAGCCTTAGGCGCGATGTACTCGACATCGTTCGAGAGCGTGTAAGTGTGCACCGGCCGTGAATCGAGCCTGACCTTGCCCGTCTTGGTGTCGAACCAGGACAGCGTGTGCTTCATCCACTTCTCATCGTCGCGGTTCGGGAAATCCTCGCGGGCATGCCCGCCGCGGCTTTCCTCGCGCGCATAGGCACCTTCGACGGTGACCGCGGCCTGCGCGATCAGATTGTCGAACTCGAGCGCCTCGGCGAGATCGGTGTTCCAAATCAGCGAACGATCCTTCACCTCGATGCCGGCGCTGTCGCGATAGACGGCTGCAATAGCATCGACCCCCTTCTTCAACTCGCTCCCCGCGCGGAACACCGGACAATACGCTTGCATCGCCCGCTGCATACGCAAGCGCAATTCCGACACCGGCGTACCGCCCTTCGCGTTGCGGAACCGGTCAAGCCGCGCCAGCGCATTGTCGCCAGCACCCTTCGCCAAATCCGCCTGCCGCTCGCCGGGCTTGATGTCGGCCGCGCACTTCATACCGGCCGCCTTGCCGAACACCACAAGATCGATCAGCGAGTTCGAGCCTAGCCGGTTCGCTCCGTGCACCGACACGCACGCCGCCTCGCCGATTGCCATCAACCCGGGCACGACCGCGTCGGGATTGCCGTCCTTCAGCGTCAGCGCTTCACCGTGATAGTTCGTCGGGATACCGCCCATGTTGTAGTGCACGGTCGGCAGCACCGGGATCGGCTCCTTCGTGACATCCACGCCCGCAAAGATGCGCGCCGATTCCGAGATGCCCGGCAGCCGCTCGTGGATGATCTTCGGATCGAGGTGGCTCAAGTGCAGATGAATGTGATCCTTGTGCGGACCCACCCCGCGCCCTTCGCGAATCTCCACCGTCATCGCACGGCTGACCACATCGCGCGAGGCCAGATCCTTCACGCTCGGCGCATAGCGCTCCATAAAGCGCTCGCCGTTCGCGTTGGTGAGATAGCCGCCCTCGCCGCGCACGCCCTCAGTGATCAGCACGCCCGCGCCATAGACACCCGTCGGGTGGAACTGCACGAACTCCATATCCTGCAGCGGCAAGCCGGCACGCAGCACCATCGCGCTGCCGTCGCCGGTCTGTGTGTGTGCGCCTGTGCAGGTGAAGTAAGCGCGCCCGTATCCGCCCGTTGCCAAAACAACCTTTTGAGCGCGGAATCGATGGATCGACCCGTCGTCCAAGCACCACGCCATCAACCCGCGACAGCGCCCGTCTTCCATGATCAGGTCGAGCGCGAAGTACTCGATGAAGAACTCCGCGTCGTAACGCAGGCTCTGCCCATAGAGCGTGTGCAGCATCGCATGACCGGTGCGGTCGGCCGCCGCGCACGTGCGCTGGATCGACGACTTGCCGAAGTCTTTCGTCATGCCACCGAACGCGCGCTGATAAATCTTGCCTTCTTCGGTACGGCTGAACGGCACGCCGAAATGCTCAAGCTCGTAAACCGCTTCCGGCGCGTTTCGGCACAGATACTCGATCGCATCCTGGTCGCCGAGCCAGTCCGACCCCTTCACGGTGTCGTACATATGCCAGCGCCAATCGTCGGGCTCCATGTTGCCGAGCGCCGCCGAGATGCCGCCCTGCGCCGCCACCGTGTGGCTGCGCGTTGGAAACACCTTGGTGATGTTGGCGACTTTCAGGCCAAGCCGCGCCGCCTCAAGCGTCGCGCGCAAGCCTGCACCGCCCGCGCCGACAACGACGACGTCATAGGTATGATCCGTGATCGGATAAGAAGCCATCGATTAGAACCTAATAGCGATACGCAGCACGGCAACCACGCAAACCATGGCAATCGCAAATGCAGCAAAGTTGACGAAAAACAACAGTGCGAGTTTCGAACCTTTTGCCGTGATGTAGTCCTCCACCACGACGCGCAATCCCAGCGCCATGTGGTAGAGCCCGGCCACCACGAAGAGCAGCATCAACGCCGCATTGATCGGATGACCAAGCGCCGCGACCACATCGACATGCGGCGCACCGGCATACCGCGCGACGATCCACACGAACCACAACGTCAGCGGCACCAGCGCCGCGGCAGTCAGGCGTTGATGCCAAAAATGTTCAACCCCGCTTTTGGCCGAGCCAAGTCCGCGCACGCGTCCAAGAGGCGTTTGGATCGTCATCAGAACGCCCCCATGGATGCGTAGGCCGCGATCCAAATCACGAGCGTGACGATCACCGTCGCACCGTAAGTCAAAAGCCCAGTCATGTTCGCGGTCGCAACCTTGAACCCATAGCCAAAGTCCCACGCCAAGTGCCGAACCCCGTTCAGCGCGTGATAGACAAGCGCGAGCGTAAACCCGAACAGCACGATGCGCCCGAACCAGTGAAACGCCGTTGTCTCAAAGACCGCATAGGCATCCGGCCCCATCGACGCCGCAACAAGCCACCAAGCGAGCACCAGCGTCCCCACGCCCAAACCCACACCCGTGATACGATGCAGGATCGAGGTCCCCATCGTGACGGGCCATTTGTAAATCTGTAGATGCGGCGAAGTCGGCCGTTTCGCGCGGGACTCAGGCATGGAGAGTTCCTTGAAGATCTCGACGGGCGCGAGAATAGGCGTCCGCGGGGAACTTTTCACAAGGGACATAGGGCCGCAAGATGCTATGTCCAGGCTCACGAACAGCGGAAAAAGCAATGTTTCAGGCAGTGATTTTCGACTTCGGCGGCGTCATCACCGAAAGCCCGTTCGAGGCCTTCAACAAGCTCGAAGCCGCACGTGGCCTACCTAAAGATTCGATCCGCCGGATCAACGCCACGAACCCGCACGACAATGCCTGGGCGAAGTTCGAACGAGCCGAAATCAATCCTGATGCCTTCGATGCGGCATTCGCCGAAGAAGCCCGCGCACAAGGCTTCGAACTAGGCGGACGCGACGTCATCGCCTGCTTGGCCGGCGCGATTCGCCCGTCGATGCTCGAAGCACTCCGCCGCATCTCGGCACGCTTCAAAACCGGTTGCATCACGAACAACGTAAAGTCCGACAACAAGCACGGCGGCATGTGGAGCAACCGCTCCGTCGACGAGGCGATGGGCCTGTTTCAGCACGTCATCGAATCTTCGAAAGTCGGCATCAGGAAGCCCGACCCGCGCATCTACCGCATGATGACCGATGCACTCGCCGTCGAGCCGCAGCGCTGCATCTATCTCGACGACCTCGGCATCAATCTGAAGCCTGCACGCGAGATGGGTATGACGACGATAAAAGTCGAAAGCGCGCCCCCCACGATCGCTGCTCTTGAAGGGCACCTCGGGCTAACTCTTTCTTAACCCTAACGTGGTATTAAGAGACGGCTCACCCGTTAATCCTTTGCAAAGACCATGCGGTCGTCGGCGAAGGCTTTGAATTCAAGCGCGTTGCCAGACGGGTCGGCCACGAACAGCGTTAATTGCTCCCCGGGAAGCCCCTGAAATCGGGTCACGGGCTCGATCAAAAATCGTGCGCCCGCTACCCTTAGGTTTTCGGCGATTTCCTTGAATTTTGAAGGGGTTACGATGACACCGAAGTGCCTCACAGGAACTTCTTTTCCATCAACCTCGTTTAGCCCTTCCAATGCGGGTTGGGAGGGGGTCAAATGGGCGACGATCTGGTGCCCGAAGAAGTCGAAATCGACCCATTCGTCACTGGATCGACCTTCCGGACAACCGAGCACACCGCCGTAAAAGGCGCGCGCCCCGTGCAGGTCGTGAACGGGAAAGGCCAAGTGGAAACGCGGTCGATCCGTCATGGTCTGTTTGTTGGGTTGATGGGTGAAGTGTCGCTGGAGGAATTGAGTGTAGCGGTTTTCGAGTGCGGGGTCGAAGGCAGTGAAAAGACGCACGATGGATGAGACGCTGAAGATCGCCGGCCGGTCGGTGGCCGTGAAGGTGCGCCTGAATCCGCGCGCGCGTCGCCTCATCGTCAAAGTCCACCCCTCGACCGGCGAAGTTGCCGTCGTCGCGCCTTCCGAACGTTCCGTGCACAAGGCCCTCGACTTTGCCCGCCAAGAAGGCGACTGGATCGCCGGCCGCCTCGCCAAAGTGCCGGAGCCCGTCTACCTCGAACCCGGCGACACAGTTCTCTTCAAAGGCAGCTTGTACGTTCTGCGCTTGAGCCCGGAACGCGGCACAGTGTGGATCGACAACGACGCGCCGCGTCCGACGATCCGCGTCTCCGGTCAGCGCGAACACGCCCCGCGCCGGGTCGAAGAATGGCTCAAGCGCGAAGCGCGCAAACACATCACCCGCCGCGTGACCGCCTTGACCGCCGAACTCGGCGTGAAGGCAACGCGCATCACCTTCCGCGACGCCGCCAGCCGCTGGGGCTCCTGCTCCACGACGGGCGCGATCTCGCTCTCCTGGCGCCTCATCATGGCGCCCAACCACGTGCTGAACTACGTGGTTGCCCACGAAGTCGCCCATCTGCGCGAAATGAACCACGGCACACGCTTTTGGCGCCTCGTCGACCGCCTCGTTGGCGAGCGCGAGGCACAAGAAGCGCAAGCCTGGCTTCGCCTAAACGGCACCGAACTTCACCGCTACACCGCGCAGAAGCCGAAGCGTCGCCGCGCCGCCTAGTCGGTTTTGTTTTCTTCGAACAGCCCCGCGAGCAAATCGTCGAACGCCGAACCGTCATCTTCCGGCATGTCGTCCACGACGTCGCTCCCCGGCAGCGGCATCACGGGCTGACCCGCGGTCGCGCTCTGCATGAACGACTTCCAAATCGCTGCCGGCAGCGTCCCCCCGCGAATGCTCTTGTCCATCGGCAGGTTCGCATCGTTCCCCGTCCACACACCGGCCACGAGCTGGCGCGTATAGCCGACGAACCAAGCATCTTTGAAATCCTGCGACGTCCCTGTTTTGCCCGCCATCGGACGTGAGGGAAGCGCCGCCATCCGACCCGTCCCCTCGCGCACGGACTTGATCAGCATCCGATTCATCGCGCCCGCCACGTCCGCGCTGATCGCATCGCCGAGGCCCGAGCCCGACCGCGTGTAGAGCACGTCGCCGCCGATCGTCGCCACACGCTTCACACCATGCGCAATCGCCTTACGGCCGCCTGTCGCGAACGGCGCATAAGCGCTCGTCAGTTCCGCAAGCGTCACCTCCGACGTGCCGAGCGCCAGTGACGGCACCGCCGCCAGGTCCGAGACCACGCCCATCCGCCGTGCCGTGCGCGCGACCGTCTCCGGCCCCACTTCAAGACAAAGCTTCACCGCCACCGTGTTCACCGACCGCGCGAGCGCATCGGCCATCGTCATCTCGCCTTCGTAAGTTTGGGAGAAGTTCGCAGGCGTCCACCCGCGATACGTCACCGGCGCGTCCACGACCTTCGTCGCCGGCGTCCGACCGGCCTCAAGCGCTGCCGCGAACACGAACGGCTTGAACGCCGAACCCGGCTGACGCCGGGCCTGGGTCGCCCGATTGAATTCCGAACTCACATAGGACCGGCCGCCGACCATCGCCCTGACCGCACCGTCGGTCGTCATCGAAATCAGCGCACCCTGCACGTTCGCAGCCGCCTTCGCGCGCAACGTCTTCAGCACCGCGTCTTCCGCCAACCGCTGCAACTCAAGATCAAGCGTGGTCTGCACCACAAGATCGACCTTCGGCCGCCCAACCAGCCCCGGCAACTGTTCCATAACCCAATCGACGAAGTACTGATTGCCTTGCGTCTCTGCACTTGTCGCGAGCTTTGGCCGCGTCCTGAGCGCATCCTCGCGCTCGGCAGCACTGATCGATCCCGTCTCGACCATCGACAGCAACACGACGCTTGCCCGCTGCTGCGCCAGTTCTATCCCGTTCACCGGTGAATACCGCGTCGGCGCCTTCAACAGCCCCGCAAGGATCGCGCTCTCGACCAACGACAACTTCGATGCCGGCTTGTTGAAGTAACGCCGTGCCGCTGCATCGACACCATAGGCACCGGCGCCGAAGTAAACCCGATTGAGATAGAGCGTAAGAATTTCGTCCTTCGAGTAGGACATCTCGAGATATACGGCGAGCAACGCTTCCTGAATTTTGCGCCCCATCGTGCGCTCAGGTTTCAAGAACAGGTTTTTCGCAAGCTGCTGCGTAATCGTGGAGCCGCCCTGCACCACACGCCCCGCGTTCATGTTCACCCACGCGGCGCGGCCAAGACCCCAAAAGTCGAGCCCAAAGTGCGAGTAGAACCGCCGATCCTCGCTCGCCAACACCGCACGCGGCAGTTCCGCCGGCAAGTCTTGCAAAGTGACCGGCAGACCGGAGTCGATCCCACGCCGGGCAATCACGCGACCGTGCACATCGAGCAGTGTCACCGCATGCGTCCGCTCCTGCCGCCACAGCCCATCGGTGGATGGAAGATCGGCTGCGAAGTAAGCCAGCACCGCCGCAACCCCGACCGCGCACCAAACCCCGCCAATCGTCAGAAAATAGAGGATACGCCAACGGCCCCGCACGCTTGGCGGCTCCCCCTCGGCGCGCCGGCCCGAGGTGCGCGGCGCCGAACGCCGTTTGCCACCCTTGCTCATCTGCGGCCGCCAATCCTTTTCGCTGGAGCCCGATTCCTTACTTGAGAAGGGATTAAGGCCTGCTAAACCTTTGAAAGGCCCAGTTCAATTTACCGGGCAGGATTGCTATGATCCCGCCTCAAACGGGGTTCGCGTCCATGCTGAGTTTCCGCCGCACCATTCGGTCGATCGCGCTCGCAGCGGTGATCGCGGCCGCAACCGCGCCGGTCGCAAGCGCCAAGTTTCCGGACATCTTCGGCGGCGAACCTATCGTTGAGGCGGTACGCGAAGGCTCGGTCGCAGACACGAACAAGGCGATCATCGACGGTGCCGCCGTTCATACGCGCGCCGAAGACGGCTCGCCTCTCATCGTGATTGCAGCCGCTGGCCGCAACCTTGAGATTGTCAAGATTCTGATCGAGAACGGCGCGCGCCCCGACGACCGCCACCCGAAAGAAGGCACGTCAGCCCTAACTGTCGCCGCCGCGAACGGCGATGTAGCGATCGTGACGTACTTGCTTGATCACAAAGCCGAAATCGACTTGCCTGGTGCTTTGCGCGAAACTGCGCTCATCAAGGCGACCCGCGGCCGGCACAACGACGTTGTGAAACTGCTGCTCGACCGCGGAGCTAACCGCGATGAGACAGATTCCGCAGGCACGACCGCCGTCGAAATCGCCGAACGCGCCGGCTGGAAGGACACCGTAGCGCTGTTCCAAACGAAGAAAGCGAGCCCCCAATAGCCGCCGAACTGCAACGCACCGGCACGCACACAACCGCCGCCGGCTTCAATTCCTCGATATTGCCGTTGGACTTGTTCATGCTCGGGATCGAAAGCCCCAGCACGAACATCCGCCTGCGCACACTGCTGCTCGTGCGCTTCCTCGGCATGATCGGCCAGCTCGTCGCCATCTTCATCGTCTTCTTCGGCCTGAAGTATCAGATGCCCATCGGCCAATGCCTAATGGTCGTCGGCGTGACCTTGGCGCTCAACACAGTGCTGTTCTTCCGTTACCCCATTGCGCACGTCATGAGCGAGCGCGAAGCCGCGGCCCACCTCGCTTTCGACATCCTGCAGCTAACCTCCATGCTGGCGCTTACCGGCGGCATCGAGAATCCGTTCACCGTTCTCTACATTGCCCCGATCGTGATCTCCGCCGGCAACTTGAGCCTCGGCGCAACGCTGGTTCTCGCGGTGCTCGCCTTTTTTAGCATCTCGTTCATCACCTTCTTCAACTGGCCGCTCCCCTGGGATCCGAAAGACCCTCTTCAACTTCCGCCGCTCTACATTGCCGGAACCTGGATCGCCCTCGCGCTCGGCATCGGTTTTTGCCTGATCTATGCCTGGCGCACAGCCGACGAAGGCCGCCGTTTGCAGTCCGCGCTGCAGGCGGCCCAGGCCGCGCTCTCGCGCGAGCAACGCCTCTCCGACCTCGGCGCGCTCGCAGCAGCGGCGGCGCATGAATTGGGAACCCCGCTCGGCACCATTGCCGTCGTCGCCCGGGAGCTTGAGCGCGACATGCCTCGCGACAGCCGATGGCTCGAAGACGTGCAACTCTTGCGCGGCCAAGCCGAACGATGCCGGGAGATCCTCTCCAAGCTGTCGCAACAAGACACCGACGAAGACACGATCGCCAAGCGCCTGCCCCTCCCCGCCCTTCTCGACGAAATAGCCGAGCCACACCGAGGCTTTGGCATCGACATCAACGTCAACATCGCGAACCCCGGCGCGCTCTCCTGCCGCCGCGCGCCCGAGATCGTGCACGGCCTCGGCAACTTCATCGAGAACGCGGTCGACTTCGCCCAGACGAAAGTGGACATCGATGCGTCATGGGACGACGAAACGGTCAACCTAGCGATCAGCGATGACGGCGGTGGCTTCGACGCCGAGATTCTGGCCCGCCTGGGTGAGCCTTACATCACTTCGCGCGCCGGCATGCCGCCCGAACGCGAAGAGCAATCGACCGGCAACGCACACGCTGACGGCCATGCCGGCATGGGCCTTGGCTTCTTCATCGCCAAAACGCTGATCGAACGCACCGGCGGCACAGTAAATTTCGGGAATAAGCAGGGGGGCGGCGCAATCGTTCGCGTCAGCTTTCCGCGCAGAAGTGTCGAGAGCGTAGCAATTTCAACAGGTTAATACCGAACAGCACACTGGATAAGCGTTCTGCTCGCCCGTATATTCCCGCGAAACGAACCTTGAGCCTCAAAGGAATTTCCCGTGGTCCTCTCCGCCGACGGTCTGCCGGACAAATCGCTTCTGGTCGTCGATGACGACGCCCCGTTCCGCCAGCGCCTCGCGCGCGCCTTGGAGGCACGCGGCTTTATCGTGACGGCCGCCGAGACCGCCGACGAAGCGATCGCTATCGCCCGCAAAGCGCCGCCCGCCTTCGCCGTCGTGGATTTACGCCTCGGTCAATCGGGCAACGGACTCGACGTCATCGAAGTGTTGCACCAAACGCGCCCAGACGCGCGCGTCGTGATGCTCACGGGCTACGGCAACATCGCGACCGCCGTCGCCGCCGTGAAGCATGGCGCGATCGACTACCTCTCAAAGCCCGCCGATGCCGACGACGTCGCGAACGCCTTGCTCGCCCGCCCGAACGCAAAGCCTGCCCCGCCGGAAAACCCGATGTCGGCCGACCGCGTGCGCTGGGAGCACATCCAGCGCGTCTACGAGCTTTGCGGGCAAAACGTATCCGAAACCGCGCGCCGCCTGAACATGCACCGCCGCACGCTTCAGCGCATCTTGGCCAAGCGTTCGCCGAAATAGTCAGCGCGTCATCCGGGTGATCGTACCTGTGGTGCTTTGCCCAGGGACGAGGTCGACCAAGACAAGCCGCCCGCCGTTGGCCTTCACAACATCGGCGCCCACGACCTTATCGGCCGTGTAGTCGGCCCCCTTTACCAGCACATCGGGCTTGATCGCTTCGATCAACTTGATCGGCGTATCTTCGCCGAATGCAACGATCGCATCGACGCTCTCAAGCGCCGCGAGCACGATCGCCCGCGCCATCTCCGGATTGACCGGCCGGTCTTCGCCTTTCAGCTTGCGCACCGATGCATCGGTATTCAAGCCGACGACCAGACGATCGCACTCGGCCCGCGCCTTCGCCAGCAGCGACACATGTCCCGGATGCAATAAATCGAAGCATCCGTTCGTAAAGCCGACCGAGAGCCCCGCATCACGCCAGCGCGCGATCTGGCCCAGCACCTGGTCCAACGAAAGAACCTTGGCCTGCGTCCGCGCAAACTCCGACGTACGCAGCGCCCGCAACAATTCTTCGGGCCGCACAACAGCAGTTCCGCTCTTGCTCACCGCAATCCCGGCCGCCGTATTCGCAAGCGCCGCCGCGTCGCGCGCCGAAGCACCCGCACCAAGCGCAAGCGCAAACACCGCAAGAACCGTATCGCCCGCCCCGGACACGTCGAACACTTCCCGCGCCTCGGCTGCCAGATGCACCGCACTACCGCGTTCGACGACGGTCATCCCACGCTCCGACCGCGTAACCACAACCCCGACAAGCTCCGCCGCCCGCATGAGCTTCTCAGCCGCCGCCTCGACCTCCGCATTGCTACCCGCAGCCGCACCGCTCAGCGCGGCAAGCTCGCGCGCATTCGGCGTCATGAAGCTCGCACCGCGAAACGCCGACGGATCCAACGTCTTGGTGTCCACCACGACCGGCTTTCCAAGCGCACGCGCGGACGCGACCGCTTGCGCGGCGACCGCACGGCTGACGACGCCTTTCGCATAGTCCGAGACCGCGACGACATCCGCCTCCCGCACCTCGGCCTCGACCAGCTGCAACAACCGCCGCTCGGCATCGCCGTCAAACGACGAAGCGTCCTCGCGATCGGCCCGCAACAGCTGTTGGCCCTGCGCGACATAGCGCGTCTTCACCGTTGTCGGCCTCTCAGACAACACGACGAGATTGCCGCTGAGCCCAGCCTCCGCTCCGATCAGCTGCAACACGGTTTTACCGGCTTCATCGTCGCCCACAGCCGCGATCAGCGATACGCGCGCGCCCAAAGCGGTCGCATTGCGCGCGACGTTACCCGCCCCGCCAAGCATGCTGACCTCCCGCGCGACCTTCAGCACGGGAATCGGTGCTTCCGGCGAGATCCGCTCGACCGAGCCCCCGACGAAACGATCGAGCATCACGTCGCCCACGACGGCCAGCTTCACGCCTGCCATTCGTTCTACAATCGTATGAAGTGACGACCGGTCGTTCATCGGCGCTGTTTGACCACGACCAACGCCGCCGATCAACGGTTCGGATCGCTCGCCCGCGCAAAGCGTTCGGCGGCTGTCCGCGCGAACTTTATCAGCAGCGACTTGCGTCGTGCGGCCACAACCGGCGCATGCGGCGCCTCACGCACGATCGCGGCCCCAAACCGGTCCGCCACAATCAACCCAAACTCGGACGGCAGCACCTCAGCCGGAAATCCGTCAGGCACCGCGAAGTAGTATCGATCGCAATACTCAAGGTACTCCGGCCACTTCGCGTCGGCGCGAAAGTCGGCCAAGCTGACCTTGATCTCCACCGCCGCAATTTCACCCGCATCCGAAATCGCCGCGACATCCAACCGCCGCCCATTTGGCAGCGTGAACTCCTGCAACGGCGAGAACCCGCGATCGAGCCACATCCGGCTCACGCCGCGCGCAACGTCGCTGGTAACTCCGAACACCCCGGGCGTTTCGATTGTCATCGCCAAGGGATACCGGCCACGTCCGCAAATGAAAAGGGCGGCCACGATGGCCGCCCTAAAACCCTACTATGGAGACTATATTATTCGGCGGCGAGCAACGCCGAGCCCTTGTGGGGCGTGCCGAAGTTCACGGTCTGAAGATACTTGATTCCCTCTTCGGCGATAGCGTCGCCGACCATCTGATCGCCTTCGTTCTTCAGCTCTTCCATGTCGACATACATCGCATAGAACGCCTTCGTGCGATCCGTGATGATCCCCGCTTTGAGAAGCGTCTTGATCAGCACGCGGAAAATGTCCGTGCCCTCGCGCATGCGCTCGCGGCGATGCTCGTCCGTGATGGCTTCCATAAGCGACTGTTGCGCCTCGTCCGGATTGATCCCGACGAGTTCATAGACCGCGCGCATCTGTTGCGGGTTGATCAAGTTGAACAGCAGCGTCTGGAAGCAGCTAGCCGCCCAATCTTCCACGATCTCTTGTTCCTGCTTCGACAGCTTCGGGATCGTGCGATCGGCCCAGATCTTGCCGAACTTGTGATGGAAGGCCTCGTCCGTCATGACGAGCTGCGTCAGCCGCACGAGCAACGGATCGCGCGAACGCGTATAGAGCGTCGCGAACGCACCCATCGCCAAACCTTCGACCAGCATCTGCATGCCGACAATCTTTTTGTAGACCTCCGGCGCCAGAACGAGTTCGGTCAAGAGCGAGCCCAACGTCGGCCCGACCGGCAACGGCTTACCCCAGCGTGCCTGGATATAACGCGCGAAACCCGTCACGTGCCGCGCCTCTTCGCGCGCTTGGTTCGCAGCGTATTCCTGTGCGCCCGGATCGCGCAGAATGTGGCAGAGCGAGGCCGAGAGCGACAGAGCGCCCTGCTCGCCGTGCAGGATCGACGAGAGAATCCAACGCGCGGACTCGTTCGAGAACTTGATCTTCTGCTTTTGCGTAAGCTTTTCGCCGAGCTTCGTCTGGAAGATCGGAAAAAACTCATCCGGTAGAATTGCCTCGTTCTCGAGGTCGAACGGCTCGCTGTAGTCGATGTACTTCTTGTCGAGCGGGTCCCAGAAGTGGTCGTGGGTCGCGGAAATAATCTTGTCGAAGGCTGTCGAGCGCGCGTTGTAGCGATCGACCTGCATCATCGAAGGGAAGTCCTTCGGGTCGAGCGCGTCGTACGCATCGTCTTTCGTAATCTGCTGAACGGACATCGCAAACTCCCATCAATGGCGGCCGAGCGCGCAAGATATGGAAAAATGACACACGCGTCAACTTAAAACCTGACGCTAGCGTCACGATTTCCTTAACGCCACGCTTGTTAGAGTCACTTTAAGGGCGCCTCCGTTATCTTCCATGCAACCATAGATAGAACGGCAGGGGTGGTTACGGCGGCAGGTGCGGCGCAGTCTCAACACGGGGACTGCGTAATGAAGACCAGATCAACCTGCCAGTTCGCGCAATGTCATGAATGTGTTACAGCAAATCCAAGACACGAGTACGTCCGCCCGTAAGGGGGACGCGCTCAAACACCGGTTGCAGTCGCTGGGGAGCGTTTGCAAAGCCGGGGCGCCTTAGTGGGGGAAAGGGACGGGCAGTGAGTGGTCGAAGTGCGCCTGAATCCGCCCTGAGCGCGGCCCGTCGGTCGTCGCCAAGTTCAATTTCGTATTTTCATCGAGCCAACCAAAGCACCGGCGCACGCACGCCGGCGCATGGGGAGTAAACGAGTCCATGATCCGGTTTCTTGAAACAATTTTCTTCCGCGGACGCGTGTTGGTCTTGGCGATTATCGCCCTGATCACAATTGTGCTCGGTTACGAAGCGACAAAGCTGCGTATGGACGCGGGCTTCTACAAGGGCCTGCCCGTCGGCCACCCGTACATCGACACCTTCCTCGAATACCAAGACCGATTGTTCGGCGCGAACCGCGTCATCATCGTCGTCGAGAACACGAAGGGCGATATCTGGAACAAACAGTTCCTGAAAACGCTGAACGACGTCACCCAGGACATCTTCTACCTGCCGGGCGTTGACCGCCGCACAGTGACGAGCCTTTGGACGCCGAATACGCGCATCCTCGAAATCACCGAAGACGGGATCTCCGCGCGCGACGTTATTCCGGGGCGGATCACCCCGGATACAATGGAAGGCCCCGCGATCAGGCAGCTGAAGAACGACGTCCTGAAGGGCAACCTTGTAGGCCGCCTTGTCTCGAACGACTTCACCGCCTCGCTGGTCGTCGCCGAGCTTCTCGAATACGACCCCGCCACGCAAAAGAAGCTCGACTACATCGACTTGGGGACCCAGCTCGAGGAAAAGATTCGCAACAAGTTCGAAAAAGGCGATCTGAAGATCCGCATTATCGGCTTCGCCAAGAGCATTTCGGACATCGCCAAAGGCGGCCTCGAGGCGACACCGATGTTCTTCGGCGGCGCGTTCTTGCTCACCGTCTTTGCGGTCTATTTCTATTGCCGCAACTGGCCGCTAACCTGGTTGACCGTCGGCTGCTCGCTGACCACCGTCGTCTGGCAGTTCGGCCTGCTTGAGATCATGGGCTACGGCCTCGATCCGCTGGCAATCCTCGTGCCGTTCTTGGTCTTCGCCATCGGCACCAGTCACGGCGTCCAGCAGCTCAACATGATAACCTCGGAGCTCTCATACGGAACCTCGCCAGAGGCTGCCGCCCGGTCGAGCTTCCGCGGCTTGCTGGTGCCGGGCTCGCTCTCGCTGATCACCGCCGTCGTCGGTTTCGCTGCGCTCTATGTCGTGCCGATCCCGCAGATTCAGGAATTGGCGATCACGGCCTCGATCGGTACGGCCCTGAAGTTGATTTCGAACCTGATCATGCTGCCGGTGATCTCATCGTACTTCACCTACGATGAGGGCTACCGCGAACGCATCACGCGCGCCCGCGCGTCCCGCCTAGGGTTCATGAAACTGCTCGGCGTCTTCGGCACGCCGGCCGTTGCCTTCCCGATGACGTTCATCTTCCTGTGCCTGTTCGGCGCGGCCGTCTGGTACAGCAAGGATCGCCACGTCGGCGACCTGCACGCCGGCTCGCCGGAACTGAAGCCGGAGGCACGCTACAACGTCGACGCCAAGACGATCTCCCAGAAGTTCTCGGTCGGTCTCGACCTCTTGACGATCGTCGTCGAAACGCCGCCGCAAGCGTGCGTGAACTATGCGTCGATGAACTATCTGAACGAGTTCAGCTGGTACATGCGCAACGTCGAAGGCGTGCGCGAGGTGCAAAGCACCCCGTTCACAGCCAAGCAAATTGCCGCCGGCTGGAACGAAGGTAACCTGAAATGGAAGGCACTGCCGCGCAATCAGTATGCGCTGGTGCAGGCGGTGGGCCCGATCCCCTCGTCATCCGGCTTGATCGACATCGACTGCACGCTGTTGCCGCTCCAAGTCTTCCTGACCGACGGCAAGGCGAAGACGATCCATCACGTCATTGACGCGGTTAAAGAGTGGATGGACCAGCGCGGCTACACGCCGATCCTGTCCGCCGGCCGCAACAACGGCGACCGGGTAATGCCGCCGGAGTTCTTGTCGGACGGCAAGCCGCGGCGCGAACCGGCGAAGCCGACCTCAAGCTGGACGTTGACCCGCGAGCAGGCGACAGGCCTCATCTACACGTCGCCGGAGCAGCTTAAGGATCAGGTGCAGTCCTTCACCGTGACGGGCTATGAGCCGCCGCCCGACAAGATCGAATACTTCGGTCTCGTCGGCAAAGCGGTCGAGGGCGCGACCGGCACACTTGAGGTGAAGCCTGGCCCAGACGGCAAGGCCAAAGTTGACCTGGCCGCGCTGATTGCCAAGCCTGAGTTCGCCAAAGCGACTCTGTTCGTGCTCGACGGCGTACCCGACTCATTCACGATCCGACTCGCGTCCGGCAACTCCGGCGTGACCGCAGCCGTGAACGAGACAATCGAATGGTACGAACAACCTTCGACGCTGATCGTTTATGCGATGGTGTTGTTCCTGACCTACATCACCTACTTCGATTGGCGCGCGGCTGTCGGCTGTATGTTGCCGCTCTTGTTCTCGACGTTCTTCGGCTACTACTTCATGCTGGTGCTCGACATCGGCTTGAAGGTCTCGACGCTGCCGGTGATCGTGCTCGTGGTGGGTGTCGGCGTTGACTACGCCTACTACATATACAATCGACTGCAGTACCACCTAAGCCAAGGCAACAACGTCACCGACTCGTACAGGGAAACGATCCTCGAGACCGGCAACGGCGTGTTCTTCACCGCGTTGAACTTCGCGCTCGGCGTCTCGACCTGGTCGTGGTCGCCGCTGAAGTTCCAAGCCGACATGGGCATCCTTCTGACCTTCATGTTCTTCACGAACATGGTCATGGCGCTCACCGCGTTGCCGGGCATTGCCGTCGTGATCGACACGCTGATACCGCGCAAGAAGTTGCCTTACCCCGGTCCCGAACCGGGAGGTCACTGGCACTAAGCACGCACATGCGTCAGGAAAGGGGCCGCAATTCTGCGGCCCCTTTTTTTACCAAACACGCTGTGTGAAATATCCATCGCCACCGCGACACAGTATCGATTGATGTTTGGCGGCCCCGAAGACAAAACCGACGACGTTTGGCAGTTTCGACCGTGCACCAAAAGCCGGTGCGGTGTCTGAGTTCGGGGGAAGCTCGTGATTATCTCGTTTCTTGAGGCGCTTTTTTTTCGCGGCCGCGTACTGCTGCTCGCGAGCCTTGCCATCTTCACGATCTGGATGGGTTATGAGGCCTCGAAGCTGCGCATGGATGCGGGCTTCTTCAAAGGGCTTCCCTCGCACCATCCCTACATCGAAACGTTCCGCGACTATCAAGACCGTCTGTTCGGCGCGAACCGCGTCATCATCGTACTGCGCAATACCAAAGGCGACATCTGGAACAAACAATTCCTGACAACGCTGAACGATATCACGCAAGACATCTTCTACCTGCCCGGCGTCGACCGCCGCACGGTCACAAGCCTCTGGACGCCGAACACCCGTATTCTCGAAATCACCGAAGACGGCATCTCGGCCCGCGACGTCATCCCCGGCAAGATCACGCCGGACGAGATGGAAGGCATCGCGATCAAACAGCTCAAGAACGACGTCCTTAAAGGCAATCTCGTCGGCCGCCTCGTTTCGAACGACTTCACAGCATCGCTGATCGTCACCGAACTGCTCGAATATGACCCCGGCACACAGCAGAAGCTCGACTACATCGACCTCGGCACGCAACTCGAAGAGAAGATCCGCAAGAAGTTCGAGAAGGACGGCCTTGAGGTCCACATCATCGGCTTTGCTAAGAACATCTCCGACATCGCGAAAGGTGGCATCACCTCCGCGCCGCCGTTCTTCGCCTTGGCGTTCATCCTGACAGTCCTGTCGCTCTACTTCTATTGCCGCGACTGGAAGCTGACGTGGCTCACCGTCTTCTGTTCGGCAACGTCGGTCGTCTGGCAGTTCGGCCTGATCACGATCTTGGGCTTCGGCCTCGATCCCTTGGCCATCTTGGTGCCCTTCCTGGTCTTCGCCATCGGCACGAGCCACGGCGTTCAGCAGCTGAACATGATCACCGCTGAGCTTGCACACGGCTCAAACGCCGAGAAAGCGGGCCGGTCGAGCTTTCGTGGCTTGCTGGTCCCCGGCACCATCTCGATTTTGACGGACGCGGTAGGCTTCGCCGCACTGTACATCGTGCCGATCCCGCAGATTCAAGAGCTTGCGATCACGGCGGCCATCGGTACGATTCTCAAGATCGTCACGAACCTGATCATGTTGCCCGTGATGGTCACCTACATGACGTTCCCGAGCGACTACCGCGAGCGCGTCACGCGCGCGCGCGACAAGCGCTTGAAATGGATGAAGCTTCTAAGGGTCTTTGGGAAACCCTCGGTCGCTTTCCCGGTTTCGATTCTCTTCTTCGCCGCGTTCGTTTTCACCGCGGTAAAGAGCATGGATCGCCACGTCGGCGACCTGCACGCTGGCTCGCCGGAATTGCGGCCGGACTCTCGCTACAACGTCGACGCACGTACGATTTCGGACAAGTTTTCGATCGGCCTCGATCTCTTCACGATTGTGGTTGAGACCCCCCCGGGCGCCTGTATCAACTACGGCTCGATGAACTATCTGAACGAGTTCAGCTGGTACATGCGCAACGTCGAAGGCGTGCGCGATGTGCAAAGCACGCCGTTCACCGCCAAGCAGATCGCCGCCGGCTGGAACGAAGGCAACCTGAAATGGAAGGCCCTGCCACGCAACCAGTACGCCCTCGTCCAGGCGGTTGGCCCGATTCCCTCGTCATCCGGTTTGATCGACTCCGACTGCACACTTCTGCCGGTTCAAGTCTTCTTGGTCGATGGCAAAGCGACGACGATCAATAAGGTCGTTAAGGCTGCGAAGGATTGGATTGAAGCACGCGGCTTCCCACCGGTACTCAGCGCGGGCCGCAACTACGGCGACCTCATCATGCCGCCCGAGTACCTCGCCGACGGCAAGCCGCGGCGCGAACCGGCGAAATCGACAAGTGTGTGGACTTTCACCCGCGAGCAGGCAGCGGGACCTGTCACCTACACGACGCCGGAAGCGATCAAGGATCAACCGGCGACCTTCACGATCAAGGGCTTCACCAACCCGCCGGTGGGTGAGGAGCTCACCAAGATCATTGGCGCGCCAGTCCCCGGCGCGGAGACGACGCTTGACGTCAAGCCAGGCCCGGACGGCAAAGCCCAGGTCGATCTGCAATCCGTCTTCGCAAAGCCCGAGTTCGCGAACGCCCAGATCCTGCTCTTGGAGGGCGTACCGGACTCTTTCACGATCCGACTCGCCTCCGGCAACTCCGGCGTGACGGCCGCAGTCAACGAGACGATTACGGCCTATGAACTGCCGTCGGTGTTGATCGTCTATGTGATCGTGATCTTCCTGACCTACATCACCTACTTCGACTGGCGCGCTTGCGTAGGCTGCTGTCTGCCGCTGACCTACGCGACGTTCTTCGGTTACTACTTCATGCTCGTGCTGGACATCGGCTTGAAGGTGTCGACGCTGCCGGTGATCGTGCTCGTCGTCGGCCTAGGCATCGACTACGCCTACTACATATACAACCGCCTGCAGTACCACCTGTCCCGCGGCGCGAACATCTCCGACGCCTATTCGGAAGCCGTGCTCGAAACCGGCAACGGCGTGTTCTTCACCGCCTTGAACTTCGCAATCGGCGTGTCGACCTGGTCGTTCTCGCCGCTGAAGTTCCAAGCCGACATGGGGCTCCTCATGACGTTTATGTTCATGGTGAACATGGTCATGGCGCTAACCGCCCTGCCCGGCCTTGCCGTGGTGATCGACACGCTGATTCCGCGTAAGAAACTGCCCTACGCGGGTCCGGAACCCGGAGGTCATTGGCAATAGGTTGATCGCCAACCCTTTTCGTTCTGGGCCGCATCTGCCAGATTGGGCAAATCACCCAATCTGAAAGGTTGTGCCGATGTTCGACAAGATCGTCGCCTATCTCGAAAAGCGCATGGAAGACAATGCGATCAACCCGGACCCGTTCGAGCGCCGCCAAGTCGCCGTCGCCTCGCTTCTTATCGAAGCCTCTCGCCTTGACGGGCACTACGATCCCGTCGAGCAAGGGACGGTCGTGCGGCTTCTCAAGGAAACGTTGAACCTTCCGGCCGACCAAGCGCGCACGCTGCTGTCGCTCGCCGAGGTCAGGCAGGCGAACACCTATGACGACTGGATCTTTTCGAACGCCGTCCGCAAAGGCTACTCGATGGACGAGCGTAAGGAGATCGTGAAGAACATCTGGGAAGTTTGCCTTATCGACGGCCAGCTCGATCGCCTCGAGAATATGCTGGTTGATCGCGTCGCGACCGAGCTGGGGCTCACCGTCGCCGAAACCGCCGCCGCCAAGGCCGCCGC
The DNA here is from genome assembly GCA_902826695.1 of uncultured Alphaproteobacteria bacterium. Lineage (GTDB taxonomy): Bacteria > Pseudomonadota > Alphaproteobacteria > Micropepsales > Micropepsaceae > SZUA-430. The sequence continues at coordinate 121,616 of CADEFU010000002.1, read as the reverse complement.
ACTGGCCAAGATGAAAGACTAGACCCCGACGAAGGTCGCGAATTCGCCGAGCGGCGCGCGATCCGTCCGAAGCGTGTTGATCGGGTGCGTCTCATCGATGTGCCCGATCCCCATCCCGCAAAAGAGCATCAGCTCGCTTGGAATGGAGAAGAACTCTCCCACCGTCTTGTGCCAAATCGCCCACGCCTCTTGCGGACACGTGTGCAGCCCATGCTCGCGCGCGAGCAACATGATCGACTGCATGAACATACCAAGGTCCGCCCACTGCCCCTGCTGCATCTGCCGGTCGATCGCAAAGAAGTAGGCCGCCGGCGCACCGAAGAACTCGAAGTTCCGCGCAAAGTTCAAAAGCCGCCCGAACTTGTCCTCGCGTCCCACATTGATCGTCGCATACATATCTTCTCCGCACTTGAAGCGCCGCGCCTTGTACGGCTCCTTCAACTCCGGCGGATAGATCTGATACTCCGTCCCTTCCCCGCGCGGGCTAACCGCCAACTTCTCCTTGATGATCGCCTTAAAGCGGACCATCTCGTCGCCGCCGAGCACCCACACGTGCCAAGGCTGTAAATTCCCGCCCGACGGCGCCCGCTTTGCGGTCTCAAGAATGGCGCGCAAAACCTCGCCGGAAACCGGCTTATCGAGAAACGCACGCGTGGTGATGCGGGAGTTGATTGCGTCGGAAACGTTCATGATGGGGGCCCCTGCCAAACGATAGTGTTGGCAGCGAACCTAAGCATGGGTGACCCATTCGTCGAGCTTAGACGGTTGACGCTACGGCGCACCGCTGGCCGGTGAGGCGTCGCCCGACGTCGGCTATCGCGCCGACGCCGCCTTGAGTTGCGCAGCGCTACACGTCCAAATTCGCCACCGCCAGCGCATTCTCCTGGATGAACTCGCGACGCGGATCGACGACGTCGCCCATGAGTTTGGAGAAAATCTCGTCCGCCGTATCGCCGTGGTTGACGCGCACCTGCAGAAGCGAACGCGCGTTGTCGTCGAGCGTTGTCTCCCAAAGCTGCTCCGGGTTCATTTCGCCCAGGCCTTTGTAGCGTTGCAGCGTGAGGCCCTTCTGGCCCCAGGCCAAGATCGCGTCGACGAGCTCGCTCGGGCCGCGCACCGGATGCGTTTCCTCGCCGCGCGTGACAGCCGCCGCCTGCGCGTAAACGCCGTGCAGCTCCTTAGCCCACTTGTCGAGACGGCGCGCATCGGCCGACGCGACGAGCGCCGAGTCGAGCACGATCTCTTCGGCAACACCACGCACACGGCGGCGGAACACGAGCCCGTTGTGCCCGCCCTCGCCCGTCCACCCTTGCTCAAGCTCGTTCGACACGAGGTCAAGCCTCGCCGCCACGGCCTTCGCCGCCGCGTCGGCACGCGCCGGATCCGACAGCGTGTCGGCGTTGAGCGCACCCACGATGGCCGCCTGCTCGACGGCAAACATCGGATACTTCGCCGCAAGGTTTTGCAGCGCGCCCTTTGCGGTGCGCGCGAACTCGGCCATGGCTCCCAGATCGGGCCCCGCCACCTGCTCGCCGTTCGAAAGCTTCAGCACCGCATCGCGCACGCCTTCGGCCATCACGAAGATCTCGAACTCGCGCTGATCCTTGAGGTAGCGCTCAGATTTGCCGCGCGTAACTTTGTAGAGCGGCGGCTGCGCGATGTAGAGATAACCGCGCTCGATCAGCTCGGGCATCTGCCGGTAGAAGAACGTGAGCAACAGCGTGCGGATATGCGCGCCGTCCACGTCGGCGTCGGTCATGATGATGATCTTGTGATACCGCAGCTTGTCCGGCGCGAACTCCTCGCGCCCGATCCCGGTGCCGAGCGCCGTGATCAGCGTCGCGATCTCACTCGACGACAGCATCTTGTCGAACCGCGCGCGCTCGACGTTCAGAATCTTGCCGCGCAGCGGCAGCACCGCCTGGTTCAAACGATTGCGGCCCTGCTTCGCCGATCCGCCCGCCGAGTCACCCTCGACGATGAAGATCTCGGCCTTCGAAGGATCACGCTCCTGACAGTCCGCCAGCTTACCCGGCAGTCCGCCCTCAAACCCGCTCTTCTTGCGCGTGAGTTCGCGGGCCTTTCGCGCCGCCTCGCGCGCCGCGGCCGCCTCGATCACCTTGCCGACAACGGCTTTCGCCTCGTTCGGATGCTCCTCGAACCACGTGCCGAGCTGCTCGTTGACGATGTTTTCGACAACCGGCCGCACTTCCGAAGAAACGAGCTTGTCCTTCGTCTGCGACGAGAACTTCGGATCGGGTACTTTCACCGACAGCACGCAGGTCAATCCTTCGCGGCAATCGTCGCCGGTCAGCGCGACCTTTTCCTTTTTCGCAATCCCGCTCTCGTTCGCATAGCCGTTCACGACCCGCGTCAGCGCTCCGCGGAAGCCGGCCAAGTGCGTGCCGCCGTCGCGCTGCGGAATGTTGTTCGTGAAGCAGAGCATGTTCTCGTGGTAGCTGTCGTTCCACCACATAGAGACCTCGACCGTGATCCCGTCCTTCTCGGTCTTGAACGTGATGGGCTTCGAAATCAGCGGCGTCTTTGTCCGGTCGAGATAGCGCACGAACGCTTCCACGCCACCGTCATAGTGCAGCGTTATTTCCTTCTTCTCGACCCCGCGCATATCCGAAAAGTTGATGGTCACGCCCGAGTTCAAGAACGCGAGCTCGCGCAAGCGGTGCTCAAGCGTCCCAAAATCGAACTCCGTCTTCGTAAACGTTCCCGTCGACGGCAAGAAAGTAACTTCCGTTCCGCGCCTGTCCTTCGACGGACCGACCAGTTTCAGCGGCGCCTCAGGGTCGCCGTGGCGGAACCGCATGTAATGCTCTTGCCCGTTGCGCCAAATGCGCAGGTCCAGCCATTCCGAGAGCGCGTTCACCACCGACACGCCCACGCCGTGCAAGCCGCCCGAGACCTTGTACGAGTTCTGATCGAACTTCCCGCCGGCGTGCAGTTGGGTCATGATCACTTCGGCCGCCGACACGCCTTCGCCCGCGTGAATGTCCGTCGGAATCCCGCGCCCGTTATCGCTGACCGTGCACGACCCGTCCGCATTCAGACTGACGACAACCGCCGTCGCATGCCCGGCAAGCGCCTCGTCGATCGCATTGTCGACGACTTCATAGACCATGTGATGCAACCCGGACCCATCGTCCGTGTCGCCGATATACATACCCGGCCGCTTGCGCACGGCATCAAGGCCCTTCAGGACCTTGATCGAATCCGCGCCGTACTCTTCGCCGTCCGTCGGAATGTCCTTCGGCTTTGCCGCGTCCTTCTTTTTCTTGTTTTCTTTTTCGTTTTCGCGGTCGACGCCGTCGTCTTCGATTGTCATTTCAAGAAATCCATTTCCAAACTTGCAATCACACCGGCCGGATCTGGCCATCGCCGACGCGCTTGAACTGCGCGCGGCCATCAAGCGCCGCGAAGGCCGGCGCGTCTGTACCTGTCATCCAGGCCTGAACTTCCAGGGCGTCGATCTCGTCAAACAGCGCCCGGCGGCGACCCTCGTCGAGATGCGCCGCAATTTCGTCGAGCAACAGCACCGGCGTCTCCGGCGCCCCCGGCGCGGGCAACCCCGCACTGGCGAGCACCAACCGGATCAGCAGCGCCTTCTGCTCTCCCGTCGAGCACTCCTGCGCCGGACGGCCCTTCTCGCGATGCTTGACGACGAAGTCCGTCAGATGCGGCCCAAAGCTTGTGCGCCGCGCCTCGGCATCGGCCGCGCGCGAGCCAGCCAGCATCGATGCAAACTGATCCTCGACATCGACCGCGGCGACGTTCTCAAGCAACCCCTCGATGGTCCCGGCCATCGCGACATCCGCGCGCGGAAACACCGATGCACGCTGCTCCTCCATCGATCGCACCAGCCGCGCCAAACCTTCAAGTCGCGACACCGCAACGACAACGCCGGTTTCCGCGATCGTCCGCTCCAGCGCATTCAACCACGCACCCTGCGCGCCCGATCGCAGCGCTGACAACCGCTCGCGCATCGCGATCTCGTAAGCCCCCCAACGCCGCGCGTGCGCCGGATCGAAGCTCGCGATCAGCCGGTCCAAAAAGCGCCGCCGCTCCGATACCCCATCGAGGAACAAGCGATCCATCGACGGCGCGAGCCAAATGAGCCGCACCCTCTCCGCCAACGCGGCGGGGTTCGCAACCGGCACACCGTCAATCCTCACTGCGCGCTTGGTCACCGCGTCCTCGCCACCCGGCAAGTACCCGACACCAAGCTGCGTCTCGCCGGCCGCTGCACCCAACGTCGCCGACACCGCCCACGGCCGCGCCACATTCTCGCCAGGCAGCGAGCGCGCCATGTCGCCAAGCTTCGCCCCGCGCAACCCGCGCCCCGGCGCGAGCGTCGAAAGCGCCTCCAAAACGTTCGTCTTGCCCGCCCCGTTCGGCCCGACGAGCACCACGTGCCCGGGCTCAACCTTCAGGTCCAGCATCCCATACGAGCGGAAATTGGTCAGCATGAGGCGCGTCACCGCAACGCGCGCACGCGCGCGAGGCATCACCTCAGCCCTGACCTCACCCAAACTCATGGTTCAACTACTCAAACCCGCATCGGCATCAAAACATAGAGCGCCGCATCGCCTTCGCTTTCGCGCACCAGCGTCGGCGAACCGGCGTCGGAGAATGCGAACACCGCCTTCGCCCCATCCACGCGCTCCAAAATGTCCATGATGTAGCGCGCGTTGAAACCGATCTCGATCGGCGACGCCTTGTAATCGATGAGCAATTCCTCGGTCGCCGTCCCGGCTTCCGGGCTCACCACGCTCAGCGTCAGCTTCCCCTTCTCGAGGTTCAGCTTCACCGCCCGAGACTTCTCCGTCGAAACCGTGGACACGCGATCGACGGCTTCCTTCAGGTCGTCGCAGACCACCTCAAGCATCTTGTCGTTGCCCGCCGGAATAACCCGCTGATACTCCGGGAACGTTCCGTCGATCAGCTTCGAGGTCAGCGTCACGCTTCCCAGATTGAACTTGATCTTCGTCTCCGACACCGAGATTTCGACCGCTTCCTCGGTATCCTCGATCAGCTTGCGCACTTCGTTGATCGTTTTGCGCGGCACGATAATGCCCGGCATTTCGACGGCACCCTTCGGCGCGTTCAACTCGTAGCGCGCCAGCCTGTGCCCGTCCGTCGCCACCGCGCGCAAATAGGTTTTGCTCTTTTCCTGATGAGCATGGAAATAGATGCCGTTCAGGTAATACCGCGTCTCTTCCGTCGAAACGGCGAACCGCGTCTTGTCGATCATCTCAGCCAAGTCTTTGGCCGGCAGCGAAAACTTGTGCGGCAACGTCCCCGCCGACATCGCCGGAAAGTCCTCGCGCGGCAGCGCCTGCAGCTGAAACTTCGACCGCCCGGCCGACAGCGTCACGCGCCCGTCGCTCTCGTTCGTCTGAAGCTCCACCTGCGCGCCCTCGGGCAATTTGCGCACGATGTCGAACAACGTGTGCGCCGACGCTGTCGTCGCACCGGCTCTCACCACATCGGCGGCCGCCGTCTCAACCACCTCGATGTCGAGATCGGTCGCCGTCAGCGACAGCTTTCCCTTCTCCGCATGCAACAAAACGTTCGAGAGGATCGGGATCGTATTCCGTCGCTCAACGACGCTCTGCACATGTGTCAGCGCTTTGAGGAAGCTCGCCCGTTCAATGGTGATCCGCATGCGTATGTCCGGTTGGAACGTGGGGTGTGAAGACAAAAGCGCCGCGCCAAAAAGGGCGCGGCAACTGAGAAATTCAGTATAATGTGAGACGGCGCCCCAGGGAAGGGAATTCGCCCTGGGACGCCGTATCTAACTGTTTGATTTAGAAGGGTGTTTTAGCTCTGACTTTGAGCTTGCTCGCCCTCTGTGGAAACCCCCGGCCGCAAGTTGCCGGACGAGGCGTCCACCGGCCAGTTGCGGATGGAGAGACGAAGCTGCTCCACCTCGTCGGCGAACGCCGGATCCATGCCGGTCAAGCGTTGGATGGTCTCCACAGCGTGCATCACAGTCGTATGATCGCGATTTCCGAACCGGCGCCCGATCTCCGGGTACGAGCGCGGTGTGAGCAAGCGCCCGAGGAACATCGCAATTTGGCGCGGACGCACGATCGAACGCGACCGGTTCGGAGACTCCAAATCGGCCGTCTTGAGCCCGTAGTGTTCGGCGACCTTCTTCTTGATCTCATCGATCGTCACCCGGCGATCGTACGACCGCAAGAAATCCGCAAGCCACACGTTTAGATTCTCGATCGTGATCGGCTTGTTGCCTTCGCTTTGCATCACCACGCGATTGAGCGCGCCTTCGAGCTCGCGCGTGTTGGAGTTGATGCGCTGCGCCATAAAGTGCGCCGCCTGCGTGTTGAGCGTGAAGTTGCCCTGACGCTCGCGCGAGATCTGCCGTGCCTTCGCCTCCAGAATGGCCAGACGCAACTCGAAATCCGTCGGCTGGATCTCGATCGATGCGCCCTTGAGCAGCCGCGACCGCGCACGCTCCGACAAGCCCTCGAACAACGACGGCGAGCGGTCGGCGGAGACGACGATCTGCTTCTGATTGTCGCTGAGCCAGTCAAACGCCGCGAGCAATTCTTCCTGCGTCGCCTCTTTGCCCAAGACAAAGTGCAAGTCGTCGACAAGAAGCAAGTCGACGTTACGCACCAAATTCTTGAACGTCATCGTGTCGTTCGCCTTCAGCGCCGTCACGAAGAGCCGCATAAAGGTCTCGGCCGTTACGAACATCACGCGCAGGTTCGGATTGCGCTGCAGCTTGCGCCACGCGATCGCATGCATCAGATGCGACTTGCCCAGGCCGGTCCCGCCGTAAAGGAACAGCGGATTGTGAATGGGCGTATCGCTTTCCGCCGTCCGCTTGGCTTCGTTGAAGGCGATCTGGTTCGATTTGCCGGTCACGAACGTGTCGAACGTGTGGCCCTTGTTGAGCGGGATCGAGCCTTGAACCAACGTTGGCTCAAGAGGCGCTGCGCCCAGGCTGTCGATGGTCGTCGCGCGCGCGCTGACGGCTGCCTGCGGCTGCACGGCGCGCGGCCGTGAATCGACCACGAAATCGACATGCACGAATTCCGGCCCGAACTCGCAGATCAAATTGGCGATGCGCTCGCCGTGGCTTTCTACAACCTTATCGCGGTCGAACCGGCTCGGGCACGCGATGACGACGCGGTCGCCTTCGGCCGAGAGGACGCGCAAAGGCGACACCCAATACTGAAACTTCGGTCCCAACTCGATCTTCAACCGCTCAGTTACGCGGTTCCAGATCGCTTCAATTGCGGGTTTTGCTTCTTGAGAGGTCACTGTTCTTTTCCCTTTTTTGCCTTGCTACCCCAGACCGCCGCGTGCCGGTTGTTCTTCCTCAACCTGTCATGCGACGGCGTCTGCACGTCATAGTTCTCATCAAGCAGCGCCCCTCTGACGGAGTTAGAATCCGTTCCACGCCTGATGTCATCTTCTACTTTGGAAGACAGTGCGAAAAATCACGCACCGCCAACGCCCCACGAACTTCCTCCCGCAAGACACCCACCCTGGCGTCTCGCGTTAGGTTTGCACCCACGGAAGACCATCGGCCTTCCAACCATTTGTGTTTCCCCGGTGCCGCTCGGCATCGACATCCCCTTCGAAGCCGCCGGCAACATTGAAACACCTTGCAAAACCCTTCGCCGTCATCGCGATCGCCGCCGCACGGCTGCGCGCACCTGACCGGCACAGAAAAAACACCGGCGACACCATCGCTCCGCCAGCCGCGGTAAGGCGTGCCATCACCGTTTGCTCGAACGCCGGATTCTTGCCCATGTCGGGATAGACCTGCCATTCCACGAGGATCGCCTTACGGGCGAGCGGGGAAAGGTCTGGCACGCCCACGAACGTCCATTCGGCCGCCGAGCGCACATCGACAAGCTGGGCCTTGGGATCGCTCTGCAAGAGCGCCCAGGCTTCCTTTGGATCGATGTCCCCAGCGTACCCCATGAGGTCGAAAGCGCTCCCAAAAACGCAAAAATCCATCGCCCCCGCAGGAAAGCCCGCGGAACCCAACGCACAAATTAAGAACTGTGAAGACCAGAGTCCGAGGACGGACCCGGAACTTAAGACTTAACGGCTTTCAGATCGCCTACACTACGACGGAGCGTCTTGGACGCCTTCTCCATTGTAATCTTCATTGTCGTAGCCCCAATCTTCATCGCCCCTTAACCATACAACAACCGTTTGAACGGCGAAAGAGGATCAATGCATGAACATGTCATCGAACCATTAAATCAGCGTCACAAGGCCGTAATGCGTTCGACAAACTCCGAGATATTTTCGTGAAACACGGTCACACGCGTATCGCAAGAAACACCAGGAATTTCCTACGAAATATGACGATCACCACATCGCGTCAATGTGGCAATTCCGATGATGATCTGTATACGGATGATCGCTGTCCAAAACGCTGCATGGTAACGCGCGAAAAACAGCAAGGCGCACGTCGTGCACAGGGAATCCCGCCACGCGCGATTCCGTTGGATAAGTAAAACCTGAATGGAGAATAGAATAACGGCCCGGCGCGTCGCGCAGGCTCAAGGGAACGCTGTCAGGGGTACTAGAACGCGTACGCTTTTACTTCGACAGCGCCTTCACGCGCTTCGTCAGACGCGACACTTTGCGCGCCGCAGCGCGCTTATGAAGGATGCGCTTATTGGCGCCACGCACGATCTCCGGCTGCGCCGCGCGAAGGGCTTCTTGCGCCGCCTTGGCGTCGCCCTTGGTAATAGCCTCTTCGACCTTGCGCACGAAGGAACGAACACGGCTCTTCCGCGCAGTATTGACGGCCTCACGGCGCTTTCCTTTGCGCGCTGCTTTGGCTGCCGAGCGGATATTCGCCATGTGGATAAACCCTTCGAGTGCTTGCCCTGTGGCCCAGGGGACGCGGGTTATAGACGGCCCTTTCCGCGACCGTCAACCCGCAAAAAGCTGCGTCACAACGCGCTCACCGGTGCTCAAACTTGGCTTTCCGCTTCTCGACAAACGCGTTCATGCCTTCCTTCTGGTCGGCGGTCGCAAACATTGAGTGGAAAAGCCGCCGCTCGAACCTGACACCTTCAGCAAGGGTGGTCTCGTAAGCGCGGTTGATCGTTTCTTTCGTCATCATCACGATGGGCAAAGACATCTCTGCGATTGTCTCGGCAGCCTTCATCGCCTCGTTCACCAATTCGGCGAGCGGCACCACCCGGCTCACAAGCCCCGAGCGTTCTGCCTCAGCGGCATCCATAAAACGCCCGGTCAGGCACATTTCCATCGCCTTCGATTTGCCGACAAAGCGCGTGAGCCGCTGCGTGCCGCCAATGCCGGGCATAACGCCCAACTTGATCTCAGGTTGCCCGAACTTTGCGTTGTCGGCGGCGATAATGAAATCGCACATCATCGCAAGCTCGCACCCGCCGCCCAGCGCAAAGCCCGACACGGCAGCGATCACCGGCTTGCGAAACGCCGTGAATCGGTCGTGAAACCCGCCAAAGAGATCTTCGCTGTAAGTCTGCGCATAGCTCTTCGGCTGCATCTCCTTGATGTCCGCGCCGGCCGCAAACGCCTTCTCCGATCCGGTCAGCACCACCGCGCGCACGCCGGCATTCGCCTCGGCTTGCTCAAGCGCCTTCGCCAGTTCTCCGACCAGGTGCGCGTTCAACGCATTTAGCGCCTGTGGCCGGTTCAGTGTGATCAGCAACACCGCGCCGCGCATCTCGGTCTTGATCGTTTCGAATGTCATGGAAGCACCGCCTCAAATTTCGCGAGCGGTTTAGCTCAAGCACCGGCCCGGCACCAGTGGCCAAGCGCAGGGATGCGCCCATGCCACGCGCAAGCTCCCCCGACACCGCACAACGCGAACTTGACAGGCTAAGATACTTCCATATTTATGGAACTATGGAATCAAAGAGTGTGATCGTCGCTTTAGAAGCGCTCGCCCAGGACCATCGCCTCGCGGTCTTCCGCGCCCTTATTCAGGCGGGCCGTGGCGGCCTGACGCCCACGTACTTGGGCGACAAGCTCGGCCTCCCCGCTCCCACGCTCTCGTTCCATCTCGCTCAGCTGAAGCATGCGGGCCTCGTCGCCGCGACCCGCGACGGCCGCTCGCTGACCTACACCGCCAACTACGACGTCATGCGGGCCGTCATCGACTTCCTGACCCAGAACTGCTGCGCAGGCGGATCATGTGCCGTAACCAAACCCAAGGAGAAATCCAGTGAACCGACTGCCCGCGCACGTCGCCGCGCCTAGCCCAAATCCGTCTAGCCGATAGGCGTGAAATGGCCACTTCCACGCAAAACGTGCTGTTCCTCTGCACCGGCAACTCGGCACGCTCCATTTTGGCAGAGATGTATTTGAACCATTCCGCGCAGGGCCGCTTTCGTGCGTTCAGCGCTGGCAGCATCCCAAAGGGCGAAGTCCACCCGCTCTCGCTCGAAACCTTGCGCGCTGCAGGCATCCCGATCGCCGGCGCGCGCTCCAAGAGCTGGGACGAGTTCGCGGCGCCGGGCGCCCCGCGCATGGATATCGTGATCACCGTTTGCGACAACGCTGCGGCCGAGTCTTGCCCCATCTGGCCCGGCGCGCCGGTGAAGGCGCACTGGAGCTTCCCCGACCCAGCCGCCGCACAAGGCAGCGAGGCCGAGCGGCGCAAAGCGTTCATGGATATCTTTGCCGACATTCGCCAAGCGATTGATCGTTTGATCGCACTCCCGGCCGGCACATCGAACCTAGCCGAACGCATCAGCGAGATTGGACCCGTCTAATGCGCCGCGCCTTCGCCGAAGCTCTCGGCACCGCGTTTCTTTTGATTGCCGTTGTCGGCTCCGGCATCATGGCCGAGCGCCTCGCGCAAGGAAACGACGCCGTGGCGCTGCTCGCGAACGCCGTGGCGACCGGAGGCGCACTGATCGCCTTGATCACGATCTTCGCGCCGATCTCCGGCGCACACTTCAACCCCGCGGTCACGCTCTTCGAGTGCATGTCAGGCCGAACGCCATGGCGCGACATGATCCTCTATGTTCCCGCCCACATCGCAGGCGCCATCACCGGTGTCGTCGTCGCCCACGCGATGTTCGCGCTCCCGATCGTGCAGGCATCGCAACATGTGCGTGCCAGCACCGGTGAACTCATCGGCGAGATCGTCGCCACGACCGGCTTGCTCCTCACGATCTGGGGCACCGCGCGCACAAGACCCGAGGCCGTCCCCACGACAGTGGCCGCCTACATCGTTGGCGCGTACTGGTTCACGTCATCGACGTCCTTCGCGAACCCGGCCGTCACGCTGGCACGTTCGGTAACCGACACCTTCTCAGGGATCGCGCCCGCGTCGGTCCCGGGCTTTCTCGCCGCACAATTGATCGGCCTTGTCCTTGCGATTGGAGCAACAAAGCTGCTGAGCGACCGCTAACGCTGACACGTCGGACAAAAGAACGTCGATCGCCCCGATTGCACGATCCGCCGCACGACACCGCTGCAGCCCTTCTTCAAACACGGCTCTTCCTCGCGATCGTAAACCAGGAAGTTATGCTGGAAATAGCCAAGCTCACCGCTCGTCTGCTTGTAGTCGCGCAAAGTCGACCCACCGGCTTTGATCGCCGCGCGCAGCACCGCCTTTATCTCGGGCACCAGCTTTCGCGAGGGCTCGCCCACGACGGAGGACGCAAGCCGCTTCGGCGAAATCCCGGCACGAAACAGCGCCTCGCACACATAAATGTTGCCAAGCCCCGCCACCACGCGCTGATCGAGCAAAGCGGCCTTGATCGGCGTACGCTTACCCGCAAGCGCCGCGTCCAATGTCGCCGGTGAAAACGCACGCGACAGCGGCTCCGGCCCAAGCGCGGCCAAATACTTGTAGGTCGCCTCGTCCGAAGCCTTGAACAGATCCATCATCCCGAAACGCCGGTGATCCGTAAACGTCACGCGCGCGCCCTTGTCCGTCTCGAACACGATGTGATCGTGCTTGCCGGGCTCCGGCGTTGCATGAACGAAGCGCCCGACCTTCGCGCCCTCGATCGAGAACCGCCCCGACATGCCCAGATGCATGATCAGAACCTCACCGCCGTCGAGATGCGCGAGGATGTATTTCGCCCGCCGCGTCAGCTTCTCGACCCGCCGCCCTGTTAACCGTTCGGCAAACTTCGCCGGCAGCGGGAAGCGCAAATCGCCACGCCGCTGGATCACGCGGGCGAATTTGCGCCCTTCAAGCACGGGGACGAGCCCCTGGCGCACGGTTTCGACTTCGGGCAATTCCGGCATGGGACGCTGTGTAACCTAGCTCAAGGAATTTACGAGCACTATGTAACGGTGAGCCCCCAAAGACGACAAATGACAGCCGACGAAAAGCCCACCGTTTCCTTCGGCTTCCGCACTGTGGCGGAGGACGAGAAATCGCGCCTGGTCGGCGAAGTGTTCACCAGCGTCGCCCGCCGTTACGACGTCATGAACGACCTGATGTCGATGGGCGTGCACCGTCTTTGGAAAGACGAGCTGATCGACTGGCTCTCGCCGGAGCCCGGCATGCGCCTGCTCGACGTCGCCGGCGGCACCGCCGACATCGCCTTCCGCTTCCTGGAGCGCTTAGGCAGCAAACCCGGCGAAGCCGTCGTCTGCGACATCAATCCGGACATGCTGGCCGTCGGCCGCGAACGCGCGCGCGACCGCGGCTTTGGCGAGCGCATCACCTTTTCTTGCGGCGACGCCGAAAAGCTGCCGATGCCGGACGCAAGCTTCGACGCCTATACGATCGCCTTCGGCATCAGAAACGTTACCCACATCGACAAAGCGCTCGCCGAGGCATACCGCGTGCTCAAACCCGGCGGCCACTTCCTCTGCCTCGAGTTCTCGAAAGTCGACAACCCGATTTTGAGCCGGCTCTACGATCTCTGGTCGTTCAACGCGATCCCGCTCATCGGCCAAGCCGTCACGAACGATCGCGCGTCATACCAATATCTCGTCGAAAGCATCCGCCGCTTCCCGCCCCAACAACAATTCGCCGACATGATCACGGCCGCCGGCTTCAGCCAAGTGAAGTGGCGCGACATGACCGGCGGCATCGTCGCGATGCATTCGGGCTGGAAGCGCTAGCACTATGCAAGAGAATTTCACGCGAAGCCGCGAAAACAAGGAAAGACGCGAAGAGAGTGCGCTCTCCTCTTGCGCTGCAGGCGCGATGAATCTCGGATTGCGCTTCGCGCGAGAAGGAGACGCACAACTGTTCGCGTCTTTCCTTGTTTTCGCGGCTTCGCGTGAAACCCTTCTTATTCAGCAGCGGAGCAGCACGTAATGTTCCGCTCACTCGCCATGATCGGCCGCCTGATGCGCGCAGGCCGCGTACTGGGCAGCCATGGCGTGCTACCGCCGCCGGAGTGGGAAGACCTCGCCCCACCGCAAGCGAAGCTGCTGAAATTCATCTTCCCGCGATCGAAGGCCGAAGCCCGCGGCCGCAGCGGCGAACGCCTCGCCCGCGCGCTCGGTAAGCTCGGCCCCTCTTACATCAAGATGGGTCAATTCCTTGCGACCCGCCCCGACGTCATCGGCACCGACATCGCGCGCGACATGTCGGAACTGCAAGATCGCCTGCCGCCGTTCCCCGCCGACCAAGCGCGCGCAATTCTTAGCGCGGAACTCGGCGACAACGTGCAGCGCCTTGGCGACATCGGCGAAGCAATCGCCGCCGCTTCGATCGCGCAAGTTCACAAGGTCGAACTGCGCACCAACGACGGTGAGCCGAAACGATTCCGCGCCATCAAAATCCTACGCCCCAACATCGAGCGCGACTTCGCCCGCGAACTCGAAGCCTTTGCCTGGGCCGCCCGCCAAGCCGAATATTTCGGCGGCGAGGAAGGCCGCCGCATGAAGCCGACTGCGGGCGTCGACACGCTCGCCCGCTCCGTTGCCATCGAAATGGACCTGCGCCTGGAAGCGGCAGCCGCCGCGGAGTTCGCCGGCAACATCAAGAACGACCCGGACTTCCGCGTCCCCGAAGTCGACTGGGACCTCACAACCCGCCGCATCCTCGCCACCGAGTGGATCGACGCAACACCGCTCAAAGACATCGAAACGCTGCGCGCCAAAGGCCACGACCTAAAGCGCATCGCGACGAACGTCATCCAAAGTTTCCTGCGCCACGCGTTGCGCGACGGCTTCTTCCACGCCGACATGCACCCCGGAAACCTGTTCGTGGATGCGAAAGGCAACCTCGTCGCCGTCGACTTCGGCATCATGGGCCGCCTCGACACGCTCTCGCGCCGCTTCATGGCCGAAACGCTGGCGGGCTTCTTAAGCCGCGACTACCGCCGCGTCGCCGACATCCACCTGGCCGTAGGCTTCGTCCCCCCGCGCCACAGCGTCGAAGACTTCGCGCAAGCGCTCCGCGCCATCGGCGAACCAATCTTCGGCCGCCCCGCCAGCAACATGTCGATGGCGCGCCTGCTCACGCAGCTGTTCGAAGTGACGCGCATGTTCGACATGCAAATGCAGCCGCAACTCGCGATGCTGCAAAAGACGATGGTCGTCGTCGAAGGCGTCGCCCGCCAACTCGACCCGCAACACTCGATCTGGGACTCGGCCAAACCCGTCGTCGAACAATGGATGATCGACCAGGTCGGCCCGCAAGCCCGCCTAAACCAAGCCGCCGAAGGCATGTCGACCTTGGGCCGCGCCATCGCCGCATTCCCCGAAGTCCTGAAGAACGCCGAACAAATCGCCGCCCAACTCTCGCAAGGCGGCGTCAAACTCCACCCCGACTCCACCCGCGCCATCGCCGACGCCCAAACCCGCCAAACCGCCCACGCCCGCGTCGCGATTTGGATCGGCGCACTGGCATTGGCCGCGCTGGCCATCGCGCAGTTCTGAATCACAAACGCTGTCTCCTCCAACTTCGTTGGGGGAGTGGGTACGCACGCCGTAGCGTAGCGAAGGTGTGCTGCACCCGAGGGGGGGCAGCTGAGCGGTGGTGACAAGCCCCCAATCAGATTTGAGCCCAGTTCTTCGAGTTCAGCGCAGCCCCCCTCGGGTGCAGCAACTTCGTTGCGCACCCACTCCCCCGAGCCTTGCTCGGGGGAGATACCCGCACAGACTAAATCTCCACCTTCGTGCCCACCTCGATCACGCGATCGGCCGGAATACGAAAGAAGTCCGGCGCGCTTTGCGACAGCTTGTTAAGCGCGATGAACAAATTCTCGCGCCACAGCGCCATGCGCGGATGCACCGAGGGCACCAGATTCTCGCGCCCGAGGAAGAACGACGTCTGCATCATGTCGATGGGAAGACCCAACGGGTCGCAGCGCGAAAGGCCGTCAGTCACGTCAGGCTTTTCCATAAAGCCATAGCGCAAGATCACCCGATAGAACTTCTTCGGCAGCGCCTCCACCGTCACGCGCTGGCTCTCCTCGACATGCGGAATTTCCTCCGTTCGCACGGTGAGCATGACGACCCGCTCATGCAGCACGCGATTGTGCTTGAGGTTGTGCAGCAACGCGCTGGGCACCGCATCGGTCACCGGCGTCATGTAAACGGCCGTACCGCCGACGCGCTGCACGGAGCCGACGTTCAGCGTGCCGATAAAGTCGTCGAGCGGAATCGACCCCTTGGTGCGCAACGCGAAGAGAATCTCCCGCCCCTCGCGCCACGTCCAAATCGCCAACACCAAAGCAAGCCCGGTCGCAACCGGCAGCCACCCGCCTTCGACGAACTTCAGCATATTCGCCGAAAGAAACGTCACGTCGATCGCCAGGAAAACCAGCGTCACCGCCGCCGCCTGCCAAGCCCGCCAATGCCAAACGTCGCGCATCACGAAGAACGCGATGACGCTGGTCGCAACCATCGTGCCCGTCACGGCGATGCCGTAAGCGTTTGCAAGCGCCGACGACGACTTGAACGCGAGCACAAGCCAGGCGACCGCCGCAAGCAGCAGCCAGTTCACCGCCGGCATATAGATCTGCCCGCTCTCGCGGTCCGACGTGTGCAACACGCGCATGCGCGGCAAAAGCCCCAGCTGAATTGCCTGCCGCGTGATCGAAAACGCGCCCGAGATCACGGCCTGCGAAGCGATGATTGTCGCCAACGTCGCCAGAATGATCATCGGCACGAGCGCCCAACCCGGCACCATCAGATAGAACGGGTTCTCGGCCTTCTCCGGATGCAGAAGAACGAGCGCGCCCTGCCCCGCGTAGTTCAGGAACAGCGCCGGAAAGACGAGCAAGAACCAAGCCCACCGGATCGGCTTCGCCCCGAAATGGCCCATATCGGCATAGATCGCCTCCGCACCCGTCACCGCCAAAAAGACAACGCCCAGCGTCACGAACCCGACATGCGGATGCGCGGCGACAAACGCCGCACCGTTCAGCGGATTGAGCGCGGCAAGCACCACGTCGGGACGATCGAGGATCTGCACGACCCCAAGCGCCGCGATCGACAAAAAATAGACCCCGGTGATCGGCCCCGCGATCAAGCCGATCGCACCCGTACCGCGCGATTGGATGGCAAAGAGCCCGATCAGAATGATCAGCGCAATCGGCACGACGATCGTCTCAAGCTGCGGCGCAAGCACCTCCAAACCTTCGACCGCGGACAAAACGGAGATCGCGGGCGTAATCATCGCATCGCCATAGAACAGCGCCGCACCCGCCATGGCCGCCGCCACGATGATGCCGCGCCGCACGCGATCTTCGGGCTTTACCTGTAGCGCCTTGGCCATCAGCGCCAGCACGCCGCCTTCGCCCCGGTTGTCAGCCTGCATAATGAACAGCACGTACTTCGCCGACACGACGATCGTCACCGCCCAAAACACGAGCGAGAGAACGCCGTAGACGACCGTCTGCAAATCCGCGCCCGACGCCTTGGCGGCCGCAAGCGACTCCTTCACCGCATAGAGCGGACTGGTACCGATGTCGCCGTAAACGACGCCGAGCGCGCCAAGCGCAAGCAAAGCCACGGGGCTACGCCCCGCAGAAACGGTTTGAACCGCAGTCATTGTGACCTCTGTTGGAAAAAGCCCAAACGTCGGGAAAGGTCATGGAGGCCGCAAGAACAAGCGGCGCGTGGCCCCGAAAACGCGGGCGTGAGAACGAGCGTGATGCCCCTCTAAAGAACCGGCGCGAGCGATGGCCCACGTGCCGCTTCTGGCGCGCAAATATGGGCAGCAAATACGGCAGCACCAATGCCCGCCGCGCAAACCTGCCATGCAGGAAAAGCCGGATCGGTTAACGAAGCCCGGCGAAAACCCGCCCAAAGTTTCACCCCCCAGCCAAGTAGAACGCCACAAACCACGCCACAAGAACGCATGACCGAATCGCCTGGGAGCGCCGGCTTCCCAGCCGGCCCTTGCGGACGCAACACCGACGCACCGCCTAAGCCAACCAAATCCCGGGAGCGCGGGCTTCCAGCCCGCCCTTTCGCTGTGATATTATTCATCAAATGATATTGACGTATCTAATGAATTTGATGTATGTAGTCCGACATGGGACCACATCATCCTGCCAGCACAGTCGCTCCGTTTGAGTTCCTGCAGCTAGCCGGGCACCCGGTGCGATGGCGCCTCCTGAGTGAACTCGCGCGGAGCGATCGCATCGTGCACGAGTTGACCGAGTTGGTCGGCGAACCGCAGAACCTCGTCTCGTATCACCTTGGCAAGCTGCGTGATGGCGGCCTGGTTTCCGCGCGGCAGAGTTCCGCCGATCGGCGGGATGCTTACTACACAGCAGATCTGGCGCGTATCGGTGCAGAGCTCTCAGCCGCCGGGGGGGCATTGCACCCTGCTCTCCGCCTCAAGCCTACCTCGCGTGACCACTCCCGGATCAGCCCGATGAAGATTCTGTTCCTTTGCACTGGCAACAGCGCGCGCTCGCAAATGGCCGAGGTGCTCATCAAGGCACGATCGGGTGGCGCCATCGAAGCGGTGAGCGCCGGCAGCGACCCCAAGCCACTGCACCCCAATGCCGTGCGGGTGATGCGAGACGAATACGGCCTCGACCTTAGCGGTCATGGGTCCAAGCACATGGACGTGTTCGCTGACCAGCGCTTCGACTGGGTGATCAGCTTGTGCGATCGGGTGCGCGAGGTGTGCCCCGAATTCCCCGGCCGCCCCGAGGTCATCCACTGGAGCATCGCGAACCCCGCGACCGGCGAATCCGACCGCATCACCTACAAGCTGTTCCGGCAAACGGCCGCCGAACTGGCGACGCGCATCGAGTTCTTGCTCGCTGGGCTTAGCGATCAACCGTCCACCTGATGGGAACCAGGGTATGAACATGCGCGACCACCACAGCGAGATCAAAACGGACCGAAGAGGGTTCATCAAGGGCGTCGGCGGCGCACTCCTGACCGTTCAGAGTTTGTCTTCGATGGCGCACGCATCGGGAGGCGTGCCAAGCGCCGCAAGCCTAGCCATCCGCTCAGGTCACGGATTCGTACCCCATACGCATGAGCTTCTGATTCCCTATGCGGTTCTGCATGTCCCGCCACCACGAGGCGTGAAGCTCCTGTCAACGAGCGCCCTGTTTCACGCACACGATGTGGTGCTTACCAAGCAGCAGCTCACCGTGGTGAACCAGGGAGGGACGGTCATCGTCACCGGGGGCAGCCATACTTTTGTGATCGCGCTGGCGCACGCGATCCGCGACTGAACATCCGCTGCACGGGAGAGTCCATGACCAAGCACAGTGATATGGTGAGCGTCCGCTACATGGTCGACGACGTTGAGAAGGCGGTCGCCTTCTACACGAAAATTCTTGGCTTTGACGTTTTGACCAACTTTCCGCCCGCCTTCGCCGACGTTGCGCGCGGCAAGTTGCGGCTGCTGCTGAGCGGACCGGCCAGCTCCGCCGGGCGGCCTATGCCGGACGGCGCGAAACCCGGGCCCGGCGGTTGGAACCGCATTCACCTCATCGTCGACGACATCCATGCCGAAGTCGCCCGCCTTCGCGCCGCCGGCGCGCGGTTTCGAAACGATATCCTCGAAGGCCCCGGCGGCAAGCAGATCCTACTCCAAGATCCTTCGGGCAACGTTGTCGAACTTTTCCAACCCGCGGCCTTCAGGTGAGAGGAAAGGTGAGGATGAGAACCGACGAGCGCGATGTCGTTGTCTGCGCGGACGCAACGCCGTCGAGTCGCGACCGATGGAACGTCATCGCAGCGTTGCTCGACCTGCCGCGACCGCAGGTCCGCAACGATGAAGCCAGAGGAGGAGAAGGCCACAGGGTCGCCCGCAGGCCAGAGGGCACCAGTTCAAGGGAGCCGATAGGTCGAAAGAGTCGGCTGCGGAAAGGGCGAAGATGAGTACCGCAACCGTCCACTCGGACTCGGCAACGGAACCCAGCAAGCCCGCTCGCAGCTTGCGGCTAAGGTGGAGCATCATCGCCGGAGTGCTGGCCACCGCTATATTCGCGCAGGCAGTGTTCGCCGGTCTCATGTTGCCCGGCGTCGATTGGGGTCACAGGGCGCACTCGCTGAATGCCTTTGTTCTGATCGCGTCGACGCTCGCCGCGGGCCTCTCCGCCCTCGTCTCTCTACGCCGCGTCCCGAACGGACCGAAACTTGGTTTCACGCTGTTGTCGCTGGGGGTGGTGCTCGTCATCCAGACGGCAGTAGGCAAGTCCTCGACAGAGGGCGCCAACCTCATGTGGGTCCACATTCCGCTCGGTGTCGCGCTGTTTGGATTCGCTATGCTAGGCGTTGCTCGCGTCCGTCAACTGGGCGGCGGATGATCCATCACTTGCGCGCCACAAGCTTACTGAGGGAAGAGGATTTGAAGATCCCGGCTCGCACCGGTGCAACCGGCAGATTTGCTTGTCAGTGCTGAGCACAACAAAGAGCTCAAGGCGGTCAATCCTGGCGGGTTCATTCCGGCAATACAGGCCGACGACGTCACCATAGTAAGCGCAGGCTATTTCGTGACCGAGAGTGAAGAGGCAATCGCGTTCGCAACGGAAGCCGCACTGCTCGCTGTTGCCTTGTTTCTGACGTTTAAGGCTTTCGCGGGCGAGCGACAGCGGCCGGAACCTGGAACTCGCCCCTCTTAAACCGTGACGGCCGCTTGCATTTCCGCGGCAATCGCACCACCTTAACCCGCATGATCGACTGGTCGCAGTGTCCCGCGGTCGAGCGGATTCCCGGAAAAGTCGGCGGCGCCTGGCTTTTCAAAGGAACGCGCGTGCCGGTGAAGGCCCTGTTCGAGAACATCGAAGGCGGCGCAACGGTCGATGAGTTTCTGGCCTGGTTTCCAGGCGTCGAGCATGCCCAAGTCGATGCCGTGCTCGAGCACGCTCAACGCAGTCTTGAACTCGCGTGAAGCCCGCGTGAAGATTCTGTTCGACCAAGGCACGCCCGTTCCGCTTCGAAATGCCTTGGGCGCGCATGAAGTTGCCACCACGTTCGAGCGCGGATGGCAGACGTTGCGGAACGGCGAACTGCTAACAGCCGCCGAAGCGGCCGGGTTCGAGGCGCTCATCACCACGGACCGCCACATCCGCCACCAACAGAATCTCGACGGCCGCACGCTCGCGATCTTGGTCTTGCCAACGACCGATTGGCGGAAGATTCGCAATCACACAGATGCGGTCGCCCAATCGGTGGCAACTCTAACGCCGGGCACATACACCGAACTGTCGTTCCCGGAACCCTAGAGCCGGCGGGACGCCGGCGCTCCCAGGGCAAGCGCCTCTCCGTCAAGTCCGTCACGCTCTCGGCTTGTTCCCGTCTTGCTTGAGTTCTTGATATGTTCTATATTTCGTGGACTTATGCGAACGTAAGAGCACGGGCTTTGCGATGACCGGCGGCGGGTTAGGCCACGCACCCTCATTTTCGACCCCTAACTCTCGGGTACATGGGGTTGTTCGCTCAAAATGTGCCGGGGGACCCCCTCCCCGGCCGCACGGGCTTCACGGTGGCGCACTTTCTGAGGCGCTTGCGCCGCCCCCCTCCCGTGCAGCCGCTTCGCGGCGCACGTACTCCCCCAAAACGAAGTTTTGGGGAGACAAGAAACACGACTTGTCTCCCCCAATGCGAAGCGTTGGGGGAGTACGTGTGCCCTGCGAAGCTTAGCGAAGCAGGGCTGCACGGGAGGGGGCTGCGCCGACGTCTCAAGAGAAACTCAACAAATTCAGCCAATTACCCCCATCCTCACCATCACAATAAATTTCTACGCCCCTTGTCGTAGTTTGAGGTAATTTCCATATTCTCTGCACAAATCGGAGCCCCCGCGTGCTCACCGGCAAACGCATCCTACTCGTCATCGGCGGCGGCATCGCCGCCTACAAGAGCCTCGAACTGATCCGCCGCTTGGCGCAACGCGGCGCGAAGGTGCGCGCGATCGTGACGAAGGCGGGCACCGAATTCGTGACCCCGCTCTCCGTCGCGAGCCTCTCCGGCGACAAGGTGTACCAAGACCTCTTCAGCCTGACCGACGAAGCCGACATGGGCCACATCCAACTCTCGCGCGACGCGGACCTGCTCGTCGTCGCGCCGGCGACCGCCGATCTGATGGCGAAGATGGCGTCCGGCCGCGCCGACGATCTGGCCTCCACCGCGCTGCTCGCCACCGACAAGCCCGTGCTGATCGCGCCCGCGATGAACGTGCGCATGTGGCTGCACGCCGCGACGCAGCGAAACCTCGCGCAGCTGAAAGCCGATGGTGTCACCACAATCGGCCCGAATGACGGCGACATGGCGTGTGGCGAGTTCGGCCCCGGCCGCATGGCGGAACCCGCCGAAAT
This sequence comes from uncultured Alphaproteobacteria bacterium, assembly GCA_902826695.1. Classification (GTDB taxonomy): domain Bacteria; phylum Pseudomonadota; class Alphaproteobacteria; order Micropepsales; family Micropepsaceae; genus SZUA-430. Next base: position 99,897 of record CADEFU010000002.1, on the reverse strand, counting down.
CCTGGCCAGCGTCGAAGCCCATTTTTCGCGCAGCCAAGAGCTCAAAGGACTCCACGCACTCGTCACCGCAGGCCCCACGCACGAGCCGATCGACCCCGTGCGCTACATCGCGAACCGCTCGTCCGGCAAGCAAGGCTACGCAATCGCGGGCGCCCTCGCCGATCTCGGCGCGACGACGACACTCGTCTCCGGCCCGACGAACTTGGCCGCCCCGCGCGGCGTGAAATTCGTGAAGGTCGAGACCGCGCACCAAATGCTCGCCGCCTGCGAAAGCGCATTGCCCGCCGACGTTGCCGTCTGCGCTGCCGCCGTCGCCGACTGGCGCGTCGATCATGCCGCGAACCAGAAGATCAAGAAGGGCGCCGGCGGCTTGCCCGCGCTGAACCTCGTCGAAAACCCAGACATTCTGGCGACGCTCTCATCGCGCGCGAGCGGGCGCCCGCGCCTCGTCGTGGGCTTCGCCGCCGAAACCGAAAAGGTCATCGAGCACGCAAAGGCCAAACGCGCGAAAAAGGGCTGCGACTGGATCGTGGCGAACGACGTCTCGCCCGAAACCGGCGTGATGGGCGGCGACGACAACACAGTGCACATCATCTCCGCATCCACGACCGACACCTGGCCGAAGCTCGCGAAGGGCGAGGTCGCGCACCGTCTCGCCGCCAAGATCGCCGCCCACCTCAAAGGAGCGCGCGCGTGAGCGAAGTCGCCATCGAAGTCCTGACCCTGCCCCACGGCCGCGGCCTGAACCTGCCCGTGCGCGCGACCGCAGGCGCCGCCGGTGCCGACCTCGTCTCGGCGGAAGAGACAACGATCGCGCCCGGCCAAGTGCACGCGGTCGCAACCGGCATCGCGATCGCGCTCCCCGAGGGCTACGAGGGCCAGGTCCGCCCGCGCTCCGGCCTCGCGCTGAAGCACGGCGTCACCGTCTTGAACGCGCCCGGCACGATCGACGCCGACTACCGCGGCGAAGTGAAAGTGATCTTGATCAATCACGGCCGAGAACCGTTTCGCATCGCACGTGGCGACCGCATCGCGCAGCTCGTCGTCGCCCCCGTCACATCCACCCGTTTCGACCGGGTCGAAGCTTTGACCGACACCGCGCGCGGGTCGGGCGGCTTCGGCTCGACCGGCGTCAAAGGAGTTTAACCGCCAATGCTTCGCCTCTCCCGCAAGTCGATCTTGGCGCTTGAGGCCGTCGTCGACATCGCCTGCAACTCGCGGCCCGAGCCCGTGCAGTCGAAGGAAATCACGCGCCGCCAAAACGTGCCGCACCGCTATCTCGAGCAGGTGATGCAGGCGCTGGTGCGCTCAGGCGTGCTCAAGGGCGTGCGCGGCCCACGCGGCGGGTACCGCCTCGCCCGCGAACGCCGCCGCATCACCGCGGGCGAAATCGTGCGCATCGTGGCCCAGCTTGAAATCGCCGATGAACCGCCCTTGAACGGCTCCTCCCCGATCGGCGAGGCTGTCGTGCGCCCCGCGGTCGAAGCAATCCACATCGAATTGCTCCGCCAACTCGATTCCATCACTGTCGAAGATCTCTGCCGCCGCGCCGAAGAAAAAGGATTGGCCGAACCACCGGGCGTCCGCGCCGACTTCGCGATCTAATGAAAGGACAAGAACAATGACAAAGCTCCCCGGCCGCGGCCGCATCTATGACTCGATCACCCAGACGATCGGTGACACCCCGCTCGTGCGCCTGAACCGCATGGCGAAAGAAGCAGGCGCCGTCGCCGATGTTCTGCTCAAGCTCGAGTTCTTCAACCCGATGGCAAGCGTCAAAGATCGCATCGGCGTCTCGATGATCGAAGACCTGGAAGCCAAGGGTCACATCAAGCCGGGCACCACGCTGATCGAGCCCACGTCCGGAAACACCGGCATCGCGCTCGCCTTCGTCGCCGCCGCAAAAGGCTACCCGCTCATCCTCGTGATGCCAGAATCCATGTCGGTCGAACGCCGCAAGATGCTGCTGATCCTCGGCGCGAAGCTCGAACTGACGCCGGCCGCCCAAGGCATGCGTGGCGCCGTCGCCCGCGCGACGGAGCTGCAGAAGGAAACGCCGAACTCCATCATCCCTCAGCAATTCGAAAACCCCTCGAACCCCGCAATCCACCGCCGCACGACGGCGGAGGAAATCTGGAACGACACCCAAGGCAAGGTTGACGTTGTTGTCTCCGGCATCGGCACCGGCGGCACGATCACCGGCATCGGCGAAGTCCTGAAGAAGAAGAAGCCAAGCCTGCGCATGGTCGCCGTTGAACCGGAAGACAGTGCCATCCTCTCTGGCCGCCCGCCCGGCCCGCACAAGATCCAAGGCATCGGCGCCGGCTTCATACCCGGCATACTGAATCGCGACGTGATCGACGAGATCATCACGATCGGCAACGAAACCGCCTTCGCCACCGCGCGCAAAATCGCCAAGCTCGAAGGCATCCCGGTCGGCATCTCGTCGGGCGCAGCAACAGCCGCGGCCTTGGAAGTCGCCACCCGCAAAGACATGGCCGGCAAAACGATCGTCGCGATCATCCCCTCCTTCGCCGAACGCTACCTCTCGACGGCGCTGTTCGACGGCTTGTGATCAAAGCCGTCTTCTTCGACGTCGGTTACACACTGATCGACGAAACCCGCCAGTGGCGCGCGTGGGCCGAACACCTGCGCGTGCCCTTTGAAAAGTTCGACGCCACCCTCCGCGAAGTGATCGCCCGGGGCGAACATCACACCCGCGTCTTCGAAATCCTGCAGCCCGGCTTCGACCTCGCCGCCGCGCGCGCCGCCCGCAAGGAAGCAGGCAAAGCCGACACGTTCGACGCGACCGATCTGTACACCGACGCGCTCCCTTGCCTCAGCGAACTGAAGCGCCTCGGTTATCTCATCGGACTCGCCGGCAACCAACCCGAAGCCGCCGAAGCAGCACTCCACGCAATGAACGTCCCGGCCGACATCGTCGCCTCAAGCGCACGCTGGGGCATCGAGAAACCAAGCCCCACCTTCTTCGCCCACGTCATCGCGGAAGCCGGCTGCGCCCCGAACGAAATCGCCTACGTCGGCGACCGCGTCGACAACGACGTCATTCCCGCAAGCGAAGCAGGCATGAAGGCGATCTTCCTCATCCGTGGGCCATGGGGGCAAGCACATGCGGCATGGCCGCAAGCCGCACTGGCACATGCAAGGCTGACCACACTGGACGACTTGCCGAATGTGCTTCGCAAGCTCGCCTAAGCTACCGCTTCAGCCCCGCAAACTTCGGGAACGCCGCTGCCTCTTCCGGCGAGGCGTGCAGCATCGGATACTGCCGCGCGATCTGGATGAGTTCGTTCTCCGCCGGATCGGCGCTCTCATCGCTCATGCGGAACCGGCGCAGCGCGCGCAGATCTTCGCGCCCCAAACGCACGGCCGCCGTCTCCGCTGCCCGCGAACGCCGCCGCGCGACACCGACACCGGCCGCTTGCGCCGTCTGATGCGTCAAGCGCGTAAGCTGCGACCCGCCACCGAACCCGCTGAGAAACACCGTCTTGAACCCCGGCCCGCCGCCCGCCCGCGGCACGACGTTCAACGCCTTGCCGTCGTCGGTCGTGATGAACCCCGGCATGTACGCCGCATCGAACAGCAAGCACACACACGCGTCGGCCAGCCGGAACGCATAACCCGCGCGCATGAAGTACGAACGCGCCACCGCGCCCGGTGGCAGATGCGCGACGAGCTCGCACACAACATGCTCGGGGCCGCCATCGCCCTCAACCTCATGCACCACCAACAGCGAGCGCGTCGCAAACCCGCCCTTCGGGTCGCCCGCGTCGTTCTGTTCGCGGCAAACGACGTCGTACACGCCGCAATACTGCTTCGCCAGTTCGTCGAGCCGACGCGCCCGCCCCGGCCCGGAGCCATAGAAAATCTGCTGGATCTGAGACGAGAAGGTCTCGACCGGCTCAGGCGCTGGAGGCGGAGGCGGCGTCGGCTCGAGCACCGCAACCGGCGCAGGCGGCGTCTCGGATACCGCTGGCTCGATCCCAAGCCCCCTCTGCAGCCCCGCCAGATCGGCAACGGGAAACCCGGTTTCCGCAATCCCGGAGCTCAAAAGCGCCGCCTTCAACTCACCGGCCCAACGCCGGGTGACGAACGGCGCCGACAAGCCCGGCTTGCCCTCGAGGTAGCGCTCCATCAAGCGCCGCTTCTGCCAGTAACCAAGCCCGAACCGCCGCCCATTCGGCGCGGCCTTCTCTGCGATCCAAGACGGATGCACGAGCCGAAGCGCGCGCGCCTTATCGGTCAGCGCCCACAATTCCGCATAGTCTTCGCGCCGCGCGCGAAGAACCGCGTCAATTTTCTTTGAGGAGGAGAGTTCGCTCTCCGGCACCGGGTGCACGCGCGCCGTCAGAATCGAAAACTGACCTGTCTTCTGACCCATACGCCGATACGCCCCCACCCGACGAATGAGATAACCGCAACCGCGCACGCGAGCAATTCGCAAAACGTCCAATTGACAAAGAGTTTTACGCCGCTTGCCGTCGCCGTCAGGGGAAACGTCTCACCATTTTTCGCCTGACATCGAAGCTCTGATACTGTCGCGCAACACCTGCGGAGACGATCCGATGCACGACCTCATCATCCGTGATGCAGAGATCTTCGACGGCACCGGCGCGCGACCCGTCCGCGGCGACGTCGCGGTCGACGACGGCAAGATTGCGGCGCTCGCTACTTTCACAGGCTCGGCGCGAGAAACAGTCGATGCGAAGGGCCTCGCCATCAGCCCCGGCTTCATCGACGTCCACACGCACGACGACTTCGCGGTCGTGCTCCACCCCGACATGGCGTTCAAAACGTTGGGCGGCGTCACCACGGTCGTCGTCGGCAATTGCGGCTTCGGCCCCGCGCCGTGGAAGCCCGCCTCGCGCTTCGCAGCAACCGTCGACCCGCGCCCTCTGCCGCAATGGGAGGGCTATCGCGGCTACATGCAAACACTGGAACAGAACCCGCCAGCCGTAAACGTGGCGACGCTGATCGGCCACGGCACCGCGCGCCACGCCGTCATGGGCCTTGAAGCGCGCGAGCCTAGCGGCGCGGAGATGGCCGCGATGAAGGAGATCGTGGCCGAAGGCCTTGAAGCGGGCTGCGTCGGCATGTCCTCAGGGCTGATCTACGATCCCGGTCGCCACGCGCGAACCGACGAACTCGTCGAACTGGCAAACCTCATGCGAGGCACAGGCGCGCTCTACGCCACCCACATGCGCGACGAAGGCGTAGGCCTCCTCTCATCCGTTGCCGAGGCGATCGAAATCGGTGAGCGCGCGGGCGTGCCCGTTCAGATCTCACACCACAAAGCCTCCGGCGAACGCGCATGGGGCCTCGTCACTCAATCGCTAAAGCTCATCGAGGACGCTCAGGCGAAGGGCCAAAACGTCCACGCCGACCAATACCCCTACACAGCGGGCTCAACCTCGCTCGGTGCCGTCTTCCGCGACGGCGCCTTCGGCGGCCCAGGCCGCGAGACGGACCCCAAGAACATCGTCATCGCCGCCGCGCGCGGACGCAGCGAATGGGAAGGCCGTTCGATCGCGCAACTCGCAGCCGCAATGGGCTGCAGCGCAACGGAAGCTGCCACGCAAGTTTTACAGGAAATCCCCAGCACGACGATCATCATCCACATGATGCGCGAAGAAGATGTGCGCACGGTGATGCGCCACAAAAGCACGATGATCGGCTCCGACGGCATCCCGACGCTCGACGGCAAGCCGCACCCGCGCCTCTACGGCACCTTCGCCCGCGTCATCGGCCACTACGCCCGCGATGAAAAACTCTTCGCGATGGAAGAAGCGATCCACCGCATGACCGGCTTCTCCGCCAAGAAATTCGGCTTGGCAGACCGTGGTGTGATCGCTCCCGGCCTGGCCGCCGACCTCGTCCTCTTCGACCCGAAGAAGATCATCGACGCCGGCACATTCGAAGACCCGAAGAAAACGCCGCTCGGCGTCAAGGCCGTCTACACGAACGGCGCATTGACCGTGCAAGACGGCAAGTCGACGACGGCACGTGCCGGTCGCGCACTCCGCCGTTCGTAGTTGGCCTGACCCGGGAGCGCGGACATCCTGTCCGCTCTTGGCTGACGCTCAAACGCGCAAGAGCATCGGTACAATCGGAGCTCTCTATAGGTGACAAGCCATAACTCTTCGCGCTAAATTTCGCTCATGGGTACAAATGAAGCTTTCGAGCTGTTTTGCGCCAGTCTGGTCGGATTGCCGATCAGCCATATATGGAGAGGATACGGCTCAGCCGTGTTCTTTGAGCTTGGGGATCTGACCGCGACACGTCAACGCGACGGAACACCAGGCAACGCCAAAGGTCGCGTATCGCTTGGAGTTGAATGGAGTTGGCGCGTCGAGAGCGCCCGCTCGATTGTTTGCGGCAGCTGGAGTGATGAAGCTCTTTGGCAGCCCGCGTTCGAACTGCTGCAGCAAGCGCGCATCGCACGATGCGAACTATTTGGAGTCTTGCCAGAAGTAGCTGTCACGACCGATAGCGGGTTGCGAATCACAACCTTCTCGACAACTGACGGACAACCTCAATGGCATTTGGTGGATCGACGGAATCGACCCGCTCGATGGTTCACCGTCCGACAAGGTCAGATTCACTTGGGTGACGGAACTGAAATCGACTGACAACACCAACGCCCCGGCACCCAGAAGTGGCGGCGAAGTCACCCAGCGCCATCCCGGTCCTACCGCCGCGAGTCGCACCGGTTGAACCAGGGCGCTTCGTCGCCGGCCGCGAACTTGCCGTTGGCGATGAACACTTCGCCGGTAGCGCTCTTTGAGCTCCAGGTCTTGAGCCGGCCGCTCTCGATCAAGTTCACGATCGTGAGCCGTCCGGATTCCACGTCCTGCGTCCACTGAACCTTGCCGTCTTTCAGCAGCACGACGTTGGTGACCGGCGTGACGCGATCAAGTTGCCCCATCATAATGTGTTCGAGCGGCGGCGCGTCCGCCGACGGTGCCGAATAGACGAGAACCGCATTGTCGTCGCCGGACGGCTGCGAACAATCGAACGCCCAAGTCCCAAGCAAATCGAGCTTGCGCAGCATATCGCCGTCGGAATCCGCATGAGCGGGAAAGAGAGCGGCCGCCGCAGCGAGCAGTACGATCAAAGGCGTCTTCATGACATTCTCCGGCGGAATTGGACACCGCGTGCATACCCGATTCGTGGGCCTCAGGTCCCATTTCTTTGCAGCTGGGCGTACGGCAGTGCGATCTGCATCCAGGGCGCAAAGATGCGCGCGCACTTCCTCGACCACTGAATTGTCGGCATGATGACCAGCGCCACAGGAAGGAAACACCCATGAGCCAGGTCACGCGCTATCACCCGATCCTTGTCATCCTGCACTGGCTGCTCGCCTTCTTCATCATCATGGCGCTGGCTATGGGCTATTTCGTTATGTCGCAAACGCCGAACAGCGCGCCCGAAAAGCTCGAGATGCTGCGCGGTCACATGGCGGGCGGCATGCTGATTTTGGCGCTGATGGTTCTCCGTTTCGTTGTCCGCTGGATGACAAGCCACCCGCCGCAGGCGACCACCGGCAACGCCGCGCTCGATCGCTTCGCCCCGCTGACCCACTACGGCTTCTATATCTTGGTCGTTCTGATGGCGGGCACGGGCTTCGCAACCGCGCTCGCCGCAGGACTGCCTGCGATCGTGTTCGGCAATTCGGGCGACCCGCTGCCCGAGACGTTCCTCACCTTCCCGACCCGCATCGCCCACGGCTACATCGCAGCTGCCATCGCGGCTTTGCTCGCGCTGCACGTCGCCGCCGCGCTCTATCACCAGTTCGTGCTGAAGGACTCGCTGTTCCGCCGGATGTTCTTCGGCAAGCGGAAGGTCTGACATGATCGACTATCGCGGAACCACAGCCCTCGTCACCGGCGGCGCCTCCGGCATAGGCAAGGCAATCGCCGCCGCGCTAAAGGCGCGCGGCGCCACGGTCATCCTCGCCGACATCAACGAGGACACCTTGGCTGCTGCCGCCGCGGAATTGGGCACGGGCACCCATACGCTTCGCTGCGATCTCGCACGCCCGGATGCCCCACAGCGCCTCATCGAAGAGGCATTCGCGATCACGGGCCGGCTCGACTTCGTCTGCTCGAACGCGGGCATAGGCCAGAACAAGCGCCTTCTAAAACAGGCAATCGACGAAAACGCCGAGCGCCTGTTCAACGTGAACCTGTTCGCAGGCCTGCGCCTTGCGCAAAGCTATGTCGCAACGCTCACAGCCGCGAACGCTCGCGGCCGCATGCTGTTCACGGCCTCGGAGAACTCGTTAAGCCTGCCCGCCGCCGTGAAGGGCCGGGGCCTCGGCCTCTATGCCGCAACGAAGCACGCGCTGCTGATCATGCTCGAATGGCTACGCGACGAAACCCGTGACGCGCCGATCGACCTCCACGTGCTGCTGCCCGGCGCCGTCTATACGCCGCTCGTCGCAAAGAACCTGCCCGATCCCGCGATGGCACCGCCTGCGCTGAATCTCATCATGCCAGCGCGCTGCGCCGAGATTGCGCTCAAAGGCATGGACTTAGGGCTCTTCTACATCCCAACCCAACGCCACCTGCTCGACGACATGCAGCCCCGCATGAACGCAATGCGCACGTCGGTCAGCGCATTGGAATTGTAGCCGGTCGATCCGCGACCCACACGAGACCGGCCCACTCGCCTCTAGGATAGCGCGCAACGAAATCGCGCGCCGCATCCCGCCGAAGACCAAGCCGCGCCATAACGCGCTGCGACCGCAGATTGTCGGCCGCGGTGTAAGATAAGATCGCCGGCACATCGAGAGCCCGCCACGCATGATCCAACGCGCGCCGCGCGCTCTCCGTGGCATAGCCCTGGCCCCAAACCTCGCGCCGGAACCGCCAGCCGATCTCATAGTGCGGACCAAGCGGATGACCCGCATCGCTGCGCCTCATGACTCCCGCATAACCGGCAAAGCTGCCTGTGCGAACAACAACCGCCCATCGCGAAATGCCGTCGGCATGCCACGCGTCACGATAGCGATCGAACTTCGCATCGCTCGCGACGCGATCAAATGGCCCACCCAAGTCGGCCATGACGACGGGATCGCGCTGCATCTCGGCAAAGGCATCCCGATGGTCTTCGGACCACTCTTGAAGTTCAAACGTGCGCGGCCCGGTAGACACAAGCGATACCTGAATCCCCAGCTCTAATTACTGTGTGTATCCCCGCGCTCTTCAGATGCCGCATGCAGCGCTAACGTCCGTTGTCGATAGGGCGCACACCCCAAAGCCTGTCGCGCGGCACGAACCCGTCATAGCCCCGCGCGGAAACCTCGCACCACTCGCCCTCGCACCCCGAAAGATCGGCGACAAGCCCCGGCGCCGCCAGCGCCACCGCCTGCGCCTCGGCGCTCGGCTCGCTCAGAATCGCCGTGTTTACGCGCCCGGTAAACATCACCCGGCGCCGGTTATCCAGCATCACGGACTTCACCCAGCCGACCTCGCCATTGACGTCGCGGATCCGCCGCCAACTCTCGTACTCCGCCGTAATTTCGACCGGCAGGCCCGGCATCACATACGTCCACAGGACGTCGTGCTCGAGCGACGGCCCACGCCGGACGTTAACCCGCCGCGCCTTGATCGTGACCCAGCGCGGCACCGGCATGCCGGTCGCGACGATCGGCGGCGGCACCGCGCCATCCAGAACGGTTTCCGTAGCAGGCTTTGCGCGCGGCTCCGGAATCGCGGCCTCCGCAGCCGCATAGGCAAGCACGACCAAAACCGCGATGAATGTCGCCAAGATGCGCAAAGCTGGCCTTTCCCCCGGCGGCTTTGTCGCCTGCCGGACCCCGTCCACATGTAAAAATAGATGAGCAATATCAGCGCTCTCACGCTTAACATTGCCTTACCGCGTGAAGATAAATCGACAAGCCTCAGAAGGCCTAGGAACTCACCCCCGCCCCTGCTAGGAAGAACCGCAACCCCGTTTTGAACGACAAAATGCCGACCAAAAAGCCCCTCGTTATCGTCACCCGCAAGCTGCCCGACGCCATCGAAACCCGGATGCGCGAACTGTTCGACACGCGCCTCAACGTGGACGACACGCCGATGTCGCGCGAGCAGCTGACCGAGGCCGTACAACAAGCCGACGTGCTCGTGCCCACCGTGACCGACCGCCTCGACTCCCGCGTCCTCGCGCGCGCCGGCGAACGCTTGCGCCTGATCGCAAACTTCGGCGCGGGCGTGGACAACATCGACCTCGAAAGCGCCCGTGCACGCGGCATCACCGTGACGAACACGCCGGGCGTGCTAACCGACGACACAGCCGACATTGCAATGGCGCTGATCTTGGCCGTGCCGCGCCGCATCGTCGAAGGCGCAAGCGTGCTCCAGAAGGGCGACTTCAAGGGCTGGTCGCCAACATGGATGCTTGGCCACCGCATTACGGGCAAGCGGCTCGGCATCATCGGCATGGGCCGCATCGGCCAAGCCGTTGCGCGCCGCGCCAAGGCTTTCGGCTTGCAGATCCACTACAACAATCGCAAGCCCGTCCCAAAGCCGGTGGAAGAAGAGTTGGAAGCCACCTACTGGGACAGCCTCGACCAGATGCTGGCCCGCATGGACATCGTCTCCGTCAACTGTCCGCACACGCCCGCGACCTATCACCTCTTGTCCGCGCGCCGCCTCAAGATGATGAAACCATCGGCCTTCATCGTGAACACCGCACGCGGCGAAGTGATCGACGAAAATGCACTGGCGCGCATGCTGGAAGCGGGCGAGTTGGCGGGCGCCGGCCTCGACGTCTTCGAACACGAACCGGCGGTCAACCCAAAGCTCCTAAAGCTCAAGAACGTCGTGCTGCTCCCGCACATGGGATCGGCCACGATGGAAGGCCGCGTCGACATGGGCGAAAAGGTCATCATCAACATCAAGACCTTCGCCGACGGCCATAAGCCGCCGGACCGCGTGCTCGCGGCAATGCTGTGACGGCCCGCCCGAAGGTCCGCCTCCAACCGAAACACGACGCACGCCTGAGATCCGGCGCGCCGTGGGCGTACTCGAACGAAATTGCGATGAGTGCCGCCGCGAAGGCGCTCAAACCCGGCAGCCTCGTCGAACTCGTCGACGCAAAGGACGTGCCCCTCGGCACCGCCTACTTCAACCCGCACAGCCTGATCGCCGCGCGCGTCCTCGCGCGCGAGAGCGGCGCCAAGATCGACGCGGATTTCTTCCGCGACCGCTTCGATCGCGCCAAGACGCTGCGCTCGAAACTGTTCGCCAAGCCCTACTACCGCTTGATCCACGCCGAAGCCGACGCTTGCCCCGGCCTCATCGTCGACCGCTTCGACGATGTCTTTGTCGTTCAGTCCGGCACCGCCGGCATGGACGCACTCGAACCGCACTGGCTTGAGGCGCTCACAAGCGAATTCAAACCCCGCGCCATCGTCATCAAAAGCGAGAGCCCCGCGCGCGCCCACGAAGGCCTCAAAGACGACGCCCGCATCGCGTACGGCAACCTCGACCAGGGCGTGGTGGTAGAAGAGGCTGGCATCCGCCACGCGATCGACCCGATCAACGGCCAGAAGACGGGCTGGTATTTCGACCAGCGCGAGAACCGTGCGTTCCTGATCTCCCTTAGCCAGGGCGCGACGATTCTCGACGCCTTCAGCTACCTCGGCGCACTGGCCTTGGGCGCACTCAAAGCCGGTGCCAAATCGGCCGTCCTGCTCGACTCCTCGCAATCCGCTCTAGACGCCGCCGCCGCAACAGCCCGCGCCGAGAAGCTCGACGCCGAATTTCGCCGTTGCGACGTGATGGAAGAACTCGAAGAACTTGCACCCTCGGGCGAACGCTTCGACATCGTCTCGTGCGACCCACCGCCGTTTGTGCGCTCGAAGAAAGACTTGGAATCCGGCGCACGCGGCTACCGCAAACTCACCCGCCTCGCCGCACCCTTGGTCGCGCCCGGCGGCTTCCTCACCCTCGCCTCCTGCAGCCACGCAATCCCGCTGGACCGCTTCCAAACCGAATGTGCCGTCGGCATCTCGCGCGCAAATCGCACCGCACGCCTGATCAGATCGGCAGGTGCCGCGCCCGATCATCCTGTGCACCCTCAACTGCCCGAAACCGCGTATCTGAAATCGCTGACGTTTCAACTCGATTGAGCATCACAATGTTGCGCCATCTTCTGCCCGCCGTCATCGCCATCGCCCTGACGGCTTGCGTCTCAACGCCGTCGCCGTCGCCCGAAACACCCGTCACGCAACGGCCTACAGCCAGCGTCACCGGCGGCCTCGCGACATACATGGAGCAACGCGCGCGCGTTGAACGCGTAGGCTTTCGCCTGCGCAAAGCCGCAGCCGCCGACTGCGCCGAGCGCAAGCAAACCAAGCAAGACATCGGTCTCATTGTCTGGTCGCTCGCGAACTTCCAGAACGCGCAAGATCGCATGCGCCTACAAAGCGACTTCGCCCTCACCGACGCCGTCACCGTCGCGCTCGCCGTCGACGGCGCGCCGGCCGCTTCAGCAGGCATCGCGAACGGCGCAATCATCACACACGTGAACGGCGACGCCGTCGGCGAAGGCAAAGGCGCCACCGAACGCTACATCGCCCGCGCCGCCATCGCCGCAAAGCAAGGCCCCGTCCGCCTCAAACTCAAGGGCGGCAACGACGTCACCGTACCGCCTGACACGGTCTGCGAGTTCCCGACGCTCCTTGTGCGCAGCGACGACGAGAACGCCGCCGCAGACGGCACCGTCCTCGCGATCACATCGGGCCTGCTCAGGCACACCAACTCTGACGACGAGATTGCGCTCATCCTAGGCCACGAGCTCGCGCACAACGTCCTGCGCCACCTGGAACTCGTCAAAACCGCAAAGCCCGCGCCCGGCAGTCTGCTCGACGCTTTCGCCAAATCCACAATCGGCACCGCGGTCGCCGCCACCGTCAATCGCCCGTTCTCGATCCCGTACGAAAAGGAGGCTGATCGCGTCGGCCTCTATTTCATGGCACGCGCCGGCTACAGCATCGACGCAGCCAGCCCTTTCTGGAAGCGCCTGAACGAAACGCTGAAAGCAAAGTCCGTCGCCGCGACGCACCCAACCGGCCCCGAGCGCCTCCGCGCGATCGAAGCCACCACCGCCGAAATCAAAGCAAAGCAAAAAAAGGGCGAACCGTTGACGCTCAAGCCGCGTCGATAAACCCGCCGACCTGCCGATTCCAAAGCTGCGCATAAGGCCCGCCACGCGCAAGCAACTCGCCGTGATTACCCTGCTCGACGATGCGCCCGTTCTCGAGATAGACGATCCGGTCCATGCCCACGATCGTCGACAGCCGGTGCGCAATGGCGATGACCGTGCGCCCCTTCATCAGCTCGAACAGCGCCTCTTGGATCAGATGCTCGCTCTCGGAATCGAGTGAGGATGTCGCCTCGTCGAGCACCAGAATCCGCGCATCCTTGACCAGCGCGCGCGCGATCGCGACTCGCTGCCTCTCGCCGCCCGAAAGCTTGATCCCCTGCTCGCCCACGATCGTGTCATAACCCGCCTCGCGGTTCGTGATGAAGTCATGCGCGTGCGCATCCTTCGCCGCCGACACGACGATCTGCTCCTCGGCCTCAGGCTTCGAGTAGCGGATATTGTCGCGCACCGGACGATGGAACACGCCGGGCATCTGCTGCACTTCGGCGATTGCCTCGTTCACCGAATCCCACGTCACGTCGGCAACGTCCTGTCCGTCGATCAGGATGCGCCCACCCTGCGGTTCGAACTGGCGCCTCAGCAGCTTCACGAGCGTCGACTTGCCTGCCCCAGACTTGCCGACCAAGCCCACCTTCTCGCCGGCCTTGATCTTGAGATTCAGCCCCTGGAACACCGGATGCCCGTCAGCATGTGAGAACGCGATGCTCTCGAACACGATCTCGCCCGCGCCAACGGCAAGCGGCTTTGCGCCGGGCTTATCGACGATCTCATGCTTCTGGGTCACAAGCTCCAGCGCCTCGGCCAGCGTGCCCAGCTGCTCGAAGAAATCGAGCATCCGGAACGACAATTCCTGCACCGACCGCGAGATCATCGTGCCGAGGAAGAAGACCATAGTAAACGTACCGACCGTGATCGCCCCGCTGAGCGTATCGCGCATCGCCAGAACGATGAGCCCGATCAACAGAACGAGCATCGCCGTCGACATGAAAATCCGCATGACGACAAGGAACCAGCGCAGCGACTGCGACGCGTTCATCTCGTCCGCCAGAAAGCGCGACAGGAACCGCCGCTCGAACGCCGCTCGCGCAAACGCGCGCACGAGGTCCGCATTCGCGATCGCATCGATCAGCCGCCCGGTGGACGTGGAGACTTCGTCCGAAAAGGCTTTCGACAGCATAACGCACCGTCGCGCCAGCCATGTCACGACGACCAGATAGAACGCCACCCAAACGAACAGCAGCAACGCGTAGTACCCGCTCTGCAGCGCCAGCAACACGCCGCCCACGGCAAGCAGCACGACGATGCGCACGCCGTCGAAGGCAACGATGCTGAGCAGCGACACAGTCGCCTGTCCCGCCTGCTTCACCTTCTGCCCAAGCTTGCCGGCGAAATTCTCCTGAAAGTACCGCGGGCTGTGCCCCATCAGGTACGCGAACAGATACTTCTGCGCGAGCGCTCGCATCCGCGGGCTCATGTAAATGTCGATCGCTTCCACCGAGCGCACGATCACGGCAGGCACATACCAAACCGCGGCAAACAGCACGAGATAAAGTGTGACCGCCTCCCAGTCCTGGCGGCCGCTCGCGACCGCCGCCGTCAGCGTGTCGATAATGCCGCGAAGCACATAGGGGATCATCGCATCGATGGCGGCCGACAAGCCGGCCAGGAACACGAACGCCGCAAGCCGGCCCCGATAGTGCCGCGATACGAGAAAGGCCAAGAACCCGAACGGCGTCCCCGGCACGCGCATGGACCGCGCCACCTCAGGCAAAGGCTCGGTCTCGCTTTCGTGCGTGAGCAGCCGCTCAGCGAAGCGAGGCCTCATCTTGCGTCCAGATAAGGGCGCAGTCATGACACCACCGGTTCTCAAAAAAAGGGCCGCGAGGAATACGCCCCGTCGCCCGCCCGCGCTAGGGGGTGCAGGCCGCCTGCGGCTCAGAATGGTGCGACAGATCACGCAAAGTCGCCTCCGGCCCGCAGAGCGCGCACGCGGGGTCCGGTTTCACCTTGACCGTCCGGAACGTACCGCCCAGCCCATCGTAGAGCGTGAGTCGCCCCGCCATCGTGTCGCCGATACCGAGGATTTCCTTAATCGCCTCAAGCGCCTGCAGCGTCCCCATCACACCCGCAAGCGCACCAAGAATGCCCGCCTCCGTACACGACGGCACGGTCCCCGGCGGCGGCGCTTCGGGATAAAGACAGCGATAGCAGGGGTACGCGCGCTTCCCGTGCGGCCGCTCGTGCGCCTTGAACGTCGCAAGCTGCCCGTCGAATTGCCCGACCGCCGCCGACACCAATGTACGCCCGGCCAAGTAGCACGCGTCGTTCACCAGAAACCGCGTCGCAAAATTGTCCGACCCGTCGAGCACGATCTCGTAATTCTTCACAAGCTCAAGCGCATTGTGCGTATTGAGCCGCGTCGCATGCCGGTTCACATGCGTATCCGGATTGATCGCCCGCGCACTGTCGGATGCGCTCTCGACCTTGAGCCGCCCTATGTCGATCGTGCGGTGCGCGATCTGCCGCTGCAAATTCGACAACGACACCTCGTCGTCGTCGACAACGCCGATCGTGCCCACGCCCGCCGCCGAAAGATAAAGCAAAGCCGGCGACCCCAGCCCGCCCGCACCGATCACAAGCACCCGCGCATCGCGCAACCGCGCCTGCCCCACACCACCCACCTCCCGAAGGATGATGTGCCGCGCATAGCGTTCGAGTTGGTCGTCGGTAAGGGCCATGGCGGGACAATACCCCAATTGTCATGGTCCGCGAAGCCGGACCACCCACGACTTGCCTCGAACACGAAACGCTGCGTACGCTCGACCACTCGCACGAAGGGAACCGACATGAACCGCCGCGAAGTACAGCCCCTTCTGCCGCTTCCGCCTCAACCCCATGACACGCCGTGGCCAACGCAGGAGTGGCAAAGCGCTCCATTGCGTGATGTCGATCGCGCGGTGTTCGACACCTTGGTCGGCGAGGCCTTCGCCGCGAAATCCACACCCACGCTGGGCGAGACCCATGCGCTATTGGTCGTGCAAGGCGGACGGATCGCGTTTGAGCGCTACGGCGAAGGCTTTGACGCGTCGAGCACGCACCATTCCTGGTCGAAGGCGAAAAGCATCACCCACGCGCTGATCGGACTGTTGGTGAAAGACGGCAAGCTTGATGTCTCCGCACCGGCGGATGTGCCCGAATGGGCCGGCGATGTGCGTCGCGCCATCACACTCGATCAACTCCTGCGGATGTCGAGCGGACTGAAGTTCATCGAAGACTACGCGCCGGGCGGCAGGCCGTCCGATGTGATCGCGATGCTGTTCCAGGAGGGGAAGGACAACGTCGCCGCCTATGCGGCAGCGCAACCGTTGGAGCATCAGCCCGACACGTTTTGGTCCTACGCGAGCGGCACGACGAATATCGTGAGCCGCATCGCCTCGCGAACGTTGAACGCCTATGGGCCCGACTTCGAGCAGTTCATGCGACCGCGGCTGTTCGAACCGCTGGGCATTCGCTCCGCCATCCCGAAGTTCGACGCCGCAGGCGTTTTCATCGGTTCAAGTTTCTGCTTTATGACAGCGCGCGACTTTGCCCGCTTTGGGATGCTCTATCTGCGCGACGGCGTATGGGAGGGACGACGCTTACTGCCGGAGGGCTGGGTCGACTACGCGCGAACGCCCACCTTTCAGCAGGTCGGTGTCGACGCCAACCGCTATGGCGCGCATTGGTGGTTGGATTTCGGCGGGCCTGGGTCGTTCTCGGCGAACGGCTACGAAGGGCAGTTCACGATAGTCGCACCGGATCGCGATTTGATCATCGTGCGGCACGGCGCAACGCCGCTGGCAATGAAGGACGAATTGAAAGCGTGGGTCGGAAAACTCGCCGCCTGCTTCAAAGCGTGAGAGTCCTAACGAACCGGGCGAACGGCACGCTTTACATCGGGATGACAGGCGGCCTGATGCGTCGCATGGCCGAAACCCAGAAAGGCAACACTTCTGTCATGGCCCGCGAAGGCGGACCACCCACGACTTCTTGAGCGCGAGAAAGCTACCCCAAATCCTTCACCAATTCCGCACGCGTGTCCGCCTGCAGCACCGCGATATGCCCGTAGTTCGAGTGGGTGAAGCCCAGCATCACCGGGACAGCGCCGTCGCGAAACTTCGCGACTTGCGCGGGGCTCAGGTTGAACTTCAAAAAGTGCACCGACGATGTCTTTCCGTCTTCCGCCGTGCGGTCCACGTCTGTTTCGAACGACGCCTTGATCCGCTCGCCGCTCACATCCAAAAACGCCGTCTCCTCGATATTCGTGAGCTGCCGCAAGATCCGCGCGCGCTGATCGGGATCGACGATCTCGAACATCACGGTCGCGACCAGCTCGCCCTTTTGCGGGATCAACGGATTGTAGGCGCGCAACTCGTCCGCGATCTGCTCTTCGCCGCCGCGCTCGATGTAGAGCATCTCGTGCACCTGCAGCCACATCGTGTCGTAGCATTCGAAATAGAACGTCGCGTGCGGCCCGACTTCGACGCGGCGCAAGCGCTTCACCGGCAGCATGGCCTTGCGCCGCTCCGCCCGTTCCTTGCCGTAGCGCGTGAGATCGATCAGGTCGCTCCGCGTGATCTTGCGTTCCGCCGCAGACATCATCGTCACTCCACCAGCCCGTAGGCCTTCGCCATCAACTCGACAGGATGCGCGATCTCCGACGGCGACGCCGTCTCGTCGAGCGCCCGCATGCCCTGCTTCAAATGCTTCGCTGCCAGCGGACAATCCGACACGACATGCGCATTGGCTTGGGTGTTCGCCGTGCGCGCCGCGGGCTTGCCCACCTTCATCGCGACCTCGAACGTGGGCTTCAGCACCCCGAACGTACCGCCGTGCCCCGAGCACCGCTCGATCACGTCGACCTTGGTCTGCGGGATCAGCTTCAGCATCTCCGCCGCCTTCGGCCCCATGTTCTGCGCCCGCGCGTGGCAGGCCAGATGCACGCTCACCCCGCCGTCGATCGGCGTCATGCCGGGGGGAAGCCCATGCTTCTTCGCGATATCGACGACGTACTCGTCGATGTCGAACGTCGCCGCCGAGAGCTTCTTCACGTTCTCATGCCCCGGCACGATCAGCGGCCACTCGAACTTGAACATCAGCCCGCAGCTCGCGGTCATCGCGATGATGTCGTAGCCCTTCTCGACATAGGGCATCAGCGCCGCCGAAACCTTCTCCGCCTGCTCGGCCACACGCTTCAGGTCGGCCTGCTCCAAGAACGGCATGCCGCAGCAGCCCGGATAATCCGCGATCGTCTCAACGCCCAGATGGTTCAACAGGCGCCGCGCGGCAAGGCCCGTCGACGGCTTGTTGTAGTTCACGAAGCAGGTCGCAAACATCAGCGCCTTGCGCTTACCGAACGCCGGCGCCTGGTCGTTGACGGTAAGGGGCTCCTGCCGCGCCGCCATCGTAAACGTGCGCGAATGAAACTTCGGCAGGTCCGCGCGCGCGTCGATCCCCGCAACGCCTTCGGCGAACTTGCGCGCCGCTTTGTTCGACGTCTTCGAGCCCCAGTTGACGATCGCCGAAACCGGCGCGGCCAGCGTGCCGTTGCGGTCCATCTCAGCCATCTGGCGCGCCACGAAATGCTTCTTGCCGGCCTCAGCCTCCGCGTAGCGGTAGCGCAGCATTAAATGCGGGAAGTCGAGATTGAACTCGTGCGGCGGCACATACGGGCACTTCGTCATGAAGCACATGTCGCAAAGCGTGCAGGCCTCGACGACCGGTGCGAAGTCCTCGGACTTTACGCCATGCAGCTCGTCCGGCGACGCATCGACCAAGTCGAACAACCGCGGAAACGAGTCGCACAAATTGAAGCAACGCCGGCATCCGTGACAGATGTCGAACACCCGCCGCATTTCCTCGTCGAGCTTCTTGGGATCGGTGAAATCCGGATCCTGCCAATTCAGCGGATGCCGCTTCGGGGCTTCAAGACTGCCTTCGCGCATGGGCCTGGGAGCGCCGGTTTCTAGCCGGCCCTTTGTGCGTATGAAATTGAAGAGAAGAACAAGAAAGAGAGCGGGAGAGCCGGCCGGAAGCCGGCGCTCCCAGGCAGTTTAGCCCAGCGTATCCAGCGCCTTCTGGAAGCGCCCGGCGTGGCTCTTCTCGGCTTTCGCCAGAGTCTCGAACCAGTCGGCGATTTCGTCGAAACCTTCCTGGCGCGCGGTCTTGGCCATGCCCGGATACATGTCGGTGTATTCGTGCGTTTCGCCCGCAATCGACGCCTTCAGATTGTCCGACGTGCCGCCGATCTTCAGACCCGTCGCCGGATCGCCGACGGCTTCCATGAACTCAAGGTGGCCGTGCGCGTGACCGGTCTCGCCTTCCGCCGTCGAGCGGAACACGGCGGCAACGTCGTTGTAGCCTTCGACGTCGGCCTTCTGCGCAAAATAGAGATAGCGCCGGTTCGCCTGGCTTTCGCCCGCGAAAGCGGCCTTCAGATTGTCGAACGTCTTCGTACCTGCAAGCTTCGCCATACGTGTTTCTCCTTCAAGGAACGCTGCAATCCGGCCGGAACATAGCGCCCGGCCTTCCCGAGTCAATAGATTGGAACAATTCTAAGCGAGGTTGAGAACCGCTCTCAAACCTCGCCCATTCTCAAGCCAAGTCGAACCGGTCCAGGTTCATGACCTTCGTCCAAGCCGCAACGAAATCCTTCACGAACTTCTCTTTGGCGTCGTTCGAGGCATAAACCTCCGCGAGCGCACGCAACTGCGCATGCGACCCGAAGATGAGGTCGACGCGCGTACCGGTCCACTTGACCGCACTCGTCTTGCGATCGCGGCCTTCGTAGACGCCGTCTGCCGCGGGCTTCCACGCCGTGCCCATGTCGAGCAGGTTGACGAAGAAGTCGTTCGTCAACGCCTCCGGCTGCTTCGTGAAGACGCCGTGCGCAGATTTCGCGACATTGGCGCCCAACACCCGAAGCCCGCCGACAAGCACCGTCATCTCGGGCGCGGTCAGCGTCAGCAGATTCGCGCGGTCGATGAGCAGCGCCTCCGCCGGCAGCTTTTGCTTTCCGGCATAGTTGCGGAAACCGTCGGCCTTGGGCTCAAGCATCGCGAACGACGCGACGTCCGTTTGCTCTTGGGTCGCGTCCATGCGTCCCGGCGTGAACGGAACTTTGACGTCCGTGCCGCCGGCCTTGGCCGCCTTCTCGACAGCGGCGCAGCCGCCGAGCACGATCAGATCGGCAAGCGAGACCTTCTTCGGCGCAGCCGAACCGTTGAAGTCTTTCTGAATGGCCTCGAGCGCACTCAGCACCTTTTTGAGCTGGGCCGGTTGATTGACCTCCCAGTCCTTCTGCGGCGCAAGCCGGATGCGCGCACCGTTCGCGCCGCCGCGCTTGTCCGACCCGCGGAACGTCGAAGCCGACGCCCACGCCGTCGAAACCAATTCCGAGATCGACAAACCCGACGCCAAAATCTTCGCCTTAAGGTCCGCGATATCGGCCTCGTTCACCAGCGGATGGTTCACCGCGGGGATCGGGTCCTGCCAGACCAATTGCTCTTTCGGCACCAACGGACCCAGGTAACGCGCGAGCGGGCCCATGTCGCGATGCGTGAGCTTGAACCAAGCCCGCGCGAATGCGTCGGCGAACTGCTCCGGATGCGCAAGGAACCGGCGCGAGATCTTCTCATAGGCCGGATCGAACCGAAGCGAGAGGTCGGTCGTCAGCATCGTCGGCAAATGCTTCTTCGACGGGTCGAAAGCGTCCGGAATGTCGGCGGACGCACCCTTCGCGACCCACTGTTTCGCGCCAGCCGGGCTCTTCGTCAGCTCCCATTCGTGCTTGAACAAGTTCTCGAAGAAATGGTTGCTCCACTTCGTCGGCGTCTGCGTCCAGGTGACCTCCGGACCGCCCGTGATCGTGTCCTTGCCATTGCCGGAACCGTGACGGCTGATCCAGCCGAACCCTTGCGCCTCGATCGGCGCCGCCTCCGGCTCAGGCCCGACGAGCGCCGCATCACCCGCGCCGTGCGCCTTGCCGAACGTGTGACCGCCCGCGATCAACGCGACGGTTTCCTCGTCGTTCATCGCCATGCGCGCAAAGGTTTCGCGAATGTCGCGCGCCGCAGCGATCGGATCGGGATTGCCGTTCGGCCCTTCGGGATTGACGTAAATGAGACCCATCTGCACGGCGCCGAGCGGGTTCTCGAGATCACGATTGCCGCTATAGCGTTCGTCGGCGAGCCACTTGTTTTCCGGGCCCCAGTAGACGCTCTCGTCCGGCTCCCAAACGTCGGCGCGCCCGCCGGCAAAACCGAACGTCTTGAACCCCATGGAATCGAGCGCGACGTTGCCGGCCAGGATCATGAGATCGGCCCACGAAATCTTGGCGCCGTATTTCTGTTTGATCGGCCACAGCAGGCGCCGCGCCTTGTCGAGGTTCGCGTTGTCGGGCCAGCTGTTCAGCGGCGCAAAGCGCTGCTGCCCGTCGCCCGCACCGCCACGACCGTCACCGACGCGGTACGTGCCCGCGCTGTGCCAAGCCATGCGAACGAAGAACGGACCATAATGACCGAAGTCGGCGGGCCACCATGCTTGGCTGTCGGTCATCAACGCATGCAGGTCTTTGACGACGGCATTGAGATCAAGGGATTTGAATTCTTTCGCGTAGTCGAACGTTTCGCCCATCGGGTCCGACTTGGGCGAGTGCTGATGCAGGATCTTCAGATTGAGCTGATCGGGCCACCACTGGGCATTGGCATGGGCACCGGCCGTCGTGGGCCTGGCGCCGGACATGGGACACTTTGATTCCTGGGACATGGGATCACGCCTCCTTCGCGCGCGGGGATAGCGCGGAACATAGGCGCGAACAGCACGAAGTCAATACTTTAGAATAATTCTAAAATAGAATTATTGCCCTATGCGCGGGATTTCAGGCGAACGACGACCTCCACCCGCTCGATTTCCATCCCCGCGGGCGCTTTCGGCAGCCCGTCGATGGAAACGCCATCGCCCGGGATATCCATCAGCATCTCGCGATCTTTGGCGTAGAAGTGATGGTGGTCGCCGATATTCGTATCGAAGTAGGTCTTCTCGCCGTCGACAATGACCTGGCGCAACAATCCAGCCGATGTGAACTGATGCAGCGTGTTGTAGACGGTCGCCAGCGAGAGCTCCGCCCCCGACTTTGCAGCTTCCAGATGTAATCCTTCGGCGGTGACATGCCGATCACCGTTCGTGAACAGCAAACGCCCAAGCGCAACGCGCTGGCGCGTAGGGCGCAATCCTGCCTCTCGGAGCCGTTGGGCCAACCCCGCCGACGCCTTTGATGCCGCCGTTTTCGATCCTGTGGAACGCATGCCTGGTACCGCAATCCTCTAAGCCGGGAGGTTGAAACACCCTCCCTCACCGCATAATGTCGAAGGGTCAATAATTTCACGGCCCTCCGTACGCACTTTTGAATAACTCAAAACTGCGCGGAAGGGAACTCGGAGCATTAACCCTCTATGTCAAGTGCAGCTTCGGAAACGGTGACGAGCGCGGTCAAACACTTGAGCGCATTCGACTTTCAGGCGCTGCTCGATTGCGGGCACGGCAAACTCTTCGGCCCGGGCAATGCCCGCCTGCCGCTTCCGCCGATGCTGATGTTCGACCGTATCACCCACATCTCGGACAAGGGCGGCGCGAACGACAAGGGTCAGATCGTGGCCGAACTCGACGTGAAACCGGACCTCTGGTTCTTCAAGTGCCATTTCGAGTCCGACCCCGTGATGCCCGGCTGCCTCGGCCTCGACGCCATGTGGCAGATGGTCGGCTTCTTCTTGGGTTGGGTCGGCGGAAAGGGCCGCGGCCGCGCCGCCGGCGTGGGTGAAGTCAAGTTCTCCGACATGGTCCTGCCCGACGCGAAGCTCATTACCTACGTCATCGACTTGAAGCGCGTGATCACGCGCAAGCTGGTGCTGGGCATTGCGGACGGCGTCATGAAGATCGACGGCAGAGTTGCCTACGAGGCGAAGGACCTGCGCGTCCTCCTCGCACCGGACGCACCCGCCGCAGCTTGAACTAGCGACGCGAGCGCCCCCGCTCGCGCGACAAGAATTAGATAGAAGGATCGCCCTATGAGACGCGTCGTCGTCACAGGCCTTGGTGTCGTTTGCTCGCTCGGCAACAACGCACAGGAAGTCATCGCATCGCTCCACGGTGCAAAATCGGGCATCGTCAAATCCGACGACCAGGAGCGCATGGGCTTCCGCAGCCAAATCCACGGCAGCTTGAAGATTGACCTCGACACCGCCGTCGACCGCCGCGCCAAACGCTTCATGGGCGATGGCGCCGCCTACGCCTGGATCGCGATGAACCAGGCGATCGCAGACGCGGGCCTTGAGACGAAAGACGTCTCGAACGAGCGCACGGGTCTGATCGTGGGCTCCGGGGGCCCATCGACGAAGGCGATCGTCGCCGCCGCCGACATCACGCGCGAAACGAAGAGCCCCAAGAAAATCGGCCCATTTGCAGTACCAAAGGGCATGTCGTCGACGCTGTCGGCGAACCTCTCGACCTGGTTCAAGACCAAGGGCGTGAACTACTCAATCTCGTCGGCCTGCTCGACCTCGGCGAACTGCATCGGCAACGCCTACGAGATGATCCAGTGGGGCAAGCAGGACGTGATGTTCGCAGGCGGCGGCGAAGAACTCGACTGGACGCTGTCCTGCCTCTTCGACGCCATGGGCGCGATGTCGTCCAAGTACAACGCGACCCCTGAGAAGGCGAGCCGCGCCTACGACAAGAACCGCGACGGCTTTGTGATCTCCGGCGGCGGCGGCATCCTGATCCTCGAGGAGCTGGAGCACGCCAAGGCGCGCGGCGCGAAGATCTACTGCGAGATCAAGGGCTATGGCGCGACCGCCGACGGTGCCGACATGGTTGCCCCCTCGGGCGAAGGCGCCGTGCGCTGCATGCGCATGGCGATCGAAACGGCAAAGGCGCCGATCGACTACATCAACCCACACGCAACCTCGACGCCGGTTGGCGACATCCCGGAGATCCGGGCGATCAAGGAAGTCTTCGGCAAGAACATGCCGCCCATCAGCGCGACGAAGTCGCTCTCCGGTCACAGCCAAGGCGCCGCCGGCGTGCACGAGGCGATCTACTCGATCCTCATGATGCAAAACAAATTCATCTGCGAAAGCGCGAACATCGAAGAACTCGACCCCGAAGTCTCCGACGCGAACATCATCAGAAAACGCATCGACAACGCAAAGATCGACACCGTGCTTTCCAACTCCTTCGGCTTCGGCGGCACGAACGCCTGCCTCGTCTTCCAACGTATGAACTGACATGACCACGAAACTGATGGCCGGCAAGCGCGGCCTGATCATGGGGGTGGCCAACGACCACTCCATCGCTTGGGGCATTGCCAAGACGCTGCACGAACACGGCGCCGAGATGGCGTTCACTTACCAGACCGAAGCGTTCGGCAAGCGCGTGAAGCCGCTGGTCGACAGCATCGGCGCGAAGCTCATCGTCCAAGCCGACGTCCAAAACGACCAATCGCTGGAGCGCGCCTTCGGCGAAATCGAACGCCAATGGGGCGGCCTCGACTTCCTCGTCCACGCGATCGCCTATTCCGACAAGAACGAGCTCAAAGGGCGTTACGTCGACACGACCCGCGGCAACTTCCTGCAGTCGATGGACATCTCCTGCTTCTCGTTCACCGACGTCGCGCGCCGCGCGAGTCACCTGATGAAGAACGGCGGCGCCATGATCACGCTGACCTATGCGGGCTCGACCCGCGTGATGCCGAGCTACAACGTCATGGGCGTCGCCAAAGCGGCCCTCGAAGCCTCCGTCCGCTACCTCGCCGCCGACCTCGGCCGCGACGGCATCCGCGTCAACGCCCTCTCGCCCGGCCCCATGCGCACGCTCGCAGGCTCCGTCGTCGGCGACAGCCGCAACGTCTTCAAGTGGTACAAAAACTATTCGCCCCTGAAGAAGACGGTCGAACTCCAACATGTCGGCGGCGCGGCCTTATACTTCCTCAGCGACCTGTCGGCCGGCGTCACCGGCGAAATCCACCACATCGACGCCGGCTTCACCGTCATGGGCATGCCCTCAGCGCCCGACGTGAAAGCCCTGATGGGCGGCAGCGACGGCGATTGATGACACTGTCTCCCCCGAGCAAAGCTCGGGGGGAGTACGTGCGCGCGAAGCGGCTGCGCGGGAGGGGGGCGACCCGGACTCGCAAGCCAACCTCAACTTCAGCGCAGCCTCCTCGGGGTGCAGCAGCTACGCTGCGCACCCATTCCCCCAAAGCGCCGCCGCGCGCCCCCCATCCCGGGGCAACAAAAAAGCCCGGGAACAAGTCCCGAGCTTCGCTGCTATTGTAAGCTGCAAAAGGGAGTTTACCCCTCCGCCGCCTGATCCTTGCCGTCGTCGGCGATTTCCTTGCCGGTCGTCTGGTCGACGATACGCATCGAGAGGCGCACCTTGCCGCGGTCGTCGAAGCCGAGCAGCTTCACGAACACCTTGTCGCCTTCCTTGACGACGTCGGTGGTCTTGGCGACCTTCTTGCGGGCGAGTTGCGAGATGTGCACGAGGCCGTCGCGCGCGCCGAAGAAGTTCACGAACGCGCCGAAGTCCATGGTCTTGACGACCTTGCCTTCGTAGATCTCGCCGACTTCCGGCTCCGCCACGATCGACTTGATCCACTTCAGCGCCGCGCGGATGGATTCGCCGTTCGCCGAGGCGACCTTCACCACGCCGTCGTCTTGGATGTCGATCTTCGCACCCGTCTTCTCGACGATCTCGCGGATCACCTTGCCGCCCTGCCCGATCACTTCGCGGATCTTGTCGGTCGGAATGTTGATCACTTCGATGCGCGGCGCATGCTCGCCGAGCTCGCTACGCGCACCGGTGAGCGCCTTCGCCATCTCGCCAAGGATGTGCAACCGCCCGTCCTTCGCCTGGTTCAGCGCCACGCGCATGATCTCTTCGGTGATGCCCGCGATCTTGATGTCCATCTGCAGCGACGTCACGCCCGAAGACGTCCCCGCCACTTTGAAGTCCATGTCGCCCAGATGATCTTCATCACCCAGAATGTCCGACAGAACGGCGAAGCGCTCGCCTTCCTTGATCAGACCCATCGCGATGCCCGCGCATGCGCTCTTCAGCGGCACGCCCGCGTCCATCAGCGAAAGCGACGAACCGCACACCGTCGCCATCGACGACGAGCCATTCGATTCCGTGATCTCCGACACGATGCGAACCGTGTAGGGGAACGATTCCTTCGGCGGCATCACCGGATGCATCGCGCGCCAGGCAAGCTTGCCATGGCCGATGTCACGCCGGCGCGGACCGCCCAAGCGGCCGGTCTCGCCGACCGAGAACGGAGGGAAGTTATAGTGCAGCATGAAGTGCTGCTTGTATGTACCTTCAAGCGAGTCGACATACTGCTCGTCCTCGCCGGTGCCCAGCGTGGTGACGACCAGTGCCTGCGTCTCGCCGCGCGTGAACAGCGCCGAGCCGTGCGTGCGCGGCAGAACGCCGACTTCGCACATGATCGGACGCACGGTCTTCGTGTCGCGCCCGTCGATACGCTTGCCCGTGTCCAGGATGTCGTTGCGCACGATCCCGGCCTCAAGCTCCTTGAAGAGGCCGGTCACCAGCAACGGATCGGCCTTACCCTCGCCCGCGAACTCTTCGACGACGCGCTTCTTGACGGCATCGATCTTGCCATGGCGCGCCTGCTTTACCCGCTCGCGATACGCCGCGCGCAGATCGCTCTCGGCGACCGATTTGATCTTCGCCAGCAACGCGTCATTGTCGGGAACGACATGGTCGCGCGGCTCCTTCGCCGCCTTGTTGGCCAGGTTGATGATCGCCTGAATCACCGGCTGCATCGCGCGATGACCGAACATCACCGCACCCAACATGATGTCTTCCGAAAGCTCTTTCGCTTCCGATTCAACCATCATCACCGCGTCGTCCGTGCCCGCGACCACGAGGTCCAGGCTCGACTCCGGCATCTTCTCGATCGACGTGTTCAGCACGTATTCGCCGTTGATGTAGCCGACGCGCGCCGCACCGATCGGCCCGCGAAACGGCGCGCCCGACAGCGTCAAAGCCGCCGACACCGCAACCATCGCCAGAATGTCCGGATCGTTCTCAAGATCGTGGCTGAGAACCGTCGCAATCACCTGCGTCTCGCAGCGATAGCCTTCCACAAACAGCGGCCGGATCGGCCGGTCTATAAGCCGCGAGATCAGCGTCTCGCGTTCCGTGGGCCGGCCTTCGCGCTTGAAGTAACCGCCGGGAATGCGGCCCGCGGCAAACGTCTTTTCCTGGTAGTCCACCGTAAGCGGCAGGAAATCCACGCCCGCGCGCGGCGTCTTTGCGGAGACGACCGTCGCGATCACCGTGGTCTCGCCGAGGGTCGCGAGCACGGCGCCGTCCGCCTGGCGCGCGATGCGCCCGGTTTCCAGCGTCAGCTTGCGCCCGCCCCAATCGATTTCCTCGCGTTGTATGTCAAACATTCTCATTCGTCCTTCGTTTGCCCCCGCCGGATTGCGGAAGGCCATTCGCTGCTCATTGCTTGCAGGGAAACTTGGTTGTTACGCACGCGCCACCGCGGCCGCGCGCTTGGCCAGCGCGCGCTCCCGCTCGTGATGTCGTGCAGTGAGTGAGGCTCAGCCTCATGCGACCGTTACCGGCGCAGGCCGAGCTTCGAAATGATAGCGTCGTAACGCTTCTTGTCCTTGTTCTTGAGGTAGTCGAGCAGGCTACGGCGCGTCGACACCATCTTGAGCAGGCCGCGGCGTGAGTGGTTGTCCTTCACGTGCGCCTTGAAATGATCGGTCAGCGTGTTGATGCGCTCCGAAAGAATGGCGATTTGCACTTCCGGCGAACCGGTGTCGCCCGGCTTCGTGGCGTTCTGCTTGACGATCTCGTTCTTGCGTTCTGCATTCAGCGACATCGGGGTTCCTTTCAATGTGAGAAGTTAAACACCCGCGTAGGCCTAATTTCGCCCCGTTCGAAAGTGCCGATCGCAACTGGATCGCCACCGCGGCTGCGGCAATAGACGGGAACGCCTGGAGCGTCACCGTCCGCCACTGCAGCCTCTGCACGGAGAGAGACTCGGCCTCGCGCGAGAATCGCCTGACCCAACCGAAGCTGGGCGGCTTCCTGATCCGTCACGGCCAGCCCCGGGATGTCGTCCAGGGCGGTCGCAAGCGGCATGAGAAAGCGCTTGGGCGGCGTGTCTGTACCAGATTTCTCTAGGTTTTCCAGCGAAATTGCGCCCTTGAGGTCAAAGGGCCCGACCGAGAGCCGCGTTAAGGCGGTCACATGCCCCAGACACCCCAAAACCCGCCCGAAATCCCGGGCAAAGGCGCGCACGTATGTCCCTTTGCCGCAGCTCATCTCGAACACCGCGGCACCGGGCGTCTCCTCAACCAGCTCCAACCGGTGGATGTGCGTGAGCCGCGCCTTTAGTTCCACGACCTCGCCCTCGCGAGCCAGATCGTAAGCCCGTTCGCCGTCGACCTTGATCGCGGAGAACGCCGGCGGCACCTGCATGATCTCGCCCACAAACTGCGGCAGCGCACGAACGATCTGATCCGTCGTTGGCCGTGCAGCGCTCTCGCGCGTGACCGGCCCCTCGCTGTCGTCGGTAGACGTCTCTGCGCCCCACGTCACGGTGAAGCGATACGCTTTGCGGGCGTCGACCAAGTAAGGAACCGTCTTCGTCGCCTCACCGAACGCGAGCGGCAACACGCCACTGGCCAGCGGGTCGAGCGTGCCAGCATGCCCCGCCTTCGAAGCATTGAGCAGCCGCCGCGCAATCGCGAGCGCCTTTGTGGAGGTCATCCCAACCGGCTTGTCGAGCACCAGCCACCCGTGAACCGGGTCGCCTTTACGCTTCGCCATCGTCCGACTTCAAATCGCGCCGCACGCGCTCGGACCGCAAAATCTCTTCGATGTGATGCGCCTCGTCGAACGACTTGTCCTGGACGAACTTGAGCGTCGGCGCATAACGCAGCTGAATCTCCTGCGCGACCTGGCTCCGCAAATACGGCGCCGAGCGATTGAGGCCCTTTAAAACCTCTTCCACGCCCTTACCGCTGAGCGGCATCGCGAACACGGTCGCATTCTTGAGGTCAGGGCTGATGCGCACCTCCGACACCGTGATCGACACGCCCGCAACCGCCGGCTCATGCAGATCGCCGCGCATGAGCAACCGCGCCAAGATATGGCGTATCTCCTCCGCGACGCGCAGCTGCCGCTGGCTCGGTCCGGTCGTTGTTTGTGAGGTTTTGCGTTTCATTTGAAGGCGGGCTTCTAAGCCCTTTGCCCGGCAAGTCCAAGCCCCTAGGGCACGCGCAAACGCCGCAATCGGCGGCTCAAGCGCACGCAATGCCCGCGGATCACTCGACAAACTCAGCCCTGGGCCTGATTAACCGCCCGCTCGCCCGCTGCTCGAACACATGCGCGAGCCACCCCACCGACCGCCCGATCGCAAAGAGCGCCAGCGCCGCCCCCGGCGGCAAGTCGAAACTCCGCTCCAGCGCCACCAGCGCAAAATCGACGTTAGGCTCAACCCCGCCCATCGCGCGCCCCGCTGAGACGACCGCCGCTGATACCGGATCGAGCTTAATCTGCTCCAACAGTTCAGCCGCCCTGGGATCGCCCTCGCGATAGAGGAAGTGCCCAAACCCCGGCAGCAACTCGCCGTGCTGCAGCTTGGTCGCAACCGCCTCCGCCGCGTCACCAGGCCGCTCAATTCCGTTGAGGAACGCCCGTGTCCTCTCGGTCGCGGCGCCATGCAGCGGACCGCTCAGCGCCGCGATCCCAGCAAGCACGCAATGCGTATGACGCGCACCCGTTGACGCAACAACGCGCACTGCGAACGTGGACGCATTCAACTCATGATCCGCGAGCAGCACGAGCGCACGCCGGATCGCCTCCGACGCCTTGGGCTTTCCCCACGATTGCGCCACCGCACGATGGATCGGCGACGCGACCGGCCCGCTGACAGGCGCAACCGCCGCCGCGACCGCAAGCACAAGCCGCGCCGCCGCGCCAAAAGCATGCGCACCGGCCTTGCCGGCGGTCGGCGCCTCCTGCGATGTCAGCAGCGGCAACAACATGCTTGCGCGATCGGTGGCCCGCGCCGGCGCATAGCGCGACGCGATCTCGACCCACCCAACAATCTTTGCCGGGTCGAACACGATGCCACCAAACGGATCGCCGTCGCCGACGTCCCAAAGCAGTCGCGCCGTATCCTCAAGCGTGGCACGCCGCGAAAACGCGATCGCATCCTCCGAGCGATAAAAGAGCCGGTCGTCCTCGAAATGCGTGAGCCGCGTCTTCAACACCGGCAACCCAAAGTCGAGTGCCGTCGCTGCGGCCGCACGGGGCCTGCGCATCTTCGTCTTGCGCTGAACCAGCGTTTGCACATCCGCCGCGACGTAGAGACTCGCCTTCGCGATCGTCGGATGCTCCGTCGATCGCACAAGCCCGCGGCTCACATATGCGTAAAGCGTATTCCGGCTGACCCCGAGCATCTTCGTCGCCGTCGCCGCATCGATGAGCGCATCGGGACGCTTGGGAACCGGCCGTTTCGCTGAATTCGTGTTCATATTGATATATTGATTCAAGATTGACCACAGATGACGGAGCATCCACCTTTCGCATCAGATTGCAAGTGAGGAGTTGCCCTATGCGTCCGGGTCTCGACAACGTCATCGCCGCCGAAACCATCTTGAGCCACGTCGATGGTGAGGCCGGCCGCCTCATCATCCGCGGCCACGACCTTGAAGATCTCGCAGGTCACATCGCCTACGAAGATGCGACCGCGCTGCTGTGGGCCGGCTTTGCGCCGACAGCAAACCTGCGCAGCGAGCTGGCTGAAGCCCGCGTCCGCGCCTTCGAGCACTTCAAGCCGCTCACGGATCAAGCAGCCCGGCTCACCGCCGTCGAAGCGATGCGCCTCCTGCTCTCAAGCCTGCCGGATGACGACCGCAGCAAGGAACCGGTGAACAGCCTGGCCGCCGCAGGCGTCGCGGCCGCGTTGGCCGCTCGCCTGACGTCGGGCCACACCGTTCTCGCGCCCGACACGAACCTCTCCCACGCCGCCGACATCCTGCGGATGGTGCGCGGGGCCCCTGGCGACGCGGACGAAGTCCACGCGTTCGAGACCTACCTCGTCACCGTCATCGATCACGGCTTGAACGCCTCGACCTTCGCCGCCCGTGTCGTCGCCTCGACCGCTGCTGGCCTGCCTTCCGCCGTCGTCGCGGCGCTGTGCGCCTTGAAAGGCCCGCTCCACGGCGGTGCACCCGGCCCAGTGCTCGACATGTTCGACGCCATTGCGACCCCCGCGAACGCCGACGCCTGGATCGCCGACGCCCTGAAACGAGGCGAGCGGCTGATGGGCTTCGGTCACCGGGTCTATCGCGTGCGCGATCCGCGCGCGAGCGTCCTGAAAGCAGCCGTCGCCAGGCTCAAGGGCCGCGCCAACCGCATCGCCTTCGCCGAAGCCATCGAAGCAGCAGCCCTGCGCGCCCTCAAGGACTTCAAATCCGAGCGCCGTCTCGACACGAACGTCGAGTTCTACACGGCGCTGCTACTGGAAGCGCTCGCGATCCCCCGCGAAGCCTTCACGCCCGTCTTCGCCCTTGCGCGCACCGCAGGCTGGATCGCCCACATCCGCGAGCAAGAAGCCGGCGGCCGCCTCATTCGCCCCCAGTCGCGCTACGTGGGACCATGGCCCGTGAAGGCCGCCTAAAAGCAATGTGGCCCGCTTTCGCGGGCCACAAATCTAGCTTGAACCTTGATGAAGGCGAACTTCAGAGCGTCCGCTTGATCGTCTCGACCTCGAAGCACTCGATCTGGTCGCCTTTTTGGATGTCTTGGTAGTTGTCGAACGCCATACCGCATTCTTGACCGACCACGACTTCCTTCACCTCGTCCTTGAAACGTTTCAAGGTCGAAAGCGTGCCTTCGTGGATGACCACGTTGTCACGCAGCAGACGCACCTTGTTGCCGCGCAAGACCTTGCCTTCGGTGATGCGGCAGCCCGCAACCTTGCCGACCTTCGTGATGTTGAACACCTCGAGAATCTCGGCGTAGCCCAAGAAGTTCTCGCGCAACGTCGGCGGCAAGAGCCCCGACATCGCCGCCTTCACGTCGTCGATGATGTTGTAGATGATCGAGTAATAGCGGATCTCGACGCCGTCGCGCTTGGCAAGCTCCCGCGCTTCCGCACTGGCGCGCACGTTGAACGCAATGATCGGCGCCCCCGAAGCACGGGCCAGAATGATGTCGCTTTGCGTGACACCGCCGACGCCGGCATGCAAGACCTGCGCCTTGACCTCAGCCGTCGACAGCCCCGCGAGCGCCGCAGAGATCGCCTCAACCGAGCCCTGCACGTCCGACTTCACGACGAGCGGCAAGATCTTCGCCTCGCCCACGCCCTTCGCAGCCAGAACCTGATCCAGCGACGCCCGCGCACCGGCGCGCGACCGCGCCTCTTTCTTCTTGCGCGCCCGGAAGTCGGCAACTTCGCGCGCCCGCGCATCGTTTTCGACGACAGAGAAATCATCGCCCGCTTCCGGCGGCGCTGAGAGACCCAAAATCTCGACCGGCTCCGACGGCCCGGCGCTTGGCACCTGTTCGCCGCGCTCGTTCACCAGCGCACGCACGCGGCCCCATTCGCCGCCGGCGACGACGATGTCGCCCACCTTGATCGTGCCCCGCGCGACAAGCACGGTCGCAACCGGACCGCGTCCCTTGTCGAGCTTCGCTTCGACGACATTGCCCGACGCCGGACGGTTCGGGTTGGCCTTGAGGTCCAACACTTCCGCTTGTAGCAAAATCGCTTCCTCGAGCTTGTCGAGGTTCATCTTCTTCGTCGCCGACACTTCGATGGCCTGCGTCTCGCCGCCCATCGACTCGACCACGATCTCGTGGGTGAGCAGTTCCGTGCGCACCCGGTCGGGCGTCGCGCCGGGCTTGTCGATCTTGTTGATCGCAACGATCAGCGGCACCTTCGCCGCCTTCGCGTGATTGATGGCTTCGATCGTCTGAGGCATGACGCCGTCGTCAGCCGCCACAACGAGTACGACGATGTCCGTCACCTTCGCGCCACGTGCGCGCATCGCGGTAAAGGCCGCGTGGCCCGGTGTGTCGAGGAACGTGATCTTCTGCCCTGACGGCAGCTTCACCTGATAGGCGCCGATATGCTGCGTGATGCCGCCGGCTTCGCCCGCGGCCACGTCGGTCAAACGCAATGCGTCGAGCAACGACGTCTTGCCGTGGTCCACATGGCCCATAATCGTCACGACCGGCGCGCGCGGCATCAACGCCTCATCCGCGTCCACCTCACCCGCCAGACCTTCAAGCACGTCCGATTCCGCGACGCGCTTCACCGTGTGACCGAATTCTTCCGCGATCAGCTGCGCCGTATCCGCGTCGAGCGTCGTGTTGATCGTCACCATCTGCCCCTGCTTCATCAGGTTCTTGATGATGTCGACACTGCGCGTCGCCATACGGTTCGCCAGTTCCTGCACCGTGATCGCCTCAGGGATGACCACGTCGCGCACAATCTTCTGGGGCGCTTCGTCTTTCACGCCCATTTGGGCGCGATGCGCGCGCTGCACATGACGCTTGTACGACGCGATCGAGCGAACGCGTTCGTTCTCATCAAGCGCCGTCACCACGCTGAGCTTCGAGCGCCGCCCGTCGTCCGCAACCTTGCGCGGCTGCGTGGGCGGCTTGGCACCGGGGCCAGGACCGCCGGGACCGGTACGCCTGCGCGCACGACCGTCATCGTCGTCGCCACCGCGCCGGCCGGGCGCACCCGGACCAGGCCCGCCAACTGGCGGCCGCGCCGAGGGACCAGCCCCAGGACCGCGCGCCGCCGGCGCACCAGCACCGCCCGGTCGCGCTCCCGGACCACCCGGACGCGCGCCTGGACCGCCTCCTGGACGCGCACTCGGACCACCTTGCGGCCGGCCCGCAGGACGAGGCGCAGGTGCTGCCGCACGCTCTTCGGGTGTTTCAGGCGCACGGCGCCGTGCTTCGTCGTCGGTGCGACGGCGCGCATCATCTTCAAGAATTCGCCGCGCATCTTCTTCGAGCTTGCGCTTCGAGGCCGCCTCGCGCTCTTTCGCAAGACGCTCGTCCTCTTCCGCCCGCCGCTTGGCTTCTTCTTGAGCGCGACGGCGCTCTTCCTCTTCGGCAACCCGCGCGTCAGACAACGCACGCGAGCGCGCCTCTTTCTCGCCCTCGGTCAGCGTCCTGAGCACCATGCCGCCGGACTTCGGCTGCACGGGCGGAGCCTTCCCCGGCTTTGCCGGAGCAACAGGCGCCTTCGCCGTCGCTTCCTTCGCCGGTTCGGGAGCTTTCGTTATCTCGGGCTTCGCGCCGGGGCGCGTGACGGTCGTCCGCTTCTTCTCGACAACAACCGCTTTGGATCGGCCATGACTGAACGCCTGGCGCACCACGCCCGTCTCCGGGCGCTTCACGCTCAAAGTTCTTCCACCGCCGGACGCGTGCAGCGTCTTTTCGCCATCCGGGGTCTTGCCGTCAGTCATGCGTACCTTTCAATCCTTCAAACACTTCATTCGACGAACGCCGGTCAGTCGCGGTCATCAAGCCGCGCCCCATTCCGGCGGACACAAAACGCGGAAACCACCAAGCCGCCCAGCCTCAACTAAAAACCGGGCCGAGAGCGCGCCTGACGTGAGAGCAGCATGTACCACACTTTCGCGCCCAAATGCCAAGCCGATTTCCGCCGAAGAGAAGCATCCAACCACCGGAACATCGCCCGAAATCCTTGCATATTTGACAAGCTTTCCGCGGTCCGCAGGCCCTGACTCCGAAGCCTCGACGAGTGCGGCTATACGTCCGTCGCGCGCACGGAAGGCTTCCTCAACCTGGGCGAAGCCGATGATCGCGAGACCCGCCCGCCGCGCGAGCCCCAAATGCTCGATGCATCGCTTGACCAGCAGGGCTTCAACCTGCGCCGCCAAATCGGGCGACGCTTTCACCGACGCCTTGAACGACTTCGCGAACAGACCCTTCTCCGCCGCCTTCGTAACCGCCGCTCTGTCGGACGTCACCCAGCACCCACGCCCCGGCAGCTTTTGCGCAACGTCGGGCACGACAACGTCGTCAGGCCCGACGACAAAGCGCACCATGCGCTCCGGCGACAAGGCCTCGCCTAAAACGATACAGCGCCGAAGTGAACCTTCGGCGCCGTCGTCTTGAAGCTTTTGTGGTCGCCCGCGCGTCACTCGGCAGGCTCTTCCTCTTGCGGCGCCGCCGCTTCCTCTTCCTTCGGCGCTTCGATCCAGCCCGCCGCAACGCGCGCCGCCATGATGATGGCATTCGCGTCTTCGGCGTTCAGCCCGAAGCTTTCGAGATACCCGGTCTGCCGCTTGCGCTCGCCGTTCACCGTCTCAGTCCAGCCGAGAAGGTCGTCCGTCGCGCAGCCCGCAAGATCCTCAAGCGATTTCACGCCGTTCTCACCCAGCGCCACCGACATCGCCGGCGTAACGCCCTCAACCGACATCAGATCGTCCTCAACGCCCAGCTCGCGCCGCTTCTCGTCAAAGATCGCGTTCTGCCTCTCGAGATACTCTTGTGCACGGCGCTGCAGCTCGCCCGCCGTCTCCTCGCCGATGCCCTGAATCTCAGCCAACTCTTCCGGCACGACATACGCCAAGTCTTCGACCTGCGAGAAATTTTCCGAAGCCAGCAGCTGCGCCAGCGTCTCGTCCACGTCGAGCGCATTCATGAAAAGCTCCGTGCGCTTGCGGAACTGCTCTTGGCGCCGCTCGGACTCCTCGGCTTCCGTCAAAATGTCGATCTGCCATCCCGTCAGTTGCGAGGCGAGACGAACGTTCTGCCCACGCCGCCCGATCGCCAGCGACAGCTGATCCTCGCCGACAACAACCTCGATACGCCGCGCATCTTCATCGAGCACGACCTTCGCGACTTCCGCCGGCGCCAAAGCGTTGACGACGAAGTTCGCCGGATCGATCGACCAGGGAATGATGTCGATCTTCTCGCCCTGCAGTTCCTGCACGACCGCCTGCACGCGGCTGCCACGCATACCGACGCACGCGCCCACCGGATCGATCGAAGAGTCCTTCGAGATAACCGCAATTTTCGCCCGCGACCCCGGATCGCGCGCCACCGAGCGGATTTCGATAATTCCGTCGTAGATTTCCGGCACTTCCTGCGCGAACAGCTTCGCCATAAATTGCGGATGCGTGCGCGACAAGAAGATCTGCGGGCCACGCGCCTCGCGCCGCACATCGTAGATATAGGCGCGCACCCGGTCGCCCGTGCGGAACGTCTCGCGTGGCAGCAACTCGTCGCGCCGCACGAACGCTTCGCCACGGCCCAAGTCAACGACCACGTTGCCGTACTCGACGCGCTTCACCGTGCCGTGCACGATCTCGCCCATACGGTCCTTGTACTCGTCGAACTGCTTCTCGCGCTCGGCGTCGCGCACCTTCTGGAAAATCACCTGCTTGGCTGCTTGCGCCGCGATACGGCCAAAGTCGATCGGCGGCAGCGGCTCGGCGATCAAGTCGCCCGTCTGGGCGGCGGGGTTGCGGATCTGCGCTTCGTCCAGCGTGATCTCGGTCGCTTCGTTCTCGATCTTGTCAACGACAAGGCGCAAACGGTGCAGGCGCGTCTCGCCGGTCTTCGGATCGATCTCGGCCTTGATTTCGTTGTCTTGGCCATAGCGCGACTTCGCGGCCTTCTGCACCGCCTCTTCCATCGCCGAGATCACGACCTGCTTGTCGATCGACTTCTCGCGCGCGACTGCATCGGCGATCTGCAGCAGTTCGAGCCTATTTGCACTGACGGCCATTGGTCTTCACTCCGATTGCGCCGCGCGTTTGCCGGCGTCCTTTCTGCGTTTCAAATCATGGGCGATAAGCTCGTCGGTCAGAACCAACTTCGCCTCGCCGATCGACGTGTAGGGCACCGCAAGTTCGCCGCGCCCCTTCTCGGGTCCGAGTTCCGTCTCCAAGACGACATCCTCGCCCCGCAATCCTTTCAATGTCCCGCGCACGCGCTTGCGCCCATCGAGCGGAAACTTGAGATCGAGCCGCGCATCATGCCCGGCGTAAGTCTCGAAATCGCGCCGCCGCGTCAGCGGCCGGTCGATCCCCGGCGACGACACCTCAAGCACGTACTCGCCCTCGATCGGGTCGTCGGCCTCGAAAGCCGTCGAGATCGCATGGCTCAGACGCGCGCAGTCATCGACATCCATCGTGCCGTCCGGCTTCTCCGCCATCACTTGCACCGTGGGCCGCTGCGCGCCGGTGACGCGCACGCGCACGAGCGCATACCCCAGCGCTTCCGCGATGGGAGCAATCAAGGGCTCAAGCTCAGTCACACGTGCGTTCACAAAGCCTCTCGCGCCCGGTTGAGGTGACCCAACCAGCGAACAAGCAGTCTTTCTTGTCCGAGAATGCGGCCTATATAGCCTTGGCCGCCGACCCCGCCAAGGCCAAATCAGGCGTCAAAGGCGAAGAAATCGCAGGTAAACGCAGGCCCGCCCGGCCTTAATGGCCTTCTGTTCATAACGGGTCGCCGGCCAATCGGCAGGCCGCACGCGCCAATCCGCCGCGCACGTCGCCGTCCAGCGAAACCGCTTGTCCGCCATCAAGTGCTGCAAAGCCCACAGCGCGTAGTCGGCATGATCGGTCGCAAGACGAAGCTCCCCGCCCGGCTTCAGCAACCGCGACAATTCATCGAGCGTGCGCGTTTGAATGAACCGCCGCTTATGATGACGCAACTTCGGCCACGGATCGGGAAAGAGTACGTAGAACGCCGACAGTGACTGGTCAGGCAGTCGCGGAAGAACATCGCGCGCGTCGTCGGGATGAATGCGGACATTGCCGAGCTTCCCCTGATCGATCTGCGTCAGCAGTTTTGCGACGCCGTTCTCGAACGGCTCGCAGCCGATGTAGCCGATATCGGGATGAGCCGCCGCTTGCGCCGCAAGATGCTCGCCGCCGCCAAACCCAACCTCGAACGCGTAAGCGCGCGCGCCGGAAAACAACGCGCCAAGATCGATTGCGCCCGCAGGTACGCCGATCTTCGGCAGCAAATCATCGACAAGGGATTGCTGATACGTGCTCAACGGCCGCCCTGCACGACGGCCGTACAAGTCGCTCCGGCGATGACCGCGTTCTGTCAGCCGAAATGGCTCTTGAGTTGCGACACGAGATCCGTGTTCTCCCACGAGAACCCGCCGTCCTTCTCCGGCTCGCGCCCGAAGTGACCGTACGCGGCGGTGCGCGCATAGATCGGCCGGTTCAGCTTCAGATGCTCGCGGATCCCGCGCGGCTTCAAGCTCGCCATCTCCGGCAACGTCTTCTCAAGCTTCGCCTCATCGACGCGTCCCGTGCCATGCAGATCGACATAGAACGACATCGGGTCGGCAACGCCGATCGCATATGCGATCTGAATCGTGCAGCGCTCAGCCAAGCCTGCCGCCACAACGTTTTTCGCGAGATAACGCGCCATATAGGCCGCCGAGCGGTCGACCTTCGTCGGGTCCTTGCCCGAGAACGCGCCGCCGCCGTGCGGCGCGGCGCCGCCGTATGTATCGACAATGATCTTACGGCCCGTGAGGCCCGTATCGCCGTCTGGCCCGCCGATCACGAACCGTCCCGTTGGGTTCACGAACAGCCCGTCGTCCGGGCACATCCATCCGGCAGGCATCGCCGCCTCGACATAGGGCTTCACGATCGCGCGGATATCGCGTTGATCGAGCCCGTCGACATGCTGTGTCGATACGACGATCTTCGTCGCACGCACCGGCTTGCCATTCTCATACTGCAATGTGACCTGGCTCTTCGCGTCTGGCAGAAGACCCTTCTCCTTGCCCGAATGACGCGCGTCCGCCATCAACTTCAAAATTTTGTGCGAAAGCAAAATCGGCGCCGGCATCAATTCCGGAGTTTCGCGGCAGGCGTAACCAAACATGATGCCTTGGTCGCCCGCGCCTTCGTCTTTGTTGCCCGCCGCATCGACGCCGACCGCAATATCTTCCGATTGCGCGTGGACGAGGCACTCGATGCGCGCCTTGCGCCAATCGAAACCTTCCTGCTCGTAGCCGATCGCCTTGATCGATGTCCGTGCAGCCTCGATCATCTGATCGTGGCCGACGGCCGCGGGCCCCCGAACCTCGCCGGCGAGCACGACGCGATTCGTCGTCGCCAGCGTCTCAAGCGCGATACGCGCTTCGGGCATATGCCCCAACATAAGATCCACGATCGAATCCGAGATGCGGTCGCAGACTTTGTCTGGGTGACCTTCCGAAACGGATTCGCTGGTGAAGATGTAATTCTTACGTGAGGACATTCTCGTTCCGCCAAAATGAAAACCGCGCCTTTCGCAGGTCGCGAAAAGCGCGGCTTTCTGTCAGGGATGCTGAGTTACGTCAAGCGCGCTGCGCTTCCCGCAATTCCACAACCCGGAAATCGGGAAAGACTTCTTCTTCGCCCGTGAGCGATTTCACCAATTCCAACATGCGCTTACGCACACGCGGGTCGGTGATCTTCGTGAAGGCGCGAACGAGCTGGAAGCCTTCCGCACTCGACACGAACTCCATCATATAGGGACCTGCATCGACATCTGTCGCCGCCGCAACACCAGGGGTCTTACGGAACGCCGGATCAGAGCTCGGCAGATCGTCGAAGAAGTACGACACCGGCACGCCCAAAATTGTGGAGATGTCGAATAGTCTGCTGGCACCGATACGGTTGGCGCCTTTTTCATACTTTTGAACTTGTTGGAACGTTAGGCCCAACAGTTCGCCAAGTTTTTCTTGGCTCATTCCGATTAGCATCCGACGCAAACGAACGCGGCTGCCGACATGTGCATCAACTGAAGAGGGTTGCTTCTTGGCCAAGGGGGGACTCCTTTACGACTGAGACAAGACACCCGACCACATGGCCCCAGGGCCAGAGATCAAGCTCCACGAACACGTCTTTGTCTGTGGCCAACTTATGTTGCTGGCCTTGCCCCCCGAGGGCATTTTGTATGCACGTCAAACACGCAAAGCACGTCTAGTTGCTTGAGGCCTAGGACGGCAACTTGTCGGGGACCAATCGGGTGCAGCACGACCCCTCGCGCTTTGCAAACCCAGATTCTAAGCGGCCCCCAGTAGCCAACCTAGACTTCAGTGATTCTCACTAAACGCTACACGGTTGTAATGGTCAACTGCCTTTATGCGGATGATCTGGAAAAAATGAATCCGATGCCTGTCATTCCAGCGAGCAGGAGCGCGAAAATAATATCTCCGAGCACGGAATATATTGTGCTCGGCAACGGGCGGGGGAGTTCGCCATCGAGGACTCCCGTCCTATCAAGCCCGAGCGAAGAAATGATTCGCCCATAGGGGTCTATGATTGCGGAGACACCCGTATTGGCTGCGCGAATGACTGCCAGACCTTCTTCGGCCGCGCGAACTTTTGCTATCCCCAGGTGCTGGTAGGGGCCAGTCCAAGGACCGAACCACGAATCGTCGGTCATTTGCATCAGCCATTGGGGACGCTTTCCCGGTTCCGTTACCTCGCCGGGAAAAATTAGCTCGTAACAAATCAGGGGACTGAATGCGGGCACGTTAGGAATGGTTAGCGACCGAAGCCCTGAACCTTCCGTGTACCCCTGACCCTTGCCCGTGATTTGCGAGATCCCAAGCGGCGTCAGCAAATCGTAGAGCGGCAAGTACTCTCCGAACGGAACGAGGTGCGATTTGTCGTATGTCGCAAGCACCTTCCCTTGGCCGGACACTGCCGCCATGCCGTTGAAAAAGCGGCGATTTTCCCCGCGTTCAATGCGGATCGTCCCCGTTAAAAGGCTCGTCGTATCCGGCAGGATCACGCTGATGACTTCAAGCGCATTTGGGTCGTCCAACAACGCCAGCGGCGGCGCTGCCTCTGGCCAAACGACGATCGTGCGCGTCTCAAGACCCGGCTCTCGCGTCAGGTCGAGGAGTATCCGCCAGTTCCGCTCAAAGAACTCCGGCTTCCACTTCTCAGTCTGCGGAACATTCGGCTGCACAATGCGCACAGTCGCATCGGCAAACACCGCCGCCGGCGCGGCCGGCAACCGCGCCCACCCAAAGATGAACAGCGCGCCAAGAATCACGACAGGAGCCGCAAGCGCCAAACGAGCGTTTGACCTGCGCCCGTCCGAGTCAACGATCGCAGCGGGAGCCAGAAACGCGATCAGCGTCAGCAAACTCAATCCGTAAATGCCGACGACCGACGCAACCTGAAACATCGCATCCGTCCCGCTCCAGACGTAGCCAGGCAGGTTCCAAGGAAATCCCGTGAGGATATGCCCACGCAGCCATTCGGCCGCCGAGAGCGCTGCGGCGAGGAATACAACGCGCGCCCACCCACGCCACCGCAAACTCGCCAGCCCTGCCGCAAGCGCGAAGAACAGGCCGAGGCCGCCGGGAAACAAGACGGCGACAAACGGCAACAGCCACGCGTGCTGATCGGAATCGACGACAAACGCAAAGCCGATCCAATGCAGACCGACGAGAAAGAAGCCGAACCCGAACGCCCACCCAACAAGTGCCGCCGTGCGCCACGGCCGCGCCGCGAACATCGCGCCGTCGATCAACCAAACCAGCATCGGGTAGGTGATGAACAAGAGCGGCCAAAGGTAGAATGGCGCGAACGCCAACGCCGACAGCGCGCCGATCCCTGCGGCCACAAGCAGGCGGCCCCGCCCGGCACAGGAACGAGCCCACGCCGCCGCGCCTTCAACACGCGCAATCAAATTGAGGTTGGCGAAGCGTCCTGCAATCGTCTCAGCCATTCACCGCGGCCATCGGCTTTGCGGCACCGCTATCGCTCGCGTCAGGCTGCGTCGCCGTTTCCAGCGGCTTCGTCACCCGCACGCGCAAACGCTTCAGCTTTCGCGGATCGGCGTCGAGCACTTCGAACTCGACACCGGCAGGGTGCTTCACGATCTCGCCGCGCTGCGGCACACGGCCCACAAGTTGGAACACGAGGCCGGCGAGCGTGTCGGTCTCTTCCGCGTCTTCGTCGTCGAGCAACCGAAAGCCCACGACCTTCTCGACCTCGTCCAGATCGGCCCTGGCGCTTGCGTCAAACTCACCGGGCGACCGCGGCACGATCATCTTCGTCTCGTCGGTATCGTGCTCGTCTTCGATGTCGCCCACAATCTGCTCGACCAGATCCTCGATCGAAACGAGCCCGTCGGTCCCGCCATACTCGTCGATCACCAGCGCCAAATGCACCCGCGTAGACTGCATTTTCACGAGCAAGTTGACGACCGGCATCGATGGGGGGACGAACAAAACCGCGCGCACGATGTCTTGAATCGTCTTCGGATGAACCGATCCCTCGCCTTCCGGAATCGCAAGCCCGATCAAGTCTTTGATGTGAACCATCCCGATCGGATTATCGAGCGTCTCGCGATAAATCGGCAGCCGCGAGTGTTGCGCATCGCGAAAGATCTTCACGAGCTCCGAAAGCGGCGTCTCTTCCGCGACGGCGATGATGTCCGCGCGCGGCACCATGATGTCGGCGACCTTCAGTTCGCCGAAATTCAAGATGTTGAGCATCATCGAGCGCTCTTCGCGCGCGAGCGGCCGACCCTGCGCGTCGCTCTCTTCGATGACCTCTTCCAAGCTCTCGCGAAGCTTCTTGGAGTCGTCCTTGCCGCCCACGAGTTTCCACACCGCCGTCACAAAAGACTGCGGCCAGAACGACGGCTTATGACTAGGGGGGCTTTGCTCGGCCGAAGGCGCGCCCTGTTCAGGGTCAGGCACGGCGGTTTGTCTCGATCAAGTACGGATTGGGGATGCCCATGTCGGAAAGGATGGCGATTTCGAGCCCCTCCATCAAGCGCGCTTCCGAAGGTTTCTCGTGATCAAACCCGAGCAAATGAAGAAAACCATGCAATATCATATGCTTAGAATGGTAAACGAACGGTTTACCCTGGGCCTTGGCCTCGGCCGAAATCGTCTCAAAAGCCAAGGCAATCCCGCCCCCGGGCTCCAATTCCCCATCCGGAAACGACAAAACATTGGTCGGCCGGTCTTTGCCGCGAAACTGCGAATTGAGCGCTTGCAGCTTCGCGTCATCGGCGAACACCACCACGACCGCTCCCCATTTTTGGGCTAGCCGGGGATGCGCAGCAGCCGTACGCAAAAGTGCCTTCGCCTCAACCGCGAGCCGCGGCCAAGCCTTGCGCCACCGCGGCGTCTCGATCTGCACCTCGATCATCGCCATCAGCCCGGCCGCTTCGGCCCATTCCGCCGCGCGTCGAACGCCGCATAGGCCCGCACAATCCGCTGCACAAGCGGATGGCGCACAACGTCGGCCTCCGTGAACTCGGTGATTGCAACCCCATCCACGCCATCAAGCACGACCTTGGCTTCCGAGAGCCCTGAGGCCTGCCCCACCGGCAAGTCCGTCTGCGAGGGGTCGCCCGTTACCGCCATCCGCGCGCCATCGCCGAGGCGCGTCAAAAACATCTTCATCTGCTGCGGCGTACAGTTCTGCGCCTCGTCCAAGATCACATACGAGTGCGCAAGCGTGCGCCCGCGCATAAACGCAAGCGGCGCCACCTCGATCACGCCCTCATCGATCCGCCGTTGAATCTGTTCAGCCGGCAGCATGTCGTGCAGCGCGTCGTAAAGCGGCCGCAGATACGGATCGACCTTCTCCTTCATGTCGCCCGGCAAGAAGCCCAACCGCTCACCCGCCTCGACCGCGGGCCGCGACAAAATCAAACGATCGACCTCACCGCGCGCCAACATGCTCACACCGACAGCCACGGCCAAATAGGTCTTGCCGGTACCTGCAGGTCCCAACCCAACAACAAGATCGTGCTTCAGCAACGCGTCCAGATACTTAGCCTGCCCCGGCGTCCTGGGCCGGATGACCC
Organism: uncultured Alphaproteobacteria bacterium; assembly: GCA_902826695.1. Taxonomy (GTDB): domain Bacteria; phylum Pseudomonadota; class Alphaproteobacteria; order Micropepsales; family Micropepsaceae; genus SZUA-430. Next base: position 55,752 of record CADEFU010000002.1, on the reverse strand, counting down.
GCTTCGGTGTCGACACACTTGTGCTGCTGGGCACGACGGACTCGCCCGCCAACCCAAGCCGGATCGCGCGATCCACATCCGTCGCCGAAATGTCGTGCCCCTCATCCGCATGCTGATAGAGGTCGCGCAGCACCTGGGCCGCGTGCGCACGCGCTGTCGGCGCACCATGGATCGTGAACCGATTTCCCCGATGCGAAATCTCGACCTCTAGCTTGCGCTCGATCTCCGCCATATGCCGGTCGTGCGCCCCAACGACACGCGCGAGCGTCGCATTGTCGCGAAACTCAAGCGAAGTGCCTTGCGAGTCGTCGCGTGGTTTCTTGGTCACGCGACCGCCTCGGCCATGCTCGAAACAAGCTCGGCTCTCAAACTATTCGTCATCGCTTGCACCACGCGCACACGCGCCATATCGCCAACCTTGTATCCACGAGCCGTCACATGCACGCCCTGCAGATACGGACTCCGCCCGACCATTTGGCCTTCGTGCCAGCCCGGCCGCTCAAACAGCACGTCGAATTCGCGCCCCACACAGTCCTGCGCGAACGCCTGTGCCTGCTCGCTCAGCAACGCCTGCAGCCGCCCCAGCCGATCCGCCTTCACATCCTCCGGAATCTGCTTGCGCGCGGCAGCGGCCGGCGTCCCCGGCCGCGCCGAGTACTTGAACGAATACGACTGCGCGAACCCGACCTCGCGCACGAGCGACATCGTGGATTCAAAGTCGGCATCGCTTTCCCCGGGAAAGCCCACAATGAAATCCGACGACAACGCAAGATCGGCGCGTGCTGCGCGAACCCGTGCCACAAGCCGCCGATACTCATCCGCCGTATGCCCGCGGTTCATCGCCTCAAGCACGGCGTCCGATCCCGACTGCACCGGCAAATGCAGATGGGGCATCAGCTTCTGCTCTTCCGCATGCGCGGCGATCAAATCGTCATCCATGTCGCGCGGGTGGCTGGTCGTGTAGCGCAGCCGCTCTAAGCCGTCGATCCGTGCAAGCCTGCGAATGAGCCGCCCAAGCCCCCACGCCGCACCATCTTCGCCAATGCCGTGGAACGCGTTCACATTCTGGCCAAGCAGTGTGATATCGCGCGCGCCAAGCCCGACCAGATGCCGCGCCTCAGCCTCGATCTGCGAGACCGAGCGCGAATACTCCGCCCCGCGCGTGTACGGCACGACGCAGAACGTACAAAACTTGTCGCAACCTTCTTGCACCGTGAGGAACGCTGCCGGCCCACCAACCCGCTTCGTTGCCGGAAGCGCATCGAACTTGTCGACGGCGGGAAACTCGGTGTCGAGCACCCGCTCTTCCCGCCCAAGCTTCGCCACCATCTCAGGCAACCGGTGATAAACCTGAGGCCCCACGATGATATCGACCGCATCAGCGCGCCGGATCATCTCCTCGCCCTCGGCCTGCGCGACGCAACCGGCAACGGCAACGATCAGCCGGCCGCCCTCGGCCGCCCGCTCGCGCTTCATCGTGCGCAACCGGCCAAGCTCCGAATACACCTTCTCCGCCGCCTTTTCGCGGATGTGGCAGGTGTTCAGCACCACCATGTCCGCACCCTCAGGCGTATCGACGAGCGCATAGCCATGCGGCGCCATGACATCCGCCATGCGGGCGGAGTCATAGGCGTTCATCTGACACCCATAGGTTTTGATGAAGAGCTTGCGGGTCACGTTCGCCAGTCTAGCCGAAAAAAAGCGGCCGGTCTTATGGGCGAGGCGTGGGCGAAACTCAAGCCAAAGCGTCGCCGCGTAAACCATCCGACGGCGGCGGCAACTCGATCGGCTCGTCTTCGTAAGCCGGGCCTGCAGCCCCTGGCCGCCCGGCGAGCGCATGCGACACACCCTCGCGCACCAACCGCTCGCACTCGGCCGAAAGCTCCTTGCGCCCCTTGAACTGGTCCACCGTCATGGGCGGATGGTAGTGCACGGCCGCATCCACAGGCCCCAGGCAAAACAGCTCCCAAAGATGGGGCGCCAAATCCATGTCGCCGTACCAGGCGACGAACGGCCGGAACTCCCGCCCCATCGGCATGCCGTGCAGCCGCGTATAGGCGAGCGACACGGGCTGCACCAAAACGCGCCGATTCTTCCCATCGCTCCCAAGCAGCATCGCCTCGGCCGAACCCAACAGCGAACTCTTGAACGGTAACACGCCGTTCCCGTCGCTCGACGTCCCTTCGGGGAACAGCACGACCGTGCCACCCTCTTCCAGCCGCTCGCGAATAGCGTCGCGCTGCTTGCCGGCCTTGCTGCGCCGCTCGCGCTCGACGAACACGGTCCGAACGAGTTTCGACATCGGCCCAAAGAACGGCCACTTGCCCACTTCCGACTTCGCCACGAACGACACCGGGATCACACCCGCAAGCACCGGCATGTCGAGATAAGACATGTGATTGACCGCGAGCAGCACGCCGGGCTCCCGGCACGGCCGCCCAAACGTCTCAACCCGCAGGCCCATCACCGCGCAAAGCCAACGCGAATACTGGACCGGCAGCCACTCGCGCATTCTCCAGTCGAACTTCACCGCGAGCCATTGCAGCGGATAGAAAATCGCCGTCGCGCCCAAGAAGCCCAAGGCAACGCCGACGCCGCGCATGATGCCGATCCACTTCACTTCTTCTTGCCTTTCGACGAGTCGATCGGCACGCCGTAGAGCTCAAGCCGGTGATCGACGAGCTTATAGCCGAGCTTCTCAGCGACCTGCCGCTGCAATTCTTCGATCTGATCGTTCTGAAACTCGATCACGCGTCCAGACTGCACGTCGATCAGGTGATCGTGATGCGTCTCTTGCGTCTCTTCGTACCGCGCGCGCCCATCGCGAAAATCGTGCCGCTCCAGAATGCCCGACTCTTCGAGTAACCGAACAGTTCGGTACACGGTCGCAATACTGATATGCGGATCAATCGCAACAGCCCGCCGATGCAACTCCTCCGCATCCGGATGATCCTGCGATTCCGACAGCACGCGCGCGATAACCCGCCGCTGCCCCGTCATCCGCAAGCCCTTCTCAATGCAAAGTTTTTCGATCCGGTCCATCCGCCACCTTTAGCCGAAAACCTTGTAGTCCATTCCGTGCGGCCCGGAAAGCGGGCCCTATTTCTGGTTAAGATCGCGCCGCATAACGAGCGCATCGGACGCATTCGCACCATGATGATAGTAGGCGCCGCGCCTTCCAACTTCCACGAACCCCGCACGCCGGTAGAGCTCCAGCGCCGTTCCGTTCCGCGCCCCAACCTCGAGAAACATCTGCAATGCCCCACGCGCGCGCGCCGCGTCGCAGGCCGCATCAAGCAGCGCACGCCCTAGCCCCCGGCCCCGCACCGCGTCCGCAACGCAGAACGTCAAGACTTCGGCTTCGTCGACCACGGTCTGAATGAGGACAAACCCCTGCGCGGCCTTGTCATCAAGCGCCCCAATCAGCACACAGACTTCGTCGCGCTCAAGCAACGACGCGAACGCAGCCTCGGGCCAGGCATCGGGAAAAGCCGTCGCATGGAGCGCCGCAAGCAGCGCAGCATCCGCCACACCGCCACGCCAAACGCGAGGGCTGGCACTCACGCCGGCAACCGCGCATCGGGCGCACGCAGATACGCAGGCACCGCCGGATAACGCGTCGCGTCCGCATGGGCTGCACGCAGCGCAAGTAGTTTGGTGTCGATCCGCGCCGCAGGAACAATCTGCGCCGGCGCAAGTCCGTCGAGAAGCGCTGCGCCGGATCCCGTCAAAACGAACGGCGCAACGACCACGCGACGAAGCAGCGCGCCGGCCTCGCCAACCGGAAGCACAGCCGCTTCGCACAGCCGATCAAGCGATGCCGAAAAAGCCTGCACGTAGACCTCGCCGCGCTTGGCGTCGACGACAACGCCCACCGCGTGGCCCGGAACATCACGCGCCGCCTGGGCCGCGAGACATTCCAACGTCGTCACGCCGAGAACTTCCGCACCCGTTGCAAGCTTGAGCCCCTTCGCAAAAGCGAGCCCCACGCGAACGCCCGTGAATGCGCCAGGCCCTACCGTCACGGCAATCCGCTTCAATCGCGAGAAGTCGACGCCCATGCGCGCAACAAGCGGCGGCAACGTCTCTGCTTGCGTCCCGGCCAGATTGTCGGCCTCGAAGCAGGAAACGATGGTGCCGTCGAATGTCGCTGCCGCAGCCCCCACGGGCCCGAACGACGTATCAATCGCCAGCACAAAACGATCGTTCATACGATCTGGCATGCCTCGTCGAACGGCAGCCGCGGTGAGCGGGCAAACACACCCGATGGATCGCCGTAACCGAGCCCGCAAATGAAGTTCGACTTCACCGTCGAGTTCGCGAAGAACTCTTGATCGACGCCCGCGTTGTTGAACCCCGACATCGGCCCGCAATCGAGCCCAAGCGACCGCGCCGCCATCATCAGATACGCGCCCTGCAGGGTTCCATTGCGAAACGCCGTCGTCTGAATCAACTGGTCGTTGCCCACGAACCAGCTCTTCGCGTCCGTGTGCGGAAAGAGTTCCGGCAGTTTCTCATAGAAGGCAAGGTCGTGCCCAATGATCACCGTTACCGGCGCCGTCATCACTTTGCTGACGTTGCTCGGCAACAGATGCGGCTTCAACCGCTCGCGCCCCTTGTCGGTGGTCACAAACACAAACCGCGCCGGCGAGCAATTCGCGCTCGTCGGCCCCATCCGCAAGAGATCGTAGAGCGCATGCAGCAGCGTCGGTGACACCGGCTTTGCTTGCCACTTGTTCTGCGTCCGCGCGGTGCGGAACAACTGGTCGAGCGCTTCGTCGGGAATAGCGTGATGCAAGGGAGCCCCCGGGGGATGTGGTTAGACGGCGACCGCTTCGACAGCGTTCACTTCGGGAATATAGTGGCGCAGCATGTTCTCGATACCGTTCTTGAGGGTCGCCGTGGACGACGGACAACCCGCACACGCACCACGCATGTTCAAGAAAACAGTTCCGGACTTACTCTCGAAACCACGAAACACGATATCGCCGCCGTCCTGCGCGACGGCAGGCCGAACGCGAGTCTCGATCAACTCTTTGATCTGCACGACGATCTCTTCGTCCGCCGGATCGTACTCTTCACGCGGGCCCGACGACGAGGCCTCGCCCTCGATTACGGGCAACCCTTTCGTAAAGTGTTCCATGATCGCGCCGAGGATCATCGGCTTCAGCTGCGGCCAATCACCGTTCGCCTTCGTGACCGTGATGAAGTCCCCGCCGAACATCACACCGCAAACGCCGTCGATCTCAAACAGCCGTTGCGCCAATGGCGACTTCTCAGCCGACGCCCGTGTCGGAAAATCCGCAACACCTTCACCCAGCACCGCGCGGCCGGGCAGAAACTTCATCGTGGCGGGATTCGGCGTCGATTCGGTTTGAATGAACATGGTCAACCTCGTCAGTACCAGTAATGTGAAGCCGCGGGCAGGGAAATCAAGCCAAGGCGTCGATCGCCTCGTCGCTCAACCCGCCCGGCACGATCGTTACGGGAATCGGATAGGCGAGCTGCGCTTGCTGTGCAACCAGCGAAACGAGCGGCCCCGGCCCTTCGCGCCCCGTCGACGCACCCAATACCACAATCGAAATGTCGGCGTCCTCTTTCAACACAGTCATCAGCACGTCGTGCGGCTTGCCTTCACGCACGCTGACCTCAGAGATGAGGCCGTTCAGCGCACTCACGTAGCTCGCAGCCTCGTGCAGCATTTGCTCGGCATCTTGCATCGCTTCTTCGCGCATCGCATCCTCGACCGAACGCCAATGCTGAAAGTCGGCGGGCGTGATCACCGTCAGAAGCGAAACGATCCCGCCCGTGTGCTCCGCCCGTCGCGCCGCGAACCTCAACGCCCGCTTGTGCTCGGGGGAAGTGTCGACGAGGACGAGGAATTTCCGCCGCTTCAAGTGACCCACCCCACGACGCGTCTGACCTCGGCCATCACCGGCACGGCAATCGCTCGCGCTTGATCGGCACCACGCAGCATCAGCCGGTCGAGTTCCGCCGGATCGGCGAGCAGACGCCGCATCTCCGCCGCAATCGGCGACAACTTCGAAACGACAAGGTCCGCGAGCGCACCCTTGAACGTCGAGAACTGCCCGCCTTTGAACTCGTCTAGAACGGCCTGCTTGCCCTTGTCGGTGAACGCCGCATAGATCGAGACGAGGTTGTTCGCCTCCGGCCGCTCATCGAGCTCCTTCTCGCTTTCGGGCAATGGCAGCGGATCGGTCTTCGCTTTCTTGAACTTTGTCGCAATCGTATCTGCGTCATCCGTCAAGTTGATCCGCGAGTACTCCGAAGGGTCCGACTTCGACATCTTCGCCTTGCCGTCGCGCAAACTCATGATCCGCGTGGCCGTCCCTTGGATGATCGGATCGGGAACCGGAAAGAAGTTAGGAACGCCGTAATCGTTGTTGAACTTCTGCGCAATGTCGCGCGCGAGCTCGACGTGCTGCTTCTGGTCGTCGCCGACCGGCACATGCGTCCCCCGATAGAGCAATATGTCCGCTGCCATCAGCACCGGATAGGTGTAGAGCCCAACGCTCATCTTCTCGGCGTTCTTGCCCGCCTTGTCTTTGAACTGCGTCATGCGGTTCAACCAGCCGACGCGCGCTATGCAATTGAAAATCCACGCAAGCTCCGCATGCTCGCGAACCTGGCTCTGCGCGAACACGATCGACCGCTTTGGATCGACGCCGCTCGCGATATAGGCCGCCATCACTTCGCGGGTAGCCTGCGCCAGCTGCTTCGGATCGTAGTCGACGGTGATCGCATGCATGTCCACCATGCAATAAAGGCAGCGATACTGCTCCTGGAGCTTCAGCCAATTCCGGATCGCGCCCAGATAGTTGCCGAGATGCAAATTGCCCGTGGGCTGCATCCCCGAAAACACCAAGGGTTCGTGTCCGCTCATCGCCGTTCCAAGTTCCAGAATACCACCAAAAACGCGCGCGGATATGCGCAGAAGCGCGTGGCACCCGCAAGTGCCCGGAATCCTTTAACCTTTGGCCTCCGGCCGCACACGCCGCTGCGCGCGAATTCCGCCATCGCCGAGCGCCTCCATGAGCGTGTCTTTGATCTGCTCGATTCGCGCCGGATGCGTCACTTTCCGGCCGTATCCGTCCTTCACGTAGAAGACGTCGATCGCACGTTCGCCGTAGGTCGCAATCTGCGCCGAGTGAATCGAAAGCCCAGCCACGTGCAACCCGCGCGTGAGATCGTGCAGCAACCCCGGCCGGTCGCGCCCGTTGATTTCGATCACCGTGTGCGAGTCGGAAGCGCTATTATCGACAAGCACCCGCGGCTCCACCCGAAACGCCTCTTCGCGCCGCTTCACCTGCTTCGCGTCGATTACCGACCGCGGCACGACTTCGCCGCCCAACACTCGCACTGCGGTCTCACGCAGGCGCGCGATCCGCCGCTCGTCGCCCAGCGGCCGGCCTTCGGAGTCCTGAATCGAGAACAGGTCCATCGCCATACCGTCGGTCGTCGTAAAGATCTTCGCATCCACGATGTTGGCACCGCACATCGCGAATGCCCCCGCGAGCTGCGAAAACAACCCCGGATGGTCACCCGTGAAAATCGAGACCTCCGTCACCGACCGGAAGTCATCGGTCTTTGCCGTCAAGCTGAAGGTCTTCTCGCCCTCACCCGCTTGGTCGGCCGCTTGCATCTGCCGCGCCTGCGCCTCATGCACGTCGGCATCGAGCGCCAGCCAATAAGGATCGTAGTGCCGCGACAGTGCGCGCTCGCGCTGCTCGGCAGGCCAATCGGCAAGCCGCTTGCCCAGCCCCGCCTTCGCCGCAGCCACCATCTGCGGCCGCGCTGAGGCGCTGAAGCCGCCCAGCATTTGCGCCTCGGCCTCCCAGTAGAGTTGCCTCAGCAACTGCCCCTTCCAACCGTTCCAAACGCCAGGCCCGACCGCGCGAATATCCGCAACCGTCAAGCACAACAGCAACCGCAACCGCTCGGGCGACTGCACCGCCGCAACGAAATCGCGGATCGTCTTCGGATCGGAGAGATCACGCCGTTGCGACGTGTCGCTCATGACCAAGTGATTGAGCACGAGCCACGCAACCGTCTCGGTTTCCTCGGGCTTCATGCCCAACCGCGGGCAGAGAGCGAGTGCAATCTCCTCACCCACCTCCGAATGGTCGCCCTCGCGCCCCTTCGCGATGTCATGCAACAGCATCGCGACGTAAAGCACTTCGCGCGACAGCACCTTGTGAATGACTTCGTTCGCGACGGGATGCTCGTCCTTGTACTCGCCCCGCTCGATCTTCGCGAGATGCCCAATCGCGCGGATCAGATGCTCGTCCACCGTATAATGGTGGTACATATTGAACTGCATCTTCGCGACGATCCGGCCGAAGTCCGGCACGAACGCCCCGAACACGCCGGCCTCGTTCATCATTCGAAGAACGCGCTCGGGATCGCGCCGCGAGCACAGAAGCTCCAGAAACAGCTGGTTCGCTTCCTCATCGGCGCGAAGCCTGTCGTCGATCAGCCCGATGTTTCGCGTCACCGCCTTGAGGGCGTCCGGATGAACATCCGCACCCTTGTCGTCGGCGATCTTGAAGAGCCTCAGAAAATTGACCGGATCCCGGCGCAACACCTCCGATCCATCGAAGTTGACGCGCCCCTGCTCGACAAAGAACCCCTCCGCATCGACCCGCTTCCGCCCGATGCCGGTAGCAATGCGCCCGAATACGGGCCATGGCTTTTGGTTCTGCGCCTCCAACGCCGCACAAAAAATGCGCGTCAAGTCGCCGACGGTTTTCGCCGTCAAGAAGTATTTCTGCATGAAGCGCTCGACGCCGCGCTCCCCGCCCTTGTCCTCAAACCCAAGCCGCCGCGCAATGTCGACCTGCATGTCGAACGTCAGCCGCTCCTCTGCCCGTCCCGCCAGAAAGTGCAGATGGCAACGCACGAGCCACAAAAACTCCTCGGCATCGGCAAACGCGTTGAACTCCTCGGCCGTGAACAGCCCCGTCTTCAGCAGTTCCGACGTATTCTCGACCCGGTGCAGATACTTGGCGATCCAGAACAGCGTGTGCAGGTCGCGCAAGCCGCCTTTGCCGTCCTTCACATTCGGCTCGACGAGATAGCGGCTCTCGCCGTGCCCCTTGTGCCGTCGCGTCCGCTCGTCGAGCTTCGCTTCGATGAACGCGCGCCCCGTTCCCGTCACGACGTCTCTGGCGAAACGGGATTTCAGCGTGTCGAACAGGCTCTCCCAGCCGCACACGAACCGCGACTCAAGCACCGCCGTGCGAATCGTGTGGTCGGCTTTTGCAAGCCTGATGCACTCATCGATCGACCGCGTCGCATGTCCGACCTTGAGCCCCAGATCCCAGAGCACGTAGAGCATGAACTCGACGACGCTCTCGCCCCAAGCCGTCTGCTTGTAGGGAAGAACGAACAGAAGATCGATGTCCGATCCGGGCGCCAGCGCCCCGCGACCATACCCGCCGACAGCGACAACAGAGATGCGTTCCGAATCCGTCGGATTCTGTGCATAGAACGCGTGCTTCGTCGTGAAGTCGTAGAGTACGCCGATCAGCACATCCATATCGCCGGAAAGCCGTCGCGCCGTCTCGAGCCCCTTGCCGCCGGCATCGAGAGCGGCCCGCGCCGCGTCACGCGAACTCACAAGAGACGTCTTGAACAACGGTAGCGCGGCGGCCCTCAGCCGCGCGACATCGCTACCTTGTTCCTGCGCGATCGCCGTAAGCGCCGCACGCAACTCGTCTCCGGGTTTTTCGCTCATCGCCACCATTCTAGCGGTAGAGCGCCACGGCCGTCACTGCTTCATCAGCGCTTGGCGCCGCTTCAGGCTGGCCTCGGGCCAAAACTTCTCGCGCTCATAGTAACCCTTCCGTATCGGCACGTCGCCCGAGAGCGTGACCCACGGCTGTTTAGTCGTGGTGAAAATGTGAATATCGGGCGGACATCGCTCCGGGTGATCCAGCGTCCCCGCCCGCACGAAGGCGAACTTCAGCCCCGCACCGGAATAATGGCTCCAGAGTGCCACCCAACACTTCGGGCAGCGCATGATCTTCTGCCCCTTGCCGCTCGCCGACGGCGTCACAATCATCTCCGGCGTACCGCTCAAGAGCTGGACACGATCCATCTCGATCATCGCGTTCAGCACAAACGCCGACCCTGTTTCGCGCTGGCACCACGTGCAGTGGCAGCAATGCACGAACAATGGCTTCGTCGTCATCCGAAACCGCACAAAGCGGCACGTACAACCGCCCTCCACCGGAAATTTCGCTTTCGCCGCCACAGCTCAGAACTTCTTGAACCGATCCATTACCCAAGCGCGCCGCCGGGGATCGACCGCCTGCTGGATCTCCGACACAAACGCCCGGCGAGCCGCGTGAATATGGGACATCAACTCTTGCCGCGCCTGATCGTTGGCCCCTGGCATCGCGATGACCGCATCATAAACCGCAACGATTGAATCGAGCACAGCCTGACGCGTGCCTTGATAGGCACCGTGCTTTTGGTGATCCGTTTCCTTCTTGCCCACATTTGGAAAGAACCACCTGCCCTCGTCGATCAGCGCCGACAAAGTCGTCGCCAGCGCGTGCAGATCCGTTTTCGGGTTCAAGTGATAGGCCTCCGCCATCGCAATGACGACGCGGTTCGCCCAGCTCATAACCTGTGTGTCGTTGTTGAACTTGAAGTTCTCCACGCTGACACGCGTCTGCCGCGACGTCAGCGCGATGTTCAAAATCACCGCCAAAACCGACACACCCGCAGAAATCACGCCAACCCAATCGGATATCTGAAACCCACTGTCCACTTGGTCTTACTCCTTGGTGAGCGATTTGAGATCGTACAGCAGCTGTAACGCCGCGCGCGGGCTAAGCTCGTCAACGTTGACGTTTTTGAGGCGCGCCTCGACTTCCGAAGTCTGCGGTAGCGCTTGCGCCGCTGGCGCCGCGGCCGCGAACAACGGCAGCTCGTCTACCATTGTCTTCGCCCGCCGCCCGCTGTCGCCGCGCTCCAGCGCGTGCAGCACCTCTTGAGCCCGCTTCAGCACGTCGGCGGGCAGCCCTGCAAGTCTGGCAACCTGAATACCGTACGACCGGTCGGCAGCGCCTGGCACGACCTCGTGCAGGAACACGATCCCACCCTGCCATTCCTTGACCCGCACGGTTACGTTGGCAACACCCTCAAGCCGCTGCGAGAGGCCCGTGAGTTCGTGATAATGCGTCGCAAACAACGAACGCGAACGATTGACGGTGTTCAGCCGCTCAACCGTCGCCCATGCGATCGATAGACCGTCGAACGTCGCCGTCCCCCGTCCAATCTCGTCGAGAATAACGAGCGACCGCTCCGTCGCCTGGTTCAAGATCGTTGCCGTCTCCACCATCTCGACCATAAACGTCGACCGACCACGCGCGAGATCGTCCGCCGCCCCGACCCGGCTAAACAGGCGATCGACCACGCCGATTTCCGCACTAGCGGCCGGCACGAACGAACCCGCCTGCGCCAAGATTGCAATCAGCGCGTTTTGCCTCAGAAACGTCGACTTACCTGCCATGTTCGGCCCGGTGACCAGCCATAGCCGACCCGCCCCGTTCGCCGACAAATCGCAGTCATTCGCGACAAACCCTTGCGCCTCGCGCTTGAGCGCCGCCTCGACGACCGGATGGCGCCCGCGCGAAATTTTGAACGCAAGCCCCGGCACAATCGTCGGCCGCACAAAGTCCGCCTCGACCGCAAGCTCCGCCAACCCGGCGAGCACATCAAGCCGCGCCACGACGGTGGCGATTTCGCTGAGCGCCCCACTGGAAGCCTTCACGTCTTCGACAAGCTGATCGAAAAGCTGCAACTCGATCGCAAGGGCCTCACCTGCCGCATCGGCAATCTTGGAGGCCAACTCAGAGAGCGCCGCATTCGTATGCCGCTGCGCCTGCGCCGTCGTTTGCCGATGAATGAACGCGCGGCCAGCCTCTGTTGTCTTCAGCTTCTCCGCGTTCGCCGCGGTGATTTCAATGTGATAGCCAAGCACGCCATTGTGGCGGACCTTGAGCGAAGAAATCCCGGTCTCTTCCTTGAGCCGCCCTTCAAGCTCAACAATGACCCGCCTTGCATCGTCACGCAGCGCCCGTGCCTCATCGAGACGCTGATGCGCCCCCGCCGCGACAAACCCGCCATCGCGCGCGAAAAGCGGGAGGTCTAGCCCAAGCACACGGCCAAGCTTGGCAGCAAGCGCATTTACCGCAGCCCCCGCCTCCTCAAGCCGCTTCAACTCGCGCGTCAACGATTGCGGCAGCGCTGACAGCGCGCCGTCTTTCCGCGCCACCGCTTCAGCCAACACGGCAGCAAGGCCCAACGCATCGCGAATAGTACCAATATCGCGCGGACCTCCGCGATCGACGCTGATCCGCGACAACGCCCGCGCCATATCGGGCATCCGGCGGAGCACACCGCGGGTCGTATCGCGCGCCGCTGCGTTGCGCGCGAAGTAGTCGACACCATCGAGCCGTGCCTCGATCGCGCCGACATCCGTGAGCGGCGCTAAGATCCGCTCCGACAGCTCGCGCCCGCCCGCCGCCGTCAGCGTTCGGTCGATCACCGCGAGCAAGCTTCCCTGCACCTCGCCGCCAAGCGTCTGCACCAACTCGAGATTTCGCCGCGTCGCGGCATCCATCGCCATGACATGCGTCTGCGGCTGCTGGCGTGGCGGGGAAAGCGCCGGCAACTTGCCCTTCTGCGTCAATTCGAGATAGCCGAGCAGCGCCCCCGCCGCCGCAATCTCCGCCCGCGAAAAACTCCCGAACGCATCGAGCGCCGCGACGTTCAACTGCGACTTCAAAAGCCGCTCGCCCACGGCCGAGTCGAACTTGAGTGCCGGCAACAACGTCGCCCGCGCGCCCATCTCGCGCACCAGCGGCGCAATCTGCTCCTCGCTGGCCAGCGCATCCGGCACGAGCAGCTCCGCCGGCTCTATTCGCGCCAAGGTCTGCAGCAGCAACGGCGCGTCGATCGCCGTTACATGAAACGACCCGTCGGAAATATCCGCCCACGCCAGCGCATAAGCTCCACCCACCCGCGCCAATGCGGCGAGGTAGTTGTGCCGCCGAGCCGTCAGCAGTTGGTCTTCGGTGAGCGTCCCAGGCGTCACCACGCGCACAACCTCGCGTGCGACCACCGACTTCGACCCGCGCTTCTTCGCCTCCGCCGGGTCTTCCGTTTGCTCGCAAACGGCAACCTTGAACCCCTTACGGATCAAGGTCAGCAGATAGTTCTCCGCCGAATGCACCGGCACCCCGCACATCGGAATGTCGGCGTCGTTGTGCTTGCCGCGCTTTGTGAGAGCGATATCGAGCGCCGCCGACGCCTTCACCGCGTCGTCGAAGAACAGCTCGTAAAAGTCGCCCATCCGATAGAACAGCAGATAATCGGCGTGCTCCCGCTTGATCGCGAGAAACTGCGCCATCATAGGCGTCGCGCGCTCTTCCTCCCGCTCAACCGGTTGTGCTGCATGAACGGTCACGGGTGAGCCCCCTTGTGCCGCCCTGCGGACGGCCTGTATTCAACCCTTACAGGAAACGATCCCACGCGAGGCAGCCTCGTCCCGCGCGAACACCACGGCAGGTCCATGTCGAAAAAGCGTCCATTTTCGGATCAAGAAGCCCTTCTTTTTCACTCTCAGCCCAAGCCTGGCAAGCTTGAAATCGTTCCATCCAAACCGATGGAAACGCAGCGCCATCTGAGTTTGGCGTATTCGCCGGGCGTCGCCGTCCCCGTGCTCGCGATCGCCGAGGACCCATCCACAGTTTACGACTACACGGCGAAGGGAAATTTGGTCGCCGTCATCTCGAACGGCACTGCAATCCTGGGTTTGGGCGACCTTGGGCCGCTCGCTTCGAAGCCCGTCATGGAAGGCAAAGCCGTACTCTTCAAACGCTTTGCCGACGTGGACTCGATCGACCTCGAAGTCGACACCTCAGACGTGGACCAGTTCGTGAACTGCGTGCGCTATCTCGGACCCACATTTGGCGGCATCAACCTCGAAGACATCAAGGCACCCGACTGCTTCATTATCGAACAGCGCTTGCGCGAGTTGATGGACATTCCCGTCTTCCACGACGATCAGCACGGCACTGCGATCATCACGGCAGCCGGTCTCGTCAACGCGCTGTTTGTGACTGGCCGCGACATCAAGACGACAAAGGTGGTGGTCAACGGCGCCGGCGCCGCCGCCATCGCCTGTCTTGAGCTCATCAAGGCGATGGGCCTTCCGAACGAGAACGCGATCCTCTGCGACACCAAGGGCGTCATATACAAGGGCCGCGCCGAGGGCATGAACCAGTGGAAGTCGGCGCACGCCGTCACGACGAAGGCGCGCACCCTCGCCGAAGCCATGGTCGGCTGCGACGTGATGTTGGGCCTGTCCGTCAAAGACGCCGTGACGCAAGACATGGTGAAAACCATGGCGAAGAATCCCATCGTGTTCGCCTGCGCGAACCCTGATCCGGAAATCACACCGGAAGATGTTAAGGCCGTGCGCCCCGATGCGATCGTCGCAACCGGTCGTTCGGACTACGCGAACCAGGTCAACAACGTCTTGGGCTTCCCTTACATCTTCCGCGGTGCCCTCGACGTGCGCGCTCGCACGATCAACGACGAAATGAAGATCGCAGCCGCCCTTTCGCTCGCCGAACTGGCGCGACAGGACGTGCCCGACGAAGTTGCCGCGGCTTACCACACGACGCGCCCGAAGTTCGGCCCCGACTACATCATCCCCGTGCCGTTCGATCCGCGCCTGATCTCGACCGTGCCTGTCGCGGTCGCCAAGGCGGCAATGGCGTCCGGCGTGGCCCGCAAGCCGATCGCCGACTTGGAAGCGTACAAGAACCACCTCGCTTCGCGCCTCGACCCGGTCGCTTCGATCGTGCAACGCGTGACGGCCCGCGTGCGCATGCAGCCCAAGCGCATGGTCTTCGCCGAGGGCGAGGAAGAGGCTGTCATTCGCGCAGCGCTCGCGTACCAAAACGCGGGCCTCGGCAAAGCGATCCTCATCGGCGATCCGGAACGCATTCGCGAAACCGTCCGCCAAGCGGGTGTCGAAGGGATCGGCGACCTCGAAATCCAGTTCCCCCGCAAGAGCGCCCGCCTGACCGAATATGCCGACGCGCTCTATAAGCGTTGGCAACGCCGCGGCTCGCTGTACCGCGACTGCGTGCGCCAGGTGACCTACGACCGCAACATCTATGGCGCCTCCGTCGTCGCGGCTGGCCATGCCGACGGCATGGTCACGGGCGTCACCCGCCACTATTCAGTCGCGCTTGCCGACATCCGTCACGTACTCGACCCGAAACCGGGCGAGCGCATGATCGGTGTCTCGATCATCTTAGACAAAGGCCGTACGGTCTTCGTGGCCGACACGAACGTCCATGAAATGCCCGAACCCGACGTTCTCGTGGACATCACGATCCAGGCGGCCGCCGTGGCACGCCGCTTCGGCTACGAACCGCGCGTGGCGCTGCTGGCATATTCAACATTCGGCCAACCGTGGGGCGAACGTTCGCAACGTGTCCGCGAAGCCGTCGAACTCCTCGACAAGCGCAGCGTCGACTTCGAATACGATGGCGAGATGAATGCCGACGTCGCGCTCGACCCTGAACGCATGGCGCTCTACCCGCACTGCCGCCTCAAGGGCCCTGCGAACGTGCTGATCATGCCGGCGATCCATTCCGCGTCGATCTCGACCACCATGACTGAGGTGATCGGCGGCGCCACCGTCATCGGCCCGCTGCTCGTCGGCCTGGAAAAACCGGTTCAGATCGCCCCACTCGGCGCCACCATGAACGACATCGTCAACATGGCGGCACTGGCCGCCTACAACATCTCGAGCTGACCATGTTGAACATCCACCTCGTCCCCTGCCTCTCCGACAACTACGCCTACCTCGTGCACGACACCGCCACGAACAAAGTCGCCGTCGTCGACCCGTCGGAAGCGGCGCCCGTGCTCGCAGCACTCAAAGCGCACGGCCTCGCGCTCACGCACATCCTGAACACGCACCACCATTTCGATCACACCGGCGGCAACCTGGAACTGAAGGAAACGACCGGCGCCAAAGTCGTGGGCCCGCGCGCCGACCGCGAACGCATCCCCGGCATCGACGAAGAAGTCGGCGAAGGCAACACCTGGTCGCTCGGAAGCGCGAAAGCCAAAATCTTCGACATCCCCGCCCACACCAAAGGCCACATCGCCTTCTGGTTCGAAGCCGACAAAGCCGTCTTCACCGGCGACACAATGTTCGCCATGGGCTGTGGCCGCCTGTTCGAAGGCACCCCTGCCCAAATGTGGTCAAGCCTTTCGAAGCTCGCGGCGCTCCCCGCCGATACGCGCGTCTATTGCGGCCACGAATACACGCTTTCAAACGGCAAGTTCGCCGTCTCGCTCGAACCGGGCAACCAAGCACTGAAGAGCCGCATGGCCGACGTGGAACGCCTGCGAGCCGAGAACAAGCCAACGATCCCCTCGACGATTGGCCTCGAACGCGAAACAAACCCGTTCCTGAGGCCCGCAAGTCCCGAACTGCGCAAATCCCTCGCCCTCGAGACGGCGGACGTCGTCGAAGTCTTCGCAGAAACCCGCCGTCGCAAAGACGTATTCAAATGACACCGGACGATATCGTCCGCCTGCTCGATCTGAAGCCACACCCCGAAGGCGGACACTTCCGCGAGACGTTCCGCGACGAGGGTTCGCCCCGCGGGGCTTCGACCGCCATCTACTATCTGCTCGCGAAGGGCGAACAGTCCCATTGGCACCGCGTCGATGCCGCCGAAGTCTGGCATTGGTATGCCGGCGACGCGCTCGAACTCTCCATCGCAGCCGACGGCCGAACGATCTCGCACAGGCTCGGCTCCAACCTCGCGCAAGGTGAGCGCCCGCAAGTCGTCGTCCCTAGGGGGGCCTGGCAGAGCGCCAAGCCGCTCGGCCATTACGCGCTTGTCGGCTGCACTGTCGCGCCGGCATTCACGTTCGATGGATTCGAGATGGCGCCACCCGGCTGGCGGCCGTACTAGCGGAAGATCTGCCGGAGCTGCCGCAGAATTGCGTACGACGACGGCCGCCCCGCAAGCCCCTGCTCCACGCTGAAGTTCACGACCAGCATGTCGCCCTGAAAGAAGATGCCAGGGGCCCGCGACTGCACGAACCGAACGCGCTTCAGATAGTTGGATACGGCCGCACGGCCCGGCCCCGACCGTGCAACATCGAACAGTGCCGTGCCGGCGTTGCGGATGGCGTCGAACAAAATTCCGCGCGCGCTCGGATCGCCGCCGACTGAGGTCCAATCCGCCTCAAGGAGAATCTCTTTGCCGGTCTCCGCGCGCAGCTGCATCATGATCCGGCCCGCGATGTCGCGCACGAGCGCTATCGACGGCGGTGGCGGTAGCAGCGGCGGCGCCGGCCGATCGGGTGCAACCGGCGTACCGCCGCGCAATGCCGGTGTGAACAAGGTCATGCCGCCCAAGCCGGAGATTCGCAGCACAACCTCGCCGTCGTCGCGCAACAGCAAGCGATCGCCGCCAGCTGCCGGCTGCCAACGCAAAACCAAAATCTCTTCCGACCCGTCGAACTTGAGCTTCGGCAATTCACCCGACCGGTCGAGAATGAAACCGATCCGCGCGAACTCCGACACGTAGTGCGCAACCCGCGGCGGCTCTCGCTCGTACGCGCGCGTGATCACCGCCCCAGCGCTGGTCAGCAGGGCCGCAACGACAATCAAAATACGCGCAACGAACTGCACACCTCACTCCACGAACGCTGAGGGAACGGCCCGGCCAGGCATGGCCGCCCGCTGAGCCTCTCCCCGCATGTGTCCTGAGAGTTGGTATTGCCTGTGATCGTGGCAACAATGTGGTTCGATTAACGCAACTGCTCCTTGCGTTAATCACAGGTTACGGAACGTCTAAGCCCGATTCCCGCCCGTGAATTGTTCATCGGCCAAGTGAGGCATTCTTGCCACCGCGCGTGCCTTGGAAACACGCTTGATGTCCCGAAGATGAACGCCTTCGCTCCGATCACACGTCCGCGACTTTACCCGCGAAGCTGCCGAACTGCTCGACGAAGACGCCATTCCAACCGCTGTCGTAGCTGTCGCGTGTCGACTGCGCCTTCTCGCCCGCCATCCGCTCCCAATGCCGATGCTCAAGCGTGACGCGCGTACGATTGGGCCCGAGCGGCGCAAAGCGTACCTCGACCTCTGAAGCATGATCGGGATCCGTGGACACATGCCACGAATGAACGAGGCGCTGCGCCTTCTCCCACACCGAGATGGTGCCCCACAGCTTCTCTGTCCCGTCTCTCCATCGCTCAAAGATGCGCCCGCCCGCACGCGGCTCCATCTGGACGTCGGCGACTTGCGCTTGACCAAGCGAGTGCGTCCCGGTCGGCCACCACTTCCCGATATCTCGCGTATAAAGCTGAAACGCGTCTTCCGCGCTCCGCGCCACAACAATTGACTTCACGACGGGTGGTAGTTTGAGTTGCGTGTTCATCGTCTCGCCCTCTTGCGCCGAGCATTCCGCTTCGGCTGATCCTTCTCCGCATACGTCTTGAACGCTTGCAGCGCCTCGCCCCAGAAACTGTCGAGATAGTCGCGTATTGCACTGAGCCCGTTCGTGTCGATCGCATAGAACTGATGCCGCCCATCGCGATAAACAGTGACGAGCCGCGCATCCTTCAACACCTTCAGATGCTGCGACACCGCCGGCCGTGACACCGCCAGCCCCTCGGCGACATCGCCGACCGCCCTCGGCCCATGCCGCAACCTCTCGAACACCGTGCGGCGCGTAGGATCGGCCAATGCAACAAACGCGTTTCCGTAAGCCATAGCTTACTAATAAGCCACCGAAAAACGTAAGTCAACACTTACCAGAGAGCTCGAAAAAAGGCGGGCACTACGGCCCGCCTTTGTCGTTCAGTACATATGCTGCCCGCCGTTGATCGACATCGTCGATCCGGTCACGAACCCGGCATCATCGGCCACCAGGAACAGCACGCCGCGCGCGATCTCTTCCGCCTTGCCGAGACGGCCGACCGGAATTTTCGCCACGATCTTCTCAAGCACGTTTGGCGGCACGGCCGCGACCATGTCCGTGTCGATGTAGCCTGGCGCGATCGCATTCACGGTAATGCCCTTTGGCGCACCCTCTTGCGCAAGCGCCTTCGTGAACCCGTGAATGCCCGACTTCGCCGCCGCGTAGTTCACCTGGCCGTACTGCCCTGCCTGCCCGTTGATGGAACCGATGTTGACGATGCGCCCGAAGCTGCGATCGAGCATTCCGTCCCACACCGCTTTGCACATGTTGAAGCAACCGCCGAGATTGGTGTCGAGCACCTCGTCCCACTGCGCGCGCGACTGCTTCTTCAGCGTCGAGTCCCGCGTGATGCCGGCATTGTTCACGACGATGTCCACCGGCCCAAGTTTCGCGACAACCTCCGCGACGCCTTTCTGGCACGCCTCGAAGTTCGCAACGTCCCACTTGAAAACGGAAATGCCCGTCTTCTGCGAAAACGCCTGCGCGCGCTCATCGTTGCCCGCATAGTTCGCGGCGACCTTGTAGCCCGCCTTCTTCAACCCGACCGAGATCGCCTCGCCGATGCCGCGCGTCCCACCCGTAACGATTGCCACCCGTGACATGTATTCCTCCCGTTTGTTTTCTTAGCGTTCAACGCAAACCGCGATACCCATGCCGCCGCCGATGCAGAGCGTGGCAAGACCCTTCTTCGCATCGCGCTTTTGCATTTCGTGCAGCAGCGTCACGAATACGCGCGCACCCGAAGCGCCGATCGGATGCCCGATCGCGATCGCGCCGCCGTTGACGTTCACCTTCGCCGGATCCCAGCCCATGTCCTTATTGACGGCGCAAGCCTGCGCCGCGAACGCCTCATTCGCCTCGACGAGGTCGAGATCGTTCGCGCTCCACCCGGCCTTCTTCAAGGCCGAGCGTGACGCCGGGATCGGCCCTGTGCCCATGATCTTCGGATCGACCCCGGCCTGAGCCCAGGATTTGATCACAGCAAGTGGCTTCAACCCGCGCCGGTCTGCTTCCTTGAGCGACATGAGCACCACTGCCGCCGCGCCATCATTGATCCCGCTCGCGTTCGCCGCGGTCACGGTCCCGCCTTCTTTCAAGAAGGCAGCACGCAAATCCTTGATCGAATCGTAGGTCACGCCGTCACGGATGTATTCGTCCGTATCGACGATCTTCTCGCCCTTCCTCTCCTTGATCGTCACCGCAACGATTTCGTCTTTAAACCGCCCGGCCTTGCGCGCGGCTTCGGCTTTGTTCTGCGAGGCGACCGCGAACCGATCCTGCTGCTCGCGCGTGATCTGCCATTCCTTCGCGACGTTCTCGGCCGTGTTGCCCATGTGATAGCCATTGAACGCATCCATAAGCCCATCGCGGATCATCGTATCGACGAACTCGAGCGGCCCCATCTTCTGCCCTGCGCGCAGGTAAGCCGCGTGCGGCGCCATCGACATCGACTCCTGGCCGCCGGCAATCACGATTGAAGAGTCGCCATTGACGATCGCCTGATGCCCAAGCGCCACCGCGCGCAAACCCGAACCGCAAAGCTGATTCACACCCCACGCCGGAACCTCGACGGGGATGCCGGCATTCACCGACGCCTGCCGCGCCGGATTTTGTCCCTGCGCCGCACCAAGAATTTGCCCAAGAATGACCTCGCTGACGTCCTTCGCATCGACCTTTGCGCGCTTGAGCACTTCCTTGATGGCGGCCTTGCCCAACTCGTGCGCGGGCAGTGCACCGAAAGCGCCGTTGAACGAACCCACCGCTGTGCGTGCAGCTGCAACAATCGCGACGTCGGTCATGCGTATGTCTCCTGGGAAAGACGGCCCGAGTTAGGACCTTGTTAACGCTGACATTGGCATGGCCGGACCGGCGTAGCCAAGCCGTTCGGCCGATTTGTGAGGCAGAATTGAACGACGGCAGCCGTCCTTTAACGCATCTGCGGTAGGAAATTCCCGCCAACCGGCGTATTATGCTGCGCAGCATAAGTGCGATTGCGGCGCAGCATCTCACCGCACTTTTCTTCCGAGGCTTCCGATGACAGCAGCTCCAAGCAGCGAGCCGATCACAATCAAGAAGTACGCGAACCGGCGGCTCTACAACACCGCGACGTCCAGCTACGTGACGCTCGACCACCTGGCCGACATGGTCAAGCACGGCCACGAGTTCAACGTCTACGATGCCAAGACCGGCGAAGACATCACCCGTTCCGTCCTCACCCAGATCATCTTCGAGGAAGAGGGTAAAGGCGGCCAGCAGCTTCTTCCGATCCAGTTTCTGCGTCAGCTGATCCGCTTTTACGGCGACAGCATGCAGGCGCTTGTGCCCGGTTACCTGAACATGAGCATGGACTCGCTCTCCAAGAACCACGAGCGCATCCGCGAGCAGCTGACCTCCGCGTTCGGCGGCAAGGGCATGCTGAAGGAATTCGAAGCAATCACCCGCCAGAACATGCAGATGTTCGAACGCGCCATCCGCATGTTCACGCCCTTCGGCGCGCTCATGAAAACCCGCGACGACCAACCCGGCGACACGGCCAACGGCACGGGCCAGAACGGCCAGGAAAGTGACGAAGAAATCGCCGACCTGAAGGCGCAGATCGAAGCGATGCGCCGCCAGCTCGACGAACTCGCCAGCCGCAAGTAGCGCATTCCGCTACGTCCCCTGTCGCCACATCCGCTTGCAAGAGTTGGGGTGGCTAATCATGTTGTGGCTTCCTTTCGGAGTTCCACCATGACCGTGCCCAAGCTGCTGCCTGCCATTGCTCTTGCGCTGGCGGCCTTCGCCACGGCGCATGCCACCCTAGCGGCCAACCCGAAAGACGTCGCCCGGGCGCGCAACCTGCAGAACTTCTCCGAGTGCATCCGCTGCGATCTGTCGAACTCGAATTTCGAAGACCGCTTCTTTCAACTCGCAATTCTGAACGAAGCAAACCTGTCCGGCGCAAACTTCGACGGCGCCAATCTCGCCGGCGCCCAGCTCAACAACGCGAACCTATCAAAGGGCACGTTCCGCTACGCGAACCTCTCGGGCGCCCAGATGCAAGGTGCCGACCTTCGCGGCGCCGACTTCCGTGGCGCGTGGCTCAATTGGGCTTGGCTCGCGGGTGCGAAACTAGAAGGCGCCGACTTCACCGGCGCCCACTTCGTCGGCGCCCAACTTCAGGGCACCGATCTATCCAAGGCCAAGAGCATCTCGACCTCTCAGGTCCAAGCCGCCTGCGCCGACGGCAACACGAAGTTGCCGCCAGGCGTCGGCCGGCCCTGGTGTCCGTACTAGCTAGCCTTTCGGCACCATGCAGAACGCGACGAACTTGTTGCCGTCGAGATCGCGGAAATAGCCGCCGTAGAAGCCGCTATTCGCCTCAGCTGGCCTGAACCCTGGCGCGCCCTCGTCCTTGCCGCCAAGCGCGGTCGCCTTCGCATGCACCTTCTTCACCTCGTCCGGTGAGCCGACCGCAAGCGCGATCATCGTACCGTTGCCGGCCGACGCGGCCTTCCCGTCATGAGGCTTAATGACCATGATTTGCGGGCCCTTGCCGTTCGTCCAGCCCGTCATGCGGTCATTGTCCCAACCGCGCTTGCCTCCGATTTCGCCGAACACGCCGTCGTAGAATTTGCGCGCCCGCTCGATGTCGTTCGTTCCCAACGTCAGATAGCCGATCATAGAATATCCCTCTTCGCTTAGATGGCCGCGTGTCTTAGCAGCCCGCACTACACGTGCGCCAGCCCATGCCCCGCTTAGCCACGATCTCCAATCGCCCACTGCACGGCAACGAACGCGCCCTTCACACGCGGCAGCAGCAAAAGCGAGAGGATCGCGATCCCGGACAAGAACAACCCAAGCACCCATTCGAGCGGCCACGTAAGCACCGCGCTGCTGAAAAGCAGCGGCGCGATGAACACATGTCCAACGATCACGATCGTGAAATAGGCGGGCCCGTCGTCCGATCGATACTGCCCCAACTCAAGCGAGCAGGTGCCGCAAGCGGGAACGACTTTGAGATATCCGCTAAACAAAGCGCCTTCCCCACACTGTGGGCAACGGCCAAAGAAGCCGCGTTTTAAGGCACCCCAAACGGAACGCTGTTGGAACGATGTGGTCATGGCTGGCGCGTTGTAGCCACCGCGCCGCCAATTGCATGTGCGTCAGTTCGTCCAGGGCTCGCGCGTTTCGGGCTTCGAGTACAAAAAGCCCTGCAGATAGTCCACGCCGAAAGCGCGAAGAATGTCGGCCTCGCGCGGATCCGACACCCACTCGGCAACCGTCTCGAGATTGAAGTTCTTCGCCAAATCGACAAGCGTCCGCACGAAAATCTGATTGTCGCGGTTGTCCGCCATGCCCTTTACGAACGACCCGTCGATCTTGACCATGTCGACTTTGAGCGCCTGGAGATTGCGGAACGACGTATAGCCGGCGCCGAAATCGTCGATCGCCACCTTCGCGCCCAACGCACGCACCCGGCTGACGAAACGCATACTCTCTTCGATGTCGATCAGCGCGGCCGTTTCGGTCAACTCGACGATCAGCCGCGGCACCACATCCGTGTGCGCTTCGAGATAGGCCACAAACGCTTCAAGCGTCGGCCGGTCGCTCGCCGTCATACCCGATACATTCAACGACAACCGCGCACCCTTGTACTTTTTCAACGTCGCGATCGAAAGCTCCAACACTCGCCGATCAAGCCTGCGCACCAGCCCAAGCTGTTCGGCAACCGGAACGAAGTCGCCGGCGGCGATGATCTGCCCATCCGGCCGCGAGATTCGCACCAGACATTCATGCGCAACCGCTTCCGTATTCTTCGTGTCCACGATCGACTGATAGGCCAGCACCACGCGGTTCTCGCTCAGCGCGTTGATGATCTGGTCGCCGATTGCCACCGTCCGTTTACGCAGCGACTCGCGCTGCGGCGAATGCGAATACGCCGCATAGTTGTCGCGCCCGTGCGCCTTCGCGCGATCGAGTGCCTCTTCCGCCCGCGCCATCGCCTCTTGGCTGTTGCGCGCGTCTTGCGGCAGCGCAACGACGCCCATCGAGACGCTGACGCTGACCGCGCCACCCCGCGTCGGGATCACGCGGGCGCGAACCGCTTCACGCAAGCCGGCGGCCCGATCGGCCATATTGCTCGCCGTGCAACGCTCCAGAATCAAACCAAACTTGTTGCCCGCTGTTCGCCCGACCACGCCGTCTTTGCCGACAGCTTCCGCCAGCCGTCGCCCTACCGCCACGATCACTTCGTCGGCAACGTCAAACCCGTAGGTCTCGTTGATAACGGCCAAGTCGTCGATCGCCGCCACACAGTAACCAGCCGGCTCGCGCTCCGCCGCAGGCTTGAGTTCCAGATGATGCGCCAGCCGCTCGCGCAGCCGCATGCGGTTCAAATGCCCCGTCATCTCGTCGTAGCTTGCAGCCCACGACAGATGCTCTTCGCGCAACTTGCGCTCCGTCACATTGCGCACCACGCCGACGATGCGCTCCGCCTGACCGTTCACGTCGGGCAGACACACGCCGAATTCCTCGACCCAAACCGGCGCCGCGTTCGTCTTCATCGCGTATTCCAGGCGGAACGTACCCCCGTCGGACGGCGGCGAAAGCACCATCCGAAGCCGCGCCTCAACAGCGTCTTGATCGATGAGCGAATGGAACGACGCATCGCTGTTGTAAAGATCCGCAACCCCGCAGCCGAAGTGCGCACTCGGATCGCCGGACCAAACCATACGGCCATCGGCAGGCGTCCAGTCGTAAACGACGTCGCCCGCAGCCGCGAGCGCAAGACGCAACCGCTCGGCCTCACCGAGTTCGGCAAGTTTCTGAACGGAATTAGCCTGACGGCGATTGAAAACAGCCACTGGATTTGCCCCACCCAAATCGGTGCACGAAACGGTTTCCGCCACGTGCCCTCGTGCCAAAATCTAAGGCACCACCCTTTAAGAAACCGGGAACTTCGCCCATGCCGGAGCAGAATTCGGCGTCTGAAAGCCCTCGTTAAGCTTAAACAGAGTCGACCCATCGCAATGGCATGCGACCTGCGTGTTCGCCCTTCGAAACTGCGGGGCCTCCGCCCATTCTGTTTCAATTCGACGCGTACGGCGTTTTCGGAACGCGTCGAAAAGCGCCGGTCGCAACCACCTCCCGCTCAAGGCTTGGGGAGCGCGGCCTTTTCGGTAGAGGAGTTGTGACCGGCGCGTTGTTCCTTTGGTAAAACCTCACGAACGCGGCGTCAGGACGAGCGCCTTCAGCTCCACAATCATCCGCTCAATCCGAGTCAATCTTTCGTTCATCTCTTCAAGCCGCGACTCTATATCGCCAGGCTGCACCGGCACTGGCGTTGAAATCCCGGCGCGATCGGCAACCTCAGCCACTGTCGCCTTCAAAAACCGCGCAAGCGCCTGCACGTCGACCCCTCGCAGTTCCCGCTGATCCTTCCAAAGCTCCGCCACCTGATCCGATGAGAGCTTCAACAAGCGCGCAATATCTTCGCGCGTAGCGCCCAGCTCCTTAAGCCGCGCATCAAACCAAGCCTGATCGAAGAAAAGTGCCATCTATCGCCCTTTAAACTGCGGCGCGCGCTTCTCGAGAAAACTCGCAACCCCTTCGCGATGATCCTCTGTCTGAAACAGCCGCCCGAGAGCACCCGAAACCCAGCTGCCAAACTCACGCGCATCGCGCATCGAGGCGCGCCGCATCCCGTCCTTCATGTACCGCAGCGCCAAAGGCGGATTGGCGGCGATCCGTTCGCCAAGCGCCAGCGCCGCCGGCAGAAGCTCGCCATGCGGCACCACCTTTGAAACAAGCCCAATCCGCTCCGCTTCAGCCGCCCCGATGATGTCACCGGTGAAGAGAAGCTCGGCCGCCTTGGCCGGTCCGACAAGCCGCGGCAAGATCATCATGCCGCCGACATCGGTCACAAGCCCGCGCTTGATGAAAATCTCGCCGAATTGCGCCTTCTCCGACGCGATCCGGATGTCCGCAAACAACGCCAACTCCATCCCCCACCCGACCGCCGTGCCGTTGACCGCGGCAATGATCGGCCGGTCGCACTCAAGCACCGCCTCCGCTGCCGGCGTCAGCCGCGGCCGCACGGACACAAGGCGCGCCTGCGACTGCTCGCGCTGCGGCCCGGTCATCATCTGCTTGACGTCTTCGCCCGAACAGAACGCGGGATCGGCCCCCGTCAACACAACAGCGCGAACGTCACCGTCACTTTGGATATGCCGGAACACCCCCTCGACGTCCGCATAGGCACGCGCATTCAGCGCGTTGCGCACCTCGGGCCGGTTCAGCGTAACAAGTGCCAGGTGGCCTTTGCGCTCATAGGTCAAATGCGCCAGATCGGGAGGATTCATGTGAGGAAGCCTTTGAGTAGCGAACGCCGTTCACTTTAGCGCGATTTGCCGCCTTTGCACGCTGCGCGAGGCTTTGGCATGGTGCCGCGCAAATGAGCCAAACCGACGCCAAATCGCCCGAGTTGTTCCTGCGCAATCTTTGGTACTTCGCGCTACACAGCCAAGCGCTGAAGCAGGACCGCCTCGTTCACAAGACAATCCTCGGCGAACCCATCGTCTTCGGTCGGGCCCCCGACGGCGAAGCCTTCGCCTTGCGCGACCTGTGCCCGCATCGCGGCGTGCCGCTGTCGAAAGGCCAAATGATCGACGGCACGGTCGAGTGCCCCTACCACGGCTGGCGCTTCAAGCCCTCGGGCCAATGCGCGATGATCCCCTCACTCGTCGGTGAGGAAGGCGTCGAGCCATCGAAGATCCATGTCCGCAAGTACCCGCTCGCCGAAAAGAACGGTCTGATCTGGGTCTACATGCCCGAGGACGCGACCGCGGCGGTGCAGGAACCAGTCCCAGCCCTTCCGCTGACGGCGAGTGCCCGACCCACGCTGATCGAAGCCCAAAAATTTCCCTGCGCGATCGACCACGCCGTCGTCGGCCTCATGGACCCGGCGCACGGGCCCTTCGTGCACAAAGCCTGGTGGTGGCGTTCCGCGAAGTCGATCCACGCGAAGGCAAAGAAATACGCGCCTTCGCACCTCGGCTTCACGATGGTGACCCACAAACCGTCAAGCAACTCGACGCTTTACAAGCTTTTGGGCGGCGACCGAACGACCGAAATTTCATTCCAACTCCCCGGCATCCGCGTCGAACACATCAAGGCGGGCCGGAACGAGGTCGTCGGCCTGACGACCTGCACGCCTTTGACCGCCGACGAAACCGAGGTCACCCAGACGTTCTTCTGGAACATCCCTTGGATCACGCCCTTCAAGCCGATCGCCCAGCACGTCGCCCGGGTCTTCTTGGGCCAAGACAGAAACATGGTGACGCTTCAGCAAGAAGGCCTGAAGTTCAACCCGCGCCTCATGCTAATCCAAGACGCCGACGTCCCGGCCATGTGGTATCACCGCCTCAAGAAAGAGTGGGCCGAAGCCACGGCAACCAAGCGCCCCTTCGTAAACCCGGTCACCGAGACGACGCTACGCTGGCGCAGTTAACGCTGCCGCATTTCCGCTGTCGGCATCACCCTTGCGACGCCCCCATCGATGAGCGCGCATGCTGTCCCATTTGGGGACACGCGCCGCCAATGGGGTCAATCCGATGTTGCCGACGCTGGGTCAGCTTCGCTTTGCGGAATCGATTTTCGCGACCGAGAGGACACCGCGCCGCCGCCGCGACGACGATCTCTGGCGCAAATTTTTCAACGGCTCCGTCGTCCTGACGTTCGTCTTCTTCTTGTTCATGTAAAGAGAAGGGCGCGCCCCACAAGTGAGCGCGCCCCAATTCGTAGCAACAACCTATCCAGGTTAGTGCGTTCCGGCGATCCCGCCCGACGCGCCAAAGTCGCGCTTGGCGGCAACGATCGTAACGGTGAACCCGGCGATCACGTCCAGGATGGTCATCAGCGTTAGCATGAAGAACACCGAGTTCGAGAAGCCGTTCATCGTGATGAATTGTATGATGCAAACGACAGCCAGCAGCATCGACAATCCGTGATTGATGATCGACATCGCATCCGTCCGCGTCGACTTCACGATCTCGACGAACAGAAGAAGCAGGCTAAGCCCCATGAACACGTCGGCAAACGAAACGCCCCAAGCGTCGCCTGAGAACATGCCGACCGTGAAGATCGGGCCGGCCAACCAGGAACTGACGTTCCCCGGGGTCGCAATACCGGTCAGCACGACAAAATTGTAAAGAATGAGCGGAAACACCAACAACGGGATGATATTCAACGCCGACAAACCTCTGCCCATGAAACCCTCGTGACCTCTCCAGTTATGGCGGTAAGCCTACCAGCCTACGGACGCCAGTGCCAAGCTGGGGATCAGAAGTGGCTATTTTGTGGCAGAAGGCGGTTCGCCGCCGTTCTCGTCCCCCGCCGAAGAACGTTCAGCGAATATGAGGTACAGGTTGCGGGCGTACACAATTATCCCGAATGCTTGGCCCGAGATGATGACGGGATCTCGCCTGAAAATGCCGTAGGCAAGCAGGATTAGGCTTCCGCCGACGCTCAGGTACCAGAAAGCGAGCGGCACCACGCTGCGTCCGGCTTTTTCGCTCGCCCACCACTGCACCACCATGCGCGACATGAAGATGCCCTGACCCATGAGCCCGATCAGGATCCAGATATGCTCCCACGTCATCCAGTCGAGCATCTCAGACCTCATCCACCCGCTCGGGCTGGCGTGAACGCCGGCGCAACCACCTGACGCCGCGCAAGTCGGACAGCGACACCATCAACCGATCAAGGGTGCCGTACTTCGACACCCCATGCTCGCGCGGCCGGTGATTGACGTCCACATGCGCGATACGAAACCCCTCCCGCAGCATTAAGGCCGGCATGAACCGGTGGATGTGATCGAAATAAGGAAGCCGCAGGAACGCTTCGCGCGAAAACACTTTGAGCCCGCAGCCTGTGTCGCGCGTGTTGTCCTGAAGCAGCCATTGGCGCACGCCGTTGCCGACGCGCGAAGCCATCCGCTTCATGAAATTGTCCTGCCGCTTGCGCCGCTGCCCCGCGACGAGCCCAAGCGGCGGACTACCCGCCTCAGCCGCGCGCCATGCGTCGAGCAAGCTCGGAATGTCGGCAGGATCGTTCTGCCCGTCGCCATCCAACGTCGCGATCAACCGGCCCCGCGCGGCCAAAACGCCAGACCGCACGGCCCGGCTCTGCCCCGAGTTCTTCGCGTGCTTCAGCACGCGCAGCTCCGGCGACTCGCGCTGCGCCGCTTTGAGCGACCCGACGGTGTCGTCTTTACTGGCGTCGTCGACGAAGATGACCTCGAACGAAACCTTGCCGCGCAAGGCAGCACAGATCTCGTTCAGCAGCGGAACTGCGTTCTCGACCTCGTTCATTACCGGCACGACGACCGACAATTCGGGCGCCGTCGTCATGCAACACTCCACGCACCGGCCACGCCGCTAAACTCCTTAAGATGTGGCGGGGCTTATACAAGTGCCGCCCCGCCCCCGGGAAGGGCCCTTCAAAGTCCGTTTCCGACCCATGGCCATGATGACAGGGAAGACGCACCAAGGTACCTTTGTCGCAGGCTCGGTTCATTCAAAGATTGCCTCGTGCGCCCCATCAGTGGTTAACCCCTTCCATGTCCACACGCCGCTCCGCTGCTTCGTATGATTCGTCGAGCCTCTGGTCGCTCGCGCTCGCTCACCCGCGCGCCGTCCTGGTGGTGCTCTGTCTATTGATGTTCGTGCCCGGCATCGCGACGATCCCGCCGCTCGACCGCGACGAGTCCCGCTTCACGCAAGCCACGAAGCAGATGATCGAGACCGGCGACTTCATTGAAATCCGCTACCAGAAGGACGCGCGCAACAAAAAGCCGATCGGCATCTATTGGATGCAGGCGATTACAGCGGGCTGGATGACGGCCTCGCCGCACAACTCGGTCTGGGCCTATCGAATCCCTTCGGTTTTGGGGGGTATCCTCGCCGTACTCTTTGCCTTTGGCTTAGGCCGAAGGTTGTTTGACGACGAAACCGCGATGATAGGCGCGGGACTGCTCGCCTCATCGTTGCTTGTGATCGGTGAGAGCCACATCGCCAAGACCGACGCGGTTCTCCTCGCTTGCGTGACCGGCGCCCAACTCCTCGTCGCCCACTTCTTTATCGCCGCCCGCCAAGGCGCCCCCCAACCGATGGTCCGCTATTCGGCACTCTTGGGCCTCGCACTCGGGATCGGCATCCTAGTCAAAGGTCCGATGATCCTGTTCTTCGTGGGTCTCACGGTCATAGCCCTCTCGTTCTGGGAAAAGCGTTGGGGCTGGGTTTCGACCATGCGGCCGATGTTTGCGCTCGGCATCATTGTCTTGATCAACGTCCCCTGGCTCGTCGCGATCGGTCTGGTGACCAAGGGTGCTTATTTTCAGGAGTCGCTCGGCCAAGACTTCTTGGGCAAAGCGCTAAGCACGCAAGAGACCCACTGGGGTCCGCCGGGTTACTACTTGGTCTCGCTTCTTGTCGGCTTCTGGCCGGCGTGGCTATTCGCAGCCCCCGGCGTTCTCTACGCCATGGCCCGCATCCGCGAAGGCTCCGTCCGCTTCTTGCTCGCGTGGATCGTTCCCGCCTGGATCATCTTGGAACTCGCGCCGACAAAATTGCCGCACTACCCTCTGCCTATCTATCCTGCGCTAGCGATCATGTGTGGCGCCGCCGTTATGGCGGGCGTGCGTGAAAGCCGCAGCTTCCTCGACAACACGCCGGTAAAGCTTGCCGCCGTGGCGTGGCTCATGATGACGCTCGCACTCGCGGGCGCCGCATTGTTCTACGTGCCGGGCGCTTTCGGCACCGGTGGCGGCATCTTCTTGACCATCCTCGGCCTGCCTATTCTTGGCGCCGCAGGATTGGCCGTCCTCTTCCTTCTGCGTGGCGAGGGTGAAAACGCCACAGCCGCGGCCGTCGCCACCGGCGCGCTCTTCGCCGCGATCACCTTCGCGGCCGTGATGCCACGCCTCGACCAGCTGATGTTGAGCACGAAGGCTTCCGACCTGATCGCCCAGTCGCGTGGGACGCCCGAGAACACAACCGTTGCAGGCTTCAACGAACCCTCGATGGTCTTCCAAGCCGGCACCGAGATCACGTTGTCGCCGACTGGCGCTGCCGCCGCCGACTTCATGACCAAGCACCCCGACGCCCGCGCCCTGGTCGAGGATCGCCTGCTGCCCGAGTTCCAGGAATCGCTCAAGAAGCTGAACGTCACCGCCGAAGCCTTGGGTCAGGTCAAAGGCATGAACTACTCACGCGGCGACTACCTCACGCTGACGCTTTATCGCTTGCGCAAAACGGGCCCGTGACGTCGCTAAGCCAGCGGATCGGCAAGCTTCCCCCTCTGGCGTGGCTGGCGACGCTCGTCGCCGCCATCACGATCTTCCGTCTCGTCACGCTGGCCGTGACCCCGCTCAACCTCGGCCCCGATGAGGCGCAGTACTGGTCGTGGAGCCGCGACCTCGCCTTCGGTTACTTCTCGAAACCTCCGATGATCGCCTGGATCATCGGAGCGACGACCGGCGTCTGCGGCGACGGCGAAGCCTGTGTCCGCCTGGCTGCCCCGCTCTTCCACGCCATCACCGCCTTCCTTGTCTTCTTCGCGGGCAGAACGCTCTACGACGAACGCGTGGGGCTCTGGTCTGCCGCGGCTTACGCACTCATGCCCGGCACGAGCTTCTCATCGCTCCTCATAACGACCGACGTGCCGCTCTTAATGTTCTGGACCCTGGCACTCTGGGCGCTCGCCGAACTTCGCAAGCAACCGGGCACGAAGTGGGCGATCGTCTTCGGCGTCGCGATTGGTCTCGGCCTCTTGTCGAAATATGCGATGCTTTACTTCGCGCTCGGCGTTGGCCTCGCACTTCTTCCCACAGCAGCAGGACGCTCGCTCCTGTTCAGCCGCCTCGGTGCGATCGCAGCCCTGGCAGCCTTGACAGTGTTTGCGCCGAACGTGATCTGGAACGCGCTTAACGAGTTCGCAACCGTCGGACACACGGCAGCGAATGCGAACTGGAACACCGCCAAGCTCTTCAACATTGGCAAAGCGTTTGAGTTTGTCGGAGCTCAGTTCGCCATCGCAGGTCCCGTCGCGGGCGCGCTGCTCGCATGGGGCCTAATCAAGAACTGGCGTGACCCCCGCCATGACAGCGCCGACACGCTGCTGCTTGCGCTTTCGCTTCCGATCTTCGCGATCGTTACCGTGCAGGCGTTCATCTCGCGCGCTCACGCGAACTGGGCTGCGCCTGCATTCGTTGCACTAACGATACTTGTTTGTGCCTGGGCGGTGCGCAGAAGCAACACATTTGCGTTGAAAGCGAACGCCTGTTTGAACCTCGCCATCGCACTCTTGCTCGGCGCGCTCGCGATGTCGCCAGCATTAGTGAGTGCAATCGGCCAAGAAAACTCCGTGAAGCGCTTGCGTGGATGGGAAGAGGCGGGGCGCACGATCGTCTCCGTCGCTTCATCGGGCTCGTTCGACGTGATCATGAGCGACGATCGCGAGGACATGGCCTCGCTCTTCTATTACACGCGTGCAAGAAAGCTGCCGTTACGCATGTGGCCGCGCGAAACTGCGACAAATCAGTACGAGATTTCGCATCGACTGCGCGCCGACGAGACCTCAAACGTACTTTTCGTCACGCGAAGAGAGGATGTGAGCGCCATCACGCGTGCATTCGCATCGTCATCGCGCATCGCGACGCTTGAAACGCGTCTTGATTCGAAACGGAAGCGCATTTTTTTCCTCTTCGCGCTCAAAGGACCCGTCGATCAGACTCTTTTTCCAACTTTTTTTGATCGTCCGTCTACGGACGATCGCTGATTCGACTCAAATCATCGTTTTGTGCGTGTCGCATGCATGCGCACTGTTCACATCAACATCGCAAATGCTTAACGCAAAGCGGCGGCAGTCGATCGCTCTCGCGTTGAGTAAAAATAGTATCGGAGGCGAGTGACATTTCGCTTGGTCGTGCGATTACGGGCATTCGCCTAGAGAAGAATTGCGCGATTAGATTCTCGTTGTGCCTGTCAATATGCGATTACTTCACAAACACGCACCTCGAATACACGCTCAACGACTCAAACGACCATCGCTAATCCAATCTTTACTCGCCCGATCTATTTGACGATCGGCGAATCGTGCTGCATGATTCGAAAAGGATGGGAAAGCGCAGGCTGCGCGCTTGGTTGGGGAATGCAGTCGAGCAACTCTGAGGGGCTTAAGAGCTACCGATGACTGTCCATACCTTTGTGAAGGGCGCGAACACGGCCGCGCATTTGAGGCCGCCGTCCAAGCGTAAGGTGGTTGAACGAAGTCCGGTCGCCGACGCCCAGGTCGGCTTTCAGACTTCGCTTCTCTTCCCACCCGTCGCCACTTCCTCTCCCTCCGCCCCGACCGACCCCGGTCAATCGGCACGTAAAGCGAACCGCTTTCCCGTTTCCGCTCAGGCGCGCGAGTTCTACAAAAAGAATTTCCCGGGCACGACGCCGGACGATTGGAACGACTGGCGCTGGCAAGCGCGCAGCCGCATCCGCACGCTCGAGCAGCTTGAGCGGATGTTCGACCTTTCAAAGGACGAAAGATCCGCGGCTTTGCGCCATAAAGGCTCGCTGCCGGTCGGCATCACACCTTATTACGCAAGCCTGATGGCCCATGCCGATGCGTCGGAACCGCTCCGCCGCACGCACATCATGGTCAACGATGAATACGTGCGTTTGCCAGGGGAAGAAGACGACCCCTTGGGAGAAGACCACGACACCGTGGCCCCAGGCCTGGTTCACCGCTACCCCGATCGCGTTTTGTTCCTCACGACCGGCTTCTGTTCGACCTACTGCCGCTATTGCACGCGCTCCAGAATGGTCGGAAATCCGGGCGGCGAGTACAATTTCTCGACCTCTCAGTGGGAAAAGGCGCTCCAGTACCTAGAAGCCCATACTGAGGTTCGCGACGTCCTTCTCTCTGGCGGCGACCCGCTCTCGATCGGCGACGACAAGCTCGATTGGCTGCTGACGCGTCTGCGCAAGATCAAGCACATCGAGTTCATTCGCATCGGGACCAAGATCCCGGCCGTGCTGCCGATGCGCATCACGCGGGACTTGGTGAAGATGCTGAAGAAGCACCACCCCCTGTGGATGAGCGTGCACTACACGCACCCGACCGAGATCACGCCGGAAACGCGCGAAGCGGCCGCTCGCCTCGCCGACGCCGGCATCCCCTTGGGATCGCAGACGGTGCTCCTCAAGGACATCAACGACGACGCGATGGTGATGCGAGAGCTGATGCACGGCCTGCTCACCATGCGGATCAAGCCTTACTACCTCTATCAATGTGATCCGATTAAGGGCTCCGGCCACTTCCGCACCCCAGTGCACAAGGGCCTTGAGATCATCCAATCGCTCCGTGGTCACACGACGGGTTATGCCTGCCCGATGTTCGTGGTAGACGCTCCGGGCGGCGGCGGGAAAATCCTTCTAGCCCCAGACGCAGTCGCGGGCCGGAATGGCGACGACCTGCTGCTTCGAAACTTTGAAGGCAAAATCTTCCGCTATCCGGATCCGGGCGGCACGCTCGGCCGCAACAAGGTCACGCGGGTTGCCGCTGCTGAGTAAGCAGCGGCCCCTGCCCCTTGCGATGGCGCATCAGTTTGAGGCCGGATGACCGACGCGCCGCATGTCCTGATTCTCATTCCCGAGCTCAAAGAGATCGAGCCCGACGACAACCTCGCCACGATTTCGACCGCCCGCGAAGTCGCCAAGCACTATGAGCGCTTGGGCTTTAGGAACACGATCCGCTACTTCGAATACCTTCCCCAAGCCTTCAAGGTCGTGGTCGAAGAAGAAAAGCCCGACTGCGTATTCAACCTCGTCGAATCCGTGTCGGGCAGCAGCCGCCTGATCCACATACCGCCGATTTACCTCGAAGAACTGCGGGTCCCCTACACGGGCTGCCCCGCGCACGCGATCGAGCTCTCAAACGACAAGGTTCTGGCGAAACACATCCTCTCGCTCCTGAAGGTCCCAACCCCGCGCTGGGGCACGCCAAAAACGCTGCCCGCGAACGAAGGCGGCACCTGGATCGTCAAGGCGCAACACGAGCACGCCTCTTTCGGCCTCAGCCAGGCAAATGTGGTGCAAGGCACGAACGCCGCCATCGCCCGCGCCCACGAGCTCCAGAAGGAGCACAAGATCGAGTGGATCATCGAGGAGTTCATCGACGGGCGCGAATTCAACGTCTCGCTGGTCGAAACCCCCGATGGCCCGCGCGTCCTCCCCTCCGCCGAGATCGTGTTCCAAAACTACGGAACGGATCTGCACAAGATCATCGATTACCGGGCCAAGTGGGACGAGAAGAGCTTCGAGTATCAAAACACCGTTCGCCGCGGCGAGTTCTCAGGCGCCGATCGCAACCTTCTGAAGCAGCTGAAAGACATCAGCCTGAAGGTCTGGGAAGGCTTCGACCTCCGCGGCTGGGCCCGCGTGGACTTCCGCATCGACCATTCCAACAATCCGTTCGTGATCGACGTCAACGCAAATCCCGACCTCTCCCTCGATGCTGGATTTATGGCCGCCGCTGGCCGCGCCCAAATCGCTCCGCACGAGGCGATCCGCCTGATCACAGACGCCGCTATGCTGGCGGGATGACCGGCTTTCGTTCCAAGCCGCAGCCGAGCGACGGCGAAGCCGTCCGCGGACTCGTAACCGCAACCGGCGTCTTCTCGGGCACCGAAGTCGGCTGGGCCGTCGAAATCATCGAAACCGCGATCGCGCGTGGCCAGAGCGCCGGCTACCACTTCCTCTTCGCCGACGGACCGTCCGGCCTCGAAGGCTTTACCTGCTTTGGCCCGATCGACGGCACCGACAACCGCTACGACCTCTACTGGATCGCGGTTTCACCCAAAGCGCAGGGCAAAGGCCTCGGCCGCCGCCTACTCGCCGAAACCGTGAACGCCGCGCGCGCGCTCGACGCGACGCATATGTTCATCGACACGTCGACGCGTACCGACTACGGCGCCGCGCGCGCCCTCTACGAAGCGCTGGGCTTCGAGCACATGGGCACGCTCGTAGATTTCTACAGCGATGGCGACGGCAAGGCCCTCTTCGGCCGCAAGCTCTAGACCGGCCTCACCGGGTCATCGGCGCGCTTCAGACCCAGCTGCCGCTCGCGCCAAACGATGAAGAGCCCGGACCCGATCACGACCGCAGCTCCGAGATAGATGGCCGGCGCCGGCAGCTCGCCGAAGAACAGCCACCCAAGCAAGATCGCCCAGATCATCGCCGCATAGTCGAAATTGGCGAGCGTGGACGCCTCAGCGTGCCGATAGGCGTTCGTCATCAAAAGCTGCCCGATCCCGCCGAGAACCCCCAGTGCGATCAGCAGCGCAAGCTCCATTCCAGACGGCGTCACCCAAGCGAAGGGTAGCGTGCATGCGCTCACAAATGTGCATGCTGCTTGGAAATAGAACGCGATCACGAGCGCAGGTTCCGTCGCCGACATCAAACGAATGAAGATCATCGTGAACGCGACCAAGAGTGCGTTGGCGACCGCCAGCATCACCCCGATCGATGCCGATGCCCCCGAAAACCCCTCGCCCAGATGGGGCGAAACCATGATCAGAACGCCCAAGAACCCCACGGCGACCGCGCTCCACCGGTAGAGCCGGATGGCCTCGCCCAAAAAGACCGCCGCCAGCACCACCACGATCAACGGCGAGGTAAAGCTGATCGCCGTGACATCGGCGATCGGCAGATACATCAACGCCGCAAAATACGTGAACATCGCCAAAACCCCACTGGTCGCGCGACGCGCATGCGCCCACGGCACCTTCGTGGAGAGTTGCGAAACACCAATACCCGAATAGGCCATCACAACGGCAATCGGCACGAATGCAAACAGCGCCCGAAAGAACACGACCTCGCCCACCGGAAACGTGTCGCCGAACGAGCGCGCAATCACCGCCATCAGCATGAAGATGAGCGTCGCTGAAACCTTAAGCGCAATCCCAAAGAGCGGGCGAGGAGATCCTGTAGCGTCAGCCCCACTCACAGCCACTTGCGCCAACGGAAGTACAAGATTGGCAAGACGGCCGACATCAGAATGACGAGCCACGCAAGCCCGTAGCCGTAGGGCGAATCGAGTTCGGGCATGTGCTTGAAGTTCATACCCCAGATGCTCGCAAAGAACGTCGGCGGCAGGAACACTGTCGCGGCAACCGACAGGATGCGGATGATCCGGCTTTGCTCGATATTGACGATGCCCAGCACCGCATCGAGCAGGAACGTGATCTTGTTCGACAGAAACGTCGTGTGATCGGCGAGAGACTGCACATCGCGGGTCATCGTCTTCACATGACCCTTCAGGTCCTTCGTCGATTTCCCTTCAGTCGACAGCGTCAAGAACGCAAGCATTCGCCCCAAGCTAATCAGGCTTTCCCGCGCCTTGGAGGTCAAATCGTTCCGGCTCCCCAGGCTCACGAGAAGCTTTTGATAGTCGCGCGAGGGACTGCGTCCGTTCTGCTGAAACACCTGTTTCGACAGGCCTTCGACCTCGGCGCCGACCTTCTCAAGCACGTCGGCCGTTCGATCGATAATGACCTCAAGAAGCCCGACAAGGATGAGGTCCCCCCGCTGCCAGTTCACCTGCCGCTCGGCCCGGTTCGCGAACGTGTTGAACGGCTGCGGCTCCGAATAGCGCACGGTCAACAACCGGTCGCCGGCCAACACAAAGCTGACGCCTTCGCACTCGGGCTCAGCCGTTTCGGTCTTCGACAGCACAAGCGCCGTCATGAACGTCGCCCCGTCCTCATGATACAACCGCGACGAAATCTCGATCTCGTCCATGTCGTCTTTTGATGGAGGATCGAAGCCGAAGACTGCCTTCACCGCCTCACGCTCTTGCGGAGTCGGATCGAACATATCGACCCAAAGCGACTCGCGCGGAATGACAATCGGCTCGATCGCCTCCCCCGAACACGTCAGGTTGCGGCGAAGGCAATTCTCGCGCAGGCCGAACGAGCGAAGCATTGGGAACTCTTGTTTAACGGAGCGGCGGCGGGGCAGGTTATACCCACGCCCCTTCTCACCCTGCCAGACGAATTTCGCAAGCGTTTCTGAGGCGCGGCATTGTTACCGGCGGGTCCGGGGACACCACGCAGTGAGGCATCTCGGCCACTACAATCACGCGACTGCATTGCGTTTACGACCCGAAAACGCTTTAGAGGGCATAGCTGGTCGCCAACGCGGCCTTGGAAGGAATGAGGATCCTATGGAATTCGGCGATCTTTTTAGTTTTGACAAGAAAATCGCACCGGCGATCATCAAGCCGCTCTATTGGATCGGCTTGCTGCTGATCCCGCTGATGGGCATCATTTACTTCTTCTACGGCTTCGGCTGGCTGTTTTCGAACTTCGGCTACGGCATCTGGATGATGGGTTCGTCCATCTTCTTCGTCATCTTCGGCGTTCTGGGCCTGCGCGTCGGCGCGGAAATTTGTCTGGCTATCTTCGAGCTGCACGAGAAGGTCACTCCGACCACGTCGTCGCCCGTCTAATCGGCAGATTGTTCTTTGGCCGCCCTTTAACCGGGGCGGCTCATTCCGTTTCTAACGGACTGCCAGCTCAGTTCTCCCGGCGTTCAAGGCTTGTGGCGGGCGACGATCCGTCCGCGGCAGCGGCTTGACCCCTCTGATGGAAATAGACGCCTTGCGCGAAAGCGCGGAAAGGCGCCGTACCGACCGCGAGGTTCCAAATCCAGTTTGGCGGTGCCAGGTCGAGCGCTCGCCTGAGCAAACGCTTGGCGCGAAACCGCGGCGCCTCCCGCTGAAGCGCCCGCCCCGGATGCTCCCCACCCGCATTGATCCAATCAGCGGCAAGCTGGGCCGTACGGCGCCCGAGCCGCAGCGTCTGCACAATCCCCCCACCAGTCATCGGCGAAACATGCCCCGCCGCGTCGCCGACAAGCACGACATTGCCCACGAACGTCCGGGTCAGCGTTGCACCCGCCGGTATGAGCCCGCTTCGCCGCGCGAGTATCCGTCTCTCCGGAAGATCCAACCGCCTACGATACACCTCAAGAAACTTGCGAGCGTCCGGCCGGAACCCATGCCGCGCCGCCAGGCCGACCTGCGTGACGCCGACGCCTGGCGCCGCCCATGCGATGTAACCCGGTGCAAGCTCGCTATCGAGAAAGCAATGCAAAAAGCGCCCGTCGAGCGCAGGCTCCGGTTCCAACTCAAACTCCACGCCGCCCAAGAACCGCGTGTTGGCCGACAACCCGAACACACGCCCGACCATCGACGTCGGGCCGTCCGCACCCACAAGCAACCGCGCCGACAGTCCAAGGTCGGGCAGCGTCACCGCCACACCATCCTGCTCGCCGCGCTTGAACGCGGTGCCCAACATCAATTCCGCCCCCGCACGCCGCGCCTCTTCGGCCATCCAGCGCATCAAGTTCGGCGTATCGGTCGTAAGAAAGTAGTACCCGGCCGACGAATGGTCGGTGAACTTGCCGTTCGGTGCATAGAGTCTGACCCCACGCACAAGCCGCGTGAGGTGCGAAGGAATGTCAGCCTCCTCCGCCGCTTCCTTGACGAGAATACCCGTGGTGCGAACGCCCTCGCCCGGATCGCGCTTTCGCTCGATTACCGCAACCTTCAAGCCGCGAAGTGCCGCCGTCCGTGCGCACGCGAGCCCAGCAAAGCTGCCACCGACAATGATCAGATCGAACCGCCGCACACGCGCCCTTTCGAAGGCAAAACCATTCAACCCGGATTCGAGGCCCGCACCAATGCCGCGCACGTACGCCGGTCACAACCGTCCGAAAAAAGGGGCGCCAAAGCGGCGCCCCGTTCCTCATTTCTTCTTAGCGGCCTTTTTCGCCGGCGCCTTCTTCGGCTTGGGCAGCGGCGCGCCGAAAGCCCAATGATGCCCGAATGGATCGCGGATCGCACCGAACCGGTCGCCCCAGAACTGATCGGCCGCGGGCATCGTCACTTTCGCGCCCGCCTTGACCGCCTTGGCGATCCACTGATCGACCTCTTTCGGCACAGTCAGCTGCACGAACATCGTCACCGGCGAGCTGGGCGACTTGTCGGGCGCCTTCGCAGTCCCGCCCGCATACTCGGGAAAGTCGTCGGAGAGATAGATCGAGTGACCGTTGACCTCGATCTCGGCATGCATCAACCGCTTGCCGTCGTCGGCCGGCATACGCATCACCTCTTTCGCTCCGAAAGCCTTCTTGTAGTGAGCGATCGCGGCAACCGCACCGGTGACGGTCATGTACGGCACGACGAGCTTCTGCGTCTTGGCAGGCATTGAACTCTCCCTCGGATCGAAGGGAA
The DNA here is from genome assembly GCA_902826695.1 of uncultured Alphaproteobacteria bacterium. Lineage (GTDB taxonomy): Bacteria > Pseudomonadota > Alphaproteobacteria > Micropepsales > Micropepsaceae > SZUA-430. Next base: position 15,358 of record CADEFU010000002.1, on the reverse strand, counting down.
GCGTTCTACGCCTACCGCCGTGCGTTCGCCACCAAATCCTGCACCACCGCAGGGTCGGCAAGCGTCGTCGTATCGCCGAGATTTGAGGTGTCGCCCTCCGCAATCTTGCGAAGGATACGCCGCATGATTTTTCCCGACCGCGTCTTCGGCAAACCCGGCGCCCATTGGATCACGTCGGGCTTGGCGATCGCGCCGATCTCCTTCGAAACCCATGCGATCAGCTCTTTGCGCAGCTCCTCCGTCGGCGCTTCACCGGAAACCAGCGTCACATAGGCGTAGATGCCCTGGCCCTTGATGTCGTGCGGATAGCCCACGACGGCCGACTCCGCGACTTTCGGATGCGCGACCAGCGCACTCTCGACCTCGGCCGTGCCCAACCGGTGCCCCGACACGTTGATGACGTCGTCCACGCGCCCCGTGATCCAGTAGTACCCGTCCTTGTCGCGCCGGCAGCCGTCGCCCGTGAAGTACTTGCCGGGATAGGTCTTGAAGTACGTATCGACGAAGCGCTGATGATCACCATAGACGGTGCGCATCTGCCCCGGCCACGAGTCGGCGAGCACCAAGTTCCCCGTCGTCTCGCCCTCGAGAACCTTGCCTTCGGCGTCGACCACCTGCGGCACGATCCCAAAGAACGGCCGCGTCGCCGACCCGGGTTTCAGCGCCGTCGCACCCGGCAGCGGCGTGATCAAAATCCCGCCCGTCTCCGTCTGCCACCAGGTGTCGACGATAGGGCAGTGGCTGTCGCCGACCACGCGATGATACCAAAGCCAAGCTTCCGGATTGATCGGCTCGCCGACCGAGCCCAACAACCGAAGCGATGCCCGGCTCGTCTTTTTCACCGGCGCCTCGCCGTCGCGCATCAAAGCGCGGATCGCGGTCGGCGCCGTGTAGAAGATGTTGACCTTGTGCTTGTCGATCACCTCCCAGAACCGCGACACGGTCGGGTAGTTCGGCACACCCTCGAACATAAGCGTCGTCGCCCCGTTCGCCAGCGGTCCATAGACGATGTAGCTGTGCCCCGTTACCCAACCCACGTCGGCCGTGCACCAGTAGATGTCGCCGTCGTGGTAATCGAACACGTAGTGATGCGTCATCGACGCGAAGACGAGATACCCACCCGTCGTGTGCAGAACGCCCTTAGGTTTCCCCGTCGAACCCGAGGTGTAGAGAATGAACAGCGGATCTTCCGCATTCATCTCGACCGGCGGGCAGTCAGCCGAAACCTTCGCCGCTTCTTCGTGGTACCAAACGTCCCGCGGCCCGTGCATCAGCACCTTGTTGCCCGTGCGCTTGACGACGACCACCCGCTTCACATCCGGACACTGCGTCAGCGCCACATCCGTATTTTGCTTCAGCGGCACCGTCTTACCGCCGCGCAAACCTTCGTCTGCCGTGATCACAACGGTGGATGCGCAGTCGAGAATGCGTCCCGCCAAGCTGTCCGGCGAAAACCCGCCGAACACGACCGAATGCACCGCCCCGACCCGCGCGCAGGCCAGCATCGCGTAAGCGGCTTCAGGGATCATCGGCATGTAGATCGTGACGCGGTCGCCTTTCTTGACCCCGTTCGCGGTCAGCACGTTGGCGAACCGGCAAACCTCCTCATGAAGCTGCTTGTACGTGATGTGCTTGGAGTCTTTGGGATCGTCGCCTTCCCAAATGATCGCCGTCTGATTGCCGCGCTTCGCCAGATGCCGGTCGATACAGTTCGCCGCAACGTTCAGCGAACCGTCCTCGTACCAGCGAATGAACAGGTTCTTCGCGTCGTAAGAGACGTTTTTGACCTTTGTATAGGGCTTGATCCAGTCGACTCGCTTGCCCTGCTCGCGCCAAAAGGCGACCGGATCGGCGACCGATGACTTGTAGAGATCGAGGTACTTCCCGTTGTCGACAAACGCGCGCTTCGCCCACTCGGCGGTCACGGGCAAAAGGTGATCTGTCATGGGCGCGTCTCCTCGTATTCTAAGTGCGCCGAACCCTACGTCGATCCCTCGATTTCGCGCAACACCTCAGCCGTATCTTGCCCCACGGTCGGCGGATCGAGCCTGATCGCACACGGGCTCTTGGCGAACTTCAGCCCCGGCCGCATCGTGCGATACCGCCCCTCGGATGCGATCTCCCGCTCCTCGAAGAAACCCGTCGCCTTGAAGTGCGGATCGTCGAACAAGGTCGTCATTTCGTTCGCGCGCATCGCCGGAATGTGATGCTCCGCGCAAAGTGCCATCCACTCGTCGGTCGTGCGGGTTGCGGCCGCATCGCACATCATCCCGTAATAGGCGTTGACCCTGCCCTTCCCGTCCGGCGCCGACAGGAACCGCTCGCTGTTGTAAGCATCGGGAATCCCGCCGAGTTCGAGAAACTTCACCGATCCCTCGCGGCTCGCCGGTAGGACGACCAGATACCCGTCCTTCGTCTTGTAGGGCTTCCGGTGCGGCGTGATCGTGGTCGGGTGCCCGAACTTGCCGGGCAAATCGACATAGGTCTGCCCCCAGAGATGCTCCGCGTGAATGAACCCCGTGAACGTCTCGAGCATCGGCACCTCGACGAACTGCCCCTCGCCCGTCCGCGCGCGATGCTGCAGCGCCGCCAGCGTCGCAATCACCGCAAAGAGCCCGCACGTCTTGTCGGCAATGATCGACGGGAACGGCCTGAGCTCGTCATTCCCGTCATACAAAGGCAGCAGATCGCACGCACCCGACGCCGCCTGGATCAAATCGTCGAACGCCTGTCGCCCGTTGTACGGCCCGCCGGAGCCATACCCGATCGCCTCCACATAGATGATGTTCGGTTTCAGCGCCGCCACGTCGGCATACCCGAAGCCCAACCGCTTGATCGCCTCCGGCCGCATGTTGTGAATGAAGACGTCGCCCGTCGCGACGAGTGCGCGAAGCTGCGCCTTCCCCTCATCCGTCTTCAGGTCGATCGCCACCGACCGCTTGTTGCGGTTCAGCGCCACGAACAGCGGCCCCATGGTTGAAGACTTCGGCGCCTTGCCCTGATTGCGCTGACGGTCGCCGCCGGACGGGTCCTCGACCTTGATCACGTCCGCGCCAAGGTCGCCCAAGGTCTGCGTCGCATAAGGCCCAAGCACGAACTGCGTCAGGTCGATCACCCGAATGCCGTGCAACGGCCCGGGCTTGGCTTCACTCTTGGTCATGGGAACGGCTCTTTGCGTTGAATGGCGTGACGCGCTAACCCTAGCCTTGAGCAAGCAAAAAGCGCCAGGGGAACCATGCAACTCCACCAATCGTCGTGGCCGGAAATCGAGGCCTACCTGAAGCAATCGACCGGCCTGATCGTCCCCATCGGCTCGACGGAGCAGCACGGCCCCAACGGCCTCCTCGGCACCGACGCGATCTGCCCCGAAGTCATCGCGAAAGCCGCGGGCGACGAAAGCGGCATCCTCATCGGCCCGACGTTCAACGTAGGCTCCGCCCAGCACCATCTGGGCTTCCCCGGCACCATTACGCTTCGCCCTTCGACCATGATCGCCGCGCTGCAGGATTGGACCACGTCGCTCACGCGCCACGGCTTCGACCGCATCTACTGGTTCAACGGCCACGGCGGCAACATCGCGCCGGTCAACTCGGCCTTCAGCGAAATCTACTCGGAGTTCTCGTTCGGCCGCGCCGGCTCGAACCGCAAGCCCATCCGCTTACTTCTGCGCAATTGGTGGGAACTCCCCGGCGTCGGCGATCTGTGCAGGGAACTCTTCCCCGTCGGCGAAGGCAGTCACGCGACCGCCTCCGAAGTCTCCGTCACCTACTTCGCCTACCCCGATGCACAGAAGAAGGTGGACATGCACCCCAAGATCGCGCCGAACGGCTCGATCCGCGACGCAGATGACTACAGGCGCCAATTCCCCGACGGCCGCATCGGCTCCGATCCCAGCCAAGCAACCCCCGAAAAGGGCAAACGCCTCGTCGAAGCCGCAACGAAAGCGCTCATCAACGACTACAACGCGTTCCTGCACGCAGCCTAGTCAGACAACGACAATGCCGCTCTCGACGACATACGCGAGCGCCTGCAGCGACTTGCCCGCGCACGGCCCACTGACGCAAAAGCCGTCCTCGACGCGAAACCGCGCGCCATGTGTCGAGCACACGAGCAACCCATCTTGGTCCAAGAACCGGTCCGGAAACGTCTCAAGCGGCGTCCCTTGATGCGGACATGCGTTGACGTAAGCGCGCAGCACGCCGTCGCGGCGAACCAAGATCACGTCCCGCCGCAGGACGCCTTCGCCGACCAGGAACCCGCGCGCCTGCCCCTCGGCAATTTCACCCGCATGGCAGAGCGCGATGCGCGCAGCCATCAGCCCTTAAACCCGCCCATCTTCCGCACGATCTTCCACTCGGCATCGCTCACCTTCTGCACCGAGAGCCTGGAATACTTGACGAGCGCCATCGCGGCCAACTTCGGCTCAGCCTTCACGTCCGCCAACGTCACCGGTTTCGGAAACGGCTCGACGGCAACCACATCGACCATCGACCAGAAATCCTCTTCCGCCGTGTGATCCTGGTAAGCTTCCTTGATCACCTTCACGATGCCGACGACGGCCTTCTCTTTGCCGGTGTGATAAAAGAAAGCGAGATCGCCCTTCTTCATCTGACGAAGATTGTCGCGCGCCGTAAAGTTGCGCACCCCGCTCCACGGCTCGCCCTTCGCACCGCGTTTCAGCTGGTGTTCCCAGCCGAACGTTTCCGCTTCCGTTTTCAAGAGCCAGTAAGCCATCACCCTCACTCCTTCGGCGCGCCGACCGTCCACTTCCAAGGACGAATTTCCACGGACGAAAACAAACCCGCTTGCGCATAAGGATCGCCCGCCGCAAACGCGCGCGCGGCTTCGATATTGGGAAGGTCGAGAATGAGCATGCTGCCCAACATCGTTGCCCCATCTTCCGACACGAACGGCCCCGCGATTTTCACCTCGCTCAAGCGCGACTGAATATAGGCGAGGTGACGCGACCGCGCCTCCAGCCGCACCGCCGTCGAATTCGGCTTATCCGTACAGATCAGCGCAAACAGCATCGTCTAGGTCTCGCTCTTCAAAGGCCGCGACAGCAGAGCGCCAATCGCAGCGTCCACGCCGATACGGCCCGCCACGATCTCTGCCACCGCCGCCGCAATCGGCATCTCGACCTTAGCCGCAAGCGCCCGCATCACCAAAGCCTCCGCCGTCGCCGCACCCTCAGCGAGCGGCCCGCCATCCGAGGCATGCCCGCCTTGCGCAAGCCTGACGCCCAGCGAAAAATTCCGCGACTGCCGCGACGACGCGGTAAGCATCAAGTCCCCAAGCCCGCTCAAGCCGCCGAGCGTTTCGACCCGCGCCCCCAGCGCAAGCCCGAACCGCGTCATCTCCGCAAACCCGCGCGTGGTGAGCGCCGCGCGCGCACTCTCGCCGAACCCGCGCCCCTCAACGATCCCGCACGCGATGGCAAGCACGTTCTTCACAGCTCCGCCGATCGCAACACCCGTGACGTCGGTCGAAACGTAGGGCCGAAACGTCGGCGTGCTGATCGCACGCGCGACATGTTCCGCAACCGACGCGTCGTCATGCGCAAGCGTCACCGCACATGGCAAACCACGCGCAACTTCAACGGCGAAACTGGGTCCCGATAACATGCCCAGGGACATCGCCGGCGCAGCGTCGCGCGCGACTTCCGGCATCAGTTGGCCGCTTGCCCGCTCGATGCCCTTTGCACAGATCATGACCGGGACGCCGTCGCGAATGTGCGCAGCGAAAGTCCGCACCACCGAACGCAGATGCTGCGCCGGGCATACGAGCAAGATTGCATCGGCGCTCCGAAGCGCCGCCGCATCGTTGGTCGCCGTGATCGAGGAATGAAGTGAGACGCCCGGCAAGAACGGTGTGTTCTGACCCGTCGCAGAGATTGCTTGAACGACGCCGGCCTCACGCGCCCAGAGCGTAACCTGCCGCCCCGCCCCAGCTGACGCCTGAGCCAGGGCCGTGCCCCAAGCCCCGCCGCCGATGACGCCGATATGGCTTATCCCCGAGGCATTTGCTCGTTGTTGCATCGCACACAAGCTGGTGAGTGAATGTTTTGTTGAATATTTACTCGATCGGTATACATTCCTCGCACAAATGTTGTGCAAAGACACAGTTCGAGGAAACATCCTAGAAGCAGCGAAAAAGCGCTTCGTTCACTACGGTTACGCCAAGACAACGATGGCCGAGATCGCCGCGGACTGCAACATGTCCCCCGGCAACCTCTACCGGTACTTTCCGGGAAAGCTCGATATCGCTGAGGCCATCAGCATGGAAGCCGGTGAGCAAGCAATCGCAAAGCTTCGCGAGGTTCTCCGCCGCCCCGGCCGCTCTGCAAAAGAGCGGTTGCGCGACTTTTGCTTCGCCGACATGCGCCTGACCTACGATCAGCTTGAGCACGACAAGCAGGTCTACGAAATGGCGCGCGTGATCTCGACCGAGCGTCCCCAATTCGCGAACCGCCTATTGGCGCTCCACCGCGCACTTCTTTCCGAGATCCTGGCCGCCGGAAATGCCTCCGGCGAATTCAACATCGACGACGTCGTCTTCACCGCCGAAATGCTCCAAGCGGCGACCATGAAGTACCGCTACCCTCAGTTGCACTCGAAACTATCGTACGAGAAGCTGGAGAGAGAGCTTGAAGGGGTCCTTCACCTGTTACTGAACGGCCTGGACGATGGCGGCGCCGGCCGTGAAAAGCCGCGGATGCCCGCAGAAGCGCAGAAATCCGAGAGTTTTGTCATCTAAGTCCCACCTGGCGCAGGCATCCAACTGCGGCAGGACGTCGCACTTTGTGTGATCAGTGAACAAAAACGATTTCATTCATTGATTTCTGATCAGAGGTCCTCTACATAGAGATCACCGCGGGAGACACCCCGCAAAAAGATCAACTAGGAGAGACTTTCATGACCCGCAACGACCTCGTGACCCAGATTTCGACCGCAGTCGCTGGCTTCGTTCTTGCCGCCTACGGCGTCGCGTTTCTGATCAACACCTTGAACTGGGCATAAATCCTCCCGTGACCCAGTTCGCCCCGAAACGGGTGGCCCGGTAACCCCGGCCCGCCCGTTTCCTTTTTTGGGGCCCGCCTAGCGCGCGGCAATCGCCAGCGCCTCTCGCAACACCACATCCGACCGCGGCTCCACGACCGGCGTCTCGATCGCAATATCCGGCACGACGCCTCGCGCGCTCACATCCCCGTTTACGCGAACGATGTGCGCCTTTGGGAACCCGACCTCGATTCCGGTCCGGGACAGAGTGAACTGCTCCATCGCCCCATAAGTCGTCGCGAGATCCGACGTCTCCTCGCCCACGATCGTCGCGAAGCGATAGTCTTGCGACAACGCCGCCACCTGCACCGCGTTCGAGTACGAATGGCGGTTGATGAGCAGATAGACCTTCCCGGTGAACCGGGCGCCGGCCCGCGGGGACGCGACCGGCATATCGAACGAAAAGACCTCGCCGATGCGATGCTTCGCATAAGCGGCTGCGAACTTCGCCGAAATGCCTTGCGTGTCGCCGGGTGCCGCCGCAACGCGCTTCTCGTTCGACGCAACGGCGGCCTCGCTCATCTTGATACGAAAATCGCGGCAGAAGCGGAATGGCGTCGTCGCGTACCAGGCCACCATCAGATCGCTGAACGAATTGTCGCCACCAGGATTGTCCCGCAAGTCGATGACAAGCGCCCGCGCTTGCGCCTTCAGCAGTGCCTCAAATGACGTATCGATGAAGCTGCGGAACCGCGTGACGTCCCAAATATCGGGCGCATTCGGGTCGTTGTTGTAGAACGGGCCCGGCCTCAGATAGCCGACCGAGTCGACAATACGAAACGTGCGTGCATCCCAATCGAGTTCGAGCCCCTGCGCTTGCCCCGCCGCCGCACGCATTTCGGCGCGCGTTCGGGCTGGAACCAGGACCTCGCGCCTGTCGCGCAAGTTCAGTTTGAACTGCTCTGGCGCTCCGAGTTCGAGCCAAAGGAGCTGCGAGAACCGGTTCTCCAAAAGCGTATCGCGCATGTAGTCGTTATCGGCAGAGACATGCGCGCCAAGACGCTGTAGCCAGATCGACGCCGGTTGCCCGTCCAGGGCAACAATCTCTTCGCCGGGGGCGACCGAGCCGGCACCGCCGCTGTCGACCACGAAGAGCCGTCCCGCTTTCACCCGGATCGGTACAGGAAACGCGCGCCCGCCGCCATCCCGAAAGGTGCCATAGGCGTCCGACGGAAAGGCGATGTTCGAATGCGCCACGCGGCCAAACGCCACGAACTTTTGGAACGCGACGCGAACTTCGGTCGACGTCATCGGCCGGTCGAAGCTCGCGATCATAGTCTGGAACAAGGCGTCATAGTCGCGCTTGGGACGGCGCGCGTAGAGGTCGAAATGCGAGGCGGCCAGCCGTGCATGGAGTTCGGCAAAATCGGCTTTGACCACCTGAGGCTCGAACCGCCGCTCTAGCGGTGGCACAGCCGCCGCGGCCGCAGTAAGCGACAAGACGGCGGCGATGCAGGCAACGAGGCGCATGGGCAATCTCCCTCACATAAAGACCTGCTTCCGGCGTTACCAGGGCACCCCTATATAGTCAGGACGATAGCCTCCCATTTTCCTGATGAAGTTCTGAGGGCCTTGGAAAGTGCCGGAAAACCAGCAACCCACTGCACTTTTTGTTGGGGCCTGGCGCGCCGACCGGACCACCGGGGAGCTGACGCGGGAGGGTGCCGCCGAGCGCCTTGAACCCAAGGTCATGGACCTTTTGTTCCTGCTGGCCGGCCGCCCGGGCAAGGCGTTCAGCAAGGACGACATCATGGCCGCGCTTTGGCCCGATGTCGTGGTCGGCGACGACTCGCTGGCGCGTGCCGTGTCGCGCCTGCGCAAAGCGCTGGAGGACGATGCGAAAACCCCCGCCTACATCGAAACGCTTACCAAGCGCGGCTACCGCCTGATCGCCGATGTTCGCCCTGCGGACGATCCGCACGTTGCGATCGCAATTGCATCACCGCCGGCCGCGTTGCGGCGGGAGTTGCCGCGCCCTGCCATCGCAGCCGGACTCGCCGCCCTTGCCGCAGTCGTTGCGCTCGCGCTCGCGTTCTGGCCGTCACCGTCGGCCAAAGCACCGCCAAGCGAAAAGGTCTTGGTCGAACGCGCCAACGACTTCTATTTCCAATACACGCGCGCCGACAACGAAGCCGCGATCGCGCTGTTCGAGCGTGTACTGGCCGAACGTCCCGAATATGCCCCGGCGCTCGCGGGCCTTGCCAACGCGCTGGTCCAGAAGGTGATCCGTTGGCCGGATCAACCCGGAACCGCTGAATACACCCGACTCGAAGACGCGTTGAAAAGCGGCCGCGCGAAAACGGAACCGGCCAAACGGGTCCTCGGCCGTGCGCGAGCGCTGGCTGAGCGTGCGGTCGCACTTGCACCCGGCGACCCGGCGGCGCACAAGGCGTTGGGTTTCGTGCAAAGCGCTGGTAGCGCGTTCGATCAGGCGATCGCGTCCTACAAGAAGGCGGTCGGGATCGATCCCGATGCCTGGGGCCCCTTGATCAACATCGGCGACGTCTTGGAAATCTCGGGACGCAACGCGGAAGCGCTCCCCTATTTCGAGCAAGCCTACGCTGCGATGACGCGCATCTACGACAAGGAAGCTGCACGCGTCCGTCCTTGGTACGCCGAGTTGGGCGTCTTGATCGCCGACCGCTATCGTGCCGGTGGTGCACTCGGCGAGGCGGAGACGTGGTATCGCCGCGTCCTCGTCTACGCGCCGCTGCACCGGATCGCGACCTCGCACCTCGCCGCCCTCTTGAAAAGTCAGGGCGAGACCGTCACCGCCGCCGAACTGTGCACGGCGCTGAAACAAAGAGCCGGTGTCTCGTGTACCGACGCACCCTAGCCGCGTCGCCTGATCGCCGGTAATCCCAACAGCAGAGCAGCCAGGACGGTCGCTCCGATTGGGAAAACATCGCCAAGCGCCGTGTACGGCGTCGATGACGGGCCGCGAGCAATCCGCGCAACAAGCGTACTAGGACCGGCACCGTCGCTTTGAGCGCGGGCATGCACGCGCCCGTTTGCATCCGACACCGTCAATAGTCCTTGGCGCGCAGACCGCACGACGGCGAACCCGTTTTCGACGCCGCGCATAAGGGCCATGCGCGCATGCGCCCAAGCATCCCGGTCGAAGTCCCACGCCGGTATCGCGGCAATCCGCGGACCGAGCGAAGCATCGCCGCGCAGCATCCCGGGAAAGTCCATGTCTTTGCAGATAGCGACAAGCGTCCGATCTGCAAGCATCAGCGGCGCCTGGCCGGTCGCGAACGCGCTTTCAAGCCCACCAACCAGCCTGCGCTTTGAATACACGCGCGGCGCCGCCGAGCCCTCGAACACATACGCCTGGTTCAAACGTTGCCGCGCCCGCTCGTCGAACCCGGCGACAATCGTCGCACCCGTCGTGCGCGCAACGTCTTGCATCCGGTCCAAGGCCTCATCGCGCCACGCGGGCGATAGCACCGCAAACTTCTCGGGCAGCACGATCAGCGTGGCGCCGCGTACGGCAAGATCGCGCGCGATCCCGGCATAGGCATCGATCGCCTTGAGGGCGGAGGGGGCGTCGTTCGCAAATCCCGACTCTCCCAGGGAATCGTCGGCGGCCAGGCCCACAACCACATCTTCACCGCTAGACACCGCATCGAGGCGCCACACGCCGTACCCGGCGTTGAGCCCGAACACCAAGATCGCGAGCAGCCCAGACACCGCGCTCTTGCGTGCGGCTGCCATCGCAATACCCGCCGCAACGAATCCGATCGCAAACGTCACCGCCCACAGACCGAACACCGATGCCGACTGAATGAGCTCAACGGCCGCGACCTGGCTATAGGCAGGCGACGTCACGGCGCCATCCGGTCCAAACGCAAGCGCGTAGTCGATTGCGGTCCAAAGCGCTGCAAAGCCGACGACGCCGGCGGCCGGCGAAATGGTTAGTGCGATCCGCCCCGCACCGAGCACCGCAAGTGCGAAACACAATGATGGTCCGGCAATCGCCAGCAACATCACCGCGAGCGGAAGAACGTTGCCGTACGCTTCGAGCAAATTGAGCAGCCCAAGAGCATACGCCGCAAACGACGCAGAGAACGCCTGCGCGCGCGGCGCATCGCCGAACGCAAACCAAAGTACGGGGACAGGCGCCAACCAGGCGAGCGTCCAGATCTCGCCCAAGTGCAGCGACAGATAGAACCCAGCACCGCTCAGCAACGTGCAGATGACGGCCTTCATGCGGCCCCCTCGTTCAACATTGCGTACAAGCTGCGCCGCAAGAGCTTGCGCGCCAGCGCACGAAATGCACGCGCACCGCCCTCCATGCGTCCCGCCCGATACAACGATACAAGCCCCTGCCCCAAGCCCCACAGCATCAACCAGACCTCCAACGCCAACGACGGCTGCAAGCCGCGTTCGCGCAACACGTCTTCCATGTCGGCTTGCAGGAGCGCGACGGCGGGCGAGCGCCCGCGCACGAAGTCGTTTGGAAACCGGCGTGCGTCGTGGCCCGGCAGCAAGAACGCGGCTTCGAACGTTCGCGGCTCCTTAAGCGCGAAGTCGATGAACAGTTCGATCATGTGTTCGATGCGCTGAAGAGCGGTCGCGCCGTTGCGGCGCCGCACGCGCACCTCCCAAGCAGTAAGTCCGTCCATGACCAGCGCATTGATCAGCGCGTCTTTATCGGCGTAGTGGCGATAGACGGCCATCGGCGTGATGCCGACCGCCCCGGCGACCCTGCGCACGGAAACGCCGGCAAGTCCCTCCGCCGCAAACGCCGCCTTGGCCGCAGCCAATATACGCTCCTTCGTCGCCATGTATACAGTGTATACAAGCGCCCGCCAGATCGCAAACGCGCGACAACCGCCCGCTTCATTCGCAGAAATCCTAGGACTTCGCGCCCGCGATGCCGGCGCGTGAGGCATCCAACGGCCAACGGGCCCGCGCTCCGAAGTCGAGCCCGCTCGTGAGCCCGAGCGCCAGCCGCTCCAGCCCCGCCCACGCCACCATCGCGCCATTGTCGGTGCAAAGCCCGACCGGCGGCACGACCAGCTCGAAGCCCTCTGCCCGCGCCACAGCGGCAAGCCCCGCGCTCAAACTCTTGTTCGCGGCCACGCCACCAGCGACGACGACGCGCGCTATTCCACGCGCGTGAACGGCTTGCATTGCTTTGCGCGTGCGCTTGACCAGCACCTCGACCGCCGCCGCTTGAAAGCTCGCCGCGACGTCGCACACAGCGGCATCGGTCATGTCGCCGTCATCGACCACGCGCCGCACCGCCGACTTCAAGCCGGAGAACGAAAAATCGAAGCCATCTTCGTCGACCAAAGGTCGCGGGAAACGATAGCGCTTCTCGTTTCCGTCACGCGCGGCGTGCTCGATCGCGGGACCGCCCGGAAAGCCGAGGCCCAACAGCTTCGCTGTCTTGTCGAACGCCTCGCCCGCCGCGTCGTCGATCGTCGTGCCGAGCCGCGTGAACTGCCCGACGCCCTCGCACACCAAAAGCTGGCAATGCCCGCCGGAAACCAGCAACAGCAAGAACGGATATGCGACGCCGTTCGTCAGCCGCGCCGTCAGAGCATGCGCTTCGAGGTGATTGAGCGCGATCAACGGCTTGCCCGTGGCGAGCGCAAGCGCCTTCGCGGTGGTGAGCCCGACCGCCACACCGCCGATCAGCCCGGGGCCTGCCGTCGCCGCGATCCCATCGATATCGTTCAGCGTGAGGCCGGCCTCAACGAGCGCGCGCTCGATCACATGGTCCAGCACCTCCACATGCGCCCGCGCCGCGATCTCGGGCACGACCCCGCCGTAGGGTCTATGTTCTGCGATCTGCGCCGCGACGACATTCGACAGGATTTGCCCTGGCCCAGGCGGCATCCCGCGCACGACCGCCGCCGCCGTTTCGTCGCACGACGTTTCAATGCCCAGAACTGTCAGCGTTTGAGGCACATTTCACCATAGCGAGAAGGTGGCGTCGCGCGGCGAACATCGCTAGCTTTCCGCGCACGCGCCATCCCCTAACACCAGGTCCTTCTCGCGTGCAATCTCGTCTGCGTATCGGCACCCGCGGTTCCAAGCTCGCGCTGGCGCAAACCGGCATGGTTATTGCGGCGCTTGCACGCGCCCATGGCTGGAGCACCGACGAAGCCGCAGCCCGCACCGAGGTCGTCGTCATCAAGACGACCGGCGACCAGGTGCAGGACCGGTCGCTGGCCGACATAGGCGGCAAGGGCCTGTTTGCGAAGGAGATCGAGGAGGCGCTGATTGCCGGCACGATCGACTGCGCCGTGCATTCGCTGAAAGACCTGCCCGCCGTCATGCCGAAGGGCCTCGCCCTCGCCTGCCATCTCGAACGCGAGGACCCGCGCGACGTTTTCGTCAGCCGCACCGCGAAGTCACTGCAAGACTTAGTCCCAAACGCCGTCGTCGGAACAAGCTCTGTCCGCCGCCGTTCCATGCTCTTGAACTTACGCGGCGATCTCGACCTCGTCGAATTCCGCGGCAACGTCGACACGCGCTTGCGCAAACTCGACGAAGGTCACGCACAAGCCACCGTCCTCGCGCTCGCAGGCTTGAAACGCCTCGGCCTTGAAGCGAACGCAACGCACGTCTTCTCGACAGACGAGATGCTACCTGCCGTCGCCCAAGGCGCGGTCGGCATCGAACTGCGCATGAACGACGGCAAGACCCGCGACCTCATCGCCCGCGCCAACCACAAGTCGACCGATCTCGCCGTCACATTCGAGCGCGCATTTCAGGCGGCGCTCGACGGCTCATGCCGCACGCCGATCGCGGGCCTCGCGACGTGGCTCGCCCCGCACACGATCACGTTCAAAGGCAGCGTCCTCTCCCGCGACGGCCGCACCCGCCACGACGTCGCCCGCATTGCAACCGTCACGAAAGCCGCTCCGCCGCCGGACGCTCAAAGTCAACCGTCTCCCCTACCGTTGAGCCAAACCCTGCGCACGGCAGGTCTGTGGCTCGTGATCTGGATCCTGCCGCTTGTTCTCCTCGCCGCCATCTTCGGTCGCGACCATGTCTTCACCGACATCGCCATCTTCTTCTCGAAGCTCGCGATCGTGACCTTCGGCGGCGCCTATGCGGTGCTCGCCTATATGGCGCAACAGGCCGTCGAAACTTATGGCTGGCTGAGCGCCGGCGAGATGCTCGACGGTCTGGGGCTGGCCGAGACCACGCCGGGACCGCTCATCATGGTGGTGCAGTTCGTCGCGTTTCTCGTCGCGTGGCGCAACCCCGGGTCGATGTCGCCCATGGTCGCCGGCGTGGTCGGATCAGCGATGACGGCCTGGGTGACGTTCGTGCCGTGCTTCCTGTGGATCTTCCTCGGCGCGCCTTACATCGAGGCGGTCCGCGGCAACCGCTGGGTGCGGGCGGCGCTGTCGACGATCACCGCTGCCGTGGTCGGCGTCGTGCTGAACCTGTCGGTGTGGTTCGGGCTGCACGTGGTGTTCGCCGAGGTCGAGACCCTGCGCGTGGGACCGCTGCACACCGTGGTCCCGCGGCTCGCGTCGATCGATTTCGCGGCGGCCGTGCTCGCCGCGGCGGCGATGGTGGCGATGCTGGGCTTCCGAGTCGGTCTGCCGGCCACGCTCGCCGCGGCTGCCGTGCTCGGCGCGGCCTGGCAGCTGCTTGCCTGAGGCTCATCCGCCCGCGGGCATCACGTGCAGATCACCCATCATGCCGCGCTCGGCGTGCTCGGGGATCGTGCAGTGGAACATCCACATGCCGGGATTCTCGTAGCGCACGGCGATGCGTGTGGTGCTCTCCGGTTCCACGCGCACGGTGTCCTTCCAGCCCAGGAGCGGCTGCGTGACCCCGTCGATCGACAACACCTGGAAGGACATGCCGTGCAGGTGGAAAGGATGGCGGTGCTCGCCGAGGTTGACCACGTCCCAGGCCTCGACCTGGTCCTGATCGACGTGGATCGGGAGGTTGAGCGGCACGCGCTCGCCGTTGATCGTGAAGATCGCTCCCGTGCCCTCGCGCTCGCCCGGCGTATGCTCGAGCTCGAAGCGTTGCGGCGTGTCCGGGTCGAACGCGAGCGGCTCGATCGTCCGTGGTGGCAACGGCGGCAGCTCGTCGCTCGCGCGAGGCCCCCCGAGCTCGAAGCGCACCAGCGTGTAGGGGCCGCCGTCGTCGCCGGGGTCGGGTCGGGGAGCGCGGGTCTCGAGCTGGAGCAGCTCACCCGGATCGCCATCCAGCTGTACCAGCACGTCGTAGCGCTCGCCCGGGGCGATCACCAGCTCACGCGTCTCGTACGACTCGGTGAGCAACCCACCATCCCAGCCGATCCCGCGCACCGGACG
>CADEFU010000001.1:462233-646573 GCA_902826695.1 uncultured Alphaproteobacteria bacterium | reverse complement strand
AGCGTCATCAGGCCGTTGATCATGCCGCCCCATGACGGCATCCACAGCATGATCGAGAACGTCATGCCCAGCGTCTGCGCCCACACCGGCAGCGCCGTGTAGTGCAAATGGTGCGGGCCTGCCCAAATGTAGAGGAAGATCAGCGACCAGAAGTGGACGATAGACAGACGGTAGGAATAGACGGGCCGGTTCGCCTGCTTCGGCACGAAGTAGTACATGATGGCGAGAAAGCCCGCCGTCAGGAAGAAGCCGACCGCGTTGTGCCCGTACCACCATTGCGTCAGCGCATCCTGCACGCCCGCGAACGCCGAATAGCTTTTGATCCCGAGCCACGACACCGGCATCGCGAGATTGTTGACGATATGCAGCATCGCGATCGTCACAATGAATGCGAGATAGAACCAGTTTGCTACGTAGATGTGAGGTTCCTTGCGCTTCCAGATCGTGCCCAGGAACACAAGTAGATAGACGACCCACACAAGCGTGAGCCACAAATCGGCATACCACTCCGGCTCGGCGTATTCGCGCCCTTGGCTGACGCCGAGAAGATATCCGGTGCCCGCGACCAGGATGAAGATCTGATAACCCCAGAACACAAACCAGCCCCAGAGCCCGCCCGCAAGGCGCGCGTGGCAAGTCCGCTGGACGACGTAGAACGAGGTCGCGATCAGAACGTTGCCGCCAAACGCAAAGATCACGGCGGAAGTATGCAGCGGGCGCAGGCGTCCGAAATTCGTCCACGGCAAGTCGCTGAAGTAGAACAGATTAGGGAACGCGAGCTGCAGCGCGATGATCACGCCGACCAGCATGCCGGCGATCCCCCAGAACATGGAGGCAATCACACCAGCCTTGATGATGTCGTTTGCGTAAGCCGTCTTGTCGTCTGCCGGCAATCCCTCCGCATAACGGCGGACCAGGTGTATGAGTGCGATGCCTACGCCCGCCATGAACGTCAAAGCTTGGATCCGCATGAGCGGGTCAACGGTCTGGGTGGTGACGTAAAAGCCCAGGATGAGGGTTAAAATGAACAATGCGGGGACCGCGAACAGATCAACTCGCGGTAGTTCCCGGCCTGTGACTGACTGCATTGCCGCCCCTCGGTTCGCCAAGTGGATTTCGGCGACCTTGCGGGGCGGCACGATTCGAGACCTTGACCTAGATCAAGACCCTGTGCGGCATTTGGGGCGCAACTTGCGCCGCGGGAGATGACCCATGGCAAGCCTGAACGTTGGCGATTGGCTCCGCAGTGGCAGCCCTTGGGAGACGGGGCCGCCGCACGCAATCGAGACACATGCGGCGATCGTCTTTCTCGCGGGCGAGCTTGCCTACAAGATGAAGAAGCCGGTTGACCTCGGCTACCTCGACTTCAGCTCCCTGGCGAAGCGGCACGCCGCGCTCGCCCGCGAGCTCGAACTGAACCGCCGCACGGCGCCGGCAACCTACCTGCGGCTTGTTCCCGTCGTCGAACGGCACGGACAGCTTGCGCTCGGCGGTGAAGGGCGCATCGTCGAGTGGCTGCTCGAGATGCAGCGCTTCCCGAACGGCTCTCTTCTGTCGGAGGTCGCCGACAGCGGCACGCTCTCTGAGTCCATGGTCGAGCAGCTTGCCGCTCATGCAGCCAGCTTTCACGACGCAGCAACCGTCATCTCCGGCTACGACTGGCCGGCCGCCGTGGCGCGCATAGCGCGCGAGAACGCGTCAGACCTCGAGAGCCAAGCGCATGTGTTCGACGCACGCACTTTGGACATCTCGCATGACGCGCGAGAGCAAGCGCACAAGCGCTGCGCGCTAGCGCTCGAACGGCAGTCGCTCGACGTCCGCCGCTGCCATGGCGACATGCACCTCGCCAACGCCTGCCTCGATCATGGCACGCCGACGTTGTTCGACTGCATCGAGTTCGACGACTTTTATGCAAACATCCCACCTCTCTACGACATCGCATTTTTGCTGATGGATTTGATCGCCCGCGGACTGCACCGTCACGCGAATCGCGCACTCAATGCGTGGGCGATGCACCGCCTCCCCAACGCCTGGCCGTCAGTGATGACGAGCCTTGCCGCGCTGCCGCTATACCTGTTGCTGCGCGCTGAGATACGCGCGAAGACTGAAGCGCGCCGGCCGGGCGGCAAAACGATGGCGCAGCGCTATTTAACCCTTGCGAAAACACTTGCCGATCGCGGCGTACCGCAGCTGATCGCTATCGGGGGTCTCTCGGGGACCGGCAAATCCTCGTTAGCCAAAGCGATCGCTTGGCGCATGGGCGGCGGTGCCGGCGCCATTCACTTGCGGACCGACGTCGTCCGCAAGCGGCTTGCCGGGGTCGCCATGGCACAACGCCTGCCCGAAAGCGCGTACGCCCAAACCGCTTCGAACCGAACCTATAGCGAGCTAGCTGCACTTGTGCGCTGCGCCCTTAATGCCGGCGCATCCGTCATCGTAGACGCGGTCTTCGCGCGCGACAGGGAACGCATTGCCATTGAGCAGATCGCGCGCGACGCCGGCGTTCAATTCACTGGCATTTGGTTGGAGGCGCCGGCCGCTGTCCTCGAACAGCGCGTGGGCCAGCGTCTGGGCGATGCGTCAGACGCCGATGTGGAGGTCGTGAGGCGCCAGCTGAGCTACGACCTCGGCGACATTGCCTGGATTCGCGTTGATGCCAGCCCCAGCGCCGAGGAGATCGAGCACCACGTGCTCGCCCGGATCGGTCCTGCGTTGACTCAAGTCAAGGGCTACGCCGGCGACCTCGCCTAAGAGCGTAGGCGTATGACCAAGATCAAGTACATCGAGCACGAGGGCACCGAACACGTTGTTGACGTGCCTGACGGCCTATCCGTGATGGAGGGAGCGGTTCGCTACACGATTCCCGGAATCGACGGCGATTGCGGCGGCTCGTGCGCGTGCGCCACGTGCCATGTGTACGTCGAGAACGGGTGGATGGCAAAACTCGCGCCGATGAACGACCTTGAGCGCGACATGCTCGATTTCGCTTTCGACGTGAAGGAGAACAGCCGGCTCGCCTGCCAGATCAAAGTGAACCCCGCGCTTGAGGGGCTCGTGGTTCGCACGCCCGCGCGACAGTATTGAGCGACTCATTCTCAGTTGCCGGCAGAAGCGCCCATCGTTTGATCTGCATCAACACAAATGAGTGACGGCCGCGTCATTCTCCATCGCGAAATCATCGTGAGGAGACGGCCATGACGGCAACAGCCGCACCCAAAGTCGTGAAGAAGGGCAAGTGGGAAGTCACCATGACGCCCGACGACATGTATCGCAACCCGATGGAGATCGCCTGGTCGTTCGACTATCTGTTCGGCAAAGGCAAAGTCGAAGATCTCTACAAGCGCGCCAAGCAGAACCAGTGGGACAGCGACCAGTTGCTTCCCTGGGACACGAAGGTCGACCCGTCCAGCCCGCTGATCGCAGACCGCTCGTCGATCTTCCACAAGATGCCGTTCTTCAACAAACTGTCGAAGTCGCAGCGCGAAACGTTCACCGCACACTCGACCGCGCAGTTGCTGTCGCAGTTCCTGCATGGCGAGCAAGGCGCTCTGATGACCGCGGCCTGCGTTACGCACTCCGTCCCCGACACGACCGCAAAACTCTACGCCGCGACGCAAACGATGGACGAAGCGCGCCACGTCGAGGTGTACGCGAAGTACTGCGACAAGGTCGCCATGGTCTATCCGATGACGCCGTGGCTGAAGATGCTGATCGACGCCACGCTGAAGTCGGACCGCTACGAGAAGGTCATGATCGGCATGAACATGATCGTCGAAGGCCTCGCCCTCGGCGCCTTCAACAACATGTACCACGTGACCAACTGCCCGCTTCTGAAGGCACTGACCTTCAACGTCATGCGCGACGAGTCGCGTCACGTCTCGTTCGGCCACATCTTCTTAGGACCGGTGATCAAGAAGCTGGACGAGGCCTCGCGCGAGGAACTGGCCGACTTCGCATTCAACGCCATCTACCTGATCGTGCAAGGCACGCAGGTCGGCGGTGGACAGACGCTGGCGAGCCGTGCGGACCCGGGATTCATGCAGGTTCTGGCGAACTCCGAGATCGACCCGGAAGACTTCTTCAAGGGTCTGCAGGAAGCGGCCGACGCCGGCATCCTGATGGACTTCCCGCCGGGCCAGATCCACTCGCTGCACGATCTGATGCTGCCCGCGCTCGCCCGCGTCGGCCTGATCACGCCACGCGTGCGCAAGAAATACGATGAGGCTGGTATCCAGATCAGCGAAGATTTGCGCGTCCTTCACCAAATGGAAGGCGGCACACCGAATGTCGAAGCTGCTGCAGAATAGGCTTCGAAGGAACCGTCGCGCTGGTCATGCCAGTCCCCTTCGGCCCCGGCGCGCGGTTCTAATAACAGGAGGGTGAAATGACGAACGTCACCCGCGAAACTGCGACGCCGGCCGATAAGACATCGCCGGCGTTCTTTCGCGCTTTGGTCGAAGGCGTACCGGAGGCGATCATCGTCACGACGCCGGACGGTACCATCACGTACTTCAATCCCGCGTCCGAGAAGTTGCTCGGCTACGCACAAGCCGACGTGATCGGCCGCAACATCGTCATGCTTGTGCCGCAGCAGCCCGACCGGCGCGCCGACACGGTGAAGTGGCTTGAGCGCTGGGCGAACGAACCCGATGAGACGCAGTCGCGCTTCCTCGACTTCATCGCGCAGACGAAGTCGGGTGCCCAGATGCCCGTCGACGTGCGCGTCGTCGAACGCAAAATCGAGGGCGAGCGCCGCTACTTCATCACGTTTCGCGACAACACCGCCCGTAGGAAAGAGCAAGCCGCGTTCCGCCAGGCGCATCTGCGTGCGTCGCGCATCCTGCAGGTCGCCGAAGACGGCATCATCTCCGCTGACGCCGCGCAAACGATCACGTTCTTCAATCTGAAAGCCGAGGAGATGTTCGGCTACCGCGCCGAAGAGGTGATGGGCCGGCCGCTGTCGACCCTGATGCCGGAACGCTATCGCGCGCGCCACAAGGGCGACGTCGAACGCTTCGGCATGGGCAAACAAGCCTCCCGCCAAATGAACGAGCGCGGCAGCGTCGTGGGCCAGCGCAAGAGCGGCGAAGAGTTCCCGATGGAAGTCGCGATCACGAAAGTCAACGTCGGCGGCGCGCTCACCTACACCGCCCACGTGCGCGACATCACGAAGCGCAAGCAACGCGACGAACAGCTGCGCGAAAGCGAGCGCCGCTTCCGCGCCATCTTCGAACACGCCTTTGAGGCAATCGGTCTGCTCTCGCCCGACGGCACCGTCCTGGAGATCAACCGCGCCGGCCGGTTGATGACCGAAGGCGCCTCCCAACTGATCGGCTTGCCGCTCTGGGACCTGCCCTGGGCCGGCAGCGATCTGACGCCCGACGACACGGCCCGCCAGCGCCTGCGCAGCGCCGTCGCGCAAGCCGCGGGCGGCGAACCCGTGCGCTACACCGCCGAACTGCGCCGCAGCGAAACCGACACACGCAAAATCGATATCTCGCTCACGCCCATACGCGACGACACGGGTAAGGTGATCTACATCGTTCCCGAAGGCCGGGAAGCAGTCAGTACGTGAACTCCGCCGAAAGCCAGAGCTTTTTCCGGTCGGCGTTGGCGCCGGCGCCGAAACCGTCGTAGTCAGCGTACTTGACGCTGGCCGACCAATGGTCGCCGAACTTTCCGGTGACTTCGACGTCCCACTCTGAGCCGAGATCGGCGCTGCCCCGCTCCGCCTCAAAGTCGTGATAAGTCACCGCTGCCATGATGCTCGTCAACGGCTCGGCGTCCGCGATTTTGGTCTCGTAACCAAGCGTTCCGTAGACGTCGACGATGCCGTTCGCCGGCGTCACAAGAAAAACGTCGGCGTAGCCTTGAAACTTGTGCAGTGTCGCGAGCGGTGTCTGGAAACGGTCGACCCCGTTACCTTCAAGCGACTCGACCCCGCCAAGCAACTTGAACCCATGCGCAGCGACGCCGCCTTCCAGCATCCAGTAGTCGACGTCATAGCTGCGGGGGTTGTTGCGGAAGTCGCTTTGCGTCGCGTACTCGGCGCCGTAAAGCGCCGTGAGCTGTTCCGTGATCGGATGTTTACCGGCAAAGCGTACGCCGAAGGTCTGCGTCGAGGGGAGCGTCGCCTGCGGCGCGTCTTCTAGATCTATCCAGTACGCGTATCCCGTCACCTTCCCCCAATCCTTGATGTCGTAGCCCGCATTGAACAAATGCGTGTCCCCTTCAAGCGCGCCTTGGAACGCGCCTGGACCGCCCTCTTCCCCAAAGATGCGGTTGATCTGATTGACATAGATGTAGGTGAGATTCAGATTCTCGATGCTGGTGTTGGTGATCCGCGCGGCATCGAATGTCTGCTCGTTCTGACGGAATGCGACCCCACCGACAAAGCGCTGGTTGTCGAGGTTGATCCTTTGGCGACCGACGGTGATCACGGTTTGCGGCAGACCGGAATACTCGACCTGCAATCGGTTGATCTGAAAGTCCTCAGGGTCCGCAACGACCGGGAAGGTGACATTCCCGTTCGTCGTATCGTTGAAGTCGTCATTGAACTGAACGACGCCCTCCCCTTCCACGAGGAACTGCAGGTCAAACACTTTGCCGGTCAGGAAGCCGACACGGGCACGCAGCGTGTGCGCGTTGGCCTCGTCCGCGAGACCGTCTTGGTCGACCTGCTCATAGCGATAGCGCGCATCGATCAGCAGCTTCCCCTGATCGAAGAAGTCCGCCACATTTCCGTCCGCCCGCGCCGCCAACGCACCGAGACTGGAAGCGGACGCGAACAACAGCGCGCTGGGCAGTGTCGAGGCAAGAAGGGCTTGTTTGAACGAAGGCATGGCATCTCTCGCGGTTACAGCAGTGTTTCTGCATGTTGCCGTCAACGGATCAACCAATCATTAACTGCATCGCCACGCGCGTCTCGCGCGTGATGGGAATTTCAAGGCGGTCAACTGCCGGCTTGACTTACTCCAGGCGACGGACTGACAAGCGCAGCAAGCCGTTCCAGTGACGCGATACGGATCGTGTCCCCATCCGTGTCGACACCGTAGTCGCGCAACTTCTTCAACGTGCGCGACAATGTCTCGGGTTTGATGCCAAGCCGTGTCGCGACTTCCTTCTTCATACCCGGCAAAATTAACGTAGCAGAACCGGTTGTCTTCTCGCTTTGCGAGATCAGGAAGTGGGCGAGCCGTTCAGCCGCGCCGTGCGTCTTGATCTCCTTGATCTGGCTGATCAGCACCCGCCAGTGCCGCGACAAGACGCGCGCGCACTGAGCGGCGAGCGCGACATCATCGTTCAACTGCTCGCGCAATTTAGATGCCGGAATCAGAAGCGCCTGTCCGTCTGATGTCGCGCGCGCACTCACCAAATACGGCAACCCCAAGAGCGCCGCGGGCAGAAGCACGCTTTCGCCTGGTCCGAAAAAGTCGATCACCGCTTCGTGGCCGTCCGCACCACCAACGAGAACGATTCCACCTTCAACGAAGCAATAGATGAAGTCAGGCTCCTCGCCCTCACGGAACAGATATCCGTGGTTCGAGAAGCGTTGCAGCCCCGAAACCTCCGCAAGCCGCTCCAAGCTGGCCGCGGGCAACGGCGCAAAAAGTTCTATTCGTTTCAAGAACGGCAACCGAGGGTGACTCACCGCGACAAACTCCTACGACGTTTCATGCTGGGTCATGGAGGAGCAAACCGCCTTGATTCAGATCAAGCCGATCAGCATCCGAGGTGTTTTGACTTTGATCAATTCATGATGTGAGCAATGTCATTTATACGCGACCATCGATGACGCGCTGTCGCGACTTGGCTTGATCTCAGTCAAAGCGGGCGCGTACAGCCCGGAGCAGTTTGACACCCGCAAAACACATAGGACGCGGGGACCATGACCACCACGACTGTCACGTCCGGCCAGCAAACCCAAGCCGTTGGCCTTTCCACGATTGCGTTCACGATCTGCTTCGCCGTTTGGACCATTTTCTCGATCATCGGCGTGCAGATTAAGCAAGAGCTCGGACTGAGTGAGACTCAGTTCGGCCTGCTTGTCGGCACGCCGATTCTCACCGGCTCCCTGATCCGGCTCGCACTCGGCATATGGACGGATCAATACGGCGGGCGACTCGTGCTCAGCCTCGTGATGATCAGCGCAGCGGTCGCCACAATGCTGCTCACACTCGCTTACGACTACCCGACGTACCTGCTGGCCGCGCTCGGTGTGGGTATCGCGGGCGGTTCGTTCTCAGTCGGCATCGCCTACGTCTCGCGCTGGTTTCCGAAGGAACGCCAAGGAACAGCGCTCGGCATCTTCGGCGCCGGCAATATCGGCGCCGCGGTGACGAAACTTGCTGCCCCAACGATCATGGTCGCCTACGGTTGGCAGACCGTCGCGATGATCTGGGCTCTTGCGATCGGCGTGATGGGCTTTCTGTACTACCTACTCGCCCAAGACGACCCCGACCTCGCTGCGCGCCGCAGCGAGAAGCGTCCGCCGGTCAGCTTCTGGTCGCAGCTCGAACCCTTGAAGAACATCCAAGTCTGGCGGTTCTCGCTCTACTACTTCTTCGTCTTCGGCGCATTCGTGGCGCTGGCGCTCTGGCTGCCCCGCTATCTCGTGGGCGTTTACGGGCTCGACATTCAAACGGCGGGCCTGCTCGGCGCGGCCTACTCGATCCCGGGCTCGTTGTTCCGCATCTATGGCGGCGTCCTCTCCGACCGCTACGGCGCGCGCACCGTGATGTACTGGACGTTTATCGTCTCGGTCGTCGCGCTCTTCGTTTTGTCATATCCGCCGACGACCTACACGGTTGACGGAATCTCCGGACAGTTCACGTTCCGCATGGCGACCAGCGCAACAACTTTCACGGTTATCGTCTTCATTTTGGGCTTCTTTATGAGCCTCGGTAAGGCCGCGGTTTACAAGCACATCCCCGTCTACTACCCGAACAATGTCGGCTCCGTCGGCGGCCTCGTCGGCATGATCGGGGGCTTGGGCGGTTTCATTCTCCCGATTCTGTTCGGCGTAATGAACGACCTCACCGGCGTCTGGCAGAGCTGCTTCATGCTCCTGTTCGGGATCACATCCATCGCGCTTCTTTGGATGCATCTCGCGATCCGCCAGATGGAACACGAAGCGGCTGGCGAGGTCCTGTCCAAGCTGCCGCAGCTGCCCGAGATGAGGCCGATCCATCTGCCTCAGCACGAGAAGTCGGGATTCACCCACGTGCTCGCCGACTGGCGCCCGGAAGACAAGACGTTCTGGCAGTACACGGGCAAGGCGATCGCAAACCGCAACCTCTGGATCTCTATCCCGGCGTTGCTGTTGTCGTTCTCGGTCTGGATGGTGTGGTCCATCGTCGTGGCAAAGCTGCCTTCGGTCGGCTTCAACTACACGACTGACCAGCTGTTCTGGCTCGCCGCGCTGCCCGGTCTATCGGGTGCCACGCTGCGTATTTTCTACTCGTTCATGGTGCCGGTCTTCGGCGGCCGCTTGTGGACGACGGTCGCAACCTGGTCGCTGATCATCCCAGCGCTCGGCATCGGCTTTGCCGTGCAGGATCCGACGACGCCTTACGTGGTGTTCTTAGGTCTCGCGCTGCTCTGCGGTTTCGGCGGCGGCAACTTCGCCTCGTCGATGTCGAACATCTCTTTCTTCTTCCCGAAGGCCGAGAAGGGCAACGCGCTCGCGCTCAACGCCGGCCTCGGCAATTTGGGCGTCAGCGTGATGCAGTTCGTCGTGCCCATCATCATTACGTCGAGCGTCTTCGGCTGGCTCGGCGGCGATCCGCAAGCGGCCGCGAGCGACACCGGCGAGACGACGCAGCTCTGGCTACAGAACGCCGGCTTCATCTGGGTTCCGTTCATCGTCGTCTCCGCATTCGCGGCCTGGTTCGGCATGAACGACATCGCCTCCGCGAAAGCCTCGTTTGCCGAGCAGTCGGTGATCTTCCAGCGCAAGCACAACTGGATCATGTGCTGGCTCTATACCGGTACATTCGGTTCGTTCATCGGCTATTCGGCGGGCTTCCCGCTGCTGTCGAAGCTCCTATTCCCGGACGTGAATGCGCTGAAATACGCATTCCTCGGGCCCCTCGTCGGCGCACTCTCGCGCTCAATGACCGGCTGGGTCTCCGACAAGTTCGGCGGCGGGCGGGTAACGCTTTGGGTGTTTGCCGGTCTGATCGTCGGCGTCGCCGCGGTTCTCTTCTTCGTCGGCATCAAGGACCAGCCCGGCGCGTTCTGGGGCTTCTTCGGTAGCTTCCTGTTCCTGTTCTTCGTGACGGGCGTGGGCAACGCATCGACGTTCCAGATGATCCCCGCGATCATGCGCCAGGAAATGGTGCGCCTGATGCCCGGCGCCGATGCAGATGCGCGCGTGCGCCAAGGCGACAAGGAGTCGGCCGCGATCATCGGCTTCACTTCTGCGATCGCAGCTTACGGCGCCTTCTTCATCCCGAAGGCCTATGGCTCTTCGATCGCCATGACTGGCGGACCGGAAGCAGCCCTCTGGGCGTTCCTCGCCTTCTACGTCTCCTGCCTCGTCATCACCTGGCAGGTCTACACGCGCAAGGGCGGGCTTCTGCACGACGTTGAACGCGGCGGTGGCAGCAGCGGTCCGACACTCCAACCAGCAACGGCTTGAGGCAGCATCATGAGTCACTTCCTCGATCGCTTGATGTTCTTCAAGAAAGACGTCGGCACGTTCTCGGACGGCCACGGTCTCGTCACGCGCGAAGACCGCACGTGGGAAGACGCCTACCGCAACCGCTGGAGTCACGACAAAGTCGTGCGCTCCACACACGGCGCAAACTGCACGGGTTCGTGCTCATGGAAGATCTACGTCAAAGGCGGGATCGTCACCTGGGAGACACAGCAGACCGACTATCCGCGCACACGACCCGACCTGCCGGATCACGAACCGCGCGGCTGCCAGCGCGGCGCGAGTGCCAGCTGGTATCTCTACAGCGGCAATCGCATCAAGTACCCGCTGATCCGCAAGCGCCTGCTGAAACAATGGCGCCAAGCGCGCACGACGAAGACGCCGGTCGACGCCTGGACCTCGATCGTCGAGGACAAGTCGAAGCTCAAGGACTTCCGCCAGATGCGCGGCAAGGGCGGCTTCGTGCGCGCCTCGTGGGACGAGATCAACGAGATCGTCGCCGCCGCCAACATCTACACCGCAAAAACTTACGGCCCAGACCGCGTCATCGGCTTCTCGCCGATCCCGGCGATGTCGATGGTCTCCTACGCAGCCGGCTCGCGCTACCTCTCGCTGATGGGCGGCACATGCATGTCGTTCTACGACTGGTATTGCGACCTGCCGGCGTCGTCGCCGCAGACCTGGGGCGAGCAAACCGACGTTCCCGAAAGCGCCGATTGGTACAACTCCGGCTTCCTGATCCTGTGGGGCTCGAACGTGCCGCAAACGCGTTCGCCCGACGCGCACTTCTACGCCGAAGGCCGCTACAAAGGCATCAAGAGCGTCGTCATTTCGCCGGACTATAGCGAAGCCTCGAAGTTCTCCGACCTGTGGCTTTCAGTGAAACAGGGCACCGACTCGGCGCTCACGATGGCATTCGGGCACGTGATCCTGAACGAATTCCACGTCAAGAAGCAGGACCCGTATTTCCTCGACTACGCGCGCAAGTACACGGACTTCCCGCTTCTCGTACGGCTCAAGAAAGTGAACGGCAACTGGGTGCCGGAGCGCTTCGTACGCACCAGCGACTTTGCCGACAAGCTCGGCGAGACGAACAATCCGGAATGGAAGACCGTCGCCTATGACGAAGCGTCCGGCTCGATCGTGGCGCCGCTTGGCTCGATCGGCTTCCGCTGGGGCGAGCAGGGCAAGTGGAACCTCGAGGAAAAAGCGGCGAACGGCGCTGCCACCAAGCTCCGCCTAACGCTCAAAGACCACCACGACGAGATCGCTGGCGTTGCGTTCCCCTATTTCGGCGGCCAAGCAACGGAGCACTTTACCAAGACGCACCACGACGACGTGCTGGTGAAGAACGTGCCTGTGAAGAAGCTGAAGCTCGCCGACGGTGAGACGATGGTCGCAACCGTCTACGACCTCTTCCTCGCGAACTACGGCGTCGACCGCGGCTTCGGCGGCGCGAATGTCGCCAAGTCCTACGACGACGACGTGCCCTACACCCCGGCGTGGGCCGAGAAGGTCACCGGCGTCCGCCGCAAGGACATCATCCTGACCGCACGCGAATTCGCGGACAACGCCTCGAAGACGCAGGGCAAGTCGATGGTGATCCTGGGCGCCGGGATCAACCATTGGTACCACATGGACATGATCTATCGCGGCATCATCGCGATGCTGACGATGTGCGGCTGCGTCGGCCAGTCGGGCGGCGGCTGGGCGCACTATGTGGGTCAGGAGAAGCTTCGCCCGCAACCGGGATGGACGGCGCTCGCCTTCGCGCTCGATTGGGGTCGCCCGCCGCGGCAAATGAACTCGACGAGCTTCTGGTACTCGCACACCGATCAGTGGCGGTACGAGAAACTGAAAACGTCAGAGATCCTGTCGCCGACGGCGGAGCCTGGCGATTGGGACTGCAGCCTGATCGACTTCAACGTGCGCTCCGAACGCATGGGTTGGCTGCCCTCCGCGCCGCAACTTAAGACGAACCCGCTCACGATCGCTGCCGCCGCCGAGAAGGTCGGCAAACCGGTGCCGCAGTACGTGGCGGAAAGCCTAAAGTCCGGCGCGTTGCAAATGTCGTGCGAAGACCCGGACGATCCGAAGAACTTCCCGCGCAACTTGTTCGTCTGGCGCTCGAACCTTCTGGGCTCAAGCGGCAAGGGTCATGAGTACTTCCTGAAACACCTGATCGGCACGACGCACGGCGTGCAGGGCAAGGATCTGGGCGAAATGGGCGAGCAGCGCCCGCGCGAGGTCGCTTGGCACGACGAAGCGCCGGAAGGAAAACTCGACCTGTTGGTCACGATCGACTTCCGCATGTCGTCGACCTGCATGTACTCCGACATCGTTCTGCCGACTGCGACCTGGTACGAAAAGAACGACCTCAATACGTCCGACATGCACCCGTTCATCCACCCGCTCACGAAGGCCGTGGACCCGTTGTGGGAGTGCAGGAGCGACTGGGACATCTTCAAGGGCTTCGCGAAGAAATTCTCCGAACTTGCGCCTGGCCATTTAGGCGTCGAGAAAGACACCGTCCTCGTGCCGCTCCAGCACGACACGCCGGGCGAACTCGGCCAACCGTTCGAGCCCAAGGAATGGAAGAAGGGCGAGTGCGAGCCGATCCCCGGCAAAACAATGCCGGGCGTCGTCGTCGTCGAGCGCGACTACCCGAACGTTTACAAACGCTTCACCGCCTTAGGGCCGCTGATGGAAAAGATCGGCAACGGCGGCAAGGGCATCATCTGGGACACCACGCATGAAATTGAGTTCCTGCGCAAACTGAACGGCGCCGTGACCGAAGAAGGCCCGACCAAAGGCATGCCGCGCATCGACAGCGACATCGACGCGACCGAGGTGATCCTCACCCTTGCGCCGGAGACGAACGGCGAAGTCGCGGTCAAGTCTTGGGAGGCCTTATCAAAAGCGACCGGCCGAGAACACGCGCATCTCGCCCGAACGCGCCAGGACGACAAGATCCGCTTCCGCGATGTGGTCGCCCAGCCGCGCAAGATCATCTCGTCGCCGACTTGGTCCGGAATCGAGTCCGAAGAGGTCTCCTACAACGCCGGCTACACGAACGTGCACGAACTCATCCCGTGGCGCACGTTAACCGGCCGACAGCAGCTTTATGTCGATCACCCCTGGATGCGCGCCTTCGGTGAGGGCTTTGTTACGTACAAGCCGCCGGTCGACTTGAAGACGGTCAAGCCGCTGCTGGGCCAGAAAGAGAACGGCAACAAGGAGATCGTGCTGAACTTCATCACCCCGCACCAGAAGTGGGGCATCCACTCGACCTACACCGACAATCTGTTGCAGCTGACGCTCTCGCGCGGCGGGCCGATCGTTTGGATCAGCGAGGCGGACGCAAAAGTCGCAGGCATCGAAGACAACGACTGGATCGAACTCTTCAACGCGAACGGGGCGCTGTCTGCCCGCGCGGTGGTGAGCCAGCGCGTCAAATCCGGCATGTGCCTGATGTATCACGCGCAGGAGAAGATCGTGAACGTCCCCGGCTCCGAGACGACAAAGACGCGCGGCATCCACAACTCGGTCACCCGCGCGATCACGAAGCCGACGCACATGATCGGCGGCTACGCGCAGCTATCCTACGGCTTCAACTACTACGGCACGGTCGGCTCCAACCGCGACGAGTTCGTGGTGCTGAGGAAAATGTCCAATGTCGACTGGATGGAAGAGCCGCACGAACTTGCGGCGGCGGAATAGGAGAGATCACCCATGAGAGTTCGCGCGCAAATCGGGATGGTCCTCAATCTCGACAAATGCATTGGCTGCCATACGTGCTCGGTCACTTGTAAGAACGTTTGGACGAACCGCGATGGCGTGCAATACGCCTGGTTCAACAACGTCGAAACGAAGCCCGGCATTGGTTATCCCAAGGAATGGGAGAACCAGAAAAAATGGAAGGGCGGCTGGATTCGCAAGAACTCCGGTAAGATTGAGCCCCGCATGGGCGGCAAATTCCGCATCCTGGCGAAGATCTTCGCCAACCCCGACATGCCGGAGATCGACGACTACTACGAGCCCTTCACGTTCGACTACGAGCACCTGCAGACCGCCGGCGAGTCGAAGGCCGTGCCGGTCGCCCGTCCGCTGTCGCTGATCACCGGCCAGCGCATGGAAAAGATCGAATGGGGCCCGAACTGGGAAGAGATCCTCGGCGGCGAGTTTTCCAAGCGCTCGAAAGACGCGAACTTCGAGGGGATTCAGAAGGACATCTACGGCCAGTTCGAAAAGACGTTCATGATGTACCTGCCGCGGCTGTGCGAGCACTGCCTCAATCCGGCGTGCGTCGCGGCGTGTCCATCCGGCGCGATCTACAAGCGCGAAGAGGACGGCATCGTTCTCATCGACCAAGACAAGTGCCGCGGTTGGCGCATGTGCGTCAGCGCCTGTCCGTACAAAAAAATCTACTACAACTACGTCTCCGGCAAGTCGGAGAAGTGCATCTTCTGCTACCCGCGCATCGAGGCGGGCCAGCCGACGGTGTGTTCCGAAACCTGCGTCGGCCGCATCCGCTATCTGGGCGTCTTGCTCTACGACGCCGACAAGATCGAGAAAGCGGCGAGCGTCGCCGACGAGAAGGACCTCTACAAGGCCCAGCTCGACATCTTCCTCGATCCGCACGATCTGAAGGTGATCGAGGCGGCGCGTGCGGCGGGCATTCCCGACGCTTGGCTCGACGCGGCGCGGGCCTCGCCAGTCTACAAGATGGCGATGGAGTGGAAGGTCGCCTTCCCGCTCCATCCTGAGTACCGCACGCTGCCCATGGTTTGGTACGTGCCGCCGCTTTCGCCGATCCAATCGGCGGTCGAAAGCGAACACATCGGTTTCGATGGCGCCCTGCCCGACCTTTCGAAGTTGCGCATTCCGATGCGTTACCTCGCGAACCTCTTGACCGCAGGCGACACGAAGCCGGTCGAAGCCGCGATCCGGCGCATGTTCGCGATGCGGGTCTTCATGCGTTCGCGTCACGTCGAGCGGAAGGAAAACGATGCGGTCTTGCGCGAGGTGGGCCTTACGAAGCTCCAGATCGAGGACATGTACAAGACCATGGCGCTTGCGGCCTACGAAGACCGCTTCGTCATCCCCTCGACCCACCGCGAGTACGCGGAGAACGCTTACGACCTGCGCGGCGCGTGCGGCTTCTCGTTCGGCAACAATTGTTCGGACGGGTCGAGCGAGTCCTCGCTGTTCGGCATGAAGAAGTGGCGCGAAAACACCCCGACGGAGACGATGTGATGAAGACCTATCGCGCGCTCGGCGCGCTTCTCACCTATCCGACGGCGGAGTTGATCGCGGCACTGCCGGAAATCGGCGCCGCACTCACCGACGAACGGCTTCTCGATCCGGCGCACCTTGCGGCGATTGATGGGTTACTCGCGCACTTGAGTTCCAGCGATCTCATGGACATGCAGGACGACTATGTCTGGCTGTTCGACCGCACGCGATCGCTCTCGCTGCATCTTTACGAGCATCTCTACGGCGAGGCACGCGAGCGCGGTCAGGCGATGGTGCGCCTGCAGACGCTCTATAAGTTCCATGGCTTCTCACACACGAGCGCCGAGTTGCCCGACTATCTGCCGCTGTTCGCGGAGTTTCTGTCGCTGATGCCCGACCGCACGGCGCGCACGATCCTCTCCGACGCCGCGCCGACGATCGAAGCGTTGCGTCAGCGCGCCGCCAAAAGAGAAACGCCTTATGCGCCGGTCTTCGCGGCGCTCGTCTCGCTCGCCTCGAAACAGGTCGATCGCACCCTGCTCGCCGAAATCATGCGCGGCGGCGGCAGCGAGGACGACAGCCTCGAAGCGCTCGACCGCGCGTGGGAGGACGCGCCCGTCACCTTCGGCGAGGCGGCGGCATGCGACTCACTCGCGAACGCACAGCAAAGGGTTTGAGCCATGTTCGACTATCTCCACCACTTCCTGTTCGGCATCTTTCCTTATGTCGCGCTCGCCGTGTTCTTCGCGGGCAGCTTGATCCGTTTCGACCGCGAGCAGTACTCCTGGCGCTCCGGCTCGAGCCAGCTCTTGCGCAAGCGGCAACTCGTGATCGGCAGCGTGCTGTTCCACGTCGGCATCTTGCTGTTGTTCGTGGGGCATTTCGTGGGTCTCCTCACCCCGCACGAAGTCTATGAAGCGCTCGGCGTCTCCGTGCCGGCGAAGCAAATGCTCGCCGTGACCGCCGGCGGTATCTTCGGCATCATCTGCTTCATCGGGCTGACGATCCTGCTCTATCGCCGGCTTGCCGACCCGCGTATCCGCGGCACCAGCGCGCCGATGGACATCTTCATCCTGTGCCTGCTTTGGGTGCAACTATCGCTGGGCCTCGTCACGATCCCCTTCTCGCTGCAGCACATGGACGGCTCGGTGATGCTCGTGCTGTCCGAATGGGCGCAGCGGATCGTGACCTTCCGCTCCGGCGCGAGCGAGCTCGTCACCGACGTCAGCCTCTCCTACAAGCTGCACATCGTCATGGGGCTCATCATGTTCATGGTGTTCCCGTTCTCGCGCTTGGTACACATTTGGAGCGCGCCGATCTGGTATCTGGGCCGGCGCGGCTATCAGATCGTGCGCACACGCAATCCGTCCTCCAGCGTGCGGAAGCCCGTGCCATGATCAGCGTCAACGGACAAACGATCGGCGACGCCGACATCCTCGCGGAAATGCAGTATCACCCGGCCGCCTCGCGCGACGCGGCGATGGCCGAAGCGGCCGAAGCGCTTGTCGTGCGCGAATTGCTGTTGCAGCGCGCGGCGGCTTTGGGCTTGACGTGGACGGCCGGCGACGCAACAGCCGAGGAGGCCGCGATCGACGAGGTGCTGCGCCGGGAATTGAAGCTGCCGGAGCCCGATCCCGAAGCCTATCGCCGGTACTACGACAGCAACAAGGCGAAGTTCCGCAGCACCGACCTTTTCGAAGCCTCGCACATTCTCTACCTGGCGCCGCGGGACGACGCGGAGGCCCGTGCGCGTGCCAAGGCATCCGCCAAGCGAACGCTTGCGGTCTTGAACGCCGAGCCCGGCCGTTTTGCCGAAATCGCGAAGGCGGAATCGCGCTGTTCGTCGTCGGGCAGCGGCGGGCACCTGGGACAGGTGGCACCCGGAGAGACCGCGCCGGAACTGGAGACGTTTCTCACCAATCTCGACGACGGCCAGCTCTGCCCGGTGCCCGTCGAAACCGACTATGGCGTGCATGTGCTGATGCTGCACCGCCGAATAGAGGGCGTGCAGTTCGCCTTCGAGGATGTCGAAGCCGCCATTGCCCGCAGCCTGCAAGCGGCCAGTTGGGGTCATGCAGTGCGGCAGTACTTATCGCTTCTTGCCGCAAGTAGCGACGTGAAGGGCATCGACATCCGGCGCGCGACATCGCCGCTGGTGCAATAGAACGCGCCCCACTGGCCGGCCGCGTCGCTTGCGAAGTGGCACATGTGGCACAGGGGTCGAGGTGTCCTTCAGTGTCCTGCTTCGCTGTCCGGCTGGTCGATAAGCCTTTGAATTCGCAGTGGAAGTGTTGTCCGGTCGACCGCCTCGCCGCGCATCAAGCGGCGGACCAGATCCTCCAGCGCGAAGTCGCGAAGGTTGACCGTGACCGCATGCGCCGGCGGCGCAACGGCCGCCGCGACCGCCCTGCTCTCGCGATACTGCGCAGGCCGGATCGCTTTCAACCGCGCGAGCAACAGGCCGTTGGCGTACATGCGCTTTGAGCCGCAAACCTCGCCCCGATGAAACACAGGGACGTCGTAACCGTCGCGCCCGCGCCGGTCGGCCTCTCCTTCCAAAAGGTCGCCCGCCATATCGACCGCAGTCGCCCAGCGGAATGCGAATTCGGCATCCCCGCCGCGCCAGCGGTAGACGCTACGTGGCGCGTACCCGGCCATACGGCAGGCCGTTCGCACGGCATGGCCGTTCTCCAGCGCGGTTAGAAAGACAGCATCGGCCGAAACCGAGCGGGTGGTGGGTTGAGGCATGCGGGCCTTTCGCAAGCGAATGCGCACGCGGAAGCCATAGCGAAGCCGCGGACGCACGTTTCCAATTTAGGAGTGAGCAACGCCGAATCTCGCCGAAAGCGCCGAAGGATTAAATCACGCATTTTGTCGAATCATCGTGACTTATGTTCTAGAACACGGGCCTGGCGCCCAATTCCCAGAAGCGGCTCCACCGAAGACCGAGGCCTGTCTTCGGATCTTGTCTTGTGGTTTGGTCTTCGCAGTCGGTCTCGGCGGTTGGTCTTGGCGCCGAGTCTTGGCGTCCAGTCTTGCGGGCAAGTCCTGGGGCTTGGTCTTGGCTCTTGGCTACACCGCAACGCGGGGGCGGCAGCGTAATCTCACCGGGCAAAAAAAAGACGCCCGCCGTTTCAACAGCGGGCGCCGAAATGTCCCTGGCCTTCGTGTTCTTCGTCTTTGTGACCGCCATAAACGACAGACGCACGACGTGCGCAACCCGCATCTGCCGATGTGCACAGCAATGTGACCGAAACTACGCGCAGTGCGCGCGTGGAGCTCGTCATAGCCATCAGCGCGTGCGTGACCGTTGTGTGTGCGTTAACACTCTTGCAGCGCTCGCATCGCCCCACGCGCACCGCGCGCGCATCGCGACTAGCACGAGCACTGCGTGCGCCCGTCGCTCCAAACACTTTAACAATCTGATCGATGCACTTAATGATGCGCGCATATGATCTCGAACACCCAGCATCCAATCGACACCGAAGCGGTGTACCAAGGGCCGCTACTGCCGGCAGGCAAGCCAGCGCCGAACTTCTTCGTCGTCGGCGCGATGCGCGCAGGTACGACCGCGATTGCAACCGCGCTGCAACAGCATCCGCAGGTCTTCTTCTGCCCCATCAAGGAGCCTGGATTCTTCGCGACAGACATTGCGCGGTCCGAATACGGCGCCTGGCATCGCAAGAACCTGCTCGATCCCGCTGCATTTGCCACCGCACCTGGGCGCGAGCGCAAGCACTTGGCCTATATCGACGACCCGGCCATTTACGCCGAGCTCTTCCAAGGTGCCGCCGACTTTCCAGCGGTCGGTGAGGCATCGACTGCCTACCTGTTCTCTGCAACAGCGGCCCCAGCCATCGCCGCAACTGTGCCAGGCGCACGCATCGTCATAAGCCTCCGCGACCCATACGAACGCGCCATCTCAGAGTTCCTAATGAACAAGGCAATCGGAACGGCAACTGGCTCGTTCTCAACCGCCCTTGCGCGTGAACGCCGGATGTTGGAGCGCGGAGCCTTTCCGTACGAAGAGCGCTATGTCTTCGCGGGCCTCTATGCGGCCCAGGTCCAACGTTATCTCGACCACTTCCCCCGCGAGAACATCCTAATCCTCCACTACGAAGATATCGCCCGTAACCCCTCGCAAACACTTGGCAAGATCTGCGCACATTTGCGCATCAATCCGGCTCAGGGAGCCGCCACGATCGCAAACCCCAACCCGCGCAAACGCCCGCGCTTTGCCGCCGCGAACAAATTTCTCTACCGCACTGGTCTCAAACAAGCCGTGAGCGACTGGGCGCCAAGATCCGTCAAAGACCGTTTCGCCCCCCTCTTCTACACTGACGAAACCGAAGTAACGCCGACGCGCGCCGACTGGGAATACCTCAACGCCCGCTTCCAGCCCGACATAGCAAAACTTCAACGCCTGTTGGGCGGCAGCTTCGCGTCCTGGCCGCCGCGCTAACGCTCAGCGCTTGCGCGCGACGGCATAGATTTGCGGATTGACCGCGGGCAAGGCCGCTGTTGCCCGAAAAGCAGCCCGCCGTAGGAACTCGCCAGCCGACGGCTTGCGCTCATAGGCGACAACGGACCCGACCTCGAGACACTCAAATCCCCACGCCTCCAGATAGCGCGCAAGAGACTTCGGCCGGAAGTAGAAAACGTGTTCCCACGGCTCGTACGAAAACTTGCGCCCCGCCGCCTCCCAAATCGCGCGCTTCCACCTAAGCGCTCCCCCGTTCGGAATCGATAGAAAGAGCAACGCCCCCGGCTTCATAAGCGGGGTCAACTCCTCAAGGAACCCCTTCGGATCGCGTAGGTGCTCGAACACATCCCAGAGAGTCACGATGTCGAACCCGCGGTCTTCCGCCGTCTCGCTACGAAATCGCGCCGGCGAAACCGAGTGGTGAACATCGAGTCCACGCGCCAGAGCGGCTTGTACTTGAGCTGCCGACGCGTCGAACCCAGCACCCAGCACGCCCAACGACCGAACGTAGTCGAGAAACCCTCCCGTCCCGCATCCAACATCCAAAAGCCGCGCACCTTTGACAGCAACGCCGAACCGCCCGAACACGCGCTCCCACTGCGCATACGCCTTGAGCTTGTGCTCCCCTTGGCACCAGAGGCGATCGTCTTCGATCGCATCCTGCGCTAAGTCCACGTAGTCGGGCGAGTACGTGTGCGGAACGTCAACAGCCTGCACCACGCCGCAACTCAGACAGTCGCCCACGCGATACGAAATGCCGCCGCGCTCCTCGGTCGCCAGCAGCTTCACAGTCTGCGCCCCGCAAAGACGACACGAAATCCCCATCTCAGCGCCCCTTCAACCGCGCGTATCCAAGCGCCGCAATAGTCAAAGCAAACTCTCCCACAATGATTGCAACAGCGTACGCACTATCGACGCCGAAGATGCAAAGGGTGCCGAGCACCACCGCCGAAACGCCGGTCGCTGCGACGCGAAGCGCAGCACTGCCCCCAAAAGCACGCTGCCCCTCCAGATAGAGTGTGGCCGCTCTGACGCTGAGCGCCAGCGCCAAACAATAGACCGCAAGGTAGGGCCACAATTGACCAAGCATTTGAATCAGTGCGAGCTCTGGCCCCCAAGCGACCAAGGCAGGAAGCACACCCGCCAGCATCGCGGCCACGAGCAACATCGCATAGGCATCGATGCGCACCGGCCGTTCACCGCCTCGCGCGATCGCTTGATAGTACGGCGCTTCGGCTGCGCGAAGCACCTCGTTGACGAACACGCGCGCCCGCTCCACAACATAATAGAGCCCAACAGCACCAAGTCCGATCCAGGCCTGCAGAACGAACGGCGCCACAGACGCAAAAAGCGCCGTCGCGAGCGAGGGCGACGTCACGGCGATGGCCTGCCGCAGCATGTCCCGCCGGATCGGCCGCACGGACCACCGGATGTCCATCTCACGCCGCAGTGCGTTGAACACGAGCCAGGTCGTTGCAATCGATCCCGCGAACAAACCCGCTGACGCCAGCAGCAACCCGC
This sequence comes from uncultured Alphaproteobacteria bacterium, assembly GCA_902826695.1. Lineage (GTDB taxonomy): Bacteria > Pseudomonadota > Alphaproteobacteria > Micropepsales > Micropepsaceae > SZUA-430. Next base: position 624,674 of record CADEFU010000001.1, on the reverse strand, counting down.
CACCGACAAGCGCGAAATATACGAGCACGCAAACATAGAGCGCCCGTCCCACCACATGATAGGCAAGTATATGCTGTGCCATGCCGCGCTGAACCATCAGCCAATTCGGACTTATGGCGGAAGACACACCCGCACCGAAATGCAACGCGAACACCGCCAAAGCGGTCCCCGACAGACCAGCAAACAGCGCAAGCACCAACAACACGCCCAACAAGCCGGCGGCCGCGAACACTTGACTGCCGAGCAATTCGTCAAAACTTTTCAGATACCCAAGTTGCCCCGACACAATGTGGGGCCCGATAGTGTTGGCGCCCAAACTGCAAACCGTGGACACAACAAGAGCAATCCCGCCGGCTTGCGCGAGCGTCGCGAGGTCCTCGCCCGACAGCAACTCTACGAACAGCGGAATCGTCGCTAAGCTCACGAGCGCGTTCAAGCCGATCGACCCCAAGAGCCACACGCTCTGCGGCGGGCTCTTGAGCAGCCACGCGACCCGCCCGCTCATACCGGCGCCAGCGATGCGTAAACCGCGTTGGTCATCTCATACGAGCGCGCCCACGAGTGCAGTCGCGCCCGCACGGCACCCGCCTCGTATTGCGCGCTGTTGGGCGTACCACGAATCAGGCCTTTGATAACCTCCGCAAACGCACCGGCTCGATTCTCGGAAGCGAAATGAGCCTCCATGCCAGCAGTTTCTTTCACCCCCGGCGCCTCCAGGCAGACGACCGGGCACCGGCACGCCATCGCCTCCAGGATCGGCAGTCCAAACCCCTCATAGAGGGACGGATAGATTAAGCACACAGCGCCTTCGTAAAGGCTGCGGAGCCCTTCGTCATCGACGCTCGAAAACTTGAGCTTTCCGGCGAGCGACTGAGCAAGCTGCGCTTCGGCCTCCGATGGCGGCGCGCCGACGGCCACCAAAGTTAGCTCCGGCACCGCACGCACAGCTTCCAACGCGACCGCGAAATTCTTGTACGCCGTCGACCGTGAACCTACGAACAGCGCATAAGGCACGTCCGCCGGCTTGCGCGACCGGCTTCCCAAGAACACGTCGCTGACTCCGTTGGGCACCACCTTGATCCGCGCCTCCGGGAACCTTGGGTAGAGCGCCATCAAGTCGCCTTTCGTCGTCTCCGACACACAAATCACGGCGTCGGCGCCGCGGATCGCGGCTCCCTTCTGCGCCACATGAACGACACGCGCGACCCCGCCGCGAAACTTCTCGTAGATGAAATCATGCACCGTCGTAACCACAGGCATCGACCGCGCAGGCAAGCGATAGTAGCTGGAATGAAACACGGACCCCGCGCCCACCGCACAGCGCCGATACCGTTCGGCCAGACGTGGCTGCCGCATCTCTATCGACGATGCGGGCACACCATCAACTTCATCGGTCTCTCCGAACAAGAGAAGCTGCGAACCCGGATGCTTCACCACATGCCGCGCGCACAACTCCCGAAAATAGCGCCCGATCCCGCCACGACGCTGCAGCGAAAAGACGATCCCATCGAACATCACTGCCGTCATCGCGCAACTCCGATCGAATCCAAAGCTTGCGTCACGCCGGCACGATAAGCATCGGCCGTGTTTTCCGAGGACACACGCGCCACCGCTTCGCTCAATCGCCGCCGGAACGCGTCCGACGGAAGAGCAAGCACACTATCCACGACCGACGCCAAGCCCTCGACTGTACTCGCGCCAGGCGCCACCACCTCACCCACCGAAACCCCGCAAGTTTGCGTGGACACCGGATAGAGCCCAGTCCGCGCTGCCGTTAGAAGAGCGGTAGACATCCCCTCCGACAACGACGCACCAACCACCGCACGGCACTCACCCACGACGCCCATCCACGTCGCCTCGCCCGGCGTCACGAACGGATAGATCGTGTGCTGGCAACCCGAACGCTCCAGCACCAACTTCGCGAAGGCTGCCTCGTCCTCCTTGATACCGACCGCATGCAAATGCACACCAAGCCGTGCCGCAACCGCCGCCGCGACATGCAGCCCTTTGTGCAAAACCCCCTTCGATCCGATCCACGCAAGGCCGGCTCCCCGCCCACCGCTGTTGGCCAAAACCTCAGCCACAGACACACTCACACCCGAAACGATCCCAGGTAGCGAGGAAACGCGCTGGGGTCGCGCAAACGTAGACGCGGTCCATTCGTTCCCGATGGACAGAATGTGTCCCGACAACGCTTCGCTGATGCCGAGATAGCGTTCCGGAATACGCACGTGGTTCACAGCGCCAGGCCCAAACTTCTCGGTAAGTTCTCCGAGCACGGCTTCGACGGACCCGTGCTGAAAATTTGCGCTGGCGCCTGTCGCGTAGAGAACGACATTGCCCGCACCCGCACGCTGCGCGCGATAGACTGCATCACCGAACCCCAAAATCAAGTCGTAACCACTGACCGACCGGCGCGAGCGATAGTCGTAGGCATCGACGGCATAGCCGCGCGCCAGCAGCTCGTCGCGCAGCGCGCCGACCTCGACCACATTCGGATGGTGCCCCAAGAACGCGCCGTTGAGCGCCGAAGGAACAAGATAGACAAGCGCCGCGCGCTTCCTATGCGCCCCGTGCGGCGCAACAAAGCGGCGAACGCGATACCGCGAAACGCCTACCGCCGCTTGACGAAATATTTTTTGCCAAACAGCCATATCGTGACAGCCAGCGCCGCGATCAAGAACGGCACCCAGTAGCCCATGCTGAGGTTTCGAAACTGCAACAACAATCCACCGAGATATAGCGAATAGAGTGCCAGCGCGTGCGGTCCGGCGCCGCTCACCAAGCGGCACACCACGATCGAACATGCAGCGATCGCGATCGCGCCCATAATAATCGCAAACTCTCCCCCATACATGTACAGCGAGCCAATCAAGCCCGGCAGCACATTCCCCTGGTCGAAACGGATGTCGATGTTCGCGCGCGCGAAGTTGAACCGCCAAATCGTCTCGTCCACACCCTTATCGATCCATGCGCGCGGTGCCAAGTAGAGCAAGAACCCGCTGACGAACGCCGCGCCACCGTCCTCCAGCTGGCCAACGTCTTCGATCGCATATGCACTTTCGACCAACGGCATGTCGAGCACCGCCGTCTTGCTCGCGGTCTCTAACGAGAATTCTTGCCCGTTTCTGACAGTACCCACTCCGATCAGCGCCGCATAACAAACCGCAGCAACCGCCAGCACCTTCCAACCGCTGAAGTGCTTCAGCGCAACAACAAGCGCCGGGCTCAATGCCAGCAGCAAATACCAACGCGTGCCACTGCTCCCGAGCGCGAGCCCGGCCGCTACCGCGCCCCAGAACATCCACCGCGCACTTCGGCGCATGATGCCCTCTGCGAGCGCTATCGCGCCCGCCGCCGGCAGCAAGTATCCCGTGAGACTACCGAGAGTGCTGCCAAACGAGTCGTTGATGTTCGTGAACACCAGCTCTGACCGGTTTGAGAGGCCACCGGTCAGCGCGCTTCCCATCAGCGCAGCAACAACAAGAATGAAAAACAGCGCCGGCGCCTGCGCGACCAGAAAGCGCCGCATAGTTCTGGTGTCCTTTTGGCTTTGCTCAGCCAGGATGTTCTCCCGCCGCGCGAGCGACACACCCGCGAACGAGAACGTCACCAGCGCCGTCCCGATGAACGTCGCTGCCATAAAGAACGAGTATTGCCACGACACGCGCAAGGACTCGTCTAGGACCCCGGTTCCCAGAACAAGCGCCGGCAGGAAGTATGTGAACAAGGCGCCCAGCAGGAAGAAACGCAGCAACAAACGAATATCGCTCATTCCGCTCCTCCCGCTTCGAATGCCAACAAGGTCACCGCCCCACCAGCGCCGGCGCGAACTGACCTAACTTGCGCAACGGCTTGGCGAGGAGCGCAAAATCGACAGCGCCCGAACCCAGGTGTTGCTGACGGCTGGACAGCGCCTCGATGTTACTGCGGAAATAGGCCTTCAGGCTTCCGTTGCTTGCTCCGCCCTGCATCATCTCCACAAGAACTTGATCCACGAACGCCGTGCTGAACCCATGGACCTCGATTGCCCGCAACATGTAGTCGTAGTCGGCAGCAATCCTGTGTTTGAGGTCGAAGGCTCCTACGGCATCCACCACGTGCCTGCGCACGTAAAAGGTCGGATGCGCCGGCAGCCAACCTCGCCGGAAAGCGCCCCGCCGGTAAGGCTCGCCCCGCCACCGCCTGACAACCCGCTTCGCGTGGTGATCCGCGACAAAGTCCAGATTGCCGAACACCACGTCGGCTTGGGAGAGACCGTCCGCAATCGAGGTCAGCGTGTCAGGCGACGCAAAGCAGTCGTCCGCGTTCAAGAAACCCACAGCGTCGCCGCGGTAGAGTCCCAGCCCCTTGTTCATCGCATCGTAGATGCCGCGATCACGCTCCGACACGACAACGACACCCTCGCTGCCGTACCCGCGCACAATTTCCAACGTCTCGTCGCGCGACGCACCGTCGACAACGATCAGCTCTTTGTTGGCGTACGACTGCGCAAGAAACGACTCGATCGTAAAGCGGATCGTTTGCGCCGCGTTGAAACAGACTGTGACGACGGAAACTTTCAAGGCAGGGTTCGCCTAGGGTTGGTGAAGGGCACGGCTGATTCGCTCATAAGAATCTACCGCGTTCCGTAACTCCCCCTCGCAGCAAACCATCGTCTATCGACGGTTTCCCGCACAATCTCACGCGATCTCAAGTTGCAGACTACCGGCCCAGCCCGCCCAACAGAATGCGTGGCGTCATCAACAAGACCAGCGCGTCCAAAATCAGCGAGTAGTTCTTCACGTAGTAGAGATCGTAGGCCAGCTTGATCCGTGCGTCCTCAGGTGTCGCAACATAGGCAAAACGTATCTGCGCCCAACCCGTCACCCCCGGCTTCACCAAATGACGCAGCTGATAGAGCGGCGTACCCTGGCTCCACGCCACCACGTTCTGCGTCGTCTGCGGCCTTGGGCCTACCATACTCATCTCGCCCTTCAAGACGTTGATAAGCTGCGGAATCTCGTCAAGCCTTGTGCGGCGAATGAAGCGACCGACGACGGTCACCCGCGGATCGCCGATTTCGGTGGAACCGGGCCCAAGTTTCTCTGCGTCGATTACCATAGAGCGAAACTTCAAGATCCGAAACGCACGCCCGTTCAACCCGACGCGCAATTGCTCGTAAAAGATCGGTCCGCGGTCTTCGAGCCAAATTGCAAGCCCGGTTAGAAACGCAAGCGGCAGTGTCGCCAGCAAGAGACCCGACGCTACAAACCAATCGAACGCGCGCTTCACTGCCACCCGCAACTGGTTCCAGTTCGACGACGACGCCATAATGATGTCGTACGCGGCGCTTTCATCTGTAAGCGCTTCGCCAAACTCGCTCTCCAGAAACGCTTCAGGCGTTTGGATCAAAACACCCGCGTCCCGCGCTTGCAGCAACAACGTCCAATCCGGCACATGCGCGCTCGAGTTCCGGTCCAACACGATTTGCTCGAACGGCGCCTTTGGCGGCCCCCCGTTACCCGGTTCGAAAGCGTGCGGCAATTCCTCGGTCGTAAGGCGCTTGAAGTTCGCCGCATGGGTCGTCTGCGCCAGCCGATGCCCGCTCAAGCTCTCGAAGATAGCGTCGTCCGCCATCACCGCGATCGTGCGCTGCTGGGCGGCCGCCCGCGCCACGAAATAGTGCGCGGGCATCAGCAGCAAAGCAGCGGCAAAGTCGATAAAGATGAAAATCACAACGATCGAGACCGGCACCCGCGTCTCCGGGCGCAGATAGAACAGCAGCACCATCACGAAGAAAAACAGGGTTGCCGCGGTCACATGCAGCTGCAGATGCACCGCGCGTGACGTGGCCGTCTTCTGCTCATAGACCCGCATCAGCATCTTCGGGATCATCGCGCCCACGATCACCAGCGCAGCATCGCCGAAGGTGGGCACGTACTCGGCTGCAAAGACGATCGGCGTCAGCATCTCGCGCACCCAAACCGCCGCCGTGAACGCCGCCCCCGTCACCACCGTCGACAGCGCATAGAGATAGAGCTCCACCGTCTGTATGCGCTTCCCGGCAATGCGCAGGTGCTTCATCGATTCGTTCGTGTGCTGATGTTTGAAGCCATACGTGCGGACGCCACCGGCCGACGGTCAAGCACGGGAGACGTGTGCCTGCGCCGTTTTTTGCACTGCACGAGCAGATGTTGTGGATTTCCGCCCGGAGTGACGCCATAACCCTGCCGCTGACGAATGCGGGGAGCGGTTATGGGGCAAAGTGACATCGAAATCGCGCGCGCCGCGCGGATGAAGCCGATCGCCGAGGTCGGCGCAAAGCTTGGCATCCCCGCCGACGATCTGCTGCAGTACGGGCGCACGAAAGCGAAGGTGTCGTTCGACTTCATCGAGAGCTTGGGCGGCCGCCCCGACGGCAAGCTGATCCTGGTCACCGCGATCAACCCGACGGCTGCGGGCGAGGGCAAGACGACGACGACCGTGGGCCTCGTGGACGGCCTCGCCCATCTTGGAAAGCGCGTCGCGGGCTGCATCCGCGAGCCCTCGCTCGGCCCCTGCTTCGGCATGAAGGGCGGCGCGGCCGGCGGCGGCTATGCCCAAGTCGTGCCGATGGAGGACATCAACCTCCACTTCACCGGCGACTTCCATGCGATCACGACGGCGAACAACCTGCTCGCCGCGATGCTCGACAACCACATCTACTGGGGCAACGCGCTGGGCATCGACCCGCGCCGCATCTTCTGGCGCCGGGTTGTTGACATGAACGACCGCGCGCTGCGCGAAATGGTGATCTCCCTCGGCGGCGTCGCGAACGGCTTCCCGCGGGAAGACGGCTTCGACATCACCGTCGCCTCGGAGGTCATGGCGATCTTCTGCCTCGCCCGCGACTTGAAGGACTTGGAACGCCGCCTGGGCAACATCGTGGTCGCCCACACGCGCGACCGCAAAGACGTCACCGCGCGCGACCTGAACGCGCACGGCGCGATGACGGTACTGCTCAAAGACGCGCTGATGCCCAACCTCGTGCAGACGCTTGAGAACAACCCGGTCTTCGTCCACGGCGGCCCCTTCGGCAACATCGCGCACGGCTGCAACTCGGTGCTGGCGACGACCAGCGCGTTGAAACTCGCCGACTATGTGGTGACGGAGGCAGGCTTCGGCGCGGATCTCGGTGCCGAAAAATTCTTCAACATCAAGTGCCGCAAGGCTGGCCTTAATCCGGCCGCCGCCGTCATCGTCGCGACCGTCCGCGCGCTCAAAATGCACGGCGGCGTCGCCAAGGAAGACCTGGCCAAAGAAAACGTCGCCGCCATCGTGAAAGGCGCCGCCAACCTCGCGCGCCACATCAAAAACGTGACGTCATTTGGCGTTCCTGCGATCGTCGCGATCAACCGCTTCGTCACCGACACGCCGGCCGAGATCGAGGCGATCAAGAAGGCCGCGCGCGAGAACGGCGCCGAGGCCGTACTCTGCACGCACTGGGCCGATGGCGGTAAAGGCTGCGCGGAATTGGCCCGCGCCGTCGTCGAACTCACCGACAAGAACGGCGCTAAGTTCCATCCGCTCTACCCCGACGACATGCCGCTTTGGGAAAAGATCGAAACGATCGCGACCAAGCTCTACGGCGCCAGTGAAATCGTCGCCGACACGAACGTCCGCCAGCGCTTCCGCGAGCTGCAGACGGGCGGCTTCGGCAAGCTGCCGATCTGCATGGCCAAGACCCAGTACTCTTTCTCGACCGACCCGCTGCTGAAAGGCGCTCCCTCCGGCCACGTCATGGCCATCCGCGAAGTCCGCCTCTCCGCCGGCGCCGAATTCCTGGTCGTGATCACCGGCGACATCATGACCATGCCGGGCCTGCCGAAGACACCGTCCGCCAACACCATTCGCCTGAACGAAGGCGGCGAGATCGAAGGGTTGTTCTGAGCGGTCGGGACTTAGAGCATATTCGTCCGAGCTAGAAACAGCTTGGAGTCAGCCTTCACCACCAAGCACACCAAGGGCACGAAGAAGTAAGAAATGCTCACACAATGAAACGATGAAACAATGATCGATCACACGCGCGCAGAAGCGCGCGATCCGACGATCGAATGGCGCTTCGCGCCAAAGATGAACCCATTGTGCCATTGTTTCATTGTGTGAGACTCTTCTTCGTGCCCTTGGTCTTCGCCGGGCGAGTTGATCGCAGACCCTCCTCAACCACAAATGCAGCGCCCCCGCAAAACACCCGCCACAGACTACGCGAAAGCGATTGCGCCCGACCATCACCAACCCGCGCGTGCGCGGTCCGGGAGAGGTCACACCCACTTCAAGTCCGCGCGACCCAGATTGAACGGCGCGTGTGCAAAATCGTTAGTGAGTTCATAACAAGCCCACGCTAGAACCTTCTTACCCCATGGGGGTATTGGAGCACCGCTTGTCCACTCGACTCATTTCGCTGCTTTTTGCGGCAACCCTCCCCGCGCACGCGATCGCCCCGAACGCGCAGGCCGCAGCCGACCCTCACGCCGGCCATCAACCGGCTCCACCGCCCGCGTCCAAGCCCGCACCGCAAAAGACCGAGGACGAGCACTGCCCCCATTGCGGTGACGGCGCCCCAAAGAAACCGGCAGCCGACCACGACCACTCGGCTCATTGCGACCACAAACCCCACGGCAAGAGCGAGGGTGAACACTGCGCCCACTGCGACGGTTACAAAGCAAAGCACAAAGGTCATCACGGCGGCGACGCCAGCCACGGCGAACACGGCGGTCATGGCGGGCATGGAGAACATGGCGCACATGGTGGCCACAGCGCCGCCGCAGGTCATGGCGGCCACGCCATGACATCCGGCGGCGTGTTGGGCCCATACGCCATGGCGCGCGAAGCCTCCGGCACCAGCTGGCAGCCGGACGCCACGCCCCATCACATGGGCCACGACATGGCTGGCGACTGGATGATCTCCGCCCACGCCATGCTGAACTTGGCCCACAGCTGGCAAGACGGCCCGCGCGGCGACGAAAAGACGTTCGTCGCTGGCATGCTGATGGCAAGCGCCCGGCGCAACTTTCAAAGCGGCGACGTGCTGAACTTCCGCGCGATGCTAAGCCCCGATCCGCTCATGGGCAAAAGCGGCTACCCGCTGCTGCTCGCGTCGGGCGAAACCGCGGATGGCGTTTCGCACCTCGTCGATCGCCAACATCCGCACGATCTCTTCGTCGAACTCTCGGCGTCCTACAGCCTTGCTTTGGCCAAAGACGAAAGCCTGTTCCTCTACGCGGGGCTGCCCGGCGAACCGGCGTTCGGCCCCCCCACCTTCATGCACCGGCAGTCTGCGATGAACTCGCCCGAGGCGCCGATCTCTCATCACTGGCTGGACTCGACACACATCACCTTCGGCGTCCTGACCGCCGGCTGGGTGAAGGACGCATGGAAGCTCGAAGTCTCCGCCTTCAAAGGGCGCGAGCCGGACCAAGATCGTTTCGACATTGAATCGCCCAAACTGGACAGCGTCGCAGCCCGCGTCAGCTGGAATCCCACGCCAAACTGGTCGCTCCAACTGTCGTGGGCCGATCAGGAAAGCATTGAACAGCTCGAACCCGAAGTGGACGTGAAAAAACTGTCCGCCAGCGCAATCTACACCGTCGCGCTCGACGACGGCGGCTGGTGGTCCACCACGGCCGCCTGGGGTTGGAAGGACCCATCCGAAGGCGAGACGACGAACGCCTTCGTGCTCGAAACCGCCTACGCCCCCAACCGCGACTGGACGGTATTCGCGCGCGGTGAGGTCACGGAAAACCCGGAACTCTCACCGGTCGATGAGGTCGAAACCGTCGGCAAGCTTTCGTTCGGTGCCGTGCGCGACTTCCACGTCGCGGAAAACACGCGCCTCGGCGTCGGCGCGCTCTACAGCGTGAACTTCGTGCCCGGCGATCTCGAAGCCAGCTACGGCGGCGATCCGGACGGCGCGATGGTCTTCATCCGCCTCACCACGTCGAACTAGGCACGCCGCCTCAAACGAAAAGGCGGGACCCTTCGGTCCCGCCTTCATTTACACTTCGCTTGGCCCCGTTAGCGAATGCTGATGTTCGCGCGCCGGTTCTGCGGTTCCTTCACGCCGTCGCCGGTCTGCACCATCAGCTGCCCTTCGCCGCGTCCCGAAGCCGAGATCGCGCCGGCGGGAATGCCCTTGCCCACCATATTGGCCTTCGCCGCATTCGCCCGGCACTCGGAGAGCTTCTGATTGTACCCGTTCGAGCCCACGGTATCCGTGTGCCCAACGATGCTGACCGACGCGCCGCCGCCGGAGCGCGCAGCGGCTGCCGCTTCCGACAACACCGCATCGGCTTCCTGCGTGATGTTGCACTTGTTGAACCCGAAGAAGATGACGAAGTTCTTCGGCCCCATCGCTGGCGGAGCCGGCGGCACCGGCGCCGGTGGCGGCGGCAGCGCATCCGGCGACAGATCGAACCGCAAACCCAACGTCACCGTGTGCTTCGTGATGTCGTCGTAACGGTTCAATACATCGTTGGCGCCGCGCTCCTCTGAGAACTCGGCATCCGTCACGCGCAGGTAGCGGTAGTTGAGCGTCAGATCCGTGCCGCTACTGATGGCATAGCTGAATCCAACGATGCCCTGATAGGCGAAGTTCCAGTCATCGTCGGAAAAGGATCCGCCGCCCGTCTCGAACCTGGCGCGATCGGCACCGGCGCCGACGCCGAGCGACAACTGTAGCCGTGACGACAACGGAATGTCGTAGTGAACATTCGCCATCAGCGACAGTTCGTTCATCGACGGGTCCGCCCATATGGCTGGGGCACCCCCGAGTCCGGGGTATGTCGCCGCGCTGATTTCGTTGTCGCGATACCCGACCTCGCCCTCGATGCGCCATCTGCCGAAGTCATAGCCCACCGTGCCGAACACCGCCCAACCGGTGTCGTATTGGACTTCGATGTCATTGACAGCGATCGGTGCGCCAAACGGTCCGAACTCGTCCACCGCGCTAGCATCGTCCACCCAGCCTGCGCCTGCTTCCAGGCCCAAGTACCAGCCGTGAAAATTCGCGGCGCCGGCACTTCCAGTCAACGCAACGGCAGCCGCCGTCGCGAGCATCATCGCTCGTGTCTTCATGTGGGAATCCCCCGTTATTTGCGCGGACCCAGACCGCGCGTCGGGGACATTGATGACGCGCAGCCATGCCAGAACAAGTGACAGGCCGCCGTTCGCCCCAGCAATCAACCGAGCATGCGGGACGCCATCACATCTTTCGCGCGAATGCAGTGGGAACCAGTCACGCTTCGCTCGCCCAAAGAAGGAAAACGGCGCAGCGCAGGCGCGCGTCTTTCGGAAGAACTCGGCTCGCGCACATCCCCTAGGAAGCGACTAGCCGAGCCTCGGCAAACACCCATACGACTCGCAGAATCGGAGCGCTGTGGCCCGCAATAGCCCCCGCGCTCGACCTGATACACTAGGAAAAGCGACCGGCACTGTTGTCCCTCGCCTGCTGAATTGGCAAGGTGCCGCCAAGTGCTAATCTCGGGGAACCACGTCTCAGATGTCGAACAATATCCGCCTAGCCATTCTCGTTGCGGCCCTTGGTTACTTCGTCGACGTCTTTGATCTGATCCTATTCACGATCTTGCGCCAATCGAGCCTGCGTGACCTGGGTGTCTCCGAAGCAGACCTGGTCTCGGTTGGTGGATACCTGCTCAACGCCCAGATGGGCGGCTTCCTCATCGGCGGCATTCTGTGGGGTGTGATCGGCGACAAGATCGGCCGGATTGAGCTGCTGTTCGGTTCAATCTTGCTCTATTCGATCGGCAACATCTTGAACGGATTCGTGGGTCAGTTTGGACCTGGTGTCGATGCGGTGGTGTCCCCAATCGACCAGTACGCGCTCTTGCGTTTCATTACCGGGGTCGGCCTCGCCGGCGAAATCGGCGGTGGCATAACCCTTGTCGCCGAACTCCTCCCGAAAGAAAAGCGCGGCTACGGCACAACGATCGTGGTTGCCACCGGCGTTGCCGGTGCAGTGGTCGCCGCGCTCGTTTACGAGCTTTTTACCTGGCGTTGGGTTTACATTATTGGCGGCATCCTTGGTCTAGGATTGCTCTTCCTTCGGCTGTCGGTCGCCGACTCCGGAATCTTCAAGGCTCTCGCAGAGAAGGAACACATCGCGCGAGGGAACTTCCTGATGCTGTTCACCTCATGGGATAGGTTCAGCCGTTACATGAACTGCATCCTGGTCGGGGTACCGATTTGGTTTTCTCTCGGCATTGTCGTCACGTTCTCGCCCGAGTTGGCACCGGCCCTAGGCGTCAAGGAACCCGTCACCGCCGTAACGTCCGTCTTCTGGTTTTACCTGGGGATCACAATCGGAAGTGTCGCGAACGGACTGATCAGTCAGTGGTTGAAGAGCCGAAAGATCGCAATAGGCATCTTCCTCTTCGGTACACTCGCAATGCTTGGCATCACATTCCATGCGCCAATCTCGAGCCTCAGCATGTTCTACACCGTTGTGTTCTTCGTCGGCTTCTTCACTGCGTATTGGGCGATGATGGTGACCGTTGCTGCCGAACAGTTCGGTACGAATCTGCGTGCAACCGTCGCGACATCGGTTCCAAACTTCGTGCGCGGCGCAACGGTGCCGGCCGTGCTTGTCTTCACGACATTGAAACCGGATCTCGGCATCGTCGGCGCGGCCGAAGTCGTCGGCCTTGTCGTTGCTGCGTTGGCGATCCTGGCCTTCTTCTCGTTGCGCGAGACGTTCCACCTCGACCTCGATTACGTCGAGACCGACGCCAAACCGGCAAAGCAAGGCGCTTAGATCGATGACACAGCAAAAGCTTCCGCACGCAGACCCGCCCGATTGGCGGCGATATGCGCTGTGGGCCCTGATCTGGGTCGCGTTCATCGCGGCCCTCGGCTACTCGGCAAGCGAAGGCGGCTTGGACTTCCTCGAGAACGCAGTCGTCGTCGTCGCCGAACCGAACCGCGACACGGTCAAGCTCGCAAGCAAAGAACCGGCCGTCATCCAGGTCAAAGTAAAGCTGCGCAACAGCACCTCAAAGCAGGCCACGCTGACCGCGCCAACCGCCTGCAAGATCTTCCGGTGGCAGATCTTCGCCCGCACCGGCAATCTTGTGCAGACCGTCATACCTGAGGACACCTGCCCGCAAGCACCAGTCACGGCGTATCTCCCACCCGGCCAGTCCGTCGAAGAATTCTACACGATCGCCCTCGAAGCGCAGCGCTACGACGCCGGCCAAGACTACCTGGTCATCTATCAGTACTGGGGCTACGAGGGCGAATTCCAGTTCAAGGCAGAATAGCCGCTCAACCAGCATCGCGCCCCCTCGCCCGCTTGCGGGAGAGGGGCCGGGGGTGAGGGGAAGTCAACCGCCCGGATGGGCACGAGCTAAAGCCCGATGACGCGGTTCTGTCGCGTATCACGCGCACCAATGGCGCCCCCTGAAAGCCGGCGGTCTCATGCAGGTTGACTATCCTGGCGCCAATGGGAGAAGCGGCTAGCGCTAGGCCATCGCGTGCTCGCTATAAGAACCGCGAAAGGTGACAGGATACTCATCCCCTCCGCTGTCGCTCACAGGGGAAGACGTGTTGCCGTCATCCGCACATCATTTCTAGTGTCTCCGTCATCGGCAAATCGCCTACCCAGCTACACAAGTGCAAGTGCACTGCAACACGCTTGTGAACGGAGCACCATCCTGCTTTGATCAAATGGACAGTTCGCGACTTGTGCAGCCACGTCTGTATTCCGGTGCTTGACCACAGCTGATCGAGTGCGGCACAGACTCGAGAAAGGGACGCTCCGATGCGCGTATCGACCATCGCCGCCGCATTGATCTTCGCATCTATTGGCACACTGAACCTCATCTCGCCTGCGAAGGCGACGCAGGTCTACAAGGAGAACTTCAACAACAGCCCAATGCCCCCGCCGGATTGGACGATGAACCCCAATCCGCCGGAGCTGCCCAACGGCGACTATGTGTGGGGCCTCACTAACGCAAAGAGCATATGCCTCAGTGACGTCAAAATGGGGAGAAGTCTGAGGCAAGAAAAAACCGGCACATCTTCCCACGGCGGCTCTGCGAACTTGACGTACGATATCGCGCTCGCAAGCGCCATCGGCACCGGAGGAAGCGAAACCACAATCATGATGTCGGCGGCGTTTTGCTACAACAACAATGGGAGCGCGCCCTCGACCGGCAACAACTTCTTCTGTTGGACCTTGACGGGCGAACCATCCGAATTCCGTATCTGCCTGTCGGAGGGATACGATCTTGCTGCCATTGTAGGCGGCAGCGGCGGCTTCAGCATCGGAAGCGCGGCAGCCTACGAAAAGCAATGGATAACGCTCACAATCTACTACACTTTGGGGCGACCCACAGCCATAGCCGTCGTGAATGCCGGCGGCACCGCCAACGCCCATACAGTCGACTTGACGATAATGAAACCCGATCCTTCGAACCCTAAGAACGTGCTCACGGTGCCGTACACGTTCACATCGGCGACGAGCAGCAATCTCAGTGCAACGTTGAATTTTGACACGCCTCAAATCGGCGCGATCTACATCGACAACATGTTGCTCAGGTTTCTCCGGAAGAACAGAACCTGCAGTGACTTGAACAACCTCAGTGCACTCGGCAACGCCGTAACCGTCGCTCGCACCGAAGCTGGCTGTTAGCGGCGACGATCGCTCATTCCAGAGAGAGGCTTTCATGAAACGCCCAGTTCCCTTGGCAGCCGCAGCTCTCGCTCTCGCGGGCTACGTTTATGCGGCGCAGATCGACGGTGACGACGCTGATAATACACTGACCGGCACGGCAAACGCCGACACCATCGATGGCAAGGGTGGCTCCGACCTGATCCATGGAAACGCGGGCGACGACCAGCTACGCGGCGGCGACGGTGACGACAGTTTGCGCGGCGGCGCAGGAATCGATGCGTACGATGGCGGTCCGGGTTTGGATCGTGTAAATTTCCTCGACTACTCGGCGACGCAAGGCGCGCACGCCAATCTCGCCACGCAGTCGATCGCCAACGACGGCTTTGGCAACGCCGAAGCCATGACGTCGATCGAAGGTCTCGGCTTCGGGACGCTGTTTGCCGATACGCTGCTTGGCGACAACAACGCCAATCGCCTCCTCGGCGACGCCGGCGACACGATCCGCGGGCGCGGCGGCGACGATAGCTTGGTGATTGCTGCGGTCCCAAAGGTTATTGATGGCGGCGGCGGTCAGGATTCGCTTCAAGTGCTCGGGCTGCGCAACACGGCCACCGGCGTGAAAGTTGCGACCAGCGGAGTGACTGTCAATCTGCAAACCGGCGCGATTTCCGATGAATGGGGCATCGGACAAATCCTGGCGATCGAACACGTATATGGCGGAAACTTGAATGACACACTGGTCGGGGATGCGCGCGCCAACCAGCTGTTCGGATTTAGCGGCGACGATCAACTCAGCGGAGGACTGCAAGCCGACGCATTGGACGGCGGCGACGGCAACGACACCATAGATGGAGGCGCCGGTGCGGACCGCATTCTCGGGGGCTCAGGCACTGACCAGCTGACCGGCGGCGCTGGACCCGACCGTTTCGTATTCGACAACGCCCTTCACGCACCCGTCGCGGGCAATTTGTCCGACCGCATCAATGACTTCCGCCGCGCCCAGAGCGACTTGATTGACGTGTCCTCCATCGATCCGGTCGGTGGTGGATCGTCTTTCGCCGTCGTCCCCGCGCTTACGGGTGGCGCTGGCGAAATTCTCATCTCGCCCATCAACGCCACCACCAGTCGAGTCGCGATCGACGTCGATGGCAGCGGCATTGACATGGAGATACAAGTGCTGCACGGCACAACGCCGCTCAGTGCCCAGGACTTTAGCCTCTAGCGCGACTGAACGTGGACGCGACGAATTCGAAAGGAAATTCGGAGACATGATGTTTATTTTACATATTCCCAATCTTGACTGGCGGCGACCCGGATTCAGGGGACCCGGATTCAGGGGACACGTAACAGACTCAAACAACCGCTTCTGAATTTGTTACGTGTCCCCCGATTTCTGACGCATCGCCGAACGACAACGATGGCATCTTTCTGAATGCTGAGAGGGCATTGCTGAAGGAGCGTGGCTGGACATTTGACCGAAGTACGAACTTTTGGATGCCGCCTGGTTTATGAACACCGATTCCAAGAGAGAGCATCTCAATTTTTCTGAGGCAGCGCGCCGCTGCTTCGCATTCCTTTGCGAGCGCGGATACTCGGAAATAGAGGTGCTGCCAACTCTATTGCGATACCGCAACGGCGACTTGGAGGTAGATGTTTTTCATGGACGTTCGTCATACGAAGTAGGCTTCGGTATCTCGCGGCGCGGGACGCGTTACTCACTCTCAGCGCTTATTCGTTTGGAGAATCCGGTGGCAGCGCAGGCATATCGCAACTACGTGGCAACGACGGATGCTGGGATCGAAGCCGGCCTCACACGCGTTCGCGACTTGGTGGAGCGCTACGGTCAACGAGCGCTTCGGGGCGACCCTGATTGCTTTGACCAACTTGAAACACAGAGGAAGGCATGGTCGAAGGAGTACGCGATGGATGTTCTTGAAGCTCAGGTGCGCCCCAGGGCCGAAGAAGCGTTTCGCATGGGCAATTACCAAAAGTCGGCTGAACTCTACGAAGAAATTTTTGAGCGCCTTACACCGGCTGAGTTGAAGAAGCTAGCGTTCGCCCGGCGCCGCGCTGTCTGAGCGCTCAGATCAGAGCCATCTAATACGGGGACATGATACCTATTCCCCGCTCCTCCCCCACAACTTGATGCCAGTCATCCGCAGGTGGGAGCACTGATCGAAGCTCTGAAAAGAGTCGGAAATGGCGCTGGGAGCGCGAGCACCAAGTATAGCACGAGGACTCGGCCAACACAGCCGCCGTATATTCGAACCGAGCCAGACCAATAAGGGATGAGTGGTATGCCGACAAGCGACACGATATCGAAGGCACGCAGCCTTTGGAAAGGTGGCCAAGCACTCGATGCGGGAAGGTTGATTTTTGAGAACCTGCCTGTCGAAAGACGCCCTCAGTGGGCGGCACGAGTTATGCGCCTTGTTCTTGATCGTACGGCTGTCAAATCTCAACCTATTGAACACGCAATTTGCCTCGCTAACACTCCCAGCGAGTGGAGCAAAGCGCATGATGCATTCTCAGCGTTGAGAAGGGCAACATTGGACATGGAACAGCTCGAGGCGCGTACTCCTCAGCAGGACTTGCTGCTGAACCATCTGCTTCTAGCGGAATTGGTCGCCAAGGTGACCTATAACTCAACGAACCCACCAGACGAGTTCGACGAAGATTCTGGATGGTGGATTGCACCATGCCTGAAAGACATTCTCGACGCGGTGAACGACGAGAATTTCTCATTGACTGTGTGGTCGGCGCTTTCTCTCGAAGCAGAATCCGGCGACAGGTAGTCGTGTCTACATGTGTCTATGACAACCACCGCCGCAGGACGACGGACGAAATGATCTGCGAGCCGCCGAGGTCATTCGGGTCATTCGGCGACATGTAATCGTGTCCCCACGGCTCACGCACGGGAGTGACTACAACGACCACCGCCGCAGGACATTGGACGAAATGCTCTGCGAACCATCGATACGGCGACAGCAGACATATTCCCCATCTTGACGGGCGGCGACTCGATCAGCCGCAGCGCTATGACGCCGGTCAGGATTACCTGATCCTATATTGGTACCGAGGCTACGAAGACGAATCCAGTCTAAGCGGAGCAGCTACCCGACGTCACGCACCTGCTTCGTCCCGAGCGGATCGGGATTGAGCACGCGCCCGTCAAGCGCCGACAGCCAGTCGAGCCCCGCACGCAGCCGCACCGCATCGCCAATCACAATCAACGCCGGCGCTTCGACTTGGCCTGTAGCAACATCGGCAACCGCGCGTTCAAGCGTCGTCTCGAGCACGCGCTGGCGGTCGGTGGTGGCGTTGCTGATCACCGCAACCGGCTCAAGCCCCGCGCGCCCACCGTCCATAAGCGCTCGCGTAATCTGCGGCAGATGCTTCAACCCCATGTAAATGACAATCACGGGCGAGCCTTCCGCAAGCGCACGCCAGTTGATCGTATCCGGCACATCGCCGCCCGCCATGTGCCCGGTCACGAACGTGACCGCATGATTGACGTCGCGATGCGTCGCGGGGATGCCGGCATAGGCAAGCCCACCAACACCCGATGTCACACCGGGCACAACGCGGAACGGAACCCCCGCCGCGACCAACGCGAGCGCTTCCTCGCCACCGCGGCCGAACAGAAACGGATCGCCACCCTTGAGCCGCAGCACCCGCTTGCCGGCACGCGCATACTCGATCAGGCGCAGAGAAATCGAACGCTGCTTTGGACTGGGCTTACCGCCACGCTTGCCCGCGTACTCAACGGCCACACCCGGCCGGGCGAGCTTGAGCACGCGCTCATCCACCAGCGCGTCATAGACAACCACGTCCGCTTGCTGCAACGCGTTGAGCGCATGCAGCGTCAGCAAGCCCGGATCGCCAGGCCCTGCGCCCACGAGCCAAACCCACCCCGGTTCAAATTGGGGCAGTGCGGCCGCGCCGCGCACGGCGTTCCAGGCAAAGGGCAAGGCAGAACTCATAGGCTATATCTACGGCGAAACGCGTTGTTTTTCAATATTTACGCACCAGTAAGCAAAATACGTTTACCGGCCCTTTCCAGCCGCGCGCTTACACTTCCGGCCATGCGCAACGTCATCTTCGCCGCGGTAGCCATAACACTGGCATCTCTCATGATGGTGCCAAGCCCCGATGCCTTTGAGCCTGAGCAAGGCAAACACCGGCTAACGAAGAAAACGAAGAAGCTCAGCCAGCGCGGCGGGGGCGGCGATGTCGTCCTGCAGCGTAGCGGCGGGCACTTCTTCACCGAAGTCGACGTCAACGGAACGTCGATCAAAATGCTCGCCGACACCGGCGCCAGCGCCGTCGTCTTAAGCGTCGAAGACGCCGAAGCCGCCGGCATCAACGTCGACGCACTGAACTTCAGCGCCACGGCCTCCACGGCCAACGGTGAATCGGCGGTGGCCCCTGTCACGCTCGATGAGGTCAGGATCGGCTCGATCAGCCGCTCGAACGTGCGCGCCTTTGTCACCCGGGACATGAACGGCTCTCTTCTAGGTATGAGCTTTTTCAACACGCTCTCGAAGGTGGCAATCGAGTCGAACGAGATGGTCCTCGAAGACTGACGCTTGCACCCGGCGTTTCCCGCTGGGATAATTGAACGATGAACCGGCAAACCGCTCTTGTCGTCGCGCTCATCGCGCTTGGGGCTTTGATTGTGTGGCTTTCGAGCCGCGGCACGCTCACCTCGGACGACTACATCCAGCTCATAGCCTCCGGATTGGTGCTCGCGGTCATCATGGGCTCGGCAGTCCTCAACTGGCAGGGCAGTCTTTCCGATGCCGCCCGGTACACGCTGGTTTGGGTAGGCCTCTTCTTTGCTCTAATCCTCGGCTACTCGTACCGGGCCGAAGTCACGCACGCCTGGCAACGCGTCGCCGGCGAACTCAACCCATCCATGCCCGTCCAACGCTCGGGCAGCGAGGTGGTGCTGCGGCGCGCGGGCGACGGACACTTCTTCGCCGACGTGGCGTTGAACGGCACGACAATCCGCATGCTCGCCGATACAGGTGCAACGACGATCGCCTTGAGCGAAGCCGACGCGGCTCGCGCCGGCATCGACGTCGCCACGCTGCAATACATCTTCGTCGTCGAAACAGCGAATGGCCAAGCCCCGGCGGCCGAGGTTACGATCCGCGAAGTGCGCCTCGGCTCTATCGTGCGCACAAACCTCCGCGCGATGGTTGGCAAGAATTTGGGTAGTCCGCTGCTTGGCATGAACTTCTTCAACACGCTCTCGAAATTCTCGATCGAATCCAACGAACTCGTGCTCCGCGACTGATGCCACGCGGCACCCTCTTTCTGATCGTGGGCCCCTCCGGCGCAGGCAAAGACTCGCTGATCGCATCGGCCCGCGCACAGCTCGCGGATCGCGGCTACCTGTTTCCACGCCGCGTCATCACGCGCGACACTGATGCCGGCGCCGCCGAAGATCACATCGCCGCAAGCCCCGAACAATTCGACACGGACGAACGCGCCGGACGCTTTGCGCTGAGCTGGCGCACGCACGCCACCGCCTATGCTATTCCCGCCACGATCGCGGCAGGCCTCACCCGCGGCCAGCATGTCGTCGTCAATGTGTCCCGCACGGTCGTCGCATCGGCACGCGCCAAGTTCGCACCCACGCGCGTTATCATGGTCACCGCCGCACCCGAGGTCCTGCGTCATCGCCTGATCGCGCGCGGCCGGCAGAGCGACGACGTCGACAGCCGCGCCACTCGGTCCGTTCCGGTCGCCGCCGATGTCACAATTGTCAACGAAGCTGACCTTGAGAGTGCTATTGAGGCGTTTCTCGCGGCCCTCGCGGGTTGAATTTCCGCCCTCGCCCGCCTATCACGCCCGCACAGCACGAGACCCAAGATGTTCCCGCCCCCGCGCGCCGACCTGAAGCCGAACACCGCCGAATTCGAGACGCTGCCGCTCATCGCACCGAACGGCTTTCGCGAATACGACGCCCGCTGGCTCTATCCGAAAGAAATCAACCTCATCGGCGTCCAAGCCTTGGGCGCGAGCCTTGCGACGCTCATCCACGACATG
Organism: uncultured Alphaproteobacteria bacterium; assembly: GCA_902826695.1. GTDB lineage: Bacteria > Pseudomonadota > Alphaproteobacteria > Micropepsales > Micropepsaceae > SZUA-430. The sequence goes on along the minus strand of CADEFU010000001.1, from coordinate 603,967 downwards.
GACGTCACGCCGCGCATCGTCGTCGGTCATGACTATCGTTCCTACTCGCTGAGCGTAAAACAAGCGCTCGTCATCGGCTTGATCAGCGGCGGCGCCGAGGTCCTCGACATCGGCCTCGCGCTATCGCCCACCGCCTACTTCGCGCAATTCGCACTCGATGCGCCCTGCGTCGCGATGGTGACAGCCAGCCACAACGAGAACGGCTGGACCGGCGTGAAAATGGGCGCAGCCCGCCCGCTAACCTTCGGCCCCGACGAAATGAACGCGCTCAAGAAGATCGCGCTCGAAGGCAAAGCCAAAGAACGCGCTGGCGGCACCTACCGCTCTATCGAGGGCATGCGGGCGCGCTATCTCGACGAAGTGACCGCCGGCCGCAAGCTCGCACGTCCCATCAAAGTCGTCGCCGCCTGCGGCAACGGCACTGCCGGGGCGTTCGCTCCCGAAGCGCTGCGCCGCATCGGCGCCGACGTCGTCCCGCTCGACGCGGAACTCGACTACAGCTTCCCGCGCTACAACCCAAACCCCGAAGATATGAAGATGCTGCACGCGCTCAGCGAGGCCGTAAAGCATCACAAAGCCGATATCGGCCTCGCCTTCGACGGCGACGGCGACCGCTGCGGCGTCGTGGACGACCTCGGCCGTGAGATCTTCGCCGACAAGGTTGGCGTCCTGGTCGCGCGCGACATCTCCTCACGTCAAAAGAATGCCCAGTTCGTCGTCGACGTGAAGTCCACGGGACTCTTCATGACCGACCCGGTGCTCACCGCGAACGGTGTGAAGACGGAATACTGGAAGACCGGACACTCCTACATCAAGCGCCGTGCCTACGAACTCAAAGCCCAAGCCGGATTCGAAAAAAGCGGTCACTACTTCTTCAACCCGCCGATCGGCCGCGGCTACGACGACGGAATCGTCTCCGCGATTGCCGTCCTGCGAATGCTTGAGAACGCCGGCGGCAAGACGATGTCGACGCTCTACGACAGCCTGCCCAAAACCTACGGCTCGCCGACCATGGCGCCGCACTGTCCCGACGACAAGAAATACGCCGTCGTGGACGAAGTCGTCGCGGCCTACACCGAAGCCAAGACGCGCGGCGAAAAGATCATGGGGCTCGCCATCCGCGACCTCGTCACCGTCAACGGCATCCGCGTCACGCTCGAAGACGGCACCTGGGGCCTCGTACGCGCCTCGTCGAACAAGCCAAGCCTCGTCGTCGTCGTCGAAAGCCCGGTGTCGGAAGAAAGAATGCGCGCGATGTTCGCCGATATCGACGCGCGGCTATCGAAGAACAAGCACGTCGGCGCGTACGATCAGAGGATCTAGAGGCGTTTGACTCTAACGAGGGCGGGCGGCGCGAAGTTCACGCCGCCGCACGCGCACCCTCTTCACGCACCAGTGCCAGCGCCTCATCGATCACGCCAAGACCCGCTCCGCGCTTCACCGCGTTCTCACTTAAGTGCCGCCGGTAGGCCCGCGCCCCGGGCAGCCCGTTGAACAGCCCCAGCACGTTCTTCGTCATCGCGTTCAGCGGCACGCCCTTGGCAAGCTCCCGCGCCACATAAGGCTTGAACGCCTCAAGCGCTTGCGCCCGCGTCAAGCCTCGCTGAGCCTCGCCGAAAATCTCTCGGTCGACATCCGCAAGCACCCACGGCAATTGATAGGCCGCACGCCCCATCATGACACCGTCGACATGCGCTAGATGCTCGCGCGCCTGTGCGAGCGTCGTGATCCCACCGTTGATAACGACGCGCAACCCAGGCCGCGCGCGCTTCAATTCATAGACCAGCGGATAGTCGAGCGGCGGCACCTCGCGATTGTCCTTCGGCGACAACCCTTTCAGCCACGCCTTGCGCGCATGCACGATAACCGTCTCGCACCCCGCTCGCGCCACGCGATCGACAAACCCGAACAGCGCTTCACGCGGCTCCTGATCGTCCACGCCGATCCGGCACTTCACCGTCACCGGGATCTTCACGGCAGCCCGCATCGCGGCCACGCAGTCGCCCACAAGATCAGGCTCGCGCATCAGGCAGGCACCGAACGCCCCCTTCTGCACCCGCTCCGACGGACAGCCGATGTTGAGGTTCACCTCGTCGAACCCTGCATCCTCTGCCATCCGCGCGCATTGCACCAAATCTCCGGGCTCGCTGCCGCCAAGCTGCAACGCCACCGGATGCTCTGCCGGATCGAACTGAAGCAACCGTGCGCGTGGCCCGTGAATGAGCGCCCCCGTGGTCACCATCTCTGTATAGAGCAGCGCTTTGGTCGTGAGGATGCGATGGAAGAACCGGCAATGCCGGTCCGTCCAATCCATCATCGGCGCAACGCTAAACGTGTGACTCAAGGCGACACTTCCACCCGGAAAGCCGGATAGACAGCACAAACCCTTCGGTTAAGGAACGCCCCGCGTTACTCCGCCGCGAGCGGATAGGCCGACATGGCGACCATCGCGCTTAGTGATCCGCGCGCCAGCGCCAGCCGCTCCATAAGAACGCTGACCGGCACGCCGAGACGGGACGCGGCCTCGGCGTAAGAAAGGCCCTCGATAACCACGAGCGTTAGCGGCAACCGCAGATCGTCCGGAAGACGCGCAAGCCGCTCGCGGGTCTGCGCAAAGGCCACCAGGGTCTCGCGAATTCTTTTCGAGGCCCGCTGCCGCCGGACCGGTTCTTTTGCCTTGGCCATACTCTTGCGCAAGCGCCGCCTCCACACGCGGGTTCGCACCCAGAAATCTGCGGGTTCCAGAGGTGACAACGACCGCACGGGGGGGCTTATTCCGCCCGGTCAAAAATATTGTCCGCAGCGCTCAGAAAACTGGGGCAAACCGGCCCTGGTGGCCCCCATTGCCTTCCCCCAGACACCCCCTTATGGTCCGCCGCCTCGCGAGGCTCCCACGTCTAGGGGTCCCCCCGCGACCTCCATCGGATTGGGGTATAGCCAAGCGGTAAGGCAGCGGATTTTGATTCCGCCATTCCTAGGTTCGAATCCTAGTACCCCAGCCAAATCCAGCCCTTCAGCCGGCCTTCGGACACGCCCGCGCGGCAGCATCATCCATAGGCCGAACCCGTTCGGCTGAGAGGACCCAGTAGGGGTCTAACGGATTGCCGGTCAGGCGCACCACAACCCGTTCGCCGCGCTTGAGACCGCGGACATCATCGTCGAGCCGCGCGGTGATCTCATAGGCCTCCCCCACCCCAAGCGTGAGCTCAGCTTTGGGCAGCATTGGATCGGCGCCAGATGCCCGCCGGAGCGCCGGCGAAGCACTGTCCAGATCGATACCGCCGCGCTGCGCCAACACGGTGACCTGCGGCCTCACGCAATCATAGAGCGGACCTGTCACACCAAGAACCAAACGCAACTCATCGGCGTTCGTGAAGAACCGGTTTGCCGGACCGTAGCTGCGGCCTGCCTCTTCGTACTGGCGCCGCTCCGCGCCGTTGAGACGCACCAACGCATCCCCATCCCGCCAGTCTTCCACCGCATCGGCTAAGCGCGCCGCGACCTGCGCGTCGGCACCGCCTGCGCGAAACAGGATCGCAAGCAAATTGCCATCCGCGTAATTCAGGTCAACCTTCGCCCTCTCGGGACGCGCTGAGACGACAACGCGAAAGCCGCCGACCTCGATCGTCTCCGGCTCGCTGACAAGCGCTGGTGCAAACCCCTGCGCATTCACCAGAGCGGCAATCCCATGATCGATGCCGCTCTCGACGGCCGCCTGCGCCTGTGCGCGCACGACCTCGCGCGACGCACCGGTCGCGACACTACGCGCCGCGCCGACGACGCCAGCCGCAATCAGCGACATCGCCGCGAGGAACGCCAGCACCGCAATCAGCGCCACGCCCCGCTGCCCTCGCATCGCGTCCCTAAGGCGCGTTGCCGTTGCTGTTGCCTGCTTCCGATACACGGCCCGGCCCCAACAATGTCTCCAGCCCTCTAAACCCACGGCGCAACTCGTCTGTCATCTCACGTGCCGCCTCGGGATTCCTAATGATGCGCGGCCGCAGGAACACCAAGAGCTCCGTTCGCGCGCCCTTAGACGTCGTCGTTCCAAACAACTTGCCCAACACCGGCACATCCTTCAGCACGGGAATGCCGCTATCGCCATAGTCGAGACTATCGCGGATCAACCCTCCCAACGCGATCGAGGCCCCATCCTGCACCGCAACCGTCGTCGCCAGTTTGCGTTGTTGGATGGTGGGCGAGTCGATCCCGGAGGATTCAGTCGCAATAGCGTTGCTGACTTCCTGCTTCACGTCCACGAAAACGACACCGCTCTTGCCGATCCTAGGGGTCACGCGCAGCAGGATGCCCGTATCTCGCAATTGTACGGAGTTCACCACGGTCAGATCCGTCGCCGTGCGCACGCCAGTCGCACTCTGCGTAATGATCGGCACCTGATCGCCGACCTGCAGCACGGCCGGCCTATTGTTCAGCGTGAATAACTTCGGCGACGAAATCACCTTCACATCCGTCAGCGTGCCCAGCGCGCTCAGCGCAACGTCGACATCGGGCACCTTGTAGGTGAAGGCAAACCCCGGAAACGCGGACGAGACCGTACCGGTCTTGCTCAGATTAAAGGTCTGATCGGCATTCTTGAAAAACCACTCGACGCCGAACTTCAAGGAGTCGTTCAGCGTCACCTCTGCGATCACAACCTCGATCATCACTTGATCGGGCGCGACATCGACCTCGCGCAGCAGTCTCTCGATCGACGCATACTCCGTGCCGTCGGCCCTTATCATCAGGGCATTGTTCGCCTGATCGATTGCGATATGCGGCCCCTTCGAAGTGCCATTCCGTGAAGCGGGCTCAACGCGCGACGGAGGCGCGTTCGCATCCACCGGCGGCGGCGCATCCGAGCCCGTCGAGAACCCATCGACCGACGGCGTCTCATCCTCCTGGCGCACCGTGCCAAGGTCCACGGCGGAGCCATAGACAGACGCCAGCGATCGGGCGACATCGGAGGCCTGCGCATATTGAAGCCGGTAGTAGTAAATTCGGCGCCCAGGACCGCGCGGCGGAACGTCGAGCCGATTCACCCACCGCGACACATCCTTCAACAGCGCCGTGCTGGGCGCCGCCACCAACAACGTATTGACCCGCGTCAACGGAACGAAACGCACAACGCTCGTCCCCGACCCACGTGCCGCCGCGAACACGCGCGTCAACTCCTGCGCCAAGCCATTTACATCGACATGATCTGGATACACGAGCGCGTAAGACATCCCACGCATGTAGTCCACGTCGAACAACCGGATCGTGTTCAGCAGCGACTGCCGCTCCTGCCCCGTACCGGCAAGGAACACGAGGTTGCGCGCTTCGTCGATGCTCAAGATCGCACCCGCTGGCGCGACCGGCTCAAGCACCTTCTTCATCTCCGCCGCCGCGATAAACCGCAACGGAACAATTGCAATCCCGAAACCAGGCAAGCGCGCCTGCGTGGCCGCAACCTCATAGTCAGGCGTACGCTTCAGCGCCTCGGTCGCGGGCACGACATTGTAGACACCGCCCTTCACCAAAACGACAGCACCCGCTGTGCGAAGCGACATCTCAAGCGCGGGCACCACGTCGTCGCGCCGCAACGGACTGCTCGTCTTCAACGTGACGCGCCCTTGCAGCTGCGAGTCCACCGTGTAGGCAACCTTCAGAATGTCGCCCAACACCGCGCGTGCCACTTCGCGAATATCGGCATCGACAAAATCCAGCGACACGTCGCCGACGCGGGTCGGGCCGTACCCGCCAGGAATGCGCGGCACCGCGCTGCCACTCTCTGGTTCGAAGATCTCCGTCTTCGGCCCCCCGCGCCCGTCGTCATCGATCACCACCGTCGATTGCGCGGGCTGCGAAAGAACCGGCAAAGAAACCGCCGCCGTATCTGCGAGTGTCGGACGTTGGGGCGTGCACGCGCCAAGCCCAAGCAGCATCGCGCAGCCAGCGGCTGAAACAACGCGCTTCCAGGCATCGCGCGGCGATGACATTCCCCAGTCCCCGTACATATTCACTTGCAGTTCCCCGCTCGGGCACACGAATCGCAAAGCACCCGGCAAGTCATCGTGATCATGCACGCCAACCACGCGCAAGCGAACCGGCATGCACACGAGCAACACTGCGGCGAAGCAATGTTTATTGTGTCACCCTTCGCGCAGTTATGGGCGCGATTGCGCCCTCGACATAACGATGCGCACCGATTGCGAACCCTGTCGCACGGTCAGACCACCGGCGTCGATCTTCTCGATACGCCACCCACCCAACCGATCGCCCGGCCCGACCCGCATTGTCGTCCCGCCGGCACGCTCCACGATCGCCCGTTGCGTAACACTGTCGGCGACGATCCCGACAAGCCGATACTCCGACAACTCGCCACCAGCCGGCGTGGCGCTTTGAACGCCGCCCGCGCGCCCGCCGGCCGGATCAGCCTTGCGCCCTTCGTTGAACAGCGGTCGCGCCTCGATCGCGGCAAACTGAGAAGCAGGCGCCATCTCGCGCATCGCAAGCTGCGGCAGCTTCCCAACTTCGATCACAGCCGGCGCATCAAACGCAGCAAACAACTGAAGCGGTGACGGCACAAACGCCGCAACAAACGTGACAATGCCCGCACCCAGAAACGCGGACAGCCAGCGTGTAAGCCAATCGCTCGCCATCACATCCCCCTCAATCGCGCCGACACGACGATTTCGACGATCAGCCTGTTCGCAATGACCGGCTGCGGCCCGACCCCGACAAACTCGCCGTCGGGTTCGCTGACGCTCAGACTCTCAATCGTCAACAGGGGGCGGGCTACGCCAATCGCCTGCAGCGCACGCACCAACGAACCGATGTCGGTCTCAAGCGTCAACTGCACAGCAACCTTCCCCTGCGCCTCAGCACCACCTTCGATCGCCTGCCCACGCGTTACCTGAGCGCCCGCGCCCGCCATGATGTTGTTCAGCATGGACTGCAGTTCCGCCACCCCGACGCTTGGCTGCGTTGCCCCAATCGTCAGGGCTTGGATACTCGTGTTTCCCGACACCGCGCGCAAAGCACCCTCAAGTCGCGGGCGCGCGACCGCCAGCGCCTCAAGCTTCGAAACTTGCATCCGCAACATCGACAAGTGCTCATTGTGCAAGGCCAACCGTCCCCACAACGGTAACACGACAACCCACACAAGAACGGTCGCAACGAACGCAGCGAGGCCCAGTGCGATCCAACGTTGCCGTGACGGCGACAAGACAAGCTTCATGGCGCCTGCCCTTCGATCCGCATTGAGATCTCGAAGCGCTCCTTCGCGCTTTCGGTCCGCCGCACGAAGGCTGACGTCGCCTTCACATCGGCAAACAGTGGCGATTGCTCGAGCAGGCTGATCAGCGGCGGAGCCGATTGCGCCAGACCCGAGACCTGTACCCGGCCGCCTGCCACCTTCAAGTCGACAACCCGAACCGTGTCGGGCAGCACCCGCGTGAGTTCCGCGAGCACATTCAACATCGCGGCGGGATCGTAAGCGTTTGCCGCCAAGATCGGCGCCGACAACGCTTCGATCTGCCGTCTCAGCGCTGCGCTTCTCTCCGCCGCCGGCTTGAGGTCGGCGATGCGCGTCTGCCAAGCGGCTTCCTCGCGCGCGCCGGCGTCGCCCCAAGCGTAGAACGCGAGCACCCAAATCGCGGCCGCGCCCAATGCCAGAAGTAAATTCCGGTTCCGCTTGCGCGCGACCTGCTCCGCGCTCAGCGGCTCTCCAAGATCGAAACCTTCACCGGCGCCGTCCACGCCCTCGACATCGACGCCACCTGCGGCGATCCCAAGCGCGCGCAGCCGCTCTTCAATCGGTTTGACGCGTTGCGCGGGAACGATCGCGACATCTACCGCAACGACATGGCGCTCCGCGTCTCGCCCCACGACACGATGCGAGTATCGAACCGCATCCGCCTTGAATGGCGAGATCCGATCAACCTGCAGCTCGACGGCCTGTCGCAAACGCGTGTCCGACATTGCCGGCAACTCAAGCCGCCGCAACAGCACATGCTCGCGGGGAAGCACAATCTTCAACTTCGCCAACGGCGCACCGCGCGCGGCATCCAACATCTGGTCCGCTAAAGCAGAATCGGCGAGGTGCGTATCCAGCGCGACACCGTCAACCCGGTCCTCCGTCTTTAGGATCCATCGGTCCTGCCGCACGTAGAGCAACGCAGGCTCGCCAGCTCCCGCCTTCGCGGACCCACCCGGCAGCAACGCCAAAAGCTCGTCCCGCCACCACGAAAAGAAACCGGCCGCCAGCTGCGGCACGTCCGAAAGCGAGACCGGCGCACTTAGGTCTATCGTCAACGCACGCTCAGCCATAGCGACAACTGAATGTATCGGGTTCATACTGACACTGCGGATCTTGCGTGATACGCGTCCCCACAACGAGATCGGGCCAGCGCATCCGCGATCGCGCAGCAAACGACGCGCGCACCATCACCAACGCCGGCGCCCCCGGCTGTTCACGCCAATCATCGACCCAATCAATCTGCCCAGTTTCATCCCGCAGCCCGTATCGCAGCGTGATCGCCTGCGCACCCGTAAGGAGCGCCTGCTGCTCGCTCGCCCCACTCGCATTCCGCCAAGCCAATACCAATTGCTTCCCGTCCCGAGCCTCGCCCACGCGTAGCACGAATTGCGTAAACCCTTTTGCACCAAACACCGAAGGTGCTTGCGCGGTAAACGTCAAATCCTCAGGCCCGCCACGAAACAACAGCGGATCGCTCACGATCGATGGGTCTAGTGCGCGCGGTATCGCCTGTTCGAGCAGTGTCCGCAACAACGACTGCGCGCCGTGCACCCGCTCAACCGCGCCAAGCTTCGCGTCGCTGGTCTCCCAGGCGCGCGCCCCGAACTGAACCCCACCCGCGATCGCCACGGATATGAACCCGATCAGCGCAAGCGCCACCAACAACTCCAACAACGAGTACCCTCGCTCGCCGTAACGGATCATTGCGGCACCCGTGGCGCTGGGATCAGCAGCGTGCGCTCCAGCGTGACCCCGCGTCCGCCGCCAGCCCACCGCACCTGCAAACGCAACAGCCGCAAAGCCAAGACATCTGAACTCGCGCCATTCTGCGGCAAAACCTCCGCACGCCAGCCGTACACGCCACTCCGCCCGCTCAACACCTGTGGCAACCGCCGCTCCGCGACGATCGTATCCATTGCCGACTGTGCAACCAGCACGGCCTCATCGACACTCGCCGCACGATCAAGCGTACGAAAGCTTGTACCCATCGCCTCATAGAGAACGGCCAACGACACTGCCAATATCGCAAAGGCGATCAAGGCCTCGATCACCGTGAACCCGCGCTCGCCGCTCATCGCACACCCGCGGCGCTAAGGCGGCCCGTCAGTCGATCTGGCGTGATCTGCAGACGAGCGGCACCGCGCGACAGCCGCACAGCCCCGGTTATCCGACCATCCCACGTCACACGCAGCTCCGGGGCAACTGCCACGACGGTTCCCGCCGCCAGTACGATCGCCGTCCCATCGGACGCATTCAGCACGTTCCCCTCGACGCCAGACACCGTCACCGCGATATCGACTTGCCGGTCCAGCGCGTGGGCGCGCAGCGCCCGCAGGCCAAGCATCAGCGCGCGCGCATCGCTTTGCACCGTCATGCGCTCCAAAGATGCGCCGACAGCCGGCATGGCAACCGCCACGACAAGCGCCATGATCGCCAAGACGACCGTCAGCTCCAGCAACGAGTATCCCGCGGTTTCCTTGCGCATCGTCACAACGCCAAGTCGTTCGCGGCCATGATGCCGCCCGAAACGCCCATCATGATGCCCGCAACCACGATGCCCAGCACGATCGTCACCGCCGGTAACAACAGCGCCGTCAGACGGTCGAGCTTCGTTTGGGTTTGCCGATCGAGCATATCGGCCGCCTCATTCAGCAGCTGCGCCGGTCTGCCTGTTTCCTCACCCACCGCCGCAAACTCAATCGCCGTGCGAGGCAGCACGCCTACCGTGTCAAGCGCGGCCTTGAACGGTTGACCTTGCCGGACAGCCTCGACCGCACCACTCAGGCGCTCGCGCAGATAGCTATTGCCGGCGGCAACTTGCGCGTTCTCCAATGCACGGTTCAGCGGAACGCCGCCTTCCAGCAACATCGCCACGTTCCGGCAGAACTGCGCCCCGTGATAGTGCCGCGGAATCTGAAACAGAACGCGCGTCGTCATCGCCCAGCGATCGATCGCCAGGCGCGCCCAGGACTGCCGCAACACGTAAAGCAAAATTACCAACGCACAGGCCAACAGGACAGCGACCGCAAACCCATAGGCCGTAAGAAACTTTGACACCGCCAGAAGGATTGCGGCAGGCCACGGAAGCGCGTCACCGCTTTGCTCGAACAACGGCTCGAGGCGCGGAACGACAACGGTGAAGATGATGACCAACACGACAATCATCACAACGAGCAGCAACGCCGGATAGATCATTGCCGAAACAACACGCTCGCGAAGCTCTTTGTTCCGCGCTTCAGCGTCCGCCAGGCGTTTGACGACCTCGGGCAAGCGCCCGCTCACTTCGCCCGCAACGACCATCCGCCGCACGGACTCAGGAAACACCACGTCCGCCCGCCGCATCGCCGCCGACAAAGGCTCACCACCGCGCAGCCCGTCGAGCACCGCCTGAAGCGCTCCCTTCGTGCGCTGCGCGCCCGACAGCCCCTGCATAACCGAAATCGACCGCTCGACGCTTAAGCCGGCTCGCAGCAGCGTCGCCAATTCCTGGAGCAGAGTGAGCCGCTCGGCGGCGATACCGAACTGCGGCACCGTCGGACGTAGATCGAACGAGCCACCCGCCTCGCTCCGCTCCACCACCCGCACCGGCGTTTGCCCAAGCGCCAATATCCGCTCGACGGCCGCCGAACGGTTTGGCGCGTCGATCACACCGCGCCCAATTGCGCCATCGGGCCCGGCGGCTTCATAAGCAAAACTAGGCACCGCACTCCCATCCGTTTGCGCGTGCGCAACATGCAGTTAGGGATTAGTTTACCCGCCGCGTTAATTTTCCCTTACGCCGCGCTATCCCAGCCCGGATTTTCCGCACAAATCCGCCAGAAGCCCGGCCGCTCGCAGCGACAATCGCACCCACCTGCGCTACATCTGCCGCATGAAAATCGCGACCTTCAACGTCAATTCGATCAAGGCCCGAGTCGAAACCGTCCTCGCCTGGTTCAAACAGGCCGCGCCCGACGTCGCCTGCCTGCAAGAGATCAAGTGCGAGACGAACGCCTTCCCCGCGCTCGAGTTCGAGGCGATGGGCTATCACTGCGCCATCCTCGGCCAGAAGAGCTACAACGGCGTCGCCATCCTCTCGAGGCACAAGATCGAGGACGTGCGCCAAGGCCTGCCCGGCGACACCAGCGACGAGCAAGCCCGCTACATCGAAGCGCTCATCACAACGAAAACGGGCGCCTTGCGCGTCGCCTCGATCTATGCGCCCAACGGCAATCCGGTCGACACCGACAAGTACCCCTACAAACTCAAGTGGCACGACCGCCTGACCGCGCATGCCGAGAAGCTGCTGCAAGACGAAGAACCGCTCGTGCTCGGCGGCGACTACAACATCATCCCGACCGTCGACGACGTGTACGATCCAAAGGCCTGGCTGAACGACGCCCTCTTCAAACTGGAAACCCGCCGCAAGCTGCGCCAACTCGTCAATCTCGGTTTCACCGACGCGTTCCGCGCCTGCAACGCCACACCGCACCAATACTCGTTCTGGGACTACCAAGCCGGCGCCTGGCAGAAGAACAACGGCATCCGCATCGACCACCTGCTGCTCTCGCCGCAAGCCGCCGACAAACTAAAAACCTGCGCGATCGACAAGCACGTGCGCGCCTGGGAAAAGCCGTCGGATCACGTGCCCGTCTGGTGCGAGCTCGACCTATGAAGATGACGCTCGAAGGCGGCTGCCTCTGCGGCGCCGTTCGCTATCGCCTCGACGGCGAGATTGAAGAGAGCGCCTACTGCCACTGCCGCACCTGCCAACGCCAAAGCGGCGCACCCGTCGTCGCCTGGTTCGCCATCGCGCCCGCGTCGTTCGCCTACACAAAAGGCAAACCCAAAGGCTACCGCGCCTCAGACCGCGCAACGCGCGAGTTCTGCGGCGATTGCGGAACCTATCTGCTGTTCCGCGAAGACGACGCAACCGCGAGCCTCGGCGTCAACACCGCAACCCTCGACGACCCCGCGCAAGTGCCGCCGACATTTCACATCTGGCACCAAAGCCACATCGCCTGGTTCGAGACGGCGGACACGGCCCCACGCTTCGCAAGAGGCAAAAGTTCAGCCTAAGTTGAAGTGAGCATCGGCGTGCATGGGCGAGGCGAACTCGTTCCACACATTCCGCACGCAGTCGCTGGACTGGCGAATCATTCGCCATCGCTCACGCAAGCCCTTTCTGCGTACGCTCGAACTCCCGAAACCCCCAAGGGAGACCCCATCCCATGAAAGTTCTTGCTGGCAGCCTGCTCGTCACCGCAGCCTTGGCAGCCGCCCAACCCGCGAGCGCCGAAACCAAAACCTACATCGACGGCATCGGCGCCATGAAGTGCTCCGCAATAGCTGTCGGATTGAAAGACGAGCCAGCCAAAGCCGCAAACGCCATCTTGGGCTGGACCTACGGCTACATGGCCCGCCGCAACATGGAACGCTCCGCCGCAGGCAAGCCCTACGCGCAGTACGGCGAAGGAAGCGCGGATAGAATCCTGAACACCATAAACGGTTTCTGCAGCGACAAGGAAAACGCCGAAGCTCGGCTCTTCCAGATCGCCGACACCCTCTACAGCATCTTCCTTGAAGCGACGCCTGTAGCCTAAATTCGAGGCCAATGATCAAACTCACCTTCTGCCTCGTGCGCCAGCCGGAGCTGACGCGCGAGGCCCGCGCGCGACGCCGCCATCATTACCCGCTCAGTTGCCAAACTGAACACGCAAGGCCCGCACGTCGACCTCGCCTCAAATATCCGCGTACACGTGCCCTTCCGCTGCCCCGCCCGCATGCGTAACCGCGCCAGCGCGCGCGGGGCCCACGCCCGCTGCGTACTTCGCGAGCACGCCCGACGTATACAACGTCTTGCGCGGCTTCCACGCGGCTTTGCGGCGCGCGAGTTCGTCGGCGGAGAGCTCCACGTCGAGCGTACCTTTCTCGGCGTCGATGACGATGATGTCGCCGTCTTTGATAAGCCCGATCGGACCGCCCTCCGCAGCCTCAGGCCCCACATGGCCGATGCACAGCCCCCGCGTCGCGCCTGAGAACCGGCCGTCGGTGATGAGCGCGTAGTGCTCACTCTCGCCTTGGCCATAAAGCGCGGCCGTCGTCGACAGCATCTCGCGCATGCCAGGCCCGCCCTTCGGACCTTCGTAGCGGATCACGATCACGTCGCCGCGCGTGATGCGCCGCTCCTGCACGGCAGCGAACGCGTCTTCCTCGCAGTCAAAGCAACGCGCAGGACCACGATGCTGCAGATGCTGCAGGCCCGCCACCTTCACGATCGCCCCGTCCGGCGCAAGCGATCCGCGCAAGCCGACAACACCGCCCGTCGGCGATAACGGCTTCGAGACCGGACGAATGACCTCTTGGCCCGGGTTGAATTGCACGTGCGCCAAGTTTTCGGCGAGCGTCTTGCCCGTCACCGTGATGCAGTCGCCGTGCAGATAGCCGCCGTCGAGCAACACCTTCAGCAGCGCCGGAACGCCGCCCGCTTCGTACATGTCCTTCGCGACAAACCGCCCGCCCGGCTTCAAGTCGGCGAGATACGGCGTCTTCTTGAAAACCTCGGCAACCGCGAACAGGTCGAAATCGATCCCTGCTTCATGCGCGATCGCGGGCAAATGCAGCGCCGCGTTCGTCGATCCGCCCGTCGCGGCCACGACAACGGCGGCATTCTCGAGCGACTTGCGCGTCACGATATCGCGCGGCCTGATCCCGTGCGCGAGCAGCTGCATCACCGCTTTGCCGCTTGCCGTGCCGTATTCGTCGCGCGACGTGTATTCCGCAGGCGGTCCGGCGGAGTACGGCAGCGCCAAGCCCATCGCCTCCGACACGCACGCCATCGTGTTCGCCGTGAACTGCCCGCCGCACGCGCCCGCACCCGGGCACGCGTGGCATTCGAGGTCATGCAGATCGGCATCCGACATCTTGCCCGCCGCATGCTGTCCCACGCCCTCGAAAATGTCGACGACGGTGACGTCCTTACCCTTGAACTTGCCCGGCAGGATCGACCCGCCATACATGAACACCGACGGCACGTTGAGGCGCACCATTGCCATCATGAGTCCCGGCAACGATTTATCGCACCCCGCGAGACCCACGATCGCGTCATAGCAATGCCCGCGCACGGTAAGCTCGACCGAGTCCGCGATGACATCGCGGCTGACGAGCGACGACTTCATCCCCTGATGCCCCATCGCGATACCGTCGGTGACGGTGATGGTGCAGAACTCGCGCGGCGTACCGCCGGCCGACTTCACACCGGCCTTCACCGATTGCGCCTGACGCATCAGCGCGATGTTGCAAGGGGCCGCCTCGTTCCAGCACGAGACGACGCCCACGAACGGCTGCGCGATCTCCTGAGCCGTCAGCCCCATCGCATAGTAGTACGACCGGTGCGGCGCCCGCGCCGGCCCCTCGGTCACGTGACGGGAAGGCAATTTCGATTTGTCGAAGGTCATGGGGGAGCGCAGCGCCTTAGGTGAATGAATCTATCGACCGACCGTACCCGCGCAGCCCGGCGCAGTGGAAGCGTTCAACGCCCGGAGGGGGATGGGGCCGCAATTTTCAGCAAACAACCCCATGTACCCGAGAGTTAGGCGGCGAAACCGGCCCTTCCGCGCGGCCTTGCCCAGTGAACTTCCTTATATAGAACAAAATACGAACAAATCAAAGCCTGTCTCCCCCAAAGCTGCGCTTTGGGGGAGTGGGTGCGCAGCAAGGCTGCTGCACCCAAGGGGGGCAGCGCTGAGTCAAAAGCCGAGCCAACCACAGAGTCTGAGCCGCCCCCCTCCCGTGCAGCCGCTCCGCGGCGCAGGTACTCCCCCGAGCGAAGCTCGGGGGAGACAGCGTTGGATCACCCCAGCTCAAACGTCGTTACGCCGAAGATCTCTTTGATCGGCAACGCCGGCGCCGTGCCACGATACATGCGCGCCGTTTCAAAGCGCGGCGTCATTCCAAGGCTTTCGGCGAGCTGCACGGCCGCCGCATTCGTTTGCGGCACGTCGAGAAAAATCTCACCGCCACCCGCATAGTCGACCGCCGCCCCCAGCAACGCATCCGCCGTCGCGCGATCACGCGCAAACAGCGGGCCGATCTTCACGCCGGACCGGCAACGCCGCGCGGTGCAATAGCCGCGGATATCCCCGTCACCCATGGCCACAAACGACCGGCGCTCAGCATTGCTTTGCAGCCACGACGTCAGAAACGCCACGCGTGACGCGCCGAAGCGCGGCGCATCGTAGGCCGCGATCGCGGAAAGGTCGGCAGCCGTGACCGCACGCACGCCACCGGCTGGTGGCAAGGCGCCGGGCGCAATCGATCCGCCATAACGCACGTTGTTCCACGCCAGCGAGAACCCCGACTTCTTGTAGTTCTCCTGCTGCGCAACCACGCCATCCAAGCCGACGGTACGCGCGCCGGCATGCGCAAGGCCGTGCCGCCAAGCCTGAAGGCCATAACCTCGGCCCCGGAAAGACGGATGGCACATGTAGAAGCCGAGAAACGCGTGTGCGTCACCGCTGCACACGACCGACACGACGGCGACTTTCTCCCCATCGACGCGGCCAATGAAAAAACCCTTCGGATCGCCGCTGAAGAACGGCAGCGCATCGTCAAGACCGGGGTTCCAACCCTCCGCAGCCGCCCAATCGAGAAACGTGCCTATCTCTTGAAAATCGGCGGTTTTGATTTCCATGCGGCCTCTCGGTTCGACAGTTTCGAGGTGCAAGACGGCACACCAAAGGTGCCGCAAGTTCTAGCCGCGTGCGAGCCAGTCAAAAAGCCGCCCCAAGCCATAGCTCAGCACGCCAGCGAAACCCGCAACCAGCACAATGGCACCAAAGCCGATCACGGGCATGAGATAGGTGATAGACAAGAACCAGGTGACGATGACTGCCGCGACGGCGAAAAGCGTCAACACCAAGCTCGCCGCCCACGCCTTGGCGCGGCGGGCCGGAGTGTCGGACGGTGTGAAATCTAGACGCATCGTTCAACGGGCCTCGCGCACGACCGATACCATAGCGTCCGTCAATGTGGCCAGGTCGGCATCCGAAATCGTCAGCGGCGGCGTTGTATAGACAATGTTCCCGAACGGACGAATCCATACACCCTTGTCGATCAACTTCTGACGCAACGTGCGCGGATCGAAACCCTGAACCTCGATCACGCCGATCGCGCCCTTCACGCGCACGTCCCGCACATGCGCCAGCCCCCGCGCAGCCTCCAGCCCTTCGCGCAGCATGCGCTCGATCCGTCCGGCCTGCGCGACGCGTGGCTCGCGCTCGAACAAGTCGAGCGACGCGTTCGCCGCCGCGCACGCAAGCGCATTGCCCATGAATGTCGGCCCGTGCATCAGCGCCGCAGCCGGATCGTCGGACAAGAACCCGGCAAACACCCGCTCGCTCGCAACGGTCGCGGCGAGCGGCGCCGTCCCACCGGTCAGCGCTTTGCCGAGACACACGATGTCGGGCACGACACCCGCCTGCTCCATCGCAAACATCGTCCCCGTGCGCGCGAAACCCGTGAAGATCTCGTCCAGAATGAGCAGCACCCCATGCCGGCGCGCGCTGGCTGCGATCCGCGCCAGCGTCTCCGGCGTATGGAACTTCATGCCCGCAGCACCCTGCACCAGCGGCTCGACGATCACGGCCGCGACATGCTTCGCCTCGCGCGCCAGCAACGTATCGAACGCAGCCGATGTCGCCTCGTCGCGCGGTAAGTCGACGACGATCTGCTCGTTCAGCACCCCCTTGAACAGCGAATGCATCCCCTCGTCGGGATCGCAGATCGCCATCGTCGCGAACGTGTCGCCGTGATAGCCGCCCTTGAAGCTCACGATCTTCGTGCGCCCGCGCTCACCCCGGTTGATCCAGAACTGGATCGCCATCTTGAGCGCAACTTCCACGGCAACCGACCCGGAATCGGAAAAGAACACCCGGTTCAAATCGCCCGGCATCAAGGCCGCGAGCCGCCGCGCCAACGTATAGGCCTGCTCATGCGCAAGCCCGCCCAGCATCACATGGGGCAGCGTCTCCAGCTGCCGCTTAACCACGCCCTGGATATGGGGATGATTGTAGCCATGCGCGACCGTCCACCATGACGCCACGCCGTCGATCAACGCGCGCCCGTCGGCGAGCTTCAGCCGCGTGCCCTCCGCGCCCACGACAGCGAGCGGCGCGGGCGCTGTCTTCATCTGCGCATAGGGCAGCCAGATGTGCGGCCAGCCTTTGGTCAACCAGTCCGGATTCGTCACGCACGCGCCTCCTTGACCCTGACACCTAAGGGTTCCATTTCGCAGATGCAAAGCCCTAGAATGACCCATGACCTCTCTCGACGACATGGCCCGGCGCAAGCTTGAGGCTCTGCAATCCGGCGCACTGTTGCGCACCCTGCCGGGGCCGAACCGGACGGCGCTGAATTTTTGCTCCAACGACTACCTCGGCCTCGCGCAGGATCAACGGCTAAAGGCGGCCGCTGCCGCCGCGCTGGAACACGGCGCCGGCGCAGGTGCGTCACGCCTCGTCACCGGCAATCACGCCCTCTATGCCGAACTTGAAGCAAAGATCGCCGCGTTGAAGGGAGAGCAAGCAGCCCTCGTCTTCGGCTCGGGCTATCTCGCAAACCTCGGCACGATCCCGGCCCTCGTCGGCCCCGGCGACCTCATCCTCGCGGACGAGCTTTCCCACGCCTGCATGATATCGGGCGCGAAGCTCTCCGGCGCTGTTGTACACACGTACCGTCACAACGACGTGGAACACCTGCGCAGCCTGCTCGAAGCGCACCGGCCGGCCGCCGCAAACTGCCTCGTGCTGACCGAAGGCGTCTTCAGCATGGACGGCGACTTGAGCCCCCTGCCCGACATCATTGCCGCCGCGCGCGACCACGACGCCTGGGTGATGACCGACGACGCCCATGGCCTCGGCGTCGTTGGCAACGGCCGTGGCTCTGCGGCTCACTGGAACGCACGCCCGGACGTACAGATGGGCACATTCTCGAAAGCTGTCGGCTCCTACGGTGGCTACGTTGCGGCGAGCCGCCCGGTCATCGACCTCCTCGTCAACCGCGCACGCTCCGTCATCTACGCCACCGGCTTGCCGCCGGCCGTCGTCGCTGCCTCCATCGCCGGCGTCGACATCATTGCAAGCGACCCTGCCCTCTGCGCGCGCCCTCTCGCGCTCGCGCGCACGTTCACGGCACACGCAAACTTACCGGCTGCGCAGTCGGCGATCGTGCCCGTCGTGCTCGGCACACCCGAAGCCGCCCTCAAAGCCTCCACGACGCTGGAGCGCCAAGGCTTCCTCGTCACAGCGATCCGCCCGCCGACGGTTCCAGCGAACACGGCCCGCCTGCGCGTGACGTTTTCTGCCGCCCACCGCGAGGAGGACGTCCTGCGCCTCGCCGATGCCGTAAGGCCCTTCGTGCGATGAATGCGATCGGTCAGCGACAACCGCTTGTCTCCCCCAAACTGCGTTTGGGGGAGTGGGTGCGCAACGAAGTTGCCGCACACGAGGGGGGCAGCGCTGAATCTAAAGCAAGCCCACAAACGCCGAGCCGCCCCCCTCCCATGCAGCCGCTACGCGGCGCACGTACTCCCCCGAGCGGAGCTCGGGGGAGACAAACTGAGTGCGGCAACCGACTGGACCATGCCGCATGAGACCGTTCTTCGTCACCGCAACCGGCACCGAAGTCGGCAAGACCTACGTCACCTGCGGCCTGATCCGGGCGCTTCGTCGCCAGAACATGCCGGTTACCGCGTTCAAGCCCGTGATCAGCGGCTTCGACCCAAGGCACGCTGAAGAGAGCGACACCGGATTGCTGTTGCGCGCTCTCGGCCTCACGGTGAACGAGCAAAACATCGTCGAACTATCGCCTTGGCGCTACAAAGCAGCGCTCTCGCCGGACATGGCCGCAGAGCGTGAAGATCGGCCGATCAGCGTGGATGCACTCGTTGCCACTTGCGCAGCCGCCGCTCGTCCCGACCGCGTGACGTTCATCGAGGGCGCAGGCGGTTTGATGTCCCCGCTCGCGCCACGCTTCACAAACCTCGATCTGGCTGCCGCCATCGACGCACACATAGTGCTCGTGGCCGGCACATATCTCGGCACCATCAGCCACACGCTCACGGCTTGCGAAGCGCTTGCCGCCCGCCGCCGCGAACCTTGCGTGATCGTCTTGTCCGAGTCGCCGGGTAGCCCCGTGCCACCGGCCGAGACGGCGCAGTCGATGGCCCGCTTCATCGACGTGCCCATCGTCATCGTCACCCGCAACAGCGCGCCGCCCTCCGAACTGGTCGGCCTCTTCGGTCGCTGAGTGCGCTGCCGCACACTCGCCATGATTCCGCTTCAACCTACCGCCGATCCCGCCTAACAAGTCCAAGCAACGCAGGCACAAGCCCGATGGCACCATCATCACGATCCCTGGTCGGCGTCGGCATCATCCTCGCCGGCGTCGTGGCAGCCTTCACTGCAGCCTATGTCTTCATCCCCGGATCGAACGTCGGATACCGCGAGATCGTCACGCTGGTGAGCGACGACCCACGCGTCGCGATTGCGGCAGTGTCGCAGTACGGCAAACCTGTACAAGCCGAAGGCCTTGGCACCCCGCAGGCCCGATTTCCGATCGTCGCCGATGAAGACGGCATCCCGTGCGACACCGACGAGCTCGAAGTGCGCACCGCGAACAACGTCGTGCACTACCCGCGCCTCAATCTCTGTGAAGCGCGCTGGCGCATCAGACTGACAACGGCCGTGCAACCGCCGCCGCCGACCGTGCAGCCCGCACCGGAGCTCAAGTGGATCCTCGCCCAACTCACGGACGCGGGCGTCCTGTTGCAGGCGCTGCACTACGCTGTGCCCGAAGCCGACGGAACGCTGATGACGGCGACCTGCGAACCCCGCTCCGGCCGCATCACCGCGAAATTCACGGGATCGACGGACGGTCTCGGCAATGCGTCGACCGCACGGATCGATTTCTTCACGCAATCGGGCGTGCTCCGTTACGACGCCACAGTCGAGAAGCTGCAAGAGGCCGGCGCCGAAGAAACGATGCCCTTCGCGATCGAGCAAGCGGCGGCAAATCTGTTCTGGCAAACGCTCGCAGGCGCCATGGTGCCTATTCGCATCGGTATGGGCGACTTCGCCATCCTCGACGGTCGAGCCGGCGCAAAAGAAATCGCGCAGTTCGTGCACATCTGCAGCGCCCGCTAACGTTCACCCTCTTCAGAGCTTTTCGACGGCCGCAACTTTGTGCAAACCTAGCCCCGGACGTTTGGGGGCAAGGATGGATCTGGAAAACGCACTGCGACGCGACCGGCTCGAGTCGTTCGTTCGCCTGAAAGGCGGCTACACGTTCCCGCTCGCCGGCGCGATCTACTGGGGCGCGCTCGCGTATCTCGGCACGATGGATCTGCCGTTGAAGACCTACCTCACCATCGCCTTCATCGGCAGCGGCGCTATCTTTCCGCTGGCTTGGGGGCTCTCCACCCTCGCCGGCGTCAACTTCATGGGCGACAAGTCGGCAGCGGGCAGCATCATCGGACCGGCTATGTTCGGCATGCTGCTCTTCTGGCCGATGGCAGCGCTCGCCTTCTGGACCGCACCCGATCTCGCACTGCCGATCCTCGCGATCGGCATGTCCATGCACTGGCCGGTCATCGGCTGGAGCTACGGCCGTACCGCACTCTACACCGCCCACGCGATCGCTCGCGCTCTGATCGTGGCCGCGCTCTTCATGCTCGAACCGGATCACCGGCTCGTGCTCATCCCGGCATCCGTCGCGTTCGTCTACCTCGCGACCGTGCTCGGCATTTGGATAGACGTCCCGGGAGTCGCGCGCTCACTCCGAACGTAAGCGCGCGACCGCGTTTGCTTTAAGCCGCCTGCTTCCGGGCCAGTTTGTCCTTGCGAACGGCCCAAGCCTGATTGACGGGGCTCTCTGGCTTGCCGACCAACCGTTCGGCCACGAACGCGTCCGCCAGCGCACGGTCGCCCGCCCGGATGGCCGCTTCGGTGAGCGTCCACGAGAACATGTCGCGCTGTGCATGGCTGCCGCCGTAACGATTCGCCCTGCCGCGCACCGGCAACAGCAGGTCGATCGTCTTCGCGTACTCGCCCCGCCCGAACGCCGCGAAGGCTTCGCACGCCGGCAAGCCCACTTCGCGCGACATCATCGCGTTCGTGCCCTTGCCGTCGGTCGCCCGCTTCACCGCCGCGATCAGACGGTTCTGAGCCGCCGTGTTGCCGGTCGCCGCAAACACCATCATCGCATTCACGTCGTTGAACACGTAGTAGCCGTGATCGATGCGCGTTTCCCACTTCTGAGCCAGATCGTCCCA
This sequence comes from uncultured Alphaproteobacteria bacterium, assembly GCA_902826695.1. Lineage (GTDB taxonomy): Bacteria > Pseudomonadota > Alphaproteobacteria > Micropepsales > Micropepsaceae > SZUA-430. The sequence goes on along the minus strand of CADEFU010000001.1, from coordinate 582,419 downwards.
CCGGTTGCCGACATCGTGGCCGAGTAAGTGCAGCCGCCACAGCAAGGCCGAACCGTCGAGCAGCTCCAGCGCCTGGCCGAAGCCGCCGGCCGACACCTTTTCGTCGTAGAGCTTGAGAACCGACTTCACGTCGTTCGTATCCAGATGAAACAGCGCTTTGTGCCACCAGAGGTGATACGCAAAGCCGCTGCCCGGCTCCCACCCTGCCGACGTTGCCGCGAGATACTCCACGCCTTCCTTCGCGCGGCCCTGCATCTCCATGACGTGCGCGACCGCATGGGCCGCCCAGCCGTCTTCCTTGTTGATCGCGACAGCCTCGCGGCCGTGCCGTTCGGCGGCGGCATACTCGCCGGACTCCTCAAGCCCGAACGAATACATGCCATGCACGAAGCCGTACCCCGGAACGTCGCGGCTCCACTTCGGCAACACGCGCGCAACGCGGTCGCGCAGCATGTGCGAGTAGCCGAGGAAAAAATCGCCCGCATGCGCGAACTGCAATGCCGTCAGATCGTGCGGGCAGAGCATAGACGCCCTACCCCACATTTCCACACCGGAACCAAGATCTCCGCCAAGCCAAGCCCGGCTCGCCGCAATATGCAGCTGTTCGCGCTCGTTCGCGCGCGCCGCCAATGCCTCCGCCGCCTTCTGGCTCTTCAGCGCCTCGTCCTCGAAGGCCTTGTCCGTCGCTGTCGCCAGCGCACCGGCGCGCATGGCGTGCGCCAATGCGAAGTCCGGATGATCGGCAATGACCGCATCGATCGCAGTCAACGTATCGGCCTTGAACGCGGCCAGCATGTCCGCCGCCTGATCGAGCTTGTCGATCGCGGCCTGCGAACCATAGGAAACGGGGTTACCCCTCTTATCGTACTTCTTCACGTCGTCACTCCTTCAAAGGCGCTGCATCGGACGGCACCGCCCAACACTGGGCGAGTAACTATGCATGAGCATGCTCGGACTCTAGCCGACCCTTGGTACGGCCCCCATCACGGAATGGAAAGTAATTTAAAATCAGGGGGATAGGTGCTTTCGCAACGGCACGGCGGGACGCTGGTCACGCCGCCAAACACCCCACACTGCACCTATGGTACAGTTGCCCATGACCGTCGCCGCCAAACAAAAGCCCGTGTCCAATCGGGAACGCCTGCTCGAACTCGCCGAGCAGCTTGTCCTGCAGAAGGGATTCGCCTCGACATCGATCGAAGAGCTGATCGCTGGCGTCGGCATTACGAAGAGCGGCTTCTTCTACCACTTCAAGGACAAGAACGATCTCGCCCGCGAACTCATGCAGCGTTATCTCGACGAGAATGCGCGCCAGCTCGACGACATCTTCAACCGTGCCGCCGAACTGCACGACGATCCGCTCGCCAGCTTCCTGATCGGTCTCAAACTGTTCGCGGAGCTGATGGACAAGGTCCACGACGTCCACCCCGGCTGCATCGCCGCTGCGGTCGTCTATCAAGACCAGCTATTCGACGCCGAAGTACGCGCCATGAGCGCGGAAGGCTTCCTCGCCTGGCGCAAGCGCTTTCGCGGCTACCTTGAAGAGATCGCCAAGCGCTACCCGCCCAAGATGGACGTCGACCTGCAGTCTCTCGCCGATGCCTTAAGCGCCGCGGTGGACGGCGGCATCATCCTGTCGAAGGCGCTGCACGAACGCACGGCCCTCCCCGCGCAGATCATGCACTACCGCAACTACATCAAGCTGCTGTTCGAACCGTAGGGCCTACTCCAGCCGCCCAAAAGCCAACAACTTCCTGACAATTTCGTGGAAAAAAGTGTCACCTCCGAGACACACCCACACAGGATCGGCCTTTGCGTACATCACGTCTCACCCAAATCTTGTAAAAGCAGCTCACAACAGGAGTTTAGTACGATGAGGACATTGTTGCTGGCGTCTACTGCTGCGCTGCTTCTCACTGGCACCGCAGGCGCCGATGGAATGGACCAGGCCGGCACTTGGTATGTTGGCGGCAGCATTGGCGCCAACTGGGCGTCAAGCATTGACCCCGGCACATTCTTCGGCAACTCGCTCGACACCGAATTCGAAACGGGTTGGGCGCTAACAGGTAACGTCGGCTACCGCTGGCCGGCTACCAACTTCCGCACAGAACTGGAACTCGCATATCGCCAAAACGATGTCGCTTCCATCTTCCAAAGCCCAGTTCTCATTGCAAACGCCAGTGGCGACGTCAGCCAGTTCTCGATCATGGCGAATGCGCTCTACGACTTCCCGATTGCAGACCAATGGAGCCTCACGCTGGGCGCAGGCATTGGCGCTGCGCAATCCGACGTCAGCGCGACCGGCCTTCCCGGCTCACAAGTCCTTCTCGCGGACAGTGACGATGGATGGTCCTTCGCTTACCAAGGCATTGCAGGAGTTGCGTACGCGGTATCGGACCAAACGTCGGTCTTCGTTGAGTATCGTTATCTCGCAAGTTCCGGGCACGACATTGTGACGTTTCCGCCGCCAAACGTGCCCCGCGCCGCAGAGATCGACACCGACTCTCAAACGATCTCAGTCGGCATCCGGCTAAGCCTCTGACGGGCACTGGGGGCTAACACACCTTGTGCTAGCCCCCGCACCCGCGCCTTCACGCAAGTCGACCAAGAGCTTCCATCAGCTTCGCCTTCTGCGCCTCGTACTCGGCACGCTTTTCGCGCAACTCCTCGACCACTTCTTCCGGCGCACGGGTCACGAAATCCGTGTTGCCGAGCTTCTGGTCGATGCGGCCGATCTCGCCCTCGACCTTCTGCATGTCTTTCGACAGACGCGCCTTTTCCTTCGCGAAATCGATGAAGCCCTCAAGCGCAAGTCCCGCCGTGCCGTCGCCAACGACGATCTGCGCCGAGCCCTTCGCAAGCTCGCCACCCTTGGCTGACTCCAACCGCGCCATGCGCATGATCAAATCGTTGTGCCGCTCCAGCCACTCAATCTCGGTGCCGTTGCCGGTCTTGAGCGTGAGCGGCAGCTTCACCGACGGCTGCACGTTCATCTCCGCGCGCACCGAGCGCACTTCGCTGATCAGCGCCTTCACCCAGTTCATTTCCGCAGCCGCTTCCTTGTCGTGCGGAATGGCCTCGTAGTGCGGCCAGTCCGCTGAGATCAGCATCGACGTGCGCTTCGGCCCATGCTCGCCCGTCACGCGCCACAATTCTTCCGTAATGAACGGCACAAACGGATGCATGAGTTTCAACACCTCATCCATCACCCAAGCCGCGGTCGCGCGCGTCTCCGCCTTTTGCGTGCTGTCGTGGCCGGCCAGGATCGGCTTGATGAATTCCAGATACCAATCGCAATAGACGTTCCAGACGAACTCATAGAGCGCGCCGGCGGCATCGTTGAAGCGGAACGCCTCGATCGATTGCGTCAGATTGTTCCGCATATGCACGAGTTCGCCGACGATCCAGCGGTTCACGGTCGATGCCAGATTCGCAGGATCGAAATGCTCAGGGCGCTTGCACTCGTTCATCTCGCAGAAGCGCGCCGCATTCCAAATCTTCGTACAGAAATTGCGGTAGATCTCGACGCGGCTCTTGCCCATGCGCAGGTCTTTGCCCGGCGCCGCCGCGATCGCGAGCGCAAAACGCAGCGCGTCCGCTCCGAACTCGTCGATCAGCACGAGCGGGTCCATCACGTTCCCGCGCGTCTTCGACATCTTCTGCCCCTTCTCGTCGACGACGCGAGCATGGATGTAGACGGTGTGGAACGGCACGTCGTCCGTGAAGTGGATGCCGAACATCATCATCCGGGCGACCCAGAAAAAGATGATGTCGAACATCGTGACCAGAACGTCGGTCTTGTAATAGCGGCGGTACTCCGCCGTGTCCTCTGGCCAGCCCAAAGTCGAAAACGGCCACAAGCCGGACGAGAACCACGTGTCGAGCACGTCCGGATCGCGCGTCAGCGTCACCTCACGCCCGTGCTTCGCCTTCGCCGCAGCATAGGCTTCGGCCTCCGTCTCCTCGACGAACACGTTGCCTTGATCGTCGTACCAGGCCGGAATCTGGTGTCCCCACCAAAGCTGGCGCGACACGCACCACGGCTGAATGTTCTCAAGCCAGCGATAGTAGGTGTCCGCAAACCGCTCCGGCACGAACACCGTCCGCCCTTCGCGCACGGCCGCAAGCGCCTTCTCCGCCAAGGGCTTCACGTTCAGGTACCACTGCTCGGTCAGCATCGGCTCGATCACGACGGTCTTCGTCTTCTCATCGTGCGGCACGGCGTGCGTGACCGGCTCGATCTTCTCGAGCAGACCCAGCACTTCCAAGTCGGCCACGATCCGCTTGCGCGCCTCAAAACGGTCGAGGCCGCGATAGGCTTCCGGCGCCTTGTCGTTGATCTTGCCGTCAAGCGTCAGGATGTTGATCGCCTCAAGCTTGTGCCGCCGGCCGACTTCATAGTCGTTGAAGTCGTGGGCCGGCGTGATCTTGAGCGCGCCCGAGCCCTTCTCCGGATCGGCGTACTCGTCGGCGATGATCGGGATCAGACGGTCGCTCAGCGGCAACCGCACCTTTTTGCCAACGAGAGCCTTATAGCGCTCGTCGTCGGGATGCGTTGCGACGGCCGTATCACCCAGCATCGTCTCAGGGCGCGTCGTCGCGATCGTGATGAACTGATCCGTGCCGTCGATCGGATACTTGATGTGCCAGAGGTTGCCCTTGACCTCGATGTTCTCGACCTCAAGGTCGCTCACCGCGGTCTGCAGCTTCGGATCCCAGTTCACGAGCCGGGTGTCTTTGTACATCAAACCCTGCTTGTGGCAGGCGACGAACACTTTCAGCACGGCCTTGCTCAAGCCCTCGTCCAGCGTAAAGCGCTCGCGCGACCAGTCGCACGATGCCCCGAGACGCCGCAGCTGGCGGTTGATCGTGCCGCCCGACTCCGCCTTCCACTCCCAAATCCGCTTCACGAACTCTTCGCGGCCCAACGCCTTGCGGGATGTCTGCCTCTCTTGGAGCTGCCGTTCGACCACGATCTGGGTCGAAATTCCCGCGTGATCGAGTCCCGGCTGCCAGAGCGCATCGCGCCCCCGCATACGCTCGAAGCGAATTAAGATGTCCTGCAGCGTGTTGTTGAGCGCATGACCGATGTGCAGCGACCCGGTCACATTCGGTGGCGGGATCACGATCGTGAACGGCTTACCGTGCTTGTGGCCCGCACGGAAGGCGCCAGACCCCTCCCACGCTTGGTAGAGCCGGTCTTCGACGTCTTTGGGAGAATAGGTTTTTTCGAGCATGGATCCGACTTCAAGCCAATAAACGACAAACGCGCAAGGCCTGGTGGGCCTCGCGCGGCTTTGTCGAGCTAACGCTGAGTAAGAGGACGGCTACCGGCGCCGGCCGGTCCGTGAAGCGCGCTCGACCTCTTCTTGTACGACGCGCTCTACGATTTCGGGCAAATTCTGCTCAAGCCAAGCGGCCAGCATAGGCTTCAGCATCTGCTGAACCATGTCTTCTAAGCTGGTGTTGGCGCCCACGGTCACATCACGTTCGCGGCTCAGCATACCAAACGCGTTGGTGACGGCCGACGAAGCCTGATTGGACAAGATGCCTTCGCGATCGTTGTTGTCTGCCATTTTGACGTCCGGTTGAGTGCGCATATGACGAAGTGGATCGGGTGCGGGCGCGGAAGCCATCGGCTGCGGCCGGCGCGCGACGCGCGGCTCCGGCATCACGGGCTCGCGACGCTGTGCAGGTTCGGGCTCGCGCCGCGGCGGCATCGAAGGCGCAGGTTGCGGCCTTCGCGCTTGCGCCTGAGCGCTCGCGATCGAACCATCGTCGTGCACGATGTTCGTGAGCTCAAGCACCTCGCCGCCGCCGTCTTGCGCGGACATCACCGGCCCCGGTTTCCCAGGTTCCGAATCCTCAGAAATGATCCGGCGAATGGAGGCGAGAATTTCCTCCATCGTTGGTTCTTGCTGTGCCCCGGGGGATGGCATTGTGTCGAAAACCCTTTCGCGCGTATTGCGCCCCACCTCAGACCGGCAAAACTAAGCTAAGGGCGCACGAAATTCCAGTAGGCCGATCAAGGCCACTGCCACCCTCTCCAAATAGGGTGAATAACCCGAAAACGCCTCAGTTTTCGTAAGTGGCCGCTCCAAGCGGACGCCAGGTCTGCATGTCGTAGTTTTCGACAGGGTCGTAGAGCTGAACCGGCAGCTCAAGCTCTTTGGCGGTCAGTTTGCCAATTGCCGACAACAGCGAATACGACGCGACGACCTCGTCCCGCTCGCTACGCACCAGCGCCACACGGGCGTTAAGCAGCTCCTGCTGCTGGTCCAGCACGTCAAGCGTGGTCCGCGACCCCACCTCAAGCTCCTGCTGCACACCCTCAAACGCAATCTCGGAGGCTTTTACCTGCTCGCGGTTGGCAGCCGACGACGCCCGAGCCGCACGATAAGCCTCCCAAGCGTTCTGGACACCTTCGTCGGTCGCCCGGCGCGCATCCTCGACGTTCAGCCGAGCTTGGTTGTTCCGCTCCTTGGCCTGCCGGATGCCCGCCCATTCGGCACCGCCCTGATAAAGCGGGACGGAGGCCGTCGCGGTTATCCGCGAGTCGTCGCGAATTGTCTCGTTGCCCCGCTCCTGGCCGCTGCGGCCATAGCTTGCCTGAACTGACACGCTCGGCAGCATCTGTCCCACCGCGAAGTCGATTCCATAGCGTGCCGACTCTTCGTTGGCGCGCGCCGCCCTGAGCGTCGGGTTTTCGGCATGGGCCAATTCGCGAGCTTCAGACTCGCTCTCCGGCACATCCGGCGCCGGTGGCCGCGCATCCAGTGACCCAGGTGCCTCGCCGACCGCCCGTTCGTATGCCAAACGGCTAGCCTTGAGCGCCGCTTGCGCCGACGTCTCGGACGCCTGACCTGCGGCAAAGCGAGCCTCAGCCTGCGCCACATCGGTACGCGTAATCTCGCCAACGTCGAACCGCGCGCGCGCCGCCTCAAGCTGCTTCTTGAGGAGCTGCACGTTCGCCTCGTTCAACTTCTGCACCGCCTCGTCACGAACAACGTTCATGTAGGACGAGATCGTGCCCAAGAACACTGTTTGCTCCGCCGAGTGCAAACGAGCCCGACCAGCGTTCACTTGCGCGTCAGCTTGCCGGCGCTGTGCCAAAATGCGTCCGCCTGCAAACACCGTCTGCGTCGCCGTCACATCGGCGCTCCAAGGCTCACTGCGAAGCGCTTGCCGCGCAAGCGGATCGACTTTCGTCTCCGTATGGACCTTCGAGTAATCGCCGTTCAGCGTTACCCGAGGCCGCCACTGCGCGATCGCCTTCGAAACTTCCTCATCGGTCGCGCGCAAATTTGCACGTTCCGCCAACAACTGCGGATTGGACTGATAAGCCTTCACCAAGGCATCCTGAAGTGAATCGGCGCTAGCGTGCGGGACATAAAGCGCAGTTGCTAGCAACGCAGCACGAAAACCGTGGCGCACAAAAAGCATGTGACAGACCCCAAAACGCATACTCACACACTCCCTCCCACTTAAGGGACGAAGTTAACTACCCATTGGTAACTTAGAGGTTAGCGCGCCAAATAAAACACGCGTTTCGCGTGCAATAGGCCTTAGAACACAAAGCGTTGGGTATGTTCGAACCCGGGCAATACGGGGACAGTAGCGTCGAACGCAACCCGGCGGCTGAGCACGCCGCCCTTGCGCACGCAGAAGTTAGCTTTGCCGACCGGGCCGTCTCGCAAAACGACGACCATCCGGCCACCTTCCTTCAACTGCTGAACCCAAGCAGCAGGAATTTCTTCCACCGCACCGTTCACGAAGATGACGTCGAACGGCGCCTGCGAAGCGGCGCCGTCGCGATGCGGACCCATGAAACCGAACAACCGGCCAAGCTTGGCACATGACCGCAGTGCGCTCGTCGCGTCCTTCGCCAGCGCCTCGTCCTCTTCAAGCGCCACCACGTCAGCCGACAGCGCGCTTAGTACGGCGCTCGAGTAGCCGGTCGCGCAAGCGACATCGAGTACCTTGTCGCTCTCTTTGATCTCGGCCAACTGCAACAGCTTCGCCAAGCAGCGCGGATCAAGCAGATGCCGCCCCGGCTTCACCTCGACACAGGTATCCGAGTAGGCAAGAGCCCGGCTTGAAGCCGGCACAAACCGCTCGCGTTCGATCTGGCCCATCGCCTCGGTAATGCGCCGGTCGGTGACGTCGTTCGTGCGCACCTGACCTTCGACCATATGAAGACGGGCCGCCGACATGTCCTGCATCACTGGAATCCACGGGAAAAAAGGGCCAAGAACGGCGCGCTTATATCGGCGGGGGCCGCCCCTGACAATGCGTGCAATCAGCCGTTTGTGATGAGAGGGCCGCTCTGCTATACGACGCCCCCTCGCGCTGAAGGCAAGGCCACGTGGCGGAGTGGTTACGCAGAGGTCTGCAAAACCTCGTACCCCGGTTCAATTCCGGGCGTGGCCTCCAACAGCGCTAGTTCGAGAAGCGGAACCGCCCTTGCACGCCAAAACCGTCGCAAGTTTCGCCGAAACCCTTGACCCAGCCAGCTATGCGCGCGTGCCAGACGACTGGTTGGTCGCGGTTGGCGACGTCGCTCAATCGACTGTGGCAATTCAGGCGGGCCGCTACAAAGACGTAAACTTGGCCGGCGCCGCCACCATAGTCGGCATCCTGAACGCCTGCCCGGGCCGTGACCTGCCGTTCGCATTCGGCGGCGACGGCGGCATCGTATTGGTACCAAGCGATCTGGAACCTCAAGCCCGAAACGCCCTCAAAGGCGTACAACAGATAAGCCGTCGCGCGCTCTCGCTGGACCTCCGCTGTGCGCTGATGCCGATCGCCGCCATACGCGCCGAGGGCCGCGATGTACGCCTCGCCTATCAAACTCTCGCGCCGAAACGAAAGCTCGCGATGATGTCGGGCGGCGGCCTCGATTGCGCCGAAATACTTGCGAAATCGGCCAAAGGCGCCAGCTTCGTCGTCACCGCCGACACAACAACGGAAGACGCGGACCTCTCCGGCCTCTCCTGCCGCTGGAAACCGCTCGAGTCGCAGCGCGGCGTCATGCTCTCGGCGATCATCCGCGCGAAGGACGACACCACCTCACTGCCAGCGATCTACCGCGCAATCTACGACCAAATCCAAAGCGCTCTCGCGCGGGACGCCTGCCCCGTCGCACTATCAAACCTGAACGCGACCTGGCCCCCGCGTGGGAGCGCCCAAGAACGCGCGTTCGGCCGAACGCTCTTTGAAGTTTACGGCCAATCCCTGCTCGGCCTGATCTCGGAGAAAACGGGAATCACCATCGGCGGCTTCAATGGCCAAAACTACCTGCGCGCCCTGCCCTCGCATTCCGATTACCGCAAGTTCGCCGACTCGCTGCGCATGGTGATCGACTGCTCGACGCGCGAAGCAGATGGAATCGAGTCGATTCTGAGAGACTCAAGGGGTGCCGGATTGATCGATTTCGGGCTCCACCGCGCGTCAACGGCGCTGATGACCTGCTTTGTCAGCTCGACCGACAACGGCGGCCATGTACATTTTATCGACGGCGGCGACGGCGGATATGCGATGGCAGCCCAAGATCTTAAGACCCAAAGCAAAACTCAAATCTGAAATCCGTTACTGAGATCCTGCGAAATCTGCCGATGTCGTTAACCATTTGTTAACCAGCACCCGCCAAAGTCCGTCTCGTCTTCCCATGAAGACACCCCACCATTTACCCAACTTTGGGCCCGGTTCGCCGGGCCCTTTTTCTTTGTGGGCTCAGGACTTAGGGTCGACCTGGCGGGTCCGCCACCAGCGCACGACTTTGACCTCTTGGACGCGCCGGAACCGGCGTACTTTGGCCGAGTCGACAGACAGCACCAGCAACCCTGCCGGCAGCATCCAAAGCCCAAACACCGGCAGAATCGAAAGCGCGCTACCAGCTACCAATCCGCCGCCAAGCGCCTGCCGCGCCCGCTTTGATTTCGGCAGTTTCACGCGGTACTTCCCAACCTTGATCTGCGACACGAGCGGCCTCCGGGTGGTGGACAAATGTTCTTTCGCCATTAACCTCGCTCTGATATAGGCACGCCCCTGCCGTGCGACCACCGCGTGCCCGGCAGTGTTCCTCGGTAGCTCAGCGGTAGAGCATCCGACTGTTAATCGGATGGTCGCTGGTTCGAATCCAGCCCGGGGAGCCACTTAGTTTCGCAGCGAGTTTTGCGAAACCTCGGCGACGACGGGCGGTCTCCAAACAGCATCACGCTAGCCGCAGCAAACCAGCTCACCGATCTCGAGATCGCCCTTCCACTCGCCCCGCAGCGCCTCGGCGATCGCCCGGCCTTCCGCCAGGTACGCCTGACACGCGCCCTCGTCCTGAAACCCGCTCAGCATTGGATCGTCTTCGTTGTAGGTCGCCTGCCACGTGTCATCCCAGGCCTCGATACGCTCAGCCAGCTCGAACGAAAGCCCAAGCCGGTACACGCTGACCGGTCTGCCCGTATCGGCATCCCAAAGCGGCGAACAGTTCCACTCCGGCGCGAGCCTCAACCGAGAGGGAAGCGCGTCCTCGCCTGGGGTTCCAGCGGCAAGTGGAGCCGCCTCATCCTTCGCCGATTGGCGCCGCCTATGAATGAACGCCCAAGCCCCAGCAACCGCTGCAGCCATTATCGCCAAGTCAACCGCATGCGATGAGACCGTCGCACCCCAGTGCCGCAACAATCCTTGCGCTGCAAGCCAAGCCACAAACGCGGTGGCGGCCAGATAGACCACGAACGCATTCTTCGTCTGCTTCCGGCCACGCGCTTCATCGTCGTCTTCAGGCGGAAGCGCCTTCTCCGCCCAAAGCAGATACCCGCCCTGCCAGAGCGCGCACGCCAAGAACACAGGAAACGCCAGCGGGCTAAGCAGCATCAGCGCAACGCCGCTCGAGAGCGTAAGCACCGCCCCGACCGTCAGCACGCGGGACTTCATGCGCTCCTTCGGGGCACTCGGCTCATTCAGTGCCGCCAGCAACTGATCCATCACCCGATCAAGCGCCATCGCGCGCAGAACGACGACGCCGGCAAACACATAAAAAGCGCCGATCAGGATAGCGGCGACCTGGGAGAACGTCAGCATGGCCGCTTCCTAGCCTGCCGCTGACAAGCTCGCAAACGGTTGCTATGAGAAAACCCATGGACCTTAACCTCCCCTTCGACCGCACGCGCCGCCGGCGCATCTACCTCATGCGCCATGCGGAGGCTGAGTATGTGCGCCCTGACGGCACACGCGCCCCCGATTCCCGCGTCGTTCCCCTCACCGACCGCGGGCGCAAACAAGCTGCCGCGATGGGCGAACTGCTCGCCGACGTTCCCTTTGACCGGGCGATCTGTTCGGGCCTGCCGCGCACGCGCGAAACCTCCGCCATTGTGTTGGGCAACCGTAAGCTCGACGTCGCGATCGTTCCTGAACTCGAAGAGATCCGTGGCGGCGATCCTATCGCGCGCGCCAAGCTCAGCCCCGTCGACTACGCCTATGCCATGTTTCAGGCGAGTGAACCCGGCGCCTGCTATGCGTCCGGTGAACCGTTCCAAGCCTTCGTCGACCGGGTCGTTCCCGCGTTCACGGCAATCACCAACGACCCCACGTGGTCGACGCTACTGCTTGTCGCCCACGGCGGTGTCAATCGCGCGATTCTGACCGACATCACCAGCGCGACGCTTGCCGCCTTCGGCGCCTTCGAACAGGACTCTGCGTGCCTGAACCTGATCGACGTCGACACCTGCCTCGACAGCGGTGCGGTGCTGCGCCGCGTGTTGCGCGGCGTCAACATCACCGCCGAGGATCCTCTCAAGAAGACCCGGCAGTTGCTGACCATGGAAGGCATGGCCAAAAGGTTGCTCGACGCGCAGAAGCGCAACACTTGAGCGCACACGCCTACGCGCGGTCAAACTTCGCTTCGAGCCACTGCCGGATCGCCTCGGTAACCGCTTTCCAATGCACGCTCAACATCAAGTCGTGCGCGCCCGGACAGACGACCAGTTCTGCCCGATAGGCATCGCGCAGCGCCTCATGGTCTCGCCGCGGTATCGACCAGTCGTCGCGCCCCGCCACGACAAGCACCGGCCGGCGCTCGCTCGGATCCACGACCAAAGGTGGGCGTGTGAACAGGTCGAGCGTCGACGACTCCGCCGTAAGCTGCGCGATGTAGCGCGCCCGTGTGTCCGCATCGAGTGCATCGTCGAAGAAAAACGACGCCATCGCCCGCCGTGCCGCCTTCGCATCGCCCAAGAGCTGCGCGCGCACGAACGACACCGGATGCCGCAGCAGTATCCGCAGGACGACGCCAAGGGCCGGCCGCAACGGCGACGCCGCAAGCATAACCGCCCCCGCAACGTCGTTTCTGCGCGCCATGCACCGCTGAGCAACCACAGCGCCCATCGAATGCCCGATAAGGACGGTTGGTCTTTGCAGCGCACCCAAGACGCTCTCGACATCTTCCACATAATCGTCAAGGACGTACCTGATGTTGGCATCCCGATCGTCGCCGCGCGCATGCCCTCGTAGGCTCAGCGCATGCGCTTGCCAACCCATCTGCGCAAACCAGGGCAAGAAGTGCTCGTCCCAACACCACGCGCCGTGAAAGCCACCATGAATGAACAAGAGCGCCGGCCGGTGTGCGGGCGAAACGCCTTCTCGACTCAGAAGTTCAAGGCTCACCCGCCCTCCCATGGTTTGGCTTCCGGCACCCAGCATACGGGCTCTAGAACGCACCCGCCCGGAACGAAACTACACTTGAGGTCGTTGCTTCCCCTAGGATTGTGACGTTCGTCGCCCGAACCGAGGCGCCCCACGCATCCAAAAGGCCGCCCGCCCCGTATACCCGCAATCAGAACGCTCGAGCGGCTTGCGCTTGGGGTTAAGCAAGCGGAGCCTAGGGCGCACCCATGCGCATTGCGATTGTCGGATCGGGAATTGCCGGGATGGGCGCAGCCTGGGCGCTGCACCGCGACCATGAGCTTGTCGTCTACGAGAAGGAACCCCGCCCCGGCGGCCACAGCCACACGGTCGACGTCGACTACGACGGCACGACGATCCCGGTCGACACCGGCTTCATTGTTTACAACGAACTGAACTACCCGAACCTCAAAGCCCTGTTTGCCGAGCTCGCCGTCGAGACGATTCCCACGAACATGACGTTCGGCTTCTCTTCGCTGAATGGCTGCCTCGAGTGGCAGGGCAACACCATCGGTTCGCTCTTCGCGCAGAAGAAAAACCTGTTCAGCCTCTCGTTTCACCGCATGTGGCTGGACATTCTGCGGTTCCGCCGCAACGGTCTGGCAGACCTCAACGCCGGTCGCACGCACGGCCACTCGCTTGGCTCTTACCTGAAGGCAAACCATTACGGCGATGCGTTTCGTGACCACTGCATCGTCCCGATGGGAGCCGCGATTTGGTCGACTAGCGCCAGCGAAATGCTTACCTTCCCGGCCGAGAGCTTCATCCGCTTCTTCGAGAACCACCGCTTGTTCTATTTCGACAAGCCGATGTGGCGAACGGTGAAGGGCGGCTCGCGCGAATACGTCAAGCGTCTGACAGCCCAGTATGCAGACCGCATCCGCTTGAACACACCGGTCGCGAAGATCGCGCGCACGAACACGGGCGTTGAAGTCACGGACGCAAGCGGTCGCCACGAGACCTTCGACCAAGTCGTACTCGCCTGCCACAGCGACGAAGCCGTGTCGTTGCTTGCTGATGCAACGGAAGCCGAGCGCAACATCCTCACGCCTATGCGCTATGCCCCCAACCGCGTCTATCTGCACCGCGACCCGTCGCTTATGCCGAAGCGCAAAGCCGTTTGGTCGAGTTGGAACTACCTCGCGCGCGAATCCGACGCCGGTGGGGCCGTCTCGGTGACCTATTGGATGAACCGTCTGCAGTCGATCGACGAAGCGAAGCCACTTTTCGTGAGCTTGAACCCGCCCGCGCCGCCGGCCGAGCATCTGACCTTCCGCACGTTCAACTATGACCACCCGCAGTTCGACGCGGCCGCCCTCGTCGCGCAGCGCCGCCTCCACATGATCCAAGGCCAACACCGCACCTGGTTTTGCGGCGCCTACGCAGGTTACGGCTTCCACGAAGACGGCCTGACAGCCGGCCTCGAAGTAGCCGAGCGGATCGGCGCGAAACTGCCCTTGGGCAAAGTGAAGGCGCCGCGCGTATTCCACGCCGGCCAAGAGGCAGCCGAATGATGATGCAAATCAAGGCGCCCGCCGCCAGCTCTCCTACAGAGCTCTCGTCGGCGGAGACCCAAAGGTTCCCGCACACGAACCAGAACCCACAGGTGATCGCCGTTCGTTCCGGGCAAGTGCCCGACGCACGCAACCTCCCCTACTTCGTACGCCTACTGCTCCCCGTAACCGCGCGGCTGCAGTGGGGAAGCGTCGCCATCGCGCTGCCCGACGGACGCCGTGTCGAAATCGCCGGCAGCGAACCCGGCAAGCACGCCGAGCTCACCATCAAGAACTACCGCTGCCTATGGCGACTACTGCGCACCGGCAATTTGGGCTTCGCGGAAGGCTATCTCGCGCAGGAATGGGACACCCCCGACCTCGCCGCACTGCTCGAAGTCTTCGCCCGCAATGCCGACAGCATGCGCGAGCTTTACGAAGGCAAATGGTGGGCGAAAATCGCCGGCCGCCTCGCACACGCGTTGAACCGCAACACGCGCGCCGGATCCCGGCGCAACATTCACGCCCATTACGATCTGGGCAACGCCTTCTACGAACGCTGGCTTGACCCATCGATGACCTACTCGTCGGCCAAGTTCGAAGCCCCCGGCCAATCGCTCACCGAGGCGCAGCGCAACAAATACGCAAGCCTCGCCAAGCGCATCGGCCTCAAAGCCGAACACGAACTGCTCGAAATCGGCTGCGGCTGGGGCGGCTTCGCCGAATACGCCGCCGGTGAGATCGGCTGCCGCGTCACCGGCATCACGATCAGCCGCGAACAGCACGATTTCGCCAAGGCGCGGCTCGCGAAGGCCGGCCTTAGCCACAAGACCGACATCCGCCTCGAGGACTACCGCGACACGCAAGGCACGTTCGACCGCATCGTCTCGATCGAGATGTTCGAGGCCGTCGGCGAAGAATACTGGCCCGCCTACTTCGACAAGATCGGCAAGAGCCTTAAGCCCGGCGGCCAGGCGGGCCTGCAAATCATCACGATCGACGAGCGCTACTTTTCGACCTACCGCAAGAGCGTCGATTTCATTCAAAAATACGTCTTCCCCGGCGGCATGCTGCCCTCAATGCAGGCACTGCGCGAGCAAGTGGCGCGCGCAGGCCTGACCTGGCATGACAACACGACGTTCGGCCGCGACTACGCCGACACGCTTAGCCTGTGGCGCGACCGCTTCCTCGGCGCCTGGGATGACATCCGGCCCCTCGGGTTCGACGACAACTTCAAGCGGCTCTGGGGCTATTATCTAAGCTACTGCGAAGCCGGCTTCCGCGCCGGCTCGATCGACGTGACGCAGGTCGCGCTGGCGAAACCCTAGCGGCCCACCAGTTTACGCACCGATCCGGCGGCATTTATCAGCGCGCCCTTGAGTCCGGTCAGTTTCAGCGGCGCATCTTCCACCGCCAGACACAGACACAACTCCCCGCCACCTGCCTGCGGCTGGTGATCAACCGACGGATCCGCCGTCGCAACATCGCCCTTCGCATAGGCACCGCTGGCGTCCCTGAAGTTGCCCTGCAGCACCAGCGTCAACTCAAGCCCCTCATGCGTATGGCGCGGCATCCGCCGCCCCGGCTCGATCGCGAGCAACCGCACGCTCGACCGGCGCGCGAACGCGGGGAGCGGATACTCCTTCATCCCGGCCATTACCGGCACCCAACCGAGTTCCGGCACTGGCCGTCCAAGATATCCACGAAGGGGCTCAGGGATCTGTGCATTGGGTTCAACCGCTGTAGCGCGTGTTTCCACCGCCGCCGCCGTAACATCCGGCATTGGGCCAACCTGCGCGGCGGCATCCTCGAACGCCAACGCCGCCCCTGCCACCTCGATAGCCGCGACCGCGCGACGGCACACCGGACAAAGCGCCAGATGCGTCGCGACAAGCAGCGCCTTCGCCTCGTGGAGCGAGCCGTTCGCATACTCAATCAACAAGGATTCGTCAGGGTGGTGTTGCGGCATTGTCTTCGAACCAAAGCGGGGCGCGCCCTTCCAGGCACTGGTGCACGGCTGTATACGTGCCACCCGCGCGCGCGGATCAGAGGCGGAAACCAAGGGCAAAAAGTGACGGGAAACAGTTTCTTCTTCTACGGCTCGCTGATGGATCTGGAGCTGCTCGAGGCTGTAATCGACCGCAAAGCGGTAGGCCTCGCATTCACCCAGGGCTGGCTTGCCGGCTACGCCGCAGAAACCGCCCTTGGCTACACTTTTCCGACCTTAATCCAGCGCAAAGGTGCCCGCGTCGACGGCCTGGTCACCCAGGGACTGACCGACGACGACATTGCCCGCATCGGGTATTTCGAGGACACCGAATACGCCCCGACGACAGTGGATGTCATGACGGCCGAAGCCGGCCTCGCCGCCCAAGTCTTCATGGCAACGACCACGCTCAAGTCATCCGGCGAGCCATGGAGCTTCGACCACTGGCGCCAACACCACAAACCGCTCCTCGTTGCCGTCACCCGCCGCGTGATGCGCGAGCACTACGGCATCACCCCCTTCGAAGAAATCGACACCCACTGGCACCGCATCAAAGCGGAGTTGGAAGGGGAGGTGCTGACGCAAAAACGCCGGCAATGCGCCAAGCTCAGCTAAACCTGCCGCTAGCGAAACCAGGCGTTTGATTACCGACGCAGGGCGTGGAAACCTGCTTTGAGCAAGCAATGCGGGTGCGATTCAGGTGCTGACGAGGGACAAGATCGAAGCATTGGCGCCGGACAAGTCGTCGCTCGACGCGGCCCATAAGCTTGTCAAGCCAACGGGCTGGCCTCTTCTCGCCGGTGATGCCCAGAAAACTCTCGTTTGGGGAGAGTGCCAAGGCTCCGGCGCTACACCCTACCGCGTGAACGTTTCGCTCGCCGATGTCGGCTACAAGTGCTCTTGCCCAAGCCGAAAATTCCCCTGCAAGCATGTACTCGCGATCCTGCTCATCAACATCGACCACCCTGTACGCTTTACACAGGCTGAACCACCCGATTGGGTACGCGATTGGCTCGCCCGCCGCCGCAAGACAACATCCGCGGCGCCGCGCTCCTCAACCGATAGCCCCGCTAACCCCGAAGCATCGCCAGTTGCCGAAGCTGAAAAGGTTGCCGAAGCTGGACGCCCGCCCGATCCGGCAAAACTCGAAGCACAACGCAAGCGCCAGCGCGAAGCGCGCGAGGCCAAGATCGCGGACGGCCTCGACGAGCTGGACCAATGGCTCCATGACCAGCTCAAGGCTGGGCTCGGCGATTTCGCGCAAGCAAGTGCCGATCGATGCCGCACCGCGGCCCGCCGCCTTGCCGACGCGCAAGCGCCGGGACTGGCCTCTTTTATCGACCAGATCCCCGGCGACCTGATGAAGCTCCGCCCGGAACAACGCGCGGACTTCATCGTCGAGCAGTTGGGCCTCGCGCATCTGATGGCGCAAGCCTATCGCAAACAGGCGGACCTGCCCGAGACCCTGCGCCAAGACATACGCCGCGCGATCGGCTGGAGCCTTAAGCGCGACGAGGTTTTGGCCGACCCATCGGCGCCACGCAGCACGGGGCGCTGGGTCGTCGTAGGCACCCGTTCGATTCTGCAAGCCGACGCGCTTCGCCGCATCGAAACCTGGCTCACACGCACTGACGGTGACGAGGCTGGACGCTTCGCGTCGCTGATCGACTTCGTCCCCGCTTCAATGGGCAACACCGGCTCGACTTTCTACGCGGGCGAAGAGATCGAAGCACAAGTCGCCTATTACCCCTCCGCCATGCCGCTACGCGCCGTGCTCGCCGACCACAAACCCACGGGCACAAGGGCCACGCCGTTGAACCAAAACCGTTCGCTCACAGGCGCCCTCGATCATTGGGACGATGTACTGGCCGCACAGCCCTTTGTGCCCGAGTGGCCCCTCGGCATGACCAACGTGTTCATCGTTCCAGCCAGCGATGGCCTTGCGATCGGCGATCCGAACGGCAGCGCGATTCTACCGCTCGCCGACGCTCAAGAGGAATCGGTCAGCCCGCTGCTCGGCCTCACCGATCTGGACGCGATCGGACTGTGGAACGGTCACAAGTTCACGCTGATGCTCGCCGAGACGCCGATCGGCCGATGGGTTGGCCCATGAGCGAGTCTCTCATCCCCGCAGACTTCGAACGGGCCATTGCGCTTGGTCTCTCACGCGCGCCACTGAAGACAGCTGACGACAACGCGCTCGCAACACTCGCCCTCGCCGCGCAGCGTAAACGCCATCGCCGTCACGCCGGCGTCGGCACCGCGACCATCAAAACTCGCCTGCACGAAGACGCACGCCCGATCATGCCTGACGCAGCGCGCCGACCTCTAACGCGGTTGGCGACAAGTCTGCCCAAAGACGGATGGAGCCAGCTCGGCAACGCAGTGTTCGATCGCTTGGAAGCGCGCGGCGTCCGCCTGCACCCTTTCGATCTGCCGCGGCTCGAGGGCCTGCTTCAAGCCTGTTCCGATCGGTTGGGCACAGCCGAGCGTGTCTGGCTGAGCCTGCGCCACGCACCCGACCAGACGCCCGCTGATGCGCCATCGAACAGCGAAAGCGAATGGGCGTTGCTGCCCAAGGCTCAGAAGGCCGCCGCGATCCGCCAACTCCGAAGCAAAGACGCCGACACCGCCCGCGACTGGGTCGAACGCCATTTGGCGACCGCCCCTGCCGACGTTCGCGCAACCCTCGTCGAAGCACTCGAAGTCGGCCTGACGCCAGCCGACACGCCATTGCTCGAACAGCTCGCAAAGGAGGATCGCGCGGCAAGCGTACGCGAAGCGGCCCTCGAACACTTGAGCGCGACACGCGGCACAGAAGCTTACGAAGCCAAGCTTGCCAAAGCGGTCGCACTGATCGAGGCCGGTCGCACGATGCTCGGCCGCAAGACGCTGAAACTAAACGCAGCCGAGCTGACTAAGCTGTTGGACCTTCCCGCAAACGCATCGACCGGCACACGCAACCTCGCCGCAACCGAGAAGCTCCACCGCATGTTCAAAAACCTGGCGTTCAGCGATGTGGCGCGTGCGCTTTCCTTGGGGCCAGCCGACCTCGCCGGCGCGCTCACGCCCGATGACGGGCTGGCTGCACCTCTCGCGATCGCCGGACTGACCGAAGGCGATCATGCTGTCGCTGGCAAGCTCGCGCCACATCTGGCGAAGATGAGCCTGCACGAACTCGTCACAAAGTTCGGTCAACTCCTGCTGAACCTAGCGCCCGCCGATCGCGCCTCCATCCTCGAAGCCCTGACGCCCAACCTCTTGCAGTGGCGCTGGGCGTTCGAACTGCAGTGGCTCGGACGAATGGCGGGCGGCACGGTCAGCGATGCGCTCGCTCGCAAGCTCTTGTCGGGCGGCGTGTGGAAGTCCGCCGAAGCGCCCACGGTCGACGCCACCACCTATGCCGCGTTCGCATCGATACTGCCGCCCGGGCGCGACGCCGACTTCGCCGCCGCGATCGCCGACCTGCCACGCAAAGAAACAGCCGCCGCCTACGAATTCATCGCCTTCAACACCGCCCTCCAGGAACCCGCAACATGAGCAAAGACAGCGTCCGCCAGCCGGTCGAAGCCGAGTTCAAACCAGAACTCGACGCGCTGATCAAAGCCGACAAGCGCCCAAAGCCGACCGGCTGGCTGATGTCGCCGCAGAGCGTCGTCATCTATCTCATGGGCGGGAAGGTCGGCAGCACTGAAATCTCACCCAAATACATCGGCAACAAACGCCTGATCGAAACCGCAGTCGCGACGCTCGCGACCGACCGCGCACTGCTGTTGCTCGGCGTTCCGGGCACTGCGAAGTCGTGGGTATCGGAACATATTGCCGCTGCGATCTCCGGCTCAAGCCAACTGATGATCCAATGCACGGCCGGTACCGACGAGACGCAAATCCGTTACGGCTGGAACTACGCCCAGCTGCTCGCCAAAGGTCCGTCGAGGGACGCCATCGTCCCCACGCCACTGATGCGCGGCATGAGAGACGGCAAGCTCGTCCGCTTCGAGGAGCTGACCCGTATGGGCTCCGACGTCCAGGACACGTTGATCACCGTGTTGTCCGAGAAGGTACTGCCGATCCCCGAACTCGATGACTTGGTGGCCGCCAAACGCGGCTTCAACATAATCGCCACCGCCAACAATCGCGACAAGGGCGTGAACGAACTCTCGGCCGCTCTGAAGCGCCGCTTCAACGTGGTGGTTCTCCCCCTTCCGCCGACCGTCGAGGAAGAAGCGGCCATCGTCACCAAGCGCGTCGGCGAGATCGGCCAGAGCCTGCAACTGCCGCCGATCCCGTCTGCCGAAGCCGAAATCAAGCGCGTCGTCACGATCTTCCGCGAACTGCGCGAGGGCGAAACGCTGAACGGCAAGCTGAAGCTCAAGACACCGTCCGGCTCACTCTCCACGGCCGAAGCGATCAGCGTCACGATCGGCGCCTGGGCGGAAGCCGGTCACTTCGGCGCGGGCGCAATCGACGCGACGACGCTCGCCGCGAACCTCGTCGGCGCCATCGTCAAGGACCCGGTCCAGGACCAAACCGTGCTGCGCGAGTATCTCGAAACCGTCGTACGCGAGCGCAAGGAATGGTCCGACCTCTACAGCGCGATCCGCGAGGTAGTCTAAAGTGGCAGGCGACCTGCACGTCTTCGGCATTCGCCATCACGGGCCGGGCTCCGCGTTTAGCCTGGAGCGCGCACTCGACGTGCTCGACCCCGCCGTGGTGCTGATTGAAGGACCGCCCGAAGCGGACAGCTTGATCAAACACGTTGCCGACGACGCGATGCGCCCGCCCGTCGCGCTGCTTGTGTATGCAACTGACGACCCCGCGAACGCGAGCTTCTATCCCTTCGCCGAATTCTCGCCCGAGTGGCGCGCGGCACTGTGGGCGCTAAAGCGCAACCGGCCGGTTCGTTTCATCGACTTGCCCGCGGAACACACGCTTGCGCGCCGCAAACCTCCAACCGAAAGCGAAGAAGGCGCCGAAGAAAACGGTCCGGAGCAAGCTCCAGAAGACGTAGACGAAGTCGAACGCGATCCGCTGACCGCACTCGCCCGCGCCGCCGGTCGCGAGGACGGCGAAAGCTGGTGGAACGATCTGATCGAAGAGACCGACGGCACGACCTCCGTCTTTATGGCCATCGAGAGTGCGATGGCGGTCCTCCGCGAAAAAGTCCCGCTGCGCCACGACCATGACTGGAACGAAAAGCGCGAGGCTCATATGCGTCTCGCCATCGCCGAGACGGTGAAGAGTACGAACGGCAAGATCGCCGCTGTCGTCGGCGCCTGGCACGCGCCCGCCCTAACCACAAAGCGCAGCGCCGCCGACGATCGCGCCCAGCTAAAGGGTTTGCCGAAGGTCAAAGCCTCCGCCACTTGGGCGCCGTGGAGCGAACCGCGGCTCGCGGCAGCAAGTGGTTACGGCGCCGGTGTTATCTCACCGCGTTGGTATCGTCATCTGTGGACCGATCTCATGCAACGCGGCGCCGGTAAACGCGATGGCCGCCGACTCGTCGCGCGCTGGCTCACGCAAGCGGCCCACCTGATGCGCGACAACGGTCAACTCGCTGCCCCCGCAAGTGTAATCGACGCGGTCCGGCTCGCAGAAGCGCTCGCCATTCTGCGCGAACGCTCGTTGCCCGGCCTCGTCGAACTGCGCGACGCTTTCCTCACGACACTCGCCCACGGCGAAGTCGCCATCTGGCGTGTGATCGAGCAGCGCCTCGTCATCGGCACGGATGTTGGCGAGATCCCGCCCGGCGTCCCGCAAACGCCGCTGCAGGCCGACCTGCAGCAAGAACTCAAACGCTTGCGCCTGAAGCTCGAAGCGACCGACAGTGAAGCCTCGCTCGACCTTCGCTCGGATGCGGGGCGCGACAAATCTTGGCTGTTCCGCCGCCTACGCCTCATCAATGTGCCTTGGGCCGAACCGCTCGACGCCGGCCGTAGCCGCGGCACATTCCGCGAAAAGTGGCGCCTCGTCTGGCAGCCCGAATTTTCGGTCCGCCTCGCCGAAGCGCTCGTGTGGGGCGCGACGATTGAACAGGCCGCAGGCAACGCCGTCATCTCCCGCATCAACGCGACATCCGACCTGCCGGTCGTGGCACAGGCCGTCCGCGAGTGCCTGTTCGCGGGCCTGCGCGCGGCCGCCGACGCCGCACTAACCAGGCTGCAACAGACCGCCGCCACGTCGAACGACGTCGGGCAACTCATGGAAGCAGCCGCCCCGCTCGCGGAAACGCTGCGCTATGGCGACGCCCGCGAGATCCCGCAAGACGACCTACGCCGCCTGCTCGTCGGCATGGGCGAAACCGTATGTGCCAACCTCAAATACGCGAGCCGCAACCTCGACATGGAGTCCGCCAGCCGACTCGCGCGCCAGGTGAGCGAGTTCAACCGCG
The DNA here is from genome assembly GCA_902826695.1 of uncultured Alphaproteobacteria bacterium. Classification (GTDB taxonomy): domain Bacteria; phylum Pseudomonadota; class Alphaproteobacteria; order Micropepsales; family Micropepsaceae; genus SZUA-430. The sequence continues at coordinate 559,876 of CADEFU010000001.1, read as the reverse complement.
CGACCGCGCTGCTTGAAGACGAAACTCTAACAACGGACTGGCGCACCGCGCTGGATGAACTAGCAAACGATCGTGACGCGACGCCAATGCTGGGCGGCTCAGCCGTGCGCCTTCTCTACGACGCAAGCGTGCTCGACGCCGATGCCGCCGAGCGCCATCTCGCCCGCGCTCTGTCACCCTCGGTTCCATCGGCAGCCGCAGGCGATTGGCTCGACGGCTTCCTCTCGGGCGGCGGCCACGTGTTGCTCAACGATAATGCACTTCGAGGCGCTGTCGATCGCTGGCTCGTCGAACTCAGCGACGAGGCGTTCACGAATCTACTACCGATGTTGCGCCGTGCGTTCTCCGGGTTCGACGCCATGGAACGCCGCCGCCTGCTCGACGAAGTCCGCACGCCGAGCAGCGGTACAAAGCCGACCGCAGCCTCGGACGACGACGCACCGGGCTTCGAGAAATCCTTGCCCCTCCTCAAACTGATCTTAGGGTTGCGATGAACGAACGCTTACGCCGCTGGCGCTTGGCGCTCGGCGGAGAACAGGAAGACGGCGGCTTGAGCGAGCGCGACCAGCGGCTCGATCGCGCGCTCTCTATGCTCTACGACACGCCGCAAGGTCCAGGAACGGGCAAGAAGGGCGGCCTCGGCGCATCGGCCCCGCGCGTCGCCCGCTGGCTTGGCGACATCCGCGAGTTCTTCCCCTCATCCGTCGTGCAGGTGATCCAGAAGGACGCCCTCTCGCGTCTCGGCCTGAAGCAGATGCTGCTCGAGCCCGAATTCCTGGCCGCGGCAGAGGCCGACGTGCACCTCGTCGCCGACCTGGTCGCACTACGCAACGTCATGCCGAACAAGACGAAGGCGATCGCGCGCCAAGTCATCGCGAAAGTCGTGCGCGAATTGATGGCCAAGCTCGAGAAGAAGACGACAGAGACGATCCGAGGCGCCATTCGCCACGGTCCGCGCACAAACCGCCCACGCTTCGTAGACATCGATTGGGACCGCACGATCCGCGCGAACCTGAAGCACTGGCAGCCCGAATATTCCTCGCTCGCGCCCGAACGCCTGATCGGCCGCTCGCGTAAGTCACAGCGCGCAAACCTGCACCGCATCATCCTCTGTGTGGATCAATCCGGCTCGATGGCAACGTCGGTCGTCTATGCCTCAATCTTCTCCGCTGTCTTAGCATCGCTCCCCGCGATCTCAACCAAGCTCGTCGTCTTCGACACGGTCGTTCTCGACTTGACCGAACAGCTTGCCGACCCCGTCGAAGTGCTGTTCGGCGTGCAACTCGGCGGTGGCACCGACATCAACCAAGCGCTCGCCTATTGCGAACGCTATATCGAGGAACCGCACAAAACGCACCTGGTGCTCATCTCCGACCTGTTCGAAGGCGGCGACGCCGAGCGAATGCTTGCGCGCGCCCAAGCCTTGGTCGCATCCGGCGTCAACATCGTAGCCCTGCTGGCGTTAAGCGACGACGGCAGGCCCGGCTACGACACCAAACACGCGGGCGCATTCGCCGCGATGGGCTGCCCGGTCTTTGCCTGCACGCCCGACCAGTTCCCGGACCTGATGGCCGCGGCTTTGAAACACGAAAACCTGCACAGCTGGGCAGCCGATCGCGACATCGCTCTCATCCGCCCTGAGGCTTGATCGCAGCCCGCTGCGCCCATAGTTTCCCCCCATGGACATCAAACGCAGCGTCATCGAAGCGATCGGCAACACGCCGCTGATCCGTCTCAATCGGTTATCGGACATCACCGGATGTGAAATCCTCGGTAAGGCCGAGTTCATGAACCCCGGTCAGTCGGTGAAGGACCGCGCCGCGCTCGGCATCATCCGCGATGCCGAACGCAGCGGCAGGCTCAGGCCCGGCGGCACGATTGTCGAGGGAACGGCCGGCAACACCGGCATCGGCCTGGCCATGGTCGGCCGCGCGCTCGGCTACCGCTCGGTCATCGTCATCCCCGAGACGCAAAGCCAAGAGAAGAAAGACACGCTGCGCCACATGGGCGCCGACCTCATCGAGGTTCCCGCGGTCCCCTACAAGGACCCGAACAACTATGTGAAGTATTCCGGCCGACTCGCCGAAGAACTGAACGCAAAGGAACCGAATGGCGCGATCTGGGCGAACCAGTTCGACAACGTCGCGAACCGCCAAATCCACGTCGAAACCACCGGCCCCGAAATCTGGAGCCAGACAGATGGCAAGGTCGCAGGCTTCGTCTCGGCGATCGGCACCGGCGGCACGCTGGCAGGCGTCGCCACGGCGCTGCGCACGAAAAACCCGAACGTCAAAATAGCGCTCGCCGACCCGCCGGGCGCGGCACTCTTCAACTACTACAAGCACGGCGAACTGAAGGCCGAAGGCTCCTCCATCACCGAAGGCATCGGCCAAGGCCGCGTCACCGCGAACCTTGAGGGCTTCAAGCCCGATGAGGCGTTCCAAATCCTCGACGCGGAGTCGGTGCCGTTCTGCTTCGAACTCCTGCGCGACGAAGGCCTTTGCCTCGGGACGTCGTCGGGCGTCAACGTCGCGGGCGCCTATCACCTCGCCCGTGCGCTCGGCCGCGGCAACATCATCGTCACCATCTTGTGCGACTACGGTACGCGTTACGCGTCGAAGCTCTACAACCCCGATTTCCTGCGCTCGAAAGGCTTGCCCGTCCCCGAATGGCTGGAGAAAAAGAAATGAGCAGCCCCCTTGTCACCACCCAATGGCTGGCCGACCACCTGAGTGCGCCCGACCTGCGCATCGTCGACGCGTCCTGGTACCTGCCCGACCAAAAGCGCAACGCGAAAGCGGAATATGCCGAGGGCCACATCCCGGGCGCCTTGTTCTTCGACCTCGACGACATAGCCGACACGGCCTCGCCCTACCCGCACATGTTGCCGCCGCCCGAGAAGTTTGCCTCACGCATGAAAAAGCTTGGGATCGGCGACGGCCACCGCATCGTCGCCTATGACGGCATGGGCCTGTTCTCGGCCGCCCGCGCGTGGTGGATGTTCCGCGTCATGGGGCACGAGGAGGTCTTCGTACTTGACGGCGGCTTCCCGAAATGGCGTGCGGAAGGCCGGCCGCTCGACGACATGCCGCCCGTGCCGCAGCAGCGCCACTTCACCCCGCGCCCGAACCACCTCATCTTGCGCGACGCGAACCAAGTGCTTGAGAACCTGAAAACCAAGCGAGAGCAGATCGTCGATGCGCGCGGCCCTGCCCGCTTCGGCGCAATCGAACCCGAACCGCGCCCCGGCGTCCGCGGCGGCCATATCCCGGGCGCGAAAAACCTGCCCTACTCCAAACTTCTGAACCCCGACGGCACACTGCGCAAAGGCGACGCGCTCGCGGCCGCCTTCCGCGACGCCGGCATCGACGTGACAAAGCCGATCACAGCGAGCTGCGGCTCCGGCGTCACTGCCGCGGTCATCGCACTCGGCCTCAAAGCCATGGGCGCCCCCGACGCCGCGATCTACGATGGATCCTGGGCCGAATGGGGTTCGCGCCACGACCTGCCGCTCGAAAAATGACCAAAGCGCCGATCCCGATCACGATCACCAAACTGGAAATGAAGGCGAAGCCCGCAGCCCTTCGCCCACATCTCAGACACGACCAAGACAACGGCCGGGTGATGCTGTTGAAGGTCAAGCGCCCGCCGGTGCACTTCTACCGTTATCTCTACGAAACGGTCGGCGGCCCCTACATCTGGGTCGAACGCACACGCATGAGCGACGAAAAACTCGCCGCGATCGTGCAAGACGAAAAAGTCGAACTGTACGTTCTCTATTGCGAAGGCGCGCCCGCCGGTTATGCCGAGCTCGACTTCCGCAAGTCAGCCGAAGCAGAACTCGCCTACTTCGGCCTCATCCATGACTACCTGGGTCGAGGACTAGGTTCATTCCTGCTCGCCACCGCAATCGACATCGCCTGGTCGAAGCCCATCGAACGCCTGTGGGTCCACACGAACACGCTCGACCACCCGCGTGCCCTACCGCTCTACCAAAAGATGGGCTTCGTGCCCTACGCCCAGGAGAAGACGGAAATCGTTCCGCTTTAGCCCAACGCGAGCGAGATCAGTTTGCAGCTCGCGACAGAACCGCCGTCGCCATCGATGGCGCGCCGCCATAGGCCGCAAACCAACCCAGCACAACCTTGCCCTGATCGATCGTCACCATGACCATGCCGTCGATGCAGGTGGCACCCTTCTTGTTTGTCGCCTTCTCCGCGTAGATCACGTAGCCGCTACTCTCAGCCACCTTCGTCCACGTGCCGCTGCAGTTCAACGTCGGATAGTCCGCCGTCACCGTCTTGGCCCCAAATGAGAGGGTCATCGGGTAGGTCGTCTCGACGTTCGCCTCGACCTGGCGCATCTCGCCCGCCCACGAGTCAGCAAGACCTGCAGAACCAGCGACCGCAACGCTGCCCGAAATCGTCAACGCAACCGCGGCAGTCAGAAACATGCGCATGGGATTGTCTCCTCTCATCTCAAAATCTGACTCAAAAACTCTTTCGTCCGTTCGCTCTTCGGATTTGTGAAGAACTCGTCCGGCGTTGCCACCTCGACAATCTCGCCGAAGTCCATGAACACTATGCGGTTGGCAACCGTACGCGCAAAACCCATCTCGTGCGTGACGACGAGCATGGTCATGCCCGTCTCCGCGAGTTCGACCATCGTCTCCAGCACTTCCTTGATCATCTCGGGGTCGAGCGCGCTTGTCGGCTCGTCGAACAGCATGATGCGCGGCTCCATGGTCAGCGCCCGCGCGATCGCCACGCGCTGCTGCTGCCCACCCGAAAGCTGGCCCGGATACTTGTTGGCCTGCTCGGGAATATGCACGCGCTCCAGATACTGCATCGCCAGCTTCTCGGCGTCCTTCTTGGGCATCTTCTTCACCCACATCGGCGCCAGCGTGCAGTTTTCGAGCGCGGTCAAGTGTGGGAACAGGTTGAACTGCTGGAACACCATCCCGACATTCGCACGCACGGCCTCCACCTGCCCCACCTCTTCGCTCAGGGGCACGCCTTCGACAATGATCTTACCTTCTTGGTGCGGCTCCAGCGCGTTGATGCAACGGATCAACGTCGACTTACCCGAACCGGAAGGCCCGCAGATCACCACGCGCTCGCTGTGCGCGACGGACAGGTTGACGTCTTTGAGAACATGGAAAGACTTGAACCACTTGTTCAAGCCTTGAATCTCGACCGCGTTCGCGCCATTGCCGCTCACCGCTTCTCTCCCGACGCCAGAACGCCTTCCAAGTGCTTCGCATAGCGCGACATCGAAAAGCACATCGCCCAATAAACGGCGCCGACGAACACATAGCCGGTCAGCGCGGTATTCGGTGTCGCCCAATTCGCATCCGACGTTCCCACCTGCGCGATGCCGAGCAGATCGAAGAACCCGATGATCGAAACGAGTGACGTGTCCTTCAGCAACCCAATGAAGTTGCCCACGATATTCGGCAATGACAGCCGCAGCGCCTGTGGCAGAATAATGAATATCATCGACTGCCAATAGCCGAGGCCCATCGCAGCCGCCGCCTCGTATTGCCCCTTGGGGATTGCCTGCAAACCGCCACGAACGACCTCGGCCATATACGCGGACGAAAACAGGGCGACCGCAATCAGTGCCGCGAGCAGCTTGTTGACGGACACGCCCATAAACAACGGCAACATATTCACCGCCATGAAGAGCACGGTGATCAGCGGCACGCCGCGCCAGAACTCAATAAACGCGATGCTGAGACCCTTTACCACCGGCAGCTCAGACCGGCGCCCGAGCGCGAGCAGAATGCCGAGCGGCAAAGACGCCGCGATCCCCGTCACCGCGACGACAAGGGTGATGATAAGCCCACCCCAACGCTCTGTCGGAATGCGCTCGAGCCCAAAGCCGCCGACGAGCAGAACGAACGCGACGACTGGGAACAACGTAAGCATTAAAGTGCCGATCCCGCGCTTCGCGGGCATCCTGGGCAAAGTCAACCACAACAGCCCTGCCGCCAGCGCGCCAAGCACGATATCCACGCGCCAGCGCTCGGCGACGTCGTAGAAGCCATAGATGAACTGATCGACGCGCTGAATGATGAACGGCCAACAAGCCCCGTTCTCGCGTTCTAAGCAAGCGTCGCGCGTCGTGCCGGCCCAAGCGGCGTCGACGAACGCCCACTGAACGAAAGGCACCACGATCCAATAGATCAAGAACAGCGCCACAAGCGTGAGCACAGAGTTGAATGGCGTCGAGAACAAGTTCTCCCGCAGCCACTCGACAGGCCCCGGCATAACCACACGTGGCGGGCGACGCTGGCTCATCACCGCTCCGTCAGCGCGACGCGCGCGTTGTACCAGTTCATAAACGCGCTCGTAAGCAGGCTCAGGGTCAAATAGACCGCCATAGTGATCGCGATGATCTCGATCGCCTGTCCTGTTTGACTGAGGCTCGTACCCGCGAACACCGACACCAGATCGGGATAGGCGATCGCGACCGCGAGCGAAGAGTTCTTCGTCAGGTTCAAATACTGGCTCGTCAGTGGCGGAATGATCTGACGCATCGCTTGCGGCACGATCACCAATCGCAGCGTCTGCCCGCGCGTAAGCCCCATCGCTTGCGATGCCTCCATCTGTCCGCGCGCGACACCTTGGATGCCCGCACGCACGATCTCCCCGATGAAGCTCGCCGTGTAGGTTGCGAGCGCGACGACCAAAGCCATGAGTTCGGGCAACACAACGGTGCCACCCTCGAAGTTGAGACCGGTAAGCGCAGGCCACGAGAAGCTGAGCGGAAACCCAGCCACGGCGCTTGCCACCGCAGGCGGCACCACGATCAACGCAAGCGCGAGCGGAAACACCGGCGTGATCCGCCCCGTCGCTTCGCGTATGCGCTTGGCCCGCGCAGCCATCCAAATCGCGCCGATCGCGCCAGCCGCCAGCGCGAGCAGCACCAGACCAAATCCCGCTTCCGCGTGCGGCCCCGGGAGATAAAGCCCGCGGTTGTTCAGGAACGCCACATCGGCGACACCCCAGCTCTCACGCGGGCCTGGCAGCGCCCGCAGCACCGCGAAGTACCAAAAGAACAGCTGCAGCAGGAGCGGCGTATTCCGCAGAACCTCGATGTAGGCCCGGCACAGCCGCGCCACCAACCAGTTCCCCGACAGCTGGCCGATTCCGATGACAAAGCCGAGCAGCGTCGCGAACACGATCCCGATGCTGGCCACCAGCAACGTATTCAAGACGCCGACAAGCAGCACGCGCCCGTACGTCGATGTCTCGTTATAGGGGATCAACGTCTGAATGATGTCGAACCCTGCGGTGTTGTTCAGAAAGCCAAACCCAGTTGCGATGTTCTGACGTTGGATCGTCGCCATCGCATTCGTCGCCAGGATTGCGACAAGCGCGACAACGCCCACGAGCAGAAGAACTTGGAACGCAACATCCTGCGTCCGCCGCGTCCGCCACCAGGGAATAGAGTTGAAGCGAGCCATCGATCTAGACGCGGCCGCCGGTCACCGTACCGGCGGCGCGTAGTGCAGTCCGCCCTTGTTCCAGAGCGCATTCTGTCCGCGCTTGATCTTGAGCGGCGAACCCTGCCCCACATTGCGCTCGAAAATTTCGCCGTAGTTGCCGGCCCCCTTCACGATCCGCACGACCCAATCTTTGGTCAATCCGATCGACTCGCCGAACGCACCCTCGACGCCCAGCAAGCGCCGCACCTCGGGGTTCGCCGACTTCAGCATCTGATCGACATTCTTCGACGTCACGCCAAGCTCCTCGGCATTCAGCTGCGCGAACAGCGTCCAACGGATCAAATCGCCCCACTGCTGGTCGCCCTGGTTCACGAGCGGTCCGAGCGGCTCCTTCGAAATGATCTCCGGCAAAATGATGTGATCGTTCGCGTTCTTGAGCTTCAACCGCTCGGCATAAAGCCCGGAGGCGTCGGTCGTGTACGCATCGCATCGTCCGGCATCGTATGCCGCCAGCACTTCGGCATTCTTCTCGAAGGCAATGACCTTGTACTTAAGTCCGTTCGACCGGAAATAGTCCGCGAGATTCAGCTCTGTCGTCGTACCCGTATTGGTGCACACATTTGCACCGTTCAGCTGCTTCGCGCTGGTGACTTTCAGCTTCTTCGGCACCATGAACCCTTGGCCGTCGTAGTAGATCACCCCGACGAACTCGAGCCCGAGCTGCGTGTCCCGACTCATCGTCCACGTCGTGTTGCGCGACAGGAGATCGACCTCGCCCGACTGCAACACCGTGAACCGGACCTTTGCCGAGGTCGGCGTGAAACGAACCTTCTTCGGATCATTGAAAATCGCCGCCGCCACCGCCCGGCAGAAATCGACGTCCATACCCGTCCAATTGCCCTTCGAATCCGGGCTTGCAAAGCCGGGAAGGCCCTCATTCACGCCGCAGCGCAGGTAGCCGTTCTTCTTCACCCGATCGAGCGTCGGTGACCCTGCGGCGAGCGCAGGCGCGATCGCGACGAGAAAGGCGCTCAAAGCGGCAAACAACAGGCGCATAGAAATTGACCCTTCGACAAACCAGGATTGCAGCCGACCACCCGAATGCGGCACGTTGACGGCGGAACGTACACATAGAGGAGAGCCGGGCAAGATGTCTAAGCCCGAAGGCGGCCCAAAACGGCCGGAGACCGCGGTTGTCACAGCGGGCCGTAAGCCGTTCGATCACCACGGCCTGGTCAATCCGCCGGTCTATCACGCCTCCACCATCCTCCACCGCACTGTCGAGGCACTGGAGAAGGAGAAGCCGAGATACACGTACGGCCGCCGCCTGACCCCCACGATTGAGGCTCTGCAAGACGCCATATGCGAACTTGAGGGCGGCGCGGGAACCGTGCTGTGCCCCTCCGGCCTCCAAGCCTGCACGCTGGCGCTGATGAGCGTCGCCTCGGCAGGGGACCACGTGCTCGTGACCGATTCGGTCTACGGCCCGACGCGCACGTTCTGCGACAAGACGCTGGCGCGGTTCGGCGTCTCGACGACCTATTTCGACCCTCTGATCGGTGCCGATATTGAACGCCTGTTCCGCCCCAACACGCGTGCGGTCTTCCTTGAAAGCCCCGGCTCGCTGACGTTCGAGATCCAAGACGTGCCGGCGATCGCCGAAGCGGCGCGCGCCGCAAATGTCGCCGTCATCTTGGATAACACGTGGGCCACGCCGCTGTTGTTCGATGCCATCGGCCACGGAGTCGACATCGCCGTGATGGCCGCGACGAAATACATCGTCGGCCACTCCGACGCGATGCTGGGCACCGTCACCGCGACCGACAAGCACCTGAAGCGCCTTCGCGACACGCACGGCAACTTGGGCCTGACCGTCGGTCCTGACGACATCTACTTGGGCCAGCGCGGCCTCCGCACGCTGGCGGTGCGCCTGAAGCAGCACCAGATCAACGCGATGCGTCTTGCGGAGTGGCTTGGCGAACGTCCCGAAGTCGCACGCGTGCTCTATCCCGCGCTGCCCTCCGATCCCGGTCACGCGATTTGGAAACGCGACTTCAAAGGTGCCTCCGGCCTGTTCGCCGTCGAATTGAAGCCCTGCTCGGACGCCGCCGTCGCCGCGATGCTGAACGGCATGACGCTCTTCGGCATGGGCTGGTCCTGGGGCGGCTACGAGAGCCTGATCGTCCCGGCCCGCCCAACCCGGACGGCGACAAAGTTCGACACCAAAGGCCCCGTCATTCGCATTCACGCCGGCCTCGAAAACGTCGACGACCTCCTCGCCGACCTTGACGCGGGCCTCGCGAGACTGAAGAACGCAGCATGAGCGCACTTTCTCCCACCGACTTTATCGCCGGCGTGAAGTTCGACGACCGCGGCCTCGTTGCCGCCGTCGCGCAGGACGCGAAAGACGGCCGCGTGCTCATGGTTGCGTGGATGAACCGCGAGGCATTGACCCGCACGCTTGAGACGCGCGACGTCACCTACTGGTCGCGCTCCCGCGGCGAACTCTGGCGCAAGGGCGAAACGTCGGGCCACACGCAGCGCCTCGTCGAGGCCTGGATCGACTGCGACGGCGACACGCTGCTGCTGAAGGTCGACCAAACCGGCCCCGCTTGCCACACCGGCGCGCCCACTTGCTTCTTCTCCCAAGCGAAACTCTAGCGGCATGCCCTTCGACAAAGAACGCGCCGACTTCGAAGCGCGCGCAAAACGCGCCAAGGCGATGGGCTCCCCCACCCGCCTCGCCGAACGCAAAGCGGCGGGCATCCTGAACGCACGCGAACGGGTCGAACGGCTCGTCGACAAAGACACGTTCATCGAGGCCGGCCTATTCGCCACCTCGATCAAACCCGACGTTCGCGAAAAATCGCCCGGCGACGGCGTCGTCTCCGGCTTCGGCAAGATCAGCGGGCGCATGGCGGGCGTGAACGCGGCCGACTTCACGACGCTGGGCTCGTCCTCCGCCGAAGTGCACGGCAAGAAGCAATACTACGTGCGCGAAACCTGCCGGAAGAACGGCATGCCGATGGTGAGCCTGATGGAGTGCGCGGGCGGGCGCATCCCCGACATCATGGGCGCCGCCGGCATCGGCCGCGCCGGCGAAGGCGCGCGCTACACCCACACGCGCGAGACGCCGTGGGCCTCCGCCGTGCTGGGCTTGACCTACGGCGGTGGCGCCTTCACCTGCATCAACTCCGACTTCGTCGTCATGCGCAAAGGCGCGGTGCTGGCCGTATCAAGCCAGATGGTCACCTCTGTCGCGATCGCCGAGGAGGCGAATCCCGAAGACCTCGGCGGCTGGCGCCTGCACAGCGAACAGACCGGCTTCGTGCACGCCGTTGTCGACTCCGACGAAGACGCCATCGCGCAGCTCAAAGCCTTCCTGTCCTACTTGCCCGACAACGCGAACCAAGCGCCGCCGATCGCACCTGCGATCGAACCCGTCGCCGTCGCGCTCGACACGCTGGTGCCAGAGAGCCGTGCCAAGACCTACGACGTGCGTCCCGTCATCAAGGCGATCCTCGACAAGGACACGTACTTCCCGCTGAAAGAACGTTTCGCCAAGGTGGCGGTGACGGCGCTCGGCCGTATCAACGGCAGAACAGTCGGCATCGTCGCCTCGAACCCGATGTTCAAGGGCGGCGCCCTCGACCCCGATGCCTGCGATAAGATCACGTCGTTCATCGTGCTCTGCGACAGCTTCAACATTCCGCTGATCTTTCTCGCCGACACGCCGGGCTTCCTCGTCGGCGCCGAGAGCGAGAAGAAGCGCCTGCCGGGCAAGATCATGAACTTCATGGCAGCCCTTGAACTGTCGACCGTCCCGAAGATCGCGCTCGTCCTGCGCAAGTCCTACGGCCAAGCCTACCTCAACATGGGCGGCGGTCGCAGCGACGTCACGGCGAGCTGGTTCTCCGGCGATATCTCGTTCATGGATCCGGCCGTTGCCGTGAACGTCGTCTACGCCGTCAAACCCGGCGAAGACCCCGCGCGTTACGAGCAACTTCTCACGCAAGTCTCATCCGGCACCACGGCGTACGAACTCGCAGCCCCGTTCATGGCGCAAATGGTGATCGATCCGAACGACACCAGACGCTTCCTTTCCGGCATGCTCGACGTGCTCACCCGCCGTATGACGAACGGCGTCGGCACGCACCGCCTCGCCGACTGGCCTCCCGCTTTCTAACCATACGAGATCCAATGTCCCGCTCAACCGTCAAAACCGAAATCACCGGCAAGGTCTGGAAAGTCACCGCCACTAAGGGCCAGCGCCTCGCCGAAGACGACCCCATCGTCATCCTCGAAAGCATGAAGATGGAAATTCCGGTCCCCGCGCCGCTCGACTGCACAGTCGTCGAGATCCTCGTGGCCGAGGGCGACAGCGTCACCGAAGGCGACGTCATCGCACACATCGAGAGCTAGTGCAGGAAGTCGTCGTTGTCCGCCGGCCCGCCGCGATCAAGGTTTGGAAACGCGAGAATCCCGATCCCAATCGCCAGTCCGATCAGCGATCCCATGATGGCAGCACCCAGCATGTTGTCGGCAACTGCCGCAAAAGCCGCCGCGCACATCGACGTCGGGATGCCCAATATCCAACCTACGGGTCTGCTACGACGGCGCGGCGGTGCCATACTATGTTCCCAAGACTTGGCGGAGATATGAGTTGAGCAGCTTTCCTTGCGGGTCAAGTCTGCGCCGAAGCGCCTGATAATCGCCCCAGCGCGGATAGAGCCGCTCAAGTTCGGCGAATTTAAGGCTGTGCAATTTACCCCAATGCGGTCGCCCGCCGTAGCGCTTAAAGATCGGCTCCACCGCATCGAATAGCGGCGCATAAGGCTGCCGATGATACTGATGGACCGAGATGGTCGCCGCCTCGCGCTTGTAGAAGGGAGACAGCCAAGCATCGTCACCCTTCACGAACCTGAACTCCAGGGGGAAAACGCCCGGTATCCGCTTCGTCACGATCGCTTCAGCCACCTCGCGAATGCAGTCGATGCCGTTCGCGGCCGGCACCGAGTACTCCATTTCGTTGAACCGGACGTTTCGCGCGCTCGGAAAAATCTCGTGGCTCCACCGTGCCCGCGAAGAAGCGCCCATCGAGGCGTTCGTGAAGAACCTCTGCAGCCGCTTGGAAAGCATCGGAACGAACCGTGCGACCTCGCATCCGATCTTGAACGCACGCTGATCCGAGCTGACGCGCTCGCCGCGCTGAAACATTTGCTCCGTTGTCACCGGCACCGCAACGTCCTCGTCGGTATCGTCGAGTGATTTCGCCACCACTGAGTCCGAATACGGGAACCAGAAAAACTCGAAGTGCCGATGCTGATCGCGCAGCGTCGCGATATCGCGCCAGCAGTCCGCTGCAGGCATCACCCAGTTCTTCTCTCGCAGCTTGTAGGCCTTGCGCACGCCGATCGTGATTTCGCTCATCACGCCCAGCGTCCCAAAAGACACCCGCCCCGCTTCAAACACTTCAGCATTCGACGATGCCGAACAGTCGAGCACCTCGCCGCTCGCCGTGACCAGCCGAAAACCCTTCACTTCTGCCGACAGCGACCCGAGCGTCGGCCCTGTTCCATGCGTGCCGGTTCCCACGGCGCCCGCGATCGCTTGCCGGTCGATATCGCCCTGGTTCTTCAAACCCACGCCCGCATCGTGAAGCGGCCGCCCAAGCGCGTGAATCTTGGTCCCCGCTCGAACCGTCGCCGTCAGCGCGCCGGCATCGACCGCAGCGACACCCTGCATCCCGTCGAGCGAAATCAGTGTGCCATCCGTCTCGCCGAGTGACGTAAACGAGTGACCGCTGCCGACCACCCTGATCGGCCCTACGCCGTCGCGCAGGACTGCAGTTAGCTCAGCTTCGCTCGCAGGCCGTGCGATGACCTTCGGTTCAGCCTGAACCCAACCCGACCAATTCGACCAAGCCGCCATTAGACGCTGAGCGGCCCCGTCTCCGGCTTGAAAGCGTCCGCTCGCGCGCGGCCTTCGGCAACTTGCGCTGCCGACAAACGCCGTTGCATGGCCTCGGCCGGCGTCGGTGCATTACGGTCGATCTTATAACCCGTGTTATCGTAGGGCACGCCGGTGAACCCACCGCGCGCCGCCAGCACGAAGAACTTGTAGGCCTCAATCGCATCCATCTGAACGCCGTCGCCCTTCTCAAGCATCGTGGCATAGTTGTACTGCCCCTGCGCCAAGCCGTACCGCGCCGAGCGCCCATACCAAACCGCAGCTTCGACGATGTTTCGCTCGGTGCCTTGTCCGTACTCGTGCATTGAGCCCAGATCGAACATCGACAGCGCATTGCCCGCCATCGCAGCCTGCATGTGATACTTCATGGCCTTGGCATAGTCGCGTTGCGCCACCCCCGGTTTGCCGTCCTGATACTCGACGGCAAGCCGATGTGCCGCCTGCGCGTTGCCTTTCGCGGCCTCTTTCTCCCAATGCGCCAGCGCTTCGGGATAGAGCCCATGACGAAACATCTTTTCGCCGGGATCATTCGGATCCTTCGACTGTCCGAAGGGCGTGCTCATTGTGACCGACGGTGCCGCAACGGCGGCGACCTGGCCTGAGCCCTCGCGAAGCGCAAACCAGTAGTACCCGGCCCCGGCCAACACAGCGACGGCAACAAGCCCGGCCAAAAGTCTCATCATCAATCTCTCCAGAAGATTCCGTCTTGATCCGAACCTTAGCCGAAGGACCGAACGCTGGCACCCTGCCCCCCTCCGCCCCGGCGCTGGCAAATTCTCCAGAATGACGAACGCCGCGAACAGACCTCGCGCCCTCGGCGACTGTCGGTTTTCCGCCGATACCGGGCATCCCGGGTCAGCTCACTCGCCCCCAGGGCGAAATTTGCGCTGCAAGCGGGTCACACCTGGGAAATCTCGCGCTCAGGCTGTGGAGAAGGCATGGCAAAAGGCGACGGACCGTCCCAGAATTCTACTTGTCCGGGCGGCCGACCCATTCTTCCTGCTGTGGTTGATACCCAACACCCATGGCGCTCTCGGTTTCCTGGATGCGAGTGAGATCCCAGCTCACGAAAGCCCTGCTGAGGGATGGAGCCTCAGCGGGGCTTTTGCGTTTCTGGGGCTTCAAGACTGCCGCTCGCGCCGCCAAGTGGCCAAACGCTCGCTCAACACGGCCACCGAATTTTCCCCCACGATTGCCCTCAGATCGGCACGCCCACGCGCCCATTTCAGCCGGCGCTCCAGCGCCTCGCGCCCGGCCTCATCGATCTCATGCCAAAGGATGACGGCAAGATCGAGCTGCACAGGAGTCAACTTCCGCTCAGCCGGTGCTATCTGCAGCGCCACCGACAACGCCGCGCCCGCCGCTTTGGCATGCTCAAGCCGCTGCTCGGAGATCGCAAGCCGCGTCCACGCATAAGCATCGGACGGCGCCTTGGACAAACCCAACCGCAAATCGCGCCGCGCAGCGGTTAACCGCGTTGTCGCTCTGAGTGAACCCAAACCCACCTGTTGCGCCGTCAGCATCTGCACAAAGGCTGCGCGGCTTAAGTCCGCCTTCCAGGGCGAGGCGCGCAATGCCTGTGTCAGCGCATCGAGATCGACGACAGGGCCGACCTTGCCCTTGGCCACGTCGGCATAGCGCGGCTCCGCACCCGCGAAAGCCCACGCCGGCAACGTGAACAGAACCGCATAGATGATCAGATACGCTGCAAACGCCGCCGTTAGAACGCCGACGACGTATGTCTCACTCTGTATAATATTTCGCGTATGCGTTGCCATAGCCGTACGATGTATAGCCGTATCCGTAGATCGCATGCCGCCGCAAGTCCGCTTGCGTCAGCACGGTTCCCGCGATGTCGGCGCCTGCATCACGCAGAAGTTTTATCCCGCCGATAACGGCCTCGCGCGGCGTCTTATCCCACTGCACGACATATACGACCTTATCCGCAAGCCGTGCCAACATCCGCGTGTCTGACACCGGAAGCACAGGCGCTGCATCGATAATGATCAAATCGTAGTGGTCGCGCAACGCGCCCACCAGTGTCCGCATCGCCTGCGACGCTAAGAGATCGGCCGGATTCGCCGGCGGCGTCGCCACGGGCACGAACTCAAGCGGCGATATCGGATCGCGGTGCATTACAGCCCCGAGTTCAAGCCGTCCCGCCAACACTTCCACAAGCCCGGCTTCCGGCCGCCGCGGCGAGAACTGCCCGGAAACGCTCGGGTGTCTGAGATCGCCATCGATCAAGAGAACCCGCGCACCGCCCTTCGACGCGAGGCGCCCCAGGCTGACCGCAAGCGACGTCTTACCCTCACTTGGCATCGACGATGTGATGACGATGACCTTTGGCGGCTTGTCTACATTCGACAGCTGCAGCCCCGCATGCACCGATCGGATCGCTTCGCTGAATATGGACAGCGGCTTCTGCACAACCCGGTCGGCCACGCGCGGCTCGCCCTTGAGCATCGGCACCACCGCAAGGTTCGACAGCCGCGTCGCGCGCTCTATCTCGGGCCCAATGCGGTAGCCGTTATCGAGCCGCTCAAGCATGAGCGCTATCAGCATCCCCATGACGGCCGCGCCAACCAACGTTCCGCCCATGATCAGCGGCTTGTTCGGGAAACTCGCATCCAACGGAACGGCAGCCGCTTGAATCGTCCGCGCATCGGGGGTCTGGATGCGCTCCTTGTCTTCAGTCGCCTTGAAGCGTGCCTGGAAGGTGTCATAGAGCGTCCGGTTCGCTTGTGCATCGCGCTCGAGCTCGCGCAGTTTGATCGACGCCTTGCCGTGAACGTTCGCCGTGCCTTGAATTTCATCCAGCGACGTTTCAAGCGAACTCAGCCGGGCCTTCGCGATCGACACCTCGTTCGACAAGTTCCGGATGATCCGCTTAACCTCTTCGTCGATCTTTGCGTCGAGGTTCTTCTTCTCGTCGCGAGTCGCAATCATCGAGGGGTGCCGGTCGCCGTATTTCGTCGCAAGCTCCGCGTCCTTGCGCAGCAGCTCCGCCTGTTGTGCGCGCAACGTCGAAATCAGTGGCGAGTTGATCACCGACGCAATCGAGTCCACGCCCCCGCCCGCGCGGTACAGCGCGTTCACTTGTTTGTACTTCGCCTCTTGCTCGGCAAGGTTGGATCGCGCCAGCACGATCTGCCCGTTGAGCTCGCTAAGCTGCTCGCCTGCAAGCGACGTCGTGCCGGTCTTTCCGTCAGTCAGGTCGTTCTCGGCTTTGTACTGCTCGACCGCGCTCTCCGACGCGCGAACTTTCTCGGCAAGCTCGCCCAAGCGTTCGTTCAGCCAGTCGGTCGTGCGCTTGGCGGCCTCGAATTTCGTGTCGAGCTGATCGACGATGTACTGATCGGCGATCGCGTTTGCGACCAACGCCGCCTTCTCGCGGTCCGGCGAGTCGAACGTGACCTTGATGACCGATGATCGCCCTTGGGCATTGACGGTCACCTTCGACGCAAACCGCCTGAGGATCGCGGTATCCACTGTCGTGGGCTTCGGCCCACCCACCTGAATCTTTTCGCGTCCTGGCCCGAACCAGCTCAGCGGATTGAGCCACGACGCCGTTTCGCGTTTCGAGTTGAACTCCGGATCGTTCACCAGATTCAACTTCAACACCACACGTTCCGCCAACGACCACGAACGCAGGATCTGAATTTGATTTTCGATCGACGCCGTATCCGTTGCGAGCCCGGCGAGCAACGACTCCGGATCGAGCACCTTGTTTTCGCGCTGCCCGACCATGATCAGAGCCGAGGCGCTGTAGATCGGCGTCATCTGCAAAAGGATGAGCGTGACCACTGTCATCGCGACTGCGATCGTGCCCAAAATCGTCCACAGCCGCGCAAGCAAGACGCGCATCAACGAACGCAGGTCGAGCGTTGTCTCGGCCACGTCTTCCGGCGCGGGTTGCTGTGGTCCGGACGCTAAAACCTCGGCCGGGCTTTGTTGATACAAACGGTGGACGTTCATGGTGGCTCTCGTCATCGCTTTGCGAGTCTAGCTAAGGCACGTGCGCGATGCAGTGGCGGCCACGAATTCGTCCACAGCCCGCGCGTCACATTTTGCCGGTAATCGACAGCAGAAACTGACTTGACGAATAGTCGAACGCGGCGGCGTTCGAACTCCTATCGATGTATTCCCAACCTGCCTCGAAGTGCAGATTGTGGTTGATAAGATAGCGCCCGCTCAGGGCACCACTGAGGATGTCGTCGTTGCGAACAACGTCGAGATACTCCGCATTCTGGTACCCAAGCCGGCCGCTCAAGATCACGTTGCGCAGCAACTCGTGATCCACACCAAGCTGACCGCGCGTGGAGAGATAGCCCGACGATGCCGTTATCGACGTGTCTTCTATCGTACGCGCAGCATCGATGCTCACGGTCGTTAGCATCGATGGAAACCACTTCAGTCCGGCGCCAAAGCCGAACTGGCTCGCATCGTCGAAGGCAGCGTCGTCGTAGGTGCGCTGTGTGTAGCCTGCAAACAGCTCGCCCGTGAGAACATGCGTCATCCTAAACTCGACGCCGCCGTCGACCCCCCAGCCGCTGGAATCGCGGTTGAAACCGTCGTCGTCCAGCAACGCATCAAAGTCGTGGTCCTCAACCCGGCCCCGCAAGAACACCGCCGTGTTGTCGCTAACCTCGTAAGCCGCTTTGACGAACACAGACGTATCGGTCCGATCACGGTCGTCATTGTTCAACGTTGGCAACAACGCCGGCTGGATCACGTCAACGTCGTCGTAGTCCAAAGCGTCCCAAGCCCCGCCAACCGAAAGCCGCATGCGATTGAGCGTATGCCCAAACTCGCCGGAAAAGCCCGTGCGCGAGTAGGACGTTGGCTCCGCTGCGGCGCCCGGTCCAAGCCCACCCGGCAACTCAGTGCCGCGCGCTTCGTGAAGATCGGCCAAATGCACGTTGAGCTTGATGTCCGTCCCGCGCATCACGTCGAGGCGCAGCGAGCCGTCAAAGTTCCAATCCGTACGATTTTCGCTTTCCTCGTTCGAGAACCAATAGCTCTTCGAACCGATCGCCAAGTTCAACGCGTGCCGTGACCACGCCGACTGAACATTCAGCGCAGGCGCCAACGAGTAAAAATAGTCGCCCAATTTGCCCGAGTTGTTGAAGACGTTGTCGTTGTAGCCAAGCCCCGCGGTTACCGACGGGTACAAGAACACGCTGCCCAACCGGATACCGATTGGATCGTACTCGGGCCGCGGCCGCGTGAGCACGTCCGCATCGACGCTGCGATCCGTGCTTTCGCTGGCAATAGCGACGCTCGCGCCGAACAAGAGCGCGCAAGGCACACCAATGGCCAAGGCCAATAACCGCACGAGGAACGTCTCCCAGACACCCGGCCTCGCTGGACCGGAAACCCACTTTTTTGTTTTGGCCCACCACCGTCCCCCGACACACGGCAAGCCGTCCGACTGCACTGCTACGCGATTCTCTTATGCCTTCGAATACCTTTATTGCCCGCTCGGCGGATCACCCGCCGTACCGAGCTGCGCGAAAGAGCCTTGGAATACCCCGGTCCGTGCGCCCGCGCCCTCTGGCTTTGCAGCTATGCGGCCAGTCGCAAACGAATTGTCGAGCAGCACGGTGTCTTTGCCTTTCTTGTACACCGCAAAACCGTCGGCGATTGCTTGCCGGTTTGCGCAACGCCCGAGATCCGCCAGAAACGTGGCAACGCCGAACGCCTCCGCAACCACCTCCTGCGTCAGTGGCTCTTCCGGCGAATAGCTGCTCAACACATTCGTAATCGCATCCACATCCGGCGCGCCGCAGATCGCATTGGCGAGACCGCCCACCGTTGTCTCTGCCGCCTGGGCCGACGCCATGGTGAGCGCAACGACACCGGCGCAAGCAAGACCGCGAACGACAGATCCAATCATGGCGCAAACCCCCGCTGTAGCTGGAGCGCCGAGTCCGCTTCGAACCCGGCAAAACGATTCGCCAATGAATCTATCTGCCGGAGGATGACCCTCCAAGCGAAAGCGCCTTCACATGCCTAAATGACAATCACGCCGAGCAGCGCGACCAGCTCACACTCGCAAGTCGTCAGTCGCCACCAGTTGCGCAACGCATCGTCGCGAAACGAATCAGAAGAACCGCTCCGGGATTCGAATCTCGTCGCCGGGAAAGACCTTCGTCACGGGCGTGACGTCGACCGAGAACTTCTTGCCGCTGCGCGTGATCTCGACCCTGCTCTCGCTCGCGCGGTACGTATAGCCCTCAGCCAGCGCGACGGCCTTTTGCACGGTCATGCCGCTAACGTAGGCGTATTGACCGGGCTTCTTCACTTCCCCCAGCACATAGATCGGCCGGAAAGTCGTGACCTCGGCACTTACACGCGGATCGCGCAGAATTTGCGACTCCCGCAGCTTCGCCGCATAAGCACTTTCGAATTCGCGCAGCGTCATCGCTTTCACGAGGATCTGCCCGACAAACGGCGCCGCCAGCACGCCGGAACTGTCCACGACAAACTCGCCCGACAGATCGGCCTCGCCGAAGACGGTGACTTTCACCTTGTCCTCGGGCCCCAAGCGATAGTCATCGCTCGCTTGCGCGTCTCCCTTGCCAGCCGCCGTTACAGGAGGCGGCACATCCGAACCGCCGCCACAGGCAACGGTCAGAAACAACACGGCAAACAAAACGAACAGACGTCGCAACATCGGCACATGCCCAGCTTGGAAAGCAGCGCAGACTTAGAACGCACGCGCGCAGACGGATCAAGCGGCAGAACTGCGACGCCTATGCTGTAGACAAAAAATGCCGGTCGCGCCCTTCGAGAATAACGGCAGTCAACGCCCCGGTCATATAAGCGCCTGTATCGATTCCGATACGATTTTGGCGGGTTTCGGGCGCATTCGACGGCGTATGCCCATGCACGACGACGCGGCCGAAATTGACAGTGCTGGTCAAGAACTCTTCGCGTATCCACAGGAGGTCTTGTTCGCGCTGCTCGGCAAGCGGCACCCGCGGCTTCAAACCCGCATGCACAAACAGATAGTCTCCAACCGTCGTATGCAACTGCAAGTTCTTGAAGAACGCCTCGTGCGAGCGGGGAAACACGGCAAGGAACTCGCTACGCGTCTGCGCCCAGCTCTTTCCTGGCGCATGCGACACGCCATAGCTTCGTAGTGTTTCAAGCCCGCCAAAGTTGCGCCAAACATCGCCGATTGTCGGATCGACCAAGAACTGCAGCAGCGTCTCGTCGTGGTTGCCTTTCAGGAACACCGTCGCGAACCCCGGAAAGCCCTGCAGCAAGCGCTCGACCACCTGTGCCGACTGCATCCCGCGATCAACGTAGTCGCCAATGAAGATGAGCATACGCGTTCGCGCAGCCGACCGCCGCGATGCGGCGTCGATCATCGGCCACAGCTGCTCGACCAAGTCGAGCCGGCCGTGCACGTCACCAACGGCAGCCACGAAGTAGTCCGGCGGAACGCTCGCATGCGAAGCCGCGGCCGCCTCGCGCTTGCCCCAACCGAAGAGAGATCGAACCATGCTCATACTCGAATTTAAATCCGCAACGCTCGCTTATTGATTGCCGCTGAAATGCGCAAGCGGCGAGGAAAACTGTGTCGGCTTCGCCACGGGAGCGCAAGAACGCAAGCAACCACGCTGATTCGCTAACGTTTTCCGCATTTCGCACGCGCCCGCTTTTGTACCCTGCTTTCCGAAGTGATTCACGAAATCGATTCGCCCGACTGAACTGGTGCCTGGTGGAGCACTGATTTCGAAACCTCAGGAGAACACAAGATGCGTGGAAAAATGCTTTTGCTCGGAACGGCCCTGACGCTGAGCTTGGCGAGCACGGCAGGCGCTACCGATCGCCACGGCTGGTACCTCGGCCTCGAAGCCGGCTGGGTGCACGTGAACGACACCGAACTGTCCGCATGGAACTACGACCGGATCCAGTTCGAAAATCGCTGGGGTGCACTCGCGACCGCTGGCTACGCGTTCATCGGCAACTGGCGCGCGGAGCTTGAACTGGGTTATCGCAACAACGACATCCACGATGTGAGCGTTGGCGGCGAGGCCGGCGATGTGTCGAAAGGCGACCTCACCGAATGGACCGCGTTCGTCAACGCCGTTTACAACCAGCCGATCGCGCAGAACTGGAACATCGATTTCGGCGTTGGCGCCGGTATCGACCACCCGCGCTACAGCGACATCCGTGTCAACGGCCTCAACACCTTTCACAGCCAAGACGACGACATCGTCTTTGCGGCGCAAGGCATTCTGGGCCTGACCTATCAGGTCTCGTCGCGTTGGGACTTGATGCTGAACTATCGCTATCTCTGGGCAGACTCGCCCGAATTCACGAGCTCAACCGGCGCCACCGACGAAATGGATATGGTCAAGCACACCGTGACCTTGGGTGCGCGCCTCTATTTCGAGCGTCCGGCCGCGCCGCCCCCGCCGCCGCCTCCCCCGCCGCCTCCGCCACCGCCTGCGAAGGCCAAGCAGTTCATTATCTTCTTCGGCTTCGACAAGTGCACGATTACGCCGGAAGCCGACCGTGTCCTGACCGAGGCTGCGGATACGGCGAAATCTGAGGGGTCGGCCCGAATTGGGATCGTCGGCCACACGGATACGTCGGGCTCGCCCGCGTACAACCAACGCCTGTCCGATTGCCGCGCGACGGCAGCCAAGACAAATCTGGTTGGCAAAGGCATCGCCGATAGCGCCATCTCGACCGCCGGCAAGGGCGAAAGCGAGCTGATGGTCCAGACCTCAGACGGCATAAAAGAGCCTCAAAACCGCCGCGCCACGGTCGACTTGCAGTAGGCCGCTACCGCAAGGAAAAGTTGTAGTACGGGGAGGGAGAAATCCCTCCCCTTTTTCTTTTGGTTGAGCTCGCGCTCCCACCCCTGTTTCAGCCAGTACCCACGACCCCACTCCCCCTAACTGGCTGTGACGCCGGCGGCAGGCTGATAATAATCAGATACTTACGGCGAAATGCTCATGATGCATCTGAGCCACAGCATGTGCCAAATGAGACCACAGCGCTCCGAATCGCCTTGAACGGTGGTTGAGGCCGCCCCTAGGATGCACGCAAGTGTAAAAAGGAACGGAGCGGTTCGTCCGCACGTTTTCGCTGTGTTTGTCAGCGCTTGGGCGAGCACAGGTTGCACTAACGGTTCGGGTTTTGGGGAAGTCAGGCGCGGTAAAAGGGGGCTAAATCGTGTTGAAGTCTAAAGCATTTAAGGCCGCTCTCCTCGTGGGGGTAGCAACAGTGGGATGGGCGCCAAGCGCTCAAGCTCAAAGCAGCGATGAAAAAGTCGAAAAAGTTACCGTCACCGGCACCAGAATTAAGCAGCCGAACAATACCTCGGCGACGGCGACATCGACGATCAACGCGACCGATATCGAAATTTCGGGCGAGCCAAACGTTGTCGACGTGCTCCGCGACCTGCCGCAAACCGGCGTGTCCGCGATCTCGTCGGTGAACTCGAACTTCTTGACGACGAACAACGGCATCAACACGCTGGACCTTCGCAACCTTGGCGAAAACCGCACGCTGGTGCTCGTCAACGGTCGCCGGATGGTTGCCGGTGTTGCTCTGTCGAGCATCGTTGACTTCAACTCGATCCCGGTCGAACTGATCGAGCGCATCGACATCATGTCGGGCGGTTCGTCTGCGGTTTACGGTTCGGACGCCGTCGCCGGCGTTGTGAACATCATCCTTCGCAAGAACTTCGAAGGCGTTCGTGCGAACGTCCAGTGGGGCAAGACGGATGAGTACAACGATGCCGACACGTGGGTCGCATCGGGCCTGATGGGCGCCAACTTTGCCGACGGCAAGGGCAACGCAACGTTTGGTCTCGGCTTCAACAGCGCCGGTCCGGCCTACGCCAAATCGCGCCCCGGCACGGAGCAGGACTGCTTGTCCGACGCATTCTTCGGCGGCAACTTCTTGACGCAATCGTGCCCCTTCTTCAGCAGCTTCGCTGAAGGTGGCCGCTACGTGTTCTCGACGCCAGCCGGCGGCGCGCTCGCGTCGCGCGCATTGGCTGGGGCCGGCACCATCAGCCCGTTCAACACGGCGCTGCAGGGCTTCAACCGTCAGGCGAAGCGTCTGCACTCCGTTCCGTTCGACAAGCGCAGCGCGTTCGGTACTCTGAACTACGAGTTCGCACCCACGCACACCGTCTTCGGTGAGTTCATCTGGTCGAACACGACGTCGAGCAGCGACATCGAACCGTTCCCGCTCGACTCGGCGGACATCTACGGTGAGACGGTGCAGCTCGGTTCGCTTAACAACCGCCGCAGCGGTGTTGCGCCGGACAATCCCTTCATGCCGCGCTCGATGTTGGACGAACTCTGCGTTCGTTGGTCGATCGCCGCCAACCTCGCAGCGTGTCAAGCTTTGGCGCGCCCGGGTTTGGTTGCCTCGCTCATGGCAACGCCTGATGCGGCGGTTGGGTTCGCACGTCGTATGACGGAACTCGGCAACCGTGGACAAGAGTTCGACTCGGCCACGGCACGCGCCG
The DNA here is from genome assembly GCA_902826695.1 of uncultured Alphaproteobacteria bacterium. Taxonomy (GTDB): domain Bacteria; phylum Pseudomonadota; class Alphaproteobacteria; order Micropepsales; family Micropepsaceae; genus SZUA-430. The sequence goes on along the minus strand of CADEFU010000001.1, from coordinate 535,946 downwards.
TGATCGGCCTGACCGGCAAGATCGCCGATTGGGACTACGAACTCAGCTACAACTACGGTGTGACCAAGGCCAACCAGATCGGTGGCGGACAGATCAATCAGGCCAACTTCTTTGAAGCCCTGAACTCGGTCGATCTGAACACCGACGCTGACAACAACCCGAACACCAACCCGCAAGATGTGGTTTGCGCCAATCACGTGGCTCGGTTGAACGGTTGCGTCCCCGTCAACATCTTCACGACGACGACGGTTCCGGGAACCTGGACACCGCAGCAGATCCAGTGGCTCAAGGCCGACGTGTTCCGTCAGCAGGAGCAAACGCAGGAAATCGTTGCCTTCAACGCGACGGGTGACATCATCGAAAACTGGGCCGGCGTGATCGCCGGTGCGGTCGGCGCTGAGTATCGCCTCGAAACGGGCAGCGACACGCCTGACGCTCTCTCGCAAGTGGGCGGAAACGGCGGTAACGTCGCTCCAAAGACGGCTGGTGGCTACGACGTCTGGGAAGCGTTCGCGGAAATTGAAGTTCCGCTGATCAGCGATATGCCGCTCATCAAGTCCCTTGAAGTTCACGGGGCTGGACGGGTGTCGAACTACTCCTCGGCTGGCCGCACACTGGCTTGGTCGGGCGACTTGGCATGGGTTGTGACGGACGGCGTGCGGTTGAGAGGCCAGCTGGCCCGCTCGGTCCGCGCACCGAACATCGGCGAACTGTTCACCGGCGCGTCCGAAACCTTCGCGACGGTCACCGATCCGTGTAACAACATCGAGGTCACGCCGGCGGACGCTGTTGCACCGCCGTACACGAACCTCGGCGTTGGCACGACGGATAACACCGTGATCGAAAACTGCTTGGCGAACCCCGGCATTTTCGCACGTGCGACGGCTCCTGGCGGCTTCGTGCTCACGCAGCCCGAACTTCAGGGCACCGGCGGCTTCAACCAGGGCAACCCTGGCTTGGATCCGGAAACGTCAGACTCTCTGCAGTACGGCATCGTGATCACGCCGGACTTCTGGGGTGATTGGCTTGGCGCTCTGACGATGTCGGTCGACTACTTCCAGTTCGAAGTGTCCGACGCGATCGGTGCGGTCAGCCGCAACAACACGCTGAGCCTGTGCTACAACTCGACTGGCCTCTCCAGCCCGTTCTGTGACCAAACACCGGGTGGACCGATCGGCTTTGTCCGTGACGTCAACGGTGCACTGGTCGAAGTGAACACGGCGCTGGCGAACGTCAACGAGTTCGAAACGTCGGGCTGGGACTTCCAGCTGAACTACGCCTTCGACGTGAACAGCTTGTTGTCGCTGGGCACCGACCTTGGCCGTTTGAACCTGAACGCTCAGTGGACGCACCTGAACTCCTACACCTTCACGGCTCTCGCCGGGACGATCTTCGAATCGTCCACGACGTCGGTCGGCGCGATTGGTGCAGCGGAAGATCAGGCGGTCTTCAGTGCGATCTGGAACGTGGGTGACCTGAGACTGACCTGGTCTGGCCAGTACCTCAGCGAAGCCAACGACTTTGCGCCGGAAATCATCCCGTCGCAGTGGTTCCACGACATGTCGGCCCGCTACCAGATCATGGACAACCTCGCGATCTACGGCGGCGTGCGTAACATTGGCGATAACTACGTGTTCATCGGCCAAGGCGTCGGCGGTCAAGTTCCGACCGGTTGGACGACTGCACCCGACACGTATGACGGCCTCGGTCGCCGGTACTTCGTCGGCGCACGGGTTGAGTTCTAAACTCACCTGACGCGACTTGAATGGAAGAGCCCAACGAAAGTTGGGCTCTTTTTTTTTTGCAGGTTGTTCGACGGATTGCGAAATCGTCCGTGCACGGACAGAACGCATGTTTACCTTATTGCTCTGCGTCACCGCATTCGCCCGCCGGTTGTCGCAACAGCCAAGGTGAAGTCACGTTTGTGGTACGACACAGGGGCGTGTCCCATAGGTCACATAAAAGCAGATTCACCTCGAAACGATCCGCCGCGTATTATTTTTACGTGTACCGGGGCAACCCTTCACTGTAGTGTTGGTGCCGATGGGTCGGGGGGTGTCCGGCTGCCATTTATACATTGATGTACAAGAAGAGGGTGCGATGGGGATTCGAGTTAAACTTGTTCTTGCAGCTGTGAGCAGTTCTTTGCTCGCCAGCACAGCGTTGGCCGGCTTTGAACGCGACGGTTGGTACGTCGGCATTGAAGGCGGTTGGGTTTCTGTGAACGACACCGATTTCAATGGGGGCCCGGAGCTGACGTTCGACGGCGGCTTGGCTGCGCTTGCAACGTTGGGCTATGCGCTCCAGAACAGCGACTGGCGCTTTGAAGGTGAAATCGGCTACCGCGACAACGACGTCAAGAGCGTCGGCGGCGAAGCGGCGCTCGATGGCAACCTCACCGAATACACTTTCATGATCAATGCCGTCTATGATCTCAAGATTAAGTCGGAACGTTGGGGCCTCGCCTTCGGCGGCGGTATCGGCATCGACAACCCGCACTACGACGCGCCCGATGGAACGCAAAGCGACGACGTCGTGTTCGCGGCTCAAGGCATCGCCGGCGTGACGTACCGTGCCGGTCAGCACTGGGACCTCGCGCTGAACTACCGCTACCTGTGGGCCAACGAGACTGAGCTTCAGCGGGCCTTCTTCACGCCGGAAACGGACGTGGATCTCGGCAAGCACACGATCACGCTCGGTCTGCGCTACGGCTATGACGAGCCGCCGGCCGCCATCATCCCGCCGCCTCCGCCTCCGCCGCCGCCGCCGATGGCGAAGCAGTTCATCATCTTCTTCGGCTTCAACAAGTGCAACATCACGGCTGAAGCTGATGCGGTGTTGAGCGAAGCGGCTGCTGCGGCTCGCGCTGGCAACTCGGCGTCGGTCCGCATTGTCGGCCACACCGACACGGTTGGCTCGAATAGCTACAACCAGAAGCTCTCTGAGTGCCGTGCGAACGCCGCGAAGTCCAACCTTGTTGGCAAGGGCGTCTCTGACGGTGCGATCTCGACCTCCGGTAAGGGCGAGTCGGAGCTGATGGTCCAAACCGGCGACAGCGTGAAAGAGCCGCAGAATCGCCGCGCCACGGTCGACCTCAACTAGTCGATCCTTGGTCTCTAATCGACGAGGGCGGGCCCGCAAGGACCCGCCCTTTCTCTTTGCTGAAGCCGAAACTGTTGCCCAACCAACACAATATCTAGTGCAGCCTGTTGCCCTCAAACTCCAAATTAACGACTTGTTAACCATTTCCCTTCATCCGTGGGGCACCACGCGAGGAGGGATATATTCAATGACACTACGCAGAACACTTATGGCGGCCACGGCCGCAGTTGGGCTCGCATCGACCGCGAGCGCAGCCGAAGGCTGGTACATGAGCCTCGGCGCCGGTTGGAACGTGCAGAACGACGCCGACTACAGCGTTGGCGGCGGCACGTCGACCTTCCAGGGCAATGTCGAATTCGATAGCGGCTACATCATCGCCGGTTCAGTCGGTTACGATTGGGGCCGTTGGCGTGCCGAACTGGAGCTCGCCTACCGCGACAACAACATCGATTGCCGGACATTTACGTCCGACACGACCCCAAGCTGCGACAGACCCGGCTCCAGCAACAACGGCACTTGGCAGTTCTCTCAGATGGTCAACGTGCTCTACGACATCCCGCTGGGTGGCCGGTTTAGCGCGTCGGTTGGTGCAGGCGTCGGCGGTGTCCTTGTCGTCGCAGACCAAGCCATGGTCTATTACAGCAGCAGCGAACCTGATCTGGATGACTATGTCGTCGCCGGCCAGCTGATCGCGCAAGTTGGCTACGATCTCAGCGATCGTTGGCAGCTCTACGCCGACTACCGCTACATGCACGCCGACGACGCTGACACGTTCCACCCGAATTCGGGGGGCGGCCAAGTCGCATGGGAGAACTCAGACCACAGCGTCCTGCTCGGCTTGCGCTTCGACCTGCAGCGTGATGGCGCAGCACCGATGCCGCCGAAGCCGCAACCGCCGGTACAGCCGACACGCCCGAAGCAGTTCATCGTCTTCTTCGGCTTCAACAAGTCGAACTTGACGCCTGAAGCTGAACGCGTCGTCGCCGATGCAGCCGCGGCTGCGAAGCAATTCGGTTCGGCATCGATCATGGTCGTCGGTCACACTGACACCGTCGGCTCGAACGGCTACAACGACGCCCTGTCGATGCGCCGCTCCGGCGCCGTGAAGGCCGGCCTCGCCAGCCACGGCATTCCGGAGAGCGCAATCTCGACGGCCGGTCGCGGCGAAAGCGAACTCATGGTCCAGACCGGCGACAGCGTGAAGGAACCGCAGAACCGTCGCGCGACCATCGATCTGAACTAAGCGTTTCTGAGTGAAGTGACTAAGTAGACTAACTACTCCTTCGTGTGGTGTTGAAGGGCGGCTCTCCTGAGCCGCCCTTCACCTTTTGGCGGCGGTGTGACCGCACCAATTTACGACTGATTAAGCCTAACCGCGCGACAACAGCCTCAAAGCCGAACTTGATCTGCTGCGGAGAGGCCCGATGAAATTGAAAACCACCCTGCTTGCGAGCGCTGCGTTCGTCGCGTTCGCATCCACGGGCCAAACCAGCGAGCTGCGCGGCACCTATGTCGCCATCGAAGGCGGCGCCAGCTGGATCGGCAATGAAAGATTCGTGCAAGCCACCGCTGTTACCGGGACTATTACGAACAGCGCCAGCTTTGCCGCCGAATTCGACACAGGCTGGGCCATCCTCGGGTCCATCGGCTACGCGTTCGACAACAACTTTCGCGCCGAGCTTGAGCTTGGTTATCGCGACAACAACTTCGACCGCTTGTTGCAGACCTTTCCCGTCACCACAGCCGTGTCGGCGGCCGGCAGCCTCAGCGAATTCACGGTGATGGCAAACCTCCTTTACGACTTCCGCCTTGGCGACAAGATGACGTTCTCGATCGGCGCCGGCATCGGCGCTGATCATGCGAACTTGGAAGTCGATCAGCTGGGCTTCGCTGACAGCGAGTGGCGGCTGGCCTACCAAGGTCTCGCCGGCATTAGCTACGCGATCGGTCGCCAAACACAGCTGTTCTTGAACTACCGCTACCTGCACGTCGATGCGCCGGAATATTCAAGCATGATCGCCGCAAACACGGTGCAATACACGGCCTTCTTGAACGACCTCTCGAAGCACTCTGCCACGCTCGGCCTTCGCTTCGCGCTCGAAGGCGCGCCCGCACGCGCCGAACCACCGGCGGTGCCCCCTGCCCCACCGGCGCCACCACCACCGCCGGCACCAACCGCACCGCCGCAGTTCATCGTCTTCTTCGGCTACAACAGTGCCGACCTCGTCGCAGAGGCCGAGCGCGTGGTTGCTGATGCAGCTTCCGCCGCCCGCGATTTCGGTGCAGCTGCGATCGCCATCGTCGGTCACGCCGACAGCTCGGGCAACACGGCCTACAATCAAGCGCTGTCCGAGCGCCGCGCAAACGCCGTTCGCACCGCCCTCACCCGAAACGGCGTCCCGGCCGACAAAATCAGCGCGAGCGGGCGCGGCGAGGCGGATCTTTTGGTCCGCACCGGCGACGGCGTGAAGGAACCTCAAAACCGGCGCGCCACAATCGACTTGCAATGACCTGCTGAGTCGGTCGATTCGCCTGCGAATCAGCGAAATCCACAACAACCGGGAGTCGAGGAGCGGGCATTTGCCCGCTCCTTTTGTTTCCGAAATGCCCGCGTTTCAGCGAATTGCAACACCAACGAATCCGTGTGTTTGACACTCCCCGCTTTCGAGAGCACCCCGGATTCAAACAAGGGGCGGCCGCTGTGCGTACAGAGGTCAGCAAGAACACTAGAAGGGGTGTCAAATGAGAATGAAATCTGCGTGCATTGGCGCGGCCATGGCTGTCGCTGCCTGCGGTGTTGCAAACGCAGCGCCGATCACCGGTTGGTACGTCGGCCTGGAAGGCGGCGCCAGCTGGCTTGAAGAGTGGGACCATCTGAACAACGGTGCGGCGCGCGTTGCGAGCTTCGACACCGGCTGGGCTGCGCTCGCGACTGTTGGCTATGCCTGGTCGAACCGCTTGCGTGTCGAATTCGAAGGCGGCTACCGCGATAACGACCTCGACAGCTACACCAATGCAGCGGGTGTCGTTGTACCCGGATGGGACGCCACTCTCTCGGAAGTGACGTTCATGGCGAACGTTCGCTACGATATCACCCTCAACGACAAGCTCTCGGTGAACCTCGGCGTCGGCGCCGGCGGCGATTTCGCCAGCGCCGATGTCACGCGGACTGGCGTCGGCGCGGCCAGCGACGATGACTGGAACTTCGCCTATCAAGGCCTCGCGGGCGTGGACTATATGGTCACCCGCCGCATGGCGATCTCGCTGAACTACCGCTATCTGCGTGTCCTTGAGCCCGACTTCCGCTTCGTGTTCCCGAACGCAACAGTGAGCAACTGGCGCGGCGCCGAAGACGTCGTGAAGAACACTGCCACGCTCGGCCTGCGCTATGCCTTGTATGCAAGCGAGCCGTCTTACGTCGCCCCACCGGCACCGCCGTCGCCACCGCCGACGTCGAGCGAACCACCACGTCAGTTCATCGTTTTCTTCGGCTTCAACAAGTACACCCTGACCGCCGAGGCGACCCGCGTCCTGACCGAAGCCGCCACCGCCGCCAAGCAGAACGGCACAGCCTCGGTCCTGATCACGGGGCACACCGACACCGTCGGCACGAATGCCTACAATCAGCGCCTGTCGGTTCGCCGCGCCAACGTGGTGCGGGCAGAGCTTGTCCGGCAGGGCGTTTCGAACAGCGCCATCACCTCGACCGGCAAGGGCGAGACCGAGCTTCTGGTCCAGACCGACGACGGCGTGAAGGAACCCCAGAACCGCCGGGCGACCGTCGACCTCAACTAGACGCTATCCAAGGTAAGGTTACCTACAACCGCAGGGCGGCCCTTCTGGGCCGCCCTTTTGTCTTTCAGGGCACACTGCCCATCGAAGTTAAGCGAACCGCACCCTTTTGTTTGACCCGTGTAGGTTGTTTTTGCTGATTCGTTGCGGGGATTTCTGGGTTCCGGGGCGAGGGGAAGCGTCCCGCCGGAAAAGCGACTTTGGGGGACTAAGCCATGTTGAAGAATGTGCTGTTGGCCTCGGCACTGGGGTTATCGATCTACGCACTCGCGAACAACGCCGCCGCGGGCCACCGGCCCGAGGGCTGGTACATCGCGCTTGAGGGCGGCGCGAACTGGATGGATGACACCGGCATCGATCTGATCGGCGCCGGTCCGGTCACTTGGGAAGCGGACTTCGAATCCGGTTGGGCGGCGTTCGTCGAAGTCGGCCACCGCTGGGACAGCAACTGGCGCATCGAGCTCGAAGTCGGCTGGCGCGAGACCGAAGCGGAGTGCGTCAACCTCGGCGCCGGGTGCCTCGTGGGCGACATGGGCGAAATTCGCCAACTCACCCACATCGTAAATCTTGTCCACGACATCGACATCTCCGAGAACACGGCGCTGTCGGTCGGCATCGGCCTTGGCGGCTCGCTCGTCGAAGCCAACGACACGGCGATTGCGCTGCGCGAAGACACCGACTGGGTGTTCGCCGCGCAAGCGCTCGTGCAGATCTCGCATCGCCTGTCCGACCGTCTCGATTTCGTGCTGAGCTATCGCTACACGACGACAGAAGATCCAAGCTTCTTGTTCTTCGGTCCGGGCGGCGTCGAAATTGAGAACGAAAACCACACCGTCACCGTTGGCCTGCGCTTCGACCTGCAAGCCGACGCCGAGCCGATGGCACCCGAACCGGTGATGAGCGCACCGCCGCCGGCCCCCGCGCCCGCACCGCGCCAGTTCATCGTCTTCTTCGGGTTCAACAAGACAAACCTGACAGCAGCGGCGATGGATGTCGTTCGCGAAGCCGCCGCCGTAGCCCGCCATGACGGCATCGTGTCGATCCTGGTCAGCGGTCACACCGATACCGTCGGTTCGCCGCGCTATAACAAGGCTCTATCCGAACGCCGCGCCAAGAACGTCAAGAAGGCGCTCGTCGGCGAGGGCATTCCGGCGAACGCCATCACGGCCGTCGGCAAGGGCGAATCCACGCTGATGGTCCAAACCGGCGACCGCGAGATCGAACCGCGCAATCGCCGCGCCGAGATCGACCTCAACTAAGAGGCGCGTGCGAGGGCACAAAAAAAGGGACGCGCCAGATAGCGCGTCCCTTTTGCATTCCAAAAGCCGACCCTATGGCGTCGTCTGAGCCGTTTCAGCCGCCGGCGTGGCGGCCTCCATCTTAACCGCGCCCGGCGGCACGTCTGGCTTCACCCGCGGCATCGGCACGACCTTGCCCGTGGTGGAGGCGGTCACCAGCGACGGCGTCCCGCAGACATCCTGCCCATGGCGGTTGGCCGCCGGCTCGATCGACACGAACTCGACCAGCTTCAGCTTTTCCGGCCCCAGAAGCTTGTCATACGTCGCCGCCGAATAGAGGCAGAACTCGGTAATGTTCGACAGGCTGCGCTGCGAGGCTTCGTTCGCGGTCTTCGACTTGTAGTCCTCAAGCCGCGACTCCCGCCCGAAATAGCTGAGCAGCGCCCGGTGCGCCGTCATCAGGTCCTTTTGATAGGCCGTCACGAACTCGTTGTAGCGCGGCGTTAGCTTGCACGACAGCGCTCCAACGACGAGTTCCGTCTGCAGCATGCGCATTTGGAACGCCGACAAGACCTTATCCTTGACGCAGCGCGGCGCCGGCGGCGTCTTCTTTTTCGCCGCCATGACCGGCCCTGCGACCAGCGTGGACGCGGCGAACAACAATGCGGCGTGCGAGAATTTCATCGACTTCCCTCCCCGACTCAGTGGGCGTTCATCTTAGGCACCACACACCCGCCGCGAAAGAGCCGGACACTGGCAATTTTGCGCCCATTGCGACCGCAAGTAGTCTCTCGCCCCGCCGCCTTCAATCACCGCGCGGTTTAGCGCAAGATATCCCCTGGCAGCTGCGACAAGGACCTAGACCCATGACAGAGCGCGACAGTGAGATCGCTCGGCAAGAAGGCGCCGATTTCCGCTCGGTCCGACTTCAGTTGCAGGCCGACGGGGCCATCCGGATGCACGCTTATGACATGGCTCGTACCGCCGAACATGAGGATCGTGGAACCGCAGCCGAGTTCTCCGTCACGGTTCCCCCTGCCGAGGTCGCAAACCTCGCGCTTGTGCTCCTCAGAGAAAAATTCGGCGGGCGGTTGCAAGCCGTGACCGAATTCCGCGACTTCTGCAAGCGTCACGAAGTCGTCAACACGTTCGACACCTGGGCCTGATTTCCGTCTAATATCGCTCAAAGACAGGGACACGATGCACATGAGAACTTTGATCGCCGCCTCGCTGCTGGCGGCAGCCCTCGCGGCACCGTTGCGCGCGGACGAATGGCGCGACGTCGACCCGGAGAACCTGGTCGTCATGGACGTGAACTATGGCCGCGTCCTCATCGAGCTCGCCCCCGACTTCGCCCCAGAGCACGCCAAGCGTTTTCGCGAACTTGTCCGGGCAAAGTTCTACGACGGTAAAAGCTTCTACCGGGTCATCGACGGCTTCGTCGCCCAAGGCGGCATCGGTGAAGGCGACGACAAGAAGCTGCCCGAGTGGCCGGCGTTAGCCGCCGAATTCGATCGCGCCATCACGGGCGACGTCGCGTTCGCACCGGTTGGGTCTCCCGACCTCTTCGCCAAGGAAGTCGGTCACGTCGACGGCTTCCCGGTCGGCCGCGACTGGGACGACGCGAAGATGTGGGTGTTGCACTGCCCCGGTACGGTGGCAATGGCACGCGACACCGAACCGAACACGGGTGGCACTGAGTTCTACATCCCGATCGGCCACGCGCCGCGCCGCCTTGACCGGAACCTCACCGCATTCGGCCGTGTGCTCGATGGTATGCAGCATATCCAAAAACTGAACCGCGGCGACCCAAAGGTCGACAGCGGCGTCATAAAGCAAGAATCGAAACGCGATCCAATTCTGCGTGCCCGAATGGCTGCCGACATGCCCGCAGCCGAACGTCCGCGCATCCAAGTGATGGACACCAACTCCAAGGCGTTCGAAGAGTTCAAAGCCCAACGCCGCAACCCCGCACCCGACTTCTATAAGCGGGTCGCTAAGAACTTGGATATCTGCGCGTTCAACGCCCCCATTCAGCGCGCGGGCGAAAAGTCGGCCGCAGTGGCCGCGCCACCGCCTGCAGCAGCGGCCACGGCACCGGCCGTACCAAAACGCACCGCCATCCGCCGCACCAAACCCAAGAGCTGAAGGCCAGCGCTCAAGCACGCGTAGCTAGTGCTTGGGCTTCGCTTTGCGTTGCAGCTCCGTCTGGCGCTCGCGAGCGCGCTTGCTTTCACGATAGGCTTGCGCCATCCCGGAAAGATATTGCACCGGCGTCGCTTCCTTCGCGCCGTACCAAGCCGCCGCTTTGCGCGTGAACGCCGGATCGACAAGATGCGGCCGCGCCAGCGCCACCAGGTCGGCACGCCGGCAGGCAATAATCGTGTTCACCTGCGCAGGCTCAGTAATCGCGCCAACCGCCATCGTCTTGATCCCGGTCACATTGCGGATCGCCTCCGCAAACTGCACCTGGAACATGCGCCCGTAAGTGGGCTTCTGCTCCGGCACGGTCTGCCCCGACGACGTGTCGATGAGATCGCATCCCGCCGCCGCAAACATGCGCGCGATCGCGACGACATCCTCCTCCGTGATCCCGCCCGGTGCCCAGTCGCTTGCCGAAATGCGCACCGACATAGGCTTCGCTTGAGGCCAAGCCGCGCGCATCGCCCCGAATACTTCGAGCGGATATCGTGCCCGGTTCTCGATTGAGCCCCCATACTCGTCGTGCCGCAGATTCGTCAGCGGTGACAGAAAGCTCGCGAACAAATAGCCATGCGCACAGTGCAGCTCGAGCATGTCGTACCCTGCTCGGTCCGCGCGCCGTGTCGCTTGCACGAAATCGGCCTTGATACGGTCCATCGTCGCCCTATCGAGCGCAATCGGCAGCTGGCTCACACCTTTGAGATAAGCAAGCGGCGACGCCGAATGGAGCGCCCAATTGTCCGCCGGAGCGGCAATCGGATGATCCGCGTCTTCCCACCCAAGCTGCGTCGCCCCCTTGCGGCCCGCATGTCCCAACTGCATGCAGAGCTTCGCGCGGCTATTCGCATGCACGAACTGTGCAATCCGCTTGAACTCGCGCTCCTGCGCTTCGTTCCAGAGCCCTGTACAGCCGAGCGTAATGCGCGCATCCGGCGAGGGACACGTCATTTCGACATAGACAAGCCCCGCCCCGCCCATCGCGCGCGACGCGTAGTGCACGAAGTGCCAGTCGTTCGGTACCCCGTCCACCGCCGAATACTGCGCCATCGGCGACACCACGACCCGGTTCTCGACCGTCATCTCGCGCAGCTTTAGCGGCGTGAACATCGGCGTCGGCCGCCCCGCCCGGCAGTCGAACCCGGTCTCCTCGAGGCTCGTTTGATACCACTCGTCTTCAAACCGCTTCACGAACGAGGCGTCGCGGACAAGCAGGTTGTCCCAAGTGATGCTCTTCGCGCGGCACATCACAACCATCGCGAACTGCATCGGCTTCATATCGTTCGAACGCTCCATATGTTCGAACCAGGCGAGGCTGACATCCGCGTTGTGCTGGGTGATCTGCACCTCGGCGCGACGCGCATCGTCATAGGCACGAAACGCTGCCTCCACCGAATTCGCGCCATGCGCGACCAGCGCGTCTGACAGCGAGATCGCGCACTCCATCGCAAGCTTCGTGCCCGAGCCGATCGAATAATGCGCGCTAGCCTTGGCGTCGCCCAGAAGCACGATGTTGTCGTGCCACCAATTCTCGCAAAAGATACGGGGGAAGTTGCGCCACAGGGACCGGTTTGTGATCAGCTTATGCCCTTGCAGCTCCTCCGCGAAAATCTCTTCGAGCTTCCGCGCACTCTGCGCTTCGTCCAATTTGTCGAAGCCGAACCCGGCCCAAGCGGCAGGCGACATCTCCATCACCCAGGTCGAGTGCCCCGGCTCATACTGATACGTATGCGCGCAAATAAGCCCAAATGGCGTCTGCTTGAAAAAATACGTGAACGCGTCAAGCGGCCGCGTCGACCCGAGCCAGGCGAACTTATTTGCCTTAAGCTCAAGCGACGGTTTGAAGTGCGCCGCGTACGTATCGCGGATGCGGCTGTTGATGCCGTCGCAAGCAACGATCACGTCGCAGTCTGCAAAACGGCCTATATCCTCGACGGGCGTTTGATGGTGCATGCGCACGCCAACGGCTTTGCACCGGGCCTGCAATATCTTCAGCAGCGCCAGTCGCGAACAGCCGGCAAAGCCATTCCCAGCACAGCGCGTCTCCGTCCCCTTGTAGCGGATGATGATGTCGTCCCAATAAGCGAATGCTCCGCGGATCGCCTCATAGGATTCGGCATCGCGGCTCAGGAACTCCTCCAGCGTCTCGTCCGAGAAGACGACGCCGAAGCCGAACGTATCGTCCGCGCGGTTCTGTTCGTACACGTCGACCTGCCAATCCGGCTTCGCCTTCTTGGTCAACAGCGCAAAATAGAGCCCGCCGGGTCCGCCGCCGACGACCGCGATTTTCATGGACGCCCCATCAGCGCGGCACGACAGCCGTTGTTTCGATTTCGACCTTGGCCTGGCGCTCGACGAGGCCCGACACGATGATCACGGCCATTGCCGGATAGACCCGCCCCATCAACTCGCGCCATGCCGCCCCGATGTCGCGCAGCGAGGCTTCGTACTCGTCCCGGCTGGTCACGAACCAGGTCATCCGCGCAATGTGCTCGGGCCCGGCGCCCGCTTCGTTCAGCACGGCCAGCGTGTTCACAAGCACTTGCCGGAACTGACCCGCGAAATCCGTCGCCTTGAAGACGCCGTTGTCCCATCCGATCTGCCCGGCGACGAAGACCATCCGGCCCTCCGCCTCGATCCCGTTCGAATAGCCCTTGGGCCGTTCCCAACCCGGCGGCTGCAGAGCGCGCATCGCCTTCCTCCTGTTGAGTCGCCATAGTAGCGTGGCCGCCAAGCCGCCGCACCGACAGTCCGAGGCCAGTTCTGCCGCCAGTTTCGAGGCTAACCCCTAGTCGCGATAGCCCTGAGAACACGGCGATCACCTCCCCCATCTACCTTTGGGTAGGGGGGCACTCTCGTAAGTGGTATAGACCCGCCTGCGTAACATCTGACTCTGGTTGCAATGACGTCCAGCCAACTTTCGATCGGGCTGCGGCGGGTACTGCCTCGGAGAGACAGAGTTGGCGCCGCTCGTAACCATTCGCACATGTCCCGCTACGGCACACCTTCCACGGCGCCATCGCATGCGACCAAGGCATACGTTGGCGCGGCAAAGAAGTTGCTTGGTTTCCGCAGATCACCCGGCTTGTGCCAATTCGCAAAAGTGAACGAACGCCCGCATGCGCATGCTTGTCGTTGAAGATGACCTGAAAACACTCCGCCTCCTGCAGCAGGGGTTTGAGGAGCATGGGTTCGTCGTCGACGGTCTTGCCAGCGGTATCGACGGCTTGGACGCCGCGCGCGCGCGCGACTACGACATGATCGTCCTCGACGTCATGTTGCCCGGGAAAGACGGCTGGCAAGTTTTAGATCAGCTACGCCTCGAAGACGCGCACACTCCGATCGTCATGCTGACCGCGCGCGACGCGGTCGAGTATCGCGTGCGCGGGCTCAATGCCGGCGCCGACGACTACGTGGTCAAGCCGTTCGCGTTCTCCGAATTGCTGGCACGCGTCCACGGCATTCTCAAGCGCCGCAAGCCGACTGTGTCTGACTTTCTGGAAATCGACGACCTAAAGATCGACCCGCGGCGGTTCGAAGTCTCTCGAGCAGGCCACCCGATCAGTTTGACGTCGAAGGAGTTCGCGCTGCTCGAACTCCTGGTTCGCCAGCAAGGTAACGTGCTAACCCGCACTTACATCGCCGAACAAGTTTGGGATATGTCGTTCGACGGCGACAGCAATGTCGTCGAAGTCAATATCCGCCGGCTGCGCGCGAAAATCGACGACCTTCACCCGCGCAAACTCATCCACACGGTTCGCGGCCGCGGTTATGTCATTCGCTAACTTCACCCGCTCGATAACCGCGCGCCTGATCGCGTGGTTCACCCTTGCAGCAACAACGCTGTTGTTGCTGACGGCTGCGCTATTGTACGGCGCTCTCGAACGAGGTGTGGAATCGCGTGACGATCAAGTCTTAACGAAGCGCGCCGCGATGGTCCGCGAACTCGTTCGCGCGAAAGCGTTGGACATCGACTACCTCGACCACGAAGTCAGCGAAGATCTTGAGGGCCCGCGCCAGCTGTTCATGCGCATCATCGGCCCGCCGGAGCTGGGAATCCACGAAACGCCATTGATGCCAGAGGCACTGATGGTGAACCGGCTGCCTGGAATACCGAACACGCTGGACGAACTTCACTTCTCGGTGGTCGCACCCGGCGCCGGGCAGCGGTTTCGTATGGCGACCTTACGAACACTCACGGCAGCTGAAAATGGCGCCAAACCCGTCCTCATTCAATTGGCGTTGGACACGCGCCTCGATGCGAGTGTGCTGAACCACTTCATGGAACTGATCGGGCTCGTCCTGTTTGGCGGCTTAATCGTGAGCACCGTGGTGGGCTGGTGGATCGTACGCGCCCAACTCGCACCGCTTACCCGTCTTTCCGCGCAGATGGCGGAGGTCAAGTACTCCACGCTGGATCGACGCATTCCGATCGACGGCCAACCCTCTGAGATCTCGGAATTGGCCGGTCAGTTCAACCGAATGGTCGAACGGCTCGAGAAAGCATATGTCTCCCTGAGACGCTACACCGACGACGTCGCTCACGAGCTGCGCACACCCCTAAACCGGATTCAACTCGAGGCCGAGGTCGCTCTCCGAACCGCCCGCACGCACGCCGAGTACCGCGAAGCCATCGCCTCCACCCTTGAGGATTGCGAGCACCTGACCGCGATGGTCAAGTCGTTGCTGTTTATCGCGAGTGCGGAAAACGGACGCTCGGAGATACATTGCGAAAGCCTCAACGTTGCCGAACGCCTTGAGACCATTCGCTCGTTCTTCGAAGACAGCGCCGACGAAGCCGGTGTCAAACTCTCTCTGACCTGCGATCCTGCCCTTTTCATGAACGCCGACAGGACCCTCCTTCAGAGAGCGATCAGCAATCTTGTGGCGAACTCTCTTGCGCATACCCCCAAGGGGGGCGAAGTGAAAATAGCCGCCGCGGCAAACGACGACGGCGTGCTGATCGAAATCGCCGATACCGGCAACGGAATCGCGCCCGAGCATCAACCCCACGTGTTCGACCGCTTCTTCCGCGGCGACGCCGCCCGCAGGACGGATAAGGACCGAGTAGGCCTTGGATTGGCGATCACGAAATCCATCGTGGACCTGCATCGCGGCCGCATCTCACTTGAAAGCGCACCGGCACATGGCACGCGCTTCACGCTCTTCTTCCCAACCGTCCAGGCCGCTTGATCTGCGTCAAGTCACAGTGCGTTGTTCGCAGAACACAGCGTGCAAAGATATTTACCGCGCCTGGGAATAAACTCCGTTGTTATCTCCCTGTTATCTTCGCGTCAGCGCGACGACAGATTCCGCGCCTTAGAACTCGCGGTATGAGGGATCCGCGCGCACGTTGCTTCGCCGGTTGCTTGAAGTTGCCTTCCTAATTCGGCAGGCACACATCACACAGCCAATACAACGCAAAGGCGAGTAGCGAACCGTAGCGGCGGCCCCCGGACAAAAACAAGGGGACGTCATCATGGCTGTTTCATTCACGAGAACCGATCTCGACCGGTTGCTGCAAATGCTTGTCGAGATGGAGTCGGGTCAGCCGCCCGTGAACCCGCATCTCGCGTTCGGCTTCCGCGAACTCGCCGGCACGAACAACAACCAAGTGCCCGGGCAATCGACGTTCGGTTCGGCCGATCAGCCATTCGCATCGGCGACGCAACAGTACTTCCAAACCGTCACCGTCAATGTCGATGGTACGCCGTTCGATGCGAATCCGGGCGTCGACGGCGATACGCTGACGACGAGCTACGCGAGCACCGATCCGAACGCGCTTGGTCCGTTTGCGCATGGCGTGAACGTGGTCGATTCCGCGCCGCGCATCATTTCCAACCTTATTGCCGACGTCAGCGCCAACAACCCAGCGGCGGTGGCCGCAGCGCAGGCGTTCGCCGCGCAACTCGGCGACGGCTACACGGTGTTCAACACCAATCCAACGGGATTGATTCTACCGGGTGCGGACGGTGCATTCGGCACTGCCGACGATCAGTGGGGTGCCGGCAAAGACGGCGTTGCCGGAAACGACGACGACCTTTGGGGTGTCGACGGGCTTCAAGGTACGACCGACGACCTTGCGCCGCGCGACTTCAACAACCTGTTCATCGGCAACATCACGCCGGACGCCGGCCTCTCCGCGCCCTTCAACAACTGGATGACGTTCTTCGGCCAGTTCTTCGATCACGGCCTCGACCTGATCTCGAAGGGCGGGAACGGTTACGTCTATATCCCGCTGGCGGCGGACGATCCGCTTGTCACGCTGGGCCAAGACGGCATCGCGGGCACGGGCGACGAGCTGACCGACCCGTCCAAGCAGTTCATGATCATGACGCGGGCGAGCGACATCGAGATCCTGCCCGGCGCGGACGGCCAGCTCGGCACCTCGGACGACATTCACAGATTCCGCAACGAGATCAGCCCGTTCGTCGATCAGAACCAGACCTATGCCTCCGACGGTTCGCATAACGCGTTCCTGCGCGAGTATGTCATCGGCGGCGACGGCAAGCTTCATACGACCGGCAAGATGCTGCAGCACACGTCCGCTGCGGGCGTCGACGGCGTACTGGGCGACAACCAAGCGACCATCGGTGTCGACGAAAGCGTCGACGACGTGCGTTCCGGTATGGCGACATGGGCGGACTTGAAAGCGAACGCGCTCAAGTTCGGCCTCATCATCACCGACCAAGACGTCGGCAACATCCCGCTGTTGGCGACGGACCCGTACGGCAACCTTATTCTGGACGGCGCGGGCCATGTTCAGATTCTGGTCGACATTGGCGGTATCCCCACGCAAGTCGCGTTGGACGCGCAAGCACCCCAGACCCTGGCACAGATTGCGACCGCCGCCGGCGGCACGATCATGTACACGGGTCATGCCTTCATCAACGATATGGCGCACGCTGCGTCGCCGTTCAGCGATAGCGGTGCAGCGCTTCTGGCGGACACGGACAGCGCCACGGGTCTTGCCAATTCCGACGCGTCGTCGACGGTTGGATTCTACGACAACGAACTTCTCGACGCTCACTATATGGCGGGCGACGGCCGCGTGAACGAGAATATCGCGCTCACAACCGTACATGCGATCTTCCACGACGAACACAATCGCTTGGTCGAGCACGTCAAGGCGCTGGTTCAGGCGCAGCTCGACGCCGGCGACACGGCCTTCGCCTCGAACTGGGTGTTGGCCGGCACGGTTCTAACGCCCGGCGTTCAAATCGCCGACAACGCCTGGAACGGCGAACGCATCATGCAGGTCGCGAAGTTCGGCACCGAGACGCAGTATCAGCACTTGGTGTTCGAAGAGTTCGCCCGCAAAGTGGCGCCCACGATCCATCTTTTCGGCAACGTCGACATTCACCTCGACGCCGCGATCACGTCGGAGTTCGCGAACGCGGTCTATCGCTTCGGCCACTCGATGTTGGACGAAAACGTCCCGCTGTATGAAGTGAACGCCGACGGCACGATGAAGATCGGGCTCGACGGAAAGCCCATCCTGTCCGATATGGGTCTTATCGAGGCTTTCACAAACCCGCTGGCGTTCGATGCCCTGGGCGACACGGGCCTCGCGCAAATCATCCAAGGCACAACGCACCAGATCGGCTCGGAGATTGACGAGTTCGTGACGGGCGCGTTGCGGAACAACCTGTTGGGGCTACCTCTCGACCTCGCCGCGTTAAACATCGCGCGCGGCCGCGACGCGGGCGTGGCGCCGCTCAACCTCGTGCGCGCGCAGATCTATGACGCGACGCACGACGTGACGCTGAAGCCCTACGCGAACTGGGCCGAGTTTGGCCAGTTCCTGAAGCACCCAGAGTCGCTGATCAACTTCATCGCCGCATACGGCACGCATGCCTCGATCACCGGCGCGACCGACCTCGCGGGCAAACGGGCCGCCGCACTAACTTTGGTCCTCGACGGCTTGAACCCGGCGAACAACCTCTCGGACGCTTGGCAGTTCATGCATTCGACGGGTGTGTATGCGAACGACGCGCTGAATCCGCTTGCGGTACATGCTGAATGGACGACCGGCTCGATCACCGGTGTCGACAATATCGACCTGTGGATCGGCGGCTTGGCCGAGAAGCAAAATCTGTTCGGCGGCCTGTTGGGTTCCACGTTCAATTTCATCTTCGAAACGCAGCTGGAGTCGCTGCAGGACGGCGACCGGCTCTACTATCTGCCGCGCATCGAGGGTTTGGATTTCGGCTTCCAGATCGAGAACAACTCGTTCGCGGACATGATCATCGCGAACACGGGCGCAAAGCACATCTCGGCGTCGATCTTCTTGACGCCCGAATACACGGTCGAAGCGGGTTCTGTGACCGACGATCCGGCGACCTGGCTGAAGAACCCGGTGACGGGCGCCTATCTGGTCGAGAAGCTGCCCGACGGGACCGTGCACTTCATCGGTGATGACAACTTCTTCGGCAACACGATCGTCCTAGGCGGCACCGAAGGCGACGACCGCCTGCAGGCCGGCCACGCCGACGACGACACAGTCTGGGGCGACGGCGGCAACGACTGGATCGACGGCGGAAACGGTAACGACTTCCTCTACGGCGGCACCGGCGACGACACGATCGTCGACAGCGCCGGCGACGATGTCATTCATGGCGAGGCGGGCAACGATAGCATCTATGCGGGCATTGGCGACGACATCATCTTCGCGGGCGACGGCAACGATTATGTCGAAACCGGCGCGGGTGGCCTGATCGGCGACGAAGCGCAGGGCGGTGCAGGCAACGACATCATCAAAGGTGGTGAAGGCGACGACGCGCTGATCGGCAACGAAGGCGACGATTGGATCGAGGGCGGCGACGGCGGCGACGGCCTGGTCGGCGACACCGGCGCGCCCACGGGCATGGTTCCGCTGTTCGCGGGCAACGACGTTCTCGACGGCGGCCGCAACGGCGACAAGATGGTCGGCTTCTCCGGCGACGACATCATGTTGGGCTTGGGCGGCTTCGACAAGTTCAACGGCCTTCTCGGCTTCGACTGGGCGAGCTTCGAACAGGAGGAGCACGGCGTCTCGATCGACATGGAACGACGCGTGTTCGTGGCAAACCAGATCGCCCCTGGGGGCGATGCCATCCGTGACTTCTTCGTCGAAACGGAAGGTGCATCCGGCACCCGGTTCAATGACTTCATGGAGGGCACGGAAGATCAAGGTCTCGCAGCAGGCGTCTTCAACGAGCTGCAAAACGTCGGCCTGATCTTCAATCTCGACACGTTCTTCGTCGGTGGTCAGGCGGCGAACTGGGATACGACCGGCGCCGTCATACCGGGCGGTACTGGCTACAACACCGGCAACATCATGTTGGGCGGCGACGGCAGCGACTCAATCACGGGTCGCGGCGGCAATGACATCATCGACGGCGACGCGTATCTGCACGTCTCGCTCTCGGGTGACGGCAAGGCCGGCTCCGAAATCGTGAGAGAGATCGGTTGGGACGTCACGGACGGAGACATCGACACGGCCGTCTACCGCGACGTCAGCACGAACTACACGATCAATCTCATCCCGGACGAGAACGGTTTCATCACGATCACGCACAACGGCCTCGCGAACGGCGCCGTCAACGGCGTAGCCATCCAGGTCAATGAAGGCACCGACAAACTCCGCAATATCGAGCGCCTGCAGTTTGCCGACGGCGTGATCAACATCGATCAAAGCCCGAATGCGAACCTGCCGCCAACGGGTCAACTGTTGATCACGGACGACGATGCGAATGCGGCGACGCCGGTGAACGCTTTCGTCGGCACCGCACTCACCATCGACCTGTTGAACAGCACGGTGCAGGATCCGGACGGCATCGCGCCCGGCTCGGTCCACTATCAGTGGCAGCAGCAAATCGTCGTCGCCGGCGGCGGTCAGGCGTGGATCGACATCGCGGGCGCCACGGGAACGTCGTTCACGCCCACGAACGCGAGCATCGGCAACTTCATCCGTGTGGTCGAAACCTACACGGACAATAAGGGCCTGGTCGAACACGCCTACTCGCAACCGACGACCATCGTCGATGTGAACCCGAACCCGGCGGTCAACACTGCGCCGTTCATCGTCAGCCAGCAGGGCCTCACGGGGCTTCCGGACACCACCGCGCGCACCGGCTTCGCGATCAACTTATTTTTGCCGTTGACGCAGACGTTCGGCGACAACGAGACCAACCCGAACCTGTTGACCTACACGGCAACGCTGGCGAACGGCAGTCCGCTTCCAGCAGGCTTGACCTTCACGCTGATCCCGGATGCTGTAAACGGCGGGGTGAGCGGCGCGACGATCACAGGCACGCTCAACACACCGGGCCAGATCGCCGTGAGGATTACGGCGACCGACACCGGCTTCAACGGAACGCCGGCACTCTCGGTCACGGACACGTTCTTGATCAACGTGCAGACCGGCAACCTTGCGCCCGTCATCAATGCGGCGCTAGAGGCAGCCACGACGGACGAAGACACAGCGGTTGCCGGCCAACTGCTCGGACCGCAGGTCCCTGATCCGGATGGACCGGCCGCGTCGCCCGTGTGGCGACTGGTGCAAGGCTCGGTCACGAACGGCACGATCGTGTTCAACGGAAACACAGGCCAGTACGTGTTCACGCCCACGCCCGGACTCTCGAGCGACGATGTGGACGGCCCGCCGATCTTCAGCTTCCAGTACCGGCTCTTCGACGGCATGAGCTACAGCCAGCCGAAAACCGTACTGGTCGATGTTAATGCCGTTGACAACGGCGTAGCCGACGTGACGATCACCGGCACACTCGCGGCCGGCGGCACGTTGAGCGCGCTCATCGGCCAAGACCCCGACGGGCTCTGGATCGGCGGCAGCGATACCTACCAATGGTTCCGCGACGGCGTTGCCATCGACGGCGCGACAGGCGTGGATCTGGTTCTCACGTCCGACGATATCGGGCACAACTTCTCGGTTCGCGCCGGATACACGGACGCTCAAGGCTTTATTTATACCGGCGCGTCCGAGATTGTCAGCGCCACGACGGATCCCGTCGGCACCGTGTCCATATCCGGCATTTCCGGCGGCGGCACGCCCTCGCGAATTCTGGCGAGCAACACGCTCTCCGATCCGGACGGGGGCATCCTGACAGATACAGTCTCATACCTTTGGGAGATCTCATCGGACGGCGTGAACTTCGAACCCACGTTCGACGGCGTCAGTTTGGATACGACCACCTACACGCCTCCCGCACCGCCGAACGGTTCACCGCCCAACAGCGGCTACGTTCGGGTGACCCTCACGTTTATCGACGCGCTGGGCAATCTGAACACGGTCATCGGCGATGCGATGCACTACGTCGTCGACAACGGGCAAACCCATACGTTCTCGGGCACGGCCCTGTCGGAACTCATCTTCGGCAACGGCGGCGCCGACCAGATTACGGCACAGGGCGGCAACGACTTCGTGCAAGGCGGCGGTGGTGGCGACACCTTCTTCGCATCGCTCAACGACGGCGATGACACCTATGACGGCGGCAATGGCAACGACACCTACAATCTGAGCCTCACCGCCGCAGCCGCGATTGTCGCTCTCGCGAACGGCGGCGGAAACGGCACCTCGACGAGTGCGCAGACCGGTACGGACACTTTGGTGTCGATCGAAAACGTGGTCGGCAGCGCCGACGGCGACAACATTACCGGCAACAACGCCGCCAACGTCCTCACTGGTGGCGGTGGCAACGACACGCTCAACGGCTCGGGCGGGAACGACACGGCTGTCTACTCGGGCACGGTGGCCGACTATGGCTTCTCGCTCAGTGGTGCGAACCTCGTGGTCAGCGACGCACGTGGCGGAAGTCCGGACGGAACGGACACGCTGATCAGCATGGACACGATTCAGTTCAACGGCCTGCCGGCATTGAACCTCGTGTTCGGAACGAACGGCAACAACGCTGGCGGCGGCAGCGTCAACGGCGGAAACGGCGCGGATCTATTGTTGGGTCTCGCCGGCAACGACACGATCAACGGCAACCTTGGCGCCGACGTTCTCGTTGGTGGTGCAGGCAACGACACGCTCAACGGTGGTGCAGGCAACGACACCGCCGTGTTCAGCGGGCCGCTCAGCGCCTACGGCTTCTCTCTGAATGCGGGCGGCAACCTCGTCGTGACCGACAACCGCGGGGGCAGCCCCGACGGCGTGGACACGCTGAACAGCATCCAGAACATTCAGTTCGGCTCGCAGACGTTCGGACTAGCCTTCGGTGACAACGGCAACGACGCCGTCAACGGCGGAACCGGTGCGGACTTGCTGTTCGGCTTCAACGGCAACGACGAGTTGGACGGCGGTGCAGGGGTGGATCGGATGACGGGCGGCGCCGGGTTCGACGACTTCAACTTCTCCGCCGGAGACACCGGTGTCGGCGCCGGAAATCGAGACATCATTCTCGACTTCCTCGGCGGCGGCGGTGCTGAAGACATCGACCTCTCGGCTATCGATGCGAACACGACCGTGAACGGGAACCAAACCTTCAACTTCATTGGAACGGCTGCGTTCAGCGATCCAACGGCTGGGGCCAACTTGGCCGCCGGTCAGGTCCGTTACCAGCTCTTCGACTCCGATGGAAACGGGTCGCTCGATTCCACGCTGGTACAAGGCAACTTCAACAATGACCTGGGAGCCGATTTCGAAATCGTTCTCCAGGGATACACGAGCCCGCTCGCGGGAGGGGACTTCATCCTCTAGCGCGGCACGCAACAACCATGCTGCCGGCGCCGACTGGCCGCCTGCAGCGGACAACGACACAGAGAACACGGCGGGATCGTGTTCCAACGAATGGGGAAGTAAATGGCAAAGACTCTCAAGGTCACGTCACCGGCAGCTGTCGCAACCGCGCTGGCAATCGCTTTGGCCGCTGCACCGCAAGCGTTCGGTCAAGCCGCGCCAGGCTTCAATGTACCGACCGATGCGCCGGCAAGCCCGCTTACGTTCAACGGTCAGACCGTACAACCGTTCACACAAGACATGCTGTTGTTCGAGGAGTTCGGCACGAAGACCGTGCCCACTTCGAGTTGCCCGACCTGTGTGCGCCTGCCTGTACCCGCGACCTGCGACGCCAGCCCGGACAGTGCAGCGCTCGACACGTTCTTGAAGCAGCCGCTATTCCCTGCGGCAACACGCACCGCCAATACGACATTGCCAAGCCCATGGGCCGCCAAGATCGGCAACTGCGTTCGGCCGCTCGCAACGAGTGCGATCGAAGGCCGCCCGTCGGGCGAATGGTTCGCGCACCAGCGCTGGACCGAGTTCCTGCCGAAGGTCTACTTCCACAGCGCAACGGTTGGCGCGCGCACGAATTTGGGCTTGCGCGACTCTCTGCAACGCCACCACTGGGCTGTCGGCGAATTCAAGCCAGGCGGCCTCTATTACAAGGGCGGCTCGAACAAGAACACCCAGGTTCGCTTCCATCCCCTGCTGCCGGCTCAAAACGCAAACGCAGTCTGGACATTCGACGGCACGATGCCGCCGAAGCTGCTTATGGCGCGCTACGGTGAACCGATCCTGTTCCGCCACTACAACGGCCTGCCGATCAACGTCGCCGCCAACAACGGTTTCGGTCGCCATACGCTGACGACGCACGAACACAACGGTCACAACCCCGCAGAGAGCGACGGCTACACGGCCGCCTACTTCTACCCGGGTCAGTACTACGACTATCGCTGGCCGATGGTGCTCGCCGGTCATGACACGATCAACACCGGAGCGACGAACGCGCGGGCCGGCATGCCGAACGGTGCCGGCGGCGTCACGCGCATCCGGGGCGATTGGCGCGAGACGATGAGTACGCATTGGTTCCACGACCACATGCTCGATTTCACGGCGCAGAACGTCTACAAAGGCAGCGCCGCGATGATGAACTACTACAGTGCTGTCGATCGCGGCCGCGAAGGGTTTCAGTGCCACTACGCGAATGCGGCGAACGCGAACCTCTGCCTGCCGTCAGGCACGGCGCTTGATTGGGGCAACCGCGACTACGACGTGAACCTACTCATCGCCGACAAAGCGTGGGACGCGAACGGCCAGCTGTTCTTCAACATCTTTAACAAGGACGGATTCCTGGGCGATCGCGTGCTCGTGAACTGGGCCTACAAGCCCTACTTCAACGTCCGCGCCCGCCGCTACCGCTTCCGCATCCTGAACGGCGCCGTCTCGCGCTACTTCAAGATCGCGATCGTCACCGAAGCGGGTGCCCGCGTGCCGTTCTACATGGTCGCCAACGACGGCAACCTGATGCGCAATGCGGTTCCTTTCCCGAACGCGCAGAGCCAAGACCTGCCGACGCAAGGCATTGCCGAGCGTTATGACATCGTCGTCGACTTTAAGAACTTCGCGCCTGGCACGAAGATCTACATGGTCAACCTGATGGAACACCAGAACGGTGCGGGTCCTTCGGGCGTGGCACCCCTCGCCAACGTGTTGAACGGCACATATGCAGGCGACCCGGCCGTCGGCAAGTTCCTGGAGTTCCGCGTCGCCGCACAGCCGACCGGCGCTGTCGACCTCAGCATGGACCCGGCACAGTACGTCGCCGGCGGCAAGGAGATGATCCCGCTGCCGCCTTTCACACCGACCGAACTCGCCACGGCGCGCATTCGTGAGTTCCGTTTCTCCAAGCAGAACGGCACGGACGACGCGCCGTGGACGATCGCGACTGACGGGGGCCAAGGCTTCACCATGGATCCGCACCGCATCACGGCCAACCCAACGAAGGGTACAGTGGAGATCTGGCGCCTTCGTGGCGGTACCGGCTGGGCGCACCCCGTCCACATTCACTTCGAAGAAGGCCAGATCCTCTCGCGCGGCGGTGCGGCTCCGCCGCTCTGGGAACAAGGTGCACGCAAAGACGTCTATCGCCTCGACGCGCCAGCGGACTCAACGAACGCGGTTGACGTCGCGATACGTATCCGCGAGTTCTTGGGCTCATTCGTTGAGCACTGCCACAACACGCAGCATGAAGACCACGCCATGCTGATGCGTTGGGACATCAAGAACCCCGGCGCTGCGATCGCGATCCCGACGCCGGTGCAAACCTGGGAAGGCACGTTCTACGAGCCGTCCTTCGGCCTGCCCGGCAACCAGTAACAGTTGACGCCCCGCACCCGTTAAGGATGCGGGGCGTCTTTCGCGAGTTGAAAGCATGCGCGCCGCCCTGACCATCCTGCTGACATTCCTTGCCGCGCTCGCGCCTGCGCTAGCGGGACAGCCGTGGCACGAAGGCTATTTTCCGAACACGGAGTTCACCGACCAGGACGGCAAGACCCACAGGTTCTACGACGACGTCATCAAGGGCAAAGTCGTCGCCCTAAACTTCATCTATACGAAGTGCACCGACGTGTGCCCCGTCGATACGGCGCAGATGCGCCAAGTGGCAAAGCTGCTGGGCGACAGGCTTGGACGCGACATCTTCTTCTATTCGATCTCGATCGATCCGCAGAACGACACCCCGGAAGCGATGAAGCGTTACATGTACACGTTCGACATCCCTGCGAAGGGCTGGACGTTCCTGACGGGCGACAAGGCTGAGATCGACGCACTGCGCCGCAAGCTGGGCCTGATCCGCGGCGACAGCGAACCGCTAAAGCAGCACAACACCAGCCTGATCATCGGCAACGAGAAGACGGCGCAGTGGATAAAGCGCTCGCCGTTCGACCATCCGAAGATGCTGGCCAACTTATTGAGCGAAAGCCTGAGCAACAGTGCGCCGACAGTGAGCCGCCAACCTTACGCCGTCGCGGGCGAGATCAAGGGGCTCTCGCAGGGACAGACGCTTTTCTACTCGCGCTGCCAGGCCTGCCACACGATCGGCGAAGGCGACAAGCTGGGTCCCGACCTAAAGGGCGTCGTCGGCGCGCGCGACCGCACATGGCTCACGCGCTGGCTGAAAGAGCCCGACAAGATGATCGCGGAGAAAGACCCGCTCGCGCTCGCGCTGATGGCGCGCTACCGCAACCTGCCCATGCCAAACCTAAGCCTGACAGACGTCGATGTGGCCGCGTTGATCGAGTTCATGGAGCGAAAAGACGTCCCACCCCACGCGCAGTGACCGCCTCAAGGCTCAAGCAAGCCGTGACGCGCTGCAAAACTAAGCGCCTGCGCCAACGCCTGATCGGGCGTACCTAGAGTCTGCGAGGCGCTATCCGTTGTATTCGCCGCCAAGCGCATGAGCGCGGCGCGGTCATTCTCTCCGGTCAGATGCGGCATCAGCTGCGCAAGCGCTGCGATGAGCCGCACAGGCGCGTGATGCTGCCCTGTCACCAAGGGCTGACGCGCGGCAGCCTCAAGGCGTGCAAGATGCCAAGCCCGAGGGCATGCACCATCGCCCCGCCCCACGCGAAGCGGCACGGTTGAGACGGTCGCTTGCTCGCTGATCAGCAGCAGCGTCAGAATCTGCAAAGCCTTCGCCTCGTCGCTGAGCTTTGTGCCATGGAACAGCTCGTCGAGCGTGCACGTGCCCGGATAGGCACGCGCCAAGCCCTCCACGATCGCCGACGCAACCGGCCCCTTTGGGCGGATCGGCCGGCCCCGGTGGTCGAGGTAAACCGCCTCTCCAGCCTTCGACGGCTCCGCGCGGCGCCGCAGATCGGCCGAAAAGTGCAGATGTCGCGCGCGCACCGGATCGAGGGCGAGCATTGGCTTGGGCGCACCCGCTGAAGGTACGAGCAACGAGCGCCGGAACGGCCGACCGGTGAAGAAGTCGGTGTATTGTTGAACGCCGAGCGCACTCTCGCCCGCCAGCTCCCGCACGCGCTTGGAGATCGTCGGCGCGAAATAGTCCGGCAACGAGGTCGCAACCTCACCGTCGCACAGATAAGTAAGCCCGTTCGCCGCCGCACGCGTAGCGAACTCGCTAAAATAGCACGGCGTGTTCTGCTCGGCCAGAAATTCGCCCATGATGTAAGCCGACGGTGCTTTGGCGAGACGTTGAGCTTCGCTTCGCAACAAAGAAACGTAAGGACTGTTGCCAGCTGCGGCCCCAGCGATGTCGGCAAGCGCCTTACGAGCGCGCGCAACGCGATCGGCGGGCGATGCTTTCGGATCCGCATGAAACAGCAGTATGTCGCGCACGATACGGCGCGTGTGCCAGCCGGGCAGCACGTTGTAACTGATCGCAGCGACACCGGCCGGCCGCAAGCTTTCGCCGCAAATCCGAAGGATCGCATCCTGCGCCACGCGCGGCACCCAACTGAAAACGCCGTGGCAGATGATGAAGTCGAAGGCCTCGCGCTCGAACTGCGTCGACGTGATGTCGCCCTGCCGCACGGAGATGTTCGTGAGCCCCAGAGCAGCGATCCTGGCATTCGCCTCCGCAACATGCCGCGCCGAGAGATCGACCCCTAAGAACCGTGCGTGCGGGAAGCGCACAGCCAGCGGCACGATGTTGCCGCCCGAGGCACAGCCGATCTCCAACACCGACGCCGTCGAAACATCGGCGGGCGCCGCCCCAAACAACGTCGCCATAGCAGCAAGCGCGCCCGGCTGCGTGTAAGCGATCGGCAACGAGGGATAAGGTAGGCGGTCATAATCCGATCCGTGAGGCTCCTCGGCCCCGTCGGCAGCGCCGTTCTTTGCATTCATCCGCGAAGCCTCAATCTGGAATCTGTCTTAACCGACGATCTGGGCTTAAACAGGCGATCGGAGATAGCAGGCTGGAACCCACACGCAAGCCCCGCGAAGGCTGGATGGGCAAACAGACCGAACTTGACGCCGGCGCACTCAAAGCGTTCCGCCGCATGGTCGCCGCCCAAGCCGAAAGACCCGCGCATCGCCCGCGACAAGCACATGCTGAAAATCGGTTCGCCTACCGCACGCCCGAGCACGACGTGCAGCCCAACCTCGCATCGGCACCGCCCTGCCCGGCCGCGCGCGGTAGCGTCGCCAAGGCTGCCCAATCGGCGCGCCGGGGTAGAGGCAGAGGGGGTACCCGGTCAGAATTTGAACGAACAACCCCATGTACCCGGAGCTTAGGGGGAGAAACCACGGCTGCGCGCCGCCAAATCTGGGGTTTGGCCGCCACGTCCGGCGCAGAACGTCTAACTTCGGCATCGCTGAAACATTTGCTTCTGTTGCGCGCCGATAAAATAGAACAAAACAAGAACAATAGCAAGCGGAAACGGCACACCGAGCCTTCGTCCGGCGAAAAACGTCTGTTTTGCACCGCTTATGACAACGCAACGTCCCAGGCGAACTCTAGCCCCGGGACCGCGGGCGCGGCAGGCGGGTCCTCGCCTGCATCCGCCGGAGCGCAAGCGGAGGCAAACATCCCAGCCCATCCATCGTGCCAACGCAGGGAGTATGTATCATGTCCCCGCATTACCGAAAGTCCCCGCATTACCGAAATCGTCGTCACCGCCGAACCGAAGCTACCTACTCGACATTCGTGAAAGGCTATGGGACGCTTCCGGTGGCACCAAATTTTGTGGAGGCTCGGCAGTGCATTTTGTGCGTGTATTTATGGCCGCCGCGATGGCGTTTGCTTTCTTGGGATTGTCCGTTCCCGCGCCGGCGCAGCCGGGTCAAACTTGCCGAGCTGGTGAGGTCTACATGCCGTCGCCGCCCGCGGGGGCTTGCTGCACCGCCGACTACAACTGGTGCCGGAGCATCGCCACGGGTCAGTGGACCTGCTCGGGCAACGGGTGTCTCAGTCGACCTCCAGGCGCGCCTCCGCCCACTGGCATGCCGCCAGCCGGCGCACCGCCGCCAACCGGCTTCCCCCAACCCGGCGCACCGCCGCCAACCGGCTGGCCTCAATCGCCCTTTGTGACGCAGCCAGGCGCGCCGATTGCCGGCAACGCATTCGTGAGCCGCGGCGCGGTGTGGCCTTCGCCTTCGATTCCCGTTTGCTGGGACACCCCCGGTTACGACGCCGACAAGGCGCTGGTGCGCCAAGCGATTGAGCGAACCTGGGAGCGCGTAAGCGCCGTCGACTTCACCGGCTGGGGCGAATGCTATCGACATCCGGGCGTGCGGAGACTGGGCTTCGTCTTCGGCATTATACCGGGTTTTCGCATTGGCATCGCGGACGTCGTTCCTCACACCAAGGGGTTGGGTCGGCAGCTGGAGGGCCGTGGGGAAATCGGCATGGTGCTGAATTTCACCTTCAATGCCGTGCAATGCCGTTACTTGCGCCGTCAGTGCGTCGAAACGTCTGCCGTCCATGAGTTCGGCCATGCGCTTGGATTCGCGCACGAACAAAACCGACCCGACTCGCCCGCATCGTGTCGAGAAGAACCGCAAGGCGACAACGGCGATCTCGTCATCGGGCCGTGGGACCCGCACTCAGTGATGAACTATTGCAACTACGACAACTATGCGAATTACGGCGCGCTCAGCCCTACCGACATTCAGGCCGTACGCGCGGTATATGGGCCGCCGCGCTAGCTGGGGGTTGTCGGTTGCGGTGTTCGCTCAGGCCCGAGGCATTACAGTTCAAGCGCATTAAGGGGACGGGACCGGTAAATCCCGATTTTGGATGCAAGCGTGGCCATACGGTGGCCATACGGGGACATGATACATATTCCCCGTCGTGAACGCTCGGCCCCACAATAGCGGCCTTGGCACACGGGTCGGCCTACCTATTTACTGCCGCGACACCTACACGTACCTCATCGCTGGCACGCGCAAAACGCGTCGCCGTGTCTACCGGCACAGCCGCTTTTGCTGTCTCGCAACAATCGGCGATGCCAAACGATGGTGAGCCCAGCTGGGATCGAACCAGCGACCCTCTGATTAAAAGTCAGATGCTCTACCGCTGAGCTATGGGCCCCACAGCGGGGCGAAAGGCGTCCCGCGAAAGAGGGCGGAAAGTACGGACCTGCTCCTTCGGGGTCAATGCGGTGTTTTTGGCGGATTTGTCCGCAGTATTGCTAGAGGGACGGCAACCGGCTCCGTCGGTACGGGTGTAGGCTCCCACGAGACGGAGGTGCCACATGAGTCGCGTCCAGATCGCCGCAGAAGCTCCGAAAGAGATCTATTTCAGCACGCCAAACCTCTACGTGAGAACCCTGACGATCGACGACGCAACGGACCGCTGGGCCGCCTGGTTCGAACAGGAAGATGTTCGACAAGGCCTCAACACCACAGCCGGACCGCGTACCAAGGCGGCGGTCGCCGACTACATCCGGAAGTTCGACCAAGCGTCCAACCTGCTGCTTGGTATATTCGACCGGGCGAACAACTTGCTTGTCGGCATATTCACAGTACAGATCGACTGGCTGATCGGGCGTTATCTCACGAACACGGTGGTGGGCGAGGCCGACTACCGCCATCGTGGCGTGATGCTCGAAGTCACGCCTCCCTATCGCGACTATTTCTTCGAGACGCTCGGTCTGAAGATAATGACGGCGACAGCTCTCGCGACGAACAAGCCGATCATCGGCTACCTCGAGAAGACCGGCTGGACGCTGAACCAAACGCTCAAGAACCACGCTCGCTCGTCCGCCAACGGCGCCCTCATAGACCTGCACCTATTCAGCCTCACCCGCGAGGCTTGGCATGCGTGGAAGGTCGCGAACCCCGAAACGCTAGAAGCCATGCGCAACGGACTCTTGCGCTAAGGGCGCCCGGTGCCAAAGAAAAACGCGTACCGCCTGGTGGTGGGCGGTACGCGTTGCCAAAGTTCGATGCCGGACTACGGACCGATGAATAAGCCCGATGTTCCCGAGACCGTGGGCGCGATACCGAAGGTCGGCGTGTCAAGCTCCGCACCACTGCGATCATTCGAGCGCAAAGATGCTTCGTCGATGTAGAACTTCACACCGACCATCACGCCGGTCGCGTTCACAGTATCGAAACTCTCCTGCGACACGTTACCGAAGATCGAAAACTGCGAGCTTTCGAAGCGGTGTTCCGCTTCAAGAACCCACCGCGAGTAATCCATCGACTTGGCGCCAAAAACATCATCCTCACGTCCGCCCCACATCCGCAGCGCCTCGACCGAGAGCACGGTGTTGTCGCGCAGGAAGTAGCGCACATCCCCCCGGATAAACTGCCCGTCCTCCAAGGCGCTGTCGCATCCCTCGCCGCCACTGCCGCAGTCGAAACTCGTGAAGGTGCCTGCCTGGCCCATGACGGTCCAGTCGGTGCCGAAGAACTGACCCTCGACAGCAACTAAGCCAAACGTTGCATCGGAACGGCCAGAACCGAAGGGTCCAAAAACGTCCGTGCTCCAGATCGATCCGGCAAGGCCGAACCGCGCACGGTTCTCAAACGGGTGAAGCAGGTGCACCGCGCCACCCAACAGCGACGCATCACTCGAGCCCGGAACCACCCAGTTGCTAATGACATCTGACTGTTCTTCGGCAAACACATCGACCTGCAGGTGAATGTCATTGCTCAGCGGCCAAAGACCCTTGGCCTTGCCGCCATAGATCGTTGGATCGTCCGAGAATGGCGTTCCATCGGCCGACACGCGGCCGACATTGAGTTGCAGCACACCCGTAAAGTCGCTGCCCGCCGCAAGCGCCGGCGCAAACCCGCCAACAAGCGCCAGCCCAGACACAGTCGCATACAAACCGAATTTCATATCATTCCCCTCATGAAGTGAATCAACAACGCAATCGAATCACGTGAGGTATGCTAAGAACCGTTGCGGGGCCTGCGAATAGCGGCATGTCACAATTGTGACGGCGACGGACGACAGCGCGTTTGTGCAAACCCGTGTCCCCGCAACACTAGCTCATAAGGGGACAGCTTGGCAGCGCGATG
This sequence comes from uncultured Alphaproteobacteria bacterium, assembly GCA_902826695.1. Classification (GTDB taxonomy): domain Bacteria; phylum Pseudomonadota; class Alphaproteobacteria; order Micropepsales; family Micropepsaceae; genus SZUA-430. The sequence goes on along the minus strand of CADEFU010000001.1, from coordinate 503,897 downwards.
ATTCGAAGGCGTGCGAACTCAGCGCCGAAAAGTGCGATAGTATCTCAGCGGCCGGTCGTACAAGAACCGCGTGTCCTGGTAGAGAAAGCCGCACTTTTCCGCGACACGGCGGGAGGCAGTGTTGTCGGGCCGGAGGTAGCAGTCGAGTGCATCCAAACCCGACTTCGCGAAGGTGAAATCGATCGACGCCTGCGCTGCCTCGCTCGCATACCCCTTGCCCCACGCATCGCGCGTCGTGGACCATGCAATTTCAATACGGCCCGTTTCGGGTGTGGTCATTGGGCCAACACGGGCCACAAAACGATCGCTCGCTTTCTCGATGACGCAGAAGAAGCCATAGCCTCTCTCGGCCCAGATGTTTTCATGGATCACCGTGCGCGCCGCCACCTGTTCGCGCGTCGGCGGCCCGGTCAAGAAAAGCCAGTCCGCCACCTCAGGCTCATTGTACAGCCCGAAAAGTTCGTCGTTGAAGCGCGCACTGACCGGCACGAGCCGTAGCCGCGCTGTCTCAAGGTCAACGCCGCTCATCTCAAAGCGCCGCGACCGCGACAAGTCGGTCTTTTAGAAGCGATAGCCCGCGAACAACCCAAGCGTCACCTGTGTTTCAGATCCTTGCACGGCGACAATGGGACTGTCGGCTGCATCGCCCGTGAGGCGGCTGACGCTTGCGATCGCCGTCAACGACCAAGCCCCGCCCAGTGGCTGAACGACAGTCAGACCGACGCCGTAGTCCTTGACCCCGCCATCCGCCGCATACGGTGCGTAACCTAGCGCTGAGGCTGCCGCCTGCGCAGGTGTTATGCCGAAATAGGTTTGCGCGTAATCATCATCGACCCACGACACCTTTGGGCCTACCGAGATAATCGTACCAGCGATGCGGGTTTCGTAGCGGGCCGACAGGGTCGCGATGAGCCCGGTATCATCGCCAGACACGCCTTGGCGCGCTTCCAGAGACAGCTTGAACGCATCGATCTTCACGTCGGCAAACGCGCCCAGTTCGACTGCGCCGTCGACGTCGCCCCACCCTGCTAGCGCGACGTTGTCACCGGCATCGCGATCGAAGCGCCAGCCTGCGATCGCACCCGCTTTGAAAGCCCCCTGCTCGACGGCGGTAACCTTCAGACCTTCGGGCACCGAAAACACCAGCCAGTCTTGGTACTGCACGCGGATGTAAGGCAGGGCACGGAACTCATAATCGTCCGACCCCTGGTAGTCGGGGGCGTAGAGGCCACCACCACCCACGATGAACGTCCAGTCCTGCTTCGCACCGGCAGGCGGACCATCGGCCTTTGCAGCGCCAGACACCAATGCAAGCACCAACCCTGCAACTGAAACTGCTCGCAACACGCAGAACTCCCGACCGAAAACGCCGTTACCGAACGCTCGAATATGGAGGGCAGACCGCAAAGGGAAAGGCCCCGGTGGTGACACCGGGGCCTAAATCGCATGTCGGTTTTACGACGGCGGCGGCCTTTTTGGCCCGTATCCGCGGGAAATTAGAGGCCTGGAACCGCAAAGCGCGAACAAAGCACACGAGTCTCTTGTCGCAGCCCTTCGAGGCGCTTCGGGTCGGCGTGGTTCTTCATCGCCTCGATCATGATGCGCGCGATCTGCTTCATCTCGCCTTCCTTCATGCCGCGCGTGGTCGCCGCCGGCGTACCAAGTCGCACGCCCGAGGGTTTCAGTGGCGGGTTCGGATCGTCGGGGATGACCTGCTTGTTCGTGGTGATACCCGCGTGGTCGAGCGCCTTCTCCGCGACCGTGCCATTGATGTTAAAGCTCTTCACGACGTCGATCACCATCAGGTGATTGTCCGTCCCGCCCGTCACCAGTTCGACACCCTGATCCATGAGGGATGCAGCGAGCGCCTTGGCGTTCTTCAACACCTGCGCTGCATAGACCTTGAACGGCGGCTCCGACGCGAGCTTCAGCGTCACCGCAGTCGCCGCCACTTGGTTCATGTGTGGCCCGCCTTGCAGACCCGGGAACACCGATTGGTCGATGCCCTTCGCGTGATCCTTCTTGCACAAGATCATGCCGCCGCGCGGACCGCGCAGCGACTTATGGGTCGTTGTCGTCATGAAGTCGAAGCCGGCATCCATCGGGTTGCGCATCACGCCGCCCGCGATCAACCCGCCGATATGGCTGACGTCCGCCATCGTCAGCGCGCCGACTTCATCGGCCACCTGTTTGAACAGCTTGTAGTCGTAGTCGCGCGGATACGACGAGTACCCGCAAATCACCAGCTTCGGCTTCTCTTTCCGCGCCACATCGCGAAGTTGATCGAAGTCGATTGCGCCGTTCGACGGATCGGTCTTGTAGCGCACGAACCGATAGATCTTGCCCATATGCGAAACCGGCGCGCCGTGCGTCAGGTGTCCGCCGTGGCTGAGTTCCATGGCGAGGATCGTGGCGCCGGGCTCGATGAACTGCAGATACACCGCCTGATTCATCGGCGAACCGGACAGCGGCTGCAAATTCGCATGCTCCGCCCGGAACAGCGCCTTCGCGCGGTCGCGGCCGATGTTTTCCATCGCATCCACGAACTCCGTCCCGCCGTAATAACGCCGGCCCGGATAACCTTCCGCGTACTTGTTCGTAAACGCGGAACCGAGCGCCGCGTAGACTTCGGGGAACGTGTAATTCTCCGACGGGATCATTTCGACCCCTTCGCGCTGGCGGCGCTCTTCGCCGATCAGCGTTTCGTAGATTTCGGGATCCGATGCTTTCAATGCTGCACGATGGTCGATCATTTGAGCCTCCTTCAATTGCGAAAACACAAGCGAATGGCCCAGGCGCGCGGCAACTCCCAAAACCTAACCCCTTCGCGCTTCCCCGTGGTCGAACCCCACGCTGACGCCAGTAACGCAAAGAGGGCTTGCAAGGCGGCTTTGACGGGCCAAGTGCTCGCGCGGCGGCTGGCACTAAGTCAAGGGGCCAAAATATGAGGGGCGAGGTCCGGGCGAAGGCATTGCCTCGGCAATGGCCGTTGTCCTATGTGGAAAAGCACCTTCAGGCCACGGAGCGCCGATTTCACATGCGAGTTTCCGCGATCACGGTTGTCTGCCTAGCGGCTTTGGCCGCTTGCGGCGACCCCGCACCCGAGACGAAGCCTGAGGCGCCCAACCCCACGCCGCCGGCCGTGCAAGCAAAGCTCCGCGCATGGGAGATCCTGCTCCCGACGCCACCACTACCGAAGTTCGATGCGGAGGGCACCGTCCCACACGCTGGCGCGAAAATCTGGTACGCGACCGTCGGCGAAGGCGAACCGGTTGTCCTGCTCCACGGCGCTTTCGGCAGCGCCGAGAATTTCGGCTTCCAAGTCCCCGCCCTCGTGAAAGCCGGTTACCGCGTAGTCCTCATCGAGACCCGCGGCCATGCGCGCAGCACACGCGACCCAAACAAACCTTTCACCTACGCCCTGCTCGCGTCCGACGTCATCGCCGTCTTAGACAAAGTGAAAATCAAGAAAGCCTCGATCGTCGGCTGGAGCGACGGCGCTATCCAAAGTCTTGTCCTGGCAATGAAACACCCCAAGCGCCTCAACCGGGTCTTTGCTTACGGCGCCAACATGGATTCAACCGGCGTTATTCCCGGCATCTTGAGCCTGCCGATTTTCACCGAGTTGATGGAAAAGGCTCCTAAGGACTACGCCCGTCTTTCACCCACACCAACTGACTATCAGGGCCTCTACAGCGCCATGTACAACATGATGCTGGGCGAACCGAATTACGCCGAATCCGATCTCGCAAAAATCCGCGGCCCCAAAATAGCCATCGCCAGCGGCGAGAAAGAGGAAGTGGTCAAATCTCAGCACACGTCCTATCTCGGCAAGGCCATCCCCGGCGCCAAGCTCGTGATCCTACCCGAAGTCAGCCACTTTGCGCCGATGCAAAAGCCGGACGAGTTCAACAAGGCGATGTTGGAATTTCTCGCAGCCGAATAGGCCTCACGGAAACAGCGGCAGCATGTCGACGCCGGTCGTCTCGGGATAGCCGAACATCAGATTGAAGTTCTGCACGCCCTGCCCGCTCGCGCCCTTCGTCAAATTGTCGATCGCCGAGATCAGCGTCGCCCGGCCCGCGCGCGCCTCGCCCACCACGCCGATGAAGCAATGGTTGCTCCCGCGCACGTGTCGCGTTTGCGGCGTCTGCCCGAACGGCATCACGTGCACGAAGCTCTCCCCGCCATAGCGCTGCACGAGCGCGCCGTGCAGCCGCTCGGCCGTCGCTCCGTTCTTGGCGCGCACATAGATCGTGTCGAGCATCCCGCGGTTCATCGGCATCAGATGCGGCGTGAACGTAATCGACATCGGCTGTCCCGAAGCCTTCGCCAGCTCCTGCTCGATCTCCGGCATATGCCGGTGCTTGCCGACGCCGTAAGCGTGAATACCCTCTGAAACTTCCGTGTGCAGATTGGCCTGCTTCTCACCGCGCCCCGCACCCGACACACCCGACTTCGCATCGATAATGATCTCGTCCGGATCGATCAGCTTCTGCTCGAGCAGCGGCAGCAACGGCAACAGCGCCGCCGTCGGATAACACCCCGGACACGCCACAATCCGCGCGCGTCTGATCCGGTCGCGATAGTATTCGGTCAGGCCGTAGACAGCCTCTTTCTGCAGCTCAAGCGCCTGATGCTCATGCGCATACCAGGCCCGATAGGTCTCCGAATTCTCAAGCCGGAAGTCGGCCGAGATGTCGATCACCCGCACATGCCCAGGCAACTCGCGCACGACCGCCTGCGTGGTCGCATGCGGCAGAGCACAGAAAGCAGCGTCTACCTTTGTCCAATCGACCTCCTTGATCGTGGACAAGCGCGGAAGATTGAGCATCGCAAACTGCCCGAACACATCGGCCATGCTCTCGCCGGCCTTGCGGTCACCCGTCAGCGCCACGATCTCGGCATGCGGATGGCGCGCGAGCAGTCGCACAAGCTCCGCGCCCGTGTACCCGCTGGCACCAAGGATTGCGACCCGCGTCTTGCTCTGCGTGCTCATGGCTCACTCCAATTCGGCCGCGAAATGAAACCCCCGCGGCCGAACTGTCAAGCCTTGGGGCAGGCCTACTTAGCAATCACCTTTTGCAGGAACAGCACCGTCGCCTCCTGCAATGCGTTCTGGTTGCTCTTCTTGGCAAAGCCGTGGCCTTCGTCCTTCGCCATCATAAACCAAACCTCCTGCCCGTTCGCGCGGATCGCCTTCAGCATCTGCTCGGCCTCGGTATAGGGCACGCGCGGATCGTTGAAGCCCTGCACGATGAACATCGGCTTCTTGATCTTGTGCGCATTCGTCAGCGGCGAGATCGACTGCAGGAACTTCGCCATCTCCGGATCGCGCTCGTCGCCGTACTCGACGCGCCTGAGATCCTTGCGGTATCCGCTCGTATTGTTCAGGAACGTGACGAAGTTCGAAATGCCAACGGTCGATATGCCCGCCGCAAGCCGGTCGCCATAGTGCGTCATCACCGCATAGGACATGTAACCACCATAGGAACCGCCCGAGACGACGACGCGATTTTTGTCCAAAGCCGGCTGGGTTGCGATCCAATCGAGCAACGCGCCGATATCCTTCACGGAGTCCTCGCGCAGTCGCCCGTTGTCGAGATTGACGAACGTCTTCCCGTAGCCCGTGGACCCGCGCACGTTCGGCAAGATCACGGCCACGCCCAGTTTCTTCAGCAGCATCTGCGTGTTTGAGGAGAACCCGGGCTGCGCCTGCGCCTCCGGCCCGCCGTGAATGCTGATAAGTACCGGATGCGGCCCCGCGCCCGGCGGCAAATACTGAAACCCGGTTATCGTCCGGGGCTTGCCACTCACCTGATCAAACGTCGGCCACGAGATCAGCGTTGGCTGCACGAACGTGGAAGGATCGATCCCGCCAACTTCGCTCTCGGTCCAGCGCGTGAGCTTCTTTGCTTTCAGATCCCATACCCAAACATCGCCCGACGTCTGCGCATTCACCAAAGACAGCGCAAGCTTCGTGCCGTCTGGCGAGAACCCCGCACCAGAGAACACCGCCGTCGGCAGCTGCGGCGCCGGCAGCTTCGCGCCGCTTACCGTATCGATGATGGTGATGCGACTGACCCCCGCCTCGTTCGTGGCGTAGGCGATCGTCTTCTTGTCGCGCGTGATATCGAAGCCGTCCACGTCCCAATCGATGCCGCCCGACAGCGTAGTCTTGGAATTGTCCTTCAGGTTGATGCGCACAAGCCGCGCAAACTCGCTGTCCTCGTCCGACACGACATAGAGCGATTGTCCGTCGGCCGAGAATTTCGCACTACCGTAAGAAATCTGTTTCGACGACGGATTGACTTGCGTCTTCGTCCCCGTCTTCAGATCGATCAGATAGAGATAGCCCTCGTTGACCGACACCGACCTGCCGACAAGCAACTTCGTGTTGTCCGGCGAGAAAGCCGCCGGAAACCAGGCACCCTCCTCATCCAGCACGACGCGCGGCTCCTTCGGCGCACGACCGTTCGCAACCAGAATCTTGTACTTCTGGCTATCCTTCGCAACGCTCGACCACGCAATCAGCGATCCATCATCCGAGAAGGTGCCGCCGCCGTTGCGGCTCTGGCCGTCGGTGAACATGGTCGAGGCACCTTCGCGCTCGTCCATCAAGTAAAGCTGGAAGTTCTCGTCGCCACCGCGATCCTTGCCATAGAGGATCGTGCGCGCACCATTGTCCGGCCGGTACGTGCCGCCGCCGACCGGTTCAGGAAAGAACGTCAACTGCCGCCGCAACCCCAACGGCATGTCCACACGATGCAGCTGCGCAGTGTCGCCGAAGCGCGTCGCGATCAGGATCGACTTCCCATCCGGCGTCCAATCCGCGAACGACGCGCCGCGCACGTTCTGATACTGCAGCAGCACGTCTTTGAGCGCGGGCGGCGTCTCCGGCACGTTCTCCGTAACCAATACCCCGCGCTCGACACGCTGAACGTCGGCCGCCCAAGCAACCGCGGTCACCGCTGCGGCGGCGAGAAAAATTGCTGCAATGCGCATAAGTACCCCCAGGACCTAATCCCACCCGGATTTAGCCCAAACCTGCGGCCCGGGTCCATGCGCCTCTAATCTCACCTGCGAGCATAAGCGCACAAATGCTCGTGATCGCCCGTGAAACACCTTCATGTTTCCGTCGCATTGGCCACCTACATAAGCGTTGCAACAAAGGGGAAACGCATGCCGATTGATCTTGAGCTTTGGAACAAGCTCAAAGACTTCGAACTTGACCACACAGATGCACACCTAAGCTTCACCGCCCGTCTTGCGCATGAGAACGGATGGTCAAAGCGGTTCGCGCGCCGCGCCGTGGACGAGTACAAAAAGTTCGTCTACCTCGCCGCGACAACCGAGACGCCGGTCACTCCCTCCGACATTGTCGATCAAGTCTGGCACCTGCACCTCACATTCACGCGCTCGTATTGGAACGACATGTGCGCGAACCTGCTCGGTCACCCGTTGCACCACGGCCCGACCAAAGGCGGCGCGCGCGAAGAAGCGAAATACCGCAAGCAATACGCCGAGACACTGACGCTCTATCGCAGCGAATTCGGGACCGAGCCGCCGGCAGAGTTTTGGCCATCCGCTGAAGAACGCTTCGCTTCCGCGCCGCACCAGCGCTGGGTCGACGCACGCACCCACTTCATCATCCGCAAACCAAAGATCTCCGCACTATGGACGGCCGCCGCTGTCGCGACGACGGGTGCGGCCGCTGCCGGCACGGCTGCGGCCGCTGATGGAGCGGCAGACGCCGACAGCACGACGGCCCTTGTCCTGGGCGGTGGCGCCGCCGTCGCGCTCCTGTTGTTCGCGACTATGTTCTCCGGCAAAGCGCACAACGGGAAACGCCGCCACAAAGGCAAACGAGCCAGCGGCGACGGATCCTTTATTGCAACCACCGGCGACGGAACTGGCGGTAAGGGCAAAGGTGAAGGTGGTGAAGGTGGTGAAGGTGGCGAAGGCGGCGAAGGTGGTGGTGGAGACGGCGGCGGTTGCGGCGGCGGTGGGGGGTGCGGGTCTTAAGACTCGCCACTTTCAACGCGTCGTCTGGGCTGCTACCTCTCAGTCACAACTGAGGGGCACGCCATGATCATCCGCACCGTTCTGATGCTCGCCATCTTTGCCGCGCTGGCCGGCACCGCGTACGCGGATGTCCCGCCGGAACCCGAAGCGAAGGGTATCGGCCTCGCCTTTTGGATCGCGATCGGCACGGCGATAGGTTTGGCAATCTTCACCGCAATCAGAAGCCAGAACAAAAAGAAGTAGCGTCCTAGCGCTCCGGCAGACCTTTGAAGAAGTTCCAGATCTCTGCCGTCGCGTTCACTTCCTCGGTCGTGCCCCCGAGCAGCCAATCCGCAAGCACGCTGGTCTTCGCACCCGGCCACGTGTGTCCGCCGCCTTGAACCTCGATATGCGTGAGAGCGCCGCGCGCGCATTCGTACGCAACAATGACGACTGCTGTCTTGTCGCGCCCGATTTCGTCGAGCGTTTTTGTCTCCTTCACGCCGGTGCAGCCATTGATTTTCTCGAACACCGCGACCGTCTCATCCGCGCTAAGCACGGTGCCTAAATCGCGCCGCGTCTTGCCCGCCGCGACCTGACCACCGGCGTACGGCATGAAGTCGTCATCGGTGCCATGAATGAGAAGCGCAGGCATCGCTGCCGCCTTGCATTTCCAATCGACCGGCATGTTCGCCACGACAGGCGCGATCCCCGCAACTTTGGGACCGAGCGCGCAGGCCGCGCGCATCGCCATCATCCCGCCATTCGAAGCGCCGGTCAGGAACACGTGCCGGCCATCGGCAAGCCCTTCAGCCACCAACACGTCGATCAGCTGTTCGGTGAACGCAACGTCATCGACCTCAGACGCCGCGCGCGCCGCCAAATCGTCCGACTGACGCCCATCGTTCCAGTTGTTGTTGAGCCCGTGCGGATAGACCGCAACAAGCCCTTCCGCGACCACCCACTCGTCGAAGCGCGTGTAGCGACGCGCCCGCTCAGCCGTCTGCCCGCCCCCGTGATAGACGATGAGAACCGGCAACGCCCCACTGCGATTGTCCGGCGCCATCACCGTAAAGCGGCGCACCTGACCCTCCACCACGAGCGACCGCTCGAGCACAACCGGCCTCGGCCGCGCTGGCGCCGCCAGCGACGGGGCAACAGCACAGAGCCAACAAACAAGCGCGATTAGAACCCGCATCGGCCACCTCGAATCAGAACGGTGCGCCGACAGCCTTACACAAGAACGCCATCAGCGGCCTGGCAGCACGAAACGCACCGTCCACTTCGTCGATCAGCGCGGCCGACGTCGCCACTTTTACCGAACTCTCGTGCATCGCAAAGAAGCTCTTGCGCTTGATATCGCCGATGAACGGATGCTCGGGCTCGAACCCCTTGGGCGGCCGCACCAACGCCTCGCCCTCAAGCCCCTTGAACGCCCTCACAAACGTCTTGTCCTCGACGACTTTCTTCCAAGCCTTCGCATCGTCGGCGATCGCGCGCCGCACGTTGTTCAGCGGCTCGCTATCGGGCATCCAAATCCCACCGCCGAAAAACACCTCATCCGTTGCGAAGTGCATATAGAAACCCGGCGCATGCGCATCGCGCCCCAGCGCATGCCGGAACTGCACGCCCGCATTCGTCTTGTACGGCGACTTGTCCTTCCCAAACCGTACATCGCGGTAGATGCGAAACATCGATCCGCCATTCGGCCGCGGATCACAGACAATATGCTTCGAAATCTTCGCGACCCTTGGCGCCATCGCCGCGATGAAGTCGCTGAGAGGCGTGACCACCACATCCTTGTACCGCTGCTTGTTCGCCTCAAACCAAGCGCGTTCGTTGTTCTTGGCAAGCTGCGCGAAGAACGTGAAGAAGTCTTTGGGCAGACCTTTGAACGCACTCATTTCGTCACTGGCGCCTTGACGCCGTCCAGCGTCGATTGCAAGTCCTGCACAACCGTTTCGTCAACCAGCGGCGACGCCGCCATCGTCTTCAAGTCGATGCGATAGAGCCGCGTTGGCTCCGCCATCTCGCCTTGGTAACCCTGACGCTCAGGCTTTCCGTTCTTATTGCGATCGACCGTTGCAGCAACAACCAAGTAGTCCACATTGTTCACGATCTCGACATCGTCCACGCTCGCGTCCAGTCCCGAAACTTGGTGAAGCTTTGCGTCGCCAAGAGTGTAGACAAAAAGTTGCTGCATGTCGTTCCGGTCAAGCTGGCCGTCCTTGCTGCTATCGTGCGCTGTTCCGACGAACACAATGACCCTCGGCGTGACCTGGTTGAGATATCTAAACATGCTGATCGCCGTGCGCGCTTCGAAAACCTTCGTCACCGCACGCGTTCGCTTGTCGTATATCAGCACATTGTTGAAGTCGCCGCGCACGCGCGGTGACGAGGACCCATCGGACATCGATTGATTGCCCCCAAATCGAAAGCCGCGATAGCTGCCCCACTCCTCATCTGTGCGATGACGCGTCTCCGGTTCATGAAGCGTAATCTGACCAACCGGAACGGCGAAAAGGTTGACCTCGGGCGTCACCTCCCCGACTGGAACCAGCTCGGGCAACGCAATCAGACCACTACCAAAGGAAACGATCTGCTCGCGCATACCTTGCTTCGCGAGCTCTGCCGCGCGCTCTGCCGACGACATCGGACCGTCGCTACCGCGCCACGCAGGACGCACAACCGAAAGACCCACACCGAGAGCCACGACCGCCAGAACAAGGAAGAAGATGAAGGTAGGGCTCCGAATGATCTTGTCCATGAAAGACCTCACGCTGGGGTTGGACCTCCAGCCAGCCACAGCCGCGCGCAAAAGACAAAGGGCGCCCCAACCGGGACGCCCTTCGCGCAATCGGAAGTAGACAGAAGTTACCGCTTCGAGAACTGGAAGCTGCGGCGGGCCTTGGCCTTGCCGTACTTCTTACGCTCGACCATGCGGCTGTCGCGGGTCATGAAGCCCTTCTGCTTCAACACCGGCTTCAGCTCCGGCTCGTAGTTGACGAGCGCGCGCGAAATGCCGTGACGCACCGCACCCGCCTGGCCCGACAGCCCGCCACCCTTCACGGTGACGGTTACGTCGAACTGCGTCTCGCGGTTTGTGACCACCAGCGGCTGGCGCAGGATCATGCGCAGCACGGGGCGCGCAAAATACTTCGCTTCTTCGCGGTTGTTGACGGTGACCTTGCCGGAGCCCGGCTTGATCCACACGCGCGCCACGGCGTTCTTGCGGCGGCCCGTGGCGTAGGCGCGGCCTTGCGCGTCGCGCTTCTTCGTCGGCTCGCCTTGCGGCTTCGCGTCGGTGGTCGGGCGCTTGATCAGCGTCGTCTTGACGTCGCTGAAGGAACGAACTTCTTCGGCCATGGGATTAGCGCCTCGTGTTCTTAACGTTCATGGATTTGACGTCGAGCGGCTTGGGCTGCTGCGCCGTCTGCTTGTGCTCCTTGCCCACATAGACAAAGAGGTGGCCAAGCTGCGCGCGGCCAAGCACGCCGCCTGGCAGCATGCGCTCAACGGCCTTCTCGACCACTTGTTGCGGCCGCTTGCCCGTGAGCAACTTGCCAACAACGCGTTCCTTGATCCCGCCCGGATAACCGGTGTGATAGTGGAAGACCTTGTTCGTCATCTTGTTGCCGGTCAGGACGACCTTCTCCGCATTGATGACGACGACGTTGTCGCCGCAATCCATGTGGGGCGTGTAGGACGGTTTGTGCTTACCGCGCAGGCGCGTCGCGATCACAGAAGCAAGGCGGCCAAGAACGAGCCCTTCGGCATCGATCAGCACCCAGTCCTTTTTGATCTCCGACGCCTTCATCGAATAGGTCGACATGACGAGCTCAAGTTAGAGGTGGTGTTGCAAACGAAGGCGCGGGGAATAAGGGGCGCACGCCGCTAAGTCAACACACACCCATCGAAATGCGGCGAAAAAGCTCAGAAAATCCGATGTGGTATTATAATACCACCAACTCGCGCCCGGGCACCCCTTCGCATCGCCCTTACGAGCGAAAGCGGGGAAGGATAAGCTGCGGCACACGCAGACGAGACCTCCATGCCCGACAAACCAGCTGATGACGCCTTGCTGCTAACCAGCCGCGACGGCGCCGTGCTCACGCTCACCCTGAACCGGCCGCAACAGCGCAACGCGCTCTCCGAGGGCCTGATGGCGGCGCTCCAAGCAGCCCTAGACGCTGCTGGCCACGACCCGACAGTGCGCGTCGTGATCATCGCCGGAAGCGGCCCCGCCTTCTGCGCGGGCCACGACCTGAAAGAAATGACCCCGCATTGGCAGGACGGCGACCGCGGCCGCCACTACTATGACCGGCTGATGAAACAGTGTGCGCGCCTGATGCAGACGATCGTGCGCCTGCCCAAACCCGTGATCGCACAAGTGCACGGCATCGCCACCGCCGCCGGCTGCCAACTGGTGGCAAGCTGCGACCTCGCCGTCGCCGCCGAAGAGGCGCGTTTCGCAACACCCGGCGTCAACATCGGCCTCTTCTGCTCGACCCCCATGGTCGCCCTCTCCCGCAACGTCGCCCGCAAGGAAGCGATGGAGATGCTCTTAACCGGCGACATGATCAGCGCCGCGCGCGCACGCGAGATCGGCCTGATCAACCGCGTCGTGCCGCAAGCCCAACTTGGCACCGAGACGCTGAAACTCGCGCACCAGATCGCCGCCAAGTCCCGCGTCTCGATCGCGATCGGCAAAGAGGCCTTCTACCGCCAACTCGAAATGGGCCTCTCCGATGCCTACGCCTTCGCCAGCGAAACGATGACCAAGAACATGCTCGAAGCCGACGCCGAAGAAGGCATCTGCGCCTTCATCGACAAACGCGAACCGAAATGGGAGCCGTAAGATGACCGACAAGCCGCTGCCCGAAGGCTTTCAGCTGACGCAGATGGATCCCGACTACCACGCACACCGGGCGGAACGCATCACGGCGATGCGCGAACAGTGCCCCGTCAAGCGCGACCCGATGTTCGGCGCATTCTTCGTCTCGCGCTATGACGACGCGCGCGGGGTCTTAACCGACCGCACGATGTGGCGCACCGCAGCGCGGGCGGAGGACGAAGCGGCAATCCTGAAATTGCGCGAAGTCAACGAGCCGCCGGAACTCCGCCAAGAGGGCGGTATCCGCAACATCATCTTCCTCGAGGGCGAGGAGCACGCCCGCGTGCGCCCACCGCTGCAGAAGGCGCTCTATGCGCGCGTCGCGAAGTGCAAGGGCGACGTCGAAAACATCGTGGACGAGATCCTCGCCAAGATCGCGGCCATGCCCGGCCCCGTCGATCTGATGGAGGAACTGGCGATGCCTGTGCCGGTGAAGGTCATCGCGCGGGTACTCGGACTCGACGAAAGCCGCTTCCACGAATTCCGCGAATGGTCCGAAGGCCTGATCCTGAGCCTCAAAGCCATCCGCACGCCCGAAGAGACCGAGAAATACGTCAAGGGCACGCTGGCGCTGCGCACGTTCTTCACCGAAGAAATCGCGCGCCGCCGTCAGACCAAACACGACGATCTGATCAACGACATCCTCGAAGCTCAGGATCACGGCACGCAGCTGAGCGACATGGAAATCCGCGACAACCTGATCGGCTTCCTCGTCGCCGGAAATCTCACGACGACCGACCTCATCGGCAACGGCATCTATAACTTGCTGACGCACCCGGATCAGCTGGCCAAACTGAAGGCCGACCCGAAGCTGATGGGACCGGCGATCGAAGAGGTTCTGCGCTACGAGTCGCCAGTCGACATCACGGTGCGCGTTGCCTCGCGCGAAATGGAACCACAAGGCTGCCCGATCAAGGCCAAGCAGGCGATCATCACCTGGCTGCCCGCCGCCAACCGCGACCCGCGCGCCTACGCGAACCCCGACACATTCGACATCACGCGCGAGGCGAAACCCCACGTCGCCTTCGGTGGCGGCGCCCACATCTGCATCGGCGCCCCGCTCGCCCGCCTCGAAGCGCAAGTCGTCTACCAAAAGCTATTCGACCGCTTTCCGAACCTGCACCTTGCCGAGCGGACCGAGACGTGGAAGCCGACTGTGTTCTTCCACGGCCTTCAGCACTTGCGCGTACACTTGAACTGAGGGCTTCAAACGGCGCGGGCCAGCACGCAGACGGCGGGGACCGGCTTCAAGTCGATTTCCTCGATGCGCATGTCGACAAACCCGCTCTGTCGCAAGACATCGTTGACGCGCACCGCCATGGCGCGCGCATCGTCACGGGTCGCCTTCGGATGGCGCGGTTGGTACGTCGCTGCGAACACGCCACCCGACTTCAACAATCGCCTGGCCGACGCTGCAAAATCCGCCAGATCGACGAACTGAATGACGTTGATCGAGAACAGCTTATCGAATGGCGCAAGATCGCGCGGTGCGTCGTCGATTGTCCCCTCGACAAGCACCGCCCGGCCCTCCCGCACCGCGTTGAAGTTTCGCCGCCTCGCTTGCGACACCATCAACGCCGAGTGATCCACGCCGCCGACAGCTACGTTCGCCCGCAAGAGGCATAGCTCAAGGGCGACGCCGGGACCGCAGCCGATCTCAAGCACGCGCTCGCCGCTCTTCGGATCCAACAAATCGACCGTCCAGCGATTTCGCGCGAGGTTCGACCCGCGCGATGCCAAAATCCAACCGACGACCCGTCCGAGAATGCCTCGCGGCCTCTTGAATTGCGAGACGACGGCGGAACGCAAGTTCATGCCTCTCTCCCCGCCAGCACTTCGTCGAGATGCCCGGACAAGCGCTCAAGGATATCGGCCGCGCGATCAAGTTCATCGGTGCCGAACGCTTGCGCAATCTCCGCAATGACAGGCGCCTCTCTTGCGCTCATCTTCGCGAAAGCACGCCTGCCTTTCTCGGTCAGCGTAATGAGCGACGAACGCTTATGCGCTGGGTTTTCCTTCACGCTAGCGAGCCCTGCCCCACACAGCGCATCCGCCAACAGTTGAATGTGCTGCCTGGTCACGCCCTTAGCTTTGGCGATCTGAGGCACCGTCATAGCCCCGCTGCTGCTTAGCGTCTCCATCACCGCCCGCATCGCGGTCGTGATCTCAATGTCGCTATGCAGCTGCTCGGTCAGCATTTTGAGGCGATTGAAAGTCCCCCGCACAGCGTGGGTCAACGCCACCAGTTTCTCGGTCTTCGTCATTTTCCGCCCTTCGCTTGCCTCAGCCCGCGGACCTTGAGTTCGATAAAGGGCAGGATCAAGAGCCAGAACGGATTTCGGCTCCGAGAGTCCTGCACCTCGCTCAAGCCCGTTTCCTGCGCTGCGAGCGCCTCGTCCGACTTGCGCCGATAAGTGCCCAGCAGCCGATCCCAAATCGTCAGCACGGCGCCGTAGTTGCTGTCAGTCTCCGGTTGAAGAGAGGAATGATGCACCCGATGCACATTGGGCGTGACGATGAGAAGCGAAAGCGGGCGCTCGATCCATCTTGGCAGCCGCACGTTCGCGTGACTGAAAACGGTCACGCTGGCATCCATCACCTCGTAGACCAACAGCGCGACAGGTGGAACGCCTAGCGCAACAACGCCCAAAAGCGTCAACGGCGTCGTGAACACGAACTCCAACGGATGGAACCGGACCGTGGTCGATACGTCGAGCCTCGTGTCCGCATGATGCACGCGATGGATCGCCCAAAGAAAAGGAACCTTGTGGTTCAGGAAATGCGTTCCCCAAGATAGAAACCCACGCCCCAGGAAACCGGCCGCGAATGCAGCTAACGGGGCTAACTCAAAGAGATTCAGCAGGCCGACCCCATGCTGGCGTGCGTAGTCTCCAGCGGCGATGACGCTGACGGGTATCGCCCCCATCACGACGATGTTGAGCACGGTCAGCAGAATATTGACCGGCCAACGGCCTAACCGCGCCGGATCGCTCTCGTCCCTGGGTGCCACGATTTCAGCTAGTGCAAAGACCGCAAACACGCCGAAAAACGCCGCGTACTGCAGCAGATCGAACTGCGTTCGCAGAAAGCCTTCAAGCTCGGCATAGGACACCGGCGCCTCCATATGACAACAATACTGTCAATATATGAATGACAGTGCTATTGTCAATATGACAGCAAACACGCAGCAGCGTTCGGCCGCCCAGTTGCGGTTCGCAACATGCGCTAGCGTTGGACTACGACGCCGCGGCGATCGCTTCGCGAACGATCGGGTAGATGTGGTTTTCCCAGCGCTTACCGCCGAACAGACCGTAGTGGCCGACGTCGCGCTGCATGTGATGGCGCTTCAAGTGATCCGGCAGGCGCGAGCACAGATCGTGTGCCGCCGACGTTTGGCCCAGCCCGCAAATGTCGTCGCGCTCACCCTCGACGGTAAGCAGCATCGTCTTGCGGATCGCCGACGGATCGACCTTGCGCCCACGATGGGTGAGTTCGCCCTTCGCCAGTCGCGCCTCCTGAAACACGGTGCGCACGGTCTCGATGTAGAACTCGGCCGGCATGTCGAGAACGGCGAAATATTCGTCGTAGAATTCTTTGATCGCCGCCGCTTCCTTCATCTCGTTGCGGGCAAGATGCGTGAACAGCCGCCGATGCGCCCGCACGTGGCGTTCCATGTTCATGTTCATGAACGCGGTCAGCTGCATGAACCCCGGATAGACCCGCCGTCCGCCGCCGCGATGCCGGTGCGGAACAGTCGTGATCAGGTTCTTCTCGAACCACTCGATCGGCCGGTCGAAGGCGAGCGCGTTCACCGCCGTCGGCGACTTACGCACGTCGATAGGCCCGCCCATCAACGTCATTGAGCGCGGCGTGCACGGATGCTTGTCCTCCGCCATCAACGCGACCGCAGCCAGAACCTGGACGCAAGGTTGGCACACGGCGACGACGTGCGCGCCCGGCCCAAGCCGCGTCAGAAACGCGGTCACCGTGTCGACGTAGTCCGAAAACCCGAAGACGCCATCGCGGAGCGGCACGTCGCGCGCATTGTGCCAATCCGTAATGTAGACATCGTGATCCTTGAGCAGCGTGCGAACGGTGTAGCGCAACAGCGTCGAGAAATGCCCCGAAAGCGGGGCCACTACCAGCACGCGCGGTCCAGGCTGCGCCATGTCTTTGGCGAAATGCAACAGCGTCCCGAATGGCGTACCGCCAACCGCTTCCTCAAGCACGCCGACCGTCTCTCCACCCGAGACAACCTCAGCGATGCCGTAGTCCGGCCGCTCATGCGTGATCTGCAAGCTGTCCAGAACCTCAAGCGTCGCAGACATATGCCGGCCGAAGCCGGTCATCGCCCCGCGATGCGGCCACCCGAACATCGTCTGCGTGGCCTGCGCCATCATGCGCGCCGGATACAGAAGATCGGAATGCGACTGATAGAGTTGATAAAGCACGCGAACTCTGGCCCCCGTTGGAATCAAGCGCTTGATTCCGAAGGTCCGAGGCTAACAACATTTGCATCCGCTGCGGTGCGTCTGCACTGCAACATCGCCCGATGAGCGAACATTGCTACTGTCCAACTACCGCTACGGCACGCAGCTTAACCAACCCACGCATTTGTGAGTTAGTTAACGCTTGCGCTGTGCCCAACCCGCCTGCCAACAGTCGTGGCGGGTAGCGGGGAAAGTCATGCGGCGCGTCGTATTGGTCGGGAGCTTGACGCTCGCGTTGAGCGGTTGCGTCGGCGATTACACCGGTCCCGGCCTACCCCAAAGCGATACGCCACAGAGCTGGGGCCAAGAGATTCCTTCAGACGCCGCAGTCTGGCCGTCTCAGACGTGGTGGCGCAATTTCGGCAGCGACGAGCTGAACGCGCTCATCGCCACGGCGCAAACGAACAACCTAAACCTGGCCGCAGCCCGCTACCGGGTGCAGCAAGCGGACGCTCAAGCACGCATCGCCGGTTCATCCCTCTTCCCCAGCATCGGCGCAAGTTTGCGTGGTGATGAGACCGGCGACATTCACGGCCCCGGCATCAAGACAAAGTCCCTGGGCGCAAATCTCAACGCTTCGTACGAACTGGATTTCTGGGGCCGCAATCTTGCGGACGCTCGCAGTGCGGACGCCTCGCTCCGCGCTAGCCAATTCGACCAAGAAACAGTGGCGCTGACGACGGTCGCGAGTGTTGCCACCACCTACTTCCAACTTCTTGCGTCGCGCGACCGCCTCGCTTACGCGAAAAAGAATGTCGAGAACGCCGACCGCATCCTGTCGCTCACCGAGCTGCAGCTGAAAGCAGGCCTCATCAGCCCGCTACAGATGGCGCAGCAGCAAAATATCGTGGCCTCGCAACGCGCCCAGCTCCCCACGATCGCCCAACAGGAGCGCCAAGCCGCCGCTTCGCTCGCGCTGCTGCTCGGCCGCCCGCCGCAGGGCTTCACGGTGCAAGCGCAGTCACTGAGCGGCCTTTCGACGCCCACGGTCGCGCCCGGTCTGCCGTCGGAACTTCTTGCGCGGCGCCCCGATGTAAAGCGGGCTGAAGCCAATCTCGCCTCCGCGGACGCAAATGTCGGTGCGGCGCGCGCTGCCTTCTTGCCCACGATTTCTCTAACTGGAAACGCCGGCGTCGCCAGCACGGCCCTAAGCGGGCTTTTGAACGGGCAGAACGCCGCTTACGCGATCGCAGGCTCGCTCTTGCAAACGATATTCGACGCCGGTGCCCTCGCCGCACGCGAAGACGCCGCTATGGCCCGCCGCGAAGAACTGCTCACGTCCTACCGCAGCACGGCGCTCACGGCCTTCTCGGACGTAGACGTCGCCCTCAGCTCGGTCGCGAACTTGGAAGAGCAAGAACGTCAGCAGGCAAAAGCCGCGGCAGCGGCCGCGGAGGCGTTCCGCATCGCCGAGCTTCAGTATCGCGCAGGCCTTGTCGATTATCTGAACGTGCTGAACAGCCAGCAGTCTCTATTCCAAGCGCAAGACCAGCTCGCCCAGGTTAAGGGCGCCCGCCTGCAAGCGATTGTCGGCTTGTATCGCGTACTAGGTGGCGGTTGGCACGAAAAGAACTGATCGGTTTCGCCTCTCGGGCGAGTGCTCATCTGCAACAACCGGCGTGTCACGAACGCTGCTCACGCAATTGCAACTTTCGCCCTCACGCCTAGGTGTTATCTCAAGGTCTGGGGCTTGGGGTTGTCGTGTTCAGTTGGCGTAATCTTATCATCGCCGCGGTGGTGTTGGGCGGCGCGTACTTCGCGTGGCGCGCGATAAGTCCTGCGCCGGAGCAGCAAGTAAACTACGAAATAGCCGCGGCCGAGCTTGGTGACATCACCCAAATCGCTCAGGCCAACGGCACGCTGAACCCGGTCAGCGTCATCAACATCGGCACGCAAATTTCAGGCGTCGTCAAAACGGTCAAATCGGACTTCAACGAACTCGTCGAGCAAGGCCAGGTGCTGGCCGAACTCGACACGCGCTTACTTGAAGCCTCGCTCGCCCAAAGCCGTGCTCAACTGAAGAAAGCACAAGCCTCCGCCCGCCTCGCCAAGCTCACCTTCGACCGCAAGAAGGGCATCCTCGACGCCGGCGGCGCCTCCCGCACCGAAGTAGACACAGCCGAACAACAACTCGCCTCCGCCGAAGCCGACGCCGCGATTGCGGCCGCGTCGGTGAAACGCGACGAAACGAACCTGGGCTTTGCCACAATCGCTGCCCCGGTCGCAGGCGTTGTGCTCTCGCGCGACGTCGATGTGGGCCAGACCGTTGCTGCCAGCTTCCAGACCCCGACACTGTTCAGGATCTCGCCGAACCTGCGCTCGATGCAGATCAACACGAATCTGTCGGAAGCCGACGTCGGCACGATCCGCCAGGGCCAGCGCGTAACGTTTTCGGTCGATGCATTCCCCGGCAAAACCTATCAAGGCAGCGTCCGTCAGGTCCGTCTGAACCCGACGACAGTGCAAAACGTCGTGACCTACAACGCCGTCATCGACGTCGATAACCCGGGCTTCGAACTCTTGCCGGGCATGACCGCCTTCGCGCGCATTCGTATCGGCGAAGCGAAGGGCGTGCTTCGCGTGCCGAATTCGGCCCTGCGTTACCGCCCGAAGGACCCCGCGCAGCAGCGCGCTGGCGGCAAGCCCGAGCGCAAGGAAACCGACGGCACCCGCGGCGTCCACATCTTGCAAGCGGGCAAACCGAAGCGCGTCGTCGTTCTCACCGGTCTCACGGACGGCAAGTTCACGCAAATCATAGGCGGCAACCTGAAAGCCGGTGACCAAGTGATCACCGGCGAAAGCGAAGGCGATGGCCAAGGCAACGGTCGCGGCGGACAAGTCCGCGTCGGCGGCGGCCCACCGCGGTAGAGCCGATGAGCGACCCGCTGATCCAAGTCGACCGCATCGACAAATCCTACACCGCACTCGTACCCGTGCTGCGGCAAGTGTCGCTCAAGGTCTATCCCGGCGAATTCGTTGCTCTCATGGGCCCCTCGGGCTCCGGCAAGTCGACGTTCATGAACGTGCTGGGCTGCCTCGATACGGCCGACGGCGGCGCCTACCACCTCGGCGGCGAAGACACGACACGCTTGACGAAAGACCGCGCCGCAGAACTGCGCAATCGCATGATCGGTTTTGTGTTCCAGGGCTTCAACTTGCTGCAGCGCCGTTCGGCGCTCGATAACGTCGCATTGCCGATGATCTGCGGCGGACTACCCCGCAGCGTCTGGGCGCCCCGCGCGCGCGATCTACTTGACCAAGTGGGCTTGAAGGGCCGCTATGGCTCGCGGCCCAATCAACTCTCCGGCGGCCAGCAACAGCGCGTCGCCATTGCCCGCGCGCTCGCGATGGAGCCGCCGCTCATCCTCGCCGACGAACCAACCGGCAATCTGGACTCGACGTCGTCAGCCGACATCATGCGCATCATCTCGGGGCTGAACTCGATCGGCGGCATCACGATCGTCCTGGTCACGCACGAACCCGACATTGCCGCTCACGCCAAGCGCCTGGTGAAATTCAAAGACGGTCGCATCGTCTATGACGGTCCCGTGCAACAGGGGCTAGCCGCATGAGCATGAAGTCGGGCGCCATCCTGACCGAAGCGCTGATATCGATGCGCTCAACGGGAATGCGCTCGTTCCTGACGATGCTCGGCATCATCATTGGCGTCGGCGCGGTCGTGCTGATGCTTGCGATCGGCCGCGGCGTCGAGCTCAGTGTACAGCAATCGATCTCTTCGCAAGGCGCGAACCTCTTCATTGTCCTGTCGGGCTCAACGACCTCCGGCGGCTTGCGCGGCGGTTTCGGCTCCGCCCCGACCCTGACGCTCGACGACGCCCGCGAACTCGCCGAACTCCCGGGCGTGGCTGCCGTCGCACCCATCAACAACGGTGTCGCGCAAACCGTAAACGAGGGCCAAAACTGGAGCACACAAATAACGGGCACGACGCCGGACTACTTCCGCATCCGCAATTGGAAGTTTGCGAGCGGTGAACCGTTCGACGACGTGGCGGAGCGCTCGGCAGCGCCCGTCGCCGTGATCGGCGCCACGGTCGCGACAAACCTCTTTCCCGAAGGCGAAGATCCCGTCGGCAAGACGATCCGCATTCGCAATATCCCCTTCATGATCGTAGGACTACTCGCCAACCAGGGGCAAAGCCTGCAGGGTCAGGATCAAGACGACGTCATCATCGTGCCGTTCCAAACCGCGCAGCGCCGCCTATTCGGCTCAGCTTTTCCGGGTTCCGTGCGCACGATGTTCGTGCAGGCCGCAACCGCCGACGTCATGAAGAGCCTCGAGCAGCAAATGCGCGAAGTGCTGCGCGACCGCCATCGACTGAGCGAAGAGGCCGACGACGACTTTTCGATCCGCGACCTGACAGCGATTGCCGAAAGCGTCGCCTCCGCCACCCGCGCTATCTCGCTCTTGCTGGGCTCGATCGCCGCAATCAGCCTTCTCGTTGGCGGCATCGGCATTATGAACATTATGCTGGTCACTGTGACGGAGCGGACGCGCGAGATCGGCGTGCGCAAAGCGGTCGGCACCCGCGAACGCGACATCATGCTTCAATTCTTGATCGAAGCCGTGATCCTCTCGCTCGGCGGCGGCCTGATCGGCGTGCTGATCGGAGGCGGCCTCTCGATCCTCGTCGGCCAAGCCTTTGAGCTGCCGACAGAAGTCAGCGTCTTCTCCGTCACGCTAGCCTTCACCGTCGCTGCCGCCATCGGCGTGTTCTTCGGGTTCTATCCCGCACGGCAGGCAGCAAGGCTCCAGCCGATCGAGGCGCTCAGGTATCAGTGACGGCGGCCGCCGTCGGCCGCTTCACATCATCTTCACCCGCCTGCCTTGGCTTTCGACTGGTTCGCCGCCTCACCGAACACGCCCTTCGCCATCAGCGATGTCTCCCCGTCGCGCCGCTTCTGGTAGATCTGCGCCCGCGCAGCATGAACGTGCGGATTCTGAGGCTCCGCCAACATCGCAAGCTCCGCCAGGTGACACGCGAGCCGTATGTCGCTCTCCGCCACGTCCAGTGCGCGCTGCGAAAGCTTGGCCACGCCGCCGGCAAGCGCCGCAATTTCCTTGGCGTACACATCGTCCTTCGCGGGCTTCAGGTTCGCCGGATTCCCGTCATACCACCCGCCATACATGCGCCAGATGTTGCGCACCACGAACTCCGGCTCGTCATACATCGGCCGCATGTAAGGTCTCTCGAGCACTGCTTGATCGACCTTCACCGCATGCACGATGTCGTTGAGCCGCGCGCCGGCGTTCATCATTGAAAGCGTCTCGCGAACGAGATGCTCAAGCGCATCGGCAACCTCACCCAGAACTTTTCGAATCCGCGCCGCGCCCTCGATCGGAAGCCCGTGCGCAGGCAGGAAGAGCTCCGCCCCGGTCTCCGACATCGCGCGCATCGCCATCGCCCACTCGCGCGGAAAGCGCTGCACCTTTTGCGGATTGCCGGCGTTTGGAAAATTCCAAATAAAGAAATCGCCAGCGCAAATCGCCTTGTGCTTCGGTATCCAGGCCCAGGTGTGATCGTCCGTCTCGCCCTTGCCATGATGCAACTCGATATCAAGACCGCCCACCGACAGGTTCATTTTATCGCGATAGACGACATCCGGCTTCGGCGTCGCTGTCGGCAAAAAATTGGCCGCCCCCGCCAGATCGTATCCCCGCCGCTTGAACTGCCCGAACTGACGCTCGTTGATGATCGTGTTGTAGCCATTGGTCAGATTGTAACGCTCAAACCGCGCCGCCACGTTCTCGTGGCCAACGACACAGGGCTTCGGGTGCTTGCAGGTCGAGGCGTCATGCAGAAACGCGCCGCACCCGCCAACATGGTCGATGTGCCCGTGCGTATAGACAATCGTATTGAACCGCGACGAGCGCCAGCCCCGGATCGCCTCGACAACCTTGCCGCCACCGCGCTCATTCGACGTATCGAAAGCAACGAGCCCATCATCCGTGTCGAACACGACGGAATGCGAAAACGCCTCCACCATCGCGACGCCGTTGCCGAGCTCAGACAATTGATGATTGATGCGATTCAGCGGCCCAATCTCATCGGCCCCCTTCCCCTCATCGATAGCGGCGCGCGAAAGGGCAAGCAGGTCGGCCATGGCGTGATCTCATCTAAAGTTGCGACCGTCACACTCTTCGCGCTTCACAGCTGGATTGCAAGGGCGCCCCTGCTACGCATGATGCGCAAAACTCGAATCTTGGGAGAAGCTAGTGCACCGCGTTCTCTTCGTATTTCTCACACTCGCCCTGACCCTCGGCGCCGCCACCGCCGCCAGCCAACAACCCGCACCGGCGCCAACGGCCGCCACCGCACCGGAAACGCTCGTCATCGGCACCCGCGTGGTCCCGCCGTTTGCCTTCAAAGACAACAGCGGCCAATGGCAAGGCATCTCGATCGACCTCTGGCGCGACATCGCCGGCCGCCTACAGCTGAAGTACCGCATCGAGGAAGCAGGCACCGTCAAAGACCTGATCGACGGTGTCGTCGAAATGAAATTCGACGCAGCGGTCGCGGCCATCACCGTCACTGAAGAGCGCCAACGCCGCCTGGACTTCTCCCATCCGTTCTTCACGACAGGCCTCGCCATCGCAACGACACCGTCCGATGCCTCGCCCGCCTGGACGGCGCTCTCGGCAATGTTCACCTGGTCCTGGCTCGCCGTTGCCCTTGCTGTCTTCGCAGCCATCGTTGCTATCGGGCTGCTGCTCTGGTTCGTCGAACGCAAAGCGAATGCGGAGCTCGACGTAGCGCGCGAAGGCTTCTGGTCCTCGCTCACGATGCTCCTCACCGCATCGTTCACTTCGCCCGAGCCGCGCACAGCCTTAGGGCGCACCATCGCCGCGCTCTGGGTGGTGACGAGCCTCATCCTCCTCACGTTCTTTACCGGCATCGTGACGTCCGCGCTCACGGTGCAATCGCTGCAAGGTCGAGTGCGCGGCGTCGAAGACTTGCCTCACATGCGCGTTGGCGGCATCGGCGGCTCGACCGGCATGCAGTGGCTCGAGAACGAGCGCGTCCGCGCCACGTCCTACCCGAACGTCGCCGATGGGCTGGCCGCGTTGGCCGCCGGCAAGATCGACGCCTTCGTACACGACGCCCCGATCCTGCAGCACATGGCGCAGAAGGAATTCAAAGATCGCATCGTCATTCTGCCTGACAACTTCGCACCGCAGGACTACGCCTTCGCGCTCCCGACCAGCAGCCCCCACCGCCGCGCAATCAACCAGGAACTCCTTGCAATCAAATCCTCCGAAGTCTGGAAGAAGCGCCTGTTCGAATATCTGGGCGAACGCTAGCCCAACCGGGGAAGAGCCAAATGACACGTCACAACTCAGAGACCGCGCTCGCTTGGCTCACGCTCGTGAGTGCCGTCGTGCATTTCAGTCTCGAAACCTACTACCACGTCATGTGGGGTCAGCCGTTGCAGGCACTGCTCGTAGACTACATCTGCAACGCCCTCATGCTGTTCGGCGGCCTAAGTTCGCTCGCGGCACGCCCCCGCAGCGCGGCGGGCCTTCTCGCCGCCGGTTGGGCCTTCGCCCTCGGTTTCGGTTGGCGCAGCGTCTTCGGGCGCCTCGAACGGATGCAGGCGGGCGACACGCCAGCCAACGGCGAGCCCACGCTCGTGCTGACGATCCTGATCGGCGCCCTCACGATTGTGGCCCTTGTCCTCGCCTGGTCGCTCGCACTCGCCAGGCGTCAGTCCCGAGCCGCGCCTTGATCGGCGCAACGCCGAACACCATCTGCCAACGACGGGTCAACCAAATGCGGGGGAAATGATGGGGCGCCTAGCCGGTCTGGTGGGTATTCTTGGTGTCGCGGCGGGGTTCGCTTTCCCCATCTACTTCGGCGCGCTTGACCCGACATACGATCCAGCGCGCGATTTCATCAGCGAGTTGGGCGACGCCACCGCGCGCGATGCCTGGGCAGTCAATTGGATCGGCTTCCTGCCGACCGGCGCGCTGCTGACCGGCTTCGCGCTCCTCGCTTGGGCCGCACTTCCACGCTCAACCACGACCGCACTGGCCATGATCGGCGTGATCTTGTTCGCGGCCGGTTACGTCGGCGCGGCGTTCTTTCCGTGCGATACCGGATGCGAAGGCACGACCTCAAGCTTCTCGCAGCAGATGCACTACGCCACCGGCCTGCCCGGTTACTTTCTCGCCCCAGTCACAATGCTATTGCTCGGAATAGCTTCGCGCCGCTGGCCGGGCGGCGCGTGGATAGCACCGCTCGCGTTCATCGGCGCCATCGGAGCACTGGCCGGCTTGTCGGGAACGGTCAACACCTTCGAAAGCCACACTCCCGGTCTTTGGCAGCGACTGCTAGAAGCCTCGTTCTTGATACCGACATTGGCCGTGAGCAGTTACCTTTTGGCACGCCCGGCTGGCGGCGCAGCTCAATAGAGCGCATTACGAAAGGAGACCGGCATCGTGGCGAATTTTCCGGCAAATACGCCGCCTCACCATGCTTGGACTCCCAATGCCGATCTCAACCTCGCCCTCCAACACTGGCTCGAGCATCTGCAGGCAGCGCTCGACGAGAACTTGGTCGGTGCCTACCTGCAAGGCTCACTTGCGGTCGGTGACTTCGACAAAGCCAGCGATGTCGATTTCCTAGTCGTCCTGCGCAAAGACATCCCAAGCACGGGCATCGAGCGAATCCACGCAGTGCATCGCAATCTCTGCATGTTCGCGAACCCTTGGGCGCGCAGCTTCGAGGGCAGCTACGCCCCGATGTCTGCACTTCGCCGGCTTTCGACGGAGCCCCGGGACGCGCCGGGTGAACCCCGGCCGGATGGTCAGCGCGAGCCCGGCACATGGCGCCCCGGCCCGTACGCATATCCATTCTGGTTCGTCAGCGAGGATGAGCGTCCGGTGCGCCGGGAATACGACAACTGCCAAATCGTGCGGTGGGTGCTGCGCGAAAAGGGCGTGCGGCTTCTCGGTCCTCCGCCGGAAGCGCTGGTGGATCCGATCAGCGCCGAAGATCTAAGGTGCGAGATGACCGAGATGCTGGCCTGCAACCAGACACGTCTTGCTGGCGACCTCTCATGGTTCAGGACCGCCTACGGCCAAGCCTCTGGCACGCTCGTGTTCGCGAGAGCTTTGGAAACGCTGGCGACAGGCGAGGTCCGCTCCAAGCGTTCGGCGCTCGCCTTCGCTCACGCGCGACTAAAACCACGCTGGGCCGAACTCGTCAGCGCTGCCTTTGACACACGGTCCAGGTACGCGGCAGATCCGAGTCTCGACGAACCCGCCGACCCGAAGGCCGTTGCCGAAACGCTTGCCCTTCTTGACTGGGCGGTCGAGCACTCGGCGCGGCATCGGTGAAAGCAAGAAGTGGCGGCAATGTAAGGGCCGTGTGTAACGCCATTTTTGGCGGAAGCGCGCCGATGTAACACCGTAACGTCTAGAATGATGTTGAAATGCGTGCCCGAGCGTCAGAAAGGAAGACGATGCCCAACTACCCCGACGACCTCGTCAAACGCATACTGACAACGGCCAAAACGATCGCCGTCGTCGGCGCTTCCGCGAACCCGGTCCGCGACAGCAACGAGGTGATGGCCTACCTCCAACGCAAGGGCTACCGCTGCATCCCCGTGAACCCCGGCCTCGCCGGCCAAACGCTGCTTGGGGAAAAAGTATACCCCAACCTCGCGGCCATTCCCGATAAGATCGACCTCGTGGACGTATTCCGAAACTCAGAGGCGGCAGGCCCCGTGTGTGACGAAGCAGTCGCCATCGGCGCAAAATTCATCTGGATGCAGCTCGGAGTCGTTAACGAACCAGGCGCCCGGCGCGCAGAAGCGGCGGGCCTGACTGTCATCATGGACCGCTGTCCCAAGATCGAGATCCCTCGCCTCTTGGGCTAACCCTTGCGAATCACCGACAATGGCCCGACACGATTTGGGGAAAGGCTAGAAGCTCATGAACATGCAATCGAAGCTCACCGAGTACGGCTTCAACACGCTCTCGATCCACGCGGGCGCCACCCCCGACCCCACGACCGGCGCACGCGCGACGCCGATCTACCAAACGACGTCCTATGTATTCGACGACGTGGACCACGCTGCTTCGCTATTTGGTCTCGAGCAAAGCGGAAACATTTACACCCGCATCGGCAACCCGACGCAGGCCGTCCTTGAAGAGCGCGTCGCCGCGCTCGAAGGCGGTACCGCAGCGCTCGCAACCGCGTCCGGCCATGCCGCCCAACTCCTCGCGTTCCAAACGCTGCTCCAACCCGGCGACGAATTCGTCGCCGCGCGCCAGCTCTACGGCGGCTCGATCAACCAATTCAATCACGCGTTCAAAAGCTTCGGCTGGAACGTCCGCTGGGCAGACGCGCGCGACCCCGACAGCTTCCGCCGACAGGTCACCGCTAAGACGAAAGCGATCTTCATCGAAAGCATCGCAAACCCCGGCGGGGTCGTCACCGATATCGAAGCCATCGGCGCCGTGGCGAAGGAAGCGGGTCTCCCCTTCATCGTAGACAACACGCTCGCGACCCCCTACCTCATCCGCCCGATCGAATGGGGTGCCGACATCGTTGTCCACTCGCTGACGAAATTCTTGGGCGGCCACGGCACCGCGCTTGGCGGCATCATCGTGGACGCAGGTTCGTTCGACTGGTCGCGCACGAAGAAATTCCCGGCACTATCGGAGCCCTGCCCATCTTACAACGGCGTGCGCCTGCATGAAGCGTTCGGCGACATGGCCTTCGCCGGCGCCTGCCGCGTGTTGGGCTTGCGCGATCTCGGTCCGGCGATCTCGCCGTTCAACGCGTTCCTCATCTTGCAGGGCCTTGAGACGCTACCCTTGCGCATGCAGCGCCACTGTGAAAACGCGCGCACTGTTGCACAGCATCTAAGCCGCCACCCACGCGTCAGCTGGGTGTCTTATGCAAACCTGCCGAACGACCCCTGCTACGGCCTCTCGCAAACCTACTGCCCGAAGGGTGCAGGCGCCGTCTTCACGTTCGGCGTACGCGGCGGCTACGACGCAGGCGTACGCCTCGTCAACAATGTGCGGCTCTTCTCGCACCTTGCAAACGTCGGCGACACGCGCTCGCTGATCATTCATCCCGCATCGACAACGCACCGCCAACTGACCGAGGAGCAACGTATGCTCGCCGGCGCAGGCCCGGAAGTCGTGCGCCTGTCCGTCGGGCTCGAAGACATCACCGACATCGTCGCCGACTTGGACCAGGCGCTGGCGGAGTAGCGCTGCCTGCTTACGGCCGCACGAACTTGAACACGAACTGATCCGTCTTGCCGCGGATCGACGCGTCGAACACGTTCGCCGTATGCGGATCGTTCGGGTTGCGCAGCAGGTCGCTCTCAGCTGCAAGCTTGAACCCGGCAGCAAGAACTTGGGCCCTCACCAACGCCGGCTCTATCCGGTGCGACTTGTCGATTTGCTCAACCGTTGTGACGCCCGGACCGGTGTGATCGATCACGAAGAACACGCCGCCGGGCTTCAGCGCGTCGAAGATCGCCTTGTTCATCTTCGCGACATCCACCTTCTGCCAAATCTGATCGTGATAGAGCTGACTCATAAAGATGACGTCCACCGGCGCGTCGAACTTGACCGCGTCCATCGGCTGAACCGATCCTTCGACGTTGGCGTAACCCGCCTTCGAAAGGATCGCGGCACCTTCGGTGGCGACCGGAAACTTCTCCGCCACCCACGTCGGATTGAACATGAACACCTTACCGCTCGTTCCAACGATCCGGCTCATGATCTTCGTGTAGTAGCCCGTGCGCCCCGGCCCCACGTCCACGACGCGATCCCCAGGCTTCACGCCGACAAGCGTCATGATCTCAGCCGGATGCCGATCCGCATCGCGGTCAGTGTCGTCCTTAGGGCGGGCACTGTCCGCAACGGCCGCCGCGACATAAGCAGGCACATCGCCAGCTTGAGCCGGAACGACTGCGGCCAACACAGCGGTGATCATCAAGAAAGCAAGAATACGCATAGAGCCCTCCAATTTCGGCAGCACCCTACGGCACGCATCTCGCGGCGACTAGCCGCTCACAGGTCACGCCGCCGTGAAGGCAGGTGCCTTTTGCGCGCTGGCCCCGTGCACGTAGAGCGCAAACGCATGCACGACCGCGGCCGTCAGCAGCGCCACCGCACCGGCCTGGTGCAATGCGCCGAGCCACACCGGTACCACTTCAAGAAGCGTCCAAATGCCAAGTAAGCCCTGCGCAACAACAACGGCGAGCAACATGGCCGCACTTCGCTGCGCAAACTCGGAAAGACTCCGTTTGCACCCAGCAAGCCACAGCGCGAACACGGCGGCGGTAAGAACATACGCGCCGACACGATGATTGAACTGCGCCGTGCCGACATCTTCAAACGGCGCCAGCCAGCTGCCGAACGATCCCTCCGGCACAATACGCCCATCCATGAACGGCCAAGTATTGTACGTGAGCCCGGCATCGAGCCCCGCCACAAAGCCACCCAGCATGATTTGCACGAACACGAGCGCAACCACCGCCAGTGACCACGGAAACAACGCGTGCTCGCGCCGCGCGGCGGGCCACATTCCGCGCCAGAGCGGCAGCGCCGTCCACACGATCGCAGCATAGATCAAAAGCGCAAGCGTCAAGTGCGCGACCAACCGGTACTGACTGACGCTCACCCGCTCGGTAAGACCGCTCGCCACCATGAACCAACCAAGCGCGCCTTGCAGCCCGCCCAACACAAACAGCACGAGCAACCGCGGAACGAGCGCGCGCTCAACCTGGCGAAGCGCCAAAAACACAAGGAACGGGACCAAGAACGCGAACCCAATCAACCGCCCAAGATTACGATGCGACCACTCCCACCAGAAGATCGTCTTGAACTCCTCAAGCGTCATCCCTTTGTTGAGCTTCTGGTATTGCGGGATCTGCTTGTAGGCGTCGAACTCCTCTTCC
Source organism: uncultured Alphaproteobacteria bacterium (assembly GCA_902826695.1). Taxonomy (GTDB): domain Bacteria; phylum Pseudomonadota; class Alphaproteobacteria; order Micropepsales; family Micropepsaceae; genus SZUA-430. Next base: position 473,561 of record CADEFU010000001.1, on the reverse strand, counting down.
CATTCGGCAACCGACAGTGGCGGCAGCGCACCATGAATCGGTTTCCACGACGTGATCGAAAGCCCGGAATCGGTCAACCGTGTCAACCCGCCGACCACCACCATCACGGCGATCATCGCGGCAACCGTAAACAGCCAAGTGGCGATCGTCCGTCGCGAGCGAACTTGAAGATCAGTGGCGTTCATGGGGCCCCGCGAAATTGCGGCGACGATATAGCGTCGATGCCGCAAAATCAGGCTGCGGCAGTTTCGCGCCTCGCGAAGGCGAAAATCCCATAGAATCAATGCCGCCATACTGAGCGGCGCCCGCACGTCCTCGTTGCTGAGCCGGCCACAGATCGCCCCACTTGAGCACCCGTGACCCCTCGTCCTCGTGTCAGCCGCAGTCAAATCTCAGCCCAGTTTGCCGATTTCCCGGGCAATTGCTAAGCACGGCCCTATGAGTATGCGTTGGAAAAAGCTGATCGGCGTCTTTCTGCTGATCGGCATCATTGCGATTTATGCGCTCCTGGTGATGCGCGTCGCGGTCGCGGTTCTGCCGACCGCGGGCGGTCTGGCCGAGTTCTTCTTTTACGCGGTCGCAGGCCTCGCTTGGGTCGTGCCCGTGCGCTACCTCATCGTCTGGATGAACACGCCAGGCAAGAACGACCCCGCCCAAGGCTAGCCAATGTCAAAACTCAAAGAGTTCTTTGCCGCCGCCGGAACGAACCCGATGGACCGCATTCAAACCGCCATCGAACGGATCATCCTCTACAGCCGCTACATCCTGGTCGTGTTCTACATAGGCCTTGCGGTCGCGCTGGCGATCTACGCCGTGTCGTTTATCTTCGAAGTCGTGCACCTCGCCGAGATCGCGTTCTTTCCACCCGGAAACAAGAACATGATCATGCCGGTGCTCGAACTGATCGACGGCGCGCTGGTCTCCGGCCTCATCGTCATGGTGATGCTAAGTTCCTATGAGAACTTCGTCGGTAGCTTCAGCGACGACTCGCTCGACAATTCGCCGGAATGGCTGCGCCGTCTCGATCCGGGTTCCCTGAAGGTCAAAGTGGCGACCGCCCTTCTGACAATTTCGGCAGTCAAGCTCCTTCAAGTTTTTATGGACCGCGAACAGTTCACCGACGCCGACATCTTCTGGAAGGTCGTGATCCACGTGGTCTTCATTGCCTCCGCGGTGTTCTTAGCCCTGCTTGATCGCATTTCCGGCCACGGCTACCACCATCACAAACCCGACGATAAGAAATCGGATGAGCCCCCGCCGTCGCTATAGTAGCGGCGCTTCCCCCGAACGAATGCTAGGATCCCCCATGGCACAAGCTGGTCAAATCTTTCTCGGCAAGGGCGAAGCTCCGCAGAGCCTATTGCTCTCCATCGCCAACCGGCACGGCCTGATTGCAGGCGCAACCGGGACCGGAAAAACCTCAACGCTGCGCGTGTTGGCCGAGGGCTTCTCTAACGCAGGCGTGCCATGCTTCGTGCCCGACATTAAAGGCGACCTCGCCGGCTTCTGCCAACCGGCCGAGGTGAAAGGATTCATCACCGAACGTCTGCAAAAGATTGGCAACACCGAATGGAAGCCTGCCGACTTCCCCGTCGTGTTCTGGGACCTGTTCGGCGAACTTGGCCACCCCTTGCGCGCCACGGTCTCTGAAATGGGACCGACGCTGCTCGCGCGCATGCTGCAACTGAACGACACGCAAGAAGGCGTCTTGAACATCGTTTTCCGCGTGGCCGATGAGCAAGGAATGCTGCTCCTCGACCTCAAGGACCTGCGCGCAATGCTCGTGCACGTGTCAGAGAACGCCGCCAAATACTCCGCCCAATTCGGCAACATCGCCCCGACATCGGTCGGCGCGATCCAGCGCACACTGCTTACGCTCGAGAACCAAGGCGGCGACGCATTCTTCGGCGAGCCGGCGCTGAAGCTTCAGGATCTTCTGATCAACGACGACACAGGCCGCGGTGCGATCCACGTGCTCGCCGCCGAAAAACTGTTCGGCAGTCCGATGCTCTACGCCACATTCCTGTTGTGGATGCTGTCGGAGCTCTACGAAAACATGCCCGAGGTCGGCGACGTCGACAAACCAAAGCTCGTCTTCTTCTTCGACGAGGCCCACCTTCTGTTCGACGACCAACCGAAGGCGCTGATTGACAAGGTTGAGCAAGTTGTCCGTCTCATTCGCTCGAAAGGCGTCGGCGTCTACTTCATTACCCAGTCCCCGCTCGACATCCCGGATGACGTTCTGGGTCAGCTTGGCAACAAGATCCAACACGCACTGCGCGCGTTCACGCCGAAGGATCGCAAGTCCGTCAAAGCTGTAGCCGACAATTTTCGCGAAAACCCGAACTTTGAAGCGTCGACGGCCGTTCAGGAACTCGCCGTCGGCGAAGCGCTTGTCTCGACGCTCGACGCCAAAGGTGTCCCGTCGATCGTGGACCGCGTGCTGATCACGCCGCCGACCTGCCGCATGGGCCCTATCACCCCGGCCGAACGCTCGGCTGTGCTGAACGCAAGCCCGCTCAAAGGCGGCTACGACCAAACGATCGATCGCGAGTCTGCGTACGAAATACTCATGGCGAAAGCGGGTGGCGAAGCGGCACAGCCCTCCGCCCCCACCGTGCAGCCGCCCGCACAAAAATCCGGCGGCTGGGGTTGGGGTTGGGGCAAAAAGGAAGAGCCTGCGCAGGAGCCCGCCCCGCAGCAACGCCGGGCCTCTTCCTATCCGATGCCGCAAACGCCCAAGGCAGAGCCCCGCGCAAAGTCCGGCGGCTATCAACGGCAAACGATGGGTGAAGCGATCGCAAAAAGTGCCGCGCGCTCGGTGACATCTACCATCGGCAGCAGCATCGGCCGCGCGCTCGTGCGGGGAGTGTTAGGGTCGCTACTGAAACGCTAACGGAGAATGCGGATGCGCAACCTAGTGTTTGCTGCAGCACTAGCATTTGGTCTCACGGGCTGCGACGAGGCAACGGAAGGCGAAGTGCCCCTCCTCGCTGATTGGGTAGCCGAATCCATCAACGGCAAACCCGTGATCGAACCGGGCGGCGTAACGCTGACCCTCTCGCAAGACCGCGTCACGGGCCGCAGCGGCTGCAATAGCTACTTCGCCAACGCCGAAATGCGAAACGGAGCGCTGAAAGTCGGACCGATCGGCGCGACAAAGATGGCTTGCATGCGCGACGGCCTGATGCAGCAGGAAAGCGAATACTTGAATACGCTCGGTGCTGCACAAAACTACTCGTTCCAAAGCGACGATCGTTTGACCATTACGACGCCGCAGGGCGGCACGCTGATCTTCAAAGCGGCACCGCCCACACCGCCGCCGATCGGATAGCGCTAAACAAAACGGCCCGCCGACGACGCGAACGTCGACAACGGGCCCGCCCAACCATCATGGGGAGACCATGAGATAAAGGCTCCACAAAATAGCACGCGCCGGTGTGCAGCGCGATCTACTCTTCGCGCATCGCCCGCTGCAGCCGCCGGTCAAGCGGTGCAATAAGATACTCAAGTGCCGTGTGCGATCCGAGCTTAATCATTACTTCCGCAGGCAGCCCTGGCTGAAGCTTGGCGTCGCCCAACGCCGCCGCGACCTCGTCGCGATCAACCTCGATCTCGGCCTGATAGTAGGACGCCCCAGTGCGCTCGTCGATCAGCCTGTCGGCCGAAACCGAAAGAACCTTCCCCGCCACCACAGGCTGGAATTGATCCTTGAAATGAACAAGCCGCACGTGCGCCGCAACGCCGGCGCGCACATTGTCGGCATCCTCGGGCTTGAGCTGCACTTCAACGATCAGTCGGTCGTCCTGCGGCACGATCTCGAGCAATGTATCGCCGCCCCGCACCACCTGCCCCGCAGAATGAACAATGGACGCAACGACAATGCCGTCCCCCGGCGCGGTAATCGTCGTGCGGCCGAGCTGCCCCTGCGCCGCCTTGATCCGCTCAATCAACTCGAACCGCAGCTTCTGGGTATCGCGCATCTCAGTAGCAGCTTTGTCTTGCCGGTCGTTCATAAGCTCCAGCACCTGCATGTCGATCTCGCTGGCCTTGAGCTTGTTTTCCGCGATCGACGCGATCAGCTCGCCCTCCTGGCCGGAAAGCGACTCCGCAGCGCGCTTCAGCGCCAAGACTCTCGGCAGCGTCGACAACCCCTTCTCATACAACGCTTCGAACGCCACCTTTTCTTGACTGATGAGCTTGCTTTGCCCGCGCACCGAAACAAGCTGCGCCTCGAGCCCGCGCACGACTTGCACATACTGCCCCTGCCGGCTCTGCAAGATGGCGGTCTGGCTCTCCAACGACTTCCGCCGCTCGTCGAACAGCCGCGTCTGCGCTTCCATCGCAGCCTTTGCCGAAGCCGACTCCACACGCCCGGTCAGATCCGCAGGGAAGGCGATGCTCCCCGCGTTCGCGATCTCAGCCTGAAGCCGCGCCTCTTGCGCGACAACGGCGTCAAGCTGCGACTGCAACACGCCGACCGCCGCCGCCGACTCCGTCTGATTGAGCACGGCAAGAACCTGTCCCGCTTTTACATGATCGCCGTCGCGCACCGACACGCTTTCGACGATACCACCCTCAAGGTGCTGCACCTTTTTGCGCTTGCCTTCGACAGCAATGACTCCATTCGCAAGAACAGCACTTTCCAACGGCACGAACGCAGCCCACAGCACAAAGACGGCGAGAAACCCGAAGAGCACAAACGCGCTCCAGCGGCGAACATTCGTCGTCTGGAAAGGCTCCCCTTCTGCGTCCGCCGCCGCAAACCAGTCTTTCCAATTGCCCACCAGGTCGCGGAAAATCATCATGAGCGCCCGCCTTCCTCACGGTTAGGCTTCGAAGCGACCGGCACCGGTGGCCGCATGATGCGGCTCAAAATCTCTTCGCGCGGCCCAAACTCTGCCCGTCCGTCCCGCAGAATGAGCACCTTGTCCGTAGCCGTAACCGCCGTCGGCCGGTGCGAAACGACGATCACCGTCGCTTTGCGCTCGCGCAGTCTCTGCAGGGCGGTTCTAAGGTTCGCTTCGCCTTCCGCATCGAGATGCGCTTCCGGCTCATCCAGCACCACGATCGGCCTCTCACCGAAGAGCGCGCTGGCGAGCGCAATGCGCTGCATCTGCCCACCGGACAAGCGCACACCACCGGGCCCCAAATCCGTGTCGTATCCCTTCGGCAACGATTGGATCAGATCGTGCACACTCGCCGCCTGCGCCGCGGCAATGATCGCCTCGCTCGGCACCTCTTCGAAGCGCGAGATGTTCTGCGCGATCGTGCCCGCCATCGGCAGCGGCGCCTGCGGCAGGTATCCGACCCAGCGCCCAAGATCGTTCTGCGCCCATGCCGAAACTTCCGCCCCATCGACGCGGATGTTTCCAATCGCACAAGGCGCCAGCCCCAAAATCGCACGCACCAGCGTAGACTTCCCCGACCCGCTCGGTCCAACAATTGCAAGCTGCTCGCCAGGCGCCACGTCGAACGAAATACGTGCCAAGATCGGCCGCTGAGCCCCTGGCGGCACGAGGGTGACGTTCTCCGCCGCAATCGCGCCCAATGGCCGCGGCAGCTCCATACCCGGCGCCTCGCGCGCCAACATCGCAAGACCCGTGTCCAGCCGAGTCCAAGCTTGCCGCCCGGTCAGAACCATCTTCCAAGCGCCAATGACCGCTTCGATCGGTGCCAGCGCCCGCGCACCCACGATCGATCCGGCGATCAAACCGCCGCCCGAAAGCTGGCCATCGATGGTCAGCGCCGCCCCAACGCCCAGAAGCGCAATCTGTACGACATTGCGAATGAAACGGGCCAGCGAGTGAAACCCTGCCTCGCGCTCCGTCGCCGTCAGCGCATGGCGCATCGCATCGCTTGCCCGCTGAAGCCAAAACTTCGACACTGGCGCCGAGGCGCCCATCGCCAAAAGGGGTTCGCCGTTGCGCGCCGCCACCTCCGCGAACTGCATCGCCTTAAGGTGCTCGGTCGATGCGATCGCCGACGCTTTTGAATTCATCCTATCGTTCAAGAGCGCAACCACGGCCAAGGCCACCGTCGCCACAACGGCCACGAGGAACAAGATCGGATGCAGAAACCACAGAATGAGAAAGTAGATCGGACTCCAAGGCAGATCGAGCATCGCCGCGGCCGCCGGTCCTCCGACCAACGCACGTACGGAATCCACATCGCGAAGTGGCTGTACCGACGGCGTATCTCGCCCCGCCGATCCACGCAGCTGAACGAGAAACGCCTGCGGCCCCAATCTGTGGGCAACGCGCGCGCCAAGCCGTTGCAAGATAGAACTGCGCAGCGCCTCCAGACCGCCAAACGCCATAAATGCCGCCGCCGCGATCAGCGACAGCACCACCAGCGTCTCTATGCTGTAAGACGACAGCACCCGGTCATAGATCTGCAGCATGTAGATCGACGACGTCAGGCCAAGCAGGTTCATGGCCAGCCCGTAACCCAGCACCGACAAAAGCACCGGTCGCTCCCGCAAAAGCGCGTCACGTACTGACGGTGTCGTTGGCATTAGCCGCGTTTCCCTGCCCAAAGTTCCCCAACCCCAGGCGACCAAAAAAAAGCATGTCCGCTCGCCTATTAGGCGTCAATCGAACAACCCAGTACGTCTTCACTCATGGTTGCAGCGGTCCCCGCGGTTTTTCCCTCATAGATCCGCCGCTTAACTAAAAATAGTGTGCAGCCCGGCGCGCAATTGGCAGGTGTGCTCCACTTGCGACAGGCCTCAAGCAAAACATCAACCTCCGGGTGTAACGGCTCATAATTCCTAGCTTTGTTCCGCGTACAACCGTAAATTTCAAGCGGGGATTTATGGGGGGTACGTCGATGGTCGCTACAGGCGCGACGCGTCATTTTCATGATGCGCTGCAATCAATTCAGGCACCGGTAATCGCAGCCGTATGGCAAAGCGAAAAGAGCACGCTGAGCGTGCATGTTGGCGAATGCGCCAACCGGTCCAAGGTGAAATCCGAAGTCTTGGCAGCGCTTGCCGCCGCGGGGGCCTCCCGCGTACGCATGCACTTCCACACGGCGCGCGATTTGAACGCTCCGCGCAGCATGGAGCGCTTGGTCCACCGCTTCGGCGCTGGCGAAGTCGTCTTCGATCCGACGGGTGCGATTTCGCGTGCGCAGGCCCTGGTCGCGGCAAGCCACACGACCCGCAGCTCGCTTGGCGCAACGCTTAGCGGCATCTTCTTCGCGCCGCGCTCGCGCACACTTTACGTGTCGCTCGACCGCAAGAACTTGATGGATGGCGACAAAGTGAAGGTCGGCGAGCTGGTCGCAATCGAACAGCGCGTTATCGAAGCCTTGGGAAGCGCCTTTGCAAACCGTTTAAGCGAATGCCCAGCGGTGCGCGTTGGTTTCGGCTTACCGCAAGCGCAGCTCGTGCCCGTCGATCACCGTTCGATCGTCGGCTGGGCGGCCCGCACGCTCGGTAGCGCCCGTCGCTACTGGAAGCCGATCGCGATCGCCGCTCTCTTCGGCTTCGGCGCTCAAGCCGCGGCCGCGAAGGAACCCGCTGTTGCGCCGACCAATCTAAAGGTCACCGCCGAAGCTGCCACCTGGAACGACGAGTCCGGCTGGTTCTTCGGTGGCGCACTCACGGCGCCGGTTGGCGAACGTTGGGGCATCCAAGTTGAGGGCGGCGTCGCCTCGAACGACTTCGACACCGTCACTGGCGTCGGTGGTCACATCTTCACACGCGACCCGTCGAGCTACCTGCTCGGCGTCTTCGCCGCCTACGCCTCGGAAGATACGTTCGACCTCGACGCCACACGCATTGGCGCAGAAGCCGAAATCTACCTCAACCAGATTTCGATCTTGGCAAAAGCCGGCTATCAGTTCAGCGACACCACGTCGCTTGAAGGCGGCTTTGGCGACATCGAACTGCGCTGGTACGTGTCGGACGACTTCGCGCTGTCCGGCGGTGGCGCGTTCGATGAAAACTCGACGATCGGCCGGTTGGGTGCGGAATGGCGCCCGGGCTTCGCGGCTCTTCCGGGCCTCGCGTTCCGTGCATCGGGCGCTTGGGGCGAGAACGACTACGAAGCCTTCAGCGGCGGCCTCACCTACTACTTCGGTGCCGACGCCAGCCTGAAGGATCGTCACCGTAAGCAAGACCCGGACAGCGCGCTGTTCTCGCTGTTCCAAGCGGTTCAAGCCGAGCAAGGCCGCATCTGCGCGGCCTACGGCGCGCCGCCAAACTGCCCGTAACACGGCAGCTCGGGATGAACATCAAGAGGGTGCAGGTGTCTCACCTGCACCCTCTTGCGTTTGCCCTACACCACCGACGCGAGAATTCGATCGCCCAAACACCTAGAGCGCGAAACTGGATCGGATCCAGCAAAAGCGGTTGAAAGTCTGTTCGGCTGGGTGGGCGCCCGGCAATCATTTCGCTAGGACTACGCCACCGTACACAGGCTTCCGACACACAAGGCTTCACCGATGCCCCGGCTTAATACGTTCCTCAGCAACCTTAGATTCGCCAATTCGCAAAGCGATGGGCGTGTGCATGACGTCCTCACGCGTATGATCGAACAGGCCGGAACGTTGAACCAGCAAGTGGTCAACCCACACCAAAACCAATGGTGGGATTCTTTGAACGAAACTGGATCGGTGACGTCCGCCGGTCGGGTCACGTTCGGCTTCATCAGCAGCAAACCCGACGAACATCCTGAGGGTCTCTGCCGTTGCCCGGCGTGCTTCTCGCCGCCCGAGCAGGATGGCGACAGCATCAGCCCGCCGCCGGCGCCGGAACCCACCGATCTCGGCCCGCTGCCCGTCCTTCCGGCGCTCGTCGCGGGGCCTAGCGTCATCGAAACCACCGATGCGGCCGCCAACACCAGCACCACTTACCTCCTGCAAGTAGGCCAATCCGCGCAAGGGAACATCAGCTCCAACGCCGACCAAGACTGGTTCGGCGTTGACCTTACCGCAGGCGTTACCTACTCGATCGCACTGGTCGGAACGGGCACGAACAATCTGCAAGACCCGTTTCTGCGCCTGCTTGACTCGAGCGGTACGATCGAATGGGCGACGAACGACGACGGGCTCAACAACAACAACTCGGTCCTCACATTCACGCCGGGTTCGACAGGCCGCTACTACGTCTCCGCCGAAGCGTTCCTGAATCCGACTCCTGACTCCGGTCAATACGGCATCACGGTCACCGCCGACACCCGCCCCTCTTTTGACGCATTGATGGGTGCGGGCGCGATCGACGCCGACCGCTCATGGAGCACCCCCGGAACCGGCGCCGTCGTGACCTACGCCTTCCGCGCGACCCCGGCTTCCTACACCGTAAGCGGCAGCAATATCGCGTCGTTCACCCAACTCACGGCAACGCAGATCACCGCCGTTAGAGCGGCCCTGCAAGCTTGGTCCGAGGTCAGCGGCATCAGCTTCGTCGAAGTGAACCCTGGCGGCTACTCTGACAGCGCCACGATGCTGTTTGCCAACTACTCCGATGCAACGGACGGCGCCGGCGCCTTTGCCTTCTTCCCCGGCTCGACCGCCTCCACGGCGCAAGCGGGCGACGTCTGGCTCAACACAAATGCCATCCCAACGGTCGGCGCAATCAACGCAGGCAGCTACGCTTACTCCGCAATCATGCACGAGATCGGTCACGCGATCGGCTTGTCGCATCCCGGCACATACAATGCCGGCCCGGGCCAGACGATCACCTATGCGGCCAACGCGCAGTTCACCGAGGATAGCGATCAGTACAGTCTGATGAGCTATTTCGACGAAGCGAACACGGGGGCCCAATTCTTCGGCCACCCCGAAACGCCGATGATGTTCGACATGCTCGCTGCTCAAAACATCTATGGCGCAAACCTCGCCACGCGCGCCGGCAACACCATCTATGGCTTTAACTCGAACGCCGGCACGCTCTACAACTTCGTCCTCAACCCGACACCAGCCTTCACGATTTGGGATGGCGGCGGCGTTGACACGATCGACGCCTCCGGATTCGCCACCAATCAGACGATCAACCTGAATGAGGGTCAGTTCTCGTCCGTCGGCAGTGGCACCAACAACATCGCGATCGCGATCGGCGCCGTCATCGAGAACGCCATCGGCGGCCTGGGCAACGACACGATCCACGGCAACGCCGCGAACAACCGGCTTGAAGGGGGCGATGGAACCGACACGCTGAACGGCAACGGCGGCGACGACACGCTGATTGGCGGCGCCGGAGGCGACACAATCAACGGCGGGGCGGGCACCGACGACATCGCCTCATATGAAACCTCTGGCCTGGGCGTAAACATCGACCTGCAAGCGAACACCGCCGCAGGCGGCGACGCCGCGGGTGACACACTCTCGGGTATTGAGAGTGTGGCGGGCTCTAACCAAGCCGACCAGCTCTTCGGCAACGCCAGCGCCAACCGCCTAATCGGCAACGGCGGCGCAGACTTCATCCAAGGCCGCGGCGGCAACGACAACATCCAAGGCGGCGACGGCGACGACTGGCTCGACGGCGGCGCGGGCGCGGACAACATCGACGGCGGCAACGGCCTCCTCGACGTCGCGGCGTACGGCTCCTCGCCCGCGGGCGTCAATCTCGACCTGCAAGCGAACACGTTCACCGGCGGCGATGCAGCTGGCGACGTGCTCACGAACGTTGAAGGCGTCTCCGGCTCCGGCTTTGCCGACCAGCTCTTCGGCAACGCGAACGCCAACCGGTTGTTCGGCCAAGGCGGCAACGACTTCATCCAAGGCCGCGGCGGCAACGACGTCATCGACGGCGGCGACGGCGACGACTGGCTCGACGGCGGTGCAGGCGCCGACCAGATCTTTGGCGGCGCGGGCACAAACGACATCGTGGCCTACGGCGCATCGAGTGCAGCGATCAACGCCGACCTTGCGGCGTTTACGTTCACCGGCGGTGACGCCGCTGGCGACACCTATTCCGGCGTCGAAGGCGTCTCCGGCTCGAGCTTCGCCGACCAAATCTTCGGCGACGCAAACGCCAACCGGCTGTTCGGCCAAGGCGGCAACGACTTCATCCAAGGCCGCGGCGGCAACGACATCATCGACGGCGGCGACGGCGACGACTGGCTCGACGGCGGCTTGGGCGCCGACCAGATCTTCGGCGGCGCAGGCACGAACGACGTGGTGGCCTACGGCGCCTCGCTTGCGGCTGTGAACATCGACCTCGGTGCCTTCACGTTCACAGGCGGCGACGCCACCGGTGACACCTATTCCGGTGTCGAAGGCGTCTCGGGCTCAAGCTTCGGCGACCAGCTGTTCGGAAACGGATCCGCCAACCGGTTGTTCGGCCAAGGCGGCAACGACTTCATCCAAGGCCGCGGCGGC
>CADEFU010000001.1:235763-462133 GCA_902826695.1 uncultured Alphaproteobacteria bacterium | reverse complement strand
CGCCAACCGGTTGTTCGGCCAAGGCGGCAACGACTTCATCCAAGGCCGCGGCGGCGACGACGTCATCGACGGCGGCAACGGCGACGATTGGCTCGATGGCGGCGCGGGCGGCGACCAGATCTTCGGGGGCGCAGGTACGAACGACGTCGTGGCCTATGGCTCATCGCTCGCGGCGGTGACGGTCGATATGGCAGCGTTCACGTTCACTGGCGGCGATGCCGCCGGCGATACATACTCGGGCATCGAAGGTGTGTCGGGTTCCGGCCTCAACGACCAAATCTCCGGCGACGCAAACGCGAACCGCCTCTATGGCCAAGCGGGCATCGATATCCTCGCCGGCCGGGGCGGAAACGACCAACTCTACGGCGGCAACGACAACGACACGTTCGTCTTCGCCGAGAATGGCGGCATCGACACGATTTTCGACTTCGACGATTTCGGCGACGATGTCATCCAACTCTCGATCTCGGGCATCACCGATTTCGCGGGCGTCCAAGCCGTCATGACTCAAGTCGGCGCCGACGTGCTGATCGACTTCGCGACAACGGACATCGTCCTCGCCAACACCACGCTGGCCAGCATGGGGGCGGACGACTTTACGTTTGTCTAGAAGGGCTGGTTGGGGGACTAGGATTCGAACCTAGACAGGCAGAGTCAGAGTCTGCAGTCCTACCGTTAGACGATCCCCCAATGGCGGGGCGCTTTATTAACCCCGAAGACCTTGCCCCGCAAGGTCTTCGCGGCGGCCTGCGTGCACTCTACACTAGTGAAAACACGCCAACGGACCGCCTTCATGCCCATTCGCGCCGAAGCTTTCGACTTTCTCTCGAACCTCGACACGCTAGGCGCGGTCGTCGCCGGCGCGGTATTGGCAACGGCCGGCGGCTTCATCGCGACGCAAATCGAGCATCGGGTCGACACACGCCGCCGCGAACGCCAAGCCGCCCTTTTCTTCGGCGAGATCATGGCGCTCCTGGGCGTGACGGTCGCCGCGGCAAGCCGCGCCCGCGCCATCGGCGACCCCTACGGCCCGGTCACAATGCGGCTCTTGCGCATGATCCGCCGCGAACTCGATGTCTACGATCGCAATCGAGAGCGCTTGTTCGAGTTGCGCGACCCCGCGATGCGCGCCCGTATCCACACAACGCTCCTTCGCACAATGATGGGCGTCGAAGGCGCGGTCGAGGCAGCGTTGGAAGCCGCCGGCATCACCGCCTCGATCAACGACCCCGACGTCCCGGCCGCGCGCAAAGAACTCTTGGAAGCAACACGCGCTGATCACGCACGCCGCCGGGACGGCAGCTTCGATTTCCTCATCGAAGCTTCCGAACAAGCAGGCCGCCTGATCAAAGAACTGGAGCCGATCGCGCGTGTGGACTTCGCAGCCCTGGTCAAGGCGACGCGCGACGCATAACCGGCGAAAGCTACTGGTTCGCGATAAGCCCGAGCCCGTAGACCGGGTCGCGCCCGGGCGCTCCCAAGTCGCGCGCCTCCGCTGCCAGGGCGCTTAGCGCTGCGCGAGCTTGAGCCACATCCGGTTCGTCAACTGCCCGCGCCAACTTTGCCGCAATAACGGGCGCTGCATACGACGTGCCAGAGACGGTATCCACCGCGCCATTCTGATCTGCCACACGGGCATCGACACCACGCGCCGCGAAATCGACATAGCTTCCCTGGTTTGCGTACAAATAAACCTGGTTCTTAGCGTCGACCGCAGTCACACCAACCACGTTCTGATAGGCCGCCGGATATTGCGGCGCGCCGCGTGGTCCCTCGTTGCCGACTGCCGCCACCAAAATGTGCCCCTGCGCACTCAACCGCGACGTCATCGCTTCCAAGATCGGGTTTGCAGGCCCCGTCAAGCTCAAGTTGATCACTGGCACGCGCATCTTCGCAAGCCAATCAAGTCCGCGCGCAATCGCATCCGCGGTCGCAATCTCTTGCCCGTCGGCCGCCACTGTAAACACGTTCGCCGCATAGACGGCAGCGCCGGGCGCAACCTCGGCGATCCGCGAGGCAACGGCAGTACCGTGCTCGGCCCTGCTGGCGCGCGCATCGAAGGCGCGCGTGGTCACAGACACGCGGCTGAGCAATGGATGCTTCTCATTCACACCCGCGTCGATCAGCCCAACCTTCGTGCGGCGCGCAGCTGCGGCACGCGCGGGAGGGGCAACCGACGACACCTTTAGCACCGACGCCGAACCAGCCGGTTCATAGACGTGATTGAACGTCGCAACGCCCTTCGGATCGATCGCACGCAGCTTGTCGAGCATCTGCCGCTGCGTCATGCCACCAGGCACCGCGACCCGAACCGCCGTCGATCCGATCGCCTCCAAGTGGAAGCTCTCGATCACCGTAATGCCGTCGCGGCTCAAACGTTGCGCGACATCATCGTCCTTCGTCAGCAGAACCGCCTCGCCGGCACGGACGCGGTCGCCGTCGTCATTGGTGACGAGCTCAATGCCATCGTCTCGATCATGATGGCCGGATTCGCCGGTCCCGCGGTTTGAGTGCTTGTCGTCGTCCCGCGAAGAGCCGCGCCCTGAGTTCTCAGACGACCCACTGTCGTCGCCCCCGGACTCGCCGCCTTCCCCGCCACTGCTGGACTCTCCACCGTCGCCGCCACCGGTTTCACCACCGTCGTCGTCGCCACCGGATTCACCACCGTCGTCGCCGCCACCGGATTCACCACCGTCGTCGCCGCCACCGGATTCGCCACCGTCGTCGCCGCCACCGGATTCGCCACCGTCGTCGCCGCCACCGGTTTCGCCACCGTCGTCGCCGCCTGATTCACCGCCGTCGTCATCGGAGCCGTCCGACGAATCGTCGCCACCGCCGCCCGTGCCACTACCCGACCACGCGATCGTGGGCGCGATGAGCAGAGCTAACGCCCAGGCCAAACCGAAGATCCACGCTTTGCAACGCTTACCGCCTTCAAGAATCCCGGAAATCCGGGCATTATCTTTAGTCCGGTTTCCCGGTTGAACATAGCCCCCCACCCCAGACAAAATTCCAGTTAAGGTAGGGAATAATCCCTCCCCCTCATTCGTTGTCCTCACGTGCGCAAGTATGAATAGTTCCGATGAAGAGCTCCGGCGCAGCGTCGCGGCACTTTTGCCGCGGTTGCGACGCTTTGGGGTCGCTCTGGCAGGGACGCCTGAGCAAGGGGACGACATCGTACAAGCTGCAATTGAGCGGGTATTAACGAAGGCCAACCAGTGGCAGGTGGGGACCAGCCTCGAAAGCTGGATCTTCAAGATTATGCAGAATATCTGGCGCGATGAGTTGCGCCGCAGGCGGACTGACGAGCGCAAGCAAGTGCTCAACAGTGCGGGAAACGAAGAGACGGTTGACGGGTCCAGTGTCGCAGAAACGATGTTAATGCTAACCAGAACACGAGAATGCTTCACCCGCCTGCCCGACGACCAGCGGCTCGCCCTTGCTCTCGTAGTCTTGGACGGCCGTTCCTACCGTGAAGCCGCCGATCAGCTGGAAATCCCGATTGGCACGCTAATGAGCAGACTTTCCCGGGGCCGCGATGCCCTGCGGCGCATGATTGAAGACGACAAAAACATTGCCCTTCAGAAGGCCAGCGCACAATGAACCGGATCGACGACGAAGCTCTTATGGCATTTGCCGACGGCGAACTTGAAGCCGAGCATGCCGAGGCCGTCCGCCAAGCGCTGGCAACCGATTCATCTCTGCGCGAACGTCTGCAGGCCTTAAAGAACCTGGACGACGTCTTGCGCGCCGCCGTCACGCCCAGCGTCGACATTCCCGATCGTTTCGCTGAGCTGTTGAAACCGGCAGCCAAAGTCATTCCACTGCCCGTGAAGCCCCGCGCCACCCGGTGGCTGCCCGTCGCCGGAACCGCAATTGCGGCGAGCCTCGCCGCGCTGATGCTCGGTACCACGCTGACACCCACGCAGGCCGGCTGGATTCGGCACGTCGACGACGGTGTCGCGATCGCCGGCGCGGTCGAAGCTGCGGCTGTCACGGCCGCATCCGGCACCCTGGTCAAGGCAGACGATCTAAACATCCGCCCGGTGGTGAGCTTCGTCGCGAACGACAAGCGAGAGTGCCGCGAAATCCACGTCCGCGACAGAGAGATGGCTGCACGCCTCGTAGCCTGCCGCGACATCGCCCACGACGAATGGTGCATCGAAGCGTTCGCGACCATGCCGCTCAACGACTTCCCTGAGAGCTACCACACCGCTGGCGCAAAGAAGGATCCCGTCATCGACGCAGCCTTAGCGCGCCTCGGCGTTCGCGAAAGGCTGGATGAAAGCGGCGAGAACGCGGCAATCGCCCGCAAATGGCAACCGCGCTAAGCGCTAAGCGCCCGGCTGCGCGTTGCAGATGCTGCGACGTCGAGAAGCTGTGAGGGTGCATCGCGCCCGGCACGCGCACCGACAACCTCCGCGATTGCGATAATCAGCTCCTCGGTGCGGAATGGCTTGGACACATAAGCGTTCATGCCAGCCGTTCGGCATTCGTCGTGATCGCTGCTCAGAGCATTCGCGGTGAGCGCGATGACCGGAACCGAACCCGCCTCGCCGGCCATCATCCGGATCGCCCGCGTTGCTTCGAAACCGTCCATCTCGGGCATATGAATGTCCATCAGAACCGCGTCATAGGATGCACGCCGCACTGCATCGACGGCTTCAACGCCGTTGCCCACAACGTCGGGCCTTATGCCGTACTTCGCGAGCACCGCCTTCACCACGACCTGGTTCGTCGCGTTGTCCTCGGCAACAAGCAACCGCAACGGCCGGCCAAGTTGCCGAAGGACCAAGAGCGCATCCTGAAACTCGCCTTCCGACCCGCGCCCGGCCGCCGCCTTCACTTCCGCCTCGCTTGCGACGGTGAGCGGAATCTCTAACCAGAAAGTTGACCCCTTCCCCGCCACGCTGTCGGCGCCGATCTCACCGCCCATGCGCTGGACCAGCTTCTTCGAGATCGCAAGCCCAAGCCCCGACCCGCCAAACCGCCTGCTGATAGAGGAGTCCGCTTGCGTAAAGCTGTTGAAGAGCCGCGCCATTTTTTCAGGCGCGATACCAATGCCGGTGTCCTGCACTTCAATACGCAAACGGCGTGCTCCACGCGCACCCACCACCGACGCCAACAGCCGCACGCTGCCACGCTCGGTGAACTTCACCGCATTGCCGAGCAGGTTCAAGACCACTTGGCGCAAGCGCCCCGCATCCGAACTGATGTACTTCGGGACATCGGCCGTCAGCGACGCCTGCAAGCGCAGCCCGCGCGCATTCGCGCGCGGGGTCACGATCTCGATCGCATAGGTCAACAGCCCATGCAGATCGAACGCTAGCTCTTCGACCTCGACAGCCTCAGCCTCCAGCTTCGAAAAGTCGAGGATGTCGTTGATGATGTGCATCAGCCCTTCGCCGCACTCGCGAATGGTACTGACAGATCGCTTCTGCTCCTCCGACAGCGGTGTGTCCGCCAGCAAGCCCGTCATGCCCAGTACGCCGTTCATGGGCGTGCGGATCTCGTGGCTCATCATTGCCAAGAATTCGGACTTCGCCCTGTTCGCGGCTTCAGCCGCGTCGCGCGCCCGCATCAAAGTCTCGCGTGCCACCTGCTGCCGATAAATCGAGACCGTTCCTGCGATGATCGTGAACAGGAACACGGGCACTTGCTCGACGAGTTGCGCCAGTGGCGCAAGCTGCCCCCCTTGCAAGAAGTACACCGCGCAAGCCGCCGAAACGCCGAGCGACAGCAACAGCACGAGCGCCGCTAGCTCCGCAACCATCGCAAGCAGCATGAAGCCGAGCAACCAAGTCACAAGCCACACCGCCGACCGCCATTGGCCAGAAGCATGAACGTAAAGAAAAACGGCAAGCAATAGGTCACCGTGAAATACCAGACGATCGGCGTCAGCGACCGGCGATAGGCCTCAGGCCACCACATCGAACTGCAGGTAAGCAAGCACAGTGCGCTTCCCACGAACCTGAGCTCCAAGCTCTCGAACGCCTGCGGAAAGACGTACTGCCAAACCACATAGTAGAGCGGCATCCCAAAGACACCGAACGCCGCAACCGCGGGCACGATGGGCTCGCTGGCAGCAAACGAGCGCGTTAGCGAATCTTGAACACGGCGCACAACCGGCCACGCAAAGAAGAACTGCGGTCCCGCAGCCGTTGAGCCGCCGCCTTGAGCTTCCGGTGTGTAGCGTTTGAGCGTCATCGCATGCCTGCCAGTCACAGCAAGCCTACCCGTTTCGCCCTAATTCGGTGCTAAACGGCACTTAGAGATAATGCATTAAGCGAACGCTAATGAACGAATCGTTCTTGTACTGCCGAAGAACGAAATCGCCGTCCCCCGTATCGAGCACGAAGCCTGCCTCGATCTCCAATCGTAAAGACTCCAGTAACCTCGTGGACGCCTCGATCGTTGCGTAAATGGAACCCTTCTCGACATCGATCAACGCACCCAAAAGCGCCGAACTGTCGCCGTCGTCGTTAAACGCAAACCGCGCGCCCACGAAAAAATCCCGGTCAAAGATCGTCGGCGGCGCCGACGCTGGCCGGTCGTCCCAGTTGAACTCTCCGATCAGCCCAACATCCCATGCCGTACCCGCCACTTGCGAAAGCGTATGCTCGACGCCGATGACGACCGCGGTGAACTGACGCGCTCCCGCTCCACGGTGCCCGTCGCGCGAAATCGCCTCAAGTTTCAGCAACGTCGAATCCAGCGTTGCCTGAATGTCGAGACCCACTTGATCGATGGTGTCGTAGACGGGCGCAAGCGCCGCCCCGGCCAGCTCATACCGCGGCTCCCGGCTCGTCCCGTTGAAATACGAAACACCGATGTCGAAATCGTCCACGCGCCCCTTAAGACGCCCGGCAAAATCAACCCGCTCCGTACGTTCGCCGGATTCGTAGCGCGCCAAGTCTTCGTCAACCGCAAGCGCCGGTCTCAACCGCCCCTCGACACCGGGAAACGTCCGCGGCCGAAACGCTGGCAAAACCAGCACAGAGGCCTCAAACCCGTCGACATGCCCCCGCAGCATCAGCATCGGCTGCCCGAGCTTTTCATCGCCCTCCGGCTCTTCGACAAGATCGGTCTGGTTCACAATATCGACGAGCTTGCGTGACTCGGTTACGCCCCAATAAACCTTGGAAACACCGAGTCGCACGTCGAGATTGTCTGAGTAAACGTTGATCGCCGCCTCGCGCATATCCCAGTGCGTGCGCTTGTCGTCGGTATCGTCAAGCCGAAGAAAGGGCGCTACGTCGATAACAACATCGTTCGCAGCCGATGCCCAAGATACCTTCGCCGACGCCGTCACGGACCCCTGAAAACTATCGCCATCCTGCATCGGATAGGCCGGCCGCATCGGGAACGCGCGAACTTCGACCCCGATGCTACCCCGTATCGTCAGTGTGCCATCGTCGGCAAACGCCGGACGCAGAAGGGCAACCACTGTCAGAAGCGGGAGAAGAGTGACTGTCCTTTTTCTTCCCCGCATCGACACGTAAACGAAATCTTACCTGAGCCGCTCCATCGCCTGCTCAGTAAAATCGTTCTCGGTTAATCCCGTCCTAAACTTGATCTCGGAAACTTCGAGTTTCGTAGACCGCCCCGTCTGATGATTGACCATCGTCAGCATGTGCGGACGCCAGTGCTTGCCCTCGCTCCGGTAGCCGCTCAGCGTCAGCGTCTTCTGCAAGCGGTCTTCCAGGTTGTAAAACTCGATCTTGCGGAACAAGAAGTCGGTGGTATCGATCCACGAAACCTGGCGCCGGTAGCCAGAGTTCTCATACAGCGGCTTGCGCTCAACCACGTGACACTGCCGTCCCGCCTCCGGGCAGGCTTCGTCCCTCAGCCACATGTACTCGTACTTGCCAAGCTCCTGTGCCGTTAAGTCTTCGTAAGCGAACTCACTACCCAAGAACGGTCCCGACTTATTGGCCGAGGCGATCCGCTTCACGCGCGAGATCGCCGGAATGAATATCCATTGGTCGTCCGGCGTGAGGATTTTCGTGTGCGTCAAAAGCACAGTTCCCTGCACATCCTTCGGCGTCTGGAAAAAGATGACCGACTTGTCGCCAACATCATTGTTCGGCCCCTCGAGCACATCCATGCGCAGCGTCCGCCGGCTGACCTCCGCGCCCCCGCTCATCAACTGCATCGTCATCTCCGAGCGCGTGTCGCCAAATCCAGCATCGCGTCGGATCGACTCCGCCGTAATCTCGCGACCCTTCGCCTTCGGATCGCCCGCCAGCTGCGGCGCTGCACTTGCGGTCAGAACCGCCGCCACAAAGACCAACGCAGTCGTTGTCAGATGATGTTTCACAGCACGTTCCCCTTTACGACCCGGCCGCCGGAGCCGGCGCACCAAGCCCTGTCCAATTCCACCCGCTTTCACCGCCCACCTGCGGCTTCGGCGCCTCAACCAGCAAATCCTTGGGCCACGGCGTGACAATTCTCTTCTGAGCGATGTCCGCACACGCATCGACTACCCGGTCGAGATCGTGCTTGCTCAGCCGCGCATTTACCGACAGGCGGATGATGCAGCGGTTCTTCGGCGTCGCAGGCCAACAGAACACAGCGCCGAAGACGCCGCGCTCTTCCAACGCGTCGCGCAACTGGCGCGTCTGCACCTCATTGCCGGCCTGAAGCGCAACGATCTGCGCGTCGCTTTGGTCTACCGAGTAACCGAGCCGCGACAACCGGCTGCGTAGATAGCGTGTATTGTCCCACAGCTGCTCGCGCCGCCAATCTTCGTCGCGGATGACCTTCAGTGTCATATCGAGTCCCGCGACCTCATGCAGCAATACTGCCGACGAGAAGATCGCAGGCTTGGCCTCATACGGGAAATAGGACATCACGCGCTCCGGTCCCGCCACCAAGCCCGCTCGCGTGGCAAATGCCTTCGACAGGCTAAGCGTCAAATACTGAACCCTGTCCGTCAGACCCAATTGATGCACCAAACCGGCACCTTGCTCGCCGTAAACGCCGATCGAGTGCGACTCGTCCACGACAAGCGTGCAACCTTCACGTTCACAA
This sequence comes from uncultured Alphaproteobacteria bacterium, assembly GCA_902826695.1. Taxonomy (GTDB): domain Bacteria; phylum Pseudomonadota; class Alphaproteobacteria; order Micropepsales; family Micropepsaceae; genus SZUA-430. The sequence continues at coordinate 453,100 of CADEFU010000001.1, read as the reverse complement.
AGTTCGACGATCTCGACGAGCGGACAAACCGTGCCATACGCCGAATAAACGGCATCGACCATAACCAGGCCCGGCCCAAATCGCTTGATCATACGCTCAAGGTGCTCTGGCTGATTGTGCCGGAAGGCATGCGGCTTGGCGCGAGCCATCTTGGCGCCTTCCCAAAGTGAAGCATGCGCAAACTGATCGAGATAAACAGGCGTACGCTCGTCGACCAGCGCCTGCACCAATCCGGTGTTTGCGGCCCACCCCGACTGGCACAGTACAGCCGCCTCGGTTCCCAAGAACTTCGCCATGTCGAGTTCGAACTTACGCTGTGGGCTCGTCTCGTTCAGATAGACAGCCGACATGTAGACACCCTCGGTGTGGCTCTCGAGCAAATCCGCCTGCGCTTTGACGATCTTTGCGTGCCCGCCAAGGGCCAGGTAGTCGTTACTCCAAAGCTCCACGGACCCTGGCTCCGGCACACGTCCGACAACGACATGCCCATCACGGAACCGTTCGAAGTACGCGTCGACGCGCGCGCGCAACGACTGTGTCTCGCTAACCCGGAACGCGCGCCGCTCGGGATGCCACACGAACAACTTCAGATGCCTGTCACAAATCAACAGCAACGGCGCGAGGATCAAGAAGTCCGACAGAAGCGCGAATCCGAACGTTATCACCGTCAGCTGACCCAACGTTGCGTTGACGCCAAACGACGAGAACGCGAGCACGGTGAACCCGAAACACATGACGGTCATCGTAAAGACCATCGCCTTGCCCGTGGACGTAAACGCATACTCGACCGCCTGGTCGGCAGTCATTCCGAGAATGCGGCGCGCCCGCGCATACCTGGACAGATAATGAATGGTGTCATCGACGACGATACCGAACGTTAGCGCCGCAACAATCGACACAGCAACGTTCATCTCGGCCGCAAGATAGCCCCAAAGCCCAAGCGCCATCAGCGCCGGCACGAAGTCGCCGACTAGCGACACGAGCGCAAGCTTGAAGCTGCGCAAGCCCATGATGAGAATGAGCGACACGATGAGAACCGCACCCGAGGTGCCGCCAATCATCAACTCGATGTTGCGCGACGACAAGTGCGCGAACATCAGCGACAGACCCGTGGCTTGCGTGGCCATCCCTGGCCCACCCTTCGTCGCCAACCAGTTCTCAAACCTCTCCGACAGCGGAATAAGCTCATCCGACGGGAGGTTCTTCCCGTTCGCCGCAACAACCACCGTCACGCGTGACGCATTGCGCGGGGCCGTAATGCGATCCGTCAAACTCAACCCTTGCGGCAGCGACATCTCGTAGAGCAGCAAGTACTGCGCAGCTTCTTCGCGGGTATCCGGCAATCGATTATGAGTCGGCGAGTCGCCATGAACGTTCCGGTTGACCCGCTTCACGATATCGCTGAGCGAAACGACGTTCAGCACCTCCGGCTGCTCGCGCAGCCACGTTACGAATTCTTCCAGCTTCTTGAGGTACTTCGGATTCTCAACACCGTCATACGCTTTGGCCGAGATCGAGAACTCCAGCACATCGAACCCGGTGAGCTTCTGCAGCACCGCATCCGTGTCACGACGGAACTGATAGGTTTCGTCGAAATACGCAACCCAATCTTCCGACTGCCGCATCTGCAGAATGCCGACCGTCAACACGACCACGACAACGGTCATGGTGCCAAGAACCCGCCCCGGCTTCGCCGTTACGGTCTTCGCCAACGCCTTCAGCGCCTTATGCGTGACGCTGGTCTTCGTGTTGACTGGCACGGTGAAGATCTGCAACAGCGCAGGCGTCAGGCTGAACGTCAGCACGAACGCCGCCACCACGCCGATGGCCGAGATATTGCCAAGATCGTGGAACGGCGGCGCATCCGACGCGTTCATGCTGAGGAAACCGATCGCCGTCGTTAAACTGGTCAGAAAGATCGGAAATACGTTCGATTCTACGGCTCCTAGGGCCGAAACCCGGTTCGACGCACCCAGCCTGCAACCGTCCACATACTCCGCGATCAAGTGAACGCTGTAGGCGAGCGCCACAGTTAGCACGATAAAAGGAGCAGGCGCCGTTCCTGCGCTGAGCACCAAGCCCGCCAAACTCGCACAGCCAAGCGCTATAAGGGTGGAAAGCCCCGCGGTCACCATAGCGATTAGCGTGGCCGCCCATGAACGCAACAGCAAAAACAGAATGACCGCCATCACCGCAGCCATCACGGGCACGAGATATACGGTGTCGCGCATTTGCGCTTCGCCGAAGGCCTCCATCACCATGACGTTGCCCGTCATGTAGAGGTTCACTTCGGGGTGCTTTTGCTGAAACGCGCCCCGAATTGCCGTAAGGTACCGCGCAATCTCCGCAACGCTCGCCGCGTCGTCGCGCGGAAACTGAAAATTCACGCGAACGCCGGCGACCGCACCATTGCTCGAGACCAACAGCCCCTTCAGCAGAGGATCGTTAAGCGCAATCGAGCGAACGCGTGCCAAGTCCTCCGGCGCGTACGAAAAGCCCTTCGGTACGAGGTCGCCGATCTCGACCTGATCGCCGTTACCATTTGAGTGCTGAAAGTTCGAGAGCGAGTCGACGCGCGTCGCGAACGGCGCCTTCCACATCACCTGCGTCAGTTCGACGACCGCACTCAGCCCTTCGCGCGTGAAGACGCTACCGCTCTTCGATTCGATCGCGACCAAAACGTCGTTCGACTGAGTATAATCTTTCTCAAGCGTCGTTAGCAGCATGAGCTCCGGGTTCTCGGGCCCGAAGAACACGCGGTTGTCCATGGTGGAGCGTAAGCCGGCGGTCAGCGCGATCGCAGCGACTGCGACGGCCGCATAGAACCCGACCACCCACCAGCGAAAGCGATAGAGCCATTGGCAATAGATGTAAGCGAGCGTACCGTCCGCTTCGCGCCCCGCAACCGGTCTCCAGATTTTCATCACTTGCGATCCCGTTTCGTCCAACGACTCGCGGCACGGCGCAACTGCTCGCCCGCACCACGCAGCGAGCGCACTGCTTCGTTCGTCACGCGCTCACTCTCGTCGGCAGCACTTTGTTCAGCCATCAAATTGCGCGGCCACGGATCGATCGCCTTCTCGGCCGCAACCGCAGCGCACGCGTCGATAACGCGATCCAAATCGTTCTCGCGCAACCGCGCGCTCACCGACAGGCGGATCACACCGTGGTTCTTGGGCGTAGCTGGCGCGCAAAAAACCGCGCCGAATACGTCCCGGTCCTCAAGTGCATTGCGCAACGCACGCGTCTGCGTGTCGTTGCCGCTGTGCAGCGCAATGATCTGCGATGTGCTTTGATCGACCGCAAACCCGCGCTGTAGCAAACCACGGCGCAAATATCGCGTGTTGTACCAAAGTTGCTGGCGCCGCCAATCTTCCTCCTGGATGACTTTCAGCGTGGCGACAAGACCAGCCACCTCGTGCAGCAAGACGGCAGATGAGAAGATCGCCGGCCGCGCCTCGTAGGGAAAATAGGACATGACTCGCGCCGGACCGGCCACCATGCCGGCGCGCGTCGCGAACGCTTTCGACAGGCTGAACGTCCGGTACTGCACCTTCTCGGTGAGCCCCAGCGTGTGGACAAGGCCCTCGCCATGAGGGCCATAAACGCCGATGGAGTGAGACTCGTCCACGGCTACCATGCAGCCGGCTCGCTCGCTAACGGTCGTGATCGCGTCCAAAGGACAAATCGTGCCATACGCCGAGTAAACCGCGTCGACCAGAATCAATCCTGGCCCATACCGCTTCACCAAGCCCTCAAGATGATCGGGCCGATTGTGCCGGAACATGTGCACCGGCGCGCCGGCGACATGCGCCCCTTCCCAAAGCGACGCGTGAGCAAACTGATCGAGATAGACCGGCGTGTCTTTGTCCACCAAAGCCTGCACCAAACCAGTGTTTGCGCTCCAACCTGACTGACAAAGCACGGCAGCATCGGCGCCGAGATACGCCGCCATTTGCTGCTCGAAGCGCCGCTGCATGCTCGTTTCGTTCAAGAACACCGCGGACATGAACACGCCCTCGGAATGGCTCTCGAGCAAATCGACTTGCGCGCGCACGATCTCGGGATGGCCGCCCAGACCCAAATAGTCGTTGCTCCAAAGCTGAAGCGACCCAGGACCCGGAACGCGCCCAGCGACGACGTGCCCGTCGCGCATCCGCTCGTGATACGCATCGACTCGTTCGCGCAGTTCCGCGCTCTCGCCCCAACGCGGCGCCACAGCGCGCAACTTCTGCTCTCGATTGAGCGGATTCCCCAGCACTGGCTCCCCCCGGGCATACTGTCCCCAGGTGGACAGCCGGAGTGATCCTTACCTCAAGTGCCTTAATCTTCGGATAAGTCGCAGCGCACTGGAGTGGCCGCGTCAACCTTCTTTTAACGTTCCGCTGCGACCCAGGCACACCGCCACGTCGCCAGGCCCGACAAGGGGTTTCGTCCGACCCCCAACCGGGAAAATCCTTCGCGTTCGTAAAAGCGCACGGCACGCGGATTGTCCTGGTTCACCTCCAGGGACAGTTTACCGCTCGACAACTTTTTCGCTTCGTCGAGAAGCGCCGCACCAAAGCCAAGCCCCCACAACGACGGCGAAACCGCGAGCTGATTGATATGACCGCTCTTCTCGTCAAGCGTGAAGAACCCGGCCAACGCACCGTCAGTTTCGCGAAAGCCGCAAACGATCGCGATCCCGGATGCCTGCATTGCAACGATGTGGTCGACGAACCAACCGCGGCGCCCTTCGAAGTCGATCGAAGGCATCGCCTGCGACCAAGACTCGATCCAAAGATCCGTCATCTCCGGCAAATGTGCGGGCACATAGGCAACCACGCGCAACCGCGGCTTAGGCCTCACTTCGTCGCGCGCTGACGCGCGGGCGCTGGCCCCACGGGTGCAGGTATCCGGGCGGCTATTGGGGTTGGCGCCGCCGCGGCCGCAACCGGCTCCTCTTCCACATACTCGCCCCGGCGCGGCGCGTCGGCAAATTCCTCTTGCCGCACAAAGTCCTGCTCTGCCTCGGCCTGAGGCTGCGCTCGCTCGTCAACCTGAGGTTCCTCGGGCAGTGGCTGCTCCATAGACGCAGACGCTTCCGCCGCAGCTTGCTCAGCTGCAGCCTGCTGCGCGGCAACGATCTCTTCCCGATGCGCGCGCAAGAACGGCGCGCTATCCTTGAGTTCATCGTACAAGCCGAACGTCAAACGCTTTGCTCGCGTGACCAACTGGCCATAATCGAAGGAGTTGATACGTACGTTGCGATAGCGCCCCTCAATACGCGGATTGCCATCCAACTCATCGACGCCGCCGCCAACAACAAAGACATCGATCTGATCGCGCTCCTTGATCGCGCCCGAGCGGATCAGATCGCGCACATTGCTCCACGCCCGCTGCTGCTCTTCGGCACCCACGGTCGCGCGTGCATTCTTGAGCTCGACAACGAGGACAGGTTCGCCTTCCTTGATGTGATGCCCAGGCACGAGCCCGGCGCCCACGATAGGCTTGGCTACCGCACCATACCGGGGATCGATGCCAAACTGGCCCTCGCCCACCACATACTCAGGCTCAAACACCCAAAGCGCCCGCTCCAGCATGTCGCCCTGCTCTTGCGCCAACTGAGAGTGCGGGTCGGCCCAAATCATCTCCATTTCGGCCACCGCCGCCAAACGGCCCCGCAAGCGATCAAGCGCCGCCGCAAGCCCATCGACGCCCCACTCTGCGATCGCCTGTTTGAGAACCGCCGCCTCATTTTCGCTCAGGCCAAGTCCGCTCGCCGCAGCGCGTTGCACGCCCCGCGCAGGTTCGGCACCGCTCGCAGCTGCGGTAGCAGCCATCACCACACCCTCAGGCACAGATGATCTAAGCGCAGCCGGCGCACGGGCCGGCTTGCCGGAACGAAGTGCTTTAATGCGCGCGCGGCGTTGCTGCTCTGAAAAGAGCATGGCTATAGCCACCGCAAACGGCGCAGCAACACCCAATACGAAGAGAAGCAGCGATCCCATACTCTGGGCCCCCCGTCGCTAACTACTTGAAATCCCCCAACGGGCGGCACTCTAGCTCACCCGCACCACCGGGGGTAGCGGTTTGTGAATGCTGCAAGCGCAAAAGATTCCCTAAGGCTGACAGGCCAACGGCGCCCAACTTCACCCTTTCAGGGTCACCCGGACGCCACAGCGAGGGGGCTCAACGAAGCCCCCACGCCTTTACCAGCGCATGCGCACACCGGCCGAAACCGTGTGCGTCGTCGCATCGTTGTTCAGACCCGCATCGTAGTCGATGAACGCTGTCGAGGAGTCAGACAGCGGCGCTGTAACACCCGCCCCAGCGATCAGCGAGTCGCGCGAGAACGTCTCGCCACTGACCAATTGCGGGTTAATGGGCGCCCCTTGCACTGTCACGAAATGCGAGGAGTGGTCGTCCATGAACTCATGCGACCAAATAATACGCGCCTCCGGCACCCACTTCCGGCCGGACTGCATTTCAAACGGCTTGGCAAAGCGCCCGCCGATCATGCCTTTGAGCGTATCGAAGTCGGCCTCGAACACGTCGAGCAAGGTCGCCGCTGTCCCCCGCTCGCCATACGCGTCCGTTTCCAAATGCGCATAGCTAAGCGCGACGAGCGGCTGGATCCGCCAGCCGTCTGCTGTTTCGAAAATCTTGCCGCCTTCGACATAAGCCGAGAACGTGTCGCCATCATAATCGCCGCGAGCAAAGCCGGGCCCCACAAAGCGGGTCACTTCGAAATCGTGCCAGATGTAGCTGATGTTGGTATTCAAATAGAGCCGCGTGTCGCCATACGACCCATAGACACCGAGTTCAAAGCTATCGACATTCGCGTTATCGCGCCGCCCGTCGAAGCCAACATCCGTCGTGGTCCACTGCGCCGCGACACCCGCGAGCAAGAGCGGTGTGAACACGTGATCGACGCCGGCGATGCCGCCGCCGAGCGAGAAATCCGCCCCCGGCACGTTCAACGCGGCCTCGCCGTCGGTGTTACCCCACACGCCCACGCCACGGCCCCACACGGCTGTCTCGCCGACGCGGCGCACACCCGTGCGCAGCCAAGCGAACGGGTCTTCACCCGGCGAAGCGTCGGTCATAACCTGCGTCGCGCCGGCCTCGTTGGCGGCGAACCGGTTGAAACACCAACCGCCACCGGCCAGGCCGCAACTGCCCGATCCGATTCCGTTCGTACGGTCGGCAACGTTCGTGTCGAACGGATCGCTTACACCCACGATCAAGTTGGATACGCTGTTTTGTCCGACAGACGAACGCAGCACGCGCAAGTCCACGGTATTGCCGTCGATCAAGCTGTCGAGTTCGAACAATGAGTTGTTCGCGAACAAGGCTGTCGTCGTGAAATCGCCTTGGATCGAACCCGCAACGATGACATCGTTGTAGATGACCTCTTCCAGCCCTGGATTGGCCGACGCGAACGCCGGATCCAAGACGCCCCCGATCGTTCCGCTGAGCGTCACGAGTCCACCGGCAATCATCTGGCCGTAATCGCCAGCACCCGCCGTCTGAACGCCCGTCAGCGACGTGAACCCTGCCCCGCCAGGTGCACCCAGATCGAATACCAGCGAACCGCCGGCGCCCTGCGTGTAGGTGGTGTCGACGTTCAGCGTCGTTCCCTGATCGATATAGAGCATTCCGTTGACGGTGGCGGCGTCCACATTTGTGAAACTGTAAGCGCTCGCGCTCGGTCCGCCAAACCCAAGCGTCCCCATCAAGGCAGTGCCGCCGCCAGCAACAGTGAACGACGAGAAGTTGCTCGCAACACCATCGGTAAACGAGTGCGTCCCGTTCACGACGATCGTGTCGTTGTTGTTCCCACCAACGCCCTGCCCCAGCAAACTTCCTTCGATCCGGCCGTTGCCCGCAGCGTAGGTGTAAATGGCCGACGGCACGCCGAACGCAACATCGCCGTCGATAAGCCCGTTGTTTCCAAACGTCGTCCCATTTCCGATCGTGAGCTGTACTGCCGTGCCCCCACCGGTCGCCTCGATGGTGCCGTTGTTTGTGACAACGCCGCTCAGAGTCCCGATATCTACGTGCAACGCATTCGATGCAGCCGAAAGCAGAACATTGTTGATGACATTACCGGTCATCGACACAGCCGACACATAGAGGCCCGTATCCAAACCACCGCCGATGATCGTCCCATCGTTGGTGATCGAACCCGTGATCGTGTTTGCACGGATCGTCACGCCGTCGATACCGCCGGAGATCAAACCACTGTTGACGAAGTTGCCGTTGATCGTCTCGAACGCAATCGCAAGGCCGGTGTTGCCGCCTGTGATCTGCCCCGTATTCGTGACGTTGCCTTCCAGATTCTTGCTAAAGAAGAAAATGTCCGACCCGGCACCCAGCGCAAGCCCGACACTGTCACCGTGAATGCCACCATGGTTCGTCACGTCGCCGTCCAGCGTCTCAACATTGACGTACATGCCGACATAGCCTGAGATCTGCCCGGCGCTCTCGTTCGTGAAGCCACCCGTGAAATTCGTCGTATTGATCGCAACGCCCGTGCTACCACCCGAAATCGAGCCGGAGTTCGTGATTTGCCCGTTGACGCTCGGTGCGGAACACTCAATCTCGCAGCCCCAATCGTACTGCCCCTGCACAACAAGGCCGCGCACATCGCCCTGAAGCACGCCGGTGTTCGTGATGTTGCCTTCGAACGTCGTCGCGTTGATCAGCAGCGCCGTCCCACCCATAGGCCCGTCAAACGCAACAAAGCCGCCGCCTTCATCGTCGAGGCGTCCGATAATCGAACCATCGTTCGTGACGTTGCCGTACCAGTTCCGCGCGCTCAGCTGAACGCCGCTGCCGTTCGACGCTTCAATGACTGGCGAAGGCGCAAACGGATAGCTTGCCGGCGTGTTCGTGAAATTCGCATAGACCGTGTCGCCGGAGACCAAGACTCCATTCGCCACGCCCGTGATGCTGCGATGATTTGTGATCTCGGCCCGAATCCCCGCCTCGCCGCCGTCAATAGTCGTGGCCATCAGCACCAGGCCGGACCCGTTGACCCCCGAAATGCTGTTGTGGTTCGTAATATCGCCGTGGAAGGCATTCACAACAAACCTAGCACCTGACTGCGCACCGGTGATCCGGTCGTAGTTGACCAGATCGCCTCTGAACGTCCCGCTATTGACGTAAAGGCCGTCATCAGTCGCGCTCGAGATCAAGCCGTAGTTGTTGATGCTGCCGTTGAACGAGGATGTTTCGCTGGTGACCCAGATCGCAGCATCGCCAAGTCCGTTGATAACGCCCGAATTCTCGATGTTGCCGCTGAACGTCTCGGCCGTTACCAGAATGCCGACCCCAGCGTAAGCCCCTTCGCCGCCTGCAGCCGCAGCATCACGCTGCGTGATGACGCCGCTATTGTAAATCCCGCCGCTGAACGACTGGCCGCCGGCAATGATCGAAGGCCCACTCAGGCTGCTGATTGTGCCGCCGTACTGGTTGTCGATACCGCCGCTAAACACAACGCCGGATTCGGCTGAGCTTGTCGTACCACCCACAGCGATACCCGCATCGTCGCCCGCAATGTTACCGCGGTTCACGATGCCACCGCTCCAACTCGTGAACGTGTCGGAGATATAGACAGCCGCATTGCCGCCCGTAATCACGCCATCCTCTTCGTTGATGAGAGTCCCACTCATCGTGCCGTAAAGCGCGGCGACCCCATTTACGCCGCCATGAATGCCCGACGAGTTCGTGATATTTCCCGTCATCGACGCCGCGTAATTCGAATCCGATGTCCCGTAGCCAAGGTTGATGCCGTTGCCGGACTCCGACGCGATCTGCCCGGTGTTCTGGATGCCGCCCGCAACATCGGCATTGCTGCCGAGTGTGAGCGCTCCCAACAGACGACCGAAGTAGTCGTAGCCGCCACCCAAGATCGTGTTGTTGTTGATCAGACTGCCGGTGATCGTGACCGAGCCTTCGCCCCCAATCAGGAATCCGGCCTCACCTTCGCTCACCGGTGGCCCGATCACAGCATTGTTCACGACATCGCCGTTCACGGTCGTGTCGACCCGAGCACACTCCTGATCGGCGCCGATTGTCGTCGGCCCGCCGATGTTGAGGCAGTCCGCTTCAGCTTCCGCCACGGCACCAAAGCTTCCGGCCGCGGCCAAAATGGCAATCGTCGAAACCCGGGTGAAGAGGGCCGCTTTGTTGCGCACTTGTCTGTTCATTTCAGCGAACCCTTACTGGCAGCCTTCAACTTGACCCGAAACGATGCCTTCGAAGACACCGTCGACGTCGAAGCCAACCTTCTGGCCCGAGCGCAGGACAATGGTCTTGCCTGTCTTCTTTGATGTCAGAACGACCTCATACTCTTCACCGTTCGGCCCATACTCGACCGACGTTAGCCCCGACCCATCGTCGAGCAGCGCCGTACGAAAGATTGTGCCGCGAATGCCGATCGTCACGGTCGGCGTCTCGATCTTCACGTTGTCTTTCGGGATCGAGCCCGACACATAACGGAAGAGGCCCTTCGTGTAGCGAACCGTTTGCTTACTTGCGCTGGTGTTGCCGGAGTAAACATACTCGTCCACGGTCAGGCGCGAATTCTGCCCCATGGTCAACTTAGAGCCGTCAAGAAACGTGACCTCAAGCGCACCGCGTTCGGCAGTCGCAAGTTCAGCGTTCCGAATGATGTTGTCGCGAAGACGCAAATCGCTTCGGCTGCCTTGCGACTGCTGCGACGCTTGCGGGATCATCGCCGACGCTTTGCCGACCGGTTCTGCATACGCGTTGCACGTCAACGCAAGCATGCTTGCCGCAAACGCGGCGCGCACAAGGATTCGCATTTTTAACTCCCCCAGGGGAAAGGTCACCCAGCCTCGCGAAACCGACGGGTTTGGAGCGCCGGTCGGAGGTACTGACGGAATAGGCTATAGGCGCGATCAGCCAATTGCTACCCGAAGAGTGTGATATTCTTACCCTTCACTTCGACAGTTTGCCGGTTTCATTTTGCAGTTGAAAACTGCATTTAGATTCTCGTGTTAGCCATACGATTCGCCGACCGGGGTAATCCGATTGGTTGCCACCTGACACCCCAAAGGCCGGACGCAATCACGCTATTGTAAATTGCCCAATAGCTCCCATTTCCGCTAAACCGCCCGCGAGATTGGTCTCGGCGACTTGTGGCTGGAGGTCGCAGCCCGCCTGAATCCTGGCGCTAAGCGAGGAATTTTGGCCGTTTCGCGACAATTCAGCAACTTGAGTGCGCCATGATTAGGCGCTGCCTGCCGTCCGCCGCGCCCGAGTTTCGCAAGAGAGTTAGATGATCAAGTTCCAAGACAGCAACGTTGTCATAGGTAACAAACCTATCCGCCGCTCTTATGCCGTGGCGGGCGGCATTTTCCTGCTGCTCGTAATCTGGGTGGCATCGGGCGAGATCTTCGGCGGCGGCACCCCGGCGAAGCCGGGGAAAGGCCCACTGGCCGCTGAGGCGGCCACGTCAGCAAAACCGGATGCGAAAGACAAGGCTGACGCCAAGCCCGTTATCAAGCCGACTGTCCGCGTGAAGTCGATCACGGCCGAATTGCGCGAGCAGGAATTGATAGTCCGCGGCCAAACCCAAGCGCTGCGTAAGGTCCAAGTTCGTGCCGAGACCGCAGGCACCGTTGCCGCAATTCGCGCCGACAAAGGCGCCTCGGTCAAAGCAGGCGACACGATCTGCCAGCTGAACGTCGACGCTCGCGTCGCTATGCTTTCCGAAGCTCGCGCGACGGAAAAGCAGCGCCAGCTTGAATTCGAAGCCTCAAAAAAGTTGCAAGAAAAAGGCTTCCGCTCTGAAACCTCGGTTGCAGGCGACCTTGCGCAATACCAGGCCGCCAAGGCGCAAGTCGAGCGCATGGAGCAAGAGTTCGGCAACACCAAAATCAAGGCACCGTTCGACGGCGTCATAGACGACCGCATGGTAGACGTCGGCGACTATCTCGCGCCCGGCCAGCCTTGCGCGACCGTTATTGACCTGGATCCATTCCTCGTTGTCGGCCAGGTGTCCGAGAAAGACGTCACGCAGGTTAAGATCGGTGACATCGGCTGGGCCAAGCTCACGACCGGCGAGCGCGTCGAAGGCAAGGTCCGCTTCGTCGCCAAAAGCACCGACCAGGCCACGCGCACCTTCCGCCTAGAACTTGAAATCCCCAACCCCACCGGCACGGTCCGCGACGGCGTAACCGCCGAAATTCACATCAACGGCGGCAAGGTCGAAGCGCACCGCATTTCGCCGGCCACTTTGTCGCTCGACGACAAGGGTGGCATGGGCATCCGCATCTTGGACGATAAGAAGCGCGTGCGCTTCGTGACGGTGCAAGTCATCGGCGACAGCCCTGAAGGTGTCTGGGTTACCGGCTTGCCCAAAAACGTCACCGTGATCACCGTCGGCCAAGAGTATGTGACCAACGGCCAAGAAGTGGACGCGACGCCAGAGGACAAGGCGACTCAGTCATGACGCACATCGTCGACTGGTTCTTACAGCGGCTCCGCCTCACGCTGAGCATCCTTGGCGCCGTGATGGTTCTGGGCACCGTCGCGTATCTCAGCATCCCGAAGGAATCGGATCCGGACATACCAATTCCGGTGTTCAACGTGCTCGTCTTCTACCCCGGCATCTCGCCGGAAGACTCCGAGCGCCTGATCGTGCGCCCGCTCGAAACGCAGCTCAAGACCGTCGAAGGTCTGAAGCAAATGACCTCTACGGCCTCGCAGGGCTATGGCGGCATCACGCTGGAGTTCGACGTCAACTTCAACAAGAACCTCGTCCGCCAAAAGGTCCAAGAGAAGGTAGACCTCGCGCGCCCCGACTTGCCGCAAGAGGCAGAAGAACCTCAACTTGTCGAAATCAATATCGCTGACGACCCGGTGATATCGATCGTACTCTCGGGCGCTGTGCCGGAGCGCGCGCTGTTGCGCACCGCCCAACGCCTGGAACGAGAACTTGAAAGCGTACCCGGCGTTCTTTCGGTTGACCTTTCCGGCCAACGCGAAGAAGTCCTCGAAATCGTGGTGGATCAGGCACGCTTGCAGAGCTTCGGCGTGTCGAGCGGCGATCTGTTCCGCGTCGTGGCCTCCAACAACCAGCTTATTCCGGCCGGCAACGTCGACACCGGCCGCGGCCGCTTTGCCGTAAAAGTGCCGGGCCTCGTCGAGCGCCCGCAAGACGTGCTTAGCCTGCCGATCAAGGTCAGCGGCGACAGCGTCGTCACGCTCCAAGACATCGCCGATGTCCGCCGCACCTTCCTCGACCGCGACCGTTACCTTCGCTTCAACGGCAGCCCCGCCATCGCCGTCGAAGTCAAAAAACGCGCTGGCGAAAACATCATCGACACGATCAAGGGCGTAAAGGCCGTCGTCGACAAAGCGCGCAGCCAAATCCCCAACGGCGTGAAGCTCGATTACTCGTTCGACTCCTCTAGCTGGATCGCCTCGCAACTCACGCACCTCACGAACGCAGTACTGCTCGCGATCGCGCTCGTCATGGTCGTCGTCGTGGCCGCCCTTGGCTTGCGCTCCGGCATGATCGTCGGCTTCTCTATCCCCGCATCATTCCTGATCGGCCTCATGTGCCTCTGGTTCGGCGGCTACACGATCAACATGATGATCATGATGGGCATGGTCATCACCGTCGGTCTGCTCGTCGACAACGCTATCATCGTTGTCGAATTCGCCGATCGAAAAATGATCGAGGGATTCTCAAAGCGCGAAGCGTTTACACAAGCCGCTCGGCGCATGTTCTGGCCTGTCGTGTCGTCCACGGCAACGACGCTTGCCGCCTTCGCGCCGATGCTCTTCTGGCCCGACGTCACCGGAAAGTTCATGTCCTACTTGCCGCTCACGATGATCTTCATCATGACGGCCTCGATGGTGGTGTCGCTTATCTTCGTGCCCGCGATCGGCGTGCTCATCGGTAAGCCGGACAAAGTGCACCCCGACGCCGAACAAGCGATTCATTTGTCGGAATCTGGCGACATCTATGCCATCAAAGGCTGGGTCGGCGCTTATGCGCGCCTCGTGACGCATGCCGTCCAACGGCCATTCCTTGTCTTAGCCCTCGTCGCGGCGACGCTTGTCGCGATCACTCTGGGCTTGATCAACTATAGCAAGGGCGTCGAGTTCTTTGTCGAAACCGACGCGTTCCAAGCAAACCTGTTCGTTCGCGCGCGCGGCAACCTTTCCGCCGACGAGAAGCGCGATCTTCTGATTGAAGCCGAGCGGCGCGTCCTCGGCACGCCCGGCCTGCACGGCGTCTACGCCGTCTCCGGCGGGGGCGGCGGCAGCAACTTCTTTGGCGGCTCGGTTCCGGTGGATACGATCGGCCGCCTGTCCATGGAGCTAAAGCCCTACGCTGAGCGTGGCCCATCGAAACCCATCTGGGACGCAGTTCGCAAACGTGTCGGCACGATCCCGGGCGTTCTCCTCGAGCTCTCGGAGGCCCAAGGTGGTCCGCCAACCGGCAAGGCGATTCAGGTCGAGATCGGTTCCGAAAACTACCCGCTGCTCGACAGCATCACCGATCGCATCCGCAAACACCTCGACAAGATGCCCGGCTTGCGCGACATCGAAGACTCGCGCGCGCTGCCCGGCATCGAGTGGGCGCTCAGCATCGACCGCGAGCAAGCAGGACGTTTCGGCGCCGACGTTACGACGATCGGCGCGGCAGTCCAGCTCGTCACCAACGGTATCAAGGTCGGCGAATACCGCCCCGACGACGCAGAAGACGAAATCGATATCCGCGTCCGCTACCCGATCGAAGAGCGCGGGATCAGCGCGCTCGACGAAATCCGCTTGAACACGCGCCAAGGCGCCGTTCCGATCACGAACTTCGTCCAACGCAAGCCTCAGCAACAGGTCAACCGGCTCCAGCGCGTGGACAGCCTCCGCGTCTGGACGGTGCGTGCCGGCGTCCAGACCGAAAAAGGTTACAACATCGCCGATCGCATCAGCGAGGTCCGCAAGTGGATCGCTGCTGAAGGCTTCGACCGTCAAGTGCGCATCAAGTTCCGTGGTGCCGACGAGCAGCAGAACAAGTCAGCTCAGTTCCTGCTCGTCGCCTTCGCGATTGCGCTTCTGGCAATTGGCGCGATCCTGATTATCCAGTTCAACAACTTCTGGCACGCGCTAGTGATATTGTCGGCGGTGATCTTCTCGATCTTCGGCGCGCTCCTGGGCACCTTGGTCGAAGGGCAGCTCTTCTCGGTCATTATGTCCGGCACCGGGATTGTGGCTTTGATCGGCGTCATGGTGAACCACAACATCGTGCTGATAGACACGTTTCATCACCTGCTCGACCAAGGCTTTAAGCCGATGGACGCCATCATCCGCACAGGCGTGCAGCGCATGCGCCCCGTGCTCCTCACCACGTGGACTGCTATCTTCGGTCTCCTGCCGTTGATGTATAAGTTCGACGTGGACTTCTTCGAGCGCCAGGTTCACTTCGGCGGCCCCAGCGCCGACTGGTGGGTCCCGCTCGCGACAGCCATCGTGTATGGCCTGGCGTTCTCGACCTTGCTCACGCTCTTTGTAACGCCAGCGATGCTCGCGATCGAGCAACGCTACTTTGCCAAAGACCGCAAGCAATGGGGGAAAATGGGCATGGGCGAGGCCGCAAGGCCCGCCCCAGCGGAGTGACACCATGATCGACCGCCGCCATGTTCTTCTAGCCGGAGCAGCGCTCCTCGCAACGTCGTCCGCGCACGCAAGCAAGCCCGCACTCGCAATCAAAGTTTACAAAGACCCTAGCTGCGGCTGCTGCACAGCCTGGGTCGAGCACCTCACCGCAGAGGGCTTCACAGCCACGGTTGACGAAAGCGCCGACATGGCAGCGATCAAGGCAAAGCTCGGCGTCCCTGACGACCTAACGTCCTGCCACACCGGCGTGATCGCCGGTTACGCCATTGAAGGCCACGTCCCCGCCGCCGACATCAAACGCCTGATCAAAGAAAAGCCAAAGGCGCTAGGCATCGCGGTTCCCGCCATGCCTGTGAACTCGCCGGGCATGGAAGTCGAAGGCGCGCCTAAAGAACGCTACACCGTCTGGCAGTTCGGGCGAGACGGCGCCCGCCTAGCCTACGCCAGACACGGCGGCTAGATCCGCACCACCTTCAGCCTGAGCGCATTGCCGATTACGCTCACCGAGCTCAGCGACATCGCTGCCGCCGCAATGACCGGGCTAAGCAGCACCCCAAACGCCGGATAAAGCACACCCGCCGCAATCGGCACGCCGAGCGCATTGTAAGCGAACGCAAAGAACAAGTTCTGCCGGACATTGCGCATCACGGCGCGCGACAACGCCCGCGCCCGCGCAATCGCTGACAAGTCGCCCTTTACCAGGGTCACACCCGCCGCCTCCATCGCAACCGCCGTACCCGTCCCCATCGCTATTCCGACATCGGCGGCAGCGAGCGCAGGCGCATCGTTCACACCGTCGCCCGCCATCGCAACCTTGCGCCCATCGCGTTGCAGCTGTTGCACCAGCGCACCTTTGCGCTCCGGCAAAACCTCGGCGAACACCTCGGATATCCCAAGCCGCCGCGCCACTGCTTCCGCCGTGACTTTGTTGTCGCCCGTCAACATCACCACGCGCACGCCCTCGCGCTGCAGTTGGGCGATCGCCTCGGGCGTCGTCGCCTTCACGGGATCGGCAACAGCAATCACACCTGCCGCAACACCATCGACCGCTACATACATCGCCGTCGCCCCATCCTTGCGCCAACGCTGTGCAGCGGCCCCAAGCTCTCCAACCGGCACCTGCAGGTCCGCGAGTAGCGCCTCATTACCGATCGTAACCTGACGCCCCTCAACGCGCCCGGTCACGCCTTTGCCAGTGATGCTCCGAAACGCATCCACGGAAGGCAGAGCCTCACCGGATTCAAGGCTCGCCCGGACGATCGCAGCCCCCAACGGATGCTCGCTCGAATGCTCAAGCGCCGCAGCGAGACGCAGCAGAACTGCGCCTGAAAAGTCACCGAAGGTCTCAACTGCCACCACTTTCGGTTTGCCCTCGGTCAGCGTCCCCGTCTTGTCCACGACAAGCGTGTCGATCGTCTCAAGCCGCTCCAACGCCTCCGCATCCTTGATCAGCACGCCGGCCTGAGCCCCTCGCCCCACGCCAACCATGATGGACATCGGGGTCGCCAGACCCAGCGCACATGGACACGCGATGATCAACACTGCCACCGCCGCAATCAGCCCATAGCTGAACCGCGGCTCCGGACCCCACACGCTCCACCCCACAAACGCCGCAACGGCAACGGCAATGACAGCCGGCACGAACCACCCGGCCACCCGATCCGCCAGCCGCTGGATCGGCGCACGGCTACGCTGCGCCTTCGCCACCATCGCCACGATCTGCGCAAGCAGCGTTTCCGCGCCCACCTTCTGCGCCTCCATCACGAAGGCGCCCGTCTGGTTCATCGTTCCGCCAATCACGCGCTCGCCCGACGCCTTGGCGACCGGAACAGACTCACCCGTAATCATCGACTCATCGACGTTGCTGTGCCCCTCGACGACAACACCGTCGACAGGCACGCTCTCCCCCGGACGAACCCGCAACCGGTCGCCTTTCAAAACATGCGCCAGTTCCACCTCCTCGTCCGCCGCGCCGGCGCGCACGCGGTGTGCAACCCTAGGCGCAAGATCGAGAAGCGCTCGTATAGCTCCGCCCGTGCTCTCACGCGCGCGCAACTCGAGAAGCTGACCCAACAACACCAGTACGGTGATCACGCTCGCAGCCTCGAAGTAAACTGAGATGGCGCCACCCATACCGCGAAACGCGGGCGGAAACGCACCTGGCACCAGCGTCGCCACGATGCTGTACAGCCACGCCACGCCGGTTCCCGTCGCAATCAACGTGAACATGTTCAGATGACCGCTCAGCACGGAGTGCCATCCGCGCTCGAAGAACGGCCATCCGCACCACAGCACCACCGGCGTTGCGAGAAGAAGCTGTATCCAATTGCTGGTCTGGGGGCTCACCAGCGCGTGGAGATTTGCAAAATGCCCCCCCATCTCAAGCACGACCACGGGAACCGACAGCGCTAGACCGACCCAAAAGCGTCGCGTCATGTCGGCGAGCTCGGGGTTGGGCGCATCGGCTGCCGCGAGCGCGTCTTCCGGTTCAAGCGCCATTCCACACTTTGGACAGCTGCCAGGGCCGATCTGCTGCACCTCCGGATGCATCGGACACGTATAGACCGCACCGGGCTTCACAGGCGCCTTAGGCGCCGCCGCCTTCGGGTCTAGATAGATGTCCGGAGCTGCAACAAACTTCTCGCGACACCGCGGATTGCAGAAAAAGTAGCGCTCGCCCGCATGTTCCGCCTGGTGCTTCGCGGTCGCCGGATCGACCATCATCCCGCATACAGGATCTTTGACCTTCGAAGGCCCTTCGTGATCGCCGTGGCAGCACGCCTGCGCGTTCGTTTGGTCGTTCGACATGGTCATAGAAGCACCGGAATCCTTTGCCTTGACCAAATATACCCCCTAGGGGTATATATCAACCATGCAAAGCGATACGAAAAAGTCCTGTTTGTCGCGCCTGAGCCGCATCGAGGGTCAGGTCCGCGGCCTCGCAAAGATGGTCGAAGAGGACCGCTACTGCATTGACGTGGTCAATCAGGTACAGGCCGTGATCGCCGCGCTCAAAAAAGTCGAAGGCGAAATCCTGAAAGACCACATCGCCCACTGCGTGGAACACGCGATCCGCTCCGGCGACAAACGCGCTCAGCGCGACAAGGTCACCGAACTCGTCGCCACGCTGGCCCGCACCCGCGGATAGCCGTCAGCTACCTGCAACAGCCGCGGGCTGAACGCGTGCCGCCTCCGGATTGACCGTCGGATCCGCCTCCACCTCTTTTAGCTTCTCGCGCGCCGCCGCCGCCTCCCGCTGCCGATTCCACATCGCCGCATAAGCGCCGTTCTTCGCAAGAAGATCGCCGTGCCGTCCGCGTTCGACGATCTGCCCCTGGTCGAGCACCAAAATCTCGTCCGCATCGACCACCGTCGATAGCCGGTGCGCGATAACCAGAGTCGTCCGGTTACGCGACACCTCGCGCAGCGCCGACTGAATCTCGCGCTCCGTATGCGTATCGAGTGCCGATGTCGCCTCGTCCAACAACAGGATCGGCGGGTTCTTCAAGATCGTGCGCGCAATCGCAACCCGCTGCTTCTCGCCACCCGAAAGTTTCAATCCGCGCTCGCCCACCATCGCGTTGAACCCATCCGGCAACTGTCGGATGAACGGTTCGATCTGCGCCAACCTGGCCGCTTGCTCGATCTCCGCGTCGCCCGCATCGATCCGCCCATACTTGATGTTGTAACGGATCGTGTCGTTGAACAGCACGGTGTCCTGCGGCACGATGCCAATAACGGCGCGTACGGAATCTTGCGTGACATCGCGAACGTCCTGCCCATCGATCGTTACCCGCCCCGACTTGATGTCGTAGAAACGATAGAGGATCCGCGAGATCGTGGACTTTCCCGCCCCCGACGGCCCGACGACAGCAACGGTTTTGCCGGCAGGAACCGTAAAGCTGACCCCTTTGAGGATCGTTCGCTCCGGGTCGTAGGCAAAGACGACATTTTCGAACTTGATTTCCCCGCCGGTGACCGCGATCGGCGGCGCCCCGGGCTTGTCCTTCACTTCTTGAGCAACACCCAACACATCGAACATCTTCTCCATGTCGATAAGTGCCTGGTTGATCTCGCGATAGACAGTGCCAAGTAAGTTCAACGGCACATAGAGCTGCACCAGAAACCCATTGACGACGACGAGGTCTCCGATCGTCATCAAGCCCTGCGACACATGATAGGCCGCGAGGATCATCACCCCAACCAGACCGCACGTGATGATAACCGCCTGCCCGCTGTTGAGCACCGAGAGCGACATCTGCGCCTTCTCGGAAGCTTCGGCAAAACCCACCATCGCCTTGTCGTAGCGCGTCGCCTCATGCGCCTCGTTGTTGAAATACTTGACAGTCTCATAGTTCAACAGGCTGTCGACCGCCTTCGTATTCGCCTCCGTGTCGCTATCATTCATCTGCCGCCGTATGGCGGTCCGCCACTCTGTGATCTTGATCGTGAACGCACCGTAGACAAGCACCGTCGCAATCGTGATCGCGACATAGCCCCAATGGTACGCCCAAAGCAGATAGCCACACACGAGCACAAGCTCGAGGATCGTCGGCGCGATCGAAAACAGCACGTAGAACAAGAGCACATCGATGCCCTTCGTCCCGCGCTCGATAACCCGCGTCAGCCCGCCGGTCTTGCGCTCCAAATGAAAGCGCAGGGATAGAGCATGAACATAGCGGAAGGTCCGTCCGGCCACGGTGCGCACAGCGTGATACACGGCCTTCGCCGCGATCGCATCGCGCAACTGCGCAAACGCCTGCATCAAAATTCGCGCGACGCCGTAGGCGACGATAAACGCGATCGCAATACCAATCGTCTGAACCGCCGGATCTTTGAGGTCGAGCGCATCGATCGCACGCCCGTAGAACAACGGAAACGCCAGTGTCGCGATCTTCGCGAGCACCAACGCCACCATCGCAAGCCCGATCCGCGCTTTGAGATCAAAGCGTCCTTCGGGCCACAAGTACGGCAACAGCGTACGAACGGGAGAAAAGCGGGAAGCCCCCTTATGGGCCTCGCCAGCGACGGCAGTCGAACGTCCGGGAGATGGCGGCATGGCCTTCACATAAGCCATGCGCGCCGCGAGTTCCAGCGGAACAGATTTCCCGTCTAGCCCGGGAGAATTAGCGTTTGGCCGGGGAAGATCAGATCGGGATTGTCGATCTTACGTTTGTTCAAGCGATAGAACTTCGCCCACTTCTTTCCATTCCCCAGGTGCCGCTTCGATATCCGCCACAGGCTGTCGCCTCGGCGAACTTTAATGATGCGGCTTTTCGGCTTGTCGTGCACGGCGGACGGCGCTGACGCGGCAATGTCGGTGGCAGTTGCCAAAGCGGCAACACTGCCGGTCGCAGGCTTCGACGACAGAACTGACGGAAGGTCGGACTTCACCACAATGCCCGACGACGCGAGTTTTGACGGCGCGGCTGCGATTCTAAACGGCAACTCCGCCTCATCGATCTTCGCGCCGCTCGCATTGAACAACTCAAGCTTCAGGCTCGATGCACTCTTGCCCGACGCATTCGACGCCGACAGCGACCAGTCGCCGTCAGCTGCGGCAACGGTTTCGCCGGCAGGCTTTCCGTTGATAGCAACCTTCACGGTCGCTCCCGCATCGGCCTTGCCCGTCAGCGTCGCAACGCCCTCTTCGCTGCTAGCGATCTTGTCGACAATGATACCCGTCGAAGGCTCGGCCGTAGCACTTGCGACCGCACCATCCTCTTGCGGCGTCTTCGCAGCTTCGTCCGCCGTCTTCAGCGTGATCCGCGGCAGACCGCCGGGAACCGCGGCGGGTCCGATATAGGCGCGCTGCGGACCTATGATCACCGATCCGTCCTTCGCTTGCGCCGTCACCATCATCTCATGCTCTTTGCTTGAGACCGGCGCCTTAAACTCCAGCGTCCAGTTTCCCGATGCATCCGCCGTAGTCCGGCTAACAGGCTTGCTGTTCCACAGCAGCGATACCGTCTCACCCGGGGTTGCCGTCCCCGTAAACGACGCATTGTTCTTCTGGTCGATACCAGCAGTACCGATCGAAGGGGCCGCACCGGCTACCAGGCCCGTCGTGACGTCCTGCGCGCTCGCAGGTGTCGCGCTTTGAGTACCCGCCAAGTTCGTCACCTCACGCGGCTCCGCCGACACGGGTGACTGCGTCTCGTCAGGTTTGTCCGCGATATCCTCGTCCGCACCACGCGTTTTAGGCGCGTTCAATTCCGCCAGTGTAACTGTCGCGCTTGGCCCTGCTGGCGTCGCCGCAACACCCTCCGCGACCGGCGGCCGCCGCGTGATCCAAAACATCGTCGCGGTAAGCGCTATCATCAATCCGAGAACGACAATGACCCGGGCCATAAACTGTCACCGTTGTGATTTGCAGAAGGACGCTGGGAATGTAGTCTTGCGCGCGCGAGCGTCCAAACGCACCAGCGCCGCCTATCAACAAGTTTATCGCTCGCTATTCAACGACTTCAGGTAGAGCGCCATCGCTCGCCTATCTTCATCCGTGAGATGTTTCGTCGCGTCTTCGATGACCTCTTCCATCGGTCCTTGCACGGTGTCGAAGTCAGGCTTTGAGCCAGATTTCAGATACTCTGTGATCTCCTCCACAGACCAAGCTGCGAATTCCTTGGCCTCTGGACCAGCGATTGCAGGCACTTTCCACCCGTCAGGCCCTTGGCGATTTCCGCGCAGATTCTGCGCCGCACTCAATCCACCAAGAAAACCACGCGGTGTGTGACATTCGCCGCAATGGCCGATTGCGACCAAATACCGCCCGCGATTCCAAGTTGCATCACGCGCCGTATCGTTCGCGAGAGGCTCAGCGCCCGCGAAGTGCAAGAGCTTCCACCCCTTCATCAACGCACGCCAAGAAAACGGAAACGGCACATCATCTGCACGCCGGGGGGCATCGACCGGCGCAAGGCTGAACAGATACGCTTTGATCGCTAGCGCATCCTCAACCGTCATCGCCGAAAACGACGTGTACGGAAATACCGGATAAAGCTCCTCACCGTGCACGCCTTGGCCCGAAGTCAGCGCGCGCACGAAATCTTCGTCGCGCCACGCGCCGATCCCGGTCTTTTGGTCCGGCGTAATGTTTGGCGAGTGAAACGTCCCGAACGGCGTCTTGAGCGCGAGCCCGCCCGCAAACGCCTGCCCGCCACCCTTCTTGTCGGAATGACAGCTCACACATCCTGCCGCGCGCACAAGATAGGCACCGCGCTCCGCCATCCCCGGCGTCGCGCTCGATACTCCCTCAGGGATAGAGACCGACGAACGTGACGGAAGCAGCAGCCAAACAAGTACGGCGGCGCCGATCGCAACCGCCGCCAAAAGCAGAATGCGAAGAACCGGCATCAATCTTAATGTTCCGGCCCACGGAAAGGCTTATGGCAGCCGCCGCAGCCGGGATAGACTTGGCTGAACGCTGCCTCGACCTTCGCCTTGTCGCCCGAGTCGATCGCAACACCAACGTCTTTCAGAATCGCGGTCAACTTGTCGGCTGCAGCCTTGAACTCGGCCGGCTTCGCCCAAATGTCCTGAAGCGCGCGCGTCTTCGTGATGCCCGCGTCACCGATGCCGGTCCCCTTTGGAAAGCGCGCCGCGATCGTCTCGGAGAAAGCAATCGCTTCGGCAATCTTTGCCTTCGCTTCCGCCGGCGTTGCGGCTTGCGAGGTGCCCTTCACATTAGCGCCGAGCTTTTTCATGTCTTCGATGCGCGCATCGACGATTTGCTGCGGTGTCTGGGCCGAACTGCCACACGCGACGGACACGAAGGCGGTTACGGCCAGAACAGCGCTGGCAACAACAAATCTCATGTATTTCTCCCAGACAACCGAATGCGTTGAACTTAACGCATGGTAACGATTGTGACGGCCGCGCCAACCCCCCACAATTTGACAGGCAAAACCGTCACGTTCTGGCCATAGACTACCCACATTATCTGGATGGTTTCGAAGTGTTTACATGCCTACGCGTATGATCCTCTGCGTTCAGCCTGAGTAACAACAATGAATAAGCTGATTGGGGTTTGTGTTTTCTGTGGCTCCTCGGAAGGGAGCGACCCCGCTTACATGCAAACCGCCCGCGGCGTGGGTCGCAACATCGCCGAAGCAAACGCACGCCTAATCTACGGCGGCGCTTCGATCGGCCTGATGGGCGAAGTCGCGCGCGCCGCGCTCGAGGCGGGTGGCGAAGTCGTCGGCATAATCCCGCAATTCCTGCGTGCCCGTGAAATCGAACTCGGCACGCTCACCGAACTTGTCATTACACCGGACATGCATGAGCGCAAGACGCGTATGCACGGCCTCTCCGACGCGTTCGTGGTGCTGCCTGGCGGCCTCGGCACCCTTGAGGAAGTCTTGGAAGCGATGACCTGGGCGCAGCTTGGCCTGCACAAAAAGCCGATCGTGTTCGTCAACACAAAAGGGTTCTGGGATCCGCTGTTCGCAACGTTCGACCGCGTGCACACCCACAACTTCGCGCGCTACGGCCTGAAGGAACTCTACACGGTGGTCTCGCGCCCTGAGGACACCATGTCCGCGATCCGCAACTTTCACCGTCAAGCCGCCGAATAGCGATCCCGCCGCAAGGCCTCCCACGTGACCAGCGCGAGCGCACTCCAGATCAATGCGAACGTCACCGCATGCGCCTGGGTGAACGTCTCGTCGTAAAGGAAGACCGCGATCAACAAACTGATCGACGGAGCAAGGTACTGCAGAAACCCCATGGTCGAGAGGCGCACCAGACGGGCTCCGGCCGCGAACAGAAGCAGCGGAATAGCCGTGAACGGTCCGGCGAGGATGAGCAACACGTCGAGGCTTGTCCCTTGCGCCAAAAAAGCTCCCGCCCCTGTCGTCGCAAGATAGACGATGTAGCCCAACGACAAGGGCGCCAAAAGCAGCGCCTCAACCGTCAGCCCCTCCAACGACTCCACCGGCACCATCTTTCGGATAAGACCGTAGAACCCAAAGCTGAAAGCCAGCGCGAGCGATATCCAAGGCAGATAGCCGACAGCGACGGTCTGATTGACGACACCCAAAACCGCCAAGCCAACCGCGACCAGCTGCAGCTTCGTCAGTCGCTCGCCCAACCACACGACGCCGAGCACAAAGCTAACCAGCGGGTTGATGTAATAGCCGAGGCTCGTATCGATGATCCGGTCAGCCGTCACCGCCCAAATGAAGAGTCCCCAATTCACCGCAATCAGCAGCGCACTCAGCGACAGCGCCAGAACTATTTTCGGATTCTTCAGCGCGGACCAAAGCTTCGGCAACCGTTGCCATATCGCAAGCGCGGCGACCGCGAACACCAGCGTCCAAACGATCCGGTGCGCCACAATCTCGACAGCGCCAACTTCGCCCACTTGCTCCAGAAACTTCCAGAAGATCGGAATGATCCCCCAGGTAACATAGGCGCTGGCGCCATAGATCACGCCGCGGTTCTTGGAGTCGCTCATGCGATACACATACTCGTGCACCAACCCTCATGCCATGCCCGGGCGGCATGGCAGTGCTGCGCGGGCCGAAGCCCTCACTTCTTCTCCCGGTAAACGTAGCGTTCGTTCATGAACTCGATCAGCGCGAACTCCGTCACTTTGGGTGGCAGTACGTTCAGAATTTGGTTCAACTCCGCCGACTTGCGCGGCAGCTGACCATCTTCGATCCCCGCGGCGCGCATCAGATCGTTCAGCATCGCGGGCTTGAACTCGGCCGGGTTCATACGCGAGAGCTCGGACTTAACCTTCGCCGCGAGCTGGCTGAAGCCCTTCGGCTTCGCGGCCTCGACCGAGTCGTTCAGCGCCGCCACGAACTCCTGCGCGTTGTCGAACACGTTTTGTCCGATCGACAGATGCACGTTCGGTTCCGACCCGTGATAGCCGAACTGCGGCTGCACGTACCAACCGCGCGCCTTCATCTCGTCGATGATGTGGTAGCAAGAGAACTCGTCGGACGTGAATGCAATCAAGTTAAGGTCGGGCTCCCCCAACAAGCGCAAGCCTGCGTTCTTCCGAATGCCGTCGAGGATCGTATTCGTCGCGCCGTAGATGCGTTTGGAAAAATTCATGTAGCCGTCGTCGCCGAGGAAGTTCAGCACGGCCCACGCTGCAGCCATAGGCCCACCGGTCTTCGATGACTGGATCGTCGGATTGATAATCGTGTACCCGGTCCAGTCGGCGGCCGCATACATCTGAAACCGCCGCAGCTCCTTCGACCGGTGGAGAACGACTGACGCCCCCTTAGGGCAATAGGCGTACTTGTGCCAATCCATCGACATCGACGTCACGCCCGGAACGCGGAAGTCGAACTCGCCGAGCGGAGCCCCTAACCGCTTGAAGTACGGCAGCAGGAACCCGCCGATGCATCCATCGACGTGGAACAATACATTGTGCTTCTTGGCGATCGCCGCGATCGGCTCGATGGGATCGAGAACGCCATGAGCATACGACACGGCGGAAGCCACAATCTGTATGGTGTTCGGTGTGATCGCCTTCTCGACGGCCTCTGGCAGCGCTTTGAACGTCTTCGTATCGACCGGCACCAAGACTTTTTTCACATCCATGTAGTGACAGGCCTTGTGGAACGCCGCATGCGCCGTCACCGGCAGGACGAGTTCCGGCTCCTTAATGTGCGGCTTCATCGCTCGCGCATAGTCCCGCGCAGTCTTCACGGCCAGCATGCAGCTCTCTGTGCCGCCGCTGGTAAAGCTCCCAACCACACCCGGCACACCGCCCAGATGCGCCGCCGCCATCGCGCTGAGCTCGTTCTCGATCAGCATCATCGACGGGTAGACCGTCGGGTCAAGCCCGTTCTCTGTGAGGTACCGCATGTACGCCCACTTCGCGATCTCCTCGACGTCGGCACCGCCATCGTAAATGTAGGCCAACGTTTTTCCGTCGCGCCACGACAAGTCGCGCCCCGAAAACGCTTCCAGCTCTGTCTTGATTTGATCCTTCGACTTGCCGTGTGCCGGTATTTTCATTGGCCCCTCGTCACGCGCGTGACGGAGGCGCCCCGTCGCGCAGCAGCTTGTAGGTGATGGAGTCGATCAACGCCTCGAATGAGGCATCGACAATATTCGGCGAAACGCCGACTGTCGACCAGCGATTGCCGGCCCCGTCCGCACTTTCGATCATGACCCGGGTGACGGCCTCGGTGCCTGCCGTCAGGATACGCACTTTGTAGTCGACCAGCTTCAAGTCCTCGAGCCACTTCGAATACCGCCCCAGGTCCTTGCGCAGTGCTTGGTCGAGCGCATTCACCGGCCCGTTGCCCTCCCCCACGCTCATGAGCCTCTCGCCGTCGGCGCGCACCTTCACGACGGCTTCAGAGACGGTCACTTCCTCGCCGAGAGCGTTGTGCCGCCGCTCAACCGACACCCGGAACCCCTCGACAACGAAGTAGGATGGCACTCTGCCGAGCGCCCGCCGCGCCAACAGCTCAAGCGAAACCTCCGCCCCATCGTAGGCATAGCCCAGAAACTCGCGCTCCTTGATCACGTCGAGCAGAGTCGCGACCCGAGGGTCTTTCGAGTCTACGTCGATCCCGAGCGCGACAAGCCGCCCGATCAAGTTCGATCGCCCTGCCTGATCCGAAACGGGAATCTTGCGCTCGTTCCCAACGACCTCCGGCGGCACATGCTCGTACGTCCGCGGGTCCTTCTGCACCGCCGAGGCGTGGAGGCCACCCTTGTGCGCAAAAGCCGACGACCCGACATAAGCCGCATGCCTGTTCGGCGCACGATTCAAGATCTCGTCGAGCTGCCGCGAAAGATGCGTGATCTCCTTCAACTTGGCCTGCGGAATACCCGTCTCGAAGCGATCTGCGAACCCGGACTTCAACAGCAACGTCGGGATCAGCGAAATCAGGTTCGCATTTCCGCACCGCTCGCCGAGCCCGTTCAGCGTGCCCTGGATCTGCCGCGCCCCCGCATCGACGGCCGCCAGCGTGTTGGCGACGGCATTCTCCGTGTCGTTGTGGGCATGGATGCCGATCCGGTCGCGCGGAAATTTCTTCGTCACCTCAGCCACGATCCGCGACACTTCATGCGGCAGCGTTCCGCCGTTCGTATCGCAAAGCACAACCCAACGCGCGCCGCCGTCGAGCGCGGCTTCTAGGCAGGCAAGCGCGTACTCCGGGCTCGCCTTGTAGCCATCGAAGAAATGCTCCGCGTCCAGCATCGGCTCGCGCGAGCGCGCGGCAACCGCCGCCATGCTCTCCTTGATCGCCGCCAGATTGTCCGCGCGCGGCACCTCAAGCGCCACGTCGACATGGAACGTCCACGACTTGCCGACCAGGCAACACGCCTGCGCCTTGGCGTCGAGAACGCTCGCCAAGCCCGGGTCGTTCGACGCGCTTCGTCCGAGCTTTTTCGTCATACCGAACGCGACGAGCTTGGCCCGCTTCAGAGCCGGTGGCGCACCGAAGAACGTCGTGTCTGTCGGATTGGCCCCGGGCCAGCCACCTTCGATGTAGTCGATCCCAAAGTCGTCGAGCAGAACGGCGATCTGCCGCTTATCCTCGACGCTGAAGTCAACGCCCTGCGTCTGCGCCCCGTCGCGCAAGGTGGTGTCGAAGAGATAAAGGCGTTCGCGGCTCATGCTCAAACCCCATACCAAACAGCTGTCATCCCGGCCAAGCGAAGCGTAAGCGGAGCGCGAGCCGGGACCCAGGGGATTGCGTCATGACTCTGAGCCCAGTCACCTGGGTCCCGGGTCTCGCTCGCGACGCTCACTCGCCCGGGATGACAACAATAGGTCATGATACAACCTTCCATGTCGTGCCCTTGGGCCCGTCCTCGATGGCAACACCCAGCGCCGTCAAGTCGCCCCTGAGCTTGTCGGCCTCGGCGAAGTTCTTCGCCTTGCGCGCCGCGTTACGCTTGGCGATCAAATCCTCGACCTGCGCCGCATCGACCGTCTGACCCACCGCGAAATCGACGTCGCGCTCGTCGGCATAGAGCCCCAGGAAGCCAAGCGTCCGCTTGAGGCGCGCGCGATCGGCCTCGCTCGTCCGTGCAGCGCCGGCGAGACCATAAACGGCCGCCATCGCTGATGGCGTGTTCAGATCGTCCTCCAGCGCCGCCAGCACTTCGCCGTCCGGCGCTTCAGCGGCGCGTGCCCCGTGTAGCAGCCGCGCCCACTCCATCAATGTCGCCTTCGTCTGCAGCAAACGGTCCACCGTCCAGTCGATCGGCTGCCGATAATGCGTGCTGAGCATGGCAAGCCTCAGCACGCGCCCGTGCCAAGCCTGACCGCCGAATTTCGTCTCCGCCAACAGCTCGCGGATCGTGATGAAGTTGCCAAGGCTCTTCGACATCTTCTCGCCTTCGACCTGCAGAAAGCCGTTGTGCATCCAGTAGTTCGCGATCGGTTTGCCGTGATGCGCGCCTTCGCTCTGCGCAATCTCGTTCTCATGGTGCGGGAAT
This sequence comes from uncultured Alphaproteobacteria bacterium, assembly GCA_902826695.1. Taxonomy (GTDB): domain Bacteria; phylum Pseudomonadota; class Alphaproteobacteria; order Micropepsales; family Micropepsaceae; genus SZUA-430. The sequence continues at coordinate 424,033 of CADEFU010000001.1, read as the reverse complement.
TGTAAGTCGATCCCGCCGCCGTGAATGTCAAACGTCTCGCCCAGATGCTTCTCACCCATGGCGGAGCACTCGATGTGCCAACCCGGCCGGCCCTTGCCCCAGGGCGATGGCCACCCGGGCATGTCGCCCTCGGACGGCTTCCACAGCACGAAATCCATCGGGTTCTTTTTGTAAGGCGCCACCTCGACGCGCGCGCCCGCGATCATGTCGTCGAGCGACCGGCGCGAAAGCTTGCCGTAGTCCGGGTCGGACGACACGTCGAACAGCACATGCCCCTCCGCCACATAGGCGTGGTTGTTGCGCACGAGCGCCAAGATCATCGAAACGATCTCGGGCATCGTCTCCGTCACGCGCGGCTCGATCGAAGGCGCCAAGTTGCCGAGCGCCAGCGCATCTTCCTGATAGACCTTCGCCGTCCCTTCGGTCAGCTCCCGGATCGACACCCCGCGCTCCGCCGCACGCGCGATAATCTTGTCCTCGACGTCCGTGATGTTGCGGACATAGGTGACATGGCTCTCGCCGTAGGTATGGCGCAGCAGCCGGAACAGCACGTCGAACACGATCACCGGCCGCGCGTTGCCGATATGCGCGAAGTCGTAGACCGTCGGTCCGCAGACGTACATGCGCACGTTCTTCGGGTCGATCGGTTTGAAGACCTGCTTCTCGCGGGCCAAAGTGTTGTAGATCGTCAGTGCCATAGTCCAATCCTCGAAAAGTCCCGTTTGGCCGGGCCTTTGGGATTCGGTCTCTGACGAGAATAGAATCGGTGAGCGCGGCCGCTAAGGTTCGTTAGCCGCAAATACAAATCGCCGCGCGCGAAGAGCTCGCCGCGGTGGACAGGCCAGAAATGGTCGTCCGATTGCTCAAGTTCTGCCTCATGCAGCCTGACCGGCCAGCCGTTTTGCCGCCCGTTCAGGACCAATGAGAGGTAACAGCTTTCGCATCTCCGGTCCATGGGGCTGCCCGGTCAACGCTAAGCGCAGCGGCCTAAACAAAGCCTTACCTTTTGCCCCGGTTTTGGCCGAAACCGCCGCGGTCCATTCGCCCCAGGTAGCGTCCGTGAAGGAGCCCGTGGGCAACAGCTCGCGCGCCGCCGCCGCCACGGCCGCATCCTCGATCACCGGCTCAAGCGGTCCCTCGACCACCTGCCACCAGCCGCGCGCGTCCCTCAGCAGCTCGATGTTGTCCCGCACTGCTTCCCAGAACTGAGCCCCGCCGCCCACACCGAGTTTCTGCAAGTCGCCCGCCACGGCATCGAACGACATACCGTGCAGCAGCTTGTGATTCAGCGTCTTCAAATCCGCTGGATCGAAATGTGCCGGAGCGCGCGAAAACTTCGCGAGATCGAAGTCGGCAACGAGCTCCTCCAACGTCGCCCGCACAACGACCGGATCGGACGTACCCAACTTCGCAAGCAGACTGTTGATCGCCTGCGGCTCGATCCCATCCTCGCGTAACCCTTCGATGGCAAGCGACCCGAGCCGCTTGGACAACGCCTCCCCGCCCGCACCGACGAGCATCGAGAAATGCGCGAACACCGGCACGGCCGCGCCCAGCGCCTCGAAGATCTCGACCTGCACGCCCGTATTCGTGACGTGATCCTCGCCGCGGATGATGTGCGTGATCTTGAAGTCGATGTCGTCCACGACGCTGGGCAGCGTGTAGAGGAACCGCCCATCCTCGCGGATCAGCACCGGGTCCGACAGCGACGCCGTATCGATGTGCACGGGACCGCGGATGACGTCGTTGAACTCAACCTGATTCCCGGACAACAGGAACCGCCAATGCGGCTTACGCCCCTGCGCCTCAAAGGCCGCCCGCTGCTCCGCAGTCAGCTTCAGGCTAGCGCGGTCGTAGACCGGCGGCTTGTGCTGCGCGAGCTGGCGCTTGCGCCGCCGGTCAAGCTCATCCGCCGTTTCATAGCAAGGATAGAGCCGGCCAGCCGCGCGCAACTTCTCCGCCGCCGCATTGTGCTCCGCCGCACGCTCCGACTGCTTCGCAAAAAGATCGTGCTTCAGCCCCAACCAAGCCAAGTCGGCATAAATCCCCTGCGCGAACGCCACCGTCGACCGGTCTGTGTCCGTATCGTCGAGGCGAAGCAGAAACTTGCCGCCCGTCTTGCGCGCAAACAAATAGTTGGTGAGCGCCGCGCGAATATTGCCGACGTGAATCTTGCCCGTAGGGCTGGGAGCGAAGCGAACGACCGTTGTCATGGGCGGTGTTTAGCGGTTCAGGTCGCGTCTCGAAAGGCATTCGTGATCGGATAACGCCGATCCCGCCCGAAATTCTTGCGCGTGATTTTGACGCCCGGTGGGGCTTGGCGGCGCTTGTATTCGGCGATCGAGAGCAAATGCTCCACCCGCTTGATCGTGGCGAGGTCGTGCCCGCGCGCCATAATCTCCTCGACCGGCATCTCGTTCTCGACCAGACACTCGAGGATGTCGTCGAGCTTCGGATAGGGCGGTAGCGAATCCTCGTCCTTCTGATTCGCGCGAAGCTCCGCACTCGGGGGCTTGTCGATCACGCGCTCCGGCATCACGCGCCCCGACGGCCCCAGCGCGCCCACAGGCTTGTGCTGATTGCGCCAGCGCGACAGCGCGAACACCTGCATCTTGTAAAGGTCTTTCAGCGGATTGTAGCCGCCGCACATATCGCCGTAGAGCGTCGCATAACCGACCGACATCTCCGACTTGTTGCCGGTGGTCAGAACCATCGGCCCGAACTTGTTCGAGAGCGCCATCAGCGTCACGCCGCGGATACGCGACTGGATGTTTTCCTCCGTCGTGTCCGGATTGCGCCCGTGGAACAGCGGCCCCAATATTCCGCCGAACGCCTTCACCGCCTCCTCGATCGGGATCGTGTCGAGCTGCGTGCCCAAGAGTCTCGCCACACCTGCCGCGTCGTCGAGACTGTCCTGCGACGTATACCGCGACGGCATCATCACGCAGCGAACCCGATCGGGCCCCAACGCGTCCGCCGCTATCGCAGCCGTAAGCGCGGAATCGATGCCGCCCGACAAACCCAGCACAACGCTCGGGAACCGGTTCTTCCGCACGTAATCGCCGAGCCCCAGCATCGTCGCGTGGTAGATCGACTCAAGCCCCTCCGGCAGCGCCGCCTTGGGCCCTGGCGCGCACACCCACCCTTTTCCCTCACGCCGCCAGTGCGTGAGCGTCAGAGCTTCCGCCCACGCCGGCATCTGTACCGCAAGACTGCGATCCGGATTGAGCACAAACGAACCGCCGTCGAACACCAACTCGTCCTGTCCGCCGACCTGATTCAGATAGGCGAGCGCAAGCCCGCTCTCGACCACCCGCGAGACGGCGATGTTGAGCCGCGTCTCTTCCTTCGAGGCTTCGAACGGCGACCCATTCGGCACCAAGAGGAACTCCGCGCCCGTCTCGGACAGACACTCGACAACATCGCCCTTCCAAATATCTTCGCAGATCGGAACGCCGATACGGACGCCGCGCACCTCGATCGGGCCGGGCATCGGCCCCGGCGCAAACACCCGCTTCTCGTCGAACACACCGTAGTTCGGCAGGTCCACTTTGTAGCGCAGCGATTTCACCGCCCCGCCGTCGAGGCAAGCGAACGCGTTGTAGAGCTTGCCGTTCTCGACCCAGGGCGTCCCGATCAACACCGCAGGCCCAGCCACCGTCTCCTTCGCCAGCGCCTCGACCGCGGCCCGCGCGTCGGCCTGCAACGCAGGCTTCAGCACCAAATCCTCCGGCGGATAGCCCACAATGAACAGTTCGCTGAAGAGCACGATATCCGCGCCCATAGCCTCTGCCTCGGCGCGCGCCTTGCGCGCCTTCGCCAAGTTGCCCTGAACATCCCCAACCGTGGGGTTCAGCTGCGCGAACGCGATCTTGAGTGATGACGTCATGCGCTCAACGTACACCGCTTCGCAGCGTTGTTACACCGCCGCCTTGACCGCCGCGACGACGCGGTCGACCTGGCCATCCGTAAGGTAGGGGTGCATCGGCAGGCTGAGCACGCGCGCCGCCAGCTTCTCGCATACCGGCAGGCCGCCCTTCGGCGCGTAAGGCGCGAACGCCTTATGCTGATGCAGCGCCTTGTAATAGTAGATCGACGACGGCACGCCTTTCTCCTGCAGCGCCTTCATCACCGCATCACGGTTGTTGACCATGATCGTGAACAGACCCCAGGCGTTCTGACTACCGGCCGGTACGTGCTGCATCTCCACAGCATTGCCGAGGCCCGCGCGATAGCGCTGAGCGATTCGCTCCCGCGCCTTCATCTCGTCGCCGAAGATCGTGAGCTTGGACAGCAGCACCGCACACTGCACGGAGTCGAGCCGCCCGTTGACGCCGACTCGGATCGATTCCTTCTTCTGCGCGTCCGTCCCGTGCCAGCGGATCGAGGACCAGCGGTCGAAGCGCGCTGGGTCATCCGTCGTCATCGCCCCGCCGTCGCCGTAGCAACCGAGCGTCTTCGACGGATAGAAGCTAAGCGTGGTCATATCGGCAATCGCACCGATCATCCGCCCGCCCTGCGCGCCGCCAAAGCTTTGCGCCGCGTCCGCCATCACAAGCATGCCGTGCTTCTTCGCGATCCGACCGATCGCTGCGTAATCCGCCGGCAGACCGTAAAGGTCGACCGCAATGACCATTCTCGGCGTCAACTTGCCTTCGCGAATGACCGCCTCGACCTGCGCCTCAAGATGCGCGGGGTCCATGTTGCAGGTGTGCGCGTCGACATCGACGAAGACCGGCGTCGCCCCCGCAACCAGCACAGCATTCGCTGTCGCGTTGTAGGTGAAGCCCGGAATGAAGATCGCGTCACGCGACGTCACTTCCTCACCCATGAGCGCGATCACGAGCGCGTCGGTCCCGCTGGCAACGGCCAGCGCATGCTTCGCACCCGTGCGCGCCGCCAGCGCCGCCTCAAGCTCGGTGACCTCAGGGCCACCGATGAACGCGCCGTGATCCAAAATCTTCTGCCAGCGCTTCTCGATGTCGGCGCGCAGCATCTTCTTCGGCGTTTCGAGGTCGAAAAAGCGGATCGGGCCCGCATCCGCTTCCGCGGTGCGGGTGTCGGCGTTCTTTGCTTCAGGCATGAGCCAGCCTCTTCTGCGGCAGCCTTGCGGCGTCCAGGATGGAAAGGGCGGTAGAGAGCGCCCGGCGCGCCTCGCGCGGAGCGATCGAAGCCGGCAATCCTTGGCGAACGGAGCGCACGAACTGCGCCACCCCGTGGCCTAGCGGATCGGTCGACGGACAAGGCAAACCGGAGAGAGCCGCCGAAGCGCTGCCCAACGCCTTCAGCTTGCGCGGTGTCGAGTTCTGTATCTCGCGCGTCAGAAAGTCGATGTAGATCTCGCCGTCCGGAAAGATCACGCGCATGAACCGCTTGCGCCCCTCGGCCATGCGGCTCGAGAACAACTCGGCCACCATGCCGTCGGCAAATGTCACCGTCGCTGAGACCTCATCCGACCGCGCGCTCACGAAGCGTTCATTCGCGCGAATATCGATCACCTCGGCCGGGTTCAACTGATGCACCAAATCAATGTCGTGGATCATCAGGTCGAGCACGACGCTAACGTCCGTGTTACGCGGGCTGAACGGCGAGGCACGATGGCACTCGATCTTGAGCGGCTTCACGTCGCCGTCGAAGAGCCCGAGGTGCTTCATCACGAAGCGTTCCTGGTGACCGGTATGCAGAACAAGATTGCGCTGCTCGGCGAGGCGCACGAGCGCGTCAGCCTCACGCAGGTTCGCGGCCAAAGGCTTCTCCACGAACACATGCTTGCCGGCGTTCAGTGCACCAACGCCGATCTCGCCGTGAAAGCGCGCCGGCGTCGCAATCGTCACGACCTCGACATGCGGCAGAATCGAGCGCCAGCCTGGATAGGCCGTCACCATGAAGTCGTTCGCCAGCGTTTGTGCACGTGCAACATCGGCATCCGCGATGCCGATCAGTTTCACGCCCGGCAGGCTCGCATACTTCTGCGCATGCAAACGCCCAAAGGCGCCGGCGCCGATGACACCCGCTTTGATCTCGCGATTAACGTCTGAAAGTAAGCTCACGATAGTTCCGCCACGAAACGCAACCCTCACGTGCGCCCATGTTTACTTGTTTGAATTTTTGGCGCCTACCCGCGGATGTGCCGCAGAGCTTCAACAAATATTGCAGCCCTGTCACGTCAGGCCCTTCCCCTGCCCGCACCGCCAGGCCAAATACATGGTTGATGCCATCCCCTTAAGCAACACACCGGAGACTTATCCACATGCGCAATTTGAAGGGTCACGAAATTCGACTCAAAAGCCGCCCAGTCGGCATGCCGACCGACGACAACTTCGAATACGTCGAAGCCCCCGTCGCGGAGCCGAAGGACGGCGAAGTTCTCGTCCGCAACATCTGGATGTCGGTCGACCCCTACATGCGCGGCCGCATGGTGGATCGCGAAAGCTATGTGCCGCCGTTCCAAGTCGGCCAGGCGCTGCAGGGCGGCACCGTGGGCCAGGTCATCGCCACCGGTAAAGGCGCGCCATTCGCGGTCGGGGACTACGTTCAGCACATGCTCGGCTGGCGCGAATACGCCGTCGTCAACACGATGAGCTTCCCGCAAAAGATCGACCCCAAACTCGCACCCGTGCAGAGCTTCCTCGGCGCACTCGGCATGCCGGGCCTGACCGCCTATGCGGGCCTCTTCAAAGTCGGCTCGTTCAAGCCCGGTGAAACCGTATTCGTATCGGCGGCCTCCGGCGCCGTGGGCTCGATCGTCTGCCAACTCGCGAAGGCACATGGCGCCTACGTCGTTGGCTCCGCAGGTTCCGACGAAAAGTGCCAGTGGCTTTTGAAAGAAGCGAAGATCGACAAGGCAATTAACTACAAGACCACGCCCGATCTCGACAAAGCGGTCGGCGCCGCATTCCCGAAGGGCATCGACGTTTACTTCGAGAACGTCGGCGGCAAGCACCTGGAGGCCGCGCTGAACCACATGAAGGTGTTCGGACGCATCGCCGTCTGCGGCATGATCGAGCAGTACAACAACACTGCCCCGGCGCCGGGACCGTGGAACATCATCATGACGATCCCCAAGAGCTTGCGCATCGAAGGCTTCGTCGTCTCGAACCACTTCGACCTGCTGCCGAAGTTCCATCAGGAGATGGGCAAACTCGTCGCCGAAGGAAAGATGAAGTGGCAGGAGACCGTGACCGAGGGCTTACAGAACGCACCGAAGGCGTTCCTGGGTCTCTTCAAGGGCGAAAACTTCGGCAAGGCGCTCGTGAAGATCGGACCGGATAAGGCGGTCTAGCCGAATCTAGATGCCTTCCGGGAAGCAACGCGTTTCCGAGCAAAGACTGAAGTGGCGCGCCGAAGCACGTGCGGCGCGCCTTTCACCCTTAAGACCATCGAGCCAGCGCTTGCTGGAAGCACTGGCCTCGATCGGCGAGACGGGCCGCGTCTACTACGTGGTCCTCCATACGCCCGACCAACTCGAAGACATCTACTCGATACTGATTGACGATAACCGCGTGGTTACGTTCGAACTGGAGCGAGGCCGCGCCAAACCCAAACCGGTTGAGGTGGAAGTTGTATCGGTTGAGACGTTCCGCCGGGGCTTCAGAGGAACCTACCGCAAACAATTCGAACTTAAGCTCGAAGCCGCCAAAGAAGACCTTCAGGTTGTAGATGACTGATACAGGTTGTCGTTACTGACCGTATCGCATTGTCACGCGCGAAAATTGTCGTCCGAAGCCGTGCCTCGCACCTTGTCACAAGCTGCAACGTGACCACCAATTACGCAGTGGCAGATTCGACGAGGGCACGATGACCACGAACCGGCGTTGGGTATTGGCGAAGCGGCCACAAGGCGTGCCGCACGCGGACGACTTCAAGCTTGAGCAGGTAACCCTGCCCGAGCTGCAAGACGGTCAGGCGCTGATCCGGGTCGACCACATCTCCGTCGACCCGGGCATGCGCTCGCGCCTTTCGGGCGATTCCTATGCGCCCGCCATGGCGATCGGCGAGACGATCGAAAGCGCGGGCGTGGGCAAGGTTTTGGCCTCGCGCAACGCGAAGCTGAAGGAAGGCGCCCTTGTCTGGGGCGGTTTCGGCTGGCAGAGCCATTTCATCAGCGACGGTCGCGGCGTCCAGGCGCTCGATCCGGAGATCTACAAGGACAAGATCAAGCCCACCGCCGCGATCGGCGTCTTCGGCATCCCGGGCCTCACCGCCTTCTTCGGCCTGTTCGAAATCGGCAAGCCGAAGGAAGGCAACGTCGTCCTTATCTCCTCCGCCGCGGGCACCGTCGGCGCGACGGCCGGCCAGATCGCCAAGATCCTAGGCTGCACAACGATCGGCCTCGCGGGCTCGGATGCGAAATGCGCCTATCTCAAGGAGACCGGCTTCGACGTCGCGATCAACTACAAGACCGCGGGCGACCTGACCGCCGCGTTCAAGCAGGCGGCGCCGAAAGGCATCGACATCTACTTCGACAATGTCGGCGCCGAAACGCTCGACGCCGCCATCCTAAACATGAAGAAGCATGGCCGCATCGTCGTCTCCGGCCAAATCGCCGAGTACAACGCCGGCGAAAACCCGCGCGGCATCCGCCACACCCTGCCCTTCATCACCCAGCGCCTGAAGATGGAAGGCCTCGTCGTCTACGACTACGGCGTCCAATTCAACGACGCCCGCGCGCAGATGGCGGAGTGGGTGCGCACCGGCAAACTCACCTACCGCGAAGAAATCATCGAAGGCCTGGAGCAAGCGCCGAAGGCCTTCGTCGGCCTCTTCACCGGCGAAAGCTTTGGCCGACGACTGGTGCACGTCGCCGGATAGGCAAACGAAAAAGCGGCACCAAGGGCGCCGCTTTCCGCATTCTCAATGCCTTACCAGGTCACGCGCAGGCCCACCTCGCCCGCGTGAACCTTGGTCGTGTCGCCATAGCTGCCGTTGTAGCCGACGTAGAGGCTGGCATCGTCGCTGACGCCCATTTCGATGTTGGCACCGGCAACGACGGAGTCCTTGTCCGGCCGCGCCGCCGTGCCGACGCCGGCGAATGTCACCGACGTTCCAGGCACCAACGATGGCGTGGTCTCCGTGAACGTAACAAAGCGGTCGTCCTCGAACTCGTGCGCCCAACCGACCTTCGCGCCAACCTTCGCGCCGCGCCGGCCGATATTCAGATCGGCTTCGGCTCGTGCGCCGAGGACGGTGCGGACAGCTTCGAACTCACGCCCAGCGACAACCGCCGGAATGAACGCGCCGGAGGCAGTCTCCGCATAGCCGTCCTGCTCGACCCACGCTGCATCGACGCGCGCATACGGCGTCAGACGCAGCCGTTGCGACACGGCCCAATCCCAGCCGATCTCGCCGCTGGCAAACCACTGCTTGGTGTCCACGTCGCGTGCCTCCGCTCCACCCGGGAACAGAACCTGATCTAAACTGATCCGCGCAAAATCGGTAGAACTCTGACCGTACCCGCCGATTGCGTTGATGTAGAGCGGAACGGACGCGGCACTCCAGTGCGCGTAGACCGCACCCAGATATTCGTCCGCCTCGCCATGATTGCCCGTAAAGAGCGTGCGCGTCCGAAAGTCCGATTGGCTGATCGCAAGCGCTATACCCAAATCGATGCCGCGGCCGGCCGCGAACTCGAAGCCCGCGCTCAAACCCCGCCGCTCGGCGCTTGTATTCGAGTCGTCCCAATCGCCCTCACTACCGAACACGCTCATGAACGCACGGTACTTGCCGCCCGCGTTGACATACGCGCCACCGGCCGACGCGAGCACCGTCTCGCGCACGCTCGCGGTCGTGATCGGCGAACCCGCATGGCTAAAGCGGTCGTGCAAGCGATCGAGAAGGTCGCGCGAAGCCTGCACGGCAACCGTCTGCGATGCTGCAGCAATGTTGTTCCCTTGACCATCGTCGACCAATCGCAGGCTGACATCGTCAATCTGCGTAAAACCGGGATCCTGGCGAACGCCGATTCTCAACTGCGTCGCGCCGCCCGAAGCAGCCGAGATAAACGTCACCGGCTCATAAGCTGGGTTGTTCGCCGCATCCACGCGATTGTAGACAACATTGTTCCCGAGGCTCGCCGCAAACTGGCTTGGCGTGCCAGCGTTATGCCGGATGTGGAATGAGCCCGCATAGATACCAGGCTGAAGATTGATTGTTTGATGGATCCTTCCGGTACCGCCAACACCCGTCGCGCCGACCGTCACGCAGCCAACGCCGATGCAGCCACCGCTAAACGAGAATGACCCGGTGCGGGGATTGGCCCCGTTGATGAGATTGTTGCCGTCGCCGCCGGAGTTTACCCAAGTGCCGTAAGCACCCGACTCAAACCCAGCATCGAGCACCAAGTTCGGCCCCGCCGCGTTCGCGCTCGCAATCAACGTGAGCACTGCCGTCGTCGCGAGCAAGGTCGCGCGCACTTCTGTCGTGATCATCTTGTCGTTCCCCATCGGCGGCCCAGCCCCCCAGCCGACACCGCTCCCAGTCCGAATTTTTCGACCCGCACCCCAACGAGTCAACGCGCGCCGACCTCAAGTTGCGGCGATTTCGGTGCACAGCGTCTTCTAGGTAACAATAGAAACGATGTGCGCCATGATAGCCGCGCAACCGCCTGGGGAATTGGGTTTCTCAGCGCCGCCAACGCCGCGCGAGGGCATCAAACCCCACTCGCAAAACCCCAAATCCCATCACTTCGTCCGGCCCCAGCGAATATTCGAACGCCGCACTGTGGCCGATCCGAACCACCGCTGTGCAAGTCATGCCGGCATCGCTCAGCGGCTCTGGCCGATAGCAACGCCCAGCGTATAGCTCTTGAATCCGCTCGCCAGCGCGCGGCTCCCGCGCGAGCAAATGCACCCAAGGCGACGAGCCGCTTTCAAGCCTTACGACACTCCAATCGGGCCGCATGACAAGCCGCCGCCCAGCCCATTCGCCGTCGCCGCGCCAGGCTTGCATGAGCTGCGGAAGGTGCTCGGCCGGCGGCGCGTACGCCGTCCAGAACACCGCCTCGACCGGCTGCCCGGATGCGTCGCCACCGATCGCTTGCGGCGGAACTTTCAGACGAAATGCGAGTGGCTGATCGCATCCGGCAACGGACGACGCCGCTTGCACGACCCCGCCTTCGCGCGCGTCCCAGCAGCCAGCAAGACGTCGCAGATCCGTGCGCCACCCTGCGTCGCTCGCGATCAACGCCCGTGGAATGAGAAAGGTCTCGCCGCCGACGCGCACCGCGACATCGGGATACTTGAGTACCGAGCGATCAAGATGCGCCTTGAGCCCTATCAGCCCAAGCCCAAGCGCACACCAGATGAAAAGCCAAAGCCGCAACCGAAGCGCGCCCCAAAGGTCAAGCCGAGGAACGAAGGCTAGGCGGCGCTCGCCGCCAGCTGCAAGTGGCGGCCGCTATTGCGCGGCGACTGGCCGCGGCGTCTTGAACCGTTCTGCGCGGATTCCTTCAGCCACCAGGAAAGCGAGCTCAAGCGACTGGTTCGCATTCAACCGCGGATCGCAGTGCGTGTGATACCGGCTGGAAAGATCGGCATCCGTAATCGCCATCGCCCCGCCGGTGCACTCCGTCACGTTCTGTCCGGTCAGCTCCAAATGCACGCCGCCCGCATGCGAGCCTTCCGCCCGATGCACGACGAAGAAGTTCTGCACCTCTTTCAGCACCCGGTCGAACGGACGCGTCTTGTACCCGCTGCCGGCCTTCACCGTATTGCCGTGCATGGGATCGCACGACCAAACGACCTTGCGCCCCTCGCGCTTGATCGTACGGATCAAGCGCGGCAGATGCTCCTCAACCTTGTCCGCACCAAAGCGCGCGATCAGCGTCAGCCGCCCAGCCTCGTTTTGAGGATTCAACACATCGCATAGACGGATCAGATCGTCGTTCGACAACGACGGCCCGCACTTCACGGCCAGCGGGTTATTGATCCCGCGCATAAACTCAACATGCGCCCCATCGGGCTGGCGCGTACGATCGCCGATCCACAGCAGATGCGCCGACGTGTCGTACCAATCGCCCGTCGTGGAGTCGATGCGCGTCATTGCCTGCTCGTAGCCCAGCAACAGCGCCTCGTGGCTCGTGTAGAAATCCGTCGTGCGCAATTGCGGCGTCGAGGCAGGTGTAATCCCGCACGCCTCCATAAATTCGAGCGTCTCCGAGATCCTATCCGCCAAAGCGCGGTACCTCTCGACGGAGGACGAGCCCGCGATGAAGCCAAGGTTCCACCGGTGCACGTTGTGCAGGTCCGCGTAACCGCCCTGAGCGAACGCGCGCAAAAGATTGAGCGTCGACGCTGCCTGCGCATACGCCTGCATCATCCGCTCCGGCTCCGGCGTGCGCGACGCGAGGTCGAACGGCGAGGCGTTGATGATGTCGCCGCGATAGGATGGCAGTTCCACCCCGTCCACCGCTTCCATATCGCTCGACCGCGGCTTCGCAAACTGCCCGGCGATCCGACCGACCTTCACAACCGGCATCGCGCCCGCAAAGGTCAGAATAATCGCCATCTGCAGAATGACGCGAAACGTGTCGCGGATGTTGTCGGGATGAAACTCAGCGAACGACTCTGCGCAGTCCCCGCCTTGCAGCAGGAAAGCACGCCCTTCCGCCACCTCGGCAAGGGACTTCTTCAGGTTGCGCGCCTCGCCCGCAAACACGAGCGGCGGAAACGACTTTAGTTTTGTCTCGACGCGCGACTGCGCTTCGGCGTCCGGATAAACCGGCACCTGAACGACGGGCTTGTTACGCCAGCTGGCGGGACTCCAATTCATGCACGGTTAAATAGCGCGCACCCTTGGGCAAAGCCAGTTCCACAACGCCGCGCGGTTAATCGAACAATAAGGTTGGTTGCAAACGTAACCGCCCTATTCCCGGCGCGGCGGCTCTATCACCGATACCCCATTCGCCGTGCCCACCAATGCAGCGGTGGCAAGCCCCAAAAACAGCCCGTGATCGACAACCCCCGGAATGCCCTCAAGCATCCGCGCCAGACGCTCCGGATCGGGAATCGCATCGGCCGAACAATCAGCAATGTAGTTGCCGCTATCGGTCTTGAACGGATGCGCCTCGCCGCCGCGCAGCCGCATCAGATTCTGCCCGCAGCCTGCACGCGCCGCCGCGTCCGCAACCCGCTCCATCGTGACCAGATGCGCGAACGGCACGATCTCAACCGGCAGCGGAAACCGCCCCAACGTATCGACGACCTTCGCCGCGTCTGCGATCACAATCATGCGATCCGAAGCTGCCGCCACGATCTTCTCGCGGAGCAGCGCCCCGCCACCGCCCTTGATCAAAACCAGATTGGGCCCGATCTCGTCCGCGCCATCGACAGTCATATCGAGATGTCGCACGTCGTCGAGATTGCCGACGGCAATCCCAAGCTCCCGCGCAAGCGCGGCCGTGCGTTCGGACGTTGCAACCGTGGTGACCTTTAGCCCCGCCTTCACACGCGGCGCCAGTGCACGCACAAAGTGCTCGGCGGTCGATCCCGTACCCAGCCCCAAACGCATGTTGGGCTTCACATACTCAAGCGCCGCTTCGGCTGCGGCTCGCTTCTGGTCGTCAACAGTAAGATGTTTGCTCATGCGCTCCACTATAGTCAGATGTGACGGATGACCAAAGAGCCGCAGTCGATTTCTCTGTGTACGCCGCGCCAAAACTCAATGTCTATCGCATCCATACCTTGAATCCCGACCCCGCCCGGCACAAAACACAAGGGTCACTAGAAGCGACCAACTCCGGCAAACGCGGCAGCAGCAGAAACACCGATTATTTCAGGCTTGTCGCGATGGCCAGGGCGCTAGGTCTCAAATGCGGAAGGTGACAACGGTCACGCGGAAGATCCGCCATTTCGTGGTTAAATGTGTGTCAATGCGAAATGGACAAGTCGACGCGCATTGACGGTTCCTGAACGATTTCGTGGCAGTGTGTCACAAGCGCGTGTTGGAATGCGCTCAAGAAACGGCCCGCCATTTTTTGGACAAGGAGCCGAGATGAAGTGGGTGTCATGACGATGGAGAACGACACTAGGAACGAATTCCCCTTCCCGCGCTACACGCGCGGGGAAGTGCTGGCTGACAACGCCGCGCACGTGACTGGGTTGTTCCTCGGCCTCATCGCAACGATCGCTCTGGTCGTCACTGCCTCTCACAACAACGAAGCAATCCTGATCCTAGGCGCCAGCCTTTACGGCTTGGGCCTTCTCGCCATGCTGACCTGCTCGGCCGGCTACAACATGTGGCCACCCTCGCCGACGAAGGAACTGTGGCGCCGCTTCGACCACGCCGCGATCTTCATTATGATTGCAGGCACGTACACACCGCTGCTGCTGAACCGCATGGGCGGCGAATGGGGTGTGGGCTTGCTCATCTTTGTTTGGACCGCGGCCTTGATTGGCGCGGGCATCAAGCTCGCCTTCCCGCGCCGTTGGGAACAGCTGACGTTGGCGCTCTATCTCGGCCTCGGCTGGACGATCGTTGCTGCCTTCAACCCGCTGCTCCAAGCCGTCTCAATGCAGAGCTTGTACCTCATCGCCATCGGCGGCGTGATCTACTCGGTCGGCGTGGTGTTCCATATGTGGGATCGCCTGCCCTACCAGAACGCGATCTGGCACTGGCTGGTTCTGATCGCCGCCGGCTGCCACTACTTCGCGATCTTCAACGAAGTCGCGATGGCCGCGAACTAAGCGGGCTACCGCTCAGGACGTCCGCAATTCGCGCTGTGCAAGGGCGATGTGATACGTCGCCCAAAGGCTGATACCCATCAGCTTCGCGCCATCTTCCCAAAAGTACTGCCACTCGTCGAGCAAGGCGACGAGCTGCACATCGAAGATGTCGAACGCCAGCGACGCTCCCAAGGACAACAACGCCGCCGCAAGCAGCCACGGGCGAAATCCCAGGAAGACGTGCCGCCAGCGAATCAGGATCGCTGCAACAGTCGCCGCGATGAGCGCATAGATAAGCTGCTGCGGAATCCCAAGATCGTCGGGAAACACCCGATCGTGGAGTTCGTAGAAATCGTCCAGCATAAAATAAAGCGAAAAAAGGCCGACGGCCAAAATGTGCCACGGCGGGTTACGCCCGGCACCTCGGATAGCAAAGAATGCAAACAAGCAAGACGTGGCAGCCGCGCACATCACGAACGCACCAAGGCTTGAAGCGATCGACGCATAGGGCGGCAATTGCGCGACGGTCGCCATATCCCTGGTCAATGCCAGAATACTAATCCCGTGGACGATCCGCGCCCACGCGATTAGCGCGAACACGCCAACCGCCAACGCCGGCAAAGCGAACAATGGCCCGTACCGCCGAACGACCGCGCCCAACGACTTGGACGATCCGCCCGCCATCACTCCACCGTCACCGACTTCGCCAAGTTCCGCGGCTGATCCACGTCCGTGCCCTTCACGACCGCGGTATGATACGCGAGCAGTTGCACCGGTATCGAGTAGAGCAGCGGCGTCACGAACGGGTCGACATCCGGCACTTCGATACGCGCCCACACCTTGTCGCCGGCTGCGGCCAAGCCCTTTTTGTCCGAGATGAGAACGATCTTACCCTTGCGCGCCATCGTCTCCTGCATGTTCGAGATCGTCTTTTCGAACAACGCATCGTGCGGCGCGATCACGACGACCGGCACGTTTTCGTCGATCAGCGCAATCGGCCCGTGCTTCATCTCGCCGGCTGCATAGCCTTCGGCGTGAATGTAGGAGATTTCCTTAAGCTTCAGCGCACCCTCGAGCGCAATCGGATACGACAATCCGCGCCCGATATAGAGCACGTCGCGCGCCTTCGCGAGTTCGTGCGCCAGCGCCTGATAGACGGGATCTTGCGCGAGCAGCGTCAGCATGTGCCGCGGCACTTCCATCAGCGCCTGCGTCAGCCGTGCCTCTTCGGCGACGCTCACTGTGCCGCGCGCTTTCCCCGCAGCAATGGCAAGCGATGCCATCACTGCCAACTGACAAGTAAACGCCTTGGTCGAGGCAACGCCGAGCTCGGGCCCTGCATGCGTCGGGAAAACGACCTCGGACTCGCGCGCGATCGAACTCATGGGCACGTTTACGATCGAGGCGATATGCTGCCCTTGCTCCTTGCAGTAGCGCAGCGCCGCGAGCGTATCGGCGGTTTCGCCCGATTGCGACACGAAGAGCGCCAAGCCCCCGCGCGGCATCGGCGCTTCGCGATAGCGGAACTCCGACGCCACGTCGATTTCGACCGGCATGCGCGCAAGCTTCTCGAACCAATACTTGCCGACGAGCGTTGCGTAGGACGCAGTCCCGCACGCCACCATCGTCATCTTCGGCAAGTTCGCAAAGTCGAACGACGTCTTCGGCAAGGCGACGGCTTGCGTGACCGAATTGATCACCGAATGCAGTGTGTGGCCCACGACCTCGGGCTGCTCGAAAATCTCCTTTGCCATGAAATGCCGGTGCGAGCCCTTGTCGACGAGGCTCGCCGACACCGTCGTCGTCTGCACCTCGCGGTTCACCGGCCGTTCTTGCACATCGAAGATACTGACGCTGTCGGCGCGCACAACGGCAACATCGCCGTCTTCCAAATAGGCGATCCGGTTCGTCAGCGGCGCAAGCGCAAACGCGTCCGACCCGAGATACATTTCCTTATCGCCGAACCCGACGGCCAGCGGCGGCCCAAGCCGCGCACCGATCACAAGCCCCTCGTGATCCTTGAAGATGATCCCGAGCGCGAACGCTCCGCGCAGCCGCCGGATCGCCTTCGTCGCGGCCGCGACAGGCTCAAGACCCTGTTGCAGGTACTCGGTGATCAAATGGACGGAAACCTCCGTATCGGTCTCCGTGTGAAACTTGTGGCCCTTGGCCTCAAGCTCCTCGCGCAACTCGCGAAAGTTCTCGATGATCCCGTTGTGCACGACCGCGACCCGATCCGAGACATGCGGATGCGCATTCGTCTCGTTCGGCACGCCGTGCGTCGCCCAACGCGTGTGACCAATGCCGGTGGAACCCGGCAACGGCTTCTCATGCAAAACCTTGTCGAGGCCCGAAAGCTTGCCCGGCGCGCGCCGCCGCTCGATCTGCCCGTTCACAAGCGTCGCGATCCCGGCCGAGTCATAGCCGCGATATTCAAGCCGCTTCAGCGACTCTAAAATCACCGGTGCAGCGTCAGCCTTCCCCACGATTCCAACGATGCCGCACATGGGACCTACTCCTTCTTACTCTTCTGGGCCTTCTCCGCCCGCTTCTTCGCTCGGAACTTGGCGGCCCACCCGGGGATTTGCCGCTGCTCGCCACGCTCGACCGCGAGCGCGTCTTTCTCGACATCCTTGGTGATCACGCTGCCCGCACCGACATTCGCCCCGTCGCCCACCTTCACCGGCGCCACCAGCGCGGTGTTCGAGCCGATGAACGCATCCGCGCCGATGTCGGTGAAATGCTTGTCGAACCCGTCGTAATTGCAGGTGATCGTGCCGGCGCCGATGTTCGCCTTCGCGCCGACCCTCGCATCGCCGATATAGGACAGGTGATTGGCCTTCGCGCCGTCTTCGATCACGGCCTTCTTCACTTCGACGAAATTGCCGATATGCACGTCGCGCCCGATCTGCGCGCCGGGTCTAAGCCGCGCATAGGGTCCCACGATCGAACGCTCGCCGATGGAACACTCCTCGAAGTGACAGAACGCGTTGATACGCACGTTATCTGCGACCACGACCTTCGGCCCGAACACCACGTTCGGTCCGATCACAACGTCGCGCCCGATTTTCGTATCGTGGCTCAGCCATACCGTCTGCGGATCGACCATCGTCGCACCGTCGAGCATCGCCCGTTCGCGCAAGCGCCGCTGCATGATCCGCTCGACCTCCGCAAGTTCCACCCGCGAGTTGATCCCGAGCACATCCTCTGCCGGCACTTCGACCGCAACACAGCGCATTTTGCGTTGCCTGGCGCCCGTGACGATATCGGTGAGGTAAAATTCCTTCTGCGCGTTATCGTTCTTGAGTTCGCCCAACAACAAGCGCAGCAGCGCCGTATCAAGGGTGAATCCGCCCGCGTTACAAAAGACGATCCGCTTCTGCTCCGCCGTCGCATCCCGCGCCTCGACGATCGCATCCAAATCACCGTTCGCAAGCTGCACCAACCGCCCATACGGCGATGCGTCTTCTGGCTTGAACCCCATCAGCGCCACATCAGCTCCCGCAGCGCGCGCCGCGAATAGCATTTCCAGCGTAGACTGCGTGAGCAGCGGGTTATCGCCATAGAGCACGCTGACATCGCCGTTGAAGCCCGCAAGCGCCGGCAGCGCGCTACGCGCCGCATCGCCCGTCCCCTGCTGCGACGTCTGCACAGCAATCTCCGCGCCATAGCCACGTGCGAAAGCGGCAACGTCATCCTGGCCAGGACCGACCACGACGACGAGCTTGCCGACCCCAAGCGCCTTCAGCGCGACCAAAATGTGGCCGAGGATCGGCAGGCCCGCCACGCCGTGCAGGACCTTCGGCAACGCCGACTTCATCCGCGTGCCTTTGCCCGCAGCCAGGATGATCGCCGCCAGCTGGCTGCGATAAGAGGGAGTGCTCAAATCCAAACCGTTAGAAAATCGAGGGACTTCCGCCATTTCGGCGCTGCAGCACGCTTACACGCTGCGACTCGGCGGCGAAATAAAAAATTGTTTCGCTTTCTTGCCGCGCTCATGCGAGATCGCGGCACTAAGCCATTGAGAGCATTAACAGCTTTGCCCCTCCCCGAAACGATTATCTTCGATCTCGACGGCACGCTTGTGGACACGGCCCCGGATCTGACGGCTGCGCTGAACGCCGTGATGCGCTCGCTGGGCAGGCGCCAAGTGCCGCTGACCGACGTCCGCCACATGGTCGGCCGCGGCGCGCGCCACCTGATCGAACGCGCGATGGAAGCGACCGGCGCGCCCGCCAAGCAGGCAGACCTCGACGATCTCGTCCGCCGCTTCATCGTGCACTACGACGCCAACATCGCCGAGACGAGCCGGCCGTTCGAACGCGCAGAGACCGTGACGAGGCAGCTTCGCGATCGCGGTCACAAGCTCGGCATCTGCACAAACAAGCCGGAAGCGCTCTCATTGAAGCTGATCGGCGAATTGCGCCTGCGCGAACTCTTCCCTGTCATCCTCGGCGCCGACAGCCGCCCTTACAAAAAGCCCGATCCGCGCCACCTCTTCGATACGATCGAAGCCCTCGGCGGCACCCCGGCCAGCGCCGTCCTCATCGGCGATAGCGAAACCGATGTGAAGACGGCCCGTGCCGCAAACGTCCCTGTGATCGTCGTCAGCTTCGGCTACACCGAAATTCCACCGCACGACCTCGGCGCCGACGCCGTGATCGACCATTTTGACGCGCTCGAACAAGCACTTAATGGCCTGGCGCGCTTGACTTGAGGAAGGCCCCGCCACTATAGGCTACCGCTTCCGGAAACGGGCGCTTAGCTCAGCGGGAGAGCACTACCTTCACACGGTAGGGGTCGCTGGTTCAATCCCAGCAGCGCCCACCATCATTACACCTGGTCAAGCGCTCCTGCGCCACCTTGGTTCGATCTAGGGAGCCTTCGGCGCAGCATGGATTTTCTGGCAAGCCCCGAAGTTTGGTTCGCCTTTCTCACGCTGACCGCGCTCGAAATAGTTCTAGGCGTCGACAACATCGTCTTCATCGCGATCCTCGCCGGCCGCCTCCCTCCAGAAGATCGCCCCGCCGCTCGCCAGATTGGCCTCTCGGTTGCACTCGGCACGCGCCTACTCTTGCTCACGACGCTGTTCTACCTCTCGCATCTTGAGGGCAAGATTGGCATCGGCATTTTCGGCCACGAACTCTCCTGGCGCGATGTCGTCTTGGGGCTGGGCGGTCTCTTCCTGATCTGGAAGGCGATCGTCGAAATGAACGAGGCCGTGCGCCCGCACAAGTCGAAGAAGAAAGAAAGCAAGGCAAGCACCGCTCGCACAGCATTCGCCTGGATCATCGTTCAAATCGCGATCATCGACATCGTTTTCTCGATCGACAGCGTGATCACCGCCGTCGGAATCGCAGAGCACATCGAGGTCATGGCCATGGCGATCATCATCGCCGTCTTTGTCATGATGGTCGCAATCAACCCGATCTCGCACTTCATCGACGAGCACAAAGAACTGAAGATCGTCGCCTTGAGCTTCCTTTTGCTGGTGGGCTTCATCCTGGTGGCCGAAGCGATGGGAACGCCGATCCCGAAGGGTTACCTCTACTTCGCGCTCGGCTTTGCCGGACTGGTGCAGGGCCTCATTTTTTGGGCCGACCACAGCGAGCGGCAGATGGATACGCTGGCCGCCAACCACCCTGACAAGCAAGACGACGTTTAGCACGGCCAAAATCGGCAACCATGCAGCGCGCTGTGACAGCGCGCACGTTCACGATCGCTCTCCCATGTTCGTGGGATTCTAGCGCCAGTCGCCTTCCCCGACAGTCAGCGTGCAACGCGATTCACGCGCCAAACGAGGGGAACGGACATGGCTGTCATCAACGGCAACGGGCAAGCGAACAATCTATTCGGAACGCCGCTCGACGACATTATCGACGCGAAAGGGGGCAACGACGTCGTTGACGCCGGCGACGGCAACGACACGGTCTTTGGCGGCAACGGCAACGACACGCTCAAAGGCGGCCGAGGCAACGATCTACTGTTCGGCGGCGCAAACAACGACCGCATGAACGGCGGCGACGGCGACGATCAGCTCGACGGCGGCACCGGCACCGACTGGGTCGACTTTGACGGTGGCGCCGCGGTGAACGTCGATCTCACGGCGGGCACGGCGACCGGCCAGGGTAACGACACGATCTTCAGCGTCGAGAACGTGCTCGGCTCAAGCTTTGCCGACACGATCAAAGGCAGCGCCGCAAACAATGTCCTCGACGGCGCCGCTGGCAACGATACTTTCATCGCAACCCAAGGAACCGATACGATCAGAGGCGGCATTGGCACAGACGCCATCCGCTTCACCGCCCTCACCAGCGGTGTTACGGCAAGCCTGGCATCCGGCACCTATAGCGCCACCAGCGCGACCGGCACCCTGAACAGCATCGAGAACATGACGGGGACGGCCTTTGCCGACACGCTGACCGGCGATGCCGGCGACAACGTCATCGACGCCGGGCTCGGCGACGACATCATCTCGGGCGGCGCCGGCATCGACACGGCAGTCTTATCGGGCAACATCAATGCGCCCTTCAATCGCGGCGCCTTCGCGAATTTGACGACCGGAACGTCAACCGGCGGCAGCGGCACCGACACGCTCATCGGTATCGAAAATCTGACGGGCAGCGACTTCACCGATCATCTGACCGGCAACGCCGGCAATAACGCGCTGAATGGCGGCGCAAGCTCCGACGCGTTCTTCGCAACGCAAGGTGTCGATGTCTATAATGGCGACACCGGCAACCACGACACCGTCTACTTCACCGGCCAACCCGGCGTTACCGCAAGCCTGGCGACCGGCACCTACAGCTTCGACGCCAACAATCACGGGACGATGACGAACATCGACGACCTGTTCGGCGGTGCGAACAACGACAGCCTCACTGGCGACGCCGTCGCCAACATCCTCGACGGCATGGAAGGCAATGATACGGTTGCCGGTGGCCTCGGCAACGACGAAATCTGGGGCGGCGCCGGCAGCGACACGTTGATTGCCGACGGTGGCAACGACTACCTGAACGGCGACTACTCCCGCTTCGATTTCGGCGACAATTCGAGCGACACGTTTGTCATCGGCACGAACGCAGGCACGGTGACGATCGGCGACTTCGAGCTCGGCATCGACAAACTCGACGTCTCGGCGTTCAACCTCGGCAGCAGCAACTACTGGACGGCGAGTGCCAGCCAAAGCGCGCTGACGGTCACGACGCTGACACTCACGGGCCAGGCCCAAGAAGTCGTCACGATCCAATTGCAAGGCGTCTCGGGCGGCCACAACCTATCCTTGAGCGACATGATCGGCGGCACGACGGCACTGATCCCGCCGACGCCGACCTACCCGACCAACGGCGGTAACGGTGTTGCGGACATCTTCGTAATCCAGCCGCAGTCTTCGGGCACCCTCATCCGGGCCGGTTTCGAAGACGGTCTCGACTTGCTCGATCTGACCTTCTTGAACCAGCCTGGGTGGCAAGGCGCACAGGGTGCCGCATACGATGGCAGTGTGCTCTTCGATTTCTGGAACACAACGACCGGCGATGCCTTCGAGCTGAGCCTGCCCGGCGTCGGCTTCGGCCTCATCACGCAAGCCGACATCATCATCTAACGGCGAACGGCGGCAAGGCCCACGACCATCCCTGCTGTTCGTCCCGGCGGCGCGTGACTAAATCCCTAGCGTGTCACGCGCCGCCACTCTCTCGTTCCCCCATGTTTATGGGGTGTTATGCCGCTGGTGACTGAGGTCACACGCCCCCCCTTCGTCCACGATCCTGCCGCCAGCGTCGCTTGCTGCCCCCTTTGCGATCTTCGACAATGCGCAACGTAGATCCGCTTCGTCACTTCAGCCCCGGATCAAGGCCACTTCTCGCCCATGACCGTGCTTGAGCCAAACATCCGCATCGCAATCGTCGAGGACGACCCCGTCCTGCGCGGCCACCTGCTCGAGATCGTCACCCGCGTCGAAGGGTTCGAACTCGCAGGCGCAGGCGCCACCCGCGACCAAGGCCGCGAACTCCTGAACGCGGACTGTGATGTTCTGTTGCTGGACCTCGCCCTGCCCGACGGCAGTGGCCTCGATGTCATTCGCGAAGCGCGTACCCGTGGCATGGACACGCTCAAGATCATCGTCATCAGCGTTTTCGGCGATGTTCGCAACGTCGTCGCCGCGATCGAAGCCGGTGCCGACGGCTACCTGCTAAAGGGCGGCGACATTTCAGACACCGAGCGTGCCATTCGCGACGTCGTCGCCGGTCGCGCTCCGATCAGCCCCGCCGTTGCGGGCCACATCCTGGCGCGCGTCAGGAATAGCGCCGAAACGCACCCCGTGCCGTCGATCAGCCCGCTGACGGAAAAGGAAACAGAGGTCCTGACGGACCTCGCCCGCGGCTTCTCCTACAAGGAAGTCGCGATCCGCCAGCGCATCTCGCACCACACCGTCGCCGACCACGTGAAGGCGATCTACCGCAAACTGTCCGTGAACTCGCGAAGCCAAGCTGTCTTCGAAGCGATGCAAAGCGGTCTGATCAACCTGCAAAGTTGAGCCGGATGCAAAAGTGGCTGCCTGCGGGCTGGCAAAAGCTGACAGCCTCTCTCATCGGCATCGTCGTTAGCGTCTTCCTCATCCTCTGGGTTGACTTCGGCCTGACACAGATCACCGACCTTCGTCCGCAGCGCACGTTGGTCGCGTCGCTTCCGCGGCCTCACATCGACGCTTTAGCCGACGCGACGTTCAGGCCTTACGCACTACCGATCTGGCCCGACGGTCAGTTCGGCGCGGCACGAATCGAGTTTGAGGTCGAAGCACCGGCAACATCCGACTTAGCGCTCTTCGTGACTCGCGCCCGCGACAACTACAACATCTACTTGAACGGCCACCTCGCGACCGAGACCCTGGGCGTTGTTGGCACGCTTTCGACACTACACGGCACCGAACCGCGTCTGGTCAGACTGTTGCCGGCCATGTTGGTCGAAGGAAAGAACACCATCGACATCATTGTCGCGCGCAATGTGCCACGCGCGGTTGTTTACGATGCCTACCTCGGACCGACCGCACGTCTACAGCCCGTTTACCGCCATACCTACATGCTCACGCGCGAAAGTGGCCTCGTCGCCGCCATCGTCGCCGCCGTCGTGCTGGTTTTCGCGTTGGCACTCGCATCAGTCATCCAAAACCCGGGCCTCACGCTGACGATAGGGCTAACACTCAGTTTCACTCTGCTGAACGAGATATTTGGCCTTTGGGTGAACTATCAGTGGCCTACGCTATTGGAGCACCTCGTCTTGACTTCGATCGGCGCTCCGCTCTGGGCCTCCATAGGTGCGTTTGCCAATGAATGGACCAGCGGCCCTCCCCGATACAGATATTGGTTCTTAGCCGCAGGTTCGGTCGGCGCTACTCTTGCGGCTGCAATTTATCTCACCTTGCCAATGCGCGAGGCGATCGAAGTCAGCAACGCCATCGTGGTGATACTCGGCGCAGCCGCCTTCATATTTATGGTCCAACGGTTTGTTCGCTACTACTACCACGCCGACGCTTCGACCGCGGCAGAGATAGCGGTTGCGACCGTAGGTCTTGTCATGGCGCTCGTGTTGCTACTCACCCAGACCGGACTGATCGAGCCGCTGCCGTCGCAGGCCGCCAATCAGGGCCGCGCGATCACGAAATTTGGCACGATCGCAATCATCGTCTTCATCGCGGTCGGCCTCGCGCGCCACGGCATTGCCATCTACCAGCTGGCGACGCTGAACAACGAAGCGCTTGCGCGCAAGGTGGACGAGAAGGAACGCCAGATCGCAGCGAACCATGCCCTCCTGCGCGATCGCGACCGCAAAGACGCCCTGGACACCGAACGCAGCCGCATCATGCGCGACGTCCACGACGGCATCGGCTCGCAACTCTTAGGCTTGCTCATCCAAACCCGCGCCGGCAACGCAAAGCCCGAAACGATCTCGGCCGGCCTCCAAGCCGCAATCGACGACCTTTACCTCGTCATCGACTCGCTCGACACAGTTGAAGGCTCGCTCGAAACCGCATTGGGCACATTCCGCAACCGCATCGAACCCAAATGCCGCGCCGCCGGCATTTCCGTCGATTGGTCAGTGGAGCACATCGGCGAAACGCCATCCATCGGCCCAGCTGCCATCCTTCAGATCTACCGCATCCTCCAAGAAGCGTTGAGCAATGCGATTCGACACGCCGGGTCGCGTAAACTCCACCTGAGCTTGCACAACGCCGCCGACCCATCGGCGATCGAAATATCCGTCACCGATGACGGCAAAGGATTCGATCCCACCATGCAGCTTGTCGGCCGCGGCCTTGCCAATATGAAACGGCGCGCAGCCTCTATCGGCGCCATGCTGGCGATCGACAACTTGAGTCCGGGATCCCGGATCTCGATCCGGCTGCAAAAATAGGACCGCCGATGCCTCTCGCAGCCTTTCCGCATGGTTGGGAGAAGATAGCAGCCCTCGCCCTCGCGGGCCTCGTCAGCTGGCTGCTCATCGCCTGGGTGGATGTCGGGGCTCCGAGCGTCCGCGACCTGCTGGTCGAGCGCATCCAGTTTGCCCCGCTCGCGCGCCCCAACATCGCCGACGCCTCGACCGCCACGTTCGAAACAAAGACACGGCCCTTTCGGCGCGACGGCCGCTTCGGCGTCGCGCGGCTGACCTACGAAGTCGCGGACCCGCAAACAGCGGATTTGGCGCTTCTGTCGCGACGCATCCGCGACAACTACGCCGTCTACGTCAACGGCCAACTCGCGGCCGCCGCACCGGGCGCGCTGGGTAGTTCCCCAACGCTGCACGGCTTCCACCCGCGCCTGGTGCGTATCCCCCCGTCGCTGCTTGTGCAGGGCACCAACACGATCGACATCCTGTGCGCCAGCAACAGCCCGTACATTACGGTGCACCAGATCTACCTCGGCCCTGCGGCGAGACTCGAGCCTGAGCACACGCATGCCCTTGCGATCATCCACGACAACGCCGAGATAGCGGCGCTTGCGGCTGGGATCGTGCTGCTATTCGCTCTCGCGCTCTCGCCGCTTGTGCGCCCAGCACTCACGCTGACGATAGCCTTGACCCTCGGATTCTTCCTTGCGCGTCTGCTGCACACGCTATGGACTGACGTGTCATGGCCCCAACCGTTTCGCGATATGTATCTGCACGCAACGGCTATCCCGATTTGGCTGTCGTGCATCGCCTTCATCAACGAGTGGACGAACGGCCCTAGAAACTACCGGCCCTGGCTTGCCGCCGCCGCTTGCCTCGCGTGGCTCGTGATCCTCGTCGCGTTCGCGACGTTGCCTCCCATGCAGGCAAACTCTGTCGCCGGGCCGCTCGAGTCGCTGACCGGTCTCTTCGCCCTGGGCTTTATGATCCAACGCTTAGCGCGCCACTACTACCGCGCACCGCCGACCGCAGCCCCCGAAATCTTCGTCGCCGGCATAGGCTTAGGCATGGCCTGCGCCTCCGTCGCCACGCAAACCGCCATCGAGGTGCTTCGCCCCATCAACATGCCGCAGGGCGAAGCTTTTTCGCAGCTAGGCGCTATCACGATTATCGTCTTCATCGCCGTCGGCATCGCCCGCCACAGCATCGGCATCTACCAACTGGCCGCGCTCAACAACGAAACGCTAGCTCGTCAAGTACGCGACAAGGAGCGCGAGATCGAAGCCAACCACGCGCTTCTCAGGGCGCAAGAACGCGAGCGCGTCTTGACCACGGAGCGCAGCCGCATCATGCGCGACGTCCATGACGGCATCGGCTCGCAGCTACTTGGCCTCCTCGTCCAGGCCCGCAGCGGCAGCGGAAAGCCCGACGCGATGGCAACCGGCCTCCAAGCCGCTATCGACGACCTCTATCTCGTTATCGACTCGCTCGACGGCATCGACGGCTCCCTGGAAACCGCGCTCGGTACGTTCCGCACCCGCATCGAACCGAAGTGCACGGCCGCGGGCATCGAAATCTCCTGGAAAATGGACGATGCCCCCGCAACAAAGGCGCTTGGCCCCGCAGCCGTCTTGCAGGTCTATCGCATCCTGCAGGAAGGACTGAGCAATGCCATCCGCCATGGCAAGCCAAAGCGCGTCACGTTCACGCTGACGCGCGACCCAAACACGGGCACCACGGCGCTCACGCTAAGCAACGACGGCATCGGCTTCGATCCCCACACGCAAACAACCGGTCGCGGCCTCGCAAACATGCGCAAACGCGCTGCATCGATCGGTGCCACACTCGATGTGACTAGCGGCCACAATGAAACCTGCCTAAAGATACTGCTGCCCGCGTGAGCAGCCTCATGTCTTCACTTTCGTCTCTATTCGGCGTCGAACACCCGATCATCCAAGCACCGATGGCCGGCGCCCAAGGCGCCGAACTCGCAATAGCCGTCTGCAATGCCGGCGGCTTGGGTTCCCTCCCCTGCGCTCTGCTTTCGCCCGATCAAATACGCGCCGAGATCGAAGCCATCCGGCGCAGCACGAGCAAACCGTTCAACCTCAACTTCTTCTGTCACACAGCGCCGAAGCCTGATTACGACGGCGAAGCGACGTGGATCGCCAAACTTGCCCCCTACCGCGACGAACTGGGTATCGCCGAAGCGACCGTCAAAGGAGGCCGAGCACCCTTTGATGAAGCGTCCTGCATGATCGTCGAAGCGCTTCAACCACCGGTCGTCAGTTTCCACTTCGGCTTGCCCGAACCACACCTGCTGGATCGGGTGAAGCGCACCGGCGCGCGCGTCATCTCATCCGCCACCTCCGCCGCCGAAGCTCGCTGGCTGGATGCCCAGGGCGTCGATGCAATCATCGCCCAAGGCGTCGAAGCCGGTGGCCACCGCGGCATGTTCGTCGAAACCGACATCGCGAACCAAGTCGGCACATTCGCCCTCATTCCCGCGATCGCGGACGCTGTCAAAGTGCCCGTCATCGCAGCCGGCGGCATCGGCGACGCGCGCACGATCAACGCCGCGTTCACTCTCGGTGCCTCAGCCGTCCAGATCGGCACCGCCTATCTGCTCTGCCCGGAGTCGAAAATCTCGCCGCTCTACCGCGCCGCGCTGAAGCGCGCCGACGGCCACGACACTGTCCTGACCAACGTCTTCACCGGTCGCCCCGCACGCGGTATCGCGAACCGCGCCACGCGCGAACTCGGCCCGATCAGCTCCATCGCGCCGGCCTTCCCGAATGCGACGAACGCCATGTTGCCCTTGCGCATAAGAGCCGAAGCGCAAGGTTCAAGCGACTTCACCCCGCTCTGGTCCGGCCAAAGCCCGCGCTTTGCCCGCGAAGCGCCCGCAGGCGAACTAACGCGAGACTTTGCACGCGCTGTCGGCCGCTAGTCCGCCGCCTGCAAACGCCTCGATCGCAGCCCACGTGCGCTCGCGCTTCAGGTCGCGGAGCAGCATATGAAAGCCGTCGTCGTAACAGACGACTTGTTTGGTCCCCGGCATCGCAGCCGCCGCGTCCACGATCGGCTTCGACGGCACGACTTCGTCGCCGTCCGCGTAAAGCACAAGCGTCGGCATCCGCACCCCAGGCGCCGCTTGCCACGCGGCCTCCATCAGATTGGTAAGCCCGTACACGGCATCGACACGCGTCGTTTTGATGACATAAGGATCGCGCCCGAGCGCAATCAGCATTTGCTCGTTGTCCGATGGCTTGATGTTGAGCCCGCGCCCGCTGAGCCGGCTGCCCGGCGCGATCTGCATCATGACCCACAGGGCGGACCGCTTGATGACGTCAAGATTCGACCACCCCCAAAGCGCCGGTGACACCAGGACGAGGCCATCGGCAATAGGCTCCGCACGTCCCGCCGCCGCAACCATCGCGACCGCACCACCCATACTCTCGCCGACCAGGTAGACGGGCACACCGGGGTGGCGCGCGCGGACCAAACCGATGAACGCGTGCACATCCTGCGCCATCGCCTCATGCCCCGGCCAACGACCGTTACCTTCCGTACGTCCGAACCCTCGTTGATCGTAGGCGTAGGTCGTGATCCCCCGTCCCTGCCAGTGCTTTGCGCCCGCTTCGATGAACTGCCCGTAGTCGTTCATACCGTGCAGCGCGACGATTACCGCACGCGGCCGCTCCGCTTGCCACTGGCTCATGCCCAGCACATAGCCGTCGTTGGAGCGCCAATGCCCCTGGTCGACGAACGCAGGCGTCGCAGCACCAGGCCCCGCCGCCAGCCGCTCCGCCACACAGCCACCAAGCAACAAACTCAATGCAACAACAAACGCCCGCATCATGCCTTCAGAATACGCGAAACCCGCCGCTTGAGGTGTGGCAGAAGCTCCTCTTCGAACCACGGATTTTTCTTAACCCACGCGTTGTTGCGCCACGAAGGGTGCGGCAGGGGGATCAGCGCAGGCCCATACGAGCGCCAAGCCTTCACCGTATCGGTCAGCGTTTCCTTCTCGCGATCGCCCAAATGCCAGGCTTGCGAATAGAGGCCGACAAGCAGTGTGAGTTCGACGTTCTTCAACCCAGCGAAAAGCTTCTCCCGCCACGCCGGCGCGCACTCCTTGCGCGGGGGAAGATCGCCGCCCTTCGCATCAAGGCCGGGAAAGCAAAACCCCATCGGCACGATGGCAACTTTAGTGTCGTCGTAGAACGTCTCTTTGTCGACGCCCATCCAATCGCGCAGCCTGTCGCCCGACGGATCGGTGAACGGCATGCCGCTCGCATGCACCCGCGTGCCTGGTGCCTGCCCCGCAATCACGATGCGCGCCGACGGCTTCGCACGCAGCACCGGCCGAGGTTCGTGCGGTAGATGCAGCGCGCAGATCCGGCAAGCACGGATCTCATGCAGCAGCATCACAAAACTCTGCCCCACGCCCCGGCATCCTCAAAAAAAAACCTCGCGCAACTGGATGGTCGCGCGAGGCCAGTATCGCACAATTGAGCGCTTTACTTGATGACGCCGCCGAGATCTTCCCAGCCGCCCCAGTTGGCGCCATCCCACCAGCGATGCCACAGCCGATTAAGCGGCCCCTTCACGAAACAGTCGATCCGGTTTGCCGACCACGACGTGCACGACAGGTTTCCGCCAAGCACGCCGCCGAGCTCCTCCCAGCCGCCCCAGGCCGCGCCGTTCCACCAGCGGTGCCACATCGCACCATTGGTACCGCGCACGAAGCAGTCGAGACGGTTCGGTCCCCACGCGGTGCACTCGATCTCGCCGCTGAACTTGCCGCCGAGATTCTCCCAAGCGCCCCAACCGCCGCCTGCCCACCAGGTGTGATAAAGGCCTTTGTCGAGCCCGCGCACGAAACAGTCGAGACGGCCGGCGCTCCACGACACGCACTCCGGATCGCCGGTCAGCACGCCGCCGAGGTTTTCCCAACCGCCCCAGCTCGCGCCGTCCCACCAGCGATGCCACATCGCGTTCAGCGGACCCTTGACGAAGCAATCGATGCGGTTCGGTCCCCACGACACGCACTCAGGCTTGCCTTGCAGAATGCCGCCGAGCTTCTCCCATCCGCCCCAAGCGGCACCGTTCCACCACTTGTGCCACATCGCATTGTCCGTACCGCGGACAAAGCAGTCGATGCGATTGGCGCCCCAGCTCGTACAGCTGAGGTCGCTCTTCAGCACACCGCCGAGATTCTCCCAACCGCCCCAGGCCGCACCGTCCCACCATTTGTGCCACATCGCATTGTCGAGACCGCGCCCAAAACAGTCGATACGATTGGGCCCCCAGCTCGTGCAGCTGATGTCGCTGGTCAACACGCCGCCAAGCGACTCCCAGCCGCCCCAAGCGGCGCCGTTCCACCAGCGGTGCCACATCGCGTTATCGCTGCCCCGCGCGAAGCAATCGATCCTGTTGGCCGACCACGACACACACGTGGGCTTCGCTTCGGCAGTCGAGACCGTTCCCGTCGCGAATTGCAAAGCCACGGCGAGCACCGCCGCGGCAAGATATCGAAACATTTAGTTCCTCTCCTAAGAGCGCGAGGCTTGATCGCCGCGCCTGTTATCGGTCCCAAGATTCGACTTGGTTGATGCCGCTCTTAGCACGCGCGCAAAATGACCTGCGTGCCCGCGGTCACACTCGGCACGGAAATCCCTGCCTTAAGCCCCAGCTTCCGCAGCCAGTTCGCGCGGCAGGGGAATAGGAAACTCCAGCAGTTGCTGCGCCAGGGCCTTGCCCTGAGGGTCGTTGCGCAAGCTCGCAACACCGCCACCGCCCAGCGCATCGTGCAGCAGGAAGTTCAGCGCATGCGTACCCGGCAGATCCCAGCGCTCCACTTTGCCCTTGCCGCCTTCGAACAAGTGCACGAACCACTTCGCGACCGCAGCTTCAGTGAGCGCCGCGCGAATGTAAGGCGAATAGGCTGGCTTACGCGCCATCACGCCGATGTTCGAGTTGTTGCCCTTGTCGCCGGACCGCGCGAACGCGATCTTGATGAGCGGCACCGTCGTAGCCGCAGGCTCTGTCTTCGCATCCACGACCGGCCGCACGAGCATCTTCGGGTCGAACCCACCTGCCGTGTCGATCGGCACGCTAAAACTGTCGCCCGCCATATGCACGGTCGCGGTCACTTCCTTCTTCGGGATCACACAGGAGAAATGCCGGACGACCGGCGTCACCT
Organism: uncultured Alphaproteobacteria bacterium; assembly: GCA_902826695.1. Classification (GTDB taxonomy): domain Bacteria; phylum Pseudomonadota; class Alphaproteobacteria; order Micropepsales; family Micropepsaceae; genus SZUA-430. Next base: position 392,782 of record CADEFU010000001.1, on the reverse strand, counting down.
TCGGCCGCAAACCGGCGTAGCCCGACGTGCCCGGTGCGAACGACGTCCCGGAAGACGTGAGCTCCCGCATCATGATCTCAAGTGGCTCCTTGCGCGCGTGCTTTGCCGCCAGTTTCAGGATCGCCTCACGCCCACCAAGGTGATGCTTGTGCGGACCGTAAGAATCCTCATCGCCCAGCACTTCGATGGAGGTCTCCGTGAACGGCCCCCAGTTGCGCGCACGCAGAACACCCTCCATGCGCTTCAAGACGGCCTCGCCCGTGCGCCGCGCTTTCGCTGCTGCATCGATGCCGCCGATCGCAACCAGATTGCCGACGCGATAGCCATCTTCGTACGTCGTCGAGCACTTGTACGTCGCAGTCGGCGCATGACCCTTCGCGTTCGACACGCGCACGCGATCCTTGCCCTGCTGCTCGATCTTCACCTGAGAGAAGTCGCACACGACATCGGGCAGCATGTAAGCCTGCGGATCGCCGATCTCGTAGAGCATTTGCTCGCCGACCGTGCCCACACTGACGAGCCCGCCTGTGCCGTCGGGCTTCGTCGCGACAAACGACCCGTCAGCGGACACTTCGGCAATCGCGTAGCCGATGTTGTCCCAATCGGGCACTTGGTCCCAATCGGTGAAGATGCCGCCGCAAGCTTGCGCCCCGCACTCGACAATATGGCCGGCGAGGCTCCCACCCGAAAGCTTGTCGTAGTCTTTAGGACCCCACGCGAACTCGTGGATGCACGCCCCAAGCGTCACCGCGCTATCCACGCACCGCCCCGTGATCACGACATCCGCGCCCTTCGCAAGAGCTGCCGCAATCGGAAAGCCGCCAAGATAGGCGTTCATGCTGATCGGCTTTTCCGGTAGGGGGGCGCCGGTGAACATCTCCTTGACGCCTTGCGCCTTCCACGTGTCGAGCCGCGGCAACACGTCGTCGCCATCGACGTAAGCGACTTTCAACGCCACGCCCTGCTTCGCCAGCAACGCTTCAAGGGCCGCCGCACACGCCTTCGGATTCACACCGCCCGCGTTGGTCACGACCTTGATCTTCTTCGCCGCGACATCGCGCGCGATACCCGCCATCGTGACCGTCACGAAGTCATGCGCATAGCCGGCATTCGGATCCTTCTCCCGCGCCCGCGCCATGATCGACATCGTGATCTCGGCCAGATAGTCGAAGACGAGGTAGTCGATGTTCCCCTTCATCACCAACTGCGGCGCTGAAAAGAAACTGTCGCCCCAAAAGCCGCTGGCGCAACCGATGCGGATAGTCTTGGTCATGTCTTAACCCAGCGATTTGAGAAGGTTGCGCGCGATCACCAACTGCTGCACCTGGCTCGTGCCCTCATAAATCCGGAAAATCCGCACGTCGCGATAGAACCGCTCGACACCGTAGTCGCTGACGTAGCCCGCACCACCGTGGATTTGCACTGCACGGTCGGCGACACGGCCCACCATCTCGCTCGCGAAGTACTTCGCGCAGGCCGCCTCCATCGTCACACTTTCACCCGCGTCGCGCTTGCGCGCAGCGTCGAGCACCATGCAGCGCGCCGCGTAGGACTCCGTCTTCGAATCCGCGAGCATCGCCTGGATCAGCTGGAACTCGGCGATCTTCTGCCCAAACTGCTCACGCTCCAGCGCGTACTTCGCAGCATCGTGGATGAGCCGCTCGGCCACACCCACGCAAACCGCCGAAATGTGCAACCGCCCGCGGTCGAGCACCTGCATCGAGATGCGAAACCCCTGCCCCTCCGTCCCGAGCAAACAACTCGCCGGCACGCGGCAGTCTTCAAACACCACGTCACAGATGTGCGCGCCTTGCTGGCCCATTTTGCGCTCTGGCTTGCCGATCGTGATGCCCTTCAGATTCGACGGCACGAAAAACGCGCTGATGCCGCCCGCACCCTTATTGCCAGGATCGGTACGCGCCATCAGCGTAAACACAGAGGCCTTATTCGCGTTCGTGATGTAGCGCTTCGTCCCGTTGACGACGTAGTGATCACCCTGCCGGATCGCCGTCGTGCGCAGCGACGCGGCGTCCGACCCCGCGCCCGGTTCCGTCAGACAGAAGCTGGCGATCGCCTCGCCGCTCGCAAGCTTCGGCAGCCACTCGCGCTTCTGGTCGTCACGCCCGAACATGACGACGCCTTGGCTACCGATGCCGACATTCGTCCCGATCACCGACCGGAACGCGGGCGACGTCTGCCCCAGCTCAAAGCAAACCAGAACCTCTTCCTCCATAGTGAGCCCAAGCCCGCCATACTCGGCCGGGATCGACATCCCGAACAGCCCGAGCTCGCGCAAATCGCGAACGACATCGTCGGGCACCAGATCGTCCCGCGCGACCTTGTCCTCCAGCGGCACCAGCCGCTCGCTGACGAAGCGCCGGACGGAGGAGATCAACTGTTCGCGAGTTTCGAGGTCGAGAGCCATCGGATTCCCCTTTTAGCGGGTGCACCTTTCACACGTTTCGCCTCGGATTCAAGGGCTTGAGCCTTTCGCCCCTGTCCGCGCCTTCATATATGATCGGGAGACCGACCTAAGGGGGCTCTCTTGAAACCGTTCTTTGCAGCGGCGATGGCAATCGTCGCGCTCTTCGCCAATGTTGTCGCCGCACAAGCGGCCGACGATAAGCCCAAGCCCCCCGCCGCTTCCCTAGAGGAACTGGACAAGCGCCTCGCCGAGACGTTCACCAAGGCCAAAGTACCGGGCGTCTCGGTGACCATCATCGAAGGCGGCCAAATCGTTCTCACCAAGGGCTACGGCTTCGCCGACCTTAAGACGAAGAAGGCGGTCACGCCGGAGACCGTCTTCCGCGCGGGCTCGATCTCCAAGAGCATCACTGGCATCGCGATCATGATGCTGGTCGAGGAAGGCAAGCTCAGCCTCGACGCGAAGCTCTCCGACCTGATGCCGGAGCTGAAATACGACAACCCCTGGGAAAAGACCGACCCGATCCGCCTCGTCCATCTGCTCGAACACACGACCGGCTTCGACGACATCACGTTCCACCACTACCTGCTCGAAGGCAAAGACGTGCCCCTGTCCGACGCGGTGGACAAATACGGCCCCTACAAAAGCCGCTGGAAGTCCGGCACGATGACGTCGTACTGCAACGCTGGCCCCGTCATCGCCGGCCGTATCATCGAAAAGGTCACCGGCAAACGCTTCCAAGATTTCATTGCAGAGCGGCTCACCGGCCCGCTTGCCATGGAAAGCGCCTACTGGACGCGCGAACCCCAAATCACGGACCGCCTCTCGAAGAGCTACAGAGATACAGAAGGCACAGAAGAACCGTTCGTCGAAATCCTGGCGCGGCCCTCGGGCTCGCTGAACGTCACGTCAAAGGACCTGGCGAAGCTTCCGCTCCTGATGCTCGGCCGCGGCACGCTGGACGGGCGCGCGTACATCAGCACCGCCTCGGTCGAACGGATCGAACGCCCCGAAACAAACGACGGCGCGCGCGCCGGTTTGAAGTACGGCTACGGCCTCGGCAATATGGTCTATGCCGGCAAGAAGGGCATCTTCTACGGCCACGATGGCGGCATCGACGGTTTCGTATCCAAGTACGAATACGCGCCCGGACAAGGTGCGGGCTTTGTCGTCATGGCCAACCTCGGCACATCCGAAGTATTCACCGCAGGCGAGGAAATCAGAAGCTATCTCGAACGGAACTTCCCGGAAGCAAAGCCGACCGTCGCACCGCTCGCGCCAGCCGACCTTGAGCGCCTGACGGGCTTCTACCAGTCGATCACGCCACGTCAGCAAAAGCTCGCGATCCTCGAAAGCATCTTCGGCTGGCAAACCGCGCAAGCCAAAGACGGCGAGCTCGATTTCAACGGCACAAAGCGCCTCCACGTCGGCAACAACACTTTCCAGAAGACCGACAAGGCCGTGCCGAACATCGTGTTCGTGCCCAAGGGCGACGACATGCTGATGTTCACGGCGATCGGCGCGGACCGCAAAGTCCCACTGACCGAGATCGTCGGCAAAGCCGCGATGGCCGCGGTCTACCTCCTCGCCCTCGTTCTGTCGGCGCTATACATGCTGATCTGGATTCCAAGCGCGTTCATGGGCCGGTTGGCCGAACGCGGCGGCGTGACGCTGCGCCTTTTGCCCTGGCTGGCGATGCTCTCGACGGTCGCAGTCACGGGGATCGTAGCCGTCGCACTTTCCGGCGCCAGCCTCGATCAAATCGGACGGCCAAGCACCCTCGGCTGGGTCCTCTACGGCGCAACACTCGCCGCACCTGCCTTGGGCGTACTGACCCTACTCCGCGCCGTCATGGGCGCCCCCGACGCAAACCTCTTCGCGCGCGGCACTGCCTGGCTCAGCGGCATCGCAGTGCTGATCTTCTCCGGTTACCTCTACGCATACGGGTGGATCGGCATGAAGCTGTGGGAGTGAGGCGCAGCTAACGCTGCTGCGGCGATAGCATCCACGGCGACAACGAGAGCGAACCACCACCAATCGATCTGGAAGCTACTCCCCCGCAAGTCCGACCTCGTGTATCAACGCGCTATGAACGAAGTTTCCAAAGCCCACAATACCGGCGCCCTCGCGGGCGTCAAAGTCCTCGACCTCTCCCGCGTCCTCGCGGGCCCCTACGCGACGCAAATCCTGGGCGACCATGGCGCTGAAATCGTCAAGGTCGAGCCGCCCTTGGGTGACGAGACGCGTGAGTGGGGACCGCCGTTCCGGGGCGAAGCATCGGGCGAGCGCGGGCCGTCCGCCTATTACACGAACATCAACCGCAACAAGCGCGGCATCGCACTGGACCTCACCAAACCCGAAGCCCGCGAAGTCGTCTGGAAGCTGCTCGAAGACGCCGACGTGCTGGTCGAGAACTTCAAGCTCGGCACGATGGAGCGTTGGGGCATGGGTTACGACGCGCTCTCCGCGCGTTTCCCGAAACTGATCCACGCGCGCGTCACCGGCTTCGGCGAGAGCGGTCCGATGGGCGGCATGCCGGGCTACGACGCCGTTGTGCAGACGATCGTGAGCCTGCCGAATTGCAACGGTTCGCCGGCGTCCGGGCCGCTCAAAGTCGGCGTGCCGATCGTCGATATGACGACCGGCTTGAACCTCACGATCGGCATCCTGCTTGCACTAAACGAACGCCACCGCTCCGGCAAAGGCCAATTCGTCGAGGTTTCGCTCTACGATGCGGGCCTGTCGATCCTGCATCCGCACTCCGGGAACTATCTGATGGACGGCCGCCTGCCGAAGCTGCTCGGCAACGCGCACCCGAACATCGCGGCCTACGATCTCTACCCGACCGCAACACGGCCAATCCTGCTCGGTACCAGCAACGACGCGCAGTTCAAGAAGGCGATGCCCTTGCTTGGTCTGCCAGAACTCGCCGCCGACCCGCGCTTCAAGACGAACGCCGACCGCAACGCCAACCGCGCTGTGCTCACCGACCTGCTGACCAAAGCCTTCGCAAAACTCGACGGCGCAAAGATCGCGGCTGAGCTTCTGAGCGCCGGCGTGCCCGCAGGCACGCTGAACACGATCGGTGAAGTTCTGAACGACCCGCAGACTGCCGCCAACGGCATGCTTGTGGAGCGAAACGGCTACAAGGGAATCGCCTCGCCGGTGAAAATGTCCCGCACCAAATCGTCCACGCGTCACATCCCGCCGGATTTCGGTCAAGACAACCGCGCAGTGTTGCAGGCTGCGGGGTATGATGACCAAGCGATCGAGCGTCTGATCGCACTGGGGGCGGTTCGGACGAAGCCGCAAGGGGCATGAAACAGTTTTCTGCGTGGCTCGCGCTGGGCTTCGGAACGTTCCTCGCTGTGGCGGAGGTGATCCGCAATGGCGGCGTAATCCAATGGTGGCCGTTCTGGGTCGTCGACTATGTCGCCGTCGCGCTGCTGCAATGGGGCGCCTTCTCGGTGCTCTGGACGCCGAACGACCGCGGTGTCGGCATCCTGACCGCCGGCTGGGGCTTCACGGCCGCGATGTTTTACATGTCCCTGTTCGGCCACATCAACGAGATCGCCAAGACCGGTGTGCCGTTCTCGCTGTCGAACATCCAATCCGCAACCGACGAACCGATGCTCACGATTATCATCGCGACGCTGTTCGTGGTGACGCTGGTCGGCCTCGCCACCAGCCTGCTCGCCGACCGTACGCAGTCTGGGAGCGCGGGCGTCCCGCCCGCTCTCTAAGCCTCGTCAACTCACCGCGCATAAAACGCTCAGCAAGAGCGGGCGGGACGCCCGCGCTCCCAGACTGGCGTTCACCAGGCTTCATACTCTACGATCACTTCCATGATCTTGAGCGCCCTCGACCAATCGCCGATCCGCAAAGGCGGCACCGCAGCCAACGCGGTGCACGAAACGATTGAGCTTGCGAAAGCCTGCGAGCGCCTCGGCTACGCACGCTATTGGCTGGCCGAGCACCACAATACGTCCTCGTTCGCTGGCTCCACCCCGGAGGTGTTGATCGCGCGCGTGGCGGCAGAAACGAAGCACATTCGCATAGGCTCCGGCGGCATCATGCTGCCGCACTACTCGCCGCTAAAAGTCGCCGAAAACTTCCGCATGCTGGAAACGCTCTATCCCGGCCGCATCGACTTGGGGCTCGGCCGCGCCCCCGGCGCCGACGGCCGCACCAGCGTCGCGCTGCAAGCAGGTCCGCAAACCTGGGACGTCGGCGTCTTCCCGCAACAGGCGGCCCTGCTCCGACACTATCTCGAAGAAGCCGCAGGGCTCGCGCAATGGCCAGAGGGTCACGCCTATCGCAGCGTCCACGCGAGCCCGCGCGGCCCCGGCATGCCCGAGATGTGGATGCTGGCGTCCAGCATGAACGGAGCGATGTACGCGGCCGAACTTGGGTTACCGCTCGCATTCGCACAGTTCATCTCACCCGACGGCAGCGGACCGGACGCAGCCGAACTCTATCGCAAGCACTTCAAGCCGCACCGCGAAGGCGACAAGCCCCACGTCAGCGTCGCGGTCTTCACGCTCTGCGCCGAAACGGAAGAAGAAGCCGACCGCCTCTGCACAACACGAAACCTCTGGGTGATGCAGCTGCTGCGCAACCAGGCGGGCGCCTTCCCATCGCCGGAGGAAGCTGAGGCCTATCCCTACACCCACGAAGACCGCGTCATGATCCGCGGCATTGCGAGCCGGGGCATCACCGGCACGCCGGACCGGGTCAAGCTAGGTCTCGAACGCCTTGCCGCGGAGTACGGCGCGCAAGAGGTGATCGCGCTCACGATCACCTACGACTTCAAGGCAAGACTCAGGTCGTATGAGCTGCTTGCCGCCGCTTGCGGACTTGCTCCTCGATAGCGATGCGCCGCTCGATGAGACGGCGAATGCGCTTCTGCACCGCGGGCGTGATCGGGAAGTTCCAAAGCAGGATCATCGCCGGCACCCAGAGCACGATCGGAAACAGCACATAGACGTTCGCCAGCGCATCGATCGCTTCCGGCGTATTCACCGCGCATTTGCGCGCGATGAATCCGAGCCATCCGACGAGCATCAGCGAAACGCCAACACCGATCGCATCGCCCGCTTTGACCGCCAGCTGGAAGAACGAGATCAAAAGCCCCGCGCGCGGCTGACGGCTCTTCAGACTGTCGAGGTCGATAACGTCCGCCGCCATCGACTGACCGAGCGTAAACGGTGCCGAAAACACCGACCCCAGCACCGCGAAAGCCAATAAGTTCACGACATAGCCCGCATCGCGCAGGAACGGCAAAACGCAGAACGTGATCGTGCCGATGAAGAGCGCGATCGCAAGGGCCTTGTGCTTCGTCCACGCCTTACCGGCCCAAATCCAGAACGGCGCAAACACGATCGCCGGCACAAGCAGCGCAAGCACCGCCGAGCTCGCCTGCTGCTCGGTGAACATCACGGCGCTGACAAGATAGAACGTCAGCAGCCCCTCCACCGCGCGCGATCCCATCCGGATGCCGAGCGTGATGAAGAACAAGTTCACGAACGGCAGGTTCGTCGCCGCAATCTTCGCGCCCTTGAGGAACGAAATGTGCTTCTCCTCCCGTACGGGCGGCTCCGGCGTCGTCAGATAGAGAAAGGCGAGCGCGACCGGCACGAGCGCGATAATGGTAATTCCCATCACCTGCATGATCTGCCAATAGCCGCCCTGCCCGTTCTGCTGGATTTGCACCGCACCGTCGACGCACACCTCTTGCGGCACGCCAACGATCACCGGAATGGCGCCCGCAACGCCCAGACCCAGAAGTGTGAACACCTCGCGCACGCCGGTGATGCTTGAGCGCTCGTTGTAATCGTCCGAAAGCTCCGCGCCCCACGCGCCGTAGGCGATCGTGATCATCGTCCAGCCGAGGTAGAAGACCGCGATCCAGGTGAGCAGATAGAGCCGCCGCGCGTCCTCGCTCGCCTCGGCGAGGCTCGTCGGCGGCAGAAACAGCATATAGACGCCCAGCGCGAAGACAGGCGCGCCTAAGAGAACCCAACTTCTACGACGCCCGAACGGCAACTTCAGCTTGTCGCTGACGAAGCCGATGATCGGGTCGACGATGATGTCCGCGAGCCGCGCGACGAGGAGGATGAACCCAACATCCGCGATGCCGATCTGCAAATCCTGCGCGTAGAACCGCGTGACGAAAATCGCAATCGGCAAGCTGGCGAACGCCAGCGGCACCGCAAGCTGGCCGAAGCCGAGAAGAACAGGCCACGTAACGCGCGCGGCGGCGGCGCTCTCGACTGGTCGCAACGTCAACTCCTGAATTTCCGGACGGGGTAGGCTAAGAGGTGCTCAGGATCGCGTGCCCACATACGCAAAGAACAGGCACCCAAACCCGACCAGCAGCATTAGCATATCGAACTGCACCAGTGGCAAGCCTACCGGCAGCGCTATGAACGGCAACATGGTCGCAAAACTGGCGGCCGCTAGGACAACCAAGGCGTAAATCCGGACGCGCCGGCTGATCGAGGGTGACGCCAAGTCAAGTGCCGCCCGCTCGCTCGACGCAAAGGCGCTGGCGAGGCACAAGCCCCCAACGATCAGCGGCAGAATGTTAACATGCAAGAACAAGAGCCGCAGCGGCAACGCCGCCAATCCGATTGAGCCAAGCACGGCGAGCACCCCGGCCACCCAGAGCATCCAGGATTGCAGCTTCCCGATCTGCTTCTGCACAAGCGCCTCCTCGATGTCAGCGCTTCCCCCCTTGAGGGGGAAGCTGGCGCGCCAAAGGCGCGACTGATGGGGGGCTGTCAACACGAGCCCCCACCTCCCGCATACAATGCACCGGCGGAGAAATCTCTTCCCAAATCCGCTCAACCACCGCCGACGTGTGCTTCAAGACGTCATAGTTCGCAAAGCGAACGACGCGATAGCCCTTCGACTCCAGCCACTTGGTTCGATGATAGTCATACCACAGCGCATCCTCATCACTGTGTTGGCCGCCATCGACCTCAATGACCAGCCGTGTTTTCGCGCAGAAGAAGTCTGCGATGTAGTGCCCGATCGGCTGCTGACGGCGGAACCTCAGGCCCCGCAAACGACCTGCCCGCAGCGCCGACCAGAGTCGCTGCTCCGCGTCTGTCATCTTCCGCCGGAGTTCGCGTGCCCGCTTTTGACTGAGATCAGTATACGACCGCCCCCCATCCGTCTCGCGGCTGCGCCGCTCGCCACCTTCCCCCTCAAGGGGGGAAGGGCTGATCTGTGGGCTCTTACTCACGGCAACAACCCCACCACCGCTGCCGTCATGCACGTGGCCAAGTTTCCGGGAATGATCGACCAAAGCGACAGCTGAACGATCTCCTCGCGCCTGGACGGCGCCAGCGCGCTGACGCCCGCGATGACCATGCCAACCGACCCCAGGTTCGCGAACCCGCACATTGCGTAGAGCATGAGCAACTCCGACCGTTCGCCGAGAGCATCCGCAGGCAATGCGGCCATATTAAGGTAGCCGATGAACTCGTTCAGGATCACCTTCGTGCCCATCAGGCTGCCCGCGGTAGCGGCGTCGGCCCACGGCACGCCGACCAGCCACACGATCGGCGCAAACAACCAACCGACGATCCGCTCGAACGACAGCGCCGCGCCACCGACCTCGACATTGCTCAAGATGATGTTTGCAAGCGCCACCAGCGAGATCATCACGACAAGCATAGCGATGATGTTGAGGTACATCTTCATCCCGTCCTCGGCCCCCGTCGCAACCGCGTCCATCGACGAACGATAGAGCCGCACTTCACCGAGCGCCGCGGGCGTCGTCGCGTCGCCCGGGATCATCACCTTCGAAAGCAGGATCGACGCGGGCAACGACAAGAGAGACGCCACGATGATGTGCCCGACTGCGCCGGGGATCACAGGGTTCAGCACATTCGCAAACAGCACCAACACGGTGCCCGCGACGTTCGCCAGCCCGCACGTGAACAGCGTGAACAGCTCGCTCCGCGTCATCTTCTCGAGATACGGCTTGATCAAGAGCGGCGCCTCGATCATGCCGAGGAAAATGTTCGACGCGCACCCAACGCCCAGCGCCCCGCCGATCTTCATCGTCCGCTCGAGCGCGAGCGCAAACCCCTTCACGACCAGCGGCAGAATGCGCCAATGCCAGAGCAACGCCGACAACGCCGACATGACGAGCACGATCGGCAAGATCGTGAACGCAATCGTCACCATCGCGTTCGGGTTCTTCACCTCGAACGGCGGCGTGCCCCCGCCCACGTAGCCGAACACGAACGACGACCCTTGCGCCGTCGCCCTCTGGATCGCATCGACCACGACGTTCAACGACAACAGCGCCTCGCGCACCGGCGCAATCCCAAGCAGCACGGCCGCGAGCCCAATCTGCAACCCGATCCCGACCACCACCGTCTGCCACGGAAAAGCCCGCCGGTTCTCCGACAGCACCCACGCGATGGCGACAAACACGACGAGCCCAAGGGCGCTCTGTAGCTGCGGGGGAAAGTCCATCGCGTGTGTCATCCTTATGCAACCGAGTCGGCTAAAGTGCGAATCGACGCCAATCGTACATGAGAGAGCGAAATGACCGGGAATGACGTCGCCGTCCTGTTGAGCTTCCTCGCCGCGGCGGTGGCGCTAGCCGGATTCGCCGGCATCGTCACGTCGATCGACCGGCGGACCGCGATGGCGACGGATGAAGTCATTTCCTTCCGCGTGCGAAATCTGGTGCTCGCGGCCGTACTGTCTGTCCTGCTCGCGATGCAACCGATCCTGCTCGATGCTTTGGAATTGCTTCCAATGAGCCTTTGGCAATTCGCCTGCATGACATCCGCGATCAGCCAGAGCTGGATTCTCATTCACCAAACACAAAACCGATTTCGCATGAAAGCCGCGGGCAGAGACTCCGGCCTTTCGCGCCCGCTCTTCGCTTTCAACACCACGGTGGCCGCGGTCGGGTTTCTCGTTACCCTCTTGGGCACAAGCGGCTCCCTCCCAGGACGGGGCGCCTACTTCGTCGGGCTATTCTATCTGCAATACCTGATGTGCTCGCTTTTCTATCGGATAATCGTCGTCGCCGACGAAGCCGCCCGCCGAAACACAACCTAAGCCTTTTCGGCCTCGGCCTTGATCGCCTTCAACTGGCGCATCCCATAGAAATTGATGAACGGAAGCATCAAAGGCCACGCCAGCCAGAGAAGCCAACTGTCCAACTCGGTGCGGCTCGTCACCTTCAGCACCGACAGCTCGCCATACTGCTCGATCTCGTAGCGCGAGACAGACCGGCCTCGTGATTGCTTCGGCGACAGGAAACCGGCGATCTCGACGACGCGCGGCGCTATGACTTCTGTGACTTCGATATCGAGCGGTTCCGCTTGATCCTTTCCGGAAATACGGCCGATGGCGCGAAGGCGCGTACCGTGGCGTATCGGCCCCGGCGGATCGACTTCAATACGAACTTCGATGGGCAACCCCGCAGCCAACCACAACGGGTTCGAAAACGCCTCAAACACCCGCCGGGCGGACGCACGGATCTCGATCTGGCTCTTGAGCACCTTCGTCACGCGATATCCCCTCAGCCAGTTGATTTCACCCAAAATCCGGGGCAGAACAAGCGCACTTCGCAACTGCAGCATTCAGAGGAACCACACACATGTCCATTCGCTTCGACGGCAAAGTCGCCATTGTCACCGGCGCCGGAGGCGGCTTGGGCCGCGCCCACGCGCTCGATCTCGCCCGCCGCGGCGCCAAGGTCGTGATCAACGATCTGGGCGGCACCGTCGACGGCTCCGGCGGCTCGTCGGAAGCGGCAAAGAAAGTGGTGGAAGAGATCAAGGCGTTCGGCGGCACGGCAATCGCGAACGGCGCCTCGGTCACCGACGACGCGGGCGTCGCGGGTCTCGTCAAGCAAACGCTCGACGAGTTCGGCCGCATCGACATCCTGATCAACAACGCCGGCGTGCTGCGCGACAAGAGCTTCACGAAGATGGAGATCAAGGACTTCCAATTCGTGCTCGACGTCCACCTTGTCGGTTCGGTGAAGGTCACGAAGGCGTGCTGGGAAACGATGAAGACCCAACAGTACGGGCGCATCGTGATGACGTCGTCATCTTCGGGCCTCTACGGCAACTTCGGGCAGACGAACTACGGCGCCGCCAAGCTCGGCCTCGTCGGCTTCATGAACACGCTGAAGCTCGAAGGCCAGAAGGACAACATCCGCGTGAACGCGCTTGCCCCCGTGGCCGGCACGCGCATGACGGAGAACCTGATGCCCGCCCAAGCGCTCGAAGCGCTCAAACCCGAATTCGTGACCCCGGGCGTGATTTACCTGGTCAGCGAAGACGCGCCGAACGGCGTGATCCTGGCCGCCGGCGGCGGCGCCTTTGCGGTGGCGCAGATCGTGGAATCCAACGGCGCGTTCTTGGGCCATGAAGGCCTGACTGCCGAAAAGGTCGCCGACAATTGGTCCAAGATCGCCGACATGACGGGCGCCAAGGCCTACTTCATGGGCGGCGAGCAAACGCAAAAATTCTTCGCCCGCATTAGTGGGAAGTAGAACGCCCCTCCCCTATTCGCAGATCGCCGGGCGCGCCGTCGGCGGCGCGCTCGGCATCGCGATCATGGCAACGCTCGCGCACGCGTCTGGTCAGCCACTAATGATGGTGCCGTTCGCAACCTCGATCGTGCTTGTCATGGGCTCGCCGGAAGCGCCGCCGGCAAAACCGCGTGCCGTCGTCGGCGGCCACATTCTCTCGGCGGTCGCCGGTATAGCGTGCGCGACGATGTTCGGTGACGCGTTCTGGGTCTCGGCCGTCGGCGTCGGCCTCGCGATCGCCTTGATGCACGCAGCCGACGCCTTCCACCCGCCCGCCGGCATCAGCCCACTCATCATCACAAGCGTGCACGCAACGCCGTTGTTCCTGCTGACACCGGTGCTGTCCGGCGCGCTAGTCCTCGTCGGATTCGCTTTCCTCTTCCACCGGCTCTCGGGCGAGGACTGGCCCGAACGGTGGACCTAACTAGTTGCGCTCCGGCTCGGTGATGAGCGCCCCGTTGGGACCACCGCGCTTCTTTAGCTCCTCGGCACACAAGCGCTCGATCTCGGGCATATGAGCTCTGTAACCTGAAGGGTTAGCGGATACGAACCAACGCAGCGCCAGCGCGAGCCTGAGCCAGCTTGGTGCCATAACTCGCCGCTTGCGTTTGTCGACGCCGTGCGCGATCGCGCGCACCGCAATATCGACCGGCGCGATCGTCTTGAGCGGCCCTGGCAAATGTTCGCGCACATACGTGAACGCCGGATGCTCACCACCGCTCTTTACCAGATCGGTCGCCAACCATCCGAAATACGCGACGCCGACATCGACGCCCTTGTGCACGACCTCGGCGCGAAACGTGTTGAGCAGGTTTTCGGTTGCCCCCTTGCTCGCGCCATAGGCCGCCATCCCTGGCGGCGCCAATGCCGCCGCGATCGAGGCGACGCCGACAAAGTAACCCTTGGTGTCGACGAGATGCGGGATCGACGCCTGGATCGCGTTGAAAGTTCCCTCGACATTGACAGCCATCACGCGCCGGAAATGTGTCGGCGACATCGTCGTCAGCAGATCGAAGTTTGAAATCCCCGCGTTCGACACGACCACGTCGATCCGCCCGAACCGCTCCCGCACACCCTCGAACGCGCTGCCGACCGTTTGCCGGTCCGTCATATCGACTTCGAAGGCAACCGCCCGCTCGCCGATCGCCTTCGCGTTCTGCCGCAGCAGTTCGCCCTCAAGCCCAACCAGACCGACCGCATAGCCCTTTTTCGCAAGCGCGGTGGCGACGCCCGCGCCAATACCGCGCGCAGCTCCTGTGATGATGGCAACTTTGTTGGACTTCGACATTCGGTGCGCCTTAAGAGGGATTGGGTTTTCGGGAATGGCGTTTAGGATGCCCTAAACACCATTCCCTGCCCCCTATCCCCATCAAAGCCCAAGCACCAGCTTTGCCATGATGTTCCGCTGGATCTCGTTCGACCCGGCATAGATCGCGGCTTTACGCAGATTGAAGTAGTACGGCGCCGTGGTCACGGCATAGTCCGGCTGCGGCCAGGGCTCGTTCACGCGCGCCAACGGGTTCGCCACAAACGGCATGGACGAGTACTGCACCGCCTCGAGCGCCAGTTCCGTGATCGCTTGCTGAAGCTCGGTGCCACGCGTCTTGAACAGCGAAGACTCCGCCCCCGGCCTGCCGCCGGTCGCAAGCTTCGAGAACACGCGAAGCTCCGTGTACTCCATTGCGTGGAGCTGAATCTCGACATCTTCGATCTTGCGCCGAAAGTCCGCGTCGTCGATCAGCCGCTTGCCGTCCATGCCTTCGGCCGCAGCGATCGTGCGCACCTTCTTCAGCGAACGCTTGAGACCGGGCGCATAGGCGTTGCCCCGTTCGAACTCGAGCAGGTACTTCGCGTAGGTCCAGCCTTCGTCCTGCTTGCCGATCAGGTTCTCCTTCGGCACGCGCACGTCGTCGAAGAAAACCTGATTGACCTCCTGCAAGCCTTCCGTCGGACCATCGAGCGTCACGATCGGTTTCACCGTGATGCCCGGCGTCTTCATGTCGATCAGGATGAACGAGATGCCCTCTTGCGGTTTCCCGCCCGGCGTCGTGCGTACGAGGCAGAAAATCCAATCTGCCCATTGCGCGTGCGTCGTCCAAATCTTCGAACCGTTGCAGATGTAGTGATCGCCCTTGTCCTCGGCCCGCATCTGCAGGCTGGCAAGGTCAGACCCCGACCCCGGTTCGGAGTAGCCCTGACACCACCAGATGTCCGACGACAAGATCGGCGGCAGGTACTTCTTCTTCTGCGTGTCGTTGCCGAACGCCATGATCACGGGCGCAACCATCTTCAAGCCCATCGGGCTCACGATCGGGGTGCCCGCGGCCGACATCTCAAGGTCGAATATATACTTCTGGTTCGCGGTGAAGCCCGCACCGCCATATTCCTTCGGCCAATTGACGGCAGCCCAGCCGCGCTCATAAAGCGCCTTCTGCCATTTCACTTGCCCTTCCTTGTCGAGATAGCCGTTCTTCGAGAACGCCATCTTGCGGCGCAGATCTTCGTCGTACTTCTCGGCGATGAAAGCGCGAACCTCGTCGCGGAACTTCAGATCTTGCTGATTGAACGACAGTTCCATCGGGAATCCTCAGAGTTTGTCCAGAAGTTCGACACCCGGACGCCCGTCGAGCACGGCGCCAAGCTTTGACCCGGCCGCCGCCATGTGCGGTGTCGTCCGGTGCGCCACCAAATCTGCTTCGCTCTTGTACTGCTCCATCACGATGTAGGTCGACGCGTTAGCCTTCGACTTGAACAGTTCATACTGCAGCGCGCCGGGTTCGTTCTTCTTCACCGCAGCCTGCAACTCCAGGAACACGGCTTCGAATTCCTGTTCCTTCCCGGGTTTGATCTTCAGCGTGGCGACGATGCCGATGGTCATGTTGCTCTCCGATGTGAATGACGATTTGGCCAAGAGTAGACTAGAGCGCGCGGCGAAGTACAAGCGTGCGGCGCATGCGCTTGGCCTCGGGATCGACCTCGCGCATAGCCTCGAACGTAAAGCCTTCCGTAGCGTAGAGATGGCGCGCCTTGAGGTTCGGCTCGACAACGCCGAGACGGATCGCGGCCCCGCCTTGGGCGCGCACCCAATCATAAAGCGCACGCAGGCAGCGTCGTCCTTGACCGCCGCCCCGAACGCCTACCGAAAGAAAGATAAAGCCCAGGTACCAAACAGGCGGCTCCGGATAGCCGCGGATGACATCCATCATCCCCTCTGGGTGACCGTCGCGTTCGAGCACATAGGCGAATTTGTCATCGAAGGTCCGGCCCGGCGGCAAAGCGGTGCGCATCTCCTCAACCGGAAACCGCCGGCCGTTGATCTCGAAATACTCGGGGTCCGCGTCGAACAACACCTCAAGCGCCGGCACGTCGCTCGCCAGCAGCGGCCGAACGTCGAAACCGGGAATGATAGGCGGCGCCGTCATCGCCCCTTGTAGTTCCCGGGCCGCTTTTCGAAGAATGCGTTGACCGCCTCGGCATGGTCCTCCGTGTGATGCGCCAAGGCCTGCATCGCTGCCGAAAGCTCCATGATGTTGTCGAAGCTCGTCGCTTGTCCCTCGCGCAGCAGCCGCTTGGTCATGCGCAAGACGTCAGGCGGCTGTGCCGCCATCCGCTGCGCGAGCTTTATCGCCTCATCCATCAGCGCGCCGGCCGGCACCACCTTCGAAACAAGCCCCCAAGAAAGCGCGGTCTGCGCGTCGACAGTGTCGCCCGTGTAGAGAAGCTCGCTCGCTCGCGCCATGCCGATCACACGCGGCAACAACCACGCGCCGCCGTCGCCCGGTATCAGACCGATCTTCAAGAACGTCGCACCGAAGATCGCCGTATCGCTGGCAATGCGCGTATCCGCCAAGCAAGCGACGTCGTTGCCGAGTCCGATCGCCGGCCCGTTCACGGCCGCAATCACCGGCACTTCGATCCCCCAGACGCTGCGCACGATCTTGTGGATGCCGTTGCGATAGCGTTCGCGGATCGTAACGCCGGGGCCGGCGAAAGCACCGCCCTTGTCGCGCATCGCCTTCACGTCGCCCCCGGCGGAGAATGCCTTGCCCGCGCCCGTCAGGATCACCGCGCGCACGCCGCGATCGGCATTGATGCGTGCGGCGGCCGCCGCAAACACCTCGCCGTCGCCCTCGTGACCCAGCGGGTTACGCGACTCGGCGCGGTTGATCGTCAACGTGACCACCGGTCCGTTCGTTTCAAAAAGCAACACTTCGTTCATGACCTGATCCGTTCCGCAGGGATGTTTAGACAAACGTAACCATGCGAGCACGCGAAGCAAGCGCCAAGCTCGCGGAGAAGCCGCCCTGCCCCAGCCTTCTTTAACGGCTGCCATGCGAAGATCGCCCGATTTCGTATTGGGGAACGGCACGTGCTCGGGAAGGCCGCTGCATACATTGGCGACACCGCTTTCGCGCAAACGCGAGCGCTTTCGCCTGCACGATTGGCAAAGCTCCAGCACGATCAGCTTGAGTTGGTGCTGCGCAATCTGGGACCGACGGCGTTCGCCATGCCGGTGTTCGGCACGGTCATGAGCCTTATGCTCGCGCCCTGGGTGCCCGGCTGGCAATTGGCGACCTGGGTGGCGGTTCTCACTGTCACGTCCATAGTCCAATTCGCCGTATACTCGGTCTTCAACCGCACCCAAAAGCATCTCGCCGACCTCCCTCGCTGGACGACCGCGGCAGCATTTGTCGGCGCAATGTCGGCAATGGCTTGGACGGCACCTGCGCTGCTATTTTGGAGCTACTGCCCGATGACCGGGCACTTGCTGATTGCACTCGTCTACGCCTGCAGCGTGGCGGCGTGCGCGGCACTTCAGTCGTCGAGCCCACCTATGCTGGTCTCAACGCAGGTTCCCTACACGATGGCGTTGATCTTGCCGCCGTTGTTCGAGGGCACCTCGTTCTACTTCGGCCTGGCCACGCTTGGCGTCGGCCTATGCCTCTTCATGGCGTACCTCGCGCGGCAACTCTATCTCACGTCGTGCGACATGTTCTCGTTGCGCGAAGACAAGAACGAACTCATCGAGCAGCTGACCGCGGCCAAAATCGAATCCGACAAGGCGCGCCAACGCGCCGAAGCCGCAAGTCAGGCGAAGTCGGAATTCCTTGCCAACATGAGCCACGAGCTGCGCACGCCACTCAACGCCATCTTGGGTTTCTCGGAAATCATGCGGGACGAGGTCTTCGGCAAGCTCGGGAAGCCACAATATCTGGACTACGCCGGCAACATCCACGAGAGCGGTCAGCATCTCCTGGGCCTCATCAACGACGTGCTCGACCTGTCGCGGATCGAGGCTGGCCGCTTCGTTGTCCGCGCCGAGGAGATTGATGTCGCCAAGGCCATCGCGAACGCGCTCACGATGTTCGAGGTGCGCGTCGGGCAATCGGCGATCGCGCTGCGCGCCGACATCGATGCGAACCTGCCGCATCTGCTCGCGGACGACCGCGCCTTCCGTCAAATTCTGCTGAACCTTCTTTCGAACGCAGTGAAATTCACAAAGGCCGGAGGCACTGTCACCGTCTTTGCCAGACGTGCTCAGGGCGGCGGCATGACGATCGGCGTGGTAGACACCGGCACCGGTATCGACCCTGCTGACGTCCACACGATCTTCGAAGCGTTCGGCCAAGGCCGGCACGACGTCGCCACACGCGAAAAGGGCACGGGCCTCGGCCTTCCCATTGTCCGCGGACTCGTCGAAGCCCACGGCGGCAAGGTCACGCTCGATAGCGTGCTCGGCAAAGGCACGACCGTGATCTGCACGTTCCCTCGGGAACGCCTCAGCGCACCGCAACCGGTACCGATCAGGTTGGCGACCGTTCTCTAGTCGAGCGAAGCATACCGCTTCAAATGGTGATCCACGTTCCCGAACATCGTGTCGATCATGGTCAGGCGCTTGAAGTAGTGGCCGACGTTGAGCTCGTCCGTCATGCCCATGCCGCCATGCAGCTGCACCGCGTTCTGACCGATGAAGCGACCAGCCTTGCCGATCTGAACCTTCGCGGCTGAGGCGGCCTTCTTGCGCTCCGTGTCGCTCTCGTTGAGCTTCAGCGTCACCATGTACGTGATCGACACAGACTGCTCGTAGTTCATAAACATGTCGACCATGCGGTGCTGCAGCACTTGGAACTTACCGATCGGCACGCCGAATTGCTTACGCGTCTTGCAGTATTCGACAGTCGCGTCGTTCAAGACCTTCATCGCGCCGATGGCTTCCGCCGACAGTGCGGCGATCCCTTCATCGACGACGCGCTCGACCAGCGGCAGCCCGTCGCCTTCGTGACCGATCAATGCGTCGGCACCCAACGCCACGTTCTCAAACGTCACTTCCGAAGCCCGCAAACCATCGACCGTCGGATAGTCGCGGCACGACACGCCCTTGGCCTTCTTATCGACGACGAAGACCGAGACGCCCTTCTCGTCGCGCTGTCCGCCGCCCGTGCGTGCGGTGACGATCAGGCTGTCTGCCCACGGCGCACCGATCACGACCGCCTTGTGGCCGTTCAACGTGTAGCCTGCGCCCGACTTCTTCGCCGTCACGGCGAGATCGGCCAAGTTGTAGCGCCCCTGCGGTTCGGCGAACGCAAACGCGAACACGCGCTTGCCCTCGATGATCTCAGGAATGAAGTGCTCTTTCTGCGCCTTCGACGCCCCGTGGGACAGAAACCCACCGGCAAGGACGACCGTTCCCAGATACGGTTCGATCACCATTCCGCGGCCGAACTCTTCCATGATGATCATGGTTTCGACCGGACCGCCGCCCAAGCCGCCGAAATCTTCCGCAAACGGCGCCCCCAAGAGGCCGAGCTCGGCGAACTGCTTCCAGTTCTCCCGCTTCCAGCCCGTCTCGCTTTTCGCGATCGCGCGGCGCATGTCGAACGTGTAACCGTTCTGCACGAACTTCTGGACGCTATTGCGAAGCAGCGTCTGTTCTTCGGTGAAGGAAAAATCCATTTGGGGCGCTTCCGTATGTCTGAGTTGCGATGCTGATAGCGAATTGGGCGCGGGGGCGCAATCAGAGCCCCAGCACCATCTTCGCAATGATGTTGCGTTGAATTTCGTTCGAGCCGCCGTAGATCGACGTACGCCGCGTCAGGAAGTAGTTTTGCGAGGCGCCGTGCGAATAGTCCGGCCCCGGCACGTATTCGTTCGTCATCTTGTCGTGGGCGAACGGCTGGTACGGGTTGCCGTAATAGGCGATCGCTTCCATCGTAAGCTCGGTCAGCCGCTGCTGAATGTCCGTACCCTTGATCTTCAGGATCGAAGCCTCTGGCCCGTGCCCACCCTTCGACTCCCGCGCCAGCGTGCGCAACTCGGTGAACTCGAGCGACAACAGGTCGATCTCAAGCTCGCAGATGTGCCGTGCGAACAGCGGATCGTCGATGAGCTTCTTGCCGGCGCCATCCTGCTCCGCACCGGCGAGCTTCTTGAGTCGCTCGACCCCGCGCTTCGAACGCGCGACGCCCGCGATCCCCGCGCGCTCATGACCCAGCAGGAACTTCGCGTAGGTCCAACCCTCGTTCTCCTTGCCGATCAAGTTCTTGACCGGAACCTTCACGTTGTCGAGGAAGACCTCGTTCACCTCATGTGCGCCGTCCATGGTGATGATCGGGCGTACGGTGACGCCTGGCGTCTTCATGTCGATGAGCAGGAACGAAATGCCTTCCTGTTGCTTCGCCTTCGCATCCGTACGCACGAGGCAGAATATCCAGTCGGCGTACTGCGCCAGCGTCGTCCAAGTCTTCTGGCCGTTGACGATGTAGTGGTCGCCTTCGCGCACCGCCGTCGTCTTCAGCGACGCAAGGTCCGAGCCCGAACCTGGCTCCGAATAGCCCTGGCACCACCAGCGCTCGCCCGAGAGAATCTTCGGCAGGTGTTCCTTCTTCTGCTCTTCGTTGCCGAAGGTGTAGATGACCGGCCCCACCATCGCGAGCCCGAACGGCAGCGTCATGGGCGTGTCGGCCGCCGCGCATTCTTCGCTGAAGATATACTTTTGCGTCGAGGTCCAGCCGGTGCCGCCGTATTCCTTCGGCCACGAAGGTGCCACCCAACCCTTCTCGTACAGCGCTTTGTGCCACGCCAAGAAGTCGGACTTGCCCTCGTACTCGCGTCGCGATTTGCCCTTCAGTTGCTTTGGCATAGCACCGGCGATGAACGCGCGAACCTCCTTGCGGAAGGCCTCGTCAGTGGGGTTCAAGTCAAGATTCATGGCTGCAATCCTTAGGAGGTTCGAGCCTGATGATAACGGCCCGCTCGCCCAGTTTCAAAGCAGCTTGTGAGCGCACTGAGGTCGCGTTACCAGAGGGCATGACCACCTCCATCGAAAGCCCCTGCATTAAGGTCTGCGCCATTGACGCTACGACAGGTTGGTGCCTGGGTTGCGGCCGGTCGATGGCTGAGATCGGTGGCTGGAGTTCGCTCCCATCCGACCGCCGCCGCGCGATCATGAACCAGCTTGAGGCACGCAAGGAAAAGATCGCCGACCGCGATGCTCGTGCGAAGTTGTACAGGCTCCCCGGTACATGAGCGCACGCGTCATAGCTCTTGCCATCAGCCCGACGCACACAATGTCGAAGCCGACGCGCGATCGTATCCGCCTGCTCGAGGGGCTCGGCGTCGAAGGCGACGCCCACATGGGCACGACGGTAAAACACCGCTCGCGCGTCGCCGCCAATCCATCCGCACCGAACTTGCGCCAAGTCCACCTGATCCACGCAGAACTCTTCGACGAACTGCGCGGGAAAGGCTTCGACATCGCGCCGGGCCAGATGGGCGAAAACATCACGACCAGCGGAATCGATCTCCTAGCCCTGCCCCGCGGCACGCGCCTGCACCTG
This sequence comes from uncultured Alphaproteobacteria bacterium, assembly GCA_902826695.1. Classification (GTDB taxonomy): domain Bacteria; phylum Pseudomonadota; class Alphaproteobacteria; order Micropepsales; family Micropepsaceae; genus SZUA-430. The sequence continues at coordinate 370,944 of CADEFU010000001.1, read as the reverse complement.
GGAGATGCGGCGATCGAAATCACGGGCTTGCGCAATCCGTGCACCCAACTCGACGGCATTCAACCAGGGCTCATGGAAGCGCTGCTGGAACGCACGCCCGACGGCTTAATCCGAAAGGCGGGCGTGATGGCAATCGTCATCAAAACCGGCGATGTTGCTAACGGTGATCCTATCCAAGCCGAATTGCCCACCGCACCCCACGAAAGGCTGAAACCCGTTTGAGCACCCCACCGTTCGGCCCGCAGTACTGCGAGACCCCTGCAGCAATCACCGGCATCTTCCCCGTCGAACCCGCGAACGCCATCTCCAGCGGCATCATCGTCGTCTTCGGCCTCTTCGCGCTCGTCAGCGTCATGCGCCGGACACCCAACGCACTGTCGTTCTACGCCCTTTGCGCGCTGCTGATTACGAACGGCCTCGGGAGCATCCTGTGGCACGGCCTGCGAACGCGCTGGGCATTAACGTTGGATGTTCTCCCAGCGTTGGTCTTCGTAGCCGTCGCAATCGTCTTGTGGGCACGCTACGTCGCCCCGTGGCGCGAGGGTGTCCTCGTGACCGCTGGCGCCATCGCGCTCGCAGTCGCTGTGCGCTTCGCCGACCTACCCGTGCGCGGCGGCTGGTCCGTGATGGCACCGTTCATCATCACGATCGCGATCTGGCTCATCGTCCGCAGCTACGCCGCGTCCAAAAAAGCCGCGCTGATCGGAGGAATCGCCATAACCTCCGCAATGGCCGCGCTAACCTTCCGTTCGATTGACGGCAGCATGTGCGACACCGTTCCCATGGGCACGCACTTCCTGTGGCACGTCTTCCTTTCGGCAGCAGCGTTCGCAGTTATGCAAGCGCTGATCACGCTCGAAACCGGCCGAAGCACGGAAGCTGCTGCAAAAGCCGCATGATCGCGATCCCCACGAACCCCGCTTACCACCTCGCCTTCGATGCGCTGGCGTGGGGTGCGGGCATGGCAGTGGGCGTCGCGCTCTATCGTTGGCGTCTGAAGGAAGCGACGGCCGAGGTCGCGCGCGTCGCCGACGGCGGCTACTTCGCCAGCCTCGCCGTCGGCGCCATTGCGGGCGCGTATCTCGCCGGCACGTTCACGTTCGTCGGCCAAGCCGTCTTCGCCCTCGCGCACTCGGTGGCAGGCGCTCTCGTCGGCGCCATCGTTGCCGTCGAGCTCTACAAACTCGCCTGCGGCATCCGCATGTCCACCGGCATCGTCTTCGCCGGCCCGTTCGCGGCAGGCGTCGCGGTCGGTCGCTGGGGCTGCCTGTTCGCGGGCCTCCCTGACCACACGTTCGGCACGCCGACACCATTACCCTGGGCCGTAGACCTTGGCGACGGCATCGGCCGCCACCCCGTGCAGGTCTACGAGTCACTCTCAATGGCCCTCTTTCTCGCCGCGTTCATCTCGGGCCTGCGCAGCCGCCAACCGTGGGCCATGCGCGATGGCTTCTACTGGCTAGCCATCGCCTACGGCGCCCAACGCTTTGTCTGGGAATTCCTCAAGCCCTATCCGCCCCTGGTGGGACCGCTAAATCATTTCCATCTGATGTGCTTGGGCCTCGTGATCTATGGATTCCTCATGATCCGTCGATCGACGAGCACCACCTGAGGCACCGCGACCAGGTCTACTGTTGCACTTGCCTAAGTTCTTGTTTAGTTCTATATTTCTTCAACTTATGGCAAACTAAGCAGATGTGCCTCGCCGCCACGAAAGGAAAACGTACATGTGCTCAAGCGTAAGAAGGCTCCAAGCAGCACCGCGTTGCCATGCCCGCTCGAAGCGAACGCAGCGGCCGTGCCGGGCCCCGGCGGTTCGGGGCTATCGCGTTTGCCGCTTTCACGGCGCGCGCGGCGGAGCTCGCGGGGGCAATCGCAACGCATGGAAGCACGGCACCCGGGGCAGCGCTTGGTTGCGCGAAGCGGACGCCTTGCGCGGGCTCGTCCGCGAAGCGCGCCAGCTCGTTTCGGCTCTTGACGCCAGGGTACATGGGGTTGTTCGCCCAAATCACGCCGGGGTATCCCCCACCCCGCGTGGTCTCACAGCCACGAACGCCTGTACTACCCGGGGAAGTGCTACAATCAACGCATGAACAAGCCCCTCGATCTCACCGCAACCACCGCCCTCCCCATCCGCAAGTCGGCGCCCTACCTCTTCCACGCGCAGACGACGAGCCTCTGCGAGACCTGCCTCAAACTCGTGCCCGCAAAAATCCTGATCGAGGGTGATGACGTCTTCTACCAAAAGCGTTGCACCGAACACGGCGTACAAAAGACGTTGATCTCGAGCGACGCGACCTATTGGAAGAGCTGCAAGGACTACCTCAAACCCGGCGACCGCCCGCTAGCACCTCAAACGCACACCGAGCGCGGTTGCCCCTATGACTGCGGCCTCTGCCCCGATCACGAACAGCACTCGTGCCTCGCGATCCTGGAGGTGAACGAAGCCTGCAACCTCTCCTGCCCCGTTTGCTTCGCCGATTCATCGGTAAAGCGCACCGGCCACCGCGACCTCGTCACCATCGAAGCGATGATGGACACGCTGGTGCAGAGCGAAGGCGAGCCCGACCTCGTGCAAATCTCGGGCGGCGAGCCCACGATCCATCCGCAGTTCTTCGAAATCCTCGACGCCGCCAAGCGCCGCCCGATCCGCCACCTGATGATCAACACGAACGGCATCCGCATCGCGCGCGAGCCTGAGTTCGCGGCACGCCTTGCGACCTACATGCCGCGCTTCGAAGTCTACCTGCAGTTCGACTCGCTGAAGCGCGACGCGCTGATGAACCTGCGCGGCGCCGACCTGCGCAGCGTGCGCCAACAAGCCCTCGAAGCGTTGGAGAAACACAACATCTCGACCACACTCGTCGTCACCGTAAAGAAAGGCGTGAACGACGAAGAGGTGCCCGACATCGTCCGCCACGCGCTGGAATGGCGCTGCGTGCGCGGCGTGACGCTGCAGCCCGTGCAAGACGCCGGCCGCAACGACGGCTTCGATCCGCGCAAGAACCGCGTGCTGCTCTCCGACGTCCGCCGCGAGGTGGCAAAGGCCGGCGTCTTCGCCCTCGAAGACATGATCCCGCTCCCCTGCAACCCCGACGCCATCTCGATCGGCTACGGGCTGCGCAACGGAAAGCAGGTGGCGCCAATCACGTCGATGATCCCGCGCGAGGTGTTGGTCGAAGCGGCCCCAAACACCGTGACGTTCGAGAACTTCCCCGAACTGCGCAAACGCATGTTCGACCTGCTCTCGCTCTCGACCGCCGCCGCCGACACGTCGGAAAAGCTCGCCGCCGTCCTTTGCTGCCTACCCGAAGCGGCCGTCCCGCAAGAGATCGCATACGCACACACGTTCCGCGTCGTCATCGTGCAGTTCATGGACCGCTTCAACTTCGACCTCGGCGGCGTGAAACGAAGCTGCGTGCACTTCGTCGAACCCGACGGCAAAATCTACCCCTTCGACACCTTCAACACGTTCTACCGCGAGGGCGCGGTGGGCCAAGCGGCCGGTATCCGTCGATGAATGAGCCAGCAAGCAAACTACCGGACGCTGCCGTGGGCAAGGTGTTCATTGCATTGGGCGCTGTTGTTCTCTTGATATACGGCTGGGGGCCATTCTTTGTCCTAGTAGTTGGCACAGGAGGACGTTGGACGAATGATCTTACCTTTATGTGCATCGTAGATGCGCTAGCCATAGCGGGCATCACCGTGGGTCTCTGGCTCCAGCGAAAACAATGATCGACGAGCCTCAGCCCCAACAAACACGGCACTTCGATGGACAACCCGCACCCGAACACGCCAACTCGGTTTATCGGCCTCGCCCTCATCGTCGTTGGCGTGCTCTGGCTCGCGACCACCGGCCTCTGCACGCTTGTCTTCGTCGCCTTTGTCGTCCAAGCCTACGGCATCACCTCCGGCGATATCAGCACGATCTTCATCGTCGCCGTGCCGTCTGCTATTATCGGCAGCATCCTCTATGCAGCAGGCCGTTGGTTGAGGCCCACGCAATGACCGACAGCGCACCGCCGCCCGCCTCGATCCGCCGGATCATCGGCCTCATCCTCATCACCGCGGGCGTCTTGTGGATGGCAGCCTCCGGTCTGTGCACCGCTGCGTTCTTCGCCACGCTCTTGACGGAGGGCCCAGCCGATGCACGAGAGGTATTGAGCATCACGCCCATGGTCCTTTTGGTCGGTGGCTTCTCCGCCGGCATCGGATTCGTCGTCTACATTGTCGGCCGCGCACTAAGACCAAAAGCATGACCGGACCAGGCACAGACTCGCTCAAGCGCTTCTTCGGCCTTGCTCTCATGAGCGCCGGTGTCCTCTTGATCGCGCTCTGCGGTATGTGCGCGCTTGGCGTGCTCACAACGGTCTTCACTGAAGCCGGTTCGTTCGGCGGAGCAATCGGCTCGATCGTCTTCGTGCTGGCGGTTGCCGGCGGCGCAGCCGCGGGCGGTTACGCCGTTTTCAGAGCCGGCCGCAAACTGTGGCGCGCCGGTTGAGCCTTACGTGTGACCGGAGAGGCCAGTCCCAGCCAATCGTTTGGAATCACTCGCAGAATCGCCAGCACAACCGCCTTGCCGTGACGTCGTAAACGTCAGGCCTAACCAAATAGTGGTTATCCAAGTCCGCCCGCACAACCGCTAGGGGTGAAGCGTTCCGGTGACAGCCGTTGGGATTCGCGCCGCAGCGTTTGCCATCCCCCCGGCTTTACGTTGCTTGTCGGTGCCGGTTCCGATGAAATCGCCCCAGAGTTAGAGCTAACCAAAGCCGCCTTAAGGTGTGGGTAAGGAGTCTCGGATGACGACCGCGGAATCGCGTGCCGTTCCCTTTGTAGTTGCGAACCTTCGTGCGGCCCTTATGGCGACAGCGTCAATGGGCTTGCTGGTCGCGCTAACGCCCGCCGCGTCCGCGGCGTCTTGCGCAACAACGACTGGCAACAACACCTGCGTTATCTCTCTCGTCAACGCCAACTTGGCCGACAACCACGACGGCCAAGCGGGCGACGACACGCTCGAGTTTGGGATCAGCCCCGGCCCCGAGAGCCTGACATTCACGAACCTTGCGTTCACGACGGCCAATACAGCCCAATTCCAAAACTTCGAAAATGCGATCGTGCGGAATGGCACGACGTTGATCCTGAACGACGGCGACAATCTTGACGCCTCCCGGAACTTGATTTGGACCATCGACAGCGGCGGCATCCTTCGCCTGAACAGCGCATCCACAGCAACTGGCGACGCCAATGACATAATCGGCAACGGCAGCGCTGTCACAGTAGCTGCGGGCGGCCTACTTGAAGTTTACGAGAATGAGCGCATTGGCGCTCTCTCCGGCGCAGGTACAGTCGACCTGATCGGTGGCACATTCACGGTTGGCGGCGCCGAGAACACCTTCTCGGGTCTGATCAGCGGAGCCGGCAACCTCTCCGTACTGGCTGCAGGCAAGTGGATCCTCACCGGCAACAATTCGTACACGGGCGCGACCACCGTCCTTGGCGGCACGCTTGAGATTCAGAACGCTGGGGCGATCGACAACTCGTCGTCGGTGACGATCAACGGCGGCGAAATAACATCCAAATCCGTCGCGAACTACAACCTGAACAACCTCACGATCACCGCGGGCCGCCTCACCGGCAACGCGACGATCAACGGCGACGTCAGCAGCAACGGCGGCCTGCAACCGGGCAACACCTCGGTTCCGCCCGGCGACACGCGCGAGAATCCCGGCCAAGACATGGGCACGATCAATGTCACCGGCAACTACGCATCCACCGGCACGAACGCCTATGTCGGGATGTTTATCAACATCGATGCGGCAGCCCCCGCGGGCGGCACGCCGGGCACGACTCACGACTTCCTCAACATCGACGGCAACGTCACGGGCACGACGACATTTGCAGTCGCCTCGTTCCTCTCGACCGCAGCGGGCGCACCGACGACCGGCAATGGTATCCAAGTTATCCGCGTCGGCGGCACAAGCGCCGCAAACAACTTTGTGCAGCCCGGTTGGCTCGTTGCCGGCGCCTATCAATATTTCTTGACCCACGTGCCGAACTACAACGTCGCCAATGACGACGGCTACTTCTTGCAGTCCGCCGCGCGCGACGAACTTACCGGTCACGCGGCACTGCTCTCGGCCGGTCAGAACCTGATCCGCGGCTGCTTCCGCGACGAGCAGCGCATCCCCGACAGCCCCAAGGGCGCCACCTACGGCCGCGCTTGGTTCGGCTATCGTCAGGGCAACTCGTCATTCGGCGCCGATACTGGCGTGGAACAAGACCAAGACTTCAGCTGTACGACCGGCGGCATGGACTGGCGCATGGGCGCCGGTTGGTTCGGTGGCGTGTCGGGCGGCTTCGGCAGCTCGACCAGCGACTTCATCGCAACTGCCGGCCCAGCCAAGCTCGACGGCGATGCGCGCGTGATCGAAGCCTACGCAGCCTTCACCAGCTCGGCCTTCTTCCTCAACATTTCGGCCGGCTACGCTGACATGGATTGGATGTACAACGGCACGCTGGCCGGCTCATCCAATGAGGCATCATCGGGCGGCTTCATCGGTTCGGCGCAAGCCGGTGTCGGCCTCGGCCTTGAACCGCTCGCTGTGAAGCTGATCGGTACCGTCAGCTATGACGGCACAAATTGCGGCGACACTTGCTTCGGGTTCAGAGTCACCGAAGACACCGGCCTCATTGAGGCCAAGGGCGCGCTGCGCTTCGACGGCGTGACCTGGGGCGGTTCGATCCGTCCGTGGGCACAGGTCGCTTACTCGACGGTCTTGTCCGACGGCGTGAACACGGTGACCGGTGGCGTCAACACCGTCGTCTCCGACACGAACGACGAGCTCCTCTCGCTCGATGCCGGCATGCAGGCCTATCTTGACGAGAACCTCGCCCTCTACCTCGACGGCGGTTACAACGAGAGTCTGGGCAAAGACATCTCCGGCTACCGCGCGGGCATCGGCGCGAAGCTCTACTGGTAACAGTCGCCCACAAAGCGACAGCGAAAGAGCCGCGGTTTCGCGGCTCTTTTCTTTTGCGCACACCTCTGTGCTAAATCCGACGCCTGCCCAGAGGAAAGCAATGCCCACCGTACTCATCACAGGCGCATCCGCAGGCATCGGACGCGAAACCGCCGTCCGCTTGGCCGAACGCGGCCACCACGTCATTGCCACCGCCCGCAATGTTCAGGCCTTGGAGCAAATCAAGCGCACGACGAAGGGTCGCGTCGATACGCTTGCGATCGACGTCACGTCGCAAGACTCCGTCGATGCAGCAAGTAAAGAGATCGCGACCTTCACAAGCCAAGTCGACGTTCTGATCAACAACGCCGCCTACGCCCTTACAGGTCCGCTCGAATCCGTCAGCGACGCCGACCTGAAAGCGCAATTCGAAACCAACGTCTTTGGCCCGATGCGCATGATCCGCACGTTCCTTCCGCAAATGCGCCAGCGCAAATCCGGCCGCATCATCAACATCTCAAGCGTTGTCGGCCGCCTCGCGCTTCCGTTCTTCGGCCCCTACAACGCCACCAAACACGCGCTCGAAGCCATGTCCGACGCTCTGCGCAACGAACTGCGCCCCTTCGGCATCCGCGTCGTCATCATCGAGCCCGGCGCAATCTCAACCGGCTTCGGCGAAATCGAACGCAAAGGCCTCGAACAACACGGCGAGCCGGGCGCGCCCTATGCCGAACAGATCGCCAAGGTCATCGCTTTCCAAAAGGACCTTCACCCGAATGCGGCCAAACCGGAAGTCGCCGCCCGCGCCATCGTGCACGCCGTCGAAACCGAAAAGCCTCGCGCGCGCTACGTCGTTCCGTTCCTTCGCAACCGCGCACTGATCGCGCTGGCTGAGTTCCTGCCGACCGAAGCCTCCGACGCCTTGATCCAAAACATGACCGGCCTGCGCGGCACGCGTACGTCGTAGGCGGTTAGTACCGCTCGCCCGATGACAGCGTGCGCAGCGCCGACGCCGCGACATCCACCGGCCGCGATAGGATCGCATCGAAGAAGGACTTCATCAGGCGGCAGGTCCGTGCCGGATCGGCCTTCCCGGCAAGCACCGTGTCGACCGCATCCAGGTCGAGTGGAATTCCCGTCGCTTGCGACGCCCCGGCAAACGAATCTGCGACAAGCTGCGTGAATTGCTCCGACGGCATCCGCGCCATCCCAGGATCGGCCGTCATGGCCAGAACACGCGTCACGTTGCTGGCGTTCCGCTCCGCCAGCTCCCCGCTCAAGAGCGTGTCGATGTCGCCCCTAAATCGGCCCAAGGCAAAGTCCGCACACGCCTGGTACTGGTTACGCTCGGCGAGATACGCAAGGCTGTCCCGCTGCGCCGAATAAAGCTCGTACACCAACTCGTCGGGCAGCCCCACCGTCTTGTCGGCCACATACGAGTGCACGAGCGCTTTCGCATTGGCGCGCACCTCTTCCGCCGACCGGCCCTCCTGCTGATCGCGCAGGATGGACGTTTCCAACCGCTCGAAGAGCGACGGCTCGTACTTGCTGATGGCCTGCATGTAAGGCAGCACCCTGGCCACCGGAACCCGCTCGTTCCAAAGCGCGCCGCTGAACCACCCTGCGGTCACACCGTAACCGATCACCAAACCCAGCACCGCACCGGCCGCCGCAAAGCCATAGGCTGGCACCGGCAGGAACCATCGCCGTGAAGCGGCCCAGGCCGCCGCAAACGCGATCGCGCCAAACACCAAGGCCGAACCCAAAACGATAACAAGCGCCGCCGTCGTCATCGTGCCAGTATAGGCACTGTCCCCGGAAAGCCAAAGCCCGGGGCATACAACCGTGGGTCATCAATCAAGCATCAATGAATTTGCATTAAGATTTGTTCCACCTCAAACACGCGACTAACACAAATGGCCAAGAAGCCGTCGAAGTCGGCAGGCAAGAACACGAACCTGCAAGCCTACGAGCTCCCGGCTCTCGACACGGAGTTCCTGCTCTCAGACTCCATGCGTGGCGTGCGTTTCCTGCTGGAATACGAGAAAGCTGAAGAGCACCTGCGTGCCGCCGGCATCCGCTCGACGATCGTCGTGTTCGGCTCAGCTCGCACAAAGACGACGCACCGCTGGTATAAGGCCGCCCGCGAATTCGGCAAGCTCGCCTCGATCAAAGGCGGCGCGTGCGATGGCGACGGCAAAGAACGCGACAACGTCATCGCAACCGGTGGTGGTCCCGGCACGATGGAAGCCGCGAATCGGGGCGCAGCCGACGCCGGCGCGCCGTCGATCGGTTTCAACATCCGCCTGCCGCAAGAGCAAGAGCCGAACCGCTACTCGACGCCCGAGCTGACGTTCCAGTTCCACTATTTCGCGATGCGCAAAATGCACCTGGCAATGCGCGCAAACGGCCTCGTCGTCTTCCCCGGCGGCTTCGGCACACTCGACGAGTTGTTCGAGATGCTCACGCTCCGCCAAACCGGCAAGGTAGACGGCGTCCCTGTCGTCCTATTCGATCGCGCTTATTGGACGAGCCTGATCAACTTCCAAACGCTGGTCGACGAGGAAATGATCTCGCCCGACGATCTGCGCCTCTTCAGCTACGCCGAAGATGCCGAAGAAATTTGGAGCCGCCTCGTCGCAAGCGGCCTGAAATCGCCCACCGCAGCGAAACGGCGCTGAAAAATATAGCTAGCGCGGCTCGCACACGGGATCGCTCGCGCCTTCCGGCAAGTGGCAAACAAGGTCGTTGTTCGCCGCGCCCGGCGCGTGCTCGATATCCAGAACCAACCGCTGACCGTCCTTTACCGATGCCTTCAGCAACGCCTCGATCCGCCGCGCATCCGGCATATCCGCCTTCGTCGCCGCTGCGAAAAACCAGGACCGCCGCCGGGAAGGCGCCGGATCTTTTCCCACCGATCCAAGCAGCGATTGCAGCGGTGAACGCTTGCGCCCGGACACGCCGCCGCGATCCATCTTCGCAAGCAATGTCCCCGCCTGCGTCAGCGCCGACGACATCTGCGCCATTCGCCCATAGAGCCCCGATGCCGGCCCGTCCGCCCGCGCGGCGCGCCCTTGCTCGAGTATTTCAAGCACGACATCGCTGACGATCTTACGCTTGTCCCTGTGGTGCTTGCTCATGCCATAGACCCGTTCTTGGACCCGCGAACCCATGTCGCGCGCCCCTTCTTGATATGGAGTGCCACGATCGGTTCCGCCACCGTTTGACTGCCCGTCAACTCGTGCTCGATCACCGACAACCGGACCAACTTCTCGGCATAGTTCGCCAGAACCTCCGGCGCCGCGGAATTGACCACTTCCGCCACCCGCATCTCCATTGCATGCCGCGCGATGTCGTCACCCGCCATCAAGATCGCCCGCGCAATCGCAAGCGGCGCTTGGTCGAATGTCTGCGACACGGATTTAGCCAACGCCGCATCTTTCTTGGCGATCTCGCCACCGACCGCATTGAGCAGCGACGTCATTCCCTGACGCATCAACTGAAAGATCACGTATTTGTAGCCGGGCTGCGCGCCACGCAGCAGCGCCTCGATCAAATCCGTCTGCGCGAACGAGCGGATCATAGCCGTCTCGCGTTGATTGGGCGCCCCACCCGCAACCAGCTGATGCTTCACAATCCCACCGAAGGCGCTAGCAACGCGGATCTCGATGAATCCCGGTCGCACGTCGCTAGCTCCATACCCACAGAACACGATTCCCGTCTTCGGCACCCCTGGCGGAATCCAATCGGTCAAGCACGAGGAAACCGTAATCTCAGCCAGCGAGGCTTTCACCTCGCCCGAAATCACACCGTTGCCGAACATGCCGGCAAGCATCCCCGTCAAAAGCTTGTCCAAGTACTGGTCGAGCAGTGCAACAAGCCGCGGCGAACTCTCACCGATCAGCGGCCGGCGCTGCGGCGTGTCGCCCGCGGGCAGAAACAAGGTCTGAAAGTAATCGCCGGCGAACTGCGTCTCAAAACGCAGCATGTCGAGCGCTCGCGCAATCTGCTGCGCACGCGTGCCGCTCGCCAACTCCGTACATTGATGGAACCGCTGAACCAACCCCGCCATGTAGATCGCAAAGCTCAGCCGCTCCTGCCCTTCTTCAAGCGGCAACAGCTGCTGCGCCTTCGGATCCGCCCCTGCGGTCCAACGCCCCAAGAACTGCATCAACGACTGCACCACATTCGACACGGTATTCCCGCGCGAAGGCGTTACAGTTTTATAGGTCTCAAAGATCGTGCCCCACGGGTATCGGTAGAATTCAGCAACATCGAAAATCATCGACGCGACCGGCAGAGCCTGGTCCAAGATGAAAATCTTCTCCGCGCCCTTTTCATAGCGGACGCTGGCCGTACCATCCTTATGGTACTCGATCGCCGTGAGCGCGCTGTCCGCCGCCAGGGCGCCGCCCTGCACGTTCAGCAGCATGACTTCTGACGTCATTTAGCCCCCAATCGCGGCCAGCCGCGACCCCCAACCGAACGCCAGCCCCACCCGGCCATTCGGCACAGCCTATTCAGACAATATCAGGCAGGTCAGGGCAATGACCGCAGACACACGGTCACCCGGAAATCAGCCGCGAAACCCGGCCAAATCGGGACGAACTACGGTGAACGCTAGGGCAGCAGCGCCTCTTCGACAAAGTCCAGGCGATCTTGCCCGAAGAACATCTCTCCATTCACGAAAAACGTCGGCGCTCCGAACACGCCTCGCGCCACGGCCCCTTCGGTATTGGCTTTAAGCTTCGCCTTCACGTCGTCGCGTTCGATCCGCGCCAAGAAGTCTTCCAGCTTGACGCCGATATCGCGCAATACCTGCGCAACCTCGCCCGGATCGTTCAGGTTCCGCGGGTGCGCCCACATGGCATCGAAAATCGCGTTCACATAAATGTCGAACTGATCGCTTCCTTGATACGCAGCCGCGCCTCGCATCAACGCCAGTGTGTTGACTGGAAAGTGCGTGTTGAAATTCAGCGCCACGTTGTAGCGCTTCGCAAACCGCGCCAGATCCTGGTTCATGTACCGGGCTTTCGCGGGGACCTGCGCCGGCGACGCATTGCCCGTTGCCTTGAACACGCCGCCAAGCAGGATCGGGGTCCACACAATTCGCGCCCCGTGCCGCGACGCAATCTTCGGCAATTGCTTGTATGCGAGATACGACGTCGGGCTTCCGAAATCGAACAAGAATTCAACGGCCTTCGTCATCGCTACCTACCACTTTCGGTCCAGGGTCATGCTCACGCGCTCACGCATCGCGGGGATGCTGCATCCTGTACATATCGGCAATCCGGTTGGGAGGCAAAAGGCCGCTCAACCCTCAGCGTCAACGAAGCTCAAAGCTTGATACGCAGCCCGCAAAGCATGGTGCCCCTTGATCGGCGAGTGCAGATACCGGTTCGTGGCCGCCAGCAGCGCGCGCGAGAGTGGGCCACCGCCTGCCCAAGCAACCTCTTCTTCCACGGCAGCCAAAACCTTCACCCGATGGCAGGCAAAGATCGGCTCACGAATGCCATGATCGTAGAGCGCCGCGCGCTCCGTTGCGAAAAAGGCCTCAGCATCTGGGACCTCCCAAGCCCCATCCTCCTCCGCAAGCACAAATGGTGCATTGCGCCCCAGAAAACAGGCAAGCTGCAGAAGCGCTTGCGGCCACAGATCGCGCTGCTCTTCGCAAATCCACCCGAACCGCATTCGCAAACGTCAACGCATGCGTAAAGTCGAGCCACCTTACATTGTGCGACACCGGCTTTGCTGTGTGCGCATCGACCGCCGTGTCGAACCGCAACATCGCCCGCGCGTTCGCCTCCAGAAGCGTTCGGTACTTGTCGACACTATCTCCCGGCATCGCAACCACGCGGTCGAGCGCGGCGTTGACCGATAGCCCGACGAACACGGCCGGCGCAGTCGCATTGCCGGCCGCCCCGGCGCCCCATGCTGCGAGCGCCTTCGCATAGTGACGAAACTCTGGAATGCGGTCTTCGCGCGTCGCATAGATGACCGATCGCGTCAACGCTCTGAGCACGGGCCCCGCGGCTACCGCGCCCAGCCGCTCGATCAACTCGAAGCCCTTGCGCACATAAATCGCCGAATGCCCAAAGTCCTGATAGTGCGCGAGTGCCGCTCGCCCCAGTGCTCGCCGAATCTCGGGCAGCAACCGCGCGCCTTGCACCAACGCACCGTTCAGCCGCCCGATCGCGCCAGCCTCGTCCTCCGCTTCGATACAAGCGGCGAACGCGTCACCATCCCAAGCGATTGCCTCGTTTGTGAAGGGATACTCGGCCTCCCGCAGCGTGTCCCATGCGATATGCGCAAGCGGCTCCACCAGCGCCGCGAGCCGCTCCTCGCGTGTTTGCGCCGAGTCCGCCAGCGCCAGCCAATCGGCGGCCGCCGCATAGGCGTGCGTCATCCCATACTCGAAGCGAGCAGCCGAGCGCGCGACCGCCTGGCGTAGCGGCTCGAGCGCATCGCCTTCCGACTTCAAGTAGCGCGCAACCTCACGCGCCATCCGTTCGTAGTCGTTGTCGTCCGCCGCTTCGGCAAGGTTGGCAAGCGCCCGTTCTTTCAGCGCGTCAGACGGCGGCTGCGAGACGTCGATCCAAACGTGCCCTTCACGTATCTCGACCGGATACTGCCGAAGCCTGTCGCCGCCCACCAGCGTATCGCCGCTCGCCAGATCGAATTTCCAGTTGTGCCAGTTGCAGGTCAGCGTGCACGCCGTTCCGAGCGTCCCCTCGCTCAACGGATAGCCCTCGTGAGGGCACCTGTTGTTGCAGGCAAACACGCGCCCGCCGCTTTCGATCAGAAGGATCTGCTTGCCTCCGATCTTCACAACGCGACGCCCTTTGCGTGTCAGATCCGCGAGCGCCCCGGTATCGACCCATTCCGCCATGCCAGCCTCCATTGCCGTCGCATGTAACGCCGCCGCTTGATTTTCGCAAGTAACTTCTTTATAAAATAGACATGAGCGATATGAAGAACACCGGCGCGGCCAAGCGCGCCGTCCTCGACTACCTAAAACGCAACGGACCAAGCGAAGCCGCAGCGATCGCGCTGGCCCTCGACGTCACCGCCATGGCGGTGCGCCAACACCTTTATGCCCTTGAGGACGACGGCCTTGTCTCTTTCGCCGCGTCACCGAAAGAAGGCGGGCGTGGCCGCCCCTCAAAACTCTGGCAAGTCGAACAGCGAGCCGATCCGCTGTTTCCCGACGCTCACGCCGAACTTTCGGTCGAGCTCATCGCCAACATTCGCGACGTCTTCGGCGAACGCGGCCTCAACAAGCTTGTCGAGAAGCGCACCGAGCACCAAATCACCGACTATCGCGCAGCGCTGGCGTCCGCAGCCACGTTGCGCGAAAAGGTCAAACGATTAGTCCGCCTACGGACAGCCGCCGGCTACATGGCCGAGGCCGCAGCCGATGGCGACGGATTCCTGCTCGTCGAAAATCACTGCCCCATCTGTCGCGCAGCTACTGCGTGCACCGGGCTGTGCCGCCAAGAACTTGAGGTTTTCCGCGCCGCTTTGGGCCCTGCGGTGACGGTCGAGCGCACAGATCATATCCTCGCCGGCGCGCGCCGATGTGCGTACAAAGTGTGCCCGCGGCGGCCATGACAAGGGTTATCAATTCTCTCGCGAACACGCTTCATTGCTGTTGATTCGGGCGTCAAGAGTTGCCATCTTTGGCAGACCCAAATACGCGCGCACATCCAGCGGCTAGTTTGGCGTGGCAATAGACTCGCAAGGACTGAGCGACTGACAATGCGGAAATCTGGGACTGTTAAGTGGTTCAATCAGGCTAAGGGCTTTGGTTTCATTCTACCGGACGGCGGCGGAGCAGATGTGTTCGTGCACGTCTCCGCATTGACGAAAGCTGGAGTCGACACGTTGGCCGAAGGCCAGCACCTCTCTTTCGAGCTCGCGCAAGATCGCGGCAAGACGATGGCAGCTGAGCTTCAGCTCGACGGTCCCCCGCCCGCGCCGCAGCCACGCGGCGGTGGCGGTGGTGGTGGTGGTGGTGGTGGATTTCGCGATCGCGATGGCGGTGGCGGCGGATTTCGCGATCGTGATCGAGACGGTGGCGGCTTCCGCGATCGCGATGGCGGCGGTCGCCGTGGCAACTTCGGTCACGAAGGCGGTGGCCGCGGTGGCTTCGGTGGCCGAGGTCAGGGACCCGCCGCCGGGCCGAAACCGCATGCAGGCATCTTCGACGCGCTCAACATGGTCGTGGTTCGCGTCCGCGACCTGGCTTCATCGCGCGCATGGTATGGCCGTGTACTCGAACTAAACCCGACCGAGAATGGCAGCTCGGGCCCAACGGTGACGCTTGACCTCGGCCGCGGTGCCACGCTCTGCCTTTGGCAGCTTGGCCCCGACGAGACGTTGGCAAACACGCAGACGGCGACTTCGTTTCCCAACTTTCGCACGGGAGATGTGGAGGGGACCCACAGCAAGCTCGAAGGGTTGGGCGTTTCCGTGACTCCACTGCAAGACGCGGGTGGCGTAAAGTGGTTCACGTTCTATGATCCGGACGGTAACCGGATTGACGTCATGCAGAACCGCCCGCGTGCGTTCTAACGGGGGGCTAACCGTTAGAGGAGTGTCATGTCACATAGCGCGATCGACTGGGATGTCGCGCCGCAAGGCGAGCCGGATCGGAACATAGGCGGACCGGCTGTACTTCCAATTTTCAAACCGCATGCGACACGCCGCGTGGGCGTCATCAAATCGTTCTCGCCGCGCAAGACCTACGGCCTCGTCGAGACCGCTGACGAACACATGGACGCCATCTTCAACATCGACGATGTCGATCCGTGCGACCGCCAAAACTTGGACAGTGGTCAAGCGGTGACGTTTTTTGCTGTAAAGGGACCGGATGGCCTGGCGGCGAAGGCAATCCGCATCGATGCCACGACACTGCCGCCTGCACCCAACGACACGATGATGCTGAAAGGCTGGCGCTAGGGCGTGGGCATAGGTTTCGCGAAGCGCACATTCCAAGTAGCCGCCGGCTGGGGCTTCTTCATTCTAACCCTGGGCTACGGCGCGTACCTGCTCGGCATCGAAGGCGCCACGATCGATACAGATCGGCCTGAACTCATCCACGGCTTCTTTCTGATCACACTCGCGTTTCAGGTCGTCTTCTTAATCATCGCAAGCGACCCTGTGCGCTACCGCATCTTCATGTTGGCCGCGATGATCGAAAAATTCCCGTTCACATTGGTCAGCATCCTGCTGTTCATGAACGGCCAAGCCCCGGCGGTCGCAGCTGTCCTGGGTCTGATCGACGGCGCATTGGGCCTGCTCTTCGTGATCGCGTACTTTCTGACCGGAAAAGAAATGGGCGCCGATTAAGGCGCCCGCGAAAGCCAACTCAACGCCCTTTAGCGCCTATTGCTTCGGCTCCTGTGGCTCGAACAGGATCGGCCCACCTTCGCCAAAGGCCGAGAGGCCAGAGCCTGTCATCGCAGGCTGCGCGACCGTTGCCGGAGCTGCGGCTGGCAGCAGTTCTTGCTCACGCGCCGGCTTCTTCGCAACCGGTGCCGAAGCCCGCACCACCTCGTCCGGCGATGCCGATTGAGCCGGGGTGTTCAACGCCGAATTCACAGCACCCGAGACCAAGTCTTGCGGGCTGATTGCCCCGGTGCTCGGCGAAAGCGCCGGCGTCACGGTCTGCGCGATAGCGGCCGTCGCAACCGGCGCGGCAACCGAAGCTTCGCGCAACTGACCCGCTCGCTTGCAGACGCCACGCGACCGCAACACCTCGATGAGTTCAGGCTCGGCACCGTCTGCAGCAGCAATCATAGGCTCCTGCTCGCCGATTTCATCGACGGTGAACGCCTGTGCCGTAACCGTCGCGCGTGACAGCACTTCGTCGATGTCGCCGCTAGCCGCCTTCGCGGTCGCGCCCGCACCACCGCGGCCGATGCACGCTGCCCGCATACGGCAGTGATCGAGCATCGCGCGCGCCTCGCGCAGCTGCTGCGCCACCGATGCGACCGAGCCGTCGCAGCCCTCGCTGACCTTCACGGCGTGCCGATCGACGATCGCATGCAACCGTGCCAAGTCCATCAATCCGGCGCCAAGCGCATCAGCCGCACGCTGCCAGTCCACCGCGTTGCCACTTGTGTCGCGGCCAAGCGCCGCGAGATGGGTCGCCAGAGACTTCAGCCGCCACGCCGCTTCCGTGCGCGGATCGTTCTTGATATCGCCAACCGCCGCCGCCTGCTCCATGACCGCCGCCAGCTGCGACGCCGACATCGCGCGCTGATCGGCGAGCTCCGGTGCAAGCTTTGGCAAATTGCCCGCTGCCGTCACGCGGCTCGTATCGAGCAGCAGAGGCAGCATGTTGGCGACGTATTTCGTTTCATCCGAAATGCGCGTCACTTCGGCTTTCAGTGTGGACGCACCAACCGGCAACAGCGCGGGCGACGAAGGCGCCGAGCTGACATTGCCGCCGATCTCGTCAAGCGAGTGCTCGACGCGGTCGATATCCGCACCCAGTGCCGCCGACGACTTACAATCGACAGACGGGCAAGAAGAACTGGCGCATTGCTGCGCAGCCGTCCGCACCGACATCGCAATCAGAAGCGCCGCCGCCGACCGCGGTTCATCGGACGTTGCGCACGACTCAGCTGACGCTTGGGCGACGGGAAGCTTGCAGAAATCTTGTGAGCTGCAACGGCTGGCCCAGCCCGTCAAAATGGCAGCGGCGGCTTCCGCGCGGGAGGCCGCCACTTTGGCTGACTTCAATTCGCCTTGCCGGCGAGCTGCGAGCGTCGCTTCATCGCTGACCGTTACGAGCGCCGCTTGCAGGGCCGCCGCGTGCTTACGCGCAGTCTCGGCGCGGCGCGAAAACGTCTTCGCCAACTCGGCAACGTCGGTGCAGTACTTGCAACCACTGGCTTCAGCTTGAATCGCTTGCTGCTTTTCTTGGGTTTCGATACGCGCCGTCACCGAGGATTCCAAAGGCCGGAAAAACTCGAGCCCAGGCGGTGTCAGATCTACGCTCATGGAGGCCGCAAACCCTCCAAGACCCATCGACACAACGATTACGCTGGCGACCGCAAGCACGTGACGCATGAACGGAAACCCCAAACCCCGTCTCCACGCACCCCCCTAAGGCTGTGGAGACTTCCCCCATTTGTTGCGGATAAACATCGCAGAAGTGAATTCGTTTTTCAATTTCTCCGTGCTTGAAATATTGACCTTATTATGAGTTCGATTCGCAACACCCCCTAGATGCAGTAGGTAGGTGCAAATCGCCTAGCGAAAGAACGGGGAGCCGCTAACATTACCCCACTGATTCGATCTGTGGATCGAGCAGATCTGCATCAGGCCGATGTCAAGCAGGCCAGAAAACAGCGGTAGAACAATGCCTTTGCCCTTTCTCCACAGGTTTCGCGCCTCCCTCGGGGGAAACAAATTTGAACGTCAACTCCAGCGTGCAGAGACCCACCATTTCTGGCCATTAAGCATGCTGGGACCGGACGGCCCGCAACTACTAATGTTCGAAATCATGGGCCTCGGGGAGAAAGCCCCCCGGAAAGCCGGGGTCTTCATCTACGCGCGCCGCCGCGGCACGGAGTGGCAAGCCCTCTATATAGGTGAGAGCGCCAACCTGGCCGACCGGCTGTCATTCAACGAGATCGCCGCAGACGCCCTCCTCTCTGGGGCGACGGACATCCACGTGCTGCGCCTGGACGGCGACCCAACGGTTCGGCGCGACGTAGCCGACCGGTTGATCCTCACCAATGCCCCGCCGCTGAACGAGGAAGAGCGCGTCCGCCTCTCAAGCGTCAGCGGACAGAAGGCAACCAAGGCCGCGTAACCAACGGATATTCGACGATTTCCTTGGAACTGTTGCGGCGCAATCCAATACTCCTGGCACAGCAACAGGAGATTGTCCCGGTGACGCAGCGAGCAAAGCTCAAGCGCCTTGCCACCCTCGGCATAGCGTCACTGATCGTCTGTTCAAGCCCGGCACTCGCCGCTGACACAGCGCATCTCGATGGCGCGACGCTGGGCGCCATATGGGCCGTTCCCTTTGTCGGCCTGCTGCTCTCAATCGCGGTCCTGCCGCTGGCTGCCCCGCACATCTGGCACCACCACTACGGCAAGATTGCAGCCCTTTGGGCCCTGGGCTTCATCGCCCCGTTCGCCGCGCTCTACGGACCTGAGGTCGCGCTCTACGAGTTCCTGCACGTGATGCTGCTCGATTACGTACCGTTCATCGTGCTGCTGTTCGCGCTCTATACGATCTCCGGCGGCGTCTACATCTCGGGCGACATCCACGGCACGCCGGCGACGAACACCGGCATCCTCGCAACCGGCACCGTCATTGCGAGCGTAACCGGAACGACCGGCGCCTCCGTGCTGCTGATCCGCCCGCTGCTACGTGCCAACAAGAACCGCGCGCACAACGTCCATGTCGTCATCTTCTTCATCTTTCTGGTGTCGAACATCGGCGGATCGTTGACGCCGCTCGGCGACCCGCCGCTCTACATCGGCTTCCTCAAAGGTGTCGACTTCTTCTGGCCGACGATACACTTGCTCGAGAAAACGCTTGTCCTAGTCGCAATCCTGCTCGTGGTCTTCTACCTTTACGACACGGCCATGTACGCGCGTGACTCGAAGAAAGCCGCGCCGCCACAAGGCAATGCGCCAATCAAGATCAACGGCTGGCTGAACATCTTCCTCCTCGCTGCTGTCGTCGGCGCAATCCTGGGCTCAGCCCTCTGGAAGACGGACGCCCAGATTGTCGTGCACGGCGTACATGTCGGCTTCCCGGACATCGTGCGCGTTATCGCGCTCTTAGGGCTAGCCGCAACCTCGCTCCTCCTCACACCGATGGAGTACCGCCGCGGCAACGACTTCACCTGGGGCCCGATCGCCGAAGTTGCGAAGCTGTTCGCGGGCATCTTCATCACGATCGTACCCGTCATCGCGATGCTGCGCGCGGGTCAAAACGGCGCCTTCGCCGAGTTGCTGACTCTCGTCACCAACCCCGACGGCACACCCAACAATGCGATGTATTTCTGGCTGACGGGCGGCTTGTCGAGCTTCCTCGACAACGCGCCAACCTATCTCGTCTTCTTCAACGCCGCGGGCGGCGACCCGCAACAGTTGATGGGCCCCCTAGCAGCGACCTTGACCGCCATCTCGGCAGGCGCCGTGTTCATGGGAGCCAACACCTATATCGGCAACGCTCCGAACTTCATGGTCAAGGCAATCGCCGAAGAAGCGGGCGTCAAGATGCCAAGCTTCTTCGGCTACATGATGTGGTCGGCGGTAATCCTGCTGCCGTGCTTTGCGTTGCTGACATGGCTCTACTTTGTCTAACGCTTAGATCGACCGCAGATTGGGCCCAAGCTACCGGCGCCATCGTCTGAGCGGCATTGCTTGCGTGGCTCAATGCGGACCAGCATATGACGACGATCACAGCGTAAACCGTAATGCGAACCAAAGCCGACCGACGACCGCTGTTGCGTTAATCTTCGCCCGCCGTTTTCCGCCACTGGTCCGCAGCTTGCTTATCTAAAAGCACAATCGGAGCTAACGGCCATGAACAAGTTCGACCTCATCCAGCTGCTCGGCAATGCCACCTGCAACAGCGCGTCCGACTTTCTGTCCAGCCAACATGCGTGCACGCAGACCGAAGCTTGGAATTTCGGCTTGATCCTTGTGGTTGCCGCGCTGACCGCCGTGACGATGAACCTGATCCGCAGCCGTCGCCAGACGCGTCGCGCAGAAAACTACTTCTGGTAAGAATCTGTTAACGAGGCCGCGGCGTAAACGGAATGATAATCGCCGTCGCGGGCGGCACGGACCGGCGGCGATCGCGCTGCATCTTACCCGCCCATAGTCCTGCCATCAGCCCAACGGGCACAAGCGCCGCCAGCAAGCTACCGTCCGCGCTCGGCAACGAAACCTGCCCAAGCTGAAACACGCCGTAGGCCGCCAAAAGCGTGCCCACCACCAACAGCGCCAAACCTGAAACCCATCCGCTCATGGTGCGCGATCCTAGAGGATAAGCCTCAAAACCCAGTAAACTACCCCCTGTTCAGCTGCTGACAGGCTCCCGCGGCGGTGGCGGCTTCGAAAAATGCCGCACGCCCTTCGCCCACAGACGAACCGCTTGATAGTGAATCAATCCTAAAACCTTGAACATCAGCAGCGGATTGAGCGCCAGCGCCCGCGCAAGCCGCCACGAACTGAAGGGCACGCGCACCCCGCTCACCGACGTGGTCAGAATAAGCCCTTGCTCGTCGTGCAGATCGATCCGGCACCCAAACGCCCGCTCACCCCACGAAAACGAAAAGCGATAGTGCCCGTCCACCGGCATAAACGGCGAGACGTGAAATACCTTCTCGGCCGTGATCGTGTCTTGCGGCGCAATCCGTCGCTGATCGTCGTGCCGGCAGACGTAGAAGTGCCGCTCGCCGAAGGTATTGTTGACCTCGGCCACGACCGCCCGCAAGCCGTCACCCTTGTCGAGACAGAACCAAAAGCTCACCGGATTGAACACAAAGCCAAACATGCGCGGCATCGTCACAAGCACGATCTCGCCGTCAGCCGCCGCAATCTGCCATTGCTCAAGTACGTTGCGCACGAAAGCCGAACCCACCCGCTCGGCATCGCCATAGTCACGCCGCTTGATCGAGAAGAGATTGCGTCCCTCGACAGAGAGCAAGCCCACCGTCCCGCCCGCATCCATCAGCGCCGCCGGCAGTGCCAAATATGGCACCCGATAGCGAAACGCATTGCGCTTCGGCCTGAGCCGCGCGTGCATCACGTGCGCCTCAATCAACGACAAGCCAACCGCGATCGCGTCTTTTGCCATGTCTCATTTACGACGATAACGCTTGGCCGGATCAAGCCCACCAACGCGCACCGCTGTTTTCCCTAGCGCCGCTCGCCCGAAATCGCAGAGATATGTCTGCTAATGCCGGATTCGAGTAGTATATCTCATGGACTTCACCGCCACCCTCCGACGCGTGCTTCGCCTCATCCTCTCGCCCTCGACCGAGTGGGACGCGATCGCCGCCGAACCGGCGGAGATCCCGCAGATCTACATGAGGTATGCCGGCCCGCTGATTATCGCCTCGGCGCTGGCCACGGCAATCGGCATTTCGGTGGTTGGCGGCACGTTCATCAAGTACCCCGCCACATACGCGCTCAGCAGCGCCGCTGTCTCGATTCTCTTAGGACTGTTCTTGGTCTACGTGCTGGCCTTCGTCATCAACGCGCTTTCGTCGAGGTTCGGCGGCACATCTGATATGGGCCAAGCATTCAAGCTTGCGGCTTACTCGCTCACAGCCGCCTGGGTCGCAGGGCTGCTCAACATCATCCCCGCCCTCGGCAACCTGGCAATGCTCGGTGCAGCCTATTCGCTCTACTTGCTTTTCGTCGGCCTACCTAAGCTCATGAAGCCTGCCGCGGAGAAAGCGGTTCCCTACACGATCGCCGTGGCCGCCGTGATGATCGTGATGGCAGTTGTCAGCGCGTCGGTCGCCAGCGGGATGCTGCCGTCGATGACGCCGATTATGCGCGCGAACTAACATCGGCTAAGACGGCTCGCAGGCCCGCACGGGCCGCAGAACTACTCGCCGCGCGCCTTCAAACATGCGCAATCGCCAAGCACGTCCGCGGGCAACTTTTCGAACCAATCGTCGAGCGCATCCGCCACGATGTCTTGCACGGGCCGCCTGAGCAGCGCAGCCGAAAGCTTCAGCTTCACAAACCGCATCCGCTTCAGCCGCAAGTTAACGTGGTAAGTCTTCGCCACCTCTTCCGGAGACGGTCCTGGGCAAGCGACGCAGTGACTCTCCGCCGCCTCTTCCTCCTCGACAGGCTCAAGCGGCGGCGCCGGCCGGCGGCCGAACGCGAACATCGGATCCAGCGCTTTCACCGACGGTGGACGCAATCCCTGCTGCTTCTGATACCCAGGTTCGACGTGCACGTGACCGGCCATTGCGGTCAGTCCGCGCAGGTCCGGCGATGGCGCACCCACGCGCGTGAGCAGTTGATCGGCGAACGGCGTTGCGGTCGGCTCAGCCTCACCTTTGCGCGCCAAAATGCCGGCTGTAAGCGGTGCATACTTTGTCATTTGTAATCGCCTCCAGCCTAGTTCGCACGGCGGCCGAACAGCGGCGCTTCCCGTCCGAGCGAATTGACGTTGCGGCGCAACGGAACGACCTCACTCATCTCGGCCGGCTTTACATCCTTACGCATCAATCGCGTCTCGATGTAATCCCAAAGATTGCGCACTTCCTGAGCCGACGTCCCCTCGGGCTCGATCTCCATAACCGTGCGCCCGTCGATCATCGATGCCGCAAAGTCGGTACGATTGTGCACGGTCACCGGTGCGACGGTCCCATGCTGCGACAGCGCAACCGCTGCCTCCATTGTAATCTTGGCCCGCGCGACGGCCGCATTCAGTACGAACAGCATCTGCTTCTTGCGCGCCTCGCAGATATCGATCGTCGGCCCCACCGCGCGCAAGTCGTGCGGGCTGGGTCGCGTCGGCAATACGACGAGATCGGCAAAGGCAATCACTTCCGAAATTGCTTTCGTGACCGCAGGCGGCGTGTCGATGACGACAAGTTTGAACCCCTGCGCCCGCGCCTCATCGAGGTCGTGCACCAGATTCGTGAAAACCGAATGGATGAAGGCCGGCGTCGCAGCCTCCCGGCAATTCCACCACTTCGCAAGGCTCCCCTGCGGATCGGTATCGATCAATGCAACCGGCCCTGCCCCCGCGAGCTCCGCCTGTACGCCGATATGCCCCGCCAGCGTGGTCTTCCCCGATCCGCCCTTCTGCGAAGCAAATACAATCACGCGCATTGACATAGCCAACCTCTCTCAAGTCCCTTAGGCGCGAACTTAGCCGACGCAAATTGCACCGCGTTTAAGCCAGCAAGCTGCATTTGCGTCGATTTTGAATGGTCACCGCCCGCGCCCCACACCGACAGCTTGACGGACCACGCCGCACCCGGTTAAGCGCCTGTTAACGCACGCGGCGTCTTTGAGGATTTTTCGATGCGATCGACCATGATCTTGGCTCTAGCCTTTAGCTTGCCCCTCGCCGCCTGTGGCACCAGCCAGTACGACCAAGACCCGCTGTACGACGCAGGCTTCTCAGACGGCTGCTCTACCGGAACCGCCCGCACACCCGGCACACCGGCGTCCAAGGCCGACCGTGACCAAGCCTTGTGGGATCAAAGCGATGCCTACCGCGCAGGTTGGCGCGCCGGTTACGGCTCATGCTCGCCGGGCCGCAACGAAATCCCGGGCGACCGGTAACCGTTTCTTAAGCAGGGGAGAAGATTTCCATGCGCACCATCGCCTTCTTGATCGTCCTGGTCCAACTCGTGGTCCTAGGCCCGCTCTATGTGATGTACGGCCAGCTCGACCCTTGCCGTGCGCTCGCTGCTGAAATCGCCTCCCGCGCCAAAGCCGCCGGAGGCCTCGGCACCGCGATCGAAAACACGTTCGGCGATCTGGAAGTCAACGCGCGGCGCGAAATCGCGGATCGCTCGACAGGCCAGTGCCTCAGCGACATCATTGGCAGTTGGGGTGGCCGAGCGATCGGGAAGTAGGGCGCCCGCCTAAGGCGCACGCGCCGGTTCAAATATCATCATCGTGAAATCGCGCGGCGGCACGAAGTTCCGCCGCTCCACCACAAAGGTCGTCGCCCCTGATTTGCGCACGGGCCCGTCCATGCAGAACGAAATCACGTTCTCGGGCTTTCCCTTGTCCAGCGTCATCCGGAACTGCCCGATCGGCCCCTTCCAGTTTTTCGCCGTCGTAAGCACGTAGTCGACGACCCACTGCACCATCATCGCATTGTCGCCGTCGCGCCGCTGCAGCGCGTTGAGCTTGCTCGCAATTCCCGCGCGCGTCGACGCGTCGATGCAATAGTCCTTGTAGTACTTGTCGAACATCTTCGGGTCTTCGCGGTATCCGAGCGCCGAGAAGAAAGAGCCACCCGCGATCGGCTTGTACGTATGCTCAACCCGAAGCGGCCGCCCCGCGGGGAAAGTCTGCGGCCAGTGATAGACGTTCTTCACCACCCACAGCGGCTCCACGTAGTCCGCCGTAATGTTCGAAAGCTTCAACCGCACCAGCTCACCCTTCGCCGCGGGCGAGAGTTTCCCTATCACAGCAGTAACCTCGTGCGGCCGCGGCGAGATCGGCACACCGAGCCGCGTCAACACCGCCGTCACATCCTGTCCGTTCAAGAACGCTTTGCGCTCAAGCTGCGGCACGACCGCTCGCCCATCCACGACCACGCGAAAGTCGACGACGTTGTCGCCTTTCTCCGTCGGCCAACCGACATCGGACTCGTAGAGCTCGCGCAGATTCGCTTCCGGCAACGGAAATGCCACCCGAGTCGTGATCGGCGCGCGCGCATCGTTCATAAACTCATACCGCACGCGAATGACATCCTTGCTGATATAGAGGTCCTCACTCGCCATGCGAATGTCAGCACTCTGAGTCAGCACAAGCCCGCCCGCCCCCAGCGAGGCCGTCGAGTCGTTCGCCAGCACCGGCACCGCGCCTACGAAGAGCGCTGCCGCCATCAACCCAATGCGTTTCATAACTACTTCCCCGGCAATGTTGCGGGTCGAGTATTCTCGGCCTCGCGTTTGTGCGCAATCTCTTGGATCTTCTCGCGCAAGCCCGCATGCGCCTTCAACAACACATCGAAGTCGCGCCGCTTCAAGACGAGCATGTTCGTATAACCCGCCGACACCACGTCCGCATTACGTGGCTTGTCGTTGAGCAGCGCCATCTCGCCGAAGAAATCACCTGTCTTGAGCCGCACCGGATCCGGCACGACCAAAACGTCCACCGTACCCGACGCGATAAAATACATCTTGTCGCCCTGGTCGCCCGCGCGAATGATGCGCTCGCCCGGCGTAAACAGCTCCGGTGTCAACATCTGCGCCAACCGCGCAATCTGATCTTCGCGAAGGCTCGCGAAGATCGGCACCTTGGCGAGCATCTCGGTCAACTGCAGGCCGAGATCGAGCGGAGGACGCGACGATGCCACTTGGCGGCGTAACGCACGGTCCTCGTCCAGACTTTCGAACACTTCGGTCGAGATCAGCGATTGCTCGTGCTGTCCGCGGTATTCCGCTTCCTCAAGCCCGATCGCAAGGCGCTCCAGATATCGCGCGCGCATCGCCTTCGTGAAATCGGGATACTGCAGGTCGAGCGCCGCGATCGCACCGCTGATCGCCTGCACCCGGCCTTCGAGCGCCTCTTTCACCGTGAACGTCGCGTGCTGACCGATAAGCTGCGCGACCTTTGCATCGGTGAACACCAAAAGTTCGCGCAGCATCAGTTCCTTCACAAGGAACAGTTCGAAGCGGTTGGCGATCTCCTCGGCGAGCGGCCCGCTCCATCCGAAGC
Organism: uncultured Alphaproteobacteria bacterium; assembly: GCA_902826695.1. GTDB lineage: Bacteria > Pseudomonadota > Alphaproteobacteria > Micropepsales > Micropepsaceae > SZUA-430. The sequence continues at coordinate 344,569 of CADEFU010000001.1, read as the reverse complement.
TCCGCTGCAGCCAGAGCGCCGCCTTGAAGCGGCGCGTCAGTTTTTGACCACCGAGCGCCGCAGAAAGGTAGCCGACATTCCCCGACTGGCGCACGCCGTCGAGCACGCGTCCCGCGTCCGCGCGCAGTCGTTCCGCCACAGTTCGCCCGACAAGGCCTCGCTGGAGATATTCGAGGCTGAGCTCCGTCTCGCGGTTCGCGACAACGATCAGTCCGGCAAGCACCAAGTCGTCGCGGCTGAGCTTGCCCGCGCCAGCGGCTTCCGCCGTATGCGGATGCTGTTGCGGCGTCAGCGCGTCGGACAGACCCAAAGTGTGTGCCACCTGCACCAAGTTCTCGTGCACGCGGCCGCGCGACAGCGCCATTACCCGGTCGCGCACCAAACGCTCTTCCGGCGACAGCTTATCGAGCTTGAGGAACTTCATCAGCGGCCGAAGCGTCGGCGCGGCAACAAGCAGCGTCACGAGCACATAGCCCATCGCCATCACGAAGATGAATCGCGCTTCAGGCGTCAGCTGCGTCTCGTAAGCGCTGCCGCCGATCTCAGAAGCCGCAAGCAACGCCAGCGCGACCGTCACAGCACCGCGCAAACTGCCCCAGCAAAGCACGATCTTGTACTCGTTCGAGATCGGCTGCGAGAGACCGAACCACGATAGCGTGGGCAACAGCACCCACAGCACGATCGCCCGCGCCGCCAAGGCCGCCACAAACAGCGCCCCGATCGCCACCGCATCGATCCACTGGACGTCGCCCAGCATCCGGGGCGCCAGCATCGCAGCGAGAATAAAGATGAGAGACGTGCCCCAGAATTCGAGCTGCCGCCAAGTGATAAGCAGGATGTCCCAGGTACCCGGCGATAGCCGCGTGCGCGTGTCGGACGCGAACACCATCGCCGCCGTCACCACCGCAATGATACCCGAGATTTTCAGGAACTCCTGCCCCACCACGAACGTCATGTAAGCGCACGCAACCGAGATCGTTATTTCCGTGACCGCCGCGCCGCGCAGCTGACTGATCAACTGGCCCGACAACCACGCCATGAAATAACCAAACACGAGACCGCCCATGAAGCCCCACGCGAACTCGAGCGCGCCGGCACCCAAATTCGCCTCACCGTGACCGGTCAGAACTTCCAGAATGACAACGAACAGGGCGATGGCCGCAGCGTCGTTGAAAAGGCTCTCGCCCTCGACGATCACGGACAGCCGGCTCGGCACGCCGATATCGCGGAAGATGCCAAGCACCGCCGCCGTATCCGTGGTCGCAACGATGGACCCGAGCAGCAGACAAAGCATCAGCGACGTGCCTGTCACCAGGTTCAGCGTCACGCCGACCGCCACCATGCACATCAACACCGCGACGATCGCGAGCACGAGCACCGGCCAGATGTCGTCGAACAACCGGCGCACATCGACCGTCAGACCACCCGCGAACAGCAGCGGCGGCAAGAAAACGTAGAGGAAGCCCTCGGCCGGAATCTTCAACGAGCTCAAAGCGTCGATAACGACTTGAAACGAGCCCAACTCGCCACCGCTCAAATACGGTGCAAAGCCCAAGGCCGCGCCGACGATCGCAAGCAGCACGGTAAAAGGCAGCTGCAGCCGCCGCGCCACGGGGACAAGCATGCTCACCAGAACGAGCAGCGTCGCAAAGCCGAGCACGATGAGAATGACGGGCTTCATATGGTTCTAACTACAACCCCTGGGCCGCGAGAGCGTCCATTTTGAACGCTTTGGCTGCGCCCGCAACAGAACAAATCATCGCCGATGTGTCGCTTACCACGTTCGCGTGACCTGTCCAATTTTTCTCCCCCGGGGCGCACCCAGGTCCCTAAGGCTTTCCGCACGCCGAGCCTGGCGCAAACGGGAGAACACGCTTGGGTACGGCACCGCCACCTGCTAACCGTGTGACAACCGCTATTCCAAAGCCCTCATGCCCACACCCGCAAACGATTCGCAGTTCACCTGGTACCTCGTGGGCGCCGGGGCCTGGTTCCTGGCCTTCGGGATCCAGATGGTGATGTTCTCCTACCTGGTTACGACCGTCTTGCAGGGCAGCGAGATGGGCATCGCCGTCGCTCAGGCCTCGCTCACGATCGTATCGATGGCCCTGCTCCTTTTCGGGGGCACGCTCGCCGATCGCGCCGATGCCAGGCAGGTTCTCATTCTCTGCCAGATCGCAGCCCTGGTCCCCGCGACCGCCTTGGCGGCAATCATCTGGTTCGATGCCCTGATTTACGAATGGCTGATCGTCTACGGCCTCGCCATGGGCGCAATCACCGCCTTCACAACGCCCGCACGCGAAGCATTGATGGGCGACGTGATCGGCGACGACCGCACGCGCATTCAGCGCACAGTCACCACGACGATCGGCGTCACGTTCCTGCTGCAGATGGTCGGCATGTTGAGCGCCCGCTTTGCAGCCGATGTCGGGCCCGCTCCGATCATCCTGGTGCAAACCGTGGCACAGTTCGTCGGCCTCTATGCCGCCTATCGCCTTTCCCCCTCCACACGCCACAGCGATCACGGTCAAGAGAGCGGCGGCTCGGCGATCGCTCACATCCGCGACGGCCTGCGCGAAGTAGCCAGTTCGCCCACGCTGCTTCCGATCAACACGCTCGCGCTCGCGATCGGCGTCCTGTTCATGGGTGCGTTCATGGTGGTCTTGCCCCTGATTTTGCGTGCCGAATTCGGCGCGAGCGTGCAGCAGATTTCCACGCTGCAAGCCTCGTTCTGGGGCGGCACGATCATCTCATCGACGGCAATCAGCCGCGTCGGCAACATCGTCAACCGTGGCCGTCTGATCGTTGGTGCCATCTCGACCGGCATCCTGGTTTTGACCGCAATGAGTATCCAAGGTCCGCTCATTGTGCTCTACGCGCTCGTGTTCGTCTGGGGCTGCGGTGCGGGCGTAATGATGTCGATGTCCCGCACGACGGTGCAGGAATACGCCCCACCCGCACACCGCGCCCGGGTGCTGTCGATCTTTCAGCTTGGCTTCACCGGCGGCATGTCCATCGGTTCGCTCCTCACCGGCCTCTACGCAACCGCCCTTGGACCGCGCATGGCCACACTCGTGCCGGCCGGCATCATGGCAGTGGTCCTCCTCTACCTTGTCACCCAGACAAAACTTTGGTCGATCACCGCCCTCAAGCATGAGCCGCCGGCGGCATGACCCCGCTCCACCGCTATTTCCTGTCGCTCGCCGCGCACTTTTGCGCGGGCGGAACGATGGGTGTGGTCATGCCGTGGATTCTGACCCACGAACTCGCCGAAGAAGAAAGTTGGGTTGGCGTCGCCCAGATGATCGGCGCTTTGCCTTTGGTGGTGCTCGTACTCATCGGCGGCGCCGCCGCAGACGGCCGCGACCTGCGCAGCTACCTTGGCAAACTGCAAATCGGGGCCGCCGTCGCAGTGGCCGTCGTCGCCGTCCTAATCCTGACCTCGAACATCAGCTTCGTCTCTGTGACCACTGCGATGTTTGCGATCTCGATCTTCTCGGCATTCATCATGCCTGCGCGCGACTCGCTGCTCTCGCACGTCGTGCCGCACTCGCTAGGCCTCGCGCGCGCCGTTCCGATGACGGTCGCCGCAACCTTCGGCGGCCAGTTGATCGGCACAGCACTCGGCGCCGCCGCGTCCAGCGTCGGCGCCGCACCGCTGCTTATCGTGCAAGCAATCCTCCTCTTGATCTCCGCCGCCCTCGTTTGGCGGCTCGAATTGGTGACACCGTTCGACCGCCGCAACGTCACACCGCTTTCCCATCTGTTCGACGCCGCCGTCGAAGGTTTCAAAGTCGCCTGGGCACACGAACGGCTGCGTACGCTTCTCCTCTACCTTGTGCTCGGCGCGCCGCTGTTCAACGGTTGGTTCATGGTTGGCATCCCCTTGATGATGCGCGAGGCCTATGGCGGCACATCGGCAGGGTTGTCGCTCGTCTACACGGTGTTCCTGCTCGGCCTCACGCTTTCGTCTTACGCGTTCTCACACGCCCGGCCCGTAGAACGCCCGGGCCGCCTCTTCATGGTGATGTCGCTCAACAACGTCATCGTCTTCGTCGGCGTGCATCTGGTGCCGCCATACGAGATCTTTGTTGCATTGATGTTCTGGTGGGGTCTTGTGGCTGGGGTTGGCATGGCGCTCAGCCGCGGCATGGTGCAAATCGCGGCACCGCACGCCTACCGCGCCCGCGTCCTTTCATTGCTGCAATTCGCCAATGTCGCCGGCGGCCCACCGGGATCGTTAATGTACGGCTTTCTCGCCCAATGGGCAGGGATTCATAACGCCGTGCTCATTGTGCCCGTAGCGGTGATCCTGCTGTGGACGATTTTCCGCTTCGCCACCAACCTTTGGCACTTCCGCCGCGAAGACGCGGCGGCGCCAGTCGCCGCCACGCCCGTCACATTCGAATAAGCATCACGAATACTTGCGTTCGCTCCACCACGGGTAAAACACCGGCATATCCGTCGACACCTTGTCCGGAAACGCCGCTGGCCGCTTCTCCAGGAACGACACCACGCCTTCCTTCGCGTCACCCTGCCGGCCTCGGGCGTAGATCGCGCGGCTGTCGATCTTGTGGCCTTCCATCGGATGATCGGCGCCGAGCATGCGCCACATCATCTGCCGCGTCAGCGCGACCGAAACCGGCGCTGTGTTGTCGGCAATCTCGCGCGCGAGCGAATAGGCGGTGGGAAGCAGGTCTTCGGGCTTCACCACTTTCGACACCAGTCCGCCGCGCAGCGCTTCTTGCGCGTCGAACACGCGCCCCGTCGCACACCACTCCATCGCCTGCGAGATACCGACAAGGCGCGGCAAGAACCAACTTGAGCAGGCCTCCGGCACGATCCCGCGCCGCGCGAACACGAAGCCGAACCGCGCGTTCTCGCTGGCAATACGCACGTCCATCGGCAGCTGCATCGTGACGCCGATCCCGACCGCAGGCCCGTTGATCGCGCCGATGACAGGCTTCAAGCACTCGAAGATGCGCAACGTCACGCGACCACCACCGTCACGAACGCCCTCATGGCTCCAGTCGACCGAGCCGTCGGCCTTCACGGGCACCCCGGCCTTCTCCGGCCGGTCGGAGCGCGCTGCGTAGTCGAACGTCTTAGCCCCCGCCGACAAATCCGCGCCTGCGCAAAACCCGCGCCCCGCACCGGTCACCACGACCGCGCGCACATTGTCGTCGGCATCCGCCTTGCCGAACGCGTCGATCATCTCGGCCATCATGACGCCGGTGAACGCATTCAGCTTGTCGGGCCGGTTCAACGTCAACGTCGCGACCTTGTCGGCGACTTCGTACTTGATCTCGGTGTAGGACATGAGGTGCTCCTGATGTGAATTGCTGATCGCACCACCATAACGTCCACCGTCGGCCCACGCACCTCCCCTCACCCCTCCGCTGTTGGAAGGACAGTGGTGGACGCTAGGGAAGGCGCCGCCGCCAAACTCGCTCCGCGTACAACCCAGGATCTGTCGGTGAGCCCCCTTTCGTCTCGAAGAATGAGGACCAAGGGAGTCGATGGCTGGACGACACCGCGCCTAGCCAATATCTCTACGTGAACAGAACACGCACCATGTTGAGGAACGCCGCCCTATGCACCCCTCCGTCCACGCCAAAACGCAGCCGGACAAGCCAGCCTTCATAATGGCCTCGACCGGGGAAACCGTAACGTACGGTCAGCTTGAGGAACGCTCGAACCGCGGCGCGCAACTGTTCCGCAAGCTCGGTCTCAAAACCGGCGACGGCATCGCGATCTTCATGGAGAACAACGTCCACTACCTGCCCATCGTGTGGGCGGCACAGCGGTCGGGGCTCTACTTCACCTGTATCTCTTCGCGGCTGACCGCGGGCGAGATCGAATACATCGTGAACGACTGCGGCGCGAAGATTCTGATCACCTCCGAACAAATGGGCGACGTCGCGCGCGAGCTTGGGAGCAAGCTGCCCGGCGTCCAAAAGTTCATGCTGGGCGGAACGATGCCAGGCTACCAGAGCGGTGAGGACGCGGTGCGCCAAATGCCGGCCACGCCGATCGCCGACGAAACGCCCGGTGCCGACATGCTCTACTCCTCCGGCACGACGGGCAGGCCGAAAGGCGTCAAGCGTCCCCTCAGCGGCGGCCCGCTCGCGCAGGTGAACCCGCTCCTGATGCTGACCAAGATGCTCTATCAGTTCGACGAGAACATGACGTATCTCTCGCCCGCGCCGCTCTATCACGCAGCGCCGTTGCGCTACAACATGGCGGTGCAGACGTTCGGCGGCACGTGCGTCGTGATGGAACATTTCGATCCTGAGCAAGCGCTCGCTCTCATCGGCAAGTACAAAACCACACACAGCCAGTGGGTGCCGACGATGTTCGTGCGCATGCTGAAACTGCCGGAGGCTGCACGAAAGAAGTACGACGTGAGCGCCATGAAGGTCGCGATTCACGCCGCAGCGCCCTGCCCCATTCCGGTGAAGAAGCAGATGATCGAATGGTGGGGCCCGGTGATCTACGAATACTACGCCGGCACCGAAGGCAACGGCTTCTGCGCCATCAACAGCCAAGAGTGGCTCGCCCATCCGGGCTCCGTCGGCAAAGCGCTACTCGGCGAACTGCACATCGTGGGCGAAGACGGCGCCGACTGCCCGACTGGCGAATCCGGCACGATCTACTTCGCGAACGGCCCCGAATTCTCCTACCACAACGATGCGAAAAAGACGGCCGAGGCGCGCAACGACAAAGGCTGGTCGACGCTTGGCGACGTCGGTTATGTCGACAAGGATGGCTATCTCTATCTGACTGACCGCAAGGCATTCATGATCATCTCAGGCGGTGTGAACGTCTATCCCCAAGAAGCCGAGAACGTGCTCATCAACCACCCGAAGGTTGCGGACGTAGCGGTCATCGGCGTCCCGAACGAGGATTTCGGCGAAGAAGTGAAGGCCGTCGTCCAGCCCATGCACTGGCACGACGCAACGCCCGCGCTGGCCGAGGAGTTGGTGGCATATTGCAAACAGCACCTCTCGGCGATCAAATGTCCCCGTTCGGTCGATTTCGAGCGCGAGCTTCCGCGGCACCCGACCGGCAAACTCTACAAGCGCCTGATCCGCGACCGCTACTGGGGCAACCGTGACTCAAAAATCGTCTGAAGCCACAACGCCGCCGCTCAAAGCCTCCGGTCCCGACGGCCAACTCGCGCGCAACGACTTCACGCCTGAGCGCATTGCCGCCTACTCGCAGTTGGCCAGCCAATTCGGCGACGCGAAATTCCTCACCGAAGAGGAACGCGAAACCTCGCGCGCCCAGATCATGGCCGAGCATGTGCAGGGCACGGAGCTCTGGGTCTTCGGCTACGGCTCGCTGATGTGGAACCCGGCGATCCACGTCGACCAAAGCCTGCCCGCGCATGTCGAAGGATTTCAGCGTTCGTTTTGCATGCGCTTGATGTTCGGCCGTGGCATGCCCGACAACCCGGGCCTGATGCTCTGCCTCGTCCCGGGCGGCGCGTGCGCCGGCATCGCGCACCGCATTGCGCCGGAAAACGTCGAAAGCGAAAGCCGCATCCTCTGGATGCGCGAGATGCTGTCGGGCGCCTATATCCCGACCTGGGTCGATATCAACTTGGGCGCGCGGCGCGTACGCGGCGTGACGTTCATCATCAACCAGGCGCACCCGCGTTACTTGCCGAACTTGGCTCACGACGAGAAAGCCGCCCGTATCGCAAAGGCCGAAGGCCACCTGGGCACGAACCGCGACTACCTCTTCCGCACGGTCGCAGCCCTCGAAGGCGCAGGCCTGAAAGACCGCTACATCGAAGACATTCATGCGCGCGTGCGCGCGCTCACCGATCAAGCAACTTAAGGAGCGTTTGACCTATGAAAGTCGTAAAATTCGCCGAACTCGAAAACTATGTGGGCCAGGAAATCGGCCACTCCGAATGGGTGACGATCGACCAGGACCGCGTCAACAAATTCGCCGACGCGACCGGCGACCACCAATGGATCCACATCGACGTCGAACGCGCCAAGCGCGAACTGCCGACGGGCGGCACAATCGCGCACGGCTATCTAACGCTTTCGCTGATCCCTTGGCTTGGCGCTCAGATCATGCGCATCGAAGGCGTCAGCCGCGGCATCAACTACGGCTCGAACAAAGTCCGCTTCACGAACATGGTGCCCGTCGGCGCCAAGGTCCGCGCAAAGCTCAAGGTCCTCGGCGTCGAAGCGAAGGCCGGCGGCAAGCAACTCACCAGCGAATACACGATCGAAATCCAAGGCCAAGACCGCCCCGCGTGCGTGGCGGAAACGATCGGCCTCGTGTTTCCGTGATCGGAGCGTTATCGAAACCATAGCTGTCAAAGCGGCCCGCACACCCTATGTTGTCATCCCGGACGTTGGCGACGCCCGCTGCCACGCAGCATGGCGCAGCTTACGATCCGGGACCCAGGCGTGGCAGGCTCATGCGGTTTCCCTAGGTCCCGGGTCTCGTCCGCTTCGCTCCCGTCTTCCGGGGTGACAATGTTGGAGGTTGAGAAGGTGGAAAAGATCAAGAAGACCGAAGCCGAATGGCGCGCGCTGCTGACGCCCGAAGAATTCCACATCACGCGCAAGCACGGCACCGAACGCGCGTTCACGGGCCCGTATCACGACTCGAAAGAGAAAGGCACCTACGCCTGCAAATGCTGCGGGCTGCCGCTGTTCGCCTCCGACACCAAGTTCGACTCCGGCACCGGCTGGCCCAGCTTCTTTGCCCCGATCGCCAAGGACGCCGTCGCCGAGAAAGCCGACAACAGCTTCTTCTCGCGCCGCACGGAGATCCTCTGCGCACGCTGCGACGCGCACTTGGGCCACGTCTTCCCTGACGGCCCGAAGCCGACGGGCCTGCGCTACTGCATGAACGGCCACGCGCTGAAGCTGGAGAAGGCGTGATCCGGCTCCGCCCCGCGACGCTCGCCGATACCGCCATCCTGAAAACGTGGGACGAAGAACCTCACGTCATTAGCGCGACCACCGACGACCCCGACGCTGAGAACGCGTTCGAAGGGATCGTGTGGGAGGAAGAACTCGAAGCTCAATCCGACGTCTCGCGCTACTACATCGCCGAACTCGACGGCCGGCCTATCGGCGCGATGCAGATGATCGACCCGCACTTAGAGCCCACACACTACTGGGGCGACATCGCGCCGAACCTGCGCGCCCTCGATATCTGGATCGGCGATACGTCCGATCTGGGCAAGGGCTACGGCGAACAAATGATGCGCCAAGCGCTCGACCTCTGCTTCGCTGATGCGAATGTCACGGCCGTCATCATCGACCCGCTGGCCAGCAACACCCGCGCACACAAATTCTACCAGCGCCTTGGATTCACCCCCATCGGCCGCCGCCTCTTCAACGATGAAGACGACTGCCTCGTCCACGAATTGACGCGCGAAACCTGGCGGCGGCGGCACCCGGCCGCTTAATCGTCCAACGACTCGCCGACGTCATCCTGGCCGACACCGGAGTCGCCGAACGTGTTGGCGTGCTCCTCTTCAACCTCGCTGCCGTAAGCGCCGTACTGTGCCGGCAAATAGATGCCGCCGTAAACGCACCAGCCAATAAACGCCCACCCAATCAGCATTCGAAGGATTCTCATCGCGCGCCCCCGCAAGCACAGAGACTGCAATCCTACCGCCCCACGATTACCGAACCGTGAGGCCGCCTGTGCCAATTCGGATCAGCGGCTCACCTAGCCCGCTTGATCGTCACCGTGTGCGCGCCGGGCTTCGTCGCGCGCAGGAAGACGCACGGCGACGTCTGCGAGGGCATCACCTCGAGCCCGGGTGCCGCAATCGCGAACGCGTCCGGATACTGCACGGTCGGCAGATAGATCTCCGTCGCGGCCCCAATCGAAGGATCGGCGTCGAACGTGAACGTAAACACGCCGCTCGCCCGGTCGAACTTAACCTCTTTCAGCGCCCCCTGCGTTCGCCGCACATACGGCCGCACGAAGCCTTCGACGGCGCGGCCGCCTGAGTTGATGTCGGCCGCGTTCGCCTGCTGATCGCGCGAAAACACCGAAAGATCTTCCTGGTTCCAACCGTCGCCGCACGCCACATCGTTGCGGTTCGAGGCGGTATAGTTCCACTGCGTCGAGTTCAGGAGGTGCGTGTCCATCGCGTTGTACATGAGGTCGAGCGCGATCACGTGCTTCTCCCACGGACCCGCCGAATGGTCGCCTGTGGCCCACGCCTGATAGGCCGCACAGCCGTCGAGGTCGTAGGGAATCCCGAACTCGCCGATCAGCGTCGGCGCGCCGCCGGGGATCGTCGTCGACGCTTGCTTGATGCGCCCCAGCGCCGCCGCATATCCCGCCTCGATCTCGGCCGGCCCGTTCAGCGCCTTCATCGTGAACGGATTGATTGACGTCGGATACATGAACGTCTTGGTGACCAGCGTAACGATGTCGTACCAGTGGCTGGCATTCACCGTGCGCTCCGGCGTGCCCTGCGGAAAGCCCTCACCCGTGAAGCCTTTGAACGGGTCGAGCTCAGCGAAGATCAGCCAATCGTTGTCGATCTTGCGCACCTCCGCCGCCACGCGCTGGAAGAACGGCGCCATGCCGTCGTGATCGGCATCGATCGTTCGCCCACGGACGGTCTGGAAGAAATCCTCGCGCAGCAGCTCGTGCCCGTTGCCGGTCAGCCGATAGGCGCCCGCCTTCTCGAACGGACACTCGACCCCCGCCCGCCAGATCGACACGCGGTCGGTGTTCACCTGTTTCTCGCCCACGATGCCGACCCGCATCTGCGCCGGATCGAACGCAAGCTCCGGGATCGTCCGCGGAACCCCGCGCGCAACCAGCAACCCATCGATCGGCGACCAGGCCGGCCCCGGCCTCACCGGCGAGGGATGTTCCGCCGTCCGCTCCACGTGGCGGTAGGACATCTCGTGCCCGATCCACCCGTCGCTAGGCTCGTTCAACGTATCGAAGCCCAGCACATGGGGCATGCCCTTGACGCGCTTGGCCACCTCGCGCATCGCGCCGATATAATGGCTCTGCAGATAATCCTGCGCGCTCTGCCCGTCGATCTTGAAGTCGGGCACGAACAGGTCGCCGCAGAAGAACAGCGTCCACATGATCGCGTTCGCCGGCATGCGATAGTTGTTCGCCCACGTCATCATCGGATAGCGGTCTTCCTGACGCCCGCCGCGCGCGTAGTCGTACTTGTACTGCATCACATGCGCGGCACCCGAGGCGTGAAACGTCGTGAAGTCGAGCCCCGCCTTCTCGAACGTCCACCCCGGCGCACCGTCGCCGCCCGACATGCGCGACCAGACGTCCTGGTGAAAGTCGATGAAGACATAGAGCCCATATTCGCCGGCCTTGCGCGCAATCTCGGCGAAATAGTCGAGATACGCCGTGTCGTATTGCCCAGGCCCCGCATGCTCCACCGCCTCCCACGTCGTCAGCAGGCGGAGACAGTTCATCCCCCAACTCTTCAACCGCGAGAAATGCTCGTCCGCCTCGGCAAGCGGAAACGGCCGCCCGATGAAGCTGACCGTGCGATGATCGGAGAAGTCGGACGGAAAATTCGTGCCCCCACTCGGAAAGGGCACCTTGCAGTCACCACCAAGATTGACCCCGCGCAAAAGCACCTCGCGCCCAGCCGAGTCGATAAACCGATCACCTCTGATAGTCAGCCGATCCACGAACGCCTCCAATAAATGTCGTGGCGACTATTGCGCGCCCGGAGGCACCGGACAACATCGAAGTGACGCAGGCCTACCCTGCCTGTCCGGCCCGCTCCAGGAAGAGCATGAACTTCGCCAGCGGCCGCTTGAACGCGAGGAGATACGCGACGTGCACGCCGACCAAAAGCATCAACAGATTCGCGAACATCTCGTGCGCTTCGCCCATCAGACCTTCCTCTCCCTCGGCATCGGCGCGCCCCTCGTCGCCATCCTCAGCCTCGAACATCGCAGTGGTGCCGGCCGGATCGGCAAAGCCGAAAACGCGCCCGCCGTCGAGCGCGATACCCGTCGCCACTGTGCCGAGCAACAACACCGCAATAGCGACCAGCAAAATGCGGCTGACCGCCGGATGCGTCGCCACATTGTCCAACTTCAGTCCCGCGAAGTGCGGATAGAAACGCGACAGTCCAAGCTGAGGCAACCCGCTGAACACCAGTGCCAACCGAACGAGGATCACGGCGGCGACGCCGTAGCCCAGCCATGAGTGAACGGCGCCCCACTCGCCACTGATGTATGACGCGACGACAAGAACCAACAGCGCCGCATGAACGGCGCGCAAGCGATGCATAGCGGACATGTTTTTCACCTAGATCGAATAGCGTGCCGGGACCGTCGACCAACGCCAGGCCTGCGGCCTTGATGCATCTCAAGTATGGACACGATGTAACGAGCACGCCTACCGCACCTCACTCGCAAGCGCAGCGTTAGACGGCGCTCATACCGAAGCCGCGCTGGGGCCGGGCTGAGCGCACGGGCCGGTCAGATCTCGCGCATGCTCCTTCTCGATTACGCAAGTGCAAGCTGCTCTGTATGATCCGGCCGTGCGGGAGACTGCAATATGTCTAAAGGATTGCCGAACCATATTCTTGAACGGGCATCGTTCCGCGGCAATGAGTACGCGTGGCGGATCGACGACATACCGCTCGTGATCGAAGCGGCACGCGCCGCCAACCTCCTCAACTTCGGAGGCCAGTTGCAGTTTCGAATCCCAGACGGCACTTGCGAGTGCTACTGGGTGAGTGTCTGCCCAGAGGTAGAACGGAATCGGCCCTGGAACGAGATAGTCCGACACGCAGCCGACGAGTCCCGGCGGCTATTCGACGAACTCAAGAGCCGCTTCGACTTTCTCGCAGAAGGCTTGAGCTCATTCGCACCACACCTTAGCGCGCTGAAAGCACAGGGCGCCCATCCTGCCGACTACATGTGCTTCGTCTGGGATGCGCTCAGCGAAGAAGAATGGAACGCCCTCGCGCCATAGCCAGCTACACCACAATCCGCGTCGTAAACTTCGTGCGCGACCAGACGACTTGGCTGGTGCTGCGCTTGATCACGGGGTCGGCCATCAACACGCGCTCGGCCCACTTCTCGTGTTCGGCGAGGTCGCGGGCGTGGCAGATCAGCACGAAGTCCACCGGCCCCGCGACCGAGTAGCACTGGCTCACCTCCGGCGCTTTCAGCATGCGCTTGCGGAACGCCTCGTAAGCCTCCGGGGTTTCTTTCTCGAACATCACGCTCACGATCACCGTGATCGTGCGCCCGAGCACAGCAGGATCCACGATCGAAACGTCCGCCGCAATCACCCCCGCTTCGCGCAACGTGGCCAACCGCCGCCGCACCGACGACGGCGATAGGTTCACCCGTTCCCCGATCTCGGCATGCGTGAAAAGGTTGCTCTCCTGCACGACACGCAGAATGGCCCGATCGAAGTCGTCCAGTTCAACCGTCATGGTGGAATCTCTTTGCGGCGAATTTCGCCACTTCATGACCAAATTTCGCCATGAAGCGCAAGCCCGCCCGTGCTACGCCAGAGCAGCCGACAACGAGTAAATGAGTAATGCGCACAATCCTGGCCGCCATAGCATCCCTGTGCGTTGCGGCAACGGCGCTTTTCGCCGAAACGCATCAGCCGCTCCCCGCCGGTGTCTGGCGAACAGACGGCTACGGCTTCATCTTCGACGTCGGCGCGGCCAAGCTCACGATCTTTGACGAAACGAAACACGCCTGCCTCCTCAACGGCGTCCTCGAAGGCCGCGAGGCGGCAGAGTGGGTCGGTCGAGCCGTCATCGCCCGCGGCGGCAACGAAGCCGTGCTTCTGCCCGGTATCTCGCGCATACGGGCAACACGGCTCGCCGCCCTGCCCGCCGACTGCAAAGCGGTAGCGGAAGATCGCGACCCGCTGCGCAACTTCGACCACCTTTGGACCACATTCGACGAGCAATACGCCTTCTTCGCCACGCGCAACGTCGATTGGAACGCGCTGCGGGCCGAGTTTCGACCGAAAGCAGTCGCCGCCAAATCGCCGGAGCAACTGTTCGAAATCCTCTCAGCCATGCTCGCGCGGTTGAAGGACGCACATGTCTCGCTGACCGCAGGCGACACGACGTTCAAAGCCGAACGCTCGGCCGAACCCACGACACCCGGTCCCGACGGCCTGATCGCCACGCGCAAAGGTCTTCAACGGGCACTGAAGGACTACGTCGCCGGACCGGGCACGCCGCTGCTCAAGCCCGCGAAGCCTATCGCGAGAAACCGCGTCTGGTACGGCGAACTCAAGGACAAGATCGGCTACGTCGTCGTCTTCGCCATGGGCGGCTTCGAGGACGACGACGTCACGATGCAAGACAACGCCGCCAGCGCCCACAAGGTCTTCCAAGAGATCGCGCATGCCTTCAAGGACATGCGCGGCGTCATCGTCGACCTGCGCACCAACCAGGGCGGCTACGACACCGTTTCGCTGGAACTCGCGGGACTCTTTGCAGCGCGCTCCGGCACTGCGTTCACGAAGCGCGCCCACCGCGCCGCAACACCGGCTTACGCCGTCTCGCTCTCGCCCACCGCGCCGCTGCGCCTGACGAAGCCGGTCGCGGTCCTCGTCAGCGAGCACACGGTCAGTGCCGGCGAGACCGCGACCGTCGCCTTCCGCACGCTGCCCAACGCCACGTTGATCGGCCAGCCCACCCAAGGCGCGCTCTCCGACGTTTTGGAAAAGAAGCTGCCCAACGGATGGACGTTCACGCTCTCGAACGAAGTGTTCGCGATGGCCGAAGGCACGATCCCCGAAGGCCCAGGCGTCGCCCCGCATATCGCGACCCAAGCGCCAGCCGCGCCGAAGACACCCGCCGAACGCTTTCAGCCCGACATCGACGAGGCCGTGCGGACCCTTAACGGTCGACGCTGATCGTCAATCAAGTTTGCACTCGCCAAGCGGCAGGAATTGCTTGGCGATACCGATGAAGCTGCAGTTCTTCGAGGCGTCGGTCTTCGACAGGGTCACGTCGTAAATCGAGAATACGAGGAAGTTGCGCTGCGCGATGGGCAGGGCCGGCATCACAAGGCCAACGAGCGCGCCGCCGATTTGGCCGGCGCTGTCGGGATTTTCCTCACCGCGCTTGCGCGCCTCTTCGGTGATCTTGTTCGCGACGTAAGACTGCACGAACGCGTTGAACTCTGGCCGCGTCGGATTCGTCACGAACAACAGACCGGCGACAACCGCCAGACCCAAAAGAAAACGCATCGTCGAATGCTCCCCGATTTTGCCTTGAAGCCGCAATGTTCTAAGCCGAATACGACCAAAGTGTGGCACGTCAGGCGGCGCGAAAATAGTCGCCGAGCGTCCACAACCCGATGGCGACAAATCCGATGCCCGCGATCAACTTGAGCGGGATCATCGCAAGATACCGCTCGGCCATCGTGCCCAACGCCACCGCGATCGCGGTGCTAGCCACAAGCGCCCCCGCAGCCGCCAGGAAGACCAGCATCGGATGCGCCTTATGGTCCGTCGCGAACAGCAGCGTCGCAAGCTGCGTCTTGTCGCCGAGCTCGGCGAGGAAGACGGTAATGAAGATCGTAATCAGGCTTTCCATAGGCTGTGTCCCGGTGTGATATCGTCTTGCGTCTGGTGTAAAAAGAAGTCGCACACGAAGCAACGACGAAGAGAAAGCGCCGCCCGCATGACCGTCTACATCATGGCCCAGCTCAAGATCAAAGACCGCGCAACCTTCAACGAGTATGTGTCACGCTTCATGGCGACCTTCGTGCCGTTCGGCGGCAAGGTGTTGGCCGCAGACGAAAAAGTGAAGACGCTGGAAGGCGAATGGCCGTACACGCGGTTCGTGCTTGCCTCGTTCAAAGACGAAACCTCGTTCCGCGCCTGGTGGGACTCGCCCGCCTACCGCGACATCGTCGTCAAATACCGTTTGCCGGCATCCGAGGGCCCGATCGTCCTCGTGCATGGCTTCCCGCAAACCTAGCCGCGCGGAAAATTCTTGAGATAAGGCTCAGCCTCTTTCAGTGCCCGCGCGAACGACGGCCGCGCCGAAAGCCGTTCCAGATACCTCGCCGTCTTCGGATGTGCCGCCGCAAGCGGGATCACTTTGTCCGCGTACCACAGCGCCGGCGCCGCCGCGCAGTCGACAACATTGAACGCCTGTCCCATCGCCCACGCTTCGCCGATATCGTCCTCGATCATGTCAAGCGCAGTTGCAAGCTTCGCGCGCGCCTGCTCGACGCCGAACGGATCGTTCTTCCCCGCCGGGCGAATACGATCCGTCACGACCTTCTGCATGTTCTGCTGCACGTGCAGATCGAAGAAGCGTTCGCGAAACCGCGCCTGCCGGGCGAGATCGGGATCGGCGGGCAGAAACGTCGTAGGCCCCGGATAGTGGCGGTCCAGATACTCGATAATCACGCTCGACTCCGGCACCAACCGGTCATGCGCCTCGTCGCGCAGCACCGGAAACTGTCCGACCGGCCACACTTTCAAAAACGCCTCGCGCGAAGCCGTATCGCCGAAATCGACGAGGTCGCCGGTAAACGGTGTGCTGTTTTCATAAAGTGCGACCAGCACCTTCTGACAGAACGAAGACAGCGGATGAAAGTAGAGGCGAAGCGTCATCGACACACCTGTCAGGAATTCCCCAATCTTGAACACCGGTGGCCCCGAAACACAACTCGCGCGCTGCTTTTGCGGCATGTTATTATTCACGCATGGGTCACGTCATCGCCACCTTCATCGCAAAGCGCCACGCCGCGGCCGCCTTGTCGCGCGCCCTCGGCAACGCGCCGATCTTTAAGCTGAACCACCCCGAACTGCTCCTCGTGCCCGTGAACGACGACGCGTTCGACACTGTCGTAGTCGCGAAGGGCGAGAGCGCGCCCGCCGGCACGGAGTTTTGGCGTCTCACCGAAGCGCTGATGGAAGTCGCCGCCGAAGTCTCCGCCGACTACGGTCCGGTCGCCTACGCCGAGACTGACTATTTCGGCGGCACCGGCGTTCAGAGCGCCGCTGCCTGGATCCAAGGCAAACTCGCCATGCCGCCGACGACACACCCGGCAGGCCCCATCAACGCCGCCCTCCACACGATTGGCCTCGAACGCGCAAACGGCCTCGACGAGTTCGATACGCTGGGCCTGGGCGAAGTCCGCCGCATGGACGCGTTCGAAGACCGCACGCCGGAAAAGCTGGAAGCCGCACCATGAGCGGACGCCTCGCAGCACTTGTCGCCACACTGCTGCTCGCCGCCTGCACAACGCAATCAGCCACGCAGCGCTTCACGGGGACCTACGCGCTCGCCTTCGAGATGCAGTCCTTCACCGCCGACGGCGGCGACGAAAGCTGGTGGGCGACGCTGGAACCGCAAGCGCAAGCCGAGCTGGCGGCCGCGCTGCCCCCGAACGCCGGCCCGCGCCTCGGCTCGCGCATCCGCGCCGAAGTCGAGGGCCGCTTGAGCGAACCCGGCCACCACGGTCACCTCGGCGCCTACCCGCGCCACCTGACCATCACCCGCATCCTCAGCGCGAAGCCCGAACCGCGGCCTATTTCTCCACAATAGACACGTGGATTTGGGCACCCCCCACCCCCTTGAAACCTGACGGCCCCGCTCTAACTCCGGTCGAATGCACGGGCCGGGCCCCTCTGGCAGGCGTTTTTTGCGCCTGCGATGTCGGACGTGCTGCTTCAAAGCCATAGCCACCCGAACCGGAAGGGGTCCCCGTGGAATTCATTGCAGACATCGCCTTTGGCGATTTTTTGGGTAAGCCCGTTTGGGCCTGGTTTCTGTTTCTTGCCATCGTAGGGGCCATTCTCGCCTTCGACCTCGGCATCTTCCACCGCAAGGCGCACGTGATCTCAGCTCGCGAGAGCATGATCCAATCATCGATATACGTCCTGATTGCGCTGTCGTTCGGCGCCTTCGTTTGGGCATCCTACGGCGCGGAAAGCGGAATGAACTGGCTGACCGCCTATCTCGTCGAATACACGCTCGCCCTCGACAACATCTTCGTCATCGCGCTGATCTTCACCTACTTCGCCGTCCCGCGCGAGTTTCAGCACCGCGTGCTATTCTGGGGCATCCTCGGCGTCATCGTGCTGCGCGCGATCATGATCACGCTGGGCGCGGCGATCGTGACCGAGTTCCACTGGGTACTCTATCTCTTTGGCGCGTTCCTGGTTTTCACAGGCCTGAAGATGCTCTGGCTCGTCGACCACAAGCCCGACATCGCGCACAACCCATTGCTGATCTTCTTGAAGAAGCACATCCGCGTCACGGACAAGCTGCATGGCGAGAAGTTCTTTGTGCAGATGCCGGACACGAAGACCGGCCGCATCGTGGCCCACGCGACGCCTCTGTTCCTGGCGCTCTGCGTGATCGAGTTCGCGGACATTATCTTCGCGGTGGACTCGGTACCGGCCGTGTTCCTGATCACGACCGATCCGTTCATCGTCTACACGTCGAACATCTTCGCGATCATGGGCTTACGCGCACTGTTCTTCACGCTGGCCGCGATGATCGAGCGCTTCCACTACCTGAAATACGCGCTCGCCCTCGTTCTCGTCTTCATCGGCGGCAAGGTCTTCGTGGCCCAGTTCACCGGCAAGATCCCCGCCGAAATCTCGCTCGGCGTGACGGTCGCGCTGCTCGCAGGCGGCGTGTTCTACTCGATGTACAAGACCCGCAAAGCTGCCCGCGCCCAAGCGGCCGTACAAGCAGCGGAGTAATCAGCGGCGCCGGTGGGCTGCGTCACGCGGCCCACCGGAACGCTGCCGAAGCACTACGACTTCGGCGCCAAGTCCTTCCAGATCGGCTCGAACTCCGCCTTGACTTTCTGATAGCTCGGCCGCTCGCTCGCGCGCTTCCAATAGGCGACGATGTTCGGGTGATCGGCGAACGGTGCCGACATCTGCGCGTAGTACATCACCGGGATCGCCGCACAATCGGCCATCGAGAAGTTGGCGCCGCAGAGCCAAGGACCCCGCGCCAGCGCCTGATCCCAATAGCCATACGTGATGGCGACATACTTCTTCGCCTTTTCGGCCTTCGCCTCGTCCTTCGGCCGGAACCCGATCTTCTGAAACAAAAGTTCGACCGCCGGCTCGTTGTAGTAGAGGTCCGTCATGCGATCCATGAAGCGCACGAAGCGCGCCTGCTCGCGATCCTCAGGGATCAACCGCGGCGTCCCCGGACACTTGTCCTCCAGATATTCGATGATCGACGTGGACTCCGGCACCTGCCAAGCGTCGTTCGGCTTCAAAAACGGCACCTTGCCGATCGGATTGATCTTCTCGAACGCGGCCTTGCCTTCCGGCGACATCAAATTCACGAGCTGTGGCTCGAACGAAACGCCCTTCTCGTAGAAAGCCAACAACGCCTTCTGCGAATAGGTCGACAGCGGACTGTAGTAGAGCTTCATGGCACCTCTCCAAACGACCGGAGCCTCTTACGCCCCAGGCCCCAATCGCCGCCAATCACATTTGCGAATACCGCTCGGCGTCGCTCGGCTAAGCTCAACCGGCAACGATTCCAGGCCCGTCCGCTATGATCTCAAGTCTGGTCGGCATCTATCTGCTGCTCGTCAACGTGTGCGCGTTCGGCGCCTTTGCCATCGACAAAGCCGCAGCTGAAAGCGGCCGATGGCGCATTCCGGAATCCACATTGCTGATGCTCGCCTTCGTCGGCGGCAGCCTCGGCGCGTTGATCGGACAACGCGTGATGCGCCACAAGACACGCAAGCAACCGTTTCGCGCGCTGTTGATCGCAATCGCGCTGTTTCACATCGCCTTCGCGATCGTCATGATCTTCAAGGCGTTACCGCCTAGTGCGGGTGCTTAAACCATGGCGTCGGCCTTGATGCCGTCCGCGAAGATCGTGCCTTCATCACACGCCTCGATGAAAGCGTCGCCTCGCTCGGACCGCGGAGTAACCAAACAAACAGTCGAATCCCTGGACCAAAACCGCCTCCTGCTGCAACATATTGCCGGGAGAGGCGCCGTGGACATACCCGTTCTGTTGTTCTCAATCGCCGCAGCAGCGATTGCTTGGATTCTAATCGATGTCGTCGCCCGGCTTCAAAAGCCGCGGCGCCCGGCACCATCCAAACACCCGGCACCCGGCGTCCCGGCGCCGCCGGAACGAGCCTCACGTTCGCGCCCCACGCTGGAAGAACAGGTGGCAGCCCTTCGCGACGCCGGCATGCCGCTCAACCCGTACGTCACCATTGATGACCTGCTGCACTCATGGCCGCGCGAGGAGTACGAAGACGGGTCCTACCATTGCCTGATCTTTATGTATGGCAGCGAAATCGAGCGTGAACCCTGGGGCCGCCACATTTCCGCCTACGCATGGAACTTCGATACCGAGTGCATCGAAGGGCCGGGTAGTTACGTTCGCATCGTGCAGGAGTTGGCCCGCATCGCCGGCGCAACGACATTGATCACAAACGTCACCGACAATATCGACATGAGCGCGCCAACAGCCACGCTCAGCTACAACGTCCGCGGCGTACCGCGAACGCTGACGCTAAGAATCGACAACGATTGGGCCGATCCCGAAGCCGCCGCGTCCGTCATGCAAGACATCGAGAAAGCCGTTGATGACGGTCGCCGCTTCCGCGGCGCGGACAACGGGCAGTCCACCATCTGGTTTTTCATCAACGACGAGACGGCCGACAAGGTCAACGCCATCACAGGCAACCTGCTCGCCTAGCGAGCAAGCCGAGGCGATTAAGATCTGGGCTCGACTCCGCTAAACCACCAACCGCACCCGCCGCTCCGCCGGCGCGATCGTGACGCTCAAGCCTGCATCGAAGCGCACGGCGTCCGCCTCTATGCCGTCGGCGAAGATCGTGCCTTCCATGCGGCTCTCGATGTTAAGCGGCTGCTCGCGCGTGATGCGGCCCTCGACAATCGTCGCCCCAAACCCGCGTCCCGGCCACGCCTCGCGCACCACGAAATGCAACTCGTCCGCCGCCGGATCGAATGCAGCCTGCGCGCCGCGCAGCGACGTCAACCATCCGGTCGAGCCAGTTCCGGTCGAGACGATGAGCCCGCTCGACGACTGCACCTCTTCCGCCTGACCGAAGCGGATGCGATAGCGCGCCGATTGATGCGTCGCGACGCCGACAAAGATGTCGTTCAAGCCCCGCAGCACCTGCCGGTCGGACGTTTGCGCCTCGGCCAAGGTCGCCTCCCGCATCGGGCGACGGTCCGACAGCACATCCGGCAGGGAACCGATGAACGTATCCACGTTGAACGGCAACAAAGCGCCTTCGATCGTTTCCGGATCGGGATTCACACCCGCCACCGGTTGCCCGTCGAGATACTTGCCCACATTGGCCACGAGCCCGTCCTGCCCCACCGCCACGACGACGTCGTGAGGCTCGAACAGGAACTGCGCCACCATCCCCCGATCGATCTCGGCGAGCTTCACATCGGACGGCAGCGCCTGGCGTATCCTCAAGACGGCGCGCGACTGCGCGGTATCCTCCACCTCGGCTTTCGCAAAGTCCGCCCGTCCGCGCAGCGACTGCGCCATGGCGAACTTCGTCTGTCCCTCGCTGCCATAGCGCCGGACGAACGCCTGCTTCGCAGTCTGCCGGGTCAAGAGAACCACGCGCTGGCGCAATGCCTACCCCGCCTTCGCGCCGCTCAGCTGGCTGGCGAGCCGCTCCATCGCATCCGCGCCCAGCGACACCGACGTCAGCGACGTATCCCGGTTCGCCCAGTCCTTGAACGCCATCGCGTAGAGCTGCGAGGGCTCGATTTCGGTCCACGGCTTCAGCCGGATGCGCGAGGCCTCCGCATCGGCGGTCGCTTCGGCCTTCTTCGTGTCGGCCTTTGCTTCCGCGGTCTTGCGCCGCTCGGCCTCGAGCGCCTGTTCGTTGGCAAGCTCCCGCTCGGCCAGTTCGCGCTTGTTCGCCTCTTCGCGCAGCTTCAGATCGTGCTCGTCGACGGTCACCGCGCGCCGCCGTTCGAACATCGCCGCATCGGCCTGCCTGAGAAGCTGTTCGCGCAAATTGGCCTCAAGCGCCTTCTTGATCTCCGGCGTCGGCTTCAGCGCCAACACCAGCACGCGATCGACCGCAATCCCGTCTGCCGCGAGCCGCTTGTCGTCGCCGATCCCGCGCATGATAATTTGTGAAAGCTCGTCCGACTTGTTCAGTGCCGCATCCAACGTCGAACGTACCAACGCGTCGCGGCACGCCGTCTGCGCGATCGCGCGCAAGCGCTCGACGATCTGCTTCATCGGCTCGGCGTTGTGCTTGCCGGTATAGAGATTGAAGGAGAAGTCCTGCTGCTTCGATGCGACGACGGCATCCTTGATCCGATACGAGATCAACCCCTGGATCGTGATTGTCTGGTAGTCGGCCGTCATGGCCTCCACGGCGAAAATCTCGTCACGCGCATCTGTCGGCACAGCCGCCGCCGTCGCGAACGGCATGAACACGAACCCGGCAAAGCCTAACCCCTGCCGGCGTATTCGCCCCCCGGAATAGAGGATCACGTGATCTGTGGGCTTCGACTTGATGTAGCGATATCCAAACATGCTGCCTCGAGAGTGAACCGGCCAGAAACCGAGCCGCTGTTTACACGTACGTTCTACAGGCGAGAAAGGCACCGTCGCACTCGCCTATCGCGCGAACTGCCCCAATAGGCTCGTTGGCCGCGGAACACTGCGCCAAGACAAAGCGCAACGGACCGTCCATCGCTCGTTGCTCAACCGGGAGTTTCATGGTCCCCTTAAGCAGGGCAGGCAAGCCGCAAAGTTAACGCTGCGGCCGCTTGGGGTAGATGGGGACACTGTCATGGTTGGCGTAACGCGCTCGCGCGCGCTGCGTACTATTTTTGCGAGCGCCGCACTTCTCGCACCTGCTGCGTTCGCGCAGGAGGCGCCCGCTGATGCGCCGATGGTGCTCAACCTAAATCTCGACCCCGCTCAACCCGTGTTCGAGAGCGATCCGCTTGCCGACTACGAGGCAGTCTCGCCGCTGCAAAGCGTGGCCGACATGTTGATCGAGCGCGGCTTCAACGTCACCGTCGAAAGTCTTCGCCCGGCAATGAACTGGCGCGACGACCTGGGCGCGCCCGCCGGCCAGTTCGACAGCGCCAACACGCGCCCCAGCGTGGGCATGATGAACATGCGCCGCGCCGACACCAACGCGAGTCTGGGCTTCTGCTCCGGCACGCTCATCAACGCGCGCTTCTATTTGACCGCGGCACACTGTGTGCGCGACGGCCTCGTACCGGATGCGATCGTACGCGCCAGCATCAACTTCAACCCCTCAACGGGCGGCATCTTCACCGGGCCGAACACCCGCAACGCCGTCAGCGTCGTGACACCGGGCGCCTACAACCCCTCCAATTTCGCGCTCGGCCAAGACCTCGCCATCATCGCGCTCGACCGTCCGGTCTACAACATCGCCGGCTCGCCGATCGCCACCACGCACACGACCGGCCAAACGCTGAACATCGCCGGCTATGGGCTCGCCGGCACCGGCACCGTCCCGAACCAGATTTTCGACGGCAACCGCCGCATCGGCACCAACACCAGCGAAGGCATCTTCCTCGCGCAGTTCGGCGCGACCGGGACCGTCATCCTCGCCGACTTCGAAGATCCGCTGAACGCGCCCGGAACGGACTTCTTCGGTACGCCCACCTTCACCACACGCGAAGCGGCAGTGGCCCCAGGCGATTCCGGCGGACCGATCTTTGACTCCGCTGGCCGCGTCCTCGGCGTCGCCTCCGGCGTGTTCACGATCGGCATTGGCAGCTGGGGCTACGGCTCGCTGCCGTTTTGGACGAACCTGACCGAGTTGCAGTACCAGCTCTTCATCGCTGCAAACGATCCGCTTCGCCTCTCGTCCGCCGCCGGCTCCGGCATCTGGAGCGCCGGCGGCACGTGGAGCGGCGGCATCACGCCCGACAACACATTTGGCGCGACCGACAATCCGTTCGCCGTCGCCGACTACACGATCGGCCAACGCTTCTACAACGTCACGATCGGCGGCGGACACACCGTCACGCTGAACGACGTGCGCGACATCGACATCTTCTCGATCGCGAGCGGCTCGACGCTGAATGTTGCAGCCGGCGGCGACCTAGGATTCTGGGGTCAGTCAAGCGCCAGCGGAAACTTGATCGCAAACGGCATTCTGCGCTCGTTCGACCCAACCGGCTTCGGTGTGCTCAGCATCAACAGCACCGGCCGCCTATCCGGCACGGGGTCGATACTCGCCTCCGTGATCAACAACGGCACGACCACACCCGGCAACTCGATCGGCACATTGAGCGTGGCGAACTTCTTCCAAGGCCCAACCGGCTTGCTCGAAGTCGAAATGAACAATCTGACCGGCGACGTGCTGGCCGCGACCGGCAACGCCACACTCGCGGGCGCAGTCAGCTTCCAGCCTTTCGGCCCAAGCCCCGTGCTTGGCCAAACCCACACGTTCCTGACAACCGGCGGCACGCGTAGCGGACAGTTCAATTCCGTCGTCGACTTGATTCCCGGTCCGCTATTCCCGGTCGTTGACTACGGCTCGAACTTCGCACGCGTGACGATCGGAGACTTGTGCACGTTCTCCGACAACAGCGTGAACACGCCCGTCTGCGACGCGCTGAGCGATCCAGCTGCCCAAGCAGCAATGCCCGGCGCGATAGCGCAACTGCAGCAGATCCCAAACGTCGGCGGCGACCTGGGGGCCGCACTCGAAGCGTTGAACCCGACACGCGCGCACGCGCAAGGGCTCATCGGCCTTCAAGCCGGTGACCTCCTGCGCAATCAGTTCGGCCGCCGGTCACACGACATACTCGGTGACACAGGCAACGGCGGCACCGCGCAGCTCGACATGGCCCGCTCGCAGCTCGCCTCAACGGCGCCGAGCGCTGACATGCTCGCTCATGCCGCGGCAAACGCCCTCGATACGGTGGACGGCACGGGAGGCGGTGGCGGCTCCATCGATCTGCCGAACGGCTTTGCAATGTTCTTCGCGGCCGACGCAGGCATCAGCGAAACCGATCAGCCTGCCGCCATCGGCACCGACAACACCGACGTCGCCGCGTTGACTGCCGGCATCGACACGTCGAACGGCAGAGGCGCCGTGTTCGGCGCGGCACTCAGCTACCTGCAATCGAACGCAAGCCAAGACTACGGCTATGGCGGCAACGCGTCAGGTGATGGCGTCGCCGTGTCCGCGTACGGCAGCCTGCGTTCAGGCAACCTCTATGCGGACGGCTATCTTTCGTACGGCTGGCACAGCTTCGACACCGAGCGCACCGTGCCGACAGGTCCATTCACGACGGCGGTCGCGAGCGGCTCGACCGACGCAAGCCAGTTCCTCGCCGGCACGACGCTCGGCTACCACTTCTGCAAGGACGACCTGCTAACGATGGGCACCGTCGGCGGGCTCTACTACATTGGCCTTGACATCGACGGGTACACGGAGCCTGGCGCAGGCCCGCTCTCGGCGGTGCTGCCGGACCGGACGATCGAATCGCTGCGCAGTCAACTCGGCGGCGAGGCGGCTCTTCATCTGAGCGGCAGCCTCGTGCCGCTGCTGCGCGTCGTTTGGAACCACGAGTTCCTCGATGAAGCATTCGCGACGCAAGCGGCTTTCACCGGGGCACCTACGGTGGCATTTACATCACCCGGCCCCGACCTCGGCACGGACTGGGTGACTGTCGGCGCCGGCCTCTCCGGTCGCCTCAGCGATACCACCAGCTTTGTCTTCCGTTACCAGCACGACTTCGGCCGGGATGGCCAAGACAGCCAGCAAGTCTCGGCCGCAGCGCGCATGGCGTTCTAGAACGTTACTTCGCCGCGGCCACCCAGCGCTTGATCTTGGCCTCCAGCACCTCCATCGGCAGCGCGCCGGTGTCGAGCACTTGTGCGTGAAACGCCTTTACGTCGAAGCGGGTGCCGAGTGCTGCCTCCGCCTCGCGCCGCAGCCGCTTAATGGTCAGCTGCCCGATCTTGTAACCAAGCGCCTGTCCCGGGTTGGCGATGTAGCGATCGACCTCCTGCACCGTTTCTGTCCGGCTCAAAGCCGAATTCGCGAGCATGTATGCGATCGCCTTGTCGCGGCTCCAGCCTTTCGCATGTAATCCCGTATCGACGACAAGGCGCATCGCGCGCAGTTGCTCGTCGTTCAGATGGCCGAACATCTGATACGGATCCTTGAACATCCCCATCTCGCGGCCAAGCCACTCGGCATAGAGCGCCCAGCCTTCGACATAGGCGGTGTTTCCGCCAAAGCGCATGAACTTCGGCACGCCGGAATTCTCCTGCGCGAGACTAATTTGGAAGTGATGCCCGGGTGTCGCCTCGTGCAGATAAAGCGTCTCCATCCCCCACGTCTTGCGCGATGGCAAGTCGTACTTGTTGAAGTAGAACACGCCAGGACGCGACCCGTCCGGTGCCCCCGGATTGTAGTACCCACCCGCCTGGCTCTGCTCCAGATAGTCGGGCACCGGCCGCACCTCGATAGCCGTTTTGGGCAGCAACGAGAACTGCTGCCCGATCACCGCATCGACGCGCTTGGCGATATCGCCGTAGCCGTTCTTGATCTCATCGGCCGACTTCGGCTCGAACTGCTTGGCAGTGCGCAAATGCGAAAAGAACGCGTGCAGCGACCCCTTGAAGCCGACCTTGCGCCGGACCTCATCCATCTCGCTCTTGATCCGCGCGACCTCCTTGGTGCCGATCTCGTAGACCTCGTCCGGCGTCATCTTGGTCGTCGTCTGCGTCTCGACGAGGAAGGCGTACAGTTGCTCGCCACCCTTCATTGCCGAAAGCCCGACACCCGCCCGCGCAGCCGGCAGATACTCGTTCTTCACGAACGCTCTAAGCCGCTCGTAAGCCGGGATGATCTGCGCTTCCATCATCGTGCGATAGGCCGTCGTCAGCCGCGTCTTGTCCGCCTCGCTGAACGCCGCCGGCATATCCGTGATCGGCTGCCAGAACGGGCTCTTCTCGACGCCCTGCGCAACAAGCTCGTCGAGCTGCGGCAGCATCAGCTTCATTGTCAGCTTCGACTCGACGACGCCCGACTTGATGCCCTCTTTCATCCGCCCGATTGCACGATCGAGATATGTGACGAACCCCGCCATCCGCTTCAAGCCGTTGTCATAGTCTTCGACCGTCTTGAACTGTGCAGCCGACTTGCCAGAGCTCAAATCCGGATATTGCACGTGCAGACCGTTCAGATGGTTGAGCGGCCGAACAACGCTCAGCGCCACAAACTCCGGCGAGAGACCATCAAGATTCTGCTGCGCCTGATAACGGAACACATCATAGGCAATCTGGTCCTGCGCCGGCAGCGCACTGCGGTCGATCTTATCCAGCCGCCTAAGATCGGCCGACACGTCGCGCCGTGTCTGCTCGATATAGGTGTCCGTGATGTAGTCCCCGAACTCGCCCGCATAGCGCTGGTCGCCCCGGAACAGCGCCCCGATCGGATTGAGCTTCAGCGACGCCTCGTCGCTATCTTCGAACACTTTCGCCAGCGCCTTTGATGGCGGCGTGGCCTCAGCCACCTCGTCCTGCGACGTCCCCACCACGACGTCGTCGAGACACCCGGCCAGCGTCAACGAAAACAAAACAGTCGCAACCGCAGTCAGTTTCTGGGACAGCATAAGCGTCTCACGCGTTGAATTTCATACCCCGCGCACACTGCGAAGATCGCGCGCCTTTGGCAACCACCAACTTGACCGTGCACCATCACGAGGGTGTCATTACGCCGTTGAGAAAATCGACGCCCGGTGCCTATTCTCCCCGCACGGAGACTCGGAGATGACCAAAACCTACCAAGCAGATGTGGCAATCGTAGGAGGCGGTATCTCTGGCGTCGTGGCCGCGCTTGAGCTGCTCGAGGCGGGCAAGCGCGTTGCCATCTTTGAACGCGATGGCGAAGATCGATTCGGCGGCTCAGCGCTTGAGGCCTTCGGCGGCATGTTCTTCGTCGACAGCCCCGAACAACGCCGCATGAAAATCGTCGACGACGCCGAAAGGGCGTTCGAAGACTGGAAAAGCTTCGCCGAATTTCAACCAGGCGAAGTATGGCCCGTCATCTGGGCAAAGCATCTCGTCGAACGCGCAACCCCAGACGGCCACGACTACCTGAAGAAACTCGGCATTCGCTGGATGCCCGTCGTCATGTGGGTCGAGCGCGGACAAACGACGCGCGGCAACTCGGTCCCGAGATTCCACCTCACTTGGGGCACCAGCCGTCATCTGATCACGCGCCTCATCAAGGCTCTACGCACGCACAAGAACGCGCGCGAGAAGCTGACGCTGTGCTTCCACCACCGCGTCGAGCGCATCGACGTCCACAACGGCAAAGTCTACGGCATCGGCGGCATCGTGATGGGTGGCGAGGACTT
Organism: uncultured Alphaproteobacteria bacterium; assembly: GCA_902826695.1. Taxonomy (GTDB): domain Bacteria; phylum Pseudomonadota; class Alphaproteobacteria; order Micropepsales; family Micropepsaceae; genus SZUA-430. The sequence goes on along the minus strand of CADEFU010000001.1, from coordinate 316,201 downwards.
CAAGGCGAGCGCCGATGCCGTCGTCATCGCCGCTGGCGGCATCGGCGGCGACCTCGCCAAAGTCAGAAAGCACTGGTCCCCGGTCGAAGGCATCAAGCTCCCCGGAACGATCCTACTCGGCTCGCACCCAGGTTCCGACGGGCGCGCGCTCGATGCGGCGAAGGCGGTGGGCGCGAAGATCACGAATCTTGGCCGCATGTGGAACTACGCCGCCGGCATCCGCCATCCACGTCCGCAATGGTCCGAGCACGGCGTCAGCCTGGTGCCGCCGAAGTCCGCACTCTGGGTCGATGCGAACGGCCGCCGCCTGATGCCCCCCTTGGTCTCAGGCTTCGATACGCTCGACTTGGTCCAACGGGTCGCCGCCGCGCCACACGGCTACACGTGGCAAATCCTGAACCGCCGCATTGCGCTCACCGAGCTCGCGGCAAGCGGGGCGGACTGGAACCCCGCCCTTCGCGATCGCCGCATCATCCGCTTCGCGCTCGACATGCTCGTCGGCAACCGCTGGCTCGTGGACGACCTGACAAAGAACTGCCCCGACATCGTCACCGCCGAAACCACGACCGAGCTTGCGGCCAAAATGAACAAGCTCAAGCCCCGCTCGACGCTCGACCCGCAGACGCTGCACGACGAAATCGCTCGCTTCGACTTGACACTGAACACCGGCACCGCCGACGAACAACGCAAACGCATCGACGACCTGCGCCAGTACCGCGGCGACCGCATGCGCCTCGCCAAGGACCAACGCCTCCTCGACCCAAAAGGCGGCCCGCTCATCGCCATCTGCGAACACATCGTGACGCGCAAGTCGCTCGGCGGCCTTGTGACAGATCTGCGCTGCCGCACCCTAGACAGCAACGAACGCCCGATCCCCAACCTGTTCGCCGTCGGCGAAGCCGCCGGCTTCGGTGGCGGCGGCAGTCACGGCACACGCGCGCTGGAGGGCACGTTCCTCCTAAGCTGCGTGATCACCGCAAGGCGATGCGCTGAGGCGATCGCAAAGGGGTGACTCTCGCGTGTCCCAATCTGGCACGCCTCCGCTGAGGATGCCTTAACGCCATCTCAACGCCCAGTGTGGAATTCTGTGAATGGAACTCCGCAGGGGACACAATGGCCAAGGTGCTTGTCATCGACGACGACAAGGTGTTCGTCAATATCATGGCGCACACGTTGCGCAAGCACGGGCACGACGTTGATGTGGAGCTTGACGGGCAAGCCGGCGAAGCTGCGTTCGACGCCGGATCGTACGACTGTGTCGTGTGCGACCTCGTGATGCCCAACCAAGAGGGGCTCGAAACAATCCGCTACATGCGCCGCGAGCGCCCCACGGTGGCCATCGTCGCCGTTTCGGGTGGGTTGGGACCAATGGCAAAGTTCGACGTGTTGAAGGCCGCCAAACAGTTCGGCGCGCATGTCTGCCTGAAGAAGCCGATCGAGGTGACCCAGCTCGCGCAAGCCGTGGACAAGGCACTCTCGCTGGCGGCAGAATCCGAACAGCAGGCCAGCGCCTAAACCAACCGCCGTATACGTCACGCCTCACTCGAAGGCAGTCTATGAAGCCCGCGACCAAAGAACTTGGCAGATTTATCGTCACCAGCACCTTGCTGTCGGGCTCGCGCCCGCAGCTCGAGCGCGGCTTGCACGCGGCCGGCTCGATCATGCCGCTCGGCGAGAAAGCCTGGCTACTCTGCGCTGTCGGCACCGCGGGCAGCGTGCGCAACCAGTTGCTGCAGTACATCGGCGCACGCGACATTCTGACCGTGATTCAGTTCGATCCCAAGCGGACGGCAACCCACAATGCCGGCCCTGAGATGGACGCCCGCTTGCGGGCCATGCTCTATCTTGAAGACGGCGCGAGCCTCGCGAACTGCGCCTAGAGCGCTGCTACGCAAAGACAGCGCGCAGTATCTCCGCCTGCACGCCCCCGGCCGCGCTCACCTTCGCGCCGGGCTTGACGACCTCCGCATCGAGCCACCCCAGCGCAAACGACGCGCTGCGCGCCTGCGACCAGCTTGACGACGTGATCCGCCCCACCGCCGCATTGCGCATCGTCACGTGACCGGGGCTTAGCAGTTGCTCTGCTTGAAACTGCACCAGCATCTGGCTGCCATTCGGTTGGCGCCGCTGTAACGCCGCCCCGCCGTTGAAGCGACGCGCGAAGTCGGCGGGAACGCCGAGCTCCGCCGGCACGCGCAAATCGCCCGCGCTCGACGCCAACTGCGCGGGTAACCAATCGACGCCAGCCCGTGGCACGCCGCTCTCGATCCGCACCGCTTCGAGCGCGATCGCACCCACCGCCGCCACGCCGAGCCCGCCGCCCGCACGCCATAGCTTCTCCCACACGACGATCGCATCATCCGTGTGGGCCCAAAGCTCGAGCCCTTCACCCGACGCATCGCGCATCAGCGACACCTCCGCCGGCCGCCACGTCGGACGCGGCCCAGCAGCACCACCCGACGCAGCCTCTCCAGTCAGCCCCGCCATCCCGAGCAGCGACGCCGTCAGCGGACCACGCACCCCGATCACCGCCCGTGAGCCGGTCGCATTCGCAACCTTTACATCGAATCCCCGCGCGCCGTCGGCGAGCCAGGGATAGTCGCGCACCGGCGTACGCACCTCGAACGACGCCCTGCCGAAGCGAGCGATCACACCCTCGCCACGCACATAGCCGCGGTCGTCGCACCAAAGCGTGCGCACCGTCTGTCCGACTTCAAGCCGCGCCACATCGGCAAGCGAAAACCAGCTGAGATAGAGCGCGGCATCTGGCCCCTCGACCGTCCAACACTGACGCTGCGAAAGATCGCTCATGCCCACGCGCGACGTCAGCACCTCCTGCTCCTCGCTCAGCGACGAATAGAGCGCGGGCACCGTGAACCCCGCCTCCTCCACCCACTGGTTCGTCGCGCACAGATCGGCGGTTCGCCCATGCAGCGGCGTCGGGTGTGCGGCACGCGAAGAAAACGCGCTCATGAGCCCGCCTCCGACGCCAGTACCGCCTGCGACGCGTTGCGCCCGTTGATGCCGGTCACGCCGCCGCACGGATGGGTGCCCGCCCCACACAGGAACAGCCCCCCCACCGGCGTCTCGTACCGGCTCATACCCGCGAGCGGCCTGAGCGGCCCTATCTGATCGAGCGAAAGATCGCCGCCATGCCAATGCCCGCCGGCAACGCCCGCCATCGTCTCCATGTCGCCGGGCGTGAACACGTCGGCCGCAAGGATCATATCCGGCAGCTCCGGCGCATACTGGCGCAGCACCGCACCGACTCGCGACATCAGCTCGGTCTTGCCCTTCTCCCACGACCCCTGCGAGAGCGTCTTGGGCACATAGAGAACGTGCGCGGACAAGACATGCTGCCCGTGGCTGAGCGTCGTGTCGTGCGTGGAGGGGATCGTGATCTCCATCGCAGGCTCAGCCGGAAACTGCCCCTGTTCGTAAGCCGCGAACGCATGCTCCAGCTGATCGATCCCGGTGCACACGATCAGCCGCTCGCGCAGCAGCTTCTTGTCGATACCCTTAAACGACGGTAGCCCCGAAAGCGCCAGGTTCACCTTCGCGGTCGAGCCTTCCATCCGGTACCCGCCAAGCGCCCGCTTCATGCCCAGCGGCAAGTGCCGCGCAGCGCCCAGCGATAGCAACGTCGTCTTGGGATCGAGGCTCGACACCACGACCGGCGCATGCACCGTATCGCCGTTCTCAAGCTCGACGCCCGCAACACGCGCACCGTCGAACAGAAGATGCCGCACTCGCGCGTTCAGCCGCACGCCTGCCCCGGAAGCCTCCGCCGATTTCGCGAGCGCCGCCGTAAACGCCCCTGCGCCGCCTTGCGGATGCACAAGCCCTTCCGTCGTCTCCGCGTTCAGCGCTCGCCGCATCGCGGCCAGCATCGCCGTGCCCTTGGCGCGCGGCGGCAGCGCACTGCCCAACACTGCATCGAACGCCAGCGCCCCTTTGATCACCGGCGTCTCGAACTCGCCGTCCAAAACCTCCGCGATCGACCCATCGAGCAGCGCCGCCGTTTCCGGATCGAGCACCGCCCCGCCCTTCTGCGCGGCGCGACCGCCGAACAAGCCGCCCTTCGCGGGCTCAAGGCCCGCACCGGGCGCACCCTGCACCCACTTCTCCAGCTGCTGCGCCGCCTTGCGCATGCGCGCGTCGTAGTGCGCCCACGCTTTGGCATCGCTCTGCGAGTAGGCGCCGATAGCTTGCGCCGTATGCCGCAAGTCGCCGTCCATCACGACATGCCGCCCGTCGGGAGACAGCGCCACTGTCGAAATCTGTTTCGCCGTCAGCTGCAACCCGAACCGATTGAGCCGGAGCGCCTTCATCACCTGCGCATCGAGCGGCCCGATCAGGTGCGTCAGCATCGAGACGCGATGCCCCGCGACCAGCTCGATCGTCGTACACGCACCGCCCACATGCCCTTGCGCTTCGAGCACGACGACGCGCCGCTTCGCCTGCGCCAGCAAGGCTGCACAAACGAGGCCGTTCACCCCCGCGCCGATGACGACGACATCCGCCTCGCTACGCATCGGCCCGCGCCTTCGAAAGCGATCCGGTCGCCGCCGCCATCAAGCCCGCATCGCCAACCCCGCCATAGAGGCTGGGCTCCACGACCGTAAGCCCCTTGATCAAGGTTGGCGCGCCAGCAACGCCGACCTCCGGCACCGCGGTCTGATCGACAAGCGCTCGCGCCGCCAACAGCTGCGCCCCGCGCGGATCCATCAAGGTCTCCGACTCCGCCGGTCGCAAAATCTCCGCCGCCTCGATCGAAGCGCCGAAGCCCGGCACCATCGCATCGATTGCGCGCACCGCAATCGAACGCAGCTTCTCACGCCGCGCGCCTGTCCACGGCCCCTCAGCCGTCGTCACGGGCACATAGGGCATCGACACGAACACGTCCCAGCGCGCCTTGCCCTCGCGCAGCTGCAGCGGCACCACGCGCAACTCCACGCAGGGCTCGCTTGGGGCCATCAGCGCGCGAAACGCGCCATGCGCCGCCGCCAGCCGCGTCAGCGACGGCTGAAGCCGCACGATGGCTCCGGACGCCAACGTCGCCGGATCCACGCCGGGCAACTTCGGAAGCGTGCCGACCGTCAGCTTGACCAGCGCCGGCTCCACGCTGGCTTTCGGCGGCAGGTACGGCGACAGAGGGCGCCTGAGGCCCAAGAGCATCTCCTTGCTGCGCTCGTACGAAAGCGTCGAGATTACTTGCGGCGCCCGCAGCAGGTTGCCGTCGGTCAGCACCACGCCCTGCACCGCGTCGCGATCGACCGCGATCTCGCGCACGTTCAGCCCGAACGCGACGTCGGCGTTGTTGTAGAACTTGAGCAGCGCCAGCAGCGCCTGCCGCAGCCGCCGCTCGCCGCCCGCCACGAACCGGTGGCCGGCCGAGGGAACCACCTGCGCCAGCATCGAGGTTCGAGTCAGCAGCTGCCCGGACGCCGGCGCATGCGGAGCCGCGCCCGTGCCCATGATCGCACTCTGCGCCAGAAGCCCCTTCAAGAGCTCGCTGTCGAACGCCTCGTCGAGCAGCCGGGCCAGGGAGCTCACCCTAAAAATCATCGCGTCGGAGGGCTCGCTCTCGCCCGACGTCAGCCAAGCCGCGGCGCCTGCTGCCTCCGCACCGCCCGCGGCCGCCCGCACCACCCGTGCATAGAACGCTTCCAGCGCCTCTGCGTCGCGCGGCGACACGGAAGCGACACTCGCCTGCGCCGCGTGCAGCTCCGGCCAAAGAACAAGCGCCCGCTCGCCTGCGACCCCGATCAAGGGCGGCGCCGCGGCGAACCGCATGCCATGCGCGGTCAGATCCAGCTCCCGCACGACTTTGAGATCGACGACGGCGTCATGCCCCTCGCCCAACGGCGCATTCTCGGCGCGTCGCTCCACGACAGCCACCGCCTTGCCCGCCGTCGCGAGCGCCGCCGCCGCCACGAGCCCTTCAACGCTCGCGCCGATGACGACGGCATCAAGCCGGTCAACCGCCATGCAAGTCTCGGCTCATTAAGGGGCACCCTGAGGGATGGGTTCGAAGATTGACACTAAAGCTGAAGCGAGCCCGCGCGAAAGATGCCGTCATCCTTAATTCGAAGCCACCTGGCCGATACGGCGGCAAAGCGGCGAAAGCTGGGGACGAACCACAGCCCATAGCGGGAGATGCGAGAAGCAAAATCTTATCCGTTAGAAGCGTTAGATCGGCGGATATCTGCGGCTTTATCCGTTAGGAATCCGTTAGAAATCCGTTTGCTGAGCGTTAGGCGGCCAATCCGCCCATACAAGAGACCGTGCAGGAAAAGCCTACGCGAAAGCCGCCGACGCTACCGCGCAGCCAAACGCGCACGCTAAGCGGCACGCTCCGAGCGCACAGCGTCTGTATCAAGATGCAGTTTTCAAGTCGCAGCCGCGCACGTCGCCGACATGCGGGAACGAGCCGACCTACCGCCACGGCGGCGTAAGACGCTCGAGAGAATAAGTAAGGAACATATCGCGATAACACAACGATGCAGTCCGTCGCAGGCGAGCTGCCCGCACCCCGCGCCATCCGGTCAGCTCAAGCCGCCCTTCGTCTCGGCGATCCCCGCCCACTTAGAGAAGCGGCGGCCCTCGGGGAGCGGCTGCTCGGATCCGCGGCGTCGGAAGCGTTGTCGCCGCGGCGATACGCAGCGCGCGCGGCGCCGTCGCCGGCACAACGTCGCGAACCGCGGGCGCCGGCACCCTCTCGCAGCCACAAAGCGTGCAGTGCGCACATTGCTGCATGTGAATGCGGTGGTTCGCGGCGTTGTTGCTGGCACTTCCCGTCGTCGAACAAAGTTCGCGCGCCAAGGCTTCAGCCCTCAGCACTGCCGCCGGAAACAACAACTGCAGCGCCAGCACGGCGCACAAAAGCGCCGCTCGCCAGAGGCGAAGCTCGTGGGCGATGGCGTCGGTGGTCGTCGGGCTCTCGTTCACCCCTCAAGCGTCGGAGATTGGTGCGGGCGAAGCCTTGATCTGGGTCAAGCCCGCGGCCGGATTTGCGGGCCTAGAACTTCAGCGCAACACCGGTTTCGAAGCGTATGGCCGGCTCGTCCTGCAGGCCGTTGTGATGCTCGGCAATCGGGACACCGATCGACGCGAAGGCCGAGACCGTGCCTATCGTGTACCGGGCGCCCGGCGACAGAAAGAGAACGTGGCCGCCGGAGTTCGGATCGATTTCGCCCGGCTCCTCTTGTTTGGCGTGCCACTCGCCATTCAGTTCGAGCACGAGGTCGAGCGCATTGCCGTCGGAATGCGCGTGCGTTCCGGGCGCGTGCTCGTGCGCCTCCATCCCGATCACGCGGTAGGTTGCGGCAAGCCCGTAGTTGAAGCGGTCGCCGAGGTTCACGTCGTTCGAAGCATCGCCCGCAATCGTGTAGAGCGCGCTCGCATCGAACGACCAACGTTGCACGCGCTTCGTTGCAGCGGCGCCGAAGACGAAGTCCCAGGAATCGGACCCCGGCTGGAACTCTGTATCGAACAGCTCGCCGTCTTCGGCATTGTGCTCGCCGGTCTCGCCCGTCGGCATCTCGACGCCGAAGAGTGCCGCAAACTCCAGCCCGTCGTCCTTCAAAACGCGCAACTGGCCGAGCAGCGTGATGTCGCCGATGCCCGTCGCATCGCCCAAGCGATGAACTTCGCCGGTGACGGGCGGGATGTCATGCGCATGGCCTTCGCGGATGTTGTCGCGGGCGACGAACGGAACGCGCAGCGAAACGGTCAGATCGTCGGTGACGCCGTAACCCAGCGTGAGCGCGATCGTTCGTAACGTTTCGACCGAGTGGAAATGCTCGTCTTCGGCCGCGAGAAACGCGTCAACGGCAGCGTCTTCGAGCACCGTATCGCTAAGCGTGTCGAGGTTCGTCTGTTCGAATTGGACGCCTGCGACGAACGCCCCTTCGGGCAGCGTCGAGGCTGAAAGCGTGTTGATCGGGCCGCTGGTCGAAGCGTTGCCGACTGCGCCCGCGTGGTGGGCATAGGCGGGCGCGACGGCTAGCGCGGCGAACGCCGCGACAGCTGCGGCTGTGCTCTTGATCTGCATGAAGAATCTCCAAATTCCAGTGTTTGTTATTGATGTTTCGATTGCGTTAATGCGCGTGCGAGGCTGCGGCTTCGACATAGAGTTCGACGTCGACCGTGTGACCGCCTTCAAAGACGAGGCGCAGGTCGATGAACTCTTCCAGCGCCAGCGCCTTCCTGAGGCCAATCAACATCAAATGCGCGCCGCCTGGCGCAAACCGGAACGCACCGCCCGGCGGAACGACGATGCCTTGGGTCAGCGGACGCATGCGCATGATGCCGCCGTCCATCGTCATTTCGTGCAACTCCACGCGCTCCGCTGCCGGCGTGATTGCTCCGGTCAGCCGGATCGGCACATCGCCGGTGTTCCTGATCGTCATGTAAGCGGCGCCGACGCTTGCACCGGGTGGTGTAGGCGCAGCCCAAGGATGTTCGACCCTCACGGCACCGCTCTGATAGCCGTGTGCGAAAGTCGCGCTTGCGCCTGCGAGCAGCAGGACGAAGCCGAATGCCAGTGTTAGAAATCTCATCGGTTGTTCCTTCAGAATTGGGCCAAGCCCTGGCGTTCCGCCGCCTTGGCAAGCATCGTTCTCAAATACGCCGGCCACCGCGTTGCTTCAGCAAAGCAACGCTGCGTCAGACGCACTTCAATTGCTGTGGTCAGAATGAACTCTCCACGTCACGTGAATCGGCGCGCGTGCGGACACACCGCGGCGCTGGTCTCGACTAAGCGTGGTGGTGGGGTGGTCCCGTTGCCGGTGGCGGCGGCGCACCTAGACTGGGTTCGGGATTGTCTCGATAAGCGAACGCAGGGGCTGCAGCCTCGGCGACACGTAGGCTTGGGACTTCAAGAAATGCCGCCGGCGGAGCCGCCTTTGCCAACGATGCGAACGCGCAGGGCGGGTCCTCGTTCGGCTTCGGCGCGGGCAAGGCGGGCTTGTCGGTGATCTCGTACGTGACGGGATCGACGAAAACCTCGATCTGACCGTGCGCGGAGCAGAGGACGACTTTGACCCAAGAGGCACCACCCGCCGAAGCGAGCATGTAACCGGGCGGCACAAATACGCGCGCAACCAGGGCCAGCAGGACGAAGGCCTGCAACGACCAGAATCTGCGTGTCCTCAACGACGCGTACATAGCGGCCAGACTATATCATCCGGGCACCCGCCGCATGAGGCGATCCTGCCACATATTGCGCGGCCAATTCTGAGGTGCTCCCCCTAGACGGCTCGCTGGGGGGGGGCTCGTCAATGGAGGCAGGGCCCGCTACTTGCGCGCCGGTCTCTCGACGGCCTTCAAGAACATCTTCGTCACAAAACGCGCATGCGTCTCGATTTCTTCGTCCGGGATGGTCTCGATCAACCCCGCCGTCAGCTGCACCGGATAGCCGCCTTGCACCATCGCGCCGAACACCATGGCGGTGCGGTTTGCATCCTCAAACGCCATCAGACCCATCGCGCGCCAAAGCGAAAGCCGGGCCGCAAGCAGCGACAGATCGATGCGGTCGGCCACCAAGTCGCGCAGATCCCCGTCCTTCGGCGCGGCAGTGATCGCGGCGTTGAGCAGGCGAAGCGACGTTTTCTTCGTCATCTCCCGCAAAACCTCGCGCGCGAACACGAACAGCACCTCTTCCGGCTCACCACTTTTGGCCTCGGCTTCGACGGTACCGCGCAACGTGTCCGCGCGTTCGCTGAGCAGCGCATGCAAAATCTCGGTCTTGCTGCCGAACCAAGCGTAGAGCGTCTCCTTCGATGCGCGGGCCTTGACCGCGATCTCGTTGAAGCTCGTTCCCTCAAAGCCATTCTTCGCAAACAGGTCGGCTGCGGCCTTGAGGATCTCCTTGCGCCTCTGCTTCTTGCGATCCTCGGAAATTCCCATTTTCTACGCCCGTTGATCCGCCGCCTATGTTGGGCTATCTAATACCGTCCCGTCCCGGTCGGGACGGATATCTAGACCGCCTCGTTCGTGGCCAAACATAAGGGGAAATGCCGTGAAAGTCGCCCATAAATCGGCCCTTTCTGAGCCCCTGACCGGCATGTTTGCGCAAACGGTAAACGCCGGATCCGCGGACCGTTTCGCGAACAAAAGTCCCGCTTTCCCAACGCCCCGGCCGGCAAGTTCCAATGCGCTGGCCACCGCTTTCGATGTCAACGCTGAGAACGGGCCTCATAACGTGGGCAGACAGCACGCCGAGCGCGATGCCTTGGTCACCGCCATCGATGCCCTCGCGGCGGCCGTGTTCGTCGTCGAAGCGAATACGCGCGTGACGCTGTGCAACGCCGCTGCAGAACATCTGGTCGCGCGCGGCGACTTTGTCGTGCGCGATGGCATGCTGGCCCCTTGTGGCCCGACCGGACACACCGCCCTGCGGGCGGCACTGGCAAAGGCCGAGGGCCGGCCCGCACTATTTGCGCTGCAAGCGCCGTCGGGTCCGCTGATCGCAGCGCTCGTGCCGGTACGCGCGGACGGAACATTTGCGGTCATCGTCAACCTTCGCGAAAAGAAAAGCCCGGCCATCGATCAAGCGTTGATGCAAGCCTTCGGCTTCACACGGCGCGAGGTGAACGTCCTCATCCCGCTACTGCGCGGCCAGTCGATCGAAGCCGCAGCCGCCGACTTAGGGATCGCCGTCTCCACGGCACGGTCGCATCTGCACAAACTCCTCGCCAAAACCGAAACCACCCGGCAAGGCGAACTCATACAGAAAGTGTTGAGGCTGCTTCCACCCGTGGCGCTCGACGCATAGCTTTAGAGATTGTGACTCGGCCGGCGCTCGCCGCTCTTTTGCGTGCAGGAAGAGCGATTTTCCCTAAGTGGGTTTGACTGGCACGCAATGACCCATTCGCCGAGATTGTCTTCGAGAGGATACTCCCGTGGTCACCCCAGAGAGATTCGCTGGCGCGCAACTTGTAAAATCAAGCCACTGGTCACGCTGCGAGTTGAAGGGGCGCGTCGTGCTGCACCGCCAGCTGCGCGCCGTCGTGGAGGCCGCGCCAAATCCACCGGATAGTATCTGCCTCCGAATACGGTTCCTGCGCATGGTTGGGATCGAGCAAGCCCTTCCACCATTCGGCGTAGTTCGCGCGCATGACATGATACTCATCAGGAACGCTTCCGAGATCAAGCGTAGAGAGCCGCCGAATCTCTGTGAGTTCCGCAAGTAGCTGCTGGCAACTCCCGACGAACACAGGGTCATCGCGGGACAGCGGCTCGCGAAGCGGTTCGAACGAAAGCGGCAACCACAAGCTCGCGAGCCACCACGGCAGGTTCAAAAACCTCGTCCGGCCCATCGCATCGGCACCTGCAAGTCCCTCCAAGCCTGCAGCGTACTGATTGAAGAGGCTTAGAGACGCGACATTCATCACCGAGATGGAGGCGATGCCGTTCGCACAATCCCGCCAAGCGGCACTAACACCGATGCCGAGCCGCTTCGCGACACTCTCGACTTGAACCGCGTCAAACTCGTCCAAGCGCCCAACAAACAAATCTGATGCCACGGTACGACCCTTTGGCTCACGGAGCCGGTAACGCTCACTTTCACTCCAATGGAAATTCCGATTTCCACGGAAGATCAAGGTCGCCAAGACTGGAGCGCAGCAAGGCTAAGACACCCACTCCGGCAAACTCGCAGAAAACTCTTGCCGATTCGGCAACAAAAAACCGCCCGGCTCATCACCGGGCGGCTCTTAAGGCGTCTCCACCGCTGCAGGTCGCTTACACGATCCCGCGCTTGTGCTCGCCGACAACCACGCGCTTCGGGCGAAACGCCGCCTCGAGCACGGCGATCGTCTTCGTCGGCTGAGCCGCACCGCACATGAACACGTCGAAGGCGGCAAAGCCCTTCTCCGGCCAGGTGTGCACGGAGATGTGGCTCTCGGAGAGAACCGCCACGCCCGACACGCCGCCGTTCGGCTCGAACTTGTGCAGGTGGATGTGCAGAAGCGTGGCGCCGGCAGCCGTCACCGCGTCCTTGAGCGCCTTTTCGATCTTGGCTTCATCGTCCAGATCGTGGGCGTCCCACAGGTCGAGGATCAAGTGGCTGCCCGCAAACGTCACGCCGTTGCGGGTGATAAAATAGTCTTTACGGTCTTCGTCCGCTTCCACGAGTGGAATTGGAGCCGGAACGGACTTCGTTCTGGCGCGGTTCACGGGGAACTGCGTTACTTCGACAGCCGCTCTTTTGCGTGCAGGAAGAGCCATCTGGCACCTCTCCGAAACAAAAAAACAGATGCACCTTGCGGGTGACCAAGTGGCGTGGAACTCACGCCGCCAAAGCCCGCCTCTTGGTGATTCACACCCGAAACTGCGGAGGGGGCGAAATATAGGAATGCGCGGCCCCCATGCAAGATTTTTTGGACCCGCGTGGCTAACTTTTTGTTTAGCTGATGCATCCGCACGGCGCGAAGCAAAACGTGCGACGTTGCGCGCGCATCGCGGCGGCACTATATGAGCGCGCCTTTCGAGCACCTTGAGCGCGCCGCGCGCGCCTCTCTTCGACGCTCTCTTCACCCTTCGACACCTTAAGGAGCCGACGCCGATGACGAACACTTTTCTGGAGAAACTTCACCCCGGCTTCGCTCAGACGATCGAGCTCGAAGGCAAGCCGATAGTGTCGGAAAAGAGCCGTTTTCAGGACATCAAGATCTTCGACACGAAGCGCAACGGGCGCGTGCTCGTGCTCGACGACATCGTCCAGCTGACGACGCGCGACGAGTGCGGTTACTCCGAGATGCTGACGCACGTTCCGATGCTCGAACATGGGCAGGTGAAAGAGGTCATGATCGTCGGCGGCGGCGACATCGCCATCGCCGAAGAAGCGCTTAAGCACCGCGGCGTCAAAACCGTTTTCAACGTCGAAATCGACGAGCGGGTGGTCGATTTGTCGCGGCAGCACTTGAGCGAGATAAACGCTGCCGCCTTCGCCGACCCGCGCCTCAAGATCCAAATCGAAGATGCGTTCGTGTTCCTGGCGGACAAGTCGAGCCACGGCCGCTTCGACCTTATCATCGCCGACCGCCCCGACCCCGTGGGCCCGGCCGAAGTGCTGTTCGGTGACACGTTCTATGAGCGCATCGCCAAGGCGCTCGCCCCCGGCGGCTTCGCCGTATTTCAGAACGGAGTGCCCTTTTTCCAACCGGAGGAACTGGTCGACACGCTGAAGCAAATGCAGCGCACGTTCCGCTATTGCGGCGTCTACCTCGCGGTGGTGCCGAGCTACATCGGCGGCTTCATGGCGCTCACCTGGGTTTCGAACGACGCGATCCTTGGCGACCCGGCCAAGTGGCAAGGTTTGGACGCTGCGTTCAACGCGGCTCGGCTGAAGACGGACTACTACACCCCCGCCGTCCACCGCGCCGCCTTCGCGCTCCCGGCGTGGATCGAACGGTTGGTGAAAGGGTAACTGAAGAAGCAACGCTCCCCCTCAAAGGGGGAGCGGCTAGCGGGGCAACAACTCACGCAGCGACGTAATAATCCGATCTGGCCGCGCCGGTGCGTTCGCCGGCAGGCCCTTCCCCTCGCCGTCATACCAAATCGCGTAGATGCCAAGCCGCTGCGGCGCAGCGACTTCCCACTCGAGATTATCGCCCACCATCCACGTCTCCGCCGCGCCAACACCAAGCGAGCCAAGCGCGTGCCGATACGCTCGCTCTTCCGGCTTCCCAAACCCGTGCTCGCCCTCGATCTGCACGTGATGGAAATGCGCCGCCAGCGCGAACCGCTCGATCTTCGCGCGCTGCACCTCACCTGCCCCATTCGTGATCAGCGCCATAAGAACACCCTGCCGGCGCAATTCTTGGAGCGTCTCGACCGCACCTGGAAACAGATACATCTCTTCGTCGCGCAACCGCGTGAACCGCTCCGCCATCGCATCCGTCAACGCACGATCATAGGTCGGCAGCGCCGCCGCCACGATCAGCCGGCGCGCCTCCAGCAACCGTAGCCGCCAAACAGAATGATCGCGCTCCGCGTCCCCCCAGAACGCCATCGCTTCGGCGGCAATCGCCTCCGCCGCGGACTGCGGATCACGCGGCGCCAACGCGCCCGCAAACTCCCGCGCCACCTTCCCCCACGCCACGAGCGGCCGCGCATAGGCCGAGATGATCGTGTCGTCGAGATCGAACAGTATCGCGCGCGGGAGTATCATGCGGGCGGCGTATCGGCTTAGCGCGGCTGACTCATGTAAGCGACCAGCGCAGCCTGCATCTCTGCGATCACCTTCATGACCGACGGATCGGCCTGCACCGCGCCCCAATAGGCCTTCACCTTCGGCGTCGCCGCCAGCAAGTCTGGCTGCCCCAGCATCGGCCCGATTCCGACGACAAAGAACAGCGACGGCACGAGTGCGCAATCAGCCAGCGACGCGTTGGCGCCCATCGCGTACTTGCCCGGCGAAACGAAATGCTCAAGCCCTTTGAGGCCCTTGGCGAGTTCGGTCAACTGCTCGTCGACGACCTTCGCGTTGCGCACCTTCGGGTCGATCTGCTCGAACAGTTCGAAGAGCGGGTTCAGGATGTACTGGTCGGCGATGTTGAACATCACGCGCATCCGCACGCGTTCCTTCGCGTCGGCAGGCCTGAGCGAAGGCGTCGGCCGCGTATCCTCGATATACTCGCCGATCACCCCGGACTCCGGCACATAAAACCCGCCGTCGTCGAGCGTCGGAATCTTCTCCAGCGGATTCATTTTCGCATAGTCCGCCGTATGCGACCCGCCCTGCGGCACGTCGATCAGCTGCGCATCGATGCCTTTCAGATAGAGCTGCAAACGCACGCGGTTCGCGTAAGGCGAAAGTTTCGAGTCATAGAGCTTCATGGGTACGGCCTCCGTTGTCGCCCGCATGAGCCACAGCGGCAGCCGATCGTCAATTACCTGTCGCTAAGCTGCGGCAACCGCAAGGCGTTCGGGCGAAGCCGGCTCGATCGCCGATGGGTCGGCAAGCGGGAGACGCAGCGTCACGGTCGTGCCTTGACCCTCGATGCTGTCGATCAGCAGCCGTGCTCCCATCTGCGCCGCCAGCTTCAGACAGATCGCAAGTCCAAGTCCCGTGCCTTGCTCGCGCCGTGTATAGACCCCGTCAGCCTGCACAAACGGCTGACCGAGCTGCAACAGTGTCTTCTCGGGAATGCCGCACCCTTGATCGACGACACGCAGATCGCACGCACCAAGCTCACGCAAAACCGCAAGTTCGATCCTGACCTCGCTGTCGCGCGGCGAGAACTTCAGCGCATTGCCAACCACATTGACGATGATCTGCGCCAATGACTGCGGATCGGCGAGCACCAGCAGCTTCGCCGGAACCTCCGCGGTCGCCAAGCGAACGCCGCGTTGCTGCGCCAATATGTTCAGCATGCGCATCGCAGAGGTCGTTTCCTCACCAAGGCTTACCGCCTCGAGACGCGCCTCATGTTGGTTGGCCTCGATCTTCGAGAACAGCAGCAAGTTGTTCACGATCCTGAGCAAGTGCTGACCGCTGGCCTGAATGTCGGCGGCATACTCCTTGTACTTTTCCGGCATGCCGAGCGCGAGCACATCGCCCTTCAAACACTCCGCAAAGCCATTGATCGCGTTCAACGGGGTACGAAATTCGTGGCTCATGCTGGCGATGAACAGACTCTTCGCCCGGCTGGTGTCTTCCGCCGCCTTCGCGCGCGCCTCTGTGGAGCGCACTTCGCTGTCGCGCGCCTGGTTGACAATCCCCGCCCACCCAAACGCCAGCCCAATTAACAGCAGCGCGACGATAGGCGCCGCCGCCAACAACAGTCTCGTCGAGTCGGCAACGAACTGCCGCCCGCCTTGCGAGGGCTGCCAGCTTAGCCCGAACATCGCCGGCTCTCCCGCCGGCGCATCCAGCATCACCATCGGCGCACTACGATCGACATGCAATCCGCGCAAGTCAAAGTCGCCGGCGGCACCGGCCAGGTACGCCCGATCCAGCGCCTTTAGATAGACCAGCGCAAAGTTCGGTCGTTCATTTCCGGCCTCGCGCTTCTCACTCCCCACCCAAATCGGATGCGCCGCAAGATAGTGCGCCTGCCCGGCAAACTCGAAGACGCCCGTGATGGCCCTCATGTCGCCCCGCCGCGCACGATCGATCAACGGCACCGTCAAACGCGCGAGCCGCGCACGATCCTTCCCGTCCATCGGTGCACTGCCGCGATCGTAGTCGTAAACAAGCGTGCCATCCGCCGAAAGCACGGCAATATGCTCTAACTGAAACGTCGGCGCGGCGAAGGGCCCAAGATTCTCTATGTCCCACTGCGGATCTGGCTTGCCGGCGAACCGGTCGTACATGTCGTCCCAGAGCGCATAGTCTGTCACGTTCGATTCGAGCTTCGCGAGCTGCCGCCGCACGACCGACTTCACGATTAGCGTCTGCGTCGCCAACTGCTGCTTGTCGAGACGGTTTGCCGATGAATCCAAAACATAAGCAAGCAGGCCCACCGCGATCGCGACGATCGCGACCACGAGGAGGGCCAACACGGCTGTATAGTGGCCGAGCTTGCCGGTCATCGTGAAATACACCCCACGCCCGCGCTGGCTTTTGTGCGCGCTTTCAGACCTGAAAGAGTGCCACAGGCCGCCTTAAATCGTGGTTTCCGGCGCTGGTTGCCAATTCGTTGACACGTCCGGAACTGCTGGGGTTTTCCTAGGCTTTTGCGTCCCCAGTAGATCATCGCGACGTCTGCTGCCGCTGGTTGGACGCGACATCTAAACGTTTGGGCAAGATCGAACGCGGCCCCGGGGGCCCCCAAGTCCACGGCAAAACTGTAGCCGCGCCGGTCGGCATCACCGAGGGCTACCTACAACAGCTGATGGAGTCGCATGGCGAGCCACTCCCGCATTTCGTGTTACGCCAACGGCTCGACAAGGCCGCCAGAGCCTTAACCACCCCCGATTTCGACCAGTTGCGGGATTGGCCGCTTTCTCTCAAGATGCACCCGTCAGGCTCAAGAACCGGGCCGCACGGGGAGTACCTTGACGGCTAGTTCTGCGCCCAGCACCGCACCCGGGTTCTTCGACCGGCTCCGCGCATTCTATCTGCGCTCCGATGCCGCGAAAGGCTACGTGTTGCTCTCGCCGGTCATGATCACAATGGTGATCCTGCTGGCGGCCCCCTTGATCCTGCTCGTCGTCTATTCGTTTTGGACCCAAGTCGGCCTGCAGGTGGACACGACGTTCACCACCGACCGCTACAACGACGTCCTCGGCAAGCAGAGCTACCACGACATCTTCTGGCGCACGATCGGCACGTCGAGCCTCGTGACACTCGTGACCGTCGGCCTCGCCTACCCCATGGCGTACTACGTCGCGTTCGGCGTGAAGAAGTACAAGTTCGTCTGGCTCATCCTCCTCACCATTCCGTTCTGGACCAGCTACCTGCTGCGCGCCTTCGCGTGGAAAGTGATCTTGGGGTTCAACGGCGTCATCAACTCCGGATTGATGACGTTGGGCGTGATCCAAGAGCCGCTGGAGTTCCTGCTCTACAACCAAACCGCCGTCGTCATCACGCTCGCCCACGCCTACGCGGCCTTCGCGATCCTGCCGATCTACGTCTCGCTCGAAAAGATCGACCGCACACTCCTTGAGGCGGCGGCCGACCTCGGCGACGGCGCTTGGGCAAGGTTTTGGCGCGTGACATTCCCGCTCTCGCTCCCCGGCGTGATCGGCGCATCCCTTCTCATTTTCGTGCCCACCACCGGCGACTACGTCACGCCGCAGCTCGTCGGCGGCCCGACCGGCCAGATGATCGCCTACTCGATCCAAGTGCTGTTCTTAAAGGTCGGCGATTGGCCGCTGGGCGCGGCGCTCGCGCTGTCGTCGATGGCCGCTGTCGGCATCCTTGTCATGCTCTTCGTGACCGCCATGCAGCTCGCCGTGAGGCAGATCCGATGACCAAGCCGACCCGCGCAGCCAAACGTATGGGCGACCCCGGTGGCTTTCTCGCCATCTTTGCGCTCGCCTACCTGCTGTTTCTTTACGTCCCCGTTCTGTTCCTTCCAGTCTTCTCTTTCAACGACTCGATCTTCGTCACGTTTCCGCTGAAAGGCTTCACCACCAAGTGGTACGAGCAAGCCTTCGCCGACCAAGACATGCTGCGCGCCCTTACCGCGAGCCTCCAGGTCGGCGCCATAGCCTCGGTTACGGCGACAATTCTGGGCCTCCTAGGCGCGAAAGCGGTGACCCGCTACCGCATGCCGGGCCAGAACGTCGTCACCGGTCTCATCATGATGCCGCTCTTCATCCCGGAGATCATGCTGGGCATCGCGCTTCTGATCCTGGTCAACACGCTCTTCATTCCGCTCGGTCTCTTCACGATCACGATCGGCCACATCATGCTCTGCACGCCCTTCGCAATGGCCGTGCTCACTTCCCGCCTGGATGGCTTCGACAAGAGCCTGGAAGAAGCATCGATGGACCTTGGCGAAAGCCCGTGGATGACGTTCTGGCGCGTCACGTTCCCGCTTGTCGCCCCAGGCATCATCTCAAGCATGCTTCTCTCGTTCATCGTCTCGTTCGACGAGTTCCTGCTCTCCTTCTTTCTACAAGGCCAGCAGCCGACACTCCCGGTGTACATCTGGAGCCAACTGCGCTTCCCGAACAAATTGCCCGGCGTCCTCGCGCTGGGCGCCGTCATTCTCATCGTATCTTGCATCCTCGTCGTGATCGCCGAATGGGTCCGTCAAATCGGCACCGACGAACGCAAAGTAGGGGTCGCGTAGAGCGCATGGCCGACAACATCATCCGCATCGAAAACGTGACCAAGCAGTTCGCTGGCGGCGTCAAGGCTGTCGACAGCGCGAACTTCAATATCGAGCGTGGCGAGTTCTTCTCGCTGTTGGGCCCCTCGGGCTGCGGCAAGACCACGTTGCTCCGCATGATCGCGGGCTTCGAGTTCCCGACCGACGGCGAAATTTACATCGACGGCCAAGCCTCGGCGCTGATCCCCTCCTACAAGCGCCCGACGAACATGGTGTTCCAGTCCTACGCGATCTTCCCGCACCTGAACGTCTTCGACAACATCGCCTATGGCCTGCGCAAAGACCGCCTCTCGCGCCGCGAACTGAAACGCCGCGTCGACGAAGCGCTTGCGATGATCCACCTCGAAGGTTTCGGCGCCCGCCGCGGCGACCAGCTTTCCGGCGGTCAGCGCCAGCGCGTAGCCCTGGCCCGCGCGCTTATCAAACGCCCCAAGGTGCTGCTCCTCGACGAACCGCTGGGCGCGCTCGACAAAAAGCTGCGCGAAGAGATGCAGATCGAACTGCGCGAGCTGCAAAAGAACGTCGGCATCACCTTCGTCTTCGTCACCCACGACCAAGAAGAAGCCCTCTCGATGTCCGACCGCATCGCGGTCATGGGCAAAGGCGTCGTCCTCCAGATCGCCCCGCCCAAGGAACTCTACGAGGCGCCAAACTCGGTCGAAGTCGCGACCTTCATCGGCAACATCAACCTGATCGACGCAACGGTTAGGTCGGTTGCCGGCAATGAGGTGACGCTCGACGGACCCGGCTTCGGCCAATTCCGCGCGCCCGCCATCGACGGCCTGAAAACCGGACAAAAGCTAACCGCCGCCATCCGCCCGGAAAAGCTCAGCCTCACCGCGAGCCGCCCCGGCGCCAACTACGTCGAAGGCACGATCAAGGCGAGCGCCTATCTCGGCGACCGCAGCCACCACCACGTTCACGTCAAGGGCCGCCCGACGCCGGTTGCTGTCGCCGCGCAAAACATGGACCGCTCGATGACCATCGGCATCGACCCGTCAAAGCCCGTCTACGTCACCTGGGACCCGCGCTCGCTCATTCTGCTCAAGAGCTGAGCATCGCGCCGAACGGCACAATCTTGTTGTCCGCGTCGTGCCCGATATCCGCGCGGCCGAGATAGGCAATACCGGACCGCATGCACCAGTAGGCGGCGACCTCAACCTCGCTCTTTTCGAATGGCGGATCGTTGTCCGGTACTTGCGAGCATCGCCCAAGCTTGATCCCAGCCACCTTCCGCAACGCCGGTGACGACGTGATGTGAAAGAACGCGCGGTCGATCGAATACATGTACTCCGCCACTTCCTCCAGCAGCAGCACATGGTCGGTGAGATCGGGCAGATACGGCGTCCCGATCAGCTCACCCAAGGTCTTTATGTTGAACGCTGCACACTTCGCGCCCGACTGCGCCGTTGGCTCCAGCCCCGCCGCATCGCCGCTGAGATAATCGAGCGCCCGCCGCACGGCTGCCTCCCCGCCGTCGCGCGCAAGATCGGACGGCATCGGCCCATGCACCACGCGCTGAAACCCGCGCGCGTAGAGGGCCCCCAGCAATGAGCCCATGTCGCTGTAGCCAAGATAAGTCTTGCGGCGGGCTTCATGCCCAAGCTGCGGCAGCGCCGCTTCCAATATGCGGCACGAACCATAACCGCCGCGCGCGAACCAAACCGCGTCGATCGACGGATCATTCGCGACCTCTACGAACGCGGCGGTCCGGGCGTCATCGTCGCCGGCGAAATGCCCCGCGGATAAGTGACACTGCGGATGCACGCTCAGCGCGACCCGGTCGGCATACGACGCGGCGACAAGCGCCTTCACCCGCTGCGCAATCGCCGGATCGAAGCGGTTGGCAGGGGCTACAACGGCGATATTCGAGGGCTTTGCTGTCATGAACGAACCATTGTCGCGAGCGCCATCCTATGCGATCAACGCGCGATGAGTTTGAATCAGAACGCACGGTATTTCTTCTGCGGCATCGGGGGTAGCGGAATGTTGCCGCTCGCGCTGATTCTGCGCGGCTCCGGTTATAAAGTAGACGGCTCCGACCGCGCCCTCGACCAAGGCCGCACCGGCGCCAAGTTCGACTTCCTGAGAGCACGCGGCATCGGCCTGTTCCCGCAAGACGGCAGCGGCGTCACCAGCGCCGACCAAGTGCTCGTAACGTCCGCCGCCGTCGAAGACACGGTGCCCGACGTTCAAGCCGCAAAGCGCCTGAACCTGGCCACGATGCGCCGCGCTAACCTCCTTGCCGACCTTTTCAACGCCGCCAAAACAAGCGTCGCCATCGGTGGCACGAGCGGCAAATCCACGACCACCGGCATGGCGGGTTGGATCCTGCAGCACGCGGGCCTGAAGCCCACGATCATGAACGGCGCCGTGATGAAGAACTTCGTCACGCCCGACATCCCGTTCGCCAGCGCCGCCGTCGGCACCGGCGACGCATTCGTCAGCGAGGTCGACGAAAGCGATGGCTCGATCGCGCTCTATCGTCCGCATGTCGCCGTCGTGACCAACATCTCGCTCGACCACAAATCGATGGACGAACTTCGCGCGCTGTTCCGCGACTTCATCGGCAAGGCAAAGGTCCCCGTCCTGAACCTCGACAACGACGAAACCAAAGCGCTTGCCAAGGACTTCAAACACGCCCTCACGTTCAGCCTCACCGACCTGCGCGCCGACCTGTTCGCCGGCCGCCTCCGCCCAGCACCAACCGGCATCACGTTCGAAGTTACCGAACGCGATACCGGCGCAAGGCTCGATGTCCACCTCCAAGCCCCCGGCACCCACAACGTCGCGAACGCCCTCGCCGCCCTCTGCGCCGCCCGCGCCTGTGGCATCGCGCTGAAAGACGCAGCCGAAGGGCTTGCCACATTTACCGGCATCAAACGTCGCTTCGAAATCGTGGGCACGAAGAACAACATCACCGTTATCGACGACTTCGCCCATAACCCCGACAAGATCGCGGCGACTTTGCAAACGCTGCACGCGTTCCAGGGCCGCATCCTCGTGATGTTTCAGCCGCACGGCTACGGCCCGCTGCGCCTGATGAAGAACGAACTGATCGAGAGCTTCGCTTCTGGCCTGCACCCAGACGACATCCTCCTGATGCCGGACGCGACCTATTTCGGCGGCACGACCACCCGCACCGTCGGCAGCGAAGACATCACCGCGGGCGTCGCCGCCAACAGCCGTCGAGCCATCTACATCGCCGACCGCGCCAAATGTGGCGACAAACTCGCCGAACTGGCAAAGCCCGGCGACCGCATCGTCATCATGGGTGCACGCGATGACACGCTGTCCGAGTTCGCAGCAAGCGTCCTCGCAAAGCTCTAAGCAGCCACCTTGCCGATCAGCCGCTCGAACAACGCGCGCACCTTCTCCTCGGTCTCACCGAGCTTGAGCTCAACCTCGCCAAACGAGCCAAGCCCCGCCACGCGCGCGATCAGCGCCTGCAACGACGCCGAAGCCTCACCGGGAACGAAGCTGCCGTCGACCGTCAACCGCAGGACCTGCATGACGTTGAGATAGAGCAAAGCCGCCGCATCCAGTTCGCGCGCATCGGCTACATCGAAACCCTTCGACAGCGCGCGCAGCGCCGCCAACGTGTTCGGCGCGAGCACACTCTCGCCGCCCACCAACTGCAAACCCTGCGCGATAAACTCAACGTCGAAGAGACCGCCCTTCGCTTCCTTCAAATCCCACACCGATTTCGCCGCGCGCTCGCGATCAAGCCGGCCGCGCATGTCGGCCACATCGGCGAGAACTTGCGCTCGATCGCGCGGCACCGTTAGCGCGCCGCGGATCACAGCCTCAACCCGCTCGCACAGTTCCCGCGGACCCGCGACCACCCGCGCCCGTGTCAGGGCCAGCCGCTCCCACGTCCATGCCTCGTCGGCCTGATACTTAGCAAAGGTCTCGAACGACACCGCGACCGGCCCTTTGTTGCCGGACGGCCGAAGCCGCATGTCGACGTCGTAGAGCCCACCCTCGCCGGTCATGACGGTCAGCGCGGAGATCAGCCGCTGCGACGCGCGCGCAAAGTAAAGGCTCGGCGCCAACGGCCGCGCCCCATCCGACCCCACCGCATCCTTCGCATGATCGTAGACGAAGATCAGGTCGAGATCCGACGCCGCCGTCATCTCGCGCCCGCCGAGGCGGCCCATCGCGATCACAGCCATGCCGCCGCCGGCGACGCTTCCATGCGCCGCAACGGCTTCGTCCATCACCGCCGCGTTCAGCGCCACAATCGCGGCTTCCGCGACATCCGCAAACGCAAACCCAGCTTGAACGCCATCGATCTCGCCGCGCAACAGCTGGAGCCCCACGCGGAATTGCTGATCCTTTGTCCACCGTCGCGCCACATCAAGCCGCTCCTCGAACGACTTTGCAGCCTTCATCAGCGGCGCAAGGCTTTCGCTCAATTCGCCAAGCAATGGTTGATGCCGCAGAAAGTCGACGTCGATGAGCACATCGAGCAACCCCGGCCGTACCGCCAAATGATCCGCCAAGCGCGGCGCCGTGCCCACGATCTCCGCAATCAAGTCCAGCAACCGCGGGTTCGAGTACAGCAGCGCGAACACCTGTACGCCGGACGGCAACCCGCTCAAGAACTTGTCGAACCGCGTAAAAGCGATGTCGGGATTTGCGGTTTTACCCAACGCCTGCAGCAACAGCGGCATCAGCGCAGTGAGCTTCTCGCGCGCCTTCTCGCTCCGCGTGGCGCGGATACGCCCGTGATGCCACCCGCGGATCGTCGCCGACAGCGCTTCAGGCTGACTGAACCCAAGCTTGCGCAACGTCGCCACCGTTTCGGGGTCTTCCTCAACGCCGGTGAACACAAGGCTCCCCGAGTTTTCCGACAACGACGGCTTACCTTCGAACAGCTTCCCGTAATGGCCTTGTACCCGCAGCAAATGATCGCGCAGCGTATCGGCAAACGTCTGCGTCACGGCAAACCCCATGAACCGCGCGACATTGCTCAGCCCCTCAGCCGTCTTCGGCATCGAGTGGGTCTGCTCGTCCTCGATCATCTGCAATCGGTGCTCGAGCGTGCGCAGAAACTCATAGGTCTCCGCAAGATCGGCGCGCGTCCCTTCGGCAATAACCCCTCGCGCCGTCAACGCCGCCAGAGCATCGACCGTCCGAGCGTTGCGCAACGACGGTATCCGCCCGCCCAGGATCAACTGCTGCGTCTGCGCGAAAAACTCGATCTCACGAATGCCGCCACGCCCAAGCTTGACGTTGTGTCCCGCCACCGCGACCTCGCCATGCCCGCCATGCGCATGGATCTGCCGCTTGATCGAGTGAATGTCTTCGATCGCCGCGTAGTCCAGATACTTGCGCCAAACGAACGGTTCCAGATTCGCAAGGAAAGCGCGCCCCTCATCGAGATCGCCGGCGCACGGTCGCGCCTTGATCATCGCCGCGCGCTCCCAATTCTGCCCCATGCTCTCGTAGTAGGATTCCGCCGCCCGCGTGGACACCGCGATCTGCGTCGATCCCGCATCCGGCCGAAGCCGCAAATCGCAGCGGAACACATACCCGTCCCCGGTGGCCTCCTGCATCAGCGCAACGGTTGCCTGCGTCAACCGCACGGCAAACTCGCGCGGCTCTACGTTGCTCGCGACGGGCAGCCGCTCCGGATTGAAGTAGCAGCTGAAGTCGATATCGCTCGAGTAGTTCAGCTCGTGCGCCCCATACTTCCCCATCGCAAGGAAGAAGAGCCCGCTCTCCCCCGCAGGCTCTATCGGATCGGCAGGTGCAAGTCGCCCGCGCCCCACCGCGTCAATCATCGCAAACCTTAGCGAACTGGCGAGCGCCGCGTCGGCCAGCCGCGTTAGCGCCCCCGTCACCTCGTCGAGATCCCACAAGCCACCCAGATCGGCGAGCGCAATCAACAACGACGCACGCCGTTTCACTTCACGCAAGCGGCGCATCATGTCCGCGCGCGGTGGCGTCTCGTCGAACCGCAACCCCGCCAACAGTGACGCGAGCGTGATGCGCGGATCCCCTGCGAGATCGGCCTCAATATTGTCAGCCTCGCGCGTCATCAAACGCGAAAGATACGGGCTGTTCGACGCCGCCGCTCCGATGAGCTCCCGCAAGCGCCCCGTACCCGCGCGCTCGCCGAGGTCCTCCAGCATCCGCGCCGCACGCTCGGCGTCGAACACCTCGGGCAGTCGCGCAATTCGTGAGGCAAACGTTCCGGTCATACGCTTACGTTTGCCCCAAGCCGCGGTCATGCGCAATGCAAGCGCGGGCCCCGGTTGCATGTGGCAAACATACCCGGCAAAATCCTGTAGGAGCGCGGGGGCTGTCATCATGCGATGGGTTTGGTCGATCGGAGTTTTGCACGCGCTTCTCGGAACCGCGCTACTATTCCTCAGCCTGCACCCGCTCAGAGACGCGCTCGATCAACACGCGCTCGAACTTGTCCGCGCCGGTTCGACACTGGAAACGCTCCAAGGGCTGGCGTTGATGTTCATCGCACGAACGAAGACGGCGCTCGCCGCAGTGCTGATTGCCGCCGGCACGACAGTTTGGGCGGCGATGCTCTACTTCATCGCCTTCACGGGCCAGCACCCGCTGGATTTGGTCGTACCGGTCGGCGGCTTCGTGATGCTGCTGGGTTGGATCGTCTTGTTGCTAAGACAGGCGGACTGAACGCAAAAAGAAAACGGCCCCGAGCGTCGCCGCTCAAGGCCGTCTGATCTGCCGTGCGGCAAAGCTGCGAGCTTAGACGATGCCCGCCGCCGCTTTCAGCGTCTTCGCCGGGCGGAAACGCAGCTTCTTCGACGCCTTGATCTTGATCGCTTCGCCGGTCCGCGGATTGCGGCCCATGCGCGCCGGGCGCTTGGCAACCGTGAATACGCCGAAGTTACCGATCGGGAGCTTTCCACCGCCCTTGAGGCCCTTGAGGCTCGCTTCGATCGTGCCGAACACGAGTTCGATCACGCGCTTGGCTTCCGCCTTCGGGAGGTCTCCGCCACGCTTGGCGACGGCGAGGATAAAGTCCGATTTGCTCATTTGGGTTCTGCCCCTAAATCTTTGTTTGGGTTGGACGCGACCTCAATGTGAGATCAGCGATGAGGCCCGGTATAACGGATAGACATTAAGCAATCTACAAAATTACGCATTTTACTTAGACTTTTTGCACCATACCGGTCGCAAAGCGTTTGTTTTTGCGGATTTCTGGGTATCAGGTGCAAAAAACCGTTGCCCCATCTTGCGTTTTGACCGTGGGCGAGGCTCATTCCGCACCCTCGCGATTCGCGGGACGTGCTTTTCGCGAACGCCCCTGCTCTAACTGCGGCGCATCCGGCCCGACTCATAGAGCATCATGAAACTCGCGACCTTTACCGAAAACCACCGCCGCCGCCTCGGCATCGTCACCGGCGACACGATTGTCGACCTCGCCGCCACCGCTCCAAATCTCCCCCAAACGATGATCCCCTTTCTGCGCGCGGGCGAAGCCGCAATGAGCGCAGCCCGAGCGGCCGTCGAAAGCGGACGAGGCCACTTACCGCTCGCGAAGGTGCGCTTGGAAGCGCCCGTCCCGCGCCCCGGCAAAGTGCTCGCGATCGGCCTGAACTACGCCGACCACGTTCGCGAAGGCAACCGCCCGATCCCCGAACATCAAATCTGGTTCGCAAAGCAGGCAACCTGCATTGCCGGTCCGAACGACGCCATCCAAATTCCAAAAGTCTCCGACAAGATCGACTTTGAAGCTGAGCTCTGCATTGTCATCGGCCGCAAGTGCCGCCACGTCCCCGCAGCGCGCGCGTTCGAAGTGATCGCAGGCTTCATGTGCGGCAACGACGTGAGCGTGCGCGATTGGCAGCAACGCTCGCCGACCATGATGATGGGCAAAGGCTTCGACACGCACGGCCCCACCGGACCTTGGATCGTAACGCCGGACGAGATCAAAGACGTCCACGCGCTCCCCATCCGCTGCGTGCTCAACGGCGAGGTCATGCAAAACGCCTCCACTGCGGAAATGATCTTCAAGATCCCGGCCCAAATCGAACACCTGACCGCGGCCTTCACGCTTGAACCTGGCGACGTGATCTTCACCGGCACGCCCGCCGGGGTCGGCAACTTCCGCAATCCGCCGGTCCGGCTGAAAGCCGGCGACAAGGTCCGTGTCGAAATCGACGGCATCGGCGTCATCGAAAACGTCTGCGAGGCCGAGCGCGGCGAGACGGTCATCCTATGAGCGCTGAGAGCAGCACGGCCGCCCCCGAAACCGCGAGTTTGGCCGGGCGGCTCGGCTGGGCGCTCTACCAATTCGCGAGCAGCCCTTACTTCGTCATCGTCAACATCTTTGTCTTCAACGCGTACTTTCAAAAAAGCGTCGTCGGCGACAACGTTCAAGGCCAGATCGTCTGGGGCTACACACAGGTCCTGGCCGGCATCATGATCCCGATCTTGGCGCCCATTCTCGGCGCACTCGCCGACGCCTATGGCCCGCGCAAGCCCGGCCTGATCTGGTTCTCGGTTGCTGCCGTCCCCGCGATGCTTGCACTTTGGTGGGTGACACCCGGCGCCGTCACACTCGGCTTCATCGCCATCGTCGTCGCCGCCGTCGCGATGGAGTGCGCATCGATTTATCACAACGCGATGCTGCCCAATGTCTCGCGTCCCGACAACGTCGGCTTCATGAGCGGCCTTGCCTACAGTTTCGACTACATCGGCAGCGTGTCGATGTTCATGCTCTGGCTCGCCCTCCCCTCGCTCGGCATCCTCGCACTGCTCGACGGCGAGTTCGCGCACGAACGACTCTCCGGCCCGCTCGCCGTCGTCTGGCTCTTCGTCTTCTCGATCCCGTTCGTACTCTTCACGCCCGACGTCAAACGCACGGGCCTCACGGTTGGCCAGGCGATACGCAAGGGCCTCGCCAAACTCCGCCAAACGATTTCGAAGGTCTCGCACTACCGCAACGTCGCGACATTCCTCATCGTGCGGGCGATCTACGCCGACGGCATGAGCGCCGTCTTCTCATTCCTCGCCGGCTATTTGAGCGGCATCTTCGGCTGGCCGTTCCAGAAAATCGGCATCTATGCGCTGATCGTTCTGACCGTGCCGGTTTTCACCTCGTTCCTTTCCGGCTGGATCGACGACAAGATCGGCTCGCGTCGCGCGATCCAGATCAGCCTCTTCGTCTTCACCATCGCCGTCGCCGGCTCGATCAGCACAACGCCGACGGAGTACCTGTTCGTGTTCCCGGTCACCGACGAACTCCGCGCCTGGCAGCTCCCCGTCGTGGGCGTCTTCTTCGCCCAGTTCGGCTTCACCGAATTCCCGGAGCAGGTGAGCCTCGCCTTCTCGATCGTGGGCGGCGCGTTCGTCGGCCCGGTCCTCGCTTCAAGCCGCACAATGGTCGCACGCATAGCGCCAACCTCGATGATCTCGGAGGTCTACGGCCTCTACACCCTGACCGGCAAAGCAACCGCCTTCGCCGCACCCGCGCTTGTCACTTCCGTGACCGCCATTACGCTTGACCAGCGGGCAGGCTTTGCCGCGATCCTTGTGTTTCTGGTTCTGGGTTTCGTTGGGCTTTTTTGGGTGAAGGAAGAACGCGCCGAGCTTGCACCGCAATCGTAGCCGGCGCTTCCTCGAACTCCGGGAACGATAACGTCGCGACCAGCCCCGGCTTGGCGTCTTCAAGGGTGATCGACGCGTCGTGCATCCGCGCGACCGCCGCGACGAGGCTGAGCCCCAACCCCGACCCCGGCGTATTGCGCGAGCGCTCCAACCGCACGAACCGGTCGAGCACCCGCTCCCGATCGGCCTCCGGAATTCCAGGGCCCGAGTCGCGCACCGAAAATGTCGGCCGGCGATCGCGCACGTTCACACTTGCCGACACCGTCACCGCCCCGCCGCTCGGCGAGTACTTGAGCGCGTTCTCGACCAAGTTCGCCGCCACCCGAGCGAGCAGGCTCCGGTTGCCGCGTACCATCACCTTGGTCGGCGCAACGAACTTCAGCGCAATGCCGCGATCGTCCGCCGCCGGTTCGTAGAGATCGGCAATATCGTGAATGACCTCGCTCAGGTCCACGGGCTCGAGCGTGTCGCGATGCGCCCCCGTCTCCGCCTCTGCGATCAGCAACAGCGAGTTGAACGTCGAGATCAATCCATCCGCCTCGCCGATCGCGCTCTCAAGGGCGAGCTGCGTCTCCTCGCGCGACGAATGCCCGATCATCGCACCCTCGAGCTTGTTGCGGAGCCGGTTCAGCGGCGTCCGCAAATCGTGTGCGATGTTGTCGGCAACCTCGCGCATTCCCATCATCAGCCGCTCGATCTGCTCCAGCATCTGATTGAGGTTCGTCGCCAAATCGTCGAGTTCGTCCCGGTTGCCCATCACCGGAACGCGCCGCGTCAGATCCCCCGACATGATGTCCCGGCTCGTGCGATTGATCATCTCAAGACGCCGCAGCACATTGCGGCTGATCCAAACGCCGCCTGCGATCCCGATTAGCGCGGTGATCCCGGTCGCCCACATCAAGATCGAGCGGATCGCATCTCCGATCGCATTCACCTCTTTGGTATCGCGCCCAACCAGCAGCCGGTAGCCGCCGGAGAGTTGCGCCTGAAACGCCCGCCCAGGTCGCTGCTCCT
The DNA here is from genome assembly GCA_902826695.1 of uncultured Alphaproteobacteria bacterium. Taxonomy (GTDB): domain Bacteria; phylum Pseudomonadota; class Alphaproteobacteria; order Micropepsales; family Micropepsaceae; genus SZUA-430. The sequence goes on along the minus strand of CADEFU010000001.1, from coordinate 286,793 downwards.
TGTCCGGATCGTCCGCACGCTCATAGGTGAAGTTGATCCAGTCGCGTCCCTCCGCCACCGCATCGGGCGGCCACATCGACAGGTTCCCGGCCAGCGGAATGTCCCCGATCGTGAGCAGATAAAGGGTGCGCAGGTTCTGCCGCGCGGCACGCTCTTTGACGATCGCAAGCAGGCCCGGCAATTGGCGCCGCTTGTACTGCTCGGCGAGGCCATCGACCTCGGCCCTGATCGTCTCATCTGACAGCGTTGCCAGCGTGCCGGTCGTGCGCCAGTAGATGAAGCCGAGGACCAACAGCACCGACACCGAGAACAGCATCAGGTAGGCAAAGGCGAGCCGAAAGGTCGCCGTGCGAAAGACGTCAAGCAAGCGCACGGAGCGAATACCCGGCGCCGCGCACCGTGTGGAGCAATGGGTCCTCGAACCCCTTGTCGATCTTCGCTCTAAGCCGCGAGATATGCACGTCGATCACATTCGTCTGCGGATCGAAATGGTACTCCCACACATTCTCAAGAAGCATCGTACGCGTGACCACTTGCCCCGCGTGCCGCATCAGATACTCGAGCAGCAGAAACTCACGCGGCTGCAGGTCGATCCGCTGTCCCGACCGCGTCGCCGTGCGCGACAACAGGTCGAGCTCGAGATCGCCGACACCAAGCTTCGTCGTCACCGTGTCGCTGCCGTTGCGCCGGACCAAAGCATCGATCCGCGCCAGCAGTTCCACAAACGCGTACGGCTTCGCGAGATAATCGTCGCCGCCCGCGCGCAAACCTTTCACGCGGTCGTCCACTTCGCCAAGCGCGCTCAGGAACAAGACCGGCGTCTTGTTCCCTTCCTCGCGCATGCGCCGCACCATGGAAAGCCCGTCGAGCCGGGGCATCATGCGGTCCACGACGGCGACGTCGTAGTTGCCGGCCATGGCGAGGTGCAATCCGTCCTCGCCGTCGCCGGCTTGATCGACAATGTGACCGCTTTCCTTCAGGCCGCGTGCCAAATAGGCGGACGCTTCGCGATCGTCTTCAACAACCAGAATTCGCATTTTCTCCAACCGTCCTTGTGCTGGGGGTGAAGGACGAGGGGGCGGCGTTACCGCCCCCCGATTAGTCTCCGTTTTGGCCCTATTTTATTTTCACGGGCACATAGGCTTTGCCGCGGCCCGTATCGACGAACAGCAACACCGACGGGCGCTTCAGGCTCTTGGCCTTCGAAACCGCCGCCGAAACGTCACCGGGCGACGTCACAGCCGCGCCACCGACCGCAAGCACGCGAAAGCCCGGACGCAAGCCGCGCTCCGCCGCATCGCTCTCCGGATCGACGTCCGTGATCAGAACGCCGCGCTCGCTGCCCTCAAGTCCGAACTCGCGCCGCACCGCTGGCGTTATTGTCGAGAGGCCGAGACCCAGCGACGAAACGCTCGCCTCGCCCGCCTTGGCATCCTTGCCGCCGCTGCCGCCCGTGCTCGGATCACGCTGCTGCGAGAGCTTGTCCTCGCCCGGACGCTTCGCGATCGTGACCGTGATGGTCATCTCGCGATTGTCGCGCCACACGACGAACGTCGCCGTATCGCCCGCGTTCAGCGAGCCGACGCGCCGCGTAAGATCGCGGTTGTCCTTCACCGGCTGCCCGTTCATTTTCAGAACGACGTCGCCTTGCTTCATGCCGGCCTTTTCCGCCGGCGAGCCCGCGATCACCTCGGCAACAATCGCGCCGTTGGCATTGGGAAGACCAAGCGCCTGTGCCGTATCTTCGCTCAAGCTTTGGATCTGCACGCCAAGCCAGCCGCGCGTTACCGAGCCCGACTTTCTCAGCTCGCCGATCACGCGCTGCACCGTATTCGCCGGGATGGCAAAGCCGATCCCCGCGCTCGTGCCCGACGGCGAATAGATCGCCACGTTCATGCCGATCACGCGTCCATTCATGTCGAACGTCGGCCCGCCCGAGTTGCCGCGGTTGATGGCCGCGTCGATCTGCAGATAGTCCGTATACGTCGTACCGCCGACATCGTCGCGCCCGCGCGCCGAAACGATACCGGCCGTCACCGTGCCGCCAAGACCGAACGGGTTACCGACCGCCAAAACCCAATCGCCGACCCGCACGCGGCTGTCGTCCGCAAACGTCACCGAAGGGAAGCGCGAGCCTTCGACCTTGATCAGCGCAACGTCCGTCAACTCGTCGCGTCCGATGATCTTGGCCTTCAGCTTCTTGCCGTCTGCGAACTGCACCTCGATCTCGGTCGCGTTCGCAACGACGTGGTTGTTGGTGACGATATAGCCCGAGGAATCGACCACAAAGCCCGAGCCCTGCACTTCGCCCTTCGGACGTTGGCGGTTCGGATTGCCGCGGCGATACTTCTCGAAGAACTCACGCAACGACGGCGGCAGGTTCTCCAGGTCCTCCTCGGACGGATCCTGTTCGCCGCCCGCCGTAACCTTTGCTTTCAAACTCACGACCGCCGGCGCCACACGCTCCACGATGTCTGCAAGGCTCGGCATGTAGCTCGCGCCCATCATCATCGGTGCCGGTGCCGCAACGAGCGGCGCGGCAACCGCGCTCGGCGCACGCGCCGGATCCGCAACCGCGGCTGGCCCGCCGCCGCTCCAGACCATACCGGCGACAACGCCGGCAGTGGTGGCAAGCGCGAGAGCAGCAACGCTCACAACGAGAACGCGTGTGCGAGGTTTGGGGGCAGTGACGGCTTCAGACGGCGAAGCTTCGGCGGACATCGACTTCTCCTTGGGAACGCGAATGGCGTGGCTACAAAGTGCCGCCGCTCAAGGAAGAGTATATAGGCGTCTGAAGATGGCTTAAATCTGTCAGGCCCATTAACTCGTCGTCATGAAAAACGGCGAATTTCAGCGGCGAGTTAGTTCGCCTTCGGCTTGGCGTGCTGCCAGAGGCCCTTATCCTTAAGCGCCCGCTCAACCTCCGGGGGCATGTAGTTCTCGTCGTGCTTGGCCAAAACCGTCTCGGCGGCGAACACGCCATCATCGCGGAACGCCCCAGTAACGATGACGCCCTGCCCCTCCCGGAACAGCGTCGGCAAGTCCTTTGAATATGTCACCAAAACGGCTTCGGCCGTGTCGGTGACTTTGAAATGCACTTCGACTCCGCCGGGATGCTTGATGCTCCCCTTCTCGACAAGCCCGCCCAGATTGATGACCTTACCCTTCTCGACGTTCCGCGCCTTCGCATCGCTGGGCGTATAGAAATAGAGAACGTTGTCGCCAAGCGCGACGATGATCAACAGCACCGCAAAAGCGGCTGCGCCCAGCGAACCGGCAAGAAATGCGATACGTCGTTGCTTGCGAGTCATGGACAATGAATTAGCTGCGCGATACCGGCTGGGCAAGCGGCCCGTTGCGCCGCAGTCTTGCGACATAGAAACCGTCCGTGCCGTCGCGCGCCGGGGTCAGAAATGCCTCCCGCTCAAGCGCCCAACCCTGACCGGTCAATTCCTGCACCGCGGCCCGCTCAGGGCCGAGAACCGAACACACCGCATAGACAAGCACGCCGTCGGGCTTCACCAGCGCCGCAGCCCGCTGCACCAGTTGGCTCTGGGCATCCAGATAGCCGTCGAGCCGCTTTCGATCCAACGTCCACTTCGATTCCGGATTGCGCCGCCAGGTCCCGCTGCCCGAACACGGCGCGTCCACGAACACGACATCCGCACCACCCGCGACTGTCTGGTCGAGCGCGGCACCATAGGGATCGCCGGCCGACTCAATAATTGTCGCCCCCGCGCGTTCCGCACGAGGTCCCAATGGCTGCAAGCGTGCCGGATCGACGTCGCACGCCAACACCCGCCCCTTGTTCTGCATCGACGCCGCAAGGGCCAGCGCCTTGCCACCGCCGCCGGCGGCAAGGTCGACAACCACGTCGCCGGGCTTTGCGTCGGCCAGCAGAACCGCACGCTGCGACGCCTCGTCCTGAATCTCGACGCGGCCTTGTTCGTAGCAGTCGAGCTTCGTCACTTTCGCATCCGTGCCCGCCGCAATCCGAATGCCGAACGGCACCGCCGCCAGAGCTGTCGCCTCGATCGAAGCCTGCGCCAACTCGGCGAGCACCGCCTCGCGCGTTGCCTTGAGCGCATTCACCCTGAGATCGAGCGGCGCCCGTCCGTTCAAGACGGCCATCTCTTCGCCAAGCCGGTCAGCGAACTGTTCGGCGAGCGCACCGTGCAACCATTCGGGATAATTGAAGCGAATCCACGGTTCGCTCGGCGGCCGCGCATCGGCAAGATGAGCGACTTCGGACGACGTCAACCCGCCGAGCGCGTGCGCACCATCCGTACACAGAGCATCGATCGCGCCCACATCCAGCCCGTCGGCAACCGCCAACGAACCGATCACCAGCGCCCGCGGCGCCTCGCTTTGCATGCGGAACGCACACTCGTTCCGCCGCCGCATCACGGTGTAGACCCGCTCCCCGATTGCCGCCCGGTCCTTTGAACCCGCAAACCTGTGCGACTTCCCCCAAGCGGACAGCGCCCGATCGGCGGCAGACTTACGCGCGAAGATGTCGGCCAAAATCTCTGCCGCCGCGGCAAGACGCGCTCCAGGAGTCATAGTTCACCAAAAAAGAGGGCGCCCTCGCCCGCCCAACCGGGAGAGCGAAGGCTGATGTCGCCTAGCCGGACATCGGATAGTTCGGCGACTCGCGTGTCACCGAAATCGAGTGCGGATGACTCTCGCGCAAGCCGGCAGAGGAAATGCGAACGAACTTCGCGTTCTTCTGGAAGTCGGCGATCGTCTTTGATCCCGTGTATCCCATCGAAGCGCGCAAGCCCCCGACCAGCTGATGCACGACGCTTCCGATCGGCCCCTTGTAGGGCACCTGACCTTCGACGCCTTCCGGCACCAGCTTCAGCGTATCGTTCACCTCTGCCTGGAAGTAACGGTCCGCCGACCCGCGCGCCATCGCACCGAGCGAGCCCATCCCGCGATACGATTTGTACGAACGGCCCTGATAGAGGAACACCTCGCCCGGGCTCTCGTCGGTGCCTGCAAACAACGATCCCAGCATCGCGCAACTCGCACCCGCCGCGATCGCCTTCGCGAAGTCGCCCGAGTACTTGATCCCGCCGTCCGCGATCACCGGTACGCCGCGTGCTTTCGCGACCGACACGACGTTCATGATCGCCGTCAGCTGCGGCACGCCCACACCGGCGACCATCCGCGTCGTGCAAATCGATCCAGGTCCAATCCCGACTTTAATTCCGTCCGCACCTGCGTCCATGAGCGCGGTCGCAGCTTCAGCCGTGGCGACGTTCCCCGCGAGCACCTGCGTCTCGTTCGACATGCGCTTGATCTTGGCCACCGCCTCGATCACCCGCGCCGAATGCCCGTGCGCCGTGTCGACGACGACGACATCGACGCCTGCCGCCAGCAACACTTCCGTGCGCGCCAACCCATCGGCGCCCACCGTGGTCGCCGCGCCCACCCGCAAACGCCCTTGCCCATCCTTGGCAGCGTTCGGATGCGATTCCGCTTTCTCGATGTCTTTGACGGTAATCAGCCCGACACAGCGATACTGATCGTCAACGACCATCAGCTTCTCGATCCGGTGCTGGTGAAGCAGCTTCTTGGCTTCATCCATCCCGATGCTCTTCGACACCGTGACCAGCTTTTCCTTCGTCATCAGCTGCGAAACCGGCTGACGCAGATCGGTCGCAAACCGCACGTCGCGATTGGTTAGAATCCCGACAAGCTTGCCCGTCTTCGGCTCGACCACCGGAATGCCCGAAATCCGATGCGTCTCCCGCAACGTCCGTGCCTCGGCCAGCGTCGCGTCCGGCGAGATCGAAATCGGATTGTAGACGATACCGCTCTCGAATTTCTTCACCTGGCGAACATGGCTCGCCTGTTCCTCAGGTGTCATGTTCCGGTGGATGACACCCATGCCGCCCGCCTGCGCCATCGCGATCGCGAGCCTGGCTTCCGTCACCGTGTCCATCGCGGCCGACAGCAACGGCACCGCGAGTTCGATTGTTTTCGTGAGTTTCGTGCGCGTGTCAGCCTGACCTGGCAACACGTCGGACGCGCCCGGCACAAGCAGGACGTCGTCAAAAGTCAGAGCTTCTTGGAGCTGCAAGCCGATCCCTTTCTCTACAAGATCACTCGGGATTCGAGTTGCCGTGTGCATGTACCGGCCGCCCCGACCCTTGTAAAGCGCGGCACAATGACCGGCGCGGGAAAGCGCCCCAAATCAACTAACATCGTGCTTCGCAGAGGCATTAGAGGTGAACACATGGGCTCTATCCACACGTCCCCCTTCGCCGACCTCGCCCGCGAACTTGCCCGCGCCGCCAACCTTCGCGACTTCGTCGAAACCGGCACCTTTGTGGGCAATGCCCTCGCCTGGGCCTCACGTGGTTTTGAACGCGTGTGGACAGTAGAACTCAACGCCGACTTTCTCGCGCAAGCAAAGGCAAACAACCCCGGCCTCGCGAACGTCACCTACCTACACGGCGACTCGGCCAGCGAATTGCCGAAGGTCGTGAGCCAACTCCCAGGGCCTGCCCTGTTCTGGCTCGATGCACACGCCGGCGCCGGCTATTTCGCCGACCACGACATTTGTCCGCTCGTTCAGGAGTTGGAGACCGTCCTCGCCTCCCCGCACGAACACTGCATCTTGGTTGACGACGCGCGCGCCTTTTTGGCCCCGCCGCCGCCGCCGTTCGACTACCGGAAATGGCCGACACTTGAGGAAATCTTCGCCGCAGTCGCGAAACGCCCCGGCTACCATATCGTGGCGATTGCGGATGTCCTGATCATTGTGCCGGCCCGCCTCCGGCCCTTGATCGCGCAGTTCTGCTTTGCCATCCGGCCCAAAATTTGATCCAGTTGCATGACAATAAGTCAGCGCGCCGCACGTCCGCGCGCGGAGGAAAGCACATGCGCCGTCTGCTGGGCCTTACCGCGACCGTTCTCGCCGTTGTCCTTGGCGCCACGTTTGCCATCGGCGCCGACACACCAAAGGCCGCGCCGGAAAAGCCTCAAGGCCGTCAAGACTGGCCCAGCGAAAAGGTTCTGGTCATCGGCAGACGCGGGAACCCGATCAGCTGGTTCTTGAACCACACATTCCGCGGCATGGAAGGATTCGCCGACGGCTCCTCACCGCCGGGCGAAAAAGAGACCCGTACCGAGTATCCGTTCCAAATCTACTACGGTCCCGGCGGCAAGTTGGAGGCGCACTTCCGCCGCCACGGCGTCAGCGCCCCCCACCGCCCGATCGAAGACAAGAACTTTGTCGAGTTTGGCACCTGGCGGATCAACGAAGACGGCGACCTTTGCCAAACGATCCCAAAGGTCGGCTGGGGCACCGAGGTCTGCTATTGGTTCGACCGTAGGGGCGACCGCATGGCGCTCTATTACACGCAGTGCGGCGCCTATAACCGCTGCTACCAAGGCCGCCTCGGCCCCGAGGGCGAGATCGTTCCAGGCCGTGCGTTCACTATGTGAACGGCAAACTGATGGCCGATTGCTGCGGCTTGGCGGCGCTAACTTGCTGCTCACAATCATCGTGCTAGAGTGGATGCCAACCGTAATCGAAGGCTGAGAGCGGCCCGCTACTTTGGGCTACGCACCGGCCGAAAATGTGAGATTGCCCCGTGGCGCAAGCACCGCATGGGGCGCCGTATGGGCTCTCAGGCCCCAAGGCCGCTGCTGAAGCGGCCGAGCAGAAGGATGACACGCCGCGGGAGCGTTCCCGCCCGGGTCATATCTATGCGGCGCTAGACTTAGGGACGAACAACTGCCGGCTGCTCATCGCAAAGCCGGACCAAGGGTCCTTCCGCGTCCTCGACTCGTTTTCCCGCACCGTCCGCCTCGGCGAAGGATTGAACCAAACCGGTGAGCTTTCCGACGCCGCGATGCAGCGCGCGATCGACGCCATTCGGATCTGCGCCGTCAAGATGCGCAAGCGCGGCGTGACGAGCGCCCGTGCGATCGCTACTCAAGCCTGCCGCACTGCGAAGAACGGCCCCGCCTTCGTTGCCCGCGTGGCAAAGGAGACCGGCCTCCACTTCGACATCATCCCGCCGATCGAAGAAGCCCGCCTGGCCGCACGTGGCGTAACACCTTTGCTCGACCGCACCGACAAAGGCGCACTCGTATTCGACATTGGCGGCGGCTCGACCGAGCTGATCTGGCTCGACCTTCGCGAACACGGCCGCGCGCCGAAGATCCTCCGTTGGGGCTCGATGCCGCTCGGCGTCGTGACGCTTGCCGAGAAATACCCCGGCCGCCTCGACGACCCTGGCGCCTATGACGAGATGTTCGCAGAGGTGAAAGCGCGGCTGAAAGCAATCCCGAGCCTCGCCCCACCGGGCAGCCACCCCGCCGGCGTGTTCCACATGCTGGGCACGTCGGGCACAGTGACGACAATCGCAGGCATTCACCTTGGCCTCGAACGTTACGAGCGCTCGAAGGTGGACGGCGCCTGGCTCAAACGCGATGAGATCACCCGCGTGATCGCGCAACTGAAGGACATGCGCCGCGAAGGTCGCGCCGCCCATCCCTGCATTGGCCCCGAACGCGCCGAACTCGTCGTCCCTGGCCTCGCGATATTCGAAGCGATCTTCTCGCTCTGGACCCCACCACGCCTGCGCGTCGCCGACCGCGGCCTGCGCGAAGGTATGTTGCTTGCGCTCATGGAAGGCGCAGAGCCCGCGCGCAAACAAAAGCGCCGCCGCAAACGGCGCGGCCGCAAGCGCCGCCAAAGCGGAGCGGCCCCCACATGATCGACAAGCCACCAAGCCGCGCGCTCCGAGTGCGCGTGAAAACGGCTAAGCGCCGCTCAAAGTCGTCCGCAGCCTGGCTCGAACGCCAACTGAACGACCCCTACGTGCGCGCAGCGAAGACCGAAGGCTACCGTTCGCGCGCGGCCTACAAGCTCGTCGAGATGGATGAAAAGCACCGCTTCCTAAAACGCGGCCAAACCGCAGTCGATCTCGGCGCCGCCCCCGGTGGCTGGACGCAAGTCCTCGTCGAACGATTGGGCGAAGGCAAAGTCGTCGGCGCCGACATCCAAGACATGGACCCAATCCCCGGCGCGAAACTGCTGAAGCTCGACTTCATGGAGGATTCGGCCCCCGACATGATCAAGCGTGAACTCAACGGCCTTGTGGATACCGTTGTGTCCGACATGGCCTCTCCAGCCACGGGCCACCGCGAAACCGACCACATGCGCGTCATGGCCTTGTGCGAAACAGCATTGGACTTTGCGATCGAAATCCTCAAGCCCGGCGGCACGTTCTGCTGCAAAGTCCTGCGCGGGGGCACCGAGCGCCAACTTCTCGAAACGCTGAAAAAGCGCTTCCAAAAAGTCATTCACGTCAAACCCCCGGCAAGCCGCGCCGACAGCGCCGAGATGTACGTCCTCGCGACGGGATTTCGCTGACCTATTGCACCGCGGGCAGCACCGCCGGTGCGACGCTCACCGCCGCATCACCCGGGCATGCCGCCAAGTCTTGCGCCTTCTCACCGGCGACGACCGCCTGCAACTCACGCTTCGCGCATAAAAAATCGCGCCGGAACTCCGGCAGCCTGAACAGCTGATCCACCACCGCCGCCCCGACCACATGCCCGGCGTCGATGTCGCTCGGATAGTGCACGCCGCACACGACACGGCTTGCGCCATAGTCCACAGCGCGCGTGACGATCGACTGCGCACTCGCGGGCGAGGCCTCCATCATCACCATCGCAACCGCCCACGACACCACCGCGTGTCCCGACGGATAAGACGCCCCGCCCTTTGGCGATATCTCCGGCTTCGCCACCACCGCCTGCCCGCACACACGCTTCATCTGAAACCGCTGAAAGGGACGCGGGCGCGGGTAGAGCTTCTTCGCCTCGCCCGATGCGGCAAGCGCATCCTCCGCCACCCGGTTCAGCAGCCGCACAAACCGCGGCAACCGCTTCCGTGTCGGCTGCACGCCAAGCTGTTCGGTGAAGCGGTCATAGACCGACGCATCGTCGAGCAGAGCTTTCTCCCACCGCGCCGCCGTCGCGTTCGCATTCCGCCCACGCACGTGCTCGGCGTCGGCCTTGTCCACCGCCGAATCGATAGCAGGTGGCGGCTGCAACACTTTCGCGACATCAATCGCACCGGCGGGCAAATAACCCTTCACCTCTTCTGCCAATTCTTCAGGCGTCAGCGTCGTCGCGCTCGCGCCTTCAAGAAAGCGTGCGCGATCGCCCGGCGCCGCCTGGGCCGGCACAAACGCCAACCCCAACGCCAGAATTGCGCACGCCCTCATGCGAGCGATTGTCATGAAGCTCTCCCCCTTGCCTCCCAGTCTCGCAAGGCCAAATCACCTTGCCAAGTGCGCCCGCGCCTCACCCGCAAATTCGCACATTGATCTCCCGCGCCCCCTCCGATATCCGAGGCACCGATGATCGCCGAAATCGGACATTTTTCCTTAAGCCTCGCGCTCACGCTGGCGCTCGCGCAAGCGACACTGCCGCTCTATGGCGCAGCCAAGAACGATGCGCGCCTGATGGCGTTCGCCCATGCGGCAGCGACCGGCCAGCTTTTGTTCGTCGCGATCGCCTTCGCCGCCCTCACGGCGGCCTTCGTGACGTCGGACTTCTCCGTCTCGCTTGTCGCGCAGCACTCCCACTCAGCAAAGCCGCTGATGTACAAAATCGCCGGCGTCTGGGGAAACCACGAAGGCTCAATGCTTCTGTGGGTTCTGATCCTCGCCCTGTTCGGCGCAGCGGTGCCCGCCTTCGGCCGCAACCTTCCCGAGACGCTGTCGGCCCGCGTGCTCGCCGTACAAGGCATGTTGGGCGTCGGCTTCCTCGCCTTCATCCTCTTCACGTCGAACCCGTTTCTGCGTCTCGACCCTGCGCCGCTGAACGGCAACGGCTTGAACCCGCTGCTGCAAGATCCTGGTCTCGCGACCCACCCGCCGTTTCTCTATCTGGGCTATGTCGGCTTCTCGATGGCGTTCTCGTTCGCGGTCGCCGCTTTGATCGAGGGCAAGGTCGACCCCGCTTGGGCCCGCTGGGTCCGGCCATGGACGCTTGCTGCTTGGGCCTTCCTCACACTCGGCATCATGCTGGGTTCGGCCTGGGCATATTACGAGCTCGGCTGGGGCGGTTGGTGGTTCTGGGATCCCGTCGAGAACGCCTCGCTGATGCCCTGGCTCGCCGGCACCGCGCTCATCCATTCCGCCATCGTGGTCGAGAAACGCGACGCGCTCAAACACTGGACGATCCTGCTCGCCATCCTCACCTTCACGCTCAGCCTGATCGGCACCTTCCTGGTGCGCTCAGGCGTGATCTCGAGCGTGCACTCCTTCGCCTCCGACCCAACCCGCGGCGTCTTCATCTTGGCCTTACTCGTTGCGACCACCGGCGGCGCACTCACGCTCTACGCGATCCGCGCGCCGCAGATGAAGCTCGGCAATCTGTTCACCGCCGTCAGCCGCGAAGGCGGGCTGATCCTGAACAACATCCTGCTTGTCGCGATCACCGCCGTCATCTTCTTGGGCACGTTCTACCCGCTGTTCCTGCAGATCACGACCGGCACGCAAATCTCCGTCGGCCCGCCGTTCTACAATTTCTTCTTCGTGCCCCTCTCGATCGTGTTGATGATCGCAATGACCGTCGGCCCGTTCCTCAGCTGGAAGCGCGGCGACCTCGGCCAAGCACTTTGGCGCCTGAAAATCGCGGCCGTCGCCGCGATTGGCGTTGGCGTCGCCACCGCCGTCGTCGGCACCGGATCGCTTGCCGTCTTGGCATTCGCGGCAGCCGCATGGCTCTTCGTCGGCTCGCTCGCCGTGATTGCCGGGCGCGTCGGCAATGATTGGACGAAGGCCTGGGCACGCATCAGCGGCCTGCCGCGCGCGACCTGGGGCATGGTGGTCGCCCATATTGGGGTCGCAGTCACGGCAGCCGGCATCGCCGCCGTCGTGTCGTGGACGGAAGAAACCGTCGCGCTGCTAAAACCTGGTGAGACCGCAAAAGTCGGCCACTACGAGGTTCGGCTCCTCACCGTTGAGGACGTCAAAGGACCAAACTACACGAGCAAACTTGGCCGCTTCGCCGTCGTTGCCGGCGGCGCGCAGATCGACGAACTGGTCGCCGAACGCCGCAACTACCCGAACCCCGGCAGCGACACGACCGAAGCGGGTTTGCGCGTACGGCCGCTCGACGTGCTCTACGTCACCATCGGTCAATCGCATCCCGGCGGCGCGTGGACGGTGCGCATGTATCATCACCCGCTGGTGTTCTGGATCTGGGGCGGCTCGGTGATCATGGTCTTGGGCGGCGCGCTCTCGCTCAGCGACCGCAGGCTTCGCGTCGGCGCGCCGCGCCGCGCAGCGACAATGCAGGCGGCGGAGTAATCGATGTCCCGCTGGCTCGCCCTCGTCCCCGTCCTGATCCTCGCAACGCTCGCACTCTATTTCGCAATCGGCCTCCGCACCGACACACGTACGATCAAATCCATCCTGATCGACAAGCCGCTGCCCGCATTCGACCTTCCGGCGTTCCCCGATGACGGAAAACGCATCACGCCGGAGACCCTCAAAGGCCGTGTCACGCTGCTCAACATCTTCGCCTCGTGGTGCATCACCTGCCGCGTCGAACACCCGGTGCTGCTGAAGCTGGCCATGGAAAAGCGCGCCGAAATCATCGGCCTCGCCTGGAAGGACAAGCCCGACGAGTTGAAGCAGTGGCTGGAAGAACTCGGCAACCCCTACGCGACGATCGCCGACGACCGCATCGGCCGCACCGCTATCGACCTTGGCGTCACCGGCGCGCCGGAGACCTACGTCATCGATAAAAAGGGCCGCATCCGCTACAAGCACGTCGGCGCCATCGACGACTACACCTGGACGAACATACTCGAACCGCTGGTCAAGCAGCTTGAGGCGGAAACATGATTCGCCTCGCATTGCTGCTCTTGGCTCTAACTCTGTCGTGTTCGCTAGCCCGCGCCGTCGAGCCCGACGAGGTACTCGCAGACCCTGCGCTCGAAACCCGTGCCCGCGCGTTGACGCAGGAATTGCGCTGCGTCGTGTGCCAAAACCAATCCATCGACGACTCCGACGCACCGCTTGCACGCGACATGCGCGTGCTCGTGCGCGAACGCATCAAGGCCGGCGACACCGACGATGAAGTCCGCGCTTTCGTTGTCGCGCGTTACGGCAAGTTCGTGCTGCTCAGCCCGCCGGTCGAAGGCGACACGTTCATCCTCTGGCTCGCGCCGTTCGCGATAACGGGCCTCGGCGCACTCGCGGCCTGGGCCTATCTTCGCGGCCTCGCGCGCCAGCCAGCGACAGCCGCCGCGCTCACCCCCACGGAGGAAGACGCCGTGCAGCGCAAACTGGACGAAGCGCCATGATCTGGCTCTTCTTCGCACTCCTCGTGGGCTTCGCGCTCGTACTAACGCTGCCGCCGCTGCTGCGCCAACCTAAAACAACGGGCCGCGCCACCGACCTCGCCGTCTACCGCGACCAACTCAAAGAACTCGATGCCGACCTCGAGCGCGGGCTTATTTCGACCGCCGAGGCCGAAGCCGCCCGCAACGAAATCAAGCGCCGCATCCTCGCCACGTCCGACCCGCAAGCTCGGTCACAAGCCAGCACGCCATCGCGCCCCGCCGCGATCGCAGTCGGTGTCGCGATCGTCGCGCTCTCGCTGGCGACCTACTTCGCAATTGGCAGCCCAACCCTGCCCTCGCGCTTTTACGACGCCAATGCGGAGAGCAACGCCTCCAGCAACCAAATGCTCGCCGAGATCAACGGCATGGTCGAAGGCTTGGCCGCAAAACTGAAGTCGCGACCGAACGATGCCAAAGGCTGGCGCATGCTGGGCTGGTCCTACCTCCAACTCGGCCGCGTCAAAGAGGGCATCGACGCGCTCGCTCGCGCGGTCACGCTCGACCCCGGCAACGCCGCGCTCCGCTCGCAATATGGCGAAGCTCTCGTCCAAGACGCCGAAGGCACCATCACACCCGACGCCCTCGCCGCATTCGAAGAAGCGCTAAAGCGCGACCCAAAAGACCCCCGCGCACGATTCTACAAAGGCATGAGCCTCGTCCAAACCGGCAAAGAAAAAGAGGCGCTCGACCTTTGGATCCAAATCATCCGCGAAGCCCCCGCCGACGCCGACTGGCTCCCGGGCCTGCGCGCGCAGGCGCAGGATCTGGCGACGAAACTCAAACTCGACCCGAAAGCAGCGGTTCCTTAAGTGCCCGCTACAGCGGCATCCTCTCCGCATAGGCAACCACGCCCACGATTGCGATAGCCATCGACGCCCACGTCAAGATCATGCCGAGAAAGCGCCCGATCGACACGCCCGCGCTGGCGTGCAGCCCCAGTGCGTGAAACACCCGCCCGAGCGTCAGCATCCCGCCGTGCAGATGCAAGACCCAAGTCGGCGCCTGCACCAGTGTGAGCGTGTAGAGAAGGATCAGCCCGATCGGAATGTACTCGGCGGCATTGCCGTGCGCGCGCATGGCCTGCGCCACCCGCGCATTGCCTCCGTCGCCGAGCGACGTTCCCGTCGCACGCCTGGCCCGCGTGGTTAGCACCGCCAGGATCAACAGCAATGCGGCATTCGCAGCCACATAGAGCGCAAAGATGATCACCGGCGGCATCGTCAGCAGCGGCTCAATCCCAGTCATCTCGGACATATCGACCGTTCCTCCAAAGCAGCCCAGCGTGTCCCGCTATGCCCTGTTTGGCAAGTCGGCTCGATCCTACCGCCGGGCGACTAGGCAGCACCCAGCCACGGGCGCCGTCGCGACCGGTCGGCTGCGCAATGATCCAAGCGGCCGGACCCCACGTATCCCCCACAACGTCGGAGCAATCTCATGGCCGCAATGTACCGCTTAATCATGGACGAGCGCATCAATCCTCTGGCCGCGCTGCCAACTGCCCAACGATTCCAAATCATGGTTAGCTTGTCGATGATGTGGACCACGATCTTCTGCGCGGGCGCCGGGGCCTGGGTTTCGTATGGCGAGCTAGTCGTGCTGCACATCGGCGTTCTTTTGGGCGCAATGGCAACGGCATTCGTATTCAGGTCCACGAGCCTCGAACAGGTCCGCACGGCGACTTACCGCGACCACCCGGTCAAAGACGGCACGGCGCGATACGACGACGTGTGGGGCGCTTGAAAGAAATGGATGCTACGAAGTCGACACCGGCCGAACCCGTTTCGGCACGCATAAGATCTCGAATCCTGCGTGCGAAACGGCGCTTTCACGCAAATGACAACATTTCAGCGTTCGTTGAACCCGGCGAACTGGATGCATTGCTCGAAGAAGTGCAGACAAAATTCAAAGGCGTGCTGGAAAGCTTGGTGATCGACACCGAGAGTGACCACAACACGCAAGAGACCGCGCGGCGCGTCGCGAAGATGTACCTGACGGAAGTGTTTCGCGGCCGCTACGCAAGCGAACCGAAAGTCACAGAATTCCCGAACGTCGAAGCGCTGAACGAGCTCATGATCGTAGGCCCGATCACAATTCGCAGCGCCTGCAGCCACCACTTCTGCCCGATCATGGGAAGGCTTTGGATCGGCTTGATGCCGAACGAGCACTCGAATCTCATCGGCTTGTCGAAGTACTCCCGGCTTGCCGAGTGGATCATGTCGCGGCCGCAGATTCAGGAAGAGGCGATCACGCAACTCGCCGACGTGCTGATCGAAAAGGTCCGCCCGGACGGGCTGGCGATCGTGATGGAGGCTGATCACCATTGCATGCACTGGCGCGGCGTGAAGGACAACGCGTCGAAAATGATCAACAGCGTGATGCGCGGGTCTTTCT
Organism: uncultured Alphaproteobacteria bacterium; assembly: GCA_902826695.1. Taxonomy (GTDB): domain Bacteria; phylum Pseudomonadota; class Alphaproteobacteria; order Micropepsales; family Micropepsaceae; genus SZUA-430. Next base: position 271,012 of record CADEFU010000001.1, on the reverse strand, counting down.
TGAAGGATCACACGCTTCGGCGTGAGTTCCTGTCGCTACTCAATCTCAAAGACTAAGGAACGACAGCATGCTCGTCCGCCTTCTCTATGCCAGCCGCCCGGCGACCGCGCTAACGCAAGGCGTCGCCGACGCCATTTTGACCCAATCGCGCAAGAAAAACCCGGCAGCCGGAATAACCGGCCTACTATGCGTGGCAGACGATGTTTTCATCCAGGTGCTCGAAGGCGGGCGGGACGCCGTCTGCGACCTCTATCACGCGATAGTCCGCGACCCGCGCCACAAAGACGTCAAGCTGCTCTGCTACGAAGAGATCGCCGCGCGGCGCTTCGGCAATTGGACCATGGGTCAGGTCCATGTTGCCAAGATCAACCAATCGCTGCTGCTGAAATACTTCGAACGGCCGGTTTTGAACCCGTTTAGCGCACCCGGCGCCGCAACAATGGCGTTGCTCGAAGAACTGGTGGCAACCGCCGCGATCGCGGGGCGCAGCGAGCAAGGTTAGCGCGGGCACCCAGCGCCGCTGCGATTGAAGGACACGCCTTTGCTCGAGAACGCATTTCCCCCTGGCGGGCTTGCAATCGTCGCAGGCGCCGGTGGTGGCATCGGATCTGCGGTGGCCGCAGCACTGGACGAAGGCGCCGTCTTCGCGCGCACGTTGCGTCTGACACGAAGCGGTGCGGCACCGCTCGACCTCACCGACGAGCGCAGCATCGAGGCCGCAGCAAGGCACGCGTCCGAGACGGAACTTCCGCTTCGGCTCATGTTCGTCGCCACTGGGTTTTTGCACGATGCCGGCACCCGACCGGAACGGAGCCTGCGCGACCTGTCGCCTGAACACATGGCCAAAGCGTTCGCCGTAAACGCGATCGGCCCTGCCCTTCTATTGAAGCACTTTCTGCCGCTGCTACCGAAAACAGGCAAAGCTGTGTTCGCGCTGCTTTCGGCGAAAGTCGGAAGCATTGGCGACAACCAGTTGGGCGGATGGCACAGCTACCGAGCATCGAAAGCCGCGCTCAACCAGATCGTGCGGACCGCATCGATCGAGCTCGCGCGCTCGCGGCCGGACGCCGTTTGCGTGGCGCTTCATCCCGGCACGGTGGAAACCCCGCTCTCCAAGCCTTTTGCCAAACGCGGCCTCGAAGTTCGCTCACCCGATGCCGCCGCCCGGCATCTGTTGGACGTAATCGCAGCACTCACCCCCCGCCAGAACGGCGCGTTTATGGATTGGCGCGGCAACGATTTGCCTTGGTAGCGCCTAGCGTGCGGCGCTGCGTCGATGATCCGACAAGGCCAACCACCCGTAGCTCTCTGCGAGTATGCAGTCTTTTGAACGAGAGGTAGGCGCCGTGCGGCGACTGAAGGTTCTACTGATGACAGGTGTGTTTCTTTCCGGGTGCGCATCGATGCCGGAGTTTTCCGCGCCGCTGCCTGCAAAGAAACTGGTGCTGGAACAGGCGCTCAGCGGACGCACGCTCGGCGACGGCGTTTTCGTCAACAGCATCACAGGTGGCGAGACGAAGTTCTCGGTCGTGATCGACGGCGCTTGGGACGGAAAGGTGCTGACGCTGGTCGAAGACTTCACCTACAGCGACGGCCTTCAAGAGCGCAAAACTTGGCACCTGACAAAGACCGGCGACGGCGTATTTAGCGGCATCCGTGAAGACGTCATCGACACCGCCGAGGTCCGTCAAGACGGAAATGGCGTGCGGCTTGACTATGTCGTCACGCTATCGACCGGGATCGGCAACATCGACGTTCGATTCCAGGATCTGCTCTACTTGAACGCCGACGGGTCCATCGCAAACAAGGCGGTCGTATCGAAGTTCGGTCTTCGTGTCGGACGCGTCGATATCACAATGCGGCCGCAGGCACGCTGAGGCCGCGCGAAAACATCAACACCGCGTGGCAGTGCGTCTAGCGCGGCGCGCAACGCTTTCAAGAGCGAAAACTTAAAACAAACTTCGCCCGCTTTCTGATCCGCCAATCTTGAGCGCGCGTAAGACCGGACAGTTTGCGGGCGAAAACGAAACTGCCCGCAACCTTCACCAACCAAGGAGAAGACAATGTCATTCTTTCGCAAAGCGATGCTCGCCATCGCGCTCGTGATTCCAGTCGTCGCGGCCCCGGCCGCCATCGCCGGCGGCGTGTACAAGAAACCTTCGAATACGATTGTTGACGTCGCACTGTCGAACCCCGACTTCTCGACGCTCGTGACCGCCCTCAAGGCGGCCGACCTCGTAGACGCGCTGAATGGTGCTGGCCCGTTCACCGTCTTCGCACCGACGAACGCGGCGTTCGCCGCACTGCCGGCCGGCACGGTCGAAAGCCTGCTGAAGCCTGAGAACAAGGCGAAATTGCAAGCCGTTCTGAAGTACCACGTCATTCCGGCGAAGATCGAATCCTCGGCACTTGCGGGCAAGAAGCTGACCTCGCCCGCGACGTTGCAGGGCGGAACGATCGCCATCGATGCGACCCGCGGCGTGATCGTCGGTGGCGCAAACGTCGTCAGCGCTGACGTGGGCGCCAGCAACGGCGTGATCCATGTCATTGACAAGGTTCTGCTGCCGGCAAACTAACGCAGGCAGCCTCTCCGGGCGGCGCCTCGGTTCCTTCAGCGGAGCCGGGGCGTCATCCGGCTCCGAACAAGCATAGGAAGGAATTCGAAGATGAGCCGTTTGTTTCCCACGATCGCCGCGGTCGCTGCCCTGGCAACCATGATGAGCGCAACGCTTTCGCCGGCGCGCGCGGACACCGAAGAGCCGCGTTTCACAGTCGTGGACAAAGTCGGCGTCATCGAAATTCGGCAGTACGGACCGCGGCTGGCCGCTGACGTCATTGTCCAAGGCGACGAGGAAGACGCACGCTCGAACGGGTTTCGTCCGCTCGCGGATTACATCTTCGGCAACAACACAGCGCGCGCAAAGATCGACATGACGGCACCGGTCGCGCAGGAGCGCAACGAGAAAATCGCGATGACCGCGCCCGTCTCCCAAACGCGTGAAGGCAGCGCTTGGCGCGTGCGGTTCTTCATGCCGGCAAAGTACACGCTCGAAACGCTGCCAAAGCCGAACAATCCGGCCGTTCAAATCGTGCAGGTGCCCGGCGAGACGATGGCGGTGTTACGTTTCTCGAACAGCCGCAGCACTGAGGCCGTCGCTCAGCGAACCGCGGAGTTGCTGCGCGGGCTGGAGAATTCGCGCTGGAGCGTTGCAGGCGCGCCGGTAACGTGGCTCTACGATCCGCCGTGGACGCTGCCGTTCTTCCGCCGCAACGAGGTGGCGGTCGCGGTGAAGGGTCGTTAGCGCAGTTCGGCACGCGCCGACGCGCTTACGTTTTGCAGCGGGACGCTAGAACGCGCCCCGTTGATAATCGGCGAACGCCTGCCGCAACTCGGCCTGGGTGTTCATGACAAAGGGCCCATGCTTCGCGATCGGTTCTCTCAACGGCTTTCCGGCAATGATCAGAATTCGCGCCGCCTGCGCACCCGCCGCAAGTCCAAGCGCGCCTTGATCGGACAGCACGCCAAGCTCGCCACGATGCATCACACGCCCACCCGCCTCGACCGTGCCGGCAATGACGAAGATGAGACCATTGTGCCCTGAAGGCACCGGCACCTCGACGACTGCGCCAGCACCCACCGCAACATCCGCAATGAAGGGCTGCGTCACCCGCTCCGGTCCCGGCCCATTTTCACGACGCCAACGCCCTGCAACCAACTTCGCCGTCACGCCGTCGGCAACCGCCACCTCGGGAATCGCCGCCGCCGGAATGTCCGCATACCAGGGCGCCCGCATCTTCTCCGCCGCGGGCAAGTTCAACCAGATCTGAAACCCCGACATCAGACCACTTGTCTGCGCCGGCATCTCGGAATGCACAACACCGCGCCCCGCCGTCATCCACTGCACACCGCCGTCGGTGATGAGGCCTTCGCCGCCCTTGTTGTCCTTGTGCCGAAGACTGCCCGCAATCATGTACGACACCGTCTCGAACCCGCGATGCGGATGCGGCGGAAACCCCGCAATATAGGCGTTCGGATCGTCCGACCCGAAATTGTCGAGCATCAGGATCGGGTCCAGGTCCGGAATCTCCGGCGTGCCGATCAGCCGCGTGAGCTTCACCCCCGCGCCATCCTCGGTCGGCATACCTTTCGTCACATGCACGACGCGCCGCTCGCTCATGACTCTGCTCCTTCTTTCGTGACCCATGCTATATGGGTCGCGAAAGGATTTCGACCATGCAGATCCGTCCGGCCGAAGTCGCCGATGCCGAAGCCATCGCGAACGTGCACGTCACCGCCTGGACGGAGACGTACCAAGGCATCATGCCGGACAGCGTGCTCGACCGGTTGAACGTCGAGGAGCGCACGAAGACGTGGGCCGCGCGCTTGGACACGTTCGAGGAATTCCGCCAAACCGTCATGGTAGCCGACGACAGCGGCGATATCGTGGGCTTCGCGGGCTGCGGCCCCCCGCGCAAGGACAACCTCGGCAGCGACGGCGAGATCTACATGATCAACATCGTGAGCCGCGCCAAACGCCGGCATCTCGGCACAAGGCTGATGCGCGCCATGGCCGACGCCCTCGAAGCCTCGCGCTTCAAAGCAGCCGGTCTCTGGGTCCTGGAAGCAAACACGCCCGCCCGCGCCTTCTACACCCGCCTCGGCGGCATCCCCGGAACCGTAAGCAAGGAGCACTACGACGGCCTGATGCTGACCGATCTGGCAATACTTTGGCCGCGCATAGCAACGCTGCGGGAACGCGCGGACGAAATTCTCAGCGCATCACGCTGAGAAGCGCCGCCAGAGGTGCACGCTTGACCAGGTCGTCAAGCCGCTGACGCGCCGACACGATGCTGAAATCGGGTTCAGCCCGCGGATGCGGCGTCCCGATATAGTCGGAAAGCAGAACGAACCGATAGCCGTCGGCTTCCAGCTGCTCGACAATCCGGGGCAGCGCCTCGGCGGTGTGATAACCCCGCCCGTTGATGTGGAAGATCAGGACGTCGCCGGGCGCAACGTTCGCGGCGGTCCGCTTGACCAACGCATCCGCCTTCTGGCTCCGGTCCGGATCGCCCGACGCCCAGCGCCAGTGGACGACATGGTAGCCCAGGCTCTCCACCGCCTTCAGACCCGCCTCGTTGAAGTTACCGGCAGGAAAGCGGAAGAACTGCGGCTGCCGCCCCGCGACCCGCACGATTGCATCGTGCGCGCGGCCCACCTGATCGAGCACGGCCTCGGTCGAGAACTGGTGCATCGTATTCGGGTGATTCCAAGAGTGATTTTCGATGTCGACGAAGTCGAGCTGAGCCAGCGCCTGAATGTCGGCCGAATTCGACTCCACGAACCGCCCGGACGCGAACACCGTGAACGGAATTTTGCGCTGAACGAGGAAGTCCAAGATGCCGCGATCGAACGCCATCTTCTCGCCCGCCTCACAGGCGTCGAAAGTCAGCGCGACGACGCGCTCCTCCGTCGGCAAGCGCGTGACCAAATCGGCGCGCGCAGGCACCGCCGCCAACAGAATCACAAAGAGAAAGAACCGCCCCACCATGCGAATCCAATGCCCGACCGCCGCGACCCAGGCAAGCACGCGTAGGATGAAAAAAGGCGCGGGCCCATCCTCGACACGCGAGAATGGGCCCGCTGTTACCGGAGCCGCCCGCAGGACCTTGAGGAGAGACCGCGACCCCGATACGTGCGCCGATCTTTCACGAAGAAAGTACGCCGGCTCACGATGAGAGATATGCGCTAACCGGCACACGGGCAAAACAAGAAGAAGCGACAGGTTTGTGAATGGACGCTTATCGCGCCGCCACCTTCTGAGCACAATTCAAGACAAGGTCCTGACGCGTTTGTCAGCTCACGCTAACGCAAACGTAAACCCGTCGGATCGTGCAAGACCTAAGCGGCGCGCGACGCCGCGTCGGACGGGCGGACCACGACCGCCGCATATGGCAAGCGCACGGTCACCCGCGTTCCTTTGCCTTCCTCGCTCTCAATCGAGCAAGAGCCGCCGTGCAACTCGCTCAGCGCGCGCACCAGCGTGAGACCGAGTCCTGTCCCGCCTTTCGCTTGCGCATACCGGTTATCGGCCTGCTCGAACGCCTGGAACACGCGCGCAATGCTTTCGCGCGAGATACCGCAGCCCGTATCTTCCACCGTCAGCACAGCGCCATCCGCATCCTCGATCAAAGTCGCTTTGACCTGTCCGACGCTCGTGAACTTGACCGCGTTCGACAGAAGGTTGAGCGCGATCTGCTTGAACGCCCGTTGATCGGCAAATACCCGCACATCGACGCTGCACGCGTGCGTCAACTCGATCCGCTTGTCGCCCGCCAGCTCTTTCAGCATCAGCACGACGTCGCTCAACGCCGGGGCGCCCTCGAACCATTCGGTATCGAGGTTCATTTTCCCGGCTTCGATCTTGGCGATGTCCAAAATGTCGTTGATGAGGCTCAGCAGATGCTTCCCGCTGCCGTGGATATCCTCGGCATAGTCGCGATAGCGCTCCGGCGTGTTGCCGAGCGCGCTCGTCGCAATGACCTCCGAAAAGCCCAAGATCGCGTTCAACGGCGTACGAAGCTCGTGGCTCATGTTGGCAAGGAACGAACTCTTCATCTGGTTCGCCTGCTCCGCATTCAGACGCTGGGCCTCAGCCTCGTCGCGCGCCTTGGCCAGCGCCGCATTCAGCAGTTCGTTGTCGATTTGTGTGGCGATGTTCCGCCGCGCCAGCGCGCTCGCCGAACGCACATGCAGGGTCATCGCCGCGAACCAAATCGGAACCAGAACCACATAGATTTGAGGAACGTCCGATGTCTCCGTCGCGACCTTCGCCCATAGAACGAGAACGCCCACGCCACTGCCGATGAGAAACGTCTCGAACCTATGCATGCGCGAAATGATACCGTTCGTAATTCCGCACAACACCAAGATCATGAGCGACAATTGGTTGGTGGCATTGCCGTCCTCCCAAAACACCCATATCAAAGACGACCACAGCGCGCTCAAAGCCGACGCGACAATCGTGTGCCGCCAAAGCCAGAGGGTTGGATCGAATTCCGGCGTCGCGCGCGCCTTGCGATAGGCATTATCGACCATAAGCAGCGACACGCACCCTGCGGCGACTGCAGCAAGCCATGGAAGCGAAACATAGAGCGGCACCACGCCAAGCGCCGGAAACGGACCGGATGAAATCCAGCACACGACCGCCGCCCAGATCGGCGAGCCTACCGCCACGCCGCGCAACGGCTCCGACAACAGTTCGAGTTGTCGCGCAACCACGCGGTGCTCGAAGTCGGCTGGCATTGACTGAGGCTCGGCCTTAGACACGCGCAAAAATCCGTCACAACTCGACGGATCATAGAACCCCCGCGTTAATGCCAGCTTGGACCGATCGCAGCGTTAAGCGGCCGTAAACGCGCTCAACCCAAGCGAGACAGCGCTTTTGCCGCTTTCGCTTCATGGCTCATATACGATGTAAGCGCTTTAACCACGCCCATCCGCAAATCGGGATCGTGTCCCTCTCCCATCCGCAACAACTGCAGACAGTACCAACCTTGCGCGCCGGCGCCGTTGATGACCTTGAACAGAGTCAGCGGCGAATGCGGCCCGAAAATCCCGGGCCCCAATCGCAGCGTTTTTTCGTAAGCCGGTAATGCTGCAATCTCGCCGTTGGTGAGCCGCTTCGCGCTGAGCGGGTCGCCGCACAGAGGCCGCCCGATGCCGACAACCTGACAAGCACCCGACGCCAAAGCTTCTTCCATACCCGCGCGCGTGCGAAACCCGCCCGTCACCATAAGCGGCATCTTTGCGACCTTCGCGATCGCGGCCGCATAGTCGATGAAGTAGGCCTCGCGCGCACGTGTGCTCGCCGCCACGTTTTCGGTGTAGACCGGCTCCAACCCCTCCACGCCCGCCATCTTCGGCTGCTCGTACGTGCCGCCCGAAACTTCCAGCAAGTCGACGCCCGCTTCGTTCAGCCAGCGCACGACCTGCAAGCACTCTTCATTCGAAAATCCGCCCTTCTGAAAGTCGGCCGAGTTCAACTTCACCGACACCGCGAAGTCCGCTCCCGCGTACTTGCGTACCGCCTTCACGACCTCGAGCAGCAACCGCGCGCGGTTCTCAAGCGACCCGCCCCACTCGTCGGACCGCTGATTGACGCGCGGACTCAAAAACTCGGAGAGCAGATACCCGTGCGCCGCATGCACCTGCATGCCGGTGAACCCTGCTTCGCGCAGCACGCCCGCGACATGACCGAAGCGCACGATCACATCGCGCACTTCATCCCCCGACATCGCACGAGGATCACCGAACTGACCGCCCGGCAACCCAAGCTTCACCGCCGACGGCGCCGACGGGTTCGCGTTCACATGCTTCGGCGTCTGCCGCCCCGCATGCGAAACCTGCGCCCAGAACTGTGCTCCGCCGGAACGCGCGGCAGCCACCCAAGCCTTCAGCGAAGCCATCGCCTCGGGCGACTGCACACCCTCAATCGCCACATTCCCCGGCCGCTCCAAATGCCGCCGGTCGATCTGAATGTTGCCGGTGAGCAAAAGCCCAAGTCCGCCGCGCGCCCAGCGCGAATAGAGCCGCACATGCTTGTCGGTCGCCCGATTGAGCGGATCGCCAAGCCCCTCCGTCATCGCCGCTTTCGCAAGACGGTTGGGCAGCACCTGGCCGCACGGCAAAGACAACGGCTGGGAGATATTGGCAGTCATGAACCTAGCTCCGAAGGCGAATCAAACGACTGTGTAACCGCAACGGTCGCCCTTTGGCCACAGTCAATCGGCCCGCGCCGCGTGCTGCTGCGCCACCGCATGCTGCCACAAGATGAGGCTGGGCGAACTAAGCTCGACGACCATAGAGACAAGCTGCCCGTCGTGACCCGAGCCGAACTGCACGAGCGAGATGAGCCGGCCGATGCCGCCGCACACCATCCCCGCGGCGAGGATGCGGATGGGAACCGCGTGCCGCTCGATCGACGGAATGATCCACCAGATCAAGATCGGAAACAGCAGATAGACGCCGGCGACGAAGCGCGCCTGGTTGTCGAAGGCAGGCGGCGGGTTACCGTTGAAGTAGGGCGCGCCGCCGATGATCAGCCCCATGACGGCATGCCAAAGCATCACGAGCGACAACGCGGCGAGGATGACTTGCAGAGCCAGTTTAAGGCCCCGGGCACCGTTCGATTTGGCGGTCATCTGCAAATCCTATAGAACTGCCGCTGCATGAGACACGGCATGTTCCGCAGTATGATCGTTTTCCGCCGTCAGCGATACTGAGCAGCGATGACCGGGGGACACAGCACCGTCGGGACACGCCCTAAGACAATGGCGATCGGCGCCGCGCTCCTGCTTGGCTTCGGCCTCGTGCTCTATGCGATTTCGCCCAACATCACCGCGCTGAATCGATTTGCGCTGACGCCAACGGCAAAATTACCCGGCGCACCGATGTTCGAGATTGATCGCACGAACGAGCGAGCGCCCCGTGCGCTCTACATTCCAGCGGCGGGCGGTGTTTTAGGGCTTGCTTTGGGATCGCGCGAGATCGCGATCGCCGGAAGCCACGGCGCAAGCGGCTTCGGCCTCAGCAGCCGATCAATTCTCGCGTCACTCCCACCGGTTGAAGACAACGCAACCGCATGGTTGAGCGTTCGCACCGGCGAAGACCACGGCCGGATCGGCATGTCGCGCGTGTACCTTGCACCTGCCGCCATCGCGGACGATGCCGCGAGGACACAACGCCAATGGGCGTGGCGCACGCAGGTCGCAAGCTTAATCGTTGGCGTGATCGCGTCCTTCGTTGTCCTGTCGCTGATCGCAGGCGTGGCTCCCCATTTCAGCACCGGCGCGCTTGGTGCGCTTGCATATCTCGTTCTGGCCCAAGCGCTCGCCAGAGAGAGTGACGTCGGCGTGTACTTCGCGCACCTAATCGACGGCGCAGAGTATTTGTTGGCCGTGTGGGTCGCGTTCGCGCTCGCAGTGGTGCTGAAGGATGGCGCCGGTGCCCCGCGTTTCGGAAGGCTTTCCCTCTTTTCCCTTGGCCTTTCCAGCACCGCCGTATTTGGCCCAGGGCTTGGCGCCACACCCGTGCACCTTTGGGCCGCCGCCGTTTTAGCCGCGCCGTTGCTCGCTATAGGTGCCATGCGGACGTGGCGCGCCGCCGCCGATCCCGCGTTCTCGCCCATGGCCTTTGCCGCGATGGCGCTCGGGCTGGCAGCGGCAGCCTTCGGGCTGATGCGGGCCGCCGATCCGCGCCTGTTCAACGAAGCCTTCGGCCTGGCGACGCTGCACCACCTCGGCACGCTACCGCTGCTGACGTTGGGCACTGCCCTGCTCTCGGTTCATTCCTTTGCCGCCCGCCGCGAGACCATCGCCAAGCTGCGCGCCGACTACGCCGCACAATCCGTCGAATTGGGCGGCGTGCGCGCGAGCCTCCAGGAGGAAGCGCGAAAACGCATGCTGTTCGAAGAGCGCAGCCGTATCACCCGCGACATGCACGACGGCATCGGCGGGCGCTTGCTATCGCTCTTGATCCGCGTGCGCGCAGGACGCCTCGACATCACGGCGGTCGAACGCGAGGTGCAGGAAAGCCTGAACGATCTGCGCCTCATCGTGGACTCGCTCGACAGTGCGGGCGAGTCGCTGGGCGGCGCCTTCAGTGCGTTTCGCGCGCGCGCCGAACGCCAGCTCGACGGCGCCGGCATCGCCCTCGACTGGCCCGAGGATGAGGGCAAACTCGACGACGTGACGCTTGAACCGCAACCGATGCTCGACCTGTTCCGGATTCTGCAGGAAACCGTTTCGAATGCGATCGGGCACTCGGGTGCCGCAAACGTGTCGGTCGCAATCGCGCGCGAGGGCGACACGCTTTCCATCGCCATCGCGGACGACGGCCGCGGCCTTGCACCGGACGCCGCCGCCAATGGCCACGGCAAGGGCTTGAAGAACATGAAAGCCCGCGCGGCGCGGCTCGGCGCAGATTTGAGCATGGGCAGCAACGGCGGCAAAGGCCACCGCATCGCGATTGCGCTGCCGCTCAAGCGGAGCGGCTACTCGTCGTTGGAAACGTCTAGCCAGCCCAGCTGACCGGCTTCATAGATCGCGCGTCCGCGCGAGTTCACATTCAGCTTCGAATAAATCGACTTCACATGCGCGCCGATCGTGTTGGCCGAAACGCCGAGTTCCTCCGCCGCCTCCTTATAGGACTTGCCCTGCGCAAATAGGCGCAACAACTGCCCCTCGCGCTCCGTCAACTGCGACGCCGTCTTGGCCCCTTTCGTTTCCGCAGTCCGCTTGAACGCCTTCAGCAGATGCGCCGCCGCACGCGGGCTAACGGGCGCCGCACCCGCAAACGCGGCTTTGATATCGCGCACGATCTGCTCCGGCGGCGTGTCCTTCAAAAGATAACCGTCCGCACCCGCCTGCAACGCCTCAAACACGCTCTCCCGGTCGCCGAGCACCGTGAGGATGAGCGCCTTCGTGGTTGCGGCACGCGCTTTCAGTCGCGCGAGGAAATCGAGTCCGCTGCCGTCGGGGAGTTGGATGTCGATCAAACAAACATCAGCGCCGCCGCCACCGGCGCGGATGGCTTGCGCGAGCGTTCCGGCTGCGAAGGCGAGCGACAAGCCGGGCGCCGCCGAAACGACCGACGACAAGTACGCGCGTAGGTCGTCATCGTCCTCGACGATGCCGACGGCGATGTCGATTGGTCCGTCGGTGATGCCTGTCATCCTGTCACCATCGCGTTGCAACAATCCTCTCAAGCGAACAGCGCCCGCACTTTGGTGTGGTCGCGGTTGCCGGAACATGGGCTTGCACCATACCGGTAAGAAAGTTCGGAGCACTCACATATTCATGTGATGTGGACCACCTTGGCCGCTCATAAGTTTCGCCTGCAAGAAACAAGGAACCCTTAAAGGTCAACGGGAGGAAACAATGAAGTCTGCAGCAACAAACCTGAAAGCGGCGATGCTCGCCGGGTGCACGCTGTCCGCGATATTGGCGGCAACCTCGGCGCACGCTGAAAGCGCTCAACCGATCATTTTGCCTAGAGCCGAGCAGGCCGAGAGCGGAAGCCAGATTGAAACGAGAACTGCCGCTGAGGCATACTTGCTGCAGCGCCTGATCGCCGCGAAAACTGTTACACGTAACGGAATGCGATTCCCTGTCTATCCTGCGGCTGGTTTGGGGGGCGCAAGTCGCGGAGGTTCAGGCTGCACGCCGTATGATACTCAGTCGATGAAAGTCGCCGACGGTCTCGTCAAACAGCCCGGACACTCCAAAACGACGACTAAATCGTCGCAAACGGCCAAATATGCAGCTCCAAACTATCAAGCAATCACGTGGTGGGAGTTCACCGTCCATTCTATTGCCAACAACGCCTCGTATACTACTGCGCAAACGCCGGCCGGGTATTCGCTGATTTCGAGCTCAAACTTCCAGTCAACTCAGTCCGCACTGGACAAGTACATCACGAATCTCAACATCCCGAACGTTGTGAAGTTCAACCTTAAGAAAGAGATCGAAACCGCGGTCAACAACTACGCAGCGTACGCCGACGAAATTTCGACCTCTCACGCAACACTGAGTTGGACGGGCACAGCGGCCGGCAACGGCATCCTGTCTGGAAAGAGTTCCTGGGTGGAGGCCCACTACAAAGTGGTACTGACGTGCGTACCAGTCGAAATCCTTGACAAGAACGAGCTGCAGGCCAGGCTCAAGAGCTGGATCGACGACACCGCTGACGAGTATTCGAATTGGAAAGACAAGATCATCTACGACGCGGCATCGGTGAATTTCGAGCTTATTGACAAGTTGCGCTTTCAGAAGGTCGTTGGACCAAGGGACATCCATCGCGAGCGGGCAACGCCGGTGAACAGGCCACGCCAGTAGTCGACATTGACACGCACTGTCACCGCATCAGCTACGAAGCGCCCCGCCCTATGATGCGCGGGGCGCTTGAACGGCTGAAGGAGGCTTTCGCCGATCGTCTGTTCCGCCGCGTTGCAACAACCTTCCAAGGCGAACAGATTGCGTCCTTGTATCCCGACAGGTACGCCGTTTGTTGCGCCCATGTCATGCCGGCAACGAAAACATCAGGCCTCACATGTTCATGTGATGCAGGCGGGTTCGACGGCGTCTACGGTCATAAGCACTCGCACGAGCTCGTCTCGTGTCCCCGAATGCTCTAAAGCTATCGCTTGAGTTCGCCACGTATCCCACGAACCAAGTCAACAGGAACCAAAAAGGAGATCATTATGATACGGACTGTCTTCACTGCAGTGGGCCTTGCAGCCTTGGCTTTCGGCGTTGCCGCGCCTGCCTTCGCAGGTAGCTACCGGCTTATTAACACGCAGACGAATTACACTATCGCCTCGCCAGATTTGGACCGAGCGGGCACGGTGAGTTTCTTCAACCTACCCGAGGGGCGCTATCAGATTGCTATCGACGCCACGAAGCTGACCAAACCGATGATCGTGAAGGTGCAGGCAGGGCGCGATGCGCCGGTCACCAGCGCCCCTGTCCTACCTGCCGGTCGCCGATCGACTGAGGGCCCTATGGGCATTGTCCTTAGCAACGCAGCAGGAGCACCGCTGACGTTTGTTGTTCCGCCGGGCTCAGGCGCCCCACGCGGCGCGAAGCCGGAAGCTGTTGTCGGCCCCGCACCTCGCCACGCCAACCCGCTGAGCACAATCGTCGTCACTTTAGAGTACCCACCGCCCACTTCTGGGACAGATGAGACAAGTCCTGCGGCGCCAAGACCATAGCGGACCTATTCGACACGACTTGGGCTTGATCCGCGCCTCGAGGCGCGATCAAGCCCTTTGTCACCGGATGCCAGCGACACCTTGTGGAAAACCGCACAATTCCATCCCCCTTCCCGAGCCCCCGAAACCGCTATAGTCCCGCTCCGATTCAGTAACTCCGAGCGCGTACCCCATGGCCAAGCCCGCCACCAAAGACGATCTGTTCGACGGCACCGACGACGACCGCACCTCCAAGGCCTACTCCGCCAAGGACATCGAAGTCCTTGTGAATCCAGGGACACACGACGAACTCTGAGGTCGCAGCACTCGCAGCTGGCCCATCCGCCTTCGCCAAATGGCTTCGGCGGGCAGGCCGTCGCGCAGCATTTGACCGCTCGCCGCACCAACTTCTCCCACGCATGCCGCACGGGCGAAGGGCATTCCCTTGGGATATTCGGCGTATCGTGAGCGGCACACCAGGTGCGACATGTCGGATGCGGCAATGTGAGTTCTTCTTTTGTTCGACGCGAAGACTACATTCGCACCACTTATCGAACCATCGCCCAAAGCGCACACATGCCCGCTCACTCCGCCCGCACGCCCGACGCCGACGACCGCTTTTTCACCGCAATCGAGAACGGCCACCCGGTCAACGCCGCCTGCGCGATGGCGGGCTACGCGCGGCGCTGCGTCTATCGTTGGCGCAGCGCCGACCCAACGTTCGCGGCGCGTTGGCAGGACGCGAGCGCCGTCGCCTGCGACTTGCTTGCCGACGAAGCGGACCGGCGCGGGCGCGACGGCTTCGACGAGCCCGTCTTCTACAAGGGCGAACAATGCGGCACGAAGCGCCGCTACTCCGACGGCTTGCTGCTTGCGCGGCTGAAGGCGTTGCGGCCGGAGCAATATCGCGAGACTCCCACCCTGATATCGTTCGGCCAACCCGTCGCGGCCCACCCCCGCGACTTCGAACTCGAACGCGTCGTGCGGGATATGGCGAATGGAAGGAAGGTCGATTTCAACAAGGTTTCCCCGCACATCAGCGCGTTGCTGGACATCGTCCCGCCGGAACCGGAGCCCGCACACACCCCCGACTCCTGTGCCACATGTGCCACTTCGAGCGGTGCGCCACTTGTGGAAAACCCCGAAAACGGCGGAACGAACAACAGCCTCGCTGCTGCGCCAAAGTCGCTATAGTCCCGCTCCGATTCAGTAACCTCCGAGCGCGTACCCCCATGGCCAAGCCCGCCACCAAAGACGATCTGTTCGACGGCCCCGACGACGACCGCACCTCTAAGGCCTACTCCGCCAAGGACATCGAAGTCCTTGAGGGGCTGGAGCCCGTCCGCCGCCGGCCGGGCATGTATATCGGCGGCACGGACGAGCGCGCGCTGCACCACCTGGCCGCCGAAATTCTCGACAACGCGATGGACGAAGCCGTCGCCGGTCACGCGACCCGCATCGAGATCACGCTAGAGCCCGATAACGTCCTCCTGGTGCGCGACAACGGCCGCGGTATCCCAACCGACGTGCACCCGAAGCATAAGCCGAAGACCGCGCTCGAAGTCATTTTCACGACGTTGCACTCCGGCGGCAAGTTCACCACCGGCGCCTACGAGACCTCGGGCGGCCTGCACGGCGTCGGCGCCTCCGTCGTCAACGCGCTCAGCGAGTGGTTGGAGGTCGAGGTCGCGCGCGACCGCAATCTCTGGACCCAACGCTTCGAACGCGGCGAACCGAAGTCGAAGCTCAAGGATATGGGCTCGATCAACAACCGCCGCGGCACGACCGTGCGCTTCAAGCCGGACTACAAGATCTTCGGCCCCGACGCGCACTTCAAGCCGTCGCGCCTCTACAAGCTCGCGCGCTCGAAGGCTTATCTGTTCCGCGGCGTCGAAATCCGTTGGAGTTGCGACCCGTCGCTCATCCACGGCAACGACACGACGCCCGCCGAAGAAACGCTGCACTTCCCGGGCGGCCTCTCCGACTACCTCGAAAGCTCGATCGGCAAGGCAACGACGGTAACACCGCGCCCGTTCGCCGGCCGCGTGGAATCGACGAAGGACGTGAAGGGCATCGTCGAATGGGCGGTCACCTGGGCGCCCGCGCTCGACCCGTCGACAAGCTCCTACTGCAACACGATCCCGACCCCGCAAGGCGGTACGCACGACAACGGTTTCCGCTCTGCGATGGCAAAGTCGCTGCGCGCCTACGGCGAACTCACGAACAACCGCAAAGCCGGCCAAATTACCACCGACGACGTGATGAGCCAGGCGCAGGCCATGCTCTCCGTCTTTATCCGCGACCCGCAATTCCAGGGTCAGACAAAGGACAAGCTCTCGAACCCCGAAGCCTCGCGCCTCGTCGAAGGTGTGATCAAGGATCACTTCGACCACTGGCTCGCGGACTCGCCGGTCGACGCGAACCGGCTACTCTCCTTCACGATCGAGCAAGCCGAAGACCGCATCCGCCGCCGCCAGGAGAAAGAAGTCAGCCGCCAGAGCGCAACCCGAAAGCTGCGCCTGCCCGGCAAACTCGCCGACTGTTCTTCCACCTCCGGCGACACCGAACTCTTCCTCGTCGAAGGCGACTCGGCCGGCGGCAGCGCGAAGCAAGCGCGCGACCGCAACACGCAAGCGGTCCTCCCCTTGCGCGGCAAGATCATGAACGTAGCCAGCGCCGCCGCCGGCAAACTTGCCGCGAACCAAGAACTCGCCGACCTGGTGCAAGCCTTGGGCTGCGGCACGGGCGACCGCTTCAAGGAAGACGATCTGCGCTACGACAAGGTCATCATCATGACCGACGCCGACGTCGACGGCGCGCATATCGCATCTCTCCTCGTCACGTTCTTCTACCGCGAGATGCCGATGCTGATCGACAGGGGCCACCTCTATCTGGCGATGCCTCCGCTCTTCAAACTCACGCACGGCGGCAAGACGATCTACGCCCGCGACGATGCCGACAAGGACCGCGTACTGAAAACCGAATTCAAGGCGAACGCGAAAGTTGAAATCAACCGCTTCAAGGGCCTCGGCGAAATGAACCCCGCCCAGCTCAAAGAAACGACGATGAAACCGGGCCTGCGCACGCTGCTCAAAGTCATCATCGCCGAGGACGACAAGCAAGACACCGAAGACCTCGTCGAACGCCTGATGGGCAAGAAGCCGGAGCTGCGCTTCCAATACATCCAAGAGCACGCCCAATTCGCGAAGGACATCGACGTTTAGCCCCCCTTGTCAGCGGAAAACGCGCCCGGTTAAATCTAGCCCGCAAAGCGAGGCGGGCATGAAGAAGAACGCGTTTTTCTTGGGCGTCATTGGGTGCATCGCAACCAATGCTTGGGCGGGCTCGATGGCCGACCCGTTGAACGTGAAATTCTGCCCGGCGACAACGGCGCGCGTCTACCCGCTCGACACGATACGCGGCGCCCAAGGTGTCCTTCTGCAAAACGTTGCCCTGCTCAACCGGTCGGAAAAACCTGTCTCGATCGATGCCGTCGAGATCGCGCTGCAAACGGGCGGCCAACCCATGGACACGCGCCGCTTTGCCCCGGACACGCTCGCCAAGATCGCAAAGGGCGGCCAGGCCGTTCAGGCCTCCGGCATGATGAAGCTCGCGGCGTTTCAATTTTGCGGCACTGACCTTCTTGGCGACGCACCGCTGTCTGACACGGCGACGCTCGCGCCGGGCGCCGCCCTTCTGATCATGCACCAACCGTTCGCATTCCAGGGCGCCCGCGACACGCTGGCGGTCAGCGTCTATTCGGGCACAACCCGCGTCGGTTACGCGTCCATACCCCTCAATGCCAGCGTCGCGAAAACGGAGCTGATCTTTCCGCTCACCGGCGCTTGGTGGGTCGCCAGCGGCCCCGGCTTTCACACGCAACATCGCTGGGCAATTCCCGAAGAGTTCGGGCTCGACCTCGTGAAGTTCGACGCGAGCGGCAAAACCCATCGCGGTGACGGAACCAAGTTCACCGATTACTACGCTTATGGCGCCAAGATTTTGGCTCCCGCCGCGGGCAAGGTTATCCTCGCCATCACCAGCGAGAGCGAAGATCCAAAAGCGCTGCGCCGGCCGGACGAAACGTTGGAGGCCTTCTTCACGCGCCTCCTCGACGATCAGGCCGCGCGCATGGCCCGCGGCCTTTCCGGCATCCTCGGCAACGGCATCGTCATCGACCACGGCAACGGGGAGTTTTCACTTCTGGCGCACATGAAACCCGGCAGCGTGAAAGTCGCGGTCGGCGATACGGTCGCAAAGGGACAAATTGTCGGCGCGCTCGGCTCAAGCGGAAACTCGACCGAGCCGCACCTGCACTATCACGTCTGCGACAAGCCAGATCCCCTACTCTGCGCCGGCATCCCGCTCGCGTTTTCGAACATCGACATCCCCTTGGCCGACCTGCCACGCCCGATCCAATCGGGAGACATGGTCGTCACCCGCTGAGCCACCGCCCTCGATTGACCTAAATCAAGGCTCCCGCCCACATCTTCCCGCCATGTGACGCCGTCACGGGCGGATACAGCGTATGCAGGCGTCGGATCAGTTTCTGCGCGATCTTTGGTACTTGGCGGGCCACGCCAAGACGTTGAAACCCGGCGCGATCACACGGCGCGTTCTACTCGGCGAACCGGTGCTGCTCGCGCGGCGCAAACAGGACGGCCAGGCGTTCGCACTCCGCGACGTCTGCCCGCACCGCGGCGTCCCGCTGGCGGCGCGCGAACTGAACGCCGACGGCACGGTGACCTGCCCCTATCACGGTTGGCGCTTCGGCGCCGACGGCGCGTGCGCGGCGATCCCCTCGCTCGTCGAGGGCCAAGACGTCGACCCGAAAAATATCCGTGTACGAACCTATTCGCTGCGCGAGCAGGACGGCCTCATCTGGATCTACATGCCGGCCAAGGGCCGCGAAGCCGTCGCACCGAAGATCGAGCCGCCGAAGGTTCCGCTGCCGGGCGATGCCGTGCCGAAATTCATCGAGCGCCAAATGTTCAAATGCGACCTCGATCGCACGACGGTCGGCCTCATGGATCCCGCGCACGGCCCCTACGTGCACAAAGCGTGGTTCTGGCGCTCGCCGAAAAGCACGATCGCAAAGGCGAAGGCCTACGAACCGACGACGCGCGGCTTCACGATGATGCCGCACAAGCCGTCGGCGAACTCAACCGCCTACAAGGTTTTGGGAACCGACCTCACCACCGAGATCAAGTTCGAACTCCCCTCGATCCGCACCGAACACATCCGCGCGGGCAAGCATTCGATCGTGGGGCTGACCACCTGTACGCCGATCAGCGAGACCGAAACCGAAGTCACGCACACGATGTATTGGACGCTGCCGTGGTTGGGCCTGGCCAAACCGGCGCTACGCGCCTTCGCCTCCATCTTCATGCGCCAGGATCGCGAGATCGTTGAGCTACAGCAGGAATGGACGCGCTACGACCCACGCCAAATGCTGATCCCCGACGCCGACGTGCCGGCCATCTGGTACCACAAGCTGAAGAAAGCCTGGGCCGCAGCACTCGACTCCGGCGCCGAGTTCGCCAATCCCGTTGAACCGCAAACCTTGCGCTGGCGCAGCTGACGCGATGAGCACACGCGTGAAAACCGATCTCGCCACCGCGCGCGTGCCGCGCTACACGAGCTACCCGACCGCGCCGCACTTCAACGCAAGCGTCACCGGCACGACGGTGAAGAAGTGGTTGGAAGCGATCCCGGCGGACGAACCGCTCTCGCTCTACGCTCATATCCCGTTCTGCGACAGCCTGTGCCTCTTCTGCGGCTGCCACATGCGCGTCGTGAACACCTACACGCCCGTCGCCGCCTACGCCGACGTACTCCTGCACGAGATCGGCATGGTGGCGGCCGCGCTCAAGTCGCGCCGCCCCGTCACGCACATCCACTTCGGCGGCGGCTCGCCGACGATTCTTAAACCCCGCGACATCGCCCGCATTGCAGAGGCGCTGCACACGCTGTTCGACATCCGCCCCGGCGCCGAGTTCGCGGTTGAAATCGACCCACGCGGTCTCACCGATGCGACGATCGACGCCTTCGCCAAGGCGGGCGTGACGCGCGCCAGCCTCGGCGTGCAGGACGTAAACCCGCGCGTGCAAGCCGCCGTGAACCGCATCCAGCCGCTCGACGTGACGCAAAGCGCGATCGACCGCCTGCACGCCGCCGGCATCACCGCGCTCAACGTCGACCTGATGTACGGTCTGCCGCATCAATCGATCGACGACGTCAAACGCACGGTCGAAGCGGCGGTCGCGATGGCCCCGCAGCGCTTCGCCGTTTTCGGCTACGCCCATGTGCCGGAGATGAAGCGCCATCAAGCGCTGCTCGACGCTGCCGCTCTGCCCGGCGGCGAAGAGCGCGTGGCCCAAGTCGAAACCGTCCACGCGCTGCTCACGGCAAGCGGCTATGTCGCGATCGGTCTCGACCACTTCGCGCGCGCCGACGACCCGCTCGCCGTCGCGCTGGCGCAAGGCCGCCTCAGGCGCAACTTCCAAGGCTACACGACCGACGATGCCGCAACGCTGATCGGCTTCGGCGCCTCGGCGATCTCCTCGCTGCCGCAAGGCTACGCGCAAAACGTCGTCGACATGCCCGAATACCGCCGCTTGATCCTGAGTGGCGAACTCGCGACCGCGCGCGGCCGCGCCCTGACAGCGGACGACCGCCTACGCCGCGCCATCATCGAACGCCTGATGTGCGACCTCTCCGTCGACGTCGAAGCCATCGCAGCCGCGCACGGCACCGGCGCAACCCACTTCAGCGCCGCCTTCGACGCACTACAGCCGTTCATCGCCGAAGGTATCTGCACCATTGACGGCGCAAGGGTCACCGTCCCGCCGCAAGCCCGCGCCGGCGTCCGCCTCGTCTGCGCCACCTTCGACGCTTACCTGCACCCGCAAGCCCCGGCAAAGCACGCGGTGGCCGTTTAGCTACCGCGACGGCCACTCCCACCGCACATACGCAGCCTCGTCGATGTACGTCTCGCCGAGTTCCTTCGTCAGCATGAAGCGCTTCGCGCCCGCCTGCGCCAGCGCATCGACAAGTGCGGGCGCATGCGTCACGACGATGATTTGCGAACTCTGGCTTGCGCGCACGATCAGCCGCGCAAGCGGGGCAAGCAAGTCCGTGTGCAAGCTCGTCTCCGGCTCGTTCAGCACCATCAGCGTTGGCGGTCGGGGCGTCAACAAGGCGGCCGCCAACAGCAGATAGCGCAATGTGCCATCCGAAAGTTCGGCCGCGCGCAGCGGACGCAAGAGCCCGTGCTGCGTGAACGCGACCTCGAAAAGCCCATCACGACCCTCGACATCGACACGGCCGCCGGCGAACGCGTCCGCGACCGTGGCGGCCAACGCCTCCACGTCGCCGATCTCCACGATCGTTTGCAGCGCTGCCGCTAAATCGGCGCCGTCGTCGGCAAGAACCGGCGTCCGCGTCCCCACTTGCGGCGAGCGCGCGGGCGCCCCGCGATCGGTCCGCAGGTGATCGTAGAAGCGCCACCCGCGCATGCGCTCCCGCAGCTCAAGCAGTTCCGGCGTGTCCGCCGGGCTAACCGCTTGCATCATCATGCTCTCGAACGGCGCAAGTCCGTTGCGAACGATTTTCTTCTTCGCCCCTTGCCCGCTCGCAACGACGGTTGGCCCGTTGCGCAGCGTGAGCACATTGGCAGGCCGCAACGTCTCCCCCGCCCACACGGCTTCGACCTTGATCTCCGGGTCGCGGGCGAACATCGAACGTCCACGCGCTTGCGGCAAACCGAGATCGATCGCATAGCCGAAGTCCTCGCTCGCAAAGCCGAGCCTCAAGCTGATCGGCTCCTTCCGCCGCGAGCCCTCAACGGGCACCGCGCCCGACTTCATCCGCTGCGAGATCGCCTCCGGCCCGGCCCAAAGCGTCGACGCGAGCCCACCTTCCGCCGCCAGTGCCGGAATAACGCCGCCCTGCGCGGCCGCTGCCAACAGCCCGATCGCTTTGTAGAGACTGGATTTTCCCGCGCCATTTGCGCCGGTGATCAGATTCAGACGCTCAAGCGGCAACACCACGTTGCGCAGCGAGCGATACCCTGAGACGGCGATCTTGAGCAGCATCGTCAGAACGTGCCATCTGCTTTCCACCAAAGGCAAGTATAAGCTTACCCATGCCGCAACTCACCGTCATCAAAGCCGACATCACAACGCTCGATGTCGACGCGATCGTCAATGCCGCCAACAGCCGGTTGATCCCTGGCGGCGGCGTCGACGGCGCGATCAACAAGGCCGCCGGCCCCGAGCTTGGCAAAGCGATGATGGCGATCGGCCGCTGCCCCACGGGCGAGGCTGTCATCACGCCCGGCTTCAGGCTGAAGGCCCGCCACGTCATCCACACCGTCGCGCCAGTCTACGCGCAACATAAAGAAGCCGATGTCTGGCGCCTGCTCGCAAATTGCTACCGCAACAGCTTACGCCTCGCCGCCGAGCACGGTGTCGCGAGCATCGCGTTCCCGAGCCTCGGCACCGGCGTCTACGGCATCCCGATCGCGCGTGCCTGCGAGGTCGCCATCGCGACAACGCGCGCCTTCGCAACCGAAGCCAACGTCGCCGCGGAAATCACGTTCTGCTGCTTCTCGCAAACCGACGCCGACGCCTATCGCGCCGCACTCAGCCGCGTGCCTTAGCCGAGGCGGATATCAAACGTCGCTGCGAGCGCACCCGCCTCGATACCGTTCGCGGGCACGAACGCCGCCGTCAGCGCCGCGCGGTTCGCCTCGCGACGGTAAATGCCGTCGCGGTCGTTCAACGCATCGCCCGCGACATAGAGTTGGGTCGTCAGCACCTCGCGCCCTGCGCGCATGACGCGGAAATGAATGTGCGGCGCACGCCCGCCATAGGCGACGGGCCGGATCGTGCGGAAGCGATAAGCCCCATCACCCCCCGCCATCATGCGCCCGCGACCCTGGAACCCTGCATCGCGCTTGCTCCCGAAAAGCGGCGCGTCACCCGGATGCAAATAGCGCCCGTTCGCGTCGCATTGCCAAATCTCGACGGCCGCATCGCGAACCGGCGTACCGCTCGCGTCAAACACGCGGCCACTGACATGCGCGACCTGCCCCAGAGCCCGCGCCGCCTCGCCGCGCACAACGACGAGATCGTTGTCGGCGTCGCCCGACCAATCTAGCGGATAGAACGGCCCTTCGGTCTGACGCGGCGTCGCAACAGCTGCGAGAGCGGGCGGCACGACAACCAGCGAAGACGCGCCAACGATCAACGCGCGGCGTGAGATGGGAGCATGTGTCATGCGCGCAGTGTACGGCGCCGCCGCGCGCTGCAGCAATCACGCTGTCGTGCGCGATCGCCGGAACGGATAGATCAGCTGCCCGATCAACCCCTTCGGCACGGGATCGGCGACGCCGAACACTTCCGGTTGACGCCCCTTGGGCATGTAGAACGTGCCGAACAGCAAGTCCCACAGCGGAAACAGCCCCGCAAAGTTCTTGTCCTGCCCTTCTTCGGCGCTCGTGTGGTGCCAGCGGTGGAACGCCGGACTCGCGACGACGTACCGGAACGGCCCGAACGTCCAACTCAAATTCGCATGCAACGCGATCGCCCAGATCGTCGTGAACACCGCGTAGAGCGCGACCGCCCCCGCATTGTAGCCGAGCGCCACAATCGGCACCGCCTGTGCGATGCGCGAAAGCATGTCGTTCACCGGATGCAGGCGAACGCTCGACAGCCAGTCGAGATCTTCCGACGAATGATGCACGGCGTGAAAACGCCACCGCCAACCGCCGTGGAACCAGCGATGCGTCCAATACCCGATGAAGTCGCCGATGATCAAAATCTGGATCGCCTGCGCCCACAACGGCTGCGCCGCGAGCGCACCCCGCCCTTCGGCCAGCGTCTTCAAGTCCTTGAGCTCAACCCCGTTCGCCATCGCAATCGGAATGAGCGCAATACCGACCGCAATCGGCGTCACCGCTCGCGTGACCAGCGGCGTGAACGCCCAATAGAAAAGGTCCGTCACAAGCCCGCGCCGGAACGTCTTCTGCGCCGGCACCGACGGCCAAATCTTCTGCAGCACAAAGAACACCGCCGAGAGAACCACAAACCCAATCGCGATGCTCTGCAGTGTCGGGGTCACGCGCGCGCTCTGCCTGCGTTCACTTTTTGCGAGTATAAATCAAATCGAACGCCGGTTGAAACGTCTTGCCGCCGTCCGTCGACTGCGTCCCCGATTGCCGCACGGAGCCGTCGGCGCGCGGCTCGAACGTCATCGTAAGGACGACCTTCTGCTTCTGCGGCGTCGCAACGTCGTCGGCGCGGAATTCCATCTTCCCGTTCTGCCAGCCGCCGATGTAATGCACCTGATCGCCGGTCGCATCGATCCACGTTTGATGCCACTTGCCGTCTGCTTGGTCGTACACGTTTAGCGAATGGCCTAAGCCACCGGTCGCGCTCTTCCAACTTTCGAACAGGATGCAGCCTTTCGACAGCAATTCTATCTTGTTCTCGCCCGCGGGCTTGCCCGTCGCCGTCGAGGTGACGACCCACTCGCCGACCCAGAAGTTGAACTGCTGATACTCAGCCCCCGGGCAACCCCAGTTCGGCGGCGCTTGGGGTGCTGACGGCGCCGGTGGCGGTGCTGCATCGGCGAAGGCCAAACCAGTCGATGCGACCAATGCTGCGACAATAATACTACGCATGTGCCCCCCTTTGCTGGCCCGCATCCTAGCGCATTCGCCCGCAAGCCTTTGTTCACCTTTGGTTGACATCTTAGCCAAGCACATTATTTTGCAGTGCATTAGCTGATCGCGCGATTCATAGGCGCGGAGCTACACCGTTCGCGGTTGGGTTGTCTCAGGCGAGAGGCGTGTCCAGCCAGACAAAGAAGCCCATCTCGCCGGAGTTAAATTGAAGTTCGATGTCGTTTGAAAGTCTCGGCCTTTCGGCCGAATTGCTCCGCGCGATCGCGGAAGCCGGTTACACCACGCCTACGCCAATTCAGGAAAAAGCGATCCCGTCGGTCTTAGCCGGCCGCGATGTCATGGGCATCGCCCAGACGGGCACGGGCAAGACGGCGGGCTTCACGCTCCCGATGCTGCAGCGTCTGTCGACCGGCCGCGCGAAGGCGCGCATGCCGCGCTCGCTGATCCTGGAACCCACCCGCGAACTCGCGGCGCAAGTCGCCGAGAGCTTTGAGAAATACGGCAAATACAAAAAACTCTCGATGGCGCTGCTAATCGGCGGCGTTTCCTACGAAGAGCAGGACATGAAGATCACGCGCGGCGTCGACGTGCTGATCGCAACACCCGGCCGCCTGCTCGACCACTTCGAACGCGGCAAGCTTCTGCTCAACGGCGTGCAGATCCTCGTCATCGACGAAGCCGACCGCATGCTCGACATGGGTTTCATCCCGGACATCGAGCGCATCACCAAGATGCTGCCGTTCACGCGCCAGACCCTGTTCTTCTCGGCAACGATGCCGCCGGAAATCACGCGCCTCGCCGACCAGTTCCTGTCGAACCCGGAACGTATCGAAGCCTCGCGCCCGGCGACGGCGGCCACCACGATCACGCAAAAGATCGTGGCCTTGCCGTCGAACGACAACAAGATGAAGCGCGAAGCGCTGCGCCGCCTGATCCGTCGCGAGACGATCACGAACGGCATTATCTTCTGCAACCGCAAGACCGACGTCGACATCGTCTACAAGTCGCTCACCAAGCACGGCTTCTCGGTCGCAGCCCTGCACGGCGACCTGCCGCAGCCGGTGCGCACCAAGACGCTGGAAAACTTCCGCGGCGGTCAGGTTCAGCTGCTGTGCGCCAGCGATGTCGCCGCGCGCGGTCTCGACATTCCGGCGGTGAGCCACGTCTTCAATTTCGACGTGCCGATCCACGCCGACGATTACATCCACCGCATCGGCCGTACCGGCCGCGCCGGTCGCGAAGGCAACGCGCTGATGCTTGCCGGCCCCAGCGATCACAAGTATCTGAGCGCCATCGAAAAGCTGACCGGCATGCCGCTCGTGCGCGAGGAAATGAACGACATCGAGGTGACGCCGGACCGCCACCGTGGCGAAAGCCGCGGTGACCGCGATGGACGCCGCGGCGGCCGTGACCGCGACAAACGCCGTGGCCGCGACCGCCACCAACGCGGCGGCGACAAGCCGTACCACGACGAAGTCGCCTCCATGGCGCCCGTCGATGCCGGCGCCGCTACCGCAGCCCCCGTCGAGACGCAACCGGCCGCAACCGCCGAACAACCGGTCAAGCAAGCGGACAGACCGCACCGCGAACGCCAGCCGCGCCGCGAAGGCGAACACCGTCAGCGCGACCGTCACCCGCGCAAACACGATGCGCCGAAGACAGAAGCTGCAAAAGCCGAACATCCCAAGCGCGAGCACCCGCGTCCAGAAAAGCCGCGCCACGAAAAACCCGCGCAAGAAAGGCGTCCTCGCCGCGAAGACCGCGACGACGGCCCTCCCTCAGGTCCAGGCATGGGCCCGAACACACCGGCCTTCCTGCTACGCCCCGTACCGCAACATCTGCTCCGCCGAAAAAAGGAAAGCGAGCCGGTGTAGCTACCTCAGCTTCGGGCGAACGCGAAGAAGTTCGCCCGGTTCCTCGTCGGTAAGAATGTAAAGCAACCCGTCGGGCCCCTCCCGCACATCGCGAATGCGTTTCTTAAGGGGCGCGAACATGCGTTCGTCCTCGATGAAGAAGCCAGTGTCCTTACCCATGCGTAGTCGCACAACGTTGCGGGCCGCGAGCGCCCCGACGAAGAGCTTTCCATCCCAATCGGCGAACGCACGCCCGCGATAGACCGCAAGCCCTGAGGGCGCAATCGACGGCATCCAAATGAACGATGAGCGCTCGATTTCCGGCGCAAACGTTCGATCAGAGATGATCGTGCCGTCATAGTCGATCCCGTGCGTCACCACCGGCCAGCCATAGTTGGCCCCAGCGCGCAGCCTGTTGATCTCATCGCCCCCGCGCGGCCCGTGCTCGTGCTCCCAGATGTCGCCGGTGGCAGGATCGAGGGCGAGCCCCTGCGGATTGCGATGTCCATAGGTCCAAACCTCCGGCGCAGCGCCCGCGCGATCGACGAACGGATTGTCCGGCGCGGCTGCGCCATCGCGCGTCAATCGCACGATCTTTCCCAAGTGCGATCCCAGATCCTGCGCGGCCGCCTTGTAGCTGTAACCGTCGCCGATCGTCAGCAGAAACGTCTTGTCGGAAAGAAACAAGAGCCGCCCGCCCGGATGGCTCGGCTCGGCCTTGTCCGGCCGCGAGCGGAAAATCACGCGCCCGCCGGCCAATGCGCGTCCGTCAAAGACGCCCTTCCAGACAGCCGTGTGGTTCGCTGTCTCGTCACCCTCGGCGAACGCAACGTAGACGGTCCTGTTCCGCTCAAAATCCGGATCGACTGCGACGTCAAGAAACCCGCTGTCTTCTTTCGCGAACACATTCGTCGGCCCACCCGCCAGAACCCCGGGAACGAGTACCCCGTTCCGAACCAAGCGCACGCCCGCGTACTTCTCCGTGATCAGCAGATCCCCATCCGGCAAGAACGCAAGCGACCACGGAAACGCGAGCCCGGTGACCAGCCGCTCTAAATCCGCGCTCTCCGTCGGCGCGATCACGACCTTGTCGATCGCGACTGCCCTCTCGCGCGTCGTCGGGGTCGCGGCGACGCTTACAGCCAGAAACACCAAACCTGCAGCAATTGCGATCGCATGCTTCACGTGATCTCATCCCGTATCTGCAACACCGCTATAACCCCGGCCATGCGCGGAATTTCCGCAAAGTTCGGCGGACCAAAGCGGAAAATCCGCGCGCTGGAAACAATGGAACTCGACGCCATAGACCGCAAACTTCTCGCCGCCGTTCAGAGCGACGCCTCACAGACGACCGAGCAACTCGCCGAACGTGTCGCGCTCTCGGCATCCGCAGTGCAACGACGCCTTAACCGACTAAGGGAAGAGGGCGTCATCCTGCGTGAGGTCGCCATCGTCTCGCACGAGGCGCTTGGGCGTCCGTTCCTGCTCCTGGTCGGCGTCAAGGTCGAAAACGACCGCGAACCGGAAGCAACCGACTTCACGCGCCGCTTGGAATCGGCCGCGGAAGTCATGCAGTGCTACTACGTCACCGGCGAGCACGACTACCTGCTGCTCTGCACGTTCAAAGACATGAGCGAATACGAAACCTTCTCGCAACGCATGTTCATCGAAGCACCGAACGTCGTCAGTTTCACCACAAGCGTCGTCATCAAACCGCTGAAGATGACGCTGCAGGTCCCCGCGTAAACCGCCTAACACGAAAATGAAAAGGCCGGCGTCGCCTTCGCGCGCCGGCCCAACACGGTTCGTAGCGCGGCGCGCTACCGCTTGATCTGCTGCGCCAGGAACTTCTGAATGCCTTCGCCGTAAGGCGCGCGCATATTCGCGAGTTGCCCGTCGACCATCTTCGATGTCGGCTGCTGGTAGACAGCCTTGCGGTGGCTGAACTGACGGAATCCGTCGAGGCCGTGATAAGCGCCCATACCCGACGGACCAACACCACCGAACGGCAGCTCTTCCATCGCGATGTGCATGATCGTGTCGTTGATCGTCACGCCACCCGACGTTGTGCGCGTGAGCACGCGATCCTTCTCGCCCGCGTCTTCGCCGAAGTAATACAGCCCGAGCGGTCGCGCCTTCGCGTTGATGTAGCCAATCACCTCGTCCAGATTCTTGTAGGTCTTGACCGGCAGCACCGGACCGAAAATCTCGTCCTGCATTACCTTCATGTCGTCCGTCGGATCGAGAATGATGGTCGGCGCAATCTTGTGATGCGGCTGCTGGGTGAGATTTTCCTTCGCCGGATTGACTTCGATGACCTTCGCGCCCTTCGACTTCGCCTCGTCGATATAGCCCTTCAGGCGATCGTAGTGCCGTTGGTTGATCACCGACGTATAGTCGGGATTGTCTTTCAGCGTCGGGTACATCTTCGTCACGGCGGCGGTCGCCTTGCTCACGAATTCGTCGCGCTGACCCTCGGCCACGAACACATAATCCGGCGCCAAACAAATCTGCCCCGCGTTCAACGTCTTGCCCTGCATCACGCGCGTCGCGGTCAGGTCCATGTTTGCGCCCTGCCCCACGATCACCGGCGACTTGCCGCCGAGCTCAAGTGTCAACGGGGTCAAATTCTCCGCGGCAGCACGCATCACATGATGCGCAATCGACGTCGCGCCCGTGAACAACAAATGGTCGAAAGGCAACCGGCTGAACGCCTCGCCCACCTCCGGCCCGCCCAGGCAGACCGCGATCTCCGCCTCATCGAACGCCTTTTTGAACATCCGCGCCATCAACTCGGACGTCGCCGGCGTAAACTCCGACGGCTTGATCATGCAGCGATTGCCCGCCGACAGCACGCCAGCCAGCGGCGCGAACGTCAGGTTCACCGGGAAATTCCATGGCGCGATCACACCGATGACGCCCAGCGGCTGATAATGGACTTCGGCCTTCGCGCCGAGCCAGCCCAGGATCGCCGGCGTCGTCGGGCGCTTTTCGACCTTCATCCATTTGCGCACGCTTTCCTTTGCGTGCTTCAGAGGCCCGATCGAACCGGACACGTCCGTGAACTTCGACATCTGCGGCGAGCGGCTGCCGAAGTCCTTGTTCAACGCGTCCGCGATCTCGTCCTGATGATCGACCAGCAAACCGATACAGCGATCTATCCGGTCAATGCGCACCTCCGCGCTCGGCGGTCCGTCGCGCAGATAGGCCGCGCGTTGCTTGTCCAGAAGTGCGCGCATCGACTGCGCCGTCATTGTGGTCATGAGAAGCGTCCTTTCTGGTTCAGTTCAAATGTCCGATGCCCTGGGTTATAGTCGAAACAGCCAGGGGTTGGAACCGACCTGCTCCTTAACAACCAGGCCACCAACCCCACATTTCCGCGCCCCAGAGATTAATGCCCGCGGCCCGCGACCGGCGGCGACTTAATCGAATGTTTCAACCTAGCTGCGAAGATACGACCAACAGAAGGGGGCCATCGGTGCATTATTGGGAACAACCCAATCACGCGCATACGTTGAGCGCACGAGCGTTGGAGCTCATGCGCCAATTCCGCGTGCTGCCGACGCCCACAAATTATGAGCTGTGGTTCAACTATGCCGTCGGCCACAACCAAGAACTGGTGAGCGCCCTCGACGCTGCAGTCGCGAATGGCCACATCACCGATCACGCCTTCATGCACGAGATGCATGTGCGCTTCTTTGGCTCGCTTCGCACCGCCGAAGTGAACGACATGGGCGCGAAGTTGCATGAAGAGGTGCAAAAGTCGAAAGGCGCCATCGAACGCGCCGCCAAGGAAGTCGCGAACAACGGCAAGCTCCTGACCGACGCAGCTACGCTGCTGGCGAACGGTACGGCCGGTGGCGACGCGAAAGCCGCTCTCGATCGCATCGTCAACGCGACGCGCGCGCTCCAAACGACGCACACCTCGCTCGAAACCGAGTTGGGCCAGGCGGAGCGCGAAATGGAAACCCTCCGCCAGCGCTCGGAAACGGTCAGCGCCGAGAGCCGTCTCGACCCGTTGACCGGTCTCTTCAGCCGCAAGAGCTTCGACGACCGCATCGAGCCTATGCACCAGGAAGCCCAGTACAACAAAACCCCGCTGTGCATCTTGGTCGCCGACGTCGACAACTTCCGCAAGTTCAACGACACCTGGGGCCACGCCACAGGCGACCACGTGCTGCGCCTCGTCGCGCAGTGCTTCCGTTCGAACACGCGCGAGCAAGACACGCCCGCGCGTTTTGGCGGCGAAGAGTTCGCTGTCGCGCTCCCGAACATCGGTTTGAAGAGCGCCATGATGGTCGCGGAAAAGATTCGTCAGACTGTCGAGTCGAGAAAGATCGTCAAACGCTCAACCGGCGAGACCCTGGGCACGCTTACGCTCTCGCTCGGCGTCGCCCAAAGCATTCCCGGTGAACGCATCGCCGACACGGTCCGCCGCGCCGAGGCCTGCCTCGCCGAAGCCAAGCGCAATGGCCGCAATCGCGTGGTCACCGACGGTGACGTAACGGAAGCGCAACGCGCCGCTCGCGCCTGACTTGATTGCCCGATATTGCATGCCAAGCGAACCTGTGGTCGCTTGGGTAAATCATGCCATACGAAAACATCCTGCTCGAAAAAGCTGATGGCGTCGCGACGCTGACGCTCAACAGACCCTCGTCGCTTAACAGCCTGAACAAAGGTCTGATCGACGACATCCGCAACGCATTGCGTACCATGCGCAACGACGACGCCGTCCGCGCGCTGATCGTCACCGGCGGCGGGCGCGGCTTCTGCGCCGGCGCCGACCTCGCGAATGCGGGCTTCAACGACGGCATCGCCCGCTCGCCCGGCGAAGGCGTCGCCCACTCGATGGAGATCGCCTACAACCCACTCGTCCGCGACCTGGCGGGCTTCCCAAAGCCAGTGGTCGTGGCGGTGAACGGCGTTGCCGCCGGCGGTGGCGTCGGCCTCGCGCTCTCGGGCGACATCGTCCTCGCCGCCAGGTCCGCCTACTTCGTGCAAGTGTTCGGCCCAAAGCTCGGCCTGGTTCCCGACATGGGCTGCACCTGGTTCACGCCCCACCTCCTGGGCCGTGCGCGCGCCCGCGCGCTTGCGATGCTCGGCGATCGGCTACCCGCGGAAAAAGCGGCAGACTGGGGCTTGATCTGGGCCGCGGTGGACGACGCGCAGCTTCTAACCGAAGCCCGCGCGATCGCGCAGCGCCTCGCGCAGGGCCCGACCACCGCATTCGGCGAAATCAAACGCGCCCTCGACGCGGCCCCCGGCAACACACTCGACGAGCAACTGGAACTCGAGCGCAAAACGCAGCATAAGCTTGGCGACATGAGCGACTTCCGCGAAGGAGTCACCGCCTTCCTCACCAAGCGCGAACCGCAATTCAAAGGCAAATGACGGAGACGACAATGAACTTCGAACGCGTAAAGGTCGACGTGGTCGGCCGCGTCGGCGTACTAACACTGAACCACCCTGAAGTGATGAACGCCGTCAGCCCCGAGATGCTGGGCGGCCTCATATCGGCGATGACCTACATCGAACGCCCGGACACAGGCATCCGCGCGCTCGTACTCACCGGCACCGGTCGCGGCTTCTGTGCCGGCGCGAACCTCGCAGGCGGTCCATCGTCGGGTGCGTTCAAGCCCGAGGAACGCGACGCGGGTGCCGCACTTGAAACGATGTACCACCCCTTCCTGCGCCGCCTGCGCAATCTGAAGGTTCCGCTGATCACGGCGGTGAACGGCGCCGCCGCCGGCGTCGGCATGAGCTTTGCCGTGATGGGCGATATGATCTTAGCGTCGAAGTCAGCTTACTTCCTGCAAGCGTTCCGCCGGATCGGCCTCGTCCCCGACGGCGGCTCGACATGGCTGCTCCCGCGCCTTGTAGGTTCCGCACGCGCGAAGGAACTCTCGCTACTCGGTGAGAAACTAACCGCCGACAAAGCGCTCGAATGGGGCTTGATCAACCGCGTCTATGACGACGCCGACTTGATGCCGCAAGCCATGGCACTCGCCGAAGAACTGGCCAACGGCCCGACGGTTGCCTTGGGCCTCATCCGCGGCCTCTACTGGCAAAGCGAACACAACACCTACGAAGAACAACTCGACGCCGAACGCCAAGCCCAAAAAATTGCCGGCCGCGCCGAAGACTTCACCGAAGGCGTCACCGCCTTCCTGCAAAAGCGCAAAGCCGAATTCAAAGGCCGCTGATCGCGCTCAACGGGGGAAACGCACCACAAGGCGCGTTTGCCCCGCTTTCGGCGCACTAAACTTCTGCGTCTTCGTATTGCCATCAAACGTCGCGACGACCTCGTACTTGCCCGCCTCAAGATCGGCGAGCACCCACGGACTGTCGCAGCGCACCTTGAACAGCGCCTCGCCGTCCTTCGTCACGCTCACGACGACGTCGCTCACGTACTCGGCCTGCGCATTCGCGAATTCCATCCGCATCGCATAAGCGCGCCAGCGTGGATCCTTCTTCGCATCGTCGCCAACGCCGGTACACGCAAGCTTGACGCCGTTGACCTCTGCCGGCTCGTCCGCAGGCAGCACCGTCACGTCATCGCCAAGCGCGCTCGCGCTCATCGCGCAGGCAATCACTGCGAGTGCAATGAACCTGATCTGAGCCATCACAAACCTCCGAATCCAACGGCCTGAATGTACCACGCCGCGGACTGGCCCGCTGTGAGCGCAGACACAATCTCGCAGATCAGAAATTGACCCGCTGTGTGATGCACCCGTCCACGATCAGATTGGCGCCGGTCGTGAATGACGACGCCGGGCTCGACAGAAACACCGCCGCGTTCGCGATCTCCTGCGGCGTTCCCATGCGCCCCGTTGGGTTCGACTTCATCGCAGCGTTGTAACGGTCGGGCATGTTCTGCTCGATCATGTGCCAGACACCGCCTTTGAAATAGATCGTGCCCGGTGACACGACGTTTACACGCACCTTCTTCTTCGCGCACTCCCGCGCAAGCCCCTTCGCGTAGTGAATGAGCGCCGCCTTGATCGCACCATACGCACCGGCCGCTTGCGCCTCAGCCGCCGACACCGACGAGATCATGACGAACGAGGCATCACCCCGCTCCGCCGCAGCGTGTTCAAGGTGCGGTCGCGCCGCTTCGAAAGCGTTCATCGCGCCCAAAATGTCGATCTTGAGCAACGACTCCCAAGCCTCCGCATGCGCGCCCATCGTCAGCGCACTCGCGTTCGACACCAGAATGTCGAGACCGCCGAAACTCTTGGCTGTCTCGCCGACCCACGCGCGCAGTTCATCAGCCTTGGCTATATCGATCTGCGCGCCGCTTGCCCGCACACCCTTCTTCGAAAGCGCCGCAACCGCTTCGTCCACCTGATCCCGTTGGCGCGCACAAATTGCGATGTCGGCGCCCTCACCAGCCAGCGTCTCGGCAATCGCGCGCCCGATGCCGCGCGTACCGCCAAGCACCACCGCGCGCTTTCCCTTCAAATGCAGATCCATGCGAATTGCTCCTCCACCGCCGCTGCCGCGGCCGACAGGGCCGCCGCCTTATAAACCATACGAAGTCGTAGGCGCCCGCCACCGACCTGGCAATGGGGGCAAGATGACGGCGCGGCACGCACCGTGAAATTCCCATGACAGCGGACCGTTTTTTGGTGCCCCAAAACCAGTCACAGGACGCCTTATTTTTGCCTTGCACCGCTTGGCTCGCTTCGCCATCTTTCGGCCCGCGACTGGCTTTGCCGAAGACGAGTGCCTGAAGACGTGCCGCAGTATTCCGAATGTTCCAACCGGGCATTTGTTTGCGTCCCGCCCAACCTCCAACAAGGATAAGTCAAGCGCATTGGTACGCACGCAGGCAGTCTGCGGCGCGGCCGTGTATCTTTGAACGAATGGACTGATCAAATGACGATTGGCGTTGTCAAATTCTTCAACACCTCGAAAGGCTACGGCTTCATCGCTCCCGATGGCGGCGGCAAGGATGTGTTCGTGCACATCACGGCGCTGCAACGATCCGGCATCCAAGATCTCGCCGAAGGACAAAAGGTGAGCTTTGAAGTCGCCCCCGGCCGCGACGGACGCATCTCTGCCGACCGATTGAAAGTCATCTAAGAACGCCAGTTGATTCGAATCCAAGGCGGTGCTGAGCGATGCTCGCACCGCCTTTTTTGCGCACAGCACGAACCGGCTCTAAAAAAATTATGGAGTGCGTCCCGTTGCACCATCGCGAATCTCTGCGCTCGCGACAGGTCAAATGCTCCGTGTACAAATCAGCGGATGGTTTCGCTCACGCCCGGGTTGCAGCCGATCAATTCTGTTCGCTGCGTGTGTTAACGCACCGAAATTAACCCCTCGTTAAGCTTCGAAGCGCGACTCGCGAAGTCTTAACAAGGGGTAAACGATGCTCGAAAAGACGGAAACTGGCAGCAGCCCTCTGCGCCGCCGCATCAGCATCTTCATGACCGGTGTAGCCGTCACCGGCCTCTACGCATGGATCCAACCCGCAACGCTTGGCACGCTCGAGGCAAACTCCGCCCAAGCCGCAGCTGGTTCCACTGACTGCGCCGGCAGCTTCGGTGACGGCCAGCCGCTCACCCTGAACGGCCAAGCCGTCCGCTTCCAATCTCGCGAACTGTGCAACAACGGCGGCAAGTTGAACCCTGGCGACGGGCTCTCGCTGTTGCCGACGGCGCTTATGGACGACACGGGCAACCAACCGCGAAGCCTCCTGCGCGAGTCCTTCCGTGCCGATGGCCGCCGCAGCGAACCCGAGCAACGCTTCGCCGACATCATTCCGCGCATGAAGCCGGAAGCGGACGAGCCGATCCTAGAACGGGCAACTGCGGCGCTGATCACCGAGCATGCCGACGACCCAGACCCGGAAGACCACGAGCTCCTTAGGCTCGCCGCTCTCGAAACGCCCCCCGACGACGATGGCGAAGTTGATGACGGCGGCGAACACGGCGGCGAAGGCGGCGACCACGA
>CADEFU010000001.1:0-235663 GCA_902826695.1 uncultured Alphaproteobacteria bacterium | reverse complement strand
ACGATGGCGAAGTTGATGACGGCGGCGAACACGGCGGCGAAGGCGGCGACCACGACGACGGCGGTGAAAGCGGCGGCGAAGGCGGCGACCACGACGACGGCGGTGAAAGCGGCGGCGAAGGCGGCGACCACGACGACGGCGGCGAAAGCGGTGGTGAGGGTGGCGAGGGCGGCGAATCCAGCGGGAGCCACTAACGAGTCCCGATCGCTCGCCTCCCCGGAAAACAACGACCGGTGCCGCGCTTCGCCTTCCGGCTAGACGGCACCGGGCGCAAGAACCAACTTACCGCACCATCTGCGCATTCAGCTGATCGATAAAGCCCTGCGGCACGTTTAAACGCTGCGCCAACATCGCCAAGTAGTCGCGCTCACGATCGTTTGCCTGCTCGATGATGATCGCCGAAGCCGTATAGAGCTGAGCGGCCACCTCAGGTGTCGTCGCGTGCTTGGCAACGTCTTCGACATTCAATGGCTTCGCAAGTTCACCAAGCAAGAACGCCTTCTCCTCGCCCGTCAATCCGGCCTGCTCCATCTGCCCGAAAATCTTTTGGCTCTCTGCCTGATCGACATGCCCGTCGGCCTTCGCCGCTGCGATCATCGCCGTCAGCACGGCCGTACCGAGCGCATTCTGTGCCGGCGCCGGCAAAGTGTTCGAGCCGAAGCCTGCAGCGGCAGCGCCCGAATTACTCTCCGCCGCTTTCATGAAGTCGCCGATACCTGGAATGTTGGCCAGAACCCCACCGAGCGTGTCACGCACCCCGCCCTGGCCCCGCTGTTCCGGCGGCAATTGCCCTTGCTGCTGTTGGTGGCGCTGCCAGGCTTGATAGGCAAGCGTCCCTACGAGCGCCACGCCGCCGATTTTGGCAAGTCCGCCCAACCCTGCCTTCTTCGCGAGCGCCCCGCCCAACATGCCCGCCACCACACCTGTGGCCATACCGCTGTTCAGGAACTGATCCAGCATCTTCTTCGCGTCAATCGCCATAGGCGCAAATCTCCACCAGGTTCGATCGACAACAAATTGTGCGCCCGCGGCCAATTTCAATGCCGCGGGCGCAAGATCAACAGATTCAAGGAATTCCAAAGCGGCTGGGAGCCCCCAGCCGCCGCTAGTTCGGCGGATTGTGCTGGAGCAGGAATTTCTCCATCGCGCTCAGCGTCTTGATACGCGTTGTAGCAAAGCTCATGTTGTGCCCCTCGCCTTCAAGCTCGACGAACTCAAACGGCTTGTTCGCCGCCTTCAACGCCCTTGCCATTATTCGGCTCTGCTCGATTGGCACGATCGTATCCGTGACGCCGTGAATCAGAAGCATAGGCGCAATCACCTTGGCGGCCAATCTTGCAGGCGAAGCCGCCGCGAGCTTCTGCGACTCCTTCGACACGCTTCCGATGTGGTTGCGCCAGTATCGCGCGCTGCCACCCTTCCAACTGCCGCTCTTCGCCTCGGACTCGATCATCTCAATGAGGTCTGACACGCCCGCGCCTGCAATAGAGCACCGGTAGAGTTCGGGCGTCAAAGTTGCTCCTGCCATCGCAGCATAGCCGCCGTAAGACCAGCCCGCGATGCAGACACGTTTGGGATCGGCAACGCCACTTGCCACAAGATACTTCACGCCGTCACTGACGTCGTCTTGCATCTTGAGCCCCCACTGTTTTTCGCCCGCCTTCGCAAACGCTGCGCCGAACCCGGTGGAGCCACGGTACTGAGGTTGCAGCACCACGTAGCCACGGCTTGCGAAGAACTGGGACATCCAGTCGAAGCCACCAGTATCGCGCGCTGCAGGTCCACCATGCGGAAACACAATCGCCGGCAGATTGGCCTTTGCGCCACCGGGCGGCATCGTCAAATAGGCGTCGATGGTCAGACCGTCTCGTGCAACATAGGACACGAACTTCTGCTCACCGATAGAACCTGCCGGAATCTTCGGATAGGGACTCCCGATCGCGATGGCGGACGAGGCCTTGAGATCCAACAGCTGATACGCCCCGGCGGGGGCGCTTCGCCCCTCGACGAAAATAATGTGGCGACTCAGATCATCCGATGACGACGTGACCAGCACATGATTGCCCGGATAGCTCTCCCGCAGAACCTGCTGCAGTTGCTGCCAGTCGCTTCCAAAATAGACCTGCTCGGTCATTGCCCGATCGATCCATGCCCCCACAATACGCCCGCTCCGAAGTCGCAACGCACTGCCGACGTCGAATTTGGGATCGGACACCGCCTGGGAAACGACGCTCTTCGTTCGCAGGTCAAAGATGCCGATCGTTTGCCGGTCGCCAGGCCAATAGCTGACGTAAACCTGGTCGGGTTCGGTACCAAAACCCAAGAAATCCAAGTCTTCATTCTTTGCATTCGGCGTTTTGTCCGGCTCAAAGGCAAACAGTCTCGTACGATATACCTCGACCCAGTCATCGGACGTACCGATGCGCGCAAACACGGCTTGCTGATCGCCAACCGCATCCACCCTTATCCGCACGCGCCCCGATGCGTCCGCGATCCAATCAATCGTCTCAAAACTCGTTCCCTCAACAATGCGCCCTCTGCTGCCGCTCATCACGTCAACGCTGAAGACCTTTAGCCGGGTCGGCCGACCGTCAAAACGCGAAGCGCCCGGAGAATTGGATCCGCCCTCCAGTGTCGCCATCAGGATCGTACCCGGCTCCGGTCCTTTGAGGCTGACGATGTCGCAAGCGCCGAGCACGAGCTGGTTGCGAAGTAGAACCACCGGCTTCGATCCGTCAGGATTGACGGCGACAATGCGGCACGAATCATAGAGTGCAGTTCGCTCTGCAAACGCACGGCCAAGATCCTCAGTCATAACGACCGTGACGAGCAGCCGGTCATCCGAGTACCAACGAACGCCGCGAATGACTTGACCTGCACTCGCCGCGAGCCCCCCGACGGGAGCCTTCGTAGCCGCATCGAATGTGGCAACCGCCGACTTACCGCCAACGTTTTGCACCTGCGCGAAGTATTTGCCCGAAGGTGAAATCGACACGTTCTGAATTACGGGAAGCGCCCCGAACGCCTCAACCGGCGGCGCAGCGGTTGCCTGACCGGCGAGCAACGCGCTCACGACTGCGATTGCAGCGAACATCAAATTCCTAAGCAAGAAAGCCCCCATCGAAGGTCTGTGAATTGTGGCCTGACTTTAGCTGACCAAAGATCGGTCGACCAGCCAGTTTTCGTCAGCCGAACCGGTCCAGAATCCAAGAAAATCAGTGAAGCTGGCCGGAGCCCGGCAGCCGCTAATTCGCCGGGTTGTGCTTGAGCAGAAATTGCTCCATCGCCTGCAACGTCTTGATGCGCGTTGTCGCAAAGCTCATGTAGTGCCCTTCACCTTCAAGCTCGACGAACTCAAACGGCTTTTTCGCATCTTCCAGCGCATCCGCCATCAATCGGCTCTGCACGATCGGTACGATCGTATCCTTTTCTCCGTGAATCAGGAGAATTGGTGCGACTACTTTATCGGCCAGTCTCGCAGGCGAAGTCGCAGCCAGTTTCTGATAGTTCTTCTTCACGCTGCCGATGTGGTTTCGCCAATATCGGGCACCTGCATCTTTCCAGCCGGAGTTCTTCGCTTCCGTCTCAAGCATCTCAATGAGATCCGAAATACCCGCGCCGGCGATAGCGCACCGATAGAGCTCGGGCGTTAGCGTCGCCCCGGCAAGCGCCGCGTAACCTCCATACGACCAGCCCGCAATACAGATGCGTTTGGGGTCCGCAACGCCACTGGCCACAAGATGCTTCACGCCGTCGCTGACGTCGTCCTGCATCTTGAGGCCCCACTGCTTCTCACCGGCAATCGCAAAGGTCGATCCGAACCCGGCCGAGCCGCGAAATTGAGGCTGCAGCACCGCATAACCGCGGCTAGCAAAGAACTGGGCCATCCAGTCGAAGCCACCGGTGTCGCGCGCGACTGGCCCGCCATGCGGCAACACGATCACCGGCAAGTTCGTCGTCACGCCCCCAGGAGGCATCGTCAGATACGCGTCGATCTTCAAGCCGTCTCGTGCAGCATAGGACACGAACTTTTGCTCGCCGACCAACCCCGCTGGCACACCTGGATAGGGACTTCCGATGGCCTTGGCGGATGAGCTCTTGAGATCCAGCAGTTGGTACATGCCGGCGGGATGATTGCGCCCTTCTATGTAGAGGATGTGACGGCTCAGATCATCCGATGATGAAATGACCCGAACATAGTCACCCGGATAGCTTTCCCGCAGAACCTGCTGGAGCTGTTTCCAATCGCTCCCAAAGTAGGCCTGATCCGTCCTGGCCCGATCGATCGTCGCCCCTACAATACGGCCGTTCCTAAGTCGCAGCACACCGCCAACGTCAAATTTTGGGTCGGACACCGCCTCGGAAACAACCCTCTTCGTGCGCAAATCGAAGACACCGATCGCGCTGCGATCGCCCGGCCAATAGTTGACGTAAACTTGGTCGGGTTCCGCGCCAAATCCCAAGAACTCCAGATACGCGTTCTTCGCGTTGGGCGCCTTGTCCGGCTCGAAGTCGAACAGCCGCGAACGATACACCTCGACCCAGTCATCGGACCCGGCCAGGCGCGCCATCACGATTTGCTCTTCGCCAATCACGTCCACCCTGATCCGTACACGCCCCGATGCATCCGCAATCCAGTCAATTGTGTCGTTACCAGCTCGCTCGGTCGCCTTACGATTCCTGCTGCCGCTCAACACATCGACAGGGACGATATCTCCCAATGCCATCAGCATTGTATCCGGTTCTGGACCGATGAGGCTGACGATCCAGCAAGAGGCGCGCAGGATCGCGGATTTCGACCCGTCACGATTGACGGCGACGACGCGGCACATGTCATAGAGCCGAGCCCGCTTTCCAAATTGAGGACCTGCATCGCGGGTCATAGAAACGTAAAGGAGCAGCCGGTCATCCGAGTGCCACTGTACGTCGAAAATAACTTGCCCGGGACTCGCCGCGAGCCCGCCGATGAACTTCATTGTTGCTGCATCGTACGTGGCGGCCGCCGACACACCGCGAGTGTTCTGCACCAACGCGAAGTATTTTCCCGAAGGCGAAATCGTCACGTTCTGGATGATGGGAAGGGCGCCATACGCTTCAACTGGTGGCGCGGCAGCTGCAGGACCGGCGAATAACGCCGTCACGACCGCAAGCGCGGCCAACATCAAATTCCTGAGCACCGGAATCCCCATCGAAGGCCAGCGTGTTGGTGCACCAACCTTAGCCAACCATGCCTCGCCCGAACAGCCAGTTTTCAGCAGCCGAACCGGTCCAGGATCCACGGCACGACCACATCCATGACTCTTTCGACATCGGTCGCTTCGCGCGCCCCGAATTCGGGCTCGAAATAGTGCCGCGCATTGGGAAAATCGACGTAGGTCTTGTCTTTCGCTGCAATCGCCTGAAACATCGGCAGCGCATCGGATTTCGGGAAAATCTCCTGGTCCTTGCCGGCGTTTATGAACAGCGACGGCTCGTCGATTTGGGGAAGATCGTGCATCTGGTTCGCCTGGGACGAGACGCCCGACCAAGTCGATAGCCACGCATGCGGCGTCGCATAACGTCCAAACCCGAAGAACTTCCAGTTCATGAGATCGGGCCGCGGCGAGAAGATAGACCCGTAATCGCGCGCTGACGGATCGAGGTGGTTGTCCACATAATGCAGGTTCGCCATCGTCCGGTAGATCGTCATCACCGGCTCGAACGCCTCGCGCCTGAGCACCTCTCGCTGACGCGCCGGCGCAAGCTTCGCAAAATCCGGATCGTTGTGCAGCACCTCCGCGCGCTCGTTCTCCGCAATCATCGCGCGCGCAATCGCATCGATCCGCTTGATCCGCTCAATCTGCGCCGCACGGAACGTTTTCACGAACGCATCGTCGTAGCGCGACCACTGAGCGTCCGATCCGTCGATCTTCGATGGGGTCTTGTACCCGTTGCGCTCGTCGTACATGTCGAGTGCCGGGTCGGTCAGATGCGGCTGCAACTCGTCCACGACGGAAGGATCGATGATCTCGTTCATGATCATCCCCTCACCCTTGTGCGT
Source organism: uncultured Alphaproteobacteria bacterium (assembly GCA_902826695.1). GTDB lineage: Bacteria > Pseudomonadota > Alphaproteobacteria > Micropepsales > Micropepsaceae > SZUA-430. Next base: position 229,623 of record CADEFU010000001.1, on the reverse strand, counting down.
CGAGATGTAGACCATGCCGTCGGCCGGTATCATTTCCGCCTCGTTCAGAAACGTGCGCCGCCCGCCCGGCGTCTTCGCAACCCTGCCACCCTTCGCCTTCTTGGCTTGCGCCTGATAGAACCCGTTCAACGCCCCGCCACCTGAGTTCCCGACCAAGACGACATTCGCCACGCCGCGCTTGTTCTTGAGGTAGGACACGCAAGACGCGACGTCGAGAATGATCTCCTCATGCGTCGTCGTCACGTCGTTGTTCGGGTTGCGCGTATTCGCACCCATGCACATCACGCCAGCGTCGACCAACCGCGGGATCACATAGTGATGCATGAAGTCCGCTCGCGGGTGCATCACGACGATCGCCGTCTTGGAGCTAGGGTTCTTCTTTGGCGACCAGAGCAACGCGCGATGCTCGCGAAAGTCCGGCGCCTTCAAGATCAAACTCTCGGTCTCGAACGCATCCGGCAGCCGCCGCATATTCATCGGCGCTCCACCCCAATACGTCTTCGAAATCAGCTGCATCGCACCCACCTCAAAAAAGTTCGAAGAATTTTTCGGCGATTAACCGCTCGTTTACCACGCCGGTGTTTAATCGCTCTCAACGAAATTGACCGAAACATTGAGCGAGAGGACGACCCGCCCAGCACTGTGTACCGCCCGGCGTTATCGGGCACTTCCTTGGCAAGGATGACAACTCTAGGGCCCGGCGAAAGCCGGGCTTTTGAGTTTTTGTGCTATGCAGCGGCACGATTCGCGTGACGTAGTTCCGGCGCAAGCCCCTCCCCCATCAGATCGACGAAGTTGTGCCGGTAGAACCGCTCGATCGCCCCCGCCGGCAATCCCGCCACGCTTTCATCGAACCGCTTCAACGGATTGCGGCCGCCCTCGACGTGCGGGAAGTCGGAAGAGAACATGCACACGTCCTCGCCGGCGTTGCGAATGATCCAGCCCGCGTCCTCATGCGGGTACGGTGTCACGCGCACCTGGCGGCGCACAAATTCACTTGGCTTGAGCGAGAGCTTCTTCAGCCGCTCCTCGCCCTTGCGGAACGCATCGGCGCCCGCATCCATGAATCGCATCCAGCTCGGCACCCACGAGGCGCCAAGCTCGACGACGCCCACCTTCAGCTTCGCGAACCGGTCGAGCACGCCGTCAAAAATCATCGCGGCCAGCGTTAGCATCACCGAGTGCGGGATCATCATGTAAGAGATCGACGTGAAGTTCTCCTCCCCGCCGTGGAAGTCCTTCACCTTCGGCAGACCGTTGTTGAAGTAGTCGGGATTGAGCTTTTCCTCGCCGCCCACATGAAACACGATCGGCAACCCCGCCTCCTCGGCCATCCGCCAGATCGGATCGAACGCAACGTGGCTGGGCGAATGCCCCTTCGGGCAAATCGACGGGATCATCAACGCCTTCGCGCCACCATCGATTGCAGCCCGTGCGCACGTCTTCGCGCGCTCAAAGTCCGCAAGCGGCACGTAGGCGGTAGCCAAAAACCGCCGGTCTACCGAACAAAACGCCACCATCATCCGATTGTGTGCCGCTGCCGTGGCATAGGCGAGTTCCGGGTTCGTATCGTCCAACCCGAAATTGCCAAGACACCACGTCGTGAACACAAGCTGACTCTTGAACCCGAGCAGATCGAGCGCGCGCGGCCGGTCCTCCGGCTTGAACGCACCGAGCGCCTCATAGTCGCGCCGGAGCAAGATGTTTTCCGCAGCGCCATCGCGAAACGAAGCGTCCGCTTGCTTCGCCCGCGCATCGCGCACCCAATTGCCGTCGCGCGGCCAAGCTTGAAGCTTCGGCAACGCGTCATAGTCCGCGCGATACTTCCGCTCCAAGAACGCGTCGAGGCAATCCGCCAACTCCATCAAATGCGAGTCGGCATCGTGGATGATTCGATTTGCGGCGTAGGACATGCGTGGGCCTCCGAAATCTGCCTCGATGATTGCGGAGGACGCGTCCGAACGCAACGGCTCAGAGCCGCCGACGCTCAAAGCATGACGGCGCTAATCCGCCCGCGCGAAAATCGCCTCAAGACTCGTGAGGTTCATGCCATGCTTGACGTAGTTGTAGGGCGTTAGATTCACCGCCTTCACCAAACGCCGCGCGATCTCCGTGCCCACGCCACCGTCCTCACGCGGCACCATATCGAAGTCGAGAAGATTGATGCACGCCAGGTCTTGCTCGAACGCTTGCACCGCTGAAAGCCCGTTGCCCGTCATCCAACTGAGCAACAACCGGTTCACGCCCTCGTGCGCAACGACAAGCGCCGTATGCCACCCCGGTTGAGCCAGCAATCGCTCCAGCGCCGCCACGCATCGCGCCTGCACTTCAGAGAATGAGTCGCCACCCATCATGCGCGCACCGGGCTGGGCTGCCTGATCGAACTCGAACGCCATACGCGCGGCAAGTTCCTCGCGGCTGTTCGCGCGGATCAATCCACCGCCCTTGATCTCCACCAAGCCGCGCTCGACACCGAGCGTCAGATGCCCCGCGTCCGCATTCGCGGTCAGCACCAGCTCGGCCGTCTCGCGCGTGCGCGGCAATCCAGACGACAGCGCAACGTCGAACCGCACATGCGCAAGCGCCAGCCCACTCGCCCGGGCCTGCTCGCGGCCCAACGGCGTCAGCGGCACCATATCCGTGTGTCCGCTCTCGCGAACCTCGCGCCCGAAGTAGTCGACGTGTCCGTGGCGCATCAGATAGATGCGCCGCCGTCCCGTCGTCCCTGGAAGTGCCGTCATCAGATCGCGCCGGACGACTTCAGCGCCGCAATATCGCCGCCGCTGAATCCAAACTCCGACAGAATCTGATCGTTGTGCTGCCCCGACGCCGGCGGAGGTCCCTGCACTTCCACCTTCGTGCGGCTGAACTTCGGTGCTGGCCCCGGTTGTACCACGCCGTCAATCTCGACAAACGACCCGCGCGCCTTGTTGTGTGCATGGTTCGGCGCCTCGGCGAGCGACAGCACCGGCGCGTAACAAACGTCGCTGCCTTCCATGAGTGCGTCCCATTGATCACGCGTCTTTGTCTTCATGACGCGGGCGATCTTCTCTTTCAGCGACGGCCACTTCGCGCGATCCATCTGCGATTGGAATTCTGGATCCGTGAGCGACGCCTTCTCAAGCAGCAACGCATAGAACTGCGGCTCGATCGACCCGATCGACACCCACTTCCCGTCGGACGTTTCGTACGTGTCATAGAAATGCGCGCCGCCGTCGAGCAGGTTCACGCCCTTCTCGTCTTGCCACATGCCCATCGCCTTGAAGCCGTAGAACATCGACATCAGCGACGCCGCACCTTCAGTCATCGCACAGTCGACCACCTGGCCCTTGCCCGAGCCGCGCGCTTCAAACAACGCGCACGCCATGCCGAACGCGAGATAAAGCGCACCGCCGCCGAAATCGCCGACGAGATTGAGCGGCGGCACCGGCGTAGCACCCTTGCGGCCAATGCCGTGCAGCGCGCCGGTTAAGGCGATGTAGTTGATGTCGTGACCGGCGGCTTGCGACAACGGCCCCGTTTGCCCCCAGCCCGTCATGCGCCCGTACACAAGTTTCGGATTCCGCTTCAGCGCGACATCCGGCCCCAAGCCCAGCTTCTCCATAACCCCTGGTCGAAACCCTTCGAGCAATGCGTCCGACTGGGCGATCAACTTCAGGGCGACTTCCACCGCCTCCGGCTTCTTCAAGTCGAGCGCAATAGAGCGCCGGCCGCGGCTCGTCACCTCGAATTTCGTAGCCCCACGCCCGCCCTTGCGATCGATGCGTACAACTTGTGCGCCCATATCGCTGAGCAGCATCGCGCAAAACGGACCGGGTCCGATACCTGCGAATTCGACGATCTTCACACCGTGAAGCGGACCCATGACATTTCCTCCGGGATTCAATAGGTAATGATGAAAGAACGACGATGGGTTTAGTGGATCGCGAACCCGCTCGCAAATCGAGTACAGGAGTTTGACGGGATGACGTTACGCGTTGTTGCAGCTGTTGCGGCATGCATCGCTTCGTTGGTGGCGGCGAGCATGACCACCGCGTGGGCCGACGGCATGCCCGAGCCCGAAGACGCAAACTTCAACCCCGTTCCGTCGAAACCCGGCGTGCCCGCACCGGGCGTCACGCAACCGGCGCCGATCAAAGACACGAAGCCTGTGAAGCCGGTCGCGCCTGTTAAACCAACAGCACCAGCAGTCACGCCCGCAAAGCCCGTACCCGCGCCGGTGACCCAGCCAACGCCGGCCCAACCGGCGCCCGCACCAGTCACCCAGCCCGCGCCAGTCGCACCCGCGCCGGTCACAACACCGGCCCCGGCAGCACCACCCGTGGAACCGGTGACACCGCCGCCGGCACCGATACCCGCGCCAACACCGGTAACCACACCGCCCGCACCAACGCCACAGCCGGCACCGACGATCGCCGAAACCAAACCGCTGTTCGAAGTGACGTCGGTCGAGGTGCAACTGCTTGAGCGTCAACCGCCGCTTGTCAACGTGATCGTCAAAGGATCCGCACGCACGGGCGGCTGGAAGAACGTCCGCCTCGAACCGCTGCAGACCTTCGCCGCCGAAGTCGGTATGCGTTCGTTCACACTTGTGGGCACGCCGCCGTCGGGCCCGGCGACGCAAGCCCTAACGCCGGTCTCGACGACGATCCAAATCAACCCGCTCCCGGCCGACGTGAAAACGATCCGTGTCTTGAGCGAAACAAACGAAGCCGCCCAGACGTTCCGCTAAGGCTCAGCCGAGCAATTGCCCGTCATCGATCGTGAACAGCGAGCCGGTGATGAACGACGCGTGCTTCGAACACAGTAGCAGCAGCAGGCCGTCCAAATCCTCGGCCTTGCCCAATCGCCGCCGCGGAAAACCGGCTACTTGCTTCTGTCCGCCTTCGGAGCGGAACCATTCGTCGTTCAATTCGGTCTCGATGAAGCCCGGGCAGAGAGCATTCACCGCAATGTGATGCTTGGCCCACTCGCGCGCGAGCCCTTTCGTCATCATCGCGACTGACGCTTTCGACATGGAATAGGTCACGAGCCCCGGCAGCGCTTTGAACGCGCCGATCGACGCAACGTTAACAATTCGCCCTTGAATCTTCTGTTCCACCATCCTGTTGCCGACCGTCTGCGCGACGAAGAACGCACCCTTTACGTTCGTGTTCATGATCGTGTCGTAGTCGCGCTCGTTCAAGGCGCCGGCACTGGACTGCACGTTCAAACCGGCGTTGTTAACGAGAATTGAGATCGGCCCTGCTCCCGCCTCAGCCGCAGAAACGCAAGCACGAACGCCTGCGACATTCGTCACATCGAGTGCCAGCGCGCTCGCGCGCCCGCCCTTCGCGACAATCTTGTCTCTTAACGCGTTGAGGCGTTCGACACGACGTCCGGTAAGAACAACATGCGCGCCCGCTTCGCTGAGAACATCTGCGAACCGTGCGCCGAAACCGCTCGACGCGCCCGTGATGAGAGCCGTTTGTCCGGCGAGATCGAACGTCACTTTCGAAGCCATCGGCCTATCCGAAAAGGTTGAGGAGAATTATCCTTAAACGCCTGCGTGCGTTTGACCAATATGCGAAAACTTCTTTTCTGTTGCGCACTTCCATGGCTATCTTCGCTCTATGCAAATCGACGTCATCTCCGACACGGTCTGTCCGTGGTGTTACATCGGCAAGCGCCGCCTGGAGCGCGCGCTGAGCCTGCGTCCCCAGATCGAGTTCGACGTGCGCTGGCGCCCGTTCCAACTCGATCCCTCAACGCCGCTCGAAGGCGTCGATCGCAAAACATACATTGAGCAGAAGTTCGGCTCGTCCGACAAAATCAAGCCGATCCACGCGGCCCTGCTGAAAGCCGGCGAAGATGAAGGCATCGCCTTCGCGTTCGAAAAGATCACGCGTACGCCGAATACGCTCAACGCGCACCGCGTGATCCGCTGGTCGCATTCGCTTGGCGTTCAAAACGAACTCGTTGAGGCGCTGTTCAAGCGCTACTTCATCGACGGCGTGGACATCGGCAAGACCAAGATGCTGGCCACGATCGCCAACGAAGTCGGCATGGACCCCGAACTGGTGGAAGAGCTTTTGGACTCCGACGCCGACCGTGAATCGGTTGAGCGCGAAGACACCATGGCCCGCAAAATCGGCATCAACGGCGTCCCGACATTCCTGATCGGCGGCAAGGTCCTGGTCAACGGCGCTCAAGACGCCGAACACCTCGTGCGCGTCATCGACCGCGTCGCGGCCGAAACCGGCGGCGCCGTCGCAACCGGCTAAAGCCCCGCCCAGCGCGCGGTCCAATACGTGGCGCCCGCCGCCACGTAAGCCATTACGAACAGATAGCCGAACATAAACGCCGTCCAGCGCCACGAGTTCATCTCACGCCGCGCGACCGCAAGCGTCGCCATGCACTGCGGCGCGAACACGTACCAAGCAAGGAACGCGAGCGCCGTCGGCAACGACCACGCGCTTTGCAGCGCCTGCGCCAGCCCCGCTCCTTCGCCGTCGCCTTGCACGGCATAGACCGTGCCCAGTGCACCCACCGCGACCTCGCGCGCCGCGAACCCGGGCACGAGTGCGATCGCAATCTCAAGGTTAAATCCGATCGGAGCGAGCAGCGGCTCAAGCCAACTGCCGAGCATGCCGGCATAGGTCTCCCGAATGCCGGAGGCCGAACTCGGATAGCTCGACAGAAACCACAGGATCACGGAAATAACGAAAATATACATGCCCGCGCGCTTCAAAAACGCCCATCCGCGCATCCAAAGATTGATGAAGAAATCGCGCGGATCGGGAAGCTTGTACGTCGGCATCTCCATGAGCAACGGCTGCGGCCGCCCTTGCGTCAGCGTCCGCTTCAGTAGGAACGCCACCACGACCGCGCTGATCACGCCCGCGATATAGAGCGCGAACATCACAAGTCCCTGCAAATTGAACAGCCCCACCGCCGTCGGCGGAATGAACGCGGCGATGATGAGCGTGTAAACGGGCAACCGCGCCGAACAGGTCATCAGCGGCGCGACCAAGATCGTCGTCAACCGGTCGTTCTCGTTCTCGATCGTGCGCGCCGACATCATGCCCGGGATCGCGCAAGCGAAGCTCGACAACAGCGGAATGAACGCGCGCCCGTTCAACCCGACGCGCAGCATCAGCTCGTCCATCAGAAACGCAGCGCGCGCCATGTAGCCGGACGCCTCCAGCGCCAAGATGAACGCGAACAGGATCACGATCTGCGGCAGAAAAACGACCACGCTCCCGACGCCTGCGATGATCCCATCGACGATCAAACTCTTAAGCCATCCCTCCGCCAGCACCGTGCCTATCCAAGGGCCGAGCGCGGCAAACCCGTCTTCGATCCAAGTCATCGGCAGTTCTGCCCACGTGAACACGGCTTGGAACACGAAGAACAACAGCCCGAACAGGATGAGCAGCCCAGCCACCGGATGCAGCACGACGCTGTCGATCGCCCGCGTCACCTTGTTCATCGCGGGTTCGGCCAGGATCGCCTCGCGCGCGATGGCACGCGCTTGCGCCTGTAGCGTGCGCAATTCCATGACCTCGGCGCGCCCCGTGCCTGGCATGCCGCCTTCGATCACCTGATCGAGCCGCGTCAGCAACGATGCCCGCCCCGCCTTGCGCGTCGCGCAGGTGGTAACGACGGGAATGCCAAGCCGCGCTTCGAGCTTTGCAACGTCGATCTTCACGCCGTCGCGCTCGGCCAAATCGATCATGTTGAGCACGAGCAGCATCGGCCGCCCGAGCCCTTTTAGCTGCAATGCCAAGTGCAAGTGCGTCCGCAAGTCCGCCGCATCGATCAGCACCAGCAACGCGTCCGGCTTCTGCTCGTCCTTGCCGCTGATCACCTCGACCGCAATCCGCTCGTCCATCGAACGCGCCGACAAACCGTAGATTCCCGGCAAGTCGATCAACTCGACCGAACGCCCCCCCGGCGTCGCGAACGTCCCGCTACGCCGCTCAACGGTGACACCCGCGTAGTTCGCGACCTTCGCGCGCCCCCCGGTCAACCCATTGAACAGCGTCGACTTGCCCGAATTCGGCGCCCCGACCAGCGCCAGACGAAACACGCTCATGCGGGTTCCACCTCGACCAGCGCCGCCTCAGGTCCACGCAACGCGATGATGGTTCGGTTGAGACGCACGGCAAGCGTCCGCCCGCCGAACGGCCCATAGCCCAGCATCTCGACCTCGTCCCCTTCCGAGAACCCGACCTCGCGCAGCTTCGCCTCAAGTTCGGCGCTGCCGGCGTCAACGCCGCGCACCCGCGCAACCCGACCCGGCCTCAATTCGTTCAGTTTCATTCCAGGAGCTTATTGCAAATCATTCGCAATATCTACCGACGGTAGCGCCGCCGAGCTTTGCGATAGATCAAGACCTATTGCGGTGGGCCGAGGAACCGCACGATCGCCTCGCCCGTCTCCCCCGGCGCCTCAAGCTGCGGGAAGTGTCCGACGCCCGCAAGTTCGACATACTGATACGGCCCGGTAAACGTGGGCCGCGCCTTCTCAAACCGAGTGGCCTTGACCACGCAGTCCTTTGCGCCGCCGATGATGAGCGTGGGCATCGTGATCGGTTTTGCCGCGGCAGCTTCCGCTGCCGCCGGATCGCTCTTGAAGATCGTCCAGTAATAGCCGAGCACGGCCGCGCTGGCCCCCGGCGTGCGCAGCGTCGCCTTGACGTCCTCCAGCACATCGGCCGGCGGCGTGTAGCTGCCCGCGCAGCGGCGATAGATCAGGTCGACATGCGCGAAGTCGTAGCTCCACAGCAGCCGCTCGGCGACCGGCAGCTGATAAACAAGGAAATGCGGCGCATCGAGCAAGAACGACGAGTCGCCGACGATCGCGCGCGCATGCGGGACCGAGAGCGCGACAAGCTTTGTGATCTTCTGCGGATTGTTCGCCGCCGCCGAATAGACCGCCGATGCGCCCCAATCGTGACCGACGACGACCGCACTCTGTTCGCCCAACGCATCGATCAGCGCGACAACGTCTTTGCCGAGCGTGGAGGCCGAATAGTCGCCGTCGGGAGCAAACGACGTCGGCGGATAGCCGCGCATGTAAGGCGCGACGACGCGATACCCGGCCGCCGCGATGCGGCGCTGCACGGCACTCCACGACCGCGCCGTCTCCGGATAGCCGTGGAACAGCAGCACAAGCGGCCCCTGCCCCTCTTCGAGATAGGCAAAGCGAATACCGTTCGCCTCAACGAATTTCACATCGGCCGCAATCTCGACCGCCTTAAGCGACGCCGCCGGCCGCTCGCCGAACTCAAGCGTCATCGCCGCGACGACACCTATCGCCAGCGCTGCCAAAACGATGACGCCACCCACAATCCGAAAAATCCATCGCATCATCGCCCCACTCCGCCGTTTGAGCCCGAGTCGCCCGCGCTCTGATGCCTTTCATCAGGAGCGAGCCCGTTGAAGCCGGGCGACCCAAATAGATCGCTAGCGTTTCCGTTGTAGCGCAATTGTGGCCTCAACGACCCTTCCCCACCCTCGGAAACACGCCCTTCGTCGAGAACTTCTTTCCGGGCTCGCGCTTTGCGGCCGGAGAACCCGTCGGCTGCGTCGCCGGCACGAGATGATGCTTGCCCGCCCCGATTAAATCCGCCCGGCCCATCGCTTTCAACGCCTCGCGCAGCACGGGCCAATTCTCCGGATCGTGGTAGCGCAGGAACGCTTTGTGCAGCCGCCGCTGGCGCAAGCCCGTGACGCTCGCGACCCGCTCGCTCGCGCCGCGCCGTACGCCGCGCAAGGTGTTGACCCCCGTGTGATACATCGCCGTTGCGCTTGCCATCGGCGAGGGTAGGAATGTTTGCACCTGGTCGGCCTTGAACCCGTTTTTTTTGAGCCAAACGGCGAGGTGCATCATGTCCTCATCGGTCGTGCCCGGATGAGCGGCGATGAAATACGGCACTAGGTAATACTTCTTGCCCGCTTTCTTCGCCGCCGCGTCGAACATCGTCTTGAAGCGTTCGTAGGTGCCGATGCCGGGCTTCATCATCTTCGCGAGCGGCCCGTCTTCGGTGTGCTCCGGCGCGATCTTTAAGAGCCCGCCGACGTGGTGCGTGACGAGCTCCTCCACATATTCCGGGCTCTCGACCGCAAGGTCGTAGCGCACGCCGGAGGCCACCATCACCTTTTTCACGCCGGGCACCGCGCGCGCCTTGCGGTACAAGCCGATCAGCGCCTCATGGCTCGTGTTCAAGTTCGGGCAGATCCCCGGATAAACGCACGATGGCCGCCGGCACGCGCTTTCGATCTTAGGATCCTTGCACGCCATCCGGTACATATTCGCCGTCGGCCCGCCGATGTCGGAGATGACGCCGGTGAAGCCTTTTGTCTTGTCGCGGATGTTGCCGATTTCCTTCAGCACCGAATCCTCCGACCGGCTCTGAATGATCCGCCCCTCATGCTCCGTGATCGAGCAGAACGTGCACCCGCCAAAGCACCCGCGCATGATCGTGACCGAGAAGCGGATCATCTCCCACGCCGGGATCTTCGCCTCGCCGTAAGAGGGATGCGGTCCGCGCGCGTACGGCAAGTCGTACACGCCGTCCATCTCGGCCGTCGTCAGCGGTATCGGCGGCGGCGTCACCCAAAGCTCGCGATCCGCATGTCGTTGCACCAGCGCGCGCGCATTGCCGGGGTTGCTCTCACGATGCAACACCCGAGAGGCGCGTGCATACGCTTCCTTATCTTCCATCACCTGCTCGCAGGACGGCAGACGCACGACAGTGTTCGGCGCGCCGATCCGCGCACCTTCATCCGCGCTCTCGACATGGTCCGCACGCGCCTCGACCCAGCCGTCCGGCACGCGCGATTTGAAGAGCGCCACACCGCGCACATCGTCGAGCTCGGCAGGCTTCGCGCCGTCCGCCATGCGGCGCGCGACCTCGACGATCGCCCGCTCCGCGTTGCCGTAGAGCAGAATGTCGGCCTTCGCATCCGCCAGGATCGACCGGCGCACCTTGTCCGACCAGTAGTCGTAGTGCGCGATGCGCCTCAGCGACGCCTCGATCCCGCCAAGCACGATCGGCACGTCTTTGAAAGCTTCGCGGCACCGCTGCGCGTAGACGACGGAGCAGCGGTCGGGCCGCTTCCCGCCTTCGCCACCCGGCGAGTAGTTGTCGTTGTGGCGCAGACGGCGATCCGACGTGTAGCGGTTCACCATCGAATCCATATTGCCGCCGGTGACACCGAAGAAGAGCCGCGGCTTGCCCAACGCTTTGAACGGCTCCGCGCTCTGCCAATCCGGTTGCGCGATAATGCCGACGCGAAGACCTTGCGCCTCAAGCAACCGTCCGATGATCGCCATCCCGAAACTCGGGTGATCGACATAGGCGTCGCCCGTCACGATCACAACATCGCACGCGTCCCAGCCGAGCCGCTCCATCTCTGCCTTCGACATCGGCAGAAACGGCACGGCCTTGCGCGGCGGCTTGATGCGCGTAAAGAGGGGTTCGGCGACGTCCATGGCGCTGGTGTGCGCGGGGACCAAACAAGTGTCAATGCGGCCCGAAAATCGGCGGCAAGGTTACTCGAGCGGCGGCGCTTCGTGCGAACTATACCCTGAGCGGTCGCCCGCCATCCGCGCCCCCAACTGCGTCATCGGCTTCTCAAGACAGCCACCGTGCCCCGTTACATAAGGGGATTTCCTAAACGACTTGCAGTCGCTCGTATCGAGCCCGGCCGCTTCGTACCTGTCGGCGGCCTTGCTGACGAAGTACCCAGCAAGCATCTGAGGGGCAACAGCAAGCACCAACATGACCGCCAAGGTTAGACCAATCACCCCGATCGCAGCGCACTCGGCAATTCTCTGCACGAAAAGCAAGGCCTTCATACTTCCCCGAACGAATTGTCCGCTCCCTTGGCGCTCGAAAGAATTTTGGCAGGGCCATTCGCAACCCGCAAAAAGCGCGCCCACCAATTCTAGGGGCTCAACGGTTGAAGCCCCCCTAACTGCAGGGGTACACTCCGGATTAACCCTGGGAGGCGAGTGAAACGCAGAAAATTCCTTCGCGAAGTGTCGCTAAGACACTCCACACGCGCCGCGCGAAGTGCAATCAATGGATTGGGGAATTATAGCACTGACCTGCGCTGGGGGGCGCACAGACGGTGGCCGAGGGGGCGTTTCCGTCCGAAAGCGATGCCAAAGGACGACTGATGTTATCGGGGGCCGACGCGATGGGCCCCAATCCGTGGACCACGCCGCGCCCAACCGCGACGGCGTTCGGCTTGACGCGTGACGACCTCGACGACGAGTTGCTCGCGGTTGCGATTGAAAAGACGCAAAACGAAATCAAGCAGTATTGGGCACGTTATCTATCTGCGTTCCTGGTACCGTTGGTGCCGGTCGCTGGCGCGTACTGGGTTCTTGTTGGCGATTTCGACTTCATCAAGCAACCGATCGATCCCGCAGCACTTCCGTCTTACGAATGGGCTGCCTATCTCGGCGCCTCGTTGATCTTAGCGGCGCTCGCAGCGTTCTTCCAATCGCGCACGCACAAACACGCAAAGGTAATGCGCGAGAACCAACTCTCGGTCGGTCAACGCTTTCGCTTGTATCAAGACGCCGAGCGCACGTGGCTCAACGAACAACGCCGGCGCACGACGGCGGGCTTCTGGCAGAACGACATCCGCAAGATCGCAGCATCAAAGGGCATGCGCCCCGGTGACGTCTTCGCGCAAGAGGTAGGCAAGCTCTTCGTCGCTTGGGGCTGGCTGGTCAAACTGAACCAGCGCTCGCACGATTACGGCGTCGATGTCTTCACCAGCGGCAAGGACGGTAGTGCGGTCGTGCAGTGCCATCACTCGGCCGAAAGCGGACCCGCTGCCGCGGAAGTCCGCGACCTCGCCGGCAGCCGTCATGCGTTCAACGCCGACTACGGCCTGATGATCTCGATCCTGCCGCCGAACGCCACGCGCCAAAACGAGTTCTACTCGGAGAAGGGCCAACTCGAGTTCTGGCACCTGGGCCATATCCTCGAACAATGCATCATGCTGTTACGCCAACGCACCGGCGAGGAAGCCCCCGAGGACAGCGGTCGCAACGGATTCCTCAACCGCGACGGCACGCCGATCACCTGGCACGTCGGCGAACACGAAGCGGCGGAATAGCTCGCTTTCCCGCACCGCTTTGTAATCCCCGTCAATTGCGCAACCATTGCCAGGCGGCGATGTTACCGCGCCTACGATTCGGGAGCCAATCATGAAGCGCCTTCTTGCCGCCGCCGCCTTCCTGTTTGTCGCCACGACCGCGCAAGCAGAAGACGTAAAGGGATCGAAAGACCATCCGCTGCTGACGCGCTATCCGGAGAGCCGCATCACCGACTACGAGAAGAACTTCAACAGCGTAACGTTCAAGATCAAGAACGCCGAGGGCAAGGTCGAGGAGAAGCCGATCGAAGGGCAAGCAACCGTCATCAGGTACTTCTACAAGGACCCGCAGACCCAACCCTCGCCGCTGCAGATCATTCGCAACTACCAAAACGCCGTCAAAGCAATCAAAGGCGAAGTCGTGTTCGAGCGTGCGCCGAAGGACATGGACCCCGGCGAAACCACCCTGAAAGCCAATGCGAACGGCAAAGACATCTGGATAAAGGTAGAGCCCGACATTTGGAGCGCGCCGACGCAGAGCTATGTATTGTCCATCGTCGAGGTCGAAGCGATGGCCCAAGTAGTCAGCGCGAACGCGATGCTCGACGCGCTGAACAAAGACGGCTTCATCGCCCTCTACATCAACTTCGACACCGGCAAATCGACCCTCAAGGCCGACGGCGAAGCGACGGTGAAGGAAATCGTCGCGATGCTCAAAGGCGCGCCGGATCTTAAGATCAGTATCGAAGGTCACACCGACAATGTCGGCACGGCCGCGTCGAACCAAAAGCTAAGCGAGTCGCGGGCCAAAGCCGTCATGGACGCAATCGCTAAAGGCGGCGTTGCGCAAACCCGCCTCGCGTCCAAGGGCCTTGGCCAAGCCGCCCCCATCGCCGACAACCGCACGGATGAAGGCAAGGCGAAGAACCGACGCGTCGAACTCGTCAAACAAAAATAGAATGATGCCTGCCGGATTCCCCTCAGAGGGGAATCCGGCGCATAACCGTGACGCTCATTGCAGCGGTTTCACGCGACGGTCGGCCCACATCTGCGCTACAACTATGCCTCGTGTTGGGGACGAGTTTTGGGTAGATGCCGCTCAAGGGCTTTCTGAGAACGATTGGGCTTGCCTCCGCCGATGCGGACGAGCCCGAGATTCCGGCGTTCGGCGGGCCCGCTATGCACGCGGCCGGCCGGCGTACCGCCCCTGCGGGCGAGTGGGACGAAATCATCGGCCGCGTTCAGCGCGCCCGTAACTCGCACGTCATCGCCCTCGTTCACGGTCACCAGCTGCCCCGCGAATATCCGTGGGAGTGGTACTGGCGCGAATTCATCGGCCCGCGCCACATGGAAGACTTCCTGACGGCGATGAGCGCAATTCCGTCGAACGCAAAGCTCGACGTCATCCTGCATTCGTTCGGCGGCAGCTTCCTCGCCGTTCAACAAATCGCCCGCGCCATCAAAGCGCACAAGGGCGAGACGACAGTCTTTGTTCCGCACTACGCCCAGCATCTGTCGACCTTGATCGCGCTCGCCGCGGACAATGTCGTGCTCGGACCGAACGCCGCACTCTCGTTCATTGAGCCCGACGATACAGCGCTCTCCGGCGTCATCGCGCAAAAGGGTGCACGCAACGTCTCCGACCTCACGGTCATGCGCCACCACATGGAGAAGAACTGGTGCCGCGAAGCGCGTGAATTCGTCTGCGAGCTGGAACACAATTCGGGCCACGCCGGCCAGTGCAGCCTGGCGCTGCAAATTGTCGGCGGCAAACGCTCGCCCTGGGATCCAATGACGCCCAAGATCGCGCGCTCGATTGGCCTCCCGATTTCGACGAACGTGCCCGCCGACGTCTACGACCTCATCCGCGCCTGCCGCTCGAATCCGGTCGCCGATCATGGCGTGAAGTTCGGCCCCGTCCCGGCAGAAGCATCTGCGCACGCGCCCTACGACCGTTACTCGCCTTGGCGCCCGCACATGGCCCTGCGCGAACCGCCGCCGGTTCAAGCGCCGCAAGCTTTGCAGCGCGACGACGACGGCGAATCCGCCACCAGCAGCTGGGACAGCTGCAACCTGGCCGCACGCCCCTACATCGCACGGATGGAACAGCAACGCGGCAGTCGCGTCTTGTGCGTGATCCACAACGACATGATGGAGAGCTCGAACGTCGATCTCCTCACCACAGAAGACGTTCTGACCGCGCTTTACGCGCTGGACCCGCACACGCCGCTCGATATCATCCTGCACACGCCGGGCGGCCTCGCCTATCAGGGAATGCAGCTCGCCCGCGCGATCAAGGCGCACAAAGGCAAGAAGACGGTCTTCGTGCCGTTCTACGCGATGTCCGCCGGCACGATCATGACCTTGGCCGCCGACGAGATCGTGATGTCGAACCACGCAGCCTTGGGTCCCATCGACACACAGGTCTACATCCCCTCGATCGGCATGCGCTTCCCGACCCGCGCGATCATCTCGGTCCTCGAAACGAAACCGAAGAAGAAGATCGCCGACGATGTCCTTGAGACCGCGATCCAGTGCAAGCGCGACCTGCCCGAGCACCACAACAACGCCATGGAGCTCATGGCCGGTACATACGCATCCGGTGTGGCCAACAAGATCGCACATCGCCTGAACGATGGCGACCTCACCCACGGCTATCCCCTCACCTACGCCGAAGCCAAAAAGCTCGGCCTCAAAGTGACGAACGCGATGCCCCCGGAAGCGGTCGAACTCATCCGCATCTTCCGCCGCGACCGGTCCGCACGCAGCGTGTTGTTCTGCCCGTAAGCTAAGCCGCCATCTCCGCCAACCGCTGCAGTACCTGCCCCGCGCCGGTCAACCGCTCCTCCGCGCTTGCCCATTCGCGCACGATGACGAGTTTCTGATCCGGCCTAACCTTCGCAAACTTCTGGTTCTGGGCAATCCAGCCGATCAGCTTCTGCGGTTGCGGGAAGGCGTTGTTGCGGAAGCTGATCGTGGCACCCTTCGGCCCCGCATCGATCTTCTCGACCTGCGCGACACGGCAGAGACGCTTGATTGCCATGATCTTGAGCAGCGTCTTCACCTCAGCCGGCAGCGGCCCGAAGCGATCGATCAACTCCACCGCGAACGCGTCAATCGCCTGATCGGTGTCGAGCGTCGACAGGCGCCGATAGAGCGCAAGCCGCACGTTCAAATCGGCGACATAACCTTCGGGTATCAGCACGGCCGAGCCAAGATTGATCTGCGGTGACCACGTCTCGTCGCGATCCGGCAGCTTGCCTCGCAGGCTCGCAACCGCCTCCTCAAGCATATCTTGATAGAGCTCGATCCCGACCTCGCGCACTTCGCCCGATTGCTCCTCGCCGAGCAAGTTACCCGCACCGCGAATATCAAGGTCATGGCTCGCAAGGCTGAACCCGGCACCAAGCGTGTCCAATGTCTGCAGCACTTTGAGCCGGCGGTCCGCATTCTCCGTAAGCTGCCGATCCGCTGGCACCGTGAAGTACGCATACGCCCGCGCCTTCGACCGCCCGATCCGTCCACGCAACTGATAAAGCTGCGCCAAGCCGAAGATTTGGGCACGGTGTACGATCATCGTATTGGCCGTCGGAATGTCGAGACCGCTCTCCACGATCGGCGTCGAGAGCAGCACATCGAATTTGCCCTCATAGAATGCCGACATGATGTCTTCGAGCCGCGTAGGCGCCATCTGCCCGTGCGCGATACCGACCTTCACTTCAGGCACCGTCGCCTTCAGGAACTCCTCAGCCTCGCCCAAGTCGGAAATGCGGGGGCAAACGTAGAAGCTCTGTCCGCCGCGATAGTGCTCGCGCAGCAACGCCTCGCGCAGCGTCACCGGATCGAACGGCGTCACGAACGTGCGCACCGCAAGCCGGTCGATCGGCGGCGTCGCGATGATCGACATCTCCTTCACGCCGGAAAGCCCTAATTGCAACGTGCGCGGAATCGGCGTCGCCGTCAGTGTCAGCACATGTACGTCCGCGCGCAGCTGCTTGAGACGTTCCTTATGCGCGACACCAAAGTGTTGCTCCTCATCGACGATGAGCAACCCCAGATCGCGAAACTCGATCGACTTCGCAAGCAACGCATGCGTACCGACGACGACGTCGACCTTGCCCGCCGCCAACGCCGCCTTCGTCTCGCTCGCTTCCTTCGCAGTGACCATCCGCGACAGCTGCCGCACCGTGACGGGAAAGCCCTGAAACCGGGTCGAGAATGTCTTGAAGTGCTGTCGCGCCAACAGCGTCGTCGGCACCACGACCGCAACTTGCCGCCCCGTCATCGCGACGACGAAGGCCGCGCGCAGCGCAACCTCGGTCTTCCCGAAACCGACGTCGCCACAGACCAGCCGATCCATCGGCCGCCCCTTGGTCAGGTCCTCCATCACGTCCGCAATGGCTTTTTCCTGATCCTCCGTCTCGCCATAGGGGAAACGCGCGCAGAATTCCTCGTAGACACCCTGCGGCGCGTCGATCACCGGCCCGTCGCGCAGCTGTCGCTCCGCCGCCACCTTGATCAGCTGCTCCGCCATATCCCGAATACGCTTCTTCAGCTTGGCCTTGCGCGTCTGCCAGCCCGACCCGCCGAGCTTGTCGAGGACCGCGCCTTCATCGTCCGCGCCATATCGCGACAGCAGCTCGATGTTCTCGACCGGCAGGAACAGCTTGCCGCCCTCATATTGAAGCTCGAGGCAATCGTGCGGCGCCCCCGCCGCCTCGATCGTCTTCAACCCCAAGTACCGCCCGATGCCGTGGTCGACATGCACGACCAAGTCGCTTGGACTAAGCGCCGCCGCCTCGGCGATAAAATTCGCCGCCCGCTTCTGCCGTGCCTGGCGCCGCACAAGCCGGTCGCCCAGAATGTCCTGCTCGGAGATGACGGCGAGCTTTTCCGTTTCAAACCCTTGCTCGATCCCAAGCACGATCAAACCAACCGCTTGCGGATGCAGATCGATCAGCTCGCCCCAACTATCGAGCGTGCGAATAGCGGCAACACCGTGGTCGGCCAGTACCCCACCCATTCGATCGGCAGAACCGGCCGACCAGCATGCAACGACCACACGCTTCTTCTTGGCTTGCGTCTCGCTGATCGCAGCCGCAACCGCGTCGAACACGTTCTTGGCCGCCGCGCGCTCCGGCGCGAAGTCGCGCCCCCGCATCGCGCCCGCATTGAGCTGCCCCGACATCTCAACCGCCTTGAACGGCGAGAACTGCTTCGCCGCCCGCTTCTCAAGCGCCGCACCCCACTCCGTATCGGTCAGATAAAGCGTCTCCGGCGCGAGCGGCTTGTAAGGCGGCGCCATCCCCTTCATCGCCGCCCTCTGCTCCTGCCGCGCCAGCACCCGTGCCTCGTGATAGTCGGCGATCAACGTCAGCCGCGCCGCGTGCGATTCCTCGACCTGATGATCGAGCGTGACCGGCGCATCGCCCGTATAGTCGAAGATCGTCTCAAGCCGCTCATGAAACAGCGGCACCCAATGCTCCATCCCGGCGTGTTTGCGACCCGCGCTCACCGCCTCGTACAGCGGATCGTCGCCCAGCACCGCCCCGAATGCCGCGATATATCCGGAGCGGAATCTTTGAATGGACGACTTATCGAGCGGCAACTCGCTAGCCGGCGTCAGCACGACCTCGGCCACCTCGCCGACAGACGTCTGGTTCTCCGGCTCGAACCGCCGGATCGTCTCCACCGTGTCCCCGAAGAAGTCCAGCCGGTAGGGCATCTCCACGCCTGGTGGAAACACGTCCACAATCCCGCCGCGCACCGCAAAGTCGCCGGGCTCGGCGACCGAACTCGCGCTCACAAACCCGTTGCGCCCCAAGAACGCGAGCAGCTCCTCGCGCTTGACCTTCCCGCCCTTCACCGCCCGAAAACTCGCGCTCTCGACTGAGGCCCGTGGCGGCACCCGCTGCAGCGCCGCACTCACCGTCGTAATCACAACCAGCGGGCGCTTACCCTTACCTGTCAGCGCGGAAAGCGTCGCCATTCGCTCGGCGGCAATCTCCGCCTTGGGCGATACACGGTCATAGGGCAAGCAATCCCACCCCGGGAACATCAGGACCGGCAATTTCGGCGCAAAGAACTTCAGCGCCTCGGCAAGCGCCGCCGCACGCGGCTCATCGCGCGCAATGTGCAGGTGCATGCCGCCGCTTTTGTTGACCGCCTCGGCGATCACAAGCGCGTCATACCCCTCGGGCGCGCCGGCTAAAATCGTAAACTTGCTCATACAGTTTCGTGCGATAGCGCTCTGGCGGCGTGCGGCGATCGCACAACCAATCGTAAAGGTCGTTGTCGGGAACAGTCAGCAGGTCTTCGAACGCATCGAGCCCCTCCTCGTCAAGGTGCTCTAGGTTCGCATCCGCGAAACCGCCGACCACGAGGTCGAGCTCTTTCAGCCCCCGCCGCCAAGCCCGGAATTTCAACCGTTTACGCCGTTCGTCCATCGCCCTTTCTAGGCCGATGACTAACCTTTAAGCCAGCCTCGTCTTGCAGTGTCACAACGTAAACCCACATAAAGCTCCCACGTTTTCCAAGGCTTGCGTTGGCGCCATGAACATGAACGCCCCGATCCCGCTTTCCCGTCCTAAACCGGACGGTGCGATCGCACGCACCATGCAAACCGTAACGCTCCGCGACGGCCGCAAGCTCGGCTACGCACTGTTCGGCGCGACGAAAGGACTGCCTGTCTTCTACTTCCACGGCTGGCCCGGCTCGCGCCTCGAGGCCGGCTTCTTCGAAGTCCCCGGTGCCCAGATGATCGGCGTCGATAGACCCGGCTACGGCCTCTCGGACCCTCACCACAACCGCAAGCTTGCAGACTGGCCGCGCGACATCGAACAGCTCGCCGACCACCTGAAGCTCGACAAGTTCGCGGTCATCGGCATGTCCGGCGGCGGTCCCTATGCCGCAGCCTGCGCCCACTTCCTGCACGGCCGCGCGGTCAGGGTCGCCCTCATCGCAGGTCTGGGACCACCCGAAGCGCCTGGCATGAAGGGTAATCGCGTCGGCCTCCTGCTCGACGTTGGCAACCGCCCGCTGACCTCCACCGTGCTCGGCACGATCATGCGCACGATCATCCGCAACCCCCTCGCCGAGACGCACTTCCACCGAATGCGCGCCCGTGTGCCTCGCGCCTCGCGCGACGAAGAGGCGATGACACCTGAATTCCTCCAGATGCTGCTCTCGAGCTTTCGAGAAGGCCTTCGTGCCTCATCGAAGGGCCCAATGTCCGACGCACGCGTCTACGGCGAACCCTGGCCCTTCACCTTGGCCGACATCAAAACCCCCGTCTCGATCTGGCACGGCACCGGTGACGTCCAAGTCCCTGTCTCGATCGGCCGCCACTATGCCAAGTTCATCCCCAACAACCGCGCCAGCTTCCCCGAGGGCGAAGGCCACGTCTCGATCATCACGAACTACATCGAAGCGATCATCGGCGACCTACGGGCGCCATAGCGCCAACATTTCATCATGGCCGTACTCAGCGGCGTTTTGCTAACTTAAGCAATGCGCCCGCAGATTCTATTCCCGCTCTTCGCAGACGTCGCCACATTGCAGGGCGTCGGTCCGCGCTTTGCGAAGCTGATCACCAAGCTTGCCGGTCCAAGACTCGTGGACTTGCTCTGGCACAAGCCCGTGTCGATCAACGACTGGCGCACCCGCTCCACAATCCGCGACGCACCGCCCGACGCGATCACGACACTGAAACTCACGATCGTCGAACACACGCCCGGACGCACGCAGCGCCAACCCTACAAGATACGCGCAAGTGACGAGACCGGCTTCGTCGACCTCGTCTTCTTCCGCAGCTACAAGGACCACCTCAAGAACGCGCTCCCCACCGGTGAAACACGCTACATCAGTGGCAAGGTCGTACAATTCGACGGCCGCCCGCAGATCGAACACCCAAGCCGCATTCTCGACGAAAAGGCATTCGCCACTGCCCCCGCAATCGAACCCGTCTACGGCGGCACCGAAGGCCTGCCACCTCGCACGCTCACGCGCACCGTCACGCTCGCTGTCGAAAAGGCCGTGCCGCTCCCCGAGTGGCAAGACCCCGCTTGGTTGAAGAAACAAGGCTGGTCGGACTGGCTGACATCTCTTAAGCGCCTGCACGCACCGGAAAGCCTCGCCGATCTCGACCCGACAACATCCGCCCGCCGCCGCCTCGCGTTCGACGAAATGCTCGCGAGCCAACTTGCGCTCGCACTTGCCCGGGCAAGGATGCGCAAGACGAAGGGCCGGCCGCTCAAAGGCGATGGCAAGCTGCGCGCCGTCGCGCTCAAAGCACTCAAGTTCACGCTGACCAAAAGCCAAGAGCAGGCGCTGGGTGAAATCTTCGACGACATGGCGGCACCGATCCGCATGCTTCGCCTCCTGCAAGGCGACGTCGGCGCAGGAAAGACACTCGTCGCGTTCTTTGCGATGCTGAATGCCATCGAATGCGGCGGACAGGCGGCACTGATGGCGCCGACCGAAGTCCTCGCCCGCCAACACTTCGCCGTGCTCAAACCGCTAGCCGACGCGGCCGGCGTCTCGATCGCCCTCCTTACCGGACGCGAGCGCGGCAAGGAACGCGATGAAACGCTCGAGCGTCTCGCCTCGGGCGACCTCAAGATACTGATCGGGACTCACGCGCTTATCTCCGAGACGGTCGTCTTCAACGACCTCGCACTCGCCGTCATCGACGAACAGCATCGCTTCGGCGTCCACCAGCGCCTCGCTCTGTCGGGCAAAGGCAACGCGCCCGTGGACATTCTAGTGATGACCGCAACACCGATTCCGCGCACGCTCGCGCTCACCGCGTACGGCGACATGGATATGTCGCGCCTCACCGAAAAGCCAGCCGGGCGAAAGCCGATCGCCACCCGCGCGATCCCCTTGACCCGCCTCGACGAAGTGATCGAAGGCATCGAACGCGCGGTCGCACAAGGCGAACGCGCCTTCTGGGTTTGCCCGCTCGTCGAGGAGAACGAAGACCTCGATATGACCGCCGCCGAAGAACGCTTCGACGTTTTGAAAGGTACCTTTGGCGACCGCGTCCGCCTCATCCACGGCCGCATGAAGCCCGCCGAGAAAGACGCAGCCATCGCCGACTTCCGCGCGGGGCGCGCAAACATCCTCGTCGCCACGACAGTCATCGAAGTCGGCGTCGACGTCCCAGACGCCACAATCATCGTTATCGAGCACGCCGAACGCTTCGGCCTCTCGCAACTCCACCAGCTTAGAGGCCGCGTCGGCCGCGGCGACAAACCATCAACATGCCTCTTGCTCTACCAATCCCCGCTCGGCGAAACCGCCCGCGCCCGCCTCGACTGCATCCGCACCACCGAAGACGGCTTCAAAATCGCCGAAGAAGACCTGCGCCTGCGCGGCGCCGGCGAACTCTTGGGCGCGCGCCAGTCCGGGCTGCCCAACTTCCGCCTGGCCGACCTTGAAGTGCACAACGACTTGATCGCCCCCGCCAGTGACGACGCACGCCTGATCATCGCCCGCGACCCCAACCTCCAAACCCCGCGCGGCGAAGCGCTGCGCGTCCTGCTCTATCTCTTCGAACAAGACGACGCGGTGAAGACGATCAAGTCTGGTTAAGTGTGCCGGCTGCGGCCGGACATCACACGTTGATTTTGCTGATCACGTCTCGACACCGGCCGGCGAACCGCAGATATCCATATCAATGGTCTTGCCGCTCAGCCTCATCATCGGCGTCGTTGTCATCGTCACCTCGATGATCTCCGGCGTCTTTGGGATGGCTGGCGGCCTCATCCTGATGCTGATCCTGGGGCAATTGCTGTCGGTCCCGGCAGCGATGATCCTGCACGGCGTAACCCAATTCTTCTCGAACGGCTGGCGCGCCATCATCTGGCGCCAGTGGATCGACTGGCGCATCGTCGGTCTCTACACGCTAGGCGCCCTGCCCGCCCTCGTCTTACCGCTCGTCCTCGCTTACATCCCCGACAAAGCGACGATGCTGATCTTGCTAGGCCTCACGCCCTACGCGGCGCTCGCGGTCCCGCAACAATGGGCGCTCGACGCAACCAAGACCTCACACGCAATCACCTGCGGCTTCGTCGTGGCGGGTCTCCAGCTGATCGCAGGCGTTGCAGGCCCGCTGCTTGACACATTCTTCGTCCGCTCGACCATGGACCGCCGCGCCGTCGTTGCGACCAAGGCTGCCACTCAAGCGTTAAGTCACACACTGAAAGTCGGTTACTACGGGGTGCTCGTGGGGCAAGTCCAAACGCTTGACCTCGACGTCTACGCCGCAGCTATCGCCGCCGCAGTTGTCGGTACGACATTGGCCGGTCCTTTGCTTGAGAAAATGTCGAACGAGAACTTCCGCCGCTGGACAAAGACGATCGTTCTCGTCGTCGGCGCGATCTCGATCGCACAAGGCCTCTGGCTCCTGGCCAAACCGCATTGACGCGAGCCGCATCGGCCGCCACTCTTGCCCAATGAGCCAAGCTGACTTTGCGCCCGCCCTCGAACGCGCCATCACCCGCGCCATCGCGGGCATCACATCGATCACCGGCCTGAAACGCCTCTCCGGCGGGGCCAGCCAAGAGACCTGGTCCTTCGACGGAACAGGCCCAAACGGCACGACACCGCTCATCCTGCGCCGTGCACCATTCGGCAAGACGATCCCACGCACCGCAACCGCCGTTCCGCTCGCGACCGAAGCCAAGGTGATCCGCCTTGCCGAGAAAACGGGCGTCCCGGTTCCGCCTGTGCCGTATGTGCTTGACGACGCCGACGACGTCGGCTCCGGCTACATCATGGGCCGCATCGAGGGCGAAACGATCGCTCGCAAAATTCTGCGCGACCCCGAGTTCGCAAACGCCCGCCCCAAATTGGCGCGACAATGCGGCCGCATCCTGGCCAAGATCCACGCCGTCGACAAAGCGCAAGTAAGCGACCTCAACGTCGTCTCCCCACGCGCGCAATTCGATCAGTACCGCACGATCCTCGACACCTACGACTACCCGCACCCCGTCTTCGAAGTGGCGTTCAAGTGGCTCGAACAACGCTTGCCTACGACGACCGACCTCACGCTCGTCCACGGCGACTTCCGCCACGGGAATCTGATGATCGGCCCTGAGGGAGTTCGCGCAGTGCTCGATTGGGAACTCACCCACATCGGCGACCCGGCCGAAGACCTGGGCTGGATTTGCGTCAACTCCTGGCGTTTCGGCGAAACGCACAAAGTCGTTGGCGGCTTCGGCGACGTCGAAGACCTCGTTGCGGGCTACGCCGAGGCCGGCGGCAAGAACATGACCGCAGAGCGGGTAAAATTCTGGGAGATTTTCGGCACGCTCAAATGGGGCATCATGTGCATGTCGATGTATCAAACCTTTGCGACTGGCGCCGACCGCAGCGTTGAGCGCGCCGCAATCGGCCGCCGCTCGTCGGAAACTGAGATCGATCTCGTAAACCTGCTCTATGGAGCTGTGGCCCGATGATGGACCAACCCTCTGCGCTCGAACTCGTCACCGCCGTGCGCGAGTTCATCGAGAAGCATGCGATGCCAGAGCTGCAAGGCCGCACCGCGTTCCACGCCCGCGTCGCCGCAAACGCGCTCGCCATTGTCGCGCGCGAACTCGAAGGCGGTCCTGCGTCCAACGCCGAAGAAGCCGAACGCCTAAGGAAGTTGCTGGGCCGCGACGGCACACTGAATGAGCTGAACCGCGAACTCTGCCGCCGGATTCGCACCAACGAAATCGCGGTCGATGACCCAGCCCTGGCACGCCACCTCACCCAGATGACTCTCGCAAAAGTTGCGATAGACCAGCCGAATTACTCAGGACTTGTGCATTCACCTCACCATCCGCGCAAATAGCTGTGGCCGGAAGGGCACTTTCCCAGGATGAATGTTGCAGTCGCGCCGCCGAAACAGCGCTGCGTGATACGTAGCTCGCCGGCTCAGAGTCGAGGGCGAGATGGCGGCCCCAGGTCGCATTTGGTTGTACGTACTGATTGGACTGCTGCTCCTCTTGGGTGCAGCGGCGATGGCTGCCTTCGGCGCGCGTGACAACCTCATCCGCTACACGTTGAACCCTGACCGGGCGTTCGGCGAGGGCGCGCAAGCAACGGCGCCCGACTACGCGAAAGCCTCATCCTGGGCCGTGCTAAGCGCGAAGGCGGACAAGCCCGTCGATGTTTTCTTCATCTATCCCACCGTCTACTTCTCCGGCGAGTACTGGAACGCGCCCGTCAGCAACACCGCCGTGCGCGAACGCATCGCCCGCGTGATCCGTCCGCTCCATGCCGCGCCGTTCGCAGCTGGCGCAAACGTCTTCATCCCGCTCTATCGCCAAGCCGCGCCGTACGCCTTCATGTCCTCCGCCAACGACGGCCGCGAAGCGCGCGAACTCGCCTACGCCGACGTCCAGAAGGCGTTCGACAAGTTTCTGGCCAGCCATAACAAAGGCCGCCCGTTCATCGTCGCAGGCTACGGCCAAGGCGCTCTCTACGGCTTTCGCTTGATCAACGAGATGAAGCCGGAAGACCGTGCACGCTTGGTAGCGGGCTACCTGCTCGAAGTCGCGATCCCAACCGAACTCGTCGCGCCCGCAACCCCGCTCTGCGACACGCCCGACCAAACCGGATGTCTCGTCATCTGGCACTCGACCACGCAACACGGCCGCGGCGACATAGCCCGCCAAAGCGCACTCGTCTGGAAGGACGGCGGCGGCTTTGATGCGACGCGCGGCCGCGAACTCGCCTGCGTCAACCCGCTAACGTGGTCGATCTCGGGCCGTGCCGGCACACCCGACATGAACTTGGGCGCAGCCGAACTGTCCGATTTCGCGGCGAGCGGCGTCACAACAACGCGCGCGGTGACCTCCGCCGACTGCTGGAACGGGCTCCTATTCACAGACGTCACACCGAGCCCGATCTATCTCTGGACCGGCCCGCGCTACCGCGACCTGTTCCCGTCAAGCATCAATCCGTTCTTCGCCGACATCAAAGAAAACGTAGCAAGACGCGCCGAGGCCTTCGTCGCCCAGGCAAGCCTCCCCCCGCCACCGGAGGCGACAACCGAGTTCGAGCCGGTGACGCCGGACACGCCCCCCGATACGGCCGAAGTGACCTCGCAATAATCGCTGGCAAAAAAAAGGCGGCGCCCTGCGGCGCCGCCGTTCTACTTCAAAGTCGCGCGGGCTTTATGCCCCGTGCGCTCCAATGATCGCGATGGAGCACACATTCATCGACGGCGCGCCGCCAAGGTTGTGTGTCAGGCCGATCTTGGGGTTCTTGAGTTGCCGGGCGCCCGCACGCCCCTGCAGCTGAAGATACATCTCATAGAGCATGCGCAATCCGCTTGCGCCGATCGGGTGCCCGAAACATTTCAGGCCGCCGTCGATCTGGCAAGGAACCTTGCCGGAAGCGTCGTAGAACCCGTCCATCACATCGTGGACCGCGCGACCCTCATCGGAGATGAATAGATCCTCCATCGTCACGAGCTCCGTGATCGAGAAGCAGTCGTGCACTTCCATCATCGACACCTCATCGCGCGGACGCCTGATGCCGGCTTCCTCGTAAGCTTTCTTCGAGGCGATGCGCGCGGTGTGGAAATAGCTGCCATCCCACGAATTGTGCGTGCTTTCCAAACCGTTCGAGAGCGCTAGCTGCAGCGCCTTGACGGTGATGATGTCCTTCTTGCCCATCGCGCGCGCGATCTCGGGCGTCGTCACGATCGCCGCCGCTGCGCCGTCCGACACGCCGCAGCAATCGAACAGGCCGAGCGGCTCGGCGATCATCGGCGCGTTCAACGCCATCTCTTCCGTGATCGGCTTTTGCAGATGCGCCTTGGGATTCTTCGCGCCGTTCTCATGGCTCTTGACCGAGACATGCGCGATCGCGCGCTTCAGATCCTGCTTCGACACGCCGTGTTTAGCCCGATAAGCCGACGCCAACTGCGCAAAGTTCCCGGGCGCCGATCCGTTCGCGCCCCATTGCGGCAACAGCGTGCCTGGCTGCCCTGTCGGCAAACCGCCGTAACCCGTATCCTTAAGCTTCTCGACGCCAAGCGCGAGCGCGATATCGTAGGCGCCCGACGCCACGGCATAGACGGCGCCGCGAAAGGCTTCCGAACCGCCGGCGCAGAAATTCTCGACCCGCGTCACCGCGACGTTTGGAAGGCGTAGCGCCACCGACATCGGCGTCCCGCCCTTGCCAACGCCGATCTCGTCGATATGGGTGGAGAACCAGCCAGCCTGGATTTGGCTCGTCTCGATGCCTGCATCTTGCAGAGCCTCGATATAGGCCTCGACCATGAGCTCTTCCGCGCCCATGTCCCAGCGCTCTCCGAACTTCGAGCACCCCATGCCGAGAATGGCGACTTTGTCTCTAATGCCGCTAGCCATGTCAGTTCTCCAGAATATCCATTCCGTCCATCTAACGACGCGATCTCCGCGCTGTCAAAATCCTCAGTAAACTGGCGCCGCCTTCCAGAAATAGCGGCGAAACCCGCGGCGGTCGTCGAAGTCCTTGATCCGAAACACCATCCGGACCTGCGTGCCTGAGTCGATCGTGCCTATATCGACGTCGGTGATGTCGGAGAGAAAGCGTCCGCCCTCCTCGAAAGTCACCATCCCGTAATGCGAGGGGGGATCTTGGGAATAGGTGAGATAGTCCGCCGACCACGACAATATCTTGCCTTTCAGCTCCGCAAACGAAAACGGCTTCTGCTGATCGACCGCGCCGCAATTCGGGTTCACACAAATGCGCGTGCGTGGGAACTGCGCCGTGCCGCACTTCTCGCATTTGCCGCCGACGAGCCCAAACAGCATGTCCCGTTTGCGATAGGTAACGGTAAGCGCGGTTTTATTGTCCTTCTCCGCGCGCATGCCCTTCTCCATCTCGACGAGACCGTTGAAGGAAAGCCACTTCATGTAGTTCGTCTCTTCCTTCCGGCGCGCGAGCCAACCCTTCACGCCCTTGTGCGGACGGGCACGTTCAATCTGATCGGTGACCTCAAACACAGCTGCATCGCAGCCCTGCCCGAAGGCGGCGACCAGAATCTTCTGTCCCGGCTTCGCGTCTTCGAGCGCATGCGCAAGCATCAAAAGCGCATGCGCCGTCCCACATTCGCCTACGGTCGAAGCGAGATTGTCACGCACCTTCGCAGCATCGATCCCACCTTTCGCAGCCAGCTGCTGATCCAGTTTCGCGAACTGACACGGCAGAATGAAATGATCGATCGAAGCTGCCGCGACCCCGGCCTTTTCAAGCGCCCCCTTCACAGCGCGCGGCACGATCTTCGTGTAGCCCTCATCGCGGATCCAACGTTCCTCCCAGTTGTAGTCGTACTCCTCGGCCTCGCCGCGAAAATGGTCGATAAAGTCGACTGAGATCGAGTGGCTGCCCAAATACTTCGCGGCAACGCGCTCAGACCCAACGATGAGCGCCGCCGCGCCGTCGCCGAACTGAAATTCCTGGGTGGACCCACTGCGAGCCTTGCGCCGGTCGCCCGACGCAACAAGCGCTGTCTTAGCCCCGCCCGCCTTCACTTTCTCCAAAGCCGCGATCAGCGCCGACACGCCGGCACGCTGTGAGCCAGTCACGTCTGCCGTATGGATCTCTTCGGGCAAACTCAGTGCCGCGGCCACGACCCCCGCGTTTTGACGGTCGGAAAACGGCATCGTCGTCGAAGCGAAGTAGAGCGCTTGCACATGTTTGCGCGCCGTAAGCGGATCTCCACCGGGCAGCGCATCGCGCGCGGCCTCGACCGACATGGTGACGGCATCCTCGTCCCAGTTGGCCATTGTGCGCTCGCCCTTGCCTTGGGCCGCGATACCAGGATTGAACCAAGCATTCGCAGCCGCCATCGCTTTGCGCTGCAAGCGAAGTCGCGGCAGGTAGGCTCCAAAGGCAGTGATCCCAACATCGGTCATGGCGCGTGCTTTCTGAAACGAGGTTCAGGCTCGCGTAACAGATTTAGGGAATGGTCTCAACGCTGCCCGCGTTTAGCGGCGCACCACGATACAGGTAGCGCCTTTGTCCCGTAGCGTCCGGCAGAGGCTCAACGCAGCCTGTCGGTCGGGCAGCGCTTCCCCGAACAGCCGGTACTTCACCTTTTCGGACACTGTCACGGGTTCTACCGCGTGGCTAAGGCCGCTGAGCAGGTCACCCGCGATCTTCAATGCCTTCGTCCAACCGGCCTCAGCTTCCTCCCGCGTATCGAAAGAGCCAAGCTGGATGGCAAACACGACATCGGTACCGCCCTCGCCTGTCGCCGATATCGCCTTCGCTTCCGGCTGAGGAACCGGCGTTGGTGCCGCGGTGGAGGTGGGAGCCATAATGATGCGTGGCTTCGACGGCGGCGGAACCGCAGCCTCAGGCGCCCGCGTCGAAAGCGCAATTACCCGTGGCTTCGGCGTCGGTTGCGGCAGCGCCACGGCCGGCGCTTCCACTGTGCGCGCGGGCGCTGCTGGCGCCGCAGGCTTGTTTGACTGGATGACGATCGAAGGCGACGTCAACGCCTGCGGCTGGTCGTCATACGCTGGGCGCAGGGAAACCTTGTTCGATGGTGTCGAAACGGCCGCGAGCGGCTCCCGCGCACCGGCATCGGACGCCGACGGCGTCCACGGCGTCAGCTGAACGCTCTCGTCCGCGCCCGTCTGACGCCCCGGCGCCGCGGTCAAGACATAGGGTGCAGCGGGTTTCGTGCTCTTGCGCCGCCCGAGCACCTTGCTCATCTGCTGCGTATCTTCGAGCTTTGTCAGACGTGACTTCGCGAGTTCGAACGTCGGATCGATCTGAAGCGCCCGCCGGAACGAGTCCATCGCCTCGCGCCGCTTGCCTTGGTTCTCAAGCGCCATACCTTGCCAGGCAAACACGAACTGCGGCCGCGGATGTCCGTTGCGTAGCGCAACGTCGTAGTCCAGCAAAGCCTGATCATGCAGCCCGTTGCGGCGATGCACGTTGCCGCGATTGGCGAACGCTTCCGCATAGTTCGGGTTCAAGCGGATCGCGAGCGAGTAATCGCGCATAGCCGACTCGAAGTCGCTGATTGCCTCGAACGCTAGTCCGCGATTGTTCAGAGCACGCGGGCGGAAATTCTTTGGTAGATCCTCGTTCCAAAGCGCCGTCGAATAATCGAGGATCGCCCGGCCGGCCTGTCCTTCCCTGTGGAAAGCCATCCCACGGTGATAGTAGGCAAGCGCCATAACTTCGGGGCTGAGTTCCTTGCTTTGGATCGCGCGCGTAAACAGAGCAACCGCAGCAGTGGGATCACCCGCGTTCAGACGCGCGATACCGGCGTCCGCATCCGCGAGGCCGCCAGCACGAGCCGTAACGCAGGTAACTATAAGACTTACAAGGACTAGCGCCACCCGCAACATAATCGCCAGGATATAGTGATTCGTGGGTAGCCCATACTGCCGATGGCCTTGCAGCGCGGCAGTTGCTACCTGTGTGCCCCGAAATTCGACACTGCAAGTTGCGGATGTCCTGTGGACGTTTTCTGAGCTGAGAGATGACTTCAACAAGCACCTTCAAACCAGTACGCAAAGCGGTGTTTCCCGTAGCCGGCATGG
This sequence comes from uncultured Alphaproteobacteria bacterium, assembly GCA_902826695.1. Lineage (GTDB taxonomy): Bacteria > Pseudomonadota > Alphaproteobacteria > Micropepsales > Micropepsaceae > SZUA-430. Next base: position 198,977 of record CADEFU010000001.1, on the reverse strand, counting down.
GCACGCGATTCCTGCCTGCAACCAAGGCCGTACCGAAAGAAATGCTCCCGGTTGTCGACAAGCCAGTGATTCAATATGCGGTCGAAGAAGCTAAAGCCGCGGGTATCGAGCAGTTCATCTTCGTTACGGGACGCGGCAAACACATAATCGAAGACCATTTCGATCACGCCTATGAGCTGGAAGCGCTCCTCTCGTCGCGCGAAAAAAACGAAGAGTTGAGAAGCCTGCTTGAGGCACTTCCACCAACGGGCTCTGTCAGCTTCACGCGCCAGCAACAACCGCTGGGACTCGGCCATGCCGTGTGGTGCGCGCGCCATTTCGTCGGCGACGAACCGTTCGCGGTGCTCCTGCCCGACGAACTGTTGGTGGACACTCCTGGCTGCCTCACCCGGATGATGGATGCTTACAAAACCGTCGGCGGCTGCGTTATCGCGGTACGCGAAGTGCCCCAGGAAGAGACGAAGCGCTACGGGATCATCGACCCGATATCCGAGGCGAACGGATTGATCGGCATACGCGGAGTCGTCGAAAAGCCGAAGCCCGCGGAGGCCCCGTCGCGCCTCGCCGTCATTGGCCGCTACATCCTTCAACCGCAAGTCTTCGCCGAACTCGACAAGCACGAACGCGGCGCGGGCAACGAGATCCAGTTGACCGACGCCATGGCCCGCCTTATCGGCAAAACACCGTTCCACGGTTTCCGCTTCAACGGCCAGCGCTACGACTGCGGCGACAAGGTTGGCTTTCTGCAAGCCAACATCGCCTTGGGATTGAGCCGCCCGGATACCGCAGGCCCGCTAAAAGAGATATTGAAAACCCTGCCGCTCTAAGCGCGGCGATTTTGGGAATACACGAATGCGCGTTGCGATGATTGGCACCGGCTATGTCGGCCTCGTGTCCGGAGCCTGCTTTTCGAACTTCGGCCACCACGTCGTGTGCGTGGACAAGGACGCCGGCAAGATCGCGCGCCTTAAGAAAGGCGAGATCCCGATCTTCGAGCCTGGCCTCGACGCCCTCGTCGCCGACAACGTGAAAGCAGGCCGCCTCGCTTTCACAACCGACCTCGCCGCCGCCGTCCCCGACGCAGAGGCCGTCTTCATCGCCGTCGGCACCCCAAGCCGTCGCGGTGACGGCTTTGCCGACCTGACCTACGTCTACGATGCCGCCGCCGAGATTGCCGCGAGCTTGAGGAACTACACCGTCGTTGTCACCAAATCGACCGTACCCGTCGGCACATCGAAGAAAGTGCAAGACATCATTCGCGAGCGCTGCCCTTCACTGGGCATCGACGTCGCCTCGAACCCGGAATTCCTGCGCGAGGGATCGGCGATCGAAGACTTCCAGCGCCCCGACCGCATTGTTGTCGGCACCGAAAGCGAGCGCGCCCGCAACGTCATGCGCCAACTCTACCGTCCGTTGTTCCTAAACGACAAAACGCCGTTCGTCTTCACGACGCAAGAAACGTCCGAACTCATCAAGTATGCCTCGAACGCCTTCCTCGCGATGAAGATCACATTCATCAACGAGATGGCCGACCTCTGTGAAAAGTCCGGCGCCGACATCCAAGACGTCTCGCGCGGCATAGGCCTTGACGGCCGCATCGGCTCCAAGTTCCTAAACGCAGGCCCCGGCTATGGCGGTTCGTGCTTCCCGAAGGACACGCTCGCCCTCGTGCGCCAGGCGAACGAATTCGGCGCACCCACAAACCTGATCGAAACGGTCGTGGACGTGAACGCCAAACGCAAACGCCGCATGGCCGATAAGATCGCCGACGCCTTTGACGGGGTGAAAGGCAAGACGGTTGCGATCCTTGGCGTGACGTTCAAACCGAACACCGACGACATGCGCGACAGTCCCTCACTAGACATCATACCCGCTCTGCAAGCCGCCGGCGCCAATATCCGCGCCTTCGACCCGGAGGGCATGAAGGAAGCCGGGAAACTACTCTCCGGCGTCACTTGGACCGAAGACGCCTACGATGCCATGACCGGCGCCGACGGCGTCGTCATCCTCACCGAATGGAACGAGTTCCGCGCCCTTGACCTGAAGCAGCTGAAAGCAAAGTTGAATCGCCCGCTGCTGATCGACCTGCGCAACATCTACCCGCTGCGCGAAATGGCTGACGCCGGTATCGAGTACCACAGCATCGGCCGCAGCGCTGTGAAGCCCTAAGGCAGAACCCCAACCGACTGAAGCCGCGCGATGATCGCATCGGCCGCCGCCTCAGGCGCAAGCTCTTGCGTCTTCACGTGGATCTCCGCGTTCTCCGGCGGTTCATAGGGCGAGTCGATACCGGTAAAGTTTTTGATCTCGCCGGCCTGCGCGCGCTTGTAGAGCCCCTTCGGGTCCCGCGTCATGCACACCTCGATGGGCGTATCGACGAACACCTCCAGGAACTCGCCAGGCATCACAAGCTCGCGCGCCGACCGCCGCTCGGACCGGAACGGCGAGATGAACGACACGAGCACAATCAACCCCGCATCCACGAACAGCTTCGCGGTCTCAGCCACCCGGCGGATATTCTCGACGCGATCGGCATCGGTGAAACCCAGGTCGCGGTTCAACCCGTGCCGCACATTGTCGCCGTCGAGGAGGTACGTATGACGCCCGGCAAGCAACAGCTTGCGCTCGACAATGTTGGCGATCGTTGACTTACCCGAACCGGAGAGCCCCGTGAACCACAGGATCACGGGCTTTTGCCCCTTGTGCTCTGCGCGCGCGTGCTTGTTCACGTCTAGCGCTTGCCAATGGACGTTCGTCGCGCGGCGAAGGCCGAACGCGATCATGCCGGCCCCGACCGTACCGTTCGTGAACCGGTCGATGATGATGAACCCGCCCGTATCGCGATTGTCCGCATAGGCGTCGAATGCAATGGGCGTCGCTGTCGAAACGTTGCAAAACCCGACTTCATTGAGCTGCAGCGTCTTCGCGGCGAAGTGCTCAAGGCTATTGACGTCCACCTTGTGCTTCAGCTCGGTCACCGAAGCCGGCACCGTCTTCGTGCCGATCTTGATGAGATACTGCCGCCCAGGCAGAAGCTCCTCCTCGGCCATCCAAAGCACATGCGCCGCGAACTGGCTCGACACCTCCGGCCGCGCCGCACTCAACGCAAGCACATCGCCGCGCGAAACATCCACTTCATCGGCGAGCGTCAGCGTGATCGCATCGCCCGCCGCGGCAACCTCAAGATCGCCATCCTGGGTCACGATCCGAGACACCGTCGTTGTCCGTCCGGAATTCGCGACGACGACATGATCGCCCTTGCGCACCGCGCCGCCCGCGATCGTCCCCGCAAACCCGCGAAAGTCCAGGTTCGGCCGGTTCACCCATTGCACAGGCAAGCGAAACGGATTGCTCTCGACATCCGTGTCGATGTCGATCGTATCGAGATAAGGAAGAAGCGCCGGACCCTTGTACCACCCGATCTTCGCACTGCGCTCGATCACGTTGTCGCCAAACCGCGCCGACAAAGGAATGGCGACCAGCGTCGCAAAGTCGAGCTTTTCGGCAAAGTCGCGGAACTCGCGTTCGATCGTCCGGAATATCTCTTCCGAGTGGCCCACAAGGTCGATCTTGTTGACCGCCAACACCACATGCCGGATACGCAAGAGCGAGCAGATATAAGCGTGCCGCCGCGTCTGGGTCAGCACGCCCTTGCGCGCATCCACCAAGATGACCGCGAGGTCCGAGTTCGACGCGCCCGTCGCCATGTTGCGCGTATACTGCTCGTGCCCCGGCGTATCCGCGACGATGTACTTGCGCTTCTCGGTCGCGAAGAACCGGTAGGCGACGTCGATCGTGATCCCCTGTTCGCGCTCGGCCTCAAGCCCGTCGAGCAGCAGCGCGAAGTCGATATCGTCGCCGGTGGTGCCGTGCTTCTTCGAGTCTTTCTCAAGCGCTCGCAGCTGATCCTCAAACACGAGCTTCGTGTCATAGAGCAGCCGCCCGATCAGCGTCGACTTCCCGTCGTCCACCGACCCGCACGTCAGGAACCGCAGCAGCGACTTACCATGCTGTTTCGCCAGATAGGCGCGCAGATCTTCGGGGCGCATCAGAAATACCCCTCGCGCTTCTTCTTCTCCATCGACGCATTCTCGTCGTGATCGATGACGCGACCTTCGCGCTCCGACGTGCGCGCGGCCAGCATCTCGGCCACGATCTCCTCAAGCGTCGTCGCAGGCGACGCCACCCCGCCGGTCAGCGGATAGCAGCCAAGCGTGCGGAAACGCACCACGCGCTCCTCCACCTTCTCGCCGGGCAGAAGCTTCATCCGCTCGTCGTCACGCATGATGATCGTGCCGTCGCGAACGACTACCGGCCGCTTCGCCGCGAAGTAAAGCGGCACGATCGGAATGTTCTCGGCCAAGATGTATTCCCAGATGTCGAGTTCGGTCCAATTCGAGATCGGAAACACCCGGATCGACTCGCCCTTCTTGATTCGCGCGTTGAAGACGCGCCAGAGCTCCGGCCGCTGGTTCTTCGGATCCCACGTATGACCGGCAGTCCGAAACGAGAAGATACGCTCCTTCGCGCGGCTCTTCTCTTCATCGCGACGCGCGCCGCCGAAGGCCGCGTCGAACCCGTGTTTGTCGAGCGCAGCGCGTAGCGCCTCGGTCTTCATGACCTGCGTATGCAGCGACGAGCCGGAATCGAACGGATTGATCCCGCGCTTGATCCCATCCTCGTTCTTATGAACGATCAGCTTGATCCCAAGCTCGCGCGCCATTTTGTCCCGGAACGTAATCATCTCCCGGAACTTCCAGGTCGTATCGATGTGCATGAAGGGGAACGGCGGCTTGGCGGGATAGAACGCCTTCATCGCCAGATGCAGCATGACCGACGAATCTTTGCCGATCGAATAGAGCATCACCGGGTTCGCAAACTCCGCCGCGACCTCGCGCATGATCGTGATGCTCTCGGCCTCAAGCCGCGCAAGGTGCGAATGGCGTGTCCGCGAAATCGCGGTGACCGCTTTGGCGGGGCTCGACAAGATCGGCAGTCCTCAGAAGTTAGCGCGCATCCCCTATTTGTGCGGGTGCAACATGTCAATCAAGGGTATTCTGCAGAATCATTGTGAAACCTTACGGTTTCGCCAGACCAAGCTCCACCTCAAGCGCTGCACACAACATCTGTCCGAGCGTGATGTGCACCTCTTGGATACGTGCCGTTACCCGCGAGGGAACGACCAGCGCGTAATCGGCGATTCGTCCCGCCTCGCCCCCATCGCCACCCGTGAGCGCGACGGTGACAACACCCAAGCCGCGCGACGTCTCAAGCGCCTTAACGACATTCGCACTGCGTCCCGAGGTCGTAATGCCGATCGCCACATCGCCACGCCGCCCCAGCGCTTCGATCTGCCGCGCGAAGATGTGCTCAAATCCAAGATCGTTGCCTGCCGCCGTCAACGCCGACGTGTCCGTCGTGAGCGCTAGTGCCGCGATCGCTGGGCGGTCTGCCTTGTATCGAACCGTCAACTCCGTCGCGAGGTGCTGCGCATCCGCGGCACTTCCGCCATTCCCGAAGAACATCAGCTTGCCGCCAGCCTTGACGCTCGCAGCACATGCAGCGACCACGCGCGCAAACGGCTGACGCAAAGCGGCCTTTGTCGCCTCAGCCACGGCGATGTGCTCAGCCCATTCGGAATCGAAAAGGGTCATAGCGGCCAGTTTGGCCCCGGCCGCGATGCTAAGCAACGAAGCCGGCGCAAACTTAATTCACAGGCAAATGCAGCAATCCCGCCTTCTGGAACAGGTAGCCGACATAGGCGACGTAGCCGAGGAGCAGTAACAGCCCATAAAACCGCCCCATCCGGTTGCCGAGCAGCAGCGGCGGCAGAAGCGCGAGAGTCGCGGCCAGCATCACCCACATGTCGACAGCCCTGATCTGCGCATCAATCTCGACCGGTCCCAGCACCGACGCAACGCCAAGAATGGCGAGAACGTTATAGATGTTAGAGCCCACAATATTGCCGATCGCAATATCCGGATTTCCGCGCATCGCAGCGACGACCGAGGTCACAAGCTCCGGCAACGACGTGCCCGCCGCAATCAGCGTGAGCCCGATGACAGTCTCCGAGATCCCGTTTTGACGCGCTATGCTGACGGAACTGCCGACCAAAATCTCGGCACCCAATATCAGCAACGCAATGCCAACGACGATCAACGCAATGTCGATGAAGGATGAATGAGTAAGCGCACGCTCGCGCATGTGGCGTGAGCCATCCGGCTCCGCGCCCGCGGCACTTTCTTGGGCATAGCTGATCATGATCATCGCCAGCAGGATCGAAAGCATCAATACGCCTTCGAACCACCCAAGCGCGGACATCCGCGACGCAAGCCAAATGAACAAGCCCGCCGCGACCAGCGCAAAAAGGCCGTCCCGCCCGATCGCCCGCGGTGACACCGTGATCGGCGAGATCAGCGCTGTAAGGCCCAAAATAAAGAGGATGTTGAATATGTTCGACCCCACGACATTGCCAACCGCAATGCCGTAGGCTTGATTGACGGAGGCGTTGACGCTGACGAGCAACTCCGGCGTTGAGGTCCCGTAGGCGACGATGGTAACGCCGATCAACAGCGGCGAAACGTTGAGCCGCCGCGCAACAGCAACACCGCCATGAACCAGCGCCTCGGCGCCCAAAATCAGCAGCGCAAAGCCCGCTGCCACCAACACATACTCGTTCATGACGCTCCCCTCAGAACGAGAGGAACCTGGAAGGAGCGGCCCCGGCCGTCAAGCTGACTTGCGAGGACCGTCCTGCAATTCGCCTATGACGCGAATGATGCGCGGCTTTATCCCGCCTGCGCGATATAATCCCGCATCGCATAGCGCTCCAGATCTGCATCTTCGATCCGCCGCTTAACGATGTCGCCAATCGACACGATACCGATCAGCCGCCCACCCTCGACCACCGGCACGTGGCGGAACCGGCCAACCGTCATCGTCTCCATCAACGATTCCGAGCTGTCGGTCAGCCGGCAGGTCGCAACTTCACGCGTCATGATCTCGTCGATCGAATGATTGAGCGCGGCCGGCCCATTCTGCGAAACCGCATGCACGACGTCGCGTTCCGAGATGATGCCAATCACCTCGCCAGCTGCGCCGACGACGACGGCGGCACCGATGCGCTTCGTCGCAAGGAGATCGCAAACCTGTTGCAGCGTCGTGTTCGGCTGCACGGTTTCGACTTTGGCCCCTTTGTGCTTCAGGATCGTGGCAACAGTCATAGCTCCTCCTTCTTCAAGGGAGCCGCCAGCACCTCGCGGAATACGCCGGAGGACGAGACAACTGGAGCATCGGCTCTCATGTCAGGGGATCGAGCATGCGCCCAATTCGCCCGCCTCGCAATGCCCTCGCTTCGCACCGCACAATGTCGTGCGCACAATCACAACTCGTCTGTGTACGAAGCATCCTAATGATAAACGCGCCTGCGGTTAGCGGGGGCCAAGGACCACGTTGTCGATCAGACGGACTGCGCCGAACTTGACCGCCAATGAAACCAGCGCACCCGCCGGCCCAATCTGCTCAAGTTCGACCAGCGTCACGGGATCTGCGACGCTCACATACTCTGGCAACGCCCGCCTTTCGCGACTCAAGACGCCGCTCATCAGCCCTCGCAGCAGCCCCGCGTCGCGCTCGCCACGACTGTACGCATCGCCAACCGCGCTAAGCGCTTGCCAAACGATAGGCGCCGCCGCACGATCCTCCGCTGTCAGCAGTGCGTTCCGGCTGCTCATCGCAAGGCCGTCCGCCTCGCGCATCGTCGGCCCCGCCACGATCTCGACGGGTAGATCGAGGTCCCGCACCATTCGGCGGATCACAGCCAGCTGCTGCGCGTCCTTTTGCCCAAAAACGGCGTGCGTCGGCCGCACGATATTGAGCAGCTTCGTCACCACAACGGCCACACCGTTGAAGTGCCCCGGCCGCATCGCCCCCTCAAGCGGCCGCGCCACCGGTCCCACGTCGATCGAGGTCGAGAACCCGTCCGGATAAATTTCTGAGGGCTCCGGTGCGAACACGACTTCGCACCCGGCCCCGCGCAGCATCTCAAGGTCCCGCTCCAACGTTCGCGGATAGCGCTCAAGGTCCCGTTTGTCGTTGAACTGCGCCGGGTTGACGAAAATGCTCGCCCCAACCCGCGGACACAGGTCGCGCGCGCGGCGCACGAGGCTCAAATGCCCCGCGTGCAACGCCCCCATCGTGGGAACGAAGCCGAAGGGCGCATCCAGCGGTGCGCGGACTTCGCGCATCTCGCGGATCGCCCGGACGAGTTTCACGGCTCTTCGAAACCTTTGAGCGCTTCGGCCAACGTGCCGGCAGCGATTGTAGAAGCATTCGCCCGCGTCGGAAACGTCCCCGCCTCAACTTCTTCGCGATAGGCCCTAAGCGCCTCTTCGATCAGCTTACCGGCCTCCGCAAACCGCTTCGCATGCCTTGGCGACTTCTCGAACAAACCCAGGATGTCGTGCCAGACCTGCACCTGCCCGTCGCAACCCACACCCGCGCCGATCCCGATTGTCGGGATCGAGAGCCGTTTCGTAACGGCCTCCGCCAGTTCTGTCGGCACCAACTCAAGTACGACGCCGAACGCACCAGCCGACTGCAGCGCCAAGGCATCGTGCGTGATCCCGCGCGCGCCAGGTGCGTCCTTACCTTGCACGCGGATACCGATCTGATGTGTGGCTTGAGGCGTGTAGCCCAAATGCCCCATGACAGGGATGCCAAGCTCAACAAGCCGCCGCACGACCTTTACGACCGGCCCGCCACCTTCAACTTTCACCGCCTGCACACCCGCCTCGCGCATCAAGCGCCCGGCCGCATGCACCGCGTCATCGATCCCCGAGTAGGTGAGAAACGGCAAATCACCGACAACCAGCGCGTTCTCCGTCCCGCGCACGACCGCCGCCGCATGGCGCACCATGTCGTCGAGCGTGACAGGGATCGTCGTGTCGTGCCCGTGCATGACCATGCCGAGCGAGTCACCGACCAAGATCAGCTGAAACCCCGCCCTCTCGGCCAGCTTTGCAGAGGCGAAGTCGTACGCCGTCACCATCGCGACGCGACGCCCTTCCCCCTTCAACTTGATCAGGTCGAGAATACTCGTTCGCATCTCAGCGCCTTAACCCTTGCGGTTCGGAATTTGGGCGCATAGCTCCCCCGATGCAAGCAGGTGCAGCATACAAATCAGCGAAGACCGTCAACGTGTTAACGATCGTTCCCGCCCGTCTCCTTGGACGCATCGACCTTAACCCCTCGCGCCCGCAACGCCTCGCGCAGCAGGAACTCGATCTCCGCATTTACGCTGCGCAGATCCGCGCCCGCCAACCGCGCGATGGCGTTGAAGAGCGCGGGATCCAATCTGAGCGCAAAGGCCTTACGTTCGCCTGGCATGACACCTACTGGTAAATCGTGCCCGCGTTGACGACCGGCTGCGTCTGGGTGTCGGAGCACAACACCACAAGCAGGTTCGATACCATCGACGCGCGCCGCTCGTCGTCGAGCTTCACCACTTCGCGCTCGGAGAGTTGGGTGAGCGCCTGCTCAACCATCAGCACCGCGCCTTTCACGATTGTCTGCCGCGCCGCAAGCACCGCTTCGGCCTGCTGCCGGCGCAACATCGCGCTCGCGATTTCCGGCGCGTAGGCCAGGTGCGAGAGCTTCGCCTCGTCGATCGTCAAGCCGGCAACGGACACCCGGTCCTGCAACTTCTCCCGCAGCATCGCCGAAACCTGGTCCGAGGCCGCGCGCAGCGTCGGTTCGTCGTGCTCAGCGTTGTCGTAGGCAAAGTGCGAAGCGATTTCGCGCACCGCCGTTTCGATCTGGATGTCGACAAACCGCTGATAGTCGTCCACGTCGAACAACGCGCTCGCCGTATCGCTGACCCGCCACACCACAACGGCCCCGATCTCGATCGGATTTCCGCGGCGGTCGTTGACCTTCAGCTTCTCGCCGGTGACGTTGCGCACGCGCACGGAAATCTTCTTGCGCATGAGCCACGGCAGCACCCAGCGCAGGCCAGGCGCACGGTCGGTCCCTTTGTAGGCGCCGAACAGCGTGATCGCCGCCGCCTCGTTTGGCTGCAGCGTGTAGAACCCGGAGACCATCAACAGCCAAAAGAAAGTGAGGATGCCCGGTAACAGCAACGGCCACCCATTGCGCGCTTCCTTGGCCTCGATAACAGCAGCGGGAAGGATCCAAATCAGCAGCACCGTCACGACCAGGATCGCCAGCAGCATGAGCCCGCCGTTCATGGTCTGAGCGGTGCGTTCCGTCGTTTGTTTCAAGGCTTGCGCAGTCATAGAAATCCTCACTTGCCATCAATATAATATCATAATAGTATCGATGCGTCGAAGGTTCAAGGGCCTAAAAACGGGTCATCGATGCCTCAATCGCACGTGACCCAAACGATTGAACATTGTTCAATCGCTCACTTATTATGTCCCTGAAATAAGCTGCCGATCCTGCCATCCGCCACGTTGCGCATCCCTTCCCGTAGCGAAAAAGACGCGCTGTTCCGATTGCACAACTCAGAATCGCGTGCGGCAATAGCGCATTGTTGAGTCGCGAGGTTTGCGTAACATGTCCAGTCACTCCTTCCTGATTGCCCGTCCCGACAACCGCCCAGTGTTCTCAAGTCCGGATGGCGCCAACGAAATCGCCCACGCCAGCGATTGGATCCCGCTCGGCTGGCTCGCGATGTTCGAGCCCCGCGACGTGCAACTGGTCGAGGAACCGCCGGAGTCCCACTCCTACGACCCAGAGACGATCACCCGTTGCCCGACGATCGTACGCAAGAAGGACGCCGCGATCGACATGCTGCAAAAGCGCAAGGCGAAACTCGCAAAGGTCTTGCCCCTGCACCTGCAAGAGCAGCTCGGCGGTTTAGAGAAGGCCGTCCGTGCCTCGCCGTTGCCTTACGTGCAACTCGTGCTGAGCGACCTCGACATGTTCGCCTCGCCGGGGTCCGAGCGCAGCCTGCGCCAACTCATCTCCACACTCGATGGCGATGACGTGAAGCAATGGCGCAACCTGCTCGCCAGCGTGGACACCGAAATGGGCAAGGACTTTTCGAAGGTCCAGTTCCCCGAACTAACCGGCACCGCCGCTATTGTGGGTTACCTGCCAGAACAGTTCACCGTCCCCACGAAACCGGAAGCGCCGGCAAAAGTTGCACCGAAGAAAGACGCCAAGGGCAAGCCCGCGCCGAAGACGGCAGTCAAGCAAAACAAGAAGGCCGCTGCCCCAGCCACGAAGAAGCCATGGTGGAAGTTCTGGTAACAGCCGCCTGACCAAAGCGGCGGCTTAATCCACAAGGCCGCCGCTCTCGTTGCAACCCACGATACAAACGTTCAACCACGCGTCGGTTTAGCCAGCTACACCGCCACCAATTTTCCCCCGACATTGCGAAGAGTTCACGCCGACGAAGAAAGCGTCGGCATTATGGTGACGCAATCGCACGGGTCGCGGAGTTGAGCTCAGTGGAAACGTTCTTTGTTACGCTCGCGAGCGGAAGTCTGCTCATTAGCTGGTTTGCCACGCCGCACCTAACATCGATCTCACTCCCCAAACCTTGCGACGCCCAAGCGCGCTACGACATCGTCGCCGCGCAAAACGCCAAGACGATCGAAACAGCCGAACTCACCCCTTTTGGCCGCAAAGAAACCGGTTGGCAGATCTACGCCCCGCAAGTCGGTGAAACGATCGGCACCGCATGCGCGCCAGACACTAGGCGCTTTGCCGCAAACCTCAGCCGTTGGCAGTCGCGCAACCGCCTACCCGCGACCGGCGCCGTCGATCCGGCGACGCTGACCGCGATGAAAGTGACATGGCAAAGGTCCCGCCCCTTCATTGCCGCCTTCACGGAAGGCTGCCCCGAGGCCGCGAGCGAGGACGACCTCGTCGACATCGGCCCTCGCGAAGGCTGGCAAGGTAAGCAAACACAACTGCACCGCGACGCGCTCGCCAACCTGCGCCGCATGGTCGCCGCCGCCCGCGCCGCCGACCCGCGCATCGCGCGCGACAAACAGATGCTGACGATCGTTTCTGCCTTTCGCTCGCCGGAGTACGACGCCGCCGCCTGCGCGACCCGCAACTGCAACGGCATCGCCAAGGCGCGCTGCTCCGCTCACCGCACAGGCACGGCAGTCGACCTTTATGTCGGCGCAGCACCAGGCCAATCGCCCGTCTCGTCCGACGACGAAAACCGCCTTTTCCAAACGCGCACGCCGACATACCGCTGGCTGGTAAAGAACGCCGCGAAGTACGGTTTCGTGAACTACGTGTTCGAACCGTGGCACTGGGAATGGGTTGGCCCCGATCAACAGATGCCGATTCCCAAGCCGCAAAAGCCGCCCGTATTCGCCGAAATCTTCTCGCAATATTCCAGGTAGCCGCGCGCTCTGCGTGAAGCAAAGCCGCCGCTCGTCCGCCAGGTTGTTTTTCCAGCGACGCCGCGCACACGAGCGCGAGATTGCGATGGCTGGCGCCGCATCGTTCCACTAGGACTGGCGCCAATTCCTCCCCTTGTCAGGAGTTTCGTTCATGCTCACCCGTCATCTCGCCGCCGCGGCGATAGCATTGTCGCTCATCGCCGCCGGCCCCGCCGCTGCACACTCGTCCGAGTTGACCGCGGACGGCGAATACGCACTGCAAAAACTCTATGCGAGCCAACCCGTCGCCCAAGAGATCGCGCGCAACGCCAAAGCGATCCTCGTATTCCCGAACATCGTTCGCGCCGGCTTCGTCTTCGGCGGTTCCTACGGCGAAGGTGTCCTGTTCCAGCCCGATCAATCGAGCCAACACTACAACTCGCTCTCAGGCTCTTGGGGTTTGCAAGCCGGCGTCCAATCATACGGCTACGCGTTGTTCCTGATGTCCGACCGCGCGCTTGAATACCTCGACAAGTCCGACGGCTGGGAACTCGGCGTTGGCCCAACGATCGTGCTGGTAGACGCAGGCGCGGCCAAAAACCTGACGACGACAACGCTGAACGAAGACGTCTACGCCTTCACCTTCAACCAAACCGGCCTCATGGCAGGCCTGGCGATCGAAGGGTCGAAGATCTCGCAGATGGATCCATAAGGAGCGCGACGGTCGGAAGCGCGAAAGGTGGCGGAGCCGGAGGGATTCGAACCCTCGATACAGCTTTTCAACTGTATAACGGTTTAGCAAACCGCCGCCTTCAGCCTCTCGGCCACAGCTCCTCAAAACCACATGAAGACCCGCGCGAAAGGCGCCGCGCGGGCCGCAACGTCTACCCGACTGCATGGCGCGGTGCAAGAACGGGATTAACCGCCTTAAGCCGCGCCGAATCCGATCGTGGTCATGTCGTCCGGCGGCGCAAAAGCGCCGCGCGAATTGGATTCGATCACGACCGTATAGGTCCGCAAGAGCTTGAGGTAGTTCACTTCCGCCGAGTACAGATTCTCATAAAGCACCCGCCCGTGCGCGCCCAGGACCTCAAGCCGCGCCGGATCGGCAATGGCCCGCTCCACGGTCGCGCGCAGATCCTTCGGACAGGTCGGGTTGAAATAGAGTCCGGTCACGCCCTCATCCAACAAACTTTCAAGCGCGCCGAGCCGGCTTGCCACGATCGGCAACTCGTTCGCGAACGCTTCGAGCAAAGTCATTGGAAACATCTCGTACCAAACCGACGGCATGACGAGAAACGCCGCCCGCCGCATCTCCTCGTAGACCTCGTTCGAACTCTTGCGTCCCAGATAGACGATGTTCGCGTTCTCGCGCTGTGCCGCCTCGCATTCCGCGCGCATCGGCCCGTCACCCACGATGCGAAGCGGGTAGTCGAACCCCTTCCATGCCTCGAGCAGATTGCCGATCCCCTTCTCGGGGCTGAGCCGCCCGACATAGAGCCCGCCGCGCCGCAGCCCCGGCCCCGGCGCTGCAATCTCGCCGCCAAGTGCGTTGCCCTTGACCACGATCCGCTCTGCCGGAATGCCGCCTTCGATAAACTTCGCCTTCGCAAATTCGGTGAGCGCGATAAATCGGTCCACGTCTCGCTGCCAGGTCCCCCACCACTTGTGAAAGTCGACCATCGCCGCAATGATCGCCGTCTGCATCCACGAGTCGTGATATGTCCGGTGCCGGACGGTCCAAAATGCCGACCGTCTCAGACTCTGTTCGCGCAGCTTATCGTCGTGGAACAGAAACGCGGTCGGGCAAAGAATCCGAAAATTGTGCATCGTCATCACGACCGGCACACCCGCCGCATGGCATGCATGAAAGATCGAGGGCGAAAGCTGCGGGAAGAAATTGTGCACATGCACGACGTCCGGCTTGAACGCCCGAAGCTTCGCAAACAGCCGCGCCCGTGCGAACGGATTGTAAACCGTCGTCAAGCCCACCCAAATCTTCTTCCACCACGTGTTGATGTCGTCGTTGTGCGCGGTGAAAAGTTCGACTTGATGCCCGCGCTCGCTAAGAAGTTTGCTCTCCGCCTCCACGACGGCATCCTCGCCGCCGCGCTGCTGGTAGTAGTTATGAACGATCAGAATTTTCATGGGATGGCGGACACAAACTGAATCGCGACGAAGCTGCCGAACATCGGTCGAGAGTAACGAATATTCCGTGAACGCAGGCGCTCTGCCGGAGCGCTCGCACCGAATAGTACCCGTCAAGAACGCTGCCGGTCGGCAGACAAGCCTTCTTAAGCCTGGGGCGGAACGCCGCTACGGCAAGTATTGCATACTCACTTCCGTCACGACGCCGCCGTTGACGGCCACCCAGACCGAACAGCCGTCGCCAGGACACTGGATGTAGGTGCCCGAATTGGCAGTCATATCGGCATAGGTCGTCTTCTGATTTTCGATACCGCCGTCCTTGTCATGCGTGACGCGCAGCGCAGGCGTATTCGGCGCGACCGGAATCTTGCGCACCACCTTACTGTCATTCGCGACGAGGAAGTCGTTCGGCGGCGGCGACTCTTCACCGCGCTTCGTTGCCTCCTTCGCCGCTTCCGCCCCGGTGAACCAGCACGCCGGATCGAGGTCGAGGCTCGTCGCCGTCCACGCGACGACAGTGCCGTACCAAATCCCATCCGGCAGCGGCCCCGTGTCGGCAAGACAACCGGACCCATCCGCGCCATCGGCAGCTTTCGGCATCGAAGGCAAATTGGCGTACGAGTACGCCGTACCGCTTTGCACCTTTGGCGGTGCCGATTGCTGTTGTTGTTGCGGCGTCTTCTGCTGCTCGCACGCCGCAAGCAAAAGCGCCAACGGGACGACGATGATCGAAGCGAGTTTCATGTGGCTTCCTCCAAGAGATCTCCAGCCTAGCGCTAGCGGGTTCGCACGTCGATTCACCCGCAACGCGAACGCACGCATGCCCAGAAACGCTGCGTGGTGCAGACCACCGGCCGCAAGCCCTCGCGCCACCTCATTTCGGCTACCGCGCGCGCCGCTCGATATGCGCAATGGAATGATCGCGCGCCTTGGTGACGACATAGTCCGCAGCCTCACGGTCCTTCACAATGTGCTCGCGCAGATTGGGCAGGTTGATGTTTTCCCAAACGCTCTTGGCGAAGGCAGCGCACTGCGCATCGTCCAATGCGCGAA
Organism: uncultured Alphaproteobacteria bacterium; assembly: GCA_902826695.1. GTDB lineage: Bacteria > Pseudomonadota > Alphaproteobacteria > Micropepsales > Micropepsaceae > SZUA-430. Next base: position 183,411 of record CADEFU010000001.1, on the reverse strand, counting down.
AGCGATGGTAGAATGAAGCCGGATCGTCGCGCCCCGTCCGCATCAACGGAAGCAGTCGCGCCGTGAACCATGCTTCGAGAACGTCTTCCGGCGCATCAAGATAGATGAGCACGTCGATCAGCCGCGCCTCGCCCGGGCGCTCGACCTGCGCCAGGTGCAACCCGTCAAGAATGAGCACATGCGGCCGCTCAACGATCAGCGGATCGCTGTAGTCGACATCGTACGTAGCGTGCGAATACCGCGGCAGTGCCATGCGCCGCCCCGCCTTCACACCCTCAAACGCCGCCTGCATGGCCGCAACATCGAAAGTCTCCGGATAACCCTTGCGCAGACTAAGACCGCGCTGCTCCAGCACCGAATTGGGAAAGAGAAACCCGTCGGTCGCGGAAGCCATGACGCTCGTCTCCTCCGGCCAAGCCGCGATCGCACCGGCCAACCCCGATGCAAACGTGCTCTTGCCTACCGCGACACTGCCAGCAACTCCGACGATCAACGGTGCCCCGGCCACTCGCGCCGATCCGGCGTGACGGTGGAGTTCAGGGCTTAGAGGGAAGTCGTTCATGACGCTGAGCCGCGCGAGCCTCGTTCGTGTCAACTCGTTCGAGAATCACGAACATCGTAAGGCGCGCACGATCGCACACCAAGCGCAGCCGCATCTCACCCTCAACCTCATGGTCCCGCCGGATACCGCTCGAACGCCGGCAGCTCGTGCGCGCGCTCCATCCACGCGAGTCGCTCCGCCACCTGAATATGCACTTGCGGCGGCACGGCGTTCGGATCGTCGAATGTCGCACTCTGCGTGTCGATGATGCCGGGCAGGTTCTGCGCGTTGGTATAGAGCAGCCCCGTTCCGCAGTCGCCGCAGAAGTGGCGCCGCCCATGCTCCGACGACGCGTAGACCTTCGGCGTCCCGCGCACGACCTTCACGGCCGCTTCCGGATACATCGCCCAGCCGACCATCGGCGCGCCGGCTGAACGCCGGCAATCGCCGCAGTGACAAAGCGCATGTGAGATTGGTGGGCCCTCAGCCTCGAATACGATGGCGCCGCAGTGGCAACGGCCTGTCAGGGTCATGGGAGTCTCCTCACTTGGAATGCTTGCTTTTCGCACGACTGTTCTGTATTTGTTCTAAATCTTCGCGGCGCCCCGCGCAAGCGCGAAACGCGCCTATTTCCCTCGTCGGCAACGGCGAGCGGCTGCGACTTGAAAATTGCATATTGTGGGAGAACGTCCGGCGCCGGAGCGTCGCGCGTAGCGTGCACCGTTGCGTGCACGCTTACGCGCACAGCATCGCGCATCCATACGGATGATACGACCAATCTAACGGATATCTAACGGATATCTAACGGATGAAGTCGCGCAAATCCGCCGATCTAACGCATCTAACGGATACGATTTTTCGTCTTCGGAAAAGTGGCGGTTACACGGTCTGAAAATCGAGCCGGTACGCATACCCGCGCATAACCGGCTGATAGGTCATCTTCCCCCTGCCCGCGCGCTGCTGCGCCTCGAACCACTCCCGCACTTCCGGCCGGAAGCGCACATGGAACTGGTCGAGCCAACTGCCCAGCATCTTCTTGAACCACGAAGGCAACCCCTCCTGGTTCCCGAAATCCACGACGTGGATCGTGCCGCCCGGCTTCATCTGCTTGAAGCCGTGCTCAAGCGCTTCGCGCCAATCGTCCATCATGGAGAGCGAATAAGAATAGATCAGCCGGTCGAACGGCCGCGAATGCCCAAGCAGCGCCGGCGTAAAGTCCGTGGACAACGCGGTCGCAAGTTTGATCCGGCTCGAAAGCCCCGCACTCGCCGCCGACTCCGCCGCCGTCTTCAACATCTCCGACGACGCATCGATCCCGTAAAACGTAGCTTGGCGGTTCTTTTGCGCAAGCAGCACCAGATTGCGCGCCGTACCGCACCCAACCTCGCAAATGTGGTCGGTCGCCCCAACAGGCAGCTCTTTGATCAGCTTATCGCGGCCGAACAGATAGTATTTGCGGGTCAGGTCGTAGATGTACCGCTGATGGCGGTACATGTTGTCCATCGCAACCCGTGCGTCTGAGGTCATCGCTTAGGGCTTCAAGCTGTAGATGTGGAACCCGCCATAAATCGACGAGCGGTCTTTGTCGTGGAAAGCCAGCGCTTCTTCCGCCTCGTAGTTCCAACGGCCGATGAGATCGGCAGGCAGCTTGCGCTCGAGCGGCGAATCCGGCCCCGCCGTGCGGAATATGACGCGGGCACCGGGCGCCGCGGTCCGGGTGATCTGCCGCCAGAGCGCTGTGATCTGCTCCTCGTTCATCCAATCTTGCGCATCGAGCAGCACGTAACGATCAAGGCTCGCGGGCTGCAGACCAGCGAGGTAGTCGGTCATCGAAGCAAGGTGAGTCTCAACCCGGTCCGTACGCTCGCGGACAATCTTATAAGTCTGCTCCTGCAAATACGCCGGAACCGCACCGCGATCTTCCGTATCGTAGCGGCGTCCGAACGCCTGCCACGCGAAGTAGTTCTCGGTGATCGGAAAATCGCACGCGAGCTTCTCGATCCGCCGCCGGATGAGCCCTGCCGGGTCGCCGCCGGAGGCCTTGTTCAGTTCGTCGTACTGCGCCGGCGGAATGCCCAGCGCGTAGAACGACACCGGCATCTTCGACAACGCCTTCACGAGCTTTGAGTCGAACAGCGGCGCGATCGTCCTATTGAAGATCGCCCGTTGCTCCTCCGGCGTCCGCGCGGTGAGCATCTCTTTCAGCTGCTTGCCATGCAGCCGCGCTACGGTTTGCAAAATGCCGAGGAACCGCCCGAGCAACCCGTAGCGGTAAAGGTTGCGGGCAAACATGTTGATCCGGCGTCCGCGCAGCGGAATCCACTGCTCCCAATAGTTCCGCGAGGTCTGATCCAACCGCTCTACCAGGAAGTTGTCGTAATTCTCCCGGTTCCCCTTCGTGTTCGCATAGCCGAAGAACTGAAAGAAATCCTCATAGGTCGGCAAATGAGAAAGGGCCGCCAGCTTCAGCCGGGTGAGCGCAATATGATTCGGATTCAAATCGACCGCGATCACCTTTGCCGGATTCGCCGCCAGATAGTTGACGACGTTGCAGCCGCCCGACGCTATCGTGATGATGCGGCTGGTCGGTTGAATCCGAAGCGCCGCCATATCGACGTCCGGATCCTCCCAAATTTGGTTATAGACAAAGCCTTGAAACATGAGCGTAAACAGCCGCTCCAAGACGCCGCGCTTTGTGGTCACGCTGTGATTGACCGCGGCTTCTTTCAGAAGTTTGTTACCCATGGGCGCGCGCTGTATGTCCGGATTGAAAAAAGCGCTCCCTCAAGGCCCGCGAAGCAGGCCATGGGAGCGCGAAGCGGCTATTTAATGCGGGACCACTAACCTTGCAAACGCGTCACCCGGCCAAGAAAGCCGCAAAACCTCAGAAATCCCCTACGGCGAGCAAGCCCACGCTTACCGCTCCCGTGTCGCAGGCGCTGTTGTCAGCCCTTTTGGCGCAGGAAGAGGGTGCGTCCCTCGACAATGCCCTCAGCCGCGCGCTCAAGACCACCCGCGACCTCGATGCGGCCAGCCGCCGCAAAGTCGTAACCTCGCTGACCGAACTGAACCGGCGCCGAGCGCGGCTAGAATGGCACCTAAAGGCGGAACGCTGCCGCATAAGCCCGCACCACTTGCTCCTCGCCTACACCGCGCTCGAGACCGGCGGCGAAGCAAAGGGGCTACGCCTGAGCGACAACGACCAAGTACTCGCGCAATCACTGGCGCGCCGAAAATTGAACGACCCGAAAATGCCGCAGGCGACGGCCCTCGAGTGCCCGCCGTCGTTCGAAGGACCGTTGCGCGAAGCGTTCGGCCCCGACTTTGAACGCGAAATGCAAGCGGCCCTCGAACCGGCGCCGGTAGACCTTCGCGTAAACCTCCTAAAGACGACCGTTGCCGAAGCCCGCAAGATCTTGCGCGCTGAGGATATCGTCGCAAGAGCAACCTCACTAAGCCCTTGGGGCTTGCGCTGCGACCCGGGCACCAACGTCTCGGCCAGCAACGCCTTCAAAGAAGGCCTCGTCGAATTCCAAGACGAAGCCTCACAAGTCGCGGCGCTCCTCTGCGACGCCAAACCCGGCATGCAAGTGATGGACTTCTGTTCCGGCACCGGCGGCAAGACACTGGCGCTGGCCGCCTGCATGCAGAACAAAGGCCACCTCGTCGCTTGCGACATCAGCGAGGTCCGCCTCGCTCGCGCAAAACTCCGCGCCAAACGTGCCGCCGCAGAAAACGCCGAACGCAAGCTCTTGCCTGCTGCAGACGACAAGTGGATGAAGCGCCACTATGCCCGCTTCGACCGCGTCCTCGTTGACGCTCCCTGCTCCGGCACTGGCTCCTGGCGAAGGAACCCCGACGCCAGGTGGTCTACGCAGTCCGCAAAACTGGACGAGCTCACCAAACTTCAAGATACGATCGTCACGCGCGCCGCAAACTTCGTAAAGCCGGGCGGCCACTTGATCTACGCAACCTGCTCGCTGCTTCGGCGCGAAAACGACGATCGAGTCGCCGCGTTCTTGAACGCTCGAAAAGACTTCGAACCCGTCGACGCGCGCACGATCATCCGCGACTTGCCCGAAGCTGTGCTCCGCCTCTCCCCAGCGAAACATGGAACTGACGGCTTCTTCGCCGCAGTTTTGCGACGCGTCACAATTCCGGCATAGTTGCCCTCGAAATTTAAGAGACAAGAAGAGGACACCGATGCGCCCGCCTTTCTACCTGCGCCAGCTCAGACGCGACCTCGACACCTGGATCGCGAAGGGTCTCGTTGACGCCGACAACAGGGAAGCCATCCTGGCCAGCGTCGGCGCCGGCTCCCAAGTCCGCACCCTCGACGTCATTCTGGCCATCTTCGGCGTGATCCTGATTGGCGCTGGAGCGATGTCCTTCGTCGCCGCAAATTGGGCGGCCATGGCCAAGCTTGAACGCTTGATCGTCCTCTTCGGCGGTATGTGGGCGGCCTACGGCGTCGCAATCTGGTTCTTGAACAGCGGCCGCGGCGCGATCGGTCAAGCCTTCGTTCTTCTGGGCGCGATTCTATTCGGCGTGAACATCTGGTTCATTGCACAGACCTACAACCTCGCCGCCCACTACCCCGACGGCACGCTCATGTGGGGCGCGGGCGCCCTCGTGACCGCAGCACTAGTCCCCTCACGAGCAGCACTCGCGCTCGCGCTCGGTCTCGGCGGCTTGTGGACGTGGCAAGAGACGCAATACTTCGACAACCTGCTGCACGCCCCATTTTTGATCTACTGGGCCCTTTGCGCCGCCCTCGCTTGGTACCTGAACTGGCGCCCTGGCGTGCACCTATCCGCGCTCGCCTTGCTCTTTTGGCTCGTCATCAATTACGGCGGCCTGCAGCGACTGCTCGGTTGGGGCGACGCAGAGGTGTTGACGGTTTACATCTTCCTGCCGCTTGTCCTGTGGTCGGTGACGCAGATACTGGACCGCGACCCCAACGGCCTTGCCTTGTCGGTCGGCCACTACGCGTTCTTCGTGTTCCTCGCCGCCTACGGCTTTCTGCAAGCCCCCGACAATGGCGGCCAAAGCGCATCCTCTACCTGGTTTGCGTTCGCCGCGATTGCGACCGTCGCCTCTGTGGGCGCGGTCGCCATGGGCCTGGCCCGCAAGATCTTCACCCCCGCCGACATCGCCGGCACGCTTTTCGCCTGCATAACAACGATGGTCTACGTCTTCTTGGCCAGAACCGACGGAGACCGCTACGACATCATCTATTTGGTGTTCACGCTGGTCATCATCATCTGGAGCCTCCAGCGCGGCGTGCGCCTCGGCGACCAATTCGTCGTGAACCTGTCGATCGTGGCCTTTGGTATCTGGTTCCTCTACGCCTACTTCGACCTGTTTAGCGGCCTCATGGATCAGTCGATCTTCTTCACCGTCGGCGGCATATTGCTGATCCTGATGAGCCTGTTCCTCGAAGCAATGCGGCGCCGCTTGATCAGCAGCGCAGCGCAACCCGCAACGAAGGAGGCTTGAGATGAGCACGCTTCGCATCCTCATCGTCGCCATCGTTCAAACGCTGGCCCTATTCTGGATGATCGGCGACCGCCAGGCGATGCTCAACGCCTCGCGCGTCGTCACCCTTAAGATCGTGCCTGTGGACCCGCGCGACATGTTCCGCGGCGATTACGTGATTTTGAGTTACGCGATCTCCAGCCTCGACACGTCGAAGCTCGAGGGCGAAGACAAGTTCATGAGCGGCGACACGATCTACGTCACCCTCGCACAGGCAAACGGCGAATGGACGGCCACCGCTGTCGGCCACCGCCCAATCGCCGCCCAGGGCGGCGTAGCGCTAAAGGGCACTGTCCAATCGGCGAACGATTCCGGCACCGCCGCTCAACTGCGCGTGGACTACGGCATCGAAAGCTATTTCGTCCCCGAGGGTACCGGTCGCACGATCGAAGTCGAAGCCCAAGGCGGCGACCTTGCGGCCGACATTGCCGTGGACGCCCAAGGCCGCGCCGCCATCAAGGCCATCCGCCGCAAAGGCGGCGCGGTAATCTATGTGGAAGGGGTTCTCTAACCTATTCGGCGCTCGGCCACGGCCCAAGCGGGAACGGTGCCTCTTCGCGCTGCATCGCGACATACGAGAGGCATTGGCCCACATAGCGCGCGCAGGCCGCGACGAAGCGCTGGAAGTCCGGTTGCGGCTCGCGGCTGATCGCGATCAAAACCCACAAGATCGCCGCAAGCGCGATCGTGAACCAAAACGCCATCCATCCCAGCACCGCAAACAGCACCGACAACAGCAGCCGTTGCCAAGGGAACTCCTTCGCAACACCTTCAACCGGGCGCGGCGGATCATTCGGGGCATTGTAGGACGCATCGGACTGGGTCATGGCAGCCTCCGTTGAACACACTACCCGCTTAGATGGGCGTGCCATTGCGCTGGATCAAGGCCTAGCTGATCCAACTCCGCCGCCGATCGAAAAGTGGGAAGATCAAGAGCCCGGTAAAATAACCGCCCAGGTGCGCTTCCCAAGCTATCGCTTGCCCAAACCCCTGCGGCGAGTACCCAGTCACTCCAACAACCACGTTCAGCACAACCCACAGAAGCGAGATCGAAAGCACAGGCCGGCTAAACAACGGCAGCCGCGCCGGCGGCCAAACCAACTCGTTCGGGTTCACGAAGATAAATCGGAACGCAGCACCCATCAGCCCGGATATCGCCCCCGACGCGCCCACGACGGGCATCGGCTCGCCCCAGTGCAGTGACACATGCGTCAGTCCCGCACCGATCGCAGTCAGGAACGAAAACAACAAGAACCGCGCAGGCCCGATCCGCCGCGCGACCGCAGTCGCAAAGATCAGGAACCAAACTGAGTTGAAAAGCAGATGCGTGAAATCGCCATGCAAGAACGCATAGGTGATGAACTGCGAACCCACATGCAGCGTACCCGCAAGCGTGTCACCGCCACCCGCAGCAACCAAAGCCGGTATCAGCGCAAAGTTACCGATCAAGTACTCGTACTGCGTCTCGGTCAAAAACTGGGAAGCGACATGCACGATGATGAAGACAACGATGAGGCCGACGACGATCCCGGGGGCGCGCAAGATAGGCTCATTCGCCTCGTCCATGGGCGAGCGTGGTCCCAGCATCAACGCCCGCGCAACAGCGCAGCCTCGACCAACGGCAGACGATCGTTTCCGAAATACATGTCGTCGCCGTTCACAACCATTGTGGGCGACCCAAACCCGCCGCGCGCGATCAACTCCTCGGTATTCGCTCGCAACCGCGCCTTCAACGCCGGATCATCGAGGCGCTGCAAGAACTCGTCGCCATCGTAACCGAACTTCGCCGCAATCGGCTTCAGCACGTCGCCCTGACTGATGTCTTCCAAGTCACCCCAATACGCCTGGAACACAGCCGTCGCATACGGCACGAGCTTCCCGTCATCGAGCGCGATCAAGGCTCCACGCATCGCCTTCACGGAGTTCACCGGGAACACCGCTGGCCGCCCGATCTCAATCCCCGCAAACCGCGCCCAGTCCTCAAGATCCTTCGCATAGTACTTCGACTTGCGCGGGTCGGGATTTGCGCGCCGCTCGTAGACCTCCTTGTTCACTTCGTTGAACACACCGCCGACCAAGATCGGCTTCCACACCACCTCAGCCCGCGTACGCTTGATCACGTCGTGAATGCGCGTGAACGCCAGATACGTCCACGGCGAAGAGCAATCGAAGTAGAATTCGAGCCGTCGTGTCATCCGCTAAAGACCCAACACCTGCTTGGCGATGACATTCTTCTGAATCTCTTCAGTGCCGCCCTCGATCGTGTTTGCACGTTGGCGCGCATAGAGCGGCATCGCGTTCTTCGCGTGAGACGGCCCGATCGGCTTCTCGTTCCAGCCGGGATCGAACTGCTCCAACACCCACGGCGAGGAATAGTAGCCGACAGCTTCGAGCATCAACTCGCTCAACGCCTGACTGATGAACGTGCCCTTCGACTTTAGGATCGCCCCGCCGTTTCCAGCCGTCCCCGTGCGCGCCTCGAAAAGCACACGCTGGTTCGTTACGCGCAATGCCTCAAGCTCAACCTCAATCGCAGCAAGCTTCGAACGAAAATCGGCCTCCTCGATGACGCCCTGCCCGTTCGACAACTCCTTCGCGCCAACTTCTTTAATCCGCCTCACAAGTTTTGTGGACTGCGCGATCTGCGCAATCAACGCACGCTCGTTACCCAGCAGATACTTCGCGTACGTCCAGCCCTTGTTCTCTTCGCCGATCCTGTTTGCGACCGGAACTTCTACATTCTCGAACCTGATCTCGTTCAGAATATGCGCCCCATCGATCGTGATGATCGGCCGGTGCGAAACCCCCTTCGTCTTCATGTCGATGAGAAGGACGGTAATTCCCTCCTGCGTCTTGCCCGCGGTAGACGTGCGCACGAGCGCAAACATCCAATCGGCCTTATGACCATAGGAGTTCCAGATCTTCATCCCATTGACGACGTATTTGTCGCCGTGCTGCACCGCCATGGTGCGCAGTGTCGCCAAGTCCGATCCCGCGTTCGGTTCCGAATAGCCCTGACACCACAGATGTTCGCCGCTCACCGCCGGCGGCAGGAACCGCGCCTTCTGCTCCGCCGTGCCGAACGCCATGATCACGGGGCCGACCATCTTCACGGCAAACGGCGACAGCGGCGGACACCCGCCCATCGCCATTTCTTCTTCCCAGATGTACTGGCGCGAGTGGTCCCACGCGCAACCGCCGTGCTCCTTCGGCCAGCCCGGCGCGCCCCAACCCTTCGACGCCAAGATCTTATGCCAACGCTGCCCGTCCTCGACGGTCAGCCGCTGACCCACTTCAGACTTCTCCTTCAAATCCTTCGGCAGATTGGAGGCGATGAACGCCCGCACTTCGTCGCGAAAGGCGCGTTCAGAGTCGGTTTCCCTGAGGTCCATAAAAGAGGCTCCATCGAATAGCGATGGAGCCAACCTACCGGCAGAGCCTTCCGCCTGTCACCTGAAGATCGTGCAAGGCGCTTAGCCCGCCCGGCGCCAGACCTTACGGATCTTGGCATCCGTCTCCGGACCCAGATTGAACCATGTGCTGCGCCCACCTCGGCTTGCATCGACGACGAACAGGCTGTCAGTTTTGCCCAAATGAGGCACCAGTTCGTTGCGAATCGTGCCCGCCGTCCGTTCGGTGCGCAAAAGCCACGTCTGCGAGTTCAACCGGAGCGCGTCCCCAAGCTTCATCAGCGTCGGCTCGAACAACCCCGTCCCGAACGACTTCAGGTCGGCGATGATGATGATGTTCGCAAACTGAGGTCCTGCGCCCGTGTCCTCCGACTGCAGCGGCTTTTCGAACAGCGGTTTGACAAAGAACTGCCCAAGCACGGGATCGTCGATCGCGGTGATCCAAGGACCCCGCTCCCCCGCCTGGACGATCGAGTGTGGTGCTACGCGACCCTCATCGACAAACGCTTTCAGTTGGTGCCCGGTATAAGGACCGTACACCTGACCGCTCACATTGATCCGCCATTCGGCGCTCAAGGCTTCGTTCGTAAAGGTCGCAAGAGACATGGCTGTAATCCGATTTGTGCCGCGATTGCCGGCAGGTTAACAAACCGTTACGCAGGAACTGTGCCATTCCCGAATTGAGACAAGGACACGCCATGAGCAGCTACGAATTCTGCAAAGTCGAACGCGAAGGCCACCTCACAATCGTGACTATGAACCGTCCCGACGTGATGAACGCCATCCATCCCCCAGCCAATTTCGAGTTGGCGAAGATCTTCGACGCCTTCGCGCAAGATTCCGAACAATGGGTCGCCATCATAACTGGCGCGGGCCACAAAGCGTTCAGCGCTGGCAACGACCTTAAGTACCAGGCAGCCGGAAATCCGATCACTGTCCCCCCAACCGGCTTCGCCGGCCTAACGTCCCGCTTCGACCTGAACAAACCTGTGATCGCTGCCGTCAACGGTCTGGCGATGGGTGGCGGATTCGAGATCGCACTCGCTTGCGACCTGATCGTCGCGGCGGACACCGCAGTGTTCGCGCTTCCCGAACCCCGCGTAGGTCTTGCCGCTCTCGCTGGCGGCTTGCATCGCTTGCCGCGCGAGATCGGCCTCAAGAAAGCGCTCGGCATGATCCTGACCGCCCGCCGTGTCACCGCGCAGGAAGGCAAAGACCTCGGTTTCGTCAACGAAATTGCGCCCTCGGGAGAAGAACTCGCTGCAGCCAAGAAGCTCGCAGCACAAATTCTCGAATGCTCGCCAATGTCGATCCGGGCCTCGAAGGAAGCGGTCTACCGCGGCCTCACGGAACCCACGCTGCAAGCCGCGATCGAAAACCAAAGCAAGTACGACGCGATCCGCAGCATGTTCCGCAGCGAGGATCTGATCGAAGGCCCTATGGCCTTTGCCCAAAAGCGCCCGCCGCAATGGAAGGGACGCTGAAAAGCAAAACGCCCCTCATCGCATACGCGATGAGGGGCGTTGCCGTCTAAATCTCAATACCGATCGTCGTAGTAGCGGTCGTCGCCGTAGCCGCGATCGTAACGATCATCATAGTACCGGTCGCGGTGATGTCGGCGGTGATGACGGCAACCCGATCCGGCAAGCGCGCTACCCGCGACGCCGCCGATGATGGCGCCACCGACAGTCGCAGCCCCTCGATCATGACCGCGGCCTGCATTGTTGCCGATGATCCCACCGAGAATGCCACCGATCAGAGCGCCGGCCGCACGATCGCCCTTGCAGCGGCGGTGGCGCGGCCCGGGACCATACCCGTATTGCGGACCATAGCCGGGACCACCATATCCCGGGCCTCCATACTGGGGACCGCCGTATTGCGGACCACCGTATCCAGGACCGTAGCCCGGCGGCGGCGGGGGCGGCGGATAGCCACCACCGTTGCCATAGTACTGACCACCATAAGGCGCATCATGATTGGCAAGCGCCGGCGTTGCCGTAGCTCCCACCAACATTGCAGCCGAAGCCACAACGGCGACCAAGGTCTTTCTCATTGTTCCCATTCTCCACCGTCGCGCTTAGGAGCAAGCACACACATGGCTTGCCATCCGCGCTAACGCCGGACGGGAACATCGAATTTCCTGGCTGAATGCAAAATGAACGTGACGGCGGCCACCACGGATTCGTGAACGGCCGGCCGCTTACGGCAGCCCGTCAGTACAGTCAGGCCGCACTCCGCTCCGACGTAACCAGCTGTTCGGCCAGGCTACCGCGCGAGGGCGGAATCTCACTGAATTCGATCGCAAAGCCCTGAGGGTGGTGGCGCACAACCCGGCCGCGCATCTTCCCGACCATCACCTGCTCACCGAGCGGCGGCCACTCGGTCGCAGCCAACGACACGCCGCCAAGCGACAGGTCGATCACCCGAGCATTGATCTCACGCCCGTCCGCACGCTGCACACGCGTTACACCGGCAAGCGACTCGCGCTCGTGCTGCCGACCCTCAATACCGGGCTGCTTATAGCCCTGGCCGAGCTTTTCCTGGAGCTTGTCGCGGCGCAACGCCGACAACGTCAAGCGGACTGCGAAACCATCGCGCTCGCTGCGCGAAACCAGACCCTCAAGCCGTCCCAAATCCTGAACGTAGGCAATGATGATCGAACCCGCCGCCGGCCTGGCGCTCGTCTTCACGCACATCCCCCCGACGGAGACGTTGGTCACGACGCCGCTGTGCTCGCTGCCATCGTGCAGCAAGAATCGTACGTTTAGCTTCATAGGCGAACGATTGTGGCGGCGCCGCTCTTGGCCTTGTTGTTCTGTCATTGGTCCGGTTGCCCTAAAGCCGCTCGCCATTCCAAGGAATGCAGGTTCGGCGAGAATTGCTGAAGATTAGACCGAAGTTGGTTAATGTACTGTTGCGAGGCGGCGCTTGTTGGAAAAGCGTAGAGGGTCTCGTAAACAGCAAACTAAAATCCCGCGAAATCGAGACCCATGACCCAAGAGTTCGACTACATAATTGCAGGTGCCGGCAGTGCCGGATGCGTCCTCGCCAACCGCTTGTCGGCCGATTCCGCCAATGCGGTGGCGCTGATTGAGGCTGGCCCCAAGGACAACAGCATCCTGATTCGCATGCCGGCCGGTGTCGGCCAGCTCATCAAACAACGCGGCAAGTACAACTGGGGATTTGAGACCGAAGGCACCGCGGCCCTCGGCAACCGCAAGGACTTCTGGCCCCGCGGCAAGGGTCTTGGCGGCTCGTCCTCGATCAACGGCATGATCTACATCCGCGGTCACGCACGCGACTACGACCATTGGCGCCAACTCGGTCTGGAAGGCTGGTCGTTTGCAGACGTTCTGCCCTACTTCAAACGTTCCGAGACGAACGAGAGCGGCGGCGACGATTTTAGAGGCAGCGACGGCCCGCTCTACGTCTGCAATCCGCCGCTGAAATCGCCGATGTTCAACGTACTTGTGGAGGCCGGCAAACAAGCGGGCTACCCGGTCACCAAAGATTTCAACGGCGAGCAGCAAGAAGGTTTCGGCATCTACCAGCAAACCATCAAAAATGGCCGCCGCTGGAATACGTCGACCGCCTATCTCGAACCGGCAATGACGCGGCCAAACCTAAAGGTCGAAACCGACGCGCTGATCACCCGCATTCTGTTCGAGAAAGACCGAGCTGTCGGGATCGAACTCATCCAGAACGGCGAAACCAAACAGTTGCGCGCGCGAAAGGAAGTCATCCTGGCGTGCGGCGCGATTGGTACCCCGCAAGTGCTGATGCTGTCCGGCATCGGTGACGCTGACTACCTACGCCGCTTCGGGATTCCCGTGGTTCACCACAGCCCCGGCGTGGGACAAAACCTACAAGACCACCTCGACATCAACATCCAATACGCCTGCACGCAGCCTGTAACGGCCTACGCCCAAGTGCAAAACCCGATGCGCACGCTCAGCGTCGGCATACAGTACCTCCTGTTCGGCACGGGCGACGGCAGAAGCCAAGGGCTCGAAGCGGGCGCCTTCCTCAAGAGCCGTGACGGCCTCGAAGTCCCTGATCTTCAGCTGCATCTGATCAACGCGCCGTTCAGTAACCACGGACGCAACCAACTGAAAATGCACGCGTTCGGACTGCATATGTGCGCGCTGCGGCCCGAGAGCCGCGGCCACATCGCGCTCAGGTCGACAAACCCCGCCGACCCGCCGCTGATACAGCCGAATTCGCTCGCCGCCGAAAACGACCTGCGAACCCTTCGCGAAGCAGTGAAGATTGCTCGCAAGATTGTTGCGCAGCCAGCCTTCGATGCTTACCGCGGTGAAGAGCTGTCGCCAGGTGCGAAAGCCATCAGTGACGCCGACATTGACGCGTTCATCCGCAGAACCGGAATCACGATTTATCATCCGGTGGGTACCGCAAAGATGGGCAATGACCCGGCTGCTGTGGTCGATGCGCAACTAAAAGTCCGGGGGGTTCAGGGGCTCAGAGTTGCAGACGCCTCTGTCATGCCAACCCTCGTCGGTGGCAACACCAACGCCCCCACGATTATGATCGCTGAAAAGGCGTCAGACCTGATTCTCGGGGTGCCACCGTTGCCGCAGGAACACAGGCGGGTCGCGGAAGACAAATCCGACCGGTTTGCCGCTGCCCGTTAAGGCAAAATTGGCCAGGGCTGGCCTATGCAGTGCATGACTTGGCGTCTATCGTGACGTTAAGAACCAGAAGGAGCCGCAACATGCGGAGTGGGGTCTTACTAGCTGGAATTGCTGCGCTTTCGGCAGGTCTGATGATGGCCACCCCGGCGAGCGCCCGCAGTCTGTACTTTGACATCTGGTGCCAGGAACAGGGCTACGACAAGGATCGTTGCGACCGTCGCGACGCGGCCGACGTAGCTGCGTTCGAGGAATATTGGCGCCAAGTTGAAAAGTACGAAGAGCAGTATGAGGTCGAGCGCCATAATTACGCGAACTTCCGCGACCGGCTGAACAGCTTGGATGACAATCCGAGCGCCGGCTTCAGTGGCTACGATCCCGAGAATTCGCCCCGCCCCGAATAAGCGGCGGCAGCAGTTGCGAAAAAATAGGGCGCCTTTCGGCGCCCTTTTTAGTTTCACACAGGTGGTGGAAGTCGAAGGTGAGGCACTGAATGGGTTAGCGCGAGCTGACGACTTTCAGATGTTTCGCCGTCTTGCGCTTGTCTTCGGAGAAAGCGACCGCACTTGGACTCGCTTGGTCGCCGGTCAAAATCGCGTTCGCCGTCATGCGCATCCGCACGAGCTTACGGCCTGCCAACCGGCTCAAAGGCTCCAGCGGCTGGAAATGGCCGAGAATATAGGTCGTCTCGCCGCGCTCATCCGCATACGGGAGCAGCATCACCTCGCCCGGCATCGGACGCTGATCTTCAGTCTCCGCGACGCACAGGGCAACGGTCGGCACCGCCAGGTTCATGACGCGGTTCAGCGACGTCGAGGCGGCGTTGCGTGACGGTTCCGCCCACAAATGCGCGAAGCTCTTGCCGCGCAGTTCCTCGCCGAACAGATCGCACATGCCGGTGCCGGCGAGCACAAACGAGAACTTGCCCCCCGCATCGCGCTTCAGAAGGAACGAGAACGCAAGGTGAGCTTTGATCGCGCGCGGTTCGATGCTGGCCTTGGCGGGCGCAAGCGCTTCACCGCGAGCAGCACGCCAGTGATCGAGCAGGCTTTGCGTATGGGGGTGACGCATGGCTCGGGAAACCTTCCTCGTTCAAAGCCCGCTGTCCCGTTTGGAAACAGCCGATGGGCCCTCTTGCTTCGAGGTGTTGCGAACGCCATGCCAACGCAAAAGCCGCAATTTCGCTTGGGTCTCAAGCGTTTCGCGACCGCGCCTTATGTTGAATAATCTCTAAACGCCGGATCGTGGTTAGAGTTCGGTTAACTCGCGTGCGAACCGCTTCCAGTTTTCGACGTAGTGCGCGGCCGACATCTGCAGCATCGCACGCACGCCATCGTCCACCTGCCGCACGACCCTGCCGGGCGCTCCCATCACGACCGAGTTGTCCGGGATCTCCTTGCCCTCGGTCAGCAGCGTGTTCGCACCAATGAGGCAGTTTTTCCCGATCTTCGTGCGGTTCAGGATGATTGAGCCTATCCCGACAAGCGACCCGTCACCGATCTCGCATCCGTGCAGCATCACCAAGTGGCCGATCGTGACGCCCCGGCCGATGGTAAGCGGCACCCCTGGATCGGTATGCAAGACAGACCCGTCTTGAACGTTCGACCCTTCGCCGATCGTGATCCACTCCGTGTCGCCCCGGGCGGTCGCACCAAACCAAACGCTGGCGTCTTTGAGCAGCCGCACCCGCCCCATCACCATCGCATTGGGTGCAATCCAATAGTCGCCCTTTGCCGGAAGCTCCGGCCGCAAGTCGCCAAGTGCGTAAACCGTCATGCGATCCTCGATTTGAAAACACAGCGACAGTTACCAGGAAGAATGCCGCCCATGTGTTGCATGCCCGCTACGATGTCCCCCATACGCCATGAAATGCCCACTCGACCGCGTTTACGATAGTCCGAACACGGACAAGTCTCGCAGGACCTACTGCTTTCAGTAGGTCTCACGGCGCGAACCACAAAGCCCATGAACCTTACTCACGTGCGGTGGTGAAGACAGAAAGCGCAACTTTTCCGCTCACATCGCATA
The DNA here is from genome assembly GCA_902826695.1 of uncultured Alphaproteobacteria bacterium. GTDB lineage: Bacteria > Pseudomonadota > Alphaproteobacteria > Micropepsales > Micropepsaceae > SZUA-430. The sequence goes on along the minus strand of CADEFU010000001.1, from coordinate 167,245 downwards.
AACCAGTTCCAACCCACGCGCAGCAGTTGTCGGCCCGCATATACCAACAATAACTCGCGTAGTTCCCATCTGCCGCAGTTGTGCCAGTCTTCGCCTCGCGATGGGGTGTCATTGGGAACGCACCCTGGGTTGGGATCGAACGGCACTCTGAAGGCGCGGGGAAACGCCTTCAGAGTCGCCGAATTGGGGTTGGGGATCATCATGAGGTATGGAGCAGCCCTTCTGGGGGCCGCGGCGCTCGTCGCTCTTGCTGCGCCGGCAAACGCCGCGCGCCTCAAAGGTTGGTACGGCGTCTTCGAAGGCGGGGGAACCTACGCACACGATTTCGGCATCGACCAATACATCCCACCGGGCCTGCCGGCCGGATCGAACCTGACGCTTGAACGCGGCTGGGCTGGCCTCGCCAGCCTCGGCTACGCCTACGACAACGGCTGGCGTATGGAAGTCGAAGGCGGCTACCGGGTGAACAGCCTGGAAGCGATGACCACCGGCGCCATCGTGACGCCGCAGACCGGCGATCTCAGCCAATACACGGCGATGATCAACTTCATGTACGACCTGCCGTCGTCCGGACCGTTCACGCTCTCGGTCGGCGCAGGCGTGGGCGCCGACTATGGCCGCATCGACTCGAACACGCTGACGAACCCGATGCTCGCCGCCGACAACGTCTCCATTGCCTTCCAGGGCATCGTCGGGATGTCGTACCGCGTGTCGAGCTGGCTCGATCTTGTTCTGAACTACCGCTACCTCTATGTGCCCGGATTCGAGTTCGAGCAGTCGCTCGTAGCACCGAACGTCGCGCATCTCGACACCGACATCCTGCAGCAGCATCTGGTAACGTTGGGCCTGCGCTTCGGCTCGCACCAAGAAGAAGAACCGGCCGTCATCACCTCTGCCCCGCCCGCGGCGCCGCCGCCGGTCGCGCGCCAGTACGTAATCTACTTCGGCTTCAACAAGTGCAACATATCGGCCGACGCCGACACTGTGCTGAGCGAAGCCGCCGGCGCCGCCCGCACAATCGGCTCGGTCACGGTCAAAATCGTCGGTCACACGGACACTGTTGGCTCGCAGCGCGCAAACCAACGTCTGTCCGAATGCCGTGCCACCGCCGCGAAGACGAACCTCGTCGGCAAAGGCATTCCGGCGGGCTCAATCTCGGCCACCGGCGTAGGCGAGGGCCAGCTCTCGATCCAAACAGGCGACAACACCAAAGAGCCACAGAACCGGCGCGCGACGATCGATCTCGAATAAGCGGAATTTCGGGGGGAATTCCGCGAAAGAGGGGGGCGGAGTGCAAGCTCTGCTCCCCTTTTTGCCGCCTGTCCCAAGACCCTACTTCCTGCAATAATCCGTGCGGGGAAGTTTGGGAAACTTGAGGGGCCGCATGCTGTCGCGCCTGGCGTTGGTATTGCTATTTCTAACGGCAGCAGCCGTAGCCCTCGCCTATTTCACCGGCATCGGCTTCTCGATCCCGATTGAGAAGGCCGTCAAGGCCGACCTCGCCGCCGCGGCATCGCCCAGCCTCATCAATCAGAAGATCATCGGCGCATTGGAGCGCGACGACATCGAGGACGCGGATCTCTACTTCGAAATCGCGAAATTCATGAACTACGAGATTCCGAAGGAGACGCTGACCAAACTCGACGAGGCGCACACCCTTTCGGCAACTGTCGTCCGCAACGCGTGGGAGTTCAGCGAGGGCTTCGCGACCGGCCAAGGCAACTCGAACGCAGGCATCGCAGGCGCAGTTTCGTCAGATCTCACCGTCGTCGGCGACGTGCGCGACATTGCCGCCGAAGGCTCAAAATTGCTCGCTGGCCAAGAGTACAGCGAGCTCGTCCTAGGCCTCTCCGTCGTGGGCCTCGGCGCGACCGCCGCAACAATAGCCACCGGCGGCGGAGGCGTCGTCGTCAAAGCTGGCATCTCGCTCATGAAGGCGGCCAGGCGCTCCGGCAAGCTAACCAAGGAATTCGCTGAGGGACTAACGCGCATGACCAGCGAGGCCGTAAACATGCCGCTGCTTCGCCAGACCCTGCGCTCGACCGACCTCACGGACTTGACCAAGACGCAGCGTGTCTTCTCCGACTACGGCCGCAACGTGCGAGCCGCCAAACTAGTGCCGGTGTTGGGCCGCATCGGCGACATCAACAGCACCGTTGGCCCGGCCGAGACCATCCGTCTCCTCAAATACGTCAAGACTGGGGAAAATCTCGACGACGTCGCCGACATGACAAAGCGCTTCGGCATCCGTTCGCGTGGCATCATGGAGCTGACCGGTAAGACCGCGCTCCGCTCGTTCAAGACGTCGTCCAAGGTAATCGACTGGATGGCAGCTTCCATCACCGGCTTCGGCGCCTGGATCGTGGGGCTACTCGCGCTCGCCGCCACGCGCGGCTTGCGCCGCCGCCGCAGCAACGCCCGCGCATAGCAAAAAACCCCCGACCTTGCGGACGGGGGTTTGAAGTTTCGCTTCTGGCCGCTCTTTAGGGCGTCCAAAAATGCCAGTTCAAACGGGCAGTCACCGTGTGCAGCGTAACCTCGACATCGTTGACGATGAGCGGCGGCCGGTGATCCTGCTCGCCCAAATCCATGTAATTGTATTCGATTCCGAACGACACGTCGTTTGAGATCATGTGCTCGATGCCGGCACCGGCAAGCCACCCACTGTGCCTCTCGCTCGTCGCGAACGCGCCTGTATTTGGCCCAACGGTATCGAGTGCGGTCGTTTCAATTTCGGCCACCGCATAACCGCCCTTCGCATAGAACAACGTGCGGCCGTTCCATAGCCAGCCAAGACGGGCGGACGCATTGGCGAGCCAGTTCGCCCCGACCGTGTAAACATCATCGGTACCCAACAGGGTCGTTTGATCGATTTCGCCGAACGACCCAGCCAGTTCAACGCCAACGAGCCAGCCTGAGAAGCTGAAATCGTAGCCGATTTGCGCACCGCCAAGGACACCATCGACTTCGCTAGCCGTCGTGCCACCCGGCGCAGGGTCCCAATAAGCGGTTCCGTCGCTAACAGTTGTCGTATCGACATCACCCCACGCGCCGCCAGCATGGCCACCGATATAGAGACCGCCGAAATCAGCGTTCGCCGGCACGGCCAGAACGCCGAGCGCAAACACGGATGCAAAGAGTGCTTGTTTATTCATAGGCCGACCCCACTGTTTTTGTTTGTTTGCCGACGCTTGCCTTTTGGCTTGTACGTCGAATCGTTATGGAAGCAGGCTAGACAGCGCAGATGTACGCCAACACCAAAGAACGGGTGAGTCCGGCGTTGAGCGCAACTTCTCTTCTTCATTCGTTGAGATTCGCTCACAGGCAAGTGGATTTACTGGCGCCCCGCATCGGTCAGACCCACTAACTCACGAGCTCCACCGCCAACGCCGTCGCCTCACCACCGCCGATACACAGCGATGCCACACCCCGCTTGAGCCCGCGCCGCTCCAGCGCGTTGATCAGCGTCACCACGATGCGCGCGCCGGAAGCGCCAATCGGATGGCCCAGCGCACACGCCCCACCGTTAACATTCACAACGTCATGCGCAAGCGACAGATCGCGCAGCGCAATCATCGCCACCACCGCGAACGCCTCATTGACCTCGTACAGATCGACGTCGCCCTTCTTCCAGCGCGCGCGCTCAAGCACGCGCTCGATCGCCTTCACGGGCGCCGTCGTGAACCAACGAGGCTCCGCCGCATTGCTTGCCTGAGCCACGATTCGCGCAATCGGCTTCAGCCCGCGCGACGACACGACATCACCACGCGCCAGCACCAACGCGGCAGCTCCATCCGAAATGGACGAAGAGTTCGCAGCCGTCACCGTGCCGTCCTTCGCAAAAGCCGGCTTTAGCGTCGGGATCTTTGCAGCATCCGCCTTGCGCGGTTGCTCATCAATCGACACTGCAACGTCGCCGCCCTTGCCCCGCACGGCAACAGCCACAATCTCTTTCTCGAAGCAGCCGTCCTTCTGTGCACGCTGCGATCGCGCCAGCGACTCGATCGCGTACGCGTCTTGCTCCGCCCGCGTGAACTGATAGTGCCGCGCCGCATCCTCGGCGTAGGTTCCCATCAGTCGCCCTTCATACGCATCCTCGAGCCCGTCGAGGAACATGTGGTCTTTGACCTCGCCATGCCCGAGACGAAACCCGCCGCGCGCCTTTGGCAACAAGTAGGGAGCGTTCGACATTGACTCCATGCCGCCAGCAACCATGACGCCCGCGTCGCCGTCGCGCAGCTGATCTGCGGCAAGCATCAACGCCTTCATCCCTGACCCGCAAACTTTGTTCACAGTCGTGCAAGGCACCGTGTTCGGCAGCCCGCCATGAATCGACGCCTGCCGCGCCGGCGCCTGTCCCACACCGGCGGGAAGTACGCATCCCATATAGGCCTCTGCCACGTCCTCGGCCTTCACACCCGCACGCGCGACCGCGGCCCGTATGGCAGCCGCGCCAAGCTGCGGTCCCGTCAACCCCGAAAGTTCGCCTTGAAACCCGCCCATCGGCGTGCGCGCCGCGCCAGTGATGAAGATGTCCATTCGCTCGCGATCCCATTTGCTAAGCCCGCATATAGCACCATGACCGTGCGCCGTCGAACTGCGCTAGTATCCCGAGTCTGAGAGCGCGCAATGCCCCAACGACAGGAGGAAACACATGATCAAACTCGCCCTTGGCGCGGCGCTGGCTGCCATCGCTATGTTTGTGTGGGGTTTCATCTATTGGGGCTCGGGCATCATCGATCCGTTCTCGCACATGACCGGCGAAAACGAGACCGCGATCGCCGACACGCTCAAAGCGAACCTGCCCGCGGACGGCGTCTACTTCGTGCCGGAGCCGAAACACGGCTCGCCCGAAGAGTGGCAGAACCGCATGAGCGCTGGCCCCGTCGCGATGATCAACTACAGAAGCGGCGGCACCGCACCGATGAGCCAAACGATGGCGTTCGGCTTCCTACACATGCTCGGCACCGCGATCCTGCTTGCGCTCCTGCTCCAAATGGTGCTGCCGGTTGCGCCCGCCTATGCCGATCGCTTGAAGATCGTGGCGTTCATCGGCGTCATCGCCGCGTTCACGGCTCATATGGGGCAGCCGATTTGGTGGCACTGGCCGTGGACCCACGCACTGATCAGCGCGGGCTACACGTTCGGTTCATTCCTAATCGCGGGTTTGGTGCTGTCTTATTTCGTCACGCCGGCGAAAGCCTGATCACTGGATACGCAGCGAAGGAAAAAGACCTTCGCTGCCTTCCGATCCATCATAGGCCGCATAAGAGGCGCACCCCGCAAGTGTCAGGCGGCCGGACACAAACGGCTGCTTGGCGATCGCCTCCGCGAGTGCGCGATCTTGAAGTTCGGCTTTAAACCGCGCCACGGCAGCGCGCACGCCTGGCATTTCGCGCGCATCGGCAATGACGTTACGAACATAGCTGTCGTCGTCACGCTCTTCTTGTTGCCACAAACCCGCCGACTGAAACCCCGGCGAAAGCTTGCAAGCCGAGGCAAAAGCCTCAGGCGTTTGCAGGCGCACTGTCACGCCCGCGGGCCCCGCCAATACCGCATGAGCCAACAACGCCAATACAAACGCCGGCGAAACATACTTGAGCATCGCACCCTCGCTCGAAGCCGAACTGTACGGCACGAAACGAAAGTTCGCCATGAAAGCGTTCACGATCCGTTAACTGCACGAGCCGCGCGCCTCAGCGCACCCGTCGCAGTGAAACAAAGCCGACGCGTTGTACCCGCATCACAGCGCTCGTTAAGGCCGCTGCAGCCCCGTCAACGCCTGGCGCGTCGCCAGCAGTGATTGTCCGGCCACCATCCCCTTCCAGTCGTCGGAGTCGCCAAAGAAAGCATCGCGCATCTGCTTCTTGATTGCTTGCCCCTGTGGCGATCGAACATCGCCGTGCGCGTGCAACCAAGCATCCGCTCGCAACGCCAATAAGACTTGCATCATCTCGACCGTGCCAATCTCAAGCGCCATCGACGTGACTTCGGCATGTGCAAGCAGCGCAGCCGCAGCGCTCAAGCCGTCACCCGAAATGTCGGCCGAACTCGACGTTCCCCCCGAAGGCGACGTGACCGACGAACCATACCAGCGCATAGCGCGTTTAAAGGCTTCGCTGTCCCGCGGCACCGGCACGATCTGCTCGCCAAATCCCCACGGTCCGAGCCCGGTGTGATAGTCGATGATCGCAATCTTGCTAGCACCCGCGAGCCTCGCGCGGAAAATATCGCTCTGCGTGCGGCGCGACCAAGTCGGACCGTTGCCACCGTAGAAGATGCCTTTAGGGTGCGTGTACTGTCCCCCGCTAACCGCTTGCTGTAGCGCCGGCATTCCATTCTTCTGCGCATAGCCCATCAGCGTCACGGCCGACAGCTGTTGCGCGTCCGCGGTCCAGGCGTCCGGACAAATTGCATCGCTGAGCTCTGCGTAAGCCGGGTTCTTTGGCAGTGGCTTCGTGAAGTCGATCCAGTTGCGATTGAGATCGACGTTCTCATGCGTCACCCGCCGGTTCCACGCGAACCCATAAGGATTGATCGCGTGTATCAGCATCGCGGCCGTTCCTTTCGCAAGCCGCGTTTGCTCGCCCCGTTTCAGCCAATCGACCTGCGCGCCCGACCCGCAGTAGCCTTCCACGCCATGCGTACCCGAAATCAGAACAAGCACCCGGTCCGCGTCGCGCGGCCCGAACCAGGCAACATCGGTCGTAAGATCGCCGCCGTCCGGCCCGCGTTCAGGGTGCGCAATCCGCTCCTGCTGTCCACCAGCAGAGGTTACCGCCGCGACAAACTTTGCCCGCGCTTCGCTGTATGACGCGCTGAAACTCTCCGCAGAATTCATGACCTGCACCTCATTGAATATCGGCAAATGAACCCGGTTGTGCAGCAAAGTCAAAAGCTTAAGAACCGTTGCGCTGGGCCATCCCCTCCCCCATCCTTTTTTCAGCAACTGATTCTCTCAAAGGACCGGCAGATGCAGAAGCTCCACACCCTGCTGCGCGCGTTGTCGCCGCTTCTGATCGCGGCCCTGGCGCCACTTGCGTTCGCGCAAATGATCCCGGCAGACCGCCCGCCCGCCTCGCCGATAATCCCGACAGCACCCACGCCCGCGAACTGTCACCCGGGCAACCAAGACCCTTCGTGTCCCCCAATACCGGCCGCGCCGGCGCCGCGAACGTCTCCCGCACCATCCTCTCCCCCACCGACGGGCGGCGGCCTAATGACCGGGTTCGCCACCGGCAGCAGCACCGCGGGCATGCAAAAGGTCGTGAGCTACTTCCAGCGCGGCCAAATGCAAATCGACACGACCAAGGCCTTCGGATTCGTGCTGATGCCGAGGTCCGCGATCACCGATGACGACCGCGCCGTTCAGCGCCGCTTCTGCCAGCTCATGCTGGCTTCACTCGACTACATGGCGCCCGACGCAGCGGCCTCATCCAAAGTACTGATGACTTACTGGCCCGTCTCAACCGTTGTCGAACGTTGGCAAGTCGAGTCCGCATTCCGCTATCGCAATTGCGACAACCTGATCGCCTGGTACGACCATAGCCTCGCCCGCTCAATCGCCACCAAAGCAGACATCGCCCACTTGAGCGGCCCTCTGCTCATCACCTGGCCCTCGCAAGATCCCATGTACTTCGAGCCGCGCGAGCCGCTGATCGTAGACTTCGCCCTCGCCGACCAGGCAAACGCCACGAAAGCTCTCCAATATTGGTTCCGGCAACTGAACGGCGATCCGGAGCTTTGGACCAATCGCATCCGCGAAGGCACGATCCGCGCAGAACTCGCCGATGCCATCAACGACACCGCCGGCGTCGTCGTGGCGGTCCTCTATGGCAAGTGGGACACCGTCGCCGCAGTCAGCGAAACGCCGTAGGCAATCTACCGACCGCGCGCAACGACATCGAACGTCACGCGGCCGTGAGCGTTCCGCCTACGTCACATCCTTCGGGGGCGTCACGCCCATCGACACGTAGACGTTCATCAAGTTCTCGACGCCGCCCTCTGCCGGTTTGATCCACGAAGCCGGCACATAGATCAACGCGCCACCCACCGGAACCGGCGCCGAGGGCACAAGGATGCCCATGTATTCCTCTTTGCCGATGATCACCGGCTTCGTCGACGCCAGCAGCGCCAGAACGGCAGCCCCCTTGTCGCCACCGAAGAAACACCACACCGGGCTCATGCTCTTCACATCGCCTGCGCCCTTCGGGTTCACCATCGACGTAAACCGCGACGACAGATCATAGATATTCGAGACGACTGGAATCCGACGGATCAGCCCATCAAACGCCGAGCCCAACCAAGCCCCGACCCCATGCTCGGCCAGAATTCCAAGTAGGAAGATCACACCAAAGACAAGCAACAGCCCAAGCGCATAGGGTGCCACCACATCATCGTTGACGCTAAGTCCCACCGACACGAGCAAACGCCCGAACCAACTGTTGGGCCCAACATATGTCACGAGCAGCGATGCGATCCACGCAAGGACGGCCACCGTCACCGCAAGCGGCAATAGCAGCAACACACCGGCCAAGAAGATGTGTCCAATCCGTGCCATTCGTTCCTCCGCGCAGAATCTCCGCGTGGGAAGGATAGCATTTGTCTCGGAGGGAGGGCGTCTTACTCTGGGGCCGCTCGGTTTGATAACGCACCACGTGCGATTAGCACCGAGATCGCGCCGGCAAAGAGAAGGGTGCAGAACACACTGCCCTCGGGACCTTCTGCTCCGCCGGTCAGATCATCCGGGCCGAACGGCAACAGACGCACGAGCAATGCCGGCACTTGCATATCAAGACCCGTCACACGCGACTCGAAGCCGACGGCAAGCAGCCAATTCCATCCCGCGTGCCACCCCATGACGCCCCAAATGTTGCGGGTCTTCAACGCCCAACAACACGCGAACGCCGAAAACAAAACCGTGTTGACGATCGTGACCAAACTCGTCTCGCCCGCCATATGCAGCAGTGTAAACACCGCCGACACGATTGCGATTGCGCCGAGCACATGGATCCGCCGGGCAAGCGCAGACAACATCCAGCCGCGGAACAGGATCTCCTCCGCGCTGGCCTGCACGACGAAGCACGCGAGCAATACGGCGATGTAGATGAGCGCATCCGCAGAGGCGAAGGCGGGCGCAATCGCAACGACCTCAAACCCACCCGACGCCCAAATCGCCGCAACGACGCTGCCCGACGTGAGCGCACCAATCAACAAACCTGAAGCAAACGTGCGTCCGGCGGCGGCGTCCACGAGACCGATCGCATCAAGCGGCCGGCGTTCGATCAGGTAAGCCCAACCCACGACGAAGAGGCCCATGGCGCCAAACGGCAGCAACAGCATCGCGATCATGCCAAGCCGGCCGACTGGCATTTCCTGCCCATCCAAAAGCCCCCATTGCTGCAGCGGCAATGAGGCAGCGAGCGATGGCCCTATAACGAAAGCCAGGCCCAGCACGGGCATGAGAAGCGCCCACGGCACCCATCCACGGCCTGGTTCGGTGGCGAATATGTCGAGATGTTTCATGGCCGCCAGTTGAGGCTGCCGCGTGCTGCCGGTCTAGAATGATCGTGCGGCCCGACCCCACACTTGCGGCGATAGCCCGAACGCCCGCTTGAAATGGCGTCCGAAATGGCTCTGATCCGCAAACCCGCAGGCATAGGCCGCCTCGCTGGCAGATGTGCCATTTGCCATCAGGCCTCGCGCCCGATCCAAACGGCGCAGCACCAAGTAGCGGTACGGGCTTGTCCCGAACAGAGCTCGAAAGTCGCGCGACAGTTGCCAGCGGTCTTGCCCCGTTGCGCGTTCCAGATCGCCAAGCGTGACGTCACGCTCAAGCCGTGCGTCAATGTAGTCGCGCGCTGTTGACGCGGCGTTCCGGTTGGTCTGCCCAAGCACGCGCGATCCGCCGCAAACGTCTTCAAGCGCCGTCACCAAATCGTACAGCGCATCGTCCCACCCGAGCGGCGACAGGGCATCGGCATAGTCTTCAAGCAACGCGCTGACCGGCGCACGAAGCCGGGGATCTTCTGAAATGCCCCCCTTCACAAAGGGCAGCGCGCGCCCGCCAAGCACTCTTTGAAAATCGCGCGGCGTTAGATAGGCGGTTCGATAACGGAACGCCCCATCGTCACCGGCATAGCCGTCGTGCACTTCGTCGGGATGAAGAACCAATATCTGCCCCGGCAACGAATGGCGCACCGCGCCGCGATAGCGGAAGCTCTGCACCCCGGAAAGCGTGATGCCGATCGCGTAGGTATCATGCCGATGCGGCGCGAACGCACGCCCCGAAAAGCAGGCTTCAATACGCTCTACCGGGCCCGGTGCCCTGACGATCCAATTCGGCGCTTTAGAAGCCATCCCCTAAGATAGCGCGCGGCCTTGGCCCGCGCCATTGGGGCAACACTCACGGTATCGCGAGTGGCCCTACCCCTTCGCCGCCTCCGGCAAGACCACGCGAATATTCGCCTCGCGCAACTGCTTCGGCAGCGGTTCGCTTGGAGCGCCCATCATCAGATCTTCGGCCTTTTGGTTCATCGGGAACATCGTGACTTCGCGCAGGTTTTCCTCGCCCGCGATCAGCATCACGATACGGTCTACGCCAGGCGCCGTACCGCCGTGCGGCGGCGCGCCATAGCGGAACGCGTTCAGCATGCCGCCGAACTTTTGCTCAACAACGCTCTCCGGATAGCCCGCGATGTCGAACGCCTTGATCATGATCTCGGGCTTGTGGTTGCGGATCGCACCCGACGACAGCTCGATGCCGTTGCAAACGATGTCGTACTGGAACGCCGTGATACCCAGGATCGTCTTCTCGTCTTTGTTGTCGAGCTTCAAGAACGCGTCGTGTTCGAAGTTCGGCATCGAGAACGGATTGTGGCTGAAGTCGATCTTCTTCTCTTCCTCGTTCCATTCGTACATCGGGAAGTCGACAACCCAGCAGAAATGGAAGTCGTAGTAAGGCGAAGCCTTGAGCTGAAGCTCGTTGCCGATCCGCGTGCGCGCAGCACCGGCCAGCTTCGCCGCGCCATCCGCCTTGCCGGCAGAGAAGAACACCGCATCGCCCGCCTTCGCGCCCGTCTTCTGAGCAATCCGCGCCAGAACCGGTTCCGGAATAAATTTCGCGATTGGCCCTTTGCCGGTGAGCTTTCCGCTATCGTTCTCAAACGTGACGTAGCCGAGGCCAGGCGCCTTCATTTCGCTGCGCGCCCAGTCGTTCAGCCTGTCGAAGAACGAACGCGGCTGCGATCCGGCGCCCGGCGCAGGAATCGCGCGCACGACGCCGCCCGATGCCACCACCGTCTTGAACGCCTTGAACTCGACGCTCGGGTCCGCGAACTCCGCGCTAACATCGGCGATCACGATCGGGTTCCTGAGATCGGGTTTGTCAGACCCGTACTTCAGCATCGACTCCGCGTACGGAATGCGCGGGAACGGTCCCGGATTGATCGTCCGCCCGTTCGCGAACTCTTCGAACGTACCGCGCAGCACGGGCTCCACCGCCGCGAACACGTCTTCCTGCGTGACGAAACTCATTTCCAAGTCGAGCTGATAGAACTCGCCCGGCGAACGGTCCGCGCGCGCGTCCTCGTCGCGGAAGCAGGGCGCGATCTGGAAGTAGCGATCGAAACCCGCGACCATGATCAGCTGCTTGAACTGCTGCGGCGCCTGCGGCAGCGCGTAGAACTTGCCCGGATGCAGACGCGACGGCACGAGGAAGTCGCGCGCGCCTTCCGGCGACGACGCGGTCAAGATCGGGGTCTGAAACTCCGTGAACCCTTGCGCCACCATCCGCCGGCGCAAACTCGTGATCACGTTCGACCGCAACAGGATGTTCTTGTGCAGCCGGTCGCGCCGCAAGTCGAGGAAGCGGTACTTTAAACGCACCTCTTCCGGATACTCTTGATCGCCAAACACCGGCAGCGGCAGTTCACCCGCCGTCGACTGCAGATCGACCTCATCAATGCGCAACTCGATCTCGCCGGTCGCAAGATCCTTGTTGACCGTCTCACCCGGTCGCGCCACGACACGCCCCGTAAACGTCGCCACGAACTCCGAGCGTAACGCATCCACAGCCTTGAACGCGGGGCTGTCCGGCTCCACCACGCACTGCGTCAGCCCGTAGTTGTCGCGCAGGTCGATGAACACGAGCCCGCCATGGTCGCGGCGCCGGTGAACCCAGCCTGAGATGCGTGCTTTGGCGCCGACATGGGTCGAGCGCAATTCGCCGCAGGTGTGCGTGCGATAGCGGTGCATGGGAATTCCTTGATCTTCTGGCGAAACAGGGCTTAAAGGGCGCCCCTTGTGGGGTCGCCCCGCGCCACCTGTCAAGGGCACGAGATTTGGTCACGGTCATCACGTCGAACGACGCCCTGAGCGAGGCTTGCGCCCGCTTCGCCGAGGCGCCGTATGTCGCAATCGACACGGAGTTCATGCGCGACTCGACCTATTGGCCAAAGCTCTGCCTGCTCCAGGCCGCGACCCCCGAATTTGCCGTTGTCGTTGACCCGCTCGCCCCCGGCATCGACCTAAAGCCGCTCTACGCCCTGATGAGAGTGCCAAGCGTCATCAAGGTCTTCCATGCGGCCCGCCAAGACGTTGAAATCTTCTACCATCAGGCCGACCTGATCCCCGCCCCCCTGTTCGACACGCAGGTCGCCGGCATGGTGTGCGGCTTCGGTGACTCAGCCGCGTACGAGACGCTGGTGCGCGAACTCGCCCATGCCCAAATCGACAAGTCTTCCCGTTTCACCGACTGGTCACGCCGCCCCTTGAGCGACAAGCAACTGAACTACGCGCTCTCGGACGTGACGCACCTGTGCCGAGTCTACGAGTCGTTGAAGCGCCAACTCGACAAATCCGGCCGCTCGCACTGGCTCGAGGAAGAGCTTGATGTCCTGCGTTCCCCCGACACGTATCAGCTGAAACCCGAAGAAGCCTGGCGCCGCCTCAAGATGCGCGGTGGCAACCGCCGCTTCACAGCCGTGTTGATGGAGATCGCCGCCTGGCGCGAACGTCTCGCCCAGGAACGTGACGTCCCCCGCAGCCGTGTGATGAAAGACGAGGCTCTCTTCGAAATCGCGGCCCAAGCGCCGCAAACGACGGAAGACCTCGACTCGCTGCGCGGTATCCCGAAAGGCTTCGCGAACTCAAAGGCCGCCAACCATCTGGTCGAAGCGGTGAAAGCGGGCTTAGCCCTCCCAGCCTCTGCCGTCCCCGACATCGACCGCGGCCCGCCACCCGCAGTCCCGCCCGTCCTCGGCGACATGCTCCGCGTCCTGCTCAAGATCCAATGCGAAGCCCACGGCGTAGCTCAAAAGCTGATCGCATCCTCAAGCGACCTCGACCAAATCGCTGCCGACGACAAAGCCGACGTCCCGGCCCTCCAAGGCTGGCGCCGCGAAATCTTCGGCGATGCGGCACTCGAACTCAAACACGGCCGCATCGCGCTGACGATCCGCGACCGCAAGGCCACCGTCGTCGCGGTAGAGAACTAAGCCTCAGACCTTCTTCGCAGGGCACGTGCTGATGCCGAACAGCGCGTACACGGGGCAGTAACCCACCAACCCCGTCAGCAATGGGATCACGCCCAGATAGCCCCACGACGTCTGCGGGCCGATGAATGCAAGCGATAACACGCCAGCGCCAACGACGACGCGCAGTACACGATCCACGTTTCCTTCATTTGTGCGCATTGGCTAACTCCTCTTCAAAACGCAGGAGTCAGTCTCGCGCACCCATAGGCAGCCGTCTGTGACCAAGTCACACTGCCGGTTGGGCCAGCCGCGCCAACGCCTCGATCTCCAAGATTTTCACCCGCCCACGGCTCGTCTCGACGAGGCCCCGCTCAGCGAGCTGGTGGAGCTGACGGCTGATGACCTCGCGTGCCGTGCCAATTTCGATTGCGATCGCCTCGTGCGTGGCTTCGATCTGGTTCCGCCCGCCCGCGAGCTTCAACAACGCCGCCGCCAGGCGCGCCTCCAATCCGGTGAACGCAAGCGTCTCGACCATATACTGAAACTCGGAAAAGCGCCGGGCAACCGCCCCAAAAACCTCGGCGCGAAACGCCGGCACTTCTGCCATCAATCGGTCGAAGAGCGCCGGCGGCAGGACGACGCCCGTAAGCGCCTCTTCCACGCGCCCTTCGGCGGCATAAGGTGTCTTCCGGGACAGACACGAAAAGGTCTGCAGACAAACGTCGCCCGGTCGCACGCGATAAAGTACGATCTCGCGCCCACGCTCCGACGTCAGCGACACTTTGATCTGACCGCGCTTCACGACCACGAAACCAGGGCAATCGTCGTTCGGCCGGAACACCACGGCGCCAGCGGGCAGAGAGATGGGATGGGCGCCCACTATCTTGTCGATGTCGTACCCACCGGCCATGCGCGCCCTACTTCAACTCGATGCGCGTCGTCCGGTCGAGCGCCCTCGCAAGCGCGTCGAGCCGTTTCGTCATCGCTTCCGCAACCAACGCCTGACGCGCCCTCGGGATACTCACCACCAACGAATTCGGCGTCAGCTTCGCCGACGTTTCGGCGAGCAGCTCAGGTGCCGGCCCCGCCATGACCATCGCCGCCCTGAGTGCGAGGCCGATCTTCTTCGCTTGCTGCGCCGTGTCGTCGCCGACATATCGCTCCACGCGTCGCACCACCTGCTCGTCGCCGCCGCCGTAACGATGAAACATCGCAAGCGCAAGCAGTGCACGGCCAGCATGATCGATCCCGATGAAGGGGGCATTGAGCACCTCGATGAACGATTGCTCGCTGCGATGATCGGGATGCCCTCGCCAACCCGCGTCGGCAATGAAACACGCCGCCCGCCGCAGCCTATCGAGTCCTTTGTCGAATCCCGGAAACAACGGGGCCGTCCACTTGTCGAGCACACGCCCCAACGCGATATCGCGCCCGAAGCGTTGGGCCATATCTTCGCACGCGGCAATCAGCGGATCCCTTGCACGCTCCTCTGCAGCGAGTTTCGCGAACAGCACGCCCTCGCGCAACCCGAACGCGGAAATCACCACGCGATCGAGCTTAGCCGCCTTGAGCAACCGCTCCATAACGACGGCGCCATAGGGAATTGCTTCCGCACGCCGCTTGGTCGCCCCGGCCGTCGCTTCCAGCGATTTGCGCGACAGCCCCGATAGGAGCTGGGTGAAGCTCACCGCCTTCTCGCGCGAGATCTCATAGTGGTGCAGCACCCTGATCGGATGCCCCGCATCCTGCATGTGAATGCGCGCGATGTTCCGCCACACGCCGCCAACCGCGTAAAGCGCCTTGCCCTTCAGCTTTTCGATTCCAGGAACTTTCTCAAGCCCTTGATCGACGATGTCGCGCGCCTTGTCGATCTTCTCGTCGGACGCATCCATCAGGCGAAGCGGCCCAAACGGCAACGTTACGCCGTCCGCTTGCTTACCGTTCGAAACGAACGCGAGCTCCAAACTGCCGCCACCAAGGTCGCCGACAGCCCCATCCGCATCTGGAATGGCCGCCAGAACGCCTTCCGTCGCGTGCTTCGCCTCTTCCTCGCCCGTCAAAATCCTGATCTGCGAGCCCAACGCTTCGCGCGCCCGCACCACGAACTCGTTCCCGTTCTTCGCATCGCGCACCGCAGCCGTCGCGACCGCATCCACACGCGTAATCCCAAGCCCGCTCGTGATCTCGCGAAACCGCTTCAGGGCCGCAATGGCCGCCTCGCTGCCTTCATCGTCGAGCCGCCCGCTCGAAACCATGTGTCGCCCGATCGCGCACAGCGATTTTTCGTTGAAAAGCGTCGCCGGACTCCGGCACAGCCGATCGTAAATGACGAGGCGTACGGAGTTCGATCCGATATCGACGACGGCGACAGGCCCGCCCGCCATGAATCATTGACCCTTCGGACGGCGCAGTGCCGTCTTCGCCTTGTCCTTCTGGAGCGCTTTGCCGCGCCCCGACAAGCTTGGGTTCGTCATGAAATACTCGTGCGCACTGAACGCGTCCGCCGCGTCGAACCCGGGCGCACGCGTGTAGGACCCGTCGCCCTGCAAATACCAGCTCTGCGCAACGTCGCGTAAGTTCGCGCCCATAATTTGGTCCATCACCTGCTCGTGCACCGTCGGATTTTCGATTGGCACCAGAACTTCAACCCGGCGGTCCAGATTGCGCGGCATCCAATCTGCGGAGGAGATGTACACTTTGGCGTTGGGGCTCGGCAACCCGTGACCGTTGCCAACACAAACCACGCGCGCGTGTTCCAAGAACCGGCCAATAATGCTCTTGACTTTAATGTTCTCAGACAGGCCCGACACCCCCGGTCGCAAGCAACAAATGCCACGTACCACCAACTCGATCTTCACACCCGCCTGGCTCGCACGATAGAGCTCGTCGATTACCTTCGAGTCCACAAGCGCATTCAGCTTCGCCCAGATGTGTCCAGGGCGCCCCGCCTTCACATGCGCGATCTCGCGCTCGATATGCTCAATCAACGTTGCGCGCAGGTTAAGCGGCGACACCGCGAGCTTCTGTAAGTGGGAAGGCTCCGCATACCCGGTGATGAAATTGAAGACCCGCCCCGCATCTTTACCGAGCGCCTGATCCGCCGTGAACAGCGAGAGGTCAGTATAAATTTTCGCCGTTGTGGCGTGATAGTTACCGGTGCCGAAATGGGTGTATGTGCGCAGAGCGCCGCCTTCACGCCGCACAACAAGCGAAAGCTTTGCGTGGGTCTTCAGCTGCAAAAACCCGAAGACGACCTGAACGCCCGCACGCTCCAAGTCGCGCGCCCAGCGAATGTTCGCCGCCTCGTCGAAGCGCGCCTTCAACTCGACGATCGCTGTAACCGATTTGCCGACTTCCGCCGCCTCGATCAACGCCTTCACGACGGGGGAATCGTTCCCCGTCCGGTAGAGCGTCTGCTTGATCGACAACACATCCGGATCGGCCGCAGCTTGTCGCAAGAACTGTACAACCACGTCGAACGACTCGAACGGATGATGGACGATCAAGTCTTTCGCGCGGATCGCAGCGAATGCGTCTCCGTTTGACTCGCGAATGCGTTCCGGAAACCGTGGCGTGTACGGCTTGAACGACAAATCCGGCCGGTCTTCGATGATCAGCTGGCTCGTATCAGCCAAGCCCAAAATCCCCTCGACGTTGACCGGCTCGCGCCCTTTAAGTTCCATCTCGCCGGTGATGAATGAGCGCAGGTCGTCGGACATCGATGACTCGAACTTGAGTCGGATGACGCTGCCGCGCCGGCGCCGCTTCAAAGCGCCTTCGAACCAGCGCACCAGATCTTCGGCTTCTTCGGCAACTTCGATATCGCTGTCGCGCAATACGCGGAAACAACCGCTGCCCGCGACCTCATAGCCCGGAAACAACCGGTCCATGAACACGCTGATCACTTTCTCAAGCGGGATGAACCGTGCCGTCGCGACGCCACCGTTCGCTTGCTGCGGCAGCCGGATGAATCGCGCGATCTGCCCCGGGATCGGGATCAACGCTTCCATCGTGCGCCCATCCTGACGCCGGAGCGACAAGGCAAGCGCCAACCCCATGTTCGGGATAAACGGAAACGGATGCGCCGGATCGATCGCCAGCGGCGTCAGCACCGGATAGACGTCCGCCATGAACTTCTGATCGAGCCACTGCTTGTCGGCGTCGGACAACTCCTTGGGTTCTATGACCGCTATCCCGACTTTCCGCAGCTGTGCGCTCAGCAACAACCAAACCTGCTGCTGCTCCGCCATCAGGTCCGAAGCTTTCGCGTTGATTGCATCCAGCTGCTGCTGCGGCCTGAGGCCATCGTCGGAAAGCGTCCCCACATCCGCGTTCACCATGCCCCGAAGGCCGGCAACGCGCACCATGTAGAACTCGTCCAAGTTCGCAGCCGAGATCGAGAGAAACCGTAGCCGCTCTAACAACGGGTGCCGCTCGTTCTTCGCCTCTTCCAATACGCGCGTGTTGAACGCAAGCCACGAGAGTTCGCGATTGATCAGCCGCTCCGGTGACTTCGGATCGATCTTGGGGGCCGCCGGCACGCGCATGTCGCGCTTCGACGGCGTAGCCTGCGATACGGACGCGTCGCGCTTTGAAGTCGTGTTATCCATTCATCTACCCCAACCGGCGCACTTGCCCCAACAAGCGGCCGCGACCCTAGACCAACCCGCTAGCCGTTGTCAGCCGACGACGTCTCGCGCTCCGCCTCCAACTGGCGCAACGCCTGCGCTCCAATTTCGACGGAAATATTACGTTTTTGTTGCAACGCCAGGGTGTCGATCAGAACGACGATGCGTTCCGCCTCGACAAACGAGCGCCGCAGCCGAGGCACAAGATAGCCGATTAAGGCTTCGGGAAGCTTAAGTTGACGGTCCGCGAAAAGCTTCAACAAGACCCGCGCCAACAAAGCCTCATCGGGCGCCTCCAACGCCACCCCTGGCACAGCGGTTAACCGGGAGTGAAGATCGGGCACGCGTGTCGGCCACCGCTGAGGCGCGTCACCGCCGGTCATCAGCAGCCAGCCCGAGGTCTGATTGACGAAGTTGATTAGATGAAACAGCGACTCACCGCCATCCGCCTGATCCGCATCGTCGAGCAAGAAAGCGCCACCCGGCGCAAACCCCAACACAAGATCGCGCGTCAACTCGCGAACAGCGATTTCAGTTGCATTCGCCTGCGCTCGCCAAATCTGCGCGAGATGCGTCTTGCCGCTTCCTTGCGGCCCCCACACCGCAGCAACGCGTGAAGCCCATTGGGGCCAACTATCGACGAGCGCAAGCGCGCCCTCGTTCGTCAGTCCTGGAATAAAATCGTCCCGCGCGAAGCTACGCTTCGCCTCAAACGCAAGCGGGATCTGCGACGATTGCGACATGGCTTAGAAATTAGGCGGTCGCATGAGGCTGCCACAAGCCGCCCCCACCGCGACATCAAAGCAGCAACCCTTCTTTTTCACGCGTTTGGCGCAACCTCAACTGCCTTGAGCGCGCGCAGTCCTTCGAAGAAATAGGCAACCCACGATGCCACAGTGAAGACGACCACCGCCCACAGCAGCCCAACGCGCAGGTCGCCAAGCCCCAGCCCAAACGCCAAGTCTGCAAGCGTCGCGATCACCAACCCTATCTGCGCAAACGTCGTGAGCTTGCTCACGAACAACGGCTGCATGCGAAGGCTCGCCTTCTTCATCCGCGTAAAGACCGCAACCGTCGCCACGATCGCGAGATCCCGCGCCATGACAAGGCCCAGCAGCCACAACGGCAAATGCTGCTGAAGCGTCAAAATACCGAATACCGTTAGGATCAAAATCTTATCTGCCGCCGGGTCCAAATAGGCCCCAAGCCGCGACTTGTGCCCGAACGCGCGCGCGATATAGCCATCGACCGCATCCGACGCGCCCGCAATCACCGTCATCCAAAACGCGTGATCGTAGCGCCCGTCGAGTAAGGCGATGGCAATGAATGGCACCAGCACCAAGCGTACGGCCGTCACGCCATTCGCCGGCGTCAGGCCATAGCGCGAAGGCTTAAGGAACCACTGGCCCTTAGGGAGTTGTTGCTCCGGCATTGCGGCTCAGCGTCCAGTTCCCTTGAGAGTCCGAGGTCAAAGCGAGGTTGGACTGCGCCAACGCGGTCTGCAGCTGATCGACCTTCCCCGCATAGTCGAGGCGCAGCCTCGCGCTGCGCATGTTGATCTCTTCAACCGCGAGCACTTGGATGAGCTTTGTGCTGCCGAGATTGCGTTTCAAGCTGACCCACTCCGCAAGCGAGTTGAACGGTACGTACACATTGAGCGACGCCTGCTGCCCATAGTCGACCGACGTGGTGCGCTTCCAGTCTTCCTGCAGGCTGTCCGCGATCGTGCCGGCCGCCCGCGACGCCAACACCAACTCGTCCTCGCCCGCCTTCGACGGATAGGAACCATTGCGCGGCGTCTTGCCGTCCGGCTTGATCAGCGTCGTGCTGACACCCATACCGGTAGCGCCCTTATTCGCCGTCGCAACCAGCACCGAGCTCGCCCCGTACCGATCGGCAAGCGGCTTTACGATGGCCCAATCCGCAGCTCCAGACACCGTGGCCAGCGCGGCCCTATCCTGCGCATCGCCATTCGGCACGACCACCGGCACCAGCCGCCCACGCCGTGACTGCGCCGCCCACGCTTTGCCCCACGCCGACTCCGGTTGCCAAGCAGACCCCGTCAGCGCGACGACCAACACGGGCTTTGCCTTCGACTCGCTGAACTGCGTCCCCGACGCACGCAACGCGGACCGCACCGACCCCGCGTTGAACACGTAGGTCACGTTTGCGAGATAGCGCGTGCTTGAGTGTTTCTCGCCCGAAATGTCAAAACTCTTGACCATCGGCTCAAGCTGCTGGTCCGTGAGTGTCGGTTGCCGTGGCCACTCGGTAGACGGCGTCACGCGTCTGAATACCTCGGTCCAGGCTTTCTGACGGCCTTGCGCCAATGCCGCTTCCTTCGCCGCCGAAGGGCTGGCTCCCGTCGCATCGACGACGACGTTGGTCACGGTCCACAGGTCAGCAGGTTGGGCGAGAGCTGCGCCCGCCTGCATCAAAACCAAAGCGATGGCTGCAAAAGCCGCCATCGATGCTTCTCGCAATGTCATGACAATCCTAAAGCGCAATCAATTCCGGCCCGCAATGTACACGATCCGCTTCGCCGCAAGGAAGGCCCCCTACGCGCGCGCCCACATCCCTGGGGATTGTGCCGTTTGTTGTTTTCAACCCGACTCACCAGCTACTCTGCCAGGAGGGCGATTTGCCCGGAGAGCCCTCGTTGAACATCCAACAGAACCTGATCGCGGGCATCCTGACCCTCCTGCCGCTGGCGGCGGTGTGGTTCGTGCTGAAGCTGATCCTCGACGCACTCTCCTACATAGGGTCGCCGTGGGCGACATGGGTCACCGGCCAAGTCACCCCCCTACTGCCCGACCCGCTGGCAAATGTGCTGATGAGCCCGCTCTTCCTCTACGTCGTGGCGACCGCCTTCGCGCTCTTCGTCATCTACCTCGTCGGCTCGCTAGCGACCCGTGTCATCGGCCAACAGTTGCTCACGACGTTCGAGCTGCTCCTCGAGCGGGTGCCCTTCGTGCACATGATCTACTCGTCCACAAAGAAGGTCATCACGGCCCTCCAACCCAAGTCGGAGAACGTCCAGCGCGTCGTTCTGATCGACTTCCCGCACGCCGACATGCGCGCCATCGGCTTTGCGATGCGCACCTTCACCGAAGCCACGACCGGCCGCGAACTTACCGCAGTCTTCGTGCCGACCGCCCCGAACCCAACATCGGGTTATCTCGAAATCGTGCCGTCGGATAAGGTAATTCCCTTGGACATGACGGCCGATCAAGCCATGGCCATGATCGTCTCCGGCGGCGTAGTCGGCCCCGACAAACTAACCTTCATCCACCGCACGCCGCCGACCGTCCCGGCGGCAGATCTCCCGATGACCGGAACCTAGGGTCACTCCCCCGCAGGGCCCGGCGCCTTCTGCCCGTGACCCTCCCCAGCAGTGACGCCAGGGTTCGCACGCTCCCACGCGGCAATCTCGGCCGCGATCGCGCCCGGCGAACGCGTAAACCGGGCGAGCAGGTCGTAGAACACCGGTACGACATAGAGCGTAAGTGCGGTTGAGAAAATCACACCCGCAAAGACGACGATACCGATCGCAAGCCGGCTCTGCGCGCCCGCACCCTCGTAGAGGATCAGCGGCAATGCGCCGATCGCGGTCGAGAGCGACGTCATCAAAATCGGCCGGAAGCGCGTGATCGACGCTTCGATCAACGCATCGCGGATCGTCAACCCCTCGTCACGCAGCTGATTGGCGAATTCGACGATCAGAATACCGTTCTTGGCGGCAAGCCCCACCAGCATCACGATACCGATCTGCGAATAGATGTTGAGCGTCGCCCCGACCGCCCACAAGCCGAACAACGCGCCGGCAACCGCCAGCGGCACGGTCATAATGATGACGAACGGATGGATAAAGCTCTCGAACTGCGCCGCCAGCACCAGGAACACGATGAGCAGCGCCAAGCCAAACGTGAACGCCAGCGTCGAGCGCGACTCCTTGTACTCAAGCGACTGCCCGCGATAGTCGATCTGCGCCGTCGTGGGCAGCACGTCGCGCGCAGTCTCCTCCAGGAAGTCGAGCGCCTGCCCCAGCGAAGTCCCCGGCGCGAGCCCCGCCGAAATCGTGATCGAACGCAGGCGGTTGAAGCGGTTCAGGTTCGTCGCCGCCGCGCCTTCGTTCGACGTCACCAAATTCGAAAGCGGAATCAGCGACCCTGTTCGCTGCGAGCGCACGAGGATGTTCGCAAGATCGCTGGGCTGCCGCCGGTTCGCCTCAAGCCCCTCGACGACGATGTCGTATTCCTCGCCGCGATCGACGAACGTGCCGATCCGCCGCGTGCCCAACATCGTCTCAAGCGTGCGCCCGACGGTCGCGACCGAAACGCCGAGATCGGCCGCACGCGTCGGATCGATTCGCACGTTGAGCTGCGGCTTCGTTTCCTTGTAGTCGGAATCTACGTTGATCAGCCCCGGATTCTGCTCGGCGCGAGCCATGATCTTGTCGCGCCATTGCACAAGCTCGGTAAAGCTCGATCCGCCAATCACGAACTGCACCGGATTGTTGCCGCCGCCACCACGCCCAAAGCTCGACCGCGCAACCGCGTTGGCCCGCACGTTTGCGAACCGGCGCAGCGTCTTAGATACCTGCTCGATCACGTCCGCTTGCGGCGGCCTTGTGCCCCACGGACCCAGCACCACGATCCCGCGCCCGCCGTTGAAGTCCGACGAAGCCCCAAAGCTGCCGGGCACGCGAATGATCAAACGCGTCGCCGTCCCCCCTTTCACGAGCGGCAGCAGCGCTTTCTCGATCTCGATCATCTGTTTGTAGGCCGCGTCGTATCCCGTACCTTCCGGCAGCGACACGCTGATATCGAAGATGCCGCGATCTTCCGTCGGCGCAATCTCGCCCGGCACCGCGCGGAACAACAGCGCCGCCAGCCCGAGCACGCCGGCGAATGTCAACAACACCATCCACGGATGGGCCAGGCTCACGCGCAGCGAGCGGCGATAGAGGCTGCCAAGCCACTCCGTCGCACCATGGATCGAACGCGACAGCGCGCCCTCGCGCCCGACCGGCACCAACAGTTGCGAGCACATCATCGGCGAGAGCGTCAACGCCACCAGAGCCGAGATCGCGACCGCCGCACCAAGCGCGATCCCTAGCTCCGAGAACAGGCGCCCGACGGTGCCCTCCAGAAACACGATCGGCGCAAACACCGCGAGCAGCACGGCGGTCGTCGCAATGACGGCAAAGGCCACCTGCCTCGTGCCGCGCACGGCCGCGATCTTCGCAGGCTCGCCCAAATCCACCCGCCGCTGCACGTTTTCGAGCACGACGATCGCGTCGTCGACCACAAGCCCGATCGCGAGCACCAGCGCGAGCAGCGTGAGCAGATTGATCGACGCACCGAAAGCCGCGAGCAGGATCATCGCCCCGAGCAAGCACACCGGCACCGTCACCGCCGGTACGATCGCGGCCCTGAGATTGCCCAGGAACAGGAAGATCACGAGCAACACCAATACGCCGGTGATCACGATCGTGATGTAAACCTCATGCACCGACTCCTCGATAAAGACCGAGTAGTCGACCGCAACGACAAACTGGATATGCGCCGGCAGATTGGCCTTGATCGCAGCGACTTCCGCACGCACGCCGCGTGCGACGGCAAGCTGGTTCGACGTAGATTGTTTGAAGATCGCGATGCCGACCTGGTTCTGCCCGTTACCCCGGAACGCGTTGCGCCGTTCGCGCGGTCCGATTTCGACGCGCGCCACTTCGCCGAGCCGCACCAAGTGTTCGTCCCCGCCGCGCTTGATGACGAGGTTGCGGAAGTCCTGCGCCGTCTCGTAGCCGCGCTCCACGCGGATCGCAAGGTTCCGCGAAGTTGACTCAAGACGCCCCGCCGGAAGCTCGATGTTCTCCGCCCGCAGCGCCGTTTCGACGTCCGCGACCGTCAGCCCCCGCGCGGCGAGCGCCACCCGATCGAGCCAAATGCGA
The DNA here is from genome assembly GCA_902826695.1 of uncultured Alphaproteobacteria bacterium. Taxonomy (GTDB): domain Bacteria; phylum Pseudomonadota; class Alphaproteobacteria; order Micropepsales; family Micropepsaceae; genus SZUA-430. The sequence continues at coordinate 143,189 of CADEFU010000001.1, read as the reverse complement.
AGCGCCCGCTGCTCGCCGAACGCGCCGACCCGCGAAACCCCATCCACGGTCGACAACCGGTCGACGATGTAGCGTTCGGCGTAGTCGGTCAGTTCCATGCGGCTCATGGCGGTCGACGTCATGTTCAAGAACATGATCGGGGAGCCGTCGGCTTCCGCCTTCTGAACCTCCGGTGGATCGACCTCCTCAGGCAGGTTGCCGAGCGTCCGTGCGACCGCGTTGCGCACGTCGTTCGCCGCCGCCTCGATATCGCGCGTCAGACGGAACGTGATAGTGACCGATGCCGAGCCGTCGCGGCTCGACGAGGAAATCGTGTCGATCCCCTCGATCCCCGCGACAGCGTTTTCGAGCAGCTGCGTGACGCGCGTTTCCACCACCGAAGACGACGCACCCGGATAGCTCGCCTGCACGGATACGACCGGCGGATCGATGTCCGGCAACTCGCGCAGCGGCAGCCGCTCGAACGAGAGCACGCCGAACGCCACGATCAAAAGGCTGATGACGATCGCGAACACCGGCCGCTTGATGCAGAGTTCGTAGAGGTTCACGACCGCGGCCCCCCGTTGCCGCGCTCCCGCTTGCGCTTCGGCTTCTCGCCCTCCGCCTTCGCGTCGTCTTCTGCGAACTTCACGTCCCCATCGGGCCTGAGCTTCAGCGTGCCCTCGACGACGACCTTCTCGCCCTCTTTCAATCCCGAAAGGACCTCGGCGAAACCGGGCTGCCGCGCGCCGATCTTGATCTCGCGCCGCTCGGCCTTTTTCTCAGGTGTCACGAGATAGACGTACTGCTTGCTTTCGATCGGTACGATCGCCTCTTCGGGAACGGCCAGGATGTTGCGCTGATTGGTGATGAGATTTACCGTCATCAGCATGCCGGGTTTCAGCACGCCGTCTTCGTTCGCGATCTCTGCGCGAACCGCGACCGCCCGCGACACCGGATCGACCCGCGTGTCGATGCCCGCAACCTTGCCCTCGAACGAGCGCTCGGGATAGGCGGCAACCGTGACCTTCACCCGCGATCCCATCTGCAAGCTGCTGATGAAGGCTTCCGGCACCGTGAAGTCGAGCTTGATAAGCGAGATATCGTCGAGCGTCGTGATCACGTCGCCCGGCCGAACCAAACTGCCCATACTCACGCGCCTGAGGCCCAGCACACCGCCAAACGGCGCGCGCATCAACCGGTCGCTCACGCGCGAGTCGAGCGACCGCACCCGCGCCGCCGCTGCATCCCGCGTCGCGAGCGCTCCCTCGAGCTGTGCGCGTGTCGCAAATCCCTTACGCGCAAGATCGCTGATCCGCGTGTGGGCTTTCTCGGCCTCTACGAGCGATGCCCGCGCTGCGCCAAGATCGGCTGCTTGCTCGCGGCTGGTCATCTCGGCGATGACGAAGCCCTTCTCGACCCGCTGCCCGTCCGTGAAGTTGAGCTTGCCGATCGTGTCCGCGGACTTTGCCGTGATATCGATGCTCTCATTCGCATTCGCCGTGCCGACCGCTTCGATCACGTCGGCAAACGCGCGGGTCTCCACCGCACCCAGGGTTACAAGCACCGGCCCGCCGCCGCGCTCGCGTCCGCCGCGCTCGCCATCGCCGCGGCCCCATAGGAAATAGGCGGCCGCAAGCGCCGCGACCGCCACCACGCCGGCAATGATGAACCTGCTGGTCGAACCCATCGGACCAATATAGGCCGCCAGGCTCGAACCGCCACCGCGGAAAGCGGCGCTTACCCTAATGCGCCGCTGCGGCCGTTCACCATCGCGTCATTCAAAGCGCAGGGCCTCGATCGGGTCGAGCCTGGCCGCGCGCAACGCCGGGAAGAACCCAAAGATAATGCCAATCGCGGCAGGCACCCCAAACGCCATTGCGATTACGTCGCCCCCCAGCACGAACGGTACCCCGATTGCCCCGCAAATCATGTACGAGGCCCCTATCCCAATCAACGCACCGACCAAGCCGCCGGCAATCGACAGCACTGAGGACTCAACCAAGAACTGCATCGCGACGTCCCGCGCCTGCGCCCCGATCGCCAGGCGAATGCCGATCTCGCGCGTACGCTCCGTCACCGCCACCAGCATCACATTCATGATCCCGATCCCGCCCACGATCAGACTGATCGCAGCCACCCCAGAGATGCCCATCGACATCAGCCGCATCGTTGAGGACACAGTCTCCACGAGTTCGCGCACGTCGGTAACCTCGAAGTCGTCTTTCTCGCCTTCTTTCAGACCGCGCCGTTCGCGCATCACCTTGGCAATCGCTTCCTTCGCCGGATCGAGCGCTTCGGTGTTCGCCACGCTAGCCCACACCCGCCGCACGTTGTCGTTTCCCTGCAAACGCCGCTGTAGCCCCAAGATCGGCATGAAGATGAGGTCGTTGATGTCGTTCGTGAGCGCCGAACTTTCGCGCTTCGCGAATACGCCTACGACCTCGCAGGTGAACGAGCCAGACCGCACGGTCGCACCGACCGGATTCTGCTGTCCGAACAACTGCTCGCGCACCGTGTCGCCGAGCACGCAAAGCGGCGCCCCGCGCCGCGCCTCCGCCTCGCTGAACGCCCGGCCGCGCCCGATCTCCCACTGCCGGATCTTGAGGTAGGGCAACGTCGAGCCGACGATCTCCGTTTCGTAGTTCCGGTCGCCGGCGGTGAACAGCAGATAGGCGCTCGCCATCGGCGCCACCGCCTCGAGCATCGGCACTTCGCGGGCGATCGCGTCCGCATCGTCGATCTTGAACGGCGTCGCCCGCGCCGTCGGCCCCGTGCGGCTCATCTTCGCGTCGAGACGCAGAGAATTGTGCCCGCGCGAGGAAATGTCGTTGAGGAGCTGCGACGAGACGCCCGACGTGATCGTCACCACAATGACGACGGCCGCGACCCCGATGATGATCCCAAGCGTCGTCAGCCCCGTGCGAAGCAAATTCGCCCGGAGCTCGCGTAGCGCCATGAGGATGCAATTGAAAAACATGGGCTAACCTTGGGCCAAGGTCCCCCGCGCGCTCAAGTCACGCTCCCGACATTGCCTAACGCGCGCCCTTGCGCTACCAACCCTGCCTCACCGGACGCCGGATTAGCTCAGGGGTAGAGCAACCGCCTTGTAAGCGGTAGGTCGTGTGTTCAATTCACACATCCGGCACCACCCTCAGTATCGGTGGCAAACCGCCAAAAATCGCCCTCGGGCCGGCCTCGTGAAGCTCGTCTCTCCCGAGCCTAAACCCGGCCTAAACCAATTCCATCTAGGTTAGCCCTCACCAAACGGCCCATCAGAGGCCCAAGAAAAACCGTGGGGAGAACCAACGCGATGCAAATTCAATCCAACATCACGTCCTACAACGCACTGCCGCCCGCGATCCTACGCACCATCCGTGAAGCGTTCGAAACGACAGTCGGCGAACTCGAATCCCGTCATGGCCGCCACGCGGTGACCGACTACACCCGCGCCGCCCTCGCCCGCCAAATGGTCCGCCTTGCACGTAACGGCGAAAGCGACGCTATCCGCCTGCAGGCGCAAGCGCTGACCTACGTGCATCTCTAGACGGGGGCCCTAAAGCAACTTCGCGAGTGCCGCCGCCTGATACGCCGACAGCGACAGCACCACGACACCAACAGCGACGCCCAACACGGTCCGCGGCAATACACTAACAAACCGCCCGGCTATCGGCGCCGTGATCAGCCCGCCGACAATGAGGCCGGCGATCGCCGGCCAGTGATTGATGATCTCGGCACCTTCTTTCCAGTGTCCGGTCGCGAACGCCCATATCAACGCGCTGCCGATGGCAAGTGTCACGAAGAACTCCGACGCATTCACCGAGCCGATGACGAATCTCGGCTCGCCCCCGCGTCCGATAAGCGTCGTTGTCGAGATCGGCCCCCATCCACCACCGCCGATCGCGTCCAAAAAACCACCGACAAGCCCGACTGGCGCCACGTTCAAGAATGATATCTTCAGACTAGGAACCGTCTTGAGCATCCGCCACAAAATGAAGATGCCCATGCATGCGAGATAAAAGATGATGAAGGGTTTGATGACGTCGGCCGGAACCGCGGTGAGCACGTAAGCCCCCAAAACCCCGCCGAGCGCCCCACCGATTGCGAGCCGCCAAAACAAGCTCCAATCGACGTTGCCAAGCTTTGTGTGCGCGTATCCCGACGCCGCCGTCGTAAAGAACTTAGCGATATGCGTGCTGGCCGACGTATGCGCCGGCGGCACGCCAGCCGCCAAAAGAAACGACGAAGCCGTCACGCCATAGGCCATGCCAACAGCCCCGTCGACGAATTGAGCAATCGCACCGACGACAAAAAACAGCAGGAAATCTTCAACCATCAGCGTCCTTGGGAGCACCGCATACAGCGTACCGCTCCTTCGAGGGCCCCGCGTCAAAATAGTTCAGCCCGAATCTCGCGGCTACAACCTAACAGTTTGTTGACTCTCGCGTCAGTAGTGAGACCGAAATCCAGCGATTTCGCACGCAGCGCCGTGAATTGCGGGTTTAGTCGCTCAGCGCGTCATGCTCCCGCTTGATGCGCTTAGCGAGCAAGATGCGCTTGCGCTCGGCCGCCGCGTCGAAAGCCTCCAACTCCGTTTGAATCAAACGTTTGCGCTTTTCGATCTCCGCCCGCTCGCGCACAGCATCGCGTTCGAACGCGCGCAACTCTTCCTGAGCGGCATCGAGCTTCGACGTATCCCGCGATTTCGCCTTCTGTACGACTGGCGTCGGACGCGCCGTCGCAAGCCGCACAACGTTCGACGTCTTTTGCCTTTCCTCGGGAACGAGCACCCGTCCTGGCACCGGAACAGGAATCCCTGGTGTCTTCATCGCCAGGGCGATGTGCTCAGAGTCGTTCGTTTCGCGCGCCTCGCCTGTGGAGAAAAGGTTCCTGTGGACGTCCCACGCTTTGAGAGCGGCTTTTTGACTCGCTGTCGCGACCAACCAGTCCCTAACCCCGATCCGGGTCATATAAACTTTGGTGCGTGAAGTGATTCGTTTGCTGGCCATCGGTTCCCCTCCAGGGCTCGAAGGCTGCCCAACTTGAAGGTCGCCCGCAATGCCGTCTCTCGCCCGCCGCTCAAACCTGCGCCCGCAAACGGCTTATGAACCGGCGCGCCCGATCGCGGGCCTAAGCAACTCGACGCGCGCCCGTCGGTTCGTGGCTCGGTTGACGGACGACGATACCCCGGTTCGCGAGAGCATAGACGCAACAGACTTTCTGCAGGCAGCCCTCGCCTTCGCTGAAACCTGCGCGGTTGATGCCAGCACTATCAAAGTCTGTGTCACCGACACCGCAACGGGCGAAACGCAATGCTTCGCCCTAGACCTGGCGGCATAACCATACTTACCGGTGGAGCTTACGGCTCCAGCGTACAACCAAAGTCGTCGCTGTACCTTGCACGCCGCGAGACCATTCCGCCAAGCACCACCCCCGTCGCAACGCGGCTCACCGTATCGACACTGACTGCGATCGACTCAAACCCTGGGGGCTCGTCTCTGCGGCACCTATCGAGTGTTCGCCCATCGACAAAGACGCACGAGCAAATAACCTTTGCCATTGCCGCCGCTCCAACATCGGCCGCTATCGAAGTTTGGTACCCCCAGTAGCCGCCACCACCAACCAGCAGCGCGGCAGTTACCCCAACGACAAAGCGCAGCATTTCCAAATCCCTTCGCCCCCGATAGTGTCGCTCGAAGGGGACACAAATCAATGCGACGCTTTCTAAGTGCGGCCCTAGCAGCTGCCATCCTATGCGCGCCACTGGCGAGCGCCGACAGCCTCGTTCCATTCCCACCGCAGCCGGCAACCGTCGCCTACCCGACCGTTGAGTGGCCAGAGACAAAACTCCCCGCTGTCGAGGCTGCAATTGAGCGCGCCTTTATCGGCAAGCAACCCACGGCCCTCGAACGTCTTCGGGCTGTCGTCGTGATCCACCGGGGTCAACTGATCGCCGAGCGCTACTCTTCCGGCATCACGCGCGACACGCGCCTGCAATCCTGGTCGATGGCCAAGAGCTTCCTCCACGCCGCTTTGGGCCTCGCAATCGAAGAGCGCCGTATCAACCCCGACACGCGTGCCCCGGTACCGGAGTGGCAGAAGCCCAACGACCCGCGCCGTGCGATCACGATACGCCATCTCGCACAGATGACCGACGGCCTCGACTTCAAAGAAGATTACGGCGACCCAAGTGCCGAGGTTATGCAGATGCTGTTCGGCGAAGGCCGCGGTGATGTCGGCCGCGCCGCTGCCGCCGCCCTTCCCGTCGCCCAGCCAGGCACGCGCTGGTACTACTCGTCGGGTTCCGCGAACATCCTCTCGCGCATTCTGCGTGATCGCCTCGGCGGTGGCCGACAATATCGCGCCTTCCTGCAAGACAGACTCTTCGCCCCCTTAGGCATCAAGAGCGCAATCCCGGAATTCGACGCATCCGGCACCTGGATCGCTTCGTCCTACGTCCACGCGACCGCGCGCGACTTCGCGCGATTTGGCTTGCTGTACCTGCGGGGCGGCCAGTGGGAAGGCCGGCAGCTCATCCCCGTCGACTGGGTGAACAATGCCCGCCACCCAACAGCGGCCTCAAACAGCCACTACGGCTCACTCTTTTGGCTGAACGCCGTCGACCGCGCGACGGGCAAGCCAGCCGTTACCGACCACATCCCCACCGACACATTTTTCGCGCGCGGCTTTGGCGGCCAGTTGATCACGATCATCCCTTCGCGCGACGCCGTAATCGTGATGCTAAATGCGGCCTACACCGATGACATACGCCCGATCCCGGAGTATCTAGGCACGGTATTGAACGCTCTGCCGCCCGGATAGGTATCACGGCACCAAATCACGATACGCACGCCAGCTTGCAAGCCCAAGCCACGGGAAGATCACGATCAGCGCCAAGAACGCCGTCGCCGCCGACACGAGCAACAGCAAGACGATCAAGAAAGCCCACAACAACATAGGCCCCGGATTGTTCGCTACCGCCATGAAGCTCGTCGCGATCGCCGACCAAACATTCGCGCGTGTATCGAGCAACATCGGCGCAGCGACAACGACAAGACAATAGGTGAAGAACGCGATGACGCCGCCGACCGCCGTGCCCGAGACCAGCATCGTCCAACCGTCCACGGTGAAGAGCGCGAAATTCACGAACGCCCCGACCGTCTCATGGAAGCTGTAGGTCGAAAGCCCGTAAACGACCTGAGCGATCCGTCCCCACAGCAGATAGATCATAAGAAGCGCAAGCCCGAGATAGACCACGTCCTGCCGCACCGCTTGGCGCACAAACAGCATCTGTCCAAGCGTCGGCTCCTCGCCCTTCTCAAGCAAGCGTCCGGCCTCATAGAGCCCCATGGCCAGCATCGGCGCGATGAACACGAACCCGCAGGTGAGCGCGAGTACCCAAAACGCTGCGTTGTAGAAGACGAAAGCCGTACTGACGGCGATCCCCGCCGCCGCAAGCACAAGCCCGTACACGAGCGCAGGCCCCGGCACCTTCTTCAAATCGCCCCACGCCCGGCCAAGCCAGCGGAACGGCGCACCCATGTCGATCGTGTTGACGCCCTTGATTGTCGTAGCGGCCGGCATGCAAATCTCCGTTGCAGACCAGCGTAAGGCCGCAGTCGAACGGGTTCAACGTTTCGCTGTGCACGTGCGAACGCGGATTTACGGCACCATCGCAACGCACTAGGTTGCGCGCCGACGACTTTTGAACCTCGAGGACGACATGACCGCGATCAACGCCGTAACTGACCTCACAAACGACGGCGAAGTTGCCGTCCTTGCGCTGAACTCCCCGCCCGTGAACGCCCTCTCCGGCCCGGTGCGCGAAGGCATCGTCAACGGCGTCGCCAAGGCGCTCACGGACAAGTCCGTCAAAGCGTTGGTCCTCATCTGCGAGGGCAAGACGTTCATCGCCGGCGCCGACATCAGCGAGTTCGGAAAGGCGCCCACGGGCCCAAGCCTGTTCGACGCCCTCAACGCAATCGAAAACGCCTCAATTCCCGTCGTCGCCGCAATCCACGGCACCGCGCTCGGCGGCGGCCTTGAGGTGGCGCTAACCTGCCACTACCGCGTCGCCGTTCCTTCGGCGAAGTGCGGCCTGCCCGAGGTGAAACTCGGCCTCCTACCCGGCGCCGGCGGCACGCAGCGCCTGCCGCGCATCGTGGGCGCCGAGAAAGCGCTTGAGATGGTAACGTCCGGCGAACACGTCTCGGCAAAATGGGCCGCTGAAGTCGGGCTCGTCGATACGCTCGTCGATGAAGGCAAACTTCGCGATGGCGCGATCGCCTTTGCCAAGAAGATCGTTGCCGAAAAGCGCCCGCTGAAACGCGTCCGCGACCTCAACGAAAAAATGGAAGCCGCGCGCGGCAAACTCGAAATTTTCGCGAACTTCCGCAAGGCGAATGCGAAGAAATTCCGCGGCTTCGAAGCTCCCGAAGCGAACATCAAATGCGTCGAGGCGGCGGTAAACCTGCCGTTCGACGAGGGCTTGAAGTTCGAGCGCACGGAATTCATGAAATTGATGACCGGCACCCAGTCGGCCGCCCAGCGCTACGTGTTCTTCGCGGAACGCGCTGTCTGGAAGGTGCCGGATGTGCCCGACACCACTGAAACCCTCCCCGTCCAGAACGTCGGCGTCATCGGCGCAGGCACCATGGGCGGCGGCATTGCGATGAACTTCCTGAACGTCGGCGTTCCCGTCACGATCGTCGAGACGAAGCAGGAAGCCCTGGACCGCGGCCTCGCCACCATTCGCAAGAACTATGAAAACACCGCCAAACGCGGCCGCCTGACCATGGCCGACGTCGAAAAGCGCATGAGCTTGATCAAGGGGTCCCTCTCACTCGAAGACCTCGCCGACCGCGACCTCGTCATTGAAGCCGTGTTCGAGAACATGGACATCAAGAAAGATGTCTTCGGCAAACTCGACAAAATCGTGAAGCAAGGCGCGATCCTCGCGACGAACACGTCCTACCTCGACGTGGACGAGATCGCCTCGGCGACAAAGCGGCCGGAAAGCGTAATCGGTTGGCACTTCTTCTCGCCCGCCAACGTAATGCGCCTGCTCGAGGTTGTGCGGGGCGCCAAATCGTCGAAGCCGGTCATCGCTACCTCCATGGCGACCGCCCGCAAGATCGGCAAGATCGCCGCACTCGTCGGCGTCTGCCCGGGCTTCGTTGGCAATCGCATGCTGAGCCAACGCCAACGCGAGGCGCAGAAACTGATCCTCGAAGGCGCAATGCCCTGGGACGTCGACCGCGTCCTCTACGACTTCGGCTTCCCGATGGGACCGTTCGCGATGTCGGATTTGGCGGGCCTCGACATCGGCTGGTCGAAAGAGAAGTCGTCCAGCTCGACGGTACGCGAAATCCTGTGCGAAATGGACCGCCGCGGGCAAAAGACGGGTGGCGGCTTCTACGACTACGATGCGGAACGCAACGCGAAGCCCTCGCCCGTTGCCGAGAAGATCATCCTCGACTTCGCCGCTAAGAAGGGCATCAACCGTCGCAAGATCGGCGACGAAGAAATCCTCGAACGCTGCGTCTACCCGATGATCAACGAAGGCGCAAAAATCCTGGAAGAAGGCAAAGCTATCCGCGCTTCCGACATCGACATCGTCTGGATCAACGGCTACGGCTGGCCGGTCTACCGCGGCGGCCCGATGTTCTACGGCGACACGATCGGCCTCGGCAAAGTCCTGGACAAGATGAAGCAGTTCGAGGGCACGATGGGCGCCGAGTTCAAACCCTCAAAGCTGCTTGAGAAACTCGTGTCCGAGGGCAAGCGGTTCCAAGACTTGAAGTAGTCGAAACCGCTGCGATTAGGCATCCCGTCCCCAGCGCCAACGAATGTCGCCAAGAAAAAAGGCCCCGCGAAATCGCGGGGCCTTTTCCAGTGGTGCGTAGGTTTGGGTAGAGGAACTTAGAACGTAAACATGGCCCGAGTTTGGATGATGTCGAAGTCCGCATCCAGGCTCGTACCGCCAGCGCTCAGGCGGTCGATGTCGACCATCGCGTACTCGCCCATCAGCTTGAAGTTCGAGTTCAGGTACCAGGTCAAGCCGACGTTGGTGATCGTCTGCTCGCCGCCGCGGATACGGTTCCCCGCGACTGCATCAAGTTCGAATGCGTTCAAGTCGAGCACGCTATGGCGCGCGTGCACTGACCACGCACCCAACGCACCGCCCATCGACCAAGGCGACGTGACCGACGGACCGCGGAACACGGCGACGTTGTTGTTCGTCGCACCTGCCGCATAGCGCTTGTTCTCGCCGGTGATGATCCACTCGCCTTCGACGTACCAGCCCGAGAAGCTCGGATCCTTTGCGGCGCCCACGCGGTCGAGGTTCATCTCATACCATTCGGCGGCCACATAGAGGTTCTGGAAGTTTGCCCCGAACTCGAAGCCGTAGGCGTGATTGCCGTCTTTCTCAACGGTGATGTTGCCGGTGTCGATGAAGCGGTCGCCCGTGACGCGAATTTCCGGGCGTTCGTTGAGGCGCATCACCTTGTCGTCTTTGTTCAGGATCATGGACCCGCTGGCGCCGACTTGGACGTTGCTCACCCCGTCGCTCCACAGACGCCAGACAGCGCGGCCCAAAAGGTGCGTGTCTTCGTCGTTGCCGGCGGCAGGCAGGCCACTGTGCGTGCCACCGATACGCTCGCCCGTATAAGCGGCGGACAACACGAAATTGTCACCCTGATAGAGCGCGTTTTCCTTCTGCCACGTGACCTCAACACCGCGCCGTGAGTTGTCGCCGCCGAAGTTGCCGACCAGCGTCGTTATGACGGCCGAACGTTCCATCGTCGTGAGGTCCGCGGACGACGTTGCGTCGTACATGCTGATGATCGGCTGAATGGCGCCGAGGTGAATGCGCGTGTTCGGGATACCCGTGTAACCCACGCGCATGATGTTGACCGTGCCGGCAGCTTCCGCACCCGAACCGCCGAAGTCGAAGCGCATCTCATAGATGAAGTCGCGGAAAAACTTGCCTTCTACACCGAAACGCACGCGGCGGAACACGGCGCCCGAGCCCTGATCGCAAAGCACGTTTGTCGCGTCGCAATTGTTCGCAGCGCCGTAGCCTATGCCAAAGTCGCTGGGGTCTTGCTCGAACGCCGCGAAATCGAACATGAACCGGCCGCGGAAAGCGAGCTCGAACCGCCCGTCACCAGAGCGCACGGTAGGACGCAGGTCGACGAACGACCACTGCACCGCGTCCTGCTTTTGCTCGACCGCGCTGAGCCGCGCCCCATTGGCGATTTTGTCGTCTTCGGATTCACGCTCAAGCTTCTCTAGGCGAGCTTTGAGCTCTTGAATTTCTTGGTCGCGCCGGTCGTCTTTCGTGGACTTGCCGGCATAGGCGGGCGAGGCGACGAGCGCGGCTGCAACGAATGCAGCCGTTCCCAGGCAGATAGATTTTGTCTTCATTGGTTTGGCACCCCTCGTTAATGCGAAGCGTTCATGCAGGCCGTCGATGACACTCAAATGACAGTCTCATGACGGCAGTGCTTGCAGGCTGCACCCGTTGCCGACCAGAGACAGTCGTTTCGTGCGAAGCCATACATGTCCCCAGGCCGCGGACCACCGCCGGTTGCGCGAAGGGATTTGAGGGTGCACCCAAAAAGAAGCGGCGCCCCAAAGGACGCCGCTGGTCGGTCAAAAATGCCCCGCTATCTCAAGATGTCGCCATCCAAACAGCCCCGACGAGCACGCACAGCGTGAACAGGGGCCAAAGCGGGGCTAGCACGAACAAGTGGGATCGCATGGCTACTCCTCCAAATTTGACGCCGTGACATCGACGCGCTGGGCGCTCGAAAGCTTGGGCGAAGAACCTCCAAAAGGCTGCGGAACTATCCACAGTTAGTAACTATATGCACAAAGTGCGCTTTGTGACAAGTGTGTGAAACCGCACTGTGTGCGCCTTTGTTGCTGAGCGGTGGCGGAAGCCTTGGCTCGCGTGTTAGTGACCGCATCGGTTCGAATAGGGGTGAGCATGAAGGGGCACGACTTTAAGCGCTGGCGTAAGAGCCTCGATTTCAATCAGAAAGAGGCGGCCGAAGCGCTCGGCCTGAAGCGTCGCGTCGTCCAATACTACGAGAAGGGCGAGCGCAGCGGCGGCAAGCCGGTGAAGATCCCGCGCACGGTCCGCCTAGCCTGTTACGCGATCCTAACGGGCGTCACCGACTACCACGGGCAGGACAAGAAGCCTGAGAAGGCAAAGGCTCACGAAGGCGACAAACCCGAGAAGAAAAAGAAAAAGGACAAAGACAATTAGCCGAACCGCCCAGTCAGATAGTCCTCAGTCCGCTTCACGAGGGGCTTCTCGAACATTGCCTTCGTGTCGCCGTACTCGATTAGCCTTCCAAGATACATGAACGCGGTATTGTCCGCGACGCGCGCGGCTTGTTGCATGTTGTGTGTCACGATGATGATCGTATAGCGGCCCTTCAGTTCGTCGATCAGCTCCTCGATTTTGGCCGTAGCGATCGGATCGAGCGCGGAACAGGGCTCGTCCATCAGAAGAACCTCCGGGTTGCCCGCGATCGCGCGCGCAATACACAAACGTTGCTGCTGACCACCGGAAAGGCCAAGCGCGCTTTCGTTCAAACGGCTCTTTACCTCGTCCCACAACGCGGCGCCGCGCAATGCGGCCTCCGCAGCCTCAGCCAGAAGCTTGCGGTCTGTGACGCCGTCCACGCGCAAAGGATAAATGACGTTCTCCGTGATCGACATCGGGAACGGGTTCGGCTTTTGGAAAACCATACCCATCCGTTTTCTGAGCGCGATGACGTCGATGCGGGAACCATAGATCGGTTCGCCGTCGATCACCATTTGTCCTTGCGTGCGCAGACCGTCGATCAAGTCGTTCATGCGGTTCATGCTGCGCAACAACGTCGACTTACCGCAACCCGACGGTCCAATGAGGGCAGTGCACAGGCCCTTCTGGACGTCCATATCGACATTCCAAAGCGCCTGCGCAGCGCCGTACCAAAGGCTGTAGCTTTCCACCTTTAGCGATATGCCCTGACCGCCCTCCCGTACATGATACGCAGTCGGTGCGAATGAAGAATCCGCCATCAAAGCCCCCAAAACATCAGAATTGCCCCGTTTGATACGTGCGCTTCAAGCTGTTGCGGACGTAGATTGCGAACGCATTCAGCATCAGCACCAACGATATCAAGAGCAGCGTCGTAACAAATACCATCGGACGACCAGCCTCGGAATTCCGCGACTGGAAGCCCACATCGTAGATGTGAAACCCCAAATGCATGAAACTGCGTTCGAAGTGCACGAACGGAAACGTGAAGTCCACCGGCAGCTCCGGCGCCAGCTTCACCACGCCCACAATCATCAGCGGCGCGACCTCACCCGCGCCGCGCGCCATGGCCAGTATCAGCCCGGTCATAATACCTGGCGCCGCGCGGGGCAGCACAATCCGCCAGATTGTCTGCCACTTTGAGGCACCGCACGCGAGTGAGCCTTCGCGCATCGTCCTCGGCACGGCAGCGAGCGCTTCCTCGGTCGCGACGATGACGACGGGCACGGTCAGAAGCGCGAGCGTAAGCGAGGCCCACAGCATGCCGCCCGAGCCGAACGTCGGCGTCGGCAGCTTTTCCGGGAAGAATATCTGATCGACCGAGCCGCCCACAATGTAGCAGAAGAACCCAAGGCCAAAGACGCCGTAAACGATCGAAGGCACGCCGGCCAAGTTGTTGACACAGATGCGGATGAACGAAACCAACGGACCTTGCTTCGCATACTCGCGCAGATAGAGGGCCGTCACGACGCCGAAGGGTGCAACGGCGAGGCTGAGCAGTACCATCATCGTCAGTGTGCCAACGAGCGCTGGGAAAACCCCGCCTTCCGTATTGGCCTCACGCGGCGGACCGGTGATGAACTCCGCCCAGCGCGATCCATAAATCCAAAACTTCTCTTCACTCGAAAGATCGTTCGCGCGGTAGAGGCGCATGAACCGCGAGACAGGCAATGTTTTGGTCTGCCCATCTATCGCCTCAAGCGTGGCAACATATGTCTCGTCGGTCTGCCTGAGCGCGGCAACCTTCCGCCCAAGCGCTTCATAGCGCACCTGTAGCGCCTCGGTGCGCTTAGCGACGTCGGCCTTGGTCGCCGCGGCCTCCGCACTGTCCGCGCCGTAGTCCAGCTCGCCGCGCCGCACCTTCAACCGAAGTTCCTCGATCTCATGATTGACGCCGGCGATATCCACCTTGTCGATGCGCTCGATTTCCTTGCGCCGCGCCTCAGCCGCCTTATGCGCGGCCGCGACCTTCGCTCCGCTGGGGTCCGCGATTTTTGTACCGGCGAGATCGATTTCCTTGATGCGTCCGATGAACGGGCCCCATTCGACCCGTTCGATCATGTAAATGTCTCGCGGGAACGCGACCGACTTCTTGTCGAACTCCGATACCCAAACAAAGTCTTCGCCGAAGATGTCGTAGTTGCCGACGCGATACAGCGTGCGATCCGCGAATCCGAGATCCGTTGCGATCTTTGCCTTTACATCGTCCGACGCGGCCGCCACGACCTCTTCGGGCACTCGGTACCGCTCAGCGCGGAACACTTCGCCGGCAACGACCCTGCCGTCCGCACGGGTGACGACTTCTATGGGCGAAGGCCAAAACGTCAACGCGCCCACATAGATCACGAATGCAAGAAAACCGAGGATCATGGTCAGGCCAATGACCAAAGCCGCGCCCATCAACCAAACGAACGGCTCGCCCCGCGCAGAAAGGTCGCTTCGCGCTTGGCGGCGGATGACTACAGGTTTGGTCGGAGCGGCCCCTGAGGCGGCGGTTGTGGTTTGTGTCATGACCGCCTCCTAAAGCTGCGCCGCGCGCTTGCGATAGCGCTGACGCACGAGTTCGGCCACCGTGTTGATGACGAACGTCATCGCAAACAGCACGAGCGCGCAAAGGAACAGCGTTCGGTAAAGCGTCGAGTCGCGCACCGCTTCGGGTAGTTCTACGTTGATGTTGGCCGACAGTGTTCGCAAACCATTGAAGATATTGGTATCCAATATCGGGGTATTACCGGTCGCCATGACGACGATCATAGTCTCGCCGACAGCCCGCCCGAGACCGATCATGATCGCCGAAAAGATGCCTGACGCAGCTGTCGGCAACACGATCCACCTGGTCGTCTGCCACCGCGACGCACCACAAGCGAGCGAGCCCGAGCGCAAATACTGAGGCACCGCGTTCAACGCGTCCTCCGAGATCGTGTAGATGATCGGGATTTCCGCAAAAGCTATCGCAAAGGCAACGACAAGCGCGTTGCGCTGAACGTAGGTATCCACAACACCGCCACGCACGTCATAGCCGTACTCGCTGAGAACCACCGACATCATCCAGGCAAGACCAAGCGACAAGGTCAGAATGGAGAACCACCCGAGCAGCTCAAGCGAAGCCGCGGCAACCTTCGACATCTCGCGCAGACTCAGCCGATATTTGCCGCTGAAGAACGGACGCGTGCCGATGATCACGAACAAGAACGACGCAGGCAAAAGGAGAAGGAAAAGAAACGGCTGACCCGAGCCTTCGCCGCCCGTCCAACGCTTGAAGTCGCCCTCAAAGAACATAGCTTCGATCAGCGGTCCCGCCTTGCTGCTGACCCACACGGAAAGAATGATGGCCGCGAGATAGGCGAGAAGCTTCGGAATTCCGTCAAGCACGTTCGCCACGGGCTGTGGCAGCAGTTGCCAGAAGAATGACAGCGTGATGAGCGTCAGCGGTATAACGCCAAACGCTATGATCACGGCTGCAATCCAATTCTCGACAATGGGTGAAAGTACCAGTGCCGCCACAAAGCCAACAACGACCGAAGGCAGCGTCGCCATCAACTCCATCACCGGCTTGACCACGGCGCGCGTGCGCGGCTGCACGAACTCAGAGGTGTAGATCGCGGCCAGCAGCGCAATGGGTATCGCGAGCATCAGCGAGTAGATCGCAGCCTTGAACGTGCCGAAGATCAACGGCACCAGTGAAAGCTTCGGCTCCGGTGCGTCGGTACCAGCAGTCGACTGCCATACGTAGTCGGGCTCGGAATAGCCCTCATACCAAACCTTCCCGAACAGCGACTGCAGCGTCGTCTCCGGATGCGGAATGTAAACCGACCAAAGGCGCACGGCGCCGTTCTTGCCGATGGCAAGAACACCGTCGTCCTTTGGAGCAAAGATCGTCGCCTGAAGCCCCTTCGCGTCGGGCGAGCCTGGCAGCCGCAGCAGGGTGCGCTCCGTTGTGCCGTGGCGAATCCAGACGTTGCCCGTCGCATCCGACGTCGTGAACATGCGCGTACGCTGGCTGACGCGAATGTCGGTTACCGCCGCCGCCTGCTGTTCGAAATCCGCGTGCACCTTGGTCCAGACAATACCGTCGGTCGTATCCTTCGATTTGCGATCGACGCCGAACCAAATCGCGATCGACCCATTCGAGCCGCCGACGACGACCGAGTTCTCCCCGTTCAGGTAGCTGACCGCGGAGAGTTCAGTTCCTGCCTCCAGCGTCTCTATCGTCTCGGCCAGCTTCGGGTTGGCGAAGTCGCGCGTGTTGTAGCGGTAAATCGTCCCGTCGCGCAGCGCGACAAGCACGCGGTCGCCTGGCGTGTTGAGCAGGAGTTTAATGACACTCTCAGCAGGCACGCTTAAGGGAATCGCAGTATTCGTAACCTGTGTCGTCGCCTCGCCGGTCAACATGTTCATTTCGCTATAGGCCTGACTCAGCCTCAGCTTGCCGGTCGCATCCAGCGTTACGAACGTCTTGAGCGGCCTCTCCGCCGTGCCGCCAGAGCGATAATCCGCCTTCAAGATTGCGGTGCCCGCGTCGGCGATCTGCACCGCCGGCTCCAACGAAAGTTCAACCTTGGTGGTGCGGAATTGACCGGGAATGCGCGAGTAGACCACTGTGCCGTCGGTCAGGTCGCGCGCGTCGAGTTGCTTAAGGCCTGTCGGCACTTGCGCGGCGGTCACGACCTCGGGCTTGATCACAAGGCGCCCAGTTCGCACAGTGCCGTCGGCAAAGGCAAACAGCACGTCATCGCCGCGAAGCGTGCTCGCGAAAGTCGTCGCCGTAGCGCCGGCAAGGTCGAAGCTTGGGGCTTGGAGCTTTGCGCCGGTCGCCACGTGAAACGCTTCGACCTGACCGTTGAGCTTGACGTCCACAGCGACCGTCTGCTGCTCGTCCATCTGGGTTTCGACGAACTGCACCTCGGACGCTTCAAGCGAATAGCTCTTCGTCCCTCTGACGCTGCCGCCATCGAGCAACGGGAAGCTGACCCACAAGAGAAACAGCATGATCGTGAACACGGCGATGATGACCAGCGAGCCGCCGATGGAAATGCCGTAACGCGCAAAAGCGTCGGTGAAGAGCACCGACGCCTTGGTCTTCTTGTCGCGCTTATAGATCACTGATGCGGGACGCCGCTGTTCCGGCGCCGCTTGTTTCGTTTGCGACATTGCCCACCGAGCCATTCATGCTTGCCGGACTGGCGCCCGGCATTTCCCCGAGCCTTGCGCGTTCCGGCGCGCGAGGTATTTCCGTGCCGGCGGCTTCGAACCGCCGGCACGTAGTCAAACGTTAGTTGAGGCCGAGCTTAGCACGATCTTGGTTCGCGAACACGAACGGCATCGGATAGTAGCCATCCTTGATCACGACCTGCTGGCCTTCCTTCGACAGCACGTATTTCAAGAATTCGCCGCGCAGCGGATCGAGCGCCGCCGACGGGTTCTTGTTCACGTAAACGTAGAGGAAGCGCGTGATCGGGTACTTACCCTGATAGGCATTGTTCTGGTTGGGCTCATGGCACTGCCCGTCGCGGCCGGAGATCGCAACCGCGCGGACGTCGGCGGTCTTGTAGCCGATGCCCGAATAGCCGATCGCAAACTTATCGGAAGCGACGCCCTGAACCACGGTCGACGAGCCCGGTTGCTCCTTCACCGTCGCCTTGAAGTCGCCGTTCCCCATCGCGACTTCTTTGAAGTAGCCATAGGTGCCCGAGGCCGAGTTGCGGCCGAAGAGCGAGATCGGCTTGCCGACATACTCACCGCCGAGGCCAAGCTGATCCCACTTGGTGATGTTCGCGCCGCCCAGCGTCCGCGAGGAGGAGAAGATGCCGTCGACCTGTGCCAGCGACAGGCACTTAATCGGGTTGTCCTTGTGGACGAACACCGCAAGCGCATCGACCGCCACGCGGACTTCCGTCGGCTTGTAGCCGTATTTCTTTTCGAACGCGTCGAACTCGGTCGAACGCATCGGACGCGACATCGGCCCAAACCCGGCCGTACCGGCGATAAGCGCCGGCGGAGCCGTGGACGAGCCCTTGCCTTCGATTTCGATCTTCACGCCGGGATAGGCCTTGTTGAAGCCTTCGGCCCAGAGCGTCATGAGGTTGTTGAGGGTATCCGATCCGATCGACTTCACCGTGCCGGACACGCCGGACTTCGACTGATACGCGGGATACCGCGGATCCAGGTCGTTCGCCGTGGCAACCGCGCCGATCGACACCGTCGCCAGCAGCGCTACCAAAGTTTTCTTGAGCATGAGAACCCCTTTGTGGACTTCGCCGATGGACCGAACCGTCACGTTCCGGAGGTCCGCCATCGCGGGTGACGTGAACCACGCCCCAGTGAACCTTTTGTGATGCTGGCGTCGCACCTTTGCCACAGCCATCCGTGGCGGAACAGCGCACAGAAAATCGCGTTACAAATCAAAGCGTTGTCGGGCCTAGCCGCGCAACACTCCGACGCCAATTTCCCTGGGGAGAAGATCACCTACCCGGCGCGCATATAGAGAGCGTACGCCGCCCAGTTCCCTGCGGCGCCTTGGGCGCTTGGAGCGGTAGGGGCACCGCTCCAAGCAGACAAGGCAGGGCGCACCATCGCAAACGCCGATGGCACGCGGTGAACCAACACCACCTACATGACCGTAGCGTGACGCCTTGTCGGACTTTTCTTGAAGCGCGCCCGATTTGGCCGTGGCAGAATGGCTGCATCCGCTATCCAACATCGAGGCTAAACAAATGCGCCAAGCCGTCATCGTATCCTACGCCCGCACCGGACTCGCGAAAGCCGCGCGCGGTGGGTTTAACAACACATCGAACATGACGATGCTGGGCCACGCGATCGAGCACGCCGTCAAGCGTGCAAACGTCGAACCGAAAGACGTCGAAGACGTCGTCGCGGGCTGCGTCGCCGCCTCAGGCAACGTTGCGCGCGCAGGCGCCCTGCTCGCAGGCCTTCCGGTCACGACGTCGGGCGTCACGATCAACCGCGCCTGCTCCTCAGGGCTCAACGCCATCGCTCATGCGGCGCACTACGTCACGCACGAAGGCGCCGACATCGTCGTTGGCTCCGGCGTGGACTCGATCACTTATCAAGGCGGCGGTGGCGGCGGACGTGACGACAAACTCACGCAGATGTACCCCGACTTCTGGATGCCGATGATCGACACCGCCGACGTCGTGGCTCAGCGCTACAAGGTCAGCCGCGAATACCAAGACGAATACTCGCTCGAATCCCAACGCCGTATGGCGGCCGCCCAGCAAGCGGGTAAATTCAAAGACGAAATAATCCCGGTCAAAACGAAGATGAAGGTAGTGGACAAAGCGACGAAGGCCGAGAGCTTCGTCGACTATGTCGTCGATCGCGACGAGTGCAACCGTCCCGACACGACGCTCGAAGGCCTCGCCAAACTTGAACCGGTGAAGGGTCCGGGCAAGTTCATCACCGCCGGCAACGCCAGCCAACTGTCGGATGGCGCCGCCGCTGTCGTCGTGATGGAAGCCAAGGAAGCCGAACGCCGGGGCCTCAAGCCGTTGGGCGCATTCAAAGGCTGGGCGATCGCCGGCTGCGAACCCGATGAAATGGGCATCGGCCCCGTCTTTGCGGTGCCGCGCTTGCTGAAACGTCACGGTCTCAAGGTCTCCGACATTGATCTTTGGGAGCTGAACGAAGCCTTCGCGAGCCAATGCCTCTACAGCCGCGACAAGCTGGAGATCGACCCCGCGAAGTACAACGTCAACGGCGGTTCGATTGCGATCGGCCATCCGTTCGGCATGACGGGCGCACGCCTCACCGGCCACGCCCTCATGGAGGGACGCCGTCGCAAGGCCAAGCACGTCGTCGTCTCCATGTGCATCGGCGGCGGCATGGGCGGTGCGGGGCTGTTTGAGGTCTACCACTAAGCGACACTGACATGACCGAACTATCCAAACCGCTCGCGTTCCGTCACGGGCCGGGGCTGAAGAACCGTTTCGTTCTGGCGCCGCTGACGAACTGCCAAAGCCACGACGACGGCCGCCTGTCGGACGAGGAATTCCGGTGGCTCACGATGCGCGCCAAAGGCGGCTTCGGCCTGACCATGACCTGCGCCGCCCATGTACAGGCGCAGGGCCGCGGCTTCCCCGGTCAGCTCGGCATCTTTGCCGATCAACACATCGAAGGCCTCACCCGGCTGGCCACCGAAATCAAGCGCCACCAGAGCTTTGCCGTCGTGCAGCTGCACCACGCCGGCATGCGCTCGCCGAAAGCGCTGATCGGTACGACGCCGCACTGCCCGTCCGACAACGCTGAAACGGGCGCACGCGCGTTGACCGAAGGCGAAGTGAGCCAACTCATCGACGACTTCGCCGCTGCCGCCGTCCGCGCCGAACGCGCGGGCTTCGACGGCGTTGAGCTCCACGGCGCACACGGCTACATCCTCGCGCAGTTCCTCAGCGGCGAGGTCAACCAGCGCACCGACCGCTACGGCGGCTCGCCGGAGAACCGCGCGCGTATCCTGTTCGAGATCATCGAGCAGGTTCGAAAGCGCTGCCGCTCGGACTTCAACGTCGGCGTCCGCCTCTCCCCCGAGCGCTTCGGCCTGAAGCTCGACGAGATTAGGGTCGTGGCCCAGCGCCTCATGCAGGGTGGCGCTATCGACTATCTCGACATGTCGCTCTGGGACGTCTTCAAGGAGCCTGAGGAAGAAGCCAAACGCGGCCGCACGCTGGCCTCGTGCTTCACCGACCTCGACCGCAACGGCGTCCGGCTCGGCGCGGCCGGCAAGATCACCTCCGGCGACACCGCGAGGCGTTGCCTCGCTGCTGGGTTCGACTTTGTCGTCATCGGTCGCGCCGCGGTCCTACACCATGACTTCCCGTTGCGCGTCCAACAGGACCCGAACTTCGCGCACGCCGCACTGCCCGTGACGGCGGACTACCTCCACCGCGAGGGGCTCAGCGATACGTTCGTGAACTACATGCGCAACTGGAAGAACTTCGTCGCGACCGAAGCCGCTTGACCGCTATGGTTGACGCCTAACCATGACAGCGAAGTGATCGCACCTGCGGTTCGCTGTTAATCAACTTCTGCTTGAATTGCGCTGACGAGAGTCGGACGATCCTCCCCTTGGGCACTCGGGGTAGACTATGGCCGCTCGTCCGTCCTGGCAGGGACATCTGAAACTGTCGCTCGTGACCTGTCCGGTTGCGCTCTACAACGCCATCAGCCCGAAAGGCGATGTCCATTTCAACATGATCAATCCGGCGACGGGCAACCGCATCCGTATGATCACGATCGACGCCGGCACCGAAGAGCCGCTCGAGCGCAAGAACCTCGTCAAAGGCTACGAGATCGCCAAGGGCGAGTACGTGATCGTGACGCAGGAAGAAATCGACAGCGTCAAACTCGAAAGCACGAAGACGATCGAGATCGACAGCTTCGTGCCCGCCAGCGAGATCGACCACCTCTACTGGGACAACCCCTACTACCTCGTGCCCGATGGCAAGATGGCCGCCGAACCGTTCGCCGTCATCCGCGAAGCGATGGAGCGCGCCGAACAAGTGGCCTTGGGCCGCATCGTCATGTCGTCGCGCGAGCGCCTGGTCGCGATCGAGCCACGCGAACGCGGCCTTGTCGCCACCACGCTGAGGAGCCACGAAGAAGTCCGCGCGATGAAAGACTACTTCGCCGATATCCCGGCGATCCGCCCCGACCCGGAGATGATCGCGATCGCCGCCAAAATCATCGCGCAGAAGGAAGCCGACTTCGACCCGACCCAATTCAAAGACCACTACGAAGACGCGCTGCGCGAACTTATCGAACGCAAACAAAAGGGCCACAAGATCAGCAAGAAGGACGAACCGGCGGAGTCGAACGTCATCAACCTGATGGATGCGCTGAAGGCGAGCCTCAAAGGCGGCAGCGACGCAAAACCGAAAAAGACCGAGAAATCCGACAAACCCACAAAGCCCGCGCCGAAAAAGCGCGCCAAGCAGTGAGCACCATTACTCACCCTCTCCCTTCCAGAAGTGGAAGGAAGAGGTGTGGTCGTTAACGTCATGCGCGGCGAAACCAAAAAGAAACTCGCGCGCTATCAAGCCAAGCGCGACTTCTCGAAGACGGCTGAACCCTCAGGTGCCGCCCACGTCACGAAGTCGAAACGCCCGCGCTTCGTCGTTCAAAAACACGCCGCCACCCGCCTCCACTACGACTTCCGCCTCGAACTCGACGGCGTGTTCAAGTCCTGGGCGGTGACGCGCGGGCCCTCGCTTGACCCCGCCGACAAGCGCCTGGCCGTTTATGTCGAAGATCACCCACTCGACTACGGCGACTTCGAAGGCACGATCCCGAAAGGCCAATATGGCGGCGGCACCGTCATGCTCTGGGACCGGGGTTACTGGGAGATCGAAGGCGATCTCACCCCCGAGCAAGCGCTTGCCAAAGGCGACTTCAAGTTCCGCGTTGACGGAAAAAAGCTCAAAGGCTCTTGGGTGCTCGTGCGGTTGAAGCGCCGCGACACCGACAAGAACGACAATTGGCTGCTGATCAAGCACCGCGACGAGCACGCCGTTTCAAGCCACGGCGACAAGATCCTGGCCGATGACAAGTCGGTAGCCTCCGGCCGCACGCTTGAGCAGATCGCCGCCGGCAAAGGCAAAGCGCCCAAGCCGTTCATGCTGACGACGGCAACGGCCGCCGATGCTATCTGGAACTCCGACACCGCAAACCGCGAGCACGCGCCTGAACGCGCAAGCCAGGTGCACCCAAAGCCCGCATCCCCGGCTCATGGTACGCATCTCACGCACCTGCCGGCATTCATCCCGCCGCAGCTCTGCAAGCCCGTCGATGTGCCACCCCGCGCTGGCGCCTGGGGCCACGAGATCAAGTTCGATGGCTACCGCATGCAGTTGCGCGTCGAGGACGCAAACGCTGCACTGCGCACGCGCAAGGGCCTCGACTGGACCGGAAAGTTCAAAGCCATAGCCCGCGCGGCGGAGAAGCTCCCGGATTGCATCATCGACGGCGAAATCTGCGCGCTGGACAAAGACGGCCAGCCGCACTTCTCGGCGCTCCAAGCGGCGATCGCGGACCGCAAGACGGACACTCTGGTTTACTTCGCCTTCGACCTTCTGGCCCTCGGCGCGGAAGACCTGCGCTCGCTTCCCTTGAGCGCACGCAAAGAACGTCTGCGCGGCGTTATCGCGCGCGCTGCACCGCGCATCCGCTACGTCGAACACATCGAAGACGACGGCAAGGCCGTCCTCGAAGCCGCCCGTAAGATGAAACTCGAAGGCATCGTCTCGAAGCGCCTGGACTCGACCTACCGCTCCGTCCGCAGCGATGCCTGGCTCAAGTCGAAGATCCGCGGCGGCCAGGAGGTCGTGATCGGCGGTTGGACCGAGGAGGGTGACCGCTTCCGCTCACTGATCGTTGGCGCCCACAAGGGCGGCAAACTCCTCTACTTGGGCCGCGTCGGCACAGGCTTCGACGGCAAGACCGCTCTCAACCTGCACAAGCGGCTAAAGGAACTCGTCACGCCAACCTGCCCGTTCGCCAGCACTGAGACCCTAAAAAAGACGCACACGATCCATTGGACAAAGCCCACTCTCGTCGCCGAGATCGAGTTCGCCGGCTGGAGCGGCGACGGCCACATCACGCAGGCCTCCTACAAAGGCCTGCGCGAAGATAAGCCCGCGAACGAGGTCATCGTCGAGCACGTCCGCCCTGCCGACGAAAAGCCGGACCTGCCCGCCGTCATCGTCTCCTCGCAAGCCAGCAAGTCGCCCCGCGTCGCCGGTATCGCCATCAGCAACGCCGACAAAGTCCTCTGGCCCGACCCGGGCGTCACGAAGCTCGACCTCGCGCAATACTACGAAGCGATTGGCGAGCACCTGCTCGACTACGTGAAGGGGCGCCCCTGCTCCATCATCCGCGCGCCTGACGGCATCGATGGCCAAAAGTTCTTCCAGCGCCACGAGATGGCCGGCATGTCGAAGGCGATCAGCCTGGTCCGTGTGCGCGGCGACAAGAAGCCATACACGCAATTCGACAGCTTGGAAGCGCTCGTCGCCGCCGCTCAGATCGGCGCAGTGGAATTCCACCCGACGAACTGCCAACCCGGCGATCCAGAAACACCCGGCCGCCTCGTCTTCGACCTCGACCCCGCACCCGACGTGCCATTCGCACGCGTCATCGAGGCCGCCAACGAATTGAACGAGCGCCTCAATCACGTCGGACTTGTAGGCTTCTGCAAGACGACCGGCGGCAAGGGTCTGCACGTCGTCACGACGTTCGCCAAGTCAAAGGTACCCCTCACCTGGGACGAAGCGAAATCGTTCGCGCTCGAACTCTGCCGCCGCATGGCCGCAGATTCCCCAGCAAAGTACCTGACCACAATGGCGAAGAAGGACCGCGGCGGCCGCATCTTCCTCGACTACCTGCGCAACGACCACATCTCGACCGCAGTCTCAGCGCTCTCACCGCGCGCACGCCCAGGCGCGCCGGTGTCGATGCCGCTCACGTGGCCGCAAGTGAAGACGGGGCTCGATCCGGCGCGGTTCACAATCGAAACCGCGCCGGCTTTGCTCAAGAAGATGAAGCCTTGGGGCGACTACGCGAAAGCTGCGCGCCCGTTCGACGCCGCCGCCAAACGCCTGCGTTAGACGATCGGCGCGCCGTTCTCATCGGGCTTCTGCTCGTCGCCCGTGGGCGTCGCCGAGACCGGCTGCACAGGCAACTCTTTCCCGTGCCGCCATGGCTCAACCCCAATGGCGATGTCGAAGCCGTATGGCTTGCCACCGTTGAAGTTCGCACTTACATACGCGCCGGTGACCAGCGCGGCGGCGACCAGCACGCCGAAGCCCGAGAACCGTTCGCGAACAGTCTGACCTAATAGCATCGTGTATCCCGTGATCGAGAGGAGCGTCACGGCGAGCACGAAGGGAACCATCATCATGTTGCCCCCAGTGCCGCGCGGGGTTGGGGGGTGCGCGGCATGCGAGAACGCTACCCTCGTTCTCTGTATCGGCAATTGAATTTTGAAACCAATTGCAACGATGTGTGATCCAACTCGCCCGGATCGGTTCATACCCACAAGCAAGTCGCACGCACTAGCTGCAGTACTCCCCGTGGCGAAGAACGCGATCACAGGCTGATATCGGAAGTTGCAGCCGGGAGAAGCCCTTGAATCCGCAGAATTTCGGCCGATCAGACCATCGGCGTTCCGTCGTCCTGTTGGGGCTTCTGAATGTTGGGCTTCGCGGGCCCATCCGCATCCGGACGTAAGTGCTTCCACTGGTCGAGCCCAATCGGAATATCGAACCCGTAGGGTCGCCCGCCATTCATCTGCGCGCTCAAAAAGCCGACCGCCACGAAAGCCGCAACCGAAATTACCCAAAGGCTCGACAGGCGCGCTTGCGCCGACGCGCTGAACATCAGCGAGTAACCGGTAATCACCAAACCGATCACGAGAGTAACGAACGACAGAACGACCATAGTACCCCAGACCGTGCGCGAGGGGGGCACGGCGAAAGCAACTATCGCTCGCCCGCGCGCCAATTGCAGCAACCTCCGGGCAGAGCGCGTAACCGATCCGATAGAAGTGTGATCCAACTCGCCCCAACTGACTCCTTCCCCCGCAGACCACTCGCGCCTCGCATGAGGTCTGCCGTGCACGAAGCGAACGCGGCATAGTGACCACGCGTGCACCGTGTTAACCGCGCAAGCGAACCCGGCCGCACCCCAATAAACGAGAGTTGTGGCCCACCCCGCACGGGCGAACGAGGTTGGAATTTTCGTGCCGGACGCGCTATGCGTGGCACTCACGCAACGGAACAAAATCATGGCTGAACCCGCCGCCGCCTCCAAGCATCACGCCGACATCGACAACGGCAGCTTCAATTGGGAAGACCCGCTGCTGCTGAATGATCAGCTCACGGAGGAAGAGCGGCTCATCGCGAAGTCATCGCGCGACTACGCGCAGGCAAAGTTGATGCCGCGCGTGCTGGAAGCGAACCGCAAAGAACACTTCCACGTCGAGATCATGCGCGAGATGGGCGAGATGGGCCTGCTCGGCATCACGATTCCCGAAACCTACGGCGGCGCGGGTCTCGGTTACGTCGCCTACGGTCTCGCCGCCCGCGAAGTCGAGCGCGTGGACAGCGGCTACCGCTCGGCGATGAGCGTGCAGTCCTCGCTCGTCATGCACCCGATCTACAAGTTCGGCTCGGAAGAGCAACGCCGTCGCTTCTTGCCCAAACTCGCGACCGGCGAAATGATCGGCTGCTTCGGCCTAACCGAACCCGACCACGGCTCCGACCCCGGCTCGATGATAACGCGCGCGAAAGCAGCGCCCGGCGGCTTCATCTTGAAAGGCGCGAAAAACTGGATCACGAACGCGCCGATCGCCGACATCGCTGTCGTTTGGGCAAAGACAGACGACGACAAGATCCGCGGCTTCATCGTCGAGCGCGGCTTCAAAGGCTTCTCGACGCCGAAGATCGAAGGCAAGTTCTCGCTCCGCGCCTCGATCACCGGTCAGCTCGCGTTCGACGACGTATTCATCCCCGCCGCAAACCAACTCCCGGGCGCCAGCGGCCTCGGCGGCCCATTCTCGTGTCTCAACCGTGCTCGCTACGGCATCGCTTGGGGTGTCATGGGCGCCGCCGAATTCTGCTGGCATCAAGCCCGCCAATACGCGCTCGACCGCAAACAATTCGGCCGCCCGCTCGCCGCAACGCAGCTGATCCAAAAGAAGCTCGCCGACATGCAAACCGAAATCACGCTCGGCACAGCAGCGGTCCTGCAACTCGGCCGCCTGATCGAAGCCGGCAAAGCCGCCCCGCCTGCCGTCTCGCTGCTCAAGCGCAACAACTGCGGCAAAGCCCTCGACATCGCCCGCCAAGCCCGCGACATCCACGGCGGCAACGGCATCTCCGACGAGTACCACATCATCCGCCACGTGATGAACCTGGAAACCGTCAACACCTACGAAGGCACCCACGACGTCCACGCGCTGATCTTGGGACGGGCACAAACGGGGATCCAGGCGTTCTTCTGAGGACCCAACATATGAAGCGCTGGTGGGCGTTGCTTGCAATTTGCATCACCTGCACTTTCGCGGGCGGCGCGATCTATCTGAGCCGCGCCCAACAACTAGCGGGAAAAAGCAACGCAACAACACCGGCAACGAGCCCGGAAGAAGAGCGTTACATCGCGCGGTTAGCGGCGTTTGATCCGGTTGCTTATGCCAAAGCGGCAATACGCGCGCGCGACTACCGCTATGTCAAACCGATTGGCGAATCCGAATACGAATCTCCCTTCGGCATACGTTGCCTCGCTATTCATCAGAGCGCGCGCTACATCGGATTCGTTCACGGCGTTGCAATCAGCGAGCACTCCGACAAGGTTCTCGTCGCCGCAGCGCGGGTCTTCAACCAAGCGCTGGTAAGCGATCCGAGCTATCCCGACAAGGATGTGTGCTTACCAAGAACAGAGGGGCAGACCCGTCAAGACGCGATCCGCCTCGCGGGCGAGTTCAGCCGCCGGCCGCAGGCAACGAACCTGCACACCGCCGCACGGGCGCAAGACCTGGCCGCAGTCGCGCGCTTTATTGCGGCAGGCAGCGACCTGAATGCCGTGGATGCGTGGGGGCGGACTCCGCTCAAGTGGGCAGCCCACCGCAAGAACATTGCGATCGCAACCAAGCTCATTGCGGCTGGGGCCAAGTTCGACATCCTCGACGATCCTCATAAAAGCGCGCTCAAAATCGCAACAGAAACAGGTGACGCGACCTTTCTCCGCAAGTTCTTGGCAGAGATCCGGCGCCTTGGGATACCGCCGAGGCATCGCGGCGACGCGCTCGACGCTGCGGTCTCGCTCAAACGCGTCGATCTAATCGACCTACTGTTCCAATATGGCGAAGCGCCGTTACCCGATGACGCGGGAGGGTGGCTCGCGCCGCTGCGCACCGCACTCCGGCGCGATTGCGTCGCATGTATCGATATCCTGATTGCAAATGGCAAACCAAACGCACGCCGCGGCTCTCCGATCCATCAGCTAATAACTGAGGAGTTCGCCTCTGAAAGCAACGCGTTACTCCCGCTCATCAACATAGCGCTTGACGGCATAGCCAATTCGGCGTCGGCGAAGAAGGTTCTCGCCGTCGCACTCAAGAGAAACGACTTAGAACTCATCCGCAAGCTGCTCGCCGAAACGCAGGATGTGAATCTATTGCGCACAGACGAACTCGTCGGTCTTTTAAGCGCGGTAGAATCCGGCGACGAATGCCGACGCGACATCGCCCTAACGTTCGCGAAGCGCCGGCGGCAGGAACTCGACGCCGCGATCCGCGCAAACGACCTGAAACAAATCGGCCAAATCGTCACCGATGGCGCGACCCTTGATCAAGATTTTGCGTTTACGCCGTTGATGCAGGCGGCAGTGGCCTCGAACGGTGCAACGATAGAAACACTTCTTACGCTCGGCGCCAAACTTGACGCACACGTGGACGCCCTCCACAGCCGCTTCGCCAGCATCACCGGCGAGTCATTTGCAGACGATGGTCCACAGGCGCTGTACTACGCCATCAAACACTTAAACACTGATGCGGCGCGCACGTTGCTGCGAAAGGGCGCAGACCTTGACGCCAAAGATGGTGCGTGGCCGATGCTAACCAGCGTCGGTCGCTTGTGGGAGGACAAGCCTCTGGTGCAGCAAGAGCACCTCGTCGACTTATTGCTGGCCCACAAGCAACGCCAAAAACATGCCGACCAAATGCTGGCATCTGCGGCTTCGTGGGGCCGAAGAGGGTTGATCGACATCCTTATCACACGAGGCGCTCGCTCCTGCGGCGACATCGACTATTCGTCCCAAGCCATAGAGTCGGTCGCTGGCCTAGGTGACTTGGAATTGCTGAAACGATTCATTTCACTCTGCCCCACTTGGTCCCCGACGGCAGCCATTGCGCAAGCAACCTTGAAGGAAGCAATATTCGGCCCCGCCGCTGTTGTGCAGAAGGATGTCGCCGGGCGCATTGAAGTCGTCCGCTACTTACTCGAGCAAGGCATCCCCCTGGCAACACCCGAATACGGCGAGACCGCTCTCAAGCACGCCGTGATGGAACGAAACATCAAACTCGCTGAGTTATTGCTCATCCATGGCGTGGACATTAACGAGATCAGTCAATACCGAACGGCGCTCGATGCAGCCGATGGCGACGCGCAGATGACCAACCTCCTTCGAGCAAACGGTGCACGCACCGCCAAGGAGCTCGGCGTCAACACAGAACAACCCTTCCCCTTCTAGGCCACCTACCGCCGCTTCGGCTTGTCGTCGTCCTCGTCAATACCCTCAAGGACGCCAACGCCGGCATCGTCCTCGTCGGACTTGTCGCGCCCGGCGATGCTGAGCACGCCCCGAATAAAGAGCCACAACAGCAAGACAAGCACGACGATCACACCGATTGCGATCACCGGGTCGCCCATGAACGAAAGCGGCGAAGCATCCGCCCGCGCTACGCCCGCAACCGCAACGGACCCAGCAACGCCAAGCCCAAGTCGACCCAACATCCTGCCTGCCATGTACGCCTCCTCACGCGTTGCCAGCCATTCTGCACCGGAAGGCTGACAAAGTCACATGGCGGCATTGTGGCCGCGCGTACCGCACGGCAATACTAGCCCCATGCAACCGGCACCGCGCCGCATCCGCGTCGAGACCTCGAAGTACATCGTTCGTACGATGGAGCGCACCGACGCGAGCGAGCGCTGGGGCGGCTGGCTGCTCGACCCCGAAACCGCGCGCGCACTGAACCTGAGGCCCGCGGCGCTCGCCCTGGCCCAGTTGCACGCCTATATCGACCGCTTCGATAACGTCACCGGTTTCCTGATCGGCATCTTCGAAAAGCCGACAAGCCGCCTCGTCGGCTTCCGCGCCATCTATGTCGATCACGCAAAGCGCGAATTCACCGACAACCTCTTGATCGGCGAACCGGACGCTCGCGGCAACACGGCGCTCGTGGAATCGACGGAGGCACTCCGCCCGATCTTCTTCGAGGAACTGGACCTGACCGCCTCGCGCTGTACTGTCTTGGCCGACAACACCCTGATGCTGGCACTGCTCGCACGAAGAGGCTGGACGCTCGAGCGCACAGAGCGCAAAGCCTCGGCGACGGGTGGCGCACCGCGCGAACTTCACCACTTCCGCCTCGACCGCGAAACCTGGCGTGCACGGACACGCGAGCGCAGCGCACCGACCTAGCGTTCGCCCATTTCGATGCGCTACGCACAACAATAGACTGGCACAACCGGCCTCGCGGCCGATGGTCGCCGCCTCCATTGCCCGCGAACGCCGCCCTACCCGCGCACCGTTTCGCATGGCGCTGTTGCACAAAAGCGCGCCCGTCCGCCGCAAACTTTTCCCGGCAGCGAATCAGTCTTGGTAAGGGGCATGGGTATGAGACCGGCACGACGTGACGCCGCGGTTCGATGGCAGGCTTGCGTAGCCTTTGCGGCGCTTTGTCTAGGCGCGTGCACCGCGCCGCAGCAGCTCAGCGCCGACTACCGCGACGTGCCGCGCACAAACTTCAAACACGCAAACAGCACCTATCGCATCTTCGACAAGCCGAGCGCCGGCAAACTTATCATCACCCGCAGCGTGGGGGGCGCCATGAGCGACACCATGCTGCGCGGCGTGACGTTCGGCGCCTACAACAACGCCGTCCCGCAAGCCGAAGTCGAAGCTGCGGTCTTGGCTTTCCTGAGCGGCAGCGGCCGAACGTGCACGACCACAGAGGGCACCAAGCTCGCCGCACCTCGGTGGGAGTTCACGTACAGCTGCGAAGTCAAATTCACAGCCGCTCCATAGCGGCCTAACGCGGCGCCGGATTCTCCGCGGTCTCGATCGAGTCGAGATAGCTGAGCAACGCGTCGATCTCGCGATCGTTCAGCCGCATCGGCGGCAAGCGCGCCTCGGCCGTATCATGCTCCGCCAATATCCCCACCTTGAGGGCATCGCGCAGCTGCGCCCGCGACCACCGCCGGCCTAGATTCCGGAACGGTTGCGCGCCCGGGTAAGGACTGATGCCCGTAACTTGAACAGCGTGGCATCGCGCGCAACGCTGCTCGACAAGTGCAAGTCCGGGATCGCTTACCTGAATGGAAAGCAGATAGGCGATCAATGCCCCTGCCGCGTCAGGGTTGAATTGAAACGTCGGCATCGGCCCGTGCGCGACACGCATACCCATGATGAGCTCCGTTTCGAGCACGTCGCTGCTGTAGCGCCGCAGCACCGACCGGAACACCGGCGCCTGAGGCATGGGACTATTGCCCCGCTCGCCGATGGCATGGCAGCTCGCGCAACTGGTCTCTGCTACTGTGCGTCCGTTTTCGACAAGGACCGCTTGCTGCTCCGCTTCCACGGGCTTGAGCGAGACGATGGGAGATGGCTCGTCCACGCAACCGACGAGCATCCAAACCAAAGCCAGGGAAAGGTAAGCACGCGCCGACATCGTAGACCCTCGTTCAGCCATCGCAGAATGCCCCATGCCGTCACGTCAGGCTTTGACCTAGCGCAAGGCCCGACCCGTCGTCGTCTGCCACACTTTCCGGCACAAGCGGATGAGGCACTGAAATGTGGAAGCCGGTCCTAACGGGATTTGTAGTCGCCGCAGTTATCGTCGCCGGGTTTCTGACATTCGGTTGCGGCGCGCTCCAAAACGCCCGTTTTTGCGCGAAAAACGGCACTGCTGCCGCAATGACCGTTCGCAGCCCTGCCCGTCACGATGCATATATCCGCAACCAGATGCCCGTCACCTATCGAGGACGCCGAAACCAATACCTCGCCACGATCGGCAACCTCGTGGAGGGCGCTCGCATCTATGACCAGCGCTGTGCGAGTTGCCACGGCATGATGGGCATCGGCGACGGCGAAGCGGGTGAGAAACTTGTGATACCGCCAGCCGATCTTTCGCGCAGCTTGGGCGAGCAGCTCTATCGCGATGACTTCTTCTACTGGAGCATCGCCGAGGGCGGCGCCGAGTTCGAGACCGCGATGCCACCGTTCAAGGACGAACTGAAGCCGGGCGAAATTTGGAAGACGCTTACCTTCATGCGTGCCGCATTCGCCGAGAACAACGGCGCTGCGCAAGACGCTATAGCGTTGCCGTGACCGCTAAAACAAATCCCCCTGCCGCGGGTCGCCGCTCTTGCGAGGCGGCTGCGGGGGAGTGGTGCTGGGATCGAAGGGACTCAAGTTCTCCGCATCGTCGTTTCTGACCGCGTTCACGCGGTTCGACACCACGCGTGGCACCATGGTGCCAACCGGTGGCGCCTTGATCAGTGCCATCGCAGCCTCAGCCGGCGTCGCCTCCGCATCGATCCAAGCAAGGTAGTCACGCTTGTCCAAGATCACCGGCATCCGGTGGTGAATGGGCGCAACATCTTCGTTCGCCTCCGTGGTGACGATGGCAACCGTGTCGATGATCTCGCCATCCGGACTGATCCAAGTCTCCCAGATGCCGGCCATCGCGAACGGCTTCCCATCCGCCCGTTCGACAAAGTACGCCTGTAACGGCTTATCGTTAGCGTCGCGCTTCCACTCATAGAATCCGTCGGCAAGGATCAAACACCGCCGCCGCCGCGCCGCATCGCGAAACATCGGCTTCTCGAAAATCGTCTCGCCGCGCGCGTTGATCTGGGGCTTCTTAACTTCTTTCGCCCAATGCGGGATCAGCCCCCACCGCACCAGCGAAAGCCACCGCTTCCCCTCGATCATCCGGATGACGGGCACCATGTGCGTCGGCGCAACGTTAAAGCGCGGCCGCGCCTCCATCGGCACGTCGCTGTCGTCAACATCGAACCCCAGCTCGAAATCGCGCCGGAAGTTCTTCAAAACCATCCGTAGGACGTATCGCCCGCACATCGGCTAAGTCTTAACGGTCCGAAAGGACGGCCGCCACCCGGAATCAAGAGCCCATCAAGGCCCCAAACCCAATAAATTCTGCTGCCTTGCACGCCTACCCAGGCTACAAAACGGGCGACAACTTCCCATATGCGCAATTGCGCGGTTGAACAAAAGGGTCCACTTGAATGTCGACTCCGGTTACCGAAGCCTCCCTCGAAGAACGCAAAGCAGCCAGACGTGCTCGCCGCTTTGGCGACGTCGCTGAGACACAAGTCGCGCTTAGCGAGGAGGACAAACAACAACTCATTGGACGCGTTGAACAAGAGAACCCGATCTTCAAGGTCTTCGAAAGCCGCGAGCTTTCCCAAGAGCAGAAGATTAGAGAGATCGCGCGCCTGCTCGAGTTCGACCCGGCCGAGCCCGACAACGACAAGAAAATCGAAATCCTGGCCGAGTTCTTCGAGTACGTGCAGCTGCAGCGTCGTAATATGGCGCTCGGCCAAATCACGACTGTCAGCGACCAGGCCTACGCCACGTTCAAACAGAACATGGACAGCGTGTTCGAGGGCTTGAATACGTTCAAGAACTCGATCATGCCGCTGGACGAAATTCTGAGCCTCCTCAAGAGGTTTCGTTCGACCGAAGGCCCCGGCAAGAAGTCGATCATCGAACAGATCAACGACGCCTTCCAGCAACAGAAGATGCTGAAAGAATCTCGCCGGCAGCGCGAAGAAGCCGTCGCAAACTTGACGAGCACGCTCAACACCGCGCGCACCAGCCGCGCGAAGTGGGAAGCATGGCTGAAGGAGAACGACACGTTCTTCGGCCGCCTGTTGCGCTCGGGCCAAATCAAGCAAGGCAAGGACGAGATTGCGGCACTGGCACAGACCGAAGCGGCACAGCAGGCAAAGATCGCCGACCTGCGCGCCGCCCCGCTGTTCAAGCCCGGCACGAACGATCCTATCGATCAAAAGATCTTAGATATGGAGAAGCAGAATCCGGAGATCCTGAAAGTTCTCGACATCGGCGGCGAGCTCTTCGGCAAGAACATGAAAAGCGCGGCCGAAAGCGGCGTCTCGTTCATAAAGGCCGCCGAGGAGCGCATCGGCACGTCGATCGAGGGTTTCACGAAGGTCCGCGAGAACATCCTCAACCTGAACTACACGAACAACAAGATCGCCGTGCTCTTGGCCGTCATGAACAAGGCGCTCGAGATCGCGACCAAACAGAACAAGGAAGTCGTCGGCGGCCTGATCGCCCAATTCGGCGACCCGGATGCAACGGCCGCAAAGCCTGCCGAAGGCTCGACCGAAGATCTGACAGCGGAAATAGAACGCACGAAGGCGCGCAACCGCATCCAAAACATGAACCGGTTCCTCGCGCGCCTGGGCGACCTCGACATCAACCTGACGCGCTCCGTCGGCGAGATGTCTCAACAAGGCGCGGTCATCACCGACCTCGAGCGCAAGAATTCGTCCGCCATCAACTACGCGATGAGCATCCGCTCGCAGACGATCGCAACGACCTCAACCCGCGTCGTCACACTCCTGAACGCGATCGTCAACACCGTGCTCACCGAGAAGGCAAGCTTGATCGAAGACGCATTGGACCACATGAGCCAAGAGGCGAGCATGGTCCTGACCGACGAAATCCGCGCGACGCCCGAACTGCTCAAGAAGCGCCGTGGTGCCCTGGAAGGTCAGATCACCGACATCGAAGACCTGAGCGAAGCGGTGAGCGAAACCACCACCACGTTGATCGACGTGTTGAAGCAGACCAGGACCCTGGCCGACGAAGTTCAAAAGTCGGCGGAGGAGTTAAACAAGATCACGCTCAAATCCACCCGTGCCGAACTCGACGCCCAGAAAGACGCACCGGCCGCTTCCACGACACCGTCGAAGGACCGCAGCGCCGCGCCGAAGAAGGGCATCGACGCGCTCTTTGACAACTAGGATGCAAAAGCACGTTGAAATGTCGGCCGACAAGGGGTGCGTTCTCCCGCATCTCTACGAACTCGACCGCGACCTAGACGAAGATTTCACGCTGATCGGCCGCGATTCAGAGATCCGTCAGATCGGCGAGGTGCTGACACTCCGCGGTAGCCGAAACGTCATGCTGACCGGACCAACGGGTGTCGGCAAGACGGCACTGATCTACGGCATCGAGGAACGCCGCCGCAAAGCAGACATCTCGCAAGACGTCATAAAGCGCCGCTTCTTCCGCCTCGACAGCGAAAGCCTGCTTGCGGCCGACGACCCCGCGCAAATCAACAAGGACTTCCTGAAGATCGTCGATCACCTCGAAGACGCGCAATACAGCGTCCTCGTCATCGACAACTTCCCCAACTTCATCCACGGCCTTGAAGCGAAGGGCGCACACGGCGTGCTGAACAGCTTGATGGCTGCGATCCGTACGCGCCGCACGCAATGCATCATCGCCGTATCGGACAGCCAAAAGGCGAAGGTCTTCGACCAACACCCTGGCTTCCGCGAATTCTTTTCGGTGATCGATCTGAAGGAACCGGACGCCGAACAGGTATTGAGCATCCTACGCGGCCTGCGCCATGTCTTCGAAACGATGCACGGCATCGTCATCGGCGACGACGCGCTGCAAACCGTGGTCCAACTTACGACAAAATTCAAAGGCTCGTTCGACGATCAGTCGTTGCCACGCGTGCCATTACGCTTGCTCGATTTAGCCTCGGCCGAGTTCCGCGCCGACATCATGAGCAAACCGGCCGAACTCGACCGCATCGAAGAGCAGCTCGTAAACCTGCGCAATCAACTCGCCGCCATCGAACGCGCCGAAGGTGCAGACGGGATTGAGAGGCTCCGCAGCGAAATCGCCAAGCTTGAGGCGAAAGAACGCGAATTATCGAAGGACTGGCTGAAGAAGACCGACGGCGTGAAGGCGCTACTCGACCAGAAGCGCAACTACGCCACCGAACTGCAAAAACTCGACGTCGAAACCGAGGCGGCCAAGCGCGAAGGGCGCCCCAGTGAGATCGCGCGCCAGAACGACGAACTGGCGGACAAATACCGAGCGGCGCTTGCCGGGATCAATCAGAAGCTTGCCGAGCTAAGCGTCGGCATGCCGACGGACCACAAACTTACGCCCGAACGCATCCGCCGCACATTCTCGAAACGCACCGGGATCCCGGTAGCAACCCTCGGCGAAAGCGAGCTTGAGCGCGTCATCAAGATGGAAGAGTCGCTGAAGGAACGCATTTACGGCCAAGACCGCGCGATCAGCTCCATCGCCGCCGCCGTCAAGAACGCCGCCGCGGGTCTCAAGGACCCGAACTCGCCGGCAGGCGCCTACTTCTTCATTGGCCCCTCCGGCGTCGGCAAAACCGAACTCGCCCGCGCCCTCGCCGCCTACACCGAAGGCAAGGCCGACGCCGAGCCGATCCGCCTCGACATGTCGGAATACGGCGAAAAGCACACCGTCTCGAAAATCATGGGCGCCCCGCCCGGCTAT
Organism: uncultured Alphaproteobacteria bacterium; assembly: GCA_902826695.1. Lineage (GTDB taxonomy): Bacteria > Pseudomonadota > Alphaproteobacteria > Micropepsales > Micropepsaceae > SZUA-430. The sequence goes on along the minus strand of CADEFU010000001.1, from coordinate 106,558 downwards.
GCCGGCTACGAGGAAGGCGGCGTGCTCGCCAACGAAGTGCGCAAGAAGCCGAACTCGATCGTCCTCTTCGACGAGATCGAGAAGGCACACCCCGACGTCTTCAACATCCTGCTGCAGATCTTGAGCGCCGGTCGCCTGACCGACGGCAAGGGCCGCCTGATCGACTTCAGCCAGTGCACTATTATTGCAACCTCGAACGTCGGCTCGCGCAACTTCGTGGACGACGCCCTGACCTACGACGAGGCGGTCGTCAGAGCGCACACCGAGGTCAAAGCCTTCTTCAAACCGGAGCTCTTGGGCCGCTTCACCGATATCCAGTTCTTCAAACGCCTCGACGCCGACCTCCTGTTCAAGATCGGCAAGAAGAACCTCGGCGGCGTGAATAAGATGCTCGAAGGCAAAGAGGTAACCGTCGAGTTCGCCGACGACGACCTGCGCCACGCCGTCAATCGCGTGATGAACCCGCGCTATGGCGCAAGGCCCATCAACAACCTCTTCGCCAAGTTCATCAAAAAGCTCGTCAGCGAAATCGTCCTCGACGAAGAGCTGAAGCGCGTCAAGGCCAGCGCCAAGGCCTCGCGCGGCGGCAAGATCGCAATTACGTTCGACGAGGCGAAAGACGAGTTCACCGCAACGTTCAAACCCGCCGCCGCCGGCCTCTTCTCCGCGGCCGTCGAGCCCAAGACAATGAAGCTCGACACGCTCGACCTGAACCGCGATCGATGAGCGGCGGCGACAACACTGACGACCCGAAGCGCGAAATCCTGAACGCGGACGACACGCTGCAAGATCTCGACACTGACCCCGCGGCTCGAGCGGAATCTCAAGCCCGCGCTGCGCGACGCGTGCTCGACGAGCAAGAGCGTCAGCGCCAGGAAGATGAGAAGAAGCGCAAGGCCGAGGCCGAGCGCAAGCTAGGCTGGCACGGCCGCCTATGGCGTCGCATCCGCGCTTTTGGCGCCCCAATCGGCGACTTGTTCACGCGGCGCATGCCGCGCACATCCTCACGCGTTGGCGCAGGCATCATGGCAGTCGAACGCGCGTTCGTGACTTACGTCTGGCCCGTGATCATCGCCGTCGCAACGAAAACGGACCCATCGGGCGCACGGAAGCTGACGCTCGCTGGCCGCGTGATGCTCACAGTTCTTGCCCTCACGCTCGCTTGGCCGTTCTTCAAAATCTACTACGTGCTTGGCACGACACGTGACTTCCACAACGTACACATCACGTTCAAACAGATCATCGACCAGGACCGCTACCTCGTCTTCGGCGACTACACCGACGCCAACGGCCAAAAGGACAACATGGCCTTCAACGTCACCGACAGCTGGGTCTATTGGAACTGGACGCCGGATCTTACCTTCGCGCAGATCCCCGTCGTCGGAAGCTGCACCTTTCACACTTACGGCTGGTACGTCCGTGTCCCGCGTTTCGTGCCTTTGCTTGGCCGCACGCTCTTGGTTGAGCCCGTGGTCATTGAGGCCAAGTGCGTATCGTCAGACTTGGTGACACCAGGCCGCTGAGCGACCAACACCGGCGGCAGCTCCGTTACGCGCCCCGCCATCAGCGCCGTATACGGGTTCACCACCGGACCTTTCCACCAGCGCTTCTGGTCGAGCACGTGTTGAATCTGAAAGTGCAAATGCGGCGCCGTCTTCTCGGCGTTCCCGGTCGTGCCGACATAGCCAATGACTTGCCCCTGCTCGACCTTCATCCCCTTCTTCAGGTCGGGTGCAAATCCGTTCAAGTGTGCATAGTAGTAGACAAACTTGCCCGTCTCATCGAGTTGATAGAGCGCGATCCCGCCCTTACCCGCGAGGTAACGGCCGACAATCGTCCCCGTCGCCGCCGCGCGCACCGCCGTACCTTGTCGCGCGAAAATGTCGATGCCCTTGTGCTTCCGCCCGCCCGATCGCGGCGCCCCAAACGAGTCCTTGAGCCTATCCACGCCCACACCCGCGACCGGCACCCAAAGCGGCCGCTGCGCCATCACAGCCGGACGCTCGACCGGCCAATCACCGCGCGGGCCCCACGCAAGCGATCCCACCCCGAGCAGAGTCAGGGCTGTCGCAGTTGCCAGCGCTACGATGTTCTTCGTGAGCATCTGTAAAGTTTCCGCCCGGCACCCGCCGTCGTCAACTCGCGAATCCACCGCAACCGCGAGTTGGCTGACACAACTTCATTTGTAACCGCTACGTTCGCACGCAACCGCCGCAAGGCCAACCCACGTGAATCTTCTTCCATGTCTGCGCGAGCGCCCTTGACCACGCGCCCATCCAACGCAACGCTAGCCAAGGCAGAACGCAGTCCGATACGTCATGATCGGAACAAGCGATTCGAAGCGTCCACATGGCGCCCGGCCGCTTACGAGACGACACGGAGTGGAAAGACGCAGTAATGGCCAAGAAGCCAGATAGATCAGTCCCCGCCCACCGGACTGCCATTCTCGTTCTTGGCATGCACAGAAGCGGCACGTCGGCACTCGCGCGCATCGTGAACTTTCTGGGCGCCAGCATGCCGCGCCAACTCGTGCCGGCAAACGAAGCCAACCCACGCGGCTACTGGGAGTCCGCGCCGCTTGTCGCGCTGCACGAACAGATGCTGGCCGAGATGGACTCCTCCTGGGACGATTGGCGTGCACCTCCTGCCCGCTTCCGCGATAGCGAAATCGCCGCTCGCTATGCCGTCAAAATCCGCGCGGCGATCGACGAGGAGTTCCCGAACCAGCCGCTAATCGCTCTCAAAGATCCCCGCATCTGCCGTACACTCCCGTTCTGGATGTCCACACTCGAAAAGGCGGGCATTCGCTCTGCCCCGCTGCTGGTCGTGCGCAACCCGCTCGAAGTGGCAGAGTCGCTGCGCGAGCGCGACAACATTCCGTTCGAAAAGGCGATGCTCCTCTGGCTGCGCCACAATCTTGACGCCGAGTACGAAACAAGACACCTGTCACGCAACATCGTGACCTTCGACGCGCTGCTCGAAGACTGGAAGCTCCTTGCGGTGCAATCCGGCGCGCGGCTCGGCCTCCAGTGGCCGCGGCAACCAAACGATGCAGCCAGCGACGTGCGCGAGTTTCTCGACATCGAGCTGCACAATCATCGCTCGACGCTAGCCGAACTCGAAGCCCACACCGAGGTCCCGCACTGGGTAAAGCATGCCTACCGCGCGCTGACCTTGCTCTGCGACGAACCGAAAGCCGCCGAACCAAAGCGTGAACTAGACCGGATGCGAACAGCGTTCGCAGAAAGCGCTCGCATCTTCGGCGTGGTGGCGTTCGCGCAAACCGAAGCGCTGAAGCAGGCTGAAAAGACGGCCACTGAAGCAACCGCCCGTGCCGACAAAGCCGAAGCCATCCGCGCCGACCTTAACAAATCGCGCGAGGAGTACAAAACGGCGAGCGCACGCATCAAGGCACTCGAAAGCGAAGTCAAAGCGACGAAAGCGCGAAGCGCCGACCTCGAAAAGATGAGCACCGATCTTGAGGCGGCGCTCGGCCAAGTGAAGACGGAGGTGAAAGACGCGTCGAGCGCCGCCGACGATCACCAACGCCGTTCCGAACAAGCCGTACAAAGAGTCACGGCTTTGATGAAGGAAATCGCCGACCTCGAAAAGAAGCGCATCGAAGCGCAGGAAACCGTGCGCCGCGCCGCTGAAGACACGAAAGAACTTCAGAAGCTGGCGAAGCACCTAACGGACCGCACCGAGGCGATCGAAGGCCAGCTGAAAGCGCAGATGAAGAAGAGCGACAAGGCACACGCCGAAATGGAAGAGGCGCGCGGCCGTGCGGTGACGGCGCTCGCGAACGCGATGGACCTGAGCAAGCAACTCGCCGCCGCCAAGGAACAAATCCACACGCACGAAACCAAGGTGATTAAGGCGCAAGCCGAAGCACGCCAGCACCAAGAGGCGCTGATCGCCGCCCGCGAGCGCATCGCCGAACTCGAAGCCAACGAACGCGATATCCTTGCCGAGTCTGCCGAACTGAGGGCAGAACTCACCGACGCTTACAACGTCACCGGTGAGGGTACCGGCGCCACCAAGCAGGCGGCCCACGCCCCGCATGGCGACGTCGAATCCCGCGCCCGCCGCATCGAAGAAGACCTCCGCTTCGAGCGCATGCATGTCCAGCACTTGGAGCGCCGGCTAAGCAGCTGGAGCGGCATCGCCACCGCGGCCTTGCGCAAGATCACGCGCCTCGGTCGCAAACCTGCGCAGGCGAAGCGCAAGCCCGTAAAGCGCATCGCCGCCCCCGTCGGTGCCCGCTAAGCAGCAATCCCGCACTGCACCACACGAAATAGTGTTTGCGGCCGAGCGTCGCGCATATTGCACGCCCACACCCCGGACGCGATATCTGCTTCTTACCTTTCGCGCATGAGGGTCACAATGACGAGTCTCAGCCGCCGCGTCTTCGGGCTGTCCGCGCTCGCGCTAACCGCCGCCTCTGCGCTTCCCAGCGTCGCCCAACCCGCCATCCAACGCCCCTATACCGGCCCTAACGTCATCATCATCCGCTTCGGCGGTGGCGTACGCAGAGCCGAAACGATCAACCCGCAATACTCCTACGCCCCCTATCTTTCGAAGCGACTGCTCGCCGAAGGCACGCTCTACCCAAAGATGCGTATCGAGGCGCGCGAGGGCATCGTCACGAGCCACGCCCAAGGCACGCTGAACATCCTGACCGGCCGCTACGACCGCTATGAGAACATCTCGCCCCGCTTTGGCACGGAGATGTTCGAAGCCAAAGCGCCAACCCTCTTCGAGTACCTGCGTGCCGCCTACGACATCGCCCCGCACGAGGCACTAATCGTCAACGGAGAGAACCGCCCCGACGAGGACATCCTCGTCTATTCAACCGACCCGCACTATGGCATCCGCTACCACTCCTCCGTCATCAGCCTGACCCAATTCAAAGCGCACCTTCTACGCAAGAAGCTCGCAACCGGCGCATTGACCGGCAATGCCCTTGCAGACGCGCGCACCGAACTCTCCAGCCTCGAAGCCTCCAACCTCGATCGCGAGGCCGTGCGACCGACTCCGCGCCTCGAAGCGTTCTGGGAGAATTGGCGACACGATTACGGCGACAGTGGCTTGATCAACGCGCGCGGCGACCGCCTGCTGACCGCACTCTCGCTTCGCGCGATGCGCGAGCTGAAACCCAAACTAATGCTCGTGAACTACCAAGACCCTGACTACGTGCATTGGGGCAACGCATCGCACTACACCCGCGCGATCGCGATCATCGACGACGGGCTGCGCCAGATCGTCGACGCGGCCAATGCCGATCCCGCCTATCGCGGCAACACCGTCTTCATCGTCGTTCCCGACTGCGGCCGCGACGACAATCCGCTGATGCAGATCCGTTACCAGCATCACTTCAACTCGAAATCCGCCCACGACGTCTGGGCTTTCGCCTTCGGCCGAGGCATCGCCCGCGGCCGGGTCGTCGACAAAAGCGTCGAGCAAACGGCGATCGCGCGCACCGTCGCACAAGTGATGAACTTCAACGCCACATCCGCTGAGAGCCCAATCCTCGAAGAGGTCTTCGCATGAGAACCGCGGCGGCCTTCGCTTGGCGCTACCTCCTCGGCGCACTGTTCACGCTAACCCCCGTCACCGCCGTCCTTGTCGTCGGTTGGACCCAACGAAGCGCCGCCCGCACCGTAGCGCGACGTTGGGAAACACATGCGGGCAGCCCGGCCGGTGAAGAGCACCGTCACTGGCCGCGCTGGATCATGGCCGACGACGCCGGCACCCTGTTCACCGAAGCGCGCCGCAGCGGCCCCGTCCGCGCCATCGCACTAAGCTTACGCGCGCTCTTCGGTTCGCTGTGGGCAAACGCGTATGCCGGCGTGCGCGCCCTTGTGCCGATGGCGATCATCCTCGCACCCGCTGGCGTGCTCTGGGCCCTCTCTTGGTGGGCAGGCTGGGACAACTCATTCAATAAAGGCTACGAGCAGGCCTTCTTGGGACAACTCATCGCGTTGGCTGGCATCGCCTACTTCATCGTCGCGATGACGCTTCTACCGCTGGCCGAGATCCGCCAAGCAGTCAACAACTCGTGGGCCTCGTTCTTCGACGTCCCTTTCCTCCGTCGCGCAGCCCGCGAGGTCCAGTTCGGCCTGATCGGCCTAGCCGCTGTCTTTGTCACTGCAGGCTTCGTCGTAGCTGTAATGAAAGTTGCACCACTAGGCCTCGGCAACAGCACCACCGATCCGGAGGCTTTGCAGCTCATGGCGGAGCGCTATCCCCTGCTCGTTGCAGCTGCCCTGTTTCCGCTCTACGTCGCTCTCCGCATGGCGGCGGCCCACGTCTATGCCCGAGCGGCGCTGAAGCTTGCCGCCAAGAATGATGCGGGTTTCGCGGCGCCTGAGCGCGCGCTCTTGCAACGATTTGGCGTTAATTTTAGCGAGCAACCGGCACGAACAGCCCTAAAACGCACGGTCCTGGGCGCTGGCACCATTCTCTCGGGTGCGATTGCCAGCACCGTTGCGCTCGCCCTTTGGTTTGGCCTTGTCGCCGAAATCTATGTTTCCCAGTTCCTCGTCCACGATTGGACGCATTGGATAAACCACCCGCTCATCCAACTTCCATGGACGGGCAGCATCTTTTGGCCGCGCTGAGCCACCCGTAAAATTTTGAAGAATTCGCCTAGGGCGCATTCAGACGTCGTTGATGTGACAGGCGCACACTCCACGCACTAACTCGCGGTAGGAGTTCCGCAATGACGGATATGAGCATCATCACGTTCTATTGGAATGTTCTCATCAACCAGGTCGGCCGCTTGGGCCTACCCGTCGATAAGCATATCGTCGCCTATGTTCTGATCGCGTTGCTTGTCTATTGCTTGGGCTACGTATCGAAGTCGATTGCGGGCACCGACGACTAGGCCGGCGACGGCCCGGCGTCTTGGCCGCCCGCGACGGCGACCAATTTGTCCACTCGCCGCTGAACGGATGGATGTGTCGAGAACAGGTCGGCAACAGTGTTCGGCTTGTTCTCGATGCACATTTCCATAATGCCGGACGGCACGGACGGCATCTCTGACTTGCCCTCGATCTTTCGCAGCGCGCTGATCATGGCGTCTGGGTTCTTCGTCAACTCGACAGCCCCCGCATCAGCCAAGTATTCGCGCGAACGCGACAGCGCAAAACGTATCACCAGGGACAAGAACCACGCGATTGCGATGATCACCACCGCAATCAAGATCGCAAGCAACCCGCCCCCGCCCTTATCGCGGCTTCCCGACGACGACGAACCGGTGCGCCACCGGGTCGAGCGGAACCCGTGGCCGCTGTTGTCGAACAAGATGCGGAACACAATCTCGCCCGCGAGCGTGATCACACCCGCGATGACAACAGCCACAACCATCAACCGCACGTCACCGTTGCGGATGTGCGTGAGTTCGTGCCCCAGGACCGCCTCAAGCTCCTGATCGTCAAGCGCATCCATAAGCCCGCGCGTGATCGCCACTTTATACTGCTTCTCATGCATCCCCGACGCATAGGCGTTCAGCACGTCGGTCTCGATCACCTGCAGTTTCGGCATCGTGATCCCGCGCGAGATGCATAGATTTTCCAGCAAATGGTAGAGCCGCGGCTCCTCCTCCCGCGTCACGTCCTTAGCGCCGGTGGACCTATCGATCATGGCTTGATGGAACCGATATCCGATCGCGACCCATATCAGCGTCGCCATTGTCGCCCAAGGCGAGAGCCATAGGAATTGCCGCCAGGCTTCCGCCAGGATCTCGCCCAACGGTTCGTCCCCCATGACCACGCCGAGGAACGCAAGGGTGAACGCAAACACGAGCAAGTAGACGAGCACGAACAGGCCGCCGATCAGAATTGCTGACCGGCGCCTGTTCGCTCTGATATGCCCGTAGAGCCCGTAAGACTCGCTCATCGGTGAGACGGCAACGTCGCTAGAACTTCACCTGCGGCGCCGTGTCGAGCGTCTTGCGCTGATCGTCGCCGACATCGAAGAACTCACGCTGCAAGAAGCCGAACGCGCCCGCGAACAACACCGCCGGGAACTGCTGAACACCGGCGTTGTATTCCGACACTGCATTGTTGAAGAACCGGCGAGCCGCCGAGAGCTTGTTCTCAACGTCGCTCAAATCCCGCTGCAACTGCTGGAAGTTCGCGCTTGCCTTTAGGTCCGGGTAGGCTTCCGACAGAGCAAACAGCTGCCGCAGAGCCCCCGAAAGCATATTCTCTGCTTGCGCCTGCGCAGCCGGCCCGTGCGCTCCCACGGCGGCGTTACGCGCTTGGACCACCGCGTCGAGCGTGGTCTTCTCATGCGCCGCATATCCCTTTACCGTCTCGACCAAATTCGGGATCAAGTCGTGCCGCTGCTTCAGTTGCACGTCGACATCGGCAAACGCCTGATTGGTCCGCTGCCGCATCGACACCAACCCATTGTAGATCGCAACGACCCACACAATGAGCAGAACGATCACGCCCAAAACAATCCAAAGCCCGTAGCCTTCCATAAGGCACCTCCTCCCGACTCAGTGGCACAAATTACCACACGGAGCTGTTGTATTTGGGAACGCCACCCCCGTCGAGCAATACCCCGCTCGGAACAGGGCCGTCGGCAGGAGCAGCTGGTCCCGCCAAATCGGGAAAAAAGGGCGCTACCGCGGCAGCGGCGTAACCTCTCGCTTGGCCAACACGGACAGCGCCTTGCTCTTCTCGCTCTTATCGAACGCGGCCATCAGCGCGGCGAACCGCGCTTCGACGATCGGCCGGAATTCCGTATGTGTGAAGATGTAGAGGTCGTTGTCCTTGATCGCCTCGACCACGCGGTTGCCGACGGGCTCCGTCGGAATGCCGCCCTTCACCATTGCCTCGGTGTCGACGAGGGTTTGCCCGATGCCGATTGTCGAAACGTCCGCCGCACCATACCGCGCGGGTTTGTTTCGGTGGCTGTCATAGATTCGCGTCTGCACGAAGCCCGGGCACAAAACCGACACGCCGATGTTTTTCGCTGCAAGCTGCCCCGCCCACCCTTCCGACATTGCCACGACCGCAAACTTCGTCGCGCAGTAAGGCTCAGCGTTCGGAAAGCCGATCATGCCCGCCATCGACGCGGTGTTGACGAAATGCCCGCCCTCGCCGTGGCTGTCGATCAAGGGCGCAAACACCTCCGTCCCATAGACGACCCCCATCAGGTTCACATCCATGATCCAATCCCAGTCGCGCTCGCCTACCGAACCGATCGGTCCACCGGCGGCAACGCCCGCGTTGTTGCAAACGACGTGCACCTTGCCGAACGTCGCAATCGTTTTCAGCGCCGCCTCGCGCACGGACCCGCGTGAACCGACGTCGCAAATCACACCCTCGGCCCGAACCTGAAGATCGCGCAACTCCTGCACCGCCCCTGCAAGAACCGGCTGATCGATATCGGCGAGCATCACCTTCATACCCTCGCGCCCGAAGGCCTTCGCCATGCCGAGCCCCAACCCGCTGGCGCCCCCGGTAATGAACGCAACCTTGCCGCTCAGATCTTTCATTAGGCGGCCGCCTTGTGTTCAAGCGCATCGAACTTTGCGATCAGCACCTCGCCGTCAGCCCGCTTACGAAGACGTCCCAAGATCGCATCCCGTCCCTGATCGCGTGAAAAATCGGCCTGCGTCACCGAATGCCAGTGGATCATGCCCTCCCAAATCGGATCGATGATCTGGGCGCCCTTGATGCGCGACCCGTCCAAGCACTTGATCGTGAGGGACCGCAACTCCGACACCACGGTTTGGAGATACGCGACATGGATCGCCTCATCGGTCCGTATCCGCTCGACAAGCTCGGCCGCGTGCATCGCCGCCGGCCGCCGATCGCGGAACACGTCCGGCGACCGCATCAGGTTGGTGCAGAACGAGAAGAATGCCTCCGCCCGGACCTCGATCATCAGCACGTTCATCAGCAGCAGGATCCACTCCTCGTAGACCTTGTCCACCTGCGGCATCAGCCGGCCAATCTCGGGCCGCCCAATCGACGCCGGTACTTCTGGGATCGGATACGCGTCCTTGCCGAACAGCGCATCGCGAACGGCAAACCACATGTCATCGTGTCCACCTTGGCCCCCAGCCTTGTCGCCGCCTTCGTCAAGCCCGTGCGCCAAGAGCAGCCCCTTGTTCAGATGGCCAAGACACATGCCCGAAATATCTTCCTCCACGATCGCTTGAAACTCGGGCGCAACAGCTTCCGCAAGCAACTTGCCCCGCGCCTCGATCACGCCCGTAATTGTCAGCGAGTTCCACAGTGTTTCGCCGAAGCCGGCGTTGAGCAGCAGCGTCTGCTGTTCAATCCCGGGATACGCCGCGCGCTTCAGCAGTCGTGTCGACGAGTCGATCAACGGATACCCGCGATCTTTCAGCTGCGCCTGCCACGCCTCGACCGCGGGCCACCGATGCAGCGTCCGCGGCGAAATGTAGGTGCCCTTTGCATCGAACCCGCCGTGCAGCCGGTAACCGGCCTCAACTTGCGGCTTCGCGTAGGCGTGCTCCGCCATGATCTCTTCGCGGCTATAGACAGTGCGCGCCATATCGGTCTCCTGTGGGTCATCGGAAACTGATAATTTGTCAGCGTTTAGGTCGCTGTCAATTCACTTCGCGCGGGCCGGCGACAAAGCACGAACGATAAACTGGCTCAGCGACTTGACCAGGGCACCACGTGACCGCCCCCGCCTGTAGCTAAAGCTCGACGCTTGGTGGATCGCCCCTACGATAGCTTGGCCCACAACCGAAAAGTCGAAGTCCTTGGCCACGACCCCACTCTTGGCCTGTTCGCGCAGAAGCTCCGCCCACTCCTGCCCCCAGCGGTGCAACAGCGTATCCTCGTCCGCGCCGCCGCTGCCGGAGGCGATAACCGCCTCATCGGAAAGCGCCGTCGCAAGCACGCCTTCGTGCTCTTCCGCATAGTCATAGATCGCCGTCAGCGACGCTTCGACGAACTCCGCCAGGTTCTTGGAACGCTTCGCCCGCACCAAGATCGCAGCATCGATTTCCGCCCGCGCTTCTTCGACAAACGCGAGGAAGCAGGCGCGCTTATCCTTGAAGTGCAAGTAGAACGTGCCGTGCCCGAGCCCAGCCGCCTTCGAAATGTCCTGCGGCCGCGTCTCGTGATAGCCGCGGCTCACGAACAGTTTGCGCGCCGCGGTCAGCAGGCGCTTGCGGCTTTCCAGCCTCCGCTTCGCACCGCGCGGGCTGACCTCGGACTCGTTGGCTGACGACTGGCTCATGGCCGCCATGCTTGAGTTGCCGGCCCGCCCAAGTCAACTTTCCCGCGAAACTCCCACACTTGTGAGGGAGATTGGCTTGCCCACCCAACGTTAACATCGCATTCTCCGGCCCAACTTCGGAGATCTCCCATGAAGACGCCGCACCTCGTGATTGCCTTGGCCGCCGCTTCTGCGCTTTGCCTGCCGTCGGCCGTCGTCGCCGCTCCCGGCGGTAGCGCACCGCGCACCGAGATGCCGCGCCCATCACCCTCAAACAACAACGACCAGCAGCGCGAAAGCGACTTTGAGAAGGCCGAATACCTTATCAAAGGCGAGCAATACGCCGAAGCAATCCCACTACTGCAGCGCGTCGTCGCCAGCAACGCCCGCGACGCCGACGCTTGGAACTACCTTGGCTTCGCCAGCCGGAAACTTGGCAAGAAAGAAGAAGCTCTCGGCTACTACCAAAAGGCGCTCGCCATCAACGCGAAGCACAAAGGCGCGAATGAGTACCTGGGGGAACTCTATCTGATGATGGACAACCTGCCCAAAGCCGAGGAGCAACTCGCCACCCTCAAGGGCCTATGCCCGGCAGGTTGCGAGGAACTCGAAGACCTTGAGGCTGACATTGCTGACTACAAGGCTGCAAAGTCGAAGCCCAGTTAGGCCGCTTCGAACCGGCTAAGCTTGCTAAGCACATAGTCGAGGTCGGCGACCTCGATATCGCGATAGCGCGTCAGAATGCGTTCGACCACCGTTTGCTCGAAGCGCTCCGGCGAGAGGACCTGCCCGCTGTCGCGTGTCTCCTGTTCGAGATCGATCGCCACCCGAAACGCAGCAAAGAGCTCCTCGGCAAATCCGCACTTGCGGTAGATCGCCTTCAGGCCAAATGGCCCATCGTCATGAATGAGAAGAGATGCCTTCTCAACGCTTACGCCGGAGATTTCCGCCATCGCTTCCTCGGCCAAGCCGATGTTGCCGATACAAAGCGCCCTCAGCACCTCCGGCCCCGTGAGCATGTTGTTGGGTCGTTCGGCTTTTGCAGCCGCGACCGCACATTCCTCCGCACTCGAGTGCGTCTCAAGCTCACTGCCGAACAACGGCTCCGCCGCCGCCTTCTTCGCCATCAACTCCGCTTTCAACCGCTCCGGTACGACCGTCATGAGTCGGGCGAATACGTTGTCCGGCAAGTCGAACCGTTCCACCAGTGCGGTCTTCACGGTCTCATAGCGGCCATAGCCATCAAGGATCGCAAGCAGCAACGGCTCGTCGAGTCCCGCACCGGTATTCGCAGCAAGCACCGTCACTGCGGCCGCATTGCGTGTCCCCACGACAGCATTCGCAACCGCAGGACTCAGCGCCGGCCGTCGCGCAATCGCGATTTGCACCGCCCCGTTGCCGTCCCCCAGCATCCGGATAAGGTCGTCGTCATTGAGCGCGGGCGAGCGCTCGATGATCATCTTCGCAATTTGAAAAATGTCGCCCGCGAGCGCGCAAGCCACATCGCGCGGTAGATGGACCGAACCGCTCAACGCCGTCGCAAGTGCAAGTCGCACCTGCAGCTCCGTGTCGTTCACAACCCGCCGCAGCGCACTTTGCACGCAATGCCAATCGCCGCTCGACGGGTCGCGCTCCACCTCGGCAGCCATACGCCGCACGCCCGCGCAACGCCGCGCTGGCGACGGGTCAGCAAGAAGTTCTTCGATATCTTGGAAGCGGAAACCGGTGGTATTTTTCGTTTTTCCGCTAGGCTCTTGGGCAGACATGCGGCAACGTTAGGTTTCCATGGTTAAAGCGCCGTTATGATCGTCTCGCTTCCCGAAGCTCTGTTGCACGCCGTCGAGGGTGAGCTCGAAAATCACGACCAAACGGCGATCCGGAACGCTGCGGACGCCCTCTCGCTCGCCTATCGCGGCCAGCGCGGCATCTCTCGCACCCTGTCCCCGGTCGAACGCGCCGCTTATCTGGCCGTTAGGTTTCCGTCAACCTTTGCCGCCGCGCGAGTCGCATGGGAACAAGCCGCGCTTGTCACCGATCTAACCGAGGTTCAAACCGTACTCGATGCCGGTGCCGGCCCAGGTACCGCCTCGCTCGCGGGATCAGCCGTTGTCAACGCCGCGCGCTTCACCCAATTGGAGCGCGACACGGGCTGGCGCCAGGTTGCCGGCCAACTCGCACACGCCGCAGGAATCGACGCCAAGTTCCAAACAGGCGCGCTCCCCGGCACACTCGCAGCCCATGATGTGATCTTCGCAGCCTACGCGCTGAACGAATTACCTACCGCGACGCTCGAAAACACGATCGCGGAGCTCTGGTCCGCATCGCGCAAAGCGCTCATCGTCCTCGAACCAGGTACACCAAAGGGCTTCGCCGTTGTCGAAACTGCCCGCTCCAGTCTAGTTGCTGCAGGTGCCCATGCAGCCGCGCCGTGCACCCACAACGACCACTGTCCCATGAGCACCTCCGATTGGTGCCATCAACCGGTCCGCGTAGCCCGCTCGGCACACCACCGCAGCGCCAAGCATGGCGCGCTCGCCTTCGAAGACGAAAAGTTCAGCTACCTTGTCTTGACCCGCGAGCCACCCCGCCGCCTCGCACCCGCCCGTATCGTGCGCAAACCGATCAAGAACGCAGGCCACGTCCACCTTGACGTCTGCACCGAAGGTACGATGCAGCGTGTCACCGTCGCACGCAGCAACAAGACCTTCTATCACGACGCCCGCGACGCTTCCTGGGGCGACACTTGGCCGCCGGATCAGGTCGGCGGCTGAAGCAGGGCGCGATACCGCTCGCCCTCTTGTGCAAGCGCAGCCACCTCGAACCGCTCAGCCGTTCCGTGTCCCCACACCGGCCCAGGCCACGCCGCATCACCTTCGCTGCGCGCAATCACATGCACATGTAGCTGCGAGACAATGTTTCCCAGAGCGCCGACATTGACCTTCCGGCAACCGGTCGCCTTCTTCAGCAGCGCGCCGGCGTGATCAACCTCGCGCCATAGGCGCACCCGGTCATCCGCGGCAAGGTCAAACGGCTCGACCAAGCCCGCCCGCCGGGGAACCAACACCAGCCACGGGTACCGCCGGTCGTTCATCAGCCGCACTGCCGCCAGTGGCCAATCACAGACCCAGACAGTGTCGTGGTCTAACCTTGGATCTAAGACAAAACCGTTCGTCGTCACGAGCAAGAATTTCCTGGATGCTGCTACGCCCTCTATTGGTGCAACACGCCACGTTGTGCAATGCTCAAAACCGCACATCACGGAGAAAGCCCGTGCGCTTCATTTCGATCTTCTTGGCAAGTCTACTCGCCGCCACGGTAGTAGCAGCTGCCGTCGCATACAGCGTCGTCAACGTCCGGCCCGGTGACGTCCTAAATATGCGCGCGCAGCCGAGTGCAACCGCCCGAGTCGTCGCGACGATCCCGCATAGCGCAACCGGCATCGTTCTCACCGGACGGCGCGCCACAGCCGACTGGGTTGAGGTCACTTATCAACGCCACCGCGGCTGGGTAAACGCTCACTTCCTGGGCCTAGCTTCCGGCCGCTATGAGATTCCGGCGTTCCTAGATTGCGCAGGCACCGAACCCTTTTGGTCGATCCGGCTGACCCCCGGCTACGCACACGCGGACCTGATGTTCGCCGAGCGCCGCTACCTCTTCCGTATCTCGCGCTTCCAACAGGCGATGAACCGCACCGACATCTCCCATCTTCGCGGCATAGCCCGTGGCGCGAACATGTCACTGATCATCCGCCACGAAAGTTGCTCTGACGGCATGTCCGACACGAACTATCCCTACTCAGCCATCGCCCTCATCTCGGGCACCCACACCATCGCTGGCTGCTGCCGGCCAGCCGTCGCAAGATAGACAATGACATCCGCACTCGAAGGCATTCGCGTCCTAGATTTTGGCCGCTACATCGCAGGCCCCTATTGCGCAGCCCTCCTCGCCGACATGGGCGCCGAGGTCATCCGCATCGAAAAGCGCGAAGGCTCGGAAGACCGCACGATGATCCCGCTCTTCCACGAAGCGGACGGATCACCAGGTGAAGGCGCACTTTTTTTGCAGATGAACCGCAACAAGAAAGGCATGACGCTGGACCCCGCCCACCCGAAGGGCCGTGAGCTCGTCAAGCGCCTGATCAAAACGGCGGACGTCGTCGTTGTGAACCTACCGCCGCAAACACTTAGGAGCCTAAACCTCGACTGGCCAAGCGTGCACGCTCTAAACCCACGCACAGTGCTGACCACCGCATCCGCCTTCGGCTCTGGCGGCCCCTACGAGGAGCGCCTCGGCTTCGACGGTGTCGCGCAAGCGATGTCCGGCATGGTCTATATGTCCGGCACGCCCGAGCAGCCCGTGCGCGCCTCATCTTCTTGGGTAGACTTCGGCACCGCATCACTCGCCGCTTACGGCACGATGGCCGCCCTCTTCGCCCGCGAAAAGACTGGCCGTGGTCAACACGTCGAAGGCGCGCTGCTCCGCACCGCCGTAACGTTCACCGCCCAAACGCTGATCGAACAAGCCGCGTTGAAGAAAGATCGCGTCGCCACGCTGAACCGCGGGCAAACCGCTGGCCCCTCCGACATCCTGCGCTGCAAGGACGGCTGGATCACAATCCTGATCAACGGCAACCCGCTATTCAAGCGCTGGGCCAAAATGATCGGCGAGGAAGGCCTGCTCACCGACCCGCGCTTCGCCACCGACGAAGCCCGCGGCGACAACGGCGAACTCTTGAGTGCGAAGGCTGCCAGCTGGTGCGCTAGCCGCACGGTGGCCGAAGCGCTCGCCGAACTCGAACGCGCCAAGGTACCGGCGGGCCCTGTCCTATCGCCGCAACAACTGCTCGACGATCCACACGTCAACGCAGCAGGCTATCTGACCAAAGTGAAATTCGAGGGTCTAGCCGCTCCCGCAACGATCATGGCAACACCGGTCGTCTTGTCCGAAACGCCCGGCCGCATCAGCGCGCCACCGCCAACGCTCGGCCAACACACAGATGAAATCCTGCGCGAGCTTGGATTGTCCAAAGCTGAGATCGAAGATCTGCGCATGTCCGGCGCGATATAAAAGAACGCCCGCGCTCAAGCGAGGCGCGGGCGAGTCAGTCCTAAAAGAAATCAAAGTACCGGGGCCATCGTCCCGTAGTAGGGCCGCGACTGCGCCAAGCGCCGCTCCCAGTTCTTGCGATACGCGTCCACGACGTCCGGGTGCCCCTTAATCACGAGCAAGTTCTCGGCGTTGTTCTTCTGCGACGGATAGTTGAAGTTGAACGAGCTGGTGATCACCGTGTCCTTATCTATCACCATGACCTTATTGTGGGCGGTCGAAACACCCTCATCCACCTGCGGTAAAATCCGGCGCGAGATTAATCGCGCACCGCTGCTGTCGCGCTCGCGCTCGCCAGCTTTGTCGAGGATCACGCGAACGCTAACCCGCCGTGCATGCGCACGGCCAAGCGCGTCGACCACCGACCGGGAGGAGAGGCTGTAGGCCTGAACCAGAATCTCTACCTTCGCACTGTCGATGGCGGCAACCACCAGGTCCGTACAATTCTCGTCGGGCGTGAAGCAGGGCTTGATCGACGGCGGACTGGACACGACCGCAAGCGGCGCCGAAGCCTCAACCGCAGACACGGCCGCAGGCTCACTCGCAAGCCCGGCGGCCGTCTGCGGCTCGGTTCGTTGCGTCGCGTATTGCGCAAGCCCCGAAGAAATTTTCCCAAGGTCGACGACGCCCGTACCGATCACTGCCGCGATGAGCACCGCAAGCGCAGCCCCAGCGGCCTTGATTCGATGCGCTGACACGAACCGCAACAACGAACGCGCGAGCAAGCCCGCCTTCGCCTTTGCCGCTGAAATCGCCGTTGAAATCGCGCTCGCTGTCTCGACCGGATCTTCGGCCAACTCTTTCCGCTTGGACGCCTTACTACTCATGTTCCCCTCCGAACGAATCAATCAAAGGAGTACAACAATGATCGTCTCGCGCGCCGAAGTCGTTACCGGGCGCCACGCACAAATTTCAGATCAAAGACAACGTGCCGATTTGTAAGCGGCTTAGCGCGGCACCGCGCTCGCTGCACGGCGCCGAATTTGCTCCGTTTCTTCGAGCCCCAAGATCACATCCGACAAGGCTTCGGCATGCGCTTGATAGGCTTGCGCACGCGGCCGCTTGTCGAACTCGATCGCCTTCAACTCGGTCATCATGCTTTCGGCATAGGCTCGCAAAAACTGTGACACTTCTTCGAACGCGTCCTTGTGCGCCGCATAGAAAGCGCCACCACCGGCATAAGGCGTTGAGCCGGCCAGCAGCCTGCCCCACGTCAGCGCGCGCTCAACCCGCACAGGGTCGGGATCGCGCGACAAGTCCGGCCGGCGCGGCCCGCGCCCACCGAACGCGCCAAGCCGTTGCACCGGCAACGCCGCTGTAATCTCCCGCGGAGCACGAACAACAAGCGTATCCATCGCATCCGACGCAAGCTGGCGGATCTTGATCAGCCGCTGCCCCCATTTACCTTCGCGCTTCACGCCAATCTCGCGCACGAGCCCGCCCGACATCTGCACAAAGCGGTCGAGCTTGGTCAGCAGCACGTCCGGATCGATGCTGTCGGGCCGCACCGAGGCAATATCGAGAGCAAGATTCTCCATGTCGGCAAGCAACACGTCGCCGACGATCCCCATATCCGAAGCGCTGAACAGTGCGTCGTTCGTCCGCCGCGACACGATCCCCGCAAGCCGCAACGCCTCCCACGGCCGCTTCAACCGCGCGAGCACGAGCAACCCCACATAAGGGCTCAAGTCCGACTTCCGCGCGGAGAGTTGATCGTAGATATCGCGCACGAATGTCGTGTGCTGCTCCGTCAAGGTGTCGATGCGCTTCGGCAACAACCCGCGCAGCGGCGCAAGGTCGTTCGCGCCCTGCATCAGCGAGGCGATCTCCTCCAAATCGGCGAGCGCCTCTTCGCTACCGAACTTTGCGACCAGCATACGCCGCTCTGTGCTACCCGGCGCCGCACGATCGAGTGCAGCCTTAATTGCCGTCAGCAACTCTGATTGCAAACGATGCACTGCATCGGTCATTTGCCGTTGATCGCGCGAAAAAACCGCGCGCGAAACCTGTGTCTCGATCTCAGCAAGCCCGACGCGCAGCGTATCTTTCAGCCACCGCCACAGCGCCCGCACGGTCGAACGTGCAATCCGCCCCGGCTGCTTGTACTCGCGCGGATCGTCGACCAGAAAATCGGCAATCGGTTCGCAGAACAATCGCTGCGCAGTCGGCACGCGCTTGGCCTGCGCGCGTCTCAGCGTTGGCCGCAACCCGTCCAAGATCATGTCGATCGGCAGCGTGCGATCGCCGGCCAAACGCCCGCGCTCCACCGCCGCCGCCAAGGTCAGTGCCTTGTCGGACGGCAATGTCGCCAGCAAACGCTTCAGCTCATGCTCTTTGGTGGGCAGCTGCATTCTGCAAAGCAAAGCCCCACGCCAATTACGCGGCCGGGCTCTTGGGGGTTTACGATCTTCGAATTATGAGGCACCCCGCCCCAGCCCGCCAGCCGTCTAAATCACAGTGCCTCGATTATCCCGTGCCGCGCGAGCGGTGCCCGACGCCACCCGCGCGACGCTAATCGCAGTTTAGTCGTTGTTGCTGCCGCCGCCCGAAGAGCCGGCGCCATCGCCGCCGCCGGTCCCGCCGTTCGGGCCGTGGTTTTGCTGACCAAACGGGTTGAGCCCATGATCCACAGCCTCGTCGCCGGCACTCCAGTCCTTGTTCTCCGGGGTGCCGATCGTGCCATTGGGACCGATTTTCACCATGTCACCTTCGCCCATCTGCACGGTCTGACCCTGACCGTTGTCGATGTAGCCTTGGCCGTGCTCGAAAAAGATGGTCCCGATCCCCTTCTCATCGGTCTTGATCTTGACCGACGTACCGCGAATGCCAATCGTCACCGACGGCGTTTGCAGCCTGACCTGATCCTTGGGCATCGAGCCCGAAACAAACCGGAACAGCCCGCGCGTCATCTTGAGTGTCTGCGCGCCCGTACCCTGGCCACCGCCAAACACGTAGTTGTCCACGACCACCGAAGACGCCGAACCAAGGGTCAACCGGCTACCGTCCGTGAACGTGACTTCCAGGGCTCCTGACGGCACCGTATCGAGCCGGGCGTTCCGAACCACTGGGTCAAGCCGATAGAGCGGGCCTCTGCCCGCTTGAGGCATCGTCTGATAGGCGTAGCGCTGCACCCGCGTCGCCGAGCCGACGTTCTCAGCAAGAGCCGCGGAAGCCATGCCGGCCGCTACCGAGAGTATTGACGCCGCAACCAACACGCGCATGAGAAGCCCCTATCGTTAGGCAAAGAGGCAGCGGTCGCAACACGCGACCCTGCCCCAACTGAGTCGCAAATTTAGGCGTTTGCCCCTCCCCCTGCAACGCCCGCTTTCGGCCGTTTGTAACCGGGCGCACACCGCCGAATCTGCGCACCAAACCGCCCCCAAGCGCGACACGCCGCGACGGCGCACCATGTGCGCGTAACGCGGTTAACCCGACTTAGTGACAGTAGTGACGTGCCGCAGAATGGTGTTATTGTCCGTGCACTGACTGCTTACACTGTCATAAGAACCGGTAAGAAGGGCGTCCCCGAAATGAAGGGGCATGAGTTTAAGCGTTGGCGCAAAAGCCTAGACCTGTCGCAAAAGGCTGCGGCAGACGCATTGGGCCTCAAGCGCAGAGTCGTTCAGTACTATGAAACGGGTAAGCGCGATGGCGACCCCGTGAAGATACCGCGCTTCGTACGCTTGGCGTGCTACGCCATCATGCAAGGCATCAAGGACTATCACGGCCCTGAGGCTGAACGCCGCCGCAAAAGAAAAGCTGCGGCAGAGGAGCAGGCACGCGAGGCCTCTTAGGCCGTCCGTTCGACAGCCGGTAAGTCGAGTTCTGCGGAAAGCCCGCCTGCTTCCGATCGCCCGAGTGTTAGCTGCCCACCATAAAGCGAAGCGATCTCCTTCACGATCCCAAGCCCAAGACCAGACCCCGGCTTCGACTCGTCAAGCCGCTCGCCCCGTTCGATGACACGGCGCTTCTGCTCGTCGTTGAGGCCGGGCCCATCGTCGGTCACCACCACCGACAACCGCCCCGGACGGCCCGCCGACACTGTCACCGACACATCGCTGTCGGCCCACTTGCAGGCGTTGTCGAGTAGATTGCCCACCATCTCTTCAAAATCGGATCGGTCACCGCGGAAGCTCAGACCCTCTGGGCACTGCTTCTCAATATGTATCCCGCGCGACGTATAGATCTTCGACAGAGCCCGCGTGAGATCGCCAATCACGGGCGCAGCTTCCGCCCGCGCCCCAATCACCTTTGCCGAAGCCACGGTGCGCGCCCGCGCAAGGTAATGATCGACCTGCCGGCGCATCGTTTGAACCTGCCGCGCCACAGTCTCGGCAAGCGGCCCCGATTGACCCTGCACCTCGTTCGCAATCACGCTAAGCGGCGTCTTCAAGAAGTGCGCAAGATTGGCGACATGCGTCCGTGCTCGCGAGACCACTTCGGCGTTATGCGAAACCAGCGCATTCAGCTCGTCCGCCAACGGCTGAATCTCGGTGGGGAATGGTCCCTCAAGCTTGTCGGCCCGGCCCTCGCGAATGGCGGTAAGCGATTGCGATACCCGGTCCAGCGGCGCCAGGCCCCAGCGCACCTGAAGCACCATCGCGCCAATCAACCCCGCACCCAAGATAACGATCGACCAGAACAGGGTGCTGTTGAAACTCGCGACTTCCGCTTCGACATCTTTCATATCGGCCGCAACCATAATGCGAACCTTTGTGTCTTGACCGACGCACTTCTGCCCCTCATCGGTTTCGTCGGCGGCCGGAAACGACACAACCCGCTCGACATAGCGCAGCTGCTGTTGCTTTGGCCCTGTGACATACCCCATGCGCAAGGCGCTCGTCGCAACCGGATCGAGTTTGAGCGACTGATCCCAGAGTGAGCGCGAGTTCGCGAGCACCTTGTACGGCGTTGTCGTGGAGCTGACCTGAAAGTACCAACCCGAGAACGGATTGACGTATCGCTCGGCCACCAGCGGCCGCGGCATCACAATGGTGCCCTTGCAGTCGAGGTCCGTCACCGCGATAACACTTTCGAGATCGGCGGCCAGACGGTTGTCAAAACTGCGCTCTGCAGAATCGCGGAACACCCGTGACAAGACCAAAATGCCAGCGAGAAGGCCGAATACGCTCCAAATCGCCGCAAGGGCGCCGAGGCGAAAAGCGAGTGAGTTAGTGCGCAGCATCAGCGTCGGCGTCGGCAGCTCCTTCGTCGAGCTTATAGCCGAGACCGCGCATCGTATGAATGACGTTCACGCCCAGTTTCTTACGCAACCGCCCCACGAACACCTCGATCGTGTTCGAATCGCGGTCGAAATCCTGGTCGTAGAGATGCTCCACCAGTTCCCCGCGCGACACGACCCGGCCCTTGTGATGGCCAAGATAGGCAAGCAGCCGATACTCAAGTGAGGTGAGTTTGATCGGATTGCCCTGCACTGTCACCCGCGCGGCCCGCGTGTCGATGCGCAATGACCCGCACTCGATGTCCGACGACGACAACCCCGCACCGCGGCGCAACAGCGTGCGCACCCGCGCGAGTACTTCCTCGGTGTAGAACGGCTTTGCGACGTAGTCGTCGGCACCGGCATCGAGACCGGCAACCTTATCGGCCCAGCGGTCTCGCGCTGTGAGAATAAGCACAGGCATCGACCGCCCCGCCTTGCGCCACTTCTCAAGCACGGTGAGCCCGTCCATCTCCGGCAGGCCAAGATCGAGAATCACCGCGTCGTATGGTTCCGTATCGCCGAGATGGTGGCCCTCTTCGCCGTCGCCGGCGGTATCGACCACATAGCCCTGGTCGCGCAACGCGCCTGCGAGCAGGCGCTGCAAGTCGGGATCGTCTTCGACAACAAGAATACGCATCGCTTCAAATATCCGTTAGCCGCGAGAACCTAGCACCTGGCCGGTCTGGGCGTCGGCAAACACGATAAGCACCCGCCCATCCGGGGTCAGCCACTTAATCCGGTAAATCCACCGCCCGTCGCGCCGAAACGGCCCATCGACGCCAAGGTGGTGCCCCGGAAACTGGCGCGATACGTTCGCCAGCACAGCTTCCAGCGGCAGCAGCCGAGGCTCGGCGTCACCCGGGCCGCGCCCACGAAAACGCCCGCCATCCTGCGCCATAAGCACGACACCGGCCGAATCGCGCGCGCTCGCCCTCTGCGGATCAGCCGCGGCCGGGAGGGCCGAGGCTGCCACAAGGGCTGCAAACAGAAGTGGACGCACGATGTTACGCATGCCCGTATTGATAGGTACCGCTCACTGAACCCAGCATGAATGCGCCATCCAGACCACATTCAGGGAGGGCCCGGCAATATGCGCCTCAAGGGTTGGTAACCACCCCTTTACATCATGGAGCTCATTCGAATGCGCACGTTTGTGACCACCGCTGCAACCGTTTTGGCACTGGCCTTTGCCGCAGCAACACCGGCCCTCGCCGACCAAAACGACGATTATCCTTATCAAGGCGGCGGCTATTCCGATCAATATTCCAACGGCCCGCACAACAACAACGGCTACGACCAGGGCAATCGTGGTCCGCGCGACGGCCGCTTCCGCGACTTCGATTTCGACCGCCACGACGGCAGCTTCGACAGGTGGGAACGCGACTGGCGCTACAACGGCTACGACCAGTATCGCCATCAACGGCCGCTGAACTTTCAGCAACTGTCGCATCGCCTGGCCCAGCAGGGTTTCTACGGCGTACGCAAGGTGAAGAAATCCCGCTCGAGCTACGGCTACGGCAACCGGTATGGCTTCGACTACCGCGCCTTCGGATACAACCGTCGCGGTGAGCCGGTGGCGCTCCGTATCAACGCCTACACCGGCCGCGTCCTCGACGTGCGCTACATTGGCCGCGGCCGCTGGTAACAGCGAACGCGCAAAGCACAAAAGAAAAAGCGCCGGGTGGAAACACCCGGCGCTCTTCGTTCAGACCATTGCGGCGAACTTAGTGCCGCAGCTTAAGCGTCGCGCCAAGCATGCGCGGCTCACCAACAAACGCGTCGATCGTGCTCGTTGCACTCGAGCCGACCGGGCACTGCACGTTACCCGAAAGAGCATTCGAGCAGAGCGCCGTACCTTGGAGAGGCGAGTCGACCGCCGTGTTGATGTAATGCTCGTCGAACAAGTTGCGCGCAAAGAACTCGAGCGCCACATCCTCATCCTCTGAATAGATGCCGAACTTGAGGCCGACCGTTCCATACGCATCCTGAACCTTGCGCGGATCGAGGTTGGATCCGGTGTTCATCTCGGTCTGCCAGCGCCCATCGACATGGACACGCGCCTTCAGCGTATCGACAAACGGGAACTCGTAATCGACCGCACCGGTCAGCGTCCACTCCGGCGAGTGCGTCAGACGCTCATCCGGCAGCGCGAACAGCGTCGGATTCTGCGTGACGAACGCACCCAGATCGTCGCCGTAGCGAGCGTCGGTATACTGCACGCCGAGTGTCGTCGAGAAATTGCTGACAGGCGTCCAGAACGCCTCAAGCTCGACGCCCTTGCTGATCACTTCCGGTACGGACGTTACGATGAACGAAATACCCGTGAACGTGTTCAGCTGGAAGTTTTCGAAGTCTTGATAGTAGACCGCGATGTTCGTGCGGAACGTGTTGTCGTCGGTCGCATACTTGAAGCCCACCTCGTACGCATCGACAAGTTCGGCGGCGAAGCTCGTGTCAGGTGCGCGAACCGTCTGCGGCCCCGGCAACGTCGCCGGCGTCACGATCGACCCTTGGCTATCCGCGAACACACGATCCAGATTGAACCCGCCAGCCTTGTGCCCACGCGAGTAGGTACCATACGCGTTCAGCGTCGGATCGATTTGGTAGGCCAACGTCGCGACGCCAGAGAACTCATCTTCTGTTCGTTCCTGCAGATGTGGCGCCGCAGCCGTAAATACATCAAGCGCGCTACGCGTGAATGGCAAACAAGCGAGCCCGACCAATCGCTGCCCCGCGTCACTCAACGCAAGAGCCGCCGCTTGCGCGGAAGGATCGAGACCCAACGCCGCCTCAACCGACGCGCAACCGCCCTGACCGTTCGTCTGATAGCTCGCGCTGAACTCCTTCGTCTCGGTGGTCCACCGTGCACCCAGAATAAAGTCCAAATCGCTCGTCAGGTGGAAGACATTGTGGGTGAACGCCGCAAATGTCTCTGCGTTTTGCTGGTAGCGATCAAGATCACCCGTATTGGGCGTATAAACCGGCGTTAGGAGCGAGTGGCCAAAGTTCGCGTTCAGAGCGCCGCGTAGCGCGCCGGCAACATCGCCGACGCGATGCAAGCTCAAAAACGCTTCAGCATCGGCACCAAACAACAGGTTCCGCTGACGATCGATATCCTCGTTCGCGTAGTAGACGCCGACGAGCCAGTTCACCCAGCCGAGTTCGCCGTTCAACCGCGTCTCGTGGGTAAACGTTTCAAATTCGTTGTAGTTCGTTCCGTCATCGGGCGAGTAAACGATATCCGCGCCTGAGAAGTCTGCATCCTGGCCGTAGTCGTTGCTCCACTGCCGGAACGAGTTGACCGAGGTCAACTTCGCCTCGCCAAAACTCCAGTTCAACTCTCCCGACACGCCCTTGTCGGTCGTGTTCGTTCGGGTAGATCTGTCACCAAACGCGACTAGGTTATCGACTTGATTGCTGGTCGCTTTGCCGGGCCCAGCTTCGATAAAATTGATGATGGAAGGTGCGGATGTATTCGGGAACGCACCTGTCGGCGCGCGGCCGAATCCGCCGCCAAATACCGTCGATGCCGAGCAGCACTCGTCCTTGCGCTCGGAGTAATCACCGATGATCCGCAAGCTAATGTCCGTATTCGGCTGCCACAGCACCTGGCCGCGGCCGAGCCAATAGCTCGTCGCGTTGCCGTCGTAGAAATCGCCACGGCCCGGGTTCACGTCAATGTACCCTTCGCGCTCGTTGCGCACGAAGTAGAACCGCGACGCCAG
Organism: uncultured Alphaproteobacteria bacterium; assembly: GCA_902826695.1. GTDB lineage: Bacteria > Pseudomonadota > Alphaproteobacteria > Micropepsales > Micropepsaceae > SZUA-430. Next base: position 81,289 of record CADEFU010000001.1, on the reverse strand, counting down.
CTCCGGCGTCACCACGGCATTGAAGCCGCCGCGCGCATACTGCAGATCATACGACCCGCGACCGACCTCACCGAAAACTTCATTTTCCCAAGAAGGTTTCTTCGTCAGGATGTTGATGATACCTGCCGAGGTGTTGCGGCCGAACAGCGTGCCTTGGGGACCACGCAGAACTTCGACGCGCTCCATCTCACCCAGATCGCCGAAAGCGACGCCCGGACGGTTACGATAAACGCCGTCGATAAACGTGCCGACCGCCGCTTCCAAACCAGGGTTGTCGCCCTGCGTACCGATGCCGCGAATGCGGGTCGTGTAGGAAAACGGATGACCGCTGTTCGTCACGATCAGCGACGGAACGACGGCCGTTAGATCTTCGATGTTCTCAATGTTCGCCGCTGCGAGCGCTTCGCCGCTGACCGCAGTCACGGCGATCGGGGTCCTGGAGAGCTGTGTCTCACGGCGCGTGGCCGTCACAACAACCTTTTCCACACCCGGCCGCGTGTCACCCACCGGCTGAGCCGCCGCCGCCGGTTCCTCAACTGGCGGAGGGGGCGCGGCATCATCTGCCCAAGCCTGTGCCGATATGGCGGTTACGGAAGCGAAAAATGCGGCTGTGGCAAGCAACTGCGGACGACAGCCATTCTCACGCGAAAACGCGGACATTTTACCGAACATGAAACCCCACGATGTGATTATTTTTTTGGTCAGTCAGACTCTTGAAGCTGAACAGTAAGTGAAACGCAGGGGTACGTCTGCTAAGCGGAACGTGTAATTCTCGCTCAATCAAACACTTAGCGTTGAGAGACGGCAGGTCGATGCACGCGGTATGCGCCAAATGATCAACACGCGGCGCGCTACTCAACGCCTGGTCGGCGTTAACACCCTGACGTGAGCGACACTAGCCGGTGTGGGTAACCGACGACCAATAGGATTCGCTGCCGACACGAGCCGACTCACGCCCCAACCGCGCTGCCCAGAAGGCATCCGCGCCAAACTCCGCCCGCCATGACCATAGACGGCGTGTCGCAAAGTGAAGCGAATGCTCTTTCGTGATGCCGATCGCCCCATGCACCTGATGCGCAATGTTGGTGGCGGCCGTCGCCGCATCGCCGACGCGAACCTTAGCGATCGCCGCCGACCGGCTGAGCCGCTCCGGCGCTTCAATGTCGGCCATTGCCGCCTCCGCCACGATCCCCGCGGCGGCGGTATGTCCTGCGAGCACTGCCAACTGCTGTTGTATGGCTTGGAAAGCGGCAAGCGCCTTGCCGAACTGCACGCGCGTCCTTGCGTATTCAACCGTTTGCAGCAGCACGCGCTCCAATGCCCCCGCGATCTGCATCGCTCGAAGCGCCGCGCCTATCGCCATCAGGTCATCGCCGGAAACGCCAACAATGGTGGTCCCGGCCGTATCGCCAAATGCCAGATCGTCCCGCGGTTCGCCCGCAATGTTTGCGCCCTCAGAAAGCTTGCCGCGACGAACCGCAATCAAGACGCCTTCCCCGCTCGAAGGCGCGCTCAGCACCACGTTCCCTGCATGCCGCGCAAATGGGACGCGAAGCGCCCGCCCCTCTAGATGTGCATGATCGCCGTGGGTATGCGTGTGCCCCTCAAGCACGCCAAACGTCAGCGGCCCCCGCGGCACCTTCACCTTGCGAGCAACAAGCAGGGCGCGCGCGACGATTGTTTCTCCAAGGGGAATGGGCGCTAGGTGCCGCGCCGCCACACGCAACAACACCGCCGTGTTGGCTGCGCGTTCCGCGGGCAAACTGTCCTGATCGGCCAATGTGTCCAGGAACCCCGCTTCCTCAACGGCATCCCAAAGATCTTCCGGCCAAACCCCGCTTTCGCACTGATGCAAGAGCCCAGTGGTAACGTGCTGCGCGAACAGCCGGTGTGCGGCGTCATGAATGAGTTGTGCGGTGTCGCTCATAGCCTCACCTCAACCCCAACCCGCGCGCGATGATCCCACGCAAAATCTCGCGCGTTCCACCGCGCAACGAAAACGACGGCGCAACCTGCGTCAGCTGCGCCTGAACCCGCAGCCCCGCGTCCAGGGCCTGGGCTGATGGCTCCTGCCCGAAAAGATCGTGCGCGATATCGGGAATATCCTGTTCGAACACCGCCCCAACGTCTTTGACCAGCGCGGCTTCTAGTGCTGGGTTCGCCCCGGCCTGAAGCTGTGTTGCTACCGACAACGAAAGCTTGCGCAGCGCGTGCAGCCGCGCTGTCAACCGCCCAAGAGCAATCGCGACCCGTTCCGACGGATCAGGCCCCGCCGCCGCAACCAGTTGCTTCAGCAGCATCATGCTCGACAGGAATCGCTCTGGCCCAGACCGCTCATAGGCAAGCTCGGCCGTCACCTGGGCCCACCCCTGCCCCTCTGCACCGATCAACGCATCATGCGGCAACAGCGCGTCATCGAAGATGACTTCGTTAAAGTGCGCGTGCCCGGTCAAGTCGGCGATCGGCCGAACCTTGATCCCCGGCAACGACATGTCGACCAGAAACTGCGTCAACCCAAGCTGCCTTTGATCGGCACCCTCACCGGTGCGAAACAGTGCAATCATGTATTGCGCTTTGTGCGCCCACGAGCTCCAGAGTTTGGTGCCGCTTACCCGCCAGCCGTCACCCGTCTTGCGCGCCCGCGTCCGCACGCTCGCCAAGTCGGAACCCGAGTCAGGCTCGCTCATCCCAATCGCAAAGTAAGTCTCGCCGCGCGCAATGCCCGGCAAAACGCGTCGCCGCTGCTCCTCGGTCCCAAACTTGAGCAACAACGGCCCGCTTTGCCGATCAGCAACCCAGTGTGCCGCCACCGGCGCTCCGCCAGCGAGCAGCTCTTCCGTCACCACAAAGCGCTCAAGCGCCGTGCGCTCATGGCCGCCATACTGCTTTGGCCAGGTGAGTCCGATTAGCCCGCGCGCACCGAGCTTGCGGCTGAATTCGGGATTGAACCCGCTCCATGACTGCGCCCGCAGTTCAGGCGCGAAGGCCTGAACTTCCCCGGCGAGAAAAGCACGCACTTCGCTGCGAAGCTTTTCGGCCTCGGGCGGCAATGACGCGAGCTGAAAACGGAAAGGAAGGGGCTGAGCAAGGTTCATGGCCGCACACTATGGCGCAGTAGAACGCGACTGCTCAACCCAGGATTGGAAAAAGCTCAGTGGCCAAGCTTGCGGCTTGTGGACTGGCGCCGCCGGACCGAACGATCCCTAACGAGATATCCAGTCACAAACCCGAGTCCGACGATAGCTAAAGTGATGATTACCGGTTCCATACCGGGTCCTCGCGATAGTCAAAATCGCCACGCAACGATGACATCGGCCGATAGCGCGAATGCCACGAACGCTTCGAGACAGACAGCGCCCTCACACTGAAACCCGCCCCGTAACCGATCAAAAACAGTACCCCCACCGCGATCACGAAATCCATTTCCACCACTCCAACGCTGGATCTTTTTTTGCGGCGGCACCGATGCCCGACGATATGTGCCCGTCAAACATCAGTGCGACTAGAAACGCCAGCAGCGCACTTGACACTGCTTCATCGTTTATGAGTGCACGATGATTTGCGGTCAACAGCTGAATCGACAGATCGAGGCGTTGCGATGAGAAATTATTCGCGTTCGCTCAACTCGATTTAAGAAACCCACGCAGACAAGTTGTGCGGACCAATCGACTGCCCGCCCAGCACGTACTTCGCGTTCGAACTCGCAGGTGCTGCAAACGAATCGATTCCAAAATTGAAAGCGAATGTGACATCGCCGCGACGGCGCACGCGCACATCCTCCGGCAGCGAAATTGTTGCAACGCCTGATTCATCCAGCACGTGCTGCACAACGTCCGCGGTAAGCTCCCGCGTCGGCCAAGCGGCCAGATAGAAGCGCCCCCCATTACGGACGAACGCCGGTGCGCCGTCATCAAACCTGGCGATCACGTCAAGCGCATCGCCACCCTCGATTGCTTCCGCCCACGTTCCGCAAGAGTGGCGCCGGTTGCCCCAGGTCATGTCGCGGGTAACACCTGGCCTTAGACTCTCGACACGCGAAACCTTGATCGGCAGCAACCCCTGCAATGGTCCAGGCGGAAGACTTGCTGGAATCTGAAAGCTCTCGGTCTTCGCGCCGGTGCGAATTCCGAACACCGTCAGCCCGCCGAACGCTGCAAACGCCCGCGCCGCCTGCTCGCTCACATGCGGTAGGCTCGGCACGAACACTGCGCGGTAAGGCGTGAGGTCGGCTCCCGGCGCCACGATGTCGACATCAACCCCAAGCCGCCGAAGCGCCGTGTACCAAGTGAACACCAGCGCCAAATAGCTGAACGAGCGTCCCTGTGGTTGGATATGGTGCATCCAAGCAGCTTCATAGTCGAACACCAGCGCAACCGGCGCCACCCGCGTCGCGGCGGTACGCCACCACTCGGCACCGAGCTCCTGAGCGACCTGACGAGCTTCAAGGCCACCGATATCGAGAACGTTGTCTGGTCGGTTCAACCCAGCATGCATCTGTTCCTGTGCGAATGGCGCCTGACGCCAGCGGAAGAAGCTGACCACCTCTGCCCCATGCGCCAACGCCTCCCAAGCCCACAGCCGCACCATCCCCGGTGCAGGCCCTGGATTCCAAAGCGCCCAGTTCACCGGCCCCGGTTGCTGCTCCATCACCCAGAACCGCCCGCGCCCAACGCCGCGGTAAAGGTCGTGATGAAAGGCAGAGATATCTGGATGCCCCGTGCGCGCGTAGCGAACGCGTTCAGCCTCTGTGAATCCGGTCGTCGGCAAACTGTCGGTGAAGCCCAGCGGATAAGAATCCCAGCTCGCGAGATCCAGCTCCTCGCACGTCTTGAAGTGGTCGAAGTCGAGGAACGCGCCCATGAAGTTGTGCGTCACCCACCGGCCCGGCGACAGCCGCCGCAAGATTGCGACCTGCTCCGCGTTAAAACTTGCCACCTGATCCGACGCGAACCTAAAGAAGTCCAACCGATGGATCGGATTGAGTTCGGTCACCGCCCCCATTGGTAGATCGATCTCGTCGAACGAGCGAACCTCCATGCTCCAAAATCGATTGCCCCAGGCCGCGTTCAGCGTCGCGACATCACCATAGCGCTCCCTTAACCAACGCCGGAACGCAACCATCGCATCCCTCGAGTAAGAACGAACCGTATCGTGACAGCCGTACTCGTTGTCCGTCTGCCAACCGGCGACCGCATTGTGCCGGCCGTACCGCTCGGCGACCGCCTCGGTGATACGACGGCTCTCCCGCCGGTAGGTTTCACTTGAGAAGCAATAGTGCCGCCGCGACCCGAATCGCCTGACTTGGCCTTGGCTGTCCACCGGCAGCACGTCGGGATGCCGGTCGATAAGCCACTTCGGTGGCGTCGCCGTCGGTGTCCCCATCACGACTTTGAGACCCGCATTGCCCAGCGTCTCGACCGCGCGATCGAGCCAACCCCAGGCAAAACGGCCAGGATCGGGCTCGATAGCCGACCAGGCGAACTCGCCGATCCTGACATAGCGAAGGCCCAATTCCGCCATACGCTTGGCGTCATTCGCCCACAGAGTCTCCGGCCATTGTTCAGGGTAGTAGCAAACGCCGAGCATGAACGTTCCTTAATTGAAAACTTGTCGCAATTTCGCCCAACACCACCCTGAGTGACAATGGCGCCTAGCGGGACGCTTGACCCAGTGGAAGAATAGAACCAGTGCGAACTGAGGCGGGCTCACCCCCGGCAACAAACAATGTCTGACTTAGACCCGAGCGGCAACATCGCGCCCGAGCGCGACCCATGGGAACACATCGCCGCGCGCACACGCCGGCCATGGTGGTTTTGGCTCGCGACCGCATTTGGCGGCGTCGTGCTGTTCTTCTCGGCGTGCTTCGTCGCGCTCTACTATCTCTACGCGCCAAACCTGCCGATCACCGCAGACCGTTTGGGCGACGTGAACCGTACACCGTCGATCACAATGACCGACGCCGAAGGAAAAATCTTTGCGACACGCGGCGCCGCTTTCGGCTACCGCGTCAAAGTCGATGAGATGCCGGCCTATCTACCGGCGGCATTCATCGTGACCGAAGATCGCCGATTCTACTCACACTCCGGCATCGATATGCGCGGCCTAGTACGCGCGCTATTCACGAACTGGCGCGCCGGCGCCGTCGTGCAAGGCGGATCGACGATTACCCAGCAACTCGCGAAGAACACGTTCTTGAAACCTGAGCGCACGTGGTCGCGCAAATTCGAGGAACTGTTCCTCTCTTTCTGGCTTGAGCGTCACTACACCAAAGACGAGATCCTAACACTCTACCTGAACCGTATTTATCTCGGTTCCGGCGCCTACGGCGTGGACGCTGCCGCGCGCGAGTACTTCGGCAAATCGGTGCGCGAAGTATCGCTCGCCGAAGCGGCGATGCTTGCAGCCCTGACCCGTGCGCCCTCGCGCTACGCGCCCGACACCAACCTGAAAGTCGCCCAACAGCGCGCCAATCTCGTCATCGACCTCCTGCATCAAGACGGTCAAATATCGGACGAGGATGCCCGCAAGGCTAAGACAAAGCCCGCCGCGCCTATTCTGAAAGAAGGCGTTGAGAGCGCGAACTACTTCGCCGATTTTGTGATGGATCAGCTCACCAAGCTCGATATCCGCCCAGACAAGGACCTGGTCGTCCAAACAACGATCAACACCAAGCTGCAGACTGCGGCGGAACAGAACTTGACCAAAATCCTCGACCGCGACGGCAAGAATCGTGGCGTGTCGCAAGCTGCGCTCGTGGCCATGGAACCAACCGGCGCCGTCCGCAGTATCGTCGGTGGCCGCGACTACTCGGCGTCCACATTCAATCGCGCCTACCAAGCGCGCCGCCAACCCGGCTCCTCGTTCAAGCCATTCGTCTTTCTGGCGGCGCTTGAGCACGGCCTGACCCCCGACGACGTTCGCGACGACGCGCCTTACGAGAACCGCGGTTGGAGCCCCGGCAACTACGACGGCAGCTACCTCGGCCCGATCACTCTGCGCGAAGCCCTGGCTAAGTCCGTAAATACGGTCGCCGTGCGCGTCGCCGACGAAGTCGGTCGCCGCAAGGTCATTGGCGTCGCGCAACGCCTCGGCATCACTTCGCCGCTGGAACCGAACCGCTCGCTGCCGCTCGGCACATCGGAAGTCACGCTCTTCGAAATGACGCGCGCCTTTGCGGCATTCGCGAACACCGGCAATCGTGTCGATCCTTATGTCATCCTCAGCGTCAAGACGGCGGACGGCACCGTGCTCTACGAACACCGGGCCGCTCCGCCAATCCCTGTGATGAACCAGCGCTCCCTCGAAGAAATGAACCAAATGATGTTCGAGGTCGTGCAAACCGGTACCGGCCAGCGCGCCGACTTGGACCCGCGCCCGGTCGGTGCGAAAACCGGCACGAGCCAAGAGTGGCGCGACGCGTGGTTCGTGGGCTACACCGCCGACTTCATTACCGGTGTCTGGGTCGGTAACGACGACAACACATCGATGAAGAAAGTTGTTGGCGGCAGCCTGCCCGCTTCGATCTGGAAGGCCTACATGCTGGCCGCCCATAAGAACAAGCCAATCCACAATTTGCCGGGCGTAGACATGTACGGCAGCGCCTCCGAGGAGCCATATCCGGACGGCAGCGTGCCCGACAATCCGTGGGTTGATCGCGACGGATACTCCGATCGAGGCCCGCCGGACGGCGACCGTGGTGTGATCGAAGACTTCTTCGACAGCTTGTTCGGCGGCGACAACGAAGAGCGCCCGCGCAATCCGCCGCCCCCACCGCCACGCTACGAGCCCCAGTCAAATCGGGACGAAGGACCTGACTTCGACGAGTCCGGTGAAGCGATCGCCGACTCGGCCCCGGCAGTTGCAAGACGCCGCGCGCCGCAACCCGATCCCGAAGCCGGTGTAGACGAAGAATCTGAGCAAGACCCGGAAGGCTCAACAGTCCAGCAGCAATAGTGCGACCCAAGCAGCCTGGAACGGCGATACAAAGCTCGCCATGATCCGCGCCAGGTTGGTCTAGGGATTCGTTGTGCGCTTTGTTTTGAAACTCCTCGCTGCCTTAGCTTTGGCGCTCGCTCTCGGCCTCGGCAGCGCTTACTACGCGGTCATCGTCCAAACGTTGAGCAAGACCGCTGTCGTGAACGGGCCATGGAGCGGAAACCTCGCAGCCGGCGGCACTTCCGCCGACATGTACGCGCGCGCCGCCGTTGCGGTTGGCGGCCTTCTCGCCCTCAACAAAAGCGAGACGATCTACTTCGTTGCCGACGGCGACAGCGCAGGTGAAGCGTTCGACGCCCGCTGTACCTACCGCATTGAAGGCCGGGATCCCGACGCACGTTGGTGGAGCATCACTGCCTACGGCAAGGACCGTTTCCTGATCGACACGCCGTCACAGCGCTATTCGGTCGGCAAGTCGAACGTCGTTCGCACGGCAGACGGCGCGTTCGTCATTCGCGTGTCCACAGCACAGCACGTTGAGAACTGGATCGCCGCATCACCTGACGGCTTCATCCTGGCCCTGCGCCTCTACAATCCAGGCCCGAAGGTCACCGACGACCCAGCCACCACCGCACTGCCCGCGATCGTGAAAGAGGCCTGCCAATGATCTGGCTGAAATGGGGCGCCTTCACGCTTGTTCTCGCCGCCATCGTGCATTGGGTGTCTGTCGCCTACACACCCACGCTCATAATGAGCAGAGCCATGTCGACGATCGCTGCCAATACCAAAGGCACCAACACGATCGGTCACGGCGAACGGTCAACCGCCGCCTCGCGCACGATCGTGCTGCCGAGCCCCGACCTGCTCTACTCGACATGCACCTACGACGTATCGCGCCGCCCGCTGAAAATCGTAACCGCTGCCCCCGCCGATACTTATTGGTCGGTGGCGTTCTACGCAGCAAACACCGACAACTTCTACGTCCTGAACGACACAGCCGCGCGCGGCCAGCCGGCAACAATCATCCTGGTGGGCCAAGGCCAAACCGTGCCGCCGCAAGCCGAAGGTACCACCGTCGTCAGCGCCCCGACGCCGAAGGGGATCGTGCTGTTCCGTACGCTTATCAACGGCGACGAGCGCCTGGCCGATCTCGATCAACAGCGCCGCGCCGCCAAGTGCGACCCGATGTAGTTGGCCGCCCCTAGCGATTAAGCTAGGCTAGCTGCATCGGAACCATTCGGACGCTCCCCATGCTGCGCGCGACCCGCCTGCTCGCATTCGCCATAATCGCTTTCGCCATCGCCGCGTGCGGCGACAGCGCGAAGAAGGAAACGGCGCAAGAAACCAAAGAACCTCCAAAGCCTGCGCTGACCAAAGTCACCTTCGTAACCGATTGGAAAGCGCAAGCCGAACACGGCGGCTTCTATCAAGCGCTCGCGACCGGCCTCTACGAGAAAGCGGGCCTCGATGTCACGATCAAGCAAGGCGGCCCCGCGGTGAACACGCCGCAACTGATCGCCGCCGGCGCCGTAGATTTCGCGATGGGATCGAATTCGTTCCAGCCATTGAACCTCGTTGCCGCTGGCGGCGACGCCGTGGCCGTCGCCGCGATCTTTCAGAAGGACCCGCAAGTCCTCCTCACCCATCCGCGCAAAGACATCGCGTCGATCGCCGATATGAAGGGCAAGCCGATCCTGGTAGCTGACGCGACGGTCTCCACGTGGTGGATCTGGGTGAAAGCCCGCTATCAGTTCTCCGACAAGCAAATCCGCAAGTACACGTTTAACCTGGCGCCGTTCCTGACTGACCCGAAGGCGATCCAACAAGGCTACGTCACCTCCGAACCGTTCACGATCGAAACCGAAGGCAAGATCAAGCCGCAAGTCTTCCTGCTCGCCGATCACGGCTACCCCAGCTATTCGAACTTCATCATGGCAGCAGGCAAAGACGTGCGCGAGCGCCCGCAAATCGTACAAGCCTTCGTTGATGCTTCGATCGACGGCTGGGCGAGCTACCTGACCGGCGACCCAGCGCCGGCGAACGCGCTGATAAAAAAAGAAAACACTGAGATGACCGACGCGATTATTGCAAACGCGATCGCTCAAATGCGCGACCGCGGCCTGGTACAGGGTGGCGATGCCGCAACGCTCGGCATCGGCGCGATGACCAGCGAAAGGTGGCAAGAGTTTTTCGACGTGATGAAGGAAGGCAAGGTCTACGAAGAAACGCTCGATCACAAGAAAGCTTACACGCTCGCCTTCGTGAACAAGGCGCGCGGCATCACGCCGCCACCAACGAAAGAGCAGAAGTGATTGCTTCTCTCCTTCGATAACGTCACCAAAACTTTCCCGAACGGCACGCTCGCGCTGGACCGCGTGAACCTGTCCATCGCATCCGGCGAGTTCGTCTCGCTTGTGGGGCCGTCTGGTTGCGGCAAGAGCACCGCGCTCCGCCTGATCGCGGGCCTTATCGAACCAAGCGCCGGCAAAGTCGCCTGGACACACGCCAAGCCAAGCGTCGGCTTCGTGTTCCAAGATGCGGCCCTCATGCCCTGGGCGACGGTCGCCAAGAACGTGCGCTTACCCCTAGAACTGACGCGTAAAGACGACGCCGAGGCGGACCGCCGCGTAGCCGACACTCTCGAATTGGTGGGCCTCACAAAGTTTGCGAACGCCTATCCGCGCGAATTGTCGGGCGGCATGCGCATGCGCGTCTCGATCGCACGCGCGCTCGCCACGGACGCCTCCGTCCTGCTCATGGACGAACCGTTTGCCGCTCTGGACGAACTCACGCGCGATCGCCTGAACGACGAACTACGCGAACTGTGGGCCGTGAAGAACCTAACGATCGTGTTCGTCACGCACTCGGTTTACGAAAGCGTCTACCTGTCCTCGCGCGTCATCGCCATGAGCCAGCGTCCTGGCCGCGTGATTGCGGACATCGCGATGACCGAGCCGAAGACCCGCACCCGCGACTTCCGCATGACCACAGCCTACGGTGAACGCTGCCGTGACGTCCGCAGCGCGCTTCAACGCGAACTGGCCACACCATGAGCCGAGAGCGCATTTGGGGCTACGGTCTTCCCGCTCTTGTAGCGGTTGCAACCATGGGATTTTGGGAGTGGATCGTCTACGCACTCGATATCAAGCACTTCGTCCTGCCCGCCCCATCGGCGATCGCGGCCGCCGCTATTGAAAGCTGGGGCTCGCTGATGGATGCCACCTGGGTCACGATCCGCGTCACCGTCATCGCCTTCGTGTTGGCGTTGATCTTCGGAATCGCTTTCGCGACCTTGTTCGCACAAAGCCGCACGATCGAGCGCGCACTGTTCCCCTATGCAGTAACGTTGCAGGTCACGCCAGTGGTCGCGATTGCGCCGCTGATCCTGATCTGGGTCGGCCCCGACAACGCCGAACGCGCGGTGCTGATCTTGGCGACCATCGTCGCTTTCTTCCCGATCCTCGCGAACGCGACACTGGGCCTGCGGTCGGCCGACCGTCAGCTGCACGAACTCTTCGATCTCTACGGCGCCAGCCGTTGGCAGCGCCTCATCCGCCTGCAGTTCCCCGCGGCCCTGCCCAACATTCTGACCGGCATGAAGATCTCGGGTGGTCTCGCGCTGATCGGCGCCGTCGTTGCCGAATTCGCCGCCGGCTCCGGCACTTCAACCGGCCTCGCCTGGGTCATCCTGCAAGCCGGCTTCAACCTGAAAGTGGCCAAAGCCTTCGCCGCGTTAGGCCTGCTCGCCGCGATCGGCATCACGATCTACGCGCTACTGTCGCTACTTGAGCGCCATGCTCTCAAGCACTGGCATGAAAGCGCCCGGCCGCCTGAATAGCGCCCACTTGGACATCGGTCCGGCCGAACCCATTGGAACGGCCAAATTAATTTACTTAGAGGAATGTTATATAAAATATTTCACGCTGAAAGTTGACAATTAGCGGTCGTCGCCCCATTCTTAACCGCTAACAGCAGACAATCGGCGGAATGGCCCAGGTTCTGACAGCAAACCGGCTAAGCGATGGCGAGGTGGTCTATCTCGCGGCCGATGGCGCGTGGGTTGAAAGCTTCGACGCCGCCAAAATCCTGGCTACGCCCGCGGACGGCGAAGCGGCTCTGGCCGTCGGCCAAGAGGCTGAGCGAAATCAGCAACTCGTGCACGCGTATCTCTTCGACATCACACCGGCGAAGAAGCCTGTGAAGATGCGCGAGATCATCCGCGCCGCGGGACCGACAGTGCGCCGCGACCTCGGCAAGCAAGCGGCCTTCTGATGTACCGCTACGACGAATTCGACCAAAAGCTCGTGGACGAACGCGTGGCCCAGTTCCGCGGCCAAGTGGCTCGCCGTCTCTCGGGCGAACTCACCGAAGAAGAGTTCAAGCCACTGCGCCTGATGAACGGGCTGTATCTACAACTGCACGCCTACATGCTGCGCGTGGCGATCCCGTACGGCACGCTTTCTTCCCGTCAGCTCAAGATGCTCGCCCACATCGCGCGCAAGTACGACAAGGGCTACGCGCACTTCACGACGCGTCAAAACCTGCAATACAACTGGCCCAAGCTTGGCGATGTGCCAGACATCTTAGCCGATCTCGCCAGCGTCGAGATGCACGCTATCCAAACGAGCGGCAATTGCATCCGCAATGTCACGTCGGATCACTTCGCAGGCGCTGCCGCCGACGAAGTCGACGACCCGCGCGTCTGGTCCGAGATCATCCGCCAGTGGTCGACGTTCCACCCCGAATTCTCGTACCTCCCGCGCAAATTCAAGATCGCGGTCACAGCCGCGCCGAAAGACCGTGCCGCGATCAAGGTGCACGACATCGGGATCGTCATCCGCCGCGATGCGTCGGCCAAGCTCGCGTTCGACGTCTATGTCGGTGGCGGCCAAGGCCGCACGCCGTTGGTCGGCCACCTGATCGGCGAAGGCATCGAAGCGGGCGACCTGCTCGCTTATCTTGAAGCGACAATGCGCGTCTACAATCAGTACGGCCGCCGCGACAACCTCTACAAGGCGCGCATCAAGATCCTGGTGCACCAGATCGGCGCGAACGAAATGCGCTGCCAAGTCGCCGCCGAATTCGCGGAGATCAAGCAACACGGCGCGCTCACGCTGCCGCAAGCCGAGATCGACCGCATCAACGCGTATTTCTTGGATCCTGCTTTCGAGAAACTCCCGGACGAAGACCTCACAGCACAACGCAAGAACAAAGCGTTTGCGGCATGGGTAGAAACCAACGTCGCCAAGCACAAAGTGCCCGGCTATGCGATCGTTACGATCTCGCTCAAGCCAATCGGCGGCATCCCGGGCGACGCTAGCGCCGACCAAATGGATCTCGTGGCGAGCCTGGCCGAGCGCTTGAGCTTCGATGAAATACGCGTCAGCCACGAACAGAACCTCGTGCTCGCGCACGTGCGCCAGCGCGATCTCTTCGAGCTCTGGCAAACACTCGACAAGGCCGGCCTCGGCACCGCCAATCACGCGCTGATCACCGACATCATCGCCTGCCCCGGTCTCGATTATTGCGACCTCGCGAACGCGCGCTCGATCAATATCGCCCAAGCGCTTTCGAAGCGCTTCGCCGATCTCGACCGCCAGCGCAATATCGGCGAGTTGAAGCTGAAGATATCGGGCTGCATCAACGCTTGCGGCCACCACCATGTCGGCCACATCGGCATCCTGGGCGTCGACAAAAAGGGCGTCGAGTACTACCAGATCACGCTCGGCGGCTCCGGCGCCGAAGATGCATCGGTCGGCGAGATCTTGGGTCCCGCATTCGGCGAAGCCGACGTACCCGACGCGATCGAGAAGCTTGTCGACACGTATCTCGCCGCCCGCCAACCGGGCGAACGCTTTTTGGACACCTACCGCCGCGTCGGCATTCAGCCGTTCCGGGAGAAACTCTATGCCGCTCATTAAAGACAACGCGTTCGTCGAAGACACCTTTGCCCGCGTTGCCGACGATGCAGCCCTGCCCGAAGGCGCAATCATCGTTTCTCTGAAGCGTTTCCAAGCCGAACGCGACGTGCTCGTCCCGCGCAACACGCCGCTGGGCGTGCGCCTGTCCTCCGACCAATCGCCGGAGGCGCTAGGCGCCGATGTCCATCACTTCGCATTGATCGAACTCGAGTTCCCGAAATTCAAAGACGGCCGCGGCTATTCATGGGCCCGCCTACTCCGCCAGCGCCTCGGCTACAAAGGCGAGGTCCGTGCCACGGGCGATGTACTGCGCGACCAGTGGCTCTTCATGAGCCGCGTCGGCATCGATTCCTTCGAAGTCCGCGCCGGCACACGCATCGAAGATTTCCGCGCCGCAATGGCCGAACAAACCTTCTTCTACCAACCCGCAAGCGACGGAGTGCGGAGCGTTCTCGACTTGCGTCACAGCCGCCCCGCACCCTTCGCGCTCGCTGCTGCGCAGTAACCTCAGGCCGCAGCAGCCACGGGAGTCGACGTCGGAAAGTGCAACGACACGGTCGTGCCTTTTCCGAGCTCGCTCTCAAGCTCGAGCGAACCGCCGTGGAGTTTCATCAACGCTTGTACGATCGGTAGGCCAAGCCCCGTGCCGTCGTGACGACGCGTCTCGCGGTTGGCGACCTGGGTGTAGGCGGCAAGCGCCTTAGGAATGTCCGCAGCCGCCATCCCGATGCCATGATCCCTGACGGCAAGCGTCACGCCGCCATCGCCCCGCAACACCGCAGAGACTTCGATCGACCGGCCCGGAGGCGAGAACTTCATCGCGTTCGAAAGCAAATTCATCAACATTTGCTTCGCTGCACGGCGATCCGCCGCGACCGCAGGCAGGGCACGCGGAACATTGATGGAGACGCCGTGATTGCGATCCGCATTGGACAATTGGATTGCCTCCGCAATCAGATCCTCAACGCAGATCGGTTCGCAATCGAGTTCCATCTTGCCCGCCTCGATTTTCGACAAGTCCAAGATATCGCGAATGAGCGAGAGCAGGTGCGCGCCGCTGACGTGAATATGATGCGCATACTCCGTATAGCGGCTGTCCCCGGCTTTCCCATACATCTCGCGCTCGATCACCTCTGAGAAACCCAAGATTGCGTTGAGCGGCGTCCGCAGCTCATGGCTCATCGTCGCCAAAAACCGCGACTTTGCCTTATTGGCTTCGACTGCCGCAGCCCGCGCTTTCTCAAGCTCCGCGATTTTCTCACCAAGCCAGCGTGTCCGGTCCGCAACCAGCCGCTCGATGTCGCCACCAAGAATGTCGCCGCCGGTTTGCTCACAGCGCATCTGCACGTGCACAAGCAGTATGCCGCTCGCACATGAGAAGAAGATAAGCGCGCCGAACAAAATCTCGTTCATCGACGGCACCAACCCTGCAAGTCCAACAGCACCGTCCGCTGAGGGCATCAGCGCAAGTACCGAAACAGTCATGCAGACAAGTCCAATAAATTTGAGTCCGTTACGCATGGGGTCCACGCCTCCACAAAAACTGCACTTCCCCCCGACACACCCTGCGCGCCCGCAGCGATGCGTTGCTATGTGACGGACGCTACACTCATCCCGTTGCTTGCAACTAAACGCCAGCCTCTCAATTTGAAACGACTTTGGCGCAGCCGCAATTGACGCAATTGCACCGATCGCTTAATGCACAAAGATGTCAGCGACCACTCACGCCGAAACGAAACGAAACGCCGCCTCGCTCGCACACTACCCGAGCGTCGCGGCGGTGATCGACAAGCTGCGCCCGACCTTGCCTGTCTATGCGTTGTTCCCACCCGCGTTTCGCTCTGCCGTACAAACATTCATCGACGGCTTCCCTGGCGAGACGATGTTTGCGGTCAAGGCAAACCACGCCGATCCCGTTCTCGACCACCTTCACGGCGCCGGCATAAAACACTTTGACGTCGCGTCGCTCGCGGAAGTCAGGCTGATCCGCGAACGGTTCGCGGACGCGAAACTGAGCTTCATGGCACCGGTGCGCATTCGCGGCGCCGCCGGCGAAGCATTCCGCACATTCGCAGTACGCAACTTCGCCCTGGACAGCGAAGACGAGCTTGCAGTGATCCTGAGCGAAACCGGCGCAAACAATGACCGGAGCATCGCCGCGCAGCTGACGCTCTACGTCCGCCTGCACGTACCCGCCGACGGCGCCTTACTGGAGCTCTCGAGCAAATTTGGCGCAAGCATCACACAAGCCGCGGAGCTTCTGCGCCTCATTGCCGCCTCAGGCGCCAAGCCCGGCCTCACGTTTCACGTCGGATCGCAGTGCCTACACCCGCGCTCCTACCAAGCCGCGCTCAAACGCTGCGGCGACGCAATCAAGCAATCTGGCGTCACATTGGCGGCCCTCGACGTCGGCGGCGGTTTCCCAGGCTACTACTTGAACGTAACCGTCCCCCCGCTTGAGGAGTACTTCGCAGCGATCAAAGATGGCGTCGCCGCGCTCAAGCTGCCGGAGGGCTGCGCGATTTACTGTGAGCCCGGTCGCGCGCTCGCCGCCGACGGCCTGTCAGTAATCACACAGGTCTTGCTGCGCCGCGATCACACGATCTACATCAACGACGGCATCTATGGCAGCCTGAACGAATACGCGTTGCAGAACTGGCCCGTCCGCTATCCGCTCAGGGTCTACGCCGAAAGCAACGGCCGCATCATCGAAAAGAAGTCGCGCATCGCCTCGTTCAAGGCCTTCGGCCCCACCTGTGACACGCTAGACGTGCTGCACTACTTGATCGAACTCCCCGACAACGTGGCCGCCGGTGACTGGATCGAATTCCAGCAGCTTGGCGCCTACTCCTGCGCCCTGAGAACCGGCTTCAACGGCTTTTACCCCGACACATTCGTCGAAATAAGGGCCTGAACACCATTCGCTAACCATTGTGGCTGACCGAATATTTACGCCACCCGCACGATAATTCGCAGGGGTAAGTTGGGGACCGCTGCGGATCATGCTGCCGCCGAACAAACATCGCGAGCTATCGCGCTTTCTGGCATCGCTGCCGCCGCGGAAGGCGTTGAAGCTCGCCGCCGCGGCCGAGCGTAAACGTATCGCCGGAGAGAGCGGCCTGCCGTTCGACCTGATCCTCGATGGTCTGCGCCCAATCCTTGCCGAAGAAGAAGCGCTACGAACGCCGACGCCGCAACGCCTCTTCTGCGAGGCCTTCGCCGACTTTCTCGTGGACGATCGCGAACACAAGCAACCGGGCCGCATCGCCCGCGCCAGCGTACGCGCATTGTGGCGCTGGCTCGGCACCGAAGGCCTGCGCAATAGGCTGGCCGAACTTGAAGCCCACGTCGCCGATGCAGTCCTTGCCGAAAACCACCAGCGCCAAGACGAACTCTTGGAACGCATGCGGCGCGAGGTTTTGCAGTGCCTGAGCGCGGCGCTCGGCCGCGCCGCCGGAAGTCGCAACGAACGCCTCGTGCTGGCGGCAAAGTTCGGCAGCGAGGATACGCTGATCGACATCGAAGAGATTGCGTTTCTCCTGGCCGCCGCCGACGATCTCCTCCCGCTGCGCGAACTACTCCCTCGCCGGATCGCAAATCTGACGGACGAGCACATCAAATGTGTGCTGGACGCGCGCAGCCGCATCGCGACGCGCAACCGCGACCTCGCCCCCTATCTCGGTCTATTGCTGCTCGCGCGTCTCGATCAACCATGGCAGGCGCTGCGCCTCACAGGAACCGGTCGCCGCGGGCGGACAGACCTCAACGCCGTCGGCGACCTGCTGTTCGCTGATCTTGAGCATCTCGCAATCGACATCGCCTCGACGCAAACGGCGACATTCGAACCCACGCTCCTCGCCGCCAGACTCGCGAAATTCGACCGCCTGACGACCGGCCTCGCAGCAGAGATTCGCGCGCGTCATGGCGCACAATGGGGACAGTCGCTCACCAAGTTGCGCCACCTTGCAACGGCGACCATGGAAGCCCTCGTCGCGCAAGCGCCCCGGGAAATGATTGCAGCGCTGCCATTGGTGAAAGCAAGCGCATTCAGCCTGCGCCGCCAGCGCCAACCGGACCTCACACGCGAACCTGACCCGATGAAGGTCGAAAACGCGCAGCGTTGGGCACGTCTGCTCGCCTGCGTCGCACCGCACGCGGCCGGCAGCCGCTACCAGGCCGCCCACAAAAAGGCGATCGATCAGGTTTCAAACTACCTGACCACCTACGCAGAGAGCGCAGCCGCCGAACTCCACTCGCCCGACATCGCCAAGCACGCGCGCGTGCAAGGCTACCTCGCCTGCGCGAACGACCTATTGAACACGATCATCCACGCAGCCGAAGACGAAACACTCCATCACCGCGCCGCCGGTTGATCGAGCCCAAGCCGCTTCGCAAAGTACCGGTCAATGACCCGGCGCGGCAACACGCGCGGAACGATCCAGTCGAAGAATAAGCTCGGCGCCAACGCGTAACGTACGCGTGGCCGCCGCGTCGTCAGCACGTGATGCACAAGATCGCCGACGCGCTCGACCGGCAATCCATCGCGCGCACCACCGGCCATGAATTCGGAGAGTTTCGTCATCGCTGGTCCATAGTCGGTACGTGCATAAGCCGCTGTGTCCATCGCCCCGGCCTTGTCCCAGATCGGCGTCTTCACCGCGCCCGGACCGACGATGACAACGTCGATGCCGTACATCAGCAACTCGCGCCGCGTAGTCTCCGACAATCCTTCAAGTCCATGCTTCGCCGAGCAGTAGCCGCCGAGAAACGGCGACCCGATCTTGCCACCGAGCGACGTGATGTTGACGATACGCCCCGGCGCCCCTTTGAGCGTGCGATCCGCACCCAGCAAAGGCGCAAATGCCTGCGTCACCGCAAAAGCCCCGATCAGGTTCACTTCGATCTGTTTGCGAAAGTCGGCAAGCGGCTGATGCAACACGGGCCCCGGCGTCGCGATCCCCGCGTTGTTCACAAGCCCTTTCAGCGTTTGGCCGTCGAGTTGAGCGCGCACACGCTCCGCACCGGCGCGCACGGCTGCTTCGTCGGTCACATCGAACAGCACCGGCGTGAAAGCATCGCCAAGCGCCGAACGCACGCGCTCGCCGTCGCTCTCTGTGCGCACACTGCCGAACACGCGAAACCCGCGCCGCGTCAAAGCCTCCGCGACGCCACGCCCAATCCCGGTAGAAACACCCGTAACAACGACCGCGTTCATGCAGTTTTCTCCTCAACAGTAGATATACGATGCACACGGCCAATCCGATCAACCGCCAAGCGGCGGTTGCACGCGCGAGCCATCACGTGCTCCCGCAATGCAACAGGACGACATTACGATTCAGCAATTACGGTCCGCAGCGTTGCGCGAATAAAACCGCGGTGCATCCTCTGGGCCCCGAAGATTCGTCCCCCCACGAAAGTACGGAGTCCCCCACCATGAAACGCACATCCCTCCTAGCGACAGCCGCCCTCATCGCCCTCACCGCCCCCGTCTTCGCCGATGGCAAAGGAGGCACGCGGCTCACTGGCCTCGGAGACGTCGGTTACGACAACGTCGACCTCGATCCGAGCTTCGATCAATTTCACGGTACCGGTTCGGCCTTGTGGACGTGGCCCAGCAAGTGGAACGTTCAAGGCAACTTCGACTTCAACACGTTCCAAGACGGCGGCGAAGGTACTTCTAACTCGAAGTATGGCGTAGGCGCCTTCTGGCGTGATGCCAACGAAGGCGCTCTCGGTGGTGAGCTTCGCTACCAGACGCTGGGTGGCATTGATGGGTTTGATCTACGCGCGCGCGGCGAGCTTTTCCTCGATCAGGCCACGATCGGCGCTTTCATCGGCTTCGGCAGCTACGACGATCTCGACGGGTGGAACCTCGGCGCGTACGGCAGCTACTACCTTCAACCCACCCTGGCGCTTAATGTGACAACGCGCTACGCCAACTTTGAAGACGACGGCTCCGCGGCTGAGTTTGACGACTGGTCCCTGTCCGGCGAAGTGGAGTACCTGTTCGCCGATTGCGACACATCGATCTATGGCGGCCTAGGCTTCGGAAACGTTGACGGCACCGGCTTTGGCATCGGCGGCAGTGAAGACTACTGGCACATCGGTGGCGGAATTCGCTTGCACTTCGGAACCGACGGATCGTTACAAAACCGCAACCGCTCAGAACCTCTGCGCACCGTGCGCGAGCACTTTTTCTTCTGACCTGGCGAGCAGCCGCGAGCGGCGCTTAGTGCCGCCGCTCGCGTGTCGCCGTGAACTTGATCTTCGGCCACTTCTCAGCCGAGTAGCGCAGCTCCCACGCGCTCTTCGCCATAAAAACCGGCGCACCGTCACGGTCTTCGGCGAGATTGCCCTGATGGGCGTCCAAGAACTTTTTCAGCTCCGTCGGGTCGTCCGCCGCAACCCAGCGCGCGGTCTCGTAAAGGCCCTGTTCGAACCCGACTTCAAGGTTGTACTCAGCCGCAATCCGGCTGGCGAGCACGTCAAGCTGCAACTGCCCCACGACGCCCACAAACCACTGGGAACCGATCTTCGGTTTGAACACCTGCGTAACGCCTTCTTCCGCCAACGCCTCAAGCGCCCGCTGCAAGTGCTTGGCCTTGAGCGGGTCGGCGAGCCGCACGCGGCGCAAAATCTCCGGCGCGAAGTTCGGAATCCCGGTGAATGTCAGATCCTCGCCTTCCGTCAGCGTATCGCCGACGCGAAGCACCCCGTGGTTCGGGATGCCAATAATGTCGCCTGGCCAAGCTTCATCCACCGTCTGCCGTGACTGCGCGAAGAACAGAATTGGGTTGTGTACGCCGATGATCTTGCCCGAGCCGGATTGCTTCAGCCGCATCCCGCGCTTGAAATGCCCGGAACACACGCGCATGAACGCGACGCGGTCGCGATGGTTCGCGTCCATGTTGGCCTGCACTTTGAAGACAAAGCCGGTTACCTTGTCCTCCGTCGGCTCGACCGCACGTTCCGCCGCTGGTTGCGCACGCGGCGCCGGTGCCGCCTTGCCCAACCCCTCGATCAGCTCCCTCACACCGAAATTCTTTAGCGCCGCGCCGAAGTAGATCGGTGTCAAATGCCCCTCGCGAAACTGCGCGAGATCGAACGCAGGATACCCGCCGCGCGCTAGCTCCATCTCGTCGCTGAGGTGCTTGTGCTCATCCGCCGACAAAACATCCGCCAAGCGGTTCGCACCCACCGCCTCGCCACCCTTGCCGAATTGCAGGAACTTGTCGCTCTCGAAATGCATCGCGCCGCGGAAGTTCAGCCCCGACCCGACCGGCCACATCGCCGGCGTCACATGCAGTTGCAGCTGATCCGAAATCTCGTCGATCAGCGAGAACGGATCGCGCGCCTCACGGTCCATCTTGTTGACGAACGTGATGATCGGAATATCGCGAAGCCGGCACACTTCGAACAGCTTACGGGTCTGGCTCTCGATACCCTTCGCCGCGTCGATCACCATGATCGCCGAGTCCGCCGCCGTCAGCGTGCGATACGTATCCTCTGAAAAGTCTTCGTGACCCGGCGTGTCGAGCAAGTTGAACACCAG
The DNA here is from genome assembly GCA_902826695.1 of uncultured Alphaproteobacteria bacterium. Classification (GTDB taxonomy): domain Bacteria; phylum Pseudomonadota; class Alphaproteobacteria; order Micropepsales; family Micropepsaceae; genus SZUA-430. The sequence goes on along the minus strand of CADEFU010000001.1, from coordinate 59,881 downwards.
GTCCATGTACTCAAAAGTCATCACCGCGGTCGTGACCGAGATCCCGCGTTCCTGCTCGATCTTCATCCAGTCCGATCGAGCACGCCGCCGGTCGCGCTTCGCCTTCACCTCGCCGGCGAGATGGATCGCCCCGCCCATGAGCAGCAGATGCTCAGTCAGCGTCGTCTTACCCGCGTCCGGGTGCGAGATAATCGCGAACGTGCGCCGCCGCCGCGCCGCCTCGGCGGGCGTGCGATCGACGATCTCTTGAACCTCGGCCATGGGGGGCTGCCTCAAAGAAGGCGCGCCTTTTACCGGATTCCGGTGTGCAACCAAACCGAAATCCACCCCCTCTGTCACCTTGCCGCGACGGCAGCGGCCCGCCATATCGACTAAGCTCGGCGCCACGCTTGGGGGAGTTTATATGATCCGGAAGTATGTCTTGGGCGCCGCAGCCACGTGCACGGCCGCCATCATCGCCTTGTTGTTGGTCATTGCGCCGGTCACGTCGCGCGAGAGCACTGCCAATCCCGCGCTCTGGAAGATCGACGGCCCAAACGGCGACATCTACCTCTTTGGCTCGATCCATATCCTGCCCAAGGGCACGGCGTGGCGTCGCCCCGAACTCGAAGCCGCACTCCAGCAGGCGCACCGCCTCGTCTTCGAACTCGACCTCGACGAAGCTAAGAATCCCGCTGCGTCGATCGCCCTCGTAAGCAAGTACGGATTCTTGCCCCCCGACAAAAGCCTCTTCAAGATGATCGCGCCAGAGTACCGCGCACAACTTGTCGAAGCTGCAAAGACATTCGGCTTGCCGGAAGCCGCAATGGACCGGATGCGGCCGTGGCTCGCAGCGATCACGCTGACCTCGCTCAACATCGTCAAGCAGACGACAAAAAAAGGCGACCCGCTGAACCCGAATGCCGCGATGGAAGAACTCGCCGGCGTCGATGTGCAGCTCTGGGAGTGGTCGAAGACTGCCAACAAACAGCGGGGTGCACTGGAAACGTCCGAAGAACAGATCCGCGTCTTCGCCGACTTGTCACATGACCAGCAGGTTCAGCTCCTCGTCACGACGCTGAAGGAGATCTCGGAACCGCCAGAGCTGCTGAACCAGCTCATCAGCGCCTGGAAGACGGGCGACAGCAGGAAACTCGACGAACTCATGAACGGCAATGCTTCGGCGTTTCCCGCGCTCCAGAAAGCTCTTTTCTACGACCGCCACGTGAAGTGGCTGCCGCAAATCGAAAAGATGATGGCAGACGGTCAAACGCACGTGATCGTTGTTGGCGCTGGCCACCTCGTAGGCAAGGACAGTGTAGTGGCTATGCTTCGCGCGAAGGGTATCAAAGTCGAAGGGCCCTGAGTTCGGGAGCAGAATCCGGGTGGTTCTCGATTCCTGCTGGACATAGGTCTGCGCCCTCAACAGGGGTCAAGACATGACCGACCGCGAGTACATCCTCGGCACGCACGACGCCGAAATCGAGCGCTTGAAGTTACAGCACAGCGTCTGGCGTCCGCGCATGCTCGACGCCTGGCGGCGCGCCGGCATCACGCAAGGCCAAGCGGTCATCGACCTCGGCTGCGGCCCGGGCTACGCCGCGATCGAGCTTGCCGAGATTGTCGGATCGAAGGGCACAGTGATCGCCGTCGAACGCTCGGCCCGCTTTCTTGAGGCACTTCGCACAACTGCGGTGAAGCGCGCGCTAGACAACATCACAACGATCGAAGCCGACGTCAGCGAACAATCGATCGGCGCACGCATCGCAGATGCAGTGTGGTGCCGTTGGGTCTTCTCCTGGCTGACGCAGCCTGAGCGCGCCATCGCGAGCCTCGCCGCGGCGCTAAAACCCGGCGGGATCGCCGTCTTTCACGAATACCTGAACTATGCGAGTTGGCAACTTGCGCCGCCCTCGTCGGCGTTCGCTCGCTTCGTGGCAGCGGTCTATGAAAGCGTCCACAATACCGGTTCGCAAATGGACGCCGGACTAACTCTCCCAACACTATTGGAAAACCAAGGATTCGAGATCGTCACTTTGACGCCCATCGTCGATATCGTCCCGCCTTCAAACTATGTCTGGAAATGGCCGGCAGCCTTCATCCGTGGCTATCACGGCAAGCTGGTAGAGCAGGGTCTCATCACCCAAGACTACGCCATCCAGGTTCTGACCCTCCTCGACCAAGCAGAACGTAGCGGCACAGCACGGATGGTTACACCGACCGTGCTTGAGATCGTGGCCCGGCGCCGCTGAGCTTGTCAGAAACGCCGCCGCGCTCCACTCTGCACCCAAAGTCACTGACCTTGGAGACCATGACGATGATCAAAACGCGCTTCACCGAGATGTTCGGAGTCCAGCACCCTATCGTGCAGGGTGGCATGCAATGGGTCGGCCGCGCACAGCTCGTCTCAGCTGTCGCCAATGCAGGCGCACTCGGCTTCATCACCGCGCTCACACAGCCAACGCCGGAAGAGCTGACGAAGGAAATCAAGCGCTGCCGCGAGATGACGGACAAACCGTTCGGCGTGAACCTCACGATCCTGCCCGCGTTGAAACCGCCGCCGTACGCGGAATACCGCCACGCCATCATCGAAAGCGGCATCAAGATCGTCGAAACCGCCGGCTACAAACCGCAGGAACACGTCGACCACTTCAAGCAACACGGCATAAAGGTCATTCACAAATGCACCGCCGTCCGCCACGCGCTCTCCGCGGAACGCATGGGCGTCGATGCCATCTCGATCGACGGCTTTGAATGCGCAGGCCACCCGGGTGAAGACGACATCCCAGGCCTCATCCTCATCCCGTGCGCCGCTGACAAGGTGAAGATCCCGATGATCGCCTCAGGCGGCTTTGGCGATGCGCGCGGCTTGGTCGCAGCGCTTGCGCTCGGCGCCGAAGGCATCAACATGGGCACGCGCTTCATGTGCACGGTCGAAAGCCCGATCCACCAGAAGATCAAGGAACAAATGGTGGCAACGGACGAGCGCGGTACCGACCTCATCTTCCGTACACTTCACAACACCGCCCGCGTCGCGAAGAACGCGGTCAGCCAGGAAGTCGTCGCCATCGAAAGAAAAGGCGGCGCCAAGATCGAAGACATCGCCCACCTGGTCTCCGGCCAGCGCGGCAAGGTCGTCTACGAAGCCGGCGATCCGAACCACGGCATCTGGTCCGCCGGCATGGTGCAAGGCCTCATCCACGACATCCCAACCTGCAAAGATCTGGTCGAACGCATCGTGCGCGAAGCAGAGCAGATCATCCGCGCAAGGCTGGACAAGTCGTTGGTGGCCTAAAGTCAGTACGACTTCGGCAACCCCAACGCCTTTTCGGCCAGGAAGTTCAAGATCATCTCCCGGCTGACCGGCGCGATGCGTGCGATCAGCACCTCGCGGAACAAGCGCTCGACGTGGAATTCGCGCGCATAGCCCATGCCGCCGTGAGTCATTACGGCGGTCTCGCACGCACGAAAGGCAGCCTCGGCAGCAAGATACTTAGCGGCGTTCGCCTCAACCCCGCACGCCTTCTTCGCGTCGTAAAGTGCCGCTGCCTTCATCGTCATGAGCCAAGCCGCCTCCAGTTCCGCCCACGCGCGTGCGAGCGGATGCTGGATCGCTTGATTTTGTCCGATCGGACGCCCAAACACGACACGCTCGCGCGCATACTTCGCGGCACGTGCCAACGCATCCTGCCCGATCCCAATCGCCTCCGCCGCGACCAAAATGCGCTCAGGATTGAACGCATGCAGCATCTGGTCGAACCCCTTGCCTTCCTCGCCGACGAGGTCTTCCGCGGCAACCTTCAGCCCGTCGATGAACACCATGTTGGTATCGACCGCATGCCGACCCATCTTCGGGATTTCGCGCACCTCGACATGCGCCCGGTCGAGCGGCGTGTAGAACAGGCTCAAGCCGTCGGTCGGCTTCTTGCCAGCAGGTGATGTGCGCGCCAGAAGCAGAATGTGCGTCGCTGTCTGCGCCGTCGTCGTCCACATCTTGCGGCCGCTGACGATCCATCCATCGTTCGAACGCTCGGCGCGCGTCTTGATGCTCGACGTATCGAGCCCCGCATCCGGCTCGGTCACCCCAAAGCAACAACGCGTCTCACCGCGAATAAGTGGTGGCAACATCCGCGCCTTCTGCTCGTCCGTCCCGAACACCGCGATCGGATGCGGCCCGAAGATGTTGATGTGCACCGCCGACACACCCGTCATCGCCGCGCCGGATCGTGCGATCCGATGCATCATGAGCGCGGCTTCCGTAACACCCAGCCCCGCACCACCCACGCTCTCCGGCATCGCGATGCCAAGGTACCCGGCGCCCGCGATGTCCTTTACAAACTCTTCCGGAAATCGGTGATCGTTATCGCGCGCGAGCCAGTAGGCGTCGTCGTACTTCTCGCAAATGCGCCCGACGGCCTCGACGATCGCCGCCTGTGCGGAAGAAAGATCGCTCATCGCCGCTCCCCAAACGTTTGAACGGCGGCAGCAATGCGCGTGCCGCCCGTGATCCAACACAGAATGCCATAGACAACCGCGATCACCGGAAACCAATCGGGAAACACGCACATCAGACAGAGCGCGAAGATCGTCTCGAACCCCTCCGTCAATCCACCGAGGTAGTAGAGCGACTTCGCCCCGCGAATTTCCGTCGTGATGCCGTGCTTTTGCGCAAAGATCGCGTAGGTGAGAAACGTGGACGCCGGCGCCATGAAGCTCGCGGCCAAAAAGGCGGCCGCCAACGCGTTCTTCTCGGGCGCCGCCAGCGCGAACGCGAACACCACTGATGCGTAGAAGACAAAGTCGAGCGTGATATCCAGAAACCCGCCCACATCGGTCAGCCGGGTCAACCGCGCAATCGCCCCATCAAGCCCATCCATGAAACGGCTGACGAGCACCAACCCGAGCCCCGCCCAATAGTACTCCGCCGCGATGAACCCCGCCGCCACCATGCCAAGCGCAAACCCCGCGGCTGTCGCCGCATTGGCGCTAATCCCTAGGGCCAAAGCCCGCTTGGCGGCGGCCTCTAGGGGCTTGTTCATGTACGGTCGGATGACGGCATCGATCATTGGGCTGGCGTCCTTAAGCGGCAGTTGTCCAAATCACTAGCACGCCCTACCCTGCTGCCGGTATTGGGGTGCCACTCACAAGGGAAGCCGTTCGATGCGCCGTGTAGCAATCCTCCTCGTCGTCCTCATCGCCACGAGCGCGGCAAACGCTGCGGCCATTAAGACCGGCCGCGACCTCGTTGCCGCTTGCCGCTCTTACGCGGCGATCGCGAGCACCGAAAACGCCCGCGCCCCGCACGATTGCCGTACGTTCTTGCAGGGCTTTGCCGTGTCGCTCCAAGCCCGCGAACAAGCCCGCCAGGACGCAATGCTCAAAGGCTTGCCAATCGCCGCCCACGAGGCCTGCGTGCGAATGCCTGACTTCATCTCGTTCCGAGAGCTTGCCGGGCGCATTGTTAAGTTCGGCGACCAAAATCCCGCATTGCTGGATCTACCTGCATCCGAGGTCGCGCAAAAAACCCTCGAGCGCGACTTCCCCTGCCCGCCATCGCCACGACCGAACCGCTAAGTCCACCATGCGCTTCCTCTCGATCATCACAGGTCTCACGCTCATGACGGCTGCCGCCACCGCTCAAGACGCGCCAACCGCAGCCCCCGGCGGCGGCGACCGCTACACCGGCCATGGCTTTGCAACGCGCGCGCCAGTGCTTGGCCGTCATGGCATGGCCGCAACCGCGCAGCCGCTCGCGACGCAAATCGCCATCGACATCCTGAAGAAGGGTGGCAGCGCAATGGACGCCGCCATCGCCGCGAACGCTGCCCTCGGCCTAATGGAACCGGTCGGTTGCGGTATCGGTGGCGACCTCTTCGCAATCGTCTGGGACCCGAAGACAAAGAAACTCTACGGCTACAACGGCTCCGGCCGTTCACCCAAGGGCCGCAGCTTCGACGACCTCATGAAGAAACTTGCTGGGCGCAAAGCGATGCCCTCGCACGGCTCGCTCACAGTGACAGTACCGGGCGCCGTCGACGGCTGGTTCGCGCTGCACCAACGCTTCGGCAAGCTGCCGATGCATCAAGTGCTCGCGCCAGCGACTGAATACGCCCGCGAGGGCTTTCCCGTCACGCAGCTCATTTCCTACTACTGGGCGCGCAATTTCCGCGGCTTCGAGCGTCAGGCGAAGGACATTGAAGAAATCGACAACGCCAAGCGCACCTATCTGATCAACGGTCAGCCGCCGCGCGAAGGCCAGATCTTTAAGAACCCCGACCTGGCCAACACATACGACTTGCTCGCCAAAGGCGGCCGCGACGCCTTTTACAAAGGCCAAATCGCCAAGACGATCGACGCCTACTTCAAACGCATCGGTGGCGATCTGCGTTTTGAGGACTTCGCCGCCCACACCGGCGACTTTGTCGATCCCGTTGGCGTGAACTACCGCGGCTACGACGTCTACGAACTGCCGCCGAACACGCAAGGCGTCGCCGCCCTGCAAATCCTAAAGATGATAGAGGCCTACGACCTCAAGAAGATGGGGCGCGGCTCCGCCGACGCGCTGCATGTGATGGTCGAAGCCAAGCGCCTCGCCTTCGAAGACTTGGGCAAGTTCTACGCCGACCCCGCGACCTACGACATGCCGGTCGCGCAACTGATCTCCGACGCCTACGCCAAACAGCGCCGCGCGCTCATCGACATGACCCGCGCAAATTCGAATGTGCCGCCCGGCGAGATTAAGCTCCGCCAAGGCGACACGACCTATCTCACAGCCGCCGACAAGGACGGCATGATGGTCTCGCTGATCCAGTCGAACTACCGTGGCATGGGTTCGGGCCTTGTCGCCGACGGGCTCGGCTTCATGTTCCAAGATCGCGGCGAACTCTTCGCACTCGAAGCCGGTCACGCGAATGTTTATGCGCCGGGTAAGCGCCCATTCCAGACGATCATCCCTGCCTTCGCCATGAAGGACGGCAAACCCTGGATGAGCTTCGGCGTCATGGGCGGCGACTTGCAGCCGCAAGGTCACGTGCAGATCCTCGTCAATATGATCGACTTCGGCCTGAACGTGCAGGAGGCTGGCGACGCCGCCCGCTTCCGCCATGAAGGCTCGGAAGACTGGAGCCGCCGTGACTCGGCCGGCGTCGGCGAGTTGATGCTCGAAACCGGCATCAGCGCCGATGTGCGCGCGGAGCTCGAACGCCGCGGCCACAAACTCGTCAAAGGCGACGGCAGCTTCGGCGGCTATCAAGCCATCGTTCGCGATCCCGAAACCGGCGTCTACTGGGGCGCCAGTGAGATGCGCAAAGACGGCGCAGCGATGGGATACTAACGTGTCATCCTTTGAAGCCTTCGCATCGCGCCCCTGCCCTGCGTGGTTTCGTGACGCCGGCTTCGGCATCTTCATCCACTGGGGCATCTTCTCGATCCCCGCCTGGGCACCGCGCGGGCGCGCAATACACGATCTGGCGCGCGACCACTACGACGACATGAACGCGCACATCCCATATGCCGAATGGTACGAGAACGCGGCGCGCTTACCTGGAAGCCCGACGGCGGCCCACCACAAGTCAACTTACGGCGATCGTCCGTACACGTCTTTCCGTCCCGAATTTGACGAAGCTTCGAAAGCCTTCGACGCCGACGCCTGGGCCGATCTCTTCAAGGCCGCAGGCGCCCGCTATGTTGTTTTCGTGACGAAGCATCACGACGGTTATTGCCTTTGGCCGACCAAGATCGAAAGCCCGTGGCGTCCCGGCTGGCACACAACGCGCGACTTCGTCGGCGAACTGGCGGAAGCAGTCCGCAAGCGCGGCATGCGCTTCGCTCTCTATTACTCTGGCGGTCTGGACTGGACGGCACGGCCCGAGCCAATTGCCAACCTCGGCGACATGTTCGCCTGCGTACCGACCGAGCGCGACTACTGCGACTACGCCGCGGCGCAAGTGCGTGAACTCATCGACCGCTACGAACCAAGCATCCTTTGGAATGACATAGCCTGGCCTTCGAAAGCACAAGTCCCCGAACTTTTCGCGCACTACTACGCGCGCGTACCCGACGGCGTCGTCAACGACCGCTGGTTCGCCGAAGACACCCTATTCAACAGCCTCCGCGATCCCGAAAACCGGGCGAGCTTCAACGCTCTCATCAAAGCCCGCATCGCAGCCTCAACCGGCCCGCAAGAAAACCCGCCACCGCCGCACTGCGATTTTCGCACCGTCGAATACGGCCTCGGTGCCATCCCGAAGAACAAGAAGTGGGAATCCTGCCGCGGTCTCAGCCTAGCCTTCGGCTACAACCGCAACGAACGGCCGGAGGACTACCTCGACGCAGCCGGCCTCATCGCGCTCCACCATGACGTGACGAGCCAAGGCGGCAACCTGCTGATCAACGTCGGGCCGATGGCCGATGCGACCATTCCGCCCGAGCAACGCAATCCGCTTCTCGCACTGGGTTCCCGCATACGCTGAAACGCAAGACACCGCCTGGCGTCAAACCAGGCGGTGCCTCGCTACACACAGTCACGAACCTGAGCGCTAGCGGCGTACGCGAACCGGCTTCGCGTTCCGCATCGAACCCCACATGTGGCTGGCAAGGATGTAGAGCAACAACCCAAGCCCGCCGAGCGCGATCTCCATAACCGGGAACTCGCCTTGGTCCCGCCGCGAAGCCCGCGCGTTGTTCCGCTTAGCGACGGCCTTGTTCGGCTCTGCACTCACAGGCCGCGCAGCCGGAACCGGCATGTTGGCAAGCGACGTCTGCGGGCCGGTATCGCTCATGGACTTGCCGTCATCCACAGGTTTGGCAGCCGCGACGCGGATTTCGCCGGCACTACGGCTCGAACCGCCCGTCAACTGCGGCGCACCATTGACGCTCGCGCCGCCAGTCCCGGACGCCGACGCGATGTCCGCAGATCCACCATCGCGCAGCTCGCTCGCACCCGATCTGGTCGTACCGGTGCCCGACAAGCCTGTGGCACCGCGCGGATCGTCCACGCCACGAGGGTCATCGACGCCGCGCGGATCGTCAACCCCACGCGGATCGTCAACACCGCGCGGATCGTCCACGCCGCGCGGATCATCAACCGACGTTCCGCCAGAGCCCGAAGCCGATGACAGCCCGGCCGCGCTGGCGGTCGTGGTCGTACCGGTGTCGATCGGCGTCGGCGCACCACCGCGTCCCGGCCAGCCGCCTTCATAGCCGCGGATCGTGCGCGAAACTTTGTTGCCGTTCATGAAATCAATCTGCGTGGTCATTTCCCGGCGCACGCGCACGGTCGAGCCCGGCTTAACGAGCGTCACGGCATCGCGCCAAGGCGTTGCGACTTCGACCGCACCTTCGGTCACTTGCACCGATGCCGCCGTCTCGTCCACCGAAACAACGAAGGAGGTACCCTTCACGATCGCCGCCAAGAACGGCGTATCGACCTCAAAGTGCGGCCGGTTGCGCTTCCCGATGCTGAAAATCACCGAGCCCAAATCCTGCGTGATGTGCGTACCGACATCGTTGTCGGCAGCAAGCGTCACGCGGCTCTTGGGCTGTAGAACAATCTGCTCTTCGCCACGGCGAAGCACAACACGCCCGCCGGCACCGGTCGTGACGACCGATCCTGGAGTCAGTTCGTCTTTTGGCCTCACCGCAACCCGGATCAGGCCGTTCGACGTCACCGCGACGTCGCCGGCGCTGCTCACCAAGCGCCACGCAGACTGCGAATCTCCCGCAGTAGCTCGCGTCGAAGCGAGAAGACTCGCAACCACCAAAGCAAAACCGCCAACGAACTTGCGCATGACCGTACTCCTTCCACGCCTTTCAGCGCGTCGATCATCCTCGCGTGTAGTCTGCAAACGAATTGCAAAAAAATTGAGTTAATCGCAGTGCTTTGCGGGCGCTGCGAAACCTAACGGCCGTTAGTGCAAACACCGTACTAACGAGTCCCAAAGTGGGACGCTCTTCGACCCGCGTTAAACGGCGAACTTCGCGACAGCGACTGCGTGTGCGTTCTCGGGGTCGTAAATGTAAATCGTGCCGCTCTCAAACCCGCCACGCTTGATAAGCGTCGGCGCATTCAGACGCCGAAGCCGTTCGTATGCGGGTTGCGGCACCAACACCTCAAACGCACCATAGGGCGCTGGTGCCGGCGCCGGTCCGCCTAGCCATGCCGGCAAGTTCAGCGAATTGGGTCCACCAATGTCGTAAGCCGCTTCCACTGCGCCCTGCGCCGAACCGCCGCCGGGCGGAAAGCCTTCGACACTCATCAAGAGCTTCCCGCTCTCCATCTCCGCGTAGACAAGCCGACCATTGCTATCGAACACCCGCGCCAAAATCGCAGGGTTCGAACAATCCGGCCCCAGCGCCTCAACAACCAGCCGATCGTTCGGCTGAGCGCTCGTAAACGATACCGTCCGCTCAAACGGCTTCGCGCAGGCCTGCGCAAGCGGCACGGCGGGCTTCGGACCGGCCGCCCCGCACATCTGCTCACACCCGCCGAGCGCCAAAGCCGCCCCTACCACCAAGGCCAATCTGCGCATTCTGTCCTCCGTTAGGTTCTGGCCGTCATTCCATGCGGCAATTCCGCCAGTTTCAAGGCCACCGCGACCCTTGCCCACAAAGCTCAAATCCGTATAGTCCGCGCCTTCCGAAACCGGCTGCGGCCGGAGGGCGCGGAACCCGTTGGGTTCCTTGGGGCAGTTGCCCGACAGCTTCTCCAGGACCATCGTCGCTGCACTGCCAAGGGGGCCGTGTCAGGGACGCCGCAGCCAAAAATGAGGCTCCCATGCCGTTATACGAGCATGTCTTCATCGCGCGCCAAGACGCGGCGCAAGCGCAGGTCGATCAGCTGACCGAGCAAATGAAAGGCGTCATCGAAGCCGGTGGCGGCAAAGTCACCAAGCATGAAGCTTGGGGCCTGCGGTCGCTGACCTTCAAGATCAACAAGAACCGCAAGGGTCACTACGTTCTCTTCAACATCGACGCGCCGGCAGCAGCCGTCGCCGAGATGGAGCGCCAACTGCGCCTCAACGAAGACGTCATCCGTCAACTGACGGTGCGCGTTGAAGAGCTCGAAGAGGGTCCCTCGGCCGGCATGCTCGCGAAGCAGGCGAAAGAACGCCGTGACGCGAAGTGGGGCCGCCGTGAGGACGAGCCCGGCGGATACGAAGCATCGGATGAAGGAGTGGCGTCATGAGCGGCGGATACGTTGGTGGCGGCGGTAGTGGCGGCGGTGGCGGCTACGGTGGTGGTGGTGGCGGAGGCCGCGGTGGCTTCGGCGGCGGCGGCGATCGTGGCGAGCGCGGAGAACGCGGCGACCGCGAAGGCGGCGGCGGCTTCGGCGGCGGTGGTGGCGGCGGACGTCGCCCATTCTTCCGCCGGCGCAAGACGTGCCCGTTCTCAGGCGCGAACGCGCCGAAGATTGATTACAAGGACGGCAAGCTGCTCTCGCGCTTTATCTCCGAGCGCGGCAAGATCGTCCCCTCACGCATCACGGCAGTCTCGGCCAAGAAGCAACGCGAACTCGCCAAGGCGATCAAGCGCGCCCGCTTCCTTGCGCTCCTGCCCTATGTCGTTTCGTAAGCAGGAGATAAGACCATGCAAGTAGTCCTGCTCGAACGCGTCGAAAAGCTCGGCCAGATGGGCGACATTGTGAAGGTGAAGGACGGCTTCGCCCGCAATTTCCTTCTGCCGCGCAAGAAGGCGCTGCGCGCGACCAAAGACAACATCGCACGTTTTGAAAAAGAAAAGGCGCAACTCGAGGCCCGCAACCTCTCGCAGAAGGCGGAAGCCGAAAGCGTTTCGAAGAAGCTCGACAAGCAAACGTTCGTCATCCTGCGTCAAGCGGGCGAGACGGGCATGCTCTACGGCTCCGTATCGACGCGCGACATCGCCGAGGCGGTCACCACTGGCGGCGTCAGTGTCAACCGCAACCAGGTCATCCTGGACAAGCCGATGAAGACGCTCGGCTTGCACGAGGTGAAAGTCGCGCTGCACCCCGAAGTCCGCGTCAGCGTCACGATCAACGTCGCCCGTACGGTCGAAGAAGCCGAACGCCAAGCGCGCGGCGAGAACGTGATCCTGACTGAGGCTGAACAAGCCCGCGTTGAAGCCGATGCCATGTTCGACAACCCGAACGCCGGCAAGGGCCTCGACGACGCCGAGGAAGAAGCTCCGGAAGCCGACGCCAAGCCGAAGAAAGAAAAGAAGGCCGCAGCCAAGGCCGACGATTCAGAAACTGCGGACGAAAAACCAGCCGCCAAAAAGACTAAGAAGAAGAAAGAAGAATAAGACCAATCAGGAAACGACCGGAAATAGGGGCCGCGAGGAAACACCTCGCGGCCTTTTTCTTTGCGCGCTACTATCCTGCCGTACGAATCGACAGCCGCTTGGCAAGAAGAAAGTTCTGCAAGCACGCAAGTCCCGCTGAAAAAGATCGTGGGATATCACGCGAAGGTCGATTGCGCCGCGAACCCCTTTTGCGTTTCTAAAGGTCGTCATGAGCCTTGCCATCGCACCCAAATCCGACGCTGCGGAAAAGATCCGCCAAACGCCCTTCGATGCCGAAGCGGAACAAGCGTTGCTGGGCGCGATTCTGATCAACAACGATGCATTCGAACGCGTGTCGGGCTTCCTTGAGGCCGACCACTTCCACGAGCCGCTGCACAAGCGCATCTTCGAAGCGATCGCCCGCGTCGTTCGCAAGGGCCAACTCGCCTCGCCGGTAACGCTGCGCCCCTATTTTTCGTTGGACGCCGCGATGAAGGACGTCGGCGGCGCCGAATACCTTGCCGAGCTGACGCGCTTCGCACCGTCGGTGATCAACGCCGCCGATTTCGGCAAGCTCATCTTCGAACTTGCTCAACGCCGCGAGTTGATCCGCGTCGGCGAAGAGATCGTCAACCTCGCCTACGACCCGCCAGTGGACCTTTCGACCGCCGAGCAAGTCGAGGAAGCGGAAAAGCACCTCTACAACATCTCCGAGAAGGGCCGCTTCGGCGGCGGCTTCAAATCGTTCCGCCAAGCAGTCACCGGTGCCGTCGAAGTCGCGGAGCGCGCCTTCAAAGCTGCCGGCCACATCACGGGCGTCAGCACCGGCTTCATCGACCTCGACAGCCTGCTCGGCGGCTTTCAGAATTCGGATCTCATCATCCTGGCGGCACGCCCCGCCATGGGCAAGACGTCGCTCGCCACGAACATGGCCTTTCAAGCCGCTCGTCAGTGGCACCAAACCCAAGGCGAATCCGGCGCACGCGTCGCCTTCTTCTCGCTCGAAATGTCGGCCGAGCAGCTCGCAACGCGTATTCTCGCCGAACAAGCCGAAGTCCCCGGCTCATACATCCGCCGCGGCAAGCTTCAAGAACGCGACGTCAACGCGTTGATCAGCGTCTCGACCGAACTCGAACACTTGCCATTGTACGTAGACGACACCGGCGGTCTCTCGATCGCTCAAGTCGCCGCCCGTGCACGGCGCCTAGCGCGCTCCGGCGGGCTCGGGCTCATCATCGTTGACTACTTGCAGCTCCTCACCGGCTCGAGTTCGAAACGAAACAGCGAAAGCCGCGTCCAGGAAGTCACGGAAATCAGTAAGGGCCTGAAAACGCTCGCCAAGGAACTGAACGTCCCGATCATCGCGCTCTCGCAGCTTTCGCGCGGCGTGGACAACAGAGACGACAAACGCCCGACCTTGGCCGACCTTCGCGAATCCGGTTCGATCGAACAGGACGCCGACGTCGTGATGTTCATCTACCGCGAAGAATACTATCTCGCCACCAAGGAACCGGCGCTCGACGACCCGGCACGGCCAAAGTGGCAAGAGAAGTTCGAAGCGACGAAGGGCCTGGCCGACGTCTTGGTCGAAAAGCACCGCCACGGCCCAACGGCCAAGGTAACGTTGCATTTCGACGCCATGTTCACCCGCTTCCGCAACCGCGCCTCCGAGGACCGCGGCCCCGACGCCTACTCGGATGTGAAAACAATCTCCGTCAAACCCCGCCCGCCAGCCCAAGCGGCCGAGCCGGCACCGTCAGGTACGCCAGACCCCGACACGTTGGAATCCTAGCGGCAAGCCGAATTTGCCGCGGTGCCCCGCTTCTATGGCCCCGCAAACAAAGCTACCCTGCCGGCCCATTCGCGGTAGGTGATTTGCGTGCTTTCCATCCCCCAACCCATCTCAGGCCATGACGCGTGGCTGCGAGCGTGCAAATGACCCGCCCGACACTCACCATTGATCTCGCCGCAATCGTCGAGAACTACCGCCGCCTCATCGCGCAGGTGAAGCCGGCGGAAGTGTCCGCCGTTGTAAAGGCGGACGGATACGGTCTCGGTGCGAAGCCGATCGCGCAAGCGCTTGCGGCCGCCGGGTGCAAGACATTCTTCGTCGCCCACGTTGAAGAAGGTGCCGACCTTCGTGCAGCCATCCCCGCCCATACCATCTACGTCCTCCACGGTTATACCTCGGCGCACAGAGCGTTGTTCGCCGACCACAACCTGTCCCCCGTTCTCTCGAGTGCGGGCCATGTGAGCGACTGGCTGAAGTCGGGCCTGCGCACCAGCGCCGCGCTCCATCTCGACACCGGCATGTCGCGGCTTGGCCTCTCCGAGGCCGATCTAGTCACCATCGACGGCTCGATCGCACCCGCACTCGTGATGAGCCATCTCGCCTCCTCCGACGATCCTGACCATGAGAAGAACGCCGAGCAACTCACGCGCTTCAAATCCCTTAGCCGACGATTCCCGCACACGACCCTGTCGCTCGCTGCATCGGGCGGTTGTTTCCTCAAACCAGACTACGCGTTCAACTTGGTCCGGCCCGGCATTGCGCTCTACGGCGGAAACCCCGGGAAATCGCCCGAAAACCCCATGCGCGGCACCGTTCGCCTGACCGCCCCCCTGCTCCAGGTGCGCTCGATTGACAGGGGGGATACCGTCGGTTACGGAGCCACCTATGCTGCAAGCGGACCGCGGCGGCTTGGCATTGCCGCGATCGGCTATGCGGATGGGCTGATGCGTTCGCTGTCCAACCGGGGGCACGGTGTGATTTCAGGCGTCAAATGTCCGATCGTCGGGCGCGTATCGATGGACCTGACCACGCTCGACGTCACGAACGTGCCGGAGCAGCACGCCCACGCCGGCGCCGAGGTCGAATTCATCGGCGCGAACCAAACCGTTGACGAAATCGCCACAACGGCAGGCACGGCCCCATACGAGATTTACACGCGGCTGGGCGACCGCATCACACGCAACTACATCGGAGCGCGTTGACGCCATGAACCCGCTCGCCCTCGTCGGTCGCTTTGTCATCGCGCTCTTGAGCGAGATCGGCCGCATCTTCGAATTCGCGATGAAGGCGGTGCCGCTCGCCTT
This sequence comes from uncultured Alphaproteobacteria bacterium, assembly GCA_902826695.1. Classification (GTDB taxonomy): domain Bacteria; phylum Pseudomonadota; class Alphaproteobacteria; order Micropepsales; family Micropepsaceae; genus SZUA-430. The sequence continues at coordinate 44,548 of CADEFU010000001.1, read as the reverse complement.
CATGCCGCCGATCTACGGCCGGCTGATCTTTCAGCAGATCATGCGCATCGGCTACTTCTCGCTGCCGGTCGTGGGCTTGACCGCCTTCTTCACCGGCGGCGCGCTCGCACTGCAGATTGCCGTTGGCAGCGAGATCGGCGCCGAAACGCTTGTGCCGCAAATCGTCGTTCTTGGCATCACCCGCGAGCTCGGCCCCGTTATGGCGGGCTTGATGGTCGCGGGCCGCGTCTCTGCCGCCATCGCCGCCGAACTTGGTACCATGCGCGTCACAGAACAAATCGACGCGCTGGTCACGCTGGCCACGAACCCGTTCAAATACCTGGTCGCGCCGCGCCTCATCGCCGCCGTCATCACAATGCCGATACTCGTTGGCATCGGCGACGTCATCGGCGTCATGGGCGGCTGGGTCGTTGGCGTCTACTCGCTCGACTACAACTCCGCCAGCTACCTGAAGAACACCGCCGACTTCCTGAAGATCGGCGACGTCACCTCCGGCCTTTGGAAGGCAGCCGTCTTTGGCTTCATCATCGCGCTGATGGGCTGCTACCACGGCTACAACTCCAAGGGCGGCGCCCAAGGCGTCGGCGCCGCGACCACAAACGCCGTCGTATCCGCTGCAATTCTTATCCTCGCCGCGAACTACATGATGACATCGCTCTTCTTCGGAGGTGGCCGGTGACCCCGAAGATCGAACTCAAAGGCGTAGCGAAGCGCTTCGGCGCCAAAGTCGTCCTGGACGGTGTGGATCTCTCTGTCGATCCGGGCGAATCCCTCGTCATCATCGGCGGTTCCGGCACCGGCAAATCGGTGACGCTGAAAAGCATCTTGGGCCTGATCACGCCCGACAAGGGCTCGATCAAAGTCGACGGCCGCGAAATCACCCGCCTGACCGGCCGGGCCCGCGAAGACGTAAACCGCAAGTTTGGGATGCTGTTCCAAGCCGCTGCTCTATTCGACTCGCTGAAGGTTTGGGAGAACGTCGCCTTCGCCCTCATCCAAGGCCGCGGCCTCGGCCGCGCCGAAGCGAAAGAGATTGCCATCAAGAAGCTCGCCAAAGTGGGTTTAGGCCCCGAAGTCGGCGAACTCTCGCCAAGCGAACTCTCAGGCGGCATGCAAAAGCGCGTCGGCCTGGCCCGGGCCATCGCGGCGGAACCCGAGATCATCTTCTTCGACGAACCGACGACCGGCCTCGACCCGATCATGGCCGACGTCATCAACGATCTGATCGTGGCAACCGTGAAGGACATGGGCGTGACTACCCTGTCGATCACCCACGACATGGCGAGCGCTCGCAAGATCGCCGACAAAATCGCGATGATCTACAAGGGTAAGATCATCTGGTCAGGCCGCAAAGAAGACATCGACAACTCCGGCAACCCTTACGTGGACCAGTTCATCCACGGCCGCGCCGAAGGCCCGATAAAAATGGAACTCGCGAAATAGGAGTGCACCCATGCCCCGCTGGTTAAAGATCGTCGTGGCGCTCGCGGTCGTCATCGTCGGCGGCGGCGCCGCGGCCGTCTTCATCGGCGGCCCCGACCTCATCTACCCGCGCGTCAGCGGCACGAACTACGGTCCCACCTCCATTGCATTCGAAGACACCGACCCCGGCCCCACGATCGGCGGCACGATCACGCTAGGCCGCGCGCCGGACGAGAAGGGCGTAGATGTCTACATGGTCCACTGGGGCCTAGAAGTGGGTGGCGCCGGCACGCACGACGACACTGGCCACGGCGACCACGGCGGAGCCTGCAAAGGCTTCCGCGACACGAACCATGTCGCCAAAGCCGAGCCCTCGCAATCGGGCGAGGCGATCACAATGCAAATCCCGCAAGGCACCGCCGTGCCGGAGGGCGCGGTCTACCTCGTCGGCCACACCATCTACGGCGGCATCCATAACCTGGCGAAGTGCGTCCAAACACCGATCGTCAACCGCATCGACTAACGGCCATGAACACCAGCCTGCCCGGATGGCTCTACACCGACCCACGCTTCTTCGAACTGGAGCGCGCGAAGGTCTTTCGCCAGACCTGGCACATCATGGGCCACATCAACGACGCCCCGCAGCCCGGCGACTACATCACGCTCGACGTGCTGGGTGATCGCGTCGTCACCCTCCGCGGTCAGGACGGCCAACTCAGAAGCTTCCACAATGTCTGCCGCCACCGCGCCGCGAAGATTGCGCCCGAGGCGCGCGGCCATTGCGGCCACCGCCTCGTTTGCCCCTATCACGCTTGGAGCTACACACACGAAGGCGACCTCGCGGCCACACCGAAGTGGCAGGGGTTCGACGACCTCGACAAGGCGAAACACGGCCTGCACCCCGTAGAGCAGGAGATCTTCCAAGGCTTCATCTTCGTGCGCTTCGAAACGGGCTTGCCCTCGATCGCTGAGATGATGGCGCCTTACGTGGAGGAACTGAAACCTTACGCGCTGGAAACACTGATCCCAAACGGCCGCGTTACGCTCCGCCCGCGTACCGTGAATTGGAAGAACATCGCCGACAACTACTCCGACGGCATGCACATCCCGGTTGCGCACCCGGGTCTCTCGCGCCTGTTCGGCTCGACCTACAAAATCGAAGCACAGACATGGGTCGACAAGATGTCGGGTGAGCTTCAGCAAAACCGCTCGGAGAATTGGTCGGAGCGCGCCTATCAAAGCCTGCTGGGCAGCCTCGATCACGTGCCCGCGCACCTTCGTCGCACGTGGGTCTACTACAAACTATGGCCGAACGTTGCCTTCGACATCTACCCGGATCAAGTCGACTTCATGCAGTTCATCCCGGTCTCACCGACCGAAACGTTGATCCGCGAGATCGCCTACGTGCACCCGGTGAAGAACCGCGAAGTCCACGCCGCACGCTATCTGAACTGGCGCATCAACCGCCAAGTCAACGCCGAAGACACGCGCCTCATCGAAGGCGTCCAAGCCGGCATGACCTCGTCCAGTTACACGTCAGGCCCGCTGTCGCCGAAGGAGGTGTGCCTCGCTTCCTTCGCCAACCGCATGCGCACGCTCATCCCCGAAGCCAACCTCGAACGAGCGCCGAACTAGCGATAGAAGACGGACGCAATGGCCCGGAGGTCAATGGCAAGAGATTCTGAATTCGCATCTGCGCTGAAGAAAGGGCTCGGCCGTGCGATGATACTACTGAGGAAGGCTCCCCTCAATCCGGTCTTTCGGACTGAACTGATGCACGCCTGCAAGGCAAACCTCGTCTACGACACCCAATGCGAACTCTCCAGGGCGCCGTATCTGTGCAATTTGATAAACGAAGTCGGAGACGGCCGCTTCTATTGGGATGAGTTGCTTCAGGCGTTTGTGGAAGCGGGAGAAAAAGACCGCGGCGCCGACCGGATACAGATGTTTGAAGTCCTTTGCCAGCTCGCAACGGAGAACCAGGAGTTGGATCGCAGTGTACTGCGCTCCCGTCTGCTCTCAGCAGACTTTGGAACTATCGCACAATACTGCATGAAACCTCTTGTCAGGTTGGAAGGTCTCGCGGGATTGACGTTCTGTTTCCGCAGTTTCGCTGACCAGGTCGGCCGCGAGCAATGGCCATTCCGATTTCTGATAAGCGAACTCGTCGAGCGGGATGGTGAAGAGATCGCCGCAGCACTGTTGCGGCAAGCACGTGAGAGCGACCCGGAACTGGACCGCTTGATGCACGAAGTTGAAACTCCGGAACAGTCGGACGGGAAGATTGAAAGCACTGTGGACCGCGAAACCGTCAGGAATCGCCTGGCAAACAACCAACCCGTCCCCTACACGTGGATTCAGGAAGCTCGCGCCGAAGATCTTGAATGGACGGCGGATCAATTGCTTTCTTCAACGGATAACAATCTGACTTGCCGATACTTGCGCCTATTCTGGAAGCGGGACTTTCCGAAACTGCCCGCGGACCTTGTCAAATTAGCCCACAGTGACAATGATCGTGTCGCACACGCGGCAGTCCGGGCCCTGAGCAGGATTGGCCATCCGGAGGTCCGCAGCTTGGCGCTAGAACTTGTCTCGGACGGAAAGCGTGGGGCGGACGGCATTCTGTTGCTGAAGAGCAACTGGCAGCACGGTGATATCGCCCTGATCGAACGAGTGCTCGCAGCAGTTGGTGACGACGACTTTGAGTTCCACAATCTGGGCACTTCGATTCTGGAAGTATTTGACCACGCTCCGGTTTCACCTGCAGAGAGAGAACGCACCCTTTTAGAGCTCTACGAAAGGAACCCGTGTTCGGTCTGCCGGGAAGAAGTTGTGACGAAGCTGCTTGCGTCTGAAAGGATCCCCGCTTGGATGGCCGAGGAATGTCGCTATGACGCGGTGCCGGAAATCACCGCGCTATTCGGTCGAGCTTGAGCTGAAAAGCGAAGCTGATCGAAGGCGTGCAAGCCGGCATGTCGTCGTCGAGCTACACCTCAGGCCCGCTGTCGCCGAAGGAAGTGTGCCTCGCTTCCTTCGCCAGCCGCATGCGCACGCTCATCCCCGAAGCCAACCTCGAACGAGCGCCGAACTAGTCCCTGTAGAACACGTGCGTTCCGATGCGCGCGACCTTGCGCATACTCGAGGCCCAATACGGCGTCACATAGTTCGCGTGATAGTGCGTGGCGCCGCGCGCAAACTTTCCCCGCCCACCAGTACGCAGAACCGCGGCGGCCGCCTTCTTCGCCCGCGCCCACGCCGCACTGTCGCGCACCTTGTCCGCGATCCCGTCGCACGTAAATGAGAACTGGCACCCCGTGCGCCGGTGCGAACCTTCGTAGACAACGCCGCACACCGTCTTCGGCCGTCCGGCCTGCCGCGTGCGCTTCATGATCACCTCGCCGACCGCCTTCTGCCCTTTCAAACTTTCCCCACGCGCTTCGAAGTAAATCGCGGTTGTTAAGCACTGCTTTGCGTTGCCGTCGCCGCCGGTAATTTCGATCTCTGCAGGTTCCGCAATGGAAGATGCAGGCGCATCGTTCGGCACCGGCATCATCATCACAACGCCACCCTTGTAGATGAGTCCGTCCTTCATCACGGCCCCGGCAGCCATGTCTTTCGTTTCCGCATGCAGCGGCAACGCAAGCGCGCAACTGGCGGAGAGCAACAGCGCTCTGAGCAATTGGTTCATGGTGGATCTCCAAAAAATGGAGCGCGCGAGTACCGTCTCAATTTGCGCCAAACCACTCGCGATCGCGGCAGGCCGAAAGCGACAGGATGCAGGAACGCTACGAATTCAGCGGGTTTCCAGCGCACCAATGACGAATTTGTAATCGGAAATCAGGCGAGATTCACCGCGCTGCGCGATTACGCGCACCGATTGCTCAAACTTGATTCAAACTTACAGAAAATCCATCTGCGCCCTTTCGCAGAACGTTAGAGCGTTTGCGCAATGATCGCTTTTGTCGCAAATGCCGCGCAAAGGTTCGTCGCCATGGGAAAAGGCCGTCACCATCGTTCCGATCGTCATCAACGCTTCGAAGACCACGCCGTAACGCCGCAAGACGAGGCATCCTCGTTCTTCTTTGACTTGAAGCTCATGCTGCCGCCCGGCATGACCGCGCACGATGTTCAGCAAGCGCGCCAAGCCGTCGAACACCGCTTACACCAGCTTCTGCGAAAGAAAGACCGCATTGTCTGGACCGCCGACGGTGTCTTCATCTCGATCGGCACCGAGCACCCTGCGCGCGCTGCAGCTGCAGCCGAGCGCATCCACCAGGATCTTTGCACGCTTCTGAATGGGGACATGTTGAAGCGCAGAACGCATCGCCAACCACAGGAGCCCGCCGCGCGCCGACGCCCAGGTCACGCCCACGCCGACCACTAGCGGTCACGGGAGGACAGACACCCTCGATTCCGGGCCAAAAGGCCGGCCCTCGTGGCCAGCCTTTGCCGTTGTCCGAATCGGCGGTGCCCCCTAGAGTCGCGTGCGCATGGCACGCCCCGCCCCCGATCCCGATGACGCGCGCCGGCACCCCTGGCGTGTCGCCGCACTCGTTACCTGGCTCTTTACAGCCGCCACCTATCTCGGATTCCGCCTGACAACGCTGAACGCCGCCGCGCCGCTTTACTCGGCCATGTTCTTCGCCGCGGAGTTCTTCATCGCGATCTCGCTTGCTCTGTTCGTCTTCTCCACCTGGCGCTTCCCAAAACGGGATCCGCAAGCACCTGCAAAGGGTTTGAGCGTCGACGTCTTCATTGCGACCTACAACGAACCGTTGGAACTCGTGCGCAAAACCGCCGTTGCCGCGCGAGAGATGGACTACCCCCACGAGACGTGGATCCTCGACGACGGCAATCGTCCCGCCTGCCGGACGCTCGCCGAAGAACTCGGCTGCCGCTACATAGCAAGGCATGACAACACCCATGCGAAAGCAGGCAACCTGAATAACGCGCTTGCCTTGTCGAACGCAGACTTCGTCGTCACGCTGGACGCCGATCACGCGCCGCACAAGTCGTTGATCGCGCGTACGCTTGGGCACTTCCGCGACGAGCGCGTCGCGTTTGTGCAAACGCCGCAAGCGTTCGACAACACGGGCTCCTTCCTTCACCTGAATGTCGGCCCCGGCCAAGATCTATGGAACGAGCAATCACTGTGGTTTCACGCAATCGAACGCGGCCGCGATCACTGGGATGCCGTCGCTTACTGCGGTTCGCCGGCCGTATTCCGCCGCAAGGCACTCGACGACATCGGCGGCTTCGCAACCGGCACGATCACGGAAGACACGCACACCTCGATCCGCGCGCACAAAAAGGGGTGGTCGGCCGTGTACCATCCGGAAATTCTGGCTGCGGGGCTCGCACCCGATACGCCGGGAGCCTTCTTCACCCAGCGTCTACGCTGGGGCCGTGGCCAAATGCACGTTTGGCGCCTTGAGCCGATCTTGCGCGCAAAGAACCTCTCTTGGAGCCAGCGCCTCTGCTATCTCGCGAGCGCCACGCACTACTTTGCGGGCCTTCAATATGTCGTGCTGGCGCTCGCGCCTGCGATCGGCCTCTTTGCTGGCGTCGTACCGTTTGCTGCCGACGCCCGCGTTCTGCTCCCGCTCTTCGCGTTGAATCTGATCGCGGGTGCCGTGACGTTTTCGCTATTCTCCCGCGGCCACGGACGCTTCCTCGCCGGCGAGCACTTCAACGCAGCCCTGACCGCGCCCTACGTTCTCGCATTGACAGCGCTTGTCGCACCCACACATCGCTTCATCGTGACCCCGAAAGAAGCGCAAGGTCACTTCTCGCTGTGGCCCGTAGCCTGGCCCCTCGCGCTCGCCACACTAAACACATTGGCTTTTGCGAACGGTGCGGCGCGCCTCGTATCCGGATTTCCTGTGAGCGACTCGCCGGGAACCACGCTCGCGCTCATGTTTTGGTCGATCTGGATCGCGACATTTTCCGGCAGTGTTGTCGCAAAGGCATGGAGCCAACATGCAACACGCCGCCACCCATCGCCTCACTCAAATAGACTTCAAGCGAACCGTTCATAGACTGGACCACGATTGATTCGTCAGGCGCGGGGCCGATTGTCGGGGCGTATGGCGGATCGCTTGAGGGAAAAAATCATGCGCCATGTGAACTTGAAACTCGCGGCCTCAGCGGCCGCGCTAATGTGCTTTGCCACCGCGGCGAACGCCGACGTGTTTCCGAACAGCGGTGCGAAGGCCCAGCAGGGTGTCATCTTCGGCGCCGCCAACATGGGCGACGATAGTACCTATGCCGTCATCGGCGCGGTGCACGCCGTCAACGGCAACATGGCGAGCAACGGCTTCCTGGTGCATGTCACGGCCGAGCTGCTGAACTATGACTACGCTAGCCTGGGCACGACAGTCGCGGCCGACGGTTGGGGCGGCTCGATCATGGGCGGCTATCAATTCATGCTTGGCGGCGCGAGCAAGATCGCGCTCTACGCCGGTATCGGCCATCGCGACATCGAAACGCGCCCGAACGATCCGTTCAGCCAGTCGAACGGCGAGAACACGGCGTTCAAAGGCCAGCTTGAAGGCTACTACGACAACGACGTCTTCGATCTCTCCGCGCTCGGCAGCTACTTCGACAACGCCGAAAGCTACTACGGCCGCGTGCGCGCTGGCTTCCGCCTGGCCGGTGTCGTCGTGGGTCCTGAAGTCGCGCTTCACGGCTCCGACGAATACGACACGCAAGAATACGGCGGCTTCGTCCGCTACGTCGCGACCGACTCGGTGTCGCTTGGCGCCAAGTTGGGCTACGCGGTTCGCGACGGCCGCGGCGACGACGGCGCCTATGTCGGCATCGAAATCGGCCTCGGTTACTAAGCGCGAGGCTTATGGCGGTCCACGTCAAAAACTCGGCGGCGGCGATCATTGCCGCCGCCGTTTTGTTTGCAGCCATCGCCATCGGCTGGCTCTACTGGCGCGGCGGCGGCGCACCGCTCGATGCCGACTGGGTACGCTACCGCGACCGCTTCATGACCGCCGACGGTCGCATCGTAGACGAAGGTCGCGGCGGCATCTCGACCAGCGAAGGCCAAGGCTTCGGCATGTTGCTGGCCGTCGCCCACAACGACCGCATCGCATTCGATAAACTCTGGACGTGGACGAAGGAAAATCTCGGCAAGCGCCAAGACGGCCTCTTTGTCTGGACCTGGAAGCCCGGCGAACTGCCGTCGCGCGATACGATGAACGCAACCGACGGCGATGTGCTTATCGCTTGGGCGCTCGCCCGTGCCGGTCAGGAATGGAACGACCACGCGTTCACCGACGAAGCGATCCGCCGTGCCAGGGCGGTGCGCAGCTTCGACACACTCGCCCGCGAGATCAAACAGAAATTCTATCTCGCGCCCGACGTCGGCCAGCCCGAACACGGCGCGGGCATCGTCGTGAACCCGTCCTACATCATCTTTCCTGCGTTTCGCGATCTCGACGTGATCGATCCCCACTGGCTCTGGGGCCAACTCACGCATTCCGGGCTCCGCCTACTCGAAGCCGCGCGCTTCGGCCCGCACCGGTTGCCACCCGATTGGCTGATTGCAAGGGACGATGGCGCGTTCGCACTGCCGGAGAAGACCTACGACCGCGTCGCCGGCTACGAGGCCGTCCGCATTCCGCTCTATCTCCTGTGGGCAAACCTGGCGGACGAAGAACTCATGCGTCCGTTCGCCGAGGCCTGGACCAAAAGCCGCAAAGATCGCGAGATCGGCATCGTCTTCGACCTCGACGACGGCACGGCAAAAGTCCGCAACAACGGCACTGGTTTCCGCGCGATCGAACGCGCCGTCGATTGCGCGCTCACCGGCTACCCCATTCCCGCCGATCTCCGTCTGAGCGAACACGACGACTACTACTCCGCCTCGCTCTATTTGCTGACGCTCGTTATGCTGAAAGAGATGCACCCGGCCTGCCTTTCCGCGCGCGATTAGGCCGGTTGTCCGAATCGCTTGGCGCCCCTACATTCCGCGCGCCATGGCCCGCCCTGCCCCCCGTTTTGTCTGCCAGTCCTGTGGCGCCGCGTATCCGAAATGGAGCGGGCGCTGCGAATCCTGTGGCTCCTGGAACTCGCTGACCGAAGAAGCGGACACGACCGCGATCCCCGGCGCAAAGGCCTCCGGCCGCGGTGGCCGCGTCATCGAGCTTGCACCGGTGAAAGGAGACTCCCCTGCGCCGCCGCGCATGCTGACCGGCATCGCCGAATTCGACCGTGTTTGCGGTGGCGGCCTTGTCGCCGGGTCCGCGCTACTCGTCGGCGGTGATCCGGGCATCGGCAAGTCGACGTTGCTGCTGCAAGCAATGACCGCAATCGCGAAAACCGGAAAGACCGCCGTCTACATCTCCGGCGAAGAAGGCATCGATCAAACCCGCCTGCGTGCCCGCCGGCTTGGCCTTGAAGAAAGCCAAGTAAAGCTTGCGGCCGAAACCAGCCTGCGCGACATCCTCTCGACCCTTGATGCGGGTACACCGCCCGCCACCCTCGTCGTAGACTCAATCCAAACGCTTTGGTCGGACGCGATCGAGGCGGCCCCGGGCACGGTCAGCCAGGTCCGCGCTTGCGCCCAAGAACTTATCCGCTTCGCGAAGCGCAAAGGCACCGCCCTCATCCTTATTGGCCACGTCACAAAGGACGGCCAGATCGCCGGCCCCCGCGTTGTCGAGCACATGGTCGATGCCGTGCTCTACTTCGAGGGCGAGCGCGGCCATCAATTCCGCATCCTGCGCGCCGTCAAGAATCGCTTCGGCCCGACTGACGAAATAGGCGTCTTCGAAATGCGCGAGGAAGGGCTGAGCGAAGTCGCAAACCCATCCGCCCTGTTCCTCGGGCCGAAGGAAGCCCGCGCCTCGGGCGCTGCCGTCTTTGCCGGGATCGAAGGCACGCGGCCGTTACTTGTGGAAATCCAAGCCCTTGTGGCCGATGCCTCCTACGGCGCACCGCGCCGTGCAGTCGTTGGTTGGGATGCGGCTCGCCTGGCAATGGTGCTAGCTGTCCTCGATTCGCGCGCCGAAATTGGAATTTCGACCCAAGACGTCTATCTCAACGTCGCGGGCGGCTTACGTATTGGCGAGCCGGCAGCTGACCTGGCAGCCGCAGGCGCGCTTGTTTCCTCCCACTTCGGCGTGGTGGTGCCACCGGATGTGGTGTTCTTCGGCGAGATAAGCCTCTCCGGCACGGTGCGCCCCGTGGGCCAAGCCGACGCGCGGCTGAAAGAAGCGCAAAAACTAGGCTTCAAGCGCGCCTTTGTGCCGCCGGGCGTTTCTCCGCCGAAGGGGTTAGAAGTCACGCCCGTACCGACCGTCGCCGCGCTAATCGCCCTGTTGAAAACGTTTCGTTAACCCAAAAGTTCGACACCTCTAGTGCTAGGTGTTGGGATGCCCATGGAGAGTGATCTGACGATCGTCGATTACGTCGTGCTGGGGATTCTGTTGATCTCCGGCCTGATCGCGGCGTATCGCGGCTTCCTCAAAGAAACACTTTCCGTCAGTTCCTGGCTCGTCGCCGCCCTCGCAGCTGTTTTCTTTTGGCCGGTCACCAAGCCGTTCGCCCGCGCGCTCCTCGAGCCGCACATTCTCGCCGACATCCTCGCACTCATCGGCGTATTCTTCCTGATCCTGATTCCCGCCTCGTTCGTGAGCTTCCGCCTTTCGGAGATCGTGCGCGAAAGCAAAGCAGGCCCGCTCGACCGCTCGCTCGGTTTTGTGTTTGGCCTCGCCCGAGGCTTACTGGTCGTGGGCTTGGGCTACGTCGTATTCACCTCACTCGCCGACGAAGATCGCCATCCCGACTGGGTGCGTGAGGCCCGCCTCTTGCCCGTCGTGAAGGGCACCGCCGACATCATTGTTTCGCTCGGCGACCAGAAGAAGAAGAAAGACGCAGAAGCGACCGTTGCAGAATCGGTCGAGTCCGAGGAAACCCAAGAAGTAGCGAATGCCGCCGCGAAGCCGGAGCCAAAACCAAAACCGGCACGCGACACAAACAACACCTCCAACAATGAGGACGGTGGTGGGGAAAAACGAGCCTCCTACAGCGCGAGCGAACGTCGCGCCTTGGATGAACTCGTCAAATCCACCTCGAAAGAGTGATGGAAAAAGACCTTTCAACGAACCCTTTTGACGACGACAAGCTCAAGGAAGAGTGCGGAATCTTCGGCATCTGGGGCAAGCCCGAGGCCGCAGCATTCGTGGTCCTGGGTCTCCACGCCCTCCAACACCGCGGCCAAGAAGCTGCCGGCATCGTCTCCTCGGACGGCGACAATTTCTACCGCGAACGCCGCGAAGGCCTGGTCGGCGATCAGTTCTCCGTCGGAGGCCCGGTCGAGAAGCTGAAGGGCGGCAACGCGATCGGCCACGTCCGCTACTCAACCGCGGGCGGCACGCTGAACCGCAACATCCAACCCTTCTTCGCCGACGTCGCAAACGGCGGCATCGCGATTGCCCACAACGGCAACCTCACCAACGCCGTCGCAATCCGCAAGCGCTTAGTCCAGAAAGGTTCGATCTTCTACTCGACGTCGGACACGGAGTGCATCGTTCACCTCGTCGCGACGTCGTCCTACGACAAGATCGTCGACCGCTTCGTCGATGCCCTGAAGCAAATCGAAGGCGCTTACTCGCTCGTCGCTCTCACCCGCAAAAAACTAATCGGCGCCCGCGACCCGCTCGGCGTCCGTCCGCTCGTCATCGGCAAGCTCGAAGGCGCCTACGTGCTCGCCTCGGAAACCTGCGCGCTCGACATCATCGGCGCCGACTACTTCCGCGATGTCGATCCCGGCGAGGTCGTTGTGATCTCTGACGAAGGGCTCGAGTCCTACAAGCCCTTCCCGCCGCAACGCCAACGCTTCTGCATCTTCGAGTACGTGTACTTTGCCCGCCCCGACAGCATCATCGACGGCCACGGCGTCTACGAAGTACGCAAGTCGATCGGCACAGAGCTCGCCCGCGAAGCCCCGGTGGAAGCCGACATGGTCGTCCCGGTCCCGGACTCCGGCGTGCCCGGTGCGATCGGTTACGCGGAAGCGTCGAAGATTCCGTTCGAACTCGGCATCATCCGCAACCACTATGTCGGCCGCACGTTCATCGAACCCAGCGACCACATCCGCCACCTCGGTGTGAAGCTGAAGCACAACGCCAACCGCGCCCGCATCCAAGGCAAGCGCGTGGTTCTGGTGGACGATTCCATCGTCCGCGGCACCACGTCGAAGAAAATCATCAAGATGGTCCGCGACGCCGGCGCCACCGAAGTCCACATGCGCATTGCAAGCCCACCCACGACCGACAGCTGCTTCTACGGCGTCGACACACCTGAGAAAAAGAACCTCCTCGCCGCCAACTACACGGTAGCTGAAATGTGCCGCTTCATCGGCGCAGATTCACTTCACTTCATCTCCATCAACGGCCTCTATCGCGCGCTTCGTCAGAACCGACGCGACGGCACGACATCACGATACTGCGACGCCTGCTTCACCGGCGATTATCCGACCGCCCTCACCGACCGCGACAGCACCGTCGAGAACGCACAGCTCTCGCTTCTCGCGGTCTAACATGGCTCTGCGTCTGGCCAACCGCGTCGCCCTCGTCACCGGCGCCTCCCGGGGCATCGGCCGCGCCACCGCGCGCGCGCTCGCAAGCGAAGGCGCCCACGTCATCGCCGTCGCCCGCACGGTCGGCGGCCTCGAAGAACTCGACGACGAAATCAAAAAGGCGGGGGGCGCCGCGACTCTCGTACCGCTCGACCTCAAAGATGGCGCCGCGTTCCCGCGTCTAGCTGGTGCCGTCGCCGAGCGCTGGCGCAAACTCGACATCCTCATCGGCAACGCCGCGGTCTTGCACGGCCTCTCGCCGCTAACCAACATCAACCCAAAGCACTGGCTTGAGGCATTCGACGTCAACGTCAACGCGAACCTACGCCTGATCCAGTTCTTCGACCCGCTGCTGAAAGCCAGCGACGCGGGACGCGCCGTGTTCGTCACCTCTGGCGTCGCGAAACACCCGCGCGCCTACTGGGGCACCTACGCTGCCAGCAAGGCGGCGCTCGACGCACTCGTCCTCACCTACGCCGCCGAGTGCGCATCAACCAACGTACGGGTCAACCTGTTCAACCCCGGCCCGACCCGCACGCTGATGCGCGCCAAAGCGGTACCCGGCGAAGACCCCGAAACGCTCCCAACGCCTGAGGCCGTCGCCGCTCACCTGATCGAGCTCGCGATGCCCTCCGAAACCCGCAACGGCGAAGGCATCGCGTTCCAGCGCTAGGCAATATCGTGGGGCAACGCCGCCGCCGTTAGCTTCCGGCCGACGGGTCTTCGGTCTTCCGCGCGCTAAAGAACCGCCACACCGTCCCGCCGAGTGCCACAAGGCCGATCGCGATGAACTTCCATGACGCGAGCAAAAGCTTAAACAACCCCGCTTTCGCCGCGACGCCGCCCGCGATCAAGCCGGCAATGCCGTATGCCGCAAGCTTGTCGCCCTCTTTGTAGTCCGCATAGCGATTGCCCTCGGTGAACGACACCATCGAGAGCATGCCGGGAACCTTTTCGTTGATATCCTTGAGCTGGCTCATGCCGCCGATGACATTCACCTGCAGGACGCCTTCCCGGCCCAAGGCACGGATCGAGTAGTTCAGCGTGTCCGCCTGCTCGCCGCCAAACTTCAGGTGTTTCGCCCAATAGAGCTTGTGCTCGGCCTTGTCGTACGTTGGCTCCTGCGCCCACCCGACGAGCGTAACCGCTCCGTAGCCCGCCTTCTCCCGCTCTTTATTCTCCTCGTTCGTCCCGTCCTGCATCTCTTTCAGGAGGTCGGCGTAATTGATCGACGCCGCGTCGTCGTCGGCGACATGGCCGTCGCCCTCATACGTGATGATCGCGGCCCAGCTTTCGTCGGCAAGCGGACTCACGCCCTTCGGTACGATCGCCCCAAGCGCCTGCGCGCCCACATCCGGCGGATTGCCCCAGACCTCGGTCAGAAGCTTCCTCGTGTCAGCCGCGTCCAGATACGCAAAGCCTTCAGCGATGACGATACGCGCCTTCCCGCCGAGATCATGCGTACCGTCGCGTTGCACCAAACTGCTGGCCGCAAGCGCGCGCGGGTCCCGGCGGCACGGCGGCCGCCGGCTCAGTCGGCGCCGAAGGATCACCCGAGGCCCCGGCCTCAACCTTGCTGCCACCATCACCCGCCGCAGGCGCGGCCGCCGGAGCCGACGGCGCTGCCGGAGCGGTTGCAGGTGCCGCGGGAGCTGCAGGTTCAGGCTTCGGCGGAAGAACATCGCCAAGCGCCACCGGCGCCAAAAGCAAAGCGGTCGTCATCAACGCTGCGGCACGGACGGTCATGGGCGCGATCCTCAAAGCGACAAACACCTACCCAGAATAAGGCTATTATCCCGGCGCTGTCAGCTAAGGAAAAATCGGTTGCAGCCCACACGCAGAAATTGGGCCTGCGCGCCGCTCAAGACCTGCGCCCCTTATCGAACGGGTTCGTTCCTGCCTTTACCTTCATCCGAATCGGCACGCCGGTGAAGCCGAAGTGTTCGCGCAGGCCGTTGACGAGGTACCGGCCGTAGTCGCTGGGCAGCTCGCCGGCCTGGCTCGACGAAATCGCAAACGTCGGCGGGCGCGTGCGTGCTTGCGTGATGTAGCGGATCTTGATGCGCCGCCCTTTCGGTGCGGGCGGCGAGTGCCGCTCGATCATCATCGCCAGCCAGTCGTTCAGCTTGTTCGTGGCGACGCGCTTATTCCAAATCTCGTGCTGCTTCACGATCGCGGGCATGAGCCGATCGACCCCTTCGCCGGAGAGCGCCGAGATCGCAACAATCGGTACGCCCTTCCACTGCGGCAGCAATTCGTCGACGCGCGAGCGCAAGATCTTCAGCCGCTTCGCCTTGTCGTCGACGAGGTCCCACTTGTTCACGGCGACGACCATCGCTCGCCCCTCGCGCTCCACCAGGTCGGCGATCTGCAAGTCCTGCGTCTCGAACGGAATGTCGGCATCGATCACGAGGATGACGAGCTCCGCCATCTTGATCTCTTCGATCGCATCCGCGACCGAGAGTTTCTCGAGCTCTTCCGAAACTCTCGCTTTGCGCCGCAAACCGGCGGTGTCCACGAGCTTGACCTTGCGCCCGTCCCAAACCCACTCGGCGATAACGGCATCGCGAGTGATCCCAGCCTCAGGCCCTGTGATCGATCGCTCCTTGCCGATCAACCGGTTGAGCAACGTCGACTTACCCGCATTCGGTCGTCCGGTAATCGCGATCGTCAACGACCGTTCGGCGCTGTCATCTCCCGTATCTTCCCGCGCTTCGTCCGGCGCCATCGCTATGAGCGCACGATAGAGATCGTCGAGGCCCCGTCCATGCGCTGCCGAAAGCGACACCGGTTCGCCGAAGCCGAGCCGCTCGGCCTCGGACGCCGTTGCTTCCGCTTCGCGCGTGTCGGCCTTGTTGACGGCTAGTATGATCGGCTTGCCGGACTTGCGCAGCAGCTGCGCTACATCCTTGTCGCCCGCCGTGATCCCCTCACGCCCGTCGATTACGAACAGCAGCACATCGGCCTGCTCGATCGCCGCTACCGTCTGCTTTTGAATGCGCGCGCCGAGATCGTCGCTCTTCGCTTCGTCAAGCCCTGCCGTATCCAACAAGCGAAACGAAAGGTCCAGAAGCTGAACCTGAGCCTCGCGCCAGTCGCGCGTCACCCCCGGCGTATCATCGACGATGGCGGCGTGACTGCGCGTCAGCCGGTTGAACAGCGTCGACTTGCCCACATTGGGGCGACCGGCAATAGCAACGGTGAATGGCATCGAATCATCAATCGAACGTCTATCTGAGCGCGGTCAGCCGCGCGTCGTCGGTGAGCACATACACCGTGTTGTTCGCGACAATAGGTGCGATGAACGCCTTGTCGGGAATGTCGATCTGCCCAAGAATTTCGCCCGTGTAGGGCGAAATCGAAACCGCATAGCCCTCCGACGACAACGCGATCAGACGATCCGAAACCAACACCGGCCCCGACCATGCAATCGCGCCGCGTCTTCCCTCTGGATCGCGATAGGCATCGAGCTGCTTGATCCAGCGAATACGCCCGTCCGCACGCCGCACGCACATCACCTTCGCGCCGTCCGTGATGACATAAACATAGTCGCCGACAACCCACGGGCGTTGCGTCCCGCCAACGTCGATCGTCCACACACGCTCGCCCGTACGAATGTCGATCGCAACAAGGCGCCCAGCGTGACTGTTCGCAAAGACGATACCGCGATCGATCACCGGCCGGCCGGAAATGTCGGCCAGCGACGACAGCGCCGTCATACCGCCGCTCCGCGCGAGCGTGTCGTTCCAGACCGGCTTACCGTTGCGCACGTTCAAAGCAAACAGCTCACCCGACGTGTAAGGCACGACAACGACGTCGCCCGAGACCGCAACGCTGTTCGAGCCCAAGATACCGGCAGACTCGGCAATGCCGCGATGATCCCAAAGCACGCGCCCGTCATCTTCTGCGAGCGCCATGAGTTGGTTTTCCTGCGTCGCGACGAAGACGCGCCCGCCATTGACCACCGGCGCCGCACGGAACGGCACCGTCGCGGAGCGCCGCCAAATTTCTTTGCCGTTCTTAGCATTCAGCGCCGCAACGAACCCGAACCCGGTGGACACGAACACCTTGTCGCCGTCGACCGCAACGCCGCCGCCGAACCCGTCTTCGGAGTCTTCGTCGTTCGGCGTAAGATCCGAGCGCCACAAACGATCGCCCGACTTCGCGTCGAAGGCCGACACGTTCACTTCCGAATCCAGCACATAGATCTTGCCGTCGGCGATCACAGGCGACGCTGTCAGTCGTGAGGACGACGACGACCCCGAGCCAATACTCGAACTCCAACGATCATCGAGCTTTCCGGCCGCTGACAGGTGATGCATCACATTGTCCGCATAGCCACCCGGCTGCGGCCAATCCGGATTGACAACCGGTTTGGGGAGCACGACGCGCTCGCCCTCAAGCTTGGGATCGGCTTCGACCGCGCTTGCCGTCGGCAACACCGCCACGCGCTCGCCGCGCACTTCAATCTTGGTGCCGGGCGTGATGAATTGATCGAATGTTTCGCATGCGCTCAACGAAATCGTGCTGAGAGCCAACAGGCTCACAGCCGCCAGCGGAAAACGAAAGGGGCGGAGGGTCATGACGTTGTCTCTTGCAAGAGGAGAGTTACGGCGTAGGGGTTGTCGGCACCGTCGGCGTTGGTCCGAGCAGCGATCCCGGTTGCTCCGGGGTCGGTGTCGCGGGTTGTAGCAGCAACGGCCCAATGTCAGGAGTCGGCATATCGGGCAATGCTACACGCGGCGGCGGCCTCACATCACTGACCTTTAGACCAGCCTTGAGCACAGCCTTCATTTCAAGCGCCCGTTGCTTCGTGCCGTTTGGCACGTTCTCAGTCTTCAGGATCTCGTCATAGAGTTTGATCGCGTCAGCCGGCTTGTTGGCGCGCCAGTACGCGTAGGCCAGCAGCTCCTGACCGGTCGCTTTCCAGGGACCTGTGCCGTTGGCGATCGGCTCAAGCCGCGCCTTCATCTTGTCCAACGGCTCCGTTTCGGAGAGCAGCACCGCAGCGCGTACGGCGGCAAGCTCGCGAAACATCGCGTCGCTGTTGCTGCGCGCAATATCGTCATAGATCACGATGGCAGCCTTCATATCGCGCATTTCCGCGCGCATACCCGCTTCTTGGAAGCGTGCGAGCAGCGGATATCCGCCGCTTCCGCTTGCGGCCAGCTTGGCCAGTCTGTCGGCAGCGTCCTTTTGCGCGTCCGGTTTGGCGCGCATCAGGTCTCCAACCGCCTCAAGTTCACGGGACGATTGCTCGACCTGCTTGCCTTGCCAATAGGTCCAGCCCTGATACCCCGCGACACCCAGAATCAGCGCCGCCGTCCCGGCTATGATGGGGATCCGGTACTTCGCCCAAGCTTCGGTCAGCTGTTGCCGACGATACTCTTCTTGCACTTCCTGAAATACGTCGCTCACACGCGGGCCTTCGAAATGGGCGGAAACCGCCGCCACAGGCTGAATTTGAGCGGCGGACATTAGCTATGTTGGGTAGGGGTCGCAATTACGTGACGAAGATTTCAACCGCGAGACGCCAAACGCGAATCAAGTCGGCCGAAAGCATGCCGGCGGAGGCTGATTTGACCCCACCCACAAGCCCCAACTAGTTAACAAGATACTAACGAGACGAAAGGCACCGCTGTCGCAGCCCTATTTCGTCCCTCGGATTGCGTATGCAAGCCCCATCGAACGCGGTATCAAACGACCCTGGCAGCGCATCGCCACGCGCACAAGTAGAACCGCAGATTTGCTCACAATTCCGGCCGTTTTCGAGCGATGACTAAGGCCGAAAACTGGTGAGTTTCCACAGCGGTCCTCTACTTCTAGGTGTGCCCTAGAAGCCACAACGCAAGACCATGTGTCTTTGCTGCAAGGGTCCGACAATCTTTCCCGGCGACAATTGCGATCAAGGGCGAGTCGTCCATAGTTAGAGGGCGTCGGGAGGCCATCGGGCCAGACCGAACGACAAACGGGGCTAAAGCGCGATGAAACGTGCGATGACTATACTGACGGTAGCAGCGGCGGGGGCCTTCACGGCATCCGTGCCTGCATACGCGTCTGATGAGTCGTCAGCCGACCGCATCATTAGCGCGATTTACGCCGACCTCGGTATGACGGCCGTCACGGATGAGCCGCAGAAGAGAGGCGGCTTCTTCGTTGGCATTCACTCGACGTTGGGCTCTGACACGGGCGTTGCGCCGGCGGCTGCGGGCCTTTCGGTTCCTCTGCTCGATAGCGGCGCCGACTCGATTATGGCGAACGGCTACTACGTCTTCTCGCCGGGCTGGTCGCTCGACACGTATGTCGGCGGCGGTCTTGGAAAGACGAACCTCGGCGATCAGTTCCTGCTGAACGAAGCACTGCCGCGCGGCACGCTCGCCTATCAAGGCATGGCTGGCGTCACCTACTCGTTCACGCCATCGATGACGTTGGGTCTCGAGTACAAATACACCGATCAATTCAACAACCCGCTCTTCACGCAGACGACGCCGCGTGATGATGCGCGCGACCAAAGCGTGACGTTGCGCTTTGACTTCCTGTTGAACTAACGCACTTGCTCATCTCCTGAACAGCGGGGCCCGTCAAACGGCCCCTTTTTTGTTGGCCGGCTCACAGGAAACGATCCGCGTCCTCCGTCTGCGGCACAAAGCACCGCTCGCGCACACCAAACCAACGCAAACGATTGCGCGCAATCACATCGTAGAGCGGATCGCGCACCGCGCGCGGTAGCACATACCCGGCCCGCGCCAGCGACCAAGGCAGCCCCAACCGCACCAGAATGCGCATCGAAGCCTCTGACTTGAAGTACGCGCACCCATCTTCGATCAGGACATTCGTCTCGTACGACACGGGATCAAGCCCGTAGTGCCTGTAGAGGGCCGCGCCTAGCGCCGACTGCGCGGTCAGCATCCGAAACCGCTTCGCCTTGTCCCGGCGCAAGATCAGTTGTGCAAACCGGGAGCACATCACGCACATGCCGTCGAAGATCACCACAGCCTTGTCGTCTGTAAACCGCGGCACGGCAGGATCGTTCCGGTAGCTGTACGCCTCAGCGGATCGCACGGCGCGCCACCCACCACAGAAAGAACAGGCTCACCGTCGTCAGGCCGAACGTAAAGCCAAGCGCCGCTTCCTTGCCCAACCGAAGCGCCACCGCCAGCCAACTGGTGCCGATGAAAGCCGCGATTCCGCCGCCCACCAACACCACCACGAATACTAGATACGCGACCACGAACGGCACCGAACGCGGCATGCGCGCGACCCTGACCGCAAAGTAGATGAGCGCAACCAAGCCCAGGGCAAGCGCCGCATGTGTCATCGAAAGCATCGCGTCACCCGAATTCAGCCGCATACTGCTCCGGCTTGAAGCCGACCAACAGGCGCTGCCCCGCCACCAGCACCGGCCGCTTGATCATGGACGGTTGCTCGAGCATCAACGCTATCGCCTTCTTTGCCGTCAACCCCGCCTTCATCTGTTCCGGAAGCGCGCGAAATGTTGTGCCCGCCCGGTTCAGCAAAACTTCCCAGCCGGCGACGCTCTCCCAGCGCTCCAAGTCCGCGCGCGCGACCCCCTCGGTTTTGTAGTCGTGGAACACGTAAGCAACCTTGTGCGCATCAAGCCACGCCCGCGCTTTCTTCATCGTGTCGCAGTTCTTGATTCCGTAGATCATGACCTTGCCGGCCGCCATTTCGCATCAGCTCCCTGTTGCCACACCTTAGCTACGAAGGGCATGTTTAGCACCATGACCTCCATCGAAGCAGTCCATCGCGAAAGCGCACTGGTTGGCGAAGGTCCGATCTGGCTGCCGCAAGAGCAGGCGCTTTATTGGATCGACATCAAGGGCCTCAGATTTTTCCGCTACGAAGCGGGCAGCGGCACCGCGCAAAGCTGGCCTGCGCCCGAGCGGATCGGCGCCCTCATCCCGCGTGCCCAAGGCGGCTTCGTCGCGCTGGCCAAGAGCGGCGTCTACACAACGGACAAATCCTTCACCCGCTTCGAATTGCACGCAGCCCCTGACGCCGACATTCCAACAAACCGCTTCAACGACGCCAAATGCGATGCCGCCGGCCGCCTGTGGGCCGGCACGATGGACGACGATGAGAAAGCCGCCTCCGGCCGCCTCTATCGCTTCGAGAATCTGCGCGCGCCCACCCGCATGCGTGACAACATCAACCTCTCGAACGGCCTCGGCTGGGGCCCCGACGGCCGGACGATGTACTTCGTCGAAACGGTTCGCCGCATCATCTGGGCTTTCGACTACGACCTTTCGGACGGCAACCCTACACGCGAGCGCGTCTTTGCCGAGATCCCTGAGAGAGACGGCTATCCCGACGGCTTGTGCGTCGATGCAGAAGGCTGCATCTGGCTCGCCCACTGGGGCGGCTGGCGCCTTACGCGCTTCACACCAAACGGTGTTGTCGATCGCGTCGTGCGCATGCCGGTGCCGCAACTCACAAGCTGCGCTTTCGGCGGAGCGAACCTCGACACGCTCTACGTCACGTCCGCTGCGATCGGCCTCGACGACGCGACCAAAGCAAAAGCCCCGCTCGCCGGCAGCCTATTCGCGTTCAAGCCAGGCGTGCGCGGCCTCCCCGTCTCATCCTTCCGCAACTGAAGTATCAACATGAACCGCCCAGACAACGTCATCGTCCTTCTGCTCGACAGCTTGAACCGGCACATGCTGGGCGCTTATGGAGGCACGGAGTTCGCGACCCCAAACATCGACCGCCTCGCAGCGCGCTCACTACGGTTCACGAAGCACTACGTCGGCTCCCTGCCCTGCATGCCTGCGCGCCACGACATCCTCTGTGGCGCCTGGGACTTCCTCTGGCGCCCATGGGGTTCGGTCGAGATCTGGGAAGACGCAATCACCTACCCGCTGCGTCGTGCCGGCATCGCCACGCAGTTGATCTCCGATCACCCGCACCTCTTCGAAACAGGCGGCGAGAACTACCACGTGGACTTCAAAGCCTGGGACTACCAGCGCGGCCACGAAGGCGACCCGTGGAAGACGCGCCCGGACCCCAGCTGGACAGGCGCGCCGACGTTTGGCCGTAACCACATACCCTACGACGACTCGCGCGGTTGGTTTCGCGGCGAGGAAGACTTCCCCGGCCCTCGCACGATGGCCGCGACGACGCGATGGATCGACGAGAACGCCGGCCATCACAAACGCTTCATGCTGTTCGTCGACGAGTTCGACCCGCACGAACCGTTCGACACGCCCGCGCCATACGCGAAGATGTACGACGCAGAGTGGGAAGGCCCGCACCTCATCTGGCCGCCCTATATGAGCGGCGCCGTCGAAAAGGGCATCCTCACAAACCGTCAAGCCCATCAGATCCGCGCACAGTACGGCGCGAAGCTGACCATGATCGACGCTTGGCTCGGCCGCGTGCTCGATGCGATCGAGCGCAACAACCTGTGGGCCAACACGGCGGTCATCCTCTGCACCGATCACGGCCACTACCTGGGTGAGAAGGACATTTGGGGCAAGCCCGGCGTCCCGATCTACGACACGCTGGGCCGGATCCCGCTGCTCATTGCCTGGCCCGGCCAACAGCAGCGCGGCATCGACGCGCTCACCACCAGCGTTGACCTTCACGCCACGCTTGCCGACGTCTTCGGTGTCACGATGCGCCAGCGCACGCACGGCCGCTCCCTTCTTCCGCTGATCGACGGCACAGCCGCCTCTGTGCGCGACTACACGCTCATGGGCGTCTGGGGTCGCCAAGTCCACATCACCGACGGCCGCTGGAAATACGTACGCGCGCCGGCGTCTAAGAACGAGCCGCTCGCGATGTATTCGAACCGCTGGTCCACGATGCCGACCCACGTGCTCCCGCGCGAGCAAGAACTCCCGCTTCCCGACGACCGCGCCACACTTGCCCGCATGCCCGGCAGCAAGGTCCCCGTCATCAAGCAAGTCTGGACCGCGGCCGACGCACTCCCCTTCTGGGCCTGGGCGCGCGCCGAAGACAACGTCAACCGCCTGTTCGACACCGGCAACGACCCGTCGGAAACCGAAGAACACCAAGGCACCGCTCACGAAAAGCGCATGACCGAAATGCTGCACGCTGCACTGCGCGAGGTGGACGCCCCTCCCGAACAATTTGCACGGCTTGGGCTGCAGTGACCGAACCGCTCGATCGCCCGATTTGGCACGCACTCGCCGGCCGCCAATCGGCCTTCGCGATCGGCACAGCGCGCGCCCGTCGCCTTGAGGCTGACGTAGGCATCTTCGCCGCCACGATCGACGACACGGACCCGTCCCTCGCCGATCTCGCAAGCCTCGTGCGCGAGCATGGCCCCGTTGGTCTGTTGCAAGCGGGCGAGATCCCCACCCCGCCCGGCACTGCCGCCCAAGCGACCATGCTTGGCGTGCAGATGGTCGCGCGCAAAGTCATTCCACGCGATCCCGCACCGCCGGTCGAGCGCCTCACCGCTGCCGACGCGCCTGCGATGCTGGCGCTCGCAACCGCGACCCAGCCCGGCCCATTCTTCGCCCGCACGCACGAACTCGGAACGTTTTGGGGTGTCAAAGTCGATGGCCATCTCGTCGCAATGGCCGGCGAGCGCCTGAAGCTCCCCGGCTACACCGAGGTCAGCGGCGTCTGCACCGACCCCGCACACCGCGGCAAAAGCTACGCCGCCCTACTCTCACGCACAGTCGCCACGCAGATCATGGCGCGTGGCGAAACGCCGATACTCCACGCCTACGCAAGCAACGCGCCCGCAATTCGCCTTTACGAAAAACTCGGCTTCGAGCTGCGCACCCACGTCAACGTGATGGTTTTGAGCCCCGCTTGAGCACTCAGCCAAACAGCGCGGCAAGCGCGCTGCGGTCGATCTTGCCTGATGCAAGCATTGGCAGCTTCGGACACACGACGATCCGCATCTTCGCGGCCGTGCGAATCTTCGATGCCACATGGGCCAGCGTGCGCTCGGCATCGAAGCCCGAACCGGCGACCACCGCGATCCCAAGTTCGGGCGCAAGACCGCTGGCCGGAACAACGCGCGTTGCCGCGCAAATGTCTACGCCTGGCATTTGGGCGACCAGCGCCTCGATGCGCTCCGCGGCGTATTTGGAGCCGCCGAGATTGATCAGATTGTCCACGCGGCCTTCCACGAGAAGCGCGCCGTCCGGCAGGACGCGCGCGATATCGCCCGTGTCGAACCAGCCGTCCGCATCGTAAACCGGAGGCCCGCCGATATAGCCGCTGCAGAAGCCTGCAAACGGCGGACGCAGATAAAGCCGCCCGCTCTCACCAGGCGCCGAGCCGTCCCCAATGCGAAGCCCAGTCGTCTTGGTGGGTTGCCCGCACCAACCCGAGACATAGGTCGAAGCGTCGAACCGCCCGAACGATGTCTGCCCGCTCTCCGATGCACCGTTGCAGACATAGACGCCGGTACCAAACGCCTTCTCGGCCCGCGACAGCAACGGGCCTTCGGCGACCGCGCCGAACACGACAATCCGCAAGAGGTCGCCTTTGGGCGCGCCCGCCTCAGCTGCAGCAACGAGCTCGGCCAGTGCGAGCGGCGTCAGCATCATTTCGCACACGCCAAAGCGCTGGGCCTCGCGCAGCGTCTCCGCGCCCGTCGGCCGCATACCGGAAAACCCGTGCCCGCGCCGGAACGCACGTATCATCATGCAGATGGAAAACGGCGCGGTCACCGGAATGGACGACATCACAGTCCCGATGCTCTCGCTCACCCCTTCGTAGAGATACGCCTCCAAATCAACGTAGGTCTGCGGAGGCATCCGGATATAGCGCGGCGCCCCGGTAGACCCCGACGTGGACACGATCATCGCGCCGGACTCTTGAATCTTGAGCAAGGGGTCGGGCGTCCCGTTCAGCCAGTCTTGCGAGAAAATGATCGAACGCTGAACGCCGCCGGCGCCTTGCTCGGCAAAGCGGACCACCGCGTCGATCTTCTGCCCGCACGCGGCGAGCGGCCCGGGTGCTTGCACCAACGCCGTATCGGCCCCAAGCCGCGAGAGCGCGAGGAACAGGGCGATGCGCACGGCGTTGTTGTCGGTTACGACGGCAATGCACTGGCCGGGCATGACGCCTTCGTCGCGAAGCCGCGTTGCGAACACGGCTACCGTTCGTTCGAGCCGCTCGAACGTGAGGATCTGGCCATCTTGCGTCAACAAAGCCGGTGCCTTCGCATGGCGTGCGAAGGCTTCCGCCAGGAGGTTGTTGAACCTCAACAGAAAGACTCGGCTAGAACTTGATTACCGCACCGGCGCGCACAGACGTGTTGTCCCACTCGTAACTACCGTCGGTCAGTTCCGTCTCGTCGCGAATGACTTCAAGGCGCAAATCGAACTTTTCGCTGACGGCGTAGTCGATGCCACCGCCATAGGTCAGGCCATCCGCAGAATCGGCGAACGGAGCCCCGGCAATTGAGCCGTCAACCCACACGCCGCCGACCGCACCGAACAAGGCGACCTGACCGAAATCGTAGCCGAGCCGGCCGCGCAACCGCCAAATGCGATCGACCTCTCCGACAAAGGTGGGTTCCCAACTCGAGAACAGCGAGGCCTCACCCTCGGCACCGATGAAAAAGTTGCCCGGGAAGGTGTACCGAGCCCCGCCGAACACCGATCCTGCCCACAGCTCGCTATTGTCGCCAAACGTCGATTCCGCGTCGCCGTACTCGATCCCCAACCCGGCATAGAACTGGAGGCCCTCCGCCGCAGTCGCGGCCGACGCCGCCGCGCCCAAAGCTAAGAACGAAACGGTAAGAGCAAGACGCGTGCGCGTGGTCATTTGGATTCTCCTGCAACCAAACAAATAATGCCTCGACTCCAACAATCGGGAAAGCCGCCTAACACCAGGTGAACGCCGCCCGTTGCCTGACAAACACACAATTCAACCGGCCAGGGAATCGAGGCAAGAGCTTGGGCGAGAACAATGACAGAACATTCCTGGCAACGTCAGCCTCTCGGCCACTGCGACATGATCGTGGCGGCGTCGAAATAGTCGCGCCAGTACGTGATCAACCCGTCATGCACCTCGAAAACGCCGGTCACGGGCAGCTCGACCCATTTGTCGGCGAGGCGATGCCGGTCTACGCGCTCCAAAAAGACGACCGGCCCCGAAGCGGACGCGCGCACGATCTTGAACTCGTTCTCGAGCGTCGGCGCAAAGAACGGCTCGAGCACCGCGCGGATACCGGCCGGTCCCCGCACCGTACCGATCGGCGGCGGATTGACGTACTCGACCTTGGACGAGACGAGCTTCAAGGCCGCGTCATAGTCGAGCGGCTCCATCAGCTTCATGAACTGCCGGGCGACGTCGGCCGGCGACTGTGACGATGCAGACATGGTGACCACCTCCTTCTCGCTATGCGCTCCGCGCGGCGTTGCCCAACAGAATCTCAGGAATGCTGCGCGCGCTGAACGAAAGAATCAGGAGATAGATCGATAGGAACATCATGCCCCCGAAAAGCGCGACGACCGCGAGCAAGAGCCCAAGCCCCGAGAACGCGTTGCGCCACGCCGTCCAGAGCGCCGACAAGATCAAGAACCCCATGAAGTCGAGGTTGAACTGCCCGGGCCACGCCATCGTGACTATATCGCCGAAAAACACGGGCATCAGGGTCATACCATGGTTCTCGATCACCATCGCGGTATAGACCGTCAGCGCCGCCAAGTGCGCGGCCAAGACCAAACGCAAAACGTTCATGTGGGCTTCCCTCTCTCAAGTTCGACGGCATAGCTACGGCGGCGCCGGCAGCCCCGCAATTACCTTGCAGGTCATGAAACGCCTACGATCAAGGGAGCGCCGAAAGCGCGCTGCGGCCGATCCTGCAGGTGGGTAGCATCCGCCCGGTCTTGCCGCGCATGCCTTCAAGCCGCCGGCCGCACCTCAGCCGAACCCGTCCCAAGCTGACGCGTTTGCTGCCGGGACAGGAGCGAAGTCTCGAGGTTGTCGAGAAACTGGTTGGTACAGGCACCCCATGAGTACTGGAGCGCATACTGGCGGCATCGCTGAGGGCTCAACGTCAGGGCCCTTTCGACCGCCGACTTCAAGCATTCGTCCAGCACACCCGCGCCGGCGCCGCGCTCCAGCACGTCACGCGGGCCCTGCACCGGGAACGCCGCCACGGGGACGCCGCATGCGAGCGCCTCAAGCATCACGAGGCCGAACGTATCCGTGCGCGACGGGAAGACGAAAACGTCGCTTGCTGCATAGTGTGCAGCAAGATCCTGGCCGAACCGGGCCCCGGCGAAGTGCACGCCCGGAAATCGGGCCCTGAGTTCGGCCAGCTGCGGGCCGTCACCAACGACAACCTTGGTTCCTGGCAGATCGAGCGCCAGGAATGCGTCGATGTTCTTCTCAACGGCAACGCGACCGACGTAAAGGCTGATCGGGCGCGGCAGATCGAACAGGGACTTCGCGCCCGGTTTGAACAAATTCGTATCGACGCCGCGCGACCAGGCGCACAGATTGGTAAAGCCGCGCCCCCGCAACTCATGCTCAAGGCTTGCCGTTGCCACCATGGTCCGCGACGCCGCCTGATGAAACCAGCGCACAAGCCCGTAGGTCCACGACGACGGCAAGGCGATACGCGCTTCGATATATTCCGGGAAGCGGGTGTGAAACGACGTCGTGAACGGAAGTCCTCGTTCAACGCAGACCTGCCGCGCGCCAAGCCCGATCGGACCTTCGGTCGCGATATGGATGGCGTCGGGCATGAACGTCGAGATGACGTCGGCGATGCGCGCCTTGGCAAAGAGGGCGAGCCGAACCTCGGGGTATGTCGGCATCGGTACGGTCGTGAAGCCATCCGGGGTGATGAAGCGCACGTCATGCCCGCGCGCTTCCAATTCCCGCGCCGTCGCCTTCAGCGTACGCACGACGCCGTTCACCTGCGGATCCCAGGCGTCCGTTGCGATCAAGATGCGCATGCGTGCCTCCTATTCTGCGGCTTGCAGGGCAGCCGAAGCCGGCCTGCGCGCAAGCTCAGCCACTTCGTCAGCCCAGTACACGATGGCGAGATTTCCATTCCGGTCTTCGGAAAGAGCGGTACAACTTTCGACCCAATCGCCGTCGTTGCAGTAGAGGATACGGCCGACACGCCGCATCTCCGCTTTGTGGATGTGGCCGCACACCACGCCGTCCACGCCGCGCCGTTCGGCTTCGCGCGACACCGCGTCTTCGAAACGGCTGATATACTCGACCGCGTTCTTGACCCGCATTTTCAGCCACTGCGACAACGACCAGTAAGGCATGCCGAACTGCCGGCGGACCCGGGCCAACACGTCGTTCAAGCGCAGTGCCAACGCATACGCGCGGTCGCCCGCAACCGCCAGCCAGCGCGCATAGGTGACGACACCGTCGAAGTGGTCGCCGTGCATGACGAGCAACTTGCGCCCGTCCGCGGTCTCGTGAATGGCCTCGTACGTAACCTCCACGCCGGCCAGGCGATGGCCGACGTAGTCCCTGAGCACCTCGTCGTGATTTCCGGGGACGTAGATCACACGCGTTCCGGCAGCAGCCTTGCGCAGGACTTCGTCGATGACGGCATTGTGGCTCGGATGCCAGTACCACGCCCGCGAGAGACGCCAGCCGTCGATAATGTCGCCGACGAGATAGAGCAGCTCGCACTCGTTGTGCTTCAGGAAATCGAGGAGCAGATCCGCTTTGCAGCCGCGCGTGCCCAGATGAATATCCGAGATCCAGATGCTTCGATGACGGCGTACATGGCGTGGTCTTGGGTGACTGGCGGCGCTGCTGTCGCGCTTGCGATCCTTAAGAAGCGGAAGGAACGGGTTCGTCCGGCCTTGCCTTCTGCTCACCTCGGGGAGCGCGAGCGCTCCCGGTTCAATACCTGCCATCTCGCCCGCCCCAACGCTACGGACCGCGACCCGGTACCACCCGAATCGATCTCAATCCGGCAGCCTCTGCTTGCACCTCGCCGGTGACGTTTTGATGTCGCTTGGGTGACTGATTTTGTGAAATCGAGCCGCTGCCGTTAACCAATGGGATGATATGTCCCCGGAATTGAACCGCAGTCACCTTCAAATCACGCGCAGAAGGTCCGCTGTGAGCGGCATTCAATCGAAGAGCGCACACTCCGACAAAGTAACGCCATCCCTGGGACCGCGGGCGCAGTGCCCGCCGAAGCCTTGGCGAAGGTGGGTCCTCGCCTGCATGACGGCTGCCTGCCGTGCCGAGATGTATGCGTTGCGGCGCAATACCTCGCAAAGTTCGTCGCCGACAATGTAGCTGACAACATTGCACCCCAAGAGATAAACCAAGGTTGCGCAGTCCACTTGCGGCCAAACCCGTGTAGCATTGGATTCGCCAACACAGAGCACCGCCTGCATGTCGCTGGAGACGCCGATCCTCGAAATTCTGACCCGCGGCGCGGCCGTCGGTACCATGACCGGTCTTGCGATCGTCATAGCGCGGGCACCGTTCACACCGGCTCGGGTCACCGGCATCTTGTTCTGTCTTGCGGCGGCGTCGCACAATCTCACGCAGAACCAGATCATCGAATCCGTTCTCGGTCCGGCATGGCCGTTCGTTTGGGCGCTTTCGGTGATGGGCGCGGGGCTCTTTTGGGCGTTCGCCACCGAACTGTTCGGCGACCGCCCGCGACTCGAACCAATTCGCGTCGCGCCAGCAGCGCTGCTACTCACGCTTGGCATCGCGAAGCTCCTGACGACCGGCACGACGGCCGACGCGAGTCTCCTGGCACAACACCTTGTCGGCGCAGCTTTCATGGTGCACGTGCTCTTCGTCATCTGGAGCGGATGGCGCAACGACTTGGTCGAATCGCGCCGGAGGCTGCGCGGACCCATTCTGGCTGCCGGGGGAATCTACGCCGTCGCTGTGCTGTCGGTACAGATCGCTGAGATCTTCATGGGCCCTGCCGCCTTTTTGTCACCGCTCGCGGCTGCAGTGCTCCTGCTCTTGGGGCTTGCGAGTTTGGGTGCCTTGGCGCAGGCGGATCCGGAGCTCTTCGCAGCCGCAGGCAAGCCGCAACCCGTTGCCACCACGGCGACGGGCGCACGCCTGTCGAACAGCGAGGACACCAAGACCGCCGAACGGCTCGACCAGCTGATGCGGATCGAGCGCGCCTATCGTGAAGAGGGCCTCTCGATTGCAAGCCTCGCACTTAAGGTCGGGGTACCCGAGTACAAGCTACGGCGGCTGATCAACCAACATCTCGGTCACCGCAACTTTGCAGCGTTCCTCAACCAGTGGCGGCTCGCCGACGCCAAGCAAGGGCTCGCGGACCCAAGCCAGCGCGAGGTGCCGGTATCGACCATCGCGTTGGACGCGGGCTTCCAGTCGCTGGGCCCGTTCAACCGCGCGTTCAAATCCGAGACGGGTCTCACCCCCTCCGAATTCCGCGCGAAAGCTCTCGCATCGACGTCGAGCGCAGCCAGCTGCAACCAAGCGCTAGCCACCTGATTCCTCGAAGAAATTTCGGAATCGGCTAGCTGATTTCGAAATTGGCTAGCCTCGTTTCGGCGGCAGCGAGCCAGCGGCCGCGCGCTTCGGCAGGCTCCGATCCCGGAAATGCATCCGGTTCAGGACCCGCCCTTGGCCACCCTCAAGTCCCTCATCGCCTGGTTCACCTTTCCCGCAATCTTCGCAGGCCAGCTCGTCGCGTTCGACGGCGCACTCTCGCTCGGCTTCGACCCCGCGCTCACATCGCTCGCGCTCACCATCGCCAACATGGCGTTGATCGCCTCGCTCGAGCTCGTCTTGCCGGATCGGTCGGCTTGGACGTGGACGAACGACGGGCAAACGATCAATGACCTTCTTCATGGCCTCGGCAACGTCTTTGGCGACGCCCTCGGCCGCAGTGCACTCCTGATAGTCTTCGCCGCCGCCGGTGGCGCACTTGCCGCGCAGGGGAACCTAGGTCTCTGGCCCGCAGAATTCCCAATCTGGGCGCAGGTGCTCGTCGCCGTCGTGATCGTCGATTTCACCGACTACTGGAAGCACCGCGTCTATCACGGTTCAAGCATCGCCTGGCCCGTCCACGCGTTGCACCATAATCCGGACCGCATGACGGTCTTCAAGGGCGTGCGTCTCCACTTCTTGGAGGCGACGATCCGCGCCCTAGTCGTCTACGGCCCGCTAGCGGCTCTCGGCGCACCCACTATCGTTATGCTGTGGATCGCCGCGCTCATGAATTTTCTGGGCAGCCTCAACCATTCGAACGTCGCGCAGAATCTGCCGCACTTCGTGCACGCGCTAATCGTCACGCAGAAGACGCACTGGCTGCACCACAGCAAGGACTACGCGCGCGGCGCCTGCAATCTCGCGCCGCTGACGCCGCTCTTTGATCACCTGTTCGGCACCTTCCGCCATCCGCTCGACGAACCGCTGAACGAAGTCGGCATCGACCCCGATCCGATTCCGAAGAATCTGTTCGCTCAGCTCGCTTCGCCCCTTCTGTGGCCTGTGCTGGTGTGGCGCAACCGTCGGCGCGTTGCGCAAGCGGCAAAGGAGTAGAACCATGCGCAGACCTCTCTTCATCGCCGAACAGGCGCGCAATGCCCGGGGCATGCTTGGGCGCTTCATCGCCTTCGTCATGGCGCGCGAGACATTGTCGGAAAACTTGCGCGCGATCGATGCTCTCGACGTGCAACCGCGGGACCACATCCTTGACGTCGGTTGCGGCCATGGTCGGAGCCTGGAGATCCTTGCGGCGCGCGCCTCGAAAGGACATGTCGCAGGCGCCGATACCTCCGAACTCATGGTCGAGATCGCGGTCGCACGAAACCGTGCTCTCGTGAAAGCGCGCAAGGTAGACGTCGCAATTGCTCCGGCAGACGCGTTGCCGTTCCCCGACGGCTCATTCGACAAAGCGCTTTGCGTGCACGTCATCTACTTCTGGGAGGGCCTGGACGCGCCGTTTCGCGAGATCGCGCGCGTACTAAAGCCCGGCGCGCGCTTCGCCCTCGTCTTTCGCACCGATGCCGACAAAACAACCGTCGCTTCGTTCCCCAAGGAAGTCTACCGCTTTCGTCCGCGCAGCGAGGTGACTGCGGCTCTCATGCGAGCAGGCTTTGCCGTCCAGGTCGCGGAGCGAGACGCCGAACCGGTGCTCGCCATTGCGACAAAACAAAACGCTGCGGCAGTCGTATCATGACACGAACGTTGGCTCTCGCGCTCTTCGCGCTCGCATTCGCCGGCACCGCAGCCACGGAAGCCGGCTGGGGCCACTATGGCGGCGACGCCGGCGGCATGCGCTATTCGCCGGCCGAGCAGATCACGCCTGAGAACGTCGATCAGCTGATTCCGGCATGGACCTATCGCACGGGAGAGTTGGAGAGGCACCTGCCGCACATCTTGCGGCAGATGAAATTTCAAACGACACCGGTTTTGCGTGGCGACAGCCTCTATCTCTGCACGCCGTTCAATGCCGTGATCGCCATCGATCCCGGAACGGGAAAAGAGAAATGGCGCTTCGACCCGAAGATCGTGACCCAGAACCTGGGCAACAGGTTCAACTGTCGTGGCGTCGCGGTGTGGGCCGATCCGGCGTCGCCGCCGGACGCCGCCTGCGCCACGCGTGTCTTCACCGGGACGAATGACGCGCGCGTGTTCGCGATTGACGCCGAGACGGGTCTGCCCTGCGCCGACTTCGGCATGCATGGCGAAGTCAAGATCACGCCATCGACGCCGCCACTGTGGCGCGGCGAGTATCAAATCAGTTCGGCGCCCGTCGTTACCTCCGGCGTCGTCATCGTCGGGTCCGCCATCGCCGACAATCAGCGGGCGGCGGCACCCTTCGGCACCGTACATGCGTTCGACGCACGCAGCGGCAAGATCAAATGGACGTTCGATCCGATCCCGCGCGACCCCCGCGATCCGCGCGCGGCGACATGGGGCGAGAGTTGGAAGAACACAGGTCACGCCAACGTCTGGGCCCCGATGTCGGTTGACGAGGCGCGAGGTCTCGTATTCATGCCGACGTCGAGCCCGAGTCCGGACTTCTTTGGCGGCCTGCGTCCCGGCGACAACCGTCACGCCAATTCGGTGGTCGCGGTCGAAGCTGCGTCTGGAGCGGTGCGCTGGGCCTATCAGATCGTGCATCACGATGTTTGGGACTACGACCTGCCAGCGCAACCGACCCTGGCAACTCTAGCGCTCGCCGACGGGCCACGCGATGTCGTGATCCAAGGCACGAAGCAAGGTCTCGTCTTCGTGTTGGATCGCGATACTGGCGCGCCTGTGCTTCCCGTCGAAGAGCGGCCCGTTCCGCAAGGTGCCGTCGCCGGTGAGATCTTGTCGCCGACACAGCCTTTTCCCGCGCTCGTGCCGCCGCTCGTCCCCGACAAGCTGGTGCCCGAGGACGCGTTCGGACTGACGCCACTGGACCGATGGAATTGCAGTGCGCACATCGGAAGGGTGCGAAGCGAGGGGCTCTACACACCGCCGTCCGAGCAGGGAACGATCCTATTTCCGTTCACCGGCGGCGGCATCAACTGGGGCGGCGTCGCCTTCGACCCCGAGCGCCAGATCCTCATCGCCAACACGTCGCGGATCGCCCATCTCATCACGCTCTTTAAGACCGAAGAATTCGAGCGGCTGGACAAGGAATTCCCAAACCGCGAAGTGTCGCCGCAAACCGGAACGGCCTTTGGCATGATCCGCGACCCTCTGCTGGGATCGCCGGTACCGTTGCCGTGCAATCCACCGCCTTGGGGCGTCATCGCCGCCGTCGACCTCAAGGCGGGCAAGATTCTGTGGGAGACGACGCTCGGTACGATCGAGGAATACACCGGCGGCCTGTTGGCATTCGCGTGGGGCACACCGAACTTGGGCGGCCCCGTGATCACCAAGAGCGGCGTCGTATTCATTGGCGCAGCGATGGATCGATACCTTCGCGCTTTCGACGCGCGCGACGGGCGCGAACTGTGGCAGGGCCGCCTGCCCGCAACCGCGCAGGCAACGCCGATGACGTATGAATGGAAAGGCGAGCAGTTCGTCGTTATCGCCGCCGGCGGCTACCCCGACGCCGGTATCGTCGCGCCGAACGACACAATCGTCGCGTTCCGCTTGCCCCGATCGGACGAACCAGGGCCAAGCCTGTGGTCGCGAACGATCGATCGCCCCGGCGGACGCGGCTGGACCGCGCTCGCTCTCGTCATCGCTTCTGCTTTGGGAGGGGGCATCTGGCGCTTGCGTCGGCGGTCGTGCCCGATCACGGCTCCCAAAACTCAGGCGTCATGAAAGCGCAAGCGACCGCCCACAAACTCGCCCACGCTCATCAGAAATCGGGGGACAGAAATCGGGGGACACGTGACGAACTCGAGTTCTAGATCTTGAATTTGTTACATGTCCCCTAATTTCTTCAATGCAGCTCGGGGTCGTTGAGGATCGCAGCCCTCTTGCGTAGCCGGCTGAGCGACTTGGACGACGGCATCTTCCTTCTCCGTCTCGATGGCGCGCTGCGCTACCTGGCGGCGTCCATGGTGCATCAAGCGCGCCGGGCGGACGCCTTTCGCGGCCCCCAAGCCGACATGTTCTTCAACAACCTCGCCGACACGCTGGTGGGCCTGCTCAGTGCGCCGGTGTCGGATAAGACGCGCGAGTCCGTGCGGGAAAGGCGAAAGGTGAAGCGCCGTGGCGGATAGAGCGAAATCCTAAATTGGGTGACAGCTGAATTGGGTGACAGCATACCTATTCCCGGCAGAACCTAGCCCGCCGATTTCGCATCGGCATTGCTCCGAAATGCGATTTCGGCCAGAGAATGCAGCACGGAAGCGCCGCGCCACCTGCACCGTAAGACCTCGTCCAGGAGACACAATACATGCTGCACAAGATCGGAGCGCTCGCCTATATGCTCTGGGGAGCCCTACACATGCTCGCGGCGTCTGAAGCCGCGCGGCGCGCCTTTGACGTCGATGCCGGCGACATTCAGGGCCGGCTTCTGCAAAATGCCTGGAGCCTCGCAATCTTCGCCCTCGTCGCGACAGTCGTTGCCGTGACAATGAACTGGCGCAACAGCAACGCCGGCTACTGGATCAACCTCGTCACGATCTCCGCCGCCGATCTGGGCTTCATCGTCTTCATACTGGTTCCGGGCTACCTGCCACCGTGGCCTGGCGCACTCGGCCCGGTACTTTGGATCGTCGGCGCCATCTTCTCGACGCTCGCTCAAATACGCAGCCGCACGCACGCGTTGC
Organism: uncultured Alphaproteobacteria bacterium; assembly: GCA_902826695.1. Classification (GTDB taxonomy): domain Bacteria; phylum Pseudomonadota; class Alphaproteobacteria; order Micropepsales; family Micropepsaceae; genus SZUA-430. The sequence goes on along the minus strand of CADEFU010000001.1, from coordinate 9,361 downwards.
CACGGCAGGTGTGAGGGCGTAGTAAGCACCTGCCCTTCCCTCTTCGACCGGTGCAAATCTCATGAGCCGCTTGCGCGTTCACACGGAACAACATCTGGTCAGCCGCATCGGTTGGCTGCGCGCCGCCGTGCTGGGCGCGAACGACGGCATCGTCTCGACGGCAAGCCTGATCGTGGGGGTGGCGGCGGCCGCGGCCACGCAAAGCGACGTCTTGATCGCGGGCGTCGCGGGGCTTGTCGCCGGCGCGATGTCGATGGCCGCCGGCGAGTACGTCTCCGTCAGCTCGCAATCCGACACCGAGCAAGCCGACCTCGCGCGCGAACGGGCGGAGCTTGCCAATGACCCGGAGTTCGAGCTCGACGAACTCGCAAAAATCTATGCCGCGCGCGGCGTCGAGCCGGCGTTGGCGCGGCAGGTGGCGGAACAGCTGATGGCGAAGGGCGCGTTGGCCGCGCACGCGCGCGAAGAACTCGGCATTTCCGATATGACCACGGCACGCCCGATCCAAGCGGCGCTGACGTCGGCCGCGACATTCGCCGTCGGCGCCGCGATGCCGCTGCTGATGGTCGTCGTCTCGCCCGCCAACCTGCTCGTGCCGTTGGTTTCGGCGGCATCGCTGGGCTTCCTCGCGCTGCTCGGCGCGATCGGCGCGAAAGCGGGCGGCGCCGACGTCTGGCGCGCGACCGCGCGCGTCACCTTTTGGGGCGCGCTTGCCATGGCACTTACCGCGGGCATCGGCAAGCTGTTCGGTACCGTCGTCTAGGCCGCTCACTGCACGCCTAACGCACGATCAAGCGGAGAACGGGCATCAGCGCGAACCCCACCTGTCCCGCGAGTCCCAATTGCGCCGGTAACCGGGCGAAGGAGGAAACAATCTCACCGGCGGTGTTTCCAAAGCCGTAGATGCCGAGCGCAAACTCCGCAGCCATCAGCAGCGCAAACGCCACGGCGCCCATCGCCAGGCGCGCGCCGATCGAAGCCGGCACCGCGATCCGGTTCAAAACCCAACCGCACACCAGCCACGAGACCGTGAGCATGATCGGCACCTCGATCAACACGGCGGCGAACTCGCCGACGCGCGGCGCCACGAACAAAACGCGCAGCGCCCCCAGCACAAAAGCAATCGCAAACGCGATCGCGAAATAGGCAACGCCCGCTTTAGCCGCTTCCTGCATTGTCGCCTTCCTTCAATCCAAGAGCTTGCCACAAGCGGCCCGACCCGCGACGACACTATTGTGTGCTCCGCGCTTGCCCGCCCACCGACATTCAAGCCGTGACGCCGCAGAATAGCCGCAGGGAATCAACACTTTGGGCAAGCGCGTTGACTTTAACCGCCCCCCGCCCGCACGATCCGGCGTCGAGCGAGGGGCTCGACCTTTCTCTTTGGTGGAGCGATCCCATGTTAGTGAGCTTGTTGGCACAGACCTGGCGCAGCGTTGTGAGCGTCATCATCGCGTGGACGCTCATCCTCTTGTCGCTGGTCTATTGGCCCGAGCTTTTGGCCGACGTCATCAACAGCGCACGCGGCACGCGCCAGTGGCTCTTGGACCTCGTGGGCGCGCGAGGCAGCGACACCGTCGACATCCTCGCCGGCGCCATCATCACCGATCACACGGTGACGATGGCTTTCATGTTCCTGTTTTCCCGCATCGTCGTGCTGACCGCGATCCTCTACGTGATCGCGTCGATCCACGTCGCACTGACCGGACGCCAGCCGGCATTCATGCGCCACTAGGCACTGTTCACAAAGTGGTGGCGCGCGACTTAGGCCGCCACCGCAGGCGTGACGACAACGAGCCCGGCAGCCTTTTGGGCATTCGGGTGTCGGCGGTTGCGGCGCCCTTCGTGGGCGCAGCATTGCCGGGGTTCGGCCCGATCCACGACATGTTGGTGCGGCGGTGGGAGAAGCGCGATCGAGCCACGGCGCAGGCGCGTCGCGGCCCCCCAGATGTAGTCGCGCGTGATCGGCACTGCGAAGTCAATTGAATTTGTTACGTGTCCCCGAAATTTCCTCGACGATCTACCGCGCGCCAAAGTCATGCGCGTGCTGGACGGCGATACATTGATAGTCGCCAAGGGGTGGAACCAGACGACGATCCGGCTCGACTCCATCGACTGCCCGGAGGACGGTCAGCCTTGGGGCAACATCGCCAAAGCCGGCCTCATCAAGCTTGTCGGCGGCCGCAACGTGGCTCTTGAAGAACACGGGTTCGATACGCACGGCCGGACGCTCGCCACGATCTACGTTCGCCACACGAACGGAAACGAATGGCTGAACGTGAACGAGCGCATGGTCACGCTCGGCCACGCGTGGGTGATGCGCATCTACTACGACCACCTCCCGAACGACCGCCAAACCAAACTGAACCACCTCGAAGGCTGGGCAAAGTCCAAGAAGGTTGGCCTGTGGCGCACAGAAAACCCCACCCCGCCGTGGCAGTGGAGGAAGCTGCAGAATACAAGTTAGGATGAGGGAATAGGTATCATGTCACCGTATTTTTTGCGGCCAAGCAATAGACCGAGGCATCTACACGGTACTGTTCGCGATCGTGATCGGCATCCTCACCGATATCAGCAACTCGGTAGCGCAGATGCGGGCGAAGCCCTAGCAGAGTTTGTGACATGTCCCCGGAATTGAGCGGGGTCTTAAGAGGTTGAAAATGCGACAGGCATCCGCAGTCTTACTCTGCATCACACTCTTGGGCTGCGGTGAACCTTCGCAGACCACTCCGGCACCCTCGCCAGCACCAACGTCCAAGTCCGTTGCCTCCCCGCCCCCAAAGGTATCTACGAAGACCGACACAGCGCAATTCGAACAATTCTGGGTCACCGCGCAGCGGTTGGATCGTCGCACATGTCCCTCAAAGCGATGCGGCGTGGTCGGCCAACTCTTCTTTCGCGAGTCCGCTCATGTCTACGAAAAATCCAAAGGTTGGGCCCGCATCACGAAACCGTATGACGCAAGCTGCGTAGCGGGTCGCAGTGAGTACGTTGATCGCGGTCAGGCAGCCTGCACGGAGGGAAACGGAATCGTAGATGGAATATTCGCCGAATGGGTTGAAATGAAGTCTCTATCAACCACGCGCCCAGCCGACCCAGCCGAAACCGCAATCGCAGATGAAACCCTTGTCGCACAATCGGACGACTTCGCACTTCACCGCCGCGCCTTTGCTAAAGCAGCCGCTGAGCTAATCGCTGACCGCACATGTACGCGAGAAGATTTCGCTGAAATGGGAGGTTGGACGAAGTCCGTCAATCAGTATCGAGATCGACCGGTGTATTTCACCTACTGTGGAGGAATGACCGTTGAAAACAAAATCTACCTCGACGCGTCAAATGGGAAGGTCTTTCGCTAGCGCAACTGGCGCACGCCATACGCCCGGGGCCATCAAACAAGGGAGAAGTTGGGGACGATTGATCATTTCGAATTCGTGACGTGTCCCCAGAATTCAGAAAAGCCCTTGCCATCGTGGAGCGCGCCCACACAAAATCTGAGAACTCGTGACAGACTCAGTTCGTTGCGCGTGAGTTTGTTACGTGTCCCCAGAATTCGGGACGATTGATCATTTCGAATTCGTGACGTGTCCCCAGAATTCAGAAAAGCCCTTGCCATCGTGGAGCGCGCCCACACAAAATCTGAGAACTCGTGACAGACTCAGTTCGTTGCGCGTGAGTTTGTTACGTGTCCCCAGAATTCACTCCGACAGAAAACCCCACCCCGCCGTGGCAGTGGAGGAAGCTGCGGGATACAAGTTAGGATGAGGGAATAGGTATCATGTCACCGTATTTTGCATTGTTAGATGACGTTTCTCTGTATAGCTACGGAATGGCGTCAATAGTGAAGCTTGAGATAGACCATGTTCCATTGCACCATCAGTTCTCATGACGCGAACGTTTGGATACAAATTCAGTCCCGCCGCTCAGGACCCCGTCCCTGGACCTACGGTCGCGCTGACAGTCCAGGAAATTGAGGACGCAGGTGTAAAGGAGGTCCTACAAACACCTGGCGCGGCGCTTGGAAGCTGGGCACTTCTCGATTCACTGCTCGCTCCAACGGGGCCTGGAACACCCTTTCTGTTCCGCGAACCACTGGGACAAGCGCGCGAAGTGAAGGTTGCGCTGTCTTGTTTGTTCGGTCGCTTCGTAGCCCGCGCCTAGAAAGAAAATCAAGGGACACGTAACAAATTGAGCATCACGGATTGAATTTGTTACGTGTCCCCAAAATATCTGAATCTTACTGCTATTTCAGAGCAAAGCGTCGTCGCACCGTCACAAAGAAGACGGCAATCAAACTGACCGTTGCGATTGCGCTAAGAGTTCCGCCCAACTCCAAGGGAAACGCACAATGCGTCACCAGCCACTTAACCCAAGGATGGGCTTCGGCGGCAGCACTTAGTTCTCGCTCACTCCACACAGTGGGCGGCGGTATGAATTGCCGAAAAGTAAATCGCAGCACTTCCCTAAACGGAGGGATATCCGGGCGCGGCAGGTTGCGCAGCAGGGTTTCGCAAATCGTCGAAGTCGCAACGGTGAGTAGGAACAGCCACCACGTGAATGGTCGTAGCGCGTCTTGTCCGTATCCCGATGTCCAACTGAATAACAACGCAAGTTGCCGTTCGAAGAGGCGGACATCTGATCGGTTTCTACGAGCGTTCATTTCCAGTGCGTAGAACATGCCCTCATGCTCGTGATTCCCATTGTCTCCGGTGAGACGGCGCAACGTTCGGTAGGCGCTTTCAAGTTCCTCTGTCGCCTGATTTCGTGAGGTTCGAACTTGTTTGAACCCGGGTAGCCATTGGTCGAAGTGCCAGCGGCGGAGAGACTTCGGCAGCCACTTTCGCGCGGCAACAACTCTTCGTCGATACGCAACCGCGAATCGGTCTTTGAGGCGGTTGGTATGGGGTCTACTCAGTGCCCGGCGCCAGCTGTCGAGGTCTGGCGTTCCCGACTGGGACGCAAAAATCGATCCGGAGAAGCTTGTATCCGTGTGCAGCGTCGCACCCTGAAAATGTGGTGCAGCCCCGAATCTAGCACCTGAAAACAGTGTTTGACGGCGAAACTCTCTCCCGGAGAAGATTGCGGCCTGGGCGAACTGGGCATGCGAGAAGTCGACCAACTCCGGAAACAACGCTCCAACACTGGCAGAGAATGTTGCAAGGTCGCCGAAGGTAGTGTGGCGGAAGATGACGTCTCCGGAAAAGCTGCAGTTCCGAAATGAGGCATCAGTCCGAAATAACGCCCTCTCAAAGGAAACGCGGTCGCCAAACTCGGAGTCGCTGTAGTCAGACGCCCCACCAAATCTTACTCTAACAAAACTAGCGCCGCCTCTGAACTCCGATTCCGTGAAGTCGGACTGCCGATCAAAGCGGCTTCCAGAAAATGAAAGCGCACCTGCAAAACTGCAGCGGCGAAACTTCGCCAACCGCGCAAAGTGGCAGCTTTTGAACTCACCACCTTTCGCGAGATTGGCGTCGGAAAAGTCAGTGCCCGCGAGAAAACTGCAATCGGCAAAGCGAACAGATCGCTCGAATCGTGCGAAACGAAAATCGGCTGCTACTGTGGTCTTCGAAATGCCAAAAATCGCTGGAAACACAACGCCTTGCAGCCGCGCTCTCGGTAGCGCATTCTCCTCTTCTTCGTCGTATTGGCCATCAAAGCCTCGGTAGTCAGATACTCCAACTCGCAAGCGGTAAAGAATGTCGTTGAGAAACCTCTCCCGTTCATCGCTTCGCCACCTTGCCTTTTCACTGGGCTCGCCCTCCAAATCGAATAGCGGTAGGTGGAATCTTGTCCACTTCCGCCCCCCGAAGTCGACCAAGTCGTCTTTCTGATCTGCCCAGTACTCCTGGAGCGTAACAGGCTGACTATCAACAATACGGCCTTTCCTACGCAGACCGGCCCAAGAGAAATCGGCGTCCCACCACCGACGAAACGAATCCTCTTCGTGCTTCTGCTGCTTGGCTACTCTCTGCATTGGCGAATCTCTAACAGCTGCGACAAGGGTGCGAGCTTCTCCCAGAAATCGCCAACAGCAAAGTGTCGGCTCCTGCGCGACAGACGCGCGGCGACCACCCACGCGCTTTTCAGACAGCACGTGAAATTCGCCTCAGAGGCGAGTGCACTCGGCAAACAATGATCGCAGAGCCAAGCGCCGTATGACGGGGCGCTCACCCTACTAGGAGCGCAGGCGTCTAGCCTGCTCCTCCTCACGCCTTTTCTCGCGGCCACGGGACACGATAGCCTGTCACCCGCATTCGCTTTGCTGAATCTTGGAAGATAATTCAGGGGACAAATTCAGGGGACACGTAACGAATTGAACTTCAACGATTGAATTTGTTACATGTCCCCAGAATAGCACGGCACGGGATCAAGATGATCGAAGTGACGCAGAAGTTGTCGCCAGGCATGTCAGGCGGCCCTCTTCTCGACTACAAAGATGCCGTCGTGGGAGTCATTCACAAAGGCGGCCCGAAGGAAGAACGGGATTTCGCCATCGACATTGACGTACTGAGCGAGTGGCTCGCTTAGTTCAGATGACACGTGACAAACTCCTGACTAACAGACGAATCTGTTACGTGTCCCCCGAATACGACCTGCGGCTCAAGCTGTCACCCTATTCTCGGCGCAGCCGTTTACCCTCGCTCAGTACGCTCGTCACAAGCAAGTCGGAGTAGCGTTCGTAGTATCCACGAATGCGCAGTCGCGGCGATGTATGCCGAGCCTTGGAGAATTGCGGAAATCTGACCACAACCGTCTCTCCTTTATCAAGAACCACAGGTCGCACCATCGCATGAGCAGGCTGAAGGGGGACCTGCTTGCCACTCGCATCATCGACTAACACCTCAATGGCTTCAATCGTCGCTCGCTCGTCCTCAAGCTCGCTGATTCTGATCGACCCATCAAATCGATGCAGCGAGACAATCTCCGTCTTCACCCGTTTAGCGCCATGCGCGTTGGCGAGGACAATTCCTTCGCTAATCCAGGCATCTTCGGCGCTTTCGCGCGAAAACACAAAAGGACAACTGCCGACCGCGACGCCCCAGACAAGGACCACCCGCTCCCAATCTGGTTGTCGCAACGGGACCATGTGCTTACCAACGGCAACAGAGTGCAGACTAAGCGCCGGACCATAATCGAACGCTGCATCTAACCGCGGCAAAGTCGGAGAAGTCAGTTCCTCTTGGAGCTTACCTACAAATACCGGCTCACCAGATTCATCCGAGGATAACGCGACTGGCAGTTGAACCAGCGCACCTTCACTGCCCTGGTTGACGTACCCGGGCAACTGCGCGCCCTCGTCGCCGTCTTCAGGCTGCGAAGTGAAGGATACGCGAAGCGGAATAACAAACTTCTCACCGGATTTGAGAGTGGCCACACCACCGCTGATAGGTTCGGTCCTAAGCGGAGTTACGGAGAGCTTCTCGTCAGTAACTCGGCTCGAACGAAGAGTGTCGTCCCCCCAGCTCCTATAGGTCAAGTCCGTCATCGTGATGGGGAATGTTGAAATGTTCTCGATGACTGCAACCTCGATCGTCAAAGAGCGAACGGAGGCGTGAAGGGAAATACCTCCATGAGCACCAAGAACACCCTTTACAATCATAAACTGCTCGGGAACACCGTTGCGGGTGAGCCATTTCAATGCGCCAACAAGTCTCTCCTCAGATTTGTAGGGAGGAATACCAGCCTGAATAGCCGCACTTCTCGAAAAGCTCTCTGTCGGACCACCTTCTTCATCCGACTGCGCAAATTGGCTTGCAAGATCGCGGTGGTGTTTGTCGTAGTTGTCGAGATCGTCCGCTGTGAGTGATCGCCAAATCTGTGGCCAAGCGAAACTGGAATCGAGATGTGCTGGTTGGATGAAACGGTAGCGGTATCCGGAAGGCATGTGTTCCGTTAGTAAGTATTGCCTGAATGCATTGGCATCGTGTAGGGCAAGGCTGCCGCGCAAGCCGCCCATGTAGACACCAGCTTTGTAGTTCTTGAAGCGTTTGCGTTGCTCGGGCGCAAGGGCTGAAATGAATGTGTCAACGTGTTCGACACTGTCTAACTTCAACGTTGAACCTTCCTGTTGAAAAAGGTCACCCTCCTGCTCAAAGCGGAAGCGCTGAAGCACCTGCTTAGCCGTTTTCAAGACACTATTATTCGCGATCGGCGGTGCTCGCCCGATCGCCTCCGCCCACTTCCCTGTCAAGAAGCCGTTTACGAGCAGATCGGGTGCTGCGTCTGAGAGTTTGAAGTAGGTGACGCGAACAGTCGGCTGCGGCAGAGCAACGACTACGGGTTCTGCAGGTTTGGACTGACGGTCAGAACCGAAATCAAGTCCGAAATAGGTCAACACCGCAGCCAAAGAGGCCGCCATAGCGAGAAAGAAACCGATTGCGCGAACCCACGGAGATGCTCCGGGAGCCGAGGAGGCGTCCCAAGGATCCGGCGCTCCTTGATCGCCCCTAGTGTCACGAGTCAACTGAAGCCTCCCTCAAGAGCGGCGTGAACACCCGGAATAGGAATACTGCTGAGCGTGATGACATTACATGCCCCCTACTCCCACTCAATCGTCCCCGGCGGCTTGCTCGTCACGTCGTACACCACCCGGTTGATCCCCTTCACCTCATTGATGATCCGCGTCGCCACCTGACTCAGGAACGCGTGCTCGAACGGGTAGCTGTCGGCCGTCATGCCGTCCGTGCTCGTCACCGCGCGTAAGGCGCAGACGAAATCGTACGTCCGCCCGTCGCCCATCACGCCGACGGTGCGCACGGGCAGCAGCACGGCGAACGCCTGCCAGATCTTGTCGTAGAGGCCGGCTTTGCGGATCTCGTCGAGGTAGACGACGTCGGCCGCGCGCAGGATGTCCAGCTTCTCGCGCGTGATCTCGCCGGGAATGCGGATCGCCAAGCCCGGGCCCGGAAACGGATGCCGCCCGACGAACGACGCGGGCAGGCCAAGCTCGCGGCCGAGCGCGCGCACCTCGTCCTTGAACAACTCGCGCAACGGCTCGACGAGCTTCAGCTTCATCCTCTCCGGCAGGCCGCCGACATTGTGGTGCGACTTGATCGTGACCGAAGGCCCGCCCGTGAACGACACGCTTTCGATCACGTCGGGATAGAGCGTGCCTTGCGCCAGGAACTCGACGTTGCCGATCTTCTTCGCCTCGGCGTCGAACACCTCGATGAAGGCGGCGCCGATGCGCTTGCGCTTCGTCTCCGGGTCGCTCACGCCGGCCAACCGGTCGAGGAACAGATCCTCCGCATGCACGTGCACCAGCGGGATGTTGTAGTGCTCGCGGAACAGCGTGACGACTTCCTTCGCCTCGCCCGCGCGCATCAACCCCGTGTCGACGAAGATGCAGGTCAGCTGGTCG